>CAWBEA010000005.1:0-1388680 GCA_963787705.1 Vulcanimicrobiota bacterium | reverse complement strand
GACGATCATGCCTGTAGTGATGATGAAGCTTGCGAGCAGACCTGCATAGAGCAGCGCGTGCGCAGGTTCGAAGAAGGTTTCTACCGTCGAGTGAAAATGATACCATGCATCAACCATGATGCCGCCGGAGAGCCAAAGCGAGGCAATCGCCATCATCCAGTCGTAGGCGGCGGAAGGCGTAGGGTGCGAAGCTGCGTCGGGAGCTTTCAGCATGCCTGATGCGCCCGTGAACGCAATCCGAGTCGCCGCTGCAGTCGTCGCTCTCGCAACCGTGACCTCATGCTCGCAGGGCGGCAGGCGCGCGGCCGACTCGGCTCAAGCGCTCGTCGCGCCGTCCCCCTGGCCGACGCCGCTGCTGCTCCCGCCCGATGCGCCGCCGCATATTCTGGCACTATGGATGAACGAGACTTCGATTCAACCCGGTCGAATTTGGGCGGGGCGGATCGTGACATCCACAAACGTAGCCAGCGTGGAAGTGCGCACGGAATCGTTCTCATTCGCGGCAGACCGTCATGCGTTTGGCGTGTTCGCTTTCTCGCAAACTGTTCTCGATGTGATTCCGCAGTACCGTCGTGCATATACTCTTCAGGTCATCGCGCGAAATACGCGCGGCGATAGCGACGAACGTTTTGTGCCCATCGTCATACGGTGACGCCGGCAAGAAAAAGCTGGCTGACGCAAAGCCCCACGAGCCCCGCCTCCACGATAGAACCGAAGACGAAACTAGCATCCCACCAGGTACCGCCAAACAAGGGGACTGCAAGCGCAAAGTAGGCGGCGAAATACGCCGCCGGCACGACGAATCCCAAAAGCCGAAATGCATTGGGAGTGCGTACCGATGGTCGGAACTTCGCTATGAGAAGATCCCCAATCGCCCCTGCACAAGCCGATGCGAGGCCGACCAGAAGGAACTCCTTGAAATCGGATGACAGTTCGCCGCCGATCCAAGCCTTTTCGGCGATGCAAATGACGATGAGCGCGCCGAAGTGCAGCCGTTTGCGAGCGGGCAGGTACAAGACGGCGGCGGCAAGCAACAGGCTTTGCCAGATCACGATCGCGATCTCCAACGCCTGGCGATAGAAAAGGAGAACGGAGAGCACAAATTGTTCGCTGTGAAATTCGGCCTGCGGCAAAGGGTGATCGCGCATCAAGGCTTCGGGATAGAAGCCGTATTGCGTCACGAACTGTGTGATCTCGAAGGCAAGCCCCAGCGCAACGAGCATGGGCAGCTGTTCGAGCAGATTTTGCGCTTCCGGTCGGGCGAGAGCGCTGCGCACCGGCCCGGTAATCAGGAAGAACAAGCCGGTAAGCAAAAACAGGTGAGGCGGGCTTAGGAGCAGATCGAGCTGATGCTCGAACCCGAAGATGGAGTGCCACCAGGCGTCCAATCCGCCGCCGACGAGCAACGCCGCAACGCCAACGACGCTCTGAGCGTAGCCGAACGGAATGGCTTTCCAAAAAGAGCCCGCGCGCCGATAGTCGCGGGCGATCGTTACTCCTAGTACGCAGGCGGCAAAGACTGCGCCACTATACAACGTCAGGTGCCACGGGTTAATGAAGGATTCCACCGCCATAAAAAGATGCTGGTGAGCGTCGATGAAGAGACCTGTCATGATCCAGACGCCGGCCAGCGTCACGAGCCAGTCGAGGAGGCTGGGAGCGCTCGTCTGGAGCGCGCCCGGTTTGGTGCGCGGTCTTGAGGTCGGCGTTAGAATCACAATAGCCTCGAGCCGATCACGTGGTGGTACGAGCGGTCAAAACGAAGGTTGCAACGTATAGCCGGTTTCCTCCGCGGAACTGTAACCAGAGCTTGTACGCACCAGGCTCGCGCAAGGCCACGTGAAGCTGCATGTTCGGCGACGACGAGGCCGAGTCGGGCAGCGGCTTCATCCCCATGGCGGTTCCTGTAGCCGCGCTTTTCTCTCCCGAAGCCGAGAGGGGCAACGGATGGGCATGAACGTAGCTCAAATCTCCTGCGTTCAGGAATACGGCGTGAGCCAGCGCGCCGAGATACGGGTGCAGATCGGCCGCGGGCTTCCCATCTTTGAGGATATGAATGACGAGATGAGACTCGCTTCCTATTGCGAGCGTATCGGTTGAAATGTTCACGAAATAAGGGCCGGCGCGGGTTGTCGTTCCGCGCTCGCCAAGGTCGCGGGAAGCCCTTGCCTCAGCGCCTCCAAGACCGAGATCGAAGCGAAAGACTTGTTGCCCGAAACCAGTCGGCCGCGCGTCGATATAAATGTGATACAAACCGTGGTCGGGGAATCGCTGATTTAGCAGAAAGTGCCCATTCGCCCCGAGAACGGGGTGCACGTGTAAGAATGTGCGGAAGTCGTCGCTGACGATAATCATGTGGAGCAGTTTCGTCATGTCAACATCGTACGTTCGAATAGCTGCACCGGACCCCAGTGGCGTCATCCACGTGTCGAGCCGCCGGTTCAGCCGATCGCTACTGAGTTCTCCGACGGTCAAATATCCTTCGGCTTTCGGCGACTGGCCTTGAAGGGCAAATGTGCCCCGAATTACTGAGTTTGCGGCCGTAAGCGCCGGCAGAACCAATAGCATTGCCAGGAGCGGTGCCCAAGGTTTTTTCACGGTTATTTCCCCTTCTTGATAGGTCTGCAATGCGCAGGTGTAATGGTGGTGACGGAGTGCGGAGTATCTGAATTGGTGGGCCCGGCCCATTTCACGATGACGCCGTCGCTGTAGTACTGCCATGCATCCCAGGTAACGACGCCGGGCGTTCTCGGCGTCGCAGCGAGAAAAGCGAACTCGTCGAATTCATGGGGCATGAGGCGCCCGCCCGTCCAAGAAATCTTCGTCACGATGCCCTGCGTCGTTTGAAGGTCGAAGCGCCAACCTGGCTTCGGCTGGACCGCAAAGACGATTATGCCCGTGGGAATGGCAACGTCGATGCGAGTAGTTGTAACCGGACGCTCTACCGGAACGCGCACGGTGAACTTGGAAAAACTGCAAGCCGGAGCTTGCGTTGAGTCGGTGTCGGGGAAGATCCGCACGTGCGCTCCCGTTTCCATCGGCGTTAACAGGGCGATCAGACAAAGAGTGCACCCCAACCGTAAAGTCACGATATCCCCTTCTGTGAGTCGATCCGCCACGATGCCTGCGGGAGGCGCAAGCTGTGCAGAGGCCAGATGGACAAGAAAGCCCTGCCCACGAAACTCGCACGAGTTTTTTGCGCCGCTAGTGGGCCGGCTGCAAAGGCGCCGCTCGTTTGCGCAAAGCCGAATATATGTGAGTCGATTGAATAATTGCGATTGTCACCCAACATGAAGTAGAAACCGCTTGGGATGCGGTTTGGCGCTTGCCATTGTGTTTTTGGCGGGACGTTCGCCACGTGCGGATCGAGGGGTTGTCCGTCGACATAGATGCCGTAGCTCCGGATTGCTAGGTCGTAGGCGGGGCGCTGATACTCGTACGGCTCGCGCAGCGCCGCCCCATTGCGGTAGATGACCCCATCGTTGATGGTAATCGTGTCCCCCGGCATCCCTATCACGCGCTGGGCGATATCGTCGCCGTTAAATTCGACAGGGGGTGCAAAGATGGCAATGTCGCCTTCTTGTGGTGTATGCCGGCGATAGGCGGTTTCGTCGACCAGCACGACGTCGCCAGCCCACAACGTGGGGACCATGAAGACCGCCCGAACGTAGAACGGGCTTATGAGGAAGGCGTTTACCAAGAGCGCTGCAAGTCCGACGGCAATCGAACCGTTTAGATATCTCGCAGTAACGGGTTTTCCATTGAACGCCGCACGCGCAATTGCAAGAATGCAGAGGAGCGCCACGAGCGCGCCGGCCGTCGAGTTGGGCAGCGCCGATCCATGGCCCGGCGGGGCTTGGCCTACCAGAACGGCGGTGAGCGCGACGACGAGTAGCCCGGCTAACGCCTCATAGCGAAGCGTGGCCCTCGCGCCCCAAGAGAGCGCTCCCGCTCCAACTCGGAGATGCCGCCAGCCTAGCCAGAGCACAAAGCCCACGCCGACGATCTTCGCGAGAAGCACGCGCCCGTACGCCGACCCCACGAGATCGCCCGGGCTGCCGACGTGAGTAAGCGACGCGTATGTCCCGGTTGCAACCACGATAACGGCGCAAACGACCGCCAGAGGTGTGAAAGCCGCGAATAGGGCGCGCGTCCGCTCTCGCACGCTCGCATCGTGGCGCGCAAGCGCCGGAAGCAATATCGCGGCAAGAACGAAAACACCGCCTACCCAGGCTGCAGCGGCGGCGAGGTGCACAAAATCGACTGCGGCTGCCACTGCCACGGCGGCCCGACTCGATTGAGACAACGCATGGCCGGCGGCGCTGAACGTCGCCAGCAGGACGGCTATCAAAGCGATCGTGGTCCGAGTGAGCCGCCGCCACGCCACGATGGACGCGAATAGCAAGACCGCAGCCGTACCCATCCGGACCACAAATGCAACGCCCCAGGTTGTTTCCACGAGCGTTCCAGGAATATCTCGGCCCAGGGCTCCGCCCGCCGCCGACGCCTGCACGATGAGGCTCGGCAAGGCGCCGGCCAGAAGCACGGCCGTGCCCGCAATCGCGCATCGCCGGGCGATTTCGACACCCCCGGGATACATGCGCTCCAGTCGGTCGAGCGCGTACCATCGCAGAAAGACTGCACCGCCGGCAAGCAACGCGCCTAGGAGACTCAACCAACGCAGCAACGACGGTAGTGGGGCAGATGGGTCAAATGGCGATTGGGATTCCGTTATAGGCTTCTGCGTTAGCGGAACCCCAACCCCGATTTGATAGATGCCCGCAACGACGTGAGTATCGGCCGATACCACGCGCCAACGAACCGTGTACACGCCCGGTTTGAGTCTTTGCGGCACGTGGACGAATACGCGAGTAGCGTCTTCCCGGTCGATCGCGGCATCATGGCGGTCGATGCGTGTACCGTATGCATCGAAGACTTGCACGGCGTCGGAATCCAGCACGTCGATTGGCTCGTCAAAGGAGATGCTGATCTGACCTACCAGCTGCTGGTTGCTGCCGCCCATCGGCGGTTGCGCGCCGACGACATAGGCATGGGCCTGCGCTGCACCTGCAGAGAGGGCCAATAGCATCGTGAGGGCGCACAGCACCCTCAAATGTGTGGACAAATGGATCCTCCGAAGAAGGACGATCGACGGGGTTATGTGGGGCTAGAGAAAGTCCCAGGCCATCGGAGGAGGACGTGAAAAGAGTCGCCACGTGTGGGCAACAGGTTCTAGTGAAACGGAAGTATCCGCCGCGGGCGTCCATCCCAGCGAGCGCCGCTTGAAGCCGCCGGTTTTCATCGCGAAGACGATCTTTGCCAAAGCGCGAAGAACGGCGCGCGACAGAAAAGTCACGGCGACGCCAGCGATAACGAGCGCGCCTACAATCAATGCGCTCGGGGGCGCGCTATGCCCGCTTTCGACCGACTCAACAAGATAAAACCAACCCGAGGCGGCAACGATCACACTAAAGGCCGAGGGCATGACGCTCGTCATCGAGCAAGCCAATATGCTGCCGTTGGAGACGCGCCCCCGACTCACCCAAGCAATCGCAGTCCAGAAGGCGGCGAGTGCTGTTACGGCTGCCGCCGCGAGGGAGCGGAGCGCATCGCCGTACCCGCCACCCATGGCGTGACCGTTACCGTAGACGAGAGCATGAGACGCAAATGCAGCCAAAAGGCCTAATGTGAGCGCCCCCGGCAAGCGGCGAAGCACAAATCGCGCGTTCTACGTTGTCGCAGTCGCACCTTCGCAGCACTGAATCCGAAGGCCTAAGCGACGCGAGCGAGGCGGCAAGCTCTTGGCGTACCCGGAAGAAAACCGACGCGCGCGGGCGGAATCGCGGTGCCGCTCCGTGTATTAGTATCGACGTGGGAGCGCGAAGCCTGTACCGTCGGCTTGCGATTGCCGGGCTCTTCCTCGTGACATTTGCGGTCACGCTGGCGACGCATGCGGCCTTAGAGTGCGCGCAGTTTGCCGGCCTTCTCCGTGGAGATTACGGCAGCCACACCCATGCCTCGCTCGTTCCAGTCGCGCTCGGGAGCCTGACGGCCGCGATCTGTGCGATCTCCTTGTACGCCGCGTATCTCGCCAATCTCGATAAGCGCTCGCTGCCGTCACTTGCTCGCGCTCTTCGCGCAAAGCTGGGATGGCAAGTGACTGTCGCAATCAGCCTGGCCGCATCCGTTCTCCTTTTTGGGATGGAGGCGAGCGAACAGCTCGCAGCAGGGCGCCTCGATGGTCTCTTGAGCGCGTTTGGGGCTGTTCCCGCGTACGGGCTCGGGTTGATCGTATTTTTCAGTGTTGCGGGGAACGCCATACTGCGAGCGCTCTGCACCAGGCTGATCGCTGCCCATACCCGCATGGTTTCGCTCATGACGTTTCTTCTACAGGACCGGAGTGCGGACCCGGGACCGCTCTGTGCGCTGCTCAGAGGCGAGCTCCCCTCTGCCCTTTGCTGTGCTCGCGACGCATCGCGAGCGCACGGCAAACGTGGGCCACCAGTTTTCGCTAGCTAAGCCAAACAAAAACTAACTACCTGCTTATCTAGTGAGGTCAACTTATGTCCGTTCGTTCGCGGCGCGCGCACGCGCGCACCCTTCCAGTTCGCAACCTAATTCTCTGGCTCAGCGTAGCCGTCGTCGCTATCGGTGCCGTTGTCTGCATTGCCGTTTCGAATCGCAGCATCCCGCCGATCGCCGAAAGCGCGCCGCCGTATAACTTCCTTTCCGTTGGCGAATCGGCCCCGCCCTTTTCCACGGCGACGACGCAGGGTGCATTTGCGCTCGAAGGCACCCGGCTGCCGGTCTTTCTCGAGATCTTTGCTACCTGGTGTCCGCACTGCCAACGCGAAACCGTGGTGCTGAATCGGCTTTATGAACGGTACAAAGGCCGGGTCGCATTCGTAGCAGTTACGGGAAGCCCGTACGCGCACGATCGTCAGTCTCCCGAATCAATGGGCGACGTTCTCGGTTTCGTTCAGTATTTCAAGGTGCGCTATCCGGTGGCGTTTGACGGCTCGCTTACCATCGCCAACAAGTATCTACAAGGCGGCTATCCCACCCTGGCTATCATCGGGGCCAGCAAGCGCATCGCTTATATTGGTAGCGGAGAGATTGCGCAGGCTACGCTCGATTCAGCTATTCGCCACGTTTTGCGGAGAGGTTGAACTGCAATATGCGGATTAGGAATGTCATCGCAGTTCCGGTCTCGCTGCTTGCCGTACTAGCATCGGTACAGGCTCGCGCTGATCAGGTGATTCCCGGTAAAGACATTACGTATCCGGGGACCGTGCCTGGCACTGCCTTCCTGCGCGCCGATCGCACCCCGGAAGGGGTCGTCCGCATTGATGCCTGGGAAGTGCTCCACGGCCGATTGATTCGAACCTACGACATCGATATGACGAAACTTATGCATATGATCGTCGTCTCAGATGATCTCACAGACTTTCAGCACGTCCATCCCGCACTGCTGCCGAACGGGCACTTCACTATCGATCTGCATTTGGCGAAACCCGCTGAGGCGTACCATATCTACCTAGACGGGCGACCTCACGGTTCGGGCCGAAATGTATTCCGGTTCGACCTGCCGGCCGAAGCCGGGGCGCCAACAGCGACTCGCTACGTTCACGCAGCCGGCTCTTCGGTGCAGGTCGGCCCGTATACCGTAATGATCGACCCAACGTCGGTTCCGATCGGCGAGATTGCCACGATATCGGTCCGCATTCTCAAGAACGGCCACCCGGCGAACGATTTGCACCCTTACTTGGGCGTAATGTCCCACGGAGTCCTCATAGGCACCAAGGATCTGACTTACATGCACGTGCACGGCATGACTTCTGAGATGCTCGATATGTCCAGCGCGAACGATTGTGGCGACAGCATGATGATGCAGATGACGCCAATGCCTCCGGATCTGAATATCGGCAACCAGTTCGAGCTCGAGTTGTTGGCTCCGAGCACGCAGGATTATAATTTGTGGCTTCAATTCGTCGGAGGCAAGACTCTCTACACTGCCCCCTTGCTCGTGACGACAAGGTAGGGGAACAGTCACTGTTCGTGGTGCATTCACGCCATGCGTGGCGGGCTCACGGTTTTACCATTCTTGCTCGAACGGCGTAGCGTCGAAGCGGCACTGAGCTCAAGGAAGTGCTCTACATAACTGCCTGGAAATGCGCGAAATGCTAGCCACATGCCGAAATGTGTGTCGGATGATTCGGGCAGTGTCTTAGAATCTAGGTCCACCACTTCGGGAAACGTGCTCCCGGAAAAGGGGTGATCGCCACGTCTTGCTCTCGCGCGTTTCAGAAACGCGACACTAAACGGCAGTATTTCGTAAACATATCCGCCGCGCGCCCAGAGCTCTAAGTACGAACGGCCGTAGATCGCTGCCAGCGGTCCCGCTAGCTCGTGGTACGCTGGGGCTCAATGTCGCTCTAGCGTAGCCCGAGCAATTCACCGTGTTGTAGCCCCGTACCCACGGCGACGGCGGTCGGCGTTTCGAGTTCGCTGCCAAGCGCTGCAAGCAACAGGCTTATGATGCCCTGCGCGTCGAGCGAACGCATCTCGCGCCTTCGGAAGCGAGGCGGATCGACCGTCACGGTTGGATCGGCTGTCAAGAGTCCCGAACGCAACCCCCAGCGACAGATCGTCCGTAAAGTGCAAAATACGTGCGCGACCGATCCTGGTGAGAGATCGGCAAGGAGGTCGATTCGGTCGGATGAAGAGGAGAGCGCTTCCCTTAAGTCCGGTCGGCCGGTCGAATACGAGCGCGACGATCTGGCTGAGGACATCGCCTATTTGGCGACCTTTCCCCAAGCATCGACGGCGCACGATCTGGGACCAACGGAGCGCGGTTGGCGCAAGATAATCAAGACACGGCCAACCTCGAAGGCGGCGACCATTCAGCGCGTTCGGGTTATCGCAGAACAGTACAGGCTTCGTTCGGTCTAGCTGCTGGTGATCGACGGGGACCTAAGGCGTTTGCCACGGTGGGAAGCCGAAGTGCAGACTTCCAAGACAAGATATATGTGCGGGGTCTCCGAAAAGCCTGGGTATGCCTAGAAAGGAATCCAGCGTCTCCTTCGACGCAGGTGCCAAGCATTTTTTTCGGCGCGTGCGCGATCCACACGCCCTACTTGACAATCCGCTCGTTGGACATCTGTTTAAGGCCAGCCTCACGGGGTTAGCCGAAGCGGCGAGACAGGCCACTGAGGAGCTGGCTGGAGCTGCGCGGTCGCCGCACCGGATGATCGAGGGTTTGCGCATCGGCGGATCGCTCACCATGAACTTTGGTAGCCGCTCGTGGGCTGAAAAAGCGTATGCCACTGCGCTAGATCTTTTGGGTCCGGGCTCGCGTATAATCGCGGGGAAAGCCAGCAAGCACTCGTACTGGCCGAGCGCGCAAACGCGAGGCTGGAAGCATCTCTAACTGGGCGCTGCGCCCCTTCAGATAAGCAGGTCGATATGTACGTGAGGTTCACTTCTCAAGGCGCACTCGTTTTACTCGCTGCCGCTCTGCTGGCAGGATGCGGTGCCCCGTCGCAAACGTCGCCCGCTGGGTTGGGCGCCGCATCGAACGCGTACGCGTTCCAACCAATCAGCCTTGCCGACATTGAGAAAAGCCGCCGGAGCCCAATCGAAACGCTTAAGCTCGAAATCGCTGGAAGAATTCCATCACCGCTGCCCCGAGAAGTCTTGCAGCGTATTCTTACGCAGATCGAAAGCGGTCATCGGCCGCACGTGCATCTCGATGGGACCGGCAAAGTCGGGCTTTGGGCGATCGAAGGTTTTAACAACCTGATCTTCGGACAAAATGCGAAGGGCGATAAAACTGTAACCGTTATCAACACGCTGAACAATGGTTGCAACGAGCCTTTTGGAAGCAAGGTCGACCATGCGGAAAATCTTTGGACTGCTTGCGGCAGCTACGACAGTGGGAACGGCGCGATTCAAGAGTACGAGCCCGGCTCCAACACGCCCGCAGCGACATTTACCGAGCCGGAGAACTGCGGGAGCGGGTGCACTCGAGAAGCGAACCTGCTCGACGTCGCTATCGACACGAACGGTCACGTTTTCGGGGCGAACCCAGACTCCGAAATCTGCAATCCGAGCTGCGAGACGTCCGGTCTTCTCGTCTGGTGGAATTCGAACGATCCGAACTCGCCGACGGACATCAACGATCCAGATTTGACGAATGCCGATTACATCGACGTCGACACGAAGGGAAATCTCTACGTCGAGGGGTTCGGATGCATCGGATCCGATTGCGGCGCGTTGCTCGACGAGATCGGCAATGCGACGTCGAAGTCGGCGGCGATTACGAATCTTATTCCTCCGTCGAGCGGAGCGACCGACGGCCTCTATATCAGCAACGACGGGAAGGTTTTGAATCTTATCGATGGGTCGACCCGAACGATCGCGCAATACGCGTTGCCCTGGATCAGCGGTGAAGCCGCGTTCAACACCCTTGGGCCGACCGAGAACAACTATTTCAACGATGGCTATCCGATTAACGGCGGATTCGGTTTGAAGGATAAGCTCATGGCCCTAGGGGATGCGGGCGGCTGGATCGACATCGGTAAAGTTTCAAAGAACCGTTGGTCGATGGGCGGCAATGTCAACCTTTACCCCGGCCTTGTCGACGCCGCCTACGTCCCTTCGGACAAGTAGATCTTTCTCTGTGCGTTCGGACGAGCCCACGGGACCGACGAAAGCGGCACTACTGCGGCATTCCTCGCGGCCGTCATCCATCCGTCGCACAAGACAACAGTATGAACTCCGTGCGGCCCGGCTGACCTTACGTCGCGTGCAAAACAATACGCGCAAGCCCCATGCCAGCCATCGCCCCCAAGACCCCGAGAATGACCGAGCCGCAGCAGTACGCTAGGGCGGTAGTCGGCACACCGTCTGACAAGAGCGTTACGGTGTCGTAGCTAAAAGTTGAGAACGTCGTAAACCCACCGAGGACGCCTACCATCGCGAAGGCGCTGACGTACGGGGACAGTCCAATGCTCGACTGGGAGTAGATCGCGACTATGCCGATCAGGAAGGAACCGACGATATTGATCGCAGCAGTGTGCCACGGAAAGCCGGGCCCAATCCGCTCGATACTTACGATGGCTATCGCATAGCGGAGCATCGAACCCAGCGCCCCACCGATGCCGACAAGTCCGAACGCAAGCAACGGCTTCACTTTGGTTCCCCGGCCTTGTATGCAATAATGTGAACGTTCTCAATCGTCACAAGCCCCTCAGTAACCATCTTATCGAGAGTCGGGAGGAACGCCTCAACGTTCTCCTCGGATTCCACAAGCTCGATCATAACGGGCAAATCCGAGGATAGATCCACAATCCGCGCAGCATGCACGACGGAGTGGGCTCCAAAGCCTAGGATGCCTTTGAATACCGTTGCGCCGGCTAAACCAGCCCTTCGCATCTCTTCCACAATGGCGACGTGCAGCGGCTGCCCTTTCCAGCGATCGGACTCACCAAGGAATATTCGAACAAGTTTTGCGGTACCTTCACTCTTCATGACTGATTACGCTTCGGCCGCATTACTTGAGTAACCCGTTTTTTCCTCAACGAGCTTAACACTATGCTACGACCGACGCGTTTGGCGGTGTCATTTCCCGTCCCCCGCACACGCACGTCCGGCATTTTAGTCCCTCCTAGGACCTCTTCCAATCGCGAAACGCGCTGAGTAACCGTCTACGCGCTTCGTCGTCGACCGACTCGACTGGAATCCCGCCCAGCGCAGAAAGCGTTGCACGCATCTGCTCGAGATAGGTCACGCAGTAGGGGCATTCGCGCAAGTGCGCTTCGAAGCGCTCGCGATCGCTGGGAGAGAGGACGGCTTCAAGATAGTCCGTGATAACTTCGATGAGTTCGTTGCAATCCATTAGGGTGCGCTCCTCGCGTCGCCTGGGAAATCGGAGAAGTATCGCTCGAGTTCGCCGCGGATTTTCGACCGGCCGCGATGCAGGAGGACCCGCATGTTGGTCTCGGTGATGCCTAAAACGTTGCAAACTGACGCCGAGGAATGGCCGGCGACGTCGCGCAGCGTGACGACGGCGCGTTGGGCACGAGGCAGCGAGTCGAGGATCCGCGCAACTTGCGCCATGGTTTCGGCCTGTAACAGATGGGCTTCCGGATTCTCTCCCCAGGATTCCGGCGGCTGTGCCCAGTGCCCGGGCCATTGCGAGCCCGAAGGGAGAAAGCGGCCAGGGTCGACCGCCGGTTCCGTTCCCGAGGCCTCTTGCGCGGCCAGCGCGGAAAACGGAGTCGAGCGCGCCTCGCGAACGGCGCGCGTTTTCGCTCGGTTCGCCACGATCGCGAAGATCCAACTCCGCAGGGAGCTTCGCCCTTCGAAGGTGGCAAGTCCCCGGAGCACACCCAGCCACGCTTCTTGGACGACCTCCTCGGCGGTCGCATGGTCGCGAACGAAACCAAGCGCAAACCGAATCATCGTGGCGTGGTAGGTGTCGACGACCAAAGTAAAGGCAGATTCGTCGCCGACCCGCAACCGCGCGACGAGCTCCATCTCCTCGGGATCTCGATTCGACGGCTTCATGTAACGTTTACCCCCGGAGCGAGACTCGACTAGTACGCATTCATTCCATCCCTAGGAGAAAGCCCATGCTCAAGCGGTACCTCAGGAATCCCATCGTCATCGCCCTCGGTTTCGTTGTGGTCTTCTTTCTCTGGCTTGCATTCCGGCCGGAGCTTCTCTTCGTTAATAAGAGCGTCGACGAACCTTTTCCAACTTCCACGGCATCAGCTGTAACGAATTTGCCGCTTCCGGGACAAGCACATTAAACACCACGTCTTCGTCCACGAAAGGACTTAAATAAAATTATGAATCCCTCGCGCTCTACCGCGGCCCTCGCGCTTCTTGTCAGCCTGTCCGCTCCCGCGCTCGTATCGGCAGCGCCGGCTTCGCTCGAATCGGGTACCTTGGTCGCCGCCGCGCACGACACCGCCGGAACCGTCACGATCTACCGGCTCGACAGGGGCGACAGAGTCCTGCGCCTCACCGACTTCCACACCTCGAACGGGCCGGACGTTCACGTATATCTGACCTCCGCGGCGAAGGTGAACTCAAACGGCGACGTTACCAGCGGAAAATACCTGGATCTCGGCACGCTCAAGGGGAACATCGGCAACCAGAACTATGAAATACCTGCCAACGTTGATCTCAACGAGTTTCACTCGGTCTCGATTTGGTGTGCGCGCTTCCATGTAAACTTTGGCGCCGCTCAGCTAAACTAATCCCTGGCGTACGACAAAAACTCCGAGAAGATAAAAAATCAAGAGGCGCGCTTCCGCGCTTTCGGACCGCCGCCACGCGATGAGCGCACACCAGAGCGCGATCCAGACCTCGCCGGCGTAAAACAGCCACCTAGTCCAATCTCGGCCGGCGGAACGGTGCGTCACGACGGTGACTGTTCGTTCCGTCCCATCTCGAACGACTGGCAGCGCGAGCGGTTCCCCGACGCGGGCGCCGTAGTAAAGCCGGAAGCGTGCCGCCGGCGAAAGCCGGCGCCGGTCGAGCAGGTCTCCGGTTCGGATTCCACTTTCGGCAGCCGCCCCTCCCGGGCGGACCGCGAGTCGATCGACAAACGCGACTGACGTCGGCGTGCGCCGGAGATTCCGAGCGAACCGTTCACGGTCAAGTCGAAAACGGCATTCACAACGATCGGTGCGACTCCCAATGCGCAGAGCGCGAGGAGCCAAGGCCGCCACGTCATGGCGTTACTCTTTCGCCGTTCGCGGTTACGGCCTTGCTACAATGCCTCGAGTTACACCGAGACCAGCGCGTTCCGCATTAGCGCCCTGGGCTGCTTCGTGCGTTGCGCCGGTCTCATTGGTCCGGAGCTAGCTCCTCTGTTCGCTACTTGCCGCCTGCGGGTGGACTGACCGATTGTCCAATCGGCGAAGCTGGGGTGATATTCGAGGGAAGCCTGCGTCGGGGGTTGCCGCCCTTCGTGTAGTTCCAGAAGTTCATTTCGTTCTGGCAATCGAGATTGCCGGCCACGACGGTATTCTGTTTGCGGGTCGTTCCGCCGATGAATGGCTGCGACGCGTCCATATAGTTCGCGCTTCCGTCACAGGTATCGGTGAGCACCGTCGTGCGCACCACCGTTACCGCGGAGCGCGAAACGGTGACGCGATTGACCGCCGTCGTGTACCCGCCCTGATAGCCCTGATCGGTGGCAGCGATGTAGGAGCCGTCCCACTGGACTGCAGCCGGGAAGCCGATGGTGAGCCCACTTAGCAGCCTAAACTTGCTGCTGCCTGCGGGTAATTCTACGAACGTGCTTTCGAACGAAGTATTGGTGCCTTCGACGTAAAGGTTTCCGTTGGGATCGTAGCCTCCCGGCCAAGCTTGTTCGAGGTTCGAATCGGCGTCGTTCGTCTGATTGCCGCTCAAGCCGCCGGAGAAGACGTCGATGCCGCCAGGGCCGTAGTTTGGGCCGTAAAAGTCTGAGACCGCGACGTTGCCGGTCGTCGGATCAACCGAACAACCGATCGGATAGCCGTAATCGTCGGTGGCTGTAGCGATCGGCGTCGTTCCGCCGTGGGCGAATTCGTAAATTTTTGCCGCCCCGAGGTCCGCGATATAGACGTTGCCGCTGTGGTCGACGCACTGGCCGTACGGCGCCGAAAAGCCAGTGATCTGGCCGTACAGTTTGCCGGCCTGCATGCGATAATTATAGATGTCCACCGTGCCCGACGAGCCGTCGGAGACGTAGAGCAGCCACTGCTTGCCGGCACCGGGCAGAATCCACGATTTGCCGTGATTGAGATGCCGCACCGGCACCTTGTGCAGGCGGTTGGTCAGCGCGAACATGTGCGCGTCGAATCGCGGCTCGTGCAAAACCTGACGCGACGTAGCGGGAACTCCACCGCCGAGAGGCTGCGAACTCCCGGCGTTACAGCCTGCGAGCAGCACGCCGGCTGCAACGGCGCCTGATGCGTAACGAAACAATGGCGTTAAGGCCAAAACAATGCTCCTTCGATACAATAGAGTCAACTTCAACAGAGAAGCTCGGCCGACACCGATTCCTTCGTGCTAAAAACAATCCTCCGCAAGTGATGGAGTTGAACGGCTTGCATCAGCGAGGAGGATAAGCGAAGGCTCGTCAGAGTTAGTGCACATGCGCAAGGGGTCAGTTGCTATCGCCGCGACACTTATTTCCTTAGAGCAGCGCCAAATGCCAACGCTTAGCTGATAAGTTCGTTCTAGGCAATGCCTCGGATTACTTCCGGCGGAAAAAGATAAAGGCACCGCGAACGTACGGAGCGTACAAATTTTCGAGGAGTATGCCTGATGAGTATTTTTGGTTTCAGCCGCTACGCGCTAACGATCGGCACCGCCGCTGCCTTGCTCGCCGGATGCGCTCCGATTGCCAACTCTGGATTTGAGGCGCCCGTTGCTACCGGTGCGATCGCTCAGACGATGCCGCATTTCGTCGCGGGACCGAAGCGACCCGACCACCGTTCGTCCTGGATGTCGCCCAACGCAAAACGCATTAAGGAGCTGCTCTACGTCTCCGATTGGAGCAGCAACGACGTTTACGTCTACGACTATAACAAAGGGACGTTGGAAGGTCAGCTTAGCGGGTTAAACGATCCGTATGGCCAGTGCGTCGATAAGAAGGGAAACGTCTGGGTTGTCGGTTTTGGGGGAAGCTCCGTCTCGGAGTTCGCGCACGGAGGCACGCAAATCATAAAGACGCTGACGACCGACTACCAGCCGAGAGGATGTTCCGTCGACCCAACCACCGGAAGCCTTGCGGTGGCTGCTGAGTTTGCAGTTGACGTCTTCGTTCACGCACGCGGAACGGCGCGGGTCTACAAAAGCGAGGTGTGCTACCCGTTTTGGGCACCGGGCTACGACGCTTCGGGCAATCTCTACGTCGAAGCGTTGTTGTACGGGTCGGCGAAACCGCTAAGTGGATACTCCGATCCTCTTGCTTGCGAGCTGCCGCACGGAGGCAGCTCGTTACGAGGCGTGCACTTAAGCGGATTCGGCATCTATTATCCGGCGAGCGTCATGTGGGACGGCAAACATCTCACGCTTACCGATCAAGATTATATGGACAACAATGAGACGGTAATCTATCGCGTATCGGAAGATTCGTCCGGCAATCTTACGTCAATCGGGGAAACCATGCTCACTGATAGTTGCGATGGCAACGATGTCGAAGTGCCGCAGCCGTTTATCGTCGGAAAGGTCGTCGTCGGCGGAAACCTCCGGTGCAGCTATTACGGATCGAAGCCGAGGTTCGACTACTGGACCTACCCGGCAGGCGGTAGCCCGAAGCGATCGCTCCGATCGCCGCCGGAAAAACCCGTCGGACAGTCGGTCAGTTTCGCCCCATAAAATGCATTTTACGGTCACGTTTCCCACGGCACCATGCGCGAGGCCCCCGTCGGCACACAACCTCGCGATTGCGAAGCTGTGTAGACGCGCGGGGTTAGCGGCTTGACGCCACGCTGACAGTGACGCCGAAAATGCGCGCGGTTGGCAACCTTGAAAACCTGGTAGACTTTTCCGCCCGTCGGATACTTCCAGAATCCTAATTGGTCTGCATCTTTGCCATCGGGCCGAACGACTGTATGCCGCCTACGATTCGCACGAGGGAACGTCTGCTTACTCTCGAACGCTCTTTCGCATGAGCGCTGCGTCAAGAGTTGCCATCTACGCAAGTTTCGTAGAGTTTCAGTTCGTCGTAACGGACTACCCGAGGTTCACCCCGCCGGTGAACATCGACAACCACTGTTCTCGCGGCTGGCGGTGGCCGGCCCACGTTGTGAGGAGAATGAGGAACGAAACGGCGGAGGCACCGACCCCAAATCCGGAGCAAACCCCCTAATGAAATACTGGCACGTAATAGCCCTCTGTTCGCTTGGGCTTTGCGGCTCGGCTCGCGCAGGCGAACCGCCGCACTACACGTTCTTGCCCCAACCGCCCGGAACGATCGTTCAAAGCCAACTCGTCTATTTAGCGGGCGAAGCGATGCACAGTCAGTGGCGCGCGGTGCTGAGCAAGAAGCTCCTCGGCACGGGAAACGGCACGTCGTTCTATCAGTGGTTTCTGTCGTTCTACGCCATCGATGACACCGTCTATCGGCTGAAGTATCGCTCGCCCAATTCCACCAAACCATTCGCCCGCGTGACGAAGGCACAGGGTGCGCCGCTCTGGTTCCCAGTGCAAGCCGCGAAGATCGCCGGAACCGGCGAGCTGATGGGGCCCGGCGCGCAACAACTCGTCGTGCAGTCGCACGAGACGGGCGCCGATTGCGGCATGGCGCGTGTGGACGTGTTCTACTACGGCTCGGCAATGCAATCGGTTATGACGACCCTTTCCGTCGAGAACTCGTGCGACCTTACGGCAAGCGTCGTGCATAGCGCGCATGGAGACGTGCTGCAGCTTACGGGGCCATACTATGCCGCGAACGCGCCGCTATGCTGCCCGACCAAAACGCGCGTAACGAGCACCCTGCACTTTAACAACGGCAGCTGGACCGAACAACCGCACTACTTCAAGCTGACCTGAGGGCGTGATTTCGGACGGACGGAGACTGTGAGTTTCCGGGCGTAAAGGGCGCCCGCTCCTCTAGCGGCGGTCTGACGGATTCTGCAAAACTTGCCGGGATTCTAGAGGTGCACGTGCTGTTCGATCCGATCGGCAGGTGTGGCGCCGCAGGTTATGCACCAAGTAGTGCCTCAACGGTCGACTCAACTGCGTCGAAGGGCGCACGCAACGCACCCTCGAGGTGGTGCCGCTCGGCCAGAAACCGCGGTGAGTTGTAACTCCCTGATACCGCTCCGCTCCTGTCCTCCCAGACCAATACCTTGAGTGGGATATCCAACGCAGCAAGCGGCGTCGCAAGCATCACCGCTGCGCCCACAGCCGGCTTCCCAAACATGACGAGTTTCGAGTCGGGCATCTGATTTTGCGCGATAGAGGGGCCGAACCATCGGTCAACAGCGCTTTTTGGAGCCCAGACGCGTCTTAAGCGGTGCTAGTTTCCCACTCGCGCGCGCATGGTTAGTCCGCGAGGAGTACGAGAACGTCGAGCGTGACGTAATCGGTGCGGCGCTTAGCATAGCAAAGAATATTCACAGGAATCTGGACAGAAGCTTCTCTCGGTCGTGGGTCCGGCTCCCCCCTGTAACCAAAATGTAACTGAGCGGGCAGAAAAGGGCCGAATCGGGCTGGAACGGTCAGGAACGATATCGCGTAAAACCCTTATAATACCGGAATATTCAGTAGCTACGCGGAACGGCCAGGACCGCTGTGTTCGGATTCGATTCCCGTTGGCGCTATAAAAACGCATATCTTATAAGCGTTTCTCCCGCAATTCCGTGTAACGGACTCTTGCCGAAGCATCCAAGCGTTAGCCCGGGGCCACGGTCGCGCGTTGACGTCGGTTGCAGATGATGTAAAGATCACTTTGCCGGGATTGGGGGCTTATGCATCGCAACCGCGCGGTCGGCGTGGTGCGTCATACGTGTTGCTAGCGGAGATGATGAAAAATGGCGAAGATATTGTTACAAACGACCATTCCGTTCACGGAGGACGACTGGAACGTCTCGCGCTTTTCCCTCTTGCACGAAGCTCTCGAAGCTGACGGCCATGAGGTAGTTGCGCGAAATGAAGAGATGGATGCAAACCGCAACGACCATCTGATCATGCGACTGCCTGACTCGGACTTTGATCAGCTCTGGTTGATGGCCGTCGATACGGGCGACGGTCTTACTCAAGCAGAAAGCGATGCGATCATTGAGTTCCGCAAGCGGGGTGGAGGCGTTTTAACCGCGCGCGATCACCAGGATCTTGGCCTTTGTCTCTGTTATCTTGGCTCGCTCGGCCAATTCAATCATTTTCACACGTACAACCTCGAGCCGGGTCGCACCGAGAACGACGACCAGGATAATCCCAACATTTCCTATCCCAACTACCATTCAGGTTCGAACGGTAACTATCAGAAGATCTCGGCGGTCGCGCCGGTACATCCCATCCTTAAGAGCGCAAAAGCAGATAGGGGAACGATCGAGTACTTTCCCGCCCATCCGCACGAAGGGGCGGTTGGCGTGCCCGAAGGCACCGCGTTTGCTCGTGTCGTTGCGACGGGCACGAGTACGGTGAGCGGCCGACAGTTCAATCTCGCCGTTGCGGTCGAAGGTGAACCGTTCGACGGCGGAGTCTTGGGGCGCGCGGTCGCGCTTTCGACGTTTCATCACTTGGCTGATCTCAACTGGGACACGGATCGAGGCGCGCCAAGTTTTGTTACCGACAAACCCGGTGACGAGATAAAACGTGATCCGGCTCGGTTCGAGATATTTAAAGACTACGTCCGCAATATAGCCCGTTGGTTGGGCGTGCGGCCCGGATCCTAACCGCGGTTCTCCGGCTTTTCTGGGCCTGTTCGGACCCGTTTGGCCAGGGGGAAGCGTGCCGAGATATATCGGGCTTGGCTTTCTTAAAATGAGGGTGATGGAGAACGAGACTAACGTAGAAGGAGCCCACTAAAATGGCCAGGATGCTCCCTGCCATCTTTTTTGGGCACGGCAATCCAATGAACGGCATCACCGCCAACGGCTATACCGAGGCATGGCGGCGCATCGGGCTGCAAACCCCCAAACCGAAAGCGATTCTGTGCATCTCTGCTCATTGGTTCGTTCTTAACACCGGCGTCACGATCTCCACAGCACCAAGGACAATACACGACTTCGGCGGATTTCCTCCAGACTTTATCAGGTTCAATATCCCGCTCCCGGCGATCCAATACTAGCGCGGAAGATTCAAAAACTACTGTCTCCTCTGGATGTAACTCTCGACAATTCTTGGGGACTGGATCACGGAACGTGGTCGGTACTTCGGCACGTTTATCCCGTAGCGGATATTCCGATCGTACAGCCCAGCATCGACGAAACCCAGGCTGCTGCATCTCATTTTGAGATCGGCAAAAAGAGTACGTCGAGAATGTGTCGCGCTACTGGGGCGCACAAGGCGCCGCCAATGCTACGGTGGCGATCGAGCGAATCGAAAAAGCTGCAGGCGCGCCCGTACTGAGGCCTAGGCGGTGCCTGGTGCCACGCAGAAGTTTCGAGCAGACGAAAAGGAGGGGGTCATGGCTGCAAAGCTTTTCTCGCGGTTGATGCGTAGCGGATTAAGCGCATTCGCGATTCTTGTGATTGCTGCGGGCTGTGGGGGGTCGCAGAATCAGACCACTTCGCTCGTGCCGGGGCAGTCCAACCCGGCCGTGGCGGAGTTGGGCCGGCTGGGGGTTGGCTCCTCGATGTCGGACGATGCCCAACCCAGCGATCTCCTCTACGTGGCCGACGCGAAGGACGGTAGCGTTCGCGTCTTTTCCTACCCCGCGGGCAAGCCGCAGGGCAGGCTCCTCAACGTTCGGGCAAACGCGCTCTGTGCCGCAAGAAACGGCGACGTCTTTGCTCCGGCCGGCAACGAGATCGCGCACTACTCCCACGGCGGCACGCGGCAGATCGAGGTGTTGCGCGATCCTCTCGGTGGCGCCGATCAGTTCTGCGCCGTCGATCCCGCCACGGGGACGCTCGCCGTCACGGGCAACTCCGATGCGCAATCCGGCGTAGCCATCTATGCCGGCGCAAAGGGCACGCCGGCAGTTTACCCGGCGCGCAATGACAATGGCTACGAGTCGCTTACATACGACGGTGATGGCGATCTCTTCGTACGGACGGCTGCCGGCGATCTGGCCGAACTCGCTAAGGCTGCCAAGCGGTTTCGGGTTATCGACTGGAACGGAGCGCGCCCGGCTCACGTCGGCTCGATCCAATGGGACGGCAAATACCTCGTGCTAGAAAGCGACGCGACGCTGCTTCGTTATGTGGTGACCGGGTATCAGGCTAAACCAGCAGGTAAGATCGCGCTCGACGGTTCCGTAAATGGCCGCCAGCTTTGGATTCACAAGGGCAACGTCGTCATTTCGGATGCTCGCGGCGTTGTGCTCTACCGCTACCCCGAAGGCGGTAGAGTTTTGAACCTCATCAAGGAGACCGGCGCCGCCCGAGCCCTAACGGTTAGCACTGGATCGCAATCCGAGTTCGCGATAACGACGTACCATTACGACAACTTGCGAACGGGATGGAACGACGACGAAACGACGCTCACCTATGGTAACGTCAACAACAGTTCCTTCGGTCTGCTCCACAGCACATCGCTCGACGACCAAGTCGATACCCAACCGCTCCTCGTTCCGGGCGTCACTACGACTCGCGGAACGAAGTCTGGCAGCGCGCACGATGTCGTTTATGTTGAAACGGAGAGCAACTCCATCTATGCGATCGACGCATCGAGCGGATCGGTTCTATTTCAAACCAATCTCGGTTCTCCGGTTCCTTCGCCGCTCGGCTGCAACAACAATGGACCAAATGTCGGCATTGACGGCACGCCGGTCATCGACCGAGCCGCCGGCGTGATGTACGTTATCGCCTACACGCTGGAGGCGAGCGTTCCGACGTACCGCATCCATGAGCTCAGCCTCTCGGATCTCTCGGATGTGACGCCTTCAGTCGTCGTCTCGGCGTCGCACACCCTCACCAACGGCTATACTTACACATTCAACGCGACCTACCAGCGGCAACGCCCCGGGCTGCTCGAAGCGAACGGGAACATATACGCTGGATTCGGCAGTTTCTGCGACTTCTCCGCATCTCAGTCGCGCGGCTGGCTACTCGGGTGGCAGGCAGGATCTCTGAGTCCACTTCCGGCAAACCGGCTGAACGATAGTCTATCACAGTCGCCCGACAGTTTCTTCTTGACGGCCATCTGGATGTCTGGATACGGCGTCGCGGCCGATCCGTTGGGTAATATCTACTTCGTCACAGGAAACTCTGATTATTCCGGAACCACGTATAACGGGACGACCAACGTTCCGGAGAGCGTCGTAAAGGTGAGCGCCGACCTCACGCAACTCCTCAGCATCTTCACGCCGTCGGATGAAGCACGACTCGACGAATACGATGAGGACTTAGGATCCGGTGGCGTCATGCTGTTGCCCAAACATTCTTCCAAGCCCCTGGCAGCGGCGGCCGGAAAAGAGGGCACCATGTACCTCCTCGATCAAAACAGCTTGGGCGGTTACGTCAAGAGCGGTCGGAACCACGATTTAGAAGAGGTCTCTATCGGCGGATGCTGGTGCGGTCCATCGTACTTCGCCGAAAAGCAGACGCATCAGCGCATCGTCGCAAGCGGCGGCAACACTGTGAGCGTATGGGAAGTCAAGGGCAAACGCAAACCCCACTTGACATTGCTAGGGTCGGCCGGGTTGCCTAGCGGACAAGATCCCGGCTTTTTCACAACCGTTTCATCCAAGAAGAGCGGAGATAACGCGATCATTTGGGCGCTCGCGCGGCCTGACTACGTGCCAGGGCCGCTAACGCTCGTCGCGCTTTCGGCGGAGCCCGAGCAAGGCTCGCAGCTTCAAACGCTCTATCAAGCTTCGGCCGGTTACTGGGCGTCGGCGAATGGAAACGCAAATCTCGTTCCCGTCGTGGCAAACGGAAAGGTCTACATCGCCAGCTACGAGCAGCTCGAGATCTTCGGCCTCGGCGGTTCCTCCGCGGCGGGAGCGGGTCGCGCTGTTGCGCCTTCTGCGTACCGCGGCGCCGTCAAGACGCCGAACGAGGTCACCGGAACGCTCGTTAAGGTCGACGGCTCGCGGCTTACCCTGCACACGCGTGCCGGCAAATTTATCCAGGTTGACGGCTCGGCGGCGCTCAAAAATGAGCGCAGTCAAGACTTGATCGTAGGCAGGCCGTTCGACGTGCGAGGAAGGTACGATGGCGCCGGCGTCATGCACGCGGCGATCATAGTCCGCGCGAAGCCATCAACGTCGACGTGGCTCCCCGACAGGTAATCAGCATTCCCTTCTTGCGGACGCTGCTTTCGAGCTAGTAGCGTCGGCGCTACCACGCAGCGCTCGAATCTGCGATTGGATTAGGGGCCGCTGGGGTGGTTCACGAAGCTTGGGTTCAGGCATTGCGTGCCGCCCCTATCGTGGGTAACGAAGGCGCTTAGCTGCGCGGCAACGGCGCTGGGTGTTCCCTCGGGAAGTGCGTATCCGCTAAATCGCCATTTCCCACAATCCTTCACGTAGTACTCGGTGAGAAGTCCCTTTGACTGGATGTCGACGCGAGCATAATCTTGCACCACGACGACGTCCATGATCCTCGAGGCGTCGGATGCTCCATGCGAAAGGGCTAAGTTTGCGAGCGAATTCGTATCGGCGAATGAGCCGCAATACGCCGCCATGACGGGCGTTCCTGACGCTAATGTTGCGACAGCGGCCAAAAGTGCGATAAAAACGGATCGCGGTGTCATGGTTCAAGGCCCTCCGTGATCAAAACACGTCGGCGTCCTTCGCTATCTGCACGAGCCTCCCTATGCCGGCAGGGCGCCGACGGCCGGCGTACCTATCTCTTTTGGGGTTATCTGGAGCGGTGGAGCTGGTTGCCCAGGTGTCCATTAGGGAATTGCCTCCGCTAGCGCATCTACGTTCCCGGCCGGCACGATCGCGAGGTTGCTCGCCGGCGCCAGTCCGCAAGCGGCGGTTGCGACGACGCGGGCGCCCGCGGCGAGCGCGTGCAAAAGCTGGCGCGGGCGATGTTCCACAAACGCGGGCAAGGCGACGACGCGCGCCAGATCGAGCCCTTGGCGAAAATTCGCCACGCGCGTCACGTCGAGCCCGCGCCAAAAATCGGGTCTTTCGGCGTCGCGATCGCCAATGACAACGAGCGAGGTGCCGGTTCGCCGCAGCGCCTCGCGTATTTCATATGCACCGCTGCGTCCTAGCGTCGCGCCCGCAAAGAGCACGCTGTTGGAAGTAGGCGGATGGTATGGAGGCACGGTTGGAACGACCCACGGCAGCAGCAGGGCGCGCGCACCGAACCGGCGCGCGATGTCTCGGTGCGGCGTAACGACGCGACGGGCGCGGTCGAGCGCCTCACCTTCGGCTTCGACGATTTCGCTAGGAGCGCGGAAGTCCGAGAGAGTCGGACTATCGGGATGCCGGCGCGCCGCATCATCGAGCACCTCGTGCAACGTATTCATTGGCAATGACGTCATCAGCACGTCGAAGGTGCACCCGGCGAGGTAACCGGTGCGCCACAGGTACGGCAGCAGGTTCTGCATCACGACGACGTGCTCGATGCGTGAAGGCAAATGGCGTGCAAATCGACGGGCGAGTCGTTCGGCATCGAGCAGCATCGCTCGTTGACGCGCCGCCCCGTGCGATGCAAGGCGGCGCGAACGTCCCGCGCGAACGAGCGTTTCGAGCGGTGCCTGCTTCACGCCGCCGAATCCCGCGAGCGCCCAGCCGTATTGCGGGAGACTAAAACGTTTTCCGTCGATCGGAACGAACGCCACGTCGCTTGTCGTTGCTTGCGTCGCGACGAACGCATCGTATTCGGGCCAGTAGCCGTCGAGTAAGAATGCTGCCGCTGGTGCCGAGTTCGCGCTGTGTATTTTGCGATGTCGTGTGCACGCGACCCGATCGCAGCTGACGCACGACGGCGGCGCGGCTGCGATCGAGACGTCGAGAACGGATCGCAATGGCTGGGATACGGCCGCAGTTACCGGCGCAAAAAACTGCACGATTAGGCGATCGCCTTGGAGCCGGCAGCGGATCGTGAGCTCGTGCCTTGCGCGAAAGCGCAGATCGACGTAGTTCCAAAAGATCGTCGCATCGCGATCGCGCTCGGTCATCGAGCCGGGGACGACATGCGAATGCGCGTGCCGTTCGACGATTTCGCAACTGGAATCGAGCGCGGCTCCATACAACGCGTTCGAGAGTTGGCAAAGACCGCCGCCGACCGTAGGGATGATGCAGCCTTCGCGCAACTCGCGCCCTTCTACGTATCCGGCGCGGCGGGTGGCGCGACCGATCTGTCGCCAAAAGCTGAACGTGCTGCCGCCGGGGACAACCGTGCCGTCGAGCCGGCGAAGCGCCACGTGCAAGTTGTGGATCTTGCCTTCGATGAGGCGTGCCTCGCGGGGATCGGTTTCGGCGGCCGCGGAGCGGAGCGGCGTCGAAATCTCGGCGAGGAGCGCGCCACCCGAAGAAGCGCCGTCGAGCGGCCACCGGCGCGTCGCGCCGCGGGCGTCGGTCGCGAGGCGTTTGGCGCGGAAAAACGCCGCTTTGAGCTCGAAGGCAAGCATCGCTCGTTTCGTAGGGGGCGCGTTCATCGTCGACATCCGCGTCTATAATAGCAAACCCGGCGTCCGGAAAGCGCCGCTCGGCAAGTCGTCGAACGCATTGGGCCTCGAAGGAGCAGGTCCGTCGAATCGTTGGTACGTCTTCGCTTGTGTCTTGCTAGTGTTCCTCGCATCCGCCGCGCGAGTTCCGGGCGTCGCGGACGCCGACCCGTTCGCTCATGCTGACTGGGACGCGATTCTTCGGAACGACGGCGGCCTCACCGTGGCGTCACCTTCGTCGCTAGCGATCGCAACGCAGGCGGCACACGGCGGGTCGTCGATGAATACGAGACTACTTTTTGCTGATTGCTGCGCCGACTGGATATTCCACTGATGTACTCGAGTGCGTTGGGTTTCCGCCGGCTGCAAACTTCCAGCGCGCAACAGCGGCCGGATTTGAACCTTGGGCGATACATCCGCCGGCGAAGTATTTGTCGTTTGGCGCGAAGACGCCCTGGTCGACGTCGCACCCGCCTCCGTTGGTGTCGTGGAGCGGCGTGGTTCGGGTGACCGTGGCCGTCGAGCCGGAGACAGACATCGAGTAGAGGCACGTGCCCCACTCGTTGTTGCACTTCGGATCGTCGACGACCAAGTCGCCGGCAACGTTATTCCAGTTCAATCCACCTGGGACATTGAGTGTCACGCCCGATACGGTCAGAGTAGAGCACGAGCTGCTGCCCGACGGACACTCTGAAATCATGATATCGTTGGAACTGCCGCCCCTACCGTTGACGTAGAGATTGCCTTTCGTGTCGTACGCCGGGAAGTAATATTCGCTCTGATTCGGGTTCACGAGCGTTTGGGGATCGGAGCCACTCTTATAGACCGTCACGTTGCCCGATGCGCCGCTCGTGCTCCTGATGTTAGTCACCGCAAGATCACCGTTCTTCTTGTTCACGGCGCAACCGACTGGATAGTAGCCGGAGTCATCTATGGTTTTCAGCAACTTACCGTCGCGCGAGTACTGCTGGATCTCGGCACTCTTGGTATTGTTTACCCAGATATTGCCACTTCGGTCGCTGCACATGCCCTGCGGTCCGTCGAAGCCCGTGAGGGTTCCCTTGAGTTTCATAGCCGGCATCGTAAAAATGTACACATCATTGGTATCGATGTCGGAGATGAAGAGCAGCCGAAGCGCTTTCTTTACGTCCGGCGAGACCCATGACTTGTGATGATCGGGATGCACGTTCGGGATCACGAGGCCGGTGAAGCCCGCATAGCTGGGATTGAAGGGTAGATTGACGCCCGTCGGAGCGCTAACTCTAGAAGAGGGCGCGTAACCTGATGATTGTGCGTTGCCGGCGCCGCTGCACGCAGCAAGTAAGGCGGCGGCCAACGCGGTGGACGCGTACGTAGCCAGTGTAAAGGCCCTCATTCAAATGCTCCTTTTGTTTCAATGAAAATGGCGTTGCAGTTAGATTTTGGTGCGTGATCGTTTGGATGGCCGTGCCTAGCGTTTCGTATTAGTACGTTCGTACTAGTATGTTCCGCCGTACATTCAAAGTTTCACAAAGCATAACGGGTGCGCTTCCTAACGTCGAAAGTGCCCGTCACATTCTGATAACGCGAATGTAAGCCGTTTGGTTTCGAAAGTCTATGCGTTATAACGCAAGAGCCACAAACGAGAGCCTGATCTTAATGTACCATCGTCGAAGGTGACTTGAAGTTCGCAAACCGATCGTGCTAGAAACCTACCGAGGCGCGGCCGCTTGGCATGATTAGCTGTGCGAGCGCACGGCAAGTACTCGCCCGACGAGCGTTTCGGTCTTCTGCCGGCGCTTGCCGTTGACGAACACCACTGGCGCCGACTTGCGTTCGATAGGTCTGGTCGTGGCCCGAACGAAAAGCCCCCGAGTGGCCGAACAACGTCCGCACCTTGCGCGGGAGCTCAACGCATTCGACGCGACGCTCATCGTCATGGGCGGCATCATTGGAACGGGCATCTTCGTCAATCCGTCGGTCGTTGCGGCGCGCGCGCATACGACCCCGCTGATCTTCGCGGCTTGGATCGTAGGCGGCATAGTGGCGCTCTTCGGCGGCTTCGTCTTTGCCGAGCTCGCGGCGCGTCGGCCGGAAGTCGGCGGCCTCTACGCGTACATGCGCGACGCCTTTCATCCGCTCGTGGCATTCTCGTACGGCTGGACGGCGCTGCTCGTGTCGCAAAGCGGCGGTATGGCGCTGGCCGCCATCACTTTCGCGTTGTACTTCAATCCGCTCGCGCTGTGGCACGTGCCCGCGATCGTTTCGGCCGTCGGCGTTCTCGTACTTTTCAGCGTCATCAACTGTTTCGGAGTGAAGGAAGGCGGCATCACGCAGAACCTGTTCATGCTGCTCAAGGTCGCGGTGATTCTGGCGCTGATCGTCGCGGGATTTATCGTCACGCCGACCGGCGCGCCGGTGGCGGCGGCGCCGGCTTCGGCGATGGGGCTGGGGATGTTCGCTCTGCTCGGCTCTGCGATGATCCCGGTACTTTACGCCTACGACGGCTGGCAGACGGCAAGTTTCATGAGCGGCGAACTTAAAAATCCTCGCCGAACGCTCTCGTACGGGTTGGTGATCGGCGTTCTCGCCGTTATCGTGCTCTACGTTGCCGTGACGATCGTTTGCATTCGCGTGCTCGGTCCCGACAAGCTCGCGCTCTCCTCGGCTCCCGCTATTGAGATCATGCATTTGGCGGGCCCAGCCTGGGAGTGGATCATCGCTATGGGCGTGGGCCTCTCTACGCTGGGGTTCTTGAGCAACCAGATACTCACGTCGCCGCGCATCTACTATGCGATGGCGGAGGACGGCGATTTCTTCGCAAGCCTCGCATGGCTGCACCCAAAGACGGAGGCGCCGATCGTCGCGATAGCGCTGCAGGGCGTCGTAGCTATCGCGATCACGCTTGCCGGAGCCGCCTTCGCAGCGCTGCGCCAAGGGTATCAATCGATTCTCGACGGTGTTGTCGCCATCGATTTTTCGTTCTTCGCACTGGCCGCGCTCGCCATCTTTGTGTTTCGCAAACGCGATCGTTCGGACGAAGACGTTACCATCGAAGTTCCGGGACATCCGTATACGACGGCCATTTTCGGCGTTGTGTGTGCCGGCGTCGTCGCCTACTCGATGGTCGCCTTTCCTAGGGACACGCTGCCTTGCATCGCCGCACTTGTCAGTGCGGTTCCCGCCTATTGGCTTTGGGGATGCTTCAAGAGGCGCTCGAGTGCGATGCGCCGGAAGTCGTCGAATACGGAACTGAGGTAGGAGCGGAAGCGCTTCATGGAACAAGTCTTCGATATGCCCAGGTTGGGATCGCTGCCCTGCGGCGGCTCCCACAGCTACCAATACGGCGTGGGTTACACCGATTTTGCCGCTGGCTTGACACCCACTAACGGCATCGGGGATGTCCTAAATCTTAGCCACCCAGCCAGCGTAAGCGTCCGTGCGCGTAGCGATCCGCGCTAATTCGCCGAATGTGATGGCATTGCGTGTATCGTTACGTGACCGTCAGTTCTTCGAGTTGATGCAGCAACGCTTCCCACTGGATGACGCGCTCCCGGCTGCGCACTTTTAGTCCAGCCAGTTCTTGGCTCAACGCCCTGGATCCGGCCCCGTCCGTATAAATCTCGGGCGACTCGAAGAGAAGCTCGATCTCGTTGACGCGCGCATCGAGGCCTTCGATTTCTCGCTCGACCCGCTCGATCTTGCCCTTTAGCTGCGAGCGCACGCGCAACGGCGTTTGACGCGACGCCTTGGCGCGCACGGTCGACTCTTCGACCGCGCGGTCAATCACGGCTTTGTCACGCTCGCGCTGGGCCGCCTCGTACACGTCGTAACCGCCGTCGACGAGTCCCCACGCGCCCCGTTCAAGCCACAGTACCCGATCGCACAGGCGCGACAGAAGATAGCGATCGTGCGAGACGACGACGATCGTTCCCTCGTAGTCGCATAGGACGCTTTCGAGTGCTTCGCGGCTGTCGATATCGAGATCGTTGGTCGGCTCGTCGAGCAGCAAGATGTCGGCCGCGCGCGCCATCAGTCGTGCCAGCATGATACGGCGCCGTTCGCCACCGGAAAAATCGCGCACGGCTTTGTCGGCGGCATCGCCGCTAATACGCATGCGGCCGAGCAGTCCGCGGGCCTCCTGCGGGGTCAGTGCAGCGCCGTCCAGCACGGCTGCGAGCGCGCTCTCCTGGACGTCGAGTTGATCGTGCGAATTCTGGGCAAAGTACGCGACTTGCGCCGCGGGGTTGAAGACAACCGATCCGGAATCCGGCTGCGCTGCGCCGGTGAGTATTTTCAGAAGCGTCGACTTTCCGGAGCCGTTTGGACCGACGATGCCGAGGCGTTCTCCGCGATCGACGTCGATCGCCAGCCCGCTGAAGAGCTGTTGATCGTACGCTTTGCTCAAGCCCCGGGCTTCGAAGGCGAACCCGCTGCCGGCGCGCCGCGACGGGCGCAGGCGGACAGAGATCTGGCGTTCGGGAGCCGCGGGAGACGGGGCTCGGGTTGTCGCTTCGATGCGCGCCAGCTGCCTCTCGCGACTGCGCACTTGGCTGTAATCCGAAGAGGTGTGCGTCGCTCGCAGGCCGGCGATTGTCCTGCGCCGCTTGTCGCGTTCGACAACGAAGGTTTCGTACTCGCGCCGCTCCGCCTCGAGCCGCACGTCTTTCGCTGCGACGTACGCGGTATATGCGGGCCGTGCGGGTGCGTAGGCGTGGAAGCGCCCTCGCTCGATCTCCCAGATGCGGGTAGATATCCGGTCGAGAAAGTAGCGGTCGTGCGAAACGACGATATACCCGCGGGGATCGTTGGACACGAACGATTCGAGCCACCGGATCGTCGCGACGTCGAGATGGTTAGTCGGTTCGTCGAGAATCAGGTAGTCGGGCTCGTCGATCAGGACGTGGGTTAACGCGACTTTCGCCCGCTGGCCGCCTGAAAACGAGCGTAGCGGACGATCGTATTCCGTTGGCGCAAAGCCGAACGCGGAGAGCATGGTGCGCAGCGCTTTGTTGCGCACGCCCGACTCTTCGTGCGTCGCTCTAGCCAGCGCGGCGTCGACGAGGTCCTGCAGCGTCGACTCGGTCTCGTCGGCAACGCCCTGCGCGAGATACCCGAGCTTCAGGCCTTTCGCCCGTACGACGGTACCGCCAAATGGCCGGTCGACGCCGGCCAGGAGACGCAAGAGCGACGACTTCCCTGCGCCGTTGGGGCCTACGAGGCCGATGCGTTCGCCGTCGTTGAAAACTCCACTAAGACTCGAGAATACTTCGCGCGCCCCGTAGTGGCATTCGAGATCGGAAAACCGCAGCAATTCCACGCCGAGCCGTACATTTGCGCGCCCCAGCCCGCAGGCCTTCGCGAGGCCAATTGCCGGGATCCCCGGGAAAGCGGACGCCGGCGCAGAACCAAAGCGCTCGATGTCTATCTCACGATACAGAGCACCGCAAATACTGCGTGCACTACCAGTTGCGTTCGCGATCTTTCTAATCGCACGAGCCTGCTGTTTTGCCGACGATGCTGCGACCGTCGATTCATGGAAAGATTCCTTCCATGCGGTTTGGCAGGCCGACCATTGTGAGGGCGAGTGGCAGAGTTGGAACAAGTATTGGGGGCAGGTGCACGCATTTTATTTTGGCACGCGGGAGTACCCCGGCTGGTTCTCGGATAGTCAAAAGATCCTCGTGCGCGTCACCGACCCGAGCGCAAACGCTGCGGTAGCCACCCAGCTTACGTCGCTCGGGCGTCGGATAGGTGGGGAATGGGCCAAACAGGACGCTTGCCGCAAGGTGAGGACCAGCGACACGTGGATGGAGCGAGCCACGGAAGGCGGCAAGCCCGCGCTCCTCGCTTGGCAAGACCAACTCAACAAAGCCGCTGCTGCCGACTCCGGCAACGGAGCGTCCATTGAGGCGGCCGTGAAATCGATTAATTCTCAACTGGACACAATCGGAGTCTGAAGGAGGAGATTTATGACTGCCACATCCGCCGAAATCGATAATATCGATCGCGTTAAAAAGGGATTCGAGGCATTCGCCGTCCGCGAAGTCCGCCTCCATCAGATAGAGCACGTCCAGAACGCGGCGTTCTGGGCCTAAAGGCCCTCATCGTGGCGACCAAGAGCGGACGCCAACTCGCGTATGCCGCCGCGCTAAGTCTCGGGCTCGCCGTCAGCTGCATCGGGGCGGTTCCGGCCGCGCAAGGGACGATCGCGATCAACAGCTGCGAAACGTTCCGCGCTTGGTTCGCACAACAGCCCGGTAGCAAAATCTTTTCCATCGGACCTCGAGATTCCGAAAACGGCGTTCGCCCGTCGGCCTTCGATACTATCGTGACCTACCGATGGGATACGATGCGCCCGACCGATCCGGCATTCGAAGCGATGCGCTTCTACACGACTAACGTCGGCGGAGGAGGCTGCATGGCGGGATACTATGATGCGCCGGCGAGCAGAGCCCTAATCTTTTTGGTGTACGGAACGGCAACCGATCTTGTCATAACTCGGACGACGAGCATTCCCGCCGGCCTTCCTAGGCGTTCGGTTCCCAGCGGTACGAAGCGCGGGGCGAACCTCGGCATGAGCCTTGCACAAGTCCAAAAGATCGAAGGCCCCGGAAAGATTTACACCAAGAGCGGCGTCTCCGTTCTGTTTTACAACCAGAACGTCAGCGATTCGCATGGAGGAACCCTCTACGGACACCTCGCCTTCCTTTTTATCAACGGCAAAGTCGAGGCAATTAACGTTGGAGGCGGACATTAACCCATGAGCACTGCTTCAAGAGTTGCCATCTTCGCAAGTTTCATAGTCGCAATGGGTGTGTCGGCGCAGGTGCGCGCCGGTACGCTGCCCGATATCAGCGGCCGGTGGTACGCGAACGGTAACCCGGGCGCTGTCTGCCACATCACGCAAAGCGGCACTTCGGTCTCGCTCGTCAACGAAATCGGCGTCAGGGCAACGGGAACCTTTGATAACCCCGGCACGCTGAGCACCGACTGGGGCGTCTTCAAGGGCGGGCGCATCACCGGCACGATCTCGGGCAATCTCCGAAGGATCAACTGGAGCAACGGCACTTACTGGACGCGCGCAAACCCCGCGCCCATCGGCCCGACGCCGGCGCCTCCGACGCCAACGCCAAAGCCAACACCAACGCCGGAGCCGCTACGGGTCAACACGCGGATATCGGACAATCATTCCAACCCCGTCTATATCTTTGCAGCCTCGCTTACGAACGGAAGCCAACCCTTTACCTACCGGCAGTGCGTCTCGTTCCGAAATATCGCGACGAAAGTCGTGACGGAAGTGGAGTTTCAGTTCGTCGTAACGGACTACCGGGGCGACGTTGAAGCTCACTTCGACTGGCTTGATAAGGGCACGTTCACCGCGCCGGTGAACATCGACAACCACTGCTTTGGCGGCGGGCTGTGGCCGGCCCACGTTGTGCGAAGAATGACGAACGAAACCGTGCACGTGCGGCAGATAACGTTTGCCGACGATACCGTCTGGAAGCCGGGCGACCAGTTCCTCCGCGGTCACACTTCGAGCGGAACACCCCTTTCGCAGCCGACGATGCAAACATACACGTCCGCACCGGCAGAGACACCAATCCCAAATCCGGAACAAACTCCCCAATGAAACACTGGCGCGTCATAGCTCTCTGCTTGCTTGCGCTTTGCGGCTCGGCTCGCGCGAGCGAACCGCCGCACTACACGTTCGCGCCCCAACCGCCCGGAACGATCGTCCAAAGCCAACTCGTCTATTTAGCGGGTGAAGCGATGCGCGGTCAGTGGCGCGCGGTGCTGAGCAAAAAGCTCCTCGGCATCGGAAACGGCACGTCGTTCTACCAGTGGTTTCTGTCGTTCTACGCTATCGACGGCACCGTCTATCGGCTGAAGTATCGCTCGCCCAACTCCTCCGTACCATTCGCCCACGTGACGAAGGCACAGGGTGCGCCGCTCTGGTTTCCGGTGCAGGCCGCGAAGATCGCCGGAACCGGCGAGCTGATGGGGCCCGGCGCGCAACAACTCGTCGTGCAATCGCACGAGACGGGCGCCGACTGCGGCATGGCGCGTGTGGACGTGTTCTACTACGGCTCGGCAATGCAATCGGTTATGACGACCCTTTCCGTCGAGAACTCGTGCGACCTTACGGCAAGCGTCGTGCATAGCGCGCATGGAGACGTGCTGCAGCTTACGGGGCCATACTATGCCGCGAACGCGCCGCTATGCTGCCCGACCAAAACGCGCGTAACGAGCATCCTGCGCTTTAACAACGGCAGCTGGACCGAACAACCGCATTACTTCAATATCCTGAAGTAGCCTGGGTCTTGGCGATGCGCGCGTTCTTGGGACTGCCGCTTTCGTATCTACCAGCTTTCGCTACAGCGGTCGGTATGCTCGTCGCGCCCGCTTGCGGACCCGCATCGGTTGCCCCGGAGCGACCGACCAGTCAACGCATCGCCTGGAACTCTTGCTACGAGCCTGCTAAAGGCCTGGAGTGCGCGCGAGTCGCGGTTCCACTGGATTGGCGGCGTCCCAACGACGGCGACATCAAGCTCGCCGTGATCCGCCACCGTGCCAGTCGACCTTACGAACGCATTGGCTCGTTGTTCTTCAATTGGGGCGGTCCTAGTGTTGCCGGCATCCCTAAAGTGAGGGACATGGCTCCGGAGCTCGATGCAATTGGCAGAGGTCGTTTTGACGTCGTTAGCTGGGATCCGCGTGGTACCGGCGACAGCGATGACGTTGTTTGCTTTAGCAACGCGCAAAGTCGAAAGACGTTCTGGGGGCGCGACTGGTCGCTACCGACGACGAAGGCCGAGTCCATACAATATCTTCCCAAGACCGTGGAGTTCGTAAAACGGTGTACGTCGCTCAGCGGCAAGCTGCTCGCGCATATCTCCACGGCCGACACGGTCCGCGACCTCGACTACCTGCGCCAACTCGTTGGCGATTCTCAGCTGAACTATCGGGGAGTCTCGTACGGCACGTTTATCGGTCAAACTTACGCCAACATGTTCCCGCTCCGAGTCCGCACGATGGTACTCGACGGCGTGGTCGACCCGGTTGCATTTACCGCCGGAACTGCAGAGAGCATTGCGAAGAGTATCGCCGACGCAGATCTGGTCCTGCGCAAATTCGAGTTGCTCTGCCAAAGTGCCGGACGGCCACGCTGCGATCTTGCCGGCGATGGCCCGGTTGCACCGCGTGTGCGGCGACTGTTGGCGCGTTTGCGACGCGCGCCGATCGGCAAGTTGACCTATGGGGATGCTTTGATCGTTCTGTGGGTGCGGCTTGGCGCTCCCGCACAGTGGCCGGAGCTCGCAGCCGATCTCGACAAAGCCGCTCGCGGCGATGGCTTCGCGCTCGAGAGCACGGCTCGGGACGTGAAGGCGTTTCTAGAGCCCGCACTCGACTCGGCGGTCGGACTTCAATGCGCAGATAAACCGTTTCCACCTCGGCCCGGGCCGCAGAACTGGCCCGAGGTCATCGGTGGGCTGAGCGACGTGAGCTTCATTAGCGGGCCCGTGAACGGCTGGCTGCTCTGGGCTCCGTGCGCCTCTTGGCTCGTGCGCAGCGCCGATCGCTACACCGGCCCGTGGAATGCGATCACGAAAAATCGCATCCTTGTAATCGGTACGCAGTTCGATCCGAACACGGCATACGGTAACGCCGCCCGCGCCGCATCGCGGCTTGGCAACGCGGTTCTTCTAACCCACGACGGTTACGGTCATACCAGCGATGCGGATCCGAGTGCGTGCGTGAAACGCGCGATCGGCACGTACTTCATCACGCTCATAGCACCCCCAAAGGGGACGAAGTGTCCCTCGAATCGGCGTCCCTTTGACCGGAACTTCCATGTAGCTTTCGAACAGCCGCAGTCAAATCCAGCGCGCGGCGGCCGCGCCGCTATCGTCAGGGCGAGTGTTGAAGGCGATGGCCGCTTGCGGCGCGGCACGGTGGATCGCGTTGACCACCGCTTCGAACAAGCCCAGCTGGCTCGGTGGTAGCCGGACACCCGCGCCAACTACTACACAGTCGTAAAGGTCGGCCGCCAAGTGGCGTTCAACCGTCGGCACCGCCGTCTCGTCCGGTTTGATGAAGCAAATCTCGGACTTCCAGCCTCGCGCGGCGAAGTCGCCCAGCGCGACATTGACTCCAGCGTGGATTTTCTCCGCGGTCATGCCCGGCGGCAGCGCCGGATCCGAAAAGTCCACCGTTGCGGGATCAAAACCGATAAAGAGAACACGTTTCATTTTACTCTCCTCTCGACCGCACAACTCGCCGTTGACAGGGATCGTTGCACCGATGCCCAGCGTCACATTCGAGGCGCCAAGTCTTCGATTACAATGATGTGTTCCGTACGGGCGCATTTCGGGCTCACAGTTTCCCAAAATAATCGCCGTCGGCGAAGCGATGCGCAACGCTACGGTGAATACTCGAAAGCACCAGGAGGGGCGTCGCTGTGAAGGCTTACTCGATTCGATGCATCTTAGGGGTTTCTGCAGCTCTTGCTATGGCTGCGGGCTGCGGGGGATCGCAGCCGCAGACAAATTCGCTGGCTCCCACCCAAACGGACGCGAAGAGTGCCTCGCCGGAGCAGCCGCACGACCTCCTCTACGTGTCATATAAGGACGGTAGCGTAGACCTTTACTCTTATCCCGAGGGCAAGTTCGATCGCCGGCTTTCGGAAGGAGCCGCCAATGGTTTATGCGCGGACGAGAGCGGCGACGTTTTTATTCCCGAAGGCAACGAGATATTGGAATATGCCCATGGCGGTACGCGTCCGATCGCCGTATTGCGTAACGGGCCGGGAGGCTTATTCCAATCTTGCGCCGTCGACGCCGTAACCGGCAACCTCGCCGTTTCGGGAGACGCCGACGCTCGACGGGGAGTCGCAATCTACGCCAACGTTGAGGGCACGCCCAGGTCATACGCCGTCGGGGACCGCAACGCCGCTTCTTGGTCGTGTGCGTACGACAACGAAGGAAATCTTTTCGTTGCGGATGCTACGCGTCTGCTCGAGCTTCCCAAGGGTGCCACGCGATTCAAAAACATCGCATGGATCGGGACGCGCCCAGCTCGCCCCGGGCCCATTCAATGGGACGGCAACTACCTCGCAGCATCAAGCCGTGCCAGCGGTTCGAGGCTGGCGACAATCTCCCGTTACCGCATAAGTGACTCGCGAGCTACGCTCGTCGGCGATACTGCGCTTAAGGGCGCAGAAGACCCCGTCCAATTCTGGATCGATGGCGGGGCAGTCGTCGTGCCTACGCTAGCGGGCCTTGCGCTCTACGACTACCCGTTGGGCGGAGCCCCAACGCAGGTTATCAAGGATGCTCGCGACGCGGTGACAGCCGTGATCAGTCGAGTTTCGAAACCGCGGGGAGTTTCGGTCGTTACCTATCACTACGATAACCTGCGAACGGGTTGGAACGATAGCGAATCCTCGTTGTCCTATCAGAACGTCAAAAACGGATCGTTCGGCTTGCTTCACACCGTGACACTCGACGACCAAGTAAGCACCCAACCCCTCGTCGTCAGCTATGCATCGAGAAAAGGCGTCAGGTCATCCAGCGCAGATGACGTTGCATATGTCGCAACGGAAAGCAATACCATCTACGCGATCGACGCAGCGACCGGAAAGATTCTCTTTTCACGGAATTTGGGTCACCCGGTTCAGTCGCCCTTGGGTTGTACCGCCAATGGGCCAAACGTTGGAGTCGACGGAACGCCGGTTATTGACCTAAATGCGAACGTGATGTACGTCGTTGCGTACACGCTTAAGAGCCGTACGCCCATTTATACGCTCCACGAACTCAGTTTGACGGATTTCGGCGACGTCGTAACGCCCGTCGTGGTCTCTGCTTCACACTCCTTGACCAATGGCAAAACGTACAAGTTTGGCGCAGCCGTCGAGCGGCAACGGCCGGCTCTGCTCGAAGCGAACGGCAACATCTATGCGGGGTTCGGCAGCTTTTGCGATTACAGCGGATCGCTGTCGCGCGGGTGGCTGCTCGGCTGGAAGGCTGGATCGCTTACGCCGCTTGCGGCAAACAGGCTGACCGACAGCCTTGGTAAATCGCCGGATGACTTCTTCCTGTCGGCAATTTGGATGTCGGGATACGGCCTCGCGGCCGACCCGTCGGGGAACGTATATTTCGTGACCGGCAATTCGGATCCATCGAGTTATAACGGCGTCACGAACGTTCAAGAGAGTGTCGTTAAGATCAGTTCGGATTTAACGAAGCTCCTGAGCCTTTTCACGCCGTCGGACGTCAAACAACTCGATGAGGGCGACGTCGACTTCGGATCGGGCGGTGTGCTGCTGCTGCCCTCGACCACGCCGTACGCCGTCGCAGCCGGCAAGACTGGAACGATGTTTTTGCTCGATCAGACTAACCTGGGAGGGTTCAATAAGCATCGTAACAACGCTCTGGCCGAGGAGCAGATCGGCGGATGCTGGTGCGGCGAATCGTACTTTGATGCCGCGAAGGATTCCCTGCCTCGCATTGTTGCCAGCGGCGGCAACAGCGTGACGGTCTGGAAAGTCAGAACCTCGCCGAAGCCAAAATTGGTGCTTGCGGGAACCTCGCAATACTTACCCAGTGGACAAGATCCCGGTTTTTTCACGACCATCTCATCGGCGGGCAGTCAATCGGGCGCGATTATTTGGGCGGTGGCCCGGCCACAGTACGTCCCCGGAAGCATCACGCTTATGGCGTTTAAGTCTGAGCCTCAAGGCCCAAGCTCGACGCTCGAAACACTCTACCAAGCGGCGGCGGGCTACTGGGCAGCAACGCAGGCGAACGCAAATATCGTTCCCGTCGTAGCAAACGGCAAAGTGTACGTCGCTAGCTACCAGCAACTCGACATCTTCGGCCTGGGAGGCTCGGCTCCGGTCAAGGCCGTGCCGATGGTGGCCAGCCTGGTCTACCGCACTGCCTTCAGCGCTCGGAACGAGGTCACCGGCACGCTCGTCGAGATTGGCGGTTCGTTCCTCACTTTGCGTACGCGCACCGGAAGAGTCGTTCGGGTCGACGACTCCGATGCGGTGCGACATGAGCGGAGCCCTGTTTTGATCGTGGGCAGGCCTTTCAACGCGCGTGGGACGTACGATGCCGCCGGCGTTCTGCATGCCGCGGCGATCGTGCGGGCAAAGCCTTCGCCGGGGACGTGGCCACCCGATTACTGATTCCCGTTGGCGCTATCAGATTCCGGGCCGTCATTTTGAAAGCATCTGTGCGCACCGGCGTCGTAATGAGGCGGTATGGACTCGCCAAATCGCCTTACTACGATCAGCGCTGAGCCTTTCAATGCGGAGGCGCCATTGACAGCGCTTGAAGCGCCGATCACTCCCACGAGCCTCCATTTTGTGCGTCGAAACTTCGCGCTTCCCGAGCATGATGGCCGGCTTACGATCGGCGGCGCGGTCGCGAATCCATATACGCTAACGCTTGATGATTTGTGCGCAATGCCCCGCAAAGAGCTCGTCGTTACGTTGGAGTGTGCGGGCAATGCTCGGCTCGGGCAGAGGCCGCTCCCTGTGGGGGAACCTTGGACTGGCAACGCGGTTTCAACGGCTCGTTGGGCTGGTGCCCTTCTTGGCGAAGTGCTGGAAAAGGCTGAACCGTCGGCCGACGGGGTTGCCGTCAGCTTTGAGGGCGCCGATCATGGCCAGTTCCACGAGCATGCGGACATTCATTTTGAGCGCTCGTTATCGCTCGAGCACGCGCTCGACCCGGCGGCTGAGATTCTGATTGCATATGAGATGAACGGCGAACCCCTGAACGCGGAGCATGGCGCGCCCTTTCGGCTCGTCGTGCCGCGCTGGTACGGCGTAGCATCGGTAAAGTGGTTGGCGCGAATTGCCGTCCTGACGACACCGTTCGAAGGCACGTTTCAAACTGTCAAATACGTTTACGAGTGGCCCGATCGCTCTGTCCAACCAGTCACGCTGATGCGTCCGAGGGCCAAGATTACCACCCCGGTTCACGGCGTAACGTTACGCCCGGGCTCGTATACCGTGCGTGGAAAGGCCTGGTCCGGAAACGGCCCGATTACGAACGTCGATGTGTGCTTAACAGGCGAGGGCGATTGGCGCGCCGCCGAGTTGGAGGCTCCTGACGGCGCATATCAATGGCAGGAGTGGTCGTACGTCTGGGATCTTCGCGATGCCGGACGGCACACGTTGCGTGTTCGTGCGACCGATGCCGCTGGTAACGTGCAACCGGAAGCCCCTAACTGGAACCGCTTGGGCTACGGAAACAACGCGGTCGAACTAATTTACGTTCACGTGCAATGAGAGACGGCGCCGTGTCGTCGCGAAACGACGTAGCGCTTTCCGGCTGTTGGATCTCCGACGTTCGCTCCCGCGGTCGCCAACTACCTAGGGGGCGTCTGACGGCAAGAGAGAAGCTCCTGGAGTGAATATTCGCCGCGGTTCTTTGCTAGCGTCCGTCGCCGCCGTTCTGACGCTGGCCATCATTATGCCGGTCCCTGCGAAACCAGCGGCTTCGGGTTTCCTCGGTCTGGTGCTCATGAACATGCGAAGCCTCTCCGATTCCCAGTTCGCAAGCCTGGTGCGCTGGGCGCGCGCCGGCGCTCCCTCACCGAAAATCGGTGATCCGGCGTTCGGTGTTGAGCTTGATATTGTTCGCACCCTGAATGAGCCCGACCGGCAGGCCATGCTGGTGTTTCTGCGCGGCGGGGGCCGTTCGGCCCTGAACGCGCGTGGCGCGACTGACGCAGACATCGGAAGCCGCAAGCCGGTGAACGTTCCGCCCGCGGCGCCCGCACCGACTCCGACGCCGAACCCTTACCGTTCCCTCGAGTTCGGAAGCCCCACGATCGGTGGCGCTCCCGCGGGAAACATCGTCATATTTGGCGGCTGGGCTGCCGTCAAACGTGACGGCCGCGGCGCCCGCGCCTGCCTCTCGTTTAAGAACGCGGACTCCCGCACCGCAACGCGGGTGGTCTTCCAATTTCCGATCTCGGATGACGCCGGCGCGGCGCTCGCACAGCTGGAGCTCGATCGTCGTGGCACCTTTTCGCCCGGCATCGACATCCACGGCTGGCCGAGCATGGCAAATTGGCAAAGTAGCCAGAACCGCGGCTATGACGAGAACTGCGCCAGCGTCAGCGCTGGCGTTCCGGCGCTTCCGCTATTGGCCGCGCACTTTGCCACGTACCGCATTCTGCGCGTCGAGTATGCTGACGGAACTTCCTGGACGCCGCCGGCGACCGCGTCGCCGTGAGCTACGTCCGCGTCACGGCCGCGTCGTTTCGTGTTCTCGCGTCGAGCGACAACACCAATTGTGAAACATTTCAGCGCTGGTTTGCTATGCAGCCGGGTTCGCAACTCATCCTAAGCTCGACGAACGACTTTTACAAGAACTCCGTGCGACCGCGCAAGCCCGATACCATACTCGACTACTCGGCGTTCCCGCTTTCACACGATCGAGCTTCATGGTACAAGGCCATGAAGCACTTCCGTAATAACTTTGGGAACGGGGTTGCTTATCCGGCTTCTACGATTCGGCCCACAAGATAGCGGTGCTCTATTCTCAATACGGCACCGCGTCGGACTTCACCGTCACGACGGTTTCCAGTGCGCCCGCTGGACTCCCGATCCATGCAGCCCGCTGTTTGAAGCGCTCGCTTAACGGATTGTAACCTTCAGAGTGTAACTCGAGAACGACGCATCGGCACCCTCTACGACGATTTCGTACCTAGGCGATTGCGGCAACTTGACCTGGAGGGTGCCGCTGCTTACGTTGCCCAGCGTTGCCTCGGCACTTCGGACCAAAAAGGATCCGAAGTGCGGATCGCGCTTGATGAGGCTGAGCGTCAGCGTCTGGCCGGCGCGAGCAGAGAAAGTCCAATGGTCTTCGAAGCCGAGCGTCAGCTTATCTCCGCGTATGACCGTCGAGGATGCTCCCGGAGCGAATGTAATTTCGCGAATAGCCGGTTTTGCGACGTTGCTCGGTAGGTAGACCATCTCTCTCGCGGAGACCGCGTATATTTTTCCGTTCCATCCGTAGGACGTGCGAAGAACGACCTCGGCGCTGTCATGCGACGTGACGACGGCGGTTCCATCGGGCCGGACTTTCCAATCGAACCCGTAGTCGGAAAGGACGGATTTGTACGCGCTGCCATCCCGCAAGAACACCGCAATTTTGCAGTTAACGTTCCCGCATACGCAGCTACCCCCACCGCTAACGACGATCATTCGTGCGCCGTCGCGCAGTGCGACGTTGGAGAAATCGAAGTTCGCACTCGCGTAGGCCACGTTCGACGGGGCGTGCGCGCTCTGGGCGCACGGGGCGACGTCGGGATCGCGAACGAGCGCATCGGCGAGCGCGGAAGGGAACGGCTTCGGAGTTTCGCCGCTGCCCGCTCCCACGGCCCCGAACGCCACCGACGCAAGCAGAACGAATCGAAGCCCCATGGAGCAGCGGAGCAGGCGCGTCCGTGCAGAGTCTCCTTTCGCAGCGCCAGAGCGACGTCCAGGCACCGGACGACTGGGGACGCTCTCCGCGTTACGATGAGTGTCCAGACCTAGATTCTTCAAGGAGAGAGCACATGTTAGCATCAACGCGCCGGCGCAGCGCGCCGGCCCTCATCCTGGTCGCCGCCCTGGCCGGCTGTACCGGAAATCAATCGGCTGTCGGCAAGTTCGTTCCCCAGGCGCAGCCCGACGGGAGTCAGCCGGAGGCCGGCATTCGCATTTTTACCGCCAACCGCGACACCCCCGGCGTGCTCGCATTTAGCGTCACGGGGTCCGGCAACGTCGCCCCCGTAACGACGATTGCCGGAGCGAAAACGGGGCTCGAAAACCCCGATTCGCTTGCGCTCGACGCAGCCGGAAACATCTACACGGCCAACGACAGCGCCACGAGCGTCGAGGTCTTCGGGAGCAATGCCAACGGTAACGTCAAGCCAAAGCGAATCATCGGCGGAACGAACTCGAAGCTGGGTCCTACCGAAGGCATCACGGTCGACCCGTCGGGCAATCTCTGGGTAAGCGACTATTCGGGCTACGCTATCACGGAGTACGCAGCCGGCGCCCACGGCAACGTCCCTCCGATTAACACGATCGCCGGCAGCAAGACGCAGCTCAGCCAGCCGTTCGGGCTCGCGATGGACGCGTCCCGACGCCTCTTCGTAGCCAACGGCGCCAACGCGACCATCGTCGCCTTCGCGAAGGGCGCGAGCGGCAACGCAAAGCCCGTGGTTACGATTGCCGGAGCTAAGACCGACCTCGGTAAGCCGTTTGCGATCGCATTTGATTCCCACGGCCGCCTGCTCGTCGCCGACATCGATACTGGTATCCTCGTCTTTGCCAAGGGCGCCCACGGCAACGTCGCGCCGCTACAAAGGATCTACTGGGCTCGCGTATCCTGACGGCGTCGTCGCCGACTCGCAAGATCGCATCTGGGCGGCGGACTTCTCGGGCAACGCTATCGAAGAGTTCGCCGAGAATGCCACCGGCTATGCGACGCCGTTGCGTACGATCGCCGGTCCCAATACTACGCTCAACGGACCGAACTACTTAGCTCTGCTTTAGTCGGGACCGGCCCTTTGAAAGCATCTGCGCGTGCCGGCGTACCCGAGAACGCGCCGCAGATAGAGCGAGTCCATGAAGAAGAAGCCGAAGAGTCCGGCGAGGATCAGCACCTGCACGGCGTTTGTCCCCGCGACGTTACGCGAGCGGAACAGACGAAGGGGAAGCAACGGCTTCGCCGCCGTCGCTTGGCGGGCGATGAACGCGGCGAAGAGCAACACCGCGACCGCGCCGAACTCCAGCGTATGCGCCGACGCCGCGCCGTTCACCGGAATCTCGACCACGGTGAAAACGGCGATCATCAGCGACGCGGTCACGAGCAGAGCGCCGAGCGCGTCGGCTCCCTCGCGCAACCCGATCCCAGGCGTGGGCCTCGAGTAGACGAACGGCCAGGATCGCCGCGCCGGTGCCGATCGGCACGTTGATCAGGAAAATCCAATGCCAGTTCAACGCTTGCGTGAGCGCCCCACCGATCAGCAGCCCAATCGAACCGCCGGCCGCGGCGGTGAAACTGAAGACGCCCATCGCCTTCGCGCGCTCCGTGGGCTTCTGGAACATCGTCACGATCATCGCTAGGATCACCGAGGACGCCATCGCCCCGCCGGTCCCTTGCACGAAGCGTGCCGCGACCAGCAGCTCGCGGTTCCAAGCGAGTCCGCACAGAAGAGATGCGCCGGTGAACACGATGACCCCGGCCACGAAGACGCGCTTGCTACCGATCAAGTCCCCGAGGCGTCCAGCGAGCAGCAACAGCCCCCCGAACGCGATCATGTAGGCGTTGACGACCCACGCGAGATCCGATTGCGAGAACGCCAGATCGCTTTGGATCGACGGGAGGGCCACGTTCACGACGGTCCCGTCGAGAACGATCATCAGCATCCCCGTGCACACTAACACGAGCGAGATCCAGCGGCTGTCCCGGGCCGGCGAGGTTTTGGGCGGCAAAGCTGTTTGAACTGCCCGCTTAACGGATTGTTACGTTCAGGGTGTAACTCGAGAACGACTCATCGCCGCCTTCTACGATGATTTCGTACCTGAGCGATTGCGGCAACTTGACCTGGAGGGTGCCGCTGCTTGCGTTGCCCAGCGTTGCCTCGGCACTTCGGACCAAAAAGGATCCGAAGTGCGGATCGCGCTTGATGAGGCTGAGCGTCAGCGTCTGGCCGGCGCGAGCAGAGAAAGTCCAATGGTCTTCGAAGCCGAGCGTCAGCTTATCTCCGCGTATGACCGTCGAGGATGCTCCCGGAGCGAATGTAATTTCGCGAATAGCCGGTTTTGCGACGTTGCTCGGTAGGTAGACCATCTCTCTCGCGGAGACCGCGTATATTTTTCCGTTCCATCCGTAGGACGTGCGAAGAACGACCTCGGCGCTGTCATGCGACGTGACGACGGCGGTTCCATCGGGCCGGACTTTCCAATCGAACCCGTAGTCGGAAAGGACGGATTTGTACGCGCTGCCATCCCGCAAGAACACCGCAATTTTGCAGTTAACGTTCCCGCATACGCAGCTACCCCCACCGCTAACGACGATCATTCGTGCGCCGTCGCGCAGTGCGACGTTGGAGAAATCGAAGTTCGCACTCGCGTAGGCCACGTTCGACGGGGCGTGCGCGCTCTGGGCGCACGGGGCGACGTCGGGATCGCGAACGAGCGCATCGGCGAGCGCGGAAGGGAACGGCTTCGGAGTTTCGCCGCTGCCCGCTCCCACGGCCCCGAACGCCACCGACGCAAGCAGAACGAATCGAAGCCCCATGGAGCAGCGGAGCAGGCGGTCGTGAGAACGAATAATCACGCCGACGTGTGCGCTCGTCCGTGCAGAGTTTCCTGTCGCCCTGCCGGGACGCTGGGGGACGCGCGGTGCGCCATAATAGATTATGACTTCTAAAATACCCACGCTCGTTCTTATCTCCGGCGGGCTCTTCGGCACCATCCTTGTGGCTGTAATCGTGGGCGACGTTGTAATAGCGTCCGGCGCCGTAGCGCATCCAACGGCGTTCGAAACGCCCGCCAAGATAATCTTCTTCACGCTCTTCGTTGCATTCGGCTTCTCCTTGATACCCCTCATGGTGGCGCTCGTTCTCAGCGGCCTCGACCATATTGGGAAAGCGTTAGGAGTGCAACCGTTCCAGCCGCTGATTTCGCGCCCCGGATGGATCGTATGGCCGATTTGGGCGCTCATGGCCCTCGGTTTGACGGTGGCTCTTCCGGCCGCCATTCGCGCCGGCTTCTTTGGCCAAGACGCCGCAACGTCAGCGACCCAGCCCGAGCGCACCGCCGCCGAAGCCATCGCGCGCATGCCGGTGCAAGGCACGCTGGTGGCAGCACCGGGCATGCCCATCGTTCGCGCGATCTCCGCCTCATCGCTTAAAGTTCAACGCGGTTCGAAGTCGGAGCTGTTCAGTGGTGCGCAATATGGGGGCGCCGCGATCTTCAATTACCGCGTCGCAGGAAGCGCAACGGCCTTTGCGCGCTGCCGTTACTACTACATCACGACCTATGCCCGCGATCCGGCACGCATCGCCACCATTAACGTGGGCATCTCGTCTGAAAAAATGAGCCGCGCGGCATTGGACGCCGCCGATCGCGAGATCCGCGCACGGCTTACCGCCGATGGCTGGAAGCGGTCCGGGCGCCTATGGGTACGTTCGGGGAGCGCGCTCGATCTGCGCTCGCGGCGACTCGACGATCCCGTCGCCGGCGAGAATCCGGCTAAGGCCGGCGAGTGGATAGAGTACGTCGAATTACGTGAAGCACGGCCGCCGCATTAGGACCGAAAGAGAATTGCCTCGGTTAGCGCATCTGCGTTCCCGGCCGGCACGACCGTAAGATTGCTCGCCGGCGCCAGTCCGCAAGCGGCGGTTGCGACGACGCGGGCGCCCGCGGCGAGCGCGTGCAAAAGCTGGCGCGGGCGATGTTCCACAAACGCGGGCAAGGCGACGACGCGCGCCAGATCGAGCCCTTGGCGAAAATTCGCCACGCGCGTCACGTCGAGCCCGCGCCAAAAATCGGGTCTTTCGGCGTCGCGATCGCCAATGACAACGAGCGAGGTGCCGGTTCGCCGCAGCGCCTCGCGTATTTCATATGCACCGCTGCGTCCTAGCGTCGCGCCCGCAAAGAGCACGCTGTTGGAAGTAGGCGGATGGTATGGAGGCACGGTTGGAACGACCCACGGCAGCAGCAAGGCGCGCGCACCGAACCGGCGCGCGATGTCTCGGTGCGGCGTAACGACGCGACGGGCGCGGTCGAGCGCCTCACCTTCGGCTTCGACGATTTCGCTAGGAGCGCGGAAGTCCGAGAGAGTCGGACTATCCGGATGCCGGCGCGCCGCATCATCGAGCACCTCGTGCAACGTATTCATTGGCAATGACGTCATCAGCACGTCGAAGGTGCACCCGGCGAGGTAACCGGTGCGCCACAGGTACGGCAGCAGGTTCTGCATCACGACGACGTGCTCGATGGGTGAAGGCAAATGGCGTGCAAATCGACGGGCGAGTCGTTCGGCATCGAGCAGCATCGCTCGTTGACGCGCCGCCCCGTGCGATGCAAGGCGGCGCGAACGTCCCGCGCGAACGAGCGTTTCGAGCGGTGCCTGCTTCACGCCGCCGAATCCCGCGAGCGCCCAGCCGTATTGCGGGAGACTAAAACGTTTTCCGTCGATCGGAACGAACGCCACGTCGCTTGTCGTTGCTTGCGTCGCGACGAACGCATCGTATTCGGGCCAGTAGCCGTCGAGTAAGAATGCTGCCGCTGGTGCCGAGTTCGCGCTGTGTATTTTGCGATGTCGTGTGCACGCGACCTGATCGCAGCTGACGCACGACGGCGGCGCGGCTGCGATCGAGACGTCGAGAACGGATCGCAATGGCTGGGATACGGCCGCAGTTACCGGCGCAAAAAACTGCACGATTAGGCGATCGCCTTGGAGCCGGCAGCGGATCGTGAGCTCGTGCCTTGCGCGAAAGCGCAGATCGACGTAGTTCCAAAAGATCGTCGCATCGCGATCGCGCTCGGTCATCGAGCCGGGGACGACATGCGAATGCGCGTGCCGTTCGACGATTTCGCAACTGGAATCGAGCGCGGCTCCATACAACGCGTTCGAGAGTTGGCAAAGACCGCCGCCGACCGTAGGGATGATGCAGCCTTCGCGCAACTCGCGCCCTTCTACGTATCCGGCGCGGCGGGTGGCGCGACCGATCTGTCGCCAAAAGCTGAACGTGCTGCCGCCGGGGACAACCGTGCCGTCGAGCCGGCGAAGCGCCACGTGCAAGTTGTGGATCTTGCCTTCGATGAGCCGTGCCTCGCGGGGATCGGTTTCGGCGGCCGCGGAGCGGAGCGGCGTCGAAATCTCGGCGAGGAGCGCGCCACCCGAAGAAGCGCCGTCGAGCGGCCACCGGCGCGTCGCGCCGCGGGCGTCGGTCGCGAGGCGTTTGGCGCGGAAAAACGCCGCTTTGAGCTCGAAGGCAAGCATCGCTCGTTTCGTAGGGGGCGCGTTCATCGTCGACATCCGCGTCTATAATAGCAAACCCGGCGTCCGGAAAGCGCCGCTCGGCAAGTCGTCGAACGCATCGGGCCTCGAAGAAAGTGTTCCTCGCCGACCCGAGCATGCCCAGAAACGCCGGAGCGCCCTCAGTGCAACGCTCTCATTATCAAAAACAAAGTTCAACCGGAGATGGCAGGCTGGGGCCCCTCCGATCTCCAGGCGGCGTACGATCTACCTTCCTCGTCGAAAGGTTCGGGACAGGTCGTCGCAATCGTTGACGCCTACGACAACCCCAACGTCGCTTCGGATCTTGCCGAGTATCGTTCGCACTTCGGCCTGCCGGCAGCAAACTTCACCAAATACAGTCAAAATGGGCAGCTCAAACTCCAATAGCAACGAAAATTTTGACGTCGCTGAAATGCTGCCGTTCTCGACCGCATGTGGCAGGCTATTCAAAACGACCGAAGGCTGCGCTGGACGATCGTGCAGCGCGGCTTCTGGGTAAACGGAGCGAGCGAACTGCGCGAATATTTACGCTCGATTGAAGGGTTCACCTTAGAAGGCCGTCTAGAGCGAATTGCATGTCCGACGTTGGTCTGCGCCGCCGAACGCGATCAGCTTTCAGCAACCGCGCAGTCGCTCTACGACGCACTGCGCTACCCGAAGACGTTTATTTCATTTGCGGCAGCCGATGGGGCGGCCGATCACTGCGAGATTCTCAACCGTTCGCTCTTCAGCCGGCGCGCGATCGACTGGCTCGACGAAAACCTATAAGCTGCGGAACTTCAGCGGCGACGACGCCGCTGAAAAGTCCGGCGGCGCGCCTGCGGCTCGACCGTAAGCGCTCGAGCAGATGCCGGCTCCATGAAGTCGTGCTCGCTGCGCTTTAGTGGCGTGCCCATTGCGCCTTCGATACGCGCAAACGAGCCCGCCTCGTCGCGCGATACGAACGTAATTGCATCGCCGGTTTTTTGAGCGCGGGCCGTGCGTCCGATACGGTGTATGTAATCGGTGGGCTCGGTCGGGACGTCGTAGTTTATGACGTGTCCCAGATCGGCGATGTCGATGCCTCGCGCGGCGACGTCGGTGGCGACGAGGACCCGGTAGCGCCCTTTCTTAAAGGCTTCGAGGGCGCGCGAGCGCTGCGCCTGCGAACGATCGCCGTGAATGCGTTCCACATCGACGGAATGTCTCGTCAAAGCACCGGCGACGCGTTCGGCTCGCGACTTGGTCCGCGTAAAAACGATCGCATTAAAAACGCGTCCATCTTTGAGCAGGTCTACGAGGAGATCCGTTTTCTTGTGCGGTTCCACTTCGTACACCCACTGGGTTACGGTCGCTACCGGCGTCGGGGACGCTAAATTGATGCGCACGGGCTCGCGGAGAAACTCTCGTGCAAGCTGAACCACCGCACTGCCGAGCGTTGCCGAGAAACAGAGAGTTTGCCGGTCTGTTGGGAGTTTGGCGATGATGCGCTTTACCGACGGTAAGAACCCCATATCGAGCATACGATCCGCTTCGTCGAGCACGCAAATCGCAACGTTGTCGAGACGAGCTTCGCCCTGTTGCATCAAATCGATGAGCCGCCCCGGCGTTGCGACCACAACGTCGGTGCCGCGGCGCAAGGCGTTGATCTGCGGTTTCATAGGCACGCCTCCGTAGATCGGCGTGATGTTTAGTTTGGTGTGTTTGGCCAGCTCCCGAAGATGCTGCGCAATTTGCTGCGCCAGCTCGCGAGTCGGTGTCAAGATCAGCGCGGCACTGCGGCCGGCGCGCCGCTCGAGCAGCTTTTGGAGTAGGGGAATGCCGAAAGCCGCGGTTTTGCCGCTGCCGGTCGGAGCGCTCGCAAAGACGTCGTGGCCGGCCAGCGCAACCGGAACGGCCTTGCGCTGTATCGGCGTGGCCTCTATAAAACGAAGGTCTTCGATGCCGCGACGTAGAGCAGCATCCAGCGGGATTTCTGCAAAAATGGAAATGTGAAAACCGATCTTTAAAGTGGGCGCAACTTATCGACCACTCGAAAGATCGCGCTTGAGGACGGGGAGCAGTGTCTCACAGATTCGCCCCCGATGCAAACCTTTACACCCAGCACGAGCAAGAAAGGTTGCGCTAAGCGGGGCCCCTTTTGCGCCGAAGTTGCAGGAGACGATCGAGGGACCACCGATCCGATGGCTGGCTAGCGAGCAAGAATGCGGCAGCAGATGCGGTGAAAACGGAGTATTGAAACGGTGCCCCTATGCCGCTCGCGACGCCCATGGCAGTCGCAAACGCAAGAAGCAGCAGCCCGCTTACGAGGGAAACGCCGCGCAGCCATAGACCGGCGAGGAGCATCAGACCGAGAGCTGCTTCTAATGAGGTATCGATCCAAGAAAGCACCGCAATCAGCGAATGCGGCAAAAACCAATTCAATGTGCCAACATAGGTCGTAAAGCGCGAAACGGTGCCCCACGACACGTTCGCTGCGCCCGGTGGTCCAACCCAGCCAAAGCGATCGGCCAGTGAATAGAGGAACGTCAATGCAAGGGCGACACGTAGCGCAAGCGACGCATAATCACGCATAAACATCCCCGCACGTCGCAAGCTACCCGGCGCCCACGCCTCGCATGGGCAGCCTGCAACGCGCTGTGAACTAGCCGCCCAGGTGCTTTGTGTGCGCCCAGGACGTTATGCGCCAGCCACTCGCTTCTTTCTGGAGGGTCACGGTCAGCGATGAACCGGTCTCCCGCATCGTCTGACCCTTTTGATTGTAGTGGTAGTCGAACGGAGCACTGATGTAAGCGTTATTTCCGGTCACGAATACGTGCCACGGCATCCCTATGCCGCCGGTTGCGTCGGTGAGTTGCGCCTTCTTGTTGTAGGCGACTCGCGCGTTCCACCAATCGGTGCAACCCGACGCTCCGCCCATAAGATACGGATCGAAAGTGTCGATGACGACGACCGGGGAATCGCACAGCGCTACGAACGCGCTCATGTTGCCTTTGTTCATCGCGTCTATGGCAAGCTTTACCGTGTTAATGGCGTCGCTGGAAGGCGACGCCGAGCAAACTGCGGGCACTGCCGAAAATGCCAGGGTCGCGGTCAGGACCCAACCTGCAAGTCGATGGAATCTCATACTCTCTCCCTTGTAGCCCTTGTAGCTACAGAAGCGCATGCGGCAAGCGTACGACGGGCGCCTTGCGCTCTGCAACCACGCATTAGGGTCCACCCCGCAAGTGGACCCAATGGCGTCAACTAATGAATACGTTGTGGAAAGACTGATGACGGGTTCGGCGCGGGTTTCGCTGCGAAAGACGACGCCTTTATGATGATGCCGTGCTAGTGAACACGGATGTGAACGACGCCGTCGCCAGGTCCGGCGATCCAATGACTGCGGACCGAGGTGCCGTGCGAAGCGCAAGCGGCGTCACGACGCCGCGACGCAGGCACACACAACGAAGAAATTGCTAGACATTTGATCGGGCGCTAGGGGCGCGCAACGAGATGCGCGAGGAGCGGCAACAGCCGTTGCCCGAGAAACATGCCGATGAGACCGATGAGTCCTAAGAACGGCGGTGCCGGCGAAGGGAGCTTTCCCAGGCTGAAAACGATCCCAACAGCCAAACCGGTAAAAAGCGCCAGCGTCATGGCGCCGATGGTTGGCATTCCGCTCTGCAAGATTACGCCTCCTTACGTTCGAGGTTCGAACAGCTCACTCCACGTTAGGCCTCGGAGCAACGAAATGAGTTACCAGTGGCTCCCCTTGAAGCAGCCGCATTATCTGCTGTTGCAGCACGTAGTCGGCGTTTGTCACCCGCTGATGCTGACGCAGATGCTCCGTCCACGAGGACACGAGAAACGTCTCCAAAAAGCGACCCGATTGTGACGTGTCTTCGAAGATCCCCCACGAGATAGCGCCGTCCCGCAAGCGCTCGTGTTGCAACTCGTAGAGGGCCGAAAGAAACGCTTCCCGGTGATCGGGCGTGATGCGATATTCGATCGTTACGAGCACCGGTCCATCCGCTCCTTCGACCGAACGCGATACAACCGGCGGCGGCCACTGCGTGGACGGCGTAAGGTCGAGCGTTTCGCCGGTTTGAAGTTTCCAGCGCCACGTCAGAGGGATAGCGGCAAGCATCGTCGCCGACGCGATAAATAGAGCGACCTGGAGATTGGTGAACGTGGCGATCTGGCCCCACAGCGCGCTACCCAACGTCATCGAACCGAACATAACCGTCATATACATCGCGAGGCCGCGCCCACGTACCCAGTCCGGCAGTGAAAGCTGGGCCGAAACGTTCAGCGTTGCCACGCCGGCGATCCACGACGCTCCCGCTACGACGCTTGCAAGCAAGGCGACTATCGGTTCGCGAGCGATTCCGAAAAGCACCAACGCGATCGCGGTGCCGACGCTCGCGATCCCAACCAGGCCGTCGGCACCAAACCGTTTCTTCCAGTAGGGCATCACGAATGCCGCGCCGACAGCCCCGAGCCCAATCGCGCCGAGCAAGAGGCCGTAAATCGCCGCGCCCCCGCTCACGCGTAGCCGAGCGACAAGCGGCAGTAGCGCCCAATAGGAACTCGCCGACAAGAAAAATGCAACCGTTCTAACGAATGTTCGGCGTAAAGCGACATTGTTGACCGCATATCGCAAGCCGATTCCGACCGCGCTGCTAAAGCGCTCCGGAGGCAAAGCATCCGCTGCCGCCTTCGGTTCGCGCCATCCAAAGAGAACGCCAATAACGCCAAAATTGCTGACGGCATTAATCACAAACGGGGCTGCGATTCCGAGTGGTCCGATGATCGCGCCCGCTAAGGCAGGTCCGACGGCTCGACTTAGGTTGAAGCCGACGCTGTTTGCCGAAATAGCACTGGGAAGCTCCTCCTTGGGTACGAGACTAGGAACGACTGCCTGCCATGCCGGCGAGGTGAGTGCTCCCAAAACACTGATGAAGAACATAAACCAAAGGAGCGAAGCCGGCGTGACCCAATTCAACCACACGACCGCAGCAAAGATTGCGGAAAGCAAGGCGGTCGCACTCTCTCCCCAGATCAGCAGCTTGCGCTTGTCGACGACGTCGGAAAGCGTGCCGGCTACTAGCGCGAGAAGAAATAACGGTGCGCTGCTCGCTACTTGAACGAGCGAAACGACGAACGCATCTTTCGTCAGTCCCGTCATTAGCCAGCCCGCGGCTGCACCGTACATCCAGCTGCCGATGTTTGACACGATGGTGGCGATCCAGAGGATCGCAAACGTGCGAAATCGGAACGCTGCTAGGAGCGATATTCCCGGAGCACGGTCAACCTCACTCGCCTTGTCGGTCACTCCAGCTCTCATAGCGTAAGCTCTACGGCTTCCGCGACAACCCGGGCCCCTCCCTTGGCGGAGCGAGTTGCGCGGGAAGGCCGCGATCGCCCGTGTAATCCCCGAAGGATGCCGGCCTACGTGATCGTCAACGTCAAGACGAGCGATCCCGAAAAATACGAAGATTATAAGAAAATGGCGCAGGAGACCGTCGCGAAGTTTGGCGGCCGCTACCTCGCGCGGGGTGGCGAGATGAACGTGCTCGAGGGATCCTGGAACCCGACGCGCATCGTCGTGCTCGAGTTTGATTCGTACGAACGCGCCAATGCATGGTGGCATTCCGAGGAGTACGCACCGGCGAAGGAACTCCGGCAGCGTTTGAGCACGACCGATCTCGTCATCGTCGACGGATTCGGGCTAGGCTCCTAAACTTAGTTGCGCAACGCCGGTGTCGCGGCGATCACGCGCTTCCCGATCAGGCTTCCGCTGATCCCGCCTTTCCGTGTCCAAGTTCCTTGGAAGTGCATGCCGCTCGACGTGAATTTAAGGCCGACGACTCCGGTGCCGCGCGTGTCTCTCCAGGTGCCGCTCAGCGATGAGGATCCTCGCGCTAGCGTGCCCTGCAGGCGCCCATCCTTGAAGCTGCCGGTAATCGTCTGTCCCTGTTGCTCGAGCTGCAGAACGTTGCCCGAAAACGCCCCGCCGCTGGACGCGATCTCCCAGAGACCATTGACGTGGAGCTGCGCGGTGTCAACAACGCTTCCGTTGATCTGTCCGGCAGCTTCCGCGCCGGACGCCAGGCCCCACGTGCCCGCAAAACTCTTACCGTCATCGGCAAACTGGAGTTTGATCCAGCCGCTCCCGTTCGGTTCCTTCCAATTGCCGGTCAGCGCGTTCGTGTCGGAGTCGATCGTACCGTCGATCTGAGTCCCAGGACCCAAATTGCCGACGACATCCAATCCTAGCTGGTGAAGGCTGATTCGGCGCGCCGTCAAGTCGGTTCCGCCGGTAACGTTTACATAGTAGAGTCCGGATACGTTAGGGTAGGCGAAGCGAACCGCTTGAAAATGTCCGCTGGGGTTACTGCCGGGACGTCCCCACTTGCCGGAAAAGCCTTTTCCGCCGGATGAAAAGACGATCGTCATCCAACCGGTGCCGCGCGAGTCGCTCCAATTCGCGTCGACCTTCAGCGTGCCCGGCTGGAACTTCCCTTCGAAATGTCCGTTTTGGCCATAGGTGCCGGCGACAGCCGACCCATCCTGTCGCACTTTGACTTGACCGTTCGCGAACGCCTCACCGCTGGAAGTCATGCTCCAGCTGCCGTTCACATCGATCGCGTTCTGCGCCACTGCGCCGGTACGTAGAGAGAGCACAAGAATGGTAATGCCGAGAAGAGCAACAAACCGCTTGGTCATGATTTAACCTCCGAAGCCGCAGGCTCCGACGGACATTGTTCCCCACTCCCGGGGACTTATACCGGGGCCTTGCCCACTGAAAGCCTCGACGAGGTCTTGCTACCTTATCAGCAGCATGGTCGCGGCCCAGATGCAGAACGTGCCGAGTGCAATATCGAGTATGTCGATTTGTCTATGTTCGGTTGGTATCATTTCACTAGATGCAACGATTACCCGAACGCGCTCGTTCCAGCCGGCGAAGCCAAGCCTAACTTAGGTCACTAATCTGGAGCGAAAACGGTTCTCCGCAACGTGGCTGCTTCGCGCGCCGGCGCTTGACGGAGCCGGTAGGCGACGGTAAGGTGCATCAGGAGGTAGATCGGAACCAGAATCGTCGGCACGATGACCGACGGCAGCTGCGTCATCGCGGTGAGGCCGGGCTCGCCGAAGAAGATGCGGAACGGCACGCCGTCTTGCGAGAGCGCGCCCAGCGTGAGCGCCGTGAACAGGTCGAGCGCGCCAAACGCGTTCCACCAAGCAACGGAAGATTTGCTGAACGAACCGCGTGCGATCGAAATGGCGAGCGGAATCGCGAGCAAACCGGTTATGGTGTCGCCGAGCCCGGCAACCGGCCCAAACGGGGCCGCCAACGCGTGCGCGAAATACTGTATCACGAAGAACACGCCGAGGACGCGCAGCACGTTGAGCCCCACGAGCGCTTGCAATGGGATCGAGAGCAGCGCGGCGCGGAACTGCGGAGAGAAGATCCAAGCTGCTAAGAGCGTTGCGGCGGCGACGGCGAAGATCGCCGGCGGCTGAATCACGATTCCCGGTGTGCTGGGCGTAAAATGCCCCGTCGCTGCCGCGCCAACGATCGACGCGGTCCAGGCGAGGATGCCGGCAATTGCCCAGCGGCGAGCGTTCCACGAGATATCGGCTTGGGTGGTGAGAATCGTGACGACGGTCGCAAGCGTCGCACCCAGGGCGATGGCATCAATGAGTTCTAACATGGTTCCCTTACTATATGATATCAATCATATAGTGTCAAGCCTTGCATCCATTTGATATGATGGGCATCATGCCGTGGTCAAAAGAGCATAAAAGTGAAACCCGAGCGCGCATCGTGCAAGCGGCCGCCGACGCGTTTCGGGAGCGCGGCATTGACGGAATCGGTGTGGCGGAGGTCATGAAGCGGGCGGACCTGACCCACGGCGGCTTCTACGCGCACTTCAAGTCGAAGGACGACCTGGTAAAGGCCGCCTTCGACCAGATGTCGCGCGAGATCGCCGGCACCGTCGGGGCGACCGAATATCTCGCGGAGCGCCACATGCTGCACCCGGAACGCGGCTGCCCGTTGCCGACGGTCGGCACGGAACTCGTGCGAAGCGGTGCGAAGATGCGGCGTAGCGTCGCCGGCGAAATCCGCACTCGCCTTGCACGTATCGCGGGGCGCTTGGGAAAACGGCGCGATACGGAAACCGACGCCGCCGGAGCATTCGCGTGCATGGTTGGGGGTATGGTTATCGCGCGCGCCCTTCCCGAAAATGAAGGCAGCGCGTTCCTCGAACGCTGTCGCGCTTTTCTACGCGGCGCGATCGGCGAGGAGATCCTTTAGACGCCTCTTCCTAATCTCGAACGCGATCCAGCATAAATTCGTAGACATTCACACAACACGGGCGCCGCTTTCCCTCGGAAAGCTGCTCGACGGTCCGTGTGACCCGCCGGGCCCTGGTCTCGGGTTTCTTGGCCGATTCGATCCAGCGGATCCAAATCCGGCGAGCGTCGGACGCGAGCGTCCGCCACAACGCCTTTGCATCGTAGGAAGCATTGAGAGCTCTTCGCAGATCGACGGGGACGGTTGGTTCGGGCTCGGGTCCCAAGATGGCGAGCTTCACAGTGTCGCCGGCTTCGGCACCGGCGCCCGCCAGCATCGCCTCGTTCACGTGCAGCCAGTGGCCTCCGGATGTGTTTGGTTCCATTGCTGCACGGAACGGATGACCGTTCATGGTGCCTTCGACCTTCGTCATGCCGCGCAGCTTGCTGCTCACGACTTTGGGAACGTCGAGCAGAGTCGAGGGCCCAGCTTTTGCCAGATTGGGACGCCGAATGAGCCGCGCGTTGAAGCGCAAAACCGATGGCCCGCTATCGCGCTTGTTCTCGCTTGCCGTTTTGTTCATAGTGCGAGTGCTTCTGCGACGGCTCGCTCTTCCAGCCAAGCCTTGCCGGCCGCCATGAGAATCACTACCTCGTCGTTCCCCAAAACCCCGTTTAGGACGGTTGCGCCGGGCGATTTAGTCACTTTCGGGGGCGGTGCCCCGTGGCTTTCGTAGCGCGCGCAAGGAGATCGGGGGCTTCGAGCCGCTCGCACACGGCGGGAAATCCGGCAGTAGGCCCGCGCCACTCCAACTCGTTGGCGTCGGCAAAGAGGTCCGCATCCGTTCTAAGGGTGGCCAGTTCCTTAAATAGCAGCGCGAGACGCTGCTGCTCGCCGAGTACCTGCGACGGGAACCGTTCGATCGCGCCATAGCGCGTGAGCAAAGCGGCCGCGCCCTTCGCCCCGATGCCCGCGATGCCAGGATAGCCATCGGCGGCATCGCCAACGAGCGCCAGATAGTCGGGGATCAGCTCGGGATCTACGCCGAACTTCGCTCGGACGCCGTCGGCGTCCAGGACGACCTTGCTCCTGCGATCGATTTGCACGATGCGATCCTCGCGCACGCATTGCGCGAGATCCTTATCCGGAGTCCAAATACAGATTTTCTGTACCCGAGAATCCCGCGCGGCGATTGCGGCCGCCGATGCCATCGCGTCGTCGGCTTCCAGCTCGATCATCGCCCAGACCGGAATGGCCATAGCTCGGAGTGCGTCTTCGAGCGGCTCGAACTGCGCGCGAAGCGCGGGATCGATTCCATCTCCCGTTTTATAGCCGCTCCAGAGTTCGTTGCGGAAGGACTCGATAACGTGATCGGTGGCGACGCCTAAGTGCGTCGCACCCTCGCCGATCATTTGCAGCACGGTATTGAGCACTCCGACGACCGCTCCCAATCGTCGCTCCTTTACGTTTGTGGCGCGACGTAGGCCATAAAAATGGCGGAAAAGCTCGTAGGTTCCGTCGATCAGATGAACGATCACGCCCTTTGTATTTCGTTTGAGCAAAACGTTTCTTTCTCGCGCATCGCATATGCCGAGGTAACGGTCGCCTGCTAGCGAAGGGCCTCCGTCTTCGCCTTAGCGAAAGGGCAAGCAACCTGGTTGCATTTCTATAAGACTCGATGAAAGGACAATTGATGAAACTCTTCTCGTTGTTTGTTTTGGGACTACTCGTGACTGCCGGCGCTACGGTCGCCGCGATGCAGTCGGCTCCCGTTATCTTTACGCCCGACAGCCTCCACTGGGTAGCCGCCACCGGTCCTGCGAAAGGCTCTTGGAATGCGGTGATGGTCGGCGATCCGAATACATCCGGCAACGCAATTATTCGCGTCAAGATGCCCGACGGCTTCACGAACCAGCCGCACTACCATGCGCACCCCGAATATATAACGGTGATCCAAGGAACGTTGCTGTTCGGCACGGGCGATACGATCGACAAGGCTAACGCGCGAGTGCTGCCGGCGGGTTCGTTCATCATGGTCCCAACAGGCGCCCATCACTGGTCGGTCGCAAAGGGCGACACCATCGAACAGGTCGGTGGAGAAGGGCCGTTGACGAACATTCCAGTCAAAAAGAGCATGTAGCAAGTGAGGAGCGTTCGCCGTCGTAGATAAGGAGTTCGAGCATGCGATTGGTTTCCGAACTCACGCAGGGCGAAATAGGAGGCACAGCTTGCACCTCGGAACTACTCGAGACTCCCAGACCAACTTATATAAGGAGCAATTTGTGAAGGGACCCTTCAAGCTTTTTCCGCTGGTCGCAGCCCTGGTGATCGCCGGCTGTAACGCAGGCGGCTCGTCGAGTACTCCAACGGCGGGTGGCCCGTCGCAAAACGGGCATTCCGGCGTCTCGCACTTTGTGCCCGAGTGGCAAGCCAAGCATGAAGCCCGGCGCGGCTGCAAACCTCTTGCCGGCGGGGCGGAATGCCACGTACTGATCGTGACCAAAGGCGTGAAACCAAACTGCTCGCCGTCAGGCGGCAGCTGCGGATGGCGCCCCGTCGACTTGCAGACTCGTTATAACCTTACGAAATCGTTAGGCAAGGGATCGGGAACGGTTGTCGCGCTCATCGAACTTGGCGACTTGTCCAGCGCTGAATCGGATCTATCGACCTACCGCACCACGTTCGGGCTGGGAACGGCAACGTTCAAAAAGTTTAACCAGTACGGAGAACAATCCAGCTACCCTGAGAGCTGCGAAGACTTCGGTTGGTGCGTCGAGACCGACCTCGACATCCAAATGGTCTCTTCCAGCTGTCCAAAGTGTACGATCTACCTGATCGAAGGCGGGAACTGCGGCGGCGTCGTTTGCGGCTTAGAGGGCGCGGAGTCGGAGGCCGTTACGCTCGGTGCAAAAATTCTCAGCAACAGCTGGGGATGCAGCAGTTTCAACTACGGCGAGAACTGCGGCGACTCCAACTTCCCCAACTACTTTAATACGCCGGGCGTCGCGTATTTGGCCTCATCCGGCGACTCCGGATATCCGGAGATCGAGTGGCCGGCGGCGCTAGCAAACGTACTCGCCGTCGGGGGCACGCAGTTGGCGGAGTCCGGGTCAACCTTCAGTGAAACCGTCTGGGACGGCGCGGGAGCCGGCTGCGCAACAACCACCACCAAGCCGTCGTGGCAGCACGATCCTGACTGCGCCGGCCGAACGATCTCGGACATCTCCGCCGAGGCCGGCTGTAGTCCCGGGGTCGCCGAGTACATCAGCAGCTACGGCGGCTGGACGACCGTCTGCGGGACGAGCGTCGCAGCGCCGCTTACGGCTGGTATCGTCGGGCTCGTTAACAACCCGGGCAGCCTAACCGGCGGCAAAACGTTCTGGAAGCTGAATGCGAAGAAACGCAAGAAAGAGCTGCACGCAGTCACTTCCGGCAGCGACGGTAGCTGCGGTGACTATCTCTGCGAGGCCGGCCTATCAAAGACCGACGGCGGCTACAAAAAGTACAGCGGCCCAGCTGGATGGGGAACTCCAAACGGGATTGGCGCGTACTAGCTCAGACACGCGCGAATTGGAATGAAAGGCGGGCGCCTCGAGCGCCCGCCTTTTCCTTTCGAAACATGTTGCTCATCGTTCCGCTGCCGGCTCTTTCGTCGTCGTTCGGGTCGAAGAGAATGGCGAACCGCTGGCCGCCTTCGCACGGCGCTTGGGGACGTTCCTTGCATCGCACGAGGTGGCTAAGCTGATCGTCGACATGCGCCGGAACAACGGCGGAGACACATTCCTAAACGCTCCGTTGCTCGCGATGCTTCAATGCTCCGCAACATTCGCAACGTACGGCGATCTCACGCTGTCTCAACGAGAGTTCGCCAAAAGCAGAGTGAACTATTCTTGCAATGTCGCGATGATCGAGCCCCGGCGAGATTCGCCCAGCGAGAGCGTTACCGCGAACAGAGCGCGACTCGTCAAGGCACCGAAGCAGTTCGCCGCATGCGCGTATCGTTTCGGCATCGAACCGCGGCCCAGAGATTCGCTTTCTAGGCATACTCTTTCTCCCCCGAAACGCCGGCTTTCGTCCGTTGGGTTGGCAGAACGACCCGCAGCTTCGTTCCCATTCCTGGTTTCGTTTCGATGTTCACGTCGCGCGCCAAGGATGCAATCAGGAAAAGGCCGCGCCCGTTTTCGTTTAACGCGTCGGCGGGTAGCTGCGGCGCAAACCGCGACAGCCCCGGACCCGCGTCGGCAACCGTGACGACGGGATTGGTACCGGTCCAGTCGATATCGACTCTCACCGAACCCGGCGCATGTTCGACGGTATTCGCAAGCACTTCGCCGATAATGAGCTCCGCGGTAAACAGGTCCTCTTCATTCGGCGCAAAGGAGCGCATAAAGCCCGCAAGCTCGCGCCGCAGCGAGTGTGCTTCGTGTGAACTTCTCGAATCGAAAGTCCAAGTTTTTTGAGGCGCGACACCGACCTGCACGATTAGCAGCACGGTATCGTCGGTCGGCCGCTCCGAACCCATGACGCTCCGTTGAATGAAAGCCGCGGGTTGTGTAATGTTCGATTCGTTCACCAAGCGCGTCATCGCGGCTAGCAGCGTCCGTTCTGCGGCGAGAGTATCGCGCTTGAACTCGGTGAGCCCGTCGGTGTAGAAAAGAATTGCGGCACCCGGCTCCAAAGCCGCCGTGTGCGTTAGCGATGCGATCGGAATGCCGACACCGAAGGGCACGCCGCCGTATTCCAGCGCAAGCGCGGGGGTATTCGGCCCCGCAACAATCGGTGGTGGATGTCCCGCGCTCGCGTAGCTGACGGAGCGGAGATCGCGGCTCAGGATGGCCACCAGCGCCGTGGCCGGATCCTTCTGGCGCGATCCGACGGCATGGTCGGCCTTGTCCAGGATTTCCGCAGGATCCTCGACCTCGAATGCCGCCAGCAAAATGCTCCGCCGAAGGCGTGCTGCACTGACTGCGGCGTCCAGTCCGTGCCCGGTCACGTCACCGATCGAAAAGGCAACCCGTCCATCGGGCAGGGCGAAGGCATCGTACCAATCGCCGCCGATGAGCGCTTCATGGTCGGCGGCGATGTACAGGACGTCGCTGCGTAAGCCGACGCGCTGCGGCAACTGCTCGGGAAGGAAAGCCGTCTGGAGCGTTTCGACCGAATGTTTCGTTTGCGCCAACAACACCTGAAGCTGTTTGCGCGCGGCTCGCCTTTCGGCGGTGACCGCTCCCAGCACTAGTCCGGTTATCGCTAAAACCGCCATCCAACTATCGAGTTGAACGAGTCGCGAGTCGAGGCTCCCGGAAGTCCACGGTCCCATCCCGTGCGACGTCGCCCAAATCGCAAGACCGCAGAGGACTGCGATCGCGGCGGTCGTTTCGCGCTGCCGGAAACGCAGCGCCGTCCAAATGATGAAAGGATACAGCGAAAAGCGCAGCGGGAAGTTTGTTAGGAACGATACCCAGGCCGAAGCCGACAGCGCGATCACGAAAATGGCAAGCTCGAGCGTACCGCCCGCGGCGCGTTCCCTCCGGTGCGTGCTCGTGATCCACGTGAGCAAGAGCGGAGTCATAAAAAGTACGCCCATCGCATCGCCCGTCCACCAGACCCACCAAACCGACGGCGCCGCGTTCCATGGAATGATTCGGGCTAGCGCGAGTTGGACGACCCCGTTGGTCGCCGATACGGTCATCGCAACCGCCGCGCCGAGGATGGCCAGAACGAGTACGTCGCGGACGCGTTCGAGATTATTCTCGAATCCGCCAACGCGCCGCATGAGGAAGTTCCCGAGAACCGGCGCGAGCGTGTTTCCGGTTGCGATGGCCGCTGCCGTCCATATCGGTTCGGAACTGACCGCGTTAATCGCGAACGCGCCGATCCAAATACCGGGCCAGACCCGATATCCCCAGAGCAGGAGGGCGGCGAGCGCGATGCCCGAGGGCGGCCATGCTGCCGTCACTTGTTTCGTCGCAAACGCCAGCGTGAAACCGGCCTTCGCTCCAACGATATAAGCGAGTGCAACCAAGAGCAGGATGAGGATTCTCTCACCGGGGCGCTTCAGCTACGTTACCTCCTTGTAGGAAATTCGTGAAAGGCGACGTTGTCCGTTCGCAGAAATTAGCCGTATGATACGTGCGACCGTCTTCCTTTTTATCTTTATCCTTTCGGCGAGCGGCGCCTCGGCGGCGCCGGACTCCACCCCGCTCGACGGCGGTCAAATCGACAAAATCCTCGTCGCGGCCCATGCCGCTGCGGGAGGAGCGCAGCTCGATGCTTTTGTAGCAGTGACGCAATCCGGCACGTTCGTTCAGAACGGCGGTCCCCTGAATTCGTTTGATTCGGTCGCGGATCTGCATGACGGCTATTCGCGCAACCGGCTCGTCGTCGGGCCGGCAACGTTGCTTCAAGGATACGACGGCACGGAGTGGAGCGAGGCGAACGGCTCACTTTCGATCGTCAGCCTACCGTCCTTCGTCGCCGATGCCGTGACGCAAGCCTATCTGATTAGCAGCGCTTACTTCCGTGCCGATCGGCGGTCAACCGTTACCTCGGGACGGGAAGAGAGCCTGGACGGACGCCAGGCAGATGTGCTGCACGTCGAACCGGCAGGCGGTTCGCCGGCCGACCTGTATTTTGACGCGGCGTCCTACCGTCTCGTAAAGGTTGTCTCGCATACGGCCCAGGGTTTGGACACCACCACTTACTCGGATTTTCAAACGGTTTCGGGCGTACCGGTTTCGATGCGTCAGGTTGACGTCGATGCCTCCGGCACGACGACGACCACGACGCTAACGTCCGTGAAGTTTGCCGCGGCCGTTGATCGCGCGGACTTAGCGCGTCCTGCCTACATTTCGCATGGGCAGCTTGCGGCGCTCACCTCGATCCCCTTCGTTAGCGATGCGGTCGGTACGCTGGGCCACATCGTCGTTCCGGTAACGCTCGATGGAAAGCAGACCTCGCTGATTTTTGATTCCGGCGGCAGCAACTTCTTGCTCCCCACGGCAGCGCAGCGTCTGGGCCTCCATGCGTCGGGCGGCGTCGCAACCGGCGGCGCCGGCACCGCGGAGCAGATGACGGCCTTCGCCGCGGTATCGGCTGTTGATTTCGGCGGTGCGCGACTCTTCAAACAGAACTTCGTCGTTACGCCACTTTTCTATCCATTCTTGCACCCTCGAATGAACGTGACACCGGAAGGACTGATCGGCTTCGAGTACCTCGCGAACTTCCGCATCACCGTGCGCTATGCCGATCGCCAGGTGGATGTCGCGCCGTTCGACGAACCCGCGCCCGCCGGCGGCGTAACGCTACCGTTCAAGTCGGATGGCAGGCACGCATACGTGCTCGCCACGATCGATGGAGTGCCCGGATACTACCTGCTCGATACCGGAAACGCCGGCGGGATCATACTCAACCTGCCGTTCGTGGAAGAGAATCATCTCTTTCCCGACCCCGGCCTCACCTACGCGGCGCCGGGCGGCGTCGGCGGAGGTTTCGCGCAGGTGGCAACCGCGGCGAAATCGTTTATCTTCGCGGGGCGGTCGTTCAGCGACGTTCCGGTCGGCATTCCTCAAGTGAAATCTGGGTTTTTTGCTACGCGCGGCGTGGCTGGAAACCTTGGCTCGGCATTTCTCCAACGCTTTACCGTCGTTTTCGATTACAAAGCCCAAACGGTAACCTTTATCGCGAATCGTAACGTTGCGATGCCGTTTCGCAGCGATCACATCGGGCTCAGCCTCAATCAAACCGACGCATCGGCCTTCGAAGTGCGCCTCGTCGTACCAAACAGTCCTGCAGCGAACGCCGGCATCGCCGCCGGGGATCGTATCACCGCCTTTGCCGGGCACGAGATATCGTCGGGGTTGGGCTTCGGCGACTTCTTTCCGTACAGCCAGGGCACTAATCCGTTCACGGTGACCGTTGCTCGCGGAGGTGCGAGCAGAACCGTGACGCTCACGCCACGCAAGCTCCTGCCGCCACCGCAGTAGGGCTTTTTGCACTGGCCTGGCGCCGGGAGTTCGCCGCAGACGGGCGCTTTCTTGCGCTCGCATCTCGCCATCGCGACGCGCGTGCATGAACAGTTGGAATTAGATTAGTTCGAATCAGGAAGTGCTTGCAATTCTTTTTAAAACGTAGAATGGCGGGTAGAAATTCAGGTGCAAGATTCTCCAAAAGGAGGAAAGCGTGCATCTTCAAAGGCTTCTCCCTGCAATCATCGCGACGATACTAACAGTCGCATCCCCTGCACCTGCGGCCGCGCAGGTTTCCGTCGGCGTTGGTCTCGGCTTCGGGTTCGGCGGCGGGGCCGGGTTTGTCGTGGCTGCTGCGCCACCGCCGATCCCGTACTACGTGCAGCCGCCCGCACCGTACCCTGACTATCAATGGACCCCCGGTTATTGGGGTTGGGGGTCGGCGGGGTACTATTGGGTTCCCGGAGTCTGGGTGGCGCCGCCGGCGGTGGGTCTCTACTGGACGCCTGGCTACTGGGGCTACGATGGTTCCGGCTACGCCTACAACCAAGGTTATTGGGGCGCGAACGTCGGCTTCTATGGTGGCATCAACTACGGGTTTGGTTACTTCGGCACCGGCTTTGTTGGCGGTACTTGGGCGGGCGGCGCATTTAACTACAACACTGCCGTCGTGAACGTGAATCGGACGACGATCCGAAACACGTACGTCGACAAGACCGTCATCAATAGAAATACGATCAGTCACAGCCGCGTCAGCTTCAACGGCGGACATGGCGGAATCCATGCGAGGCCGACGCCGGCCGAGATCGCCGCAGGAAGGCATCGCATCCCGCCGACGGCACAGCAGCGAGAGCATTCGATGGTCGCCTCGCGCGACCGAACCCTCGCCGCGAACGTCAATCATGGTCATCCTCCGGTTACGTCGGTCCGCGATTCGTTGAGCGCGACGAACCGCCCCGCGCACTTTGCTCCGGTTACCGCCGCTGATCGGCGCATAGCTCAGCGAGAGGTTCGACACACGAGCGGCAAGGTTTCTGCGGTAGCGCACAATCAGTCCGCGCACCAGCATGGAACGGTCCAAGGACACTCGCAGACCGCGATGCATCATCAGTCGTCATCGCACGGAACGGTCCAAGGACACTCGCAAACCGCGATGCATCAGCAGTCGTCGCACGGAACGGTCCAAGCGCACTCGCAAAAGGCCATGCATCAGTCGTCATCGCACGGAACGGTCCAAGGACATTCGCAGACCACGATGCATTCGCAGCCGTCGCATTTCCAGGGCGTAACGCACGGCCAGCCTTCTCATCCGCAGGCAGCAATGCGCGGTCCGTCACCCGGAGGCGGTGGCGGCAGACCGGCCGGAGCCGGCGGTGGCGGTAGACCGCCTGGCGGCGGTGGCGGCAGGCCCCCATATCGCTAAGGCCTAGTGTTTAGATGTTCAAGATGCCGGCGTGTTGCACGAAAACCGCGCCGGCATTTGCTGCCCTACGAAAAGCGTTGCTGGGTGAGAATCAGCACGTAGAGCAACCCCATTATAGCGTCCGCGCCGACCACCGCCAAAGTTAGGCGTCGCCTGCGCAACGGGCTTGCGACGACGAGGGCGCCGAAGACGAGTTTCTCGGCGGCCCCGACGATCATCGCCGGCAAGCGAGCTTCGGGGTGATAGGCGGCGTACATCAACAAGCCGCCGACGAGCGCAACGAGCAGACTCCAGTGGCGCGCCATCAAGATCACCGTCGCATCGCTCGTATTCTCGCCGAGGATAAGGGCGAGAAGTTGGCGCGGCATGACGAAACCGATGCCGACCGCGGCGGTCAGCGCGCCGGTAACGAGAAGGATCGTGCCGACGTTCGCTGCGCTCAGCCGTTTACTCCGCTGAGAACGCGCGTCTGATGCGCAGCTTCATGAAGGGCTGCGTGTTCCTCTGGGCTCTTCGGCATTGGCTCGAGGTCGAACGTCACGGTATTGATCGTCCCCGTGAAGACGAACGGAGACTTATAGGTCGGCGAGACCGGAGCCCGATTGTCTCTGCCGATATCCATGCCGGCATAACCGGAGAAACGCCCGGGGACGGTGTGAGCCAACCTTCCCTCGGCGACCGTCTTCCCGTTCACGATAAGCTTCGTGGCGCCGCCCGTCGCCGGTTTCGGTTCGTCGGCCCTAAACTCAAAGCGAACGAGTACGCGGCCATGCGGAAGCGGCTCGGGTGACGAGATCGTCCCACCTTTGGCTATGCCGCGCAGCAGCGTATTTGTTTCGCCTAACTTTTCCAAGAGCTTTACCAGCATTGGGTGGGACGAGTCTTGAACGAGCGGAATGCCCAAGAAGCTGTACGTGTGGTGCAGCTTTCCGTTCTGTACGTAGAGCGAGAAGCCGCCGAGGAAGTCGGCGTTGGCAACGATGGCGCCTTCGGCGCCGCCGGGCGGAATGACGATATCCGCCTCGATTGCGTACGACGTGCCATAGATATGCGGAATCATTCCGGGTCCGACGTTCTCCACACCCGAATAGAAGGTGAACTTCGTCGTTTTGCCCGCATTGGGTGGTAGCACGCCAAAGAAGCTCGCCATCGCGCCGAGCAACGGCGTAACGTTGTATTTCGCGGCATCTTCCCAAAAGAGCGCCTTCAGTTCGTCCAACTTTTGGGGGAACTTCTGCGCCAGGTCGTTCGCCTGAGAGAAATCCTCCATCGTATTGTAGAGTTCCCAGACGTCTTTCTCGGGATCCCAAGCGCCAGGCGCGAACTTTTCCAAGGCCACCGGATCCAAAGCCCACGGTATGCGATCGAGCTTACAACTCGCAATCCAGCCATCTTTATACATCGCGCGATTGCCCAGGATCTCGAAGTATTGCTGTGTGTGGCGCTCCGCTGCCGCCGCATCGTCGAGGGTGTAGGCGAAGCTCGTGCCGTGCATCGCCATTTGTTCGATTCCATTGACGGCCTTGGGCGCGGGAAGCCCAACGAGCTCGAGGATGGTCGGAACAACGTCGATCACGTGGGTGAACTGGGATCGAATGCCGCCCTTGTCGGAAATTCGCTTCGGCCAGGATATGACCATCGGATCGCGCGTCCCGCCGAAATGCGATGCGACCTGCTTGCCCCACTGGAACGGCGTGTTGCCGGCCCAAGCCCAAGCGCAAGAAAAGTGAGGAGCGCTGCCGGGTCCGCCCCAGTTGGCTGCACCGCCGTAGACGTCGGCGAGCTCGAGTTGCTGTTCGGCGGTCAGCGGGACTCCGTTGAGCACGGTCATCTCGTTGAAGCAGCCCGTGGTCGTGCCTTCCATGCTCGAGCCGTTGTCGCCGTAGATGTAGATAACCAACGTGTCGTCGAGGAGGCCGATTTCCTCGATGGCGGTGATCACGCGCCCGATATTATAGTCCGCGTTCTCTTGGTAGCCGCAGAAGACTTCCATTTGGCGGGCATAGAGTGCCTTTTCCGCTGCGGTGAGCGAGTCCCAGGCGGGCATCGCTTCGTTACGCGGCGTCAGCTGCGCGTCGGCTGGAATCACACCGAGCTGCTTTTGCCGCTCGAACGTTTGCACGCGCAGTGCGTCCCAACCGGCATCGAACTTCCCCTTATATTTGTCGGCCCATTTGCCCGCAACGTGATGCGGCGCGTGACTGGCTCCCGTCGAGAAATAGACGAAAAACGGTTTCTTGGGAGCTTGAGACTTCTGCCCGTGAATCCACTGGATCGTCTTATCCGCCATCGCATCGGGAAAGTAGAAATTCTCGTCTTGCGGCGGCCCCAGAATCGTGTTGTTCTCGGTAATTACGGCGTCGTATTGGCTTGCTTCGCCGCCGAGGAATCCCCAAAAATAGTCAAACCCAAGGCCGTTGGGCCAGCGGTTGAACGGCCCGGCCGGCCCCTGCTGGTCGTCGGGCGTTAAGTGCCACTTCCCAAACGCGGCCGTGTTGTAGCCGTTATTCCGCAAGATCTCCGCGACCGACGCGGCGCTCATCGGCCACGTCGCATTGTATCCGGGCCAACCGCCACAGAACTCGGCAATCGACCCGAACCCGACGGCGTGGTGGTTCCGGCCGGAGAGCAGCGCGGCGCGGGTAGGCGAGCAGAGGGCGGTTACGTGAAAGCGATTATACCGAAGGCCTTCTTGTGCGAGCCGCTCGAGTGCTGGGCTCGCGCTCGAGCCACCGAACGTAGACGGGTTCCCAAACCCGGCATCGTCAACGAGTACCAGAAGGATGTTCGGTGCCCCGTTGGGAGCCTGGACCGGGATCGGAAAATCGGCCACGCTTCCCGCGAGCGTTCGATTTGCGACACCCTCGAACTTACGATCGGGAATCGGCAGGATGGTGCGGTCGAGCGCTTCACCGTTGGGCTGCACCGGCATCGGGTTACCTCCTCAGGAGCTTAGGACAAGGGGAATTGATGATATCATGCTATCGCGTCCGCGGGGTGAAGTTCGTGCTCCGGTCGACGATCGTAAGGTTCTTACTCTGTCCGTTCACCGTGGTCGTCGCGGCATAGCGCGTGCCGTCGGGGAGACTCGCGAAGTGCACCTGCATCGTTACGGCGTCGGATGGCTGATCCAGATACGAGGTAACGTCGACCGAAGTCAGCGCTTTTGGACTGTTGCGCAGGGTCAGCACGATTGAGTCGCCCGCCTTGAGGTAGTTCGAAATCATGATGGCTGAATAGGCGGGGCTTCCCGCCGCCTTGACCGCAACCGAACCCCGCGCGTAGAGCTGCTGGATCTTCGTCGCGCTTAAAGGCGAGTAACTCTTCGCGAGCGCACCAACCTGCTGCGCATATGCCTTGAAATTCTCTTTGGCCCGGTGCATGATGCCGTGCTGCCGGCCGCCGCTCGACGGGGCAACGGGTTGCGCGACCAGCGTTCGTACCTGCTGGCCGTCGGCGCCAAGTTGAACCTGATATACGCTCTGCTCTTTGACGTCGCCATTAACGCTGACCGTTTCTTGCATCTGCCAGGTGTAGTGCGAAAGCTGCTGTTGGTTGGCGGCCATGAGCTGCTTCACTTGCTGCACTTTTTGCGCAAGCGACGCATTCTGCGCCATACTTGGCGCTGCATAGACGAAAAGTCCGCTAAGGAATAGAGCGGCGGGAATGCCAGCCTTCACGGTTGTCCTCCAAATGGGTTTTCCAGTTGAGAAGAAATCTAGCAGGCGGCTGGACAGTTCCTGCTTTTAGGCGCCTACACGTAGTCTGCGAGGGTGAGCTTCACCGTTTGCGCAGTTCCGTCTTTGGCGGTAATCTGCAGCGTGACGACGGTTCCCGCGGGCTGCGAGAAGATGTCGCGAATTTGTGAGAGCGACATGCTGCTGGTGGGTGAACCGTCGACCGAGGCGATCGCGTCGCCTTTCACGATGCCCGCGCTCGCCGCCGGCGTGCCGGGGCGCGAATCAGCGACGACGGTGACGCCGCCGCGGCGGAGGAGGAAGAGCCCCGAGCGCTCATAGACGTCGGGCTCGTTGAGCGCCGCATTGGGTACGAGCGCCATCGTGCCCTTATTGTAATCGAAGGTGACGGTGAAGCGCCGCAGCAAGTTGCCGCCGACATTCGCGGCCACAAACGGCGCGGCGAACGCGCCCTGCGTTTGCGATGAATAATCCGCCACGAGATTCGTCAATGTGAAATCGCCGATGCCGATTGAAGCGACGCGTCCGAGCCGGCCGATCGCCGGGCCGCCGACGCCAAAGCCGTTGATGCCCGGAGCGCTAAGCGTTGCCGGAACGATCTGCGAATGTGCGGCGGTGAACGGAGCCATGAAGGTGATCGTGTCGCGCGCACCGGTATCGATCGCGCACTCCGCTGGGATGCCGTCGATCGTGCATGCGATCTGCGGCTGCGTGCCATAGAAGACGAAGGGCACGACGTGTGCGCCGGCGGGTGCCGAGGTCGAGCCGGGCATGCTCAGCGTCACGGTCTTGCCGGCGTAATCGAAGGTGGTGACGTAGCGCGCCAGAACTTCCCAGCCGATCAATCCGTCAACGGGGCGGCCGGCCGAAACGCCAAAGCCCATGCGCGTTGGTGCGATTGCGAAGACCTGATCGGTGAGCACGGCGTCGCCGACCTGCAGCTTCGCGACTTTGCCAAAACTGACGCCTTCGGTCTGCGAACCGACGCCGCTCCCCTGTGCCGAGCCGCTCCCGAGCGCGCCGATCTCTTTGGCGACGGCGGGATCGACGATGTTCGCGCCGCCGGTATCAAAGACGAAGTGGTAGGGACCTTTGCCGTTGAGCGTCACGTCGATATAGACGTGATTCTCGTGAAGCGCGACCGGAATGACGGTCGACGTCTTGCCGTTTTGGATCGAGAAATCGGTGGGCTGCGTCTGCGGACGCGCCAGCGCGGCCTCCGCGTCCGGCGGATCGAGCATAACGCGGGTGATCGTCGCGTCGCTGTTGTTACCGTCGCTGGAATCGGTGTGCGTGGCATACGGCACGTTCAGGCCCTCGGCTTTGCGGTAATCTGAGAAGGTCAGCGTCGCCGTGGTAAAGTCGTTGACGAAGAATGCGCGCGCCGGCAGGTGGCTCGTGCGGTCGAACCACAGTTCGAACGGCACGAGCGAACCGCGCGGCGTGATGCTTAGTACGTCGAACGCGGTGCCGCCGGCGGTTTTCTCGCCGAGCCACGAAACCGCGGCGCCACTCATCTCCGGCTGCCAGAGCGCGTAGCTCGCGAGATAGGCTTGATTGATCTCCGAGGCGCGGCCGCTATCCCCGCCGGTGTTCCAGACAAGATGCGTTCGGTCGGCGTTCCACGCGACGCGGCCGTCGAAGCCGTCGAGGGAGACGAACGGCCCAAGGTTTATCGATTCGGCAAACCGGCCATCGCGCAGGTTAATCCATTCCGAGCCCGTGCCCGTGAGGCCGACGGCCGAGACGTTCATATCGAAGCGCATCGTGTTGGCAGCCGCGATCGACGCAATGCCGAGGGCTTCGCCGGAGGCGGCCACGAGCTGCGCGACTCGCGCGTCCGTCCCGGCGGCTCGGGCCGGAGCTACCGAAACGACGGCAGCGGCAATCGCGCCAAGGGTGGCGAGGCGGAGAAAGTTCATAACACGGTATACGCGCCTGTCGGCCCCTTGTTTCGTTCCCCGGGCGCGAGCGACTTTCGTCGCGCTCAGTTCGACCCACGAGGATCCGCCGCCGCCGCCCCACCGGGCGTTTTCCGGCAACGATCCAGCGCAGCCCGCGCGTCAGGCCGTATGTTGGCGATGCTTGCTGAGCGCGGAGTCGTCGAGATGCCATCGAACATGCCGCGCTTCCTGGTTTTCGCTATTCGGTAACCGAGCTGTTCGGCGTGCTGCGAAGAGGGTAGCGTTAAACGAAGAGGCGCGGTTCCTCGGGAGGGATTACGCCTTCGAGCTCGAGCAGAGCGCGCTTGAGCGGCAAGCCGCCGCCGTAACCGGTCAAACTTCCATCCGAACCGATCACGCGGTGGCACGGGATCACAATCGGAATAGGATTGGCTCCGTTCGCGCGTCCGACGGCGCGCGCGCCGTTAACCAAGCCGAGCCCTGTTGCAATCGCACCATACGACGTCGTGGCACCATAGGGCACGGCTAACAGTGCGGTCCAGACCTGCTGCTCGAATGGCGAGCCCGCCCGCTCGAGCGGCAGATCGAAGACGCGGCGCTTGCCAAGAAAATACTCGCGTAGCTGATCGCAAGCCGCACGCATTCCCAGCCTCGCGGCAGATGACGGCGTCGCCGATGCTGCCGCCGGCTTTCGGTTGGGAAGCAGAATCTCGACCAGCCTTCCATCGTCGTTGACGGTCAACTGGAGGGCGCCGAGCGGCGTTTCGAGCATCGAGCGAAAAAGCGCGCTATTCACGTGAACTCCTGCGCTACAACGGAAGCGCACGCGAGCCCTTCGTGCGACAAGGGGATGTCAACCGGACGCGGCAAAGGCTGCGGGTCGTGCTTTCGATCGAAACCATCCGCACATCGTTTGGCGACCTCGTCTTCCGCCGAGGTTTGGCGTACGCGCAGACTGGACGCGTCGTGCAAGTCAAGCGGATATCCGGCCAGACGATCGAGGCTCGGGTGCAAGGCTCGGCACCGGTTCCCTACGAGGTAAAGGTCGAGCTGAAAACCGCGGCGAGTGGTCTTCGGTTTGCGAGCTATTGCGATTGCCCGGTCGAATACAACTGCAAACACGGCGCGGCGGCCGTAATCGCGTTCCTCGACCTGCGCGCCCCTGACGAAATCCTTCCGGCGCGAGGCGAAGACGACATCGTCGATGGCGCAGTCCACGGGTGGCTGCGGCAGCTCGAAGCCTATCGCGCACTCCCCGCCGGGCCGCAATACGAAGACGTTCGTTATCTTCTCGATGTTGCCGGCAGTCCGCCGCGAATGAAGCTGACGGCTCACGCGGCATCGATGCTCAAGAATGGCCAGCTCAGCTTGGGGCGCGCGATCGCCGTCGAAAACCTCAACCACGCAGGCGGCAGTTATATTGCGCCGATCGATCGCACGATCGGGCGGCTCGCGGCGGCCGCGGGCATTACCGGTCGGTACGCAATGGCGGCGCGGGGCACGAACGTCTCGCCGCGATTGCTGGCAATGCTGTTCGCGGAGGTCGTTCAAACCGGGCGCCTGCATTGGCGGTCCCCCAAAGTGCCGGCGCTCGCGCGTCGCGATCTCATGGAGCAGAGACTCGCATGGTATTTGGATGCCCACGAGCGTCAGTATCCCGGCGTTGCAGGAAATCAAGCGCTGCGTCTGTTGGCGAGTAATCCGCCCTGGTACGTCGATCCGGATCGTAGCGAGTGTGGCACGATCGACTTCGGGATCGCACCCGAAGCCGTCGCGCTGGTCGTCGAGGCACCGCCGCTGACGCCGCTCGACGCGCGCCACGTGCAGGCGGCATGGACGCGCGCGTTCGGCGCAAACGGCCTCCCCGCTCCGCGGCCCGACGTTGAAACGACCCTCGTGGAGCGCGATCCGGTTCCGGTGCTGCGATTGCGCGGATTTTCCTCACCGTCGCTTGCGGCCGTCGCCGAGCTGACTTTTGCCTACGGCGCGCACTCGGTTCACTTCTCGGCGGACGCGCCGCGCGAGTTCCAATCGGTCGATGACGGCCGCGTCGGCCTCTGGCTCCGCCGCTACGATTTCGAAGCAGCAGCTCGCGCGGAGCTCGATCGCTACGGTCTACACCTGGTCACGTGGCCGGAGATCCAAAACATCGAGCACCGCAACTCCACGCTACGCTTTCCTGGAACGGGGGAGCAGCGCTGGGTGCAGTTCCTTGACGACGCAGTGCCGGCGCTGCGCGCGAGGGGCTGGCGCATCGAGATCGGCCCCTCATTTCCTTACGAGCTAGTCGAAGCCGACGATTGGGACGCGCAGATCGAGCCAAGCGCAAACAACTGGTTCGAGTTCGATCTCGGCATCAATGTCGGCGGCGAGCGCGTCTCGCTGCTGCCGATCGTTATCGAGGCGTTGCGCGGGCTTGGCATTCGCTCGCACGATCAGTTGGCGCAGCTCGGCGATAGCGCGACCGTTTACGGCCGCGTGCGCGAGGGCGCGTTTGTCGCGTTGCCGGCGGCGCGGATCGCGCCGCTTCTGGCAGCGCTCGTCGAACTCTTCGAGGCACCGCTCACGCGCGAAGGGCGACTCGCGCTAACGCCTGCGCACCTCGCGTCGATCGCGCAGCTCGAACGCTCGACGCCGGTGCGCTGGGCCGCGGCGGAGCAGCTGCGCGATTTGGTTCGCGCGCTGGCCGACGAAGACGCGCTCGCTACGGTCGAGCTACCGTCAACCTTCCACGGCGTCCTGCGGCAATACCAGGAGCGCGGCGTCGCGTGGCTGCAACTGCTCGCGCGCAACGGTTTCGGCGGCGTGCTCGCCGACGACATGGGCTTAGGGAAGACGGTCGAACTGCTCGCGCACGTCGCGATCGAAAAAGCGGCGCAACGCCTCAAGCGCCCGGTGCTAATCGTCTCGCCGACGAGCGTTTCGCCGAACTGGCGTGCCGAGATCGCGCGCTTCGTTCCGCATTTGCGAGTGCTCGCGCTCACGGGCGCCGACCGCTCCGAAGGTTTCGCGCAAATCGCCCGCCACGACGTGGTGCTGACAACCTACGCGCTGCTGCAGCGCGACATCGAGACGCTCGCCGCGCAGGAGTGGCAGATGGCCGTGCTCGACGAAGCGCAAGCGATCAAAAACCCTCGTTCCAAGGGCGCCCAGGCCGCGGGGCGGCTGCGCGCGGAGCAGCGGCTAGCGCTTACCGGAACGCCGATGGAAAACCATCTCGAAGAGCTGTGGTCGGTCTTTAGCTTCGCCGTTCCCGGATTGCTCGGCGAGCGCACCGCCTTCGGCCGGGCCTTCCGGACGCCGATCGAAAAGCGCGGCGACACCGAGCGTCGCCGCGTGCTCGCGTCGCGCTTGCGCCCGTTCCTCTTGCGGCGAACGAAGGAGCTGGTCGCGCGTGACCTTCCGGAAAAGAGCGAGATCGTCACGCGCATCGAGCTCGACGGCGCACAGCGCGATCTCTACGAAACGATCCGCATTGCCATGCACGAACGCGTGCGCGATGCGCTGCGCCTACGCGGTTTGGCGCGCAGCCGCATCGTGGTGCTCGACGCGCTGCTCAAGCTGCGCCAGGTCTGCTGCGATCCGCGACTGCTCAAAATGACGGCGGCGCAAAGCGTCCGAAAGTCGGCCAAGCTCGACGCGTTGCTGGAGATGGTTCCCGAGCTGATCGACGAGGGCCGGCGGATCTTGCTCTTTTCGCAGTTCACCTCGATGCTCGATCTCATCAAACCCGAGCTGCAGAAACGCGCGATTGATTTTGTCGAGCTGCGCGGCGAAACCCGCGATCGCGTTACGCCGGTGCGGCGATTTCAGGCTGAAGAGGTGCCGCTCTTTCTCATCAGCCTAAAAGCCGGCGGCACCGGGTTGAATCTCACCGCGGCCGATACCGTGATCCACTACGACCCGTGGTGGAATCCGGCCGTCGAGCGCCAGGCCACCGACCGCGCGCATCGCATCGGTCAGCACAAGCCCGTCTTTGTGTACAAGCTGATCGCCGCCGGTACGGTGGAGGAGCGCATTCTCGAGATGCAGGAGCGCAAGGCCGAGCTGGCTGCCGGGCTCTTTGATGAATCCGCATCGTTGAAGCTCGACGCCACGGAGATCGACCGGCTCTTCTCGCCGCTCTCGAGGCTCGGCGCGCAGTGACTGGGACGTCGCAGCGCGAATCGTGCCGCGGCGATGGAGCGCATCACCGAAGCCGGCGCCGTTTTTGAAACCGACCACCGTGGGTGCAGCGCGATGCGGCACCATCGGCACGGTTCGCCATTCGTCACCATCGTACTGCGCGGGGCATACGTAGAGGTTTCCGATAGCGTGCCCGAATTGTGCAACAGCGGCACGATCGTGGTTCACGACGCGACCGAGGAACACGCCGACAGGTTCGCCAGCGACACGTATTGTCTTAACGTCGAGTTGCCGCGTGAGAGCGGCGCGGCCGGCCTGCGCGGGTGCATTGTGCTCGATCGTGCGCCACTGCGAGACGCCGTCCGAGAAGTTGTTGCAACGTTCTACGACCACGGCCGCGAACTTGATGCGGCGGTTGCGGGTCTGCAAGCGGCGTTGCTCCGCCGATCCGCCGAGACGCTGCCCGAGCGACCGGACTGGCTGCGCAACGTCATCGAACAGTTTCAATGGGAGCAACCGGTTCGGCTGCGCGAGGCCGCCGCAATAGCCGGGCTGCACGAGACGCATTTCAGCCGCGCGTTCAGGCGCCACGTCGGAATGACGGCGAACGCCTATCGTTCGCGCGCTCGGATCCGGCTCGCGTCGAAGATGCTGCTGACGACGACGCAGCCCCTGGCGCGGATCGCATTGAGCGCGGGGTTTAGCGATCAGAGCCATCTCACGCGCGCCTTTAGCCGGAGCCTGGGGCTCTCGCCGGCCGGATACCGCCGAACGTTCTCACGCTAAAAATCTTCAAGACGGCCCGGCGGGCGGCGCGTACGCTCGCGGAATGATCGACCTTATCGCATCCGTTTCACTTGCATGCAACGCCGTCGCGCTCTTCGCGCAGGTCGCCGCGGCCACCGGCGGCGCGGCCTGGAATCGCGCGGGCGAGATTACTGCGACTGGTTCGCTCACCAGCTCTGGATTTCACGGCGTCGCCGAGCTCCACGACGACGTTCGCGACGGCCGCTATGCGCGCTGGTCGACGCTTCCGGTTAAGGGAACCACGGCCGAAGTGTACGACGGGCAGACGGTTTGGGCACGCGACATCTCCGGCGGCGTGCATCCGTACGATTCGTGGTACCCGCGCTCGCGGGCGGTCACAGAGGCGTTTCTGGCGCGGCGCGGCTACCTCAATCCGCATTCCGGCGCCGCCATCGAATGCGTCGGGGTTGGCGGGAGCGACTCACGCGACCAGCTGGTGCGCGTCGCGCCTCGCGGCGGTATCCCTGCCGTCGTAGCCGTTAATACGCGCACCCACTTAATCGATTCGGTCGCGATCCGCACCCCGATCAGCACCGACGTCACCACGTTTGCCGATTACCGGCAAACCGGGGCGTTCGTGCTGCCGTTTTCGATCTCCACGGCAAGCCTCTTCGAGCCGCAAAACGGCGACCGCGTCGAGGTCACGCGCTACGCCGTTTCGGATCGCGTCGACGCCGCGGATTTCCAAAGGCCGCAGCCGGTGGACAACGCGAAAATGTTGGGCGACGCGCGTGCGACAACGGTGCCGATCGAACTCGAGGGGCGTCAACTCTTCGTGTGGGCGTCGATCGACGGGCACGAGCCGATGCCGTTCATTCTCGATTCGGGCGGCCACGCGATCCTCGACGGCGTCGCGGCCAAAGCGCTCGGGCTGCGCGGAACGGGCGGCGGCGTGAGCGGCGGCGCCGGCGCGGGAACGATCGCGCTGCAGTACACTCGCATTGCGAGCGCTCGCATCGGCAATGCAGAGCTGCTCGATCAGCCGTTCCTCGTCATTCCCTATCCGTATGCGTTCTACGAGCGAGGGCGCAAGGTGCCGCTTGCGGGCATCCTCGGGCTCGAATGGTTCGAACGTTACGCGACGCGGATCGACTACGCCGGCAAGCGACTAACGTTGACGCCGCTCCCGAGTTTCCGGTATCGCGGGCGTGGGGCTCCAGTGCCGATTCGCTTTCAAGAGGATATGCCGCTCGCTCGGGGAGCGGCTGACGGCAGCGCCGGCGACTTCGGCGTCGACACCGGCAACGCCGGCCTCCTGATTCTCTACGGCGACTTTCTACAGCGTACGGGACTGCTCGCCAAATACGGCCAGGGGTATGCCGTGCATGGCGCGGGAACCGGCGGTTCGAACTCCGGCAAACTGCAAACGCTCGCGGGCTTCGAGATCGGCGGCCACGATATCCCCAAGCTTCCCGCCGACTTCACGCAAATGAAGACCGGCGCGTTTTCGTCGTGGACCGAGGCCGGTGATTTAGGACTTTCGGTGCTCTCGCGCTTCATCCCGACGTTCGACTACGCCAACCAAACGCTCTACCTCGAACCGCTCGCGCATCCGCTGGTCATCGCGCGCAACCGTTCCGGGATCGGATTTACGAAGAACGGACCCGACGTAATCGACGTCGTCGCCGTTCGTCCGAACTCCGCGGCCTCGGCGTTGGGCATCGCCGCCGGCGATCAAATTCTCGCCGTCAACGGTATCGGCGCGCCCGATCTCTCGGCTGCGGACTTCGTTGCGATCGTCACCGGGCGCCCGGGAACGATGCTCGAGCTGACCGTCCGGCACGGTACGAACACGCGCCGGGTCAAACTGGTACTGCCCGAATAATTCCCTGCGCGTGCCCGTCGCTTTCGCAGATCGCCACCGGGTCGCCGGCGTTCGGCCAGACTCGCACGCAAGTTCGATACGCACCGTCCTCGAGTTCCATGCGTACGTGCGCGAATGGCGCTTCGGACGTAGCCGCGTCGCCGAGGCCGCATATCGTTGCGTCGAGTTCCGACTTTTCATCCGGCGACAGATGCTCTTCGACGATTGTGTGAAAGACCACGGTCAGAGCGCCGCGGCGAGGGATCCCCTGATGTGGAAGCCACGTTGTAAAAGCTTCGGCGTCGATTTCAACGGGAAAATCGCGCGCTATAGCGAGTGCGTTCCGCAGCCGTGCAAGACGGTCGGTTTGATCTGGCCAGACGAACGACGTCAAGCGCAGGCGGTCTTCATCGTTGGTTGCGTCGAGCGGATTGAGGTCGCAGCCGATTCGGTCGTCCACGACGATCGGCGCGTCGGTGTTCTCGGGCGAGCCGGCCACGATGCGATTGCGGAGGAGAAGCGGCGAGCGCGCGTCGCCCCACTGCCAACTCCCGCCGTCGTAGCGGTAGCGATCGAAACGCAGGTTTAGCCCTGCGCTCGCGCCGACCTCGCGAAGACGGAGCGGCATTTCAAACCGGGCGGAAAGCCAGGCGAAGGCTGCGAGGAGCGGCATCGAGCGCGCGGGTTCGTTGGTCTGCGGTATCCCCGCCAAGAGTGGAGCGAGCCTTGAGGAACTGGAGATGAGCGTCGCACGCGCCGCGGTCCAAGCGCCGCGGGCGTCGCCGTCTCCGCCCGTCGACGGGTAATGTCGCGCGAGCGCCGGCTCGCCGACGAGCGCGAGGTAGTGCAGCGCGCCGGCAAGATGCAATCCCGGGCGCGCGTAGTTCGAAAGCGGTTGGAGGAGCGCCGCGAGGAGCAGCTCGTGCCGAGCATCGGTCGCAGCTTCACGTAAAAGGATTGCGGTGAACGCCGAACCCATCGCCTCGCAGGCCGACGCTTGGCGTTCCAGGCGCGTCGCGATATCGTTCACGGACGCGCTCGGTTAGATTCGGAACATCCGCACGAAGCGGTCGAGCAACTTCGGATCGCCCGTGATGCGCACGAGCCTCTTCTTTATCGCGTCTGCCGGAGAAATCTCGTGTGCCAGCAGCAGCCGAAGGGCCGGGCCGGTTTCGATGGTGAGGTCGGGTTTTTCGATCGGGCCGCGACCGACGGTGACGGCGCCATCGCGGACGCGCGCGTGCACTTCGATTGGCCCGAGTTTGAGCAGATAGGCGAGGTTCGCTTTGCCCGCCGCCGCGGGGCGGAACGTGGTGCGCAGCGCCGTTGCGATCGAGTCCTCCGTGACCGTTTCATCGGGCCGGGGGTCACCGAGATGCCGCGCACCCCAGCGGCCGACGGCGAGCACGACTTCCTCAAGCCCCGCGCCGTCCTCGGTCAACTCGTAAGCGACGCCCTTCGCCGGGCGTGCAAGCAGCCGGCGATGCACCAGCCCGCTATCCTCCAGCTCGTTGAGGCGCGCCGTCAAAATATTAGTGGGAATTCCGGGCAGACCGCGTTGAATTTCACCGAAGCGCTTTGGCCCGATGAGGAGATCGCGAACGATGAGCAGCGCCCAGCGCTCGCCGACCAGCTCGAGCGCCCGCGCGAACCCGCAGTACTGCCCGTAGCTCCGCTTGACCATGGCCACGCTTGCAGTATAACAACTTATATTCTTTTTGACAATGGTACTTGTTTTTTACAAGTAAAAATGTTACCATCGCCGTCACCACTCGCCCAAAGGAGAAGCTATGCCGAGCATCACCCCGTTCCTGTGGTTTACCGGCGCCGCCGAAGAGGCCGCCGAGTTCTACGTCTCGATCTTCCCGCACTCCAAAGTTACCGGCGTGAGTCGCTACGGTGAGGCCGGCCCCGAACCGGCCGGCACGGCAATGGTGGTGGAGTTTGAACTCGACGGCCAGCCCTTCATGGCGATCAACGCGCCGACGGGCGACCCCGACGTGCCGCCTGAAAACTTCTCCCAAGGGAAAATCGCACTCTTCGCCAGTTGCAAAACTCAAACCGAGGTCGACGACCTCTGGGAAAAGCTTTCCGAGGGCGGCACGAAGTTGCCGTGCGGCTGGCTTGCCGATCGCTACGGCTTCGCCTGGAACATCGTGCCCGAGGGTCTGCGCGACCTCATCGAGGGCGACGACGAGCGTTCGGAACGCGCGATGCGCGCGATGCTGCAAATGAGCAAGCTCGACATCGACGAGCTGCGACGAGTTTATAACGCCTAAGCTTGAAAAGGATTTGAGATCGTGAAACATCCCGTCGTGCATTTCGAGATCATGGGGCAGGACGCGCCGAAGCTGGGCAGCTTCTACGCCCACGTTTTTGGTTGGAACGTCGCCGCTCCGATTCCCGACTACGAAATTCAGTACAGCCTCGTCGATCCGGTGCCGGGCCATACGCGCGGCATCATGGGCGGCATCGGCAAGGCGCCCAATGGTTACGGGGGTCACGTAACGTTCTACGTGGTCGTCGACAATATGGAATCGGCCTTCGCCAAGATCGAAGAGCACGGTGGCTCCCGGATGATGGGCCCCGACAAGGTTCCCAATGGCCCCGTGATCGGTCTCTTCCGCGATCCGGAGGGGCACACGATCGGCTTGGTCGACGTCGGCGACGACATGCGCGGTGCGCCGATGGAGCTGGTGCCCTTTATCTACTTCTATGGGCGCTGCGAAGAGGCACTCGAGTTCTACAAGAAGGCGTTAGATGGGAGCTACGAGATCGTCATGCGCGATGACGACGGCGTGCAGTACGCGACGTTTTCCGCTTCGGGGGTTTCGTTCAAAGCCTCCGACGGACTGACGCGCCGTGCCGTCGATGCCGACGAAGGCAATGTGTCGCTGGCGCTCAACGTTCCCGATCCAGGCCGTGCGCAAGAGGTTTTCGATGCGCTCGCCGAGGGCGGGAAGCTGGTAACGCCCTTCGGCGACGCGCAATGGGGCGGAAAGTTCGGTAACGTGCACGACCGCTTTGGCACCGAGTGGTTCGTGACGTCGGCGCCGTAGCGCCACTGCGTCAGTCCATCAACTTTTGGATGAAGTACGTCATCTCCAGGGCGCTGGTAAGGGCTTGTTCCTGCAAGTTTGCACCCGAACCGTGGCCGCCCTCGATCACTTCGTAAAAGAGATAGGGAACGTGCATCGCCGCCAGCTTGGCTGCAAACTTACGCGCGTGCTGCGGCCCCACGCGATCGTCTTTCGTCGTCGTCCAGATGAGCGGTTCTGGATATTTGACGCCGGGCTTCAGGTTGTTATACGGCGATATCGAAGCTAGGAAGGCGCGCTCTTCGGGGTTGGAGACGCTGCCGTATTCGCCGGTCCACGACGCACCGGCCTGGATCTGTTCGTACCGCAGCATGTCGAGCAACGGGACTTGAATGTCGACCGCGTGCCACAACTCGGGATGCTGCGCGAACTCGACGCCCATCAGCAGCCCGCCGTTGGACCCGCCCTCGATTCCTAAGCGTCGCGGACTCGTCACGCCGGTCGCGATCAGATCCTGTGCTACCGCGGCGAAATCGTCGTAGATGCGCTGACGATGCGTGGTCAGGCCGGCGTCGTGCCAGGCTGGGCCAAACTCGCCGCCGCCGCGAATATTTGCCAGCACGTAGACTCCGCCGCGCTCCAGCCAGAGCTTGCCCAAGATTCCGCTATAGCTGGGCGTTAAGGAGACGCCGAAGCCGCCGTATGCGTAGAGAATCGTTGGGTTGTTGCCATCGAGCTTCATGCCCTTGGGATGCACGATGAAGTACGGAATCCGCGTTCCGTCCTTCGAAGTCGCCTCGCGCTGTTCGACGACGTCGCGGGAGGCGTCGAATCGCGCAGGCGAGGTCTTAACCGCCGAAAGGCTTCCCGAGCCGGCATCGAGCTGCCACAGCGTCGGTGGAATCAAAAAGCTCGTCACGGTCAAATACGCGTCGTTACTGCGATCGTCGGTGCTGTTGATGCCGATCGACGAGTCGTCGGGGAGGTCGAGCAGTTGTTTCGACCAGCCGCCGCCGGGCACCGGCGCGTACACCCAAGCGCGGCCACGCACGTTTTCGTAGGTAGCCAACACCAGCCGCGAGTTGGTTTGTTGCACCTCCTCGAGCGTTTCCCGCGGACCGGGCGCGTAGACGAGCGCCGGTTTCAAGTTCGCGGGATCGGCGGTCGTCGCCGACAGATCGAGTGCGACGAGCGAACCTTGCGGAAACGTCGTGCCGTCGACGCTCCAACTCTCCTGAAGGGTGAACAACAGGCGGCCGGCGACCAGGCCGCTCGGCTGCGACCGCGCCGGAACGTTCAGCCTATGCACGCCGTCGGGCGTTACCAGATAGAACTCCGATTGGAACGTCGAGAGCGGCCGCCAAATAATCGTTGCGCGGTTTCCGGCGCCATCGTACAGTGCGACCGGCGAAACACCGTAGCCGCCGTCGGTTTTGGCGCCTCGAAAAATCTCAACGGCGTCGGAGAGCGGCTGGCCGCGCTTGAGCCGTTTGACGACGAAGGGATAACCGGCGGTCGTTAAATCGCCGCGCGACCACTCGCGCGAGACCAGCAGCGTGTCGGGGTCCTCCCACGCGGTGGTCTGCTTACCTCGCGACAGAACGAACCCGTCTTTTACAAACGTTCCGCTCACAAGGTCGAACTCGCGCGCCGTGACGGCGTCTTCACCGCCGTCGGAAAGGAAAACGAGGCAGCGAGTCTCGGCAGGCCAAGCGCAGTCGGCTCCCTTCCAAACCCAGTTCGCGTTCTCGGCTCGGGCCAGTGCATCCAAATCGAGCGCGGTCGTCCATGCCGGCGAGGCGCTCGCATAATCCGACATGCTCGTGCGGCGCCAGATCCCGCGGATGTGGTCTTTGTCTTCCCAAAAGTTGTAAACCTGACCGTTAACGATCGTGGGAGCCGGAATCCGGTCCTCGGCTTGCGCGATCCTCAGCGCTTGGGCGTGCAGGGCCGCGAAACGGGGGTCCGTTTGTAAAACCGCAAGCGTCTTGGCATTCTCGGCTTTCACCCACGCGATCGCGCGTGCGCCGTGCACGTCTTCGAGCCACAGAAACGGATCGGTTTCCGTCGCGCCCTCGCCGCTCGCCGGCGCATTCTGCGCGCGCGCGATTGCCGCGATGCCGGCAAAGATGACCAGAAGCCCGAGTATGCCGACCAACTTCATTTAATCACTCCTCGTGTAATCACTCCTCGTGAAGGTCTTACGGTAGTTTCGCGAGACGGCCGCCATCGACCAGCAGCGTGGCGCCGGTGATAAAGCGCGCGTCGTCCGAAGCCAGAAAGCAGATCGCGGAGGACAGATCCTCCGGCTTTCCGATCGGGCCCTCCAGCTTCTCGACGCCGTTCTTGACGTTGGGGTTGTTCCAAAGCATCGGCGTATCGACCGAACCGGGCGCGACGGCATTGACGCGAATGTTGCGCGGTTGCATTTCCAACGCGAAGCCGCGCGTGAAGGCTTCGATTGCGCCTTTCGAAGACGCATACGCCACGACGTTGGGCGACGTCGCATAGGCGTGCACCGAGCTGACGTTGACGAACGCCGCGCCCGGCCCCATGTGCGCCACTCCATACTTCGAAAAGAAGAAGACGGAGCCGAGATTCACGGTGAGGGTGGCAAAGAAATCCGCCTCGGCGATGTCGGCGATCGGCCCGAACTTCATCAGCGCCGCGTCGTTGACGATGACGTCGATCTTGCCGTAGCTCGCGACCGCCTCGGCGACGACGGTTTGCACCGCGGATGAGTTGCCGACGTCGGCTTGCACGGCAATCGCGGCTCCGCCTGCGGCCACGATGTCGCCGGCGGTCGCCTGGGCCGACGCGAGGTCGAGATCGGCGACGACGACGCGTCCGCCTTCGCCGGCCATCTGCAGGCAGGTCGCTTTCCCGATGCCCGAGCCGCCGCCGGTCACGATGCAGGTCTTGTTCGCGAATCGCATGCCGCCGCATTCGCTGCGGCGAATGAGGAGGCCCGTGCCGCAAAAACTCAAATTCGGTGTTGCCACCGCAGACCATCAGTGTGAGGCCTACGATGGCCACGACGACATTCGCGACGTCTGGGAGCGCGTGCGCGGCATCGTTCCGCGCGGCAAGGCCACGGATTTTTGGAACCGCTACCGAGAAGACATCGAGCTTGCGCGCGGCCTGGGCTGCAGCGTCTTTCGCCTATCGCTTTCATGGGCGCGGCTCGAGCCCGAGCCCGGCGTTTGGAACGACGAGGCCTTCGCCCACTATCGCAGCCTCTTGCAAGCGCTTCGCGATGCGGGAATGTCGGCGACCGTCACGTTGGTGCATAACACTTGGCCGCTGCACGTTCAAGCCGCGGGGGCCGGCGCGGGATTGCTCGATAAGGGCTTTCCGGATCGCGTCGCCCGTTTCGCGCAAGAGGTCGCGCACCGCCTGGGCGATCTGATCGACGACTACGTCACGCTCAACGAACCCAATCAGCTCGTCTACGGTTGGATCAAAGGCTTCTGGATGCGCGCTTACGCGATGCCGCCGGGTCAGCCGCCGTATGAGAGCGGTGACGCGCAAATGGACGACGTCCTCACGCTGATCCCGAATCTGTTTCGCGCGCACGCCAAGGCGCGCGAGACGATTCGGCGCATCCGGCCGAGCGCGCGCGCCGGCACGAACCCGCTCGTCTTGGGCCTCCCGCAATGGCTGCAGCGTTGGATCGATCGTACCGCGACGCACCTAAGGTCACCGGAGGCTGTGAAGCGTCAGGCGGCGCGCATCGCTCAGTCGGCGATCGTCGAAGGCGGACGCGTCGATTGCTCGATCGCGCAGATTACTATGACCGCACAGCGCCAACAGCACACCTTCTTCTCGGAACCGTACTATGCCGCGCACGTCGCCGCGCTGCACGCAAGCGGGTTCGAGCTGCCCGAACCGACTCAACAGTGGCGCGGTCGCGTTGCGGTGGTAGCCGACACGCTTCCGGCGAGCATCGCCGGCGGCTGGTTTCCGGCGGCGACGATGAGCTATATTCCCTCGATGCCCGACGCCGTGGTAGCGCTGCAACGCGGCGACGTCGACGCGGTCTTCGACGACGACGTCGTACTACGCCAGTACGTGGGCGACGCGCTTGGACTCACCCAGCTCCCGGGGCCCGAGCAGTACTTTGCCGTCGCGATGGCACTGGGCAGCCGCACGTTGCTCAACCTGGTCGATCGCGCCATCCGCGACCTGCGCCGCGAGCACACCGAGATTCCAAACGCGTTCAACCGCAAGACGATCGCGCACATCGGGCGCGAAGAAGAAGCCAAGAAAGATTCAAAGCGCGCTACGCCGGAGATGGACCGCTCGATCGCCCGCATCCGCCGCCGCGGCAAGCTGCGCGCCGGCATCCATCCCGGTGTTGCGGGCTTGTGCGCGCTGAGCAACACGGGACGCTACACCGGGCTCGAACCGGAGATTGCGCGTCGCGTGGCGCAGCTCATCTTCGGCGATCCCGAGTGCGTCGAGTTCGTGCCCATGGCGGGCGAACAGCGCCTAAGCGCCACGCGATCGACGCTGCTGCACTCGCTCTTTGCGTTACGCAAGAGCCTTGCGATCTTCTCGACGCTGCTCGGCACGAACTGGTGGAATCTCGGCATGGCCGGCAAGCTGCCGGAGTTTCTCTGCCCGCGCGAATGCGTCGGTACGCTGGACTACGTCGGCCTCGACTACTATTGGGGCGTGCCGTCGTTTTGGCCGCGGGATCTGCATCGCCTCAGCGCCGCGGCGGATTTTCAATACGCCGCCGCGCCGGTCTGGCCGGACGCGCTCAAGACGACGCTCTTGGAAGCCGCTCGAGCGTTTCCAGGCAAGCCGATCGTCGTCGTCGAGAACGGATGCGTCGTCAAAGCTGCCGGCGTCGGTCGTCCAGACTACTTATCGGAGCATGTGGCAGAGGTCCGCAAAGCCATTGCGCGGGGCGTCCCGGTCGAAGCATACCTCTGCTGGAGCATCACGTCGAACCGTGAATGGGGTCTCCCCTTCGATGACGGCAGCGACTTCGGGCTTTACCACATCGACCTCGACACCGACCCCGCACTAACCCGAATTCCGACGGACTCGAGCCGCACCTATTCCAATCTGATTGCGGAGTCCTAAGCGCGCTGAAGCACGGCGAACAGCTCGCGCACGGGATACGAGAAGCCGGGCAACGCCCAGTGCTCGACCGTAGCGGCTTCGTCGAGGCGTACCGTTTCCACGCGGTCGTGCAGTTCGACCGCACGCTTCTGCGGATCGACGACGATCACCAGCGACGATCCAGCCTGCAGGTAGACGGCAATCTTGTCGTCGACATCGACGCGACAATCGCCTGGTGAGAGGATCTCTACGGCGACGTCGGGCGAAAGCGGCGGAATCTCGAGCTCTTTATCGCTGAGCGGCCGCAGCCGTTCGTTCGAAACGTAAGCAACGTCGGGTACAAGAGGCCGGCGAACTTCCCCGGGTGGCGCGACGCGAAAGCGCCACTCCGGGCCGACCTCTCCGCGGCCCTCAGCCCAGCGATCGAGCCGCATCGTCAGTGCGCCCTGCAGCCGGGAGTGCGTTCGCTGCGGGCTCACCTTTTGGAGCGCGCGCCCGCGCACCCATTCCGTTTCGGGCTTCGTCTCCGGCAGCACGATCTCTTGAATCGACATAACCTCACACCAGCCTATCACGCCGGTCGAACCGCAAACAAGGCCTGTCAGCTCAGTAAGAAACCGCTACTCCATAAACTGATTTCAAGCCGCTGGTAATCGTGTTGACGAGTGTGCCCGACGAATAATCGTAGACGAGCAACGCGTTGACCTCGGGGTCTGCAACGTAGAGGTGCTTAAACGGCTTGTCGAAGGCGATTCGGAACGGGTCCTCCATTCCTTGCGTGATCGTCTCGGACGGCTTCGTCGAACCCGGCGGAAAAACGTAGACCGCAGCATTGTTGCCCGAACCCTGGTCGGCCACGACGACGTCGCTCTTTCCGTCGATGGCGTCGCCGGCCGCCCAAACGATGGGAAGCCCGAGGTCGTCGCCCTTGGTCGATTTAGGCGCAAACTCATCGACGTCGCCCGGGCCGGCACCGTGGGCGCCGGTGTTGTACTCGATATATAAATTATTTTTCGAATCGAGTGCGACGCCTTGCGGATAGGTGATGTCGATCGTCACCTTCGAGCGAGTCGAGTTTTTCGGAAATCCGACGACCTTTTCACCGACTAAGTCGGAGACGTAGACCCATCCGTTTTTGCCTACGGCCACCGCGCTTGGGTAGGCGAAGCCGGTGTACTGCAGCTTGTAGGTCGTGCTGCCGTGCGGATACATCGTAACGGTCTGGTTCGATGCGTTCGTAACCCACAGATCGCCGTGCGCGTCGACGCAGTTACCCTCCGGACCGCTGATGCCGTCGGTGATCTCTCCGATCGGGCTTTGGCCCGACCCGGCTGCGGAGTAAATCTCGACGGCGTTGCCGATAAAATCTGAAACGTAGATCAGGTGCTTCGCCTTCTTTGCGGAGGGAGAGAGCCACCCGCCGGCCCGATGGGCAGGCTGCGGAACGCCCAGCAGCGCATGGACTCGCGCCGCTTGCTCCATAGTTCCGGCGCCGCTTGCTGCCGGTGTTGCTTGGCCGCCGGCGCAACCCGCGCACAGCGCGAGCGAAGCAATCCACAGAACTTTCTTCATCACTTGTTCTCCTGTCATAACGTTACAGCGGCGGGGCCGGATCGAGCGCGAGACCGTTTGGCCCGTCGATACCGTCGGTGATGGTATCGACCAAAGTGCCGCTAGGATAATCGTACACATAGACGGCGTTTCCGATGGCGTCTCCCACGTAGACTCGACGCTCGTCTTTCTCGAAACGCACCGGATCCGGGTCGATCGTATTTTGGGCGAAGGTTTTTGACGACTTGGTCTTCCCCTTAGGGAAGACTAGGACGCCGGGCAATCCCTGGTCGGCGGTGACGATATCTCCGGCCTTGTCGAGCGCGATGCCGCCGGGCTCGATGGTAGCGATACCAAGGTTCGTTCCATTCGTGCTTCCGGCGGAGTACTCGATGATTTCGCCGCTCTTATAGCCCGCGGTGTAGGTGGTAACGAAAACGTTGCCGGAATCGTCGAGAGCGAGGTCGATGGGATACGGGAGGTTAGTAATCGTCAGGGACGGCGTGTTCGAGGCTTGCGGGAAGACCTTCAGCGAGGCCGGCCTTAGGCTGGTTATATAAACGTTGCGCTGCTTATCGGTCGCGACGCCCGCGGGATCGCCCAGACCGCTCGAGTACGTGAAGCTCGGCTTCACGGTTCCCGGCGCGTACTCCGTTACGGTGTTCGCCGTGGTGTTCGTGACGTAGAGATTGCCTTTGTTATCGATGTTCGCGCCTTCGGGTCCATTAATGCCGTCCGTGATCTTTCCGATCGGCGGCTGGTTGTGGCCTTTCGTACAATAGATGGCCACATAGTTGAGTTTGTAACTGGAAACGTAGAGCTTGGCGGCTTTGCACGTTTTTGCTGCAGGCGAGAGCCCGCCGCTTTGCATTCCGGCGCTTCCGGGAACCGCGGACCCGCTGGAGCACGCCGCGGCAAAGAATGGGAGCGCGGCCAAAGCGGCTGCAAAGCGCGGCGAGGAAAGTACGACACATCTGCGCATTGCTACGTCTTACCCTTTAAGCCGGTCGATGCCCTTCGGCGCGCCGAGATGAGACGGTTGGGCTGCCTCAGGAGTTAAGTAGCGATTCGACCTCCGCGCGAACCTCGCGATCTTGCGAATCGCCGACGATCACCTTGCGCAGTTCGCCGCGGCGGTCGAAGATGAGCTGGGTTGGCCACGCTTGCACGCCATACGCATGCCACAACGCGAAATCGTTATCGATGACCACCGGCCAAACGATGCCTTGGCGTGCGAGGCTCTGCTCGACGTACGGTCGCGACCGTTCGGCCGGCGTTTCGGGAGCGTGGATTCCGATCACGCGTAGGCCGCGCGCGCGATCCTCCGAATAGAGCGCTCGCAGCGCCGGCACAACGTTTTGGCAGTTGTAACAGTCGACGGTAAAAACGTCGAGCACGACGACCTTCCCCTGTAGATCCGCGGCGGAGGCGTGGCCGTTGATCCAGGCCGAGCCCAGGGCCAGCAATAACATCAACTTCATGCTTTTTAGAACGCCCGGCGAGCCGGGCCGGATGAGCGTCCCGTAGCGATGGCGCTACAGAACCGCGTTACGCCGTTTGGCGAGGTCGTCGCGCTGGAAGGCCGCGGTCTCGTCATGGGGAACCGGGGCGTGCTGCACGACGACGGCCGCCGGATCGTTCGCTCGTCACAAGTGCGTCGCTGGATTGCATGCCGCATCGAGTTCCGCGGGCGGCGGCGCACGATCATGGCTCCCAAGCGCTATACCGAGTTGTTCTTCCTCGACGAAGCCGTCGCGTTGAGTGCGGGGCATCGACCCTGCCGCGAGTGCCGCTACGCGGACTATCAGCGCTTTCGTTCATTGTGGGAAGGCTGCTTCGGCGGCCCCGTGGGTGCCGACGCTATGGATTTGCAACTGCATCGCGAGCGGCTTACGGGCAAGACGAAGCGCACCTTTCGCAGCGACGCCGGCGCACTGCCGGACGGAACGTACGTTGCGCTCGATGGGGACGCGTGGCTAGTATTGGGCGACGAACTGTTGGCGTGGTCCGGCGCTAGCTACACGAAGCGGAGGCCGCGACCGGCGCGAATGGAAGTTGAAGTACTGACGCCTCGGTCGATCGTCGCCATTCTTGCCGCAGGTTTTCGCCCCGCCGTCCACCCAAGCGCGGAGCGCTCCTAGGAGCCTGTAGGGCCGTGGCACATTTCCGTCTTCGTGCCGTCTTTTGTCCGGATACTTCGTTGCTCTTCGGTGACGAAGCTACGGCTTCGCTCCCTCATGGCGCCTCGTCTTCGAACAAAATTCGGCGACGAATCCGGAAACGGCTATAACCCTCCAGGCTCGTAGAGGCCCGCGAGAACGCACAAGGGAACGACCGGAAACTTACTAACTGTTAACGCAAGGGAGAAGGTTATGGCAAAAATTGTCGTCGTCGCGAAGTGCAAAGATCGAGGCAAGTGGGAAGCTGGCTTTAAAACCCACGGCGAGATGTTCAGAAATACGTACGGTATCTCAAAGCCGGTGAGCTACGGAATTAGCGAAGGCAATGATGTCGTCGCCTGTTTCGAGACAGACGATTTAGCTACCGCCATGAAGTCGCTCGACTCACCGGAGACCAAGGCAGCGATGGAATCCGACGGTCTGGTCATGGACTCGGTATCCGTCTTCATTCTCGACAAGGAACTGAACGTCTAAGTGGTCGCTGTGGAACTACGCTCAAAATGAAAACGCTGATCGTTTTTGACCTTGACGGTACCTTAGCCGAAAGCAAGGCGGCGATCGATGACGAGATGCGAGGGCTCCTTGCTGGGCTGCTCGGCGTACCGCACGTGCAGGTATCGGTCATCTCCGGCGGCGACTGGCCACAGTTCGAAACGCAGCTTCTTGCAAATCTTCCGCAAGGAGCGGATTTGACGAAGTTGTCGCTGCTGCCGACGTGCGGTACGCGATTCTATCGCTATGCCGGCGGCGGCTGGAACAAACTCTATTCGGAGGATCTCAACCCGGAGCAAAAAGCGCGGATCGTCGCGGCGCTTAATAAGGAGGTTGCGGCATCGGGATTCGCGGCGACAAAAACGTGGGGTCCCACGATCGAAGATCGCGAGAGTCAGATTACCTACTCCGCATTGGGCCAGCAGGCGCCGCTCGACGCCAAGAAAACCTGGGACCCGGATTTCTCCAAGCGCATGAAGATCAAAGCGGCGCTCGATCGCGACTTGCCCGACTTCTCGGTGCGACTGGGCGGGACGACGTCCATCGACATCACCTTGCCCGGCATCGATAAGGCCTACGGAATTCGGAAGCTGCGCGACATCCTCGCAATTCCGATCGATGACATGCTGTATGTGGGCGACGCCTTGTTTCCCGGCGGAAACGATGCTCCGGTGCGGGAAACCGGAGCCGTCTGCATTCAGGTCAGGGACCCCAACGAATCCAAGCGCGTGATCGAGGCCGTTATCGCATGCGAGAGCTGAAAGGAGGGTCATGAGCACGACCCCCGGTCCGGGTACCGCAACGACCCCCGCTCCGGTGATGGCGACGACTCCGATCAAATGGTTCGACGGACCTCAGAAGCACGACTATCCCGCGGCGCAATCGTACTTGAGCCTAACGATGAAGCCCAGCGTGGTCGACAAGATCGTCGCCGCCCTGAAACAAGCCGAGATGACGGCCTTTAAATCGAAGGACATTTTTAGAGCGTCTCGGCTGCCGCTGCTCGGCGTCGGCAACTACCACGTCGAAAAAGTCCGGGCGGAAATCCTTGCCGGCGGGCAAATTTCGCCGCTCCTGCTCTACCGCGAGAAAATCACCGCAAGGGTTGTTATTGCCGACGGCTATCACCGGCTCTGCGCGGTCTATACGTTTGATGAGGACGCCGACATCCCGTGCAAGATTGTTTGATCGCAGGCTCGCCCTAGCCAAATGAGGGACGCGTACGCCGCCTACGAATTCTTGCAGCCCGCGCACGAATGGCGGCGCGTCTTCTCCGAAGCCTGGGGCACGTTTCTCCTCGTCGTCGTTGCCGCCGGCGCCGGGGTCGTAGCGGCGCAAAGCGGCGGCGAAATCACGCAGAGCGCGAAGGTGGTCGCGCCAGGTTTGATGGTGATGGCCGTCATCTATTTCATGGGCTCGGTTGGCGGCGCGCACTTAAATCCGGCGGTCACGCTGGCGTTTGCCGTAAGGCGAAACTTTCCGTGGGACCGGGTTCCCCGTTACATCCTGGCGCAGTTCGCCGGCGGCATTGCGGCGGCGTGTTTCCTTCGCCTGATGTTCGGCAACATCGGCCTGCTCGGCGCCACGGTACCTGGTCCCGGCATCAGCGATGTCAAAGCCTTGATCTTGGAGGTGCTGTTAACCGCGGGTTTGGTCCACGTGGTTCTCGGCACGGCGTCGGGCGCGCGAAACGTCGGCACGAACGGCGCGATCGCCGTCGGCGGTTATATTGCGCTGGCCGGCCTGTGGGCCGCGCCGGTCACGGGAGCCTCGATGAATCCGGTGCGATCGTTCGCGCCCGACTTACTTCGCGGCGACCTCCACACCGACTGGATCTATATCGTGGGGCCGATCGCGGGAGCCATGATCGCCGTGGTCTTCGAATGGATTCTCAAAGGCGGCCCAACTGAGGCCGGGAGCTTGGCGGCACAGGGCGACACGCCCACCAGACCAACAAAATCAGGATGAGTTGAAGCGGAAGCCGGACGTAAAAGGCCGGTGCGCTTCCGATATCACGATAAAGCTCGGGATGTTGGGCCATCTGAACGTTAGCCGGAAAGACGGCGGTCAAGAGGACGATGAGCCCGATGCCCGCGAGGTTTCGAGTCTTGGGGATCAACACGCCGACCCCGCCGAGGCACTCGCAGACGCCGCTGACCGCAACCAGTAACGTGTGATTCGGCAGATAGTCCGGCACGATCCGGAGATAAAAACCTGGGTGGACGAAGTGATTGCCGCCGGCCGCCATAAAGAATACGCCGAGCAAAACCTGCGCGAGCGACCTCGCCGTCATCGGTGCAGCGCTTGCCGCATGTCTTGCGCGCACAGCGCTGCGAGCTGGTCCGGCGACTCCGAAAGCCTTGCGATGACGCGCATCCGGTCGGCGGGGGTGCGGTTCTGACTCAGTTTCGCCTTAGCAGAGATTGCTTGCGCGCACATCTCGAAAGCAACGATCCCGCGAAGCTGATTTTCGCGAAAGCCCGGTTCCAGGCGTTGGGGATCCCACGAGTCGGCTCGCCCGTGCTCGAACTTCGCGGTGAGGCGCACGACCACGTCCCAAGCGTCCGCCTCTCGTAACGTTCCGCAGAGATGCGCGGCGGAGTAGTTCCACGTCGGCACCGTTACATACGGTTTCTCGTACCAACTCGCGGAGACATAGGCGTGCGCGCCCGTAAAGACGATCGTGGCTGGGCACTGGTTTGCAATCGCTAGGGCGTGCGCGTTGGCACGGGCAACGTGGCCCAGCACCCAAAGCTGTTCGTCGCGGACTTCCGCAATCATCGGAAGATGCGATAGCCCATCGGCGGTCACCAGCAATCCAAACGGGAAGCGATCGATCAGCTCCAGGACCCACGCGCGATCGGCGACCTCGAAATCCGGTGGCATATACATGCCGGACTCGTTCGGGCCGAACCGGTCCAGAGGCTCCTTAGGTCACGTACGATTGCGAGCTGCGCGAGCTGCGCGCGATCTCGCGCAGGCGCTGCTGCATGGCCTTCGTCGGCACCTTGACTCGGTCGGCTAACCGGAGGAATGCGAGAACGCGAACGTGCCACCAGGTGAGGTCGAGCTCGAACCAGCGCAGTCCGTGGCGCGCCGAGAATGGGAAGGCGTGATGGTTGTTGTGCCAGCCCTCGCCCCAACTGATGAGCGCGACCCACCAGCAGTTGGTGGATTGGTCCGGCGTCTGATAGCTGCGGTACCCGAGCATATGGGCCGCGCTGTTGACCAGCCAAGTCGTGTGATAGCTAACCGCAAGCCGCACGAAGATCGCCCAAATCACCCACGACCATCCGCCGAGCGCGAAGAGCCCGAGCCCGAGCCCGAGCTGAAGCGGGATGTTGAGGTACTGCAACAGCCGATAGAAAGGCTCGGAGTAGAGATCGGGGGCGAAATGCCGCATTTCCTCAACCGACGGCAGCGCGATGTTATGCCGGTAAATCCAGTCCATGTGCGCCCACTTGAACCCGTCGGCAATGCTGTGCGGGTCGCCTTCATGGTCGGCATGCGCGTGATGTTTGCGGTGCACCGATACCCAGCGAATCGGATCGGCTTGCAACGCCAGCGTTCCAAAGATCGCGAAGAGGTATTCGATGGGCTTGAGGAGCCGAAGGCTGCGATGCGTCAGGATGCGGTGAAAGCAGAGCGAAATCCCCAGCGCGACGGTTGCATACGAAACGACGGCGGCTGCGGCCAGTGCGGACCAACTGAAGAAACCGGGCCAGAAGGCCGCGAGCGCTCCAATGTGGATGCCGATGAGTCCAAAACCTTTGATGCGGCTATACGTGCGATCCATATCTCTTTGGCCGAGCGCTCCTACTACAGACAGTCGTTTAAATGGAAGTGAATGCCGGCCGATGAACGGGCCGGCCCGTCGAAAGCTCCCAGGGACCCATGACGCGCGACGGGAGTGAACTCCTCTAAGTATACCCCAAAGCGGGGACGGAGATGCTTTCTCCCCAAACCGAGCAGGCGTGCCCCGGATGAGCAAGATCCGGATGGACGCGATCGGCGGTGGAGCGGTAGGCTAGCCACATGACCGAAGACCTCGAGCCGATTCGCATCGTCTGCCGGTACGTCGAACAGCACAGCGACCAGGCACTGAAACTCGACGCGCTCGCCGCAATGGCCGGCCTCAGTAAGTACCACTTCGCGCGTCGCTTCAAAGCGGTCGTGGGCGTAACCCTGAAGGAGTACGCGGCAGCAACACGGCTGCGCCGGCTCAAAAACGGGCTCAAAGACGATCGCTCCATCGATGCGGCGGCCTATGAGGCGGGCTATGGCTCGCCCAGCCGCATCTACGAGAGTGCCGCGCGCAATCTGGGAATGACGCCGGCGCAGTACCGGGCCGCGGGCCAGGGCGTCGCGATCTCGTATGCGATGCTGGAAACGCCGTTGGGGGCGATGCTGATCGGCGCGACCGATCGCGGCATCTGCTTCGCGCAGTTCGGCGATTCCGAACAAGACCTACGCGAGAAGTTGCAGACGGAATATGCCAACGCCGAGATCGCGCCGATGCGAGCGCCGTACCATCCGGATTTTACTACGTGGACCGACGCCATCGCGCGCCACCTCTTAGGTGAACGGCCGAATCTCAACCTTCCACTCGACATCCGCGCGACGGCCTTTCAGATGCGCGTTTGGAAGTATCTGCAGTCGATTCCCTGCGGCGACGTGCAGTCGTACCGCGAGGTTGCCGCCGGTATCGGCCGTCCGGGGGCTGCCCGGGCCGTGGCGACGGCCGTCGCGCGTAACCCGGTCGCACTCATCGTCCCGTGCCACCGCGTCATTCGCGATTCAGGCGCATTGGGAGGCTACCGTTGGGGCCTGGAGCGCAAGAGAACCCTGTTGGACATCGAACGCGCAGCCCGATGAAGCCATTCTTTATCGCCGTATGCGCGCTTGCGCTCGCGGTAACGTGCCTTTGGCGAGCGAACGCCGCGGCGCCAGCGTTCTGCGAGGGCTGCAACTACGCCGGAGCGGCGTTGGCGAACTCGGACTTTACCAACGGCGTCTTGATCGGTACAAACTTCGAGAAGGCGACGCTAAGCAACTCGTCGTTTCGCGGGGCGCGGCTCATCGCGATAAACTTTGAGAAGGCCGATCTGCGGGGGACTCACTTCGATTCCGCGGATTGCGTTGCGTGCAACTTCGGTGGCGCGCTCTTGGATGGCTCCTCCTTTTCCAACGTGCGAATGGTGGCGGCAAACTTCAAGGGGTTCAGTTCATCCATAGAGGACGCGCAGCTGCGGCAGCTGCTGAGCGGGTGCATCTCGTGCAACTTCAGCGGCGGCCGGCTGAACGCGCGCGACCTCTCGGGGGTGACGCTGATCTCCGTCGATCTTTCGCAAGCCGATCTGCGCGGGACGAACTTCACCGGTGCCGTCCTCTGCTGGTATCAAGTCACCGATGCGAAGCGCGCAGCCGCATGCGATCCAATGCACGACGCCATCACCACCGGCGCGAACTTTTCCAACCCGCAGCTTTGCGACAACCCACTCGGCCGGATCGGGTGCGTGGCCGCGCCTCCCGACCTGCTGAAGCGGTCGCTGGGACCGAAGCCGAGCGCGTCGCCCGAGTCTCCCTAGCGAGCCGATCGTCGAGCGAATGGACTCAGATGTCGTCGTCATCGGGGCCGGCGCGGCGGGGCTGGCGGCCGCGCGAAGCCTTGGGCGGCGAAAGCTGCGGGTACTGCTGCTTGAAGCGCGCGATCGCGTCGGGGGGCGCGTGCTCTCACACCCCATAGCCGGGATTGCAACGCCGGCCGAACTCGGCGCGGAGTTTATTCACGGACCGGCCGAACGGACCAAGGCGTTGCTTCGCGAAGCCGGGAGCGCGGCGATCGACATGGGCGGCGATGCGTGGGTTCGCGAGAGCGGCGGGCTCCGGTGCGAGGAAAAAAGTTTTGCATCGTCCGCGCGCATATTCGAAGGCTCGCGCTCCCTCCGGGACGACGAAAGCGTGGAGCAGTTTCTCCGGCGATTCGAAAACGACGGCGCGCTGCGCGAGACCGCGCAGTCGGCGCGCGCCTTCGTCGAGGGATTCGAAGCCGCGGATCCTGCGATTGCCAGCGTCAAAGCGATTGCCGACGAATTTGAATCGGGCACGGATTCCACCAGCGCGCGACCGCTGGGCGGATACGGGCCGATGTTCGAACAGCTTCGCGACGGCTGCGAGCGCGCCGGGGTTGCGTTGGCCTTGTCAACCTGCGTGCACCGCATTTCGTGGCGGCGCGACGGTGTCATCGTCGCGGCGACCGGCTCGCGCGGCGAATCGCAAACGCTACGAGCGCGGGCTGCAATCGTCACGCTTCCGGTGGGCGTCTTGCGCCACCGTGGCGACGAAACCGAGGTCAGCTTCGTGCCCGACCTTCCGTCCGCAAAGCGCGCGGCGATTGCCCAAATTGAGATGGGACACGTTGTAAAGGTCGCACTGGCCTTCCGAACGGCGTTTTGGGAGCGGGTTGCGGGTGGCCGCTACCACGACGCAGCCTTCTTTTACATCGACGGCCAGCCGATCCCGACGTTCTGGACGCAGTTGCCGATTCGAAGCCAGCTGATCGTCGCGTGGGTCGGTGGTCCGGGCGCAGTTGCCCTAAGCGGCGTTTGCGCGGCGGATCTCATCGAGAAGGCACTACATGGCTTCGGGAGGTTGCTGGACGAGAACGAGCTTGCGGGCCGGGAGTTCGAGGGTGGCCACACGCACGACTGGAGCGACGACCCGTTTGCGCGTGGGGCGTACAGCTACGTGGCCGTCGGCGGCGGGAATGCGCGCGCCGTGCTCGCCGCCCCCCTCGACGACTCGCTGTTCTTTGCCGGCGAGGCGACGTCGAGCGATGGTCAAGGTGGCACCGTCAACGGCGCAATTGAAACTGGCGAACGCGCCGCCGCGCAAGCAGCAGCGGCGCTGGGGGTAAAAGAAATTGGTTGAAACCGTTCCGGCCGCGCTTGCCGCATGGTCGAACTTTTACGTGATTGCCGGCTCGTCGGCTGCCGCGCTCACCGGATTGATATTCGTGGTGATCACCTTGGTGCGCGGAGAGGAGTATGCTTCGCCTGCGCGCCACGACGGCATCGCGACGTTCAGCACGCCGACGGTCATGCACTTCTGCACGGCGCTGCTCGTTTCGGCCATCCTCTGTGTCCCCTGGCCTTCGCTGGTCTACGTTAGCGCGATCGTCGCGATCGTCGGCTGCTACGGGGTTATCTACATTCTGCGCGTCGCTTTTCGAACGAGGGGCCTCAAGGAATACACTGCGGATGTCGAGGATTGGATCTGGTACTCGATCCTGCCATTCATCGCCTACGCCACCCTCGCCGCAGGCGCGATCGCGTTGCATCGCGGTCCCAGAGACGCTCTTTTCGCAGTTGCCGGCGGCGTGCTGTTGCTGATCTTCATCGGCATTCGCAACGCGTGGGATGTCGTAACGTTTCTCGCCGCCGGCGGCGGCAAAGAACCCTAGCTGTCCTCGCTAGTCGTCGCCGTCCATCCGGAGCCACCGCGAGGTTGAGTTGGGCTGAGCCTTGGGCAGGACGCTACACGGGAACGAGATTCTGGCTGGGATTTTGATCTTCGTAAACGGCTGCGGTTGCGGCTGGAAAAAATCGTCCAGATCGTGCAGATACGGAGTGGCATCCGTTGCGCCGAGGGATTTGAGCCCGAGCGTCTCTTCGGTGAACTTGAGCAGCGTTGCGAACTCGACGTCGGTGTGGGCGACGTGCCCGTGTTTTGCATAAGGGGAAACGACGAGCAACGGCACGCGGAAACCCGGGCCTTGCTGGTCGCGCACGACGTACGGCCTCATGTGGTCGTAATAGCCGCCCCAGTCGTCCCACAAAATGAAGATTACGGTTGAATCCCAGTCCTTCTTGTTCAAGCCGATCGCGTTCACGACGTTCGCGACCCACCAGGGGCCGCAATACCCTGCGGGCACGCCGGGATGGTCCGAGGTAACCAGACCCGGCAGGACCCACGTGACACTAGCAAGGCCATGACCGTCACGGACGTCGGTGAGGAAAGTCGTTTCCGGGGTACGGAAGTTTGCCGTGTCGATCCGTGTCGGGAGAAAGGCTTCGAACGGAGTCCGGAAGTGGCAGCGGGACATCCACCCTCGCGACTTTGGCCAGAGGGACGTCATGCTGATCGAAGCGTTCGCGTCGAGCCCGTTGATGTTCGCGCAGAGCGAGTGCGCGTAGAGGCGCCACGTTAGACCCGCTTCGTCGACACGATTGGCAAGGGCCGGATACTTGAAGCACGGGAACGGTCCGTTCGGCTTCAACGTACCCCGCTCGTCGATCAGGGACGTCGTCGTTCCGGTGGGAGAATCGCAACCCCACGGCGTGTAGGCGCAACCGAGATAGAGAGCGCCGCAATACGACGACGCCTTGTGGAAGTCCGGCGCGCTGGCGACCTTGTTCGACTGGGCCGAGAAGAGAAACTGGTGGGCCGTGTACGACTCGCTATTGTGCCCCATGAAAAAGTGGTCGCCGAGCGTGAACTGCTGAGCGATGGTCCAATACGGCTCGGTCTGCGGGTAATCGACGTACGAGTAAATCGTGTCTGTAGAGGCCGTCGGCGTGTAGTCGGGATGTGGCGACGCAGCGACGTTAAAGCCGTCCATTTTGCACGGGGATACTTCGCCGACCGTAAACGGCGGTTGCCCGGCGGGCGGATCGCACGCCCACAGCCACGGCTTATGAAAGTTGTCCGGATCCTGCGTGCCGGTCAGCGTTCCGAGGTCGATCTTCTTGAGCGGGATCGTTTTGCCGTCGATCGTCTTCCCGCTCGAGGCAGCGTCGGCTCCGGGGAACGGCTTGGGGCCTCCGAAGATGTTGTCCAGCGTCCGGTTCTCTTGAATGACGAAGACGATGTGCGTTATCTTGCCAGAGGGGAGCGTCGAGCGTTCGGTCTGCGCCGCCGCACCTATGGGCAACGCCGGAAACGCCGGCCCCGCCGACGGTGCTCGTCCACATGCAACCAGCGTAAGCGATACGGTTAAGGTAATCCAAAATCCGCGCAGCATCTACCCCTCCGTTGCGAAGCAACGCAGAGATATTTGCGGAGGTTCCGGCCAATCCTCCGCCGGAGGATACCGAATGAAAACGAGGCGTCACGAGCCACCCACCGAATTGACGATTCGCGCGCGCGCGCTGTGCGAACTCTTTTCCGAGCGCGAGTTTGACCCATTTGCCGACGACGGCAACGCGCTTGGGAGCATCGCACAGATCACCCGATTTCCCAACCTCACGTCCGGTCTCGCGAAGATGCGGCTACGCGTTGTGTTGCCCCCGGAGGAGGTGTCGCCGCAGACACAATCCCGCGTGGAACGGGCGATTGCCCGATACTGCTCGCACAAGATCGCCGAAGCGACCCTTCAAATGACGGAGTGGCGTCACGGAGCCGTGAGTACGTTTTTATGGGGCCTGGCGTTCTTTGCCCTTAGCCTGCTGGTAACTGCTGGAGTGCAGCACACGGACTTCCTGCCCGACGCGATCCGTACGCTGGCCGTCGAAACGCTCGTGATCGCCGGCTGGGTCATCATGTGGCAACCCATGGATACGCTCATCCTCGGATGGCTGCCGATCCGGCAGCAGCAGCGGACGTTTCGCGCGATCAGCTCGATGCGCGCAACGGTCGAAGCCAAAGCACTCTCGTGTAAAGACTGACGAACCCGCACCGCGTAAAGTTTTGTTCGGAGACGCTTCCCAGGGCGGCCGTCGCGCGGACGAGGGTCGCACCGGCCTCGCGGGCGCGAGCGACGCGATCGCGAATCAAAGCCGTGTGCCAGCCCCGCCGCCGAGACGCCGTGAGCGTCGAGCCGGCAAAGAGCGCGGCGTTGTCGCCGGTTACCGACATCGCCCCGGTCGCGATAATTCTGTCGCCCTCCCGCACTTCGAGCGCAATCGTTCCTTCCGCCGTTGCGAGAATCAGCGCGATGACGTCGTCACCAGGTTCGAGCTCCTCGCGTTCCAGAAAGCCCGCCGCCGAAGCTTTCGCCCAAGCCGCAATATCTTTAGCGACGCCGATGCGGTCGTCGCGGCGCGCCTGACCTATCAGATCGCCGGATGCTACGAGGGTTTGCTCGCGGTCGCCTGGAGCGTAGCCGGCCGCCGTCAGTTCCGATGCAAGTGACGGATGCGTTGCCGGTACGACGAAAACCATCGGTATCGCACCGCGCGACTCATAGAACTCGGTAATCTTCGCAAGGTCGGAGGCGCGAACCGGTCCGCGAGTGCCCACGCCCGAAGCTTGCGAGAAAGGCGAATCGACGCCGGCGAACGCGACGCGGCCGCCCGCAACTTCGATGCTGGTGGCGCCGGCCTTCGGGTCGATTCGCCGGGCCGCATCGATCGAGCGGCGGATGCCCTCGAACTCATCGCGCTGAATCGCCTCTTCGATCAGAGCTTGGCCCAGAGGACGATATTGGTTATATTCCGCCGTCGCAGCGGACGTCGAGATCGGTGGCTCGAGAGCAAGGGCCTCCTATCTTCAGCCGGGGCGCTGCTCGTCCTGCTACAATAAAGCTATGGAACGACGCAAACTTGGCACGCAGGGCCTGACCGTCTCCGCAATCGGGCTGGGCTGCATGGGGATGACCTGGGCCTATGGCAACGCGCCCGACGAGGGTCAAGCGATTGCGACGATACATCGCGCGCTCGAACTGGGGATCAACTTTCTCGACACCGCGGAGGTCTACGGCCCGTATACCAACGAGCAGTTGGTAGGCCGGGCCTTGCGCGGTCGCCGAGAAGGCGTGATCGTCGCGACGAAGTTCGGCTTTAAGTTCAACAATGGCGTGCGCGGCGTCGACGGGTCGCCCGAGAATGTCAAGCGCGTCGCCAACCAGTCGTTGATGCGTCTGGGGATCGACGCGATCGATCTCTATTACCAGCACCGGCGCGATCCCAGCGTGCCGGTTGAAGAGACGGTCGGCGCGATGAAGGAACTCGTCGAGGCCGGCAAGGTTCGGTATCTCGGGCTTTCGGAAGTCGGACCGGAGACGCTGCGGCGCGCGAATGCGGTGCATCCCATCAGCGCGTTACAAAGCGAATACTCGCTCTGGGAGCGGGGCGTCGAAGACGAGGTGCTGCCGGCAGCCCGCGAGCTGGGTATCGGCCTCGTGCCGTATAGCCCGCTAGGGCGCGGCTTCCTCACCGGCTCCGTCGACGTAGCAAGCCTCTCGCAAAACGACTTCCGTAAGACAAATCCGCGCTTTTCGGAGGAGAACGCGCGAGCCAACGAAGCGCTCGTGGCGGTGGTGCGTGAGGTTGCGCAGCAGTGCGGTGCGACGCCCGCGCAGGTAGCGCTCGCATGGGTACTTTCGCGGGGGGACGACGTCGTTCCGATCCCGGGCACGAAGCGCGTCCGCTATGTCGAGGAGAATGTTGGTGCGGTCGACCTCAAGTTTACACCCGAACAGCTGGCTCAACTCGATGGCCTCGCATCGCAGACCGCGGGGGAACGCTACACGCCCGAGATGATGAAGCTCGTCGAGCGGTAAAGAACGATGCAACCGCCGCCGGCATAGCGGTTTTCTAAGCCGCGATGGATGTAGATTACCGGATCGTCGACGTCTTCACGCAAACGCCGCTCGAGGGCAACGCGCTCGCGGTCTTTCACGACGCGACCGGCCTCGACCATGCCACGATGCAGAGGATCGCACGCGAGATGAATCTCTCGGAGACGACATTCGTTTTTCCAGCGGAGCGCTCGGGATCGGCAGCCCGAGTTCGCATCTTTACGCCCGTCAAAGAGATGATGTTCGCCGGCCATCCGACCGTTGGAACCGCCTGGGTCTTGCGCGACGTTGGAAAGATTGCAAAGGACCGGCGCCGCTTCGTGCTCGACGAAAGCGTCGGGCCCGTCGACGTTCGTGTCGACGACGAAGAATTGATTTGGCTGCGTACGCCGCCGATTCGTACCTCGCGCGAGTACGATCCGGCGCTTTGCGCGGCAGCGATCGGTCTCGAGCCCGGCGACCTGCTCGGCAACGTTCCGTGCCAAAACGTTTCGGCCGGGAATCCCGCGGTCTTCATTCCGCTGCGCGATAAAGCTGCAGTCGACCGAGCCGAAGTTGACGCGGTCGCGCTGCGCCGGCTACTCGCAGACGAGCCGGAGCCCTCGTGTCTCTTCGTTTTTACGCCGGCCGAAGAAGGTGCCTACTCGCGGATGTTCGCCAACGACTTCGGCATCGTCGAAGACCCCGCAACCGGGAGCGCGACCGGGCCGCTAGCCGCGTTCATGATGTCGCACGGTTTGGTGAGCAGCGCCGACGGATCCCGGTTCATCAGCGAGCAAGGCGCGAAGATGGGGCGACGCAGCATTCTGCACGTCGTCATTGACGGTGAGCGCGGCGAACGCGGCATCGAAATCGGCGGTCACGTAGCACCGCTTGCAAGGGCGACGCTGACGCTTTAGGCCTAAAATTGGGAAAGAGCTCTACTAGATGAAAGCTAAAGCGCGAATCGGGCTCGCAGCTGCTTGCCTTGCCGGATGGGCGGCATGGCTGGCGACCGGCTCGCCGGCGAGTGCCAAGGGCGTCACCCTCATCCAGGAGAGAAACGGCACGGTAAAAACCTACGGCAAGGTCAACATTGCTTTGGATCGACAGACGCTCACGCTGCGTACCGCCGATGGAAAAGGAATCTTGAAAATCGTGACCGGCGCCTGCTCGTTCGACAACAGCGTCCAGCGCTGTCTTCCCTACTCGGTGATTCTGACCCAAAACGGCAAGACCCACCCGATTGCGATCGACTACGGATCGGTTTTTCTCAATATGACGAGCGAGGCCCATCATCTCCCGCTTTCGTCGGACATGTTGGCGCCGCGCACAGTCCTAGTGCTGTTTAAGACGGCGCACGGAACGTACGTTACTTCCAAAGGCACCGTCGATGAGGTGAAACCGTGAAGCGCTTTCTTTGCTGCGTCCTTGCAGGCGCATTCGTCTCGCTAGCGCCGGCCGGAGCGCTTGCGCAGCGCGCTTCGTCGGTACATCCGCCGGCCCCGGCGCCCGTCTATCATCCGTCGGCGCCTGCGTATCATCCATCGACTCCGGCATATCATCCGGCGCCCGCTCCACCTGGTGGTCATCCCGCAAATCCAACTGGTTTCGGTTTTCCTCCGCATGACGTCAATGGCGGTCCGACACAGGTTCATCCGTCGCCGGTTCACGCGCCGTCCGGCTACCACGTTGCGCCTCAGCAATCGATGGTCCGTACCTATCCGCCGCACGTTCCTTATCGCGCCGGTCCGTATCGGTATTGGCGCGGTCCGGTTGTAAATAACCCGCGTCACTGGGGAGGGTGGCGATGGAATCGCGGTGTGATATGGTATCCCGTGCCGTACTATTGGGGCGGCGGTTTTTGGGGGCCCTGGGTAATTGGTGTGAACAGCGTGCCCCTCTTCGGTTCGATCGTCGACTATAACGATTACCAAATCTTCCCCTCGTATCAGGCTGGGCCGAGCAGCCCAGGGGCGCAACTGCTCGTCGATTACGGTTTGACGCAGACCGAGTGTGGCCCGCCGAATCTCGTCGTGATCTGGGGACCGAATAACAGCGTGATTTGCGCCTATCCGAACGATCTCGTCGCTCCGGGCAACTACGAGCTCGACCCTGCGACGCTCACGCTGCAGTCGCTCAACGCACCGGCCGGTCCTTAGGATGGAACAAACGCGCGCAAAAAGTATCGTACTGCTGCTGGCCGCGGCTTTTGCCGTCGCAGCGTGCTCGTCGGCTTCGCACGGGAATTCGTCGGCGAATTCGTCGCCGGCGACTGCTGTGGCAAACGGCCAATCGATCTTCCAAACCGGGCTCGATTCCGAGGGCTCACAGATCGTCGCAAAGCCGCCTGCCCTTTACCCAAAGTGTGCGGCATGCCACGGCGCCGATGGCTCGGGCGGTGTGCACTTACCGGGCGGCGCGGTCAGCGCGGACCTGCGGCACAAGGCGCTGGTGACCGAGCAGAAACCGCCCTACACGCTCGCTCTTCTCGAACGCGCGATCGCCACCGGCATTGACAATACCGGACAACCTCTCAATCGCGTTATGCCGCGTTGGAAACTCTCCAAGCAGGATCTGCACGACGTCGCTTATTACGTGCTGACAAAATTGAAGTGAACCCCTTGGGAAACTCTGATTTCCAAGTATCAGGCGGCGTCGGCCGAAATGATTTCGCCGTCGGTCACCGTATAGGTAACGGTTGCGTCGATCGTGCGACCATCGGCGAATCCGGTGACGTGCTCTTTGTCGACGACCGATTTGCCGTTGACGGTACGTTCGACGATCTCCACGCGTAGCTGCGGGTTGCTCGTAAAGAGGCCCTTGTAGGCCGACGAAATCGCGGCGCGCGTCCGAACGTAGGTACCGGGGCGATGAACGACCGCATTGGTTGCGTACGTTTCGGAGAAAACTTCTGCATCGTGATGGTTATACGCGTTGACCTGGCGCTGCACGATCTGCTCGGGCGTCTCGTTCAAGATTGAGCCTGCATCGAAAATCCGGCCGCCTTTGACGACGAGCTTGACCGCGCCGAGCGCGGCGATGTCGTCGAGCGGGTTTGCTTTGAGAATGGCCAGATCGGCAAGCTTGCCGCGTTCGATCGTGCCGAGGTCGCTCGAGCGCGCCATCATTGTTGCGCCGCCGCGCGTGGCCGTCAGCAGTACCTGCTTGGGCGAAAGCCCCGACGCAACCATCTCGAGCGCCTCGTCGTAGAACGACGAAGCATGCTGCGTGCCGATGTTTCCCGCATCGGTTCCGAATGCGATGCGGATCCCGGCCTCGTGTACCCGCTTGAGGTTGCGCATCGCCGCGTACGGCGGCTCCGTCGGCCGCATGGCGCGGATTCGCTCCAGCACGTCGGGCGCCAGGGCGCTCTCGACGTCCTGCATGTTGAAGAGCGTTCCGACGGCGTCGGGATTGGCGACGCGCAGATCGTTCGACGTGAGGTTCGGTGCGCCGTGGAACGTGTAGCCGTAGTTGCCAAGCACGATGAGCGTCGGGCAGTAGATGACGTTGCGCGATCGGACGAGCTCGAGGAACGCCTCGTCCACGTCGACGTCGAAGACGCTGTGCGCGAGGATATCCGTCCCCGATTCAACGGCCAGCCGCGCGGTTTCGAGCTGCGTCGCGTGGACGATGACGCGCGCACCGCGCGAATGCGCGTACTCGATCGCCGCGCTCGCTATCGGCTGGAAGGCGACGGCGGGTTGCTCCGGCGTCACGATCCACCAGAACTTTACGAAATCGGTTTGCGCGTTGATTTCGCGGTCGATTAACGCGCGGGCGGCCGCGATCGTGTCGATCTTCACGATCGGGGGGTCGTTGTACGGGTCGAGAATGCTGCGATCGACGCTCGAGATGAGCGGCCCGGCGACCATCACGCGCGGGCTGACGGGCGTCTGTTGGGCTTGCGTGCGGACGTCGTAGTTCCAAAATGGCCCGCCGGCATCGAGGACCGAAGTGATGCCGGCGCGCAGATAGCGCGCGAACGTGTCCTGCAGATTGTTGCGGACCCACTGGATCTCGTCGGTATACGGGCGCACGGAGCGCAGATCGATTGCGTCGGGGCGCGTGTAGAGGCCGCCCGACTGAAAAAAGTGGACGTGGCTGTCGATCAGGCCGGGTATCGTAAAGAGGCCGGTTGCGTCGATCCGAAAGGCCGATGCCGGGATGGCAACGTCGCGCGCCGGCCCGATCGCTTGGATGCGCTCGCCGCGTATCAGGATTGTGGCGTCGTGCAGCGGCGTTAGATCGCTGCCGACGAACGCCGTCGAGCCGAAGATGGCCGTAAGGTCGCGGCCGGTGTTGAGATCTTGCACCGAGGGTACGCCGCTGATCGACGGCATGATCGGCAGGGCGCCGACCGCCGCGATGCCTTTGAGGGCTTGCGCGCGCGTCATCGAGTCGGTAAAGGGAGAATGGAAGAAACACATCGTTAGTCGAGCCTCATGTAGGTTACTTGCGCAACGGCGACCAGCACGCCGTCGTCGCGCCAGAAATTAGAAGTTACCGGAATCAGCGTGCGTCCCTGTCTGATCGCTTGCGCGAAGAGCTTGACGTCGCTGCGCGCTGGCGCGAGAAAGCGGATGTTCATGTCGGTGGTCGTGATGCGGCTCTGCGCGCCCCACACGGTCAGGCTGACGATGGCGGCGGCGGAATCGGCGGCGGTCATAAGCAGGCCGCCGTGAAACGAGTCGAAAATCCCGTCAAACTCTTTGTTGCGAGCGACCGTGCATTCGAAGCAGCCGGAGCCGAGGCGCGTCGCAGAAAAGCGCAGGCTCTTAAAGATCGGTATCAGCTGCATGCGTTCGCGAATCGGCTTCTCCAGCTCGGGTGCCAGCGGCGGCAGTTCGCCGGAGTAGGGCGCTACGAGCAATCCGGGCGCGAGTGGGTTCACGAGGGCGCCGCCTGTGGGAAAACCGCCGCCAGAGCCTCTCCGAGCACCGCGATATCCGGCTGCGAGCTCCGGGCGAGCAATCCGTCGATGAGATCCAAACGAGCCGCGCGGGCCTTCTTCAGCGCCGCGCTGCCTTTCGCCGTCGTCTCGACGATCGACGAACGGCCGTCGTGCGGGGAGCGCTTGAGGCGAACGTATCCGCCGCGCCGCAAGGCCGCCACAATTCGCGTCATCGTCGGCGGGGCGACCTGTTCGGCGTCGGCAAGCTCGCGAAGGTTGCAGGGGCCCCCGTAGACGAGCACCGACAGCGCCGAGAGCTGCGCCGGGCCGATCGCGGCGTTCCGATCGGCCTGCCTCGCGTAACGCAATACGTGGATCGCCGCAGAGTGCAACCGCTCCGCCACACGCCGCCGCTCGCTATTGCGGGCCATAGAAAGAGCAGAAGTGACCGTCGGGGTCGCGGAAGTTCACGGCCCAGTTTTCGGCGTTGATCGGGCGCGGCTCGTTGATAAAGGCAATGCGGTCCTTGAGCGCCGCGTACGCTTGACCGACGCTGGCAACGCCGAAGACGCACTCCTGCGTGGGCCGATCGCCGGCGTGGGGAGCGAGTTCGCCGCTAAGCGCCAGCGTCGTCTCACCCGTCTCGAACAGCGCAAAATCCCCGAACCGGGCGCTCATTCGAAGTCCGATGAGATCGGAGTAAAAGGTAGTCGCGTGATCGAGGTCGCTCGAACCGAGCATCACAAACGCCAGCTTCACGTCAACCACGGGATTTGCCTCCATCGCATTTAGTTAGCTTAGCTAACTATATGATGTCGCCCCGGTGTTTGTCAAGGCGACCGCAGCGTCACCCCGGCTCCGTCACCCTGATCCTATGCCGAGCGTCGTCGAAGCGCTCGGGATAAACTGCGCGGGCATTTCGTCGTAGCGGCGGAGCTTGTAAATCGCGGTCGAGACTCCCCAGCTCACCAGAAAGACTCCGATTATGATGAAGCCGAGCGTTCCGAAGTTGCCGCTCAGCGAGTTGACCGCGTCCCAGATTCCTCCGCTCAAGCGGAGCTGCATGGCGACGACGCTCGCGGCTTCGATCGCGCCCACGATGAGCGCGACAAGGACCGAAACGAGCGTGATCACCATGTTGTAGTAGAGCTTTCGCATCGGCTTAACGAAGGCCCAGCCGTATGCGCCGAGCATGAGGATGCCGTCGGTCGTATCGACGAGCGACATGCCGGCGGTAAAGAGCAGCGGGAAGATGAGAATGTCGTAGACCGGAAGCCCTTTGCCGGCTTCAACGGCCGCGATTCCCAGAAGCCCAACTTCGGTCGCGGTGTCGAACCCAAGTCCGAAAAGCAGGCCGATCGGATACATCTTCCAACTGCTGTCGACCAGCTTGAGAAGCGGCCGGAAAAACCGCCCCATGAGCCCGCGCCCGTCGAGCATCTCCTCGACGCCTTGCTGATTATAGGTTTCTCCGCGGCGCGCGCTCCGAAAGGCGCGCACGATATCGATCAGCACGATCAAGTTGATCGCCGCCACCAGCAGAAGAAACGTGGCGGAGACGCTCGTGCCGACCAGCGCCCCGACCCGTTGCAGCCCCGGTAGCTGGCCTTTGACGAGCGAGGCGGCGAGGGCGATCCCCACGGTGAGCGCGATCACGACGGTGGAGTGTCCAAGTGAGAAGAAGAAACCCACGCCGACTGGCCGCTTGCGATCCTGCATGAGTTTTCGGGTGACGTTGTCGATGGCCGAGATGTGATCGGCGTCGACGGCGTGTCGCAAGCCGAACGTATACGCGAGCAACGCCGTTCCCAGCAGCAGCGGGCGCGACGAAAAGAGCCAAAACGCCAAGCCCCACGCCGTGACGTTGAGCCCGATTAAAAAAACGTAGAGAAGGGAGGCCTTATTTCGTAGTGCGGTCATTGCGAAATCGAGCCGAGAATCCGGCGCGCATCGTCGGCGTAGAACGGGTGGAACGAGGCGTCTACGGCCAGCGCTGCTGAGAGGCGGCGCCGAGCCTCGCCGGCATAACCTGCGTGCCACGCGATGACGCCGCAGTGGTACTGCAGCTCCGGATCGGCGGTATCATAGCGCGCCGCGCGCACGGCGTAAACTCGCGCTTCCTTCCAGCGGCCCATCGTGGCCAAGACCCACGCCATCGTGTCGTCCGCATAGATCTCGTCACCACGTTTGGCGATGTCGGAGCGAGCTGCGGCTAAGGCGTCGTTCAAATGTTCGTGATGTTCGGCATAGTACATGGCCAGCAGCCGGTCGTTAATGCCCTGCAGGTTGAACAGGCGCTGCTCGGCCGCAATTAGCGCATCGGTTCGCTGCGCGCCTTCTTCGTCCCCCAGGGCTCGCTGCGCGTCGGCCTCATACCCTAGCGCCTGCGGGAGCGGGTAGAGGTCGGCGCTGCGTGTGGCCGCTGCGAGCGCACGCTGCCAGTCGTGGTGCGCGCGATAGAGCTTTGCCGCAAAGAGCAACGCCATCGAGTTGTATGGATAGATGCGCAGCGATTCGTCGTACTCAGCAGTTGCGGTCTGCCCGTCCCCAGCTTCGAAGGCAAGTTGCGCGTCGCGCAGGTGGTACCACGAGCGCGCGTAGGCCGATATGCTGGTCATCCGGTCGACTCGTCGGGTCGCCTCGTCCAGGACGACGCGAGCGCCGGCGACGTTGCCGGTCAGTTCGTCATAGCGAGCGCGAATCGACATCCAAGTCGGATCGACGTCTGGGTCGGACGGGTGATTCAAAATTTGCTCGGCCTCTTGGTAGCGCCCGATTTCCATGAGAATTGAGGCGCTCTGCGCGCGCGCGCCGTCGTTCGACGGATCGGCCTCCGAGGCGGCGCGTTCGGCTGAGAGCGCCGCACGAAAGCGATGAAAGACGATGTCGCTCGATGCAATGACGCTCAACGCTTGCGTGTTACCTTGAGGTTGAAGCGCCAGCGACCGCTCGGCCATCGCGTGTGCGCGCGCAACGTCGTTGAGGTCGCCAGTTTCTCGGAATCGCTGGAGGTATTCACCCGCAAGCATCCGCCGAGTGATTTGATCGCCGGGGTCGAGACGCGCCTGAGTTTCCTCGAACGCGATCAACCGGTCGCGCTGCCGGTAATCGCTCGAAATCGGAGCGGGTTGGATCCCGGTCGCCTGCGCGCGATGCGAGGCAAACCACGGCCACGCCGCCCCAAGGGCAGCCGCCGCCACGAGGGCGACGGCCGCCGTAGACGTCCTCACGTTTTAGAGCGGCGCCTGGATGTAGGGGAACGTTTTGGTATTGGACTTATCGTAAGCGACGTTGTCGAGGGCGAGACAGGGGGCTTCCTTCTTGTCGTCGGGGATCAAACCGAGCGCCGAGAGGGTGTTGCCAAAAATGGCGTTCAGCGAGATGCCGACGATGTCGTCGTCGAGCGCGCGCCCGCCCCATTTGCTGCCGGTCGCGCCACCCGTCTCGTAACCAAGATAGGAAGCCGTCGTAACGTCTTGCGAAAGATCGGCCTTCATTACGTTGGGATAGAGAACGGCTTGCAGCGTGTCGGCGTTTTCCTTGCTGCGGAAGTTCAACGTAAACGACTTGATCTGCGCTTGCAGGACGGGATCGGCGTAGGGTTCGGCGCGGTTGGTCTTATTATGACTTTCGAACAGCTCGAAGACTTCTTTGACGGCGGGCCGGGAAAGCAGCTCGATCTGCTTATACACCATCGATCCGGTGGTGGGTGAGAGGCCGGCTCTCTCCGCCTGCGGGTTGAAGACGCCGGCACCTGACGTGCAACCCCCGACGATCGCCCCGGCAAGGATCGTCGCAAGAAGCGTGAGTTTATAGCGTGTTGTCATTTTGTGTTTACTCCCTTACTCTGATCCGGGCGTGGCAGTGGTAACCCAGAGGCCGATGACGCCGGGCGATCCGCTTGCCGGGGCGAGCAGCTTCTTAGGCATTTCGATGACGATCGAGAGGACGTCGTACGGCGCCAACAAGTCCTTCGGCTTTGCGATCACGCACTTGTTGGAACCGGCCGTTCCATAACTCACTCCGTTGAGGACGATCTTTTGATTCTTCGAAGCGAAGCGGAAAGACGTCGCCGTGGCCGGTGGCACGTGCGGATGGTTCATGTAGTTCCGATCGGGAATGATCTTGAAAAACTGCGCGAGGTCGAAGAAAAACGGGTCGCGTCGCGGACCGACGAAGACCTTGATGCCGCCCTTGAGCGATGCGGCTTTTCCAAACGGAAAAGTGCCGGTCTTGCCGATGAGCGTGTTAGACGTTCCAACTTCGTTCGGCTTGCCCGGGCCGTACAGCGTGATATTTTGAGTGCTGCCGGACGAATCTGCCGTGAACTGTACCACGGTATTCTCCGTAAACGATCCGGAGGTAACGCCGGTATTGGCAATTTTGAACTGATAGAGCAGGTTGGGATCGAGCGCGAGGCCGCTGTACATGCCGGCTGGAATGAGCGGGCGCACGTCCATGACGAGCGCGACGCGTGAAGCATCGTGCGGATCCGGGAAAGCGAAGACGTCGGTAATGTCCGCGAGCGGGTTAGCAACGACGGTCGGCGAGTCTTGATGGTCGGATCCCCGGGCAACTCTAACGGAGTAGAGCGAAACCGAGAAGGCGAGCACGAAAACCGCCGCCACCGTTATGATGGGTCGAAGCAGTTTCATACGGGCTCCTTTATGGCCAGTGGGTGGTGGTGTGTTGAATGCGACGAGAAGACTGACGGAATCAAAGCGAAGGCCGCGACGCTGCAGAGCGTGAGCGTCACGACGGCGAGACGGGGTATAGCGACGCCTTGATCGGTGAGCCCTTGGGCCAGCATGATCGCGCCGATCGTCGAGATGACGCCGGAGGTAAGGAATGGAGCGATGCGCGTAAGGCGCGCAAAGGAAGACCGGCGTTGCAGCCATGCGGCGCCGTGGACGACCGCAAAGCCCAGGCCGGTCAGGATCGCCGCCAGGCCGAGACTAAAGACGACGATGAGAAACAGACCGTAGCCGACTCGGTGCAGGTGCAACGCCGTGAGCAGCACGACGATTGCTGCCGGACAGGGCGCGATGCCGCCGCTCATTGCCGCGATCACGGCGCTCGGGAAATGGAGTGGTGTCGAACCCGGGATCGCGTGCGAATGAGCGTGCTCGCGATCGTGGTGATGGTCGTGCGCGTGCCGCGCGCGCTTCACGGCGGCCGACAGCGTGCGCGCCCCAATGATTGCAACCGCCGCACCAGAGAGCAGCGTGATCCACGTAAAGAGGCTCTCGGTGGCGAATCCGGCGGCAAAGAAGAGCAACGCTCCGAGCAAAAGCACGGCGATGGTATGCGCGAAGGTAAGCGCGCCGGCCAAAATCACGGCTTGTTTGAATGTTGCCCGAGCTCCAACGAGCGTGAACGCCAGCAAAGCTTTGCCGTGGCCCGGCTCGAGGCCGTGGAGCGCCCCGAGTCCGAAGGCGGCCAGAATGGTCAGAAAGATCAAGAGCGGCGTCTGCGTCCCGCGCGAGAAGAGGTCGGACAAGGCCGACGATCGCACGATCGAGTTCACTCCCCAGGAGGCCGCATCGTCGCCGCTGACGCGCACGTGCGCGACGCGCCCGCTAAAGAGGTCGAACGTCGCGACGTCGTTGTGGCGGGGTGAGCCAATCAGCGCGTTCGGATACGAGCGGAGTTCGTTGGTCGGCTCGGACAAGCCGGGCAACACGATGTCTTTCCAACCGATTCGCCGATCCGCGTAGACGAGATCGTGCACGGTTATCGTTGATTTCCAAGGCGCCGAGACGGTGAAGTCGCCGGTCCAATACAGGATGGGAAGGCCGCCCGCGCCCGGACGGGTGCGCGACGTCGCACCTTCGAGGCGCATCGGAAGCATCGTGCCGTTGGCTTCGATGGAGAGCCCCGCTGCCACGCGCAGCGCCTCTTCGTTCTCCCAGGCGCGCCGTCGCTGCGGCGTCCAGCTGCCCGCATTCATGATTTGGAACGTCGGAATCTCCGCGATATCGAGAACGTAATGGACGCGTAGCGCGCCACGCTGCGGACGTATCTCCGCGAGGTGATTGATCGTGAAGTTTCCCAGTGGATGGGCGGTGGCGCCGCCGGCGGCGGCGAGCCAAAACACGGCACCCCATGCGCCCAAAGCCGCGATCCGAGTCACCCTAAAAGCCATCGTCGCTCCCCTTAATGGCTTAGTGAACGTGCCGGGCCCGGTTTTGGATTGCGTTGACGCGCCGTCGGCCAGCATGGTAGCTTAAATTATTCATGAGCATATCCAGCGCGTCTCTAGCAAGATTCTCGTTAAAGAATGCGCGTGCGGTCGCCGTCGCGCTGATTTCCCTGTCGGCTTGTTCGGGCTCGGGGGGCGCTTCGGCGGTCCCGCCAGACCTCTCGATGGCCGGAGCGCAGCCGCAGATTCTGCACTCCTCCAAGTTCAAGCGGATCGCGGCGTGGGGGGCCAAAGGACAGATCGCCGTCGCCCAGTGTCCGCAAGGGTATGAGGTTGTCGCGGGCGGGTCGAGCAGCAGCGACGGCAGCTTCGTCGGCACCGGCTATACGAACGATAATTTGGAGAGTTGGTACGTGAAGCCGGACTCGAACGCAAGCGCCGAGGCCTTCGCCTCATGTCTCCCGAGTGCGACTGCCCAAGAGAGCTTTACATGGCTTTCCGCCGCGGCTATCAGCGGCGTGGCTAGCGCTCAATGCCAGCCGGGATACATGCTCGTGACCGGGTTTGGATCGGGCACGATCACCGGCTCGTGGTTTAACGCGAGCACCAATACGTACTGGGTGAGCGGCGGGGCGGCGGCAAACGCTTCGTGCGCGAGAGTTAACGCAGGCGTCGTCATTAAGCACGCTTGGAATAAGAGCCAGAAGCCGAAGAACGTCTACGCCGGATGCGGCTCGGGATATAGCGCGATCGGCGGGTCCATGGGAGACTCGCAGTGGCCCGGACCTCCGATTCAAGAGCACCCAGGCATTGCTTCCGGCCCGGGGCACCACGGCTACGACGGTTGGTGGACGTTCAGCGACGCGATGAACGAGCTAACCTGGGCTGCCTGCGTTCCCACGTAGCTTGAAGCGATTATGTCTCGCGCAAATCGCATTGATTTTTGCACTCGCCGGCTGCGGTTAAGAAAACGCGAAGATTTTTTCCGCTAGCCCTGCGTCTCGCGCCGATACTTCGTTGGCATCGCCGCAATATTCGCGGGTCGGTCACGTCGTCATCGTCATTCAGGAGAATCGCTCCGTCGACTACCTCTTCAACGGACTCCCCGGCGCCGACACCGTCAGGCGAGGTAATCGGAGATTGCGCCTCACTCGCCGCTTCTTGCGGCCGAGAACCCGCTGACGCGGGATCGTCGCCTGACCGGCGGTTGCGACTCGCCGCACGGCTCGCTCGTCGTTCTGATCAATCCCAAGGGGCGGGAGAACAAAGCGACTTATCCGTGCTTCGAACATCACGTAAGAATAAGGAAGCCCTCATTTAGCCCAGCTCTTCGTCGGCTCGGGGTTCATTTACCGAAGTAAACTTCACCCGTCGCCTCCTCGATCTGAACTAAATGAGAGCTTCCTTGAGCGTGGTCTTTACTTTAGTATTCTCTTTTACTTGACGGTTACGTTGACGGACTTCGATGCGATGCCGTCCGCAACGACCTGGATAGTGCTGGGCCCAGCACCGATGTTCTTCGGCACGTCGAACTGAGTGGTCACGACGAGCGAGCCGGTCTGAACGCCCATCGAGCTATGATCGTGCGTCCGGGCATAAACCACGTTGCCGCTCTTCGTATTCGTGATTCGGACTAACGGATAGTTTTCCGCGTTCTGATATTCATCTCCGAAAGACATAGCCTGCGACATACCGTTGAACTGCGTTCCCGAAATCTTGTAGGTGGCGCCGCCCTTGATCGACTTCGGAGCGGTTTGGATCGTCGGAGCCCAAGCCGAGTCCGATTTGCCCGACGGCGTGTATAGGTCCACGTTGGAACCAAACATTGCAACCTGACCGGTTGGAAGCAGGATCGGAGTGCCGCCGTTCCTTCCGACTGCGGTCATCGTCGTACCGTTGAAGTCGTACAACTCGCCGCTAACGCCGAAGACTAAGACGTCTCCATCGGGCAAGAGCACCGAGAACGAGTCGCCGGCGTTGTCGCCGTCCGGAAACTCTGGGCCGGCCGCCCACGTGCCCGTCTTGATGGTGAAGATTGCGGTGTTACCGGTTCCCGAGCCGCTGGCGCCTTCGCCGGAGCCCGTCGCGAAGACCGTTCCGTCGGGCCGCAGCATCGCCGGGCCGATCTCGCCGGGCGGAAGGTAACAGTCTTTCTTCTTCGGTCCGTACTGCAGGCATTGATGGAACGGAGACTCCGAGCGTAAGTCGGCGACGGTCGAACCCGCGCTCTTCCAATGTCCGGTCGACGGGTTGAAGATTTCGGAGTTCGTAGAGTCCTTGACGTCCTCGGTCAAAATGGTGCCGTCGGGAAGCAGCGTCCAGCCTTCCTCAGAGTTGTAGTCGGCTTTTCCGTTGTTCTTGTATTGAGTCCACGCGCCCGTCGCGGGATTCCACGTCGCAGTGAACTTCGTGAGCTTCTGCCCGATGGCGAAGAGCCCGTTGGACAATACGCTCGACGGCGAGTCCCCGATGAAAGCCCAACCCTTTGGATGCATAAACTTTGTCCAAGTATTCTTCACCGGATCGTAGATTGCACCGAGGTTTGTGAGTTGCAGATCGTAGTTACCCGGCGAGTTGTACTCGCCGCCGAGGATCAACAGCCGGCCGTCGGCCAGGACGTCGGAGGCAAAAGCGCTGGGCGAGTAGCCGGTGGGCAATGTTGCTTCCTGCGTCCAGGTTCCGTCGGAATAGTCGCCCGTGGCGTCGGGGACGTACTTGTACCAGTTGCTTGAGTTACTGCTGCCTTGCGTCAAAATCGACCCGTCGGTCATTAAGTACGCCATCTGCATATAGTCTGGCGGTTGACTTTTTCCGCGCTTGAACGTGCCGGCTGCGGCATGTCGAGCTGCGGCGGCAGCGCCGCCCGGAAGAAGCGAGTGACTCCCGGAGCATCCTGCCGGGCCTGCGGCCGCCATGGCCGCTAATGCGAAAAGAACGAACCTGTTTCGAAAGAGAAGCACGCTGGGAACCTCCGGTACGTCAAGGCTGCGGGTAAGGAGTCTGCTGTTCGAGCCTCGAGACGGTTTCCCCACCCTGGGCGACCGGCCAGGATACCGGTCTTCTGACTCGGAAAAGGGGCCGGTCCGCCGTAATCCACGGCGCCGGAGGTGCGGATCCATGCGTATCCTTATGCTCGTTTTTTGCGCGGTGCTAGTCGCGGGCTGCTCGCGACTCTCCGGCACTGCACCACTTCCCTCAACGGTGTCAACCGTTTCGGACACGTCGCCGAAAGGCGCGTCGTACGGTCAATACGTTTCGCTCTACAGTTTTCGAGGACAGTCGAGCGGCGGCTCGCCCCAAGCGGGGCTCGTCGAGCACAAGGGCGACCTTTACGGCACCACGTCGGCGTACGGCGAGGGATATGGAACCGTCGTTAAAGTTAGCGCCCTCGGTAGAGTGACGACGTTATATAGTTTTAGCGGCTTTCCCCAGGGCGCGTACCCCGAAGCCGGTCTGCTTTGGTACAAAGACGCTTTCTACGGCACCACATCGGCCGGCGGAACGCAAAACGGCGGTACGGTTTTTACCATCACAACTTCCGGCGCAGAGCGGGTTATTCACAGTTTCGGAAAGGGTGATGACGGCGCCCAGCCGATAGCTTCGCTCGTTGAAGCCGGCGGCATCTTGTACGGCACGACGAAGAATGGCGGAAGGCGCAATAGGGGAACCGTCTTCGAAATTACGCCCAACGGCGTCGAGCACGTAATGCATAGCTTCATCGGGGCGCCCAGCGACGGCGGACATCCGCCTGCCGGTCTGATCCTCGTCGGCAGCGAGCTCTACGGCGTCACGGGTTCGGGCGGCGAGAACGCCGGAGGCGGATCGGTTTTCAAGATCGGGCTGTTCGGACAAATCAAGTTGCTGCACAGTTTCAAAGTCGAGCGGGGAGACGGAGCAAATCCCAACGGATCGCTGGTTTACCTTAACGGCATCTTCTACGGCACGACGCTGCACGGCGGGGATATCGGCCGGGGCTTCGGGACGGTCTTTGAAATGGACGCTCGCGGTAACGAGGCCGTCCTCCACAGTTTCGGCGGGCGTAACGACGGCGCGTTTCCGTTGGCCGGTCTGGCCGTCGTCGACGGCGAGCTCTATGGAACGACGACGGGCGGCGGGACCAGTCCGAGAAAATCGAATGAATGCATTTCGAGCGGCGTGCGCACCGACAGCGACGGGTACTACAAGTGCGGAACGATTTTCTCGATCGCGCGCTCCGGCAGAGAGCGCGTCGTCTACCGCTTTAAAGGAGATCCGGACGGCGCGAACCCCGAAGCGGCTTTGACTCCCGCGGGCGGCGTTCTGTACGGCACGACCGATTGGGGCGGTGAAGCCGACTACTACGGTACGATCTTCAGAATATTCCCGTAACCGGACCGTCCGTCGCAAGGGTTTCTTAAAGCTTCGTAATCGCACTTTAAGAATCGCTTGCTAGCATGGTCGCATGGATGTCGCCGGTGAAGAGCAAGCCGAGCAATTGATTGCGCGCTGCCGCCTCACTGAGGCGGCGGCACGCCTTGGCGCTATGCGCTACGACGACGGCGGAGATCCCGAGGGCTCGCGTAAGCGGCTTTGTGCGGGAGTCTATGCGCTCTTTGGCGACGACCGGAATCTGGCGGGAACCGTCGCCCCCGAGTTGCTCGCATCTCGCAGCGCGGCTGCCGTGGCCTCATACTTCGAATTGCTGCGGGGTGAGCCGGCTTCGCACGACTATCTCGCGGCCGCGGTCGTGCTCTCTTGGGCGACCGATGCCGCCGGAACCTACGACCTCTGCCGCCGCGCGCACGATCGCGCGCTCGTTGAGAAGCGCTTTCACTTCGCTGTCGGCGCGCGCGAACGGCTGGCGCATCACGCCATCCTTTTCGGCGACCTCGAGATCGCGCGAAACGCGCTCGACGATGCCCTTCGGCTGGCGCTGCTCCACCGTCTCTCCGAATGGTTTTCACGCAGCGCGGCGGCGGCCGCGCGTTTGGCCCTGGATGCGGGAGACTCCGAGCGTGCCGCGCAGTTGCTAGCGCGCGCGCGCATGCACGCACGCAGCCCCGAAGCGATTGCCCTGTTGGCGCCGGTGGGCGCGGCATTGGCGATCGCCGCCGGCGACCACGAGGCCGCTGCGGAATGGACCTCTCCGGAGATCCTCGAGACGGCACTGGGTTCCGACGATATGGAAAGCGCGGTCGCCGCGACCGTCGCACTCCTCTCGACGTGCGCATTCGAGCCCGGCTCTTCCGTAGCCACGGCGCTGCGGAGGGCCTTACTGCGGTCGAGCGGAGCAACCTACGCGGTCGACCTCTTTTCGCTGGCGGCGCGGCACGGAGAGATAGAAGAGGCCCGCCTTGGCGCAGACGCACTCAACGCTTTGGTCGCCCCCAGTCGCAAGTACTGCAAGGCCCACGCGCTCCTCGCGCGAGCGCACTTACTCTTTAGGGGCGGCGAGCGCGCCGCTTGGATCGACTATGCCGGCGACGCGGCCCGCGCCTTTAACGCGATGGGGATGCGGCGCTGGATGAATGAAGCGATGCTGCTCCTGGTCCGGCAAGAAAACGAGACCTTCCCGCGGCGCCGCGGGCGTCCCATAGGGTCGGCTTTGACCGGACGCGAGCAGCAGGTTGCCCATCTGATTCGCCGCGGGGCTCGCAATCGCGAGGTGGCCGCGGCCTTGCAAATCAGCGAGCATACGGTCGAACGGCACGTCAGCTCGATCCTGGGCCGTCTCGGGCTGCGCTCGAGGTGGCAGATCGCCGACCCCAAGAACGCCTCGGAACATTAACATTTGCTCAAGTTGCCTTAACTATCCCCGCGACTTCCAGGATGCACGGCCGGCGTACCATCCCCTAGCATCGGGTTGGAAGAAGTCGGTACAAGTGCCAGACTCCTCCGTTGCTATTGGGAGTACAGTTTGTTCAACGGCCTCCGCTGCATAAAAAAGCGCGTCTTGTTCCTCGGCTTTTTTTGTTTTGCGGCTTCGAGCGCGGGGGCGCTGGCCGAAACCGCGGGTATCATATCGGGTCGGGTCACGGACGACAAGACTCGCGTAGCCGTGGCGGGCGTGACGGTCGTTGCGAAGTCTCCGAGCGCAACGTATCGCACGACGACCGACGCCAACGGCGCCTATCGATTCTTGAGCGTCTTGCCCGACACGTATTCGCTGTCGTTTGCCAAGAGCGGGTATGCCGCGTACTCGATTGCCGTCGTGGTGCTCAACGGCTCGCAGCAAGCCGTCAACGTGCCGCTCTCCCGGACGCTCAAGGTGATCGCTTCGACGCACTCGCGCTCGGTCGGCAGCGCCTTTCAGCGCGGCATGACGATCGACACCTACACGGTGACGGGCGCGCAGATCGACATGGTGCAAGGCAAGAGCTTTAACACCGATGAGAACACGCTGCTTCGCAGCATTCCCAGCGTCACGATCGACAAGTCGGGGACGGTCTCGATTCGCGGGGGCTTTGCCTTTGAGGCCGCCTATGAGTTCGAAGGCATCGACTACACGGCTCCTACGGCCAACCTGCAGAACACGTTGCAGAACATCTCCAACTTCGGTCTGCTCAACGGCGTCGGCAGCGTGCAACTGATTCCCGGCGGCGGCGACGCGACGCACGGGAACACCGGTACCGGCCTGGTTCAGTTCACCGCCAAACACGGCACCTATCCGAGCTACTTCCACGTCGACGTCGAGTCGCTGCTCTTTCCGTACCTGCATCAACTGGGGCTGGAATGGGGTTGGGCCGATCCGTCGCAGCGATTTTCCAACTATGCGGGATTCATCGGACTGCGCAAAGCCTTTCAGTACGGTGCGCCGGGATCGGCGGCCAACACGCTGGGCACGCTGGGCACCAACGCCGCGACGCTGGGCAGCACGATCGATCCGAATCTCGTTTACTACGCGCCGTCGTTTCGGGCGTCCAACGATTTCGTCGACAACGCGATCTATCGCTTTGGGAAGAACAACTCCCAGCGTCTTCAGTTCTTCATTCAGGACCAGGCGATTACGCAGACCCTCGATTACGGCGGCTTTCAATATCTGCCGTACATCTCGGGCGGCACGACCGCCGGCAAGTGCGCGCCCTATCCAGTGAGTGGTCCCACTGGACCGGTCAACCAGCCGCAGCAAAACTATGCGTGCGATTCGCTGATTCCGCTCTTCCCGGGCCAGCCCCACACCTACTCGTTCGTCTCGCAGGCCGACCAGCTCAAAAGTCCGTTTCTGGCCTATAAGGTCGAATACGGCACGAGCCTCGGGCCGTCGTCGCAGTTGACCGCGCGGTATTTCCGCACGTTTAGCGGACAGTCGGAAGACCTGCCGGCACAGGGTATCTTCGCCGATCCCTACGGTGGAACGCGGACGGCCGGACAGTTCGACATCGCGACGCAGATCGGCGAGAAGAATCTGTTCAAGTACGGCGCGATCTACGAGTTCGTCGTGCCCTACGGAAATCGCTACGACTTTACGTCGTATACCGCGTTTACGACGCCGTCTTACATTATATCGTACCCGATCACGCATCCCAACGCGCCGCTTCCGCTCCCGTACACCTATTCGGGGCTGCTACCCAACAATAATCCTGCGTCACAGCAAGGCTTGGAGGAAGATTTCTTTTCGCCCTCGTTCTGCACGCAGCTGGGGCTGCATAGGGGTTGCGGCTATTTAAGCTCGTGGTTTCCCGGCGGCGTGCGCTTTCCGTTCGAGGAAGACGTCTCAACGGTCACGCAACAGCAGTACGGCGCCTATCTCCAAGACAACATCGAGATGTCCAATAAGTGGAGGACGGAGGCGGGGCTGCGCTTAGACGGCTACAACTTTCAAATCCCAACCCAAGCCGGCGCTCCCGCTTCGATTCCCGCCGTCGAGCATCAGCGGCTCTACGAACCGCACTTCGATCTCTCGTACGCGCCCGATCTGCGCGACACGATTCGCTTCGGTTTCGGGCACACGCTTTCGATGCCGATTCCCAGCTTGCTGGGCGCCGACGTAAGCCGCGCGCCGTACACGGCTTTCGAAGGCATTCCATCCTACGACAACTCGACGGGAAAGCCGGCCGTGTATTGCGGGCCGTTGGCCAATCAGCTCTGCGGCAACTACGCCGACCAGCTCTATTGGCTGACGCGCGACTACCGCTACGGCAGTTCGACCTTGGAAGCGCCGCTGGTCGGCGCAACCTTCACCAATATCGACATTTCCTGGGCGCACGAGTTTCACGACGGCTCGGCGGTGAAGATCACGCCGTTTTACCGGCGCGGTTACAACGTGATCGAGCAGACCGCCAACATCGTCGGCTTCAACTATGAGACCGGCTCCCCGGTCTTCGGCGACGTCGCGTACTCGAACGAGGGCATTCAAAAAGCTACCGGCATCGAGGCGCTCTATAACAAAGATATTCCGCTCGGCATCTCGATGCAGATTGGCGCGACCTACATCAGCCAGTTCGGTAACGAACCGCCCGGAACGTTCCTTCAACCCGCGGCGCTGGCGCTTGGCCTAGTCTATCGCTCGCCGGATCTCTCGCCATTTCAGATTAACACGGCTTTCAACTACCAGAACGCGCACGGCTGGCGCATCGATCCGGTGATCGGCTTCAACGTCGGCTATCCGTACGGTCAAGGCTATTATACGGCGGTCTATTGCGACGGCATTCCAGTCGTCGTGCCGGCGTCGAGCCTTTCGGTCATCTACTCGCAGACGCCAGGGTATATCGATCCGCTCGATCCGGGCTCGTGCACCAAGCCGAACATCGCGGCGACGCGCGGCATTCACGAGCCGGGGCTGGCAGGCGGCTTGCTGACGACGCCGCGCGTGGATGTCGATCTCACGACCGAGTACCGGCCGCCGGTCGCCAAAGGCGTGCTGGCGCAATCGGTTTTTGGCTTGCAGATCCTCAATCTCTTCGATCAGCTTTACAACGTACCGGTGTATAACGGCTGCTACGGTTCGCCGATTTCGACGGGATTGCAGAGCGGCAACGCGCCCTGCACGTATTCGTCGGCGCCCTACGCGCCGCCCGACGTCGCGGCGCATTCGTCGGCGCCTTACTTAACGTACCCGAACCTGCCGCCGATTTCGTTTCGGCTCTACTACCAGGTGACTATATGATCTTTCGTGCTCGAATCGCATTCGCAGCGGCCGCGTTGAGCGGTGCCGCTCTCCTGGTCGCTGCGCTCAGCGCGTGCGGCAACGGCGGGGCGTCGGAACCGCCGCAGACGTCGTACGATCCGGCCGCAACCTCCAAGGTCCAGTTCGCAGTAGGCGTTGCCACGATTTCGTTCGGCCGCAGCGGCTCCGAAGGTCGCCTACGGGCTGAACGAAGTTGAGACGCTACGCCAGCGCGATGGACTTTCCGGCGTGCTCTACGACGTGCCGATGATCATCGGCCCGTCGAACTTCGACGTACTCTACTCCACGGAGACTGGTGGAGAAGTTCAGGACGCCGGTAGCGATCTCGGAACAAACCACATTACCTGGGGAACCCTCAATCAGTCGGGGTGGATCGGTTCGCACCGCGGCGGGAAGAGTCAGTCGACCAGCGGCGCGTTCGGCTATGGACTGTGCGCCTGCAACTCGGACTCCGGGCCACCCAACGGTGTTACCCCGCTGTTCGTGGCCTACAACCTGCCCGTCTATGGCGGCGGCACGTTGAATTGGTATGGCGGTCCGCCGGCTTTCCCGCAGGAGGGTCCGAGCGTCATTGCACTCGGGTGGAACGGATATTCTCTCGGTTTTACAGACTTTGCCGTGCAGCCGGTGATCGGTACCTACCGTCTCTACGCCGCCGTTCCGCCGGCCTACGATACGCCGCAGAACCCGACGCCGAGTCCCAATCCCAACGGTACGCCGACCCCGCCGCCCGGGATACTCGTAGCCGGAGCGCAGCTCAACTCGCTTAAAGCATTGCCGGCCTTCGCGCTGCCGGCGTTTTCTCCCGACGGCAAGGGCGGCGGCACGATCACCGTTGCGGTGCCGTCCGGCGCGCGCGAAGCGATGGTCGTCGCACAAGCCGTAAACGGCGGTAACGGGATCTGCGGGCAAGACCACATCTACGACGCCTATTACACCGTCGTCACGCATGGCGCGGGCGTGCAGAAACTCGTCTTGGCCGACAACCTCGGTCTGTTGACCCAGTCCGGGCAGAAGACGCCGTCGTTCTGTCACGGGGAAAGCTACAACATTTACGCGGCGGCGATGGACTACCCGGCATACGAAGCGTCGTATCCGAAGGATCTTTCCCAACTGCCGCTGATAAAAGGCCCCAACGGTCAGGCCGACGTCAGCACCTCCGTCACGCTTTTCGGTCTCTATCCATGATCGTAACGGCTCGCGCCCGCTCGATCGTCTTCCGGATTGCGGCCGCCTTCGCGACAGGGTTGATAGCGGCATGCGGCGGATCGCCCAACACGCCCAACGGTCCTTACGTCGGCTCTCCGGGAGATCCGGGCGGACCCGGTACGCGTCTCGTCGACGTCAAGGTCACGGTAGCGGTTCCGGCGCGCGGCGCCGGGTTACGTCCCGCTTATCTTTCGTTCAACACGCATTCGCTCTCGATCCAGCTCGTGTCGGTGAACGGCGAGGGAGTGAACGGCGTAAATCCGACGGTCATGAATACGCTGCCCAAGTCACGCGACTGCAAGGCACAGGGCAACGGAACGGTATGCACGTCAACCGCGAAAGGCTCACCCGGAAGCGACGTTTTCGCGATCGTCGCCTACTCAGGCGCCGGCGCCGCCGGTGACGTGCTTTCTGTCGGCACGGTTGCGGCCAAGATCGCAGCGAGCGGCAGCGGCGTCGGCATCAGCAATCAAATTCCGCTCACGTTGGACGGCATCATCGCAACCCTCAAGCTTGCGCTGATTCCCGACAAGGCCAAGCGGGGCGAGAAAACGACCGCCAAGGTTTCGCTGATGGCGTTCGATGCGAGCGGAGCGGAGATCATCGGCCCCAGCCTGTACGAGGAGCCGATCTTACTGCAGGTTGAGGGCGATGCGAGCAAATCGTTCCGCCTGCACTCGGGCTCGCGTTCGGGCGTTTCGCTCACGATTGCGAAGCCTACATCCGTAATCACTTTGACCTACGACGGCAACGATCAGGCGTCGCCCGTTACGGTACGGGCCAGCGTCTCCGGAGCGAGCGGCGCCACAAAGAGTGCCGGCTTCGACCTCACTGGCAACCCGCCGCCGCCGCCGGTCGGGATGATCTACGCGCTCAACCTTGGCTCGAAGAGCGGCCAAGGCGCGACGGTAACCGAGTACGACGGAAAAGCAAAAGGCAACGCAGCACCTGAGCGGACGCTCTCGCTAGACTCAAAACTCTACGCAGTGAACCTCGCGGTAGACTCCGGCGGCAATATCTACGTCGGCTATTTCGATACGGCCAACGGCGCAACGTTTGGCCAGCCCGACTCCGGCAACGAGATCGCCGTGTATTCACCCGACGCCAGTGGCAACGATCAGCCGCAATACGTGCTCACCGCAGACACCAGCAGCACGAGCACGACGATCTATCCAATCTTCATGGCGTTTGACCCCAAGGGGGACCTCGTTACCTACGGCTCGACGACCGTCGACGGCAACTCGGGCGACTCCGTGCTGACCTACGCCCCAGGGAGCAAGGGCGCGACGCCTCCGGAGTACGCGTTTTCCTTCAGCAATCCGGGACTGTACTATCCGGGGCCGTCCGGGCTTACCGTTGACTCGGCCGGCAACGTTTACCTCAACGGTACCTTCAAGAGCGGCTTCGGAAGCGTGGGCGGGATGTACGTCGCCGCCGCCGGCGACATCGATAAGCCATCGGTGCAGCCCTCACGCATTATCCCATGGGACAAAATCACGGGGTTGACCGCGGGTCGAACGACCGGTGTCGCGCTCGACAAGAGTGCCGAACCGTTTATCGGATACTTCACCGAGAGCGGAAGTGGCAGCGGCGCGGCTTGCCAAGGGGCGGCCAACGTCTATACCTCCGGTGCAGATGGTGGCACTACCGACAACCCGCCGCTACGGACCCTGACCCTCGAGGGTGTCCTAACCCACGGGACCGATTGCAGCAACACCTTCAGCCCGCTCCGGTTTTACTATCCGTCGATCGCGATGTACGCGGGCGCGGATCTCTTCGTGGCCGACGACTTCAACAACGCGATCTCCGAGTATGCCGCAAGCGCACACGGCAACGTGAAGCCGTCGCTGCAGATCGCGGGTTCCGCGACGCAGCTGGACGCGCCGGTCGCGCTTGCCGTCACAAAAGCTTCCGGATTGGCCAAGGCCGGTCCGGCGTCCGGCGCGCGCGCGCCGGAACCATCAAAACACACCCCCCCTCTAGCTAAAGGAACATCCACATGAAAAAGACCCTCGCTGCGTTGGCGTGGGCGGCAATTCCGGCGCTGCTACTGAGCGCGTGTAACGGAAACGCCACCGGAGGAAGCTCCGGAATTACGCCAACGACGACCGCGCCCGGCGCATCGCAGCACGGCCGCGTTCATAAAAACGACAACAGCGCCAACGATCTTCACGCCGGCGGCGCGACCTTCCCGGCCTACGGCTACAATCTTGGAGATCAGCCGACCGGTCTTTACAACGGAACCACCATTCAACCTACGCCGGGCCCCGGCTCCCTGCTCTACAACGTCGCTGCAAAGAACGGCGACGGCAACAACTACTACTACTGCTTGACCGGCAGCGGTTACGGACGCCATGAGTTCGAAGGCTCGGTAACGACCGGCGCCGACGCCTGCGCGGCGCTCGGCGCAAGCCCCGGCGGCTTCGGCGGCCGCGGCGACCCGATCGACTTCGCCGGCAGCGACGTCGCGATGCCGTCGACCGAATACTCGACCTTTGAAACGAACTACGGCGGCAACTCCAAGTACGGCGACGTGCTCGAGATCCCGACCTACGGCGGACCGATCGTCATCCCGTACATCAACGAGGGTGGAAACGGCCTGACCGGTCTGGGGAGCAACCAGATGAAGCTCTCGACCTGGACCTCTTGCGCGATCGCCAATGGCTCGATCGGTTACTGGGACGATGGCGCAATCACGGCCGACAACGGGGGCACCGCCGTCGCCGGCCACCAGCCAATCACGTTCTACTACCGCTCCGACGGCAGCGGAACGACCTTCCTCTTCGAGAACTACCTCAAGAACGGCCCCAAGGGCTGCAATCAAAACTATCCCGCCAAATACGCCAAAGCTCCTTACGGCAACACCGGCAGCCGCAACGGCGCTTGGCCCTTCCCCGCGGTTAGCGTAAGCACCGACCTTTGGACCGGGCCTGGAACCTGCGCGACCTGCGCCGGCGCGCCGACGAACGGCTCCACCTTCACCGGCGAGAGCGGCAACCCCGGCATCCTGGCCTGCGTGCAGAACGAAGGGTGCTTGACCACCAGCGCGTTCCCCTACGGGACCGGGTACGCTGAAGGCGCCTGGGCGGCAAGCGCTCAATCCGACGGCGGCCCTCCGGTAGCGCAAGCGGCGCTTCAGAGCGGAGGTACGTTTGCCAGCCCGACCGATCAGAATCTAGTTGCCGGATCTCTCAAGAAAGCCACAGCCTCGAAGATCCAGTATGGCGAGGGCGGCGACGGGATGGCGCTCGGCTCTTCCAGTCCCCAGTGCCAACTCTACATTCCGCCATCGGCCTTCGACCAGGCGCCCGGCGGCGACTACCCGATCGTTGGTCTGAGCTACTTCCTCTTCTACACCCAGAACAACACTCGTAACGGTAAGAGCCACTTGACGGACATCGAGAACCTGATCACGTACCTCGACTCGAACGCTTGGAACAACGATCTTCCAGCGCTCGAGTACACCCCGCTGCCTGCCTCGACCCAGAAGAAGGTCCAACAGGCGGCCTTCGGCAGGGGCATGCATCCGAAACCCTGCCTGCAAAGCTAGAATCGCTGGCCTAAATCGTGCGCGCCGCTTCGGCGGCGCGCACGAACTCTCGACGTCTTGGAGCTCTCAATGACCCTTCGTACCGTCGTCGCAGTATTGGCGGCGATGGCCGTCACCGCCGGTTGCGGCGGTTCGAGTTCGAGTTCGAGCGGAATGCCGCCGGCCTCGAGCAGTACGGTCCGCATCCGTTTCGCTGATGGTGCGCCCGAACTCGAGGCAATCATCAACGGCGTGCCGCAAGCCATCTGCAGAGGGGCGAGCGCGCCTTGTTATCTTCAGGTTGACGGCCAGACCGTCTCGACGCAATTCTACTACGGATCGATGACCCAGTTTCTCTTGCTCAACGCGGGTGCGCACTCGATGACGGCGCTCGACAGTCTCGGTTATCGGGTCGGTCCGCTCAAGTCGGCGCCGTTGGCGGCCGGCAAGGAATACACGCTGATTTTCGTGGGATCCTATCCAAACTACCGCGCGCTGACATTCGAAGAACCGGCGAGCGCAAAAGGCAGCGCCCAACTATCGCTCTATGAAGCTTCCCCGCAGGTTCCGAAGGCAGATTTCGGGAGTTTTACGGCCTCCGGCTATTCGAATTTCAAACAGCTTGGCAACGCGGCGCTCGGCAACGTCGCGACGGTTTCGCTGGGCTCGGGCGTTTCGGACTTCGGCGGCTATGCCGGCAAAGCCAATAAAGCCTTTTCCGGCGATGCGCTCACCCTCAAGGAAGTGAACGCCTTCGACAAACGCAGCGAGTTGCCGTTTCACAATGCGTCGCGCCTCTCGCTCTTTTTCTACGACCAGGCGGCGGGCAAATCAGGTTCCGTCTTCGGGAGCTTGGACAAATGAAGGCCTCTTCGGTCTTTGCAATGCTTGCCGGCGTCGCCGGCGCGCTTCTCGTCGCTTCAGGGTGTGGCGGCAACGTCGGCCCCGCGCCGGTCACCTCCGGTCCACCGATTCCGCCCCTAGCGACGCCCCCGGCGAAGTGGCTCTATGTCGATCATTTCGGAACCCTTTACGAATACCGCCTTCCGCTCGCAGTCGCCTCGAAACCGGTACGCACCCTGAAAGAATCCGCTGGTTCGGGTGCCACGCCGGTGATCGCAGTAGGTCCGTATGGCGAGGTCGCGCTCGCCAATCCGCAAACCCTTCGAATCTTCAAGCCGCCGATCGTTTCGTTCGATCCTTCGCATGCCGCGCTTTCGATCAAACTGACGCCGGCAATAACTCAGGTCGGACCATACGGGGCTGAGCTGATCGACTTGGAGTACGATCCCAACGATAATCTTTGGCTCTTCAGTAACTTAGGTGGCGAGATATCCGAACTGCGTCCGCCGTTGAGCAAACACAGCATTGCCGCATTGACGATCGGCTTCGGTCAACCCGGTACGAAGAGCGCCGGCTTTACGATGGTACAAGGCCGCTTCGACGTAAACGCGGCGCTCTATATCTATGCGTTGAACGGCTTGGAAGTGGGCCGGCTTTTCAAGGATTCCTTTCCTTATGCCAAGCAGCCCTCGAGCATCGGCATCAACCTTGCGCAGGCCGATTTCGTCGATGCCAGCCAATATTTGCCGACCTCCAAAAACCCCGCGGACCTGTTACTGGGACAGTACACCGGCGAGCTGCGGACCCCGAAGCCGGGCGCACCGCCGTCGCCTCCGGTTGACGTGATGGGCCAGTTCTACGAGCCACTTCAGCCCACGAAGGGCCTAATACCCAACGACCACGTCGACACGGTCGTGCGGGCTCTGGTAGCGGATCCTCCGCGCGAGCTTTTCTACGTAACTGACTCTACGAGCGGCGAACTCAACGCGTTCGGTTTGCCCTTGCAGGGCGGCGCGAAGCCCGTTCTCAAACTTGATTGTTTGGCAGGCACCACTAACTGCGAGGCCGCGAGCCAGCACCTGTTCCTCGCGCCGTAAGCCCTTCGTCCTTCGACTGCGCTCAGGATGACAAGTGCGCTTCGATGGCGCTCTTCAAATCTTTGAGAAACTCACGCGCCGTTGCTTGCGCAATCTGATGGCCGATCGCCGCGTCGAAAATCTTACCCGTGCCGTCAAACGGCGGCGTGTACGAGCCGTCGAGCTCGATGCAAGAGCGCCCGGAATCACTCTTGCCGCCGATCGCCAACGTGCCCTTGAATCGCGGAAAGACGACGCTGCCCTCGGGCATCCACGCGATCTCGAACCGCTCGCGTACGTCACCGTCATACCGAGCTCGGCGCGCCTCGATCAGGACCTCGCGATCGAGCGAGAGCCCGTAGTTGGTTGCGCCGCGCACCGGCACGCGCAGCCGAAAACGCGAGATGCCGTCCCGCTTTTGCAAGGAATTGAAAAAGTGCTCAAGCCCTTGCTGGGTTTGGTCGGCAGTGCAATCCAAGAACGTGCTCTCTTTTAAGCTCGTCATGGCGTAAAGTTACCACGGCATTGTGAATGCCGAGGGAATCGCCGCATTTCTAAGTCCTTCTTAACCTGCGGCCGTCCGTTGCAACAGGCGTTCGACGGCCATTACCAATTCGAGCGGTTCGGAAGGCTTCGGAACGACGCCTGCCATCGCATAGATCTCGATGAAATCTCTAAGCGCCGCGTTCATCGGCGTTGCCGTGTAGAGCGCGGCGGCTAGAGAGCGCGTCTGCGGATTGACGCGTAGCGCGCGCATGAACTCGGCTCCACTCATCGACGGCATCGAAAGGTCCAGAAGAATCAGATCGGGGCGCTTGTGTTCGGCCATCGAGAGCGCGGACGAACCATTCTCTGCTTCAACGACGGAATGGCCGGCGTGTTCGAGCACGGTGCGGACGAGCAATCGGGTATTGCAATCGTCGTCTGCGACGAGCACCGTTGCCATCAGCAGGGGCCGGGCGGCAGAAAGGCTTGCAGTTGTGAAACGAACGTTTGGGGCTCGATCGGTTTAGTAATGTAACCGTCGAAGCCGGCTTTGGCGACCCGTTCTCGATCGCCCGACATGGCGAGCGCGGTTACGGCGACCAGCGGTGTGCGTTTTAGCCGCGGGTCGCTTTTTATGCGGCGCGCCAGCTCGTAGCCGTCGATTCCGGGCATGAGGATGTCGCTGACTACCATATCGAAGTCGCCGCATGAAATTGCTTGGAAAGCCGCGATGCCGTCCGCGACGCCTTCGGGCGCGTAACCGAAGGCGCGCAGCAGATAGAGCATGAGCTCAAGGTTCGCGACATTGTCGTCGGCGACGAGTATCCGACCCGGCATTTTATGACGGACGGCCTACGAGCGGCAGCGTCAGCGTGAAAGTGCTGCCGGCCCCGTATTCGCTGACCACGTTTAAGGAGCCGCCTAAAAGAAGCGTAAGGCTTCGCGATAGGTAGAGCCCGAGGCCCGTTCCTTCAAACCGCCGAGTGCTCGTGGGATCGAGCTGTTCGAAGGCTTCAAAGAGCCGCTTCAAATCGCTCTCTTTGATGCCGACGCCCGTATCGGTGATGCCGATCTCGAGCGCTGAAGATCCTTGCCAGGTTGCCAACGCCGTATCGATTCTCACCGACCCGGTTTGCGTGTATTTGATCGCATTGTTGGCAAGGTTCAAAAGAATCTGATGCAACGCACGCCGGTCGGTGACGAGTTCCGATGGCCGCGCACCGGCACACGCTGTGAACGCCAGCCCTTTATCATGCGCGGACGACGAGAGCGCCGCGTAGACCTCTGCGATTACTTCTTCGACGCGGACCGGCTCGAATGACAGATCGCGCTTGCCCGACTCGATCTTTGACAAATCGAGAATATCGTTGATCAACGAAAGCAGGTGCGTAGCGCTGGAGCGAACGATTTGAAGCTGCCGCTCCTGCTCGTCGGTTAGGGGTCCGGGAAGCCTCATCAGGAGCGTGCCGGTAAAGCCCAGAACCGCGTTGAGCGGCGTTCGCAGCTCGTGGCTCATCGACGCCAGGAAATGGTCTTTCGCGCGATTCGCGTTCTCGAGCTGGGCGTTGAGCTCCTGAAGGCGTTGCTGGGTTGCGATGCGCTCCGTGACGTCGCGAATGGCGATCGCCACGAAGGTGCCTTCCGTCGTCGAAAGCGGGCTCAAGCTGATCTCCACGGGAAACTCGCTTCCGTCTTTGTGGCGTCCGTAGAGTTCGCGGCCGACGCCCATCGGCAGGACCTGAGGATCGGCGAAATAGATGCTGCGCTCCTCGAACTGATTGCCGTGGTAGCGCGCAATCAGCCTCTCCACTCGCTGGCCGAGGAGCTCCTCCCGGTAATACCCGAAGAGCCTTTCGGTTTGAGCGTTGACCAGCCGCACCGTACCGTGCGGATCGACGATGACCGTTGCGTCAGGCGCATACTCCAGCAGCGGAAAGCGGCTTCCCGCAATATCTGCCAGGGAATAGGCAGCCGTGTCCATGGCTTTTTCTTCGCCGCGTGGCGGGATGCGTCCGTTCGCGATAGGGCTCATGGAGGTTCCTCGCGGAATCACCCGGCGTGCAACGCTCGGATGAAGGACGGCATGAGTTGGGGAATCTGCTCGCCATCGCGTTAGCAAACGTGGAGGGCATGATCGATGGCCTCGTCGCGCCCACGCCTTCACGCTTGGAGGCGGTGGCCGATGCTTTGCGGCGTGCATCCAAGCTCTTGCAGGGGGGCGGACCGGGGTAAAATGGAGCGACGCAGCATCCTCGTCGTGGACGACGAGCCGCAAATCGTCGAGGTTATCGTGGCCTATCTGGAGCGCGAGGGGATGCTCGTCGAGTCGGCCGGCAGCATCGTGGAAGCCATCGCTGCCCTCGAGCGACTTCATCCCGACCTTCTGGTTCTCGACGTCACGCTTCCCGACGGCAGCGGCCTGGACGTTTTACGGACCGCATCCGGACGCAGCCCGCGAATTCCAACGATCATGCTCACCAGCCGCGGAGAGGAAGCCGATCGCATCGTCGGGTTGGAACTCGGCGCCGACGATTATATAACGAAGCCCTTCTCGCCGCGCGAGCTGGTGGCTCGCGTTCGCGCTCTGCTGCGAAGAATGGGCGAAGGAGGCGACGGCACGCGCAACGATAAGCCGGCCCACAGAACGCGCGTCGGCGACCTGGAGATCGACTATAGTTTTCACGAGGTGAACGTCGAAGGCGAACCCGCAGCGCTGACCGCGACGGAGTTCCAAATTCTTGCGGTTCTCGCCGAGAATCCCGGCGAGGTCTTTACGCGCTCGCATCTGCTGGATCGTCTCGGCGACGATTGTGAAATCTACGAACGCACGCTCGACCGCCACATCAACAATCTCCGGAAGAAGATCGAGAAAGATCCGCGCAATCCGGCGTACGTCCTAACCGTTTACGGAGTGGGCTACAAGATGAGGAAGGCCTAGAGAAGTGGCCCGGGATGCGTAGGTGGTGAAAAGGGCTTGCAGCGTAGGCACGTACTAGTTCTCGAGGACGAGCCTCGTATCGTCGAGGTCCTCGAGAGTTATCTTCGCGATGGCGGTTTTGAAACCACGCTCTGCGGCACCGTTGCGGAAGCATTCGCGGCATTGCATCGATCGGAACCCGACGTCATGATTCTCGACGTTTCGTTGCCGGATGGGAGTGGCCTCGACGTGCTGCGCGAGACTCGCTCGTCAGGCTCGCTGCTGCCGGCGATCGTACTGACCGCCCTCGGAGAGGAGTCGGATCGGATCGTCGGATTGGAGCTTGGCGCCGATGATTATGTGACCAAACCCTTTTCGCCGCGCGAGCTGCTCGCGCGCGTTCGCGCGCTTCTGCGGCGCGTTGACGAGCGGGCGGCGGCGCGAGACGGCGCGGGAAAGGTTTTGCGGATTGGCGAGCTGGAGATCGACCTAATAACTTGCGACGCTCGGATCGCCGGTAAGCCCGCAAACCTTACCGGCACCGAGTTTCGCATTCTCGCGATTCTTGCCGGAAATCCCGGAGAGGTCTTCACGCGCGCGGAGCTGCTCGATCACCTGCAAGACGGCGGCAAAATCTACGAGCGTACGCTCGACCGCCACATCAACAACTTGCGCGGGAAGATCGAGCGCGATAGCCGCGACCCTGCCTACGTGCTTACCGTATACGGCGTCGGCTACAGGCTAAAGAAGCCGTGACCGATTGCGTGGCGCGGCGGTATTGCGGGTGTCGTAGGCGAAGTGGCCCTTATGATTCGGGCGATTGGGGCCGCCGCGCTGCTCGCGCTCTGCGCGTGCGCCGGGTCGTTTGGCGAGCGCGTTCACGAACAGTTCCATCAAGCGATCGATAGTGGTGCGACGCCGACCGTTCACGTCGACAATATCGCCGGGACGGTTGCGCTCGTGACCTGGGCCAGACCGGTCGTGAACATCGTCGCAACGAAGTACGGCTACAACGCTTCCGACCTGCGCAGCGTTACGATCAGCGTCAACCGTGAGGGCAACGGGATCTTCGTCGTCACGACCTATGGGGACGGCGATCACGGCGGCGGCGTGCGCTACCGGATCTCCGTTCCGGCCGGCGCTTCGGTACAGGTCGGCAACGTTGCCGGCGCCGTCTCCGTCGGTCCCGTTAACGGCAATGTCAGCGTCGAGACGCAGGCGGGCACCATCGAGGCAAATCTGGGCCGGGTCGACGGGGATCGCGCGATCGACCTGCGCGCCACGACCGGCGCGATCACAGCGCGAATCGCGCGCGAAAGCAATGCCACGGTCGACGCCGAGAGTACGGTCGGCGGCTTTTCGAGCGACGTCTCGGGAATCGAGCAAAGCCACGAAAACGTGGTCGGCGTGCGAGCGAGCGGCAAGATCGGATCCGGAAGCGCGAGCATTCGGCTGAGCACGACAACGGGTGCGATCGCGCTGCGAACGATCGAATAAGCGCCGCGCGAGTATACCGAGGGGTAGCTTGGCACGCCGTCTGCCCGCTTCGTGGACCATGCTCCGCGTTGGGTTTTGTCCGTGATGCGACCAAGCAAAATCGGCTCGAGCAAATTAATTAACTCGAGCAAAATCCCGCGGCAGGAACAGGCTCAGGAAGCGCCAAGGACGGGGGACGGGAGCCCCATATTAAAGTAGTCCGTCTTGGCTTGCGAGGCCGTAGTTCGCTACTCGCTTCTCCCAGGCCTGAACGCCCTACCGACCACGGAGTCCCCAGTCAGGCTTCCCGAGAGAGCCTGATGACCCCCATACACACTTTCATGAAAGAAATGGAGCAAATTTCCATAATGAAAATCTCGAGTTGGGTCAAGTACGCCACCGGCGTAACTGTGGCCGCCGCCATGCTCGCTGCTTGCAGCAGCGGCGGCTCTTCGAGCTTCGGTCCTTCGGGAGTGTCCTCGAACGGTCATTCGACCGGCGTCACGACGCTTGCGAAGTTGCGCGATGCGTCTCTCACGATGCCGCATTACGTGCAGCCGAACGTGCACACGGATCACGGCCAGTCCTTCATCCGCCCCGACAAGAAGGGCAAGGGCCTCCTCTACATTGGCGACGATTCGACCAACGACGTCTACGTCTATGACTATCCCAGCGGCACGGCTGCCGGAACCCTGACGGGCTTCGACGGACCGTACGGCGAGTGCAGCGACACCAAGGGTAACGTCTACATCGCCAACTTCGACGCCGGTGACGTGGTCGAATACGCCCACGGCGGCACCTCGATCCTCAACACCTACGATTCGGGCGGCACGCCGATCGGCTGTTCGGTCGATACCAAGGGTAACGTCTCTGCAACCAGCTTCGACCCAGGCGAAATCACGGTTTTCGCTAATGGCAACCCGAGCGACGGCAAGACCTACACCGGTTCCTGCACCTATCTGTGGGCAGCCGGCTACGACAAGAGCGACAACCTCATCGCGGTTGGCGAGACCTCATCTGGAGGCCGTTGCTATAACGCGCTGGCAGCCGGCGGTTCGAGCCTCGAATCCCTTTCGTTCTCCGGAACGATCGACTTCCCGGCCGGCTCGTCCTGGGACGGCAAGTACTTTGGCCTAGGCGACCAGGAAGCCGGCGGAACCTTCTGGGGCGGCACCTGGAGAACGACGCTTAGCGGCACGACCCTTACGGCGACCGGAAGCGAAGTCGAGTACACCGACACCTGCTACAACTCGTATGTCGACGTCGTCAACCCGACCTTCACGAACGGCAAGACCGCCATCAACGGCGCCATGCCGGACAGACACAAGAAGAAAAAGAAGCCCGCCAACACCATGATCGGTGCCAACCTGTGGTGCCCGGATGGTGGCAGCAGCGAAGTCGGCTACTGGGCCTACCCGGCCGGTGGCAACCCGACCGGAAAGCTGTCTGGCGTCTCGTCTGAACCCTACGGCCAAGCCGTCAGCTTCTAAAGCAAGCTGACCTAAGACTCGATTCGGAACGCGAATCACCAGGGGCCCGCTAAATGCGGGCCCCTGGCTTTTGTACGCCCGGCATGGGCGCGCTGTTGGAGGTGAAAGCCCCAGGTCGTGGCAACCACTCGCCAAAGGCAACGGTCCGTCGTGAGGCGGAATCGAGAAGGAAGCCGGCGGCGAACCCTCGCGCCGAGGAAGACGAATCGCATCAGGCGTTGGAACGCGACGGCTCCGTGGGGAGCCCCCAACCCGGCTGTTGGCTCTCTTCGTGCGTGCAATCTGGTTCTAGCTTGAGGCCGTGTGGGGGGGTGTGGCCGCATCTAAAATGATCGTCGGAGCTACGGCTTCTTCCGCCCATCACGCCAAGTATCGGCTCACGTCGAGCCGGTTTGCGCCCCCTTGGGCCCGGGCTCATCGTCAGCACGGCCGCACATAGAAAGAGGCGGGCGCTTTCGCGTCCGCCTCGTCGTTACGGCGTTTAAGCCGAGGGTAGGCTTCTAGAGGCCGCCGACGCCGTGGGGCGTTCCCCAACCAGTCGGGCCGGAGTAGATTCCGAACTGCTTGGTTCCGGCGGTGCAGAGATACTCGCCGCCACAGGAACCGTCGTTGCCCAAGGTGACGGGATAGATGTCCTTTTTCAGCTTCTTTTTGCTGAGCTTCCAGAGGTTCTCGCCGCCAGTTTGCTTGGTCGAGTTGCCCGCGAGGGCGACCATTCCGGCGGTAAGCGGCGAAGAGATGCTGGTGCCGTCAACCGTGATCCAGCCGCCGTAACCGTCGGTGTCGTATTCGGCAGCGTTCACCGCAACTGCCCCGATGTCGCTGCCGGTGCGCAAGCTGCAGTCGGGGTCCTTCTGCCAGGCGGGCTTGGACTCACCGGTATCGGAGCATCCGCCGCCCGAGTCGGTCCAGACGACTTCGCTGTACTTGCGCTTGTCGCTGGAGGGGTTGAGGACGGTGCCGCCAACCGCGATGACGTGCTGGAAGGTTGCCGGGTCGTAGAGGCCCAAGCCGCCGTCGCCCGAGCTGGCAAGATACGTCACGCCCTTGGTGTCGTAGTACGACTCGGATGCGCCGCTGCCGTCGTAACTGTTGCTGATGATCGTCCCGCCGAGCTTCACCGCCTCCGCCTCGGCGGCTTCGATGTCGGTCCAGGCATTGGAGTTGGCTTCGACGAGATTGACTTCACACTTCGGGCAGCTGGCCGAAGCCATGTCGACGTCCAGGTCGATCTCAACGCCCCAACCCGGGCTGTTCGTGGGGTAGTTGCTCGTTTGGCCGTCTTGGTTGTACTTAGTGAGCTTGCCCACCGGCAGGCCCTGTCCCTTACGATAGGCCGCGAAATCGCTGACGACGTCCGGATTGTCGTACGCGTCTACGATGAACACCTTTTGACCCTTCCCCTTGGTCGAGGAGGGCAGGTTGTAGGCGGCCTCAAGGTCCTTAGCGGACCAACCGTTGTACTGGGCGCGCGCTCCGCTGCCGCTTTCGATCAGGACGTCGCATTGCGCCTGACCGATGCGGCTGCCGCCGCACGCCGCGTGAGCCGAGTGGTTCATTTCCCACTGGGGAATATGGATGGCCTGCGCGCCGAGGGCGCCGCCCGACACCGGCATGCTGGATGAGCCGCCTGCACTACATGCAGCGACTGCGAGCGCCGCAACAAGCGGCGCCACGAGTTTTAAGGGTCCCTTCACAAAAGCTCCTTTTTTGAATCCATGGATGGTCTGGGAAGTTGCTGAGTTATTTTTGCGCTCCGCTACTACCTCCCGAACCCTGGTTTTTGGTAAACGAAATCGTTGAAAGCTTCGTTACAAGGGCAACCGCTCGGTGATACTGCCCGGGGAAACTACGCCTCATTTTTGAACGTTGGAACAATTATGAAGAAGCTTTATTGGGCTGCGCTTTGGGCGACGGCCTGCGCCGCATTGTCGGGTTGCGCTTTCGGGCCGCATGCCGCGCTGCCCGCTACGCCGGGGGGCAATTTGGCGGAGACGCTCGGCCTTACCGGCAGCGGGAAGATCAAGCACGTCGTTTGGATCGTTCAGGAAAACCGGAGTTTCAACGACCTGTTCATGGGCTTTCCCGGCGCGAGGACGGCCACGAGCGGCAAAAACTCGATGGGCCAAACGGTCAAGCTTCAGCCGGTAAGTCTGACGACCCGGTACGAGATCGATCACTCGGCACGCGGAATGTTTGCTGCGTGCAACGGAACCGGAACGTTGCCCGGGACCCATTGCAAAATGAACGGCTTCAACTTGGAAGAGTCGTACGGCGGACCCGACAACGCTCAGTACGTCTACGTTCCGCGCTCCGAAACCAAACCGTATTGGGATATGGCGAACGAGTTCGTCTTGGCGGATCACATGCATGCCTCGCAGCTCGACGAGAGTTTTGTGGCGCATCAGTACATCATCGCAGCGCAGGCGCACTCGAGCGTCGACGTGCCCGACGGTCAGTGGGGATGTGAAGGTGGCCGCTCCGATCAGGTTCAGACGATCACGAAAAAGCGCACCTACGGTAACGACCAACAGCCGTGCTTCGACTATCAGACGCTGGGCGACGAACTCGACCATGCGGCTCTCCCGTGGCGGTTCTACACGAGCAGTTACACGAAGCCCTTAGGCGGATTTTGGTCGGGATATCAGGCGGTCAAACACATCTTCCACGGGCCCGATTGGAAGAAGGACATCATCGTTCCGCAGAAGCGCTTTCTGACCGACATCAAAAAAGGGGATTTGGCAAGCTTCACCTGGATCACGCCCCTCTGCCCCGATTCGGACCATTTGGACTGCGGTGTCGGCCTCGGCCCATCGTGGGTGACATCGCTGGTTAACGCGGTGGGTGAGAGCAAGTTCTGGGATTCGACGGCAGTCTTCGTTCAATGGGACGATTGGGGAGGCACCTACGACCCCGTGCCCCCGCCGTTCAAAGATTACGACAGTCTCGGCTTCCGCGTTCCGCTCATCGTGATCTCTGCCTATGCAAAACAGCACTACGTCTCGCATGTGCCGTACGAAACGGCGAGCGTCTTACGCTTCGCGGAGGATTTGTTCAACCTGCCTCAACTGAGCGCGGCCGACACCCGCGCAAACTCTCCGGCAGTCGACTGTTTCGATTTCTTACAGAAGCCGCGTGCGTTCGTCCCGATCAAGGCGCCGAAGGGGCCGGACTTTTTCCTGCGTCAAGCCAACGACGGGCAAATCCCCGACGAGCAGTGACTATTCGGGATCGGGCGGTGAGCTCGACGGCTTCTGGCGCAGGAAGAACGATAGTGGAAGCGATGCCGGGATCTTCTTGAACTTGCGCGGACTCTGATCGTAGTTAAAAGCGTTGAGTATGCTCGTCGCGCGTTGGTCCGTCGTGCCGAGCGAACCGAGCTTCCAGTTTCCTTCGATGTATTTTAGGATGCTCCCGAACTCGTATTGCGTGTGTTCGACGTGGGCCTTTACGTAAGGCGAGACGATGATCATCGGCACGCGAAAGCCGAGGCCGCCCTGGTTGTCGCGACATTGCGACTGGTACAGGCACGGCGGAGGAACGTGATCGTAGAAGCCGCCCCAATCGTCCCAGAGCACGATAATCGCGCTGGACTTCCAATACTTGCTCTCGCCGATCGAATTGACGACGCTGGCGACCCATGACGGCCCGTTGTCGACGAGCTTGTGGGCGGCGTTCTCCTCGTCAGGATGATCGGAGTTCTGGCCGTCGGGCGTGACCCAGGAGACCGCGGGCAGATTGCCGGCCTTGATATCTTTGAAGATCACGTTTGGGCTAGTGGTGACGTTTTGCGCCCACTCCTCCTTGTCATACCGGACGGCTTTAATCGCGTCGAAGGCACTCCAGATGCCGGCGTTGCCTCCCTTCACGAGCACGGCATAGTACTTCCAGGAGACCGACTGTGCGTCGAGGAGATCGCGCATCGTCTTGTAGCTGAAACAAGGAAAGGGTCCGTCCGCCTGCAGATACTGCAGATTCGTCGTGATGAGCGACGTCCACACGCCCGGCGGCGCGTCGCATCCCCATGGCCAATACGCAGGATTGTCGATCACGCTGTCGTCGGAATAGCCGCCATAGGCATAGTTGACGACGGTACCGCCCGCGATCAGGTCTTGATGTGCTGTAAACGATCCGCTGCCCTGAGTTTGGAAGGTGTGGTCGGCGAGCACGTACTGCTTCGCTAAATCCCAATACTCCTTAATTTCGTTGGGATTGACGTACTGATACGGGTAGGTGCACATCGTTTGAGAGCCGTTGCCGTTTGCCCCCGAGTATTCCAGATCGAAGCCGTCCATGCTCCCGTTGTCGTACTGATCCAAAAACGGCCTCCCGCTGTACCATCCATAAACGTGTGGAAGGTCGGTGCCCTCACCGAAGTCCACCATCTTGCTGCTTCTGTTCTCGAACTCCGGAAATCCGGCGCCGACGAGCGAGACCTTCGTCAGCTGAACGGTCGGGTTCGACTGCGTGACGACGTGCTGGTTGTCTTTGGCGCAAGTCGCTGCCTCCGCTTGTGGCATCGGTTCCCCCTGACCGGTAGTTGTTCCGTCGGCTTTCGGAAACGTCGCGAAGAGATCGTCGAAACTGCGATTCTCTTGGATCACGATGATCACGTGCTGGATCGGGGAGCTACCCGAAGTGCGATGATGGATTGCCGGCAGCGCGCCCGGCGCTCCGCCGGGACTGCCGGCGCCACCGCAGCCGGCGATCGCGGCCCCGGCAAGCAGAGCCACGCTGACCCGCGAAAGCAGCATTAGGTGAGCGCCTCCACTCGCCGCGCGATCGTACCGACGTCGTAGCCGAAATACCCCGCGACGTCGCCGGTCACGCGCGTGATCTCCGCCAGCTCTTGCGCGCTGAATACCGGTTTGTAGTAGTCGGGGAACGAGAGCTTCTTACTGTAGGCTTCGCGCGTCTGCGCAAAGGGCTCGGCGGCCAGGCCCGCATGCCCAAGAATGCGGTCGATCGTTGGGAGCGAGTCGGAGCAGAGGTCCTCGTAGCGCACGATGCAGACGCTGCGCGCCAGCTCGGGATCACCTTGGAGCTGATTGGCAACGAAGCCGTAGACGTAGGCCCAATAGCGCGCGCGCGATAGGCCCCACTGGCCGGCGTCGAAGAGCCGGCGGATCTCACGCAGCTCGTCGGCCTTGCCGACGTTGGCCATCACCTGGTGCGGCCCGAACTCGTGGTGCCCGGTTAGCTCGATGATCTCGATCTGGCGGGGATCGCTCTTCTCGAGCTCCGCCCAAATGCGGTCTTGCTTGATCATCGACGCAATGTGGTCGATGGGATTGCGCACGTACAGCAAGAAGCGTGCATCCGGAAAGATGCGCCGCAGGTACTGCATGCGGACGACGCACATGATCGCCTTGCTGACGTAGCGGTTGCGTTCGCGTACCAGCTCTAGCTTCTTGAGGTGGTCGACGTAAAAATGCTCGAACGCCGGATTCGACGTCGTACCGTCGAGCACGCTGTAGTTCGTTTCGTCGTGGATGTGCGGAAAGAAGTGTTCCCAGAGAATTTCCTCGCCCATCTCGGCGCTGTCGCGCGTCACCTCGATCCGGTCGCGATGAATCCGCGGGACGGGTTTGCGCATTGCGTCGACTGGAATGCGTGGAAAAACTTGATTCCAGACGTACGGCATGTACGGCATCAAGAAATCGGCGTACTTGTGGGTGACGACGTCGGGGTGCTCGCTCAGCATTTGAAGCGTGATCGTCGTCCCGGCGCGCGGGAGCCCGCAAATATAGACGGGCCGGTCGATGGTTTGCCCCGCGAGCCGGCGCGCCAACATCTTCGTTTCCAAATTCCCGAGCGTAACGAAGAGAGGCGCGGCGGCGTGAACGCCTTTAACGCCCCAATAGAATGGAGCCGGCACGGAAAACTTCTGGGGTTTTGCCGCTGGTGTGGTTGCCATTGTGGGGCCTAGACTTTCTCGAAGAGGGCCCCGATTACCGTCAAGCCCGGCCCGAACGCCATGCTCAACACTTTCGAGCCCACGGGGATCGCCGGCGACTCGACGATCGCCTGCCAAATATGCGGCGCCGTCGCCGAGGCCATATTCCCGTGCTCGTAGAGCACTTTCCGGCTCAGCGCGATCTGTGACTCTTCGATGCCCAGCTTGCTGCGAATCTGGTTGAGAATCGCCGGGCCGCCGGGGTGGATCGCAAAGGCCATGGTGGATTTTTCCCGTTCGAAATCGAGACCGACTTGACCGCAGATCGACGTAATGAAGTCGCCGATCGAGTCGCGTATCATGAAGGGCACTTTCTTCGATAGCGACATGTCGAACTGCAGCGGGCCGGGCCGTAACGTCATCTCCGGCAACGAGTCGGGGAGAATGAACTCGTCGATGGCCAGGATCTTCAATCCGTTTCGCCCGCTGCCGGCAAACTCCGATTGCGGGTAGGCCGCGTACTTGATGAAGCCATCGGCGAAAAGCGTCGACGTGACGAAGTTGTCGGGCTCGTCTCCGAGCAGATCGAAGTGCAGCGACAGGAACTCCGTGTGCACGAGATCGACGCGACGCTTCGGCGTCGGGAGCGAGGCGTACGACGACCCGACCAATCCCACCGCCGTGCGAATCGCCGGAAAGGCACCGTAGCAGCCCATGTGATACGAATGCGTGACGCCCGTATTGAGCCAGCCCCGGCGCGAAAGAAAACTTTGAACCGGGCTGGGCGAGACGTAGCCCGAGCAGCTTACGTGCACGATGTCGTCGGGCCGCTGCGCGTCGGTATCGTTATAGACCCGCTCGAAGACCTCGCAGGCAACTTCTTCGAAGAGCGTCATGCGTTCGTCCAAGGCTTCGCCGGTTGAGGCCCGCAGATCGCCGTATCGCGCGACGTTCTCCGACGGACTCTCCGGATGAGGAACGACGAAGCGCGAGGTGAGAACGCTGACTTGCCGGTGGGCGATATGTTCGCTCGACGCGCCGTAGCGCGCCATCCGCTCTGCGATCGTGCGCGTAAGGCGTTCGCGATCCTCTGGTGAAGTCAGACCCTGTTGCGCGCACTGCGCGAGCGACATGAAATGTGCCTGAATCACCTTGAGCTCTTCTTGCGCGCGCGGCGGCGTCATCTGGATGGTTTGAAAATCCGAAAGTACGACCGGCACGGCCACAACGCGCGCAGCGGGCTCGACGGCGACGCCGGCTGCGGTGGTACGCTCGCCTTCGGGAGCGGAGAAGCTTTCAATAGTGCGCATATAAAACCAAGACTGACTTTCGCTATCGGCGCTAGTCTTCCATTGTGTAGAGTCCTTGCGGCGCTCCGAATCGTGCGGCATCAGTAATCCCGGTTACCTTTACTCATAATCGACCGGTTGGTTCGACGGATTCTGATGCCGGAAAAATGACCTGGAATACTTCGCGTCGATCGAGACGAACTTGCGCGGCTTCTGCGCGAAGTCGAAAAAGTCGTTGACGAAGCTCGCGGAAGTCCTATCCGTCGTTCCGAGGTTTCCCAGCGACCAGTTATCCTCGATAAACTTCAGGACGCTTCCGAACTCGTAGGTATCGTGCGAGACGTAGCCTTGTTTTGCATACGGCGAAACGACGATGGCCGGCACGCGGAATCCCAGGCCTCCGTACGACTGCGGGCCGGGCGGCGGCACGTGATCGTACCATCCGCCCCAATCGTCCCACACAATCACGATTGCGGTCGTATTCCACGCCGGGCTTTGGCCGATTGCATTGACGACTTGTGCGACCCACGACGGACCGCTATCGGAGTTGTCGCCGGGGTGATCGGAGTTCTGGAAATCGGGGATCACCCACGAAACTGCCGGAAGCGTGTCGCGCGAGATGTCGGTGAAGACCTTGGTCTCAGGACTGGCCACGTTCGTCGTCCACTCCGGCCCGTACCGCACGGCTTTGATGGCGTCAAACGCGTTCCAAAGATTCCCGCCGAAGCTCTGCCCAACTGTGGGCGCGTAATAGCGCCACGAGATAGCTTTTGCGTCGAGCAGGTCGCGCAGCGTATCGTAGGCCAGGCAAGGAAACGGGCCTTTATTGGCATACGGTTGCCAGGTGCCGTTTGCGGTGATCAGCGACGTGACGGTGCCCGGAGAGGCGTCGCATCCCCACGGCTGACTTGCGCCGCCGCTCGGAAAATCGACGAGGTTGTAAGTGGCGTTGATGGCCGTATCGCCGCGAATCAAATCTTGGTGCGCGGTGAAGCTTCCGCTGCCCTGAGTCTGAAACATGTGATCCGAGAGCACGTATTGCTTGGCTAGATCCCAGTACGGCGCGATCTGAGTCGGACGAACGTACTGATAGACGTACGTTCCCGGTACTCTGCCGATCGGTACCAGATCGAAATGATTCATCTTGCCATGGTTCCAATCGGCCAGCCAGTAGCGGTGACCGTTGTTGGGCGAGATCTGGCTTTCGAGGTCTCCGGCGCGCAGCAGAATCTTGCCGTTGTGCGTCTCGCCGGACCTGGTCCCGTCCGCGCCCGGAAAGGTCGCGAAGAGATTGTCGAAGGTTCGGTTCTCTTGAATCATGATCACGATGTGCTTGAAGTACTTACCCGCTTTTGCCGGGGGCGGAGGCTCGAAAGGTGCCGAGGCGGATGGAGTGGAGCTGCCGCCGCACGCCGTCAGCAGTGCGCCAAGCAGGCCGCTCGCAAAAAAACTGCCGAGAGCCGGCAGCCGCCCAATCCAATTATGATCGCCCATGCCTTGAGAAGTAATGGTTCGGGTTCGGGGGCCATCCCTTCCCTTCCAAGCGTTCGCTGGGACTAGCGGATGCTGCTGCCGGCAACGCGCGACTCAATCGCCCGCGCCGCGGTCCTGCTGCGGCAAGGCGGGGTCGTCGCCTTTCCAACCGAGACCGTCTACGGCCTCGGGGCTCTGGTCTTCGACGCTCGAGCGGTGGCCCGCATCTTCGAGATCAAAGGGCGACCGTCGTTCGACCCGCTGATCGTGCACGTCGCCGACCGTTCGATGCTTGGAGAGGTCGTCGCCGCCGTTCCGGCCGCCGCCGAGACTTTGATCGAGCGATTCTGGCCCGGTCCGCTGACCCTGGTGCTCAAAAAGCGCTCCGCCGTTCCCGGGCTGGTAACGGCCGGCCTTCAAACGGTTGCGGTGCGGATGGCCGACCACCCGGTCGCGCGCGCGCTGCTCGAGGCCGTTGGCTCTCCGCTGGCGGCCCCCAGCGCGAATCCCTTTGGCCGCTTGAGTCCGACGCGTGCCGAGCACGTCGCGAAAATGCTGGGCGATCGCGTCGATCTCATTCTCGACGGCGGCGCAACGAAGTACGGCATCGAGTCGACGATCGTAGCGCTGGAGCCTCGCCCAGCGCTGCTTCGTCCGGGGGCGATTGCTCTCGAGCGAATCGAAGCGGCAATCGGCCCGCTGGAGCGCACCAGTCGCACTTCTGAAGTGCGCGCGCCAGGCCAGCTCGACCAACATTACGCGCCGGCGACGCCGCTGCGACTGATCGATCCAAAACTCGTGGCGCAAGCCGAACGCCTCCGCGCGGGCGTCATCACGCTGCAAGACCCCCCCGAGGGATACTCAGCTTCGCGAACCCTCTCCCGGCGCGGCGACTTGCGCGAGGCGGCCGCGAATCTTTTCGAGATGCTGCACGAGCTCGACGCTCTGGGCCTCGACCGAATCGATGCGGCTCCGGTAACCGAAGCCGGGCTGGGCTTGGCGATCATGGACCGCCTGCGCCGCGCGGCCTCGTGATGAAGCCCAGATGAAACAAATTGAGGTTCCGAAGCGTTCTGAGAACGGGTAACGAAGAGAGGATTATGATGTTCAAGCGCGATCTCGTTCGGTACGTCGCCCTGTGTGCGGGCGCTCTTATCTGGTTCGGTGCCGCACCGGCCGGCGAAGTACTCCCGTATCAATTGGCCGGCGACGTCTCCGAGAGTTACCGGCTTTTGACGACTACCTACTACGAAACGGTCGATCCGCGCGCGATCCTCGCCGCAGCTAGCGCAGCCTTAGCAGCCGCCGCGCGCAAGGCCGGCACGCCGATTCCCGCGCCCGCTCTGCAAGTCGAATCCGATCGCGACGCTACCGTTGCCGAGCTTGACGAAGCGATTGCCGCCGCGGCTCGCGCCGCCCATGCCTCGCCGAATGACTTCGCCTACGACGCCATCAATGCGATGGCGAAAGCCGTAAACGACCGCTATACGCAGTTTTTCACTCCGGCCGAGTTCAAGGCGTTTAACGAGGCGCTCGATCCGGCGCGCATCGGTGGCATCGGTGTAATGATTCAGCCCGATGCGACGTCTGGTTTCGTTCGAGTCACGTACGTGTTACCGAGTACGCCCGCCGAGCGCGCGGGCCTTGCGGTCGGCGATCTCCTTACCGCCGTAAACGGCTCGCCGACGAAGGGCCTCACGGTCGATGGGGTTAGCTCGCTACTGCGCGGCAAAGCCGGCACCGTCGTCGCGGTGACGGTGGCGCGTCCGGCCGCAACCACGGTCGTCTCGATCACACGTGAAGACATTCAGCCTCCGACCGTCATCTATAAGATGCTCGGTGACGGCATCGGCTATGTTTGGGTCATGGCCTTCGGCCGGTCGACGCCCAACGAGTTCGATACGGCGGTTTCGCGCCTGAACGAGCAGGGCGCCAAGGCGCTCGTGCTCGACCTACGCAACGACGGCGGCGGTTATGTTGATTCCGCGCTCGACATCTCCTCGAAGTTTATCGCCAACAAGGCACTCTTGACGGTTGAGGAGCGTGGCCAGCGCGACACGACGATCCACGCCGACCCCGATCCCTCAATTGCGTTGCCGTTGACGGTGCTCGTCAACCAATACACCGCCTCGGCGTCGGAGATCACGGCCGGAGCATTGCAGGACGACGGCATCGCGATGCTGATCGGAGCGCGTACCTTCGGCAAGGGCGTGATGCAGACGCTGACGCCGCTGCCCGACGGAGCCGCGATCAAGATCACGACCGCGCACTATTTGACGCCGAATCGCCACGACATCAACCTGCGCGGCATCGACCCGGATATCGCAATCGACGAACCTCGCGACGCGCGCTTCGGCGACGTTTCCCGCGACGCTCAGCTTAGCGCCGCGATCTCGCTACTGCAGAAGAAGATAGCTACTAAAACCTAGTCGTCCGCTTAGTAGCCTCGCCTTTGTCTGCGGGTTAGGCGAACGACCGTACCGTTGCGGCCAAAAGCAACGTCGTCCATCAGGCGGCGCATCAGAAAGATCCCGAAGCCACGGCCGCGCTGATCGGGCTCGACCTTTCCTTGCAATGCCGGCGCGCAGAACCCCCCACCACTATCTTGGATCTCGATCCGGAGCTCGTCGCCGTCAAATCTGCAATCGACGGTGAAGCCGGCGGACGACGCACCGCAACCGTGCTCGACGGCGTTGCTCAACGCTTCGCCGGCTGCCAGCCGAATATCCGCAATCTCGCTTTCGGAGAAGCCGCAAGCGCTCGCGAACCCCGCCACGCTGCGTCGCGCCAGAGCCACGTTCCTGATCTCGCTTGGGTAGTCGGCATGATAATGAGTTTTCACAGGGTGCGATCTCGTTTTGAATTTGCCCGGTGACGACCCGCTGCTAAACCTTCGACCCTCTTCGGCAAGCTAAGGGCGACCTTCGTCGAAGAGTGCCCGAGCAAGCGAGGGCGATTAGCTCAGCTGGGAGAGCGCCTCCCTTACAAGGAGGATGTCGGCGGTTCGAGCCCGTCATCGCCCACCAATTTTCTTTTGGTAGGCCGTTGCTCGCGAGCGCGAGCATTTGTGGGTAGAACGGGGCGTGCTGATTATCGCCGGGCTGCTCGCAACCCTCGCCGTCACCTCGGCGCCGGCCGATGAATACTTCGGCAAGCTGAAGATGAGCGCGCTGCGCGTTCGATACGAAACGATGCAGCTCAAGAAGCGGTACGAGACTCACCAGCTCCTCCCCGAACAAACCGAGCATCTGCTGCTTCTAACGCAAGATTCGTTCGATCAGTGGGCGGTGCGTTATCCGAGAGATACCTGGCTCGCCTCGACGGGCTTTCTCATCGCGACGCTCTATGCAGAACTTCCAGGCACCGATGCGCGTGAGCATGCCATCACGCTGTACGTCTTCGTGAAGTCGCATTTTCCGCACTCATCGTACGCGACCTCGAGCCGCGCCGCGCTCCATCACGGCGTCGCGACGAAGGCCGACCCTGCGTGGGCGAAGGAAATGCGCGCGATCGCCCCGTCCCCGTCCCCGTCGCCTGCCGCCTTACCTTCGGCAGCGCCGTCCGCCTCGCCGTCTTCGCCGCCGAGGGAGAACGAACGCCCACGGTAAAGCCGCCGTACATCGAAATCACGACCGCCCGCGACGGCGAGGTCGCCGTCCTCACGATGAATCGCCCCGAGAAGCGCAACGCGCTCTCATTAAATATGATGCGCGAACTGGACGCTGCCTTGGCGCTCGCCGGCCAAGACGCCGGCGTTCGTGCCGTGGTGCTGCGAGGAGAGGGCCCTGCTTTTAGCGCCGGCCACGACCTTCGCGAGCTGCTGGACCGCGACGCCGAAACGTACCGCGTCATCTTTGAAGCCTGTGTTGCTTTGATGGCACGCATCGCCGAGATCCCCCAGCCGGTCATCGCCGAGGTCGAAAAAGTTGCGACCGCTGCCGGGTGTCAGCTCGTCGCCGCCTGTGATCTCGCCGTGGCGTCGACGCAGGCCACGTTTGCGACCCCTGGAGTGCGCATCGGCCTCTTTTGCAGCACGCCGATGGTTCCGCTCTCGCGCGCGATCGGGCGCAAGCGCGCGATGGAGATGTTGTTGACCGGCAAACCGATCGACGCGCAGACGGCGCTCGACTGGGGTTTGATCAATCGCGTCGTCGCACCGGAGAATCTCCACGCCGAGACGCTCGCCCTCGCGCGCGAAATCGCATCGGCGAGCGCAACGATCGTCGGCATCGGCAAGGCGGCGTTTTACGAGCAAATCGATCTGGATCAAGCGGCCGCGTACGACTACACCAAAGAAGTTATGACGGCGAACGCGCTCGAGCGCGACGCGCGCGAAGGCATCAGCGCGTTTCTTGAAAAGCGCGCGCCGAAATGGTAACACTTCCATTCGAGGGGATAATCTGCTACCCTTGAAGCCCGACCATCCGCGTCGCTCGATTTGTGGGCGCGAGCGTTCGCGATGGAGCAAAAAACGTCGCCCACACCCGGTATGCGTGGCCCGACAAAAAGGGATCCGTGCATACGCGACGGCAGGAGGGCTCGCCTATGGCGAGCCCTTCTGTGATTCGATGGCAGAAAAACCGCGCCGCTGGGCGAACACACGCGCTTCGTGACGCTTTTTACCTCCCGAACGCGCTATGCGACAATCGTCTTGCTCGTCGCTCTGGTCGCCTCCCTGGCGGTCGCGGCGTTTCGCGTTCGAACGGAATCGCACGCGAACCGCGTCGAGCTCGCCATGGACTTCACCGATCTCGACGCCCTCGCGCGCTCCTACAACTATAATCCCGCCGCGTTCTTAATCGCGCTGCGGCGCGCGGGCCTGACCTCGCTGGCGCTCACCGAAGAGCTGGGCGCGAACGTCGGCTATAACGGAAAGGCGTATGCGACGACGGGAGCGGCGCTGCTCAACCAGTCGCGCCTCTCGCCGCTCCGCGATCCCTTGCTCGCCTCCTTGGTCTCGAGCCATCGGGTCGACGCCGGTGCCGTCTACCTGATCGTGTCGGATCCATCGACCTACCGGCGCTATCTCGCCCAGCTCGCGCTGCATTTTAGCCCCAAAACCGTGCGCGTCTTGCGAGCGACTCGCCCCTGGGTCATCGAGGTCCGCACGCAGATCGACTACTTCGACGCGATCGGCTTGGGCATCCCCACCGATGAAATCGCGCTGGCGCACCGGCTCGGCCTGCTGGTCGTTCCGCGCTTTCAAAACGACGAGCGCTTCCAGGCACCCCAGATCAACGCAGTCTTTGGCGATGTGCTGGCGTACGACCCGAAGGTTTCGACGGTCATCTTTTTCGGGCTGAGCAATGCGGTCGTCGGCTATCCCGACCACTTGGAAGATACCGCGGAAGCGTTCAAACGCCACATCTTTAACTTCGGATCGATCGAGACGTACGATCCCAGCCAGGTGCAGAAGGGCAACGACACCCTTGCGCGCCTGATCCCCGGCCGCACGGTTCGCGTCCAGGCCATCGCCAAGACGGAGCTCGATAAGCTCAAGCTCGACGAGGTCGTCGCGCGTTACGCGTTAGGCGTTCGCGAACGCAACGTCCGGGTGGCATACTTACGCCCGTGGTCTCATCCCGACGGGGAGCTTTCCGTCGAGGCGACCAACGTCGAAATGGTTAAGGAGATCGCTGATCAGCTTCGTGCCGACGGCTTCCGCCTCGGTCGCGCGACGCCGATTCCGCAATATCGCGGAAACAATCGCGTGCTCGTCGGGCTGGCGGCACTGGCGGTACCCTCGATCTTCGTGCTGTTGCTGGAGTTTTTCGGCTGGTACGGCCGGCGAATCGCCGCCATCGCGTACGGCGCGACGATCGTGCTCTACCTCGCGGGCCTGTTGACCCATCACGATGCGTTCGCGCGCTCCGCCATCGCGCTGGCCGGCGCGCTGCTCTTTGCGACCGCCGCGATCTTGATTTTGATTCCAGCTTGGAATGAAACGCCGGCAAGAACGGCCGGAACGCAGCTCGTTCGCAGCTTGGGCTGGACCGTCGCCGCGACGGGTGTCGCGCTGCTCGGCGCCCTGGTCGTCGTCGGCATCATGAGCGCGCCGCTTGCAATGGAGGAGATCGAGCGTTTTCGAGGGGTCCGGCTCGTGCTGGCGCTTCCGCCGCTTGTCGCGCTGGCGCTCTACCTCTTCGACCGGCGCTTCGGCTCGGGCGTCGAGCGGCCGCGCGACGTCTTTCTCTCGCCGGTCCTCACCTATCAGCTGCTGGCGGGCATCGCGATCGTCGCCGCCGGCGCGTTGATGCTCGTGCGCAGCGGCAACGACAGCGAGGTCTCGCCGTCGCCCATCGAGCTGGCGTTGCGCCATCTGCTGACCGCCACGCTGAGCGTCCGCCCGCGATTCAAGGAGTTTTTGATCGGCTTTCCGGCCATGATGCTGCTGCCGGCGCTGCTGCCGCCGCACCGGCGCGCGGTCGGATGGCTCTTGGCACTGTGCATCGGGGTGGGCATCGGGGACGTGATCGATACGTTTTCGCACTTGCACACGCCGATCGAGATTTCGGTTTTGCGGATCGTTAACGGGCTGGTGGCCGGCGCGCTCGTCGGAGCGGTGCTGATCTGGATCTATCGGCGCGGCACTTCGGCTCAGACGTGACTGGGCGAGTGCTGATCTCCGGTTACTACGGCTTTGGCAATTTGGGCGACGAAGCGCTGCTCGAAGTGATCGTCGGGCGGCTGCGCCGCGACTTTCCCGCGGCATCGATCGAGGTGCTGTCGGCAACGCCGCAGCGCACCGCGGCCGACTACCGCGTCGACGCGACGCCGCGCTGGGATTGGCGTGCCGTCCGCGGTGCCATCGGGCGGTCCGACGTCGTGCTCTCGGGCGGCGGAGGCCTGTTGCAAGACGGAACCAGCCTGCGCAGCCTCCTCTACTACGCTGCCATCGTGCGCGAAGCGATTCGTACCGGGCGCAAAGCGATGATCTTCGCGCAATCCATCGGACCGCTCGATTTTTGGGGACGCTGGGTGGTCAAAGGCTTTTGCAAGGGGCTCGATCGCGCGACCGTGCGCGACCAACGGTCGCTCCGGCTGCTCGAAGAGCTTTTGCCCAGGGTACCGGTCGAACAGACCGCCGATCCGGTTTTTCTGTACGACCGGCCGGCGGCGCGTGCCGACCTCGCGGCCGACGGTCTCGGTCCGGAGAGCGGCGCCTATGCGGTGATCAGCGTTCGAAAGATCGCTTCATTCCGGGATGGGATACCCGTGTTGGCGCGGGCCGTCGACCGCCTCGCCCAGCACAACGTGCGCGCAGCTTTTCTGCCGTTGGGAGGGGCCGCGGACGCTGCCCTGTCGACCGACGTCATTCGGGCCTGCTCGTCGGCCCCCGTCCTCCTGCCGGAATGCACGCTCGAAAAGGCGGCCGCGATTTTCCAGGGCGCTCGGGTTGCGATCGGCATGCGTCTGCACGCGCTGGTCCTAGCCGCGCGATTCGCCGTCCCGTTTCTTGCCGTGCCGTACGATCCAAAGGTGACCGCGCTTTGTGAGGATCTCGACTATCCGCTGCAGCCGCTGTGGATTCCGGGCAAACCGCCTCCGAGCGGCGACGCAATCGACGAGCTTGTCGACCGCCTCGTCTCCGAGCGTGACGGGCTCTCGGCGCAACTGTCGCAACGCCTCCCGGTCGTCCAAGCGGCTGCGGAGCGAAACTTCGAGGTCCTCGGCGAGCTTTTAGGCGACGAGTGATGGATTACCGGAACACATTGAATCTGCCGAAGACCGACTTTCCCATGAAAGCGGATCTTCCCAAGCGAGAGCCGCAGCGCGTGCAGTGGTGGCGCGAGCACGAGACGTATGAACGGCGCCTGGAGCGCAACGCGCCCGCGGGAGCGTGGATTTTGCACGACGGGCCGCCGTATGCCAACGGCGAGCTTCACATGGGCCACTTCCTGAACATGGTGCTCAAGGACATGTTCGTGAAGATCGCGCTGCTCGACGGAAAGTACGCCAAGTTCGTTCCCGGCTGGGACATGCACGGGCTGCCCATCGAGTACGAAACGCTCAAGCACTTGGGAATCAAGGATTTCCACGCCGTCGATCCGCTCGAACTGCGCGCCCAGTGTAAAGAGCGCGCCCTCTACTGGCTCGACCGTCAGCGCGAGCAGCGGCGGCGCATGGGCACCTTCGGTTTTATCGACCATCCCTACCGCTCGATCGACCCGTCCTTTGAAGCGACGATCGTCAACGCGCTTGCCGATCTAGCCGAGCGTCAACAAATCTATAAAGGCCTGCGCTCGACGCTCTGGTGCATCCACGACGAGACGGCGCTGGCCGAGGCCGAAATCGAGTACGAGCCGCGTACGTCGCCGTCGATCTACGTCCGTTTCACCGCGAACGACGAGCAACGCCGTGTCATCCTGAGCGCAATCGAAGGACGACACGACGACTCCGTCGCCGGACTGCCCGTTTCGTTCCTCATCTGGACGACGACGCCGTGGACGCTCCCGGCAAACGTCGCGATCGCGCTGCGCGCCGACGCCACGTACGGCCTCTACCGCGTGGACGGCGAGCTGCTGATCGTCGCCGAAGCGCTCGCGCAACGCGCGCTGGGCGAGCGATTCGCGGACGCGACGTTGCTTGGTCGCGCGCTCGGCGAAGAGCTCGACGGCGTCGTGGTTCGCCATCCGTTCATGGACCGCGATTCGACGGTCGTGCTCGCTCCGTACGTGGACTTGGAGACCGGGACGGGAGCCGTTCATACCGCGCCCGGCCACGGCGCCGACGACTTCGATACCGGGATGAAGTACGGTCTGCCGATTCTCAATCCGGTCGATGCCGCCGGCCGTTTCACCGCCGAAGCTGGGCCCTACGCGGGCATGAATATCTTCGCGGCCAACGCGCGCATCGTCGACGACTTGCGCGCGAGCGGCGCGCTCTGGAGCGCGGCGGAGTACGAGCATTCCTATCCGCATTGCTGGCGCTGCCACAATCCCGTGATCTTTCGCGCGACGGCACAGTGGTTTCTTGCGATGGATCAAAACTTGCTTCGCCAGCGCGCGCTCGACGCGACCGATGGCGTCGAATACGCGCCGGAATGGGGGCGCGCGCGCCAGCGGCAGATGATCGAAACGCACCCCGAGTGGTGCCTTTCGCGGCAGCGAACGTGGGGAACGCCGATTCCATCCCTAGTATGCCGGCAGTGCGGCGAAGCAATCCTCGACCCGCGCGTTGCGCGTCTTGCCGCCAAGCGCTTTGCCGAGGCCGGTGCGGGCTCGTGGTGGAGCGATCCGGTGCAGACGTATCTTCCCGAAGGATTCGGCTGCCCGAAGTGCGGCGGCAGCGACCTCGAAAAAGAGAAAAACATCGTCGACATTTGGTTTGAGTCGGGCGTGACCCACCTTGCCGTGCTGGGACGCGACGGGATGCCGTGGCCCAGCGACCTCGTGCTCGAAGGCGGCGATCAGTTTCGCGGCTGGTTTCGCAGCTCGCTCATCACCGCCGTCGCGATCAAAGGACGCGCGCCGTACCGGCGTGTGTTGAAGAACGGCTGGGTGAACGACGAGCAGGGCCGGCCGATGTCGAAGTCGCGAGGAACCGGCATCGATGCAAGCGATGCAATGACCCGCTGGGGGGCCGATGTTTTGCGGTTGTGGGCGGCATCGGTCGAACCCATCGATGACGTTCGTTTCGGGCCCAACGTCGTCGACCAAGTCGGCCGCGTCTACCGAAACCTGCGAAATCGGATGCGCTTCATGCTCTCCAACTTGGAGGACCTTTCGGCTGCCGATGTCGTCGGGCGCGAGGCAATGGAGCCGCTCGACCGGCTTGCCTGCACCGTTACCGACGCGTTCGTCGCCGGCGTCAAAGAAGCGTACGACGCCTGTGAGATACACGACGCCTATCTGCGCATCGTCGAGTTCGAAAGCTCGATGTCGAGCCTCTTTTTCGACGCGCTCAAGGATCCGCTCTATTCGCGCGCGGCCGGCGATCCGCGTCGCCGCAGCGCGCAGTCGGCGTTGCTCTACATCGCGACGCGCTTCTTTACGACCGTCGCGCCGGTGCTTTCGTTTACGGCGGAGGAGGCGTGGCAGCACCTTCCCGCGTGGCGCCGCGCGCAGACCGGAAGCGTTTTCGACAGTTCCTTCGACGTCAACCGCTCGCGGGCGGCGGCCGAAAGCGACCTCGCGCTGTGGCGTCAGTTGCGCGCGCTGCGCGCCCGCGTAGCGGCATCGGCTCAACCGCGCGACTTCGAAGCGCAGGTGCGCCTTACCGTGCCGCCTCCGGCCTACAAACGGCTGTTGGCGCTCGGCGACAACTTGCGCGAGGCGCTGGTCGTCTCCCAGCTGACGCTGAACTCCGGCGATGCGGAAACCTTCGAGCTGCTGCCGGCCGACGGCGAAAAATGCGTCCGGTGCTGGAAATTCCGCGAGCTCGGCACGGATCCCAGCCATCCGGAGATCTGCGCCGACTGCGCGCGCGTCGTGCGCGCCTTCCCATCGTCATCCTAACGTCCTGCGAAACGCCGTCCACTCGCGCGCCTCGATTGCCGCGCGCGCTTCGCGCATCAAATCGTTGACGAGATAGACGTTGTGATACGATAGCAGCCGCGGGCCGAGCATCTCTTTGTTGCGGAAGAGATGCGCCAGATAGGCTCGCGAAAACGTCGTGCAGGTGGCGCAACCGCAGCGCGCGTCGAGCGGCGCGAAATCGCGAGTGAAGCCGGCGTTGAACAGGTTGAGGTCGCCGTCGCGCGTCATCGCGCGCCCGTTGCGTCCGCAGCGCGTCGGATAGACGCAGTCGAAGAGATCCAGTCCGGCGTCGATCGCTTCCAAAAGATCGGGAATCGTACCCACGCCCATGAGATAGCGCGGCTTTTCCTCCGGGAGCATCGCCGCCGTTGCGCGCGCCGTTGCGTACATCTGCTCGCGCGCTTCGCCGACCGAGAGTCCGCCGATCGCGTAGCCGGGAAAATCGAGCTCGACGATTTCGCGTGCGCTGCGCGCGCGTAACTCGAGATCGAGGCCGCCCTGCACGATGGCAAAGAGCAGCGTCGACGCCGACGCACGTGCGGCGGCCGAGCGCCGCGCCCAAGCCGTCGTCAGTCGCACCGACTCTTCGAGCCGCTCTCGCTCCGACGGCAGCTTCACGCAGACGTCGAGCACCATCGCCACGTCGCTGCCGATGGCTTCTTCAAATGCGACGACGTTCTCCGGCGTGAAGCGGTGGACGCTGCCGTCAAAGTGCGAGCGGAACGTGACGCCGCCGTCGTCGACCTCGCGCCGGCTCTCTAAGCTGAAGACTTGAAACCCACCCGAATCGGTTAGGATCGGTCCGTCCCACGCCATGAAGCGATGCAGACCGCCGGCCGCTTCGATGATTTCGCGACCGGGCCGCAGCCACAGGTGATAGGTATTTGCTAGCACGATCTGCGCGTGCGCGCCCCGCAGCTCCGCGGGCGTCAAGCCCTTTACGGTTGCCGACGTGCCGACCGGCATGAAGCACGGCGTCTCAACGATCCCATGCGCCAGTTGCAATCTCGCTCGGCGTGCGTTGCCGTGCCGAGCGAGAAGCGCAAACCTGGCGGACATCAGTCGCCGAAGGAAGCGGAAGCTACGACGGCGCGCGCCTGGAGATACTCCGCCGGGGGCTGTGCTTCGAACGTCATCGCTTCGCCGGTGATTGGGTGGCAAAACTTTAGTCGCCATGCATGCAGCGCTTGCCCACGAAGCTCGAAGCGCGATTCGACCTTGCCATAGAGCGGATCGTTGAGAACGGGATGACCGATCGCGGCCAAATGCACGCGAATCTGATGCGTTCGGCCGGTTTCCAAGCGAAAGACCAGCTCGGAGTGCTGTGCAAAGGCTTCGCGTAGCTCGTAATGCGTCACTGCCGGTTTTCCCTCGTCGACGATGGCGAACCTCAAACGATTGCGTGGATCGCGTCCTATCGGTCCTTCGATCGTGCCCAGCGGATGCTGCGGAACGCCGCGAACGATGCCGAGATACTCGCGTTCGACGCGCCGCCCTTTCATCGCGAGCCCGAGCGCACGCAGGCTCTCCTCGCGCTTCGCGACGACCAGCAACCCCGAGGTGTCGCGGTCGAGCCGATGGACGAGCCCCGGCCGCAGCAAGTCGCCCGGAAGCGCCGCGTGCACGTGCGCCAGCAGCGCGTTGACGAGCGTGCCGCTAACGATCGTGTGCGCCGGATGCGTGACCATTCCGGCGGGCTTGTTGACGACGAGAAGATCGTCGTCTTCGTAGACGACGTCGAGCGGAATCGATTCCGGCCGCGCCACCAGCACCGGCGGCTGCGTAATTTCGAACTCGAGTACGTCGCCGGCTTCGAGCGAGCGGCTCGGTTTTACCGGCATGCCATTGACGAGAACCTCGCCGCGCCGCGCGCTTTGGGTTATGAGCGAGCGCGAGGCTCCGCAAAGGAAAGCGACGAGGACGTCGGTGCGTTTCCCGGCCTGCTCAGCGGTGACGACGTGTAACAAGACTCGAGAGGAGCAGAAGGCCGACGCCGACGGTGATGCACGAGTCGGCAACGTTGAAGATGTTCGGCCAGATCCGGTAAAAGTCGATGAAGTCGATGACGTACCCGTAGTGCAGGCGGTCGACGACGTTGCCGATCGCGCCGCCGACGATCATGCCGAACGCAATCCGAACGGTCTGCGAATGCGCTGCGGCCTCCCGGAAACTAAACCAAAAGAGTACCAGCACGACGATCGCCATCCCGATCAACATCACGCTGCTGCTGCCGAAGAGGCCGAACGCACCGTGGACGTTGCGTTCGTACGTCCATCTCAGAAAGTTGGGAATGATCGTGCGGCACGCCGGGACGTCGGGGAGGCAGAGCTTGACGATCAGGTGCTTGCTGTACTGATCGGCCCAGAGTACGGCAATCGCGGCGGCCGCGATGACGAACGTCTGCTTTAAGCTAAAGATTTGGTTGCGGTACAAATTGATAGAACCATCCTGCGACGTTGAGAAACGCATTGTTGACGAGAACCAAACCGACGATGACGAGAAATGCGCCCGACGCAAACTCAATCGCGGGCAACCAAGACTTGATGCGGGCCAGCAACGGGAGGATCACGCCGATCGCCATCGCGGTTGCCAAAAACGGCAGCGCCAATCCCAGGCAGTAAAACGAAAGCAAGAGCGCGGCCTGGCCGCTGTGCTGTTGCGATGCAATGGCCAAAATGCCGGCGAGAATCGGGCCGATGCAGGGCGACCATCCGGCAGCAAACGCGATGCCGACCAAGCCGGAGGTCCACAGCGTGCGCCGGTCGTGTTGGAGGTGCAGCCGCGCGTCCATCATCAGAAGGGGGATGCGCAACATGCCCATCATGTGCAAGCCCAGAACGACGACGAGCACGCCCCCGATCTGCGCGATCAGCACGCGATTTGCATCCAGTGCGCCGCCGATCGCGCTGGCGCTTAGGCCCAATCCGATGAAGATGAGGCTGAACCCGACGACAAAAGCGAAGGCGTGCGCCATCGTTTGTACCCGGGCGCGAGCGGTCGCCTCGCTCTTGAGGTCTTCGAGACTCTCTCCCGTGAGCAGCGAGAGGTAGGCCGGTACCATTGGAAGGACGCACGGCGAAACGAAGGAAACGAGGCCCGCAAGGAAGGCGATGCCGGCGGTGATATGTGTCGTCGCGGTCATCAGTCAAAGATTGTTATAAATGCAGCACTGGTTCACCTATCCGACAAACATCGACCCGGTCGCGATTCATCTCGGTCCGCGATTCGGCATCCACTGGTACGGCATCGCCTATTTGGTGGCGTTCGTCTGCGTCTATCTGTGGATGAGCCGGCCGGCCGGGCTGCGCCGCCTGGGTCTCACCAAGCAGCAGGTTCAGGATTTTCTCTTCTATTCGCTGATCGGCGTGCTCGTCGGGGGGCGCACCTTCTTCGTCATCAACGACATCATCAGCAAGCACGACGCCTCGTTTTACCTTTCCAACCCGATCAACTTTATCGCGGTCTGGAACGGCGGGATGGCCTTCCACGGCGGCTTGATCGGCGTGCTGGTCGCGATTTGGATTTTCATCCGCCAGCATCCAGGGCTCAAGTACGTCGTCGTGGGCGACGAGGTCGTAATGATGCTGCCCATCGGCATCACGCTGGTGCGAATCGTGAACTTCATCAATGACGAGCTGTGGGGAGACATCTGCCGTCCCGACCGTCCCTGGTGCTTAGTGTTTCCCTCGGCTCCGGGCGCTCCGGCATATCGGCACCCTTCGCAGATTTACGAGGCGATTCTCGACATCCTGACGCTCCCGATCCTCTTGATCGTCTACCGGCTCAAACCCAAGGACGGCGTTGTGGCGTGGACCTGGTTCACGTGCTACGGCATCACGCGCACGATCGCCGAGATGTGGCGTCAGACCGATTTTAGCTGGATGGGCTTGACCGGCGGCCAGCTCTACGCCCTGCCGATGATCGTGGTCGGAGTAATCGGAATCGTCTACTGTGCGACCCGGCCGGGGCCCCGGACGGAAGCCCGGCCGGTCAAGCCGGCGCGTGGATGACGCCAGGCGTCGAAGCGCGCTATCGCGCGCTGCGCAGCGCAATCGACGAAGAACTGCATAAAGAGGGTCGCGACCCGGCCGGCGTCACGCTGGTTGGGGTCGGCAAGCGCCAGCCGCCGGATATCGTCGCCCGGGCGATCGAAGCGGGCCTGACCGATCTCGGCGAGAGCTACTTGCAAGAGGCGCGCCGCAAGTTTGCGCTGCTGCCTGCCGTGCGCAAGCACTTCATCGGCCACGTGCAGACCAACAAGGCGAAAGCCATTGCCGCCGCGTTCGACGTCGTCCAGAGCGTCGATCGCGCCGAAGCCGGCACGGCTCTGGGAAGGGCGGCGCAAGAACGCGGCTCGGCGCTTCCGGTGCTGCTTCAGCTCAACGTCACGCCCTCCGATCGGTTCGGGTGTCGTCCCGATCAGGCCGAAAGGCTTGCCGAAACGCTCCGAGGCCAGCCGGGCTTACGCCTCGAGGGCGTCATGGCGATGGGGCCGCTGGGCGCCGAGCGCGATGCAATCTTGCGCGCATTCGAGCTTGCTGCCAAGACCTTGGCACGCATAGGTGGAAGTACGCTTTCCATCGGCATGTCGGGAGATTGGCGCGAAGCGCTGCAGGCGGGCTCGACGATGCTGCGCATCGGAGAGGCGCTCTTTGGCCCGCGCATTGATGGGAGGCACACGTGAGCGTGTTCAGCAAGATCGGTTCGTTCTTTTCGATTCGAGACGACGAAGAAGAGTTTTATGAGGAAGAAACGCCCTCGGGGCGCGTCGTACCGCTGTCGACCGCTGGGCGCCGCGGCGGCACGCAGGTGAGCGTGTACTCCCCGCGCAGCTATCAAGACGTCGTCGAGATCGCCGATTCCCTACGGAACCGGCAGGTCGTCATCATGAATCTGCAAAACGCGGATCGGACGCTCTTACAGCGCGTTGTGGATTTTACGTCGGGGGTCGCCTACACGATCGACGGTAAGATTCAAAAACTGGCGGAATCTATTTATCTGGTCGTCCCCGCCGGGATCGTCGTAAACGCCGCAGGCTTGCGCGATTCGATGATGGCCGACGGCACCTTCGATTTCATGACCAATAGAACGTAGGACACGAAGCGATGGAAAAGATCACACCGGTCGACATACAGCATAAGAGCTTCAAGAAGGCTCTTCAAGGCTACGAGCGCGCCGACGTCGATAAGTTTCTCGACGAAATCATTGAGACGCTTGAGGACGAAGCGCAGCAGCGAGCCGCTTTGGAGGCGGAGATCGCCGATCTCAAGGAACGCGTGAGCCATTTCAAAGCGATCGAAGAGTCGCTGCAAAACACGTTGGTGCTCGCGCAGCGTACCGCCGACGAGGTCAAGGCCTCGGCGCATAAGGAGGCTGACCTGATCCGCGAGCAGGCGCGCTTGGCCAACGAGCGCGAGATCGCAGGCTACAGCAATACGATCTCCGACGTTCGGCGCGAACAGCAGCGCGCGCTTGAAGCGACGGAGAAAGCCAAGAGCGAGCTGCGCAGCCTGCTGATGACGCATCTGGCGTTGCTCGAACGGACGGAGGGTTCGGCGAATAACGGCGAGACGGTCCAGGCTACCGCGGTCGCGGCCGAAAACAGCACGCCGGTCGAGCCTTCGCCCAAACACGACGACACCAAGCGCATCACCGTCTATTAAACACGTCGCACTCTTGCCGGGCGACGGAATCGGCCCGGAGGTCATCGCGTGCGCCGCCGAGGTTTTGCGACGCGTCCGGCCCGACGTCGAATGCACCGAGGCGGCGGTGGGCGCAGCGGCTCTGGCGGCCGGGCTCCCAGCGCTGCCGGCCGAGACGCGAGCGCTCTGCGATCGCAGCGATGCGATCCTCTTTGGCAGCGTCGGCCTGCCGCAGTACGACGGGCTTCCGTTGGCGCAGCGTCCCGAATACGCGCTGTTTTTGTTGCGGCGCGACTACGAGCTGTACGCGAACTTGCGGCCGGTGCGCGTGTTTCCGGGGCTCGAAGAGGCCTCGTCGTTGCGGCCCGAGATCGTGCGCGGCCTCGATCTGATCGTCGTGCGCGAGCTGACCGGCGGCATCTATTACGGGCAGCCGAAGGAACAGCGAACCGTGGACGGCGTCGACGAGGCGGTCGACACGATGATCTATCGTGCGCCGGAGATCGAACGGATCGCGCGCATCGCGTTCGATTTAGCGCGCGAGCGGCGCAAGCATCTCACGTCGGTCGACAAGCAGAATATCTTGGAGACGTCGCGCTTATGGCGGCGAGTGGTCAGCACGATGTCGGCGGAGTATCCCGACGTGCGGCTCGAGCATCTACTGGTTGACAACGCGGCGATGCAGCTCGTTACGCGGCCGGGCGATTTCGATGTGATCGTCACCGAGAACATGTTCGGCGACATCCTTTCGGACGAAGCTGCGATTCTTACCGGCTCGCTGGGGACGCTGCCCAGCGCCAGTCTCGGCGCCGGCGGTTCGCCAGGGCGGCAGTTCGGGCTCTACGAGCCGATCGGCGGCACGGCCCCCGACTTGGCCGGCAAAGACGTCGCAAATCCAACCGCGGCGATTCTCTCGGCCGCGATGTTGCTGCGCCACAGTCTGGCCGACGATGCATCGGCTGCGCGCATCGAGCGCGCCGTGGACCGCGCTTACGCCGACGGTTTACGCACCGCCGAGGTGGTGCGTTCCGGCGGCGCTGCGGTTTCGACGCGGGTCTTCGCGCAAGGGGTTCTCGCCAGACTTTAGTTCGGCAAGCTCAAAGCGTCGTCGATTCGTCGGCGACCTTGCGGCCGATAAAATCGATGAAGCGCACGTGAAGCACGGCATGCGCATGCGGATGGGCGGCGCTCCAAGCTGCGCGCCAGCGCCGCAGGACGTCGCGCTGCATCGCGGCGACGGCATCGTCATCCATGTCTAAGTAGCTCTGCAAGTCGAGGCTGACGATTAGCGTCTCGGGCGAGCGAATATCGAAGCCCATCACGACGCCGGGATATTGCGTTTTCAGCGGCGCGACCGCGGCAAGCTCGGCGCCGGTGCTGCGCTCCTGGGCCGAGGGCGAACTGCACGCCACAGCGAGCATCGCCACAACCGCACACGCGAGAAACCGCAGGCCGGCCATCGTTCGGAAACGATTCGGCTAACCCGCTTCGCTACCATGCGGGCATGGACGGAATAGCATGGGCGGCCAGCGCCATGGTCGCGGCCCGAACGCGGCTTGAAATCGCTACCGAGAATCTTGCCAACGTTTCGACCGACGGTTTCCGCCGCATCGACGCGCGGGGCTTCCTGACCGCGCTAGGGGTCACGATTGCGCGACGGACCTCGGGCGAAGGCGGCGCGTTACGTCACACCGGTCGCGATTTCGATCTCGCGATTCTCGGCGGCGGCGCGTTCCGCGTTCGCGACGCTGCTGGTCGCGTGAGCGAGACGAGAGCGGGCGCCTTCATCCGCGAAGCCGATGGAACGTTGCACGATTACCGAGGGCGCGTCGTACTCGGGCTTCGCGGCGCGTTACACGTTCCATCGGGCGGCGCTGTCGATGCGCGGTCGCTGGGTCTGCCTGCGACCAGCCGCGTGCAGAGTGGATTCTTGGAGGGTCCGGCAGTCGACGCGATCTCCCAAATGATCGACGTGCTTTCGGCCGAGCGCTCTTTTGAGAGTGCGGAAAAGGCCGTCGCCGCAATCGATGCCACGCGTCAGAAGTCGGCCGATACGGCCCGCGTGAAGTAAGGAGATACTGGCGTGGAGCGCGCACTCTTTGTCGCCGCCACCGGCATGGCGGCTCAGCAGCGTAATCTCGATACGATCGCCGATAACCTCGCCAATGCCGGCGTCGTCGGATTCAAGGGCTCGGCGCAGACTTTTGCCGAGCTAGTTGCACCCGGTGGCCAGGGGCTTGGAACCGTTGCGCTGGGTTCGCGCGTGCTCTTCGCTCAGGGTAAGCTGGCGCGAAGCGCCGGTCCGTTCGATCTTGCGATCGATGGCCCCGGCTTTTTTACGCTGCTCGACGGCCACGGGCACAAGCTCTATACGCGAGACGGAGCGTTTTCGCGCAGCGCCGACGGAGCGCTGCGCAACGGCGGGAATTACCGGCTTGCGGGCATCACGATTCCCAGCGACGCTCTTGCGGTGACGGTTGCCGGCGACGGAAGCGTTCGCGCAACGTTTACCGGAGGCGCTCGCACGCTCGGTCGCATTCGCCTCGCGGAGTTTACGGCCCCCGAGCATCTACGAGCGCTCGACGGCGCGATTTTCGAAGCGACGTCCGAGTCGGGAAAAGCGAAAGACGTCGTTGCCGGTTCGCCGGACGGTCCCAAACTTCACTTCGGGATGCTCGAAGAGTCAAACGTCACGATTATCGATGCGATGATGCAAATTCTCACCGCACAGCGTGCGTATGAGGCGAATGCTAAAGGCGTTCAGGCGGCCGATGAGATGCTGCGAATCGCCAACAACCTCCAGCGTGGATAGCGTTACCGCGCGCCGCGCCGGCGAGATGCTCGAGTCCGTCCTGCTTGCCCCCGTGCTTCGCCCGCTGGTCGCAGATAGCGGCATGCTCGGCGACTACGAACTGGAGCTCTTGGCTCAAGAGATCGCGCGCAGCGACGGCGGGGGATTTGCGGCCATTATCGCCTCTCGCTTGGAACGCCCTCGATGAACGCTGGCGACCGCGACGAACAGATACGAAGCCTGCTGCCGATCGTGAAAAGGCTGGCGCGGCGGCTTAAACGGCTCGTACCTAGCTTCGATCTCGACGATCTGGTCGGCGACGGATCCGTCGGCTTGATCCGCGCCGTCGACTCCTTCGATCCGTACCGCGGGCCGCAGCTCGACGACTACGCGCGACGCCTCGTCGTTGGCGCGATGCTCAACGGGATCCGCCGCATGGACCCGGTCTCCGAGCGAGCGCGCCGGATCGTACGCGACGGCGAGAACCAGCGATACTCGATCGCCGCCACGATCGGTTCCGTTCCGACGTCAGACGAGATGGAGCGGCGGTGTCCCGGTTATCACCGCGCCGTCGCCGCGGCCTATCGCGGTCAGCCACTCTCCCTCGACGCGCCGCTGCCGCTGGGAGAATCTTTGGTGAACGACTGGAGCGACGACCCGGCGCGGATCGTGGAACGCCAGTCCGAAAGCGCGCAGCTCGCGGAACTTGTTTCGGGCCTGCCCCCGCGCCAGCGCGAGGTCGTCCTGCTACATTACTTTAACGGAAACTCATTGCGCTCGGTTGGGAGGCGTTTGGCGATCTCACCGCAGCGCGCGTCGCAACTGCACCTGAGTGCGATCGCCAAACTCAAGCGGGAGTGTCGTGCTTCGCCGTATTGAGCTCGATGAGACGCCGGCCGCGCTCTCAGCGCGGCTCGAAGCGGGTCGCTCCGAGGCCATCGTTCCGGCCGTTGCCGAGGCCGAGCTCGAGACTGCGCTCTTGCCGCAGGACCATCCGCGCTGGGTAAAAGACGCAGTTGCGGTCTCGCAGCGAGCACGGGAGCTTATCGCCAAACTGCGGCCCGTCATCGTCTACGTGCTCTCGTTTTGGGATCATCGAATTCGTTCGATCATGGTTGGCAACCGCTGCGTCCAGGTGGATCCGAGCGGTTGCTATCGCGCCTCCTGAGTTGCGTGAGGCGGGGCGCGAGTTTGCACCTGAAGGTCTTGCATGCGGAGCAAGACCATTAGTGCAGGTGCGCTGCAACGGCGATTGCGACCGTTGCAGCACCGACGAAGATGAAGTAGGTCAAACCTTGTGCGAATATCAGGACGTCGTGGATCTCTTTACGTTGACGCTGCATCGTGGGACCCTCCTCCGGGCCGTCCACGGCATGTTCTCACACGTTCCTGAACGCCACCGTAAGGGCGCCTGTGAGTTGTATGAATTTTACGAGGCTTCGAAAATATTGCATCCGGTCATTTGTGCGGGAATCGGAAGCCCCATGAGGTGCAGCAACGTGGGCGCAACGTCGGCCAGCTTGCCGTCGGCCGCTAAGCGTCCGTGCAAGCCGTTCGCAACAAAGATGAATGGAACCGGGTTGGTCGTGTGGGCGGTGAGTGGGTTGTTCTGCTCGTCGAGTTTCGTTTCGGCGTTGCCGTGATCGGCGGTGATGGCGAGCAGCCCGTTCGCGCGAAGCGTCGCCTCGACCAGCCGGGGCAAACAGTCGTCGATGATTTCAACACCTTCGATCGTCGGCTCCCACTTGCCGGTATGACCGACCATGTCGGCATTGGCGTAGTTCATCACGATCGCGTCGTACCGCCCACTCTCGATCGCGTTAACGGCGGCGTCGGTGATCTCCCGCGCGCGCATCGCCGGCGCGAGATCGTACGTTGCCACCGAGCGGTCCGACGGAATCAGCTCGCGGTCTTCACCCCCGAACGGATCCTCACGGCCGCCGTTAAAGAAGTACGTGACGTGCGCGTACTTCTCGGTCTCGGCAAGCCGTAACTGGCGCAAGCCCGCTCGCGCGAGGACTTCGCCGAACGTCTCGTGCTGCGGCCGCGGTCCAAAGAGTACCGGATTAGTGTAGTTCTCGTCGTACTTCGTCATCGTGGCGAAGTACGGATTCCGATACGTCTTGCAGGCGAACTCTTCGAAGCCGCCGTTGTAATAGAGCGTCGTTCCGGCGTCGAACGCCGTCGTCAACTGCCGCGCGCGGTCGGGGCGAAAGTTGAAGAAGATGAAGGCGTCGCCGTCGGCAATGGGGCGCGGCTCTCCGACGATGGTCGGCAGGACGAACTCGTCATTTTCGCCGCGCGCGTAACCGTCGCGAACGGCGCCGAGCGCATCGCCGGCGCGGAACTGCGCGCGACCCTCCGCCAGCAGGTCGTACGCCAGCTTCGTGCGCTCCCAACGCCCGTCGCGATCCATTGCATAGTAGCGTCCCACGATGCTGGCGATCGCTCCGACGCGATGAACCGCGCTGAGTTTTGCCTCCAACCGTTCCACGTAGGTCGTTGCAGAACGCGGCGGCGTGTCCCGGCCGTCCAGAAAGCAGTGGACGGCAAGCGGCACCTCGGCGGCGACCACGGCATCGATCAGCGCAAAGAGATGCACGATCGAGCTGTGCACCTGCCCGTCGGAGAGCAGGCCCATCAGATGGAGCGTTCCGCCGGTAGCCGCTACATGCGCCAGCGCCTGCCGTAACGTTTCGTTGCTCGCAAACTCTCCCGAGGCGATCTCGGCGTCGATTAGCGTCACGCCTTGCGGCACCACGCGTCCGCTGCCGAGGTTCATATGGCCGACTTCACTGTTGCCCATCACTCCAGGCGGGAGACCTACAGCCTCGCCTGACGCTTGCAGCATCGTATGCGGATAACGCTCGAAGAGCGCGCGCCAATGCGGCAGGCTTGCAGCCGCGATCGCATTTCCGTGTGTTGCATCGCGGCATCCCCAGCCGTCGAGCACGCACAAAACGACCGGCCGGTAGGCTATGGCGCGGCCCGTTCGATCAGCGTTGCAAAGCCCTCGGGGTCCAGTGATGCGCCCCCGACCAGTCCACCGTTGATATCGGGGCATTGCGCGTACGACGCGACGTTTGCAGCCGTCATGCTGCCGCCGTAGAGAATCGGCGTTGCGCTCAAGCCGGCGATGGCGCGGCGAATCGTCGCCATCACCCTATCGGCTTCGTCGGGGTCGCAGTTCTGGCCGGTGCCGATCGCCCAAATCGGTTCGTAGGCGATTGCAACCTTCGCGAGTTCGCCCGCCGGCACGCCCTCGAAGGCGGCGCGCGTCTGCGATACGACGCGTTCGTCGGTCGCGCCGGCGCGGCGCTCGTCCAGCGTCTCGCCGACGCAGACGATCGGCGTGAGGCCTTGCGCGAGTGCGGTGAGCACCTTTAAGTTCACGGTGCGATCGGTTTCGTCACAATAGGCGCGGCGCTCCGAGTGCCCGAGAATCACGTGCGTCACACCCAACTCCCGCAGCATCGGCGCGCTAACCTCGCCGGTGAAGGGACCGTGCAACTCCCAATGCATCGTCTGCGCTCCCAAACGCACGCGCGTGCCCGCCAATCGCTCGCCGGCCAACTGCAAGGAAGTAAATGGCGGCGCGAAGACGATCTCAACCTGTTCGCCGAGCGCTTCGACGCGGGGCAGGAACGCGTCGAAATACGCGGCTGTCTCGGCCGCGGTCTTGTGCATCTTCCAGTTGCCGGCGACGATTCTCCTAATCTTCAAGTGCGGCGACCCCGGGCAGTTGTTTCCCTTCCAGAAACTCCAGCGTCGCGCCGCCGCCCGTCGAAACGTACGTCATCTTCGAGGCGAAACCCAGTAAGTGGGCCGCGGCCGCGGCGTCGCCCCCGCCAACGAGGCTCGTCGCTCCGGCCTCGGTCGCACGCGCGATCGCATCGCCGACGACTAGCGTTCCGCGGCGGTACGCCGGCTTTTCGTACACGCCCATCGGGCCGTTGAAGACGATCGTCTTGGCGGCTTCGATCGCGCACGCGTACGTCCGCGCGGTTGCCGGTCCGATGTCGAGAATCATCTCGTCGCCGACGGCGTCGATCGGGACGACGTGCGCCCGGTCCGCTGCGTCCAGCGATGGCGCAACGACTGCGTCGCTGGGGAGATGCAGAGCGACGCGGCGTTCTTCGATCGCGGCTAGAATGCGGCGCGCCGGCTCGAGATCGTCGTCGCGCAGCGACGTCCCGACGTTGACGCCCGACGCCGCGAGCAGCGTATTGGCCATCCCGCCGCCGATGCAAAACGCATCGACCAACTCGCTCAAACGCTCCAGCATGCCGATCTTGTCTTTGATCTTCGCGCCGCCGATGACGCAGACGAAGGGTTTGGCCGGACGATCGGTCAGTCGCGACAGCGCCGAGAGTTCGGCTTGCATCAGCAAGCCCGCGGCGTTTGGAAGCAGGTGCGCGATGCCTTCAGTGGACGCATGTGCGCGATGCGCCGTCGCAAAGGCGTCGTTGACGTAGAGATCGCCCAGTTTTGCAAGCTGCCGGGCAAACGCGGGATCGTTGCGTTCTTCGCCGGCATGGAAGCGCACGTTTTCGAGCAAGAGCACGTCGCCGTCGTGCAGCGCAGCCACCGCGCTTTCGGCCACATCGCCGACGCTATCGGCGGCAAAGCCGACCGGAATGCCGAGGCGATCCGACAGCGCCCGGCCGACGGGTCGCAGCGAGAGCGCCGGATCCGGCTTGCCGTCGGGACGGCCGAGGTGCGAGAGCGCGATCGTTCTCGCTCCATGCTCGCGCAGCCAGCGCAACGTCGGCAGTGCGGCATCGATGCGCGCATAATCCGCAATCTCACCCGCTGTCGTGAGCGGTACGTTAAAATCTTCGCGCACCAGAACGCGCCTGCCGCGAACGTCGCACTCTTGCAGGCGTCGCAAGGCCACTACGCCGCGGCTGGAATCGTCGAGCCGACCAAGGCCGTCAGCTCCGCGAGGCGACACGAATAACCCCACTCGTTGTCGTACCAGGCGGCAATTTGGATGAGATCGCCGTTGGCGTTGCTGAGCCGAGCGTCGATGATCGAACTGTTCGGGTTCTTCTTAAAGTCGCTCGAGACCAGCTCTTCTTCGGTATAGGCGACGTACTTGCTCATCGCGCCCTCGGCGGCGCGGCGCAGCAGTGCGTTGAGCTGGTCCTTCGTCGTCGAGCGCTTCGTCTGCGCGACGAGGTAGATCATCGACACCGTCGGCGTCGGCACGCGCAGCGAGAATCCGTCGAAGGTGCCCTCGACTTCCGGAATCGTCAGGTAGAGTGCTTTGGCCGCGCCCGTGGAGGTCGGAATGATGTTGGTCGCGGCGTTGCGCCCGCGGCGAAGATCCTTATGCGGCCCGTCGAGCACGACCTGATCGTTGGTGTAGGAGTGGATCGTGGTCATGAAACCTTTGACCCAGCCCAGTTCGTCAACGATCGGCTTCACGGCGGTCGCTAAGCAGTTCGTCGTACAGGACGCGTTGGAAATGATGTTGTGCTTTTGCGGATCGTAGCGGCGATCGTTCACGCCCAGCACGATCGTGATGTCTTCGCCCTTTGCCGGAGCGGAGATCAGGACTTTTTTTGCTCCGCCGCTATCGATATGCGCGCGAGCTTTGGCGGCATCGGTAAAGAGCCCGGTAGACTCGATCACGATGTCGACGCCGAGGTCGCGCCACGGAAGCTTGCCGGGGTCGCGCTCGGCAAAGACCGCAAGGGTCCGCCGGTCGATGGAGATCGTTCCGTCTCCGGCGCTTACGCTGCCGTTGTAGATGCCGTAGTTGCTGTCGTATTTAAAGAGGTGGGCGCACTCCTTTGCGCCGGCGAGGTCGTTTACGGCAGCGATCTCGATTTCCGGATGGCGCTCCACGATCGCTTTGGTGAAGTTCCTGCCGATACGGCCAAAGCCGTTGATTCCAATGCGCATGAGCCGCGTTTACCGGGCCGCTTTCGCGCTCCCCTGCACGCCGCGCAGGGCGTCGGCCAACTTGGTCAACGCGCCCAGCCGGCTGCTGACCGTCGGTTTGCCGATGGCAGGATTGCAGCGGCGCCCCAGCTCTGCAAGCGATTCGTCGGGGTGGCGCAGTCGCAGTTCGGCGACTTCGCGCAGTGGCGGCGAGAGGCGCGACAAACCGTAGGCGCTTTGCAAAAACTCGATTACGTGGCGCTGCTGGGCACCCGCCTGGGCGCTGCGCTGCAGGTTCGCCGCCTCGGTATTCACCAGGCGGTGAATTCGGTTCTTGGTCTCGCGCAAGGCGCGCACGTCCTCGAGCCGCAGAACCGCAGCGAAAGCGCCGATGCGCGTCAGCAACTCCGCAATAGCGTCGAAATCCTTGAGATACAACACCGTGCGCCCTTTTCGATAGGTTTCTTTTACGGCGACGCCGTTGCTGCGCAGCATCCACGTCAGCCGCGCCGCGATGCTTTCGTCGCGGACGACGAACTCGAGATGGTAGCCGCGCACTCCCGCGGCGAGCGAGCCGCACGCCAGAAAGGCGGCGCGCACTTCGATCAAACGATCGCACTTATGCACCGGCTTGGGCGGCATCGCGCGCAGCCGTTGCGGTAGTTTCACCGCGAAGGTCGGCAACCGTTGCAGCCGCGTCGGGGCGCGCGATTGGATGGGATGAAGCTTGCGCTCCTCCAGCAACGACCAGAAGAGGCGCGCGACGGCATTGCGATGGGTGACGAACTCGCCGTCGTTACCGCCGTACACGCAGAGGCCGGCGAGCAGCGAATCGCGGCAGTGGCGCTCGTCGGGAAGCTCGCGCGCGAGGGCGTCCTTGGTGTCGGCGGAGATCACACCCACTCCGCCTCGTCGCGGCGCGAGTCGAGAATCTCGTAGAGGTCGGCTGGCTTCAAGCTCGGCGTGATTCGCAGCGGAACCTCGCGGACGCGGACCGTCACGAACCGCGTCGCGTAGTGAATTTCGAGAACGTCCCCGGGTTTAACCTGATAGCCCGGCTTGAGCGCCTTCCCGTCGCGGGTGATGCGGCCGTGCTCCAAAGCCTCGTGCGCCTCGCTGCGCCGTTTTGCCAGGCGCGACACCTTCATGAACTTATCCAACCGCACGCGGGGATAGTTCGCCACCCTCCCTTCGACGGAGCCTGCCCTGAGTGCAGTAATGTCGAGATGACACCATTGACAGTATCGCGATATATCGTTTAGTATCGCAATATGCATAGATGGGGCGCGCGCCGGCACGGAATGCGGCGCTTAAAACGCGGAATCCTCAAGTTTGCCCTGCTCAAGCTGCTCAGCGAGATGCCGCGGCACGGTTACGACCTGATTCGCGAGATCCGGGAGAAGGGTTGGGCGGGCGGTGCGGGTTCCGTCTACCCGCTGCTCGCGGCGCTCGACGCCGCGGGCTTCATCGCCGGCCGGGACGAGGAGGGGCGCCGTATCTACGAGCTTACCGAGAAAGGACGAAAAATGATGGAAGAGCGCTGGGCCGACATCGGGCGCTTTTTCGAAGATGACGACGAGGAAGAGGGCACGCGGGACCGGCGGGCGCAAATGCGCGATTCGGCGACTCGATTGATGCAAGCGGTTTCGCAGCTGGGCTATTCTTCCAAACCCGAAACGATCGAACGCGTGCGCGACATTCTGGACAAAACGCGCAAAGAAGTTTACGAAGTGCTAGCAACAGAGTAAGGAGTTCGCAGATTGGCGCAGGCGCGAGCGGCGCACCGCGGGGTAAACATCTTCGAGGAGGGCAAGCCGATGTGGCAGATCCTCCTCGTTTTTCTCGTGCCGTTGATGCTCAGCAACGTTTTGCAATCGGCATCGCAGACGATGGCCAGCATCTGGATCGGGCGGTTGATCTCCACGCAAGCGCTCGGCGCGATCTCGGCGGTCTTTCCGATTATCTTCTTGCTCTTCTCGTTCGTCTTCGGCGTCTCGAGCGGCAGCAGCGTCCTCATCGGACAGGCCTTCGGCGCAAAGGACTTCCACAAAGTCAAGAAGATCGCCGGTACCGTCACGGGGGCGGCCCTGTATTTGGGCATCGTCGTCGCGGTCGTGGGATACTTCGGCTCGCCGACGATTCTCAAATGGCTGGCAACGCCGCTCGACATCCTGCCGCAATCCGACGCCTACGCGCGCGTGGTCTTCCTGACGATGCCGGTCTTTTTCGTCTATTTCGTCTATGCGACGATCTTGCGCGGCACCGGCGATTCGACCACGCCGTTCTACGCGCTGATCGTTTCGAGCGTACTGGCCATTGCCATCACGCCGCTCTTCATCGTCGGAACCTTCGGATTGCCGAAGCTCGGAGTCGTAAGCGCCGCCGTTTCCGGACTCATCGCCAACACGGCGGCCTTCGCCTGGCTCCTCATCTACCTCCGCCGCAAGAACCACCCGCTACAGTTCGACCGCGAGACGTTGGTGGATATGGGAATCGATTGGAAGATTCTTGGAGGGGTGCTGCGCATCGGACTGCCGACTGCGCTGCAAGTGATGATGGTCTCGCTTGCCGAGATTGCGGTCATCTCGTTCGTCAATCGCTTTGGATCGAGCGCGACGGCGGCCTACGGAGCGGTCAATCAGGTCGTCGGCTACGTGCAGTTCCCCGCGATTTCGATCGGCATCGCGGCTTCGATTTTTGGCGCGCAATGCATCGGCGCGCGCCGCGAAGATAAGCTCGGGAGCGTTATTCGCTCAGCGGTCGGCTTGAACTACGTCGTCGGCGGGATCATCATCGCCATCTGCTACTTGTGCGCCTGGTTCATTCTGGGCTGGTTCATCACCGACCACGCCACCCTGGTGATCGCGCACCAACTGCTGATGATCACGTTATGGAGCTATCTCTTGTTCGGAAACTCCGCCGTATTGAGTGGCCTCATGCGCGGCAGCGGTTCCGTGCTCTGGCCGACGATCAACGGCATCTTCGCCATCTGGGGCGTGGAAGTGCCGGTCGCCTGGATCTTGATGCATCGGATCGGGCTGGACGGCGTCTGGATTGGTTATCCCGCAGCCTTCTGCGTCGCACTCGCGCTGCAGTTCACCTACTACGAGTTCGTCTGGAAGCGTAAGACGCACGAACGGCTGGCCTAGAGGTCTAGAGGTTTCCTGCTTCATTCCCGGTGGCAAGCAGCCGACTACATGAGTAGGCGCTTTAGAACACGGGCGAAAGCGCGTTGCACGGTCCGCTAGCAAAAAAGGAGGCCCCAATGAGGCGGACGCTCGGACACATCACCTTTTCCGCGGTCCTTTGCACGGCGGCGCTTTCCGCATGTTCGAACGGTTCCAACGGTTCTTCTCTCGCGCCGGCCGGGCCGGACGCGCCGGCTCATAAGCCGGGGACGCAGACATTCCAATTCACCGGCGGGGAACAGAATTTTACCGTTCCGGCCGGCGTGAAAAAAATTACCGTCACGGCAGCCGGCTCAAGCGGCGCAGGCGCCGAGGGTTCCGGCTCCAGCTCGGGTTCAGGCGGATTTGCCGGCGGCCCCGGAGGCGTCTTGAAGGCGACCATAACGGTCACGCCCGGGCAGACGCTGGCGATCTTTGTGGGCGGCCAAGGCGGTGGGGCGGGTTCCGGCAACGGTCCCGGCGCCGGTGGTTTCAACGGCGGCGGCGGGGGCGGCTGTAGCTACAGTTCGTGCGATGGTGCCGGAGGCGGAGGCGCTTCCGACGTTCGCCAGGGCGGCACCAGCTTAAATAGCCGCGTAGTCGTCGCCGGTGGCGGCGGCGGCGCCGGCTCCTTTGGGGGCAGCAGCGGCAGTGGGAGCGGCAGCGGCAGTGGAAGCGGTGGCCTCGGCAATGGCGGCGCCGGAGGCGGAAAGGTTGGCGGAAACGGAAGCGGCGGCAGCGGGAGCAGCAGCAGCGGAAGCTACGGCGGCGCGGGCGGTTCGGGCGGCACTCAAAGTTCGGGAGGCGCCGGCGGAAGTGGTTCCAGCTACGGCAGTTGTTACAACAGCGGCGCCGACGGGGCACTGGGCCAAGGCGGCGCCGGCGGCGGCGATTACTGCGGTTGGTCCGGCGGCGGCGGCGGTGGCGGTTATTACGGCGGCGGCGGCGGCGGAGGCAGCGTATTTTATTCCAGCGGCTCGTATGGTGGATCAGGCGGCGGTGGTGGCGGCGGTTCCTCGTTCGCCGAGAAGAGCGCTAAACAAGTCTCGAATCACCGAGGCAAGGCCGCGCCGGGAAACGGCCAGGTCGTTATTACCTGGTAATCAGACCTACTTCCGTTTCTTCGATTTCGGCGTAACGCAAGTGCCGCTGGCGCGGCAGACGAGCACCGGCGGATCGAGCGCGTCGGCAGCGCTTTCGCCGAGCTCCGGGCGCGCGGCGATCACCTTGCGGGCTTCGAACTCCATGCGGCGCGACGTCCGGCCAATCTTCACGACTCTACCGGTCGCTTCTATGTAATCGCCCGCGAACACGGGGGCTAAGAATTCGACGCTGTCGTACGACGCGAAGAGCCCTTCGTCGCCGTCCAATCGAATCAGCAACTCGGTTGCAACGTCGCCGAAGAGCGCGAGCATGCGCGCTCCGTCGACGAGATTTCCGCCATAGTGCGCGTCGAGCGCGCTCATGCGGACGCGCAGCACGGATGTCGGGAGCTTATCATCTAGGCCTTCGCTAGTTGCCACAGTTCCTCGAGTTCGGGAAGCGAGAGATCCGAGATGCTCTTTCCGCCTTGGCTCGCGCGCTCTTCCATGAACGAAAAACGCTTGTAGAACTTTTCGTTAGCTTCGCGCATCGCCGTCTCGGCGTCGATGCCGAGCGCGCGCGACAGATTGACCAGCGTGAAGAAGACGTCGCCCAGCTCTTCGCGCACGCTTGGATCGTCCTGGGGCAGGCGCCGCGCCTCGGCGAGCTCGCCGAGTTCCTCCGACAACTTCTCCAAGATGCCGCTGACGTTAGGCCAGTCGAAGCCGACTCGTGCGGCCTTCTCCTGCATGCGCTGACCGCGCTGCAACGCCCCGAGCTGCGCGGGAATTCCGTCGAGCCGGCTCTTGCGCAGGCGCCCGGTTTTTTCCAGCGCTTTGAGCTTCTCCCAGTTGCGCCATTGCGCGTCAACGTCTTCGATGACCGCGTCGCCAAAAACGTGTGGATGCCGGCGGACCATCTTATTGGAGAGCGCGTCGACGACGTCGGCGATGCTGAACTTTCCAACTTCCATGCCAAGTTGCGCATGGAAGAGGACCTGCAGCAGCAGATCTCCCAGCTCCTCGCAGAGCGCGTCGACGTGCGGCCCTTCGATCGCTTCGACAACTTCGTACGTCTCTTCGATCAGGTACGGAACGAGCGTGCGGTGCGTCTGTTCCCGATCCCACGGGCAGCCCAAGCGTAAGCGGGCCATGATCTCGACCAAATCGTCCCACGAGTAATGCGCGGACTGCGGCGGCAGCGGGACCAACGGCATCGTGATCGAGGCGGAGAGCGTCGCGCGCGGCATGCCCGGGACGATCTGCGTGGCGACGCCGCGCGATTCCAACAGCCGCAGCAGCGAAGGCAGCCCTGGGAAATCGGAGAGCGGGTTGCCGAGCACGCCCAGACCGAGCGAGTCACTCCGCGGGTCGCTGGAAAGCCGGTCTGCGAAGCGTTCGATCTCATCCGAGCTTCCGCGCACGAAGAGCGCCGGATCGTCCACCATCTCGCGGACGATCGCGACCCCATTGCGTTGGAGATAGGCCGTCAAATCCGGCGGCGCGAGCAAGGCGACGGCCTTACCGATCGCACGCAGCGCGTCGAGGCCGCCGATGGTCAGTAGCCCGGGGTCACCCGGGCCCAGACCCACGATGCGAACCAGCACGCCGCGTCCTTCGCAACCGCGCGGCGGTGTCCCGGTGAGGACACCGCCGCGCGCCAGATTTACGTCGAGGAGGGCGCGGGGGAAGCGGCCGCAGGGCTCGCGGCCGGCGCACTACCAGCGGGTGACGCCGCTGCGCCTGCCCCGGCCGCAGCCGGAGGAGCGCCCATTGCCGATCCCGGCGGCGGCGACGGGAAGAGGCCGGCGAAGTTCGGATTGTTTATTTTGATGTCGGCCTTCTGCTGCAGACCTTGGAGGAACGGCTGAATCAGCGGCGCCTCTTGCTGCTGGCGCAGCGTATCGGTGATCTGCGGCGTTGCGCTGGCCAGTGTTGCCTTCGTTCCCGGGATGCGTGCTTCGACTTGGATGATGTGGTAGCCGAAGGGTGATTTCACCGGCGGGCTGATCGCATTGACCGGCTCCGAGAAAGCGACCTTATCGAATGCCGGCACCATCTGGCCGCGTTTGAACGTGCCTAGGTCGCCGCCTTTGTCCTTACTGCCCGGGTCGGTCGAATATTGTTTCGCGACGTCGGCGAAGTTCGATCCGGATTTGAGGAGCTGCTCGACCTTTTCCGCTTCGGCCAAGTTCGGGACCAAGATGTGACGCGCAGTCACCTGTTCGGGCTTATCGAACGTGGCGCGGTTCTTGTCGAAGTAGTCGCTGATCTGGGCCGGCGTGAGCTTCACCTGCGAACCCAACGCCTTGTCGAGAATCAGCTGCTCGCGAAGCGCGGAGTGAACGTCGTCTTCGGAAAGACCTCGCGACTTTAGCATCTGGTCCCACGAGCCGGCCGGGAAGTTCTGCTTGATCTGGTCTTCACGCGCGTTGATCTCCGCATCGCTTACCGTGATGTTATTGTTCTTGGCGTACTGATCGATCAATACGTCTTGAACCATTTGCTGCAAGACGGTGCGTGCCAGCGGCGTCCCTTCCAGCTTTGTGTCAAATGCGGATTGGCTAATCGGCTGGCCATTCACCGTCGCGACGGTACCGCCCGATGCGCACGCTGCTAGCGACGCGCCGAAGAGAAGGGCGGCCAGGCCTACGGTGAGGCGTTGGACTTTCGACATTGTTGCTCCGTTGGATAAAAGTGCGTAGGAAGCGGGGCCCAGAGCCCCGCATCACGGCGGCCTGGGTTCGCGTGTCGTGGCCCCGTTCCTTCGATTGACGGGCCTTTCGGGAACCCGGCAGGCTCCCTAAAGCGCCTCGAGCAGTTTTCGTAGCAGCGGCATCCAGTCTTGGCTGCCCGGTAAATCGACGAGGATGCGCCCGTCGCTGAAGCGGAAGCGGTTCTTCGTAAGGGACTGGAGCTTCGGCACGGCGGCTGGATCTAGCTCGAAACCCGACCCGACGCCCAGGGTGAGGCGGCGCTCGTCGACCACCACCCGGGTGACGTGCTTGCGCAATGCAACCGCGCGCAGGCGGGTAAGCTCGACGAGGTTGGCGAGGGGTGGCGGGAAGGCTCCGAAGCGGTCGCGCACGCCGGCGGCGACCTCCTCGACCTCCTCTTGCGTGCGAGCCTTCGCCAGCTGTTGGTAGATGGCGATCTTTTGCGAGACTTGCCCGACGTAGTCGTTCGGAATGAACGCGTCGATCTTTACGTCGATGACCGCCTCCTGACGCTCCTCGAGGGCTGCCGGTTCCCCGCGGCGCCGTGCGATCGCCTGGGCTAAAAGCTCGCAGTAGGTGTCGAACCCGACCGACGCAATGAAGCCGGACTGCGCCGACCCCAGCAGATTCCCGGCGCCGCGAATTTCGAGATCGCGCATCGCGATCTGCAATCCCGATCCCAAGTGCGCGAACTCCCGGATCGCTTCGAGTCGCGCCTTGGCCTCCTCGGTCAGCGCTTTGTGCCCCTGATAGAGCAGATAACAGTAGGCCTGGTGGTTCGAGCGACCGACGCGACCGCGAAGCTGGTAGAGCTGCGCCAGGCCGAATCGATCGGCGTCACTGACGATCATCGTGTTGACGTTGGGAATGTCGATCCCATTCTCGATGATCGTCGTCGCGACGAGCACGTCGAGCTCTCGCTCGATGAATCGTTGCATCACGGGCTCGAGCTCCGACTCGCGCATTTGGCCGTGGCCCACGCCGATGCGAGCGCGCGGCGAGAGCTGCTCGAGCGCGTTGCGCACGGCGTAAATCGATTCCACCCGGTTGTGCAGGTAGTAGACTTGGCCGCCGCGGTCGATTTCGGCGGCGATCGCGCGCTGCACCACGGCGTCGCTGGCGGGGACGACGAGCGTCTTGATCGACATCCGGTTCTTCGGCGCCGTCTGAATCAGCGACAGGTCGCGGACGCCCAGCAGCGACATGTGAAGCGTGCGCGGAATCGGCGTGGCGGAAAGCGTCAGCACGTCCACGCTCGTGCGGTATCCTTTGAGCCGCTCCTTGTGCATCACGCCGAAACGCTGCTCTTCGTCGATTACGATCAAGCCGAGATCGGCAAAGGCAACGTCTTTCTGCAACAGCCGGTGCGTCCCGATGACGACGTCGACCTTCCCCTGCGCGAGGTCTTGGAGAATGCGCTTCTGATCGGGCTTGGAAGTGAAACGGGAGAGCTCTTCGACGCGCACCGGAAAAGCGCCGAAGCGGGCGCTGAAGGTGCGGTAGTGCTGATCCGCCAGCAGCGTCGTCGGCACGAGCACCGCGACTTGCTTCTTGTCCGCAATCGCTTTGAACGCGGCGCGCATCGCCACCTCGGTCTTGCCATAGCCGACGTCGCCGCAAATGAGGCGGTCCATCGGCCGTGCAGCCTCCATGTCGGATTTGGTGGCGTCGAAGGCTTTCTGCTGGTCGGGGGTCGGTTCGTAGGGGAAAGCCTCCTCCATCTCGGCCTGCCACGTGGTGTCGGGACCGAAGGCGAAGCCCCGCGACATCTCGCGCTCGGCGTAGAGCTTGACGAGTTCGTCGGCAACCTTTGCCAGCGATTCGCTGACGCGCGTCTTGGTACGTGCCCAATCGGCGCCGCCCATCTTGGACAGCCGGGGGCTCTGCCCTTCGGCGGCCGAGTACTTCGCGATCTGGTGCATTTGCGTGACGGGCACCAGCATGCGATCGCTCCCGGCATATCGTAGATCGAGATAGTCTTGCGTCGCCCCCAGAATCGTCTCGGCGCGCAGGCCGAGATATTGGCCGATGCCGTGCACCGCATGCACGACATAGTCGCCGACGCGCAGGTCGGCCAGCGTGACGGGTACGCCTTCCTTGACGGCACGCATCTTAACGCGCTTGGGCGGGGCGCCGAAGATCTCACGATCGCCCAGCACGCGCAGCCGCAATCCCGGCATCCAATAGCCGGATTCGATCGACCCATGATCGACGAGAACGCTGCCGCGCGCTCGCCGGCCGACGTCGATTCCGGCGGCCTGCAAGAGGTCGATCGTGCGTGAGACCGCGGCGCTCACGATGAAGACGTTCTCGCCGTTTGAAATCCATTCGCGCAGGGCCTCGGTGAAAAGCCCGATCTGGCGATTGAAATGTTCGACCGGCCGGCATTCAAAAACGAACGACTCGATCGCCGGGGGCACCCACTGCGTCCCGGCCGCTGCCATTTCGATCGTGCCCGGAAAGACGAGGGTGGCATGGGCGGCGACGAGCCCGCCCACGTCGCTAAGCGAAATCGGAGTGGCGGACAGCTCCGCGCGCAGCGCTTCGCCGGCCTCTTCGTCTGCAAGCAGCGTGTGACGCTCGCGACTCCGTTCTTCGTCGAGCGCGTTGGCGACCGCGGCGATCGTGGATGGTTCCTCCAGCACGACCGTGGCGTCGGCCGGCAGATAATCAAAAATGGTTGCGCTTCCCGCGAGCGGATCTTCCCACGGGGTTATCGCGAGCCGGTCGAGCGACGCGTCGCTGCGTTGCGATTCGATCGAAAAGTCGCGCAGCGATTCGATCGCGTCGCCGAAGAACTCGATGCGCACGGGCGCGTCGGCGGTTGCGGCAAAAAGGTCGATGATGCCGCCGCGCACCGCGTACTCGCCGACCGCGCTGACCACGTCGCAGCGCGCGTAGCCAAGGTCGAAGAGCCGCTGCTGAAGCTGCTCGAAACCGGGCGTCGTGCCGGGACGCAGGTCAAACCGTAGCTCGTCGAAACGCGTGCGCGCCATCAAATGCTGACGAACCGCCGAGATCGGCGCCAAGACGATCCGTGGCGAGCCATCGACGAGGTCGGCGAGCAAGGTCATTCGCGCGCTGCGCTCCGAGGGGCTCTCGATGGCGCCAACCGCTTCGTCGCGCGACCGGACGAGCGCAACGCGCTCGCTGCGGTCCTCGAGATAGTAGAGGAGATCGGCAAAGCTCCGCTCCGCCGCATCCGGCGTCGGCAGCACGACCAGCAGGCAGCTGCCCAACTCCCTGTGAAGCGCCGCCAACAGCACCGGGCGCGCTGCCGCGATCGTTTCGTGCAACGCGTATCCGCCGGGCTTCTTTCCGGCGATACGGCGCAGCGACCGCAGCCGTTCGATCGTGCTCGCAAAGGCGCGGCTCGACTCGGTCAGCTCGGCAAGAAGGTTGGTTTTGTCGCGGACGATTACGGGCGCGGTCATGCGGGCCGCTTATTATAGCGTAGCGGCACGACCAACGGAAGGACGGCAGCGAACCCGAGCGCCACGGAGAGCGGCGGATGCGGCGTACCAACTGCATCGGGGATGTAGCGCAGCACCGACGTCAAGGAAAGTAAGATCGCTCCCCTCCCCACGGGCGTGTGCGGTGCCAGAGCGGAGAGCGCGACCAGCCACAGGCCGTACCACGGGTAGGGGTTCGGAACGAGCAGCCAGACGGCGATTCCCAGCCAAATCCATCCTTCGTCGAGGCCGCGGCGCAACTGCAAGATTCCGCGTCGCGCAAAGAGTAACGCGACGACGACCGCGATGACGATGGCGACGAACGGGCCGAAGGGCGCGAAGACGGCCTGGAGCGACGCCTGCGGCGCGTAGCTCCCATGGGGCGCCAACTGCGTTGTAACGGCGCGGATCAGCGGCCACGACAGTGCGAGCGCCACGACGATTCCGGCGACGGCACCAAGGCGCGCGCGGCGATCGACGAACGCCAGGACGATTGCTGCCGCAACGCCGGGCGGCTTGATCAGCGAAGAGAGTGCGACGGCCGCGCCGCCTGCATTGGCGAATCGCCGCCGGACGAGAACGAACCCTGCGAGTACCGCGGCCAGCGCGATCGCATCGTTATGTCCCTCCGCCGCGCACCAGATCGCAGCGGGGTTCAGTCCGATTGTCGCCGCCGCGCGCAATCGCGTCGCGCGGTCGCCCGCAAACGCTCCGTAAGCCAGCGGTACGCAGAGAAGAAATGCCGCGCATGCCGCGACGCGGAAGGCGTCGAGCTGCGCGAGCGGGCCCAACGGCGCGAGCGTCGTTACCAAGAATCGAGCTAAGGCGACAAAAGCCGGCGGGTACAAACAAATTGGAAAGGCCGTTACCCACTGAAGTTGTGCGGCGCGCACCAGCGCATCGGGGGTGTTGAGCGGCGCGAGCGCGTACGGATTGAGGCCGATTCGCGCCATCTCTCCATAGGCCGCGTACGCATAGACGTCGCTCGAGAAAAGAGCCGGCGCGAACCACGCGGCCGCCAGCGCCGCTGCGGCCGCACCGCCGACGAGTTGCAACGAAACCGGTTGCGCTCGCTGCACGATCCGCCAATAAATGAAGCCTGCGGCGAAAATCGCCAACAACGTTCCCGCGAGCAGTGGAACGCCCGCGGCGCCCCAGTTGGTAACGACGGTTATGGGTTGCGGCCCTTCGACTACGCTCAGGATAAACTCGCGGTCACGCGCGGAACGCGGCGGCGGCGATGCCAAGCAGCAGAAACCACGCGCCGCCGACCTTCGGATAGAAGACGAAGTCGTCGACGGTCTGATGCAGCGCCAGCGCTATGCTGGCCGCCAACGCCGCGATCACCCACGGCGGTTGCGCGCGCAAGCGCGCGACCAGCGGCTTTTCGAGGAACGCGCCGATCGATGCGCCCACCATTGCAAGCGTTGCCGCAAAAAGTAGGATGCCGCCTTCGGCTAACGACTGCAGATACCAGCTGTTTGCGTGCGTGCGCACGCCGTATACCCCGTACTCGGGCAACTCGAGCTCGAAGTTGCCGGCTCCGACGCCGAGAAGCGGGTGATCGCGCCACATTTGCAGTGCCGCGCCCCACAGCTCGCCGCGATTACCGACGCCGCCCGCATACGCGCTGGAGGCAAGCGAAACGCGCAGGATGCCCGGCGTATGCGCATAGATCGCCCACCAAACCACGCCGCCGATCCCGGCGATCGCGCCCACCGCGGCCGGGGCAAGCGCCGGCCACGCTCGGCGCCCCGCCCAGAGCACGAGGATCGCGACAACGATCGGGAGCGAGGCGATGCCCGCGCGCGAGAACGTCAAGACGTCGGCAAAGACCACGAGCGCAAGCGCGACATCGAGCAACCGCGTCCGGCGAACGAGCGCCCACGCGCCGAGCGTCGCGACCGCGACCGTGCAATAGGCCGAGAGCTGGTTGGGACCTTCGAGCAGGCCCGCGATCCGCGGAACGATCGCGGCACCGATAAAAAGTCCCGACGGCGCACCGGCGACCTCTTGAACCAGGGCCGAGAGCGCGACCGCGATGCCGGCGACGGCTGCCGCGGCGGCGAGTGCGGCATCGTCGGCGTCGAGCGCGTAGCAGGCAAACGCCGCGACAAAGAACGCTGCGTACTCGACCCATTTGAGGGTTTCGCGAATGACCGCAACCGGATGCGCTGCGTCGACGAACGACAGTGCGGTCGCGATGATGTAGCAGGCCAATGCGGCCGCGAGCAGGGGCACCGGCCGGCGGCGCAGCGCGCCTGCGACGCCGGCGTAGGTCGTCAGTCCCAGCAGCACGCCGAGCAGGACGCATTTCGGCAGCGTGATCGTCGTTGCCTCAAGATCGTGCGCGAAGGCAATCGGCGTCGCGAGGAGCAGCGCACAGAGTCCGTATGCCGGGCGCCGCACCGTGAGCATCGCGGCTACGAAGAATGCGCCTACGAAGAAGACGGCGGAGAACGGATCGAGCGGAGTCGGAACGGCGACGAAGTCGACGACCGCACGATACGTCAAGATCGTTCGATGTCGCTGATGATGTAGAGCGGCCGCCCTTTGACTTCGTCGTAAACGCGCCCGAGATACTCGCCGAGAATTCCGAGGCTCATCAGTTGCACGCCGCCGAGAAAGAGAACGGCGACGATGGTCGAGGCCCAGCCCGGCGTGTAGAAGGCCGGTTTCAAGCTGAACGTTTTCAGGACGATGATGATCACGGCGTAGACGAAGGCGATGACGCTGGCCGCGAAGCCGAAATAGGACGCAAAGCGCAACGGCACGTCGGAGAACGAGGTGATGCCGTCCATCGCAAAGCGAACCATCTTCGAAAGCGGATACTTCGTCTGGCCGGTATAGCGGACGTCGCGATCGTACTCGAGCGCTACTTGGTTGAAACCGACCCAGCTTACCATGCCGCGAAGAAAGCGATGGCGTTCGGGCAGCCGCCGCACGGCTTCGACGGCCCGCCGGCTCATCAAGCGAAAGTCTCCGGTATCCAGCGGGATCGCGATCTTGGTCAGGCGTTTGATGATCCGGTAAAACGCGCGCGCAGTCCAGAGCTTGAAACGGCTCTCGCCTTTGCGAGTGCGGCGAACCGCGTACACGACGTCGTAGCCCTCGCGCCACTTTTGCAAGAAGTCCTCGATCAGCTCCGGCGGATCTTGCAGATCGCCGTCCATGAGGATAACGGCATCCCCGGTAGCGATTTCTATGCCGGCGGTCGCAGCGAGCTGATGCCCGAAGTTGCGCGACAAATTGATCAGCACGATCCCGGTCTGGCGCTGCATCTCCGCGCGGATTGCAGCGAGCGTGCCGTCCGTGCTGCCGTCGTTAACCAGCACGATTTCGTGGCCGAACTGCCCCCTCAACGGCTCGATCGCCGTCGCGACTCGCGCCAAGAGCGGTGCGACGTTTCCGGCTTCGTTGTACAGGGGGACCACGACGCTGAAGGTGGGGCGTGTAGAATCGGCCATGCCGGTGCCCGTTTTCAACACGCCGCCGCCGTTGTCACCCCGAGCGGAAAGCGCAGAGGGCCCAAGAACTAGCGTGCATGCCTAACGTCCGTTCGGCCCTGGCGATCGGCGCGGCTTTGCTCTGGATTGCCGGCTGCAGCCATGCGGTTCAGTCCGGCGGAGCGGGGTCGTCGCCCACGCCGAGGACCCCGCAAGCGGCCGCCTCGCCGCGGGCCGGTGCCACAGCCGGGCCGGGAACTGCGGCATCCGCGTCACCCGCGGGCGCTCCGTCACCCTCGGCCTCGTCGACGGCACTCCCGTCGCCGGCGGTCACCCCGCCCAAGCTCTCGGCCAAGGTATCCCGTCTGGCGCCCAATGCGGCGCCGCAAATTATTGCCGTCGCGGTAAGCGAGACGACCGTGCATCCCGGGGACACGGTTTCGGGTAACGTGGTCACGAGTTCCAACGTCGCCAGCGTGCAGGCACGGATCGGGGGCTACGCGATGACCCTTGTTAAAACCGGCGTGGGACGCTTCGCGCTGACCTACACCGTCGCGCCGCTGCCGTGGTTCATTCGCGGCACGTTTAACATGCGCGTGATTGCGACAAACACCCGCGGTGAAACGGTCGAACGTTCGATACCGTTAACTGTGCGGTAGCTTTCCTTTGCAAACCCGGCGTTCTTAAGGCTCTTAAATTGCCCTTAAGATGACGAACTTTTCTCGAGCAGTGCAAGCGCGTTGACACAGGACGCCGGAGAATAGCGAAGGAAAGCTGCGCTCCGTTCACCCGCCTTGAAGGACGTATCCGTGCGTTGCATTTCGTTGCAGAAGCTCTCTCTGGCGATAGCGGTATCGGCTGTTCTCTGCGCGTGCGGGGGCGGCGGCGGCCGTCTCGCTTCGTCGCCGGGCCTCCCGGCTGTGAGGCCGATCCAGCGACTCGCGCACCAGGACAAGATCCAGCATATCGTCATCATCGTTCAAGAGAATCGCAGCCTCAACAACCTCTTTTACGGGTATCCCGGCGCCAAGACGGCGTCGTACGGCTACGACTCCAAGGGCCAAAAGATCGAGCTGAAGCCGGTCACGATTGCAACGGCGTGGGATCTCCAGCATAATGCCCAAGGTTATATGCTGTCTTGTAACGGCACGGGTAAGATTCCGGGCTCGGGCTGCCGGATGAACGGCTTCAACAATGAGACGTGGGGGTGCGGCGGGCAAGGCCATCCGAAGTGTCCGAAAGGAGTTGAGTATCCGCCGTACGCGTACGTGCCGCAAGAACAGACGAAGCCATATTTTTCTATGGCAAGCCAGTATGTTTTAGCCGACGAGATGTATGCTTCGGACTTCGACATCAGCAGCTTTATCTCGCACCAGTACATCATAGCGGGCGTAAACCCGGATCATTCCTACGACTATCCCGATGGATTGTGGGGCTGTCCGGGCGCTCCGGGAGATGCGATCAAGGTCATGGGGCCGGGCCGTAACTTAAAGACTTCCAAGACGGTCTTCCCCTGCTGGAATCCTCCGGGGGGGACCCTCGGCGACGAACTCGACAAGAAAGGCCTGTCGTGGGCGTTCTACGCAGTCCCGCTCAGCTCTAAGGGCACCGGCAGCGGGCCGCTCTGCGGCAGCGGCACCGAGTCGGACGCCAACGGCTATCGAAGCGCGATTTGGAGCGCGTACCAGGCCATCAAGCACATTTGCTACGGTAAAGACTGGGACAACGACGTCAAATCGCCGCCGCAGCGGTTCCTTAGCGATGTGAAAGGCGGCAATCTGGCGGCAGTGACGTGGGTCACTCCGACTTACGCGAACTCCGACCACGGCGGCAACGGCTCCGATACCGGGCCATCTTGGGTTGCGTCGCTGGTCAATGCGGTGGGCGAATCGCCGTTCTGGAACTCCACCGCGATCTTCATCTTTTGGGACGACTCGGGCGGCTGGTACGACCCAGAGCCTCCTGCCTTACTAAAGGGCGACGATTACGACTCGCTTGGGTATCGCCTTCCGCTGCTGATCGTCTCGCCGTACGCAAAACAAGGCGTCGTTTCGCACACGCACTACGAGCACGGCAGCATCCTGAAGTTCGTTGAAGACCAGCTCGGTCTAGGGCGGCTCTCCGCTAGCGACAAGCGCGCCAACTCGACGGCCGACGCCTTCGATTTCAACCAGTCACCGCGGAAGTTCGTTCCGATCGAGGCGAAGTATGCCGCGGACTATTTTATGCTGCAGCAGCTCGACTCGCGTCCGCCGGATAACGATTAGCAGGTCGTGAGAAAGCTTCCGCTCGCGATCGCGGCCATGACGTTACTCCTTTGCGCTTGCAAAGGCGGAGCATCTTCGTCGCCCGGGGTACCGGCCGTCCAGGCGGCGTACCAGCCGTTCGCGGGCCCAAAGAAAATTCAGCACGTCATCATCATCATTCAAGAGAATCGCAGTTTCAACAATCTTTTTTACGGCTACCCGGGCGCCAAGACCGTGACCTACGGGCTCGACTCAAAGAATGAAAAGGTCACGCTCAAGCCGATCTCCCTGGCGACGACATGGGATGTGTCGCACAACTCCGCTGCGTTTTTTACGGCGTGCAACGCTACCCCAAAGATGCCGGGCAAGCACTGCCGGATGAACGGCTTCGATAAGATTGTGTGGACCTGCGGCGGCAGTGGCGAGCCGAACTGCCCGAAGGGAGTCAAGTATCCGCCGTACTCGTACGTCCCGCACAGCGAATCGGCGCCATATTTCTCGATGGCCAAGCAGTATGTGTTGGCCGATCAGATGTACGCCTCGAACTTCGACGTCAGCAGCTTCGTCTCGCACCAGTACATCATCGCCGGTCAGGCCAGCGCCACGAGCAACTATCCCGACAACTATTGGGGCTGTCCGGGCGGAAAAACCGACGAGATCTGGACGATCGACCAGGATCGCTCGGACACAAAGCAGATCCCGGTTTGCTTCGATAATAAGACGCTCGGCGACGAGCTCGACGATGCAAAGTTGCCGTGGGCATTCTATACGTATCCCGTCGGCACCGCACCAGACCCCTGCCGCGGCGACATGGATGTGGCGCCCACCTTCACGGAGACCAACGGCATTTGGAGCGCCTACCAGGCGATTCGCCATATTTGTTACGGACCGGACTGGAAGAAAGACGTGATCACCAACGCGACGCGGTTCCTCACCGACGTTCCCAGTGGTAAGCTCGCAACGGTGACGTGGATTACGCCGACTTGCGCAAACTCCGATCACGCCGAATGTAACTCGGATACCGGTCCCTCGTGGGTCGCATCGCTCGTCAATGCGGTCGGTGAGTCGAAGTTCTGGTCCACCAGCGCAATCTTCGTCTTCTGGGACGACCCGGGTCTTTGGTACGATCCGGAGCCTCCTGCCTATGTCGATTATGACGGTTTAGGGTTTCGCGTGCCGCTGCTGATCATCTCGCCGTACGCAAAAAAAGGCGTTGTTTCGCACACGCACTACGAGCACGGCACGATCCTGAAGTTCGTCGAGGACGAGTTTGGACTGCATTGGCTGGCGGCCAGCGACCACCGTGCCAACTCGCCGGACGATGCCTTCGACTTCACCCAGTCGCCGCGCAAATTCGTACCGATACAAGCTCCCTACGACAAAAGCTACTTCCTGCATCAGCCACCCGACCCGCGGCCGCCGGATACCAACTGAGAGTTAAGAGCGAAATGCTAAAGGCCAAAGCTGCGGCGCCTGCAAACATTAACGTTTGCTCAACTTGCCTTAACTATTTCTCCCATTTCCAGGATGCACGCTCGATTTGCCATCCCCTACCATCGACTTGGATGAAGCCGGCGCAGTTCCGCCTCCTTCGTTGCTATCGGGAGTACCGTCTTGCTTAAAGCCCTGCATTGCGTCACAAAACGCGTTTTTCTTCTCGGTTGTTCCCAATCGGCCGCGCCCGTATGACGGACGGCACATCCAACGGCTCGACGAACGGCGCATCTAACGGCTCAACGAACGGTGCATCCAACGGCGCATCGAATGGCGCTCACAACGGTTCGCATAACGGCGCGACGAACGGGGCGCTCCGCCTAAGCATCGTCGGGTCCGTGCCACAACATCACCCCAACGGTCAGCGGCGAATCGCGATCGTTGGGACCGGTTACGTGGGGCTCGTCACCGGGACGTGCTTGGCCGAGTTCGGAAACTCGGTCGTATGCCTGGATAACGACCCGGCAAAGATTGCGACGCTTCGGCGCGGCGAGCTCCCCTTCTTCGAGCCGCAGCTGCTCGAAATGATGGTCGGAAACCATCACGCCGGCCGGCTATCCTTCTCCGAAGATGTCGAAGGCGGAGTGCGCGACGCTGCGATCGTCTTCATCGCGGTCGGCACGCCGCTGCGTCACGACGACGGCGTCGATCTAGCGGCCATCTGGGAAGTTGCGGCGACGATCGGCCGCGAGCTGAACGGGCCGAAGATCGTCGTCGTGAAATCGACGGTGCCGGTCGAGACCAGCGAGATGGTCTCGGCGATGATTGCGGAGAACGCCGCGCGGCGGCATCGCGTCGACGTCGTGAGCAATCCGGAGTTTCTACGCGAAGGCTCGGCGGTGGCGGACTTCATGCACCCCAGCCGCATCGTCATCGGGACCAGCAGCCCCCAAGCTGAGGCCGTCATGCGCGACCTATACGCGCCCCTCGACGCGCCGTTCGTCGTTACCGACGGCCGAACCAGCGAGATGATCAAGTATGCGGCCAATGCATTCTTAGCGACCAAAGTTTCGTTCATGAACGAGATCGCGAATATCTGCGAGCTCGTCGACGTCGACGTCAAGGCGGTCGGCAGCGGGATCGGTTACGATCACCGCATCGGCGGCCACTTCATGAGCCCCGGAATCGGTTACGGGGGCTCGTGTTTCCCCAAAGACGTGCTGGCGCTGGAGAGAATGGCTCACGGCCGCGGTTACGACGCGGCGCTTTTGCGCTCGGTCGAAACCGTCAACCGCGCGCAAGTCGCACGAATCCTTGCAAAGATCGAAAAAGCGCTCGGCGGTTCGGTCGAAGGCAAGACCGTCTGCGTGCTTGGGCTTGCGTTTAAGCCGAATACGTCCGACGTGCGGGAGGCACCCGGACTTCATTTGATAGATATGTTCCTTCGTAACGGCGCGACCGTCACCGCGCACGATCCGATTCCGATCACGATCGAAGGCGCTCGAGCTAAGACCGGCGACGACGTCCGGTATTGCGCGCAAATGTACGAAGCGATCAACGGCTGCGACGTTCTTCTGCTGGCGACCGAATGGGATGAGTACAAGAGCCTAAACTTCAGAATTGTGCGCAAGCTTATGCGTGGGAGCGTCGTCTTCGACGGGCGCAATATATTCGACGCCGACGAGGTGGTGATGGAAGGGCTGAGATACGTCGGGGTCGGCCGCTCGAAAGAGCCCGCGCTGGAGTTCGCTTACCAAGAAGCGGTCGGCGAGCTTTAGTCGCCTTTGAGGGTCCTGCTTTGCGGAGCCGCAGGCTTTCTCGGCTCTCATTTGGCGGACCGGCTGCTGGCCGACGGCGACCTCGTCACCGGCATCGACAATTTAGCGACGGGCTCGCGCGCGAACCTCGCGACAGCCGATAAGAATCCGCACTTCAGCTTCATCGAGGCCGACGTTTCGTTACCGTGGACGTGGGCGCGCGACCTCGATAAGCCCGACCTCATCGTGCAGTTTGCTTCGCCCGCAAGCCCCGTGGATTACGGCCGGGAGCCGCTCGCGACGATGGCCGTCAATGCGCTGGGCGCCATGCACGGAGTCGAGTTGGCGCGCGCTACCGGCGCAAAGTTACTCTTCGCTTCGACCTCTGAAGTTTATGGCGACCCGCTGGAGCACCCGCAGCCCGAAACGTACTGGGGCAACGTCAATCCAATCGGCGAACGCGCTTGCTACGACGAATCGAAACGTTACGCCGAAGCGTACGTGACGTCGGCGGTGCGCAAGCTTGGCGTCGATGGCCGAATCGTACGAATCTTTAACACCTACGGCCCGCGCATGCAGCCCGGGGACGGCCGCGCGATCCCGAACTTCTGCATGGCGGCCCTGCGGGGCGAGCCGCTAACCGTGTACGGTGACGGCCGGCAAACGCGGAGCTTCTGCTACGTCACCGATCTCGTCGACGGCGTCGTGCGGCTCGCCAGGCACCCAACGCCGGCGCCGCCGGTCGTCAATATCGGCAATCCGCAGGAGTTTACGATATCCGAGCTGGCTCAGATCGTCTCGGAGATCGCCGGCGTTCCCTTGCGCGTCGTCGCGCGCGAGCTGCCGCCGGACGACCCCGCGCGCCGCCGGCCCGTCATCACCCTGGCGCGCAGGCTCTTGGGGTGGGAGCCAAGAACCGCGCTTCGCGAAGGTCTAGCGGCAACGCTAGACTATTTTCGAACAGAAACGATGGGTCGATTTCTTAGTCGCCCCACGGGACCTTACATACCTACGCAATGACGGAATCCTTACTCCAGCAAGTCGAACGGCCCATTTGGGTATCCTTGCCCATCCTTTTCATACTGTCGCAGGCGCTCTATCTTTTTTCGTTTCTGATCGACCTGTATCTCGAAAGCCTTCCCGTCGATTGGGTAGACCCCGAGGAACGCATCGTGGAACCCGAGAGCGAGTGGCCCTACATCGTGCTCTTCTATCCCGTCCTGCGCGAGCTCGAGGCGACGATGCGAACGACGTTCCTGTCGCTGGCAAATCTGGATTATCCGCCGGAGCGTTGCCGCGTCATTGCGATACCGAATAGCAACGACCACGAGACGGTCGCGAGCCTGCGCCGGCTCGAGAACGAGTTTGCGTTCTTGGAAATCTTGGAGGTTCCACCGACCAGCGACCCTTCTTGGCAGGTCGTTTGGAACTCGTGGGACGGCAATCAAAAAGCCTACTGGTGGCATCGCGGCAAGCGCGCCGGCGTAAGGGATCTGCCTCCGAAGAAGACACGCCAGCTCATCTACGCGTTGTACCGGACCGCGCGGACCCTCGAGCACGAACGCAACCTCGTCATCAACTACATCGACGCCGATAGCTGTCCGCCGACCGATCACTTCAAGGCGGCCGTCATCGGCCTGCGGCACTACGACGTCTTGCAGGCCGAGAACGTTGCCGGCAATCTCAACGCCTCGATGGCGGCATCGTGGCACGCGTTCGACCATATGTGCTGGGACGGCTACAAGTACCCGCATCTTTCGGCTCACGGGCGCCAGCCGTATTGGGTGTTGGGCAAGGGTCTCTTTTACCGGGTCTCCGACCTCATTGCGTTGGGCGGCTTTCACCCCTGGATCACGATCGAAGACCCCGAGATCGGGCTGCGTTACTGGGCAAACGGGAAGCGGCTCGGTATCATTGCTAACCCTCTCATCGAAGAGGTGCCAAAAACGTGGTGGGGCGGCGTGACTCAACGAAAACGCTGGGTCTGCGGCTTCTTTCAGACCCTCACCCGTCCGCTCGGTTACATGGGCTTCACGCCGTGGCAGCGAGTCAAATGCTGGCTGATATTTTTTCCGTGCCTCTCGCTATGGATTAGCGTCCTCGGCTTGCCGATTGGAATTTGGGACCTTGCGAGATACTTCGAGCACGTCGGAAGCGTGCAGCTTTGGGCCGTCGTGCTGGCCGCCGTCAACCTCGTCTTGTATTGCCGCTTGATGTTCTTCCTCTACGCCAACACGTGGCGCGAGACCGCCCTCGTACTGGACCGATGGCAAGATCGAGTCTGGTACATGCTTCGCATCAACCCGATATCCGTGTTATTTTGGTGGTTTATCTGGGTCATTCCGCTGGCAATCGGCTTTTGGATGTACGTTCGCGACGAAGGCCTCGCGTGGCAGCGGACCGAGAAGATCGACGCAAACAAGCTGCTCATACGCGAGAGACTCGAGGGCGAACTCGCCAAATCGCACCGGCCAAAGTGAGGAGTAATCTTGTCTAAGCACGTTCTCGTTACCGGGGGAGCCGGATTCATCGGCTCGCACCTCGTCGATCAACTCCTGGCACGCGGCCACGAAGTAACGGTGCTCGATAGCCTGTTGCCGCAGGTGCACGGCGACGAAGAGCGCGACGCCGAAGGCTGGCCGGCCTACCTGGACCCGCGCGCGATACGGATCCGGGGGGACGTCTGCGACGAAGGCCTCTTCGAAACGAGCCTGCGCGGCGTAACGCATTTGGTGCACTTGGCAGCCTCGGTCGGCGTGGGTCAGAGTATGACCAATATCGTCGACTACACCCGCAACAACGTGATGACGGCGGCAACGATGCTGGAGACACTCTCACGGCGTCCGCATGCGATCGAACGAATGGTCGTCGCTTCGTCGATGTCCATCTACGGCGAAGGCGCTTATCAGGTGCCCTCAACCGGAAATGTGGTGGCGCCGCCGCCACGCAGCCACGAGCAACTCGCGGCGCGCCGTTGGGAGCTATCGATCGCCGGCGAAGATCTGATTCCGGTCGCGACGACCGAAGAGAAGCCGCTGCGGCCCGCCTCCATCTATGCCATCAACAAACGGGATCACGAGGAGATGTTTCTCGCGGTGGGGCAGGCGCTTCAAATTCCGACCGTGGCTTTGCGCTTGTTCAACGCCTACGGCTCGCGTCAGGCGCTCGGCAATCCATACACCGGCGTGGCGGCGATCTTTATCTCCCGGCTCCTCAACGATCGGCCGCCGTTGGTCTTTGAAGATGGGCGGCAGAAGCGGGATTTCGTGCACGTCGGCGACGTCTCCAACGCCTTCGTGACCGTGCTGGAGAGCGATTTGGCCGTGTGGGACGTGTTCAACGTCGGCAGCGGGTCGCCGATCTCGATTGCGGAGATGGCGAGCACGCTGGCCCGGATGCTCGGCAAGAGCCTCGCTCCGGAATATCTCGGTAAATACCGCGTGGGCGACGTTCGCCACTGCTTTGGGGACATTTCAAAGATTGAGAGAACCTTCGGCGTGCGGCCGGAGCGGTCGTTCGACGAGGGCATGCAAGAGCTCATCACGTGGGTTTCGCAAGCGAAGTCGCCGGTCGATCGCAGCCGGGCCAGCCTCGCCGAACTCGAAAAACAGCGACTTCTCGTTTAGTGCCACCACCGAAGGGAGCAACCAACGTGTCACGGGCAATCTCGGCCGCGGCTATCGGTCTCTTCTTGCTGACCGGTCCGATCGCGGCTCGTGCGGACAACGTCGAGGTGTTTGCCGGGGCGCAGGCTGATTTCGCAAACTACGTCTTCGCCGGCGCGAGCGTGGCTTTGCCCGGCCAGAGTATCGGCAATGGAGTCGCCTTTCGAGGATACTTCGATACCGGCGGCTATGACTACATGCGGCACGACCTCGGTGTGGTTAGGGCAAACTTCTCGGGAGAAGAGTTGGACGCCGTCTACGGAGTTACGCTCAAGCACATTTGGAACGACGTCGGCGTCGGCGTCAATGCCACCTATACGGGCTTGTCGCCGTTCGATGACAAGAATTTACTGGCAGGTCACCAAACGGAGTTTCGGGTGAGTTTGGACGGTGGAACCGACGGCGGACCATGGCGCGCAGATTGGCTGGGCTACTATGGAACCAGACTCTATGATTACGATTGGGCCATCGACGGCACGCATGCCGTCTCGCCGAACTGGCGACTGGGCCTCGCATACGCCTTCGAAGGAAATCCCAGCTATCACCTCAATCGGGTCGGCCCGTTTGCCGGCGTGAGTTTTGGCCCGCGGTCGGAGCTGCAGCTCTCGGCCGGCGAGGCCTGGGAGTCCGGGTTTAACCCGAGGGCCTACGGCAGCGCGACCTTTTTCCGGCGTTTCTGAGCCCTTGGTTTGCCGTACCAAAGTGCGTCTCGAATGGCAAAGTACATCGGCTTGGCTCGCATCGAAGAGTCCAGCGGTAAGCCGCGATTAAAGCCCGGCCCGTTGCCGCCGGTCCAGGCGCCCGTAAACCGGGCATAGTCGTCCTTGGTTATCTCGAGCCAGGAGTGCAGGTCGCTCAGGCCCCACGTCGTCACTCCGGTGACGCCCTGCTCGCTGAGCACGACATCGAGATAGCGTCGCACTTCGTCGGCGACTTGTCGGTCGCGTTCCTCCTCCGTTGCGACATAGTCGGCCTCCTTGACGTCTAGCTCGGTCACGGTGATCGAGAGACCCATGGCCGCAACCTCTTGCAAGAACCGCGCAACGGCCGATTGCGAGATATGGCCTTTGCGCAAATCGAGATGCGCCTGTACGCCGAGTCCGTCGAGCGGGGCGCCGCTACGTTTCAGCCGTTCGAGCAGCTTGAGCAAAAAGAAGCGGCGATCCCGTTCTTCGGGAAGGTCGTACTCGAGGCCGTATTCGTTGACGATCAGTTGCGCTTTCGGCGCAAACCTGCGAGCTTGGGTCAGCGCCCGGGCGATATAGTCGGGGCCGAAGACCTCGAGAAAGATGTTCTCGCGCAGTCCGTCGATGCGCTGGCCGGGATCGATCGGCTCGTTGACGACTTCCCACATCTCGATGACGTCGCCGTATCTGGGGATCACCGAGCCAAAATACCTGGCAATGAGATTCCAATCTTGATTTTCGCGAAGCATCTCGACGGCCCACTCCGGCACGCCGAGGTGCCAAAGCAACGTGTGGCCGCGAAGATTCTTGCCGTTTGCAATCGCGAAGGCCGTCAGGTCGTCGATCTTGCCAAACGAGAGCTGACCGTATGCGGGTTCGATCTCGTTCCAGTTCATTTCGAACTCCGGCACGAGCTGCGCGCATTCGCGAATTACCGCCGCCCTCAGAATGGGCTCGGTGTTGAGGTCGTTCACCCTGACGGCCGATCCAAAGAAGCGTCCCCAGCGTTCCGCCGCCGTTGCGAGACCTTCGTCGCCGGCGAGGCTCGGCTCGACGCGCAGAGCGCAAGCCGCGCCGGCGCAAAGCATGGCGGCAATCGCCTTTCGCCGGCTAATCTCGACTGCGTCTCCGCGTCGCATTTCTTACTGAATCTGTATTTGGGCATCGATCGTCGCTTCGATGCCGGCGGTGTTTCGCGCGATGATCTGCATGACGAGGTTATGGTCCATGAAGAACGGGAGCTGCGGAACGGCGTAACCGCCCTCGAAGTGTCCTACATCGGTCTTGGGCAAATTAAAGCCGTAGCCGCCGGCGCGAACTTCAACGCCGGCGACGGCGATCGACGAGCAGATGGCGATCAGTCCGAGAGCCGGAACCGCAAGCGAGAATCCCTTCACGAACGCGACCGTTCGAGAACCACGACGCCGTCGTGGTCGCTCTTGCGGACATACTCGTTGCGGGCGAGTGCCCGTTCTACGGCCGGCTCGTCGATTTTCTGCCAATGCTCCGAATAGTGCGTCCGGTCGTAAACGAACCATCGCTGACCGTTAAAGTCGATGGAAGCGTTCGGATCGAGACCTAAGTGTGCAAAGATTTCATCTTCGGACCCAACGTCTACCTGCCGAGGCAGCCGTTCGAGCGTTGCCTGGAGCAGCGCATCGTGCGCGTTTGGAGGCCGGTAAAGATAATACCAATACTCCATCGGACTGGCAAAAATGGCGACCCCCAGCGATGCTGCAGCCGCCGCGACGACGAGACCCTTGGCGAGCTGCGGCCTAATCGCGTCCAATCGATAGGCGCCGTCAACGAAGGCAGCCAGCGCGTAACCCGTCAGCAGCGCGCTGTAGTGCGCGCCGGGCATAAGCGTGACCGATTGGCGCGAGGCCAGGATCTCGACGAATCCGGGGATCAAGAACAGTCCGTAGCGCGAGAGGCATGGCAGGAGGGCCAGCGGCACCAGGATTATCGCAACGTAGCGTATTCGTGGGAGCAGCACCGCCCAAGCGACGCTGTGCCCATCGCTTCGAACTGCGGTCCAGTTGAAGAAATCCAACGACAGGTACGGCACGTGTGGGTTCAGCGCCGGGCGTACGACTATGAAATAGACGAAGGCCATGACGACTGCCAAGCCGGAGATGCTCCACCCGATGCGCCTAGCGCGAACGTCGTTGCGCGACATCGCCGCGAAGATCAAACCGTTTGCCGCGAGAATGACGAACTGATCCTCCTTCGTGCACACCAGGAGGAGTGCTGCCGCGATGCTCATCGGCCAGCGACGCCGGTCCAGGGCGTAGACCAGCGTGGCGGAGAGAAGCGGCACGAAGGCCATTTCGTGAAAATCGCCGACCCCGTTCGCGCACAGAATTGGATAGAGTGCGGCGACGGCGACCAAAGCCAGCGCTGTGATTGGGCGGAACCGGGCTCGCGCCAAACCCCAAATCGGGAAAAGCACCGCCCCGGCGAGGATAGCCTGCGCGTATTCGAGGCCGACTGGACCGAAGGCGCGTAGAAATGGCCACGCAGTAGCGACGATTGGAGACCAGTGAACCAGGAGGTGGTTCGCGCCGCCTTCGGCCGTGCTCGAAAACCCGCGCCCTACGCCGGAGATGACTTGTGTGAAGATGCCGAGATCGACGTCATTGCGGAAGACGGCGTACCGCCAGTGGACGATGACGCAGAGCGCGCTCGCCAACGCGAGAAAGAGCGCCCAGACGACCCGAAGCGGGTTCAGCGTGCCGGCGGGGGCTTGTGGGATTGGGGCGGCTGGGGAGGCGGCAGCCCCGGCGGAAGATTCGGGAACGGCGCGGGGTTGTAGGGCGTCGGCATGATTTGCGGCTGTTGCTGATTGATGCTTCCCGGCACCTGGTCTTGCCAGGCGGAGACGGTGTCGCTCACCGTTCGTACGTCCGCATCGGGAACGACGAACTTGCGCGGCGGGCGGGAGAGACCGTTTTGCGCGATCTCCTCTGACTGGAGCGATCCACGGTCGTAGAGATAGTTGAAGATCGTGCCCGACGGATACCGGCGCGTGATCGAATAGTGCAGCGCGTCGATGCGGTCCATGGGGATCGCTTGCGCGCTCCATCCGCTTTGATCGGTCGAGATATAGACGCTCGCCGTCAGCGGCGTCGTCGGCGGGACCTGCACGATGAACGTCACGAGCACCGGTTTGCCGGAGTAGCTCACGGTCGTCGGGGCTCCACCCCCGGGTACCGGGGTTGCGAGATTCGCATACGCAAGCAAATCGGGATTCGGCGCCGGTGACGACGCTGCGACTGCGAAGCGCGTCACGTCGTCGAAGTTGCCCTCGGGCGGCAACGCCACCCGCGAAAGATCGAGTTCGGTCACACTGCCCGTTGCGTCAAAGGTGGCGCGCGCCCAGAGGCGCGGCGCGGGAGCGAGCTTCGTCGAGCCGCCGGTCTTCGCGTCGTGGATCACGATGCCCGGCGCGACCCGGAAACCGTCGCCGGTCGTGAAGAAGACGAAGCCGTCCTGATAGGCGAGCAGTTGCCCCGTGACGACGATCGAAGGCCCCGCCGCAAGTAGCAGCATGCCGAGCGCCAATGAGAGCACGGCTGTCATCCTGAGCGCAGTCGAAGGAATCATATCGGAAGCAACTGGATCACGAAGTTTTGCTGCCAGTATTGCGCGCGGTAGGGATTGCCGTACCAGTAGAGCGTGCGCGAGATATCGGCAAGCGTGTGCGGAAGGATTTTGAAGCGGACGTCGGCGGTTGCGTCATACGGCGGTTGTCCCAGCCACCACGAATAGAGCGGCTGACCCAGAATATTGTTCTCGGGAAAAGCGAAGAGTCCCGGCACCGGAATCGGATAATCCTGGTGATGCCGGACGAGCAGCGAGAGGTTGAAGTCCGGCGTCGGCGTGTCGTTGAGTCCGAAGCTCGCCGTGCGCAACGTCGCAACGCCGCGAAACGACGTAAAGCTATCGGGGCAGAAGGTGGTCGGCTGTCCGTGCGGTTGAGTGCATTGCTCGTAGCCGCCGTTGATGTAATGGTCGCCGACGTTTTGAATCTCGTAACCGGCGTACGTGTGAAGCGCCCGATTGAACTGCCGGCTGACCGTCAGCGTCACGTTCGTGTTGTCGATGTAGTGCGGCAGTGAGTTCCATTGACGCTGCTTGTTGAGCGACGCGTTGAAGTAATACTGCTGATACGGGCTGTCGGGCTGGTTGAGTTTGAGCGACGGCGTAAAGAGATTGAAACCGAGAACCGTGTTATAGATCGTCGTGTAGGTGGGGCAGTAATACTTGTAAACCTTCGGCGCAGGTTGAACCGTGCAGAGGGCTCCGTACGACTGCAAACCGGGCACGGGGATCGGCGCGAACGCCGCGCCCTGCGACGGCCAGTAGCCCGGAAAGCCGTTCAGATACTGCGAACCGACCGAGTCGTGCGCAAATCCGTAGCCTTCATAGATGCTTTCAAAGAGGGGCAGATTGGCAATTTTGTTTTGGAAGCTGTTGGCCGTTAGCTGCAGAAACGTCGGGTGCGCGAGGCTACCGCCAAGCGGTTTAGGGACCTCGAGCGAGCCCGGCCCGAGCAGGTTGTAGTTGACCAGCTGCGATGTGGCCGTAACGTAGGAATGGGGAAACGCGTAGGTGGCGTTGAGCCAGGTCGTCTGTTGCGCCGCGCGCGGCAGCTGGAGATAGTTCTGCTGCGCGTAGTATTGTGTGAAACTTTGAATTTGGAAGCGGCTGCCGAGCTTCTCGTACAGCATGGCATTCCACCATTTCTCAGCGCGCGTCGCGGGATTCACCGACAAGATGGCGTACTCGTGATCGCCAACGAAATGCTGTTCCACGGACCCATAGATCTTATAAGTCGGATCGTACCGCAAATGGAGCGCGGTCAGCGCATTCGGGCTACCGGCTACTTGCCAAGTGATGTCCGCCGTCGCACCGGAGAGCGAGTTTTGCGCCAAGTATTGGTTCGAGGAGAAGCTGATCACGTTGCTTCCCAGCGGGATGCCGACGCCCGCGACGTAGGCTACGGCTCCGATAAAGCGTACGTACGTCTTGGTGCCGATGACGGCGCCGGTGCCCGTCATGTCCGGCTGCGTCGTGATCGGCGGGAAATAGAAGGCGTCGCCGGGCATCACGCGTCCCATCGCGGGGTGCGCGAGGTCGCCGTTGAGAAAGGTCCATCGGTCGGGTTCGCTCGTAACCGGAACGAAGTAAATGCGCTTGAAATCGAGGAAATCGGAGATGGCTGCGCCGCTAACCGTGCCGCTGCGATCGTGGAGCGTCACATGCCCGGCCACGAGAAACCGGTTGAGCTTGAGGTCCATCGAGAAGGAGTCGCCGGTTACGGTGAAGCCATCGCTCGTTCGCAGGCGCACGTTGCCGTCGGCTTCGAGCAAGAAACGGTCGTAGTAGAAATTAATCGACTTTGCGTTCAGATAGAGCAGCGTCACCGGCGTGCTCTGCGCGCGCGCCGCAGCGCTTGCGAGAATAAGCAGCAGCAGCGAGATCGCCGCCGATAATGCGATTCGTGGCACAGCCGCAAGCGATTCGACGGCCGCAACGCGTGTCTTTCAAGGCCTGTAGAGTCTAAAAGGTCGAAGGACGGATTAAAGTCTGATGAAGCGTGTGATCGCGATCGTAATCGATTCGGGCGGCATCGGCGCAACCGATGATGCCGGAACGTACGGCGATGCGCCTGAGGCCAACACGATCGGCAACATCGCGCGAGCCGTCGGTTCGCTGCATTTACCGCACCTGCAGCGTTTAGGGCTCGGGCTTTTGACGCCGATTTCGGGCGTCGCCGCCGTATCGCATCCGCGGGCGCGTGTCGCGCGCCTGCGCGAGCGAAGCCGCGGCAAAGATACGATCACCGGCCATTGGGAGATGATGGGAATCACGACCGCCGTGCCTTTTCCCACGTATCCGAACGGCTTCCCGGATGACGTGGTCGAGGCGTTCGCGCGAATAGCCGGCAAGCTGCCGCTCGGAAACATCCCGGCCTCGGGGACCGAGATCATCGAGGAACTCGGCGAAGCCCACATGGCCTCGGGCCGGCCCATCCTCTATACCTCGGCCGATTCGGTCTTCCAGATCGCCGCGCACGAAGAGGTGGTGCCGCTGGGGCGGCTCTACGAATGGAGCGAAAAGGCGCGTGAGATGCTGCGCCCCCCCCACGGCGTCAACCGGGTCATCGCCCGGCCTTTTGCTGGGAAACCGGGGGCTTTCAGGCGGACGCCGAATCGGCGAGACTATGCGGTCGAGCCGCCCCCTAATTTGCTTGACGAGCTCAGCGCGGGGTATATCGAGGTGCACGCCGTCGGTAAGATATGCGATATCTACTGCGGTCGGTCAATTACGTCAACGGTCCGCGCCGCCGATAACGGCGACGCAATGGAGAAGACGATCGAGTTGCTGAACCAGGTCGATCACGGCTTCATATTCACGAATCTGAACGACTTTGATTCGAAGTTTGGCCATCGCCGGGACACGCGCGGCTACGCTCGCGCCCTCGAAGCGTTCGATGTACGGCTGCCTGCGCTCGAGGCACTTCTTAAGCCGGGTGACGAGCTGATCGTTACCGCCGACCACGGCTGCGATCCGACCGCCCCCGGGACGGATCATACGCGCGAGTTCGTGCCCTTCATTCACCTGAGCTCCTCGCCCGGAGCGATGCTGGGTGAAATCGAAGGACTCGACCTTGTCGGTCGTACCGTCGAGAAGGCGCTCTTGAGTTGAACGCGATGCAGATGACCGTCAGCGCTCCGGGCGAGCGCGAGGTTCCGGTGTCGTGGCCTGCGCTCAAGCGATGGATTGACGTCGTCGCCGGCAGCCTGCTGCTCGTCATCAGCGCGCCCGCGGTAATTCTTTCCGCGCTTGCGATCGCGTGCGTGACCGGCGGAACTCCGTTTTTCGCGCAGGAACGCGTCGGCATGCACGGTCGCCGTTTCAAGATGTTCAAGCTTCGCACGATGGTCAACGGCGCGCACGCGCTGCGCCACAGCGTCATGCACCTCAACGAAGTCGACGGCCCCGTCTTTAAGATCCGAAACGACCCGCGGCTTCATCCGCTCGGGCGTTTTCTCCGGCGTACCAGCATCGACGAGCTGCCGAACTTCGTCAACGTCGTGCTCGGCCATATGTCGCTCGTCGGACCCCGCCCCGCTTTGCCCAGCGAAGTAGCGCACTATGACGCGCTAGCATTGCGCCGGCTTAGCGTTCCCCAGGGCATCACTTGCCTGTGGCAGATCAACGGCCGCAGCGACGTCTCGTTCGAGCATTGGATGGAACTGGATAACCAGTACGTGGATTCGTGGACGCCGATTGGGGATCTGCTCATCATTGCCAAGACCGTTCCGGCGGTCCTACGGAGGAACGGAGCGCATTAAGCCGTACCTCCGGGCCGTTCCGCGGCGCGAGCAGCCGCGCCATCGCGTCTCCATCGCAGCCTCGACGTTCTTTATCATGGGGGCCACGTTCGCATCGACGTTGCTGGGTTTCGCCCGCGAGGTCGTCAGCGCGCGTTACTATGGAACGCGCTGGGAGATGGATACGTTTCTCGCGGCCGCGACGATCCCGACGATCCTTTTCGGCGTCTTCAACGGCGCGCTCGTGAGCGTGCTGGTTCCGACGTTCTCGGAGTATCTCGCGCATCGCAAGGAAGACGAAGCTTGGCGCTTGGCCAGCACGACGGTCAACATCCTGGCGATCGTGGTCACGAGCTGCGCGATCGTCGGCTTCTTCACGGCGCGCTGGTACGTGCCGCTCATCGCCCATGGGTTCCCGGCGCCGCAGATGGGCGTTGCAATAAAGATGACGCGCTGGCTGATGCCCAGCATCGTCGCAGTTAGTCTGAGCGGCGTCCTCTCGGCGATGCTCAACGCCTATCATCGCTTCCGATCGGCTGCGCTGGTCGGCGTAGCCGTTAACATCGTAACGATCGCCTGCGTCGTTCTCCTCAACCACGGCATGGGCATCTACGCCCTCGTAGTCGGAACCGCGCTGGGGTTAACGGCGCAGATGCTCGTTCAGCTTCCAGCCTTTCTCTCGATCGGCAAGTACCGCCCGATCATCGATCTGCACCATCCCGGCCTGAAGAAAATCTGGGTCTTGCTCGGGCCGATCATCGTAGGCTCGGCAGCGGGCCAACTCGCCCTCTTTTTCGACCGCTTCTTTGCGTCGACGCTCGCGCCGGGGTACATCGCGGGCATGAACTACGCGACGAAACTCGTGAACTTCCCGCAGCAGATTTTTGCCGCCGCCATCGCGACCGTAATCTTTCCGTTGCTCGCCGCGCAGTTTGCACGCGAGAACCGCCGCGGTGTCGCGCGCAGCGTCGTAACCGGTTTGAGGTTGGTGAACTTCATCACCATTCCATCTGCCTGCGCGCTCGTCGTCCTCTCGCATCCGTTGGTGCAGGCACTCTTCGAACGTGGAACCTTTCAAGCGGGTGCGACCGACCTGACCGCCGGACTGCTGCCGTATGCGGCATTTGGTTTGGTCGCACTGGGTGCCAACGTGGTGTTGACCCGCTGCTGCTTTGCCTGCCGTGAAACCCTCTGGCCGGTCACCATCTCGGTGCTTACCGTCGTCCTCAACGTGCTGCTTTCGTTGGTGTGGCTGCCCGGCTTAGGCGCGCGCGGGCTGCTGCTCGCAAACTCGACGAGCCAGACGGTGCAGGCCGTGCTTCTGCTGATGCTGACCGCGCGGCTGGTCTCGGGAATCGACTGGGGAGCCCTCGTTCTCTCGATCTGGAAAATCGTCGTCTGCTCGCTTGCGATGCTGGCTGCGCTTCACTGGATTGGCGCGTTGGGCGTGACGCCCGAGGCCACGCTGGCCTCGCGCGCCTGGTTCCTTTTCGGTCAGATTGCGATCGGGGGGACCGTTTTTATCGCATTCGCCCGCATGCTTGACGTAGAAGAGCTCGACCTCGCCTGGCACACGATCGTCGCGAAGTTCGAGCGCAACCTCGTGAGCCCGCCGGAGAACCGCGAAGCCCCGATCGCGTAATTATTGACTATGATCAACTTTCTTCCGGAAGGCTCGCCTTTTTGCGAACGCCAAGGCTTCCAACCCATGCTCTCGATCCTGATGCCCGCGTATAACGAGGCTCATTCAATTGCCGAGAACGTGTGCGAAACCGTCGAAACGATGCGTGCGCTCGGGATCGATTTTGAGATCGTCGTCGTCGACGACGGAAGCCTGGACGGAACGCATACCGCGGCGATCAACGCATTGCGCGTGTGGCCCGAATGCGTGCGCGTCGTACGCTGCCGGCGCAACGAAGGTAAGGGCAACGCGCTGATTTGCGGCACGTTCTATTCCAAGGGCGATTACGTCGCATTTCTCGATGCCGATATGGACTTGCATCCCGAGCAGCTCGAAGATTTCTTTACTATCATGAAGTCGCGCAATGCCGACGTGGTGATCGGCTCGAAGTTCCACCCGCAATCGAAAGTGGAGTATCCGCGCCTGAGACGGGTCTACAGTTTCTTTTATTTCATGCTGGTGCGTTCGCTCTTCGGCTTGCCCGTGCGCGACACGCAGACCGGCATCAAGCTCTTCAAACGGGAAGTTCTCGAGCACGTACTGCCCCGAGTTCTGGTCAAGCGGTTCGCGTTCGACCTCGAACTGCTCGCGAACGTCCATCATTTTGGCTATCGTATCGTCGAAGCGCCGGTAGTCGTGAACTTCAAACGCGTTTGCAGCCGGCTTCGTCTCCCGGCCGTTTGGAATGTCTTTGTGGATACGCTGGCAATCTTCTACCGAATGCGCATCTTGCACTACTACGACCGGCCGGACCGCTTCTACCCAATAGATCGCGCCGGCTCGCACGAAATCGTCATCCCCATCCCGATCGGAGAGTAATCCCGGTTGGCTCGAGGTACCGCGCTGGCGATCGTGTTGCCAGGACTCGGTGATGCGCTGGCTTGCGGTCCGGTTCTGCGCGGTCTGCGCCGCGACTCGTGGTCGGTCGACGCACTGACGTGGCATGACCCGGTTAGCGAATATCTGCGCGCGCTGGGGATCGTGGAGAACGTTACGCAACTGCCGCTGCACCCGACCGCTGCCGACGCTCTTGGGGCGTTGCGGGAACTGAGGCCGCGGCGATACGACATTTGCATCCTCCCGTTTCCGGCGACGCGTTGGCAATACGCCGCGCTGGCGCGCGGAGCCGGCGCAAAGATGCTCTATGTGCACGAATACGGGGGTAGCGCGCGCTTTATTGCGCGGAGCGGGCCTAACGTCGCGGTGCCGCTGCGCGGCGGACATCGCCTCGCCGAGAACTTGCGGCTCGCGCGCGCCATTGGGTTGACGGCTGGAAGCGACGATCTCGAGTACTGGATTCCCGACTCCTGGCGTCGCAAACGCATTGCGGGGATGCTCGGCATTCACCCAGGCTCGATGGCTTGGAAGGGAAACGAGTCCAAGCGGTGGCCATACGACCGCTTTGCCGGGTTGGCACGGCGGCATGTCGACAGTGGCCGAAGCGTGCGCTTCTTTCTGGGACCGCACGAAGAGAGCGAAGTCGCGCGCGTGCAGCAAGATTTTAGCGGCGTCGAGGGAATCAGCATTATTCGCGAGCCGATCGACGAAGCCGCAAGGCGGTTGGCGGAATGCGAAGTCTTCGTAGGAAACGACGCCGGCTTCAGCCACCTTGCCTCGGGTCTGGGCGTGAAAACCTTAGCACTCTATGGGATGACGAGCGAGGTTCGGGGCGCCCCGATCGGGCAGGGAATCGCGATGCGTCCATCGCCCTGTCCGGCCTGTCACGACGAAGGTTCGCAGGGCTTCGACTGCGTGTTGCGGATTGAATACCGGTGCATTTTGCGCGACATAGAGTTCGATTCGGTGGCTAAAGTCGTTGACGAACTCTTTGCGGCGACGTTTGTCGAGCAACGCGTGAGTCTGGAAGGTCCATTCAAGCTTTACGGAAAGGCTTACCCGTGAAAGAGGAGACGGCCCGCGGCTCCGCAGCTTTGGAGCTGCGCTGGCCGGACCGAGCGATACTGAGGAGAGCGTTCGTTCCGGCGCTCTTCGTTGCGCTTGCGCTCCTCGTGACCCTGGGGTACGGCAGCGGCGTCCAACTGAACGACGGGCAGGCCGACCTTCACATCAATCCTTTAAAGTTTCTGTTCTCGTTGCTGCACGCGTGGAATCCGTCGCTCTATCTCGGTACGCACACCGGATTTTGGTACCCCTACGAAACTCCGTACGCATGGGTTTACGGAATCGCACAGATCTTCCACGTTCCGCAAAGCTTCGCGCAACGGTTCGCGGTCTTTACGGTCTATACCGGATGCCTAGCCTCGATGTACTACTGCTTGCGCAGCATCGCACCATGGCTCGACGAGACCTCGCGCATCGCCGGCTCGGTCGCCTATTTATTCAATATGTACGTCGCGCTGAACTCGCAAGCGCAGATCGTCTGGCTGCTCACGTACGCCACGCTGCCGGCAATGGTGGGCATTACGGCGCGCGCGTTGCGCGCCGAGATGAACCCGTGGCCCGCGGCACTCGGCATCGCGTTGCTGGTGTTCGTCGGCGGCGGCATCAATCCGCCGTTGGTCGCGATCAACATCATTCTGCTGGCCATCTTCGTCGTCGTTACGCTGGCGCTGAGCCCCGAACCCGGCACGATAGCAAGGCGCTCGATTCCGTTCATCGCCGCGGCTTGCGTTGCGGCTTTGCTGATCAATCTCTACTGGATCGTGCCGTTCGGCGACTACTTCAGGAACGTTTGGCTTAACGGCGTCCTGAGCGAAGCGCCGTCGCTGCACAACGCCGCGACGTCGTTCGAAAACGTTCTTCGCGGTCTCGGGCATTGGGCGACGTTCGTCTCATTTTCGGGCCGGCCGTACTTCCCGTGGGCGGCGCCGTACGCTCAGGGTCTTTTCGGCGGGCTACTCTGGTTCGTGCCGATCGTCGCGCTCGGCGGGGTCGCGTTTGCGCGCAACCAACGGCCGATCACGCTCTACTTTCTGATCGTTACCATCGTTTCGGTTCCAATCGTCGTCGGCTACTATCACGATGCGCTCGGAGACGCCGTCACGACGCCGATCTACGATGCTTTCTACCGATACTTTCCCGGCTTTCAGATGTTCCGGTTTTCGTATAAATGGGTGGCCGGCGTGGAGTTCGGGATCAGCGGGCTCTACGGGCTGGCATCCTTCGCGGTTCTGAGCTGGCTGCGCGAACAGCTTGCGGCGCGCAAGGCGTCGCGACGAGAACCCTTCGGTTGGGTCCCCGCGGCCGCCGGCGGTTTGCTCGTCGCCATGCCGATCATTATTTTCATTCCGGTCCTCGTTCTCAAGATGAACTATCCCGGCACCGTGATTCCCGCCTGGGAGTACCGCGAAAACGCGCTGGTGGGCAACGACGATCGCCACCGGGTTGCGCTCTTCCCGACGCAGTTTCTCGAACAGTTCGATTGGGGAAATCCGCAGTTCTACATCGAGAACTCGCTGGTAGATCGTCCGATGATCTACGGGCTGCTGGGAAGCGAGCCTTCAGAGGGGACGGACGTCTGGGTGCGCCGAGCCTATCGTGGAACGCGCGAAGGCCAACCATTTGCGGCCGACATGTTTCGCGTGCTTGGCGTCGACACGTTCTTGCAGCGCGACGATTTCATTCCGGTGATCGACTTCAGCTCGCCCGACGAGTGGCGATTCAACACGACGACCTTAACGCACGACCTACTTCACCGCGTCCTCGGCGCCGTACCCGCACGTTCGGATGGGCCTTTGCACGTCTATCATTTGAGGGGTGCGCTGCCGCTCGTCTACGGCGTCAGCCATCCGGTAGTTGGAACCGATCCGACCTTTTCAGATGGCTATCTGGGAAACATTCAAGCGATGGCGCGCGGCCAAGCTCGCTTCGATCCGCAATCGCGTTCCGCCGACGAGTTCTCTTCCGCGATGCTTGCGCTCTCTCCGATCCTGCCCGAATCGGCGGATCAAGCCCGGGACCTGGCCGTCAATGAGGCGTTGATCCACGGCGTTCGGGTCCACCCGTCGTCGGCGGCCGCTGATTGGTCGATACCCTTCGAAGTCAAGACCGGCGGCGTATACGATGTCTTTGCACGGGACGAGTCGCTGCTCTTCGCACAGGACCCGCCACAGACGCTCTCTGTCGACAACAAGAATTTTACTCCGCGAGGGACGGGTGACTGGACGCAATACGGAGAGATTACGCTTTCGGCAGGGCGCCACGCCGTTTCCGACGGCTACATCGATCAGGACTTGCACGTCGCGCTCGTGAGGGCCGACGATCTGCGGGATTGGCGAGGACGCATTGCGGCCCTCGTGCAAGCCCTGCCGCAAAACGCTGCCGTCGCCAAATCGGTGTACGCCTTCAATACGACCGTGACACTGCCGTCTGCGGGGAGATACCGGATCCAAGCGAGCGCAGTCGTTCCGTTCGGTCCCGACGGGTTGGCTGCGACGCGGGTCGAGAAGGGGGTGTCCTATCATGGAACGTTTGCGGAAAATCTCTCGCACACACTTCCCTACATTTCCGACAAAGGCGTCATTGGAACGTCGGCGATACTCATGCCGGCCTCGTGGTACCACGACGATCCGGCGACCTATGATTGGCAGCGAGGCGACCCCGAATCGTGGTTTCTCTTCGCTCGCAGCGCCCACGTGCGCGTCTTCGTTCCAGGCTCCAGCAACGTCGTCGCCCGGGCTGCGGTCAAAATCAGCCGGCTCGAGGTCGGTAGCGTTCTAAGCTTGGCGGCTAACGGCAACGTGCAACGGACGGTAACGCTCCCCGGTGGGAATGCCGGCGCGCAAGAATACGACACGACCGATCAGCTCCAGGGTCCGGCACCCGTGCCGGTCACGGTCGACCTTACCCTACGACCGGGCTGGAACGACGTAGCTTTCCTCTTTAAGTCGGCGACTGGTGAGCGCGGCGACTTGGGCGCGGGAGTTATTTCGGCGGCCGTAGCGCCGGATCTCTCGTTCACAGAGATCGGTCCGGCGCCTGGAGCGGCGCCGGCCGGGCGTGACGGCGCATTTAGCGCGCAGGCGGTCGCCGGCCCACCCGGCGGACTCGACGGCGATCCGGATCTCATCGGCACGGTGGTGTCGAGCGGAGGCGGCAATCCGTGGCTCGCAGTCGCGCTGGGCGTCGGCGGCAGCGTGACCTATCGGCTCTTCCCGCTTCCGCAGCAGGGAAGCTTCGACATCAACTTCATGCACGCGTTCCCGAACGGCTGGTACGACGGATACCAGCGCGTGCTCGGCATTTGGTTCGTTTCGCGAAACGCGCGTCTGAAGGTGTCGGGCCTGTATTATAACTTGCATGCAATGCCGGCACGCTCGCTGCGCAACCCGCAATCGCTGACATCGCTCCCGCTTAAAGTCGATGGCAAGCGCGTCACGCAATCGGTGGTTCTCTCTCGCGGCAAGCATTCGGTGAGAAGCGGCGACCCGCAGGTGAAGATCGGGCTTTTGAGCATGGAACCCGTGACGCTACCGAAGACGCGACCCTTTGGGCTTGCCTGGGAGCGGCGCTCTCCTACCGCCGTTGACGTGACCGTGCCCGTAAATGCCAATGCCGCGTCCTTCCTATTGGTATTCGGCGATGCGTTCCATCCCGAGTGGGAGGCGACGGTCAATGGCAAGCTGCTCAACCACGTCATCGTCAACGGCGTTTCCAACGGATGGATCGTGCCGGCACTTCCGCAGGGCGGAACGATTGCCTTGCGATTCGCCGGCCAGCGATACTTCATCATCGCCGGGATCATCTCGTTGATCGCTCTCGTCTTATTGACCGTGCTGGCGTTTAAGCCCGAGCTCTGGCCGCTGCGCTCGTCGAATCCATGATGGAATCGTCCGTCGTCTCGGCGCTCCGGCGCGCCCTGCGCTATACGATCGGGACGGCGACCGTCGCGCTCGTCGGTTCGAACTTGCTCCCGGAAACGGATGCCGAACGCCTGGCGACCACGGCCTATCTCGCCGTAATCTTTGCGGCCGTAACGCTGGCGGCGCTGCACTTTGTCTCCGGCGGCGCGACTGCCGAGCAGCAAAAGCGGCCTTTGGTCGTCAACTTTCCTACCGCTTTGCAGTCGGTGGTTCTCGTAGCGATCGTCCTCCTTGTCGGGGCTGCACTCGCCGGGCAACCCGGAGCTGAAATGTTCGCGTTTCTCGCTTGCACCGCGCTTATGGCGCTGTCTGGGGCCGGACTCTTTCGGGCACTGCACCTCGCGCTCGCCGCCGGCAGCGTTCCGGCCGCCCTTACGCGCTACGGCGTGCTCGTCGCCGTCGTCACACTACTGCTTGCGACCGTGCTGCCCGTTGAGATGAGGGCCGTCGTAGTGGAAGCTGCTTGTTGGGCGGTCGTCGTGGCCACGATCTCCCTGACGGTATCGCTGTTACGGAAAACAGTCTTCTGGCGATTCGTGATGGCGGCTTTTAAAGGCGGCCCGACCGTTATATTCGAGCGAACGACCGGCTACGCTGCTTGGGCTTGCGCGGGGGCGCTGCTCGCCGCGGCACTGTGGCCGCAAAACGCGGACACCTTAGCCTTTAGCGCGTACCTCGCCATCGTCATCGCCACGGTCGGAGTCGCAGTCGAAATTCGAGTCAGCCTCGTCGCCGCTTCGCGGCGTGCGACTTCGATTTCGAATCCACGGTGAAGGGCGGCGCGATAGCGGCCGCATTCGCGTTCGCCGCGTTCGTCGTCGCCAAAGGAACTCCAACGCTGCGCCACGACTGGAACTGGCCGACCGACCGGCTCGCCGTTCCGTCGTTCTTCAACGAGTCGATCGGCGGCTGGCTACCCGTTGGATTTGGTGTCGCCAACACTCATCCGACGACGTATCTAATCGCGCTCCCGCTTACCGCTGCGATGTGGGTAGCGGGTCCGCTGATCGCTTTGGCATTGTTGGCGTTCGCGACGGGCTACTGCACCACGCGCGCCGCGGCGAATATTGCGTCACGGCTGGGCAATGCCGTGCCGGCCGCGATCGGCGCGGGCCTTCTCGCGCTCTTTAATCCGTGGGTCTATAACGAAGTCGTTGCCGGGCATCTCGTCATGGTGCTGGCGTACGGTGGCCTCATCGGTCTGCTGGCCGAAATGCTGCGGGGTCGCGACGCATCGCCCGTGCGCTTGGCGCTGTGGCTGGCATTAATCGAAGCGCAACTGCAATTGTTCATCGTCGCGACGGCCGCGTCGATTGCGTTTGCATTGGTGACGAAGAAATGGCTGCCGATCGCCGTCGCCACGATCGTGGCACTACCGACGGTGGTCGGTCTCATCGCCGATCGCGGTGCGCTGTTACAAACTCCCTATAGCGTGCAATGGCAGGCAAACCAATCGCTCTCCCCCGTTGCGCTGCTCTCATTGGGAGGCTACTTCCCGGGATACGCCGACCGGCTGGGCCTGGCAGCGCAGGTCGCGATCTGGACGCTCTGCGCTCTGGCTCTCGCCGGCGTTCTCGCCGGACGCCGGCGGCGGGCGGTCAGATGGGCAGCGGCAGCGGCCGGATTGGTCTATCTCTGCGCGCTGGGCGTTCACGGCCCGCTCGACGCCGCATATGAATGGACGGTTCGCTCGATTCCAGAGAGCGGCGTCTTCCGCGAGTTGTACGATTTCGGTGGCGTCTTCGCGGCGCTCCTGATTGCGCTCGCATCGGCAGCGACCGGCCGCGCGAAAGCGCTCGGGTATCTCGCGTTGCTCGCGGGTGCCGCCTTACCGATAACCTGGTTGATCCATCCGCCGAGCGATTTCTGGGTCGGAGCACAAACCTATCCGCACCCCGTCGTCGCGGCGCCTCCCTTTTCTCGAGTGGCGCTGCTACCGGCTTTTCAGCCCTTGCAGTTGCGCGCCGGCGGCGGCGACGGTGCGGACCCTGACGCGATTGCATACCCCGGTCACGTCGCCGCTCTCAACGAGTATCTTCCTACTTACCCGGTCGACATGGCGCTGGCGCAGTACGAGCAGAACGGCAATCCGGCAGCCTTGCGTGCCCTCGGCGTCAGCCGGATCGTCGCTCGGCCCTGGCTGGTGTCGCGGTCGAACGGAGAGATCGGTTTAGCGGCGCCGTCATTGGGGACACGGCTGGAACCCGCGGCCGAGGGGAGCACCGACCTCGCCGGTGCGGCGCCGTTGATCTCGGCGTGCACCAATGCGCGCATCGTCGCGTCAGTCGATCGCTTGGAAGCGTGCGACATCTTCTTTGGCGATGCGCCGGGCTCTGCGGGTGTTACTCCGTTGCGCGGTCCGAGCGATTCGATCGACCCGGCGGTGGCGTGGATCGATGCGCGCCTCGCATTTGCTCGAGTGCCGGCGCTTGCCCAAGGCATCGGCGGCGTGCTTACCCTTTCCAGGCGGTCAACTCCCGTCACGCCGGGTACGTGGCTGCTCGCCTACGTACGCGGACAATTGACCGCTTCGGACGGTCGTGCGCTGGCTGGCGGCTCGGGCGCCTTTACGTGGATCTCGATTCCACCAAACGTCGACTCGGTCTCGTGCGCGGGACTCTGCGAGTTAGTGGCGGAGTCCCGGTTCTTTCCGGCGGTTCCGCTTCATCAAGGCGCCGTTCGAACTGCTGCACTGCCGTTTGACCAGATCGCGCCGTGGCTCTATCGCGTGCGTGGCATCGCCGGCGCGGTAGCACTCGTGCGGTTCAACGAGCGTTACGATCCCGGTTGGATTGCGCTGCGCGCATGGCACGTGCTTCCGCACGTTCGCGTCGCGCTTGCGGCCAACGGCTGGATGCTCGCCGACCGTAGGTCCCGCGACGTTTTCTTGGTGCAAATCACTGCATTTTTACAGCAAATTGCCGAGCTTGCCGGCGTGGTTTGCGTGCTTTCGTTGCTGAAGGCGCTCGTCCGCGAGCCGACGAAGCGCGTTTGAGTGACGATGACGCAGCCGGTTCCGTTTGTCGATCTCAAAGCGCAGTTTCGCGCGATATCGCACGAGGTCGTTCCCCGGATGATGCAGGTGATGGAGAGCGCGGGCTTCATTCTCGGCCCCGACGTAGCGCTCTTCGAAGAACACTTTGCGACCTATGTCGGCACCCGCTATTGCGTGGGGGTCGAATCGGGGACCGCGGCGTTGGAGCTCGGCTTGCGGGCCTTGGCAATCGGGCCGGGAGACGAGGTCATCATCCCTGCCAACACGTTCATCGCCTCGGCGCTGGCGGTTTCGGCAGTCGGAGCGAGCCCGGTGCTCGTCGAGATGGATCGTGCGTACCTGATCGATCCGGAGCTGCTCGAAGCCGCGGTGACGCCGCGGACCAAAGCAATCATGCCGGTGCACTTGTACGGTCAAGCCGTCCCAATGGATCCGATACTTGCTTTCGCCCGGCGTCACGGCTTGCGCGTGATCGAGGATGCCTGCCAGGCGCATGGCGCGCGGTATAAAGGCAGCCGTGCCGGGAGCTTCGGGGATGTCGGATGCTTCAGTTTCTATCCCGGAAAGAATCTCGGAGCGTACGGAGACGCGGGCGCGGTCGTCTGCAACGATGCGAGTCTGAACGCCTCGATACGCCTGCTGCACGACTTGGGCCAAGCAAAGAAGTACGTGCACGTCGTCAAGGGCGACAACTGTCGTCTGGACTCACTCCAGGCTGCGGTCCTCGACGTAAAGCTTACCCACCTCGATGGGTGGAACGCGGCTCGCCGAAATCATGCCGCCGCATACGACCGGCTCCTGCGCGAAATCGGCATCGAAGCGCCGGTGAACCTGCACGATGAGGGCCACGTCTACCATCTCTACGTCATCGAAGTCGAGAACCGCGATAGCGTGCAAGCCGCATTGAGAGAACGCGGCGTTGCCACCGGCGTTCACTATCCGATTCCAATCCATTTGCAGCGCGCCTATGCGGATCTCGGCCTTGGGCCCGGCTCGTTTCCGCTTACGGAGCGAAGCGCCGCGCGGGTACTCTCGCTTCCGATGTTTCCCGAGCTCACGGACGATCAGATCGTCTGCGTGGTCGATGCCCTTGCGAGCTGCCGCCCCCTGCTAGTGTAGTCCCCTGATGGAAAGTAAGCCACTGGGCGTCGCGGTAGTCGGAGCCGGTTACTGGGGGCCGAACCTCGTTCGAAATTTCTACGCTTCGGAAGAGTGGTCGGTTCGTTGCATCGTAGAGCGCGATCGAGTTCGATTGGACCGCTTGCGGCGGCTCTACCCAGCGGTTGCGGGGCACGGAGAGATCGAAGCGGCGCTTTCCGATCCGCAAGTAGATGCCGTTGCGTTAGCGACCCCGCCGCGCACGCACCGCGAGCTTGCGATCCGCGCGATCGATGCCGGCAAACACGTGCTGGTCGAGAAGCCGCTAGCGGAGACGTTCCTCGACGCCGAAGAGCTTTGCGAACGTGCGCGCCACGCCGGCGTTTGCCTGATGACGGACCACACCTTTCTTTACACCGGTTCGGTCGAGAAGCTGCGCGCGTTGCGCGAGAGCGGCGCCTTGGGTAAGGTCTATTACATCGATTCGGTGCGCGTCAACCTCGGACTCTTTCAGGAGAGCAACGTTGCCTGGGATCTCGCACCGCACGACGTATCGATCATCAACTACGTCCTCGACGAACTGCCGCTCTCGGTAGCCCTCCAACTCGGCGCCTGCGTTCACGCCAAGACGGCCGACGTAGCGTTTCTGACGATGTGGTATCCGAGCGGCTGTCTGGCGCACGTGCATTTGAGTTGGCTCTCACCGGTCAAAGTGCGGCGCACGATGGTCTCCGGAAGCTTGAAGATGGCGGTTTGGGACGACGTAGAACCTACCGAAAAGATCTACATCTACGACAAAGGAGTCGTCTTGGACCCGTCGAGCACGACGTTGCAGCAGCAAATGGTCTCATACCGTTTGGGAGATCTCCACGTTCCGCTGGTCGACAACCGCGAAGCGCTCGGAAAACTCGTCAGCGACTTTGCCGCCGCAATTCGAGATGGTTCGAAGGTGCGCTCGGATGGAACCTTTGGCGCGGGCGTCGTTCGCGTCATTGAGACGGCGCTTCGCTCGGCGAGTCTGGGCGGGCAGCGAGTCGACGTATAAATGTCCGAGCCGACGGTGCGATTTTCCGTGATCCTGCCGACCCTCAACGAAGCGGCGCGGCTGCCCTTCGTGCTCGAATCGATTGCGCGCCAACGCTACCCTCGGGAATGCGTCGAGGTGCTGATCGCGGACGGCGGCTCGACCGACGAGACGGTTGCAATCGCGCAGTCTTTTGGCGCGAAGGTCTTCCACAATCCGATGCGCCGTGCCGAGCCCGGTGCCGGAATGCTCCTTGGGATAGCAACGGGCGACGTTGCTATCGTGACGGCGGCCGATAATCGATTCGGCGACGAGCACGTGCTCGCAAGGCTGGCGCTTCCCTTTGCAGATCCCCAGATAACGGGGGCGTTCCCGGCAGTCGTGAGTACGGGCGAGGACGGCGCGACCGCGCGGTACATCAATGCGTTTACCGACCCCTTCAACCACTTCGTCTACGGCGGCGCGGCGTCGCCTGCTTCCTACCACCGAACCTACCGCGTTAAGCGGCGCGAGCCGGGCTATGTCGTGTACGATTTTCGCAACGGTCCGCTGCCCCTTATCGCGCTGGCCCAGGCCTTCGCCGTGCGTTTGCCTTATGCAAAGCCTGCCGGTACCAACGAGGACGACGTGGCCCCCGTCGAAGCGCTCATTCTCCAAGGATGCGAGATCGCGTTCGTGCCGGAAGCGCACGTCGAGCACCATACGGTTCGCGGCATTGGGGACGCTCTTGCGAAGTTCGGGCCGCGCATCCGAAAGCGCATAACCGATGCGGAGCAGCCCGTCTGGCACCGCCTGGAGGCCGCCGATCCAATGCGTCGATTTCGCGCCTATTTTTGGCCGTTCTACGCGGCGACCTGTGTTTTGCCCGCGGCCGCGGCCGTCTACGGGTGGGCGCGAGACGGGCGCCGCGAGTGGCTCTATCATCCGTTCGTCAGCGCTGCGTTCGCGTTCGAGTTTTGGAAGCAGTTGCTCTTCGTCGCCTTCGAGCGAGTGCGCGGACGGAACCGGAGCGTGACGAGTTGACGTCGGACTATGCGACGAGGGTGCAGATCGGCGGCGCGGGTGGTGCGCCGTCGAACAACTTCATACGATCGCTTCGCGAGGCGCCGCGCCCGTACCATCTCATCGGAACCTGCGCGAGTCCGACGGATATCTTCCTCGCCGACGTGGACGAACGGTATGTGATTCCGCTCGCCGCGGACGCCACGTTCCGGGAAGAGCTCTTGCGTCTGCTCGACCGTACGAAGCCGGCACTCTTGCACGTACAGAACGACTACGAGGTGGCAGCCGTGTCGCGCCTGCGCGCCGACATCGAGTCGCTTGGCGTAGTGCTGTTCATGCCCGACCGCGAAACGGTCGAGATTTGCCTGGACAAATACCGGTCGTACGACGTATGGCAGCGCGCGGGCGTGCGGGTGCCTCGAACCATCCTCCTCCACGACGCCGAGGATTTAAAAGCGGCGTTCTCGCGGCTTGGTCCGAAGCTGTGGGTGCGCGCTGTCGCCGGAGCCGGGGGCGCGGGCTCGCTGCCGACGGAATCGTTTGACTTCGCGCGGTTCTGGATCGAGCATCACCGCGGATGGGGTTCGTTCACGGCCAGTGAGTGCCTGACCAGCAAGACGACGACGTGGCTCTCTATTTGGTACGAGGGCGCGCTCATCGTCGCCCAAAGCCGCCGCCGCTGGAGTTGGAACTTCGGCAACCGTACGCTTTCGGGCGTAACGGGAATCACCGGCGTCGCGGAAACCTTCGCCGACGCCGAAGCGGATAGGCTTGCGGAGCAGGCGATCCGCGCGGTGGACTCCGCGCCGCACGGAATTTTCGGCGTCGATATGACGTACGGGCACGAGGGCCTGCCGTACGTCACTGAAATCAACATCGCTCGCTTTTTTACAACCCACTATTTTTTCACCAAAGCGGGGCTCAACATGCCCGACATCTATTGCCAGCTTGCGCTTTCCGGAAAGTTCCCCGCGATCGCGAAACGCGTCAACCCGCTGCCCGACGGGTTACTTTGGATCCGGGGAATGGACGTCGAGCCGGTGCTCACAACGGTCGAGGAAGTAAAGCGGATTGCGGGCGGCGCGGCCGCCCTGGAATCGCCGTGACGACTATCCTCGTGACCGGTGCCGCCGGTTTTATCGGGCGCCCGCTCGTTTCGCGCCTTCGCGAAGCTCCCGAGGCACGGGTGCTGGCGTTGGAGCGCTCGAGCGTCGCGCTCCAGGCGCTCGACCGCGACTATTGGAGGAAGCTCGGCGTGGACACGATCGACGTGATCTTCCATGTAGGAGCTTATATTCCCAAAGACGCGGCCTCCGCCGATCTCGTCAAGCCCATCGTCGAAAGCAACGTGGACGGCACCGCGGCGTTGCTCGCGAGTCTTCCAAATACGCCTCGCCATCTGCTTTTTGTGAGCTCCGTGGACGTCTACAAGCGCCTCGCCGGCCGCACGATCGACGAAACGAGCGAACTCGGACCGGCAACGCTCTACGGTGCTTCCAAAGTTTTTGGCGAGGAGCTCGTACGAAGCTACGCCCGCAGCACCGGCTGTAACTACTGCGTCTTGCGGCTTGGGCACATCTTCGGTCCGGGCGAAGAAGTCTTCCGACGCGTCATCCCTAACCTGATCCGTGCGATGCTCCGCGGTGACCAGCCGCAGCTTAGCGGAGACGGAGCGACCGAGCGCGACTACCTCTACGTCGACGACGCCGTCAGCGGCATCGTCGCGGCCTCGACGCTGCCCGAGAAGATCGATCCTATCAATATTGTCAGAGGCGAGTCGATTTCAATTCACAACGTCGCCAAGCACGTCGCCGAGCTCACCGGGTATAAAGGGGCGTTTTGCTTTTCCGGAAACAACGGCGACTCGCTGCGGTTCGACAACGGTGCGATGAAGAGGACGCTTGGGATTCACAAGTTCGTTTCTTTCGCCGACGGCCTGGCTCGCGAGATCGCGCACTTTCGCGAGACGGAGTTCGCAAGGCGGTGAGGCGCGGCCGCGCCACAATTTTTTTGGATCTCGACGGACCGGTGCTGGAGTGCCGCGACCGCCATTACGCCTGCTACGTCGAGCTTTGTTCGCGGTACGCGCGCAGGCCGCGCGCACCGGAAGGGTACTGGCGGCTCCGCCGCCGCCGCGTCACCGCGGTCGACCTCTTGATGACCGGTGGCGTCCGCGCGGATGAGGCGGAGCTGCGCAGGTCGTGGATCGATCTCATCGAGCAGCCGCGCTACCTCAGCCTCGATGCGCCGCAACCGGGAGCGGCCGAAGCAGTCGCTGCCTGGAAGGCCGCCGGTCACCGGGTCATCGTGGTCACGCTGCGACGAGACGCTCGAGCGGCGCGCGCGCAACTCGAACGCCTACGGCTCACCACACTCTTGGAACGCTTCGTCGTCTGCGATCCCGAACTTGGCAGTACCGGAAAAGCGGCGGCGGCACGGCATGAAGCAGGGAGAATCGATCCAGAGGACTGCGCGTGGATCGGCGATACCGAAGTGGACGCCGAAGCTGCGGTTGCGCTGGGCTGCTCGAGGCTCTACCTCGTGAGCTGTGGGATTCGCAGCGCGCGCTACCTTCGCTCGCTGCGCGCCGGTGAAGTCGTGCGAGACCTAGCCGCGCTTGGCGCTTTACAAACCTTTAAAACGATCGAACGTTCTTCAAACCGGCAGCCTTAAACGCGGCGGCGATCTGCGGCGCATCGGCGCCGGCGTCGGGATAGAGAACGACCGCGTGACCGTCGGCAATCGCGTCGTCGAAGTTGTCGACTTCATCGTCGGGCACTGGGAAGCCGGCGAGGTAATGCTTCGACTCGCCTTCGTCCGGAAAGAACGCCTTAAACCGCGGTTCTCCGGTGAGTCCGGGAACGGCGGTCCCCCCCGAGTCCGCCAGGACGCCGGTGCCTCTGGTCATATCGTCTGAAAGCCCGGTAATGGCTTCGGTATTTTCAAAAACCTCAATGAAGTCTAGCGGCGAGGTTTCCAACTCGTCGCCGTCGCCGTCGGCGGCGAAGACTTTGACTTTGTCCAGGTCGATCTGCTGCGCCACAAGTGCGTCGTCAAGCGCTTTTATGTCGGAGTTGGAACAAATGCCGATGATCAAACCTGCTGCCACGAGTGCGCGCTCCTTTAGCGGTTGTATGCGGTAATGGCGTCGGCAAGCCGTTCTACGCCGATACGGATATTCTTCTCCGACGCATTGGAAAAGTTGAGGCGCATGCCGTCGTGCACGTCGCGCCCGGGATAAAAACTGACGCCTGGGACGAAGACGACTTTTGCCGTTGCGCAGATGCGCAGTAACTCGGATGTATCGACGTTCGGGACCGTCACCCACAGAAACATTCCGCCCGCCGGGCGCGTGAAGCGAACCCCTTCCGGCATGAACTCGGCAAGCGCTTCGGACATGACGTCGCGGCGACGAGCGTACGTTCGCGCAATTTCACGCACGTGCGCGTCGAAGGCGACGCCGTCGCTAACGTACTGGTGGAAGACGTACTGTGCGAAGGTACCGCTATGCAGGTCGGCCCCTTGTTTGACGAGCACGATTTTTTCGCGGATCTCTTCGTCGGGAATGACGAGCCACGCGATGCGCATGCCCGGCGCCATAATCTTGCTGCCGGTTCCCAAATAGATGATCGGCGCCGTCGTCTGATACGAGATCAACAAGGGTAAGTCGGCGCCTTCGAATCGCAGTTCGCAATACGGATCGTCCTCGACGATCGGCAGGCCGAAGCGTTCGCAAATCCGCACGACGCTTTCGCGGCGCCGCCCCGAAAGCGTGCGGCCCGTCGGGTTTTGAAAGTTCGGCACGAGATAGAGCAGCTTCGGAAAGGGGTCGGCGCGTTCGAGCACGCGTTCGAGCGAGTCGGGCAGCAAGCCGTCTTCGTCGGTATCGACCGTGAGATAGCGGGCTTGATAGGCGTCGAGGGCCTGAATTACGCCGAGATAGGTGGGGTTTTCCAGCACGACGTGATCGCCCGGATCGAGAAAGATCTTCCCGATCAAATCGAGGCCTTGTTGCGAGCCGTTGACGATCGTCACGCTGTCTGGGTCAATAGCCTTGCCGAAACGGCCGCTCAGCCGTTGCGCCACCCAGTGACGCATCTCGGGGATGCCTTCGGTGACGCTATACTGCAGCGCCGCGGCTCCTCGATTCCGCATCACCACGCGCACCGCGTCCACGATCGCCTCGGTTGGGAAAAGCTCGGGCGCGGGCAGACCGCCGCCGAAAGAGATGACGTCAGGCTGCTGCGTCACCTTGAGCATCTCGCGGATCGTCGAGGCCCGCAAACGCGCCGTCCGCTCCGCAAACATAGCGGCTCGCGAGATCGTAGTCATGGGCCGCGCCGGCGACCCGAAGGGCTGCGCGCTCCTAGCATCTCATCCGTTAAAACACCTAGCGGCACTGTATATCCTCATGTGACAGGCCACCTAGTTTAGGCAGCGGTCATCGGTGGTCCGCTTATCGGGGGCCCGCCCGCCGGGGCGTTGAGGGATTCCCCTGCAAAGGAGAGGATCGTCGCCCCTAAACCAATCAGACCCACCAGAATGAGGACCAGCGTTCCGACGACCGGTACCAGTTCGGCCGCGGTGATCAGCGCGATCCCGCACAGCAGCGCGACCAGCGGTGAGGGCGTCGTTGCCGGGCTAACCAGTTCGCAAAGGCGCCGGCCGATCAGCAGCGCGAGTGCCGCAGTCCCAAGAAAGGCGCTGGCGAGCACAAAGACCATTTCGAGCACGATCAGCGGGACGAGCAGAATCGTGATCGCCAGCAGCACGGCTAGCGGAATGACGGCGATGCAGCCGATCAAACCGGCGGCGGCGCTCAGACCGGGATGTCGTTCCAGGCGGTCCAAGACCATTCGCGTGCGCACCGGGAAGATCAAGAAGACCAGCAGCGCGAGCAGATTCCACGAGAGCCGCCACAGCAGCCGGTGATCGGGAAGGAAGGGGTTATAGCCGGAGTCCGCCGGCGCCCACGGGACCACCGCCTGCGTCACGGCGGCGCCGATCTGATTGACTTGCCCGGTAACGACGCCGCCTGGACGAGGGTCGTAACTCCCGCCTACGACGTTGACGTCACCCTCGACGATTCCCTCGATGGTCGCGTCGCCGAAGATCACGGTGAGATCTCCGTCGACCACTTGCCCGGGCTCGACCACAACCGAGCCGAAGTACGTGCCGCCGTGGTAGATGGCTCGCGAATCGGCAAGTGCAGGCCGGGCGAGGAGTCCGGCGGCGGCCAAGGCGATTCCAAATGTGATGATGGCTCGGCGAAGGCTCACGAGCGCGACCCCCGCGTGAGGTAGACGCTAAGGACCGGGCGCAGGCGGCGATAGCCGTAGACGATCACCGCCAAAAGGAGAAGATCGACGAGCAAGACTCCGGTGACCGCCGCGGCTGCGACGCCGGTCGCCGGGGCGACGGCCCGCAGCCCCGCGGAGATTGCCGCGAAGCCGCCTTCGCCCCAAGCGGCGAGCCGCTGGGCGGCGCCCGCGACGCCCTGGGCATCGAGCGCTGCAAATGCCAGGAGTGCCCAAGCTACGAACAGATAGGCCAACAGTGGCAGCCACAGCGCTATCCGCCGGCTGGGGCGCAGCGGCGTGGCCGCCGTGGCCGAGACGATAGCCGCAGTAAAATCCGAACCGACGCGCCCGGGCGACCGCGCGGTCGCGAGCAGGGCGTCGACCACCCGCAACTCTTCCAAGAGTGCGTTGCAGGCGGGGCACGACTGCAGATGGAGCGTGACGTCGCGCATCTGCCGGCGGCTCAGCGACGCTTCGAGGTAGTCGTCGAGCAGCGGCTCACACGAGGAGCAGCGCATGCGAGCCTCCCCTCTCCGGCGCTCGAGCCGGTACGCCGAGAGCCTTCGCCTCGCGTTCGCGCATCTTTTTCGTTAGCGCGATCTTGCCGCGATGGATTAAGGTTTTTACGTTCCCCAGTGAGAGCCCGAGCGTGCTCGCGATCGTTTGATACTCCATGTTGTCGAAATAGCGCAGGGCCAACACCGTTCGCGTGCGGTCCGGAAGCTCGGCCAACGCGGCGCGCAGCTCGCGCTCGGCTTCTTGGCGCAGCAGCCCGCCGGCGGGATCCGCTTGGGGTGAGGGATCGGCAAGCGCCGTCTCGAGCGTCTGCTCCTGCGACAGTTCCTGCAATTGCGGCGCTCGCTGCGATTTGGCAAGATAGGTGCGAATCACGTTGCGCGCGATCTGATAGATCCAAGTCGAAAACTTCCCCAGCTGCGGGTTGAACGTATGCAAATGCGCGTACGCGCGCAAGAACGTTTCCTGCGACAAGTCCGCCGTTTCCGACGAGTTGCGCACGGTTGCGCCGATGAAGTTCGCTATGCCGCGTTTGTAGCGATCGACGAGCACGCCGAAGACCTCCCTTTCCCCGGAACGCACTCGCTGCACCAGAGCCTCGTCGCTCTGATCACGGAATGCCATCCCCCCTCGATTCGGTTCCTTTGGCGGCTTCTACCTAGGCGGGAGCGAGTTTGTTACGGTCGCGCAAGGCGCGAAGGGGTGGATTCGCAGCGTCGCGGAGGGAGAGAATCGGGGCGACTTCACCGAGCGGCCAGCCGATTCCCAAATCGGCATCGTCCCAGGCGACGCCGACCTCGCAGGCGGGATCGTACGGGGCGCTCTGTTTGTACCAGAAAATCGTGCTCTCTTCGAGCGTCAGGAAGCCGTGAAGAAAGCCGCGGGGGACGTAAATTTGGCGGGCGTCGGCTGCCGTTAGCGTCGTTCCGTGCCATTGGCCGTACGTGGCGCTCGTTGCTCGAACGTCCACGATGACGTCGTAAGCGCTGCCGCGCAGGACCGAAACGAGTTTAGCCATTCGCGCGTCGCCATGCAGTCCGCGCAAGACGTTACGCCGCGAGAGCGAAGAGTTGTCCTGTACGAACGAGTCCCCGATGCCGCACTCGCGATACCGTTCGAGCGAAAAAAGCTCCAGAAAGGAGCCTCGTTCGTCCGTAAATACGCGCGGCGTCAGCATCAAAGCGCCCGCTAGAGGTAAATTCTCGACTTTCATGAGAACGACGGTTCGATGAACGGTAGTGTGAGTCCACCGGGTACTTTCGTGCTCCGGCGTGGACTCGAGCGGTTGCGGACCAGCGCCATGGTGAAGCAGAGCCTTCTCGTCTTTAGTGCCGCGATGGTGCTCAACGTGTGCGGGTTCGCGGCGCATGCCGTTGCCAGCCGCGAGCTCGGGGTCGCCGCGTACGGCGGACTCTACGCGCTTATCAACGCGGCTTTGATTGCGGCGCTTCCGGTGGCTTTCGTTGCGCCGGTCGTCGCGCAGCTCGCCGCGGAGTTTCGCGCGCTGCACGACGACAGCCATCTCCGCGGCCTAACCGACAGCATCGCGGGCGGCTTTACAAAACTCGCCGTTATCTACCTCGTCGTGGCGACCGCCGGAATGATTCCGTTTGCGCACTTTCTGCACGTCCCGATTTGGTCGTTGCCGTTCGTCGGATTGATTGCCGGCGTCGCGCTCTTCGTCAACGCGCTGCGCGCGATCGCCCAGGGAACGCAGGATTTTGTTGGGTATGGATTCTCGAATGCCGTCGAGGGCGTTGCAAAGGTCATCGGCATCGTCGCGTTAATTGCCGTGGGCTTGCGGCTCGGCGGCGCCGTCGTCGGGTTTCTGCTCGGGCCGCTTTGCGCGCTGATTTATCTCGCGTCGCGGTTGAAGCGGCGATATGCCGCCGCGCCGACGCATCGCGTGCGCTACGATTGGCGCCGTATTCTCAATGCGGGAGCCGGAGCCGCGGCCGCGACGATCGCCATCGCGCTGATGGGATCCGCCGACGTCATTCTGGTGAAGCACTATTTTCCCGAACACGCGGCGGGACTTTACGCCGCCGCATCGCTGGGCGGTAAGATGCTGCTCTATCTCGTCGGATTCGTTCCGACCGTGTTGCTGCCGCAGGCGGCCGATCGCCACGCGCGCGGGGCGCGCACGCGCGACGTCTTGGCGGGCAGCTTAGCGATGCTCGTCGCGGTCGCTCTCTGCGGGCTCTTCGTCTTTTACTTCTTCGGTCTGCAGGTGCTGCACGCGCTCGTTGGGCATGCGTTCGACGGAGCGGCGCCGTTGCTGGTCAGATACGGTGTAGCGATGGTGCTGCTTGCCTTGACCAACTCGCTGACGTTCTATGGCATTGCGACGCATCGCCTAGCGTTTACGGTGCCGCTGTTTATCTGCACGCTGGGTACGCTTGCCGCGATCGTTACCTTCCATCCGACGCTTGCGGCCGTCGTGGAGATCATGGTGGTCGGCAACTTCGCAGCCGCCCTAGCCGTTACGATATCGCTGCTCTTTCAGCGAAACTCCATCGGCCGGCGGTCGACGGTGTGACGCGCGTTCTCTTGCTCGGCGGTTCGGGACAGCTCGGGACGGCGATCGCGCAACTATGGAACGATTGCGAGATCGTAGCGCCGTCCCACGACGAGTTGGCCATCGAACAGAGCGAGCGCTTGGCAGAGTCTCTGGTTGCGACCAAACCGGACGTGCTGGTAAATGCCGCGGCGTTTCACGACGTGGACCGCTGCGAAGACGAGAAAGAAAGGGCGCTGGAAGTCAACGCGTTCGCGGTCGGGCGCGCCGCCGGCCTTGCGGCCCAACACGGCGTGCTCTTCGTAACGATTAGCACCGACTACGTCTTCGACGGCATGAAGGGCGGTCCGTATCTCGAGAGCGATTCGCCAAATCCGCTGTCGTTTTACGGCGCGTCGAAGCTCGCCGGCGAACGTTTGGTCGAAGCGGCGGGAGGGCGGGCGTTCGTCGTGCGGACCTGCGGGCTTTACGGACCTTCGCGTTCGGCTTCGCGCCGCCGCGCGTTCGTCGATCGGATTCTCGCTGCCGGCGAGAGCGGCGAACCGCTGCGCGTGGTTGCCGACGTCGTTGCGTCGCCGACGTTCGCCGGCGATCTCGCCGCCGCGCTCCGCAAGCTGATCGGCACTACGGCCTACGGCCTCTATCACGCCGCCGCCGCCGGGCCCGTGAGCTGGTATGAGTTCGCGCGCGAGGCGATGCGTCAAGCCCGAGTCGAGCACGCGATCGAGCCAATCGTTGCCGAGCAGTGGAAGGCCAGGGCGATTCGCCCGCGCTACTCCGCGCTCGATAGCGCCAAGCTCGGCGAGCTCGGAATCGGCATGCCCTCCTGGCGGGACGGAATTGCGGCGTATCTGGCGCTTGGCGTAAGCTCGTAACGCCGTGGAACTTCGAATCGATCGCCGGCGCGTGGACCGATGCCGGGGCCTCGCCGCCGCCATCGTCGCGCCGGTCGAAGCCTTCATTGCGGCTCACTCGACGGTTTCGGTCGAGCGCGCGGTATTGCGGCTGCTCGGCGTAGACGGGCTTTCGCCGCAAGAAGTTCCGCTGCCCAATGCGATCCTCGATTCGGTCGCGCCTCACGAACGCGGACGCGGCGTAGCGCTTTCCTTCGGAAAAGCCTTGGCGGAGACCGGCCTGACCCCGGAGTCGCTCGGTGCGGAGTTAGCCGCGGGCCGCTGTAATCTCGACGACTTCACGGTTACTCGTGACGACGCGGCACGCGGTGCATTGGCGCCGTTCGTAGATCGGGCGCTGGACCGGATTGCCGCTCGCCGCGACGAGCGCGCGGCCAGGCTCGCCGAGCTACCGCAGTTGCCGCCGCCGTTGCTCTACGTCATCGTCGCCAGCGGCAACATCTATGAGGATCGCGTCGCTGCCGTGGCCGCCGCGCAAGCCGGCGCGCAGGTGATTGCCGTAATTCGTTCGACCGGACAGTCGCTGCTCGACTTTGTCCCGTTCGGCCCGACGACGGAAGGCTTCGGCGGCACCTACGCGACTCAGGCCAACTTCTCGATCATGCGCGCCGCGCTCGACGAGGTAAGCGAAAAGCTCGGCCGATACGTGATGCTGACCAACTATGCTAGCGGCCTCTGCATGCCCGAGATTGCGGTGATGGCGGCGTTCGAACGGCTCGACATGCTGCTCAACGACTCGATGTACGGCATTCTCTTTCGCGATATCAACATGAAGCGGACCTTCGTGGATCAGCATTTCAGCCGGATGCTCAACGCGTACTCGGGAATCATCATCAACACCGGTGAGGACAACTACTTGACGACGGCCGACGCCGTCGAGCAGGCGCCGGCGGTGCTCGCCTCGCAGCTCATCAACGAAGAGTTCGCGCACCGTGCCGGTCTGCCGGACGGTCAAATCGGCTTGGGCGACGCGTACGAGATCGACCCCGATCGCGAGGACGGCTTCCTCTATCAAGTCGCGCAGGCGCAGCTCGCACGCGAGATCTTCCCCGACGCGCCGCTGAAGTTCATGCCGCCGACTAAGCACATGACCGGCGACATCTTCAAGGGGCACCTGATCGACGCGATGTTCAACCTCACGTCGGTGATGACCGGGCAGAACATTCATTTATGCGGCATGCCGACCGAAGCGATCCACACGCCGTTTTTGGGCGATCGCGCGCTCTCCCTCGAGAACGCCCGTTACATCATGAGCACGGCCCGGCATTTCGGCGACGAGATCGCCGTTCGGCCGGGCGGCATTATCGAACGGCGCGCGCACGACGTGCTCGCTTCGTGCGAAGCCTTGCTCGAACGGGTTGCCGCAATGGGCCTGATGCAAGCGATCGAGGCGGCACTCTTTGCCGACGTTTCCCGCACGGCCGAAGGCGGGCGCGGCCGAGACGGAGTCTTTGAACGCGCTCGCGACTATTGGAATCCCTTCGAGGAGCGAAGGCTCGTATCGAGCTTTTCGCTAAGCCGGCCCGGGTGACGAGACTGGTCCGGCCCTTCGGCGATACGAGCGACGACGGGAAGGTGCAGATTTCGTTTACCCTGCCGGTCGATTGGAGCGAAGCGGCCGATGAAGCGGCGCGTCAGCTCGCCGTGAAGATGGGGCTGACCGACGTGCAGGTCGTGGAGGGAAAAGCGATCGCATCGGGCTTTTCTTTTTTCGTGATCTACGCGAGCACGGCGCAGGCGGTGGACGTCGACGGGATTACGGCGCCCTCGGCCGGCGCGCACGCGATGTCGATGGAGGCGATCGACGCGCTGGTCCGGGAGCGGGTGGGCCGAAAGATCCGGGTTGCCGGCGCCTGCATTGGCACCGACGCCCACACCGTCGGCATCGACGCGATACTCAATATGAAGGGATACAAAGGCGATTACGGCTTGGAACGCTATCATGAGTTTGAAACGCACAACCTCGGCAGCCAAGTCGCCGTCGAGGAGTTGGTGCGCTTCACGAAGGAGCGGCGGATCGATGCCCTGCTCGCATCGCAGGCCGTCACGCAAAAAGGAAGCGACATCAAAAACTTTACCGCGCTTAGCGAGTTATTGGAGGCGGAGAACGTGCGCGATAACGTCGTGTTGATCTGCGGCGGCCCGCGCGTGACCAATTTATTGGCGGGCGAGCTTGGCTACGACGCCGGGTTTGGTCGCGGAACGCTTCCCAGCCAAGTCGCAGCCTTCGTCGCGGTTACGCTCGCGGAGCGCCTCGCGCACGGGCGGCCGCACTGGTGAGCAAGACCGCGCTGGTTACCGGAATTACCGGGCAAGACGGCTCCTATCTTGCCGAACTGCTGCTCGCCGAAGGCTATCGCGTCGTCGGGATGACGCGGCGCACCAGCACCGAGGTGCACGAGCGCATCGAGCACATCGTCGACGACGTCGAGATCGTCTCCGGCGACCTTCTCGACCAAAGCTCGATCACGGCGATCGTCAGCGACGTTCGTCCGGACGAAATTTACAATCTCGCCGCGCAATCGTTCGTGCCGGCCTCCTGGAGCCAGCCGGTGTTGACCGGCGAGTTCACCGCTCTGGGCGTCACCCGCGTGCTCGAAGCGATCCGCCAAGTCGATCCTTCGATTCGCTTTTATCAAGCTTCGAGCTCGGAGATGTTCGGCAAAGTCATCGAGACGCCGCAGCGCGAGACGACTCCCTTCTATCCGCGCAGTCCCTACGGCGTCGCCAAGGCATACGGCCACTGGATCACGGTGAACTACCGCGAGTCGTACGGTCTTCACGCCTGCAGCGGCATCAGTTTTAACCACGAAAGCGTTCCACCCGAGACTCCGTTAATCGTGCGGCGTGGAAACATCGTCGACGTTGTACCGATCGGAAACCTCCTTCACGTTCGTGAGAAAGGGTCGAGAGTTCAACGGTTTGATTTCAGCGAAACTCTTGAGGTTTGGGACGGCGAACGCTTCGTTGCGGTGACGGGCGGGACGGCATACCGGCATCGGCCCGTCGTCGAAAACAAAGGGGTCCGGCGCGTCGAGGCGCGTTGCGGGACGATAACGTTGACGGGCGATCATGTCATGTTTTTGTCCGATGGCGAATGCGCGGCGCGCGGAGTGCTCTTCGGCGACAAGGTCTTACAAGCACGTCTTCCTGAGCCGCCAAACTTTTCCACACCTACGCGCGAGTTTGCTTGGCTGCTGGGCGCCTTCGTCGGCGACGGCAGCGCCTGGGTCGAAAAGAGCGGTCGAGTAAACGCGAAGTTCACGAACTCCAACGAGGCGTTGCGGCGAGAGTTCTCGGAAGCGTGGCAGCGCCAAACTCTCGGTTCGACGAGTTACTCTGCTACGACGTCCGGATTCGTACCCGGAAGAATTGTCGGAGCGTTAGCGCTTAACGGTGCGCCACACTTTGTCGAGTGGCTGCGTGACGAGTGCTATACCAAGGACGGCTACAAGCGCGTGCCCAGGGTTATACTCAATGCGGGCAAAGAGGCGTGGCTGGCCTTCCTCGAGGGTTACAACGATACCGACGGTCTGAAGGCTGGTAACGGGGCATATCGGTTCAAGAACTTCAAGACGAACTCGCCGACGCTCGCCATGGGGTTATGGTGGATGGCGCGCGTGGCGCTGGGACAAGACTGCGTACTCAATGTGGAGGTCGGACCGCGCGAGCGTCCTGGGCCTTTTTATTCGATCAACCTGCGCTCGCCGAACGCCCGTGGCATGGGCGCGCATCTGCGCACCGACCTACGCGTGGTCAAGCGGATTGCGGAAATCCCGCGTTACGAGGGCTGGCTCTATGACCTCACGACCGAAACGGGGCGCTTTCACGCGGGCGTAGGCGAACTCGTGATCCACAACTCACCCCGCCGAGGGAAGGAGTTCGTTACGCGCAAGATCACCGACGGCGTCGCGCGGATAAAACTTGGCCTGCGCTCGGAGCTGCGCCTCGGAAACCTCGACGCGCAGCGCGACTGGGGCTACGCCGGCGACTACGTGCGCGCGATGTGGCTGATGCTGCAGCAGCCGCGCGCAGAGGATTATGTGATCGCTACGGGACGCACCCACAGCGTGCGGGACTTCGTGCGGATCGCCTTCGAAGTTGCGGGTCTGGGATCGTTCGAACCTTACGTCGTGACGGATCCGCGCTTCGTTCGGCCCGCGGAGGTCGACATACTGATCGGAGACGCGGGCAAGGCTCGCCGCGAGCTGGGCTGGGAGCCTAAAGTCGATTTCGAACAGCTGGTGGCGATGATGGTCGAGGCCGATATTGCCCGCCTCTCCGCGCGCGCCGGCGCTTAGCGTTTGTCGTGCGGGCGCTGGTTACGGGGGCGAGCGGTTTCGTTGGTCGCTATCTCGTTGACGCATTGCGGCGGCAGGGCGACGAGGTCTTGGCTTGTGGCGGCCCACACGACGACGGGAGCGACTTTTTCCCGATCGACTTGGCCGACTCGCTTTCTTTGCGGGCCGCCCTGGAGGCCGCGCGCCCGAACGTCATCTTTCACCTTGCCGCGCAAACGTTCGTTCCAGAGTCGCTGCGCTTGCCAATCGAAACCTTTGAAATCAACGCGCTCGGGAGTGCGCGCCTGGCCGAAGCGGTGCGGGCTCACGATGCCGATCCGTCGCCGCGCATCGTCTTCGCCGGCTCGGCCGAAGCCTACGGCGTACGCGATGCAAACGAGTATCCGCTGCGCGAGAGTCTCGATCTGCGTCCGGCCAATCCGTACGGCGCAAGCAAAGCGGCCGCCGAGGCGTTCCTTTTATCCGGCGCGCGAAGCTTCGGACTCGACGTCGTGGTCGCGCGAGCCTTCAACCATATCGGGCCCAATCAAAGCGAGCGATTTGTCGTCGCCTCTTTGGCGGCGCAACTCGCTCGCATCGCCGGCGGCGGCGAGCCACAGATGTACGTGGGCAGCCTCAGCTCGGCTCGCGACTTCTTGGACGTTCGCGACGTCGTCGAGGCCTATCTGGCGCTCGCGCGCCGCGGCGAAGGCGCGCAAGTCTATAACGTATGCAGCGGTCGTGCCGTGACGATCCGCGACGTGTTACGCGAACTTATTTCGATCGCGCGCGTGCCGGTCGAAGTACGCGAAGATCCACAGCGACTGCGCGCCAGCGAGATTCCGCTCTCCGTCGGCAGCTCGGAGAAGCTGAGCAAGACAACCGGGTGGCAGCCGAAGATTCCTCTGGACCGCTCGTTGCGCGACATCTACGCAGCGGCCCTCGCAACGGAGAAAACATAGTGCGCGCATTCATCTTTAAAAACCGCGGCCTGCTGCTGAGCCTGCCCGCCATCGCGCTGGCGGCTCGCGGTAAGCCTAGCTCCAGCAGCATTGCGCTCGGCCTGCCGATCGCCATTGCCGGCGAACTGATTCGCTGCTGGGCCGTGGGCTATTCCGGCGAGACCACGCGCAACGACGTGGTAACGGCGCGCAAGCTCGTGACCGCGGGCCCATACGCTTATGTGCGCAACCCGCTCTATATCGGAAACTTCGTGACCGCCGCGGGGTTCGCCATCGCCTTCACCGGTCGAAACTGCCCGTTCATGCGAACCTTGCTGGTGGGCGGCTCGCTGGCGGCGATGGTCGCGGTCTATGCGGCGATCGTGCCACACGAAGAGGCATTCCTGCGCTCGGAGTTCCCCGACGAGTTCGAGCGCTATTGCGAGCGCGTCCCCCGTGTGATTCCCCGATCGACGCCGATCGACGGCGCGCAGGGAGAGTGGCGCGCCGAAGTCGTGCGTACCGCGGAGAGCAGGACGTTCGTCACGTTTGGTGCGATGCTGCTTGCCCTGTGGCTGAAGGCTCGCAAGACGCCGTAATGGCTCCGACGAGCATTGCGCGCCGTCTGCGTTTTGCGCTCTTGGCGACGGCGCTGGTCGCGGTGCTCGAGTTCTGGGGCGGCGCCGTCTCGCACAGCTTGGCGCTGACCGGCGACGCCGTGCACGTCTGCATGGACGTCGTTGCGCTGGCGTTCGCGTTAATTGCCTCCGTCAACGCTGCGCGGCCCGCCGACCCGCGGCGCACGTTTGGTTACGGACGCATCGAAGTGCTCGGTGCTCTGGTAAACGGAACGATTTTGCTCGTCGCGACGCTCGCGATCGTCTACTTTGCGGTACGCCGCTTTGCCGCGCCCGTCGAGCCGCACGCCGGCGTGATGACGCTCGTTGCGGCCATCGGCCTTGCGGTTAATGCCGGTGTCGGATTCTCGTTGCGCGCGCCGGGCAAACGCGACATGAACGTCCGGGCGGCGCTGTTTCACGTCTTCGGCGATGCGTTGGGCGCAATGGCCGTGATCGCCGGCGGCATTGCGATCGGACTGACGCATCTGGCCTGGATCGATCCGCTCCTCTCGCTCTTCGTCGCGGCAATCATCGTCGTCGGAGTCGTGCGGCTGATGCGTGACGCGACCAACGTGCTGCTCGAAAGCGTTCCGAGCGACGTCAACAGCACGGATCTCGTCGAGCATCTCGAAAAAATCGGCGGCGTAACCGGCGTTCACGATCTGCACGTCTGGTCGATCGGGAGCGGTTCTCACGCGCTCTCGGCCCACGTCCTGCTCGACGACCGCCGCTTGAGCGAAGCGACGAACGTGTTGCGTGAGATCGATGACTGCGCGCGCGAGCACTTCGGAATAACGCACGTCACGATTCAATTCGAGTGTGAGGCCTGCCCGGTCGTCGTCAAGCATTAGGATGGCCACGATCGAAACGCCCCGCTTGGTCCTGCGACATTGGCGAGACTCCGATATCGAACCGTGGGTGGCGATGAACTTGGACCCCCGCGTGACTGAGTTCTTTACCTCGGAATACACCCGTGCAATAGTGGAGTCTGCGGCAGCGCTGCGCCGGCGCGAGCTCGACGAGCGCGGCTATGGATGGTGGGTCGTCGAAGTGCGCGGCGGTGTGCCGTTCACCGGCGTCGTCGCGTTGGGCGAGGTTCCGTTCAAAGCGCACTTTACGCCGGCCCGGGAGGTCGGCTGGCGATTCGCGCCCGAGCACTGGGGAAACGGTTACGCGATCGAAGGCGCACGCGGCGCCTTGGAGTACGCCTTCGCGACGTTAGGTTGGGACGAGGTCGTGGCGATGACCGCCGTGCAGAACGTTCGCTCGCAGCGGGTCATGCAACGGCTCGGCATGACGCGCGACCCAAACGATGACTTCGACCATCCGAAAGTAGCCGAAGGGCACCCTCTGCGGCGCCACGTGCTCTACCGCCTAGGCCTTTAGAGGCCGGACTCGAAACTGCGTCGGGTATGATTTCCAACACCTCAAAAACCGTCGTTCTCGGAATGGCGCGCACGCCATTCGGCAAACTCGGGGGAGCGCTCGCTCCTCTCTCCGCGACGACGCTGGGCGCCGTCGCACTTACCGCTGCGATCGAACGCTCCAAGGTCGATCCGACCGAAATCGAACACGTGACGTTCGGCGAAGTGCTTCAGGCCGGCGTGGGACAGAATCCGGCGCGCCAGGTGCTCTTTAAGTCGGGCCTTGCCAAGACCGTAACGGCCGACACCATCAACAAAGTATGCGCGTCGGGGTTGCTCGCCGTCGTCAACGGGATGCGCTCGATTAACGCCGGAGCCAACTCCATCGTCGCCGCCGGCGGGATGGAGTCGATGTCGAACGCGCCCTATTTATTGCGCGACGCACGCTGGGGATATCGCTTCGGCGACGGGACGATCGTCGATGCGATGATTTTCGACGGTCTTTGGGATCAGTATTTCCCGATGACGATGGCGACGCAGGGAAGCAAAGTCGCTAACGAGCTCGGTCTCACGCGCGAAGAGCAAGATATCTTCGCGCTGGACAGCCACCGCCGGGCCGCCGCCGCACACACGGCCGGACACTTTGCCGACGAGATCGTCGGCGTGAAAGTCGCGAGCAAGGCAAAGGATAAGGTGGTCGTCGAGCGGCTCCCGCGCCAGGGGAAGGTTCGGGTGTCGGTTGCGGTGGGCGGCTCGACGTCGGTTTGGGATCACGAGCCTTCGGAAGAGTTCACGCTGGATTACGCGTCCTACGCGCCGTTCATCATCGGCGAGCAGCCGCACGTGCTCGTCGACCGCGACGAAGCGGTACGGGCCGAGTCGAGCATCGAGGCGTTGGCGAAGCTCAAGCCGCTGGAACGCAACGGCACGGTGACTGCCGGAAACGCGCCGGGCGTCAACGACGGCGCCGCTGCGTTGATCCTCGCCGATGCAGACTACGCACAGGAACATGGTTACAAAGCCTTGGCGACGGTTGTCGAGCACGCCACCGTTGCGTGGGACTCGCCCTACATCAGCTTGACGCCGGCGATGGCGGCGCGTAAACTGCTCGACCGCACCGGGTTGAGCACCAACGATATCCACGTTTGGGAGATCAACGAAGCCTTCTCAGCCGTCGCGATTACCTCAGCTCGCCGCCTGGGACTCGAGGACGGTTTCATCAACCAATACGGCGGCGCGGTAGCCATGGGACATCCCATCGGCGCGTCGGGTGCGCGGCTCGTAACGACGCTGATCAACCAACTGCGCAAACGCGGCGGGGGCTACGGCGTAGCGACCATTTGCTCCGGCGGCGGCCAAGGCGACGCGTTGCTCGTTCGCGTGGAGTAGCGGCGCATTTCGCAGTTTGAGTTAAGCGACGAGCAGCGCCAGATCGGAGCGCTCGCTGCGGAGATCGCGCAGCGCGAGATCGCGCCGTTCGTCGCGCAATGGGATCGGGACCACGTCTTTCCGCGCGAGCTTTACGGCAAGCTGTCGGGCGCGGGCATCATGGGGATTCTCGTGCCCGAAGAGTACGGCGGCGCGGGGGCGGACTATCTCTCGTACGCGCTTGCGATTGAGGAGCTCGCGCGGGTCGATGCGGGAACGGCGGTGACCGTCTCGGTTCATTCGATGATCGCTGCGGCGATTTTCAAACTCGGCACGAAAGAGCAGAAGGAGCATTGGCTGCCGCTGCTCGCCCACGGCGACGTCCTCGCCGGATTCGCGTTGACCGAATCCGAGGCGGGATCCGACGCCGCAGCCTTGCGCGCGACGGCAAAGCCTTCCGGCGGCGGGTACACGCTGCGTGGCAGAAAGCAGTGGTGCAGCACCGGCAGCTATGCGGGCGTGATCATGGGGATGTTTCGCACCGGCGGTTCCGGATCGCGCGGCGTCAGCGCCTTTCTTTTTGAGCCGAACTTGCCCGGCGTCACGATCGAACGCGTCACCGAAAAACTTGGAATCCACACCAGCAACACGTGCGATCTGGCCTTCGACGACGTGCGCGTGAAGCGCGACGCGCTGCTCGGCGAAGAGGGTGCCGGCTTCGGCAACGCGATGACCGCGCTCACCGCCGGGCGCATCGGCATCGCCGCGCAGGCAATTGGAATTCTCGCGGCGTGCCTCGACGAATCGGTGAAGTTCGCCAAAGAGCGCGTCGCGTTCGGAAAACCGATCGGCGCGTTTGAAGGCGTGTCGTTCAAAATCGCGCAGATGGCGATGGACCTCGACGCTGCACGAATGCTCACCTATCGAGCCGCGGCCCTTGCCGACGCGGGCGGGTCCTTCGCAATTCCTGCGAGCAAAGCAAAGCTTTTTGCGTCAACGGCTGCGCGCAAACACGCCGCCGAAGCGTTGCAAATTCACGGCGGATACGGCTACACGACCGAGTTCCCCGTGGAGCGGCACTACCGGGACGCGAAGATCACCGAGATTTACGAAGGTACGTCGGAGATCCAGCAGCTGATCATCGCGCGGTCGCTCTTAGGACGGCTGGAATGAGCAAACAGGAGGCACCGTCAGATGCCTCCTGCGACGTCGATAGGGAGCTGATACCTCTACTTCACGCTACCACGGTGAACCACGCCGTCGCAAGGCCCAGTGGTCCAAGGGCTGCAGGCCGAGGTGCCGTGCGAAACGAGAGCGGCGCAGCGGTCAGCACGAACGACCGTCTATTGACAAGACGTGTGTGCCAGGCATATGGCAGTCTCGCGTGATAGCGTGTATTTGTCGACGGGAAAGCGAACACTCGCGCCCGGATGACAGTCGCGCTCGAAGGCGCAAGCCAGGGTGAGCGCGGTGAGCAGAGTCGCTGCTCATGAGTGAGCCGCATGCCGGTGAGGAGCCGGTTTCCGCGCAGGATTGCACGGTAAGGTACACACGACGAAGTACAAATCGATCGCGCAACGCGCGTCCGCTCGCTGCTCGGCCGGCCGGAATGACGAGAGGCATCCCTTTGGATGCCTCTCGCGATGTCGACAGCGGAACCGATACTTACTCCCAAACTACCACATCGATTTCGCCTCACGCAATGGCTCGGCGGCTGGAGCGGACGGGAATCGAACCCGGACTGCTTTCACGAAATGCGACAGAGATAGCAAGGGCCAAAGCGCGAGGGTGCGAACCTGTCGGCCCGCTATGAATTTGATGGAGTACCAGGGCAAGGAGCTTTTTAAGCGCGTCGGGATTCCGGTGCCGCACGGCGAGCACGCGTTGACGCCCGACGCAGTCGCGCGGTTCATCGAAAAGAACCCGGGCGAGTGGGTCGTCAAGGCGCAAGTCTTAATGGGGGGCCGCGGCAAAGCCGGCAAGATCAAGATGGCGAGCGATGCCGCGCAAGGGCGCCGGGTCGCCGAGGAGATCCTGGCGACGCCGATGCCGCCCAATCGCCAAAATCCGCAGGGCGAACCGATAAAATCGCTGCTGGTCGAAGAGAAGCTCGACATCATAAAGGAAGCCTACTGTGCAGTCGCGATCGATCGCGCGGCGCGCAAGCCCGTCTTCATCGTCAGCCCATTCGGCGGCATGGATATCGAAGAAGTCTCCGAGCACCATCCCGAGTCGATCGTGAAGTTTCCGGTAGAAACCGCGATCGGATACTCGCCCTTCATCGGGCGCGAGCTGGCATTTGCGGCACGGCTCGATCCGGGTTTTCGCAAACAGTTTCCGGCGATCGCGGGCGCGTTGTACGAGCTGTTTTTCCGGTACGGCGCCAAGCTGGTCGAGGTCAATCCGCTCGCGCTTACCGCGGACGGCCGCGTCATTGCTTCCGATGCCAAGGTCGAGTTGGACGACGACGCCCTGTTCAAAAATCCGGAGTTCGCGCAATGGCACGCAGTGCTGCCGCTCGACGAGGACGAAACGCTCGCGTCGCAAGCCGGCGTAGGCATTCGCAACTTTCGCCGTTTTCCCGGCGACGTCGGCACGATGGCCAACGGTGCCGGGCTCGCGATGGCGACGATGGATGCGGTCAGCAATGCCGGCGGCCAGATTGCGAACTTTCTCGACGTCGGCGGTGGCGCGAACGCGCAACGGGTTCGCAACTGCTACGAGCTGGTCGTCAACAACACCGGCGCGACCGTCTTTTTCATCAACATCTTCGGCGGCATCACGCGCGGCGACGAAGTTGCACGCGGCATCGTCGACGCGATGCAAGAAACGGCGTCGCGAAAGATTCCATTGGTCATTCGTTTGACCGGAACCAACGAAGAAGAGGGACGCCGCATCCTCGCCGATGCCGGGATGACACCGGTAGAGACGATGGACGAAGGCGCACGCGAGGCGGTGCGGCTCGCTTCTGAGATGAAGGCTTAAGCGCGTGTCGATCTTTTTAGACAAGAACAGCCGGGTGATCGTTCAGGGCATTACCGGCGCGGAAGGTTCGTATCACACCGGCCGGATGGTGAAGTACGGGACCAATCTCGTGGGGGGCGTGACGCCCGGCAAGGGTGGCCAGACGACGCCGCACGGACTCCCCGTCTTTGACACCGTCAAAGAGGCCGTCGAGGCGACCGGCGCGACCCACACCTGCATCTTCGTTCCGCCGCCGTTTGCCGCCGACGCCCTTTACGAGGCCTACGAAGCCGGGATTACCTTTGCGGTCTGCATCACCGAGGGCGTGCCGGTGCACGACACCCTCAAAGTGGTCGGCACGACCGGTGGTATGAGGATCATCGGACCGAACTGCCCGGGCCTCATCTCGCCGGGAAAGGCGCTCGTCGGCATCATGCCCGGCAGCATCTTCAAGGAAGGCAGCGTCGGGGTCATGTCGCGTTCGGGGACCCTGACCTACGAGGTCGTCGATCTGCTCTCGCGCGCCGGCTTCGGCCAGTCGACCTGCGTTGGCGTCGGCGGCGATCCGATCATCGGAACGACATTTGTCGAGTGCCTGCGCGAGTTTAAGAACGATCCGCAGACCGGCGCGCTGGTCCTCTGCGGTGAAATCGGGGGCTCCGACGAAGAAGATGCCGCGGCGTTTATCGCCGAGCACTTGCCTGCTATGCCGATTGTGGCCTTCGTTGGCGGCCGCAACGCTCCGCCGGGCAAATCCCTGGGCCATGCCGGGGCGATCATCTCCGGAAACTTTGGGACGCCGCAGAGCAAGATTGCGGCATTTCTATCGGCCGGCGTGCCGGTAGCCGACCGTCCGTCCGATATCCCACGCTTGCTTGCCGAGCGCCTCGCCGTGCGCGCCTAATTCAGAGGAGCGACGGAGCGGCCTTCCCTTAAGGGATGCTAAAGGAACCAACCCAATCCTGAGCAAATGCTTGGCGCAGTGGGTCACTCTGTGAAATTCCTGGGGCCATTTGGTCAGGGAAAGCGGGGCGACTCGCCTTTTGACAACTCGATAATGATAGAGGGTTAAACGAACAATGAGTTCACAACGAACCCTCCGTCGCGCGGTTATAGCCGCTTCGTTACTTGTGGCGTTCCTCAGCCAGGGAACATGGGCACTGGCAGGCGTCACCGGCAACATCGCGGGCACGATCACCGACTCCAAGGGAGCTGGGATTGCAGGCGTTCAAGTGCAGGCAGTCTCTCCCTCGGGAAGCCGGACCGCTACGACGGACGCGGGAGGTCACTTTACGATCCTCTCGCTTGGCCCCGACACCTACACTATCAGCCTCACCAAGTCGGGATACCAACCTTACTCGTATCCAGGCGTCGTGGTCTTCGCGGACCAAACGCAGCAGGTCGCCTACCGGATGACGCCGGCGCTCGTGACAATCGCGCGCGTGACGTCTTCTGCAGGTACGTCGCTGGTCAAATCCGGCGTCGGCTCCGACTTGTATAACGTCACCGCCGCGCAAGCAGCTGCCGCACAGGCACTGGGCGGCGGCGGCAACCTGAATAATGCCTATTCGGCTATGGCGTCGGTCCCCGGCGTCCAGACGTCGCAAGGCGGCATGGGCTGGGATTTCAACGCCGCGTACATTCGCGGTCAAAACTCGTACTATTCCGCGTTTGAGTACGACGGCATCCCGGTGAACCGCGCTTTCGATAACTACAACTCCTCGACCGAGTCCAGCTTAGGCTTGCAAGAACTGCAGGTCTATACGGGCGGCGGTCCGTCGTCGGTTGCATCAGCCGGCACCTCGGGGTTCATCAACCAGGTCATCAAGACCGGTACCTTCCCGGGCTTTGCAACCGCAAATCTAGGGATCGCGACCCCGCAGTACTACCATCAAGCAGCGGTCGAAATCGGCGGCTCGACGCCCGACCGTAACTTCAGTTATTACGTCGGTCTCTTGGGCTACAACCAAGACTACCGCGCCTTAGACAACACCAACGGCGCCGGATACATGACGCCGGGTGGCATCTTCTCCGGTAACACAATCGGAAATGCCATCGGGTACGCCGTCGGTAGCGATCAGGTCCTTGGCCCGGGGTACGCGTGCATTTCCGTCGCCACGTGCCAGGGTGTCAAGCCCATCTGCCAGCTCGCCGGAGGCAAGGGTATCAACTACCCGGCTCAGGGTTGCTGGCAGTATTACAGCGGTATCTCAGCCAGCCCAAGCATGATCGCGGATCGTGAAGACGTCATCAACCTGCATATGGGGATCCCGAAGGCAAACGGCCTTCGCGACGACGTGCAGGTCTTGTGGAGCGGCTCGGCCCTAACCAACTACTTCTACAACGATACAAACGACATGGGGCCAGGCAACGCTCAGTTCATCAGCGCGCTCTATGGCACGAATGCGGCGGCGCCGACCTGCGGTCCCGAAAACCTCGCTCCGGGGCTAACGGTCCAAGGCTGCAGCAGCTCGGGACAGATCAACTCGCTCTTGAACCCGAATCTGTTCTTTGCCCAGCGGTTCTATCCGCCGTCCTACCAGCCGCCGTGGCATTGTCCGGCGAACCCCATCGCTTGCGGCCCGACCTACTTGGCCTACGGTGATAACGTCTCGTACAACGTGCCGTTCGGCACGCCGGTTGCGTCGAGTGACGCGAGCATTAGGACGCCGGGCGTCTATATGTCTCCCAATAGCGCGCAGCACGCGTTTAACGGACCGATTCCGGCAAACGACGAAGGAATGACCAACAACCGGAACGACACCGGGATTACGAAGTTCCAATACACGTACGCGCTGAGCCAATCGGCCTATCTACGTGCGTATGCGTACACCTTCTACTCGGACTGGCTGGAGGCCAGCCCCACGTACGGCGCAACCGACGGCTACACACCGTCGGCCCTTGCAGCCCAGTATCAGCTCCTGACTCACACGTCGGGCGGCGCGCTGGACTTTCAAGATCAGCTCAACGACCAAAACCTCGTCTCGCTCGACGGTAACTATACGACCGCCGGCGTGATCCGTTTCAACAACTCCTCAGCGTACGCCGGATGTCTCGGTGCGTGCGCTTCCGGCTCTCCGACTGGATATATGTCGGGAACGCCGGGCGGGTTTACTTGTTACGGTTGGAAAAATAACACCCCAGTTAAGAACCCCAAAAAGTTCGGCTACGCGGTTCCTTGTCTTTCCAGCAGCTACTACGACGTGGCGGCGGGAGGCACCCTAAGTCCGACCTGGACGAGCGGAGCCGAGAACATGACTCCGCAGTTTGGTCTGCCTGGTACTCCTGCGGCGAACGCCGGTGCGACGTACGATAGCCTCTGGTCTGGAAACGCCACCGGTTCGTACAACAACGTAAAGCCGAAGTTCAGCAACTTCTCCCTCTCCGATCAGTTCCGTCCCAACGACCGGTTCCTGATCAACGCTTCGATTCGCTACGACAACTTCGCGTACGACCTTCCCAATACGGCCACGGACGCCAACGAGTTCTATGCCAACATGAGCGCGAACTATACGTGCGTTTTAGCGGCGACGAACCAGGTCCTAACGCAACCCTTAGCACCGGGCTCGGCGCCGCCGGCTGCGACGCAATACGTCAACGGCGACTGCGATAAGGCAGCCACGGCACTCAACCCGGCCGGACCGCACACGGGATGGGTTCATCCCAACGGCACCACCCAAGACGGAATAGCGGCGCCGAACTTCACCGCGGCATCGCCAAGCTCGTATACCCTTAACTATTGGCAACCGCGCTTCTCGGCGACCTATACGCAATCGCCCGACGTCGTCTGGCGCGTTTCGGCAGGCCGCTTCACCCAGCCGCCGATCTCGGCTTCGGTGCAGTACTCGAGCCTCACGGGCGACGACCGCTCGGTCTGGAACAACACGATGAACCTCGGGTTCTACAGCCCGTTCCACCCGATTCCGGGAATCTCGTCGGGGCAGTACGATCTCTCGTACGAACAGCACTTCCGCGGAACGGACATGAGCTTCAAGCTCACGCCGTTCTACACATGGGTCTCGAACTGGCAGCAGCAAACATTCATCGGCTCTGGTTTCGTCACCCAAGTGCCGGTCGGCGTCAACCGTAACCAAGGCGTCGAGTTCCAGTTCAACAAGGGTGACTTCACCCGCAACGGGTTCTCTGGACAGCTGGCCTTCACGTACACCAACTCGAAGGTACAGTTCCAGAACGTGCCGACGGCTACGGGCGGCACCATTACCAACGAGCTGGTGGCCCTCAACCAGGCCATCGCCGCCTACAACACGCTGACCAAAGCCGGCGGCGGCAGCCCCTGTTACCAAGGGCTGACCGGCGTCTCGTGCAACAAGAAAAACTCGGCGTACCAAGACACCATCCTGAACCCGTACTACAATCAGCCGCAACAGGGCCTTCTCAATACGAGCGGCTGGTACAACCCGTACTCGACCGCGATCGCGCCAAACCTGAATGCCTCATTGGGCAGCTACATCTCGCCGATCGTTTCGTCGTTGCTCCTGAACTGGCGCCACGACAAGCTGGCGATTACGCCCAGCTTCTCGTTCCAGAACGGCGGCTACTACGGCAGCCCGTTGGACACCAACGGTCTCGACCCGCGCGCTTGCGCGCTAAACTCGGGCGACGGGAAAGCGATCGGCGGCTCGATCACCAAGGTCTCGCCGAAGACCAACCCGCTGCAGTGCAACGTGCTGTACGGGAACGGAAACGGCTTGGGGCAGTTCGGATACCTATACATCCCCGATCCGCAAACGGGAACGTTCCTGTTTGATAACTACCAGCAGCCGAGCTCGATCGTCGGGAATCTCCAAATCGCGTACGACGTGAGCCCGACCGTGCGAGTAACGCTGTTGGGTGCGAACCTCTTCCACTCGTGCTTCGGTGGTAGCGCGGCGCCGTGGACGTCGGCGAACCCACCAAGCAACGTGGTCTGCGGATATGCGCCGGCTGGCGGCAACTTCAACAGCTCGCTCTATCCGTCGAACTTCTACAACGGCACCGGTATCGGCGACCGGGCGGCCAACCACGCGACCACGCCGTTTACCCAGAGCTATCAACCTAGTTCGCTCAACAACGGCGCTATCGGTGGCGCGCCGGCACCGATCAACCTCTACATCAACGCGCAGGTGAAGATCTAACCGGTTCAACCTCGCCGACGTAGAGCCAATGCAAAGCGGGGCCCTTCGGGGCCCCGCTTCTGCTTTGCGGCAGGCGCCAGGCGTGGGCGCGCTTAAATTCTTGTCGTGCAGAGAAAGCTGCTGTTCTCGATCTGCGTCCTAGCGTGCGCCGGCCTTCTACCACTTCAGGCCCGGTCAGACGGCACCGTTGCCGCGGCGACCCCCCCCCCACAAATCTATCACATCGTAACGACCGCGCTCTGCGCGCGCCTGCACGAATCCGTCCGGCCTGCCGTCGCGATGATTCTTCAGAACGACGGCACGATCGCGAAGAGCCCGCCGCTCTTCAAGCGATACGCTCGTGCCGTTTTCGAGAACGGCGTCGCGACCGGCGTTGGCGGCGATTCAATCAATAACACCTCGCCTGGGACCAGCATGTCGCTGCAGCAGATGTCCTATTTGGTGTCGCCGATTGCGCGCAATCTGATCGCGGCGCAGACGCTGCTTGACGACCAGAAGCTCCTTGCGCCGACGGGGAACCCGGCCGACGACGCGACCCTGGCACAGATCAAGAAACAGCTGCTGGAAACCATAGCCTTTCAGAGCGCGTCGCTCGACCTGATCAACGGCTTCGTGCAGACGCAGCAGATGGGCGAGCTGCAGCACGCCGGCGAGGAGTACATCTCCGAGATTCAAGGCACCGACTCCACCTACCAAACGGCTCGCGAGACTCCGAATCCTTGGCAAGATCCCAATACTCCGGGCATCTCTCAGAATCCATACTCGCTCGACCCAAGTCAAATCCCCGGGTTAGCGGTCGGCTATAACCCGCTCTCCCACATTATGGACGGAATGCAGTGGCTGCAATCCGAGACTTCAAAGCGAGAAGATGTCGCCGGAAAAACGCTCACTGCGGCCCTCGCTGCGTGTCCAAAATAACTTCAACGATGAGGTGAGTTTGCTACTATGCGTACATTGAGCAAAGTCTTAGCGGCATCAGGTTTGGCCGCGCTGTCTTTTGCGCCGGGTGCCGCTTACGCCGGTTCACCGGGACCTACGCTGGTCTATGATTTCACCTACTCCTCAAAACAGTCGATCCAGGCGCGGGATTCGAGCGATAGCGCCGAGTCCATAAATACCGGCGGCCTAGCCGGCGGCAATAACGGAATCAGCCATTACAGCGGCGCCTTGGACGACAAGGGCACGATGACCGTGCAGGTGGTCGGTACGGAGCAAGACGGAGGACTGGTCGTCAATATCAGCGAGGCCGGCCAGCAGACCCGGCGAGCTCCGGCTGCGACTTGCGTCGTGTACGGCAACACCCGCGTCATCTGTGACCCGAACAAGACGGTATACACCGAGGAGTATACGCTCTTGCGATTTCTCGGCGGAAAGTTCGTCGACCCGAGTCAACTCGACGCCAATAAGCATTGGACGGCGACCGGTTTAAGCAATCCCAGCCTTACCGTCACGGCCGACTACAGCATCAACGGCAACAATAACGGCCAAATGCAGATCGGCGAGAAACGCATCGTTAAGGCGCTGGGAGCCGGGCATCTGACGACTGACGTCGAGACGAAGATCGGCTACGACTTCAATCGCTCCGTGCCGGTGTCGGTCGACGAGTACGCGACTCAATATACTGACGGCGGCTTGAAAGGCACCTCGACGACGATCTATCAAACGACGCTTAATTTGGTCTCCGACACCAATGCGAATACATAGCTCACTCGCTCAGTGTCCAAACTACTTTCAACCATGAGGTGAAGTTTGCTAATATGTGTACATCGAACAAAGTCTTGGCGGCAGGTATAGCCGCGCTATCTTTTGCGCCGAGCGCTGCTTATGCGGATTCAACGACAGCTACGCTCGTCTATAATTTCACCTACTCCTCGAAACAAGTCGATCCAGGCGCGGGATTCGAGCGATAACGTCGAGTCCATAGACGTTGCAACTCAAGAGTTAGCCGGCGGGAGTAACGGAATCAGCCATTACGGTGGCGCCCTTGACGACAAGGGCACCATGACCGTGCAGGTGGTCGGTACGGAGCAAGACGGAGGTCTGGTCGTCAATATCAGCGAGGCCGGCCAGCAGACGCGCCGAGCTCCTGCTGCAACGTGCGTCGTGTACGGGAACACCCGCGTCATCTGCGACCCCAACAAGACGGTCTACACCGAAGAGTATACGCTCTTGCGGTTTCTCGGTGCGAAGTTTGTCGATCCGAATCAGCTCGACGCCAATAAGCATTGGGCGGTGACCGGTTTAAGCAATCCCAGCCTTGCCGTGACGGCCGACTACAGCATCAACGGCAACAACAACGGCCAAATGCAGATTGGCGAGAAACGCATTGTTAAGGCGACGGGAGTTGGGCATTTGACGACTGACGTCGAGACCAAGATCGGCTACGACTTCAATCGCTCTCTGCCGGTCTCGGTCGACGAGTACGCAGCTCAATACACTGACGGCGGCTTGAAAGGCACCTCGACGACGATCTATCAAACGACGCTTAATTTGGTCTCCGACACGATGGCGAAAACATAGCGCAGTACGGCTACAGGTGCGAGGATTGCCAGACGGCGATCTTTCCCACGACGACGCGAAGCGAGCTGCGCTGGCTGCAGGATCGGCTTCACGTCGTTCGCGAGGTCGCGAAACACTCGGGAGGTGGCCTCGACACCTGGATGATGGACGGACTCGGCTTTCTAGACGAACATCAAGGGCACAGCGTGGTGCTCGTCTCTCGCCGCTAGCAGCGGAAGTTCTAAAAATAGAAATGGCGCTGGTGACGGCGCCATTTCCGCATGAGTCCCGAGAATCGCGCCCTTACTGCGCCATTCTCATCCTGGTCTATCTACTTACTCAGGTATCCGGAGACGTTCGCCGGGCTGCAGTGCGCCCGACTGAAGGTGGTTCGCATCAGTGATCCGGTCGACGATCTCTTGGACGTCGGCGCTCGGGCCGGCGTGGGCGGCAGCGAGCCCCCAGAGCGTATCGCCCGGCTGGACGATAACGGTGGCGTAATGTTGGGCTGTCGCTGCGTAGAGACGGACACTCGAGAGCATGGGAAGGGCTACCATGACCCCCAGGGCCGCCAGCGCGATCGCCGGCATGAGCGTGAACCGTTTGCGCCTTTCCACCGTTTTCTCCTATATGTAGTGCCAAACGCCTGTTCGTCCACTACATTTTAGCATGTGGCCGCCTTGCGTTGTCAAGCGATTACGAACGTATGTTTGCCATCATTCATAATTTATGATAGGGTTGTACCGGTTATCCGTGCCATACGCTTGGCACTTTGCCGATGGGAGGAGCTATGCGCAAGGCGGCGTTGGAGAAACCGGCGACGGAACGTCAGCGGAGCATCCTGGACGTCATTCGGGCCTTTACCACCGAGCAGGGCTACCCGCCGTCGGTGCGCGAGATCGGTGAACGCGTCGGCCTCTCGTCCTCCTCCACCATCCACGCGCATCTCAAGGCTCTGGAGCGCCGAGGCCTGATTTCCCGCGATCCGACCAAGCCCCGTGCGATGCGCTCGGGCGCGTCGTTCCAGGGGCACGATGCGGTGGTCATGCCCATTCTGGGACGCGTAGCGGCCGGAGTGCCCATCACGGCGCAAGAGGATGTCGAAGGCGAGTTTTTGATCTCCGCGGGCTTCGTGCCGCGCGCATCCGACGCGTTTATGCTGCGTGTAACGGGCGATTCGATGGTGGAGGCTGCGATTCTCGACGGCGACCTCATCCTCGTTCGGCCCCAGCGAAATGCCGAAAATGGCGAGATCGTCGTTGCAATGCTCGACGGCGAGGCCACCGTCAAGCGCTTCTATCGTGAGGTGGGGCGCGTCCGTCTGCAGCCGGAGAATCGCGCGATGGCGCCAATCTACGCGAGCGATGTCGAGATCGTCGGTCGCGTCGAAGCCGTCGTCCGCCGGCTCTAAGCTTTTCGTCGCTTTCGAGCGTCGTGCCGTGCCGGTAATGCGCCGGCTCGGTGAGTTGCCGTTTATTGCATCTCTGCGTGATGCGCTGCCCTGGAGCTTCATAGGGCTGGCGGCAGCCTTTCTGGGTATCCTGATCTCGGAGCTCGCCGGCGGAACCTTCAAAGGGCAAACGTTGGGCTTGCGCGTAGCGTCGGCACTTCTGCCTGCGTTCGGCGTGATGGCGGCAACGCTCGTTATTGTACTGCCGCTCCGGCTGGCTCGCGCGACGCATTATGCCGCCGCGCCCTTGCTGCTGGGCAGCGCGGGCGGTTTTGCGCTTGCGTTGCCGCAGCCGTTTGGGCCGGATCCGATTGCCTATCTCCGCCTGGTCGGCGCCACCGGGCTTTTCGTCGCAATGCTGGCATGCGGCATTACTGCGGCCTGGATAGCGCTCGCCCGACGGCGGGTTGCGCCCGCGCTGTCGGATTGGCTTGGCGCGCTCTTAGCCCTGGGAACGTTTGGCGTGCTGATCGCCCTGCACGTCTCTTTGCCGGCGGCCATTGCTTCGGCAATGCATCCAATCGCGCAGCTTGGCGACACGTATCTCGCTCTGGTCGTCATCGTGCTGGCGGAAACGCTGCTTTGGACGGCGGGCGTGCACGGGCCGGCGGTCTTGGCCGCAATCGTTACGCCGGTCTATCTTACGATGCAGATGCAGAACACGCACGCGTTTACCGTGCACGCGCCGCTTCCGTACATCGTCGTGGTTTCGCTCTTTCTTTTCGTCTTTCCGGGGGGCGCGGGGGCGACGTTACCGCTGGCGGGATTGCTCGCGATCTCGCGCGTGCCACGTCTTCGCGCCGTGGGCCGCGCCACGTTCGTGCCGTCGCTCTTCAATCTCAACGAGCCGCTGCTCTTTGCCGCCCCGGTGGTCTTCAATCCGCATCTGGTTCTGCCGTTCGTCGGCGTGCCGGTCGTGCTCGCGACCGTCACGTATGCCGCGGTCGCAACCGGCCTGGTTGCGCGCGCCGCATTCTACGTCCCTTCGTCGGTTCCGACATTCATCTCGACGTACGTCGCCACGCAAGATCTACGCGCTGTGGCGCTCGCGGCCCTGAACATCGTGTTGGCAACGGCGATGTACTATCCGTTCGTGCGAGCCTACGAGCGCCATCTTTCGGAGAGCAAATGATCGCGGAGTTGTGCGAGCGGTTCGAGATAACCGGGCGCGTTAAAGAGGCGGCGCTCGAGGCGGAAGGCCAAACCGCAGCGCTGACCTACGATGCCCAGCAATGCGTGCAACGCAAAGTCCTCGGCGCCTTTCTCGACGAGGGAATTGACGAGAGCGATCTTGCCGGAACGACCGGTTACGGCTACGACGATGCCGCCCGCGCGCGCTACGAGTCGCTGCTCGCGCGCGTTCTTGGGGCGGAGCGCGCCATCGCTCGGCTCTCGATCGTCAGTGGTACGCATGCAATCGTCGCCGCGCTGGCGGCCTGCACGCCGCGGGGTACGACGCTGCTCTCGATCTCCGGGCGGCCGTATGACACGCTTCGTAACGCAATCTGCGACGCGCCGCATTGCCTCGCCGGCGACGGCATCGAATACCGCGAGGTCGCCTTGAGCGCGGATGGCGCGATCGATCTGCCGGCGGTAGAAAAAGAACTCCGCGCAAGCGCAAAGGCGACCGTCTTCATTCAGCGTTCGCGGGGCTACGCGCCGCGGCGTTCGCTTACCGTGCAAGAGTGTGAGGCCGCCTATGCAACGGTCAAAAGTGTGGCCCCCGATGCGCTCGTACTGGTCGACAACTGCTACGGCGAACTCGTCGAAGAGCGCGAGCCCGCTGAGGCCGGCGCCGATTTGATCATGGGATCGCTCATCAAGAATCTCGGAGGGTCCATCGCCCCGGCGGGCGCCTACGTCGCGGGGACCGACGAGCTGGTCGAGCGCGTCGCGGCGCGCCTCTATGCTCCCGGCTTGGGGGCGGCACTCGGACCGAGCCTAGGCTTCGGCCGCGCCTTCGTGCAAGGCCTGTTTCTCGCTCCGCTCGTCGTCGAGCAAACCTTGCGCGGCTTGGATTTTATCGCCGCGCTCTTCGGCGCGCTCGGCTATGGCGTCGATCCGGTCGCGGGAGCGCGGCGCACCGACATCGTGCAGGCGATTCGTCTCGGAACGGCGGCTCGGCTCGAGCGTTTCGCCGCGGGTTTGCAAGCCGCAATGCCGGTCAACGCGCGCTTCACGCCGGTGCCCGGAGCGGTGCCGGGGTATTCCGATCCCGTGCTGATGTCGTCGGGAGCCTTTGTTGCCGGAGCTACGATCGAGCTCTCCTGCGATGCGCCGCTACGCCCGCCGTACGAAGTGTACGTGCAGGGTGGCGTGCTCGCGGCGCACGCTTACTTGGGCGGCCTTTTTGCCGCGCGCGCGCTCGAGTTAACTACCTAGTCGGGCCTCACGCAGCCCAAAAAGCCGTAGAAGTGATAGCGGCATCCGTCGGAGGTCGATACGGCGATGCGCGTGTCCTCGACTGACGCGGAGGTGACCGTCTTACCTACGAGGCTTTGTAGAATTTCTCGTGCTTGCAGAAACTCTGCGGCCCGCAATCCATCCGGCTCGGCTTCGATGAGTTCGAGGAGCTGATCCAGTCGATTGTCCATGGTCTTCTCTAGTATCGTCCCCTCACCGGCGATTTCTTAGGGGGGCCGCGCCAGGAGGGCGCCCGAGCCCCTAGAGAAGGGCTGGCGGCCATGTACCTGCTCGAAGTGCTTAGCGGCCCGCTCGACGGCACCACCTGGACGTTCGAGCGCGAGATCACGATTGGGCGCGACTACGCGCTGGCGGACGCCTGTCTCTCGTTGGACCGGTACGTCTCGCGTCAGCATGCACGGCTGCAAATCGACGGCAAATCGATCCGGCTGACCGATCTGCGCAGCCGCAACGGAACGCGCCTGGGCGGCCAGCCCGTGGTCGGTGACGTTCCGTTACCCGTCGGCGAGCCATTCGTCGTTGGCCGCACGCTCCTGCGAGTGACGCGCGCGTAGCCACCACGCTCATGGAAAGCGCCGCTACGGTTGCGCGGGCGCGCGCGCTCTCATCTGCGTTGCCGCGGCCTCTCGGGTTCGTTCCGACGATGGGCGCGCTCCACGAAGGACATCTGGAGCTGGTGCGGCGCGCGCGCGAGCGATGTGCCGCGGTCGTGGCCTCGATCTTCGTCAACCCACTACAGTTTGCGCCCAACGAGGACCTCGCAACCTATCCGCGCGATCTCGAACACGATCGCGAAAAGCTCGCCGCAGCCGGAGTCGACGCGCTCTTCCAGCCCGACGCGCCGGCTATGTACCCCGCGAACTTTTCGACCTTCGTCGAGGTCGAGCCGTTGGGCGCGGCCTTCGAAGGTGCCCAACGACCGGGACACTTTCGTGGCGTGACGACGGTGATCGTCAAGCTGCTCAACATCGTGCAACCAGACGTGCTGTTTCTCGGGCAGAAGGACGCCCAGCAAGCCGTGCTGCTGCGCAAGATGATCGCCGATCTCGATTTCTCGGTCGACGTCGAGATCGTGCCGACGGTACGCGAGGCCGACGGTCTGGCGCGCTCGAGCCGCAACCGCTACTTGGACTCGACGCGCCGCGCCGAAGCAGTGACGCTCTACCAGGCGCTGTCCACGGCGTTGCGCGCGTTCGAAGACGGTGCTCGTAGGGCGGACGCGCTTGCCGCGGGCGCCGCAATGCTGAGCCCAAACGCCCAACTCGATTACCTCGAGATCGTCGACGCGCAAACGTTCGAGCCGATCGAAGAGCTTCGCCCACCGGCGTTCGTCATCGGCGCGGCGCGTTTTGGAACGACACGCCTGATCGACAACTTGTGGGTGCCCCTTCGACAGGCTCAGGACAGGCTCAAGAATGGTGGCTAAGCCTCGCATCTTGTTAGGTGTGAGCGGTGGGATCGCCGCCTATAAGGCGGCGGCGCTAACCAGCACGCTGGTCCAGCGCGCCGGTGGCGTTGACGTGGACGTCGTGATGACGGCCGAAGCCGAACGCTTTATCACGCCGCTCACGTTTGCGTCGTTGACGGCCAGACCGGTCTACACGTCGCTCTGGGATCTCCCCGAAAGAATTCCTCACATTCGGCTCGTGCGCGAGGCGCAAGTGGTGCTCGTCGTGCCGGCGACCGCCAATCTCATCGCAAAGCTGGCGACGGGAGTTGCCGACGATTTGCTGACGGCCGCTCTGCTGGCGGCGCGCATTCCGCGCATCCTCGCGCCCGCGATGAACGAAGCAATGTACGAAGATCCAGCGACGCAGGCGAATATCGCCGCATTGCGCGCGCGCGGCTACGAAATCGTCGAGCCGGAGCGCGGGTTTCTTGCGGAACGCGAACGCGGCGTCGGCCGCTTAGCGAGCGAAGAACGAATTCTCCAAGCACTCGACGGCGCGCTGGCGCGGAGGCAGTCGCTGCACGGCAAGCGCGTCGCCATTACCGCCGGTCCGACCCGAGAACCGTTCGATCCGGTGCGTTTTCTCAGCAACGCATCGACCGGCGCAACGGGCATCGAGCTCGCGCGCGAAGCCGCGCTGCGCGGTGCGACCGTGACGCTGCTGCTCGGCCCGACGCAGCTCGAACCGCCGGCCGGCGTTAGCGTCGTTAACATCGCGAGCGCAGAAGAGCTCTACGAGGCGGCGCTCGCGCACGCGGTCGGTGCCGACCTCGCAATCGCGACCGCGGCGGTGGCGGACTGGCGCCCGGCCGAGCGTAGCGAATCGAAACTCAAAAAGAGCGGGGAAGATTTGACCGTGCGGCTCGAGCCGAATCCGGACGTCCTCGCGGCGCTCGGGGAGCGCAAGCGCTCGACGTTCTTGGTCGGCTTCGCGGCGGAGACAGCCGAGCACGAGACGCGCGCCCGCAAGAAGCTGCGCGATAAGCATCTCGACGCGATCGCCGTCAACGACGTGCGCGGCGAGCGTGGATTCGGGACCGGCGACAACGAGCTGGTGCTCCTGTGGGGCGACGACGGACGCCGCGAGCTGGGGCGCTCCGATAAGAAGACGCTGGCGGCCAGACTGCTCGACGCGATAGAGGAACTGATGCGATGCTCTTGACGATCGACGTCGGTAATACCGAAACCAAACTTGGATGCTTCTCGGACGACGAGCTGCTGCGAACCTGGCGCGTAACGACGGAGCTGCGGCGGACGCCCGACGAGTACGGCGTCTTCTTCACGCAGCTGTTTGCCACTAGCGGCATCGACCTCGAGGCGATCGGCGCCGTGACCATTGCCAGCGTCGTGCCGAAGCTGGATCCGGTGCTCGAAAGCGCGTGCGCGCGATTCTTTAAGACGACCCCGGTCTTTCTGAAACCGCAAACGCAGCAACTCATCTCCATCGTGACGGAGAATCCGTCGGAGGTCGGCGCCGATCTGGTCGCCGCGGCGATCGGCGGAGTTCGGCGCTTTGGCGCGCCGCTGATCGTCGTGAGTTTCGGCACGGCCACGGTCTTCATCGCGATCTCCGCGGCCGGCGAGTATCTCGGCGTCGCGATCGCACCGGGAATCGCCGTATCGATCGATGCCCTGATCGGGCGTACCGCCAAGCTGCCGCAGATTGCGCTGGAGGCGCCGGGCCGGGCGATTGGCCGAAACACGAACGAGGCGCTGCAGAGCGGCATCGTCTACGGTTTCACGGGGCAAGTGGAGGCGGTGGTCGAGCGGATCCGGGCGGAGATGGGCGTGCCTGCCAAAGTCATCGCAACCGGCGGTCTCGCCGACGTGGTTGCCAAGCAGACGCCCGTCGTCGATGCAGTCGACCCCTATTTGAGCCTCATCGGATTGAATCTATTTCACCGCTCCGAGTGCGAACCGAGGCGCGACGAGCAAGGTGGTCTAACCTAGAAATGATGCGCCCCAAGCCGCTCCGGATCGGTCCGATCGAGATTTGGCCGCCGCTGATTCTCGCGCCGATGTCCGGCGTGACGAACCGGACGATGCGCGCGCTCTATCGGCCGTTCGGCCTGGGTCTGACGGTGACCGAGTTCGTGTCGTCCAACGCGCTGCAACACGGTAACCGGCGCACGATGGAGATGATCGACCAGCACGGCTTGGAAAAGCCCGTCTCGACGCAGCTCTGGGGCGACGACCCGGCGACGATGGCGCATGCAGCCAAAGTTGTGCGCGAGTGCGGCGCCGACATCGTCGACATCAACTTCGGCTGTCCGGCGCCGAAGGTGACCAAGACCAACGGCGGGTCAGCCTGTCTGCGCGATCCCGATCGGTGTGAGGCGATCGTCCGCGCCGTGGTCGCCGCCGTCGACTGTCCGGTGACGGTGAAGATGCGGTTGGGCTGGAGCGAGAACGCGCTGGTCTATCTTGAGGTCGCGCAGCGCGCGCAGCGCGCCGGCGTGCAGGCGGTGACGCTGCACGCGCGCACCGCGAAACAGTTTTACAAAGGCGAGGCGGATTGGGAACACATCGCGCGGCTCAAACGTGGCCTCGACATTCCGGTGATCGGCAACGGCGATCTTGACGATCCACATCTGGCAATGGAGCGCATGCGCGAGAGCGGCGTCGACGCGATCATGCTGGGCCGCGCGACGCTCGGCAACCCGTGGCTCATCTCGCAGATTCGAGATTTGATGGAAGGGCGCGATGCGCGCCCGCTTCCCAGTGCGCCGGATCGTCTGCGCTTTGCGATCGTGCACTACCGTACGATGGTGCAGGAGTTGGGCGAAGCGCGCGCCGTTCCTCAGATGCGCAAGCACGTCGCGCTGTATCTCAAAGGAATCCCGGGCGCCGCGATGCTGCGCGAACGAATCATGCGCATCGAGAGCGCCGATGAAACGATTGGCACGATCGAAGCGACGATCTCGCGCCTCGAATCCACGCCGCTGGTCGCAGCGTGAACAAAAAACGAGGCCGGATTTCTCCAGCCCCGCTTTTCCGTAGCTTTAAAAACTACACAGCACTGACTAAGCAACTCGATTTTAGGGCAGATGACCGGTCTGCGTCAAGCTGCCTAGCCGGCGCGAACGCCCCCGACGGGACTCAAACCCGCATCCCCAGCTTAGTCAATGCTGTGCTTTATTCAATTAAGCTACGAGGGCTTTGCTTCTCATCACGCACGCTAGCTGCGATAGCAAGGGTTGCGGCGTGAACAAAAAACGAGGCCGGATTTCTCCCGCCCCGCTTTTCCGTAGCTTTGTAAGCTATCCAGCCCTGACTAAGCATCTCGATTTTAGTGCAGGTGACTGGGCTGCGTCAAGGTGCCTAGCCGTGGCGAGCGCCCCCGGCGGGACTCAAACCCGCATCCCCAGCTTAGTCAAGCGACGTGCAACAGCAAGGACCGTAGCATGATCGAGCAGCGCGACGAGCTTTACGGTGCGGCGTCGCCGCAAGAACTTGCGGCCGAGACGTACGAGAACTACAAACGGTTCGTCAATCCGCCGTTGGCGCGCGTGATGAAGCTCTCGGGGTCGCCGGTCGAAGTGCGCGCGGAGGGCGCGACGATCTGGGATCAAAACGGGAAGGCCTATCTCGATTTCGCGGGCGGTTACGGCGTCTTTACGCTGGGCCATCGCCATCCGCGCGTGGTCGAGGCCGTGCGAGCACAGCTCGACCTAATCGCGCTATCCGGCAAAACGATGTTCAACGTCTTACTTGGACGCGCGTCGCGGCGGCTGGCGGAGCTCGCGCCGGGCGATTTGGAGATTACGTTCTGGTGCAACAGCGGCACGGAGGCGATCGAGGGCGCGATCAAGCTTGCGCGCGCGGCTACCGGACGCGCGAAAATCGTCGGCACGGTCGATGCGTATCACGGCAAAACGCTCGGGGCGCTCTCAGTCAGCGGGCGTGAAACTTTTCAGTCGCCGTTTCGTCCGTTGCTGGCCGACTCGGTCTGCATTCCCTATGGTGAAACAAGCATGCTCGATGAAGCGCTCGCCGGCGCGGCGGCATTCGTCGTCGAGCCGGTGCAGGGCGAGGGCGGCGTCAACGTGCCGCCACTGGGTTATATGCGTGCCGTGCGCGAGGCTTGCGATCGCAGCGGCGCCGTTTTTGTCGCCGACGAAGTGCAGACGGGGTTAGGGCGTTGCGGGTATCGTTTTGCCTGCGATCGCGACGGCGTCGTTCCCGACGTTATGACGCTTGCCAAAGGTCTTTCCGGCGGCGTAGTTCCGGTTGGTGCCTTTATCTCTCGTCCGAGCGTTTGGAACCGCGCGTTCGCACACGCGCCGCTGCTGCACACCTCGACGTTTGGCGGCAGCGAGCTGGCGTGCGCGGCAGCGCTCGCGGCGATGGACGTATTGGAAGACGAGAGGCTCGCGGATCTTGCCCGCCTTCGCGGAGAGCGGCTACTCGACGGCGCCCGCGCGATTGCCGGCGAATATCCGCAGGTGGTGCGCGAGGTGCGTGGCCTCGGACTGTTGGTCGGCGTGGAGCTGACGCATGAAGGTTACGGGGGCTGGATCATTCCCGAGATGCTCAAAGCGGGCGTAACCGCCGCTTGGACGCTCAACCAGCAGCGCGTCATTCGCCTCGAGCCGCCGCTGGTCGTCAGCGAACGCGAGATCGACCAGGCGCTGCAGGCGTTGCGCGGCGGCATTGCAACCGCTTTTGCGAAGCTGGGACAGCTGTAGTTCCTCCGAGCCATGCCGTATGTCGAAAGCACGATCGTGATTGACGCGCCCGCCCAACTCGTCTACGAGCTGGCCAAAGATCAGGAACGATTTCCGGAGTTCATGCCTGACGTGGAGACCGTGACGGTTCTGGAACGGCGGCCCGACGGTGCGATCTCGCGCTGGAAGACGCTCGTGGAAGAGGCGCCGATCGAGTGGACGGAGGAGGATCGTTTCGACGATGCCGCGCTGCGCATCGACTATGCCCTATTGGAGGGCGATCTCGACAAGTTCGAAGGCGCGTGGACGTTCGAGCACCGCGACGGCCGCACGCACGTCGTTCTCGGCGTCGATTTTGATTTTGGCGTGCCGACGCTCGCCGAGCTTATCGGGCCGACGTTGGAAAAGAAGGTGCGCGAGAACAGCGAGATGATGCTGGCGGCGCTCAAGCGCCAAGCGGAACAAGGGCTCCAGTGAACAAGTTTTGCTTCGTCATTCACCCGCTCTCGCTCGAAGACATCGCTCGCTACGAGCCCGGCGCGAAGGGCAAGGGCGAGCCGATACTGCGCAAGATCATGGAGTGGATGCCGCCGTACGCGGCGGTTCACGTGACCGGCGTTCGCACGCCCGACGGGCGTGAAACCGAAGGCTGGTTCGTCGCCGCGACGCTCCTGCCGGAGCAGATCGTCGAGTTTCCCCGCGAGAAGGTTTACGAACGCGTGTTGGGCGCAATCGAGATCGGCGCGCAGCTGGGAGCGCAAATCGCCGGCCTCGGCGCCTTCACCGGCGTGGTCGGCGACGGCGGCATCACGATCAACGCTCGTTCGCCGATCCCCGTCACAACGGGTAACTCGCTAACGATCGCGGCCGGCGTCGCGAGCCTGTTCCGCGGCGCCGCCGAGCTCGGCATCGATTCGCGCTCGTGCACGGCGGCGGTCGTCGGCGCGACCGGTTCCATCGGCGCCGCCTGCGTGCAGCTGATCGCGCCGAAGGTCGAGCGCATCATTCTAGTGGCGCGTAACGAAACGAGGTTGCGCAAGTTCCATGAGCAGATCGCCGGCGGACTGCCGTGCCCCAGCGAGTACACGACCGACATTGCAAGCGCGGTGCGGCGATCGCAACTCATCCTTACCGCGACCAGCTCGACGCAAGACGTTATCGAACCCGAAGACCTGCAAATCGGTGCAGTGGTCTGCGAGCTTTCGCTGCCGCACGACGTGAGCCGGCGCGTCGCCGCCGAGCGGCCCGACGTGCTGGTGGTCGAAGGCGGCAACATGCGCGTGCCCGGACGTCCGCGCTTCGAACGCGTCCGCGAGCCCGGAACGGAGTTCGATTTGAATCTACCCGCGCGCACGGCGTTGGCCTGCATGAGCGAGACGATGATTCTGGCACTCGAAGGGCGGCTCGAGCCATACACGCTGGGGCGCGGAATCAAGCTCGAGAAGGTGGTCGAGATCGAGGCGATGGCGGCGCGCTGTGGTTTTGAGCTGGCGGATATGCGCGCCTTCGACGCGGCGATCACGCCCGAGAAGTTAGCCGCCATTCGCGCCGCCGCCGGAGTAATCGCGTGAAGAAAGTTGTTTCGGTCTCGCTTGGCTCGAGCACCCGGGATCATCGCGCTGAGGCCACGTTCCTCGGGGAAGAGTTCGACATCTCGCGCGTCGGGACGGACGGCAAGCTCGATGCGGCGATTGCGATGGTTCGCGAGCTCGACGGCCACGTCGACGCCATCGGTTTGGGAGGCATCGACGTCTATCTTTACGCCGGCCGCCATCGTTACGCCCTACGCGACGGCCTGCGGTTGCTCGAAGCGGCGAAGATCACGCCGATCGTCGACGGAAGCGGCTTGAAGAACACGTTGGAGCGCCAGGCCGTCGGTTTTATGCAGAGCGATCTCGGGATCGACTTACGCGGCAAGCGCGTCCTGATGGTGAGCGCGCTGGATCGCTTCGGGATGGCGCAGGCGTTTGTGGATGCCGGGGCCGACGTGCTCTTCGGCGACTTCATCTTTGCGCTCGACAAGGACATGCCGGTGCGCGGTCTTGCCGAGTTTGAAGAGCTCGCCGAAAAGTATCTTCCCGACGCGTGCAAGCTCCCGTTTCAATTCTTCTATCCGACCGGGAAGAAGCAAGAGAAGCCGCCGGAACCAAAGTATCCGCACTACTACGAGCAGGCAGAAATTATCGCCGGCGATTTCCACTTCATGCGCCAGTTCATGCCGGACCGGCTCGACGGAAAGATCGTTCTAACGAACACCGTCACGGCGGCCAACGTCGAAGATCTGGCCGCGCGCGGCGTCGAGATGCTGATCACGAGCACCCCCGAAATCGCGGGGCGATCGTTCGGAACCAACGTCCTGGAAGCGGCACTCTTGGCGCTGCTCGGAAAGAAGTGGAGCGAGGTCGTGCCCGCCGACTACGAACGGCTCCTGAGCGAACTCCGGCTCGAGCCTCGCGTCGTGAGGTTGTCCTAGCGCCCCCGCCGGGCCGCTCGGGCAGAGAAGGCCTTCCAGCGAGCCGCTGAGAACAAACCGCGCCAGCGTTCGCAAGGACGCACAGAAAGCTAAGGCTGTGGGGTCACGAGCCCCGTGAGGTTCTAGGTTGAACGACAAAGAGATCGTCCTAACCCAAGAGGGTCTGACGAAGCTGGAGCAGGAGCTCGACGAGCTCAAGAGCGTCCACCGGCGTGAGGTGAACGACCGCATTCGCCAAGCGAAAGAGTACGGCGATTTGAGCGAAAACGCCGAGTACGAAGACGCCAAGCAGGAGCAGGCCTTCATCGAGGGGCGCATTCTCAAGCTCGAGGCGATGATTCGCAATGCCCGGCTCATCGACGAGTCCGAGTACGTGGCCGACGAAGTCCATCTCGGCGCGGTCGTCAAAGTCCGAGAACTAAAGAAGAACGAGGGCTACGAGTTTTCGATCGTCGGGTCGGCCGAAGCCGATCCGGCGAGTCAGCGCATCTCCAACGAATCGCCTCTGGGGCGCGCCCTTATGGGACACAAAAAGGGAACGACCGTTGACGTCGTCACGCCCCGTGGACTGGTCAAGTATAAGATCGAATCGATCAAGAGTAGCGCACCGAAGAAGGCTGCAAAGAAGGCGTCGTAAGCTTGGACGAGTTCGGGAAGACCGAAGCGGCACTCGTAGCGGCCAGACGTGAGAATCTGGCCGCTTTGCGTTCGCGAGGCAAAGATCCGTTCGCGCAGCGCCGCTGCGAGGTGGACGCAACGGCGGCGGAGTTGCTCGCGCGCTATGGATTTCTCGTGCCGGGCCAGGACGCCGCGGCCGAGGGCTGGAGCCTGGCCGGCCGCCTCCTTTCCAAACGCACGATGGGCAAGACGGTCTTCGCCGACCTCGCGGACCGCACCGGACGTCTGCAAATTTACATCCGCAAACAAGAGGTTGGAGACGACGCCTTCGCCGACTGGGCCGATCTCGACCGAGGCGATTTGCTCGGCGTGCGGGGCTACATGTTCCGCTCGAAGATGGGCGAGCTCACGCTCCACGTCACCTCGTTCGTCGCCATCGGTAAATCGCTGATGCCGTTGCCCGACAAGTGGCACGGATTGCAGGACGTCGAGAAACGCTACCGCCAGCGTTATGTCGACATGATCGTCAACCCCGACGTGCGCGAGACGATGATCGTGCGCAGCCGTTTGATCGCCGAGATGCGCCGGTTCATCGACGAGCGCGGTTTTTACGAAGTCGAGACGCCGACGCTGCTGCACGTCGCGGGCGGCGCTGCCGCCAGGCCTTTCGTAACCCACTGTAACGCGCTCGACCACGAAATGCAGCTGCGCATCGCGACGGAGCTGAACCTCAAACGCTTGATCGTCGGCGGAATGGAGCGCGTCTACGAGATCGGCCGCATCTTCCGCAACGAAGGGATCGACACGACCCACAATCCCGAGTTTACGATGCTCGAGCTTTACGCCGCGTACTGGGACGTCTCGGACATGATGGAGTTTAACGAGGCGCTGATCGCGCATCTCGTCGCCACCGTTACCGGCGGCGGGACCGATCTGCCCCACGGCGACGGTACAATTTCGTTTACGCGTCCCTTCGCCCGCATCGAGTATCTCGACGCGATGGCGGAGTACAGCGACGGCAAGTACCGGCGCGATGCGCTACTCGATCCGGCCGGCGCTGCCGCCATCGCGCACGAGCTTGGATTGCCGCGTTCACCTTCGCACGGTCATGCGCTCGACAAGATCTTCGAGCGTGTGATCGAGCCGCACCTCGTCGCGCCGACGTTCGTTATCGGCTACCCCGTCGCGATCTCGCCGCTGGCCAAGCGCCGTGCCGGCGATTCGGAGATCACCGATCGCTACGAGCTTTTCTGCGCCCGGATGGAGATCTCCAACGCGTTCACCGAACTCAACGACCCTGACGATCAGCGCGCGCGTTTCGAGGCGCAGGTCGCCGAGCGCATCTCCGGCGACGAAGAGATCCCCGAACCCGATTGGGACTTCGTGCGAGCCTTGGAATACGGAATGCCGCCGACGGCCGGAATCGGAATTGGAGTCGACCGTCTGATCATGCTTCTGACGGGCCAACGCTCGATCCGCGACGTCCTGCTCTTTCCGCTGCAGCGCCAGCACGGCTGACGCCGCGCGCACCCACCTTCGGCTGACCATCGAGTACGACGGAAGCCAGTTTTGCGGCTTCCAATGGCAGCCCGTGGACCGGACGGTCGCAAGCGTCTTGGAAAAGGCGCTCTCCCAGTTGTTCGGCGAGCCGATCAAAGTGACGGCGGCAGGGCGGACCGACAGCGGCGTGCACGCCACCGGCCAGGTCGTGTCGCTGGCGACGGACGCGCCGTTTCCCTTCGAACGTCTGGTGCCGGCGCTCAACGCGGCACTTCCGGCCGACTGCTCCGTGCGCGAAACGGCCATCGTGGACGCCGGCTTCTCGGCGCGCTTTTCAGCCCTGGAGCGGACCTACGTCTATGCGATCGCGCCCCGGCCCCAACGAGATGCTCTGACCGCTCGGTACGCTTGGCACGTTCCCCAACGACTCGATGTGGACGCAATGCGGGCCGCGGCCGCTCACGTGGTGGGCGAGCACGACTTCCGCTCGTTCTGCTCGATCTTGCCGGTTGGGGCGGCCAACGAGCCGCTCACGACCGTGCGAAGCCTCTACCGCTTCACGATCGAGCCGCGCGCCGGGCTGCTCCGGCTCGAGGTCGCGGGGAGCGGCTTTCTCCACCGCATGGCCCGTTCGCTCGTGGGCACGGTCGTCGAGGTCGGCAGCGGGCGTCGCTCCGGCGACCTGGCGAGGGTCCTTGCGGCGGGCGACCGCTCGGCAGCCGGAAAGATCGCACCCGCCCACGGTCTCTACCTGGCGGGGGTCAGGTACGACGACGGCTACGACTCGTTCGCCGAGCCGCCCATCCTGCGCCGCTGACGCTTCGGCGCCTTGACTGGGGGCGGGCTTTCCCGTAAGATTCGTTGGTTGTGCGCACCTACCAGCAGAAAACCGCGGAGACCGACCATAATTGGTATGTCGTCGATGCCGCGGGACAGCGCCTCGGAACGCTTGCCGTGCGAATTGCGCGCGCGCTTTCGGGCAAACACAAACCGACTTGGACCCCGCACATCGATGACGGCGACCACGTGATCGTGCTCAACGCCGAAAAAGTCGAGCTGGGCGGCAAGAAGTGGGACCAGAAGCTTTACTATCGCCACAGCAACTATCCGGGCGGTCTGCGAGTGCAAACGGCGCGCGAAATCGCCGACAAGCACCCCGAACGGCTCGTCGAGAAGGCCGTGCGCGGAATGCTCGCAGGCAATCGCATGCGCGACGTGCAGCTGCGCCGCCTCAACGTTTACACCGGTGCCGAGCATCCTCACGACGCGCAGAAGCCGTCGTCGTTGCCGTAGGAGCATTTTTTGAACGAAGGTATTGAAGTAATTCAATCGACCGGGCGACGCAAACGCGCGGTCGCCCGCGTCAAGCTGATGCTCGGCCAAGGGATCATTACCGTTAATAATAAGCCGATCGACGAATACTTTTCGCGTCCCCAGTTATTGATGATCGTGCGCCAGCCGCTGGAAGCAACGCAGAGCGTCTCGCGCTTCGACGTGCGCGTCAAAGCCGAAGGCGGCGGCGTGACGGGCCAAGCAGGCGCGATTCGCCACGGCATCGCGCGTGCGCTGGTCGAGATGGACGAGTCGCTCAAAGAGACGATGCGCAAGAACGGCTTCCTAACGCGCGATCCGCGCGAAAAGGAATCGAAGAAGTACGGTCGCAAGCGCGCCCGTAAGCGTTTCCAATACAGCAAACGCTAAAAAACAGCCTCAAGCTCGCAGCGATCGTGCTGGGCGCGGTCGCCTTGCTCGTACAACCACCGGCGTCGTGGATCGAGCACGCGTATTCCAACGGCGCCTATCCCGTTTGGGAACTCGCCGCGTTTCCCGTTACCAACGCGCTGCCGTGGTCGCTGGGCGATCCGGCGGCTCTTGCCGGCGTCGCCGCGATCGTCTGGCTCGTCGTACGCTTCGCTCGACACCGCGGACGCCGCGCCGCGCACGTTGGGGTGCTGGTCTTGAACTGCGCCGCGATCGCCGGCCTTTATGCCGTGTGGTTCGAGCTAAGCTGGGCGTGGAACTACGCGCGTGCGCCGCTGGAGACGCGGGTACGATACGACCCCGCCCGCGTCACGCCGCAAGCCGCGGCCGCTCTGCAAAGGCGCGCGATGTCGCAGATGAACGCCCTGGCAGAAACGGCGCACGCGCGTGCGATGCAGCCGCTCGATCTCGCTGCGTTGCGCGCGGTTTGGCTACCGGCCGTGCAGCGCGCCGGTGACAGGTGGGCTCCGCTCGTCGGGGCCGCCAAGCCGACCGTAGCCGACCCCTTCATGGTCGCCACGGGAACCGAAGGTTTCATCAACCCATTTACCCTCAACGTTGCGACCGCTTCCGATTTGTTGTGGTTCGAGCGCCCCTTCGATTACGCGCACGAATGGAGTCACGTCGCGGCGTATGCTCGCGAAGACGAAGCGAACTATCTCGCCATTGTAACCTGTCTGCGCTCGGAGGATCCGGCCGTGCAGTACGCCGGCTGGTTCGCGCTCTTTCTGTATCTGCCGCAGAAGCGCCACTACTCGCATCGGGAGTTCGTTCCGCTGGTCTGGCAAGATTTTCTCGCATTGCGCCGGCGTAACGCGCGCACGATCAACGTGACGCTCGCGAATTGGTCGTGGCGGACGTACAATACGTATCTGAAAAGCAATCGCATCGCCGCGGGCATCGCGAACTACGACGAAGTGACTCGGTTGATGCTCGGCGTCCCCCGCGATTCCAAAGGCCTGCCGATAACGCGGTAATTGAAACGGGGCCCCGAAGAGGGCCCCGTTTGGCTTTACGTGGGACGGTTTAGTGCTTCGGGGGCTTGTGGCCCTGGTCGTCCGAACTCGGGTGGCTGACCGGCGCCGGCGGATGGCCGGCCGGGTGAGACTCTGCATGCATCGTGCCGCTGTAATGCGTGGTCGTGTGCGTGGTTCCGTTGTAATGCGTGACCATCGTACCGTGGACCGTTCCGTAGTGCACCGGACGATTGCTATCGTTATAGGCGCGGCTCGTCGCAGTTACCGGCGGATGGCCGTTATTGACCTTCGCGTAGAGCGTGCGATCCTGTGCGGCGTATCGCGCGTGAGTAACTTGTTCGGGCGTCGGCCCATAGCGGCGGGCTGCGTACGCCGACCGTTCGGCGTTGGTCGGGCGCGCCGAGATGCCGCCGTGGCCGCCGTTGTAGCTGACGCGGGAATGGTTGTAGTACTTGTTGATGACGGTCTTATCGTAGTACGTGTTGTGGATGTAGGTGCGATTGACCGGCCAAACGGCAGTGTTATAGCGGAAGCCTCCGCCGGCCCAAGTGCCGCCGACGAAACCGGCACCGAAGTAGCCGAACCCGTAGTTAATGCCGCCGTAAAATCCGACGCGAGGACCCCAGTAACCGGCGTTCCAGCGATAGGCGCCGCCATTGTATCCCCAGTAACCGGGGGTCCAGTAGGCGCCGACTGCCGGCGCGGCTACCCAAACGCCGGGAACCCAGTAATAGCCGCCCGCGCCCCAACCCCAGTAACCGGGCGTATACATGTAGTTGGGTTCGGGGGCGACGGGGATCGTGTAAACGGGGATCGGCGGCGGAGCCACACCTACGGTGACGCCGACGCCAATTGCGAACTGTGCCGGTGCCGGCACGGGAAGAGCGAGAATAAAAACGGCCGCGAGAAGCGCGGGAAGCAATCTTGAGATTCGCATAAGTTCTCCTTTCCGGAGTGGATGCTTGAATTATATCCGCAAAGAAGCGGTCTCACGCGGACGAATTTAGGCATACAGAGCGGTTTCATACAACTCTTACCCGTTCATCAGGCCCTTCCAACGCGCCGTTCACCTCGCTCTCACATCACGCTTCACGTGCGCAAAAAAAAAAACAGGGGCCCTTGCGGGCCCCTGCGCGAGCGCGGCTTAGCGCGTCGGGGGTTTGCTCTTGTTCCCGCCGTTCGGCGGCGGCTTACCCTGTCCGCCGCCCTGCGGCGGCTTTGCCTGTCCGCTCGGGGGCTTCGATTGCGGCGCGGGCTTGTGCTGCGTCGTCGGTGCAGACTTGTGCTGCGTCGTGGGCGCGGACTTGTGCTGCGTCGTCGGCGTGGTCTTGTGCTGCGTTGTGGGCGCGGCTGGTTTATTTTGCGTCTTCGGCGCCGTTTGTTTGTTTTGCGTTGTGGGCGCAGCCTGTTTGTTTTGGTTTGTGGGCGCGCCTTGTTTGTTTTGCGTTGTGGGCGCCTTATTCGTATTCGAACCGCCGGACTTCATCTGGTTCTGCGCGTTTTGCTTGTCGGCAGTCGTTACCGGCGCGGAGTTCGGCGGTTTGTTCGTACTGTTGAACGGCTTTTGGGAAGCCGTCAACGTCGGCTTGCCTTTGTTAACGCTCGCGTATTGATTGCGGTCGTCGCTCGCGTACTTCGCCTGGTTTTTCTGATCGGTAGTGGGGGGCCGGCCGTTCTTGCGAGCCGTGATCTGGCCCGACGTCGGCTTGGCCGTCGTACCGCCGTGGCCGCCGTTGTAGCTAACGTGAGAGCTGTTGTTGTAGTGGTTGTTGTTGATGACGGTTTTGTTCACGTAGGTGTTGTGGATCGTGGTTCGGTTCACGTTCGTCACGGCCGTATTGTAGCGGAACTGATTGCCGGCCCATGCGCCGCCGACGAAGCCGCTGCCATAATAGCCGGCTCCGTAGTTGACGCCGCCGTAGAAGCCGACGCTGGCTCCCCAGTAACCGCCGGTCCATCCATAACCGCCGCCGACGCCGGCGCCCCAGTAGCCGGGCGTCCATAAGAGGCCGACGGATGGCGGCGCGACCCAAACTCCGGGAGTCCAATAGTATCCGGCCGAGCCGTAGCCCCAGTAGCCGGGGGTCCACTGGTAGTTCGGATAGGGCGCCGGGGGCTGTACGTAGACGGGAATCGCCGGCGGGGCCACGCCGATCGAAACGCCGACGCCGACGGCAAACTGGGCAGGCGAGGGCAGCGGAAGGGCGGCTAAGAGAATTGCCGCCATAAATGCAGGGAGCGATCTTAAGATTCGCATGACTTGTCCTTTTCGCGGAGCGGGGTGAGGTATCGATTATAACCCTATATTGACCTGGTTTCCGTCATACTTCATCAATCTAACGTAATCTTCGTGGTCACTGGGCGATGTTAGGATCTGCGCATGTTCGATGTGGGGGATTCCTTGCGAAACGCGCTCGCCCGGGCTCGGGCTGGGCTTGGAGATGCGCAGGAAGCAGTCGCACGCGCCAACGCCGGAAAAGAGGGTGGCCGCAGCGCCGACGCCGCGATGGCGCAGACCGCCGCGGCGGCGATCTTTTCCGAAGCACTATTGAGTGCCGAGCACGCTCGCTTCGAGGAAATCAAGGCGGTAACGAAATGACCGTCGATCTGCTCGATGCCGCCGCCAGTGGAATGGACGCGCAGCGCGCGGCGCTCGACGTGGCGGCGCGCAACGTTGCCGCCGCCGAGGCTGCGGGCCCCAACGGCGAATACTCACGCAAATGATTGGGCTGAAACCAGCTTGACGAAAGTTCTGGGGCCGCGCACGACGAATCACACTCCAATGCGGACACGAAGTACATCCGCTCAGAGCGCGTGAGCGAGGAGCGGTAGACTTCCGTGTCTACGAAGGCGCAGGCGGAGAACGCCATCCTTAACCGCGAGGGATTTCGCGTGGAGTTCGAACTCTGCGGTGGGAAGCGTCTCGCGCTGCCCCCTTACGATTATCCAGTGATGGCGCCGCAACGGTGGAAAATCTCAGAGTGGAAGGATGCGCGTCTCGGCGCGTATCGACTTCTCGTGAAAAGGATTACGGTTTATCACGGGGACGGGACCCCTGTCCTGCGCGATCTGCAACTGGGCAATTTACGTGACAGCTATTACGAGGATGCCTACGGGTCGATGAACCCGCCGTAGGGCGTTAAGCGAGCCAAGAGACCCGGTTCCCGGGACGGAGCTACGACAGAATCCGAACAAGCGTTTTGAGCCACGTTTTCCGGGCGGAAATGAGCCCTCAGGCCGCAAGCGGTGGGCGGTGGAATCGCACGCTCAGAGGAGCGCTCGGTCTGCGGCACTCCCAGGCACGTAAGTGCACATCAGCGAAGTTGACGTACCGGTGACCGGCCGCCGAACGTACACGAGAGCGGGGGCGGCAACCAGAAAGGTGCGAAACGTGAACCAGAACCTGAACGCGGGATCCGGTTTAGCCCCCGAGATCCGCGAAGACCTACTCGACGAGGTTGCCGCTGGCCGTAAAGGTCCCGGCGCCGATGCTGTCACGCCGCCTGACCCGTTTCGAAAGAACTCATCGCGCTCGCGCAAAGCCTCGGGCCCCGACGCCGTTACGCCGCCCGACCCATTTTAACGATTACTCGAGTGTAGCCTCGAGAAACTCGTAGGATACCAAAGGCCACCGGCGACTCCAATTGTTATTCTGGATATTGGAACGAGGGCGGCAGAGTATGTAGCGAGGTAGCCTCGTGATCGCGCGGCGCTCCGCGCCGTCGATGGTTGGGCGCTGCTGTGCGGAGGCGTCGCGGGCAGCTTTCGATAAGGAACTGGCTAGATGCGCATCAATGACGCGCTCGCGAATCAGCGGCCGTTCTTTTCGTTCGAGTTCTTTCCGCCCAAAGACGATGCCGGTTCGCGGCAGCTCGTAGCGGCGATTGAGTCGCTTGCGCCATTGCGGCCTGCTTTTGTATCGATTACCTACGGCGCCGGCGGTTCGACGCGCGCCAGAACCGTCGCGCTCGCGAAGGAGATTCAGCGCGATATCGGACTGACGGTGGTCGCGCACGTCACCTGCATCGGCGCCAGCCGCGCCGAACTGCGGGCGCTGCTCGAAGAGCTGGCACGAGCCGGCATCGAGAACGTCTTGGCGTTGCGCGGCGATCCCGCGCCGGGCTCGCCGTTCGTCCCAGCCCCCGGAGGCTTCGAGCATGCCAACGAGCTCATCGCCATGTTGCGGCGCAACTACGACTTCTGCATCGGTGCTGCATGCTACCCGGAGAAACATCCGGAGGCGACGACGCTCGATGCAGATCTGGCGGCGCTCAAGCTAAAGGCGGAAGCTGGGGTCGATTTTCTGGTCTCGCAACTCTTCTTTGACAACGCGCAGTTTTTCGCGTTCGAGCGCCGAGTCCGCGACGCCGGCATCACCCTGCCGATCCTTCCGGGGTTGATGCCGATCACAAACTTCAGCCAAATACAGCGGTTTGTGGCGCTCTGCGGTGCCAGCATCCCGCCGAAGCTGCACGTCGAGATGGAAGCGCGCAAAGGAGACGTCAAGGCGGTCGAAGACTTGGGCGTGGCGTATGCATCGATGCAGGCGCTCGGGTTGCTGCAGAGCGGTGTGCCGGGGCTGCACTTCTATACGCTCAACCGTTCGCCGGCAACTCGCGCCATCGTCTCGTCGCTTCTGGCGGCCAGCGCGTGGCGCCCTGCACTCCACGCTTCCAGGAGCATAACAACGCCGTAAACCGGCCGTAACGGCCTCCGCGTAACGAAGGGATGGAGACCGTCGAACGATTGCTGCACAACACCCTGCTTACCACGGCGGTGAACACAGTGTGAACGCCGCCGCAGTCGCGATCCGCGCGAACTCGCCGAAGCGGCGAGGCGCGCGATCGTTCCAGATCTGCTGCGACGTAAAGGCGTCGTCCGGTTGGAGCCGGCGATCTTCGATCCCGAGTTCGAGCGGCGGCTCGTTACGGCGTGGTGCCGTCACGGGGCCGAGGCCTTAGAACCGGCCACGGCGCTCGCGCTGCGCGCGCGGGTCGAGCGCTATGCAGAACGGATGCGGCGCGATCGCGCCGCAGTCGTCTGCACCTCGGCGCTCCGCCCGGTTCTTGCCGAGTTCCTACAGCGCTCCGGCATTCCGGTCAGTGTCTATGCCTACGGAGAGTTGCCCAACGAGCTCGCGCTGGCGACATCCGAGGTCATCGCCGAGGAGGAACCGAACGCGCTGGCCCAATGCACCTGACGTCCCTCGATTGGATCATCGTCGTCCTTTCTTTGGGCGTGAGCTTCGTGCCGGCGATCGTGCTCGCGCGGCGCGCCGGAAAGAATATCACAGAGTTCTTCGCGGCCGGTCGTCAAGCGCCGTGGTGGCTGATCGGCATCTCGCTGGTTGCCACGACGTTTTCCACCGACACCCCCAACCTCGTCACCAATCTCGTGCGCGACGGCGGGGTCTCCGAAAACTGGGTGTGGTGGTCGTTTCTCCTCACCGGCATGGCGACGGTCTTTTTCTATGCTCGGCTCTGGCGGCGCTCGGGCGTCCTGACCGATCTCGAGTTTTACGAGCTGCGCTACGCCGGGCGCGCCGCGTCGTTCGTGCGCGGCTTCCGCGCGATCTATCTCGGGCTGTTCTTCAACTGCTGGATCATCGCGACGGTCAACTTGGCGCTGGTGAAGATTGCCGGCGTTCTCTTCGGCTGGCCGCGCGTCGAAACGCTGGCGATTTGCGTCGCGGTTCCGATTATCTTCGCCGCCACCGCCGGACTCTGGGGCGTCATGGTCACCGACATGATCCAGTTCTGCATTACGATGACGTCGGCATTCGCGGCAGCCTACTTCGCGATTCACGCGCCGGGCGTCGGCGGCTTACACGGCCTGATCGCGCACTTTAGCGGTCACAATGCCGCCGCGCTCTCGATTCTGCCGAACTTCGGCGATTGGAAGAACGTGCTCGCGGTCTTCGTCATTCCGATGACGGTGCTGTGGTGGTCGGTGTGGTATCCAGGGGCCGAGCCCGGTGGAGGAAGCTACGTTGCGCAGCGAATGCTGGCGGCGCGCACGGAGTCCGACGCGCTCTTCGGTACGTTTGCCTTCCAAGCGATGCATTATGCGCTGCGCCCCTGGCCGTGGATCGTCGTGGCGCTGGCCTCCACGATCGTCTTTCCGACGCTGCACGACGTGCAGCTGCGCTTCCCGGCGCTCGCGCCCAATCTCATCGGCAACGACGTCGCGTATCCCGCGATGCTCGTCTTCTTGCCGGCGGGCTTTGCCGGCTTCATGGTCGCCGGAATCTTCGCGGCCTACCGCTCGACGATCGAGACGCATCTGAACTGGGGCACGTCGTATCTGGTGCACGATTTCTATCAGCGTTTCATTCGGCCGAACTCGAGTCAGCGCGAGTTGGTCTTCGCGGGCCGGCTGGTGACGGCGCTCCTAATGGCGGTCGGCGTCGCCCTCACCTTCGTGCTCGATAACGCGAAGGACGCGTTCAACTTGCTGCTCTCGATCGGCGCGGGAACCGGGCTCATCTACTTGTTGCGCTGGTTCTGGTGGCGGATCAACGCTTGGAGCGAGGTAAGCGCGATGCTTGCCTCGTTCGCCGCGGCGCTCGCGTTTTTCATCGCCGCGCGCACCGGGCACGCCGTCGCTTCGACGACCGCGCTCCTGACGACGATCGGCATCACGACGCTCGTCTGGGTGGTCGTGACCTACCTTACGCCGCCGGTAGGCGAGGAAACGCTGACGGCCTTCTACGCCAAGGTGCGCCCGGCGGGGCCGGGTTGGGCGCGCGTGCGCCGCGCCAGCGGCCTAGGGCCCTCGCCGGACTCGCTGCCGATGGCGCTCCTCGGCTGGGTACTCGGCGTCGCGGCGGTGTATGGCGCGCTCTTTGCCACCGGCTCGTTCATCTACGGTCGGCCGATCGCCGGTACGATCTGCAGCTTGGTTGCCGGGTTGGCAGTGCTTGGATTACTCATAACCGGCCGCCGCCTCTGGCGGCCGATGGCAGGCCCGGCGCCGCTGGAAGGCTAAGGTCCACCGGCTCCAATGAACTGGAAAAACTTTAAGGCGCCTTTCAAGGCACTCGTCATCATCGCTGTTTGCGCGATCTCGATCTGGGCGGTCGTCCCCGTCCAGAAGACGATCCGTCTCGGGCTCGACCTTCAGGGCGGTGCGCGACTGCTGCTGCAGCTCTATCCGACGGCCTCGGTGCCGCAGATTACCTCGCAGGTACAGGCGCAGACTCGCGAGGTCATCGATCGCCGCATCAACGGACTCGGCGTTGCCGAGCCGTCGATCAGCAACGTCGGCACCGATCGAATCCTGGTCGAGCTGCCGGCGGTGAAGGATCCGGATCAAGCCGAAAAAGTCCTCAAGCAGGTTGCGGTTCTCGAATATAAGATCGTGCCGTTCGACGTCATGCAGAAGGCCGACGCCGCGAACTCAGAGTTGTTGCTGCCAAACCTCGACCCCAAGCAAAAGGCCGCCGCCGAGCTGTACGTTTCAAAGACTGCGTACGACCTCAGCGGGAAGGTCGTCTACTCCGGCTCGGAGCTCAAGGGCGCGCAGGCCGGCTACGATCAAGGCGGCAAGCCCGACATTCTCTTTCAAACGAAGGATCCGGCAAAATTCGGCAAGCTGACGTCGTCAAATCTCCAGAAGCCGCTGGGCATCTTTCTCGATCATCGCTATCTCTCGGCGCCCATCATCCAAAGCCCGATCTACGATAGCGGCCAAATCACCGGAACGTTCACTCAAGAAACCACGATAACGACGGCCAACGAGCTCAACGCCGGCGCCTTGCCGGTCAGCATCAAGATCGTCGAGAAGGAGTCGATCGGCCCGACGCTGGGCAAGATCGACCTCGTTCAATCGATGCGAGCCGCGGCGCTGGGCCTCGGCCTCGTCCTGATCTTCATGATCGTCGTCTACCGTCTGCCGGGTCTCTTAGCCGACTTTGCGCTCGCGATCTACGTGCTGGCAATGATGGCGATTCTGGCACTCTCGCACGCGACCCTGACGCTTCCCGGCATCGCCGGCTTCGTGCTCTCGATCGGCATGGCCGTCGACGCCAACGTGCTGATCTTCGAGCGCATCAAAGAAGAGCTGTGGAACGGAAAGACGATGCGCGCCGCAGTCCGCGTCGGATTCCAGCGAGCCTTTTCCGCCGTCTTCGACAGCCACTTCACGACGATCGTCGGCGCCGGCGTGCTCTACACGCTCGGCACGGGCACGGTGAAAGGCTTTGCCTTCACGCTCTTCTGGGGAACCGTCGTCTCGCTCATCACCGCGGTCTTCATCACGCGTTTCTTCGTCGACGTGCTCGTCGATAACAACATCCTGACGACGCCGGAGCTCTACGGCGTCAAGCGCGCGGACCTCGGCATCTTTTCGCCGGCGAAGGCGGGGACGTAGCTCGTGCTCTTTCGCAGGCTGAACTGGAATATCGTCGGCTGGTTCCGCATCGTCTCGACGATCTCGTATATCATCATCGCGATCGGGTTCGGGTCGATGATCTACAACGGCTTTAAGGGCGGCAACGGGTTTCAGCCGTCGCACATGCTGCGTTTGGGGCTTTCGTTCACCGGCGGAACCGACATCGACGTCCAGTTTACCCAACCGACGACGAGCGATAAAGTCCGGACCGCCCTCGCGGGCTTGGGTCTGACCGACGAATCGGTCACCACGGCCGGCACCAACGGCAAAGGCTTCGTGATTCAGACGCAGAGCGCGTACGCCAACGACTCGGCACCGCTCTGGAACGCGCTGAACACCGTCGCTCCGGTCGATCGCGCGGCCTCGCAGATTACGGCGGTGGGACCATCGTTGGGACGCGAGTATCTCATTAACGCGATTTGGGCTCTGATCATCGCGCTGAGCATTCAGTTTATCTACATCGCGTTCCGATTCGGCTGGAACTACATCTTCGGCTTGGTAACCGTCATCGCGCTGGTGCGCGACGCCGCGATGATGATCGGCATCTACGCGCTGGCCGACCGGCGCGCCGACGACGCGTTCCTGGCTGCGGTGCTGACCGTCATCGGTTACTCGGTCATGGATACGATCGTCATTCTCGACCGAATTCGAGAGAACACGAAGCTCATGGCGGGGCAGCCGTACGACCGGATCGTCAACGAATCGATCAAACAGACGATGACGCGCTCGTTCAACACGCTTGCGACCGTCATTATCACGCTGGTCGCGCTGTTGGCATTGGGTGGAGCGAGCCTCAAAAACTTTGCCTTTGCGCTGCTGGTCGGCATCTGCTCGGGCGGCTACCATTCGATTTTCTTCTCGGCGCCGCTCGTGCTGGGCTACCGCAAACGCCAGTTAGAGGCGGCTTCGAAACGCCGGCGCGCCGAACTTTCGCAGGCTCGAACCGGTACCGCGCGATCGCGCGCGGAGTCCGTCTCGCTGCAGAGCCGCAGCGGCGTGGCGCGCGAGGATATCGTCGCCGCGCGGCGCGAGCGCCGGCAAAAGGCGAAGGCGGCGCGTACGGTCTCGCCGGCTCCGGCACAGCGTTATCGCAAGCGGCGGACCGACGACGCGCAGAGCGCCGTCGCGTTGGAAGAACCGTTCGTGGCGGGTGAAGAACAGGAGCTGATCGACCCGCTCGACGCACAGGAAGCTGGGCTACACGACGCCGCCTTGGAGCAAGGTCACGAAGAAATCACGCTCAACTTCGAAGACGCCGAAGAGCACCGCGAGGGCGACGCGCCCTAAAAGCCTGCCGCCGCCGACGGCGTCGGAGGCCGCCTTCGAACTGCTCTTAGCGGGCGAGCCGGTCTTCGCCACTCCTCCGACCCTTCGAAAGGCAGAAGACGCCTTCGTCGAGCGCCTCTTCGCCAAGGGCGACGAGTATCTGCACGATGACTACGCAACGATCGGCGACGCGCCGCGCTTTCACACCAAGCTCGCGGGCGTCTCTTTCGAAGGACGCCAAGACATCATCGCTGGCTTGCGACCGGGCGCGCCGCTCGAGTTGATCCGCCAGGCGGATAATCCACATGACGGCAACGCCATCGCCGTCCACTACGGGCAGCTTCAGCTTGGTTTTTTTAACCGGCGGCTGGCGGCCCATATCGCGCCGCTGATGGACGCGGGCGCCCGTTACGGCGCGCGCGTCGCTTCCCTGACGGGAGGCAGCTCCACAGCCGATGGCCCTTCGACAAGCTCAGGACAAGTCTTCAGAAATCGCGGCGTGAATGTCGTGATCGAACGTGAAGCGCTGGGCATGTCGTTGCGGCGCGTGGATGCTTCGGCGGCCGCGCGACCCGAGGCGCACGACGATGCGGCCGAGACCGGCGAGCGCGTCCGCTCCGCGTTGATCGGCGCGGCGGCCCCGCACGATGCGCAACTGGCCGTCCTACAGCGGGTTGAAGCCGGCAAGAACACCTTGGCGGTGCTTGGCACCGGGCGCGGCAAGTCGTTCTGTTTTCAATATGCCGCCGCAATGCGAGCCTTCACCGGCACAGGCAAGACGCTGGTCGTCTACCCTTTGCGCGCGCTGGCCAACGACCAATTCGAATCACTGCGCCGCACGCTCGAACCGCTGGGCCTGCGCTTCTTTCGTGCCAACGGTTCGATTGACAACGACGAGCGCGAAGATCTGTTCGCGGCGCTGCGCGAGGGGTCGTGGGACGTCGTCTTAGCGACGCCGGAGTTTCTCGAGTTTCACCGCGAGGCGCTCCGCGGACGAAGCACGCCGTCCTTCGTCGTCGTCGACGAAGCGCATCATCTTGCGGAGTCGCGCCACCGGCCCGCCTACGCGCGGCTCGCGGCAACGATTTCCTCGCTGGGCAATCCGCCGGTGCTCGCACTGACGGCAACCGCAGGCGACGAAACGTTTCGCCGGATCGTGGACGATCTGCGCATTGAAAGCTGGGTGATCGATCCGACGGTGCGCGCCAACCTTCGCATTGCCGATGGTCGCGGGACCAAGGATAAGCTCGCATATCTGACCGAGCTCTTTTCGTCGCGCGACGGCCCGCCGGAGAAGGGCATCATCTACTGCCACTCGCGGCCGGAGGTTACCAAGGTCGCGCAGCGTCTTCGCAAACATCTCGGCAACACGGTGATGTTCTACCACGGCAAGATGCCGAACGCCGAGCGGCTCGAGGTCGAACGCCTCTTTCGAGAGGGCGCGCTTCGCGTCGTGGTTGCGACGTCGGCATTCGGCGAAGGCATCGACTTGCCCGACGTTCGCAACGTCGTGCTCTTCCATCTCAACTTCGACTCAGGTGAGTTCAATCAGCAAGCCGGCAGGGCTGGGCGCGACGGGAGCCCCGCGCAAATTCATCTGCTCTATGGACCGCAGGACCGGACGCTCAACGAATTCTTGATCGACCTCGATGCGCCGCCGCTGGCGCGGTTGCGTGAAATCTACCGCGGTCTGCGAAGCTTAGCTCGCCAGGCTCTCGTGCGGGGCGGCAACGCCGAGATCGCAGGAACGCTCGAGATCGACCGTGTGCGCGACCGCACGATCGAGGCTGCGTTGCGAATCTTTTCCGATTCGGGGCTGGTCGAGGTCGGCGAAGACGACGATGGCCGCTTCATTCGATTCCTTGAGGTGAGCGGACGAATCGAGATGGAGCGTAACGAGCGCTATGCTGAAGGCGAAGCGACGCGCGAAGCGTTCTCGCGATTCTGCGAGCTCGCGCTCTTCGCGCCGCCCGAAACGCTCGAGCGCGTGCTCAACCGGCCGATCTACCCTTCGAGCGTACGTCTTCGCGAGTAAGGAAGCCCTGATCGCGAAGCTTCTTGCTTACGCCAGCACGCGCGTCATGGCGGCTTCGTCGACGTTGTTGTAAAAGTCGTTCTTGGTTTCGACGACGCCGCCCGATGCCCACGGATCGATTTGGTTGCGTGTCGTCGGGAGGTGAATGGTCGGTCCGGCCGCATCGGAGTAATCCGCGCCGCCGAACGGCGCGAACTCGCCGCTTTCTGCGTGAGCCAAGACCAACCCGCGAACGGCGGCTGCGGCGGCGCCGGCATCGCTGCGAAGGCGCGCGTCTAAACGGCCGTCGCCGCTAAGTGTGTCGTAGAAGGCGATCGCCGGGCGGTCGGCGCGCCATGGCATGTCCTTCGAAGCCTCCGGAAAGCGAACCATCCCTTGGATCGAGCGGGCGTCCTCACGCACGATGCCGCGCACGCCGTTTGCGCCGGCTTCTGCGCCGACGTCGTCGTTGAGACGCTTGATGCTTGCTTCGGCGACTCGCATCTTCGCCGGATCGAGATCGAGCACGTCGAAGGCGGCGGCCGGCCCGAAGCCTCCGAACTCGCCCGCGTCGTACCTAGTGCGCATTACGTCGCTGACGACACCCTTGGCCATTGCCTTAGGATCGTTTTCGCGCGACGCGATCACGTGCGCGACGTCGCTTGGAACGCCCGGCGCCAGCATCGTTTCCGGGCTGGCGGCGAGATACCGTACGCCGGCCTTGGAGAGCGCGTCTGCGAAGCCCATCGTGTCCATCAGGCATTGGTTTGCAACAACGCCGTCGATCGAACGCGGGGCATCTTCGGGGTGGGCGGCTGCGTGCATCGCGAGACCGTCGGAGATTGCTTTGGCAATATCCGGCATAGCCATCACGCTGCCGTCACTCGTCTCGAGGCCCCCGCCATCGCCGCCGCCGTGATCGACCAGGTCGATCCACGTCTGTTTCGCCCCGCTGGCTTCCGCGTTGTCGAGCGTGCGAGCCACGAATCGCGCCAGGCTTGGTTCGTAGCTCATGTCGTCGGCCTCCCCCGAGCGCACGTTGCCGACGCCCCCGTCGGCGATCGTATAACGTTCCGTATGAAGCCGGCCCTTGTCACCCTGAGCGGAGTCGAAGGGGCGTAGCGTCGTCGTGTCTTCGACCGTGAACTCGATGCTCGAGTCGCGGGCGCTCGTGTGCAACGCTTGCGAGAGCGTCGATTCCTGGATGGCATCGAGATTATTGTCGCCATCGCGGTAGATGCCGAACTCGAGCGAGCGGCGCGCGGGCGTGATCGTAACGTTCTGTAGCATGAGGTCTCCTGACGTGGTTGAGTCGAGAGGCTTACTGCGACGATGACCGCCGGCGGCTAGGGGGTTCCCAGGTAGTGAAGACGATGTGAACGACGCCGTCGCAAGGTCCGGCGATTCAATGACTGCGGACCAAGGTGCCGTCCGAAGCGCAAGCGGCGCAGCGATCAGCACAAACGACGAACACTTGACAAACAGGGTGTGCCAAGCTCATGGCAGTGTGCGGGGTTATGCTCGCTGGTGTGAAACGCATCGAGCGGATTCGCCTCTACCCAACCACGCGCCAAGCCGCGGCGCTGGCGGTGATGCTCGACGTGACGCGCGACCTCTACAACGCGCTGCTGCAGCAACGCCGTGATGCCTACCGTCTGCGCAGGGTCACGGTAACGGCGAAGATGCAGTACGCGGAGATCACGGCGCTGCGAGGCGAAGATGGACGGCTGCGAGCCGTCTACCGCGAGGCCGAAGACGCGGTGCTGCATCGGCTGGACTTGGCGATGACGGCCTTCTTCCGGCGCTGCAAACGCGGTGAGACCGGAGGCTACCCCCGCTTTAAGAGTTGGCTCCGCTGGCAGCAACTTGAGTTCCCACACGGGGATCGGGCCCTACGCTTCGACCAAACGCAGCAACGGGTAAGTATCCCCGGCGTCGGCGGCGTCAAACTGCGCAAAGGGCGGCAGGTCCCGGCGACCTATGGTCGCGCCTGGGTGGTGCGTAAGAACGACCGCTGGTACGCGTGCCTTGAGTGCGAACGTCCGGTCCGGCCGTTGCCGGCAACGAATGAAGTGATCGGCGTCGATCGTGGGGTGCACGTGCTATTGGCGCTCTCCGATGGCCGGCTGATCGCCAATGCAGCGGTGGGCGAGAAGCGCAAAGCCAAAACCGCACGGCTGCAGCGTGAACTGGAGGCGGCGACGGTTCGCGATAGGGCGGGAAGAGTCATCAACGGCCGCGAGCATCACCGTATCAAAGCACGGGAAAGGCTAGCGCGCGCGAGGGAACGGGAAGCCAACGCGCGGCGCGACTATGCCCATAAAATCGCTCGCCGGCTAGTCAACGGCGCCGATGCGATCGTGCTCGAGAAGCTGTCCCTTCGTGCGATGACCCGCAGCGCCAAAGGGAGCGTTGCCTGCCACGGGCGCAACGTGCGGGCCAAGGCTGGTTTGAATCGGGTAGTGTTAGATAGCGGATTTGGTTTGCTTCGGCAGATGATCGTGGCGAAAGCGGAGGAAGCTGCGCGCTCGGTGGTCGAGGTGGACTGTCGTTTCTCGTCGCGGGAGTGCTCGCACTGCGGGCACGTTGCGCGGGAGAGCCGCCGAAGAAGGCGCTTTTGTTGCATCGGATGTGGTTACCGCAACCACGCCGACGTCAATGCGGCGCTGGTGATTCGGGGGCGAGCGCAGTTGGCGCTCAAGAGTGAGCCAGACCCGGCCGAGGAAGCCGGTCGCCGCGGCCAGGATGCCGCGGCGTAGGCACACACAACGAACCGGCTACGAAACGCATATCGGGGGTGCGAGCGGAGCCCTATCCTTAGTGCGTAGCCAAATGCAGGATCTAACCTATCGAACAGGCGTTCGGAATGGCGTCGACTCTTTTAGGGAAACTACTCGCCGGTGATCACCGATCACGACGTCTTAGTCTTGGGCGCAGGGTTAGCGGGCATGCGGGCCGCGCTCGAGGCAGCGCGCGCCGGTGCCGACGTGGCAATCGTCACGAAGGTTCATCCGATTCGCAGCCATTCGAGTGCCGCCCAGGGCGGCATCAACGCCGCGATCGCCGAGACCGATAGCTGGGAATCGCACGCCTTCGACACGGTCAAAGGCAGCGATTATCTCGCCGATCAGGATGCAGTCGAAGCGATGACTCAGGAAGCGCCTCGCGACATCATCGAGTTCGAGCACATGGGCGTCATCTTTTTCCGCGGGCCCGACGGAAAGCTTGGAACGCGAGCCTTCGGCGGCGCGTCGCAGGCGCGGACGTACTTCGTCGGCGATATCACCGGACAAGCGTTGCTCGTAACGCTCTACGACCAAATTCTCAAAGCGGGCGTCAAGGTTTACGAAGAATGGTTCGCGACCGCGTTGCATATGGAAGAGGGAGCGTGCCGAGGTTTGGTTGCGCTCGAAATGGTAACCGGCGAGCTGCACCTCTTGCGCTCGAAAGCGGTAATCGTCGGGGCGGGCGGACTGGGCCGGCTTTACGAGCCGAGCACCAACGCGCTTATCTGCACCGGCGATGGATATGCGCTCGCGTATCGCGTAGGCGCGCCGCTCATGGACATGGAGATGGTGCAATACCATCCGACGACGCTGGCCGGTAGCGGTTTCTTGATGACCGAAGCCGCGCGCGGCGAGGGTGCCTATCTGCTCAACTCGCTGAACGAGCGCTTCATGAAGCGCTACGCGCCCAACAAGATGGAGCTTGCCGCCCGCGACGTGACGTCGCGCGCCGAAGCCACGGAGATCGGCGAAGGGCGCGGCATCGACGGAAACGTCCTGCTCGATCTGCGCCATCTCGGCCCCGACGTCATCCTCAAAAAGCTTCCGCAGATTCACGAGATGGCGCTGGACTATCTGGGCATCGATATGGTCAAAGACCCGGTCCCTGTCCGGCCTGGGATGCACTATCAGATGGGCGGCATCAAAACCGACGTCGAGGGCGCGACGGCCGTGCCTGGGCTCTACGCCGCCGGCGAAGTTGCGTGCGTAAGCGTTCACGGGGGGAATCGCCTCGGCGCCAACTCGCTGCTCGACACGATCGTCTTTGGCCGCCGTTCGGGTAAAGTCGCTGCGGACTATGCAAAGAAGACGCCCGCGGGCACCGGCGGTGAGGCGCTCCTGCGAAGCGAACAAGAACGTCTGCGCGAGCTGTTGAGCCGTCCGTACACCGGCGAAACCAACGCGGGGCTGCGCCTCGAACTGGCAACGATGATGGACGAGCTGGTCGGACTCTATCGCGTTGAGGCGGGCTTGCGCGAGGCGCTCGAAAAGATCAAAGGCTTCAGGCAGCGATACGAAACGATCGCCGTCGGCGACAAGGGCCGGGTCTTCAATCAAGCCTTGACGTTCTCGCTCGAGTTGGGCTACCTGCTCGACTGCGGCGAGACGATCATCCGCAGCGCGCTCGAACGCACGGAGAGCCGCGGCGCGCATACGCGCGTCGATTTCCCCGAGCGTAACGACAGGGAGTGGCTCAAGCACATCCTCTTAACGCGCCACGGCGAAGGGGAACCCGAGCTCTCCTATCTTCCCGTCACAATCACTCGATGGCAGCCCGAGGTGCGCAGCTACTGATGCAGTTTACGATCGAAGTCGGGCGATACAACCCCGAAGGCACGTACCCCGAGAACGCGGTGCCGGGCGCGCCGTTCCCGGCGCCCTGGGATCGCTCGCCGGCTCGCCGCTACCAAACGTTCACGGTCGATCTCCCGGAACACGCGGTCGTGCTCGACGCGCTTATTGCCATTCGAGAGTATCAGGATCAGTCGCTGGCAGTGCGCTGCGCGTGCCGCAGCGCGATCTGCGGGTCGTGCGCGATGTGGATCAACGGTCACGCGAACCTGGCCTGTAAGAGCAAACTCTCGGCCTTTACGCAAGACGGCAAGACGCGCGTGGAGTCTCCCCCGTCGATGCCGATCATTCGCGACTTGGTCTGCGACATGAAGCCGTTCTGGGACAAGCATTTGGCAGTCAAGCCGTGGTTGCAGAACAAGCAGCCGGTGCCGCCGCCGAACGAAGAGTATCGCGTCTCCAACGCTTCGATGGAGGAGCTGATTCAGGAAGTCAGCTGCATTAGCTGCAGCGCTTGTCTGATGGACTGCGAGTCGTTTGCCGTCAACCCGGACTTCTTGGGGCCGCAAGCGCTGGCGCAAGCCTTTCGCTATGCCGGCGATCCGCGCGATGCCGAGACGAAGGAGCGTCTTGCGGAATACAGCAAGCCGGGCGGCATATGGGACTGCACGCACTGCTACGAATGCGTGACTCAGTGCCCGAAGGGCGTCGCTCCGCTCGAACAAATTTTGAAGCTGCGAAGGATGGCGGTCGATGCCGGCTTCACGAACAACGCGGGTACGCGCCACGCCGACGCCTTTGCCGAATCGGTTCGCGACAGCGGGCGGCTCAACGAGCTGACGTTAATGCCCAAGTCGGTCGGCTTCTTTAACATCGTCGAACAGATCAAGACGTTGCCGAGCGCGTTCAATTTGATTCGCGCCGGTAAACTTCCACCGCTGATTCACAAAGCAATACCCGGAGTCAATCGCATCAAGACCATTTTCGAACGCGTCGGAGGACGGTTTAAGTGAAGGTAGCTTTCTATCCCGGCTGCGTCTCGAAAGGCGCTTGCCCGGAACTCTACGTTTCGGCCAAGGCAATCGCCGAGCCACTGGGCCTCGAGCTCAAAGAGCTATGGGAGGCGCCGTGCACCGGCGCCGGTGTTTTGAGCGAGCAGAACCCGCAGCTCGCCGATGCGCTCAACGGCTTGACGCTGGCGATGGCCGAATCGGAAGGCGCGGATCTCATGACGATCTGCAGCACGTGCCAAGGCGTCCTTTCGAATCACAACTATGGGCTAAAGCACGACAAGGAGCGCATGGATCGCGCCAATGCGACCATCGGCGACCAAGGCTTTCGCTACGGCGGCACCACGAAGGTGAAGCATCTGTTGTGGATGCTGTTTGAAGATATCGGTATCGAGCGGGTCGCGTCGGCAATCAAACGCAAGCTGACCGGCCTTAAAATCGCGCCGTTTTACGGCTGCTACATTTTACGGCCCGAGGAATCGCTGGGTCTCAAAGAACGCCCCGAACGCAAAACCTATCTGCAGCAGCTCATTGCGCTGCTGGGCGCCGAACCGGTCGAATACCGCGGCTCGACGAAGTGCTGCGGCTTCCCGATGCTCACGTTCAATCGTGAAAAGGCGCTGGCGATGGGCGGCAACCACATCATGGAAGCGAAGGATAAGGGCGCCGATCTGCTGGTTACCCCGTGTCCGCTCTGCCACCTCAATTTGGACGGCCAGCAGCCCGATGCGGCGCGCGTTCTCAAGAAAGACATCGGCGTTCCGATCTTCCATCTCCCGCAGCTGCTGGGCTTGGCGTTCGGAATGGATCCGTCGGAACTGCGTCTCGACCATCATGTCGTTCCAACCAAGGGCGCCCTTGAAAAGGTCGAACTCAAAGTCTGATCCTCGAGCGGGGGTCATCGCCGGCCCGCTTCATTTTGATGTCATGTAGTGGGGTTACAATCGAGAAAGCTCGTTACTTTTTCGAAAGGCTTTTTGTGCGCTCGATCGGACCTATCGCCACCCTTTTCGTCGCAGCCCTGTGGACGCAAGCCGCGGCCGTTGCGGCTCCTTCCCCGTCGCAACTCCGCATGGTCATCGTGCTCAGTCGCCACGGCGTGCGCTCCCCGACGCATCCGGCGGAGCTGCAGGCGTATGCAGCCCAAACGTGGCCCGCGTGGCCGGGTAAGCCGGGGAACCTGACCGAGCATGGAGCCCTGCTCATGCAACAGTTCGGCGCATACTATCGCCGGACGTACGGCGAATCGCTGGCTATTGGGGAGCATGGCTGCCCGCCCGCTGGTTCGATCTTCGTCTGGGCCGACATCGACCAGCGCACGCGCGCAACCGGGGATGCGGTTCTTGCAGGCCTCGCACCGGGGTGCAATATCCCGGTTCACCATGCGCCGGCCGATCCGGATCGGCTCTTCGATCCGCTGCCGGGTATCGGCGTCGTTGATAAGGCGGAGTCGATGGCATCGGTTCTCGGTGCGGTCGGCGGCAATCTCAACGCGCTGACCGTGGCGTACGGCGGGGCATTTGCGATGATGGAGTCGGTTCTGGGATGCGAATCACCCGCAACCTGCAAGCAGATCTCGCAAGTGCCGACGACGGTTGCCAACGATGGTGACGGCGGGCTTGCCGGCCTCTCGGGTGGCCTCGACATGGCCGGCGACGTTGCCGAGAACATGCTCTTGGAATACACCAACGGTAACGCGGACGTCGGTTGGGGGCGAGTCGATCGCGCTCACCTGTTGCAACTGCTCGTGCTCCACGTTCTGGGTAAGCAGTTGGAACACGGCAATCGTTACACGGCCCGCGCCCATTCGTCGAACATGATGACGCACATTTTGCAGACGCTCGAGGAAGGCGCGACCGGCCAAGCCGTGTCCGGGACGCGAGTTCCGCCAAAGACCCGTTTCGTCTTTTTATCGGGGCACGACACGCAGCTCGCCGAGTTTTCGGGATTGCTCGGACTCTCGTGGCTGATCGACGGCGATCAGTACAACGATACGCCGCCGGGAAGCGCGCTGATCTTTGAGCTACGCGCGGCGCCGGGAACGCAGCCCTCGGTACGCACGTTCTTCGCCGCACAATCGCTCGATTCGATGCGCGCGGGTCACGGCGAAAGCCCGCAGCGGGTGCCGGTCTACATTCCCGGCTGCCCCGCGCTCGACTGTCCGTTTGCGACGTTTCGTAAAATCGTTACCGCTGCCGTCGACCCGCGATTCGTTGCACCGTGGTAGTGAGGGAGACTAGCTCGAAGGCGTCGGGCTCGGACAGTCTTTAAGAAGGGTCATGCCGTCGACGGTGCTGTGATCGATCACGTAGCGTACTAACTCCGGCTCGTTTCCGAGTTTGCTTTGCGGCGGCGGTTGGAAACGCGTCGGAAAGTTGGGATCGCGCAAGTTTCGGTCGGACCACGGATTGGCGGCCTCGCTCGAGTAATACCATGGGTAGTCGAGAACGAGCGACTGTGAGGTGCCGTCGGCGAAGTGCACCTGCATTCTGATATCGACGTAGAATCCGCGCGAGCGAGCGTCGAACGCGCTGCCGTGCGGATCGGAAAATTCGACGAAACCGCAAGGTTCCGAACCGGCTGCCGCGCCGCTACCGCCCCCCGTGGTTCCGGATCCGCTACCCGAACCCGTCGCGCTGCCCGTCTGTGCACCCGCGAGCTGGCCCGTGCCGCTGCCGGCTCCAACATCCCAGACGGGCTTGGCCCCGTAGCGTTGGGCCGGCGCCTTCGTCCTCGCCGCAGCGCCTCGCGCACCCGCTCGGCCTTCGACCGATTTTGCCAACACGCGAGCGCGACGCGGTTGCGGCGACCAGGCCGGCGAGAGCACCGCTGTTGGTAGCGGCCGCGGTATCGGTTTGACGGCGACCCGACGGACGACCCGTAGAATCTGCGCGCGGGTGACGATTTCGCGTTGTGGCGGCGCGCTTGCCGGATTGCGCGGAATCACGCCGGCTGCGATTTCGTGGAGCGCGATCGCGGCAGCGAAGGCGATGGCGAAACGGCGAATGTTCGATCGCCCAAAGAAAACGCCGAGCCAATCTCGTTCGAAAGGCTCGGCGTCGCGGTTGTGAGGGACCCTACCCAGGACTCTTATTGTACGTCTGTACGTACCACTGCTTGAACTGATCGTAGGTCGGGTAGTAGCCGTACTTGTGGTAGAACCAGTCGCGGTAGGCATCTTGCCGGCGCGTGACTTCTTGCTCTTCCGCGCGCTTTTCCCGGACTTTGTGGTTGTAGTTAACGACCAAAGGAACCGACGCTGCGGCGGCGGCGCTTGCAAAGATGATCGTGTTCGTGCTTCCGCTACCATCGGCCAGTGCGGGCACGGCCGCGCTGGCGGCAAGTGCTGCCGTCATCACGGCAGCCAGAACTTGCGGTTTCTTCATGTTCTCCTTTCCTGCAGGCCATTCGATCCCCCGACTCAAACCCGGCACGCGTGGAGATCGAAGCGCTGATTCGAGCGATCCCGGATTTTCCGATTTCCGGAATCCTTTTCCGTGACATTACCCCGTTGTTGAAAGATAAGCAAGGGTTTCGTCAAGCAATCGACCTATTTGTCGAGCGCTTTAGCGGGCGCGGAATCGATCACGTCGTTGGAATCGAGGCTCGCGGATATATCCTTGCCGCACCGATTGCCTACGCGATCGGAGCCGGATTCATCCCGGTGCGCAAGCCGGGAAAGCTGCCCTACGAGCGCCTCACCGAAGAGTATGCGCTCGAATACGGAACCAACTCGCTGGAGATTCACGCGGACGCAATAACCAAGGGCGAGCGCGTCCTGGTCGTCGACGACGTGCTGGCCACCGGCGGTACGGCGCGCGCGACGGCGCGACTGCTCGAACGCCTCGGTGCCTCGGTAGAAGCCTTTGCATTCTTGCTCGAGCTGACCGCGCTGCGAGGACGCGAGGCGATTGCCGGCGCGGAGATCGTGACCTTCGTTTCGTATTGAAGCACGAGATGAGATTTTCGCCTCGAGTCGCCGCCATCGTACCGCTCGTTTTCGCCGCGCTCACGGTAACGAGCTCGGCGCGACCGCATCCGACACCATCGCCATCGCCATCGCCGGCGCCGGTTGCCGATCCGGCGATCACCAAGCTTGCCCGCCAGCAGTTCGTTGATTGGCAGGCCGGGATCGTGAACCAGCATCTCTACGCCCCGCAAGTCACGGAGAAGCTTTCAGACGAGAAGGTCGCCGATACGTCCCGGGCGCTCGGACAACTCGGGGCACTGACGAATGCGGTCTTCATCGGACCCTGGGCCGACCCCAGTTTCCCGTCGGGCGCGCGCGGCTACATCTACCAGATGCAGTGCCAATCCGGGAATATCTACCTGTGGCTGGCGCTCGATTCGCAGGGGAAGATCGCGACGATCTTCTTCAAGAACCGGCTGGACACCGAGACAATTACACCCGCCCCAAGCCCCTCGTAAGCGGTTCTTTAGGTCCGCGTTAGGGCGTCGCGCGCCGGGGCTGTATAATAGTGGCGGTATGACCATTTCCCAGCTGATCGAACGCGTTGCGTCCTACGACCCCTCGGCCGACGGGGAGTGGTTGATGAGCGTCTATCAGCTTGCCAATGCGGCTCACCAAGGCCAGCGCCGGGCTTCGGGCGAGTCCTACATCGAGCACCCGCTGGCGGTCGCCGGGATCTTGGCCGATCTCGAGATGGACCATCAGACGATCGCCGCCGCGCTGCTGCACGACGTCGTCGAGGATACGTCGGTTACCGCCGAGGAGGTCGCCGGCCGCTTTGGCGAGGCGGTCTCGCGTCTGGTCGACGGCGTGACGAAGCTGACCCGCATCCCATACCAATCGAAGGAAGACGCGCAAGTCGAGAATCTTCGCAAGATGTTTTTGGCAATGGCCAAAGACATCCGCGTCATCATTATCAAGCTGGCCGATCGGCTGCACAACATGCGGACGTTGGGCAGCCTCCCGCCGGCCAAGCAGCAGGCGATCGCGCGCGAGACGCTCGACATCTACGCGCCGATCGCGCACCGTCTTGGGATCTGGAAGATCAAATGGGAGATCGAAGACGAGTGCCTGCGTTACCTCGATCCCGGCCCGTATCACGATATCGTCGAGCGAGTGGCTAAGACGCGGCGAGAGCGTGAAGCCGATGTCGAGCAGGCGATCGCGCGCCTACGCGACGAGTTCAAAGAACTGAAGATTAACGCCGAGATCCAGGGCCGGCCAAAACACTTCTACTCGATCTACTCGAAGATCAGCAAAGGGCGAGACTTCTCGACGATCTACGACCTCACTGCAATTCGCATCATCGTCGACAGTGTGAAAGACTGCTACGCCGCGCTAGGGGCCGTGCACGCGATGTGGACGCCGTTGCCGGGACGGTTCAAAGATTACATCGCGATGCCCAAGCCCAACATGTACCAGTCGCTGCATACGACCGTCGTCGGCCCCAGCGGCGATCCGCTCGAAATCCAGATTCGAACTTGGGAGATGCACCGCACGGGCGAGTACGGCATTGCGGCGCATTGGCGCTACAAAGAAGGCGGCAAGACGGATCAGTTCGAGAACAAGCTGTCGTGGCTGCGAGCGCTGCTCGAGTGGCAGAAAGACATGCGCGATTCGCGCGTCTTCATGGAGAACCTCAAGCTCGATCTGTTCGACAGCCAAGTCTTCGTCTTCTCGCCGCGCGGCGACGTCTATTCGATCGTGGCCTCCGGGACGCCGCTCGACTTTGCGTACCAAGTGCATACCGACGTCGGTAACCACTGCGTGGGCGCGAAGGTGAACGGCCGTATCGTTCCACTGGACTATCAAATGCAGAACGGCGACATCTGTGAGATCTTGGTCAACAAGTCGAGTGGGCGGCCGTCGCTGGACTGGATCTCGATCGTCAAAACGTCCAGCGCCAAGCATAAGATCAAGCAGTGGTTCCGTAAAGAGCGCCGCGAGGAGAACGTGCTGGCCGGGCAGGAGGCGCTCGAGCAGGAGTTGGCGCGGGCCGGGCTGCGCCCCGACGCCGCTCGCGGCGAGCTGATCGAACGAATCGCAGCACGCTTGAACTACGCGACGCCGACGGATCTCTTCGCGGCGATCGGATTCGGCGACGCTTCCGCGCAGTCCGTCGCCAACCGCGTCCGCGACGAAGTCAAGCACGACAACGTCGTCGATTTTACCAAGATCGGCCGCAAGCCGGCACTGCGAAAGAGCGTGCGCCATTCGAGCGGCGTGCGAATCGCCGGCGTCGACGACGTGCTGGTTCGCCTTTCGAAGTGCTGCTCTCCCGTACCGGGCGATCCGATCATGGGGTACGTTACGATCGGGCGCGGCGTCAGCGTACACCGCGCCGATTGCCCGAACGTCGGCTTCATGAATGCGACGCCCGAACGGATCATGCAAGCGCAATGGCTGACCGATGCCGGTTTAACGCATCTCGTCGATATCGAGGTGGAGGCCGACGACCGCTCGCAGCTGCTGCAAGACATCATGGGAGTCTTCGCGGAGCTTAAAACGTCGGTGAGCTCCGTCAACGCTCGAGTTCGCAAGGACACGGTCGCAGTAGCGAGCCTGACGGTGCAGATTCGCGATCTCGACCATCTCCACAAGCTCCTGACCAAACTCGAAAAGTTAAAGACCGTCCGCCGCGTCTATCGCGTTACCAAGCGCGAGCGCGCCGCGCTCTAGTTTTCGGAGGCATGTCCGCAACCCAACTCCTCGTGCCCGCGGTGGCCGCGTTTGCGGCAGGTATGCTCAACGGTGTGGCTGGGGGAGGAAGCTTCCTTTCCTTTCCCGCATTGCTCTTTGCCGGCGTGCCGCCGATTTCGGCAAACGCGACGAACAACGCGGCGATGTGGGTCGGTACGATCGGAAGCGCGCGCGGCTACCGCGAGGATGTCCGCGAGAATCGGTCGCTCTTACTTCCGGTTCTCGTTACGAGCGCTGTGGGATCGCTCATCGGCGCGTTGCTGCTGCTGCACACGCCGCAAGCGCTTTTCGTGCATTTGATTCCGTGGCTGCTGCTTTTCGCGACGCTGATTTTTGCCGTCAGCCCCCTGCTGAGGCGCCGCACCGAGCGCGCGCCGGGCCACGCACCGTGGCAGATCGCAGCCCAGTTTGCCGTTGCGATCTACGGAGGCTATTTCGGCGCCGGCATGGGGATCTTGATGCTAGCCGTGCTTGCGTGTTCCGGCCTCCCGAGCCTTAACGCGCAGAATGCAATCAAGAACGTGCTTGCCGTGGCGATTAACGGCGTTGCATTGGTGCCGTTCGTCCTCGCCCGCATCGTCGACTGGCGCTTTGCCGTGCCGATGGCGGCGCTTGCATTGGCAGGCGGGTACTGTGGCGCGCGTCTTTTTCGTCGGCTGCCGCAGCCGGTCTCGCGCGCCGTCGTGATTATCATCGGCGTGGGGATGACTATGGTTTTCTTTGCTCGATCTTTTTGATGAAAGATGACGGCGGTCGCTCGCCCTCGGCAGGGGCCAATGAGCCTAATTCGAAAGGCGAATTTCTCTGCAGCTCCACTGACCAGTGAGGTTTTGAATGCCCTTTCCCACGATTCGCGCGGTACTGCTTGCAGCCGGCCTAATGCTAACGGCGTCGGCATGCAACGGAACCGGTGGCGTGCCCTCGAGTATACCGGCCGCTAACTCGGATGGCACAGGCTCCGCAGCGTTGGCGTCGCCGTCCGACACAACGTCTATTTTGAAACTGCTGACCAAAGACGTCACGATTGGGTCGACCGTCGATCCGGCCAACGGCGACGCGGGCCCGCGTGCCGTTACCGTGGTTCAAGCGGGCGGCGGAAAATTGAAGAAGGGGCAACTGCTCGTCTGCAATTTTGAGGACAAGTCCGGTACCGCGGGCAACGGAACGACGATCGAGCAGTTCAGTCCAACGGCCGGCTCGAAGCCGACGACCTTTATTCAAAACAGTAAGATTGAGGGTTGCGACGGCAGTGCGTTCAGTGGCTACGGCGCCGTCACCTACGCTACCGGATTCACGAGCAAGGTGATGGTCGAGATTAATGACGACGGGCAGTTGAAGAAGACGTACGGCAAACCGATCACGCAACCGTTCGGCGATGGCGCCGCGCCGCAGCTCAGTCTCTATTCGCCAGACCTTATCTTCGTAGGCAACGCCGACACCGGAGCGATCGACGACTTCAGTTTCGGCGCTTACGGGACGGGTCACGGAACCGAAATCGTCAATGGTTTCGACGTCAACAAAGGTTCGGGATGGAGTGCGCTGGGGCCGTCGCTCGCCTACTGGTGCGGCGCCTTGCCCGGTGATAGTTCGTGCCCGTACAGGAACCAGGCCGACGACCTCTTCGTCGCCGACGGCGCATGCAATGCCGTTGTCGAAATCACCCATGCCACCAGCCTGTTGGAGACCGATGAAATCACCGTCGAGCCCGGCTGCAAGAAGTTCAAGTGCGAATATCCCAAGACGTCGTGCGCGACGCTGGTAAAAGCAGGCTCGCCGCTCGACAAGCCGGTCGCCATGGCGATCCTGCCCAACGGCAACCTGATCGTCGCGAACACCGGAAACAACACGCTGGTCGAGATGACGTCAAAGGGTCAAGTACTCGATACGAAGGTCGTGGATAAGAGCAAGACGCCCGGAATTTTTGGCCTCGCGGCAAACGGCAAAACCGACAGCAATACCGTAATCTTCTACACCGACACGAATACCAATACGCTGCACGAACTCGAACAATAGATAGGAGATTGAATAATGCCGCTAAGAATTGATCGCTCGGTCCTTCTTGCCACGGTGATGGCCCTTGCAGTGTCCGCTTGTGGCGGAAACGGCGCGGTGCCGTCAAACGCGAGCGTCGCCGGCGCAGCTCCTTCCGCCGCGGTCCCCGCCGTCGATACGACCTCCATTCTGAAGCTGCTCACCAAGAACGTGACGATCGGTTCGACCGTCGATCCGAAAAACGGCGATAAGGGGCCGCGTGCGATTTCGGTCGTTCAATACAACTTCGGAGAGTTGAAGGCGGGTCACGTACTCGTCTGCAACTTCGAAGACTCGTCCGGCAAAGCCGGCAACGGAACGACGATCGAACAGTTCGAACCGGTGGCAAGCTCGAAGCCCACGACCTTCTTTAAAAACGCCAAGATTGAGGGATGCGACGGCGACGCGGTTGACGCAGGCGACGACGTCTACGGCACCGGAATGACCAGTAAAGTAATGGTGAAGATCGATCAAAAGGGGCAGTTAAAAAAGACCTACGGCTCGCCAATCACCGAGCCGCTGGGTGACGGCATTGCGCCGATGCTCTACGACTATTCACCGGAGATCGTGTTCATCGGGAACGCTGATACCGGGGGGATCGACCGCTTTAGTTTTGGCGGATACGGTGGCGGTCCCGGGATAGAAGTCATCAATGGCTTCGACGTCAACAAAGGCGCGGGGTGGAGTGCGCTGGGGCCGTCGGGCATCTCGTATTGGTGCGGCAAAGTGGTGGGCTCGGGCATTTGCGGAAACCGGGCCGACGTTTTGTACATCGTAGACGGCGCGTGCAATGCCGTTGTCGCCATCAGTCATGCAAGCAATTTGCTTGAGAAAGACGAGATCACCGTACAGCCCGGCTGCAAGAAGTTCACGTGCGAATACTCGAGCGCCACATGCGGGACGGTGGTCAAGGCCGGGTCGCCGCTCGACAAGCCGGTGGCCTCAACGCTGTTGCCCAACGGCAACCTGATCGTCGCCAACACCGGCAACAACACGCTGGTCGAGATGACACCCAAGGGCCAGGTGCTCGATACGCTGGTCGTGGATAAGAGCAAGACGCCGGGAATCTTTGGGCTCGCGGCAATCGGAACGAAGGACAGCAATACCGCGCTCTTCTACACCGACACGAATACCAACACGCTCCAAGAACTCGAACAATAGCCAGGGAGGCTCTGATTCAGCCCAACTCTTCGTCGATCTGAACTGAATCAGAGCCTCCCTGGGCCTGTTATTCAGTGTCTGCGGGTTCGTTCGACGGTGGCTCGTGCAGGAAGTGCGATATCGGGTACTTGCTCGGGATCGCGGTGAACTTGCGCGGGGTTTGGGTGAAGTCGAAGCTATCCTCGATGCTGGTCGCGCGCGTATCGCTATAGCCCGCCTGGGTTGGGCCAAGCGGCTTGAGGTTGTTGGCCTCCTCGATGAACTTCAAGATGCTGGCGAACTCGTACTGCGTGTGTGACACGTAACCCGGGTCGCTCGCGCTCGTCTCTTTCGCGTATGGTGAGATGATCAGGCACGGTACGCGAATTCCCAGCCCGCGATAATCGAGCTGCTTTGGCGGAGCGTTATCGTACCAGCCGCCCCAATCGTCCCAGAGCACGATGATCGCGGTCGACGGCCAATCCGGGCCCTCGCCGACTGCGTTGACGACCGACGCCACCCAGGACGGCCCGGTATCGGAGTGGTTCCCGGGATGATCGGAATTGGCTTTTGTCGGGCTCACCCAGCTTACCGAAGCGAGGTTTCCGTTGGCTGCATCGGTCAAGACTTGTGATTGCGGAGCAATGATGTCTTTACTCCAGTCGGGGCCGTAGCGGACGTATTTGCTCGCTTCGAACGGCTCCCAAAAGCCGCCGTCGAGCAGGCGGGTGGCGTAATACTTCCACGAGACGCCGGCACCATCGAGATCTTGCGCGATCGTCCTCCACTGATCGAAGCATGGGAAGGGTCCCGCAAAGCGATGCTCGCGGCGGTGGTTGTCCAGGTACGAAGTCCTCGTACCCGGCGGCGAGTCGCAATCGTCGGGGGGCTTGCTGGGAAAATCGACCTCGGCGTGGTTCGCGGTCAGGTTGTCGGTGCCGGCGACGAGCGTCAGATGGCCGGTGAAGCTACCGCCAAACTCCGTTGGAAACATTTCGTCGGCGAGGACATACTGTTCGGCCATGTCCCAGTACGGCGCGATAAGGTACTGGCTGACATAAGCGTAGGCTGCATCGGCACCGTGACGTCCCTTTTGTCCGAATTCATAAAAGCCGTCCATCTTCCCGTTGTCCCAATCGGCCATCGACGAGCTCCAGTCATGCGCCAAGTCGGCGGCGTCGTCGAACGTGACTGCGTGCAGCGGAACCTCGACGTCGCCGCTCGGACAGCCCGAGCTGGAACTCGAGCGCCGCCGCGCTCCGGTTCCGGCGGCGCAGCCGTATGTCGGGGCGTTCGCGCCGGGGTACCCGGCAAAAAAGTTTTCGAAGCTGCGGTTCTCTTGGATGATAACGACGACGTGCTTGATGTAGGTGCTGACGGGATTACCAGTCGCGGGCCGAGCCTCCGGTAGGCTGCCCTGCGGGGCAACCGATGGAGCCGCATTCGAAGAGCAGCCGGTCCCGACGACGACGAGCCCGAGAAGCACCGGCCTTGCTAGCAGCTTTAGCAGCATTTTTGATTCTCCCCGAGCGTCGAGCGATTGAGCCCTATGGTTGTCGGTAGGAGTGCGTCAATGACGAACTCGAAGCTAACTTCATGACAGATTACGAGGTAACCTACATTTTGCGTCCCGCGCTCGAAGAGACCGAAGTCGAAGAGCGAGCCAACGGCGTCGCCGAGATCGTCAAGGGTCAGGGCGGCGAAGTTACGGGCATCGAGCGCCTGGGCAAGAAGCGGCTGGCCTACGAGATCGCGGATGCGCGCGAGGGCAACTACGTGGTGATGCAGTTCAAGGCCGGGCCGACCGTCTCCAAGGAACTCGACCGTCAGCTTAAGCTGCACGAGGACGTCTTGCGGGCGCTCATCGTTCGGCTCGATGCGAAGATGCTCACGCATATGGCGGCGCTGGCTGCCGCCGCACCGCCGCAGCCGCAAAGCGTATCCTTTTCATAACATCTGTGCCACACTGGTGACACTTTGAAGGGGTATCTTCGAAGGGTGCATGTACCGGTGAAAGAGGTTTAAGGAATGGCAGCTTCGTTCAACAAGGTAATTTTGGTGGGGAACCTGACGCGCGATCCGGAGATCCGTTACATCAACTCGGGCTCGCCGGTCACGAAGTTTCGCATCGCGGTCAACCCCAACAAGCGCGACGCGAAGCCCGAAGATACGATGTACGTTGACATCGTCGCCTGGGAACGGCTCGCCGAGACTTGCAACACGTATCTCAAGAAGGGCAGTCCCGTGCTGGTCGAAGGCCGGCTCTCGATCCGCTCCTACGACGATACCAAGCTCAAGGACGACGCCGGCCAGCCGATCCGCCGTCAAGCCACCGAAGTCGTGATCTCGGGGATGCAAATGCTCTCCTCGCGCCGCGACGACGGCGACTCAGCCGATCCCGGCGGCTTCAACGGAGGTCGCAGCACGGCCGCCGTCGGCGCACCCGCGCGCGCCACCGACAGTTCGGCCGACGAACTCGACGACGAAATTCCGTTCTGATGTTAGAGCGTTCGCCAAATATCGTCGTGTAGCGATCCGGTGTGACGCAGATTAGATGGTCCTCAAAGAATTCGGAGTTTGATCACCGCGATTGGCGGGCTGCCGGTATTCTTAAGGACCGCGCTAAAGCCGCACTGGTCGGGGTTGCGGGTGAGCGCCTTGAACCAGTAGACGACGTGAACGTAGCCGGTCCGCTTGCCGCGGCGCCCGTGGGTCGTCGCCGAAATGCGGCCGCCGCTCTGGCAGTAAACGGGCTCAGTGTAGTAGCCGTCGGGTCCCCAGTACGTTAGAATCGCCTCGCCATGCGCTCCGTTGGCTTTTAACCGCAGGCCAGCTTTATTCCAGTAGATGTTCCCGGGCGCGCTCGCGGCGATAACAGCCGGCTCGACTTTTGGCGAAGCGCCGCCGCAACCGGGAAGCAGTGCCGCAGCGCAGAGCGCGGCAAGTAAAGCTCTAGGGCGGTCCATCAGCTTCAATATTTAGCGAGATGTCGACGCTGTTTCCGACGATGAGCGGGCCGTAGGTCATGCCCCACTGCGTCCGATCGATCGTCACGGTCGCGCCGTAGGCGATGATGGATCGCCCGCGCGGCGACTTTCCAGAAGCGATGACCTGCGCGTCCAATACGACGGGATGCGTCTCGCCGTGCATCGTCAGATCGCCCGCGATCGTGAAGTGCTTGGGGTCCGTGCCTTCGACTTTTGTACTGACGAAGCGTATCTCGGGTGTCGACGTTACGTTGAAATAGTGCTCGGAGCGAATGTCGCCGTCGCGCCTGTCGTTGTGCGTGTCAACCTTGGAAGCGTCGAGGACGGCCGAAACGGCACTGGGTATCTGCGAGCCGGCATCGAGCGTAACCGATGCCCGTTCGATTGGAATCGTGCCGATCACCGGAACGATGCCAAAGTGGCGCGCGGTAAACTGCGCGGTCGAATGCACGGGGTCGACCGTCCAGGTTTCCGGCTGCGCGCCGAGAACCGGCTGGGCGGCGAGGACAACGCAGAGCGAGAGTATATAAGTAAGCGCCTTCATTCGCCCGTTCTTCCCCCTTCGGCGTCTGCGTTCTTCCTTACGTCCGAGCGCTTGGCGATGACCGACTCGAAGCGGCGATCCGGCACGATCCAGAGAATGGCGACGGTGACGAAAAGCGCGTCGGCCGCAATCGTCGAAAGAAACGAAATCGCAATGGCACAAAGATAAAGCGCGGGCGAGACCTTGCCTTTCACGTCCGTGTTAACGGCTTTGGCAAAGGCGGCCCCGTTTACTTTGAGAAGGGCGGCCTGCAAAATAGTGAATGCGATCGCATCCATGAGGAGCACGAAGCCGTAGAGTGCCGTTGGGACCGGAGCGAACGGATTGCGCCCGAGCCACGCCGTGGTAAACGGCACGAGCGACAGCCAAAAGAGCAGATGGAGGTTCGCCCACATCACTCGCCCGTCGATGCCGTCGCTCGCCCGCAGCATATGATGGTGGTTGTTCCAGTAAATTCCGATGAACGCGAAGCTGAGAACGTAGGCAGAGAGCGTCGGAACCAGCGCGTGCAGCGACCGCAAGTCGGTGCCGTCGGGCGGCCGGAGCTCGAGCACCATGATCGTGATGATCACCGCAATGACGCCGTCGCTGAAAGCCTCGAGGCGCCCCGCCTCCGTCGAGAACCGGGGCGCTCTAATCAATATCCTCGAACCTGCGAAGATTCATTCCGGTGCGTTCTATCGTAGCGGCGCTAAGTCTTGCGCGGTCGAACCGGCGCCGTCTGGCCGGCTCCGCAAACCGAAACGTTTTACCAATTGTCCAAAGGCGCGGGCGGTGGATTGTGTAAGGGTCCAGAGCATCAGATTCCTCAACTCGCCGAACGTCAAGGAGAACCAACCAGATGACTTCGACGGCCATTCCGACCAACGCCGACCTGCGCGACTTCCTGATGCTCCCCTACTCCGAGCTCGAAGAGCTCAACTTGCGCGCCAAACAACAGCGCCAAGAGCGCGTCCCGCTTCACGCTCTGCAAGAACAGCGGCTGAAATATCTGGCCGACGAGCCGCGCATCAAAGCCCTTACGGTGCTCTTCAGCGATCTGGAGGGCCGCCTGCACATGCTCGACTACGACAAGAAGTTCTTGCTCAAGTCGCACGACAATCTCACCTTCGACGGCTCCTCGATTCGCGGCTTTACGCCGCAGCGCGAAAGCGATTTGCGGCTGTCGCTCGATTGGAGCGCGTTTTACTGGGGACCCGCGGACATCTTTGGCCCCGGAAAAGTGCTCGTCTTCGGCGACGTCTTCGATCGCGATGGACAATCGTTCAGCGGCGACGTTCGCGGCGCGCTCAAGAAGTTTGCCAACAACTGCTACACGAAGGAAGGCTACGCGCTCAATGCGGCCAGTGAAATCGAAGGCTTCCTCTTCAAAGGGCTCGACGCCGAGCGGCGCTATCACGAGACCGGGAAGTTCGAGTACGTCAATACCGGTGGCTACTATCACTCCTTACCCGGCGATCCGCTGCGCGACTTCATCGATACGGTTGCCGAAGTGCAGCGCGCGATGGGCTTTCAAAACGAGAAAGACCATCCGGAGGTGGCGCCCTCGCAGTTCGAAATCAACTATAACTACGGCGAGGTCGTTGCCGCGGCGGACCAGATCCAGCTTTACAAGCTGATCTGCCGGCAAGTCGCGACGAGGCTCGGAATGACCGCCAGCTTCATGCCCAAACCGGTCGTCGGCGTTAACGGCAGCGGAATGCACACCAACGTCTCGGTGAGCAAGAACGGCAAGAACCTCTTCTGGGATCCCAAAGGCCAGGAGCAGCTCAGCGCCTTCGGCTGGAAGTTCGTCGACCGCATCCTCACGCACGGCAACGAGCTCTGCCTGATGCTCAACTCCAGCGTGAACTCGTATCGCCGGCTCGACCCGCACTTCGAGGCGCCCAATCAGATCAAGGCTTCGGCGATCGATCGCGGCTCGATGGTACGCATTCCGATAGGCAACGAGCGCAGCATGCGCACCGAGGTTCGCTCCGTGGCGCCCGACGCAAATCCTTATATGGTAATGCTCGCCGTCTTTAAGACGGGTCTCGAGGGTACGACCAGCACGCTCAAAAACTTGCGCCAAGCCGATCGCTACCTGCCCGACAATATCTACGACGCGATGGCCGCGTTTCGCGCTTCAGAATGGACCGGCAAACTGCTGGGCGACGATGTGAAGCAGCGCTACGCCGATCTCAAACAGGCCAGCGCCGACCGCTGTCCGCGCCTACTCGGAAGCTTCGTCAAAGCGCAAGAAGTGCAGTACCACCACGAAGTCTACAACCAATATCTGTGGAACCTGTTCTAGGGCTAGCGGTCGTGGGAGGTGCGAATCTGTTCCAGCGGTATAGCGATCACGCTGCCAGTGTCGCTTCCGATGATCAGCGTCGTCCCGACCACGATCGGCGAGCCGACGTTGAACGCGGTATGCATCAGCTTGTCGCCGACGACGTGACCCGTTTTAGCGTCGAGCGCCCACAGATACCCGCCTAAGTCGCCGAAGTAGATGGTGTCGTCGATGTCGACGATGCCGCCCTTGACGGCACCTCGCGTCGGCGTCTCCCAGAGCAGCATGCCGTTGGCCGTGTCGAGGGCGTGCATCCATGGCGCGAGCGCGCTCCCGACGTAGAGCCGGCTTCCCTCGAGGAGGGGAATTGCGGCTTCGTTGCGGATTGGCAGCGCGCCGCTCTCCAAGGCTACGTCCCACAAACTTGCGCCGCTGCCGGCGTCGAGCGCGTAGACTCGTTCCGCGGTAAGATCGCCGATGGCCGTCGATGTATCGGGCAGCACCGGCGAGACGTAGTCGCAGAAGATGCGGCGTCCGTCGGTGACCGGAGGGCAATCGCCGATTCCCGAGGCACCCCGCGAAAACGGGCTGCGCCAGATGATAGAGCCGCCGTCTGCGTGCAGCCGCCACGCCGCGTTGCTGCCGACTCCCGTCGTGACGAAGTCGCCGTCGCCAATGGGAAGAATCGCCGACATCGAGGCCATGGACCCCAGCCAGTGCTGAAAGCGAATCTCGCCGCTCGCCGGGTCGAGGCCGTTAATCCAGCCTGCCCCGTCGTGGTCGATCAACGTGCCGCCGATGATGGCGGGCGTTGGCATCGCCGAGCCGCTCACCGTAGTTTGCCAGCGCATGCTTCCGCTGAAACGATCGAAGCCGATAAGCGCGCTCGCGCCTTGGCCGACCATCATTGGCTCGGAAGGCGACGAGCTGCGGCTGGTCGGGTCGCCTTCACCCACGATAACCAAATGGTTGTAAACCAGGGGCGCGCTCATGAGCGGATTCGGTACGCGCGCGCTCCATAATACCTTTCCGGTGTCGGCCTCAATCGCGTAGAGCGAGCCGTTGTTGTTCCCGACGTAGATCGTGCCGTCGACCATCGTTGGGCTGGCGGAGATTTGTCCGCCGGTTTCGATCCGCCATGCGGCGTTGAGGGTACCGTCGACGACGGCGTTGTTTTGCGGGTCCAGTCGAAACTGCGTCCACACAGCCGCAAGCGTCAAAACGATTCGGCCGGCTAGGGCAATCATCAACAATAGAGAGTGCCCGCTCTACAGCCGGAATTCCATTCCGTCGTAGGCAATCTCGGCGGCCGACTGGCGAACGTGCCGCGAGGCTGCGGAGGCCGGATCGAGCAGCGGATTGGAGTTGTTGAGGTGCGTGAAGATAACCCGCGCACCGCTGTTGCGCAGCCGCTCGAGCGTCCCGGCCTCGCCGGCTACGGGCTGGTGCCCGAGCGATTCTGCGCGCTTTTCCAACAGATGTCGCGAGATCAGCTCGTCGGACGTGTAAAACGTTCCATCCACAAATGCGACTCGCGCCGATGCAATCGCCGCATGGAGCGCGGCGTCGATGCCGGCGAAGACCGGCGCGAAAAGCAAGCGGTTCTTCCGGTCGAGGTCGGAGACTTCGTAGGCAACCACCGCGCCCCCGAGGCGGCGGCGCCCGTCGTAGCCGGGTGTCGTTCCCGGAACGGAAAAAGCGCGAACGGCAAGTTGATTTCCGACGACGTCGTCGTCGCTTGCAGCCTCGCAGGGGGCGTCGAGTCGAGCTTCGAGCCAGCGATGCGGCGGCTGCGAAAAAGGTGCGTAGGCCGGCTGTGCCACGGCGATGGCGCGAACGACGGCGCTCGAGCGAACGATGAAGCCGTGTTCCCCGCTCTGACGCAACGTCACCAGCCCTGCAAGATGATCGACGTTTGCATCGGTAAACAGCATGCCGCCGATCGGCGTCCCGCGCGGTGTGCGCGGCTGCAAGGGCGCGAAGGCTTCGATCTGCGGTCCGATATCGGGCGAACAGTTGAGCAGCAGCCAGCGCTCGCCGTCGGCGCTTACCGCCAGGCCGGACTGCGTGCGATACGGCGCCCGCCCCGCTCGTGCCGCCGAGCAGTTATCGCAGGCGCAGTTCCACTGTGGCACGCCGCCGCCGGCTGCCGAACCGAGCACGCGAACGATCACGCGCGGCGATAGACCGGTTCGGATACCCCTTCACGCAACGAGGCGATGCTCGCGTGATCCGGGCTGAGCGAACACGCCGGGTCGGTAACGCCCGCGTCGCCGGTGATCAGGTAGGCTTGGCAACGGCAGCCACCCCAATCCAGCTCGCGCCGCTCGCAGGAGCGGCACGGCTCGGGCATCCAACCGGTCCCGCGATAGCGTTCGAACGCCGCGGAGTCGCGCCAGATTTCTTGCAGCGAACGATCGCGCACGTTTTCAAACGCCAACGTTGTAATTGCGGCAGCCGCCGGGCACGGGAGCGCGTATCCGTTGGGCGTGACCGTGAGAAACTGGCGTCCCCAACCGTTCATGCACGGTTTGGGAAAATCGCCGAAATAGTCCGGAAGGACGTAGACGATCTCCATCGTTCCGCGCAGACGCTCGCGGGCCGCGGCGACGACTTGCTCGCCGTGGCGAACTTGTTCCAACGTAGGCATCAATGCGGTGCGGTTGCGATAGGCCCAGCCATAGAACTGCACGTTGGCCAGCTCGAGCCGCCGAATCTCCAGCCGCCGCGCGTACTCGATGACCTCCTCGATCGAATCGTGATTCAAACGGTGCAGCACGCAGTTGAGCGTGAGCGCAACGTCGCGCGAGAGCACGCGCTGGAGCGCCTCCAACTTCTTATCGTGCACGGTTGCGCCGGCGATGCGGTCGGCCAGTGATGTTTGCGGTGCCTGGATGCTGATCTGCACGTGGTCGAGGCCGCTGCCGACCAGTCGGTCGAGCAGCGCGTCGTCGAGAAACGTTCCCTGCGTGATTAGATTCGTGTAGAGCCCGCAGGCTGCGGCCGCCTCGACGAGCGCAACGAGATCGGGGCGCAGCGTCGGCTCGCCGCCGGAAAAATGGGCTTGAACCACGCCGAGATCGGCGGCTTGCAGCAAGACGCGGCCCCACTGCTCGGTCGTCAGTTCGTCGCGATACGAGCGCAGGTCGAGCGGGTTATAGCAATACGGGCACTGCAGGTTACAGCGGTAGGTCAACTCGCACAGCAGCGACAACGGCCTCAGCTCTGCGCTCACTGTACGAGTCCACGCTCTTCGAGGCGCTCGAAGAGTTCGAGGATATCCTTGCGAGCGTCGCCGGCACTCACGTCGAAGCGCTCGGCCACCGCCGTGATGATCTCGGCCAGCGGCCGCGCTCCGTCGACGAGTTCCAGCGCCGCCGCCGCGGGCGCGTTGAGCACGAGTGCGCCTTCGGGGATGAGGAGCATCACGCTTCCGTTTCCGTCGTGACGCAGCTTCACACCCTTACCGAAGCGCGGCTGGGCGGTGGGCTTCATTTGAAAACGCCGCAGGCGAGCGCCGTCGCGTCGAGGATGCACCAGAGAACGTCGCATTTAAAATGCAAGGCTTCCACGCAGCGGCGTTCGACGTCGGGCGTCGTCGCTTCGCGCAGCACCCACGACAACGCCGACTCGGCATCGCGCTGGGCGAGCGGAATTCGATTTTCAAAGTACGCCAGACCCGAGCGATCGATCCACGGATACTTTTCGATAATCGCTGCGACCCTGGCCGTCATGACCGGCGGCCCGAAAAGTTCCGTGAGGGAAGAGGCCACCGCTTCGATCCACGGACGGGTGCGGGCGAACGTCACGTAGGCATCGACGGCAAAGCGCGTCCCCGGTGCGACCGCGCGTTCTGAGAGCACTTCGGCATCGTCGAGTCCGACCGCTCGCGCCAGCGCCAGCCACGAGACGGTGCCGCCCTCGCCGTCGGCGGCGCCGTCGTGATCGTAGATGCGCGAGATCCACGCCCGGCGATACGCTGCCGAGGGCAGGTTTCCGAGAATCGCCGCGTCCTTCACGGGAATTTGCTTTTGGTAGTAGTAGCGATTCGCCACCCAAGCCTGCACCGCGGCACGGTCGAGCGTACCAGCGACAAGCCGCCGATGAAACGGGTGCTTGTCGTGGTAGCGCTCCTCGCCCACGGCATAAAGCCGCGCGACGAGGCCGGAATCGGCCGTCGTTAGATCTTGGGTTCGCGCAGCGGCGCGCTAAGGTAAGCCGTTACCTCGGCGCCGAGTTGATGCTCTTGAAAATCGGGGCGCTCCCATGGCGCGCGCTTTTCCTTCATGTAGCTACTCCTTGGTGCTGAGCTCGTTCAAGTAGTATACCGTATGCCGTCTCCGGCGGCCTTTATGCCCCGCCGCTGGAGTAGTCGGCCGCTCCGGCAAAGGGGCGCATGCTCGCGTAGGCGAGCTTTTGACGCATAAGCCGGCTGGGGATCCGCACGCGGTCGGCAAGCCGCAAAAGGGCCAGGAGCTCGACGTGCCACCAGGTCATGTCGATCTCGAACCAGCGCAGACCGTGGCGCGCAGAGAACGGAAAGGCGTGATGGTTGTTGTGCCAGCCTTCTCCGAAGGAGAGCAACGCGACCCACCAGCAGTTCGTCGAGCAGTCCGTGGTTCGATAGGTCCGGTAGCCGAGCATGTGGGCGGCGCTGTTGACCAGCCACGTCGAGTGATACGCGAACACGAGCCGGACGAAGACGCCCCAAACGACCCAGGCCCAGCCGCCGAAAAAGAAGAGCGCTCCCGCCAGCGCGAGCTGGAGTGGCAGGCCCAAGTGCTGCAATACCCGGTAAAATTTATCGGCGTAGAGATCCGGAGCATAGCGCGCGATCTCTTCGTCCGACGGCATATCGGCGTTCTGCCGGTAGAGCCAGTCGATGTGCGCCCAGCGAAAGCCGAGCCGGATGTTATGCGGATCCCCTTCGTCGTCCGCGTGCGCGTGATGCTTGCGATGAATCGCGACCCAGCGAATTGGGTCGCCTTGGAGCGCGAGCGTTCCGAAGACCGCAAAGAGATATTCGAGCGGCTTGCGCAAGCGCACGCTGCGATGCGTCAGCACCCGGTGATAGCAGAGCGTCACACCCAAGACGCCCGTTAGGTATGAAAGAATCGCCGCGACGGCGACATCCGAAAAATGGAAAAACGCCGGCACGAAAGCGGCCAGCGCACCAACATGAATAACTCCGAGTCCTATACCCGTGCCGTACCGTGCCGCTCGATTCATCGTCCTCTCCGTTCCGTAGCTCGCGCCGCGGGTCCTATGTATGAAAGAGAGCCTGCGCAAGGCAGACTCTCTTGTTTGCTAGTAGCGGTGTTAGCGGTGCCTAGCGGTACGAGTGCCGGCTGGCGAAACAATCGCGGCAATAAACCGGCTTGTCGCCTCGCGGCTGAAACGGAACCTCGGCAACGCCGCCGCATTGGCTGCACGTGGCCTTGAACATTTCCCGTTGGCTGCTGCTGCGGGCGCCACCGCCACCGTTGGGCGAGCGACCAGCTTTGCGTGCCGCACGGCAGTCCGTGCAGCGACTCGGCTTATTCGTAAAGCCTTTCATTGCGAAAATTCTTGTTCCCCTGACGTGAACGGAAACTGTTGTCCGCAGTCAACGCAGGTGAGCATTTCGTCTGTATACATGTAGCGAGCGAATCTCCTAGATTAAGTAAGGTTGTTCTCCGGATCCGACTCGCTTCAGTGCCATTGGGACTTTGCGGACTTCGAAGCCTGGGTAACCCACCCACTATACACCATTCGGGGGCCAGCGTCACGAAATTCCGCCCCCGGGCCGCCAGGAGCGCCCGGCGGCCAATCCGAACATACGTTCCGAAAATCCGGCCCCGAGCCAGTCTCGGGCCCGGTGGTGGAGCGAACCTCGCCCCACCTGGCTAGGGTTTCGCGGCCCTTGAGGGACCAGCGAAACCGCCACCCACCTAGTCGAAAGGACGCTATGCCACCAAGTAAAACCAAGCGCGCGGTCAAAGACCGGCGCCCCAAGCGCAAGCCCTGCGGCTTCTGCACCGATCGAGCGATTGCGGTAAGCTACCGCGATACCGGCCGCCTCAAAAAGTACGTCTCCGAGCGCGGAAAGATCGTGCCCCGGCGCATCTCGGGGAACTGCGCCAAGCACCAGCGGATGCTGACCGTAGCGGTCAAGCGAGCTCGCCTGATCGCTTTTCTGCCCTTCGGGTCCGAATAGCCGCCGTGAAGCTGGTTCTTTTCACCGACGTTAAGGCGCTCGGCCGCAAGGGCGACGTCGTCGACGTCGCCGACGGCTACGCCCGCAACTTCTTGCTCCCACGGAAGCTCGCCGGCGAAGCCGACAAAGGCGCGCTGGCACAGATCGAGGCCCAGCACAAAGCCCAAGCGCGCCGCGACGCAAACGAGCTCGCGGAAGCGAAGGCGCTCGCGGCTCGTATCGAAGCCGCAAAGTTCGCCGTGCGCGCGAAAGCCGGCGGCAATGGAAAGCTCTTTGGGGCCGTGACTAATGCCGACGTCGCTTCGGCGATCGCCGAAGCACTCTCGATCGAGGTTGACCGGCATAAAATCGAGCTGACCGATCAAATCAAGGCGCTCGGGTCGTATCCGGTCCAGATCAAGCTTCACAAGAGCGTCGTCGCCAAAACCGTGGTGGACGTCGTGGCCGCCTAAGGAGCGTCTCCCGCGGTGCAACAGGTCTACGTGGCCCGCTTTCGCCGAAAGTTCGGCGCCGAAGATGAGTTAAGCCGGTACGTCAGCGCGCTTTACGAGATGCTCGCCTCGGTGATCGGCCAAGACAAGGTCGTACTACGGGCCGGCAAAGTCAGCGCCCTCAAGATGATGCGTTCGCAGAATCTGCCGGACCGGCTTTGCGGTTTGCAGCGCCTCGTCTTCGAGGACCCGACGCTCGAACGAGTGACGACGCGAGCGCAGCAGCGCAAGACCATCGCTGAAATCGAAGAAGCGATGGCCGACGTCATCGCGCAACGCCACGCCGAAAACTCGATAGAACGGCGCGTCAACGAGAAGATGGCCGAGCGCCATCAAGAGTACGTCAAGGACCTCAAACTCGAAGCGCTGCGCGAGACGGGCGGCCCCGAGACGCCGGCGTCCCAAGCAAAGTTCGACGAGCTCGAAGCGCTATCGCAGCGCGGGCTCGTCGTGTCGGCCCTGGCGCAGCTGCGCCCGCAAACGCTCCGCGAGGTTGTCGGCCAAGAGTCGGCGATCCGCGCGCTGCTGGCGAAAATCAGCTCGCCGTATCCGCAGCACGCGATTCTTTATGGGCCGCCGGGTGTGGGCAAGACGACGGTTGCGCGTCTCGCGCTGGAGGTCGCAAAGTCGCGGCCGTACACGCCGTTTGCAAAGGACGCACCGTTCGTGGAGGCAAGCGGGACGACGCTGCGATGGGATCCGCGCGAAACGGTCGACCCGCTTTTGGGCAGCGTCCACGATCCCATCTACCAAGGCAGCCGGCGCGAGTTCTCTGAGGCCGGCATCCCCGAGCCCAAGCTCGGGTTGGTCACGCGGGCTCACGGCGGCGTGCTTTTCATCGACGAAATCGGCGAAATGGACGGACCGCTTCAATCGCGGCTGCTCAAGGTGCTGGAGGATAAACGCGTTCCCTTCGAGTCGTCATACTATGACGAAAGCTCGCCGAACGTTCCGCAGTGGATCAAGCGCCTCTTTAAAGAAGGGGCGCCGGCCGACTTCATTTTGATCGGCGCCACGACGCGAGAACCCGACGACATCGATCCGGCGGTGCGCTCGCGCTGCGCCGAAATTTTTTTCGCGCCGCTGTCGCAGCATCAGATCCTCACGATCGTGCAGGGTGCGATTCGCCGGCTGGGTGCCAAGGCCGCGCGCGGCGTCGCGCAGCTGATCGCGTCGTACACGATCGAAGGGCGCAAGGCGGTGCAGATCGTGGCCGACGCCTACGGTCAAGCGCTCTATCGGCTTTACCCAAGCAAACAGCAAGCGCGCGCGATCAAGAGCCCGTCGATCCTCGAGGAGGACGTGCGCGCCGTCGTTCGGACGAGCCGGCTGGTACGCGCCACACAGGTGAAGGGACGCGCCACGCGCGAGATCGGCAAGAGCTTTGGTCTGGGCGTACTACATCACTTGGGCAGCATCATCGAGATCGAAGCGGTCGCGTTTCCCGCCTCGCAACCCGGGAAGGGGACGATCCGCTTCAACGATACGGCCGGTTCGATGGCCAAAGACTCCGTCTTTAACGCAACCAGCGTGATGCGCACCGTGACCGGCTTCGACGTCGCCGATTTCGATCTTCACATCAACGTCGTCGGCGGCGGAAACATCGACGGCCCTTCCGCCGGGCTCGCGATTTTTCTCGCGCTCTATTCGGCGGTCACCAAGACGCCGATCCCCCAAGACCTTGCAATCACCGGCGAACTCTCGATCCAAGGAAAAGTGCGCGGCGTCGGCGGCGTGATCGAGAAGTTGTACGCGGCCCGTCAGGCGGGCATGCGGCGAGTCCTGGTGCCCAAGGAGAACGCACGCGAGATCGACGCAACGCTGAGTGGGCTGGAAGTGGTTCCGGTGACGAGCGTCGCGCAAGTGCTCCGAGACCTGCCCAAGCGCCGGCGCTAAAAGCCGGTCGCTCCTGAGTGCCATCACGTATGGCACACAACTCACGTAAATTTGTGCTTATGCACAAGCGACCCACAAGGCGTTCACCGGCGTACTGCGGGACAGCGGCTCGACGCTCATGACAGTCCAACCGCTTCGTTCAAGTATCGATCGCATTCCGCCGAGCAATCTCGAGGCGGAGATGGCCGTGATCGGCTCCGTGCTGGTCGATCGCGAAATGCTTGCCGCCGTTGGCGAAATCGTTCGCCCGGCCGATTTCTACGCGCACGTTCACGAAACGATCTTCGCCGTGCTCCTCGACCTGTACGATCGCGGAGAGCCGGTCGACAAGATCACCGTCGGAGAGGAGCTCAAACGGCGCAACGTTTTGGAACGCGTCGGAGGGCTGTCGTATATCAGCGCGCTCATGGATACGGTGCAGAGCGCCGGGTCGGCTCGCTATTATGCGACGATCGTTCGTGAGAAATCGCTCCTCCGCTCTCTGATTCACGCCGGAACGGAGATCACCCAGCTCGGCTTCGAGGGTGAAGAAGACGTTCCCGGAGCCCTCGACCGCTCGGCACAACTCGTGTATACGATCGGCGAACGCCGCGGCATCACCGAGTTCATGCCGGTCAGCCGGCTGATGAAGGATGCCTTTGATCACATCGATCGGCTCTTTCACATGCGCGGCGACCGGACCGGGCTCACCTCGGGCTTCCGCGACATCGACGCGATGACGACGGGTTTCCAGGCGGGCAACTTCGTGATCGTCGCAGCGCGGCCGGGGATGGGCAAGACTTCGTTTGCGCTCAACATGGCGGTCGCCGCCGCGCGTGAGTGCGGCGCGCCGATCGCGTTCTTCTCTTTGGAGATGTCGAACAACGAGTTGATTCAGCGCTTGATTTGCGCCGAGGCGCGGATCTCGATGAACGACATGCGCCGCGGCAACATCAAGCAGCATCAGTGGGAAGACATCTCGCGAGCCATGGGCACGCTCAACGAGCTTCCGATCTATCTCGACGACATGGGCGCGCTGACGATCGGCGACGTGCGCAGCCGCTGCCGGCGCTTGAAGTCCACCGTCGGGCTGGCCGCCATCTTCATCGACTATCTTCAGCTCGTTCGCCCTGGCGTGCTGGCGCGCAACGCCAACCGCAACGAGGAGCTGTCGGAGATCTGCCGGACGCTTAAGGTGACGGCGAAAGATCTCGAGGTACCGATCGTCGCGCTGGCGCAGCTCAATCGCGGTGTCGAGATTCGCGCCGAGAAGCGCCCGATGCTTGCAGACCTGAGAGATTGCGTCGCCGGCGATGCGCTCGTGACCAATGCCGATACGGGCGAGCGAGTTCCGGTGGCCGAGATCGTGCGCCAACGGCTGCGCTTCAATGTCTGGGCAGCCGACGACCGGCTCAAACTTGTGCGCCGGCCGATCGTCGACGCCTGGGAGGTCGGAGTTCGTCAGGTCTTCCGGGTGACCACCACCAGCGGCCGGACGATTCGCTGTACCGAGGGCCATCGTTTCATCACCCCGCATGGATGGTCCGAACTGCGAGCGCTCAAGACCGGCGATTCGGTTGGCGGACCAAGGCGTTATGAGGCGCCGGCGCGGAATTCCGAACCCATTTCGCCCGGCCGCGCCCTGTTGCTTGGCTGGCTTCTCGGCGATGGTTATCTCGGAGGCAGCGCGTCGCTCACAGTGGCAACCGCGCCAGAAGCGGAAATTGCAGCCGAGCTCGCGCGGAGTGAGTGGGGGTTGAAGCCCATCGTTAGGCCCGAGCGGCCTGACACCGCAGCGTTACGCGTCGTCATGACGACCGGTCGCCTTTGTGGCGCTGGGAAAAACCCGCTGACGACCTGGTTGAGGGGACTTGGGGTTTGGAAGAAAACCGGAACCCAAAAATCCGTGCCGGATTTAATCTACACGCAGCCCGACGACGTCGTCGCAGCGTTCCTTCGTGGTCTCTATCATGCCGACGGCAGCCTCTCGCGCTTTGGAGATTCGACCCGGCTCAACGTTCGGCTATCGACAATCAGTGAGGAACTCGCGCGCGGCGTACAGCATCTGCTGCTGCGATTTGGGATCAACGCATTCGTGAAGGCCGACGTTCGCAACATCGGTGGTTTTCGCAGCGATGCGAAAGCGATCTGGACGGTCTCGGTTACGGAGCGAAGCGCCGCGGCGCGCTTCTTGGACGAGATTGGCTTCCTGGGCGATAAACACCAACGCGCGCTCTCGAAGCTCGTGCGCGGGAAGCACGGTGACAGCGCGCATTACGACCGGATTCCGCTTGAAGTAAACAAACGAGTTCATCGTTTACGCGTCGCGCAGCGATTTTCGCACGCAACGCTGGGATGGCGGGATCAGGGCAAACGCATGTCGCGATCGACGTGCGCCATGCTCGCCGAACGCCTTGACGACGACGAGCTGGCAGTCCTTGCCCATTCCGACGTTGTGTGGGAGGCGATTACTTCGATCGTTCCGGAGGCTGTCGAGAGCGTCTTTGATTTGACAGTGGGAAGCCTGCACAACTTTTGCGTGGACGGATTTGTGACTCACAATTCGGGCTCACTGGAGCAAGAGGCCGACGTTGTTGCATTTCTCTATCGCGACGGCTACTACAACCCCGAAACTCCCGAGCCCGACCTGACCGAGTTCATCATCGCCAAACATCGCAACGGCCCGACCGGCTCGGTGAAACTGCGCTTCCAGCGCGAGTTCACGCTCTTCTTGCCGTACGGCGACGAGACGCACTACCCGAACCCGTAGAGGGAGCGCAGCCGTAAGAGGCTAACAGCGTTAACCATGGTTAGCGTTAGCCATGGGTAACAAAGGCTCGCCGGGTCTCCTAGCGGTCGGATCCGACCGGTCCCCGTCACGGGCTCGCGAGGACTACGTCAAAGCGATCTACCAACTCGGCGGCGGCGCTCCGGTGCGCGCGGCGGCGGTCGCGCGGTATCTCAATGTGAGCCGAGTCTCGGTGAGCAAGGCAAAGCGCCTGCTCGAGACCGACGGCTTGTTAGAAACCGACGCTGCGCCGGCCAAGCCGCTGCGGCTCAGCCGTAAGGGCCGGGCGCTTGCGATTGCGATGGTGCGCCGGCACCGTCTGCTCGAAACCTTTCTTCATCGCTCGCTGGACCTGCCGCTGGAGCGCGTGCATGCGGAGGCTGAGCGCATCGAACACGTGATCTCGGACGACCTCGCCCTGCGAATCGCCGCCTTTCTCGGCCGGCCGAGCAGCGATCCGCACGGGCATCCCATCCCATACGATGATGCTCCCGCCACCGGTAGTCCGTTGAAGACGTTAGCGAGCGTCGCCGATGGAGCGAGCGCGCGCGTCGTGAGCCTGGACGATCGCGACGATGATGGCGTACGCGCCCTTGCCGCAGCCGGCGTGCTCCCCGGTACGACGGTCCGCGTCGAAAAGAGCGACACGACCAAGGTGCGCGTGCGCTGCGGAAAGCGCGTCGTCTCGTTGCATCGCCGTCACGCGGACATGGTACGCATTGCACCCTAGCTACGGCGTCGGTGCGGCCAGCCCGCGCGTAGTCGCCGCCGGGCACGAGGTACTCGCCGGAAACCGTCGCGGTCTACGCGCGCTCTTGCCGTTTGCCGGCCCGGCGTTCGTGGCGTCGGTTGCGTACATGGATCCCGGCAACTTTGCGACCAACATTCAAGGCGGCGCCGCGTTCGGCTACCGGCTTCTCTGGGTCGTCGTGCTCGCAAACTTGATGGCGATGCTCTTTCAAGGACTCTCCGCGAAGCTCGGCATCGTGACTGGAAAGAACCTCGCCGAACTCTCGCGCGATAACGCGCCCCAGCCGGTCGTGATTGCGATGTGGATCGTTAGCGAGGTCGGGGCGATGGCGACCGACCTCGCGGAGTTTCTCGGAGCAATCATCGCGCTGTACCTGCTCTTCCACGTTCCGATGTTGATCGGCGCCGTCATTACCGGCATCGTAACGTACGCAATATTAACCCTTCACGGGCGCGGCTTTCGCACGATGGAAACGTTGATCGGATCGCTGGTCGGCATCATCGCCGTCTGTTACATCGTCGAAACCGTGCTGGCAAAGCCGAATTGGCATCAAGTGCTCTATCACTCGTTCGTGCCGTGGATCGGCGGTCCATCGAGCCTCTTTCTGGCCGTCGGCATCGTCGGTGCGACCGTCATGCCGCACGCGATCTACCTGCACTCGGCACTTACGCAGGACCGAATCGTCGCCAAACACCGGCGCGACGTCGGGCGCATCGTGCGCTTCTCGTACGTCGACGTGATCGTCGCTTTGACCATCGCGGGATTGGTGAATCTCGCCATGATGTATATGGCGGCGGCGGTGTTTCACGCTACCGGCCACGCTGCGGTCGCCGATATTGCGACGGCATACCGCACGCTGACGCCGCTGCTCGGTAATCTCGCCGCGGCCGTCTTTCTCGTGGCGCTGATGGCGTCGGGAATCTCGAGCTCGGTCGTCGGCACGATGGCCGGTCAGGTGATCATGCAAAGCTTCGTCGGTTTCACGGTGCCGCTTTGGGTCCGCCGAGTGATTACGATGCTGCCGGCGGTCGCCGTCGTGGCGCTCGGGCTCGACGTCACGCAAACGCTCATCGTCAGTCAGGTGATATTGAGCTTCGTATTGCCGGTACCGGTGATCGCGCTGGTGCTATTGGGCTCGCATCACAAAATCATGGGCGAGATGGTGAACCGCCCGTTTGTTACCGCGCTGGCTGCGTGCGCCGGCGTCGCGATTCTCGTCCTCAACGGCATCCTGATCTGGACGACGTTGCATCCCGCCTAAATCGTAATGCTCTGGTTTTCGACGCAGCCGATGCTCTGAGCCAGATACATCCGCGAGAGCTTGACGTACTCTCGTGAGGAGATCTCGATCCAGGCGGCGGCCTCGCCTTCCAAGGGCTTTTTCACCGTAGCGGGCGCACCCGCCGCGACGACGCGCGCCGGGATCGCCGCCTTTTGCCCGACGACACTGCCGGCCGCAATCAACGTGCCTTCGCCGATCGTGCAACCGTTGAGCAGCGTCGCGTTGCTGCCAATGAGCGCGTAACGCTCGATCGTGCAGTCTTCCATCACCGCGCAGTGACCGACCGTCACGTCGTCGCCGACGAACGTGCCGCCTCGTTCGCTGACATGGACGACCGCATTATCCTGAATCGACGTGCGCGCGCCGATTCGAATCGGTCCGTTGTCGCCGCGCAAAACGGTTCCAAACCAGATGCTGGACTCTTCGCCGACTTCGACGTCGCCGATCAGAACGGCATTGGGCGCGATGAAGGCCGACGGGGCGATCTTTGGCCGCTTGCCTCGATACTCGATAATCATAAAACGATGCTTCGGAAATACCCGTGTCGAACCTCGCGCCATGCACCGACATCGGACGCCGCTGCGCGGCGTGAAGGCAACGCCGCATCCAAAACCCGACGATCCGAACTACACGGCCGTCAACTATGCGTACGCCGGCCAAACCGGCCACATCCACGAGGTCGTCGAAATCGCGGGCCGTTCGCTTGCCAAAGTGGGCTTCGACGACCGCAAGATCGTGTACTATCTACTCGACGACCTCGAGCTTGACGAAAGCGCCAAGCGGGGCACGTTTCACGATGTGTCCTAAGCAGCCGGCTACGGCGTTACGAGCGGATTCTTCCAAGCAAAGGCGCCGCTTGGATTAGGCGTTACCCAGACGATAAGGTCCCAGATGGACGGAAAGTGGAAGATCGTCACGACTTGGGCTGCACTGCCGACTTTTTTCATCGCGACGAGTGTCGAAGCGCTCGGCCTTTCGGGATCGCCGCCGGCAGCGGTAAAGTCCTGATCGGGCGTCCACTGATCGTATTTTAGCTGGCCGGTCGCCGGGTCTTTCGCGACCCAGTGAACGTGGCCGTCGAACTCGACCCATCGGCCCGAGTTGACGCCCCAGAGCTGCGGGCGCGACGCGCTCTCGCTCAGCAAGACGGAATAATCGGCGCCGAGCAGCCTGCCGTTCTTGTCGTACCAAAGCTGGCTCGGATGATGCGTGTCGCTCGATTGCCAACGCAGGTCGGCATAGCTGATGGCGCCCGTTTCGTCCTCAGCGGTGTAACGGATGTAGCCGGCCCGTTCGGCGTCGCCCGCCGTAGGATAATGCGCCGTCAGATAGCTCGAAATCTCGCTGACGAACGCGGTCTCCGAAGTGCTCAGCTGGCCGGCGTACGTCGCATTTTGGTCGGCCAAAGCGCAGGCCGGCGCCGCGAGCCCGAGCAGAAGGGCAAGCAACGGTATGCTTTTCATAATTGCACGATGCTCCGAAAGGCTGGCCTACGCCTCTCGTGGAAGGGCGCCTCGACGCCGACGTAGCTCAGTTGGTAGAGCAATTGTTTCGTAAACAATAGGTCGCCGGTTCAAGTCCGGCCGTCGGCTCCACGAAAAGCCATTAACCTATATGGCTTTTTGCGTTTATGGATTCCTGCGCGTCGGAATCACGTGCAGCAACGGATGCAGCAACGCGATCTTGGCGGGTTCCCGGGGAGACTGACTGGGCGCAAACGATGCTGAGCGTTCTCATGGGCTACGGCAGGACGGTGATCGTTATCGTCCCGGAGGTGAGATGCGCGAACACCGGCTTTGGTACGGGGTCCATGCTACTGCCTGGGACGATGTTAATCGATGCCGTTAGTCGGTAACTCCCGGGAGTCAGGTTTTTGTACCGTTGGTCAATATGTAAAGTGTTCTTGACAATGCTGTTAGTGTCGATGGAATACCCGGGAAGGCCGGTCAATCTAGTTCGGCAGCAACCCAGTCCGGCTCCAATGCTGTCTGCTTGCCGTGTGCGTCAACAAGTGTTGTGTAGAATCCTTGCGGCTCAAGAGTTCTTATCTCCATGCTCGGGCCGGTGTTTCTAACGAGGACGACGACCCCAGCGGGCTTACCGTGCGTGAATGCCGTATTTCCGCCTACGATTCCCAGTTGCCATCCATGTGAACTTGGTCCCCAGGACGCTGCGTCAGCGAGTTGGTTGTAGGGCCCATTCCCGGGTGAGAGTATGGTAGAAAACTGAGCGCGACACGGGGACCCCGTGGCGTTGATGAGCGTGACAGTCATGCCGACGCAAAAAGCGTAGCGGCTAATCCCCAAAAGCTTCATACGTCTAACCTCCCGAAGCGCGAACACCACGTCGGCTAGGACCATTCTGTGAAGGCGGCTGAGCCGCCTCGAAGCGACGACTCGCCGGACTGGCCCTATGCTGAAGCAATGCTAGCAAATATCGCTACGCTGCGCCTTTGCGAATATTTGCGAACAGCGTCTCCAACCGAACCGCTACGTCGCGCTGCATACTCGGATACACGTGCCCGTAGGTATCGGCAGTCAGCCTGATCGAGCTATGGCCCATGCGCTCTCGTGCAACCTCAAGTGCAACGCCAGCGTAGCCCATGAGGGCGTTGGCGGTGTGCCGCATATCGTACATGCGCAGATCGGTGGGGATCACCGTGGCGGCGCTCAGCAACTCAAAGCTCGCGTCGGACGGCACCACCGGCACCGATATTGGAAAAATGTTCGCAGCCGCCTTTAAAGAGATTGCGAACGCCGAAACCTAGCTCTCCTAAGTAGATCGCCATGAGCGAGCGGACGTACCGGCAGCCGCGACGCTTTCGCCGACGCCGAATCGTTTCCGCTCGATCATGGTCGCCCGCTACCGTGCAGCAACCGTGCAGCAACGGGACCGGAAAGAGTGCTTTCAGTGGACACTATGGAAGCGATTTTCCTCGTAAAACTGCTGTTGCCGCACGGCCGGGCTGTTTCGTAAACAATAGGTCGCCGGTTCAAGTCCGGCCGTCGGCTGAGCCAAAACTCCTTACAGGGTAAGGACTAGATGCCAAAAACTTTTTTGCAGGACTTGGCCGCCTGCGTTGGATGCCACGCGAGCGAGACTGCCGAGGCTGTATTGACATACTTCGATTCAAAGAGTAGCATCGGACCATGCCGACTGAACGATGCTGCGCCCCGGCCGAAGTCATAGAGACGGACTTTGAACCTGCGGCCGCGTTACTCAAAGCGGTCGCTGACCCATATCGACTCACGATGCTTGCCACGCTGGCCGCAGCGCCAGAAGAAGTCTGCGTCTGCGACTTCACCGACGCTTTGCCTCTGAATCAGCCCACGGTCTCGCACCACCTACGTATCTTGCGTGAGGCCGGATTGGTGACTTGCGAACGTCGCGGGACATGGGTGTACTATCGGCTCGTTCCTGGTGCGTCAAAACGGCTCGCCTATGCGCTGGCCAACGTCTTCAACCAGAAAGCGCCTGCATGAAAACCCATCTTAACCTCGCTACCTCCGACCTCGGTGCGAGCGTTGCCTTCTACTCGGTACTCCTCGACGCGAAGCCAGCCAAGACGCTTCCCGACTACGCGCTCTTCGTCACGGACCAACCGGAGCTTGAGCTTGCACTCGATCTTAGGCAGAGCGTCGAACCGCCGACAGACGCACACTATGGCATTTTAGTAGAGACTGCTCTGGAGGTAGACCGCGCTATTGCCCGGCTCGAAGGCTTGGGGCTGGTTTCCTCCGTCGAGCGCGAGGTGACGTGCTGCTACGCCAACCAGACCAAGGTATGGGCGATTGACCCGGATGGACGCAGGTGGGAAGTCTACGCCGTCCACGAGGATACGGACGAACGCGACAACGCTGAGACGACTTGTTGTGCGATCGCTGGCCGGGAAACTCGGGCGTGTTGTGCCGCTTGACTCCGGTGCTTGAACCCATCGCCATCCGTCGCGCTTTCGGCTCCGATCTCGACTTGGTTCGCGCTATCTACAACGAGGGAATCGAGGATCGCGTTGCCACCCTAGACCTCGACCCTAAGTCGCCAGACGACATTGCCGAATGGTGGACCCAGCATGATGAGCGATACGCTGTCATCGTCGCTACAGAGTCGGACGCCGTTGTCGGATGGGCTTCGCTCAATCGGTTCTCTCACCGTTGCGCACACTCGTCCATCGCAGACCTATCGGTCTACGTCGCTCGTCGTTATCGTGGTAAGGGCATTGGTTACATGTTGCTCCATCGTTTGGTGGATGAGGCGCGGGCCAGCGGTTTTCATAAAATCGTATTACACGCGCTAAACGATAACGAACACGGAAAGCGTCTTTACCGCAAAGCCGGATTTGACGAGGTCGGCATCTTCAAAGAGCATGGCATCCTGGACCAGAGGTTCGTCGATGTTGTCGCGATGGAGCGACTGTTGCGATGACTTTGGCAAGACGGGCTGTCTCCGAAGCGGTGGGAACCGCAATCCTGCTGGCGGGGATCGTCGGCTCCGGCATAATGGCAGAACGCCTCGCGGGCGGGAATGTCGCCCTAGCACTCCTTGCCAATACACTGGCGACGGGCGGCGTTCTCGTTGCGGTCATCCTAGCCTTTGGACCGATCTCCGGCGCGCACCTCAATCCCGTCGTTACGTTATCGGATGCCTTGCGAGGTGGGCTTAAATGGTCTGAGGTGCCCTTCTACGTTTTGGCGCAGGTTGGTGGCGCAATCGTCGGAGTCGCCTTGGCCAATACCATGTTCGGGGAGCCGCTGTTCTTTTTCTCGCACCGAGCGCGGCACGGTCCAACCATCCTGCTAAGCGAGTTCGTCGCGACTTTCGGACTGCTCGCGGTGATCTGGGGCTGCTCTCGCTATCGGTCGCACCTTACCGCCTTTGCAGTCGCCGCGTATATCGTTGGAGCCTATTGGTTCACCGCGTCTACGTCGTTTGCAAATCCTGCGGTAGCTATTGCGCGTTCGCTCAGCGATACGTTCGCGGGTATCGCGCCCGCAGACGTTCCGGGCTTTATCGTCGCTGAGGTTCTTGGAGCCCTCACCGCGACCGCGCTCTTTACGTGGCTGGCCTCTGGGGGCCTCTCACCAAAGGCCGTCGTCGTTCCTCACGATTCTTTGAAAGGTAGGTCAGGCAAAATGAAACGGTCGGTACTCTTCGTGTGTGTTCACAACTCGGCACGCAGCCAAATGGCTGAAGCCTTCCTCAACGAGCTTTGCCCGGACGACTTCGCAGCGGAAAGCGCCGGTCTCGAAGCGGGGACTCTTAACCCCCTGGCTGTCGCTGTAATGCGTGAAGCTGGCTTCGACATATCGGGAAAGAGGACCAAGAGTGCCTTCGACCTATTCAAGGCAGGCCGACTGTACTCGTACGTCATTACCGTTTGCGATGAGACGAGTGCAGAACGCTGTCCGATCTTCCCAGGAAGTGCGCGGCGGCTACACTGGAGCTTCGCCGATCCGGCGAGCTTGCCGGGATCATGGGAAGAGCGCCTGGCTCAAACGCGCATCATTCGGAACGAAATACTCGCGAAGGTAGAGGCTTGGTGCGGCGACGTGTGCGAGACTGCGCCGCTCAGTGCTTGAAATTGGTCTGATTTTAGCCCACTTTTAGCCAACTTAACCCCAAGATTAGCCCACCGAATCCGTTCCGCCATTTATGAGGGCGTCGTGCTTCGATGCCCGCATCTCAGGGCTCGAGCACGACTTTAATGTAGCCGTCGCTACGCGCGTCAAACTTTGCGAATGCATCGGCGGCGTCGCGTAGCGGCAACCGATGCGACACAATAGCGCTGGGCTTAATCCGCCCGCGAACGATCGAGTCGCGCAAGTGGTCGTTGTAGCGCTTATCGTCATCGCGGCCCATGCCGACCGTGACGCCCTTCTTAAAAAGCGTACCCCACGGGATAAGATACTCGCCATGTTGCGCAGCTCCGTCTCGTGCGCGCGGATCGCTGTCGAGAAAGACCCCGATAATACCTAAGCGCCCTTTCGGTGCGACGATTCGAGCAAGATCGTCGATGACGGTGGTCGGCTTCTCCACCGCGTAATCGTGAGGATCTCGTGCTTGAAATCCAATCGCATCGATGCACACGGTCGCGCCCAGATTCGCCTCTTCGCCCCGCCACGCGATCCCGGTACGCTCGCGCGCGAGTTGTTCGAGGATGCGGTCGGCCGCATTACCTTCGCGCATGTCGATCGGTACCGCGCCGAGCTCTCCGGCTTTATCGAGGCGCTCCGGGATGGCATCGACGACGAACACCTGAGCCGCCCCCCGCATGTACGCGCACATGATTGTAAGGAGTCCGATCGCGCCCGCGCCATAGATCACGACGATGTCGCCTTCTCGCACTCGAGTAAGCTCCGTCGCGTGAAAAGCCGTGGGTAGCGCGTCGGCGAGCAAGACGAAGTCGTGCTCCCACGAGTCGCCGGGCTCGCCAGGCAGCCGCAAGCAATTCGCATCTCCGAACGGTACGCGCAGAAGATTGGTTTGGGCACCGGTGTACCCGCCCATGCCGGGGTAACCGTACGCTGCGCCCGCTTTACCCGGATTGGTCGTGAGGCACTGCGCCGAATAGCCGTGTACGCAGTTGGGGCAGAAGCCGCAGCAAATATGCGTGGGCACGGTGACGCGATCGTTGACTCGTACGTTCACGACATCGCTACCAACGCGCTCGACGACGCCAAGCGGTTCATGGCCGATTACCATCCGTTCGCCGCCCCCGAGGCGCCCTTCGTAGATATGTAGGTCGGTGCCGCAAATTGCGGTGGATGATAGCCGGAGAAGCACGTCGGTCGTAGCCTGGAGCTGCGGCTCGGGAACCTCTTCGATGCTGACCTGTCGGGGCTTCGTGAGCACCACTGCCTGCATTAAATCTCTCCTCTTGTTTTTTGATTTCTCGTCCACTGTTGCGACGGGCTGACGCAGGTATTCAGAATGCCTACAATATATGCATAACCCATACCCCTTCAAGGAGGCAAATATGGGCACCGGCGATCTCAACGCTACAGTCGAGATAAGGAGCGGTCTACAGCAGGAGCCATGGACTTGGGCCCAAGCGGCGACGCTTAGCTTAGACGAAAGCGGCTTTCGCGATCCTGCGGGACTCGGGCGGGCGGGAAACGAGCTTGGGCTCCTGGACATTTCGACCGTCACGCAAATGTTGTTGAGCACGTTTGACCGCGACGAGCTATGCGCGGTGCTCGATCACCTGGTCCAGCTTCGAAAAACACTCAAGCCTTAGCTTCCCTGAGTGCCGTAAGGCGATTCCTCACAGCACGGAATCTCAGCCGGCTCACTGAATAAGGCAGCATGAGCGAACTTCCGAACTTCAAATTCAACCTCGAGGGTGCGAAAGGCTGGAGCGGCGCAGCGGGCTCGGCGATGCAGCACACCGTAAACGAGCATGGCACGATTTTGAAGTTCGCCGAGGACGTTTTTGGTCTTCCAAGGTTAGCGGTTAGCGACACGCGCGCGAACTCACCCGACGATGCGTTCGACTTCTCGCAGTCGGCACGCAAGTTCGTCCCGATCAAAGCGCCTTAGGCGCGAACTATTCAAGGGCTCCGACACCAAGACTGGAGCCAACCTGTGCTCCCCGCGCCTCTGCCCCTCTTCGCGGCTTCGCGAAAGCGCCGTGTTCGCTTAGCGGCGTTCGCCATTGAAAGTGCTCTCGACGTGATTCCTGGATTGGCGATGTCCGGGCGAGCTTGCACCGGACGCCGACTTCAGACGATCCGCTCTAAGGTGGATGCCGCGCTCAATACCGCCATCGGCGCGGCGCGATGTTGTTGTCGCGTCGGCCGTGGAGGCAGCCGACGGTATGCGGTGCGCAAAGACGTCTATGTACCTCACCAGTTCTCTCCTGCTCCTGGTTAATATAAGTAGTGGTGAGATGATGATAAGGCAACGGCTTTTTAGCGAACCCGAAGATCTAACTACGCCGGCCGCGTAGTCCGGTAACATTATCACGAGTTTAAGAAGGCGAGCAACTCCGGTGACTGAATCCGCGAAAAGTCGCCGGCCCGCAGGACTTCCGAAGGATAGGACCGACTCCTAGTTTACGGCGAAACGGCGCATCTCGTATCGGTTGCGGCGGAGACGTCCGCCTCGCGTTCCAGTAAGCCTTATCGCTTCCACCTTTTCCAATGATAGGGAGATTTCAGCGTGCAATTCTATAAGACAGCGCTGCCGCTTGCGTTCGCTGCGGCGCTTCTCGCCGGCTGTACCGGTAGCAATGTGGCATCATCAGGTTCGGTGCCGAGCGTCGGAGTCGGGGGCACGTCCCCGCAGGTCAATCGATATAGACACGTTACCGCGATCCCCGCTTGGCGCAGGCGCCTCGCCGTCAGAAACCCTCATCTCCGCTTTCGCTCTGTCGCCCCGCTGTTCGCAGCCGGCGGCAAGCTCTACGCAAGCGGGTACTATGCGACCTCGGTGTATGGCTGGAGTGGCTATGACGCCAAGAAAAACCTGGCGCCAACGTGTTCCGTAACCGGGTACGAATCGGACGTCAACGGGATTGCCACCGACCCCAGAGCTAACCTCATCGTGCCGGGCGCTGCAACGGGAAGCGGACCGCCGTCTGCCGTCACCGTTTACCAAGGACCCACGCTGTGCGGCAGCTCGGTGACTTCGATCACCGATAACGGCGGAGAATCGGCGGGAGCCGCCAGCCTCAACGCCGTCACCGGAAAAATCGCCGTCGCGAATATCTACGACTACACGTCGGGCAGCTGCTGCGGAAACCTCGTGGTTTGCTCCATCTCAGCTGGGTGTGGCGCGCCTCTCGCGATGCCCGCATCGGTCGCCGTCACCGGCTTTGCCGCCGGCGTGGCAATGGATGCAGCGGGCGACTGCTGGCTGTCGGTCGTCACCTCGGCCGGCGCCTCTTTGGTCTACTGGGCGGGTTGCGCCGGGACGGGTGTCGTCGCAAGCGGCACGTCAAATCCCGATTACGCCGGCCTTTTCGTCGACGGATCCGGCAACTTGGGTTCGATCGACCTCTTCAACAGCACGCTCTACATCTATAGCGGCTGCAAGCCCGCCTGCACGCTAATAAACTCCTACCCGCTCATGGGCGCCTCTGCGTACGGCAACATCAACCATGCGGGCAATGCACTCGCCGTAGGCGACTGGGCGAATGGCAGCGTCGACGTCTACACCTATCCGGGCATTGTCTATGAGTACAGCATCAACACCGGCTTGTCGTCCGGTGACACGGTTGAGTCCGGAATTTTCTCGCGCAACGTTAAGCCGCTATAGCCTTACGCATCGAGGGGATGGGCGGTGCTTATCCCCTCGGTCCACCTCTCTACTGCGGTTCGAGAGGTGGCCTCGATTAGCTGAACACGCCGTTGTGTGACGACTTCCCCGACTGCGGGTCGAAAAGACCCGTGGAAAGGAGCAGTCATCTTGAAACGTTCTCGACGCAACCACACACCGGCCTTCAAGGCGAAAGTGGCTCTGGCAGCGGTCAAGACCGATCAGACCGTCGCCGAGCTGGCTAACCGCTTCGACGTCCATCCGAACTCGATCGTGCAATGGAAAGCCGAGCTACTCGATCGCGCCGGTGAGATCTTTGATGGCAGCCGCGGTGCAAAGAGCGAAACCGCTGACCTCAAAGATTTGCATGCGAAGATCGGCCAGCAGGCGTTGGAGATCGATTTTTTAGAACACGCGCTCGGACGTATCGACGGGCCGAGCGCAAAGCGATAATCGATAAAGAGCATCCTTTGCCGGTCGCCCATCAGGTGAAGCTGGTGAACCTGTCTCGTGGCTGCGCTTACTACGTTTCGGTCCCCGATCAGCGACGCCGACCTCGCACTGATGCGCGAGATCGACGAACTGCACCTCGAGTACCCTTTCGCCGGCGCGCGCATGCTGCGCGATTTCCTCAGACGGCGCGCCCATCGCATCGGTCGTCGGCACGTCGATCGCTCAAGTATGAAGAGGTCTACCTACCAGCGTACGAGAGCGCATCGATCACCAAGCACTTCATCGGGCAGTACATCGCCTTCTACAACGAGCTGCGACCGCACTCGACGCTCGACGGCAAGACGCCGAGCGAGGTAACCATCTCCGTCCATCGCTCTCGATTCAGAGCATCGCCCTCGGCCGAAAGCATCGTATCTAAGGCAGCTACAGGTTAGCCGACCCGCTTTGCTGCAATCACTTCTAGTGGCAAAGAGTCGCCTCTTAGGGCTCAGTATTGCAGGGGTTCTAATCGGCTTTATCCTTGGGGGTGCCCTCAACTACTTCGCGATTGCCTTCCTCGGAAAAGCGAAAGCAGACCCCGTTATCGTCCTATCATGCGAAGCGGCGACCGTGGCGCTGTTATTGGTAGGGACTGTCGCGCAGTTACTGCGCCGTAGATTCGGGCTGCGTGAGGCGATTCTGTTCGGGTTCGCCTTCGGTATCCTGGGCTACTGGGCGCTAACGCTTTGGTATTTCAGGTGACGTTGCCGAAGCGTTTCTAATCACATCGCCAATCCCCAAATCAAATCGGACTTTGAAGTTGCCCGGCGTTTACGCGACATCGTTTGCTCGCATGACCATTGACCGCGCCTTCTCGCGAGGGCCGTCGCCTCGTCGTTTGCCTAAGGTAGAAGCGCCTCGCGATGCACGGCCGTGCGCGAAACCGCAGCGTCGCTAAAGGGCAGCGGCCACAACCGGCCATCGATCCACGCGGTGGCTTGATCGGTGTAGTGCCCCGAACCGGGCTCGCCCGATTCACCTTGCGGTAGCGTGATGCCGCCCGAATCCCAGTTGCCGACTTCCCATACCGCTCGGAAACTCTGCGAGTAACCTGGAGACTGCATATGAAGGGTTAACGCGTCACCGTTTCCCGGCAGCGTGATCCCGTCGAGAAAATCGATGCCGAGCGACGCGAGCGCGTGCGGAACCGGCTCGGCGCCGGCCAGACGCCACGGCGCCGGGGACGCCGGGGCGCTTAAATGGGCCGTTGCACGCCTCATCATCGCAAGTAGCGTGGGGAGTCGCCCAGGATGCCGTCTCGTCAACTCGACACGCAGTCCTTCAACGAGCGTCGCCATCGAAGATGCTCCGTCCATCTCGCCGTTCCACGCGTCGAGTTGGGCGCTCAACGAAGCGTCGCGATCGCGCAGCGCTTTCGAAAGGTCGCGTGCCAGCTCGAGTTCGGGAAGCGATAGTACGTCGAGCTGCATTTGCGTGAAGTACTCCACGTCGTACGTGCGCCGCGCTCGGAGAAGCTGCGCAATGCGATAGGCACGATACGGCGTCGCGAACTGCGGGCTCAGCGCCAGCGGGTACTTCGGGCCGTACATTCGGTTGTTGGCCGTCCAGACCACGGCGTCGCGCGACGGCGCGACCTTCGGCAACTGCGCGAACGGAATCGGCGGATACCGCTCCGCAAGATCGCTTGCCGGATGGAACCATCGCCCCCGCACGGGATCGTTCGGAATGCTGCCGGCGAGCACATAGGCCGCACGCCCCCTAGTGTCGGCGAGCACGAAGTTTTGCGTTGGGCCGGGAAACCGCGCAAGCACGGCGGTCGCGGCCTCGATCGACGCCGCGCGGTCGAGCGCGAGGAACGTCAACGCCGGCGAGACGGGGTTTTCGTACGCTTCCCAGCGGACGAGAACGGAGCGATGGTTGCTGGTGGTGGCGCCGAACGTATCGCGGGTCCGATAATAGCGCGCCCGCGAGCTCGGGCGAAAGCGCACGGCAAACTGCTCGATTTGCCAACCCGAGGGATCGAGCTGAGCGGGCTGCGAGAATGCCGAGAGCGACGTCACGGTTCCGCTTGTGGCGCCCCATGCGAGATTCTCGTTGTGGCCTAGAACGACGCCCGGGCAGCCGGGCAACGTTGCGCCGGCGGCGTGAAAGTGTGGCGCTCGCAGGTCGATGAGATACCAGACGCCGGGCATATGGAGCGCCAAGTGTGGATCGTTGGCCAGCAACGCGCGTCCGCGTAGAGCGCGGTGTGATCCAGCAGCCCACGCGTTGCTCCCGACTGGTGCGCGCCAATCCGAAAGCTCGCTCAGCAACGTCGCAACATTCCGGTTGCAGGCAGCGCCGGGCCCTATGCCGCGCAGGCCGGCGGTAACCGGCGCGTCGTAACACGGGTCCGTCAGTGGAAAGAGCGCGCGCAATAAGCGCATGCCACCTTGGCGATATGCTTCATCGCGAGGTTCGATGTCGTTCCAGTCGTCGGTGAGATCGAGCACGGTCGCCATCGCAACCGCCAGTGAGTCCTGAGGCGTCCACGGGCGTGGCCGGTAGGCCATCAACCGAAACTCGACGGGCAGCGGCTCCCGTTCCATCGCCGCGTTTACGCCTTCGCTGAACGCGCCCAGGATTTTGCGCGACGGAAGGTCGAGCCGCTGCCACTGCGCCAAAGCGATCGCTCGTACCGGAATTTCGCGTTCGAGCTTGTCGTGTCGCAAAGCCCCTGGCCCGAAAACCTCCGCCAGCTCGCCCAGCACAAAACGCCGCAGCAAATCCATTTGGAAGAGCCGGTCGGCTCCTTCCGCATACCCCTGCGCAAAGAAGAGATCGTGGTCGTTCCCCGCGAGCACGTGCGGAACGCCGCGGTCGTCGCGCAAAATCGTAACCGGTCCGCGCAGGCGCAAACCCGTTATCGTGCCGGCGTCCCGCGCGTGTACCCGCATGCCGATGGCAGCGTTGATTACGAATCCCAAAACAAAGAGTGCGCCAAGCGCCGCGACGACGAGAATCAGCCGAAGGAGAAGCCTCGCCACAAGCGCTCAGACGTCGACGAAGACGTCGTCGCCTTCGACGCTTACCGTGAACGTCATCAGCGGCGTTACGGCCGGAAGCGTAAGCGCGTCGCCGGTGAGCACGTCAAACGTCGCACCGTGGCGCGGACAGACGATGCACTCCCCTTCGAGCGTTCCCTGATCCAGCGGACCGCCGTCGTGCGTACACACGTCCTCTATGCCGTAAATCTTCCCGCCGACGTTACACAGCAAAATCTCGCACGAGTCTGCAACAACGCGCCGGGTTGAGCCCGGCGCAATTTCGGAAACCTTGGCGACGCGATGCCTAGCCATAGGCCGCTACCCTTCTCCCAGGCTCGACCCGAGTCATCCGGCCCCCGCCCTCAGGCGTACTAGGAATATTGAAACACCCTCACGACAAAGGAGACTAAGAATGAAGCGGATTGCAGTCATGCTGCTCATGGCCTCGGGTATGGTCGCCGCCAGCGTGCTGCCCAGCGCTGCAGATAGCATGCAGTCGTCGTCGATGATGGCGACGATGCCGAAGTGCGCCGCCGGCGACCCGGTCGTCGGAATGAACATGATGACGAAGATGTACATGACCCACGATCAGATGAAGGCCAAGATGGCTGGAATGACCCAGTCGCAAATGCAGGCTGCGATGACCAAGAATCACGTAAAGATGATGTGTCAGTCGCAGGCGAAGGCGATGGGCGGCAAAACGATGACGAAACCTATGTAGCAGGCGTTAAGCTCGCCCCGCGTCTCGGGGCTGACGGCCGCGGTCGAGACGAGCTGCGGCAACGGTTCGGCAGGTCCGGGGCGAACCGAGGCTTCTCTCGTGCCCACTGCAAGGCTTCCGCGGAGCCTGGCCGTGCTACGATGGCATGGTGACGATAACGTGGCGTGCGGTGATCTTGACGCTGTGCGCGATCGCTGCGCTGTCTGCCATAACTAGTATTTTTAGCATCGTCGGGATGGGCGGCGCTCCACCGTGGAGCGGTCGGCGTGGATTGCAGCCGGCTGTCGCCTCGGAACCGTTTAGCATACGGGTAGCTTCTGTCGATCCAGGCGGTCCGGCCGACCGCGCCGGGCTTCGCGCCGGTGATATTATCGATCTGCGATCGAATTCGCTCCAAGAGCGCTATTGGATTGCCGGCCGGCCGCTGAGCGGGCGGCCGTTACCGATCCTGATACGCAGAGGGGCGCTGCAACAGAAGGTTGTCCTCGTACCCGCTTCCATACAGAGTAGGTACGCTGGAAAGAGCTGGAATTGGACCGCGTTCTTGGTCTATGGGACCGGTTTTTTTGCCCAACCGTGCTTGACGCTTTGGCTCGCGTTCTTTGCAACCCTGATCGGATGGCGGCGTTCCCATGTGCCCGAGATGCGAGTGTTGGCGTTAGCGCTCGTCGTGTTAGCCATTTCGACTGAGTTCAGTGATATCGAATGGGCGCTTCCGTGGCTATGGATTTACGTCGCCGCTGACTTCGTTTCGGATATAGCCTTTCCGCTAGGAGTAGTGCTATCCGTGGCATTCGCCGGGGGTTTCGCTAGGCCGCTCTCCTCGTCACGACATATTGCGCAACGGCTCTGTTATGCGATTGCTGCGATCTCTGTGGCGCAAAATATGGCTAACAGCATCGGATTCATCACGCAGTGGTTCGATCCGAACGCCCCCGCGCTGCGGTCTAATATTCCACTGTATGCTTTAACGATATCCGGTCTTGCCTGCACCATTTTAGCAATAAGTGCATCGCGCGGAATCGAGCGTAAAAGAGCCTCCTGGACACTTATTCCGCTTGCGATACTTTTGTATCTTCCTACTCTTAGTGGCTACATCTACTGGATCCCGATGTCATACCTCTTAACCAACATGACGGCCGGGGTCTTTTCGTTCATATCATTTGCAGCTCCCGTTGCGCTCACGTATGCAGCACTCAGCCGCCGGCTGATCGATATTGGCTTCGTGTTGAGCCGAGCCGTAGTCTTCACTCTCGTTTCGGCCATCGTAATCGGTGTGTTCGTTCTCGTCGAATGGGCCGCGAACGCGTGGCTCACGAGCACTACCCACACGACCAACGCCATCATCGGCATGATCGTGGCGCTCGGCCTCGGTATCTCACTGAGCTACATTCACAAGTACGTCGATCGATTCGTCGACCGAGTGATTTTCCGCAAGCGTTACGAAGACGAGGCCGCTCTACGGCGCTTCGCGCACGAAGCTTCGTACATCACCGACCGCTCCACGCTGCTGGAGCGAGCTGTCCGAACGGTTAAGGAACACACGAGTGCAGACGATGCGGGCGTTCTGGTTCGAGATGGAGCGGCAAAATACGCGTCAGCCAGCGACGGCGAGCACATAGAGGTCGGCGAGAACGACCCGGGTATCGTAGCGTTGCGCGCGTGGCATAAGCCGCTCGATTTGCACGCGCTTCCGGATTCCGACTTACGCGGCGAGTTCGCGTTCCCCATGATCTCACGCGGTGAGCTTGTCGGCGCGCTCATCTGTGGCCCGAAACGCGATGGCGAAGCGTACGCCCCCGATGAATCCGACGCGCTGCTGACTCTTGCCCATGGGGTGGCGACGGCGCTGGACACGTTATCGCGCCGGAACGATACCGCTATAGAATCGCTGCAAGAGATCCTAGCGCTCATGTTCGAACAGCAGCGAGTCGCGTTAGTGCAGATCGTTGAAGAACGGCGTGCCCCTGGGCCAGACCTTCGGTCGGACTAGGCCATGCCTCGCTCACCAAACCGCAGGTGCGCTGCTGCACTTCAGGCGGCAAAATGATGACGAAGCCTATGTAGCCGGAATAGGCGGAATCCCAAACGTTCCTTCGACGACCTCCACGAAGTTGCGCTCTTCGCGAAGGATGAGGCGCTTGGCTTGGGCGCGGTTGAAGTTCTCGCGCCCCTTCGGATCGTTCTTCAGGCGGGCGCGGTACTGTTCGTACGACGCGAGGCTATCGAACGCGATCAAGCCCCACGCGATGTCGTTGGTGCCTTCGTGCGGTAGAAAATACCCCACGAGATGGCCGCCGCAGCGGGGAATGATGCGGCCCCATTCCTCCGCATAGTTTTTGAATTCGTCGCGCTGGAACGGGTCGATTTGATAGCGGATGATGCACACGAGCGCCATGAACGTTCCCCCTGTGAGGTGTTAGAAGTCGCCCTTGACCCACTGCTGCGACCAACCGGCGTTAGACGTGCGCCCTTGCAGCAGCGATCGCAGGGCGTCGAGATCTTTGAGCGGCTTGGAGCCACGCGCGTTCCAAATCACCTTCCAGCCGCTCGAAGCCGGCGCGAGCGCCAGTATTTGGTAAAAGTGCGCGATGCCGCCGCGTTCGTAGTGAATCAGACAGAGCTGCGGATCGCATGCTGCAAAAATCAGCCGCCGGCCGGGCGCACCGGGAATGGGCACGTCCGTCGCGCTGAACGCGCCGCCCGGTTCGGCCATTTGCCACCCCGCTGCCGGAACGCCGTCGACGGAGAACTTCCCCGCTTGAATCGGTGCGGGGAGTAACCTAAACCGGCGGATCTCCGTCACGTGCGGGAGCTGCGCGATTACCACCGCCGGCGGCGTCAACGTTGAAGCACTTGCCGTTACCGCCGCAACGGCCGCCAACCACACGAGCGCCATGAATGCGGCTATTGCGGCGGCGGTGGAATTCGGACCGTGAAGGGCGGTTCTCTAAAAGTGAACGCGCACGATTGACTGACGTTGGCGTCGACGACCGTGCAGCGCCATTCGTAGCGGCCCGGTTTGAGCGGAAGCGGGCCGATGTTCATCGCGAAGGGCGAGTCGAGCGGAGTGCCCGGAGAGAGGCCCGTCGGTCGGCCGACCTCGAGGTCGGCGTGAATCAGCATCGGTTGCGGCGATTCGGGCCCCGGCACGAGTACCGGTTGGCCGTCGCTGTCGAGCAGCTCGATGCGAACCTTATGCTTGCGGTTTGCGGCTTCCCAAGGAACCTCGAACTTGATTGCGAGCGCCGACGGCGTCGCAGCGGGGCCGGTCATCGACCAGCCCCCGCCTAGAATGTACAGCTTGCCGGCCACGGCCTGCGCGCTGTCCGCGAGCATCATGATGATCTTCCAAGAGCTTGGTGGGCTGTCCATCGTGGTTCAGCTTCCACGCCGCTCGCGGTCCTACATTTTGTTACTTCTTGCCCAAGCTGAGCGTCACGCCGATCGGATCGGTCTCACCGGAAATCGTCGCGATCGGATCGCCGCCGGAAGGGTAATCCCAGAACAGCGTGTCCTTTCCGTCCTGATTCGGGCCGATGAGCCGGTCGCCATATTCCCGCTTGCCGCCGTCGTGGATGCGCGGGATCCAGAACTGAGCGACCTCGTTGGACCCGGTGAGTATCATCGTGTTAACGGTGGTTGCCTGGCTTCCGCTGATCGACATTTGGTAAATCGTGCTGGTGAAGTTGTGCTTAACGGCGACTTGATCGCCGACCGCTAGGTACTTGCCGTCCCACATGACGCCGCCCGGTAGGTAGATCGTCTGGTCGACGTTGATGAAGTTCAACGTACTGCCGCCTTTCGCCAATTCGCCGAGCCCGAAGACGCTGCCCTCGGTCTCACCGTCAACGAATAGGTTTCCTTTGTCGTCGTACGCGCAGTAATAGTCGTAAAAGATATTTGAATTCGAGTAGGATGTCGGCGAACCGGTCCCCTTCGGAAAGACGGCGACGTTGCCGATCGTTTCGCTGTGCCCCCAAAAATCCGCGACGGCGAGATTTCCCGTGGCCGGGTCGACGGAACAACCGTTGGGACGCCCATCGGGATCGCTGAGCGTGCGCATCGGTGACGTGCCTCCATGGGCGTACTCGATGATTTCATACCCGCCAACGTTGGTGGTGTTGGTTACATAAACGTCGCCCTTCTTATCGACGCACAACCCTTCGGGATTGAAAAAGCCGGTCAGCTGCCCGACGAGCTTGTAACCCTTACCGTAGGTATAGATGTCGACGACTTGCGCAATCAAGTCGGAGATGTAGAGCAAATCGGACTTTTTTGCCTCGGGAAGCATCCACGACTTCCCGCGGTTGTAATGGGCGCCGGCGCTTAGCACGCCGGCAGACGGCACGAGCCCTTGCTGCGACGGCGCGCCGCCACCGGTGCAGCTCGCAAGAAGCGAGGCGCTCGCGACTAAAACTCCTATTGAAGACCAGAAACGATACATTGGTTACTCCTTACTTCTTGCAAGATGGCGTCGGCGAAATCCCGTTGCGCCGGCTCGTGGACTCCTAGATAGAGTCCGGGTTCGATCAACTCCACTTCGTTTACGCACACGCGATCGTCGTCGTCGCGCAACAAATCGATTCGCGCATAGAGCGGGTGGCCGGGAACCGACGCAAGGGCTTCGGCCGCAACCGCCAGCTCTGCCGCCGTCGCCTGCGCTAATGACGATCGGGCGTCGCCGACAACAAGAACCGTATCGAACGGCTTCTTCACGACCGCGTGCGAGTACCGGCCGTCAAAAAAGATCAGCGCCCGCTCTCCATACGTGGCGACGCTCGACATATACGGCTGCACGAGCACGTCCTGCGTTCGCGCCAATTGCGCGAAGCGCTCCTGGCCCTCGGCAAACGACGCAGCCCCGCGGCGGACGAGGGCAACTTCGTGCGAGGCTGCACCCCTCGCCGGCTTGAGGACGATGTCGCGCCAGCCGCGCGCCTCGGCAAGCCCCGCCAGATCGCACGGCGCTCCGCGCGACACCCACGCCGTCGGCACGACCGGCACGCCGAGCCGTTCCAGCTCCCAAAGGTACGACTTGTGCGCGTTCCAGCGCAGAACGTGCGGATCGTTTTTCAACACGGTGACCGAGCTTGCGCGCTCGACCCACGCGAGAAACTCGTCGCAGCGCTCGTGGTAATCCCAGGTCGAACGTAGGACGCACAAGCGGCTCGCGTCCCACTGCGCGCGTGGGTCGCTCCAGGCTTCAATCGATACCGTCAGACCGCGCCGTTGAAGCTCGCGCACCAACAGCCGGTCGTCGGGATCGAGTGCCGGCACCGTTTCGCAGGTAACCAGCGTGCAGTCGATCACCTTCACAGTGTAAGCGTGCGAGCGAACGGAGACCATGCAGAATCCAGCGAAAAAGCAGGCTCGCTGCCACGAATATAGGAGGAATCACGGCAAAAGCCCCGGGTTTCCACTCTCTGGACCGGCTCGACTGCTCGATCCTTCGTGTGCTCCAGGAGAGCGCTCGCGATTCCTTCGCGGAAATCGGCAAGGGCGTAGGGCTTTCAGCGACGAGCGTCGCTGAAAGAATTCGGCGCCTCGAGCAGGCCGGCGTTATCACGGGCTATCAAGTGCGGCTCTGCGCGGAGAAGCTCGGCTTTCCGATGACCGCCTTCATTTTGGCGCGTCCCAACGGCCCGGACGCGCGCTTTATCAAAGTTGCCGGCGCGCGGCCCGAAATTCTCGCCTGCTACCGCGTGACCGGTGAGTTCTCATTCATCGCGCAGGCGGTTGTCAAGGACGTCGCGCATCTCGAGCAAGTGCTGAACCATCTCGAGCCGGCGACGGTCCACATCGTTACACTCGTCGTGCTTTCAACGTCGTTCGATGGCGCGCCGATTGCCCTCGACGGTGCGCGACGATGAAGTACGTCCTCTTCTACGAGTCGGCCGCGGACGTGCTCGCTAAGGCTCCGCTTCACGCAGCCGAGCATCGCGCGCTGTGGAACGAGTTCTTCGCTGCCGGTCAGCTTCTCATGATCGGCCCCTTCGCCGATCCGCGCGAAGGCGCACTGGGAATTTTCACAACGCGAGAAGCCGCAGAAGCGTTTGCGGCGCGCGATCCGCTCGTTCGTCACGGCGTTGTCGTGAACTGGTACGTACGAGAGTGGCTCGCCGTCTCGCCCTAACTAGGGCGGATGCTGGCAGCGGCGAACCCCCTTAGTCGCTCGTCTCTTCAGTTATCGGGAGGCCCCGCAGATGAAAACCCTTGGTCGTTACGCGCTTACGCTTTGCGCCACTTCGGCGACGCTGGCAGGATGCGGATCGCAAGGAGCACTCTCACCCCCGGCTGAGCGGGCCGCCCTCGTTCAACTCTTGGCGCCAGGAACCAGCGAGGTTCAGTACTTTTCAGCCTACAATAGCGGTACCAACGGCACGCTCCTCGAGTTCGACTATCCAAAGAGCGAGTCACCAATCGGATCGATCAGCTTCAACGGCGGCGGCGAATGCACGAAAGGAGCGGGAACGTTCTGGACGGTGGCGTCGAACGAGATCGCGGAGTTCAAGGCCGGCGGCACGACACCGATCAGAGCGCTCAAGGCGAGTGCATCAGAGTGCGCGGTCGATCCGGCGACCGGAGACCTTGCAGCGCCCGAGCTCTCCGGCGGCGTCATAATCTTCCATAAGGCCCGCGGAAAAGGCAAGGTCATCACGCCGTTGGCTGAAGCGGACTTCGACGGTTACGACGACAAGAGCAATCTATTCGTCGACGGCTTTAGCAGAAGCGACGCCTTCGAGCTCGTCGAACTCGAGAAGGGCAGCCGCACGTTCGAAACCATCACAACCAGCAACACGGTGGAGTTTCCAGGTTCCGTGCAGTGGGACGGCACGTACCTGACCGTCTTCGATCAGGATACGGAAGAGATCTATCAGTACACGGTCAGCGGAACGAAAGCGATGTTGAAGGGCACTGTTTTGCTTAGCGGGGCGTCGGATTGCGGGCAGACTTGGATTGCACGCCCCTACGTCTACTGCGCCGATGCGGGCAACGCCGACGGCGAAGTCTTCAAATATCCAGCCGGGGGTTTGCTGATCGCGACGCTTTCGGGTGCTTTAAACACTCCAGTCGGCGTCGTTTCTTTGCGATCTCGCTAGTGTGCGGCGAGTCGCAGCCGCAGATCGGCGCGCCGGGCGTCGTCCCACGCACTCGCGGTAGGCGGGCGCCTTTCGACGAACTCCCTTTGAAAGGAGTAAGGCTGCATCTGCCCACGCAATCGTCAATAAAGGAAAGGATCGGAGCGTGATTCGCGTGGTCCAGTGAAACGGGCGGCTTGGCTAGTGGCTGGGCAACGACACGCCTTGCGCCGCGAGGGAATGGCGAATTGCGCCGAGTTGTTCAGGCGAGAAAATTTGGCTGAGCGCTTGTTTCAGTTGCGCAGGGGTCATATTGTTGACGTTCGGCTCGAGCCGCCTTAGCTGGCGGAGCTGGCCGATCGTTGGGTTTGCGGCTTTGACCGCGGTCTCTAACTGCTGTTTGGTGGGCGGTTTTGACTCTGCCATCGCGGCGCCCCCGGTAACGATGAGAGCTGCCGGCATAATGGCGATTCCAAGGACGCTAGCCAGCGCGAGGAGGCGAAGTGCTTGCATAAAGACACATTCTTTCTTGTAGCTTAAGCCGGGATTTTCGAGTGCTCTCTTTCGAGCGAGCGCAGCCCGATTCCGCTTCATTTATGAGCGCCATTCGGGCTCTCCGAAACACGTCGCCGGACCCCTCCCCCAACCCGGCTAAGCGTAATGACATGCGGCGGTAGATCGCGAGATTCGAAAAGCCCTTTGTTTATGCGCTTTTTCCGCGTGCCGGCGCGCGAGGTACCAGGCTCAAGGGAGGCCGTTTGAGGCCCTTTCCTCTATGCCCTCTAGGCAGGTGTACCGTGACACCGTTTGCATATGCGCGCGCCTCGCAGTGCATTAAGACGTCAACGCTACGAAAATGCGCCCTCATCATCTGCCTCGAGGATGTCAAGAATTTTCGTAAGATCGGGGCGAGCCTGCATTACGGGATGGCGTTCGCGCACGAGAGCCTGATTTTCGGGCGACATGCGCTCGACGACGATGGTTTCGAGCTTCGCGTTAAGCTCGGGTGCTGAAGCCACGTCAACTCGAGCTGCCAGCCACTCCTCAACCGCCGCCTCGTCGGCAGCGCTTGCAACCGTATTACGGAACTCACCCATGTCGAGCCCTAGCCGTCGTACGGTGTAGGCGCTAAACCCTATATCGTGATTGAGGTAATCCCCCAGGTTTCCGCCGGGAAGCTCTGCGCGCAGCTTGTCTACGGTGCGCGGTAAGAGATAAAAGCCGAGCATCGTTTGGCGTGGGCCGCGCGGCGGTTGCTTTCGGAGGTCGAGCGGTGTCATACAATTCTCCTCACGTCGGCATGGGTTCGTTGGCCGCCTCGAACGAAGCGTAGCCACACTCCGCGCGCAGCATCTCCGCCATTGCCTGGTCGAGCGTCCCAAACTCGTACAGTCCCGAAAGCAATGCCGTGTCGCCGATCACGTTCCGAATCAAAAAGGCCGGAACGACCGTAACCGGCAGCGCGCGAAACTCCTCGGTGCTCGCGCGAACCGCCGGTTCGACCGCTCGCATCGACGCCTCTAACTCTGCCGGCGCAACGCCGGTCATCTGCGAAACCGCGACGACGGCCCCGGCTTTGGAACCGAGCGCTTCGCCGCGCAGGAGAATTGCTTCAGCAACCCGGCGGCGCACGTCGTGGCCCAGCTGCGAGGCCGCAGCCACCGCAAGATTTGCATAGAGCGTGCGGTCGTTGCCGCGAATCCAGCGCGAGGTAACGGCGATGCCGCTGATCGATTCCGAACGCCGGTACATCCACCCGAGCACCTCCGGCGAATAGCCGATCGGTTCGCCGTCCTTTACCATCGCAATCCGCCACTCGACGTCGAGGTCGCTGGCATATTTCGCGCGCAACCGGTCCAACGTCAGATCGGCGAAGTACGCCCACTGCGAACACACGTCGTAATAAAATAGAAGCTTCACAACGGGCCCATTCTACCGGCTTTGGCAAATGTCCGGTAAGCAGGCGGTCTGCTACTGCTTAATCCACAGGTCGCCCGGGTAAGTAACAAGCCCCCCTCCGTTCGAGTAACGAGCGCGAGAGCCAGAAAGGGCGAACAAAACCATGCAAACCATCCCGGTCCTGCTCGCCGCCGTTGCGCTGAGTGGCCAGAACGCCGTGGCTGGCCCCGATCCGTATACCGACGTGAACGCCATGCGCGTTGCATTTACGCACGTGCGGTCGGTCGTGGCGACCGAACGTTTCAACACCGGCGAAACCGTAATCGTTAAATATGCCGCTCCGAACCGCTTTCACATCACGATGCCCCGCTCGGAGATCGTACTCGCGGGCGACGTCGAGTATTCGAAGCAGTCCGGCCGGCCGTGGAAACGATCGCCCGACGGTGCCGAGCATCAAGTGCTGCTGATGGCGGCCTGGCAACTCGCAGGACCGCCGGAGCTCGATATCCACCAACTCTTTATGATAACTTCGCTCGGGAGTAAGACCGTCGCCGGCAGCGTGGTTCGCGGCTACCAGCTTTACGACACGGCGGGCGCGTACGGCGAAACCATTTGGATCAACGCGGACGACCTTCCGGTGGCTGCGCGCATCGAGTCATCCGAGCAAACGATTTCGATCCGCTACGCGAAGTATAACGCGTCAGCCGTGGTCGCGATGCCGTAGAGTTTGGCGCTCGGCGGGAACCCCTCGTGCCGGCCCTGAACGCCCGCGAAGCCGGCTGTAGCCGGCACGAAGGAGTGAGCCATGAGTCGGAAGGTCATTGATTGTCGGGACTATCCCAGCGAGAGCAAGTGTACGATTGCGATCTCCGCCGATAATGAGGACGAGCTGGTCGAGGCGGCGCGTCAACACGCGATGGCCGTCCATCAGCACGCCGATTCCCCAGAGTTGCGGTCGATGCTGCGCTCAGCAGTGAAAGAGGGAAGCGCGGCTTAGGCGACCGGATTCCTTTCCTTGCCGATCCGCGCGGTCACCTTCGCAACACTAGTAATTCTAGCGCCGCTCTCCGCTGCCGGCACGGCACGCGCTCAAGATGCGTGCAACCAAGGAACGACGTACGACATGCGGACGTGTTGGAGCAAACAAGACAACGCGGCCGATTCGGATCTGCGAAGCGCTTCCACCAAAGTAACGGCGGCGCTACATAAGGAAGGCGTCGATCCTGCGCCTTTTGCCACGGCTCAAGTCGCGTGGGCGACGGCGCGCGACAAAACCTGCGCCTTTGAGTACCAGCTCTACCTTCCAGGGACGATCGCGCCGCAGCTCGGCGTCGAGTGCGACGTGCGGATGACGCGCGCTCGCACGCAACGCGTAACGGCCCTACTGACCGCAGTGCAAAGCAAAACCGCGCGGCCTCCCGAAGTGCCCGTCAACGCCGCGGCCGGCGCCGACCTCAACCGTATCTACGGCCTTTACGTGACGCGTCTGACCAGCGTGCAACGCTCGTCACTCGCTGCCGCCGAGCTCGCATGGATAACCTACCGCGATAAAGCCTGTGCGCTCGAGGGTGGCCGGTGCCTCACCGAGTTAGAACGGGAGCGCGTCGCCGAACTCCAGGCCTCGTGGCTCGGCGAAGCGTTTTGGTAATCGCGCGCTAGGTTCTGTTCTGCGTGCGCCCGCCGCGGCTGAACTTCAAGTCGCGGCCGGCAACGCTGCCGATCTCCCCCAAAAGGTTGATGACCAGAAGATTCTCGGGCCGACCCGTGCTCTCGGCCTGGTCCTCGCTAATGATGGCGACGACCGCGCGCTCTCTATAGGAGACGGGCGCTTCCCGTAGCCTTCGTTTTCCGATATGATGCGCGTAATGTTTCCACAGCTCGCGCACTACACCGACTTCGCCCTCGTGCTCCTGCGACTGATGGCGGGACTGGTCTTTATCGACAGCGGCTACAACGACCTCAAGAGTCCCGGCGAGCGAGGCAAGGGCCTGGGCGTACCAAAGGGGTTTGCGGTTTTCTTGGGGACAGTCGAGCTGCTGGGCGGGACGGCAGTCGTCCTCGGTTTTCTAACGCAGTTGGCGGCAATCGGGTTGATCCTGATCATGCTCGGCGCGTTTCAAAAGAAGATCTTCGTCTGGAAGACGGGCTTTTGGGGCAAGGACGGACTCGGGTGGAACTACGAGCTGATCCTCGTTTCGATGCTCTTGGTAATTCTCTGTACTAACGGTGGCCGCTTCGTAATTTAATCCGGAGGTAGCGCTGATGAGAACCACATTGCACGTGCTCGCCATTGCCTCGATGCTCTCGATGGCCGCGGCGTGTTCCGGTGGAGGTAACTCAACGAAGGCGGGCCCAGATTCGGCGGCTCTGCTGCAGGCGGGTTCCAACGACGCCGACTGGATCGTTCCGGGGAAAACCTACGCCGGAAACCGCGTGACCGGCCTGAGCGAGATCTCTCCCGCAAACGTCGCGCAACTCAAAAAAGCATGGGTTACCGACATTAAGGACGCCGGCGAAGAAGAAACCAACCCGATCGCGTGGGACGGCACGGTCTACGTCACGACGTCACACGATAATGTGCTTGCGCTCGATGGAACGTCCGGCGCGTTGCGCTGGGCGTTCGGTTACAATCCCGCCTACGAGCTGCAGTATCCGGTCAACCGCGGCGTCGGCATCAACAACGGCAAGCTCTACATCGTCACACAGGATTGCCGGCTGATTTCGATCGATGCCACAACTGGCAAACAATTATTTGACGTGCCGGCCTGCCACGACACGAGCAACACGTGGTACTCGACGGCCGCCTACATCTATAAGGACAAAGTGATCGTCGGCACGTCGGGTGGCGACCTCGGCGGCAGCGGATTGGTCAGCGCCTTTAGCGCACAAGACGGGTCGCGCTTGTGGGATTGGCATACGGTCGCCCAACCGGGCGAGCCCGGACACAACACCTGGCCGGGCGATTCGTACATCCACGGCGGCGCCGCCGTGTGGGCCGGTCTTTCAATCGATCAGGCGACCGACACGCTCTACGCGGCACCGGGAAACCCCGGTCCGAATCTCACCGAATACGGGCGCCGGGGCCTCAATCTCTACTCCGATTCGGTCGTCGCACTCGACATTTCCGGCGCTGCACCGCGCCTCAAATGGTATTACAAGATCGTTCCCAACGACGTGCACGACAACGATCCGTCGATGCCGCCGGTCCTTTTTACCGGTAAGGTTGGCGGAGTCGATCGGCAGCTGTTGGCGGTTGGCGATAAGGCCGGCGACTTCGTCATTCTCGATCGCACGAACGGCAAGCTCGTAAGCCGGCTCGTCGTGAGCAATCAGCAGGGCATCTTTACGACGGTGCCCTCGCTCAAAGGAACGTTTGCCTGTCCAAACCACGGCGGCGGAATTGAATGGAATGGCGGCTCGTACGACGACGCGGCCAACCTGTTCTTCATTCCGAGCACGCAAGAATGCGCGATTTGGAAGATCGTGTATCCGGCGGCCGTGCCGTACGTTCAGGGACAGCCGTTCACCGCTGGACCGCTCCCCAAGCGCCGGCCCGCAACCGGCGTGCTGACGGCCGTCGATGTCAGCACGGGCAAACCGGCATGGGTTAAACCGTTACCCTATCCGGCACAAGGCGGCGTGCTGGTAACGCGCAACGGTCTGATCTTTACGAGCGACGCGAGCGGTCGCGTCTACGCGTTCGACCCAAAGACCGGGCGCGAGTTGTGGCACGACGACACCGGCGCATCGATCGTCGCGCCGATCTCGGCGTACCAAGGCTCCGAGGGCCACGAATACATCGTTGTTGAAGCCGGCGAAGGCGGAAATCAGCAAACCCCCAACCTGCCGCAATCGCACGTAGCACGCGTCGTCGCGTACAGCGTAAGCACCGTGCCGACCGTCGTGAACGACGCGACGGGGCAGCCCGCCGCGGCGGTTGCCGGCGCGGGCAACTCCGAGAGCGGTTCGGCTGCGCCGGCATCGGCGACGGTGAGCGCTCCATATACGATCTCGCAAGCCTCGGCCGGATCGAAGGTCTACGTTAAGCAGTGTCTTTCGTGCCACGGCGCGCAATTGCAAGGCGTCTCCGGCCCGGCGCTAACCGGTCCGGGTTTCGCACACTCCAGTCTCAACGTTGCCCAGCTCTACGGCATCGTTTCGCAACAGATGCCGCTTACTGCGCCAGGGTCGCTGTCGAAAACCGACGACGCCGCCGTGACGGCGTACATTCTTTCTTATGATTGCGTAAAGCCGACCGGCACGGCGCCGCTCTCGATCTCGACCGTTATGGCGCTCTCCGCGGTCAAACCCGGCGCCGAGAGCTGCCCGCCGAAGTAGCCTAACGGAGGTGCTCCGGCACGCGTCGAATGAGGGCTGTTCGATTTCCTGACCCGTTTTGGTTTGGAGGCGAGAATGTTTCCAGCCCCGTTTGAGTACCGTCGCGCGAGATCGACGCAGGAAGCCCTCGAGGCGCTCGCCGGCTACGGCGATGATGCGCGAATCTTGGCAGGCGGTCAAAGTTTAATACCTGCGATGCGCTTTCGGTTGGCACGGCCCTCCGCTTTGGTGGATATCAACTCGATCAACGACCTCGCGTATCTACGCGAAAGCGACGGATATCTTGCGATCGGAGCCGCGACGCGCGACCATGTGATCGAGACGACGGCGTTGATCGCTCAGCGGTACCACTTGATCGCCGACGCGTCGACGGTCGTCGCGGATCCGGTCGTGCGTCAGACGGGAACTATGGTAGGCAGCTTGTGCCACAACGATCCGGCGGGCGATTGGCCCGTCGTCGCTCTGGCGTCGCGCGCCTCGCTCGCGGTCAGCGGAAAAGCAGGTACGCGCTCGGTGAGCATAGACGACTTTATCGTTGACTCCTTCACCACTGCGGTCGGCACCGGTGAGATGGCCGTCGAGGTGCGCTTCCCAATACCAGGCGCACGCACGTCGGGTTCCTATCAAAAGATCGAGCGCAAGGTGGGCGACTTTGCGACGGCCTCGGCGGCCGCGCAGATCGCGCTGGCCGACGATGGAACGATCGCCGAGGCGGGCGTCGCAATCGGCGCCGTTGCGCCCAAGGCGCTGCGCGTGGATGCTGCCGAGAAGCTGTTGCGCGGTGCCAAGCCGAGCAAAGCCTTGATTCGCGAAGCGATGCGCGAGGCTGAGAAGATTGCCGATCCGAGTCCGGACAACCGTGGATCGATCGAGTTCAAGAAAGCCATGGCAGGCGTCTTGGTCGGTCGCGCAATTACGGCCGCACTCGCACGCCTCGGCATAGGAGAACTACAATGAAGGTCAGCGTTACGGTCAACGGCACGCGGTACGAACGCGACGTCGAACCGCGAATGCTGCTCGCGTATTTCTTGCGCGAAGAGCTGGGGCTTACGGGGACGCACGTTGGTTGCGACACGTCGAGCTGCGGCTGCTGCGTCGTCGCTTTGGATGGGGACCGGGCACTCAAGTCGTGCACGATGTTCGCCGTGCAGGCCGACGGTCACGAGATTACGACGGTGGAGGGTTTGGAGCAAGCCGGCACGCTTCATCCGCTGCAGCAGGGATTCTGGGATCAGCACGGCCTGCAGTGCGGGTACTGCACGCCGGGCATGCTGATGACGACGTACGTTCTGCTCAAGCACAACGCCACGCCGACGGAAGCCGAGATTCGCGAGGGCATCGCGGGCAATCTGTGTCGCTGCACCGGCTACCAGAACATCGTCAAGGCCGTGCAGCAGGCGGCGACGGAACTCGCAGTCGAACCGGTCGCTGCGGCGGCGGGGGGTTAGGGAAAATGACGGCATCTATCGGCGTAGCGATGAAGCGCAAGGAAGACCCGCGCTTTATTCGGGGTCGCGGGCGCTATCTCGACGACATCGTGCTCCCTAACATGCTCTATCTCGCGCTGGCCCACAGCCCGTATCCGCACGCGCGCATCAAGAGCATCGACAAGAGTAAGGCGATGGGGCTTCCCGGCGTCAAGGCCGTGATTACCGGTGAAGATCTCGACGCCGCCAAGTTGGAGTGGCTGCCGACCTTCCACGGCTACGACAAACAGATGGTGCTGGCGTTCGGCAAGGCGCTCTATCAGTATCAAGAGGTTGCCGGCGTCGTCGCGACATCGCGTGAGATCGCCAGCGATGGCGTCGAACTTGTCGAGGTGGAGTACGAACCGCTCGATCCGGTCGTCACCCCCTTCCAATCGAAGGAAGACAAGATTATCTTGCGCGACGACCGCGAAGCCAGGACTAATCACATCTATCACTGGGAAGTGGGCGATCAAAGCAAGACTGCTGCGGCGCTGGACGCATCGGACGTGCGGATCAAGGAGCGTATTCTGTTCCCGCGCTGTCATCCGGCACCGCTCGAACCCTGCGGTGTCGTGGCCGACATGAACAAGGCCACCGGCCGGTTGACGATCTACATGACCTCGCAAGCGCCGCACGTGCATCGCACGGCGTTTTCGTTGGTCACCGGCATACCCGAAGACAAGATTCACGTAATTTCACCCGACGTCGGCGGCGGCTTTGGCAATAAGGTTCCGGTCTATCCGGGGTACGTCGTTGCGACGGTCGCGTCGGTCATCATCGGCGTACCGGTCAAGTGGGTCGAGACGCGCACCGAAAATCTCACCACGACCGGCTTTGCGCGCGACTACCACATGGATGTCGAGATCGGCGCCACGAAAGAAGGTAAGGTTACGGCGCTTAAAGTGTCGACGACCGCCGATCACGGCGCATTCGATGCGGCCGCCGATCCGCGCAAGTATCCGGCGGGCATGTTCGGAATCGTCACCGGCTCCTACGATTTTCCCACTGCCTTCGCCGAGGTGGACGCCTATTTCACCAACAAGGCGCCGGGCGGAATCGCGTATCGCTGCTCGTTCCGCGTGACGGAGGCCTCCTTCGCAATCGAGCGCGGCATGGATATCTTGGCGCGCAAGCTCGCGATCGATCCGGTCGCGTTGCGCCGGCTCAACTTCGTTAAGAAGGAGCAGTTCCCGTATCACTCGCCGCTCGGATTCGTCTACGACAGCGGCGATTACGAAGCGACGACGGCCAAGGCACTCGAGAAGATCGGCTACGACGCGCTGCGCAAAGAGCAGGTGGAGAAGCGCGCGAAGGGCGAGCTGATGGGAATCGGCGTCTCGACGTTCACCGAGATCGTGGGTGCCGGCCCGGGTAAGCACTTCGATATTCTCGGCATCAAGATGTTCGACAGCGCCGAGATCCGGATCCACCCGACGGGATCGGGCATCGTTCGCACCGGCACGCGCGGCCAGGGCCAAGGCCACGAGACGACCTGGGCGCAGATCGTCGCCGAAGAGCTCGGCCTGGATCCGCAAGAACTCTTAGTGGAAGAAGGCGATACCGACACGGCGCCTTACGGTCTTGGAACGTATGCCAGCCGAAGCACGCCGGTTGCCGGTGCCGCGCTCGCCCTCGCGGCGCGCCGGATACGCGAGAAGGCGAAGAAGATCGCCGCGCATCTGTTGGAAGCCTCGGAAGCCGATATCGAGTGGCAAGACTACAAGTTTAACGTTAGAGGCGTCCCCGGTAAGAGCGTGACGATGAAAGACGTCGCGTTTGCCGCGTACACGAATCCGCCGCCCGACAGCGAACCGGGACTAGAGGCGACGTACTACTACGATCCGCCGAACCTGACGTTTCCGAACGGAACGTACATCGCGGTCGTCGACGTCGATCGCGAGACGGGTTACACGAAGGTGCGACGGTTCTTGGCCGTCGACGACTGCGGCGTGGTGATCAATCCGATGATCGTCGAAGGCCAGATCCACGGCGGATTGACCGAAGGCTTCGCGATGGCATTCTTTCAGGAGATCGCGTTCGATGCCGACGGTAACCACCTCAACACGAACTTCACCGACTACCTCGTGCCGACCGCGCTCGAGACGCCGCATTGGGAGACGGACAACACCGTTACGCCTAGTCCGCACCATCCGATCGGCGCGAAGGGCGTTGGCGAGAGTCCCAACGTCGGATCGCCTCAGGCCTTCGTGAACGCGGTCATGGACGCGCTTGCCCCACTGGGCATCACGCACCTCGATATGCCGCTGACGCGCGAGAAGGTGTGGCGCGCGATACGGGACGCCGAAGCGACGACGTGAACCTCGAGTGGACCGGCCAGGAGAGCATTCCCGCGAGCAAGGACGCGGTATGGGCGTTCATCAACGATCCTGCCAAGGTCGGCGCGTGTCTTCCAGACGTTCAATCGACGACGGTCCGGGACGCGCACAACTTCGATGCGACCGTCGGCGTTGCGGTGGGTCCGGTGCGCGGCAAGTTCACCTTCAAGATCGCGCTCGTGCCGGCCGCGGACGGTAGTCACCTAGATATGAAGATCAGCGGCGGCGGCCTGGGAAGCGTCGTCGACCTATTGGCCGGCGCGGATCTAACCGCGAACGGCGACGCCGCGACGACCCTGAATTGGAAGGCGACGGCGTCCGTACGCGGCCCGGTTGCAACCGTCGGCGGGCGCGTGCTCGACAATCAGGCGCATCGCGTGATCGAAACGACCTTCGAGAACGTCAGGAAGCACCTCAGCGCCAACGCATAAGCAGCGATGACCGGACCGGATTTCCTCGAGCGCGTTGCAGAGTTGGAGCGTGCGCGAACGCCGTTCGCGCTGGCAACCGTGGTAGCGCGGCGCGCGCCCGTCAGTTCGCACCTCGGCGACCGCGCGATCGTCTTTCCCGACGGGCGCATGCAAGGATTCGTCGGCGGCTCGTGTTCGCGCGACATCGTGCGCCGGCACGGTGTAGCGTCAATGCGCAGCGGAACGGCGCGGCTGGTGCAAATTCGTCCCGGTGCGCCCCCGGATGCCGATGAGTCGAGTCCGGTTGGAACCGTGATCGTGCCGATGAGCTGCGCCTCTGAAGGCGCGGTGGACGTCTACGTCGAGCCGCACCTCCCGCCACGCATTCTGTTAGTTGCCGGGTTCACTCCCGTTGCGTCTGCTTTGGCGCGCTTGGGCGCGGTGTTGGACGGATATCGCGTCCTGCGGGTCGTGCAGGAGAGCGAGATCGGCGAGGCCGTGGCTGACGATTCTGGTGGCGCAATCGCCGTTGCTGCGCTCCCCGAGTTTCTCGCAGGGCTGGGTGCCGGCGAGCGTGCCGGGCTCGTTGCCGTCGTTGCAACGCAAGGTCACTACGACGAGGCGATGCTGGAAACGTTGTTGGCCCAAGAGATGCCGCCATACGTCGGCCTGTTAGCAAGCCGCAAACGGGCGGCAGACGTGCTCGCCGAGGTGGAACGGCGAGGTATTGCGCGCGCCGATCTCGAGCGCGTGCGTAATCCAGCCGGGATTGACATCGGCGCGCGCCGGCCGGGCGACGTTGCCGTCGCAATCTTGGCCGAGATTATCGCGTTTGCCGCGGCGAACGAGACCCAAGCCGTGCACCCCGAGTCCTTGGTGCCCGAGGAGGCCGATCACGTCTGCTGCAGTCACCACGGCGTTGCGACGTGAACGCGGCGCAGGTCCAAGAACGGTTCGCCCAGCGCGGCTTCATCGCCGATGAAGATTTCGCAACCTCGATCGAGCTGATGCTCGCATTGGAGAAGCCGCTGCTGGTCGAGGGTCCGGCCGGTGTCGGCAAGACCGAAAGCGCGAAGGTGCTGGCCGACGTGCTTGATACCAAGCTGATTCGGTTGCAATGTTACGAAGGTCTCGACGCCGCCAATGCATTGTACGAATGGAACTATCCCAAGCAGCTCCTCCACATCCGCCTCACCGAGAATCAAGGCATCTCGCTTACCGAGCGCGAGACGCAGATCTTCGACAAGTCGTTCTTGCTCGCGCGCCCACTGCTCGAGGCAATCTCGGCCGATCGAGCTCCCGTGCTGCTGATCGACGAAATCGATCGCGCCGAAGAGGCGTTCGAAGCCTTTCTGCTCGAGTTGCTGGGTGAGTTTCAAGTGACGATTCCGGAGATCGGCACCATCCGGGCGAAGGCGCGCCCTTTTGTGATCGTGACCTCCAACCGCACTCGGGATCTGTCGGATGCGCTGCGGCGGCGCTGCCTCTATTTGTGGATCGGGTATCCATCCGTCGAACGTGAGATCGCCATTTTGCACGCGCGCTTGCCGAGCATCAACGAACGCCTGGCGGGGCAGATCGCGCGATTCATGGAGTTCCTGCGCGCGCAGCCGTTCGAACGCGTGCCCGGCACGGCCGAGAGCCTGGATTGGGCGCTCGCGCTCGTGCGGTTGCATCGCGACGCGCTGGACGAGGAAACGTTGGAACGGACAGCCGGCTGCATCCTGAAGGTCCAGGAAGATTGGGAACTCCTGCGGTCGCTGCGGCCTCGCTACGAAACGTTGTTGCACGGTCGGGACGGGGACGCTGCGAGGGAGCCGCATGAAGCCGATTACGGCTTGGGTTCGGTTCGCGCAAACCTACGATGACTCGCGGTTTGACGGCTGCGGTCGTCGAGTTCTGTTCGCGATTGCGCAACGACCACGAATTCATCGTCGGCCCGCGGGAGGCGCAAGAGGCGCTGCGAGCGATCGAAACGCTCGGCGTGGAGAGCCGCGGCCGCGTGGCGGCCGCGCTGCGGGCGATCTGCTGCAGCCGCGCCGAGGAGATCGAGTCCTTCGATCGTGCGTTCGCGGCGTTCTTTTCAACCAAAGCGTTTGGGATCGCGCAACCCAAGCACGCGGAGAGGCGGCGCACGCGCCCAAATCGGACGCGGCTGCAGCGGACGGCAGAGAACGGCGAGGCGGCCGCGGCGCTACCGCAGCCGTCGGCTCTGCCTCAGGGTGAGGACTTAGCTCAAGCCTGGCAAGTGCGGCGCGCGCGGTACAGCCCGGCCGCCTCGGCAGCGGACACAGTAGCGATTCCAGCCGATGGGCTCGAGGCAGCGTTCGCGGACGCCGAACGGCTGATCGCGCGGCTGCATCTCGTCCGGTCGCTGCGCTGGAAGCCGCAGGCGCGGGGCGAGCGTTTCGATCTGCGGCGAACCCTGCGCGCGAGTCTGCGCACCGCGGGCGACGTTGTGGTGCCGCACAGGCTCGGCCATCCGCTGCGGGATCCGCGTTTCGTGCTGTTGCTCGACGGCAGTCGTTCGATGGCCGAGCATGGCCCGCGCATGCTGCAGTTCGCCTACGCACTTTGCAGGCGTACGCGGCGCGCGAGCGTCTTTCTCTTCAGCACGAAGCTGCGCGACGTTACGCGCAAGCTGCGCGATGCCGGTCGCGGCGGCCGATATCGTTTGGACGATTTGGGCGAAGCCTGGGGCGGCGGTACGCGGATCGGCGCGAGTTTAGCGGAGTGCGTGCGTAAGCATGGCGCGCGTTTGGGCGATCGAACGTTTGTGATCGTCATCAGTGACGGCCTCGACGTTGGCGATATCCCGCAATTGAAGCACGCGATGCGCGAGCTTGCGCGCCGCTGCGCGGCGATCGCTTGGGTAAATCCGCACGCCGGGGAGCCCGGCTTTACTCCATCGGCGAGCGGTATGCAAGCCGCGCTTCCGTACCTGAACATGCTTGCGTCGCTCGATGAAATGCGCGGGTTGGCCAACCTAGGAAAGGGCAGGAGGGTCACGGCCGGTGCGTGACGTGTTTGCGACCGTGGCAGCTTGGATGGAAGATGGACGCAGCTTTGCGCTCGCGACGCTCGTCGCGCTGCGCGACGCGGCGACGGCGCCGATCGGCACGACGATCGCGGTGGACGCCGCCGGGCACATCGCGGGGAACATCGGCGCTGGTTGCTATGAGGCTGAGATTGTTGAGGCGTGTCTGCTCACGGCGGCCGACGGGCGAGCTCGCCCGCTCGACATCAACCTCGCGACCGAAGACGAACTGTTCGGCGGCGCTGGCTGCGGAGCGATCATGCGCGTCGTCGCGTGGCGTCCGGAGCACGCGTTTCTCGACGAAGCCCGCGCCATTGCCTCCGGCGAGCGTGATACGGTTTTGCGTTTTAGTTACGAGAGCCCTGACGGAGTCCGCGAGCTCTTCGAGCACGTTTTTCCGGCGAAAGAGACGCTCATTCTCGTCGGCGCTACGTCGCTGGCGGCCGAGCTGGCAACCATCGGACGACGCCTGGATTTTATGGTGGTGATCGTGGACCCGCGCCCGGCATTTGGCACGAAGGAGCGCGTGCCAAACGCGGATGCGATCGTGAACGAATGGCCCGAGGAGTACTTGCCCAAAGCCCTGTCGGAGCGTACTTCGATCGTGATCGTCTCGCACGATCCGAAGTTCGATCTGCCGGCATTACGGTGCGCGTTGCGTTCGGATGCCGCGTACATCGGATTACTGGGGAGCCGCCGCTCCCAGGCGGCGCGACGCGAATCGCTGCGCGACGAGGGGTTCGACGGGAAGGCACTCGTTCGCGTTCATGGGCCTGCCGGACTCGATATTGGCGGCGCAACGATCGCGGAGACCGCACTCTCCATCCTCGCCGAGGTGGTGGCAAGCCGCTACGAGCGCATGGGAACGCCGCTTCGGGAGACGCGTCGAGCGATTCATCGCCGGTGATGCACTCATCGCCCATCAAACGCAGCGGCCTGACGGATCGGGTGATCGACCGCGTACGTGCGCTCGTCGCGCAGGGAACTTACCGCGTCGGCGATCGTTTGCCACCCGAGGCTGAACTCTGCGTGCTCTTCGGCGTCGGCCGATCGACGATACGCGAGGCCATGCGCGTCCTGGCCAACCGCGGGATGGTCGACGTTCGGCATGGCGAGGGCACCTTCGTCGCGGCGCGGGCGCTTCACGAATCGTTTGAAGAGCGCCTAGGGCGCGCGGCGCTAGCCGACATCTACGAAGCCCGCCTCTTCCTCGAGCTGCCGCTAGCCGAACTCGCGGCGCAACGGCGTGGCGCACGCGATATCGCGGCGATGCGCGCTAGCCTCAAGAAGCGGGCCCAGGCGATTCGCGCCGGCGACGTTGCGCGCTACACCGAAGCCGACTTCGCCTTTCACCTTGCCGTCGCTCGAGCGGCCAAGAGTTCGGCGCTGCGTGACGTCTACGCTTCGTTCGTCGCGATCGCCCAGCCGCTTATGGCGGCCGCGGTAACGCCGGAGTACGTGCAGAACGAAAACGATTCGCTTCACGCCGCGCTTTGCGAAGCGATCGCAAAAGGCGACGTGGCCGAGACGCGCCGCTTGGTGCGCTCGCATCTAAAGAAATCGCTAAAGGACGTCGGCGCGAGGCTGAGTTAAGACGCTTACGCGCCTAGCCTCAGCCGAGGCGGCTGACGGTCCGCGCCGAACATCCCTAGCCGCAGGTTCGCTCAGGCTCCAGGAGGCAGAGGATGAGGCTCTCAGTTTTTGGCAGATACTCGGTCACATGCTGCGTGCTGCGGCAACGCTGTCGGCGTGTGGCGGAACGCTAACGCAAAGACAGCAGGTCATCTGATGTCTTAACCCAAAAGACCACGTCGGCTGGAGGTGAGTTCGTGCGCGTCGTACTGTGTCTGTGGCTATTGGCCGTTGTGGTGTCGGGGACGGCCGTCCTCGGGAAACCGGGCAGCATCGTTCTTCCGAGCGGATGGACGATTCCGCAACCGCAGGACGTGATGTCCGAGACGGGCACGATGCCGCAGGGCGCCGCCGGCTCGCCGGATGGAAAGTCGCTGGCCGTCGTCGAGTCGGGTTTCAATCCGCCGACGCTGGGTCTCTATCGCACGGACGATCTCAAACAACTCGGGTCCATCTCGCTGAAAGGCGCGTTTGGCCGGCCCGTCTGGTTAGACGCGCGCCACGTTCTCGTTGCCGGTGCGAACGCCGACGCACTGCTCGACGTCGATCTCTCGACGCGAACCGTGCACACGATTGCGATGCCAAAGCAATCCTATCCCATGGCCGTCGCGACCCTCAGCGGTCGCATCTTCGCCCTGGCAACCGACGCCGATGCATCGGTGCGTATCGGAACGCTGCAAGATCTGCCGAAAGCCAAGCCGGTCCGGGTCGGGGGGCACGTCGGCGGTCTCGCATTTGCACCTGACGGGAAGACGCTCTTCGCCTCGAACCGCGCGAGCGATTACGTCGCAGCGATCGATACCGCAACGCTCGCGGCGCGAAGAATCCCGACGGGGCTTCATCCCTCCGACCTGCTGGTCGCGGGTAACACACTCTACGTCGCGGAGAGCGACGCCGATTCGGTCGGCCTGTACGACGCCGCGAGCACAAAACGGCTTGCCGAGATTTTCGTCGGCGATCGCACAGCGGGCGGACGGCTTGCGGGAGTTTCCGCCAATGCGCTCGCCATCAAAGGCGACACGATCTTCGTAAGCCTTGGCGCGGCCAACTCGATCGGCATCATTCGCGGTCGGCGAGTTGTCGGGCGCATTCCCGCCGGTTGGTATCCGACCGACGTCGTGCCGGTCGGAGACCGCCTCCTTATCGTCGACGGCAAAGGCGAAGGGACGCGCCCGAATCCCCACCTCTCTCGCGTCTCGGGGAACTACCACGACTACGTCGCCGCGATCGAGTACGGATCGATCCGCGCCTACGATCTTTCCAGCGCAGCCGAGCCGGCGCGGAGCGCCGCAAGGCGCGCAAGGTTGGCAGCAATCGCCTCCCGATACCTCCGTCGTGAATAAAGACGGCCCGATCAAACACATCTTTTTTATTTTGAAGGAGAATCGCTCGTACGACCAAGTGCTGGGCGACGTTCGCGAAGGCAACGGCGATCCAAAGCTCACGTGGTTCGGCGCTCGCGTAACGCCCAACGAACACGCGCTCGCCGCGCGCTTCGGCCTGTTCGATAACGCCTACGCTAGCGGCGAAGTCAGCGAGAGCGGTCACAACTGGAGCGATGCGGCCTACTGCAACGATTACGTCGAGCGCGTCTGGCCGATCATCTACGGTAACCGCGGCGGCAACGACGACACGCTGTCCGGCAGCGGAGCCGCCCTGCCGCGCAACGGCTACATATGGCAAGCGGCGCAGGCGGCGCACGTCTCGTTCCGCGATTACGGCGAGCTGACCGACACGCCGAACCTCACCGGTTCGGGCACCAGCCACGCGCCGAGCCTGGAGGGCCTCTACGATCCGCACTACGTCGGCTGGAACTTGAATTACGGCGATCTGGACCGCGTCAAGGAGTGGCGCCGCGAGTTCGACGCTTTCGTTCGTTACGGTACGCTGCCGCAACTCGAGTGGCTCTGGCTTCCCAACGACCACACTTCCGGAAGCCGCCCGGGCAAGTTGACGCCGGTCGCCTACGTCGCCCAGAACGACTATGCGCTCGGACTCATGGTCCAAGCCATCTCCCACTCGCCCGTCTGGCGCTCGTCGGCAATTTTTATTATCGAGGACGATGCACAGGACGGCCCCGACCACGTCAGCGCACAGCGCACAACGATGTTCTTGGCGTCTCCCTACGCGCGCGGCGGCCTCGTGCACGCGCACTATTCAACGGTCAGCCTTCTGGCGACCATCGAGCTGATGCTGGGACTCAAACCGCTCTCGACCTACGACGCGATGGCAGTTCCGTTATACGCCGCCTTCTCGCAGCAAGCACACTTGCAACCCTATAACGCGATCCCGCCGAAGGTTAGTCTCACAACCAGAAACGGAACCAACGCTTACGGCGCCAAAGTCAGCGAGGCTTTGAACTTCAGCCGTCCCGACGCCAACCCGCCCGGCGTCCTGTCGCAAATCCTTGCGCACAATCGTTAGCGTGCGTCGAGCCCGTCCCGACGACGCCGAATCGATCGCCGCGCTGATGAAGCAGCTGGGATACGATGTGCCCGCGCCCGCCGTCAGCGAACGCCTGCAGCGCCTGGGCGAGCGGCGCGACGTTTTCGTCGCAACCGACGGCGACGGCGAGCGCGTCGTCGGCTGGGCCGCACTTTTGATCGACGAGCCGTTCGTCGAAGGCTTCGGCGCATTCCTCGAGGGCTTGATCGTCGACGAGGCGGCTCGCAGCCGCGGCATCGGAGCCGCTCTGTTGGAAGCCGTCGAAGCGCGGGCGCGCGAACGCGGCTGCGCCGAGATTCGGGTGCAGTCCAACGTCCTGCGCGAGCGCGCGCACTCGTTCTACGAGCGCAACGGTTATGTGAAGGTTAAGGCGCAGTACCGACTGCGAAAGCCGCTGTCACGGTGAAACCCCGGCCGAAGCTATAGCGTATAGGAATTCTATGAGAACTGCAGTTTTAACCGCATTCATGCTGGGCCTCGTTCCGATCGCGGCCGCGGCGGCTCCCGTCGCCCCGGAAGACCTCTTCAAGATGACGTTCCTGAGCAACGCTTTGATCTCGCCCGACGGCACGCACGTGCTCGTCGAGTCCTCGCGTATGAATGGGCCGAAAAATACGTACGATCGCACGATTGACCTCGTCAACGTTGCGACCGGCGCGCTGTCCCCTAACGTGACCAAACACGCCGGCGACGGCGACTACGATTGGATGCGCGACGGTAAGAGCTTCGTTTTCGTCCGGGCGGTCGACAAGCAGAAGCCGCAGCTCTATCGGTATACGCTCGCCGGCGGCGCCGTCGTCCAGTTAACGCACATCAAGAACGGCGTCTCCGGTCCGGTTGTCTCGCATAGCGGCGATCGTATCGCGCTCACCGTCACCGATACCGACCCGGCCCACGATGCGTACGTCGATTTCAGCAAAGCGGGCTTTACCCCGACCAGCTTGGAGAAGAAGAGCGACGTGCACCTCATCGACGCGCTTTTCTTTCAAGCAAACGGTGCGGGCTATACCTATCAAGACCACCAGCACATCTGGACGATCGACGCCGACGGCTCGCATCCCAAACAGTTGACCTCCGGAAGATACTCCGAGAACCTCGATGCCTGGTCGCCCGACGACAAGACGATGCTCGTTGACTCGTTGCGCTACGAGTCGGTCGATAGCGGGCCGAACGACGTCTACACAATTCCATCGGCCGGCGGTACCATGCAAAAACTCACGTCGACCCTGCCGGCGAATAACGGTTTCTTCTTCGACGCGACCGGCCGGCACGCGTTCTATTTGAGCGGCGACGTGAAAGACGCCGCCCAACTGCCCGCGCTCGTCTCGGCGAACGCCGACGGCTCCGAGCCGCGGGTCCTCGTTGCGCGTGACGCGGTTTCTTGGGGCGATTCGCTCTTGGCCGACATGAAAGAAGGCGGCGGTTTGTGCGGCGCGCCGCTGCCGTCGGGGAATCTGGCCCTGCTCAACATCGACGGGCCAGGTTATGCCAACCTGCGCACGCTCGACCTAACTACCGGCGCACTGCGCGACGTCACGCCGCCGCACGGCGAAGCGTGGTCGTGCTCCGTTACGCGCGACGGCCGCCAAATCGCCTATCTTTACAGCGACTTTATGCATCCGGCCGACGTTTACGTGACCAGCATCGACGGCGGTACGCCGCGCCGGCTCACCCACGTCAATGACGCCTACCTCGCCTCGGTCACGCTCTCGCAGCCGGTCGAGTTTACCGTCAAAGATTCAGCCGGTTTTCCGGTGCAGGCTTGGTTCATGCCGGCAATCGGAGGAACCCCAGGGATAAAACATCCGACGCTGCTCGACATTCACGGCGGCCCGGAGACGCAGTTCGGCGAGACGTTCTTCCACGAGTTTCAGCTCTATACGTCGCTGGGCTACAACGTCGTTTTCTCCGATCCGGCCGGCAGCACCGGTCACGGTTATGCCTTTGAAGAGGCGCTCGAAAACGACTACGGCGACGCGATGTTCCGCGACGTGCAGGCGGTGATGGATGCGGTCGTGCAGCGGCCCGACGTCGATGCCTCGCGCTTGGCGGTGCTCGGCGGCTCGTATGGCGGGTATGCCACGCTCTGGGTGATCGCGCATACCGACCGCTATAAGGCTGCGGTTGCCGAGCGCGCCGTCAGCAACTTGCAGAGCGAAAATCTCGCGGCCGATTTCGCCGGCAAGAACGGCCTTGGCGGCGGTTATTACACCTGGGGCCCGCCCTGGGATCCGGCCAGCACCGACTATGCGAAGTTCTCGCCGTTAACCTACGTCGCCAACGTCCACACGCCGCTGATGATTCTTCATGCCGAGAACGATACGCGAGCGCCGATCGACCAGACGCTGCAAGAGTTCACCTCGCTCAAAATCTTGGGACGAACCGTCGAGTATGTGGCGATCCCCAACGAAAACCACGACCTCTCGCGCACCGGCTCGCCGATCCACCGCATCGAACGGCTGCGTCTGATCGTCGACTGGCTCAATAAGTATGTATAGCCTAACGTCGCAGGCGCTGACGCCGGCGATCGGCGCGACCGTTGAGGGCCTCGACCTTAGCGCGCCGCTCAGCGACGACGCGGTGGCGCAGATTCGCAGCACGCTCGACGACCATTTGGTGCTCTTCTTCGAGGGACAATCGCTGACGCCGCTTCAACAGCGCGATTTCGCGGCCCGTTTCGGGCCGCTCTACGTTCACCCGTTCTATCCGGGTCACGAGACGGCGACCGAGGTGATGGTGTTGGAGCACGATGCGACGCATCGCGCCAACAGCGACCGCTGGCACAACGACGTCACCTACTTGGAGCGGCCGCCGCAGGCGGCGGTTCTCTACGCCGAAGAGATTCCCGCGATCGGCGGCGATACACTCTGGGCCAATATGTATCTTGCCTACGAAACGCTCTCCGAGCCGATTCGCCAGCTCGTTTCGCATCTGCGCGCAGTGCATTCGTTCGCGAAAAACTTCACGCCCGAGCGATTCGAAGCGCTTGGAATCGAAGATCGGCGCGACCGGATGTATGCAGAGCACCCGCCGGTGTCGCATCCCGTCGCGCGCACGAACCCCGTGACGGGCCGCAAGGCGCTCTTCGTCAATCAGGACTTTACCTCACATATCGAAGGCCTCTCGGGAAGCGAGAGCGACGCGCTGCTGCGGTTGCTCTTCGAGCATATGGCGCGGCCTGAGTTTCAGGTTCGCTGGCGCTGGCGCGAAGGCAACGTCGCCTTCTGGGACAACCGGTGGACCCAGCACTGCGCGCTGGCCGACTATTTTCCCAATCGCCGCCGCGTCCGGCGCGTCACCGTTCTCGGCGAACGCCCCGTGTGACGCCGGCGCTCGCGCGGCGTCTCGGCGTCGCCGACGTCGTGCTGATCGTGATCGGCAGCGTCATCGGTTCGGGAATATTCCGCGCGCCGTCGGTCGTTGCGCAGCGAATACCCATATCGGAATTAATTCTCGTCGCGTGGGCCTGCGGCGGCATCGTCGCGCTTTTTGGCGCCTTCGTCCTCGGCGAGCTGGCCGCGCGGCGCCCGGCAGGATGCGGCGCCTACGCGTATCTGCGCGACGCATTCCATCCGGTCGTCGCCTTCGCGTACGGCTGGTCGTCGCTGCTGGCTTCATTTACCGGCGGCATCGCGGCGGCGGCGGTGCTCTTCGCCGGTTACTTCATTTCGTTGACCGATCTTCGAGTTTCGCCCGGCATCCTCGCGGTCGCGACACTTGCCGTGCTCGCGCTCGTAAACTGTTTTGGCGTTCGCTTCGGCAGCAACGTGCAAAGCGCACTGACGATGTTGAAGGTTGCCGCGCTCGTCGCCCTGATCGTTGCCGGGATTGCCGCGCACCCGTTCCAGGGTCACCAGGTCGCCGCGCTCTCGAGCCCCACGCTCGGCACGGTGAGTATCCTCGCTGCGTTTAGCGTCGCAATGATTCCGGTGCTGTTTGCCTATAACGGCGCGATGGTTGCCAACTTCATGGCGGGCGAGGCAAAAAACGTTACCTTCACGTTGCCGCTCGGCCTCTGGTTGGGAATATCCGGCGCCGCCGTGATCTATCTCTTGGTCAATGCCGCGTGCCTTCGCGCGCTCGGCGTCGGCGGCTTGGCAAACACGCCCGTTCCGGCTGCGGCGGTGTTGCGCGCTGCGGCCGGCTCCGCGGGAGCGCAGGTCGCGTCGTTTGCGATTGCCGTTTCGACGCTCGGATTCATCGGCAATCGAATGCTCACGATACCGCGGCTCTATCATGCGATGGCCGAAGATGGACTATTCTTCCGCGCGGTCGCGTGGATCGATCCGCGGACACGCGTGCCCGTCGTTGCGATCGCGCTACAGGCATTCTTCGCGATGCTCCTGGCGCTCTCGGGAAGCTACGAGCACATCCTCAACTACGTCGTCTCAACATTCTACGTTTTTAATGGGCTGCTGGCCCTCGCGCTTTTCATTATTCGCGCGCGCGACCGGCGCGCCGGCGTGGATCGAACCGTGCGCTTCCGCGTGCCGGGGCATCCGTTCTCGACCGGGCTCTATCTGCTAGTTTCCTGGGGCGTCGCGCTCGCGACGTACGTCGCCTATCCGCGCGACGCCATCGTCGGGATCGCGATTCTGCTCAGCGCCGTGCCGGTGTACTTTCTCTGGTGGAGAATGTCCGTTAGGATTAGCTCGTAAATCGGGAGGAGGAAAAGTATGCCTGAGAACCGCTGGACATTTAGCCCCTATCTGCACGTCGACGATGCGCGGGCGGCAATCGATTGGTACGTTCGCGCTCTAGGCGCGGCCGTTCGCGAATGCCATGAAATGGAGAACGGCAAAATCGGTCACGCTGAACTCGATCTTCATGGAAACGTGCTCTGCCTCGCAGACTGTCCAACGAATGCTCCCGCGCCGCAGCGCTACAGCGACGTCGCGATCGGGCTCTATGCGGTTGTGCCCGACGTCGACGCCGTTTTTAAGGCGGCCGTGGATGCCGGTGCGACGGTCGAACGACCGTTGGCCGATCAGGCCTACGGGCATCGCAACGGCGGATTCATCGATCCGTTCGGCAATGTGTGGTACGTATCGACGCCAATAGCGGCGTGATTTGGGGTCTGGGAGCCCGTTACTGCGCGCGGCAAGACGCGCACGCTTTCATGTGGCTCTGGGCCCTGCTTCTAACGCTCGCCGGCGCGGCGTGGATAGCACGCCGCCGCAGAAGGCGTTTCGAGGCAGCCGTTCTTCTGTTTTTTGCGGTTTGCACCGGCGCGCTCGCGTTCGCGATCTTCTACGGGTGCTACGCTTCGGCGCCGTTCTCGATGGGGCTCGGCGCACCCAACGTTTCTGCTACAAACCTTACAACGTTCACGTGCCTGAGCAACGGCGCATTTTCGCGGGCCATCGGATGGACGGTTATCGCGCTGTCGTGCAGCGCGGCAGCGGGGCTGATCGGATGGGGCCGCCGGCGCGGAAAGCCCGTGGCACTCCGTGCGATCCTCTACGCCGGCGCGGTTCTTTTGTTCCTCGTCGCGGCAGCGACCGGCTTCGGGGCGTTCTTCGTTTTCTCGTGGTGCACGTCGAGCCGTCTGTTTTAGCCGATGACACCTGGATTCAATGTCATTCTCCTCGCGATCGATCACGTGCAGACGGCGGTTGCACAGGATTTCTCGTCGCGATATTGTCCGCACAGCAAAGCGGTCTTCTTGATGAGGTTTTGGGCGCTCTTTGCGCTGCTCGTCGCCGCCGCGCTGACGCTGTTCTTAACCGCATACCGCAGCGCGAAACGCCCGTCGCTGTACGTCGTCGCCGGCGTGCTGCTCCTCTTCGCGGTCGGCGGTGGCGCGCTGGTTCTTTACGGGCTATCCGGTTGCAGCGGCGTAGCGGCAGAAGGCCTTATTTGGGATTGGCCATAGCTTAACTGCAGCGGAAATCGCGGGCCACGCCCCGAACGCACCGCTCGGTCCTTTTCGTGGATTGGGGAGCGAGGCGCATGAAGGTCTTTGGTCTTGGCACGTACGCGCTGCATGGAGGCGTTGCGCTTGCATTGCTTGCAGGCTGCGGCGCAGGGAGCGGCACGCCGGGCACGAGCGCGGCTTCGTGGGTGCGGCCGGAGGCGAAGAGCGGCGATCTCCTCTACGTTTCGAACCCGGGCAACGACACCGTAACCGTGTATTCGTATCAGAGCCGCAAGCTCGTCGGCACGCTGGCTGGGTTTACCAGCCCCGCGGGTTTGTGCGCCGACACGGCCGGCGATGTGTGGATAACCAACCAGGGCGCCTACGACATCGTTGAGTACGCGCACGGCGGCACGCAGCCGATCCGGACGCTCGACGACGGAAGCGAGCAGCCATTGGCGTGTTCGGTGGATAAGACGACCGGCAATCTCGCCGTGCTCAATGCCGACGACGTTGCGGTTTATCCCGATGCGAGCGGTTCGCCGTCCACGTACACCGGCGGGGACGTTTATGGATACGACGCGCTCGGTTACGGCGCGCACGGCGACCTTCTCATCGACGGCGGCAGTTACGACACCGGTAAAATAATTTCGTTTGCGCAGCTCCCGTCGGGTGTGACGCGTCTGCAGCCGGTTGTGCTCTCAAAGACGCTGCAGTGGTCGCCGCCGACTCTTGTGCAGTGGGACGGTCAGTTTTGGGTCGTCGGTGCGAGCCGGCTGGACTGGTTCGAGATCGCCGGTAAGAAGGGGAAACTCGAGGGCTATTCGGTTCTCTCGCCGGCAAGTTCGATTGCGCAGTTTTGGATCGCGTCGGTCGATGGCAGTAGCCGGCGCGCAAATCAGATCGTCGTCACCGAGGACGACCCGTACAAGGTTGAATTTTTCCAGTATCCCGCGGGCGGTAGGTCGTTCGCCAGTATCATCGACGGATTAAGCGATCCCTACGGCATCACCGTCAGCAAGGCATCAAAGCAATGAAGCGCCTCGGCTTTACGTTTTTGGCCGCGCTGCTGACTGCGTGCGGCGGCGACCATGCCGGCAGCACGATTCCAACCGTAAGCTCGCCGGCTCAGAACTTTTCGCACGTTCAGACCTTTCACTTCACCGGCAAACCGCAACGCTTCAAAGTTCCGCACGTCCATTGGCTGCATGTCGTGGTGCGCGGCGCCGCCGGCGCCGGAAGCTCCAGCACCGTGGTGCGCGGCGGCCGCGTTTCCGCACTCATTCCGGCCTCGATCGACAGCGAACTCGTCGTCTACGTCGGCGGTGCCGCAGCCCTAGCGCAAGGCGGCTATAACGGTGGCGGCGACGGCGGCCCCGCTGAATACTGTTCGAACTGCGCAGGCTACGGTGGCGGGGGCGCATCCGACATTCGCCTTTCGACCGGCGCGCTGGGCGATCGCGTCATCGTCGCCGGCGGTGGCGGCGGTAGCGGCGGCAGCAACAGCGGCAAATACTCCGGTGGCGCGGGGGGACGCGGCGGCGGCACAACCGGCGCGAGCGGCCAGAGCGGCGCTGGAACGACCGGCTACGGCGAATGCGCCGGCGGCGGCGGTGGCGGCGGGTCGCAGATCGCCGGCGGGGCGGGCGGAGGCGGCGGTAGATGCGACGTCAACCGCAATTATAGCGGCACTAACGGCAGTGGCGGAGGATTTGGTTATGGCGGAACCGGCGGCACGCCGTACGACGGCGGCGCCGGCGGCGGCGGTGGCGGTGGCTTTTATGGCGGCGGCGGCGGTGGCGGCGGCAGCCAAGGCTACAGCTCCTACGGATACTATGTCGCCGGTGGCGGCGGCGGAGGCGGCGGCTCGTCGTTCGTCGGCAAGCGCGCGACGCATTCGCACGTCTGGCAAGGCTGGAAGAACGCGGTCGGCAACGGCCTCGTCGTCATCAGCTGGTAACGATATGAAAAGAGTAATTGGTATTCGGATTGCGTTGAGTCTTGGAGTCGCTGCGATGTTGGCCGGCTGCGGCGGCTCGGGCAGTACGAGCGGTACGCCCGCAGCAGGTCCCGTGGCTGCGCGACATGCTGCTCGCTCGTGGATGGCGCCTAACACCACCTCGGAAAATCTGCTCTACATTACCGGAGGGTGCGGCGGCATCTGCGTCTTCAGCTATCCGGGCGGCACGCTGGTCGGCGAGCTGGCGGACTCGAATACGCCGTTTGGCGAGTGCGTCGATAAGTCGGGCGACGTGTTCGTCGCCAACTTCGGCACCGAGGGCGGAACGCCCGGCATCGTCGAGTACGCGCACGGCGGCACGAGCCCGATCGCCACGTTGAGCGACCCGGGCTACTCTCCGGAGGCGTGTTCGATCGATCCCACAACGGGCAATCTGGCAGTGACAAACGACTCATTTGGGAGCGGCAGCTCGGGCGTTGTTGCAATCTACGCTAATGCCAAAGGCGACCCGACCGATTACGCCGACCCAAAGATCTCTTACATGGGCTTCTGCGGTTACGACGATGAGGGCAACTTGTTCGTTGACGGTCAATACGAGGGAACGTTTGAGCTTGCCGAGATGCTCAAGGGCAGCAGCAGCTTCAAAAGGATCGAGCTTAAACAGCCGCTCGGGTATTCACTCAACCTGCAGTGGGCTGGCAAATACATTGCGCTTGCCGCCAGTAGCTCCGTCATCTATCACGTTGTGGTCAAAGGCTCGAAGGCCACCGTGGTGGGGACGACTCTCCTCAACGGGCCAGTCTTTGAAAGCGAAGGGCAGTTTTGGATTCAGGGAGGAACCATCATCACGCCGTACGCGCCGGGCTCCAGTACCGAGGAGGTAGGCCTTTGGAAGTATCCGACGGGCGGTCTGGTGAGAAAAAACATTGGTGGCACCGAGTTCAACGATGCCGAGCCGTTCGGAACCGCCGTGAGCCTAGCTCAGCAGTGACCGGCATAGATCCTCCCCCTGCGCGACCGTCAGTCTCGTTCCAATTGACGACCAGCTTGCACGCGTGCCGCTCTTCGGCGGACGCGCTTCACTAGAAAGGCTGGACAATGCGGCGAGGCACGAGGAAATTGTTTAGGGATTTGGCAAGGCGATCATCGCAAGAGCATCGGCCGTCGTGGTGACCTCGGCGATCCGAGGGTAAACCGCGTTCATTGCGTGGTTGTGATTGTCGGCGCTCATGTCCGACATCGCGTCTTCAACGATGACGACGTTAAAGCCACGGTCGTAGGCTTCGCGAGCGGTGGCTTCGACGCCGGCGGTCGTAGAGACACCCGTGAGAAAGATCTGGGTAACGCCGGCGCGGCGTAGGATTCGTTCGAGCGCCGTTCCGTAAAAGGCGCCGATTTGGAATTTCGTGACGGTGTAGTCGGTCGGCCGGCGATCCAGCTCGGGCACGAGTTCGGCCCAATCGGCGGGTGGGGAGAAGTTCATCGTCGCGTCGACGCGGCCAGGAGCGCGTCCCTCGACGTTGACGAGGATGACCGGAAGATTACGTTTGCGGAACTCGCTTGCGAGTTGGGCGCTGCGCTTGACGACGTCGGCGGTGGCATGCGGGCCGCATGGCATGCCGACGATACCTTTTTGGAGGTCGATGACGACCAGCGCGGGGGAGGGGTCGAGCTGTGTGAGCGGCATAAACGTTTCCTTTCGTTATACGCGACCGCGCGGAAGCGTGCGATCGAAGATGGTAAAGACAAATAGCGCCGCGGCGACCGCAGCCATGATAATGCTCAGCCTCAAGAAACCATCGTTGGTCGCGCTTTGTCCGTAGACGATCGCGAGAACGCTGGCGGCGACGATCGCGCCGAAATACGATGCGGTACGCTGAAGCCCTGAGGCTGCGCCGATTTCGCCGGCGGGAGCCTGAACGTAGACGGCGGCTTGTGTGCTAACAAAGAACATGCCCTGGGGAAAACCCAAGAGTACGGCGGCCGCAACGATGAGGACGACGGGCGCGCCGAACGCGACCGCGCCGAGTGCGGCGCAGCCGAGCGCCATTACGCCGATGCTGAGGACGAACGGAAGACGAATCCCCTTCGTTCGTCCGCCGGCGAACGACGAGATACCCGCCGCGACCGACATTGGGAGCATGATTGCACCCGCCTGCGTACTCGAAAAGCTCGCACCGCTTTCAAGCCACTGCGAGAATCCGTAGAGCATGCTGTAGACGATCGTCGAAAGAACGCACGCGCGCAGGTACGTCAGGACGAGCGGCGCGTTGCGCGCGAGCATGCGCACGTCGAAAAATGGCGCTTTACTGGCGCGCGAATGAACGACGAGCAGGGCGCCTAACGCCACGGTAATCGCAAGCGCCAACCACATCGGGTGCGCCAGGCGCATAAGGAAACTCATCAAGCCGAAGAGCGTTGCGCCGAAGAGCGCGAGGCCGGGAACGTCGATGCCTTTTAAAACTGCGGCGGCGGTTAGTCCTTGCGGCGCGTCCTTCGGCGTCCAGGCGATGACGAGAATTGCGGTCAGAAGCGCGAGAGGCAAGTTGACGGTGAAGATCGAGTGCCATCCGAACGCGCCGGTAAGTAGGCCGCCGAGCAGCGGGCCGACGGCCATCGTCGAGATGGCGGCTATCGAGAGAAAGCTCATGGCGGCGCGCGGCGGCGGAACGTTGAGATGGTCCGCGCGCATACGGAAGATTCGCATGGCGGCCGGATATGCGCCGGACGTGCCGATGCCGAGCAGTACGCGCGCGACGATCAGAACGTTCAACGATGACGAGAACCAACCGATGACGCCGGAAAGTGCGACGAGCGTAAGCGCGCATAACAGCACACCGCGCGGGCCGAAGAGATCGGCGAGGCGCCCCATCGTCGGTTGCGCGATCGCACTTGCGAGGTAGAGCGCAGCGATCAGCCATCCGGCTTCGGCGGCGCTGACATTGAGGCCGCGCGAGATCGGGACGAGCGCGGTTGCAATCATCGTCGAGTTGATCGGGTTCAAACACAATCCGAGTGCGAGCGGAGCGACAAACGTAAAGCCAAAGCCTTCGTGCTTCGGCTTTACGGCAGAAGAGGCGACGGCGATCAAGAATCCGCTAGCTTCTTAATCGGTTCGGCAGCGGCCAGAAGAGTGCGCAGCTCGCTTTGAGTGAGCTGGGCGAGCGCGCCGGAGAGCCACGTGCGCTTGAGGCGCGTGCGCGCTTTGCGAAGGGCAACGCCGGCGCGCGTTAGCGCAAAGAGAATTTGGCGACCGTCGCTTGGGTGTTGGTGCCGTTGGACAAGGCCTTGTTCCTCGAGCGCGCTAAGCGTCGCGCTCATCGATTGCGGTTTCACCGATTCCGTCCGCGCGAGATCGGCGGTGGTTGCGGGCCCAAGCTTTTCTAACTGGCTTAGGACGGCGGACTGCGACCAGGTGAGATTGTCGCCGCTTGCGTCAGCGCGCAAACGCCTCAGAAGCTGAGCCGTAGCCTGTAGAAACTCTTCAACCGACGCCTCGGCGCGCTCGGAAGATTCTGCGATCTTGGCCATCGGTGGCATGATAGCATATTATCAGGCAAACTTGCAAGTTTACCTGTCATGTACCAGTGAGTAGGCTACTTCCGCGCTGCCGTCGCCCCGAGCGGAAAATCGAAGTTTCCTGTGAACGTCGCGATCGCTGAACCGCCGGCCGGGTATTTGAAAGCCTCGCCGACGTCATTCCCCGCGTCGCCGCAATACAGCAGGCCCTTAACGATCCACGTCTGCGCGCAGTCGCCGGTCCCGCTCAACTGCACAGTATTCTTCAACGTCGCGGTCGTTCCACTAACCGTGTACTGATACGTCTCAGCCGTCTCCTGATCGAACACGGAGAGGTAGGCGCCATCCCACTGCACCGAGCCGGGAAACTCCGGAGAGTTGCTCGTTTTGATTGTAACGAATTTGCTGCTACCCTTCGGAAGCTCGACGAGTCCGAAGTTATAGCTCGCGTACAAAAAACCGTCGGCAAAGAGATTGCCGCTCGGATCGTAGCCGTCGAAGTACTCTTTGGCCAACGGCGTATTGTACACCGTACCCGAGCCGGCTGCGTTCTTGAAGATCACGACCTGACCGCCGCGACCGTAAGAATTACCCAATAGGATTCCAACAGCAAGATCGCCGGTCGTATTCATGGCGCAGCTGGATGTGAACGTGTAGTCAAGGGACAGCGTCTTGAGCAGCTTGTTCGGAACCTTGTATTCGGAAATCAGATCGTCCGTGCGCCCGGCGTTCCAGATGATCTTCTTCCCATAGCCGTACAAAACGTTGGTGCACCCTTGGCCGCCGGCGCCATTAATCGTACCGGTCTCCTTAACGCTCTTCGGATAATCGAAAATGCTGGCGTACGAGCCGTAGGTGTTGATGATGTAGTCGTAGTTCTTTGAGTTTGTTTTATCCGGTACAAGCTCTGCGTAACGCGGCAGAGGGTTCAGCCTCGCCGCCGTTACCGGACTCCCATTCACGAACAGCGTCCTACCTACATACGTCGCATTGAACGCAGCGCCTGACGGCGCGACCGTCGAGCTCCCGCAAGCCGAAACAATTACGAGTGCAACGACAGCGCCGCCGAACTTAAGTAAACCGGGGGTGTTCATTAACCTTGCTCCTTTGAAGTAGATATCGGGCGGCGATTTCGTAGACCGCGCTACATGTCGTCGTCAACCGGTAAGAACGACGGCTTGCGGTGGATGAAGTACTCTTTGCTCAAGGATGACGCGATCGGTGTGAACGGAATCGGCGACTGATTGTAGTTGAAGCAATTGATGATGCTGGTGGCTCGCGCGTCGCTCGTGTGGAGTGATCCGAGGTTCCAGTTTGCTTCGATATACTTAAGGATGCTGCCGAACTCGTAATTGGTCGGAGAGATATAGCCGGCCTTTGCGTAGGGCGAAATAATGATCGCCGGAACCCGCAAGCCTAAACTTCCGAAGCCATACTTCTGCGTGCCGACCATATTGTCGTAGAGGCCGCCCCAGTCGTCCCAGACTATGACGATCGCGGTGGAGTTCCAGTAGGAGCTTTCGCCGACGGCATTGACGACGCTGGTGACCCACTCCGGACCGTCGTCGGGATTTGTGCCGGGGTGATCGGAGTCGGGCTCGTCGGGCATCACCCACGAGACGTTCGCCAGCTTGCCGTTGGTGATATCGTCGAAGATTTCGGTCTGCGGCGTGATGATGTTGGTCGCCCACTCGGAGCCGTACCGGACCGGGGCGATGACATCGAAGGCGCTCATCAGTTTACCGTAGATCTCGTTCATCGGCGGCACGTAGTACTTCCAGGTGACGTCTTTGGGATCCATCAGATCGCGCAGCGTCGTGTAGCTGTTCCCCGACGACGGGAACTGATTCGAACAAGGGAACGGGCCTTGCATCGGATAGAGCTTGTCGTTCACGTCGATCAGCGACGTTTTCGTTGTTTTCGGCGCGTCACATCCCCACGGGAAATGCGTCGGATCGTTGACGAGGGCGTACTCCGAGCTGATATTGGTGCCGCCGCGAATCAAATCCTGATGGGCGACGAAGCTGCTGCTGCCTTGGGTCGTGAACATATGCTCGGCCAGTGTGTACTGCTTCGCCATGCTCCAATACGGCTGAATCTGACTGGGTTTGGTGTATTGATAGGGGAACGTGCACTCCGGCTTGCCGTTCTGAAAGAATACCTTGTCGAACCCGTCGAGCTTGCCGCCGTCGAGCGCGATATTGAAGGCCTGATAGGCGTGGTCAATGTCGCTTGGGATGACGAGGTTGCTTTCCTTCAGCTTGATCGTGGTCTTACGAACGCGACAGCCGCTCTCTTTGACGACTTCCGCCTTTCCCGTGGTCGTCCCGTCGGCGCCCGGAAAGGTCGCGAAGAAATCGTTGAACGTTCGGTTCTCTTGCACGATCAGCACGACGTGCTGAATCGGGCTAGGAGAGGATCGGGAATCCGGAGTGATGCTCGGCGCGCGCGGTTCCGCGCCGCTCAACGCGTTGCCGCCGCAGCCCGCGGCCGCCGCGGCTGCAACTGCCAGAAGAATATATAAACCGGTTCGAACGTTCATCAGCTCCCCGCTCTCTGCAGACGCGGCCACTCTTCTCGTTACGTTCCGTGCGGACCTCTGATGAAACGCTCGTCGCATGCTGCTCGGCCATTCGGAGGTAGAGCGCCCGCGGGTGACTGGGTGAACTCACGGACACCAGAAATGAATCGTGTCGAAAAATGAGTCGAGTTCCGGTTAGTCTTCGCCCGAGATTTGCCGTTCGCCAGCGCTTTTTAGGCGGGCAAGGAGTTGGTCGCGCGTCATAGTCAACTTTAGCAATAGACGCGCACGGCCTCCAGAGAAGGCGGCAAGGTTGCATGGTCCCGAGGAGCGACGACAACCCGAAGTCGAAATGCCGCGCAAGGCGGTGGACAAGTTGAGGCACGCATCGTATAGCGACTCCGTGGGTGGGGTCGCCTGATCGGGGGATTCATCGTGGGAACGCGACTAACTGAAGAGGATCTTGTGGCCCTGTTTCGACGACTTGGTGCGCCGTCACCTGAAGACTGGGCGTACTCGCAGGTCAGGAAAGGTATTCCCCAACTCGCACGCTTCGTGTTTCTCAAACAGGCGTGGTCCAACGTTGTGCGGGAAGCCGATACGGCATGGATCGAGACTGCGATTAGGTCTGCCCAAGTCCAACCCGACGCCCCATATTCCGGGTTGGGCGCCGCACTTGCGCGATGCAAGGCCGTTGGTGCATCACCCGACGACCTCACGGAGATTGCCCGCTGTGCCCAGGCGGAATTGCTTTTTGCAATTACGTACCTGCTCGAAGGACCGCCAAACGACCTGGATTCTGGCGCGGATGTTTCATGGGGTCTGTTTGAGACCGACGAGCATGGGCACCCAACGAAATATCGAATCGGGGACCTCCATGAGTCGGTATTGGAACTCGACCCGACTGGTCGCGAGATGCGACCAAAGTCATCCGGCGGAGACTGATTTTTTCCGACCTCCACAACGACGGTGCACTGACATTCTTATTCAGTGTGGCAGTGATCGGTTCGCTGCCTCCACGGTAGATCATTAGGTCCTTTACGAGTAGCCGATAAGGAAGTCATCACGATGAAGCAGTACATTGGGTGGCCTGGTCAAGTTCAGTGGGATGGAAAGTATCTCACTATCGAGGATGCTGCGGGCATCGGATATAAGGAATCCAACATCTACCGCTTCACTGTTCATGGTAGGGAAGCTGCGCGTGTGGGCCAGATAAATCTTGGCGGGGCCTACGAAGTCCATCAGTCCTGGATCCAGGATAAGGTGCTGCTATTACCAGCGTGCGCAAAAGTCCGAGGGTGTGACGAGATTCAGTATTACAAGTACCCCGGGGGCGGCTTACCATTTAAGAAAATAAAAACGCTAACTTACGGCGTGGTCGTTAGCCTCGCTCCAAAACGGTAGCGCTAAACGCACAAAAAGGAGATTCGAAGCAGATGAAAGTTTCAGGTTTTGGCCATGCGTTAGGCTGCGTGGTGGCGGCAATGCTTGCCGGGTGCGGCGGATCGCAACCGCCGATCGTCGCTCCCAGCACAAGCAGCCCAGAGCGAGTGCTGTCGCATCATCTTACCTTTCATTACACGGGTGAGGAGCAAACGTTCAAGGTTCCGGTTAACGTCAAGTGGCTCACCGTCGTTGCGCTCGGAGCTGCTGGTGGCGGGCTAGGGAGTCGCGGTGGCCGCGTGTTTGCAGAGTTTCCCGTCGTCCACGGCGAGCATCTCGCGGTATACGTCGGAGCGACTGCAACCGGGGCGAGCGGCGGCTACAACGGCGGCGGTCAAGGCGTGTATTCGTCCTCCGGTGCGAGCTACGGCGGTGGCGGGGCGAGCGATATTCGCGAAGGTGGCAACAGCTTGTCGGATCGCATCCTAGTCGCGGGCGGCGGCGGTGGCCAAGGCGGCTTCAACACAGAGAGGTACGGCAGCGGCGGCAAAGGCGGTGGCAGCACGGCGGGCGTTGGTTCTTCCGGCGAGGGCAACGGTACGAGTCATTCGGGCAGTACGGCAGGTGGGGGCGGCAGCGGCGGCACGCAGTCTAACGGTGGAAGCGGCGGCCAGGGTGGCAGCGGCGGCTACCAGCGAGGGGAACCCGGCGCCGACGGTTCGCTTGGACAGGCTGGGGCCGGAGGTCCCGGAACCGGAGAGAACGGCGGCGGCGGCGGCGGCGGCGGTTACTACGGCGGGGGCGGTGGCGGAGGCGGTGGCTGGGGCTATGGCGATTACATTGGCGGTGGCGGCGGCGGCGGTGGCGGCTCATCGTACATCGAGCCAAGCGCACGAAAATATGAGAGCTGGCAAGGCTGGAAAACGGCCACGGGCAACGGCCTTGTCGTCTTTAGCTGGTAACGAAGAATGAAAGTCTCAATGCGCTATGGTCGCGCGCTTAGCTGCTGCGTAGCCGCGGCAATGCTGGCGGGTTGCAGCGGATCGCAGCCGCGGATCGGAAACGGAGATGTCCCGTCGGCGCTCATGCCCGCCGGGAGCAAGACTGAGACGTTTCACTTCACCGGCAAGAAGCAAACTTTCATCGTGCCTGCTCACGTGAAGCACGTCACGGTAACGGTTATGGGTGGAGGGACGCCATCGGCTCACGGCGGCTTGGTCGCCGCCACAATCGCTGTTAAACCGGGAGAACCGCTAGCCGTCTTCGTCGGCGGCAAGCGCAAGGGCAGCGCGGGCGGCTATAACGGCGGTGGCGACGGCGGCTGTAACGGCTACGGCGGCGCTTGCGGCCAGCCTCTCGGTACGCAGCAGGCGGGAGAAGGTGGGGCCGGAGCATCTGATGTGCGCCAAGGAGGCACCACGCTGAACGATCGTGTGCTCGTTGCTGCCGGCTCGGGTGGAAAAGGCGGGGAAGGCCAATATCACGGCGGTCGCGGCGGCGTCGGCGGTGGTCTTACCGGTATGCGAGGGCGTCACGGGGTGAGTAGCGGCTTCGGCAAAAGCGAAGGCGGTGGGGGCGGCGGCGGTACCGGTGGCACACAGAGCACAGGCGGAGTCGGTGGCAAAGGCGGAACTGCTATTGGTCGTGGCAGTGTGCCAGGTATGAATGGAGCAGCCGGAACGCTAGCCACCGGCGGAGCGGGCGGACCCGACGCCGACGCCTCCTGCGTCCTCGGCGGTGGTGGCGGAGGCGGTGGCGGCGGTTACTACGGTGGTGGTGGCGCCGGAAGTGGCGGCAACTATGTATGCGGCTCCTCCGCAGGCGTGGGGTCGGGGTCGGGCGGCGGTGGTGGCGGCGGGTCGTCGTTTGTCGAACCGAGCGCGACAAATGTCACCATGCTAAAGGGAGGCGGGAGCGCGGGGTCCGGAGAGGTCATCATTTCGTGGTAAGGATTCCACTACAGATGAAGTTTTCAGATTGCACACTTGCGCGCTACGCGCTCGGCTGCGTGGCCGCGGCGTTACTCGCAGGCTGCGGCGGATCGCAGCCGCCGATCGGGTCGCCGGGCGCGATGCCGCAAACCTCCGCGCTCGCAACGCACGCCGATAGTGGTAAGTCGTGGATGGCGCCGGAAGCGAAGAGAATCAAGGTCCTGATCTATGCTTCCAACAGCACCAATGGCGTCGATGTATACGATTACAACAACGGCAAGCAAGTCGGCCAGCTGACGGGTTTCGATGCACCCTTGGGCGAGTGCGTAGACGCCCAAGGCGACGTGTACATCACCAACTCCAATAGCGAAACAACCGTCGAATATGCGCATGGCGGATCGATGCCGTTGAAGACCTTTACGACGACGAATGGATATGCGGACGGCTGTTCGGTGAACAGCCACGGTGATCTTGCGGTTACGGATTATTACACAAAATCCGGGCCCGGCCAGGTTTGCATTTGGAAGCGTGGTGAGGGCGCCGCGACTTGCTATCATGACGCCAGCTTCGATGGCAGCGACAAGTGCTACTATATGTCGCCGGCGGGCTATGACAACAAAGGCAACCTCTTCGTCGAAGGCGAGGATGTCAACCGCCTCACCACTTGGGTCTGCGCGTTGCTCAAGCACTCTACGACCAATCCTCCGGCGATGGTGACGCTCTCGTTCAAAGTCGCGATCAACTCTCCGAGCAGCACGATGTGGGACGGGAAGTACATCACGCTCAGCGATGAAGACGCCAACCGCGATTTCGAGGTTGGTATTTATCAGGCGACGCTCTCGGGCTCGACGCTAACCGAGGTCGGCGAAACGGTTCTAAACAAAAGCCACTACGGTAGTATGGTCCAGCAATTCGTGGTCGGCAAAAAGAACACGCCGGTCAACGGGCAGCAAGGCGAGACCGTCATAGGGGGCGATGTGTCTTATTCGAGCAGCAGTCTCATCAGCTTTTGGCATTATCCCGATGGCGGGAATTCGTACAAGTACATCGGCACCCCCGGCTTCGTCGCCACTGGTGTGTCGGTCAGCATCGCGCCATAGCGACACAACGCCTCTGCCCCTCTGCACGGCTGCGCGGATCGCGGAGCGCTGCGCCGAGACGCTCCGCCCTCGATCCAAACCCTCGGAAACCGGGCCGAACCGGAACTGCCGAGGCCCTTATGTAGTATCCCCGGCAAAACGGCATGGGATCCATCAGGCACTGAACCGCACGGGTAGCACAGAATGATTTCACACTTAGAATGTTCGCGCGACGCATCGCATCGCCGGCCGCCGCAAGCGCTCGCGACCGTCTGTCCCGACGACGGCGCGCCGCTGCTCGTTCGCTACGCCGACGTTGCGCTTCGCGGAGAGGCACTGGCCACGCGGCCGTGGACGATGTGGCGCTACCGCGAGATGCTACCGATTGCGGAGGATGAGGAGCCCGTCTCCCTGGGGGAAGGCGCAACGCCGCTCATTCCGCTTGCGAATGGTGCCTTCGTCAAAGACGAAGCGCAGAATCCGACCGGCTCCTTCAAGTCGCGCGGTATGTCGGTCGCGGTTACCGTGGCGAAGCGCCTCGGGGTGCCGTCGTTGGTTGCACCGAGCGCCGGAAATGCCGGCGGTGCGCTTGCCGCGTATGGCGCGCGGGCCGGCCTGCACGTCCGCGTTTACGTCCCGCGCGATACGCCGGGACTGCTCGTTGAAGAGATGCAAAGCTACGGCGCCGACGTCGTGCTCGTCGACGGACTGATCGACGACGCCGGGCGCATTGCGGCCGAATATGCGCGCGAAAGCGGGGCCTTCAACGTCGCGACCTTCCGCGAGCCGTACCGAGTCGAAGGAAAGAAGACGATGGGGTACGAGTTGGTCGAGCAACTCGGCGGCGTTCCCGGAACGATCGTCTATCCGACCGGCGGCGGCACCGGCCTCGTCGCGATTTGGAAGGCCTTCGAGGAACTCGAGCAGCTCGGCTGGATCGGTGCGAAGCGCCCCGTCATGGTGGCCGTTCAGGCCGAGGGTTGCGCGCCAATCGTCCGTGCCTTCAATCGCGGCGACGAGTCCGCCGAACGAGTCGAGGGCGGATCCACGAAGATGTGGGGCTTGCGCGTTCCCGGCGGAATCGGCGATCGCCTAAGCTTGAGCGCGCTGCGCGAATCCCACGGACATGCTATTGCTGTCTCCGATACTGCGGCCGACGAAGCGATGTGCGATCTCCATCGGCACGAAGGCATCGACGCAACCGAAGAAGGCGGAGCCACCCTCGCGGCGCTTCGCATCTTGCTTAACAAGGGCATCGCGCTTCCCGAGCCCATCGTTCTGTTCAATACTGCGACGTCGTTGAAATACGCGCCCCGCGCGTAAGAGGGTCGTACCGGACGTCTGCGGACGCATCCGCTGATAGGCTGCCGTCATACAGCAGCCAGCGGCGACACGCGGCGCATCAGATAGGAGTAAAACGTGCTCAGCAAACCGCTCATCGCCCTTACAGCATCCCTCGTAATAGTGACTCCGGGGCTCGCCTCGGCAAGGCTCGTCGCGACTCCGGCAAGAGTCATGCAACCGGCCCAAAATTCCGTGCAGCCCAATCACAAGAAGCCGGCAGTCAAGGCCGGCATCGTCGGCTCCGACGGAACGATTATCGCCGGAAGCGACTTCTCGGTCAGTCACGACGGGACCGGCGAATACGCGCTTGACGTTCCCGCGGGCTACTTCAAAAACTGTCCGGTCGTCATGGTGACCCCGGTCGGGGTAAACGGACACGCCGACGACTACGACTACTCAACCTGCGGCAACAACGGCGAGGTCAAGATTCAGATCCGAATCTGCTCCCGCACCGATGGCTCGCTCCAGGACAATGCATTCCATTTAGTCATGGACGAGATTGAATAAACGCAGATCGGCGAGGGCCCGCTTCCCGGAGTGGGCCCTCGCTTTCACGCGCACTCGAGAGAGGTGGGAACATCGTGCGTTCTGACGGCAACGGCGAGCGAAAAGATCACCGGTTTGTCCTGCACTTCTGGCGCGAGCCGTCTGCAGCGGAGACTGGCTGGCGGGGAAGCGTCTACGAAGTGTCGACCGCCCTCGGCATCGCGTCAGGCAAGTTTCGCGACCTGTGGGATTTCATCACGCTGCGCCTCGGTCAAGGATCCGAACCACGAGCCACCAGGGAAACGCACGACGAAGAATAAAGGCCAACCGACGAGCAACTCTGCACAGTCAACCGAACGCCGATCGCTCGAGGTACGGCTGTTCGGCCAACCGGAAATCGCCGTCGACGGTCGTGCGTTTCGGCTGGCGACGCCGCGCAAGTCGCTTCAAGTTCTAGCGTATCTCCTGATGCACCGCGCGGCACCCGTTTCGCGCGAATATCTCGCGTTTCTGCTCTGGCCCGACGAAGAGGAAGGCGTCGCGCGAACGCGACTGCGCTCGACCGTCAACGACCTCTTGCGCGTGATGCCGCAGCCTGGCGGCGATTTCATCGGCAGCAGCGCCGACGAGTTGTGGTGGAACCCCGACGTCGCATTGTCACTCGACGTCGACGCGTTTTCCGAGGCGTCCAACGACGCGGCCCGGCTCGAAGAGGCCGTCGCGCTGTATCGCGGCGATCTGCTGCCAGAATTGTACGACGAGTGGCTCGACGGCTTTCGCGAACGCTTCCGCAACATTTATCTGACGGTGCTGACGCAGCTGGTGTCGAGGCTGCGAAAGCGCGGCGACCTGACTCGCGCCATCGAGATGGCGCGCAAGATTCTCGAAGTCGATCCCTGGCGCGAGGATGTGGTCCGGCGCGTCGTCGCGTTACGCTATGAGTTCGGCGATGCGGCCGGAGCGATCAGCGAGTATCGCCAGTTCGCCGCACGGCTGCGCGACGAGATGGGCGTCGACCCGATGCCCGAGACCGTCGCGGTCGCCGAGCGAGTCGCGAAGGGAGATGTCGCCGGCGACGAGGAAGATCGCTTGCCCGAAGCTACGGCGGAAGCGCGTGCCGCCGAGCGCACCCGGTCGCTGCCGTTCTTTGGACGAGAGCGCGAGGTCGCACGGCTCGACGAAGCGTGGAGCCGTGCGAAGATGCGACGCGGCGGCATCATCTTCATCGGTGGCGAGCCCGGCATCGGAAAATCGCGGCTCGTACGCGAGTTTATGGTGTCGGTCGAAGAATCCGGCGGTCGCGCGCTCTACGGCGCAACCGGATTCCCGGAAGCCTTTCCCTATCAGAGCTTGGTCGAGGCGTTGCGCGGGCAGCTGCCGCTCGTGACGGCGCTCGACATCGGACCTACCTGGTTCGCGGCGCTCGCCCTGGTGCTGCCGGAGCTGGCGCAACGTACCGGGCCGCTGCCGGAACTTCCGACCATCGGCGCCGACGATCAACGGCTGCGCCTCTTCGAAGCGCTTGGACGCAGCTTCGTGGGATTGGCGCGGCCGCGCCCGTTGCTCGTCGTACTCGAGGACTTGCATTGGGCGAGCCAAGTCACGTTTGACGCGCTGCGATTTTTGGCGCGGCGCGCATCGAGTGCGCGCATGCTCTTAGTCGTCACGTTTCGGGACGACGAGACGCTCGCCCGTCATCCGCTGCGTCAACTACAGCGCGAATCGCAAATCGAGGGAAACGCCGCCTCAGTGTCCGTGCTGCCGCTGGATGCCGCCGTAGTGGAACGTATCGTCGAACAAGCGGGAGTTCGCTTCGAAGGAACGCTTGGGGAGTTTGCCGCTGCGTCGCACAGCCGGTCGGGCGGCAATCCGCTCTTTCTCGCACAGCTGCTCGAAGCGCCCTCGCCCCAAGGGTCCGTTCCCGCGACCGTCGCGTCGCTCGTAAGCGCGCGCGTCGCCGCGCTATCCGCGCAGACGCAAACGGTTGCCGAAGTGGCGGCGCTCGCCGGGCAGCGTTTCTCGGCCGAAGTCTTGCGAGACGTCACCGGTTACGGCGACGCGATCGTCGACCGCGCGCTAGACGAGCTGCTCGACCACCGCATCGTCCAAGAGACTGCGGGACGCGGTATTCTGCCCTATGCATTCGGGCATCAGCTCGTGCAACAGGCCATCGCCGCGCTCGCGGAGCCGGGACGCGTGCGCGAGCGCAGCCGGCGACTGTCGCGCGCGCTCAAACAGCTCTACCCAGAGCGAAGGCGCGAATTTGCATCGCAGATCGCCGCGCATCTCGAAACGGCGGAGCAACGTGACGAGGCGGCGGCAGAGTATCTCATCGCCGGACGGCACGCGCTCGAACTGGGCGCTCCCGACGATGCGCGGCGGCACGTCGACCGCGCGCTGACGCTGGCGCTGGAGCGGTCCACGGTCGCGCAGCTGTGGCGCGAGCGCCAACGCATCGACGAGCGCGCCAGCGACGTTGCCGAGGAACGAGCCGATCTCGATGCGCTCGCGGCAATCGCCGAGGAGGTCGACGATGAGGACCTGCGCTGCAGCGTGCTACTTCGGCGAGCGCGCATCGCCTTCAACGACTACTCCGGGCGATCCGAAGCATTCGCGCCGCTGGCCACATTGCGCGAGCGCGCGCGACGGTCGGGCAGTCTGCGCTGGCAAGCCGAGGCCGATCTTGTCGAGAGCATGTTCTATCCGCTCGGCGTTGCGGCTGGCCAGACCGTCGCGCTTGCAAAAAGTGCGCTTCGAGCGTATCGCGAACTGGGCGACGAGCGCGGCACGGCCGCCGCGCTCTCGGAAATGTCGCGCTCGCTTTGCGTCGCCGGAGAGACCGAAGAGGGGCGCGGTGCCGCCGAGGAGGCTCTCGCGATTGCCGAACGCCTCGGCGACTACGCGATTGCCGAGCGCGCGCTTGTGGCGCTGGTTTCCAACGCGCAAGACGCGCTCGATTGCGCTGCCGTCACCATGTGGACCGCGCGCTGGCTCGAGCTTACCGTGAAGGCCGGCGACCGGCGCTGCGAAGCCGACGCGCTCGGACAGAGCGCGTGGCCGCTGCTGTGGAGCCCCAACTTTCTCGACGGAGTTCCAATATTGGAGCGTGCCGCACAGATTTGCCGGGAGTGCGGACTGATACCGGCCATGACGGTGAACGAGATGAACATTGCCGAGTTTAACCTCAAGCTCGGCCGCTTTGACGCGGCCACGGCAGCCTACGAGCGCGCGATCGAGGCCTACGCGTCCGTCGCGCCATTCTTTACGGCGGGCGCGCGAAGCAGCCTCGTCCTGCCGCTCGCGTACAGCGGACGCGTGGAGCGGGCGCTAGCGGAAGGGCGCGAGGCCCTCGCCGTTTCCGCCAAGAGTGAGAGCGTTTTTGCGCGTGAACAGGTGCTGCAGCACTTAGCGGAGGCTGAATACGTCGCCGGCAACTTGGATCGCGCGACCGAGTATCTCGCTGATGCCTTCGCGGTCCGCCAGAGCACCTCGCCGGCGCTCGCCGCGGCGCACCACGGCGCGCTTTTAGCCGCGTTCTACGCGCAAGCCGGCGATTGCGCCGCCGCGCTGGCGCACGCAAAGCAGGTTCCGAAGGACGAACCGCTGCGCTCCGTCGGCCTGCTCTGGCCGCAGCGCTCGGCATGGTGCGCGGCGTTCGCGCATCACCGCTGTAACGACGATGCCGCCGCCCAAAAGTGGCTAGAGCTGGCGTTCGCGTTGTACGAAGCGCACCTCCCACATCTCGACGACGAACAACGAACGGTGTTTGCGTCAATCCCGTGGCATCGAGCGATGATCGCCGCCAACGCCAGCGAATGGCCCGCGACCGTGTGGTAGATGCCGGTCGCTAACTTGCCAGCGCGTGCTCGAGGCGCGATGCGGAGAGATCGACGTTTTCTGCGATAAAGCCGCGCAGCTCGAGGAGCGCGACCGAGTCGCGCGTCTTCGGAGAATCTTCGCAGTACTCGAGGAACGATTGAAGGCTGGTGAGCGCGGCATTCCAGCGCGGATCGTCCGGGACGCCCGAGGCGTGGTGAAGCGCGGCCGCGACATTTCGCGTTGCACAGGCTGCAGCGTACGTGGCCCCGGTTGTCGGCGGGCGCAGGTCGAGCAGCAACGTCGTGATATCGTCGCGGATTTGGTTACAGACGACTTCGTATTCCATTGGTGAGTTACTCCTATGAATGTTTGCGCGCCAAAAGTAGCACGCCGGGTGTGACCACGAGAGCGAGGACGCCGGTCACGAGAAAGGCGTCCGCGTAAGAAAGCGCCGCGGCTTGGCCGGCAATCGCGGCCGCGAGCTGGGCGGGCGTGCCGTGCTGCAAGAACTCTGCCACCGGCAGCCTGGAAAGCGTCGCTTGCGCGGCGAGGACCGTTTGGTGAAACTGGAGGCGCTGGTCTAAGAACGCTACGATCGACGCCGATGAGACCGAGCCGCCCAACTGAAAGAAGAGCACGATAAACGATGCCGCCTTCGCACCGGCCTCGGGCGCGACGGCCCGCATCGTCGCGACCAGCAGCGGTGAGTAGACGAAAGCCGCGCCGACGCCGACCAGCATCAGCGGAGGAATGAACGTGCCGAGATCGCTGTTGGTCGTGACGCAACTCGCCAGCCAGAGCGAGCCAAGTCCGGCTACGGCGATGCCGCCGCCAATCGACCAGCGCAGATCGAATCGAGGTAAGCTTGCGAGTCGCGCGACGGGAATCGTGAGAAGAAGCACCGGCAGCGCGCGAACGCCGATGAGGATGCCCGCGAGCGTGCTCGTGAAGCCCAGATTGTCGATGGTAAACTGCGGCAATAGCAGCAGGCTTGGGAAGATAACGGCGGCATACGCGCCGGCAATCAGCAACGCGGCGGCGACGGCGGGCTGGCGCATCACGCGCAAGTCCACGATCGGCTGCGCAACCCGCAGTTCCCACCAAATGAAGGCCGCCGTTGCGATCGCCGCGACAAACGAACAGAGTTGAATCGATCGATCGGAGAACCAGTCGTCGTGCTGCCCTTGGTCGAGGACGTACTGCATACAGCTGACCGCGACGATGAGCAGCGCGATGCCGGTCACGTCGACGCGCGCCCGCTGGGGCTTCGCGTTATCGCGCATATAACGCCACAGCAGAACGAACGCGAGGATTCCCGGAACGAGATTGACGTCGAAGACCCACGGCCACGAAAGATTGTCGACGAGAACTCCGCCCAGCGTCGGTCCGACCGACGGACCCAGGATCGTTCCGAGCGCAAAGATCGACTGGCTCATTCCCATCTGCTGCGGTGGGAACGTGTCGCGCAGCACGACCTGCGCGGTTGCGAGTAATCCGCCGCCGAACGCGCCCTGTAAAACGCGGAACAGAATCAGCGCGGTCAACGACGTCGCCATGCCGCACAGCATCGACGCGAGCGTAAATCCGGCAATCGAGGCGAGCAAGTAGTTCTTGCGTCCGAAGCGCAGTTGCAGCCACGGCGCGAGGGGAATCACAACCACGTTGGCGATGACGTACGCCGTAACGACCCACGTGCCGTCATCGACCGTCGCGCCCAAGTTACCCTGAATGGTCGGCAGCGCGACGTTGACGATCGTGAGGTCGACCGTTTGCAGCAGCGCAGCCAGCATAACGCCGCCCACAACAAAGTAGCGCCGCGCCCCGTACTCGACCAAGCTCGGTTTGTCGTCCTGCGCTTGTCGAAGAGCGAAGGCTTTGTCAGGAGGGCGAAGGGGAACAATTCCCCGTCGTCCGGGGATCCGTTCGGCAACCGTCATCAGTGCTGGAGTGCTCTTGGGGAGAGGTGATTGCTTTCAGGCTACATCTTGTGGCATACTATGACTAGAACCTAGCCTATCCTAGCACTGGAATGGACACCTTAACGATGAACGCAACGATCGAGCGCCGCTCGGAACTCAGCGACTTTCTGCGGACGCGCCGGGCGAAGATTGTCCCGTCGGACGTCGGCTTGGCGGACGGAGCGCGCCGTCGCACCCCTGGATTGCGGCGCGAAGAGGTGGCGCTGCTCGCAAATATCGGCACCACCTGGTACACGCGCCTCGAGCAAGGCCTGCCGATCAATGTCTCCGCCGACGTCCTCGACGGGATTTCCCGTGCGCTGCGCCTGACCACCGACGAGCGCCGGCACCTTCACCTTTTGGCTGGGCTCACCAACACCGCGCCCGCGCAGGCCGAAGAACATGTCAGTGATCTCGTGCGCCGCGTCCTCACCGCGCTCGAGCCCTCGCCCGCGTTCGTTCGGGGACGCCGGTTCGACCTGCTGGCGTGGAACCGCAGCGCCGACGCGCTCTCCGATTTCTCCAATGCCACCGGCCCCGCGCGCAATATGGTGTGGCGGCTTTTCCGCGATCCCAACTCGCAGTGCCGGCTGGGCGACCCCGAGTGTTCGATGCGCCGAATCGCTGCTCAGTTTCGCGCGGTCGCTGCGAAGTATCCGCACGATCCTGCGTTCACCGAATTGATCGAAGACTTGCGCGAAAACTCCGTAGAGTTCAGGAACCTGTGGGCGCAGCACGACGTGTTAGGATCGGCGGAAGGCCTCAAGCGTTACCTTCATCCCGAGGTGGGCGAACTAATTTTGGATTATACGCAGTTCGACGTGCCGGGCGACGGCGATATCCGGCTCATCGTTTTGACGGCGGCTCCCGGCTCGGAGAGCGAGCGCAAGCTGCAGTTGTTATGCCCAGCCGAACGATTGGGCCTCGCCATTCGTTAGCTATATGCGGACCGTCGGCGGCTGGTCTGTGTAGCGTCCACTCGTCGCTCGGACCCGCACCTTGTCGCCGGCGGCTCCCACATCGCGCCCTGAAGCCTAACTCCAGAAGAGCGAGGCGAAATACGCGCCGGTCGCGATCGTCACGATTCCCGCAACCCCCCAGCCGGCTCGTGCCAGCCACGGCGCAACGGCGTGCTTGCCCATGATCGACCGATTCCGCGCAACGAGCAGCATGATGACCAGGGTAATCGGTGTGCCGACGCCGCCGATGATCGAGCTAACGAACAATAACTTGATCGGAGCCATGCCCAGCAGCCCCGCCAACGCCGCCAGTAACGTCATCGAGCACATCGATCCGTAGAACTTCCCGCCGCGCCACCACTTAGTGTCGAGGCTCGAGCGCCAATCGAACGTCTCGTTGAGCACGTACGCTGCCGTGGCTATAAGCACCGGCACCGCCAGCAACGCTGACCCCAGCAAGCCGACGCCAAAAAGCACTCCGGCGTATCGCCCCGCCAGCGGCACGAGCGCCTGTGCCGCCTGGTCGGCCGTCTCCACGCTTTGATGATGGACTCCCAGCGTCGCGCCGGTCGCAACGACGATCGCCCAAAACGACAATCCGGCCACGGCCGTCCCTAGGCTGGCATCGGCCTGAACTAAACCGAGGCGGGCAATCGGCGGACGCTCGCGCGCGGTTTCGATCGTTTGCCAGACGTAGGCGTAGGACGTCAGGGTTGTGCCGAGCAGCGCGATTGCGCCACTTGCATAGTCTTGGGTTCGTTTGAAGTGAGGCACGAGCGAACCGATCAACACGGCATGCCAATCCGGGTGCGCGAGCACCGCTGAGATCGGATAGGCTAAGAATGCGAGCGGAAAAATCAGCAACACGCGCTTGATTTTTTCGTACGTCCCGAAAATCAGCATTGCGAGCGATGCCGCCGCGAGCGGCAGGATCCACCAGCGATAATCGATCCCGGTCAGCACTTGCATCGCCGCGCCGCCGCCCTCCAAATCGGCCATCAGCGTCACCAGCGTCACACCGAGAATGGAGAGCAGCATGAGGGCTGCAACCGCGCGGCCATGAAGTCTCCGGGAATCGAACTCTAAGCCATGCCGCGTAACCCCACCGACCTTTGCGCTGATAACTTGAACCACGGCGAGCATCGGGATCACGAGCAAAACCAGCCAGCCCAGGCCGTAAACGGTCGTGGAACCGATAACGGCCAGCGACGCCACCGTCGTCGGATCGTTATCCGAAGCGCCGGAAATGACGCCTGGCCCGAAATAGTGCCAAATAGGCTTGCCGGGCTTGAGGGCCTTTATTGATGCTAAGCTTTTCGTAATGAAATCTTCGACGCGTTGCGCGACACCATCTGCAGGTAGCGTATCGCTACTGAAGAAGGCTGCTCGGTCTTCCTGGAGGGAATGGAATTTGAGACGCATACTATCGCCCGCTCTGCTCCTCTTGATAGCACTTGCCGCCTGCAATAGCGCGAGCGCTTCGGCTCCGACGACGCCCGCGGCACAAGGCGCGCGACATGCCACAAATTACACCACGAAGTACGTGCAGCTCGTGATCTTTGAAAACGAGTCGTACGACGACGTGATTGGCAGCTCGCAGGCTCCGTACATTACAAGCCTGTCGAACACGTGGGCGAACATGACGCAAAGCTTTGCGATCACCCACCCAAGCGAACCCAACTACCTGGCACTCTTTAGCGGATCAACTCAAAACGTAAACGGGGACCAATGCCCGGTTTCATATGGCGTGCAAAGCCTCGGCAGCGAATTGCTTAAAGCTAAAATCTCCTTTACCGGCTACGCCGAGAGCATGCCGAGCAACGGCTTCACCGGATGCATGGCGGATGCGGACACGCTCCCCAGCGGCTGGCTGTACATGCGAAAGCACGTTCCGTGGACGGATTTCACGAAGATTCCGGCTTCCGTGAGCATCGTCTATCCGGGCCCGCTCGAGAAACCGCCCTCGCAGTTCACCTGGATCACGCCCAACATGTGCAACGACATGCACGATTGTCCGATCAGCACCGGTGACAAGTGGGCCAAGAAGAACCTGCCCAAGCTCATCAACTGGGACGTTGCGAATAACGGCCTGCTGATCTTGACCTTTGACGAGAACGACGGCTCCGCAGGAAACCAGATCCCCACGATTCTCATCGGCAACGTGAACCCGGGTCAGTATAGCCAAACGATCAATCATTACAGCGTCCTGCGCACGATCGAGGATATTTTCGGCCTCAAGCACCTCGGTTCGAGCGGTTCGGCAACGCCGATCCAGGGTGTCGTTAAGTAACGTTCGTTAGAACGTTCGTTGCAGCGAGTCTACTCGCTTGCGGTATCGCCGGGTGCATCGCGCACCCGGCTCCGCTCGGCAACGTTCCAGCGAGCGTTCGGCATGGCGTCGGCTACGACGGCACCGCGCTGTTAATCGACGGGCGGCGCACTCCGATTTGGGCGGCGCAGCTCCACTATTGGCGGCTTCCCGGCGCCACGCTTTGGCGTGACGCCTTTCGGAAAATAAAGGCGGCGGGCTATAACACCGTCGCGCTCGACTTTTTCTGGGGCTATCATTCACCGCGGCCCGGAGCTTACGATTTCAGCGGAGTGCGCGACGTTGACGAGCTTCTCGACATCGCCGCGCAAGAGGGTCTCTATGTTATCGCTCAGCCTGGTCCGTACGTCGACGACGGCGCCGAAGGTGAGGGCCTCCCCGACTGGATATTTGCGCGAAACGCCGCCGCGAAAGCGGCCGGCTCCCGCTATCAAGTCGAGCTGCGGCAATGGCTGGCAGCGATCGACGCTCGGATTGCGCGGCATCAACTGGCCGACGGCCGCGGCAGCGTGATCCTTTACGGAATGCAGGACGATCCGTTGACGAGCGCCCGGGCTCGCGAAAGCGCGGCGCGCGCCGACGGCATCACCGTGCCGTTCACCTCGCAAACGTACCCCGTCGCTTACTCCGGCATCGACTGGGGCTGGACGGGCGATCCGCTGGACGCCTATCACTCGCACGACGGCGAGCAGGTTGTCGAATCTCATGCGATCGCATTTCCGGAAATTACCGGCTGGCGTTCGCAGCGCGACGACGCGGAGAGCCGGCGCGTCTTCGACGATCAGGCGTGGCCGCCGCTGCTGACCGCACTGCCTCGCGATACCGACGCTCGCCTGAGCCCGTCGCCGATCCCGAAGCGGGGCTCATCGAGCAAAGAGTTTCTCAGCGTCGACGACTACGGGTTTCATCACGGCATCGTCTGGTATCGCGGCCACTTCACGGCAACCGGCAACGAGCGCGCGTTTGTGTTTCGCGGTATGGCGGGCCGCGCGGGCGCCGCCGCCGTGTGGCTCAACGGCACGTACCTGGGCAGTGCGGTCGCGCGTGACGACGGTACGATCTCGGCAAGCTTGCCGATCGCGCCGGCTGCGCTGCGGCGCAGAGGCGGTAACGTAATCTCCGTGCTCTTCGAAAACGTGGGCCACAACGAGAACTTCAGCCCCGACGCCGGTCGTGCTCAATCGCGCGGAATGTTGCGCGCCGCGCTTGCGCATGGGCGCGGGAATATCACTTGGCAGATTTTGGGAAACGGCGAGTACAACACCGATCCGATTCGCGGGCCGCTCAACGCCGGCGGCCTCGCCGGCGAGATCGCGGGTTGGCAGAACCCGGAGTTTTCCGAGGCAGCGTGGACATCCACCGCGCTGCCCGCTACGCCTACCGGCGCGGGCGTCACCTGGTATCGCGCGCACGTTGCGCTGCAGGTTTCCGTTCCGCCGGAGAACTTCGCCGCAGTGCGTATAGACGACGCCGGGCGCTCTAACTATCGCGCTTTTATTTTCGTCAACGGTTGGCTGGTGGGGCAATATCGGAGCGATCCTGGATTTCCGCGCATCTTTTCGGCGCCGGCCGGCATTCTCAACGAAAACGGCGACAACGTCCTCGCGATCGCCGCATGGAGCCTCGACGGAAGAAGCGCGCTCGGCCGCGTCTCTTTTACAACCGTTGGCGCGCTAGACGACGCACATCGCATGCTTGCGACGATTCCGGAAGTCCGCGCGGCCGGCGGCGTCGAGCGATTGAGCCTCGACGTCGCCGCCGACGGTAAGGCCGGCCGGCCGCATTTCGTCTACCAAGGGCACGACAATGCGCCGACGATTCGCGTTCGTCCAGGCGATACGATCGATATCACGCTGCACAATCGCCTGCCGGTATCACGCGATACCGCCAATGCGGTCAACCTCCACTTCCACGGCCTCGACGTCGCGCCCACCAGGCCCGGCGACGACGTGCTGATGACGTTGGCTCGCCCCGGAGCGTCGCTGCACTACACCGTGCACGTCTCGAAAAGCCAACCACCGGGGATGTATTGGTATCATCCGCACGCGCACGGCGAGACGTACTGGCAAGTCACCAGCGGCATGGCCGGCGCCATCGTCGTCGAGGGGCTGCAACAGCGCGTTCCGAGTCTCGCACGGATGCGCGAGCGCATCATCGTCGTCCGCGACATTCAAGACGCTCCGAATATCTTGGCGATTCCCTGGTATGCGCGCAAGATGACGCCGCCGACGTCGTATGCGCTCGATGCCGACGACAACGCCGGCCCGAACAGCGCATGCCTGGCCGAGATTGGCCTGCACTTAACCGTAAACGGCACCGTGCAGCCCGTGATCGAGATCGCTTCGGGAGAGCGCCAACTCTTCCGCGTTCTCAATGCGTCGGCGAGCCGGGTTCTCGATCTTGCAATCGACAACGAGCGCCTGGGTGTCCTCGCGATCGACGGCTATCCCGTCGGCGTCTATCCCGGCAATCCGCCGGTCGTGTGGGTCGATCACGTTATCGTCCCGCCGGCCGGGCGCGCCGAGTTCGTCGCAACGGGGCAATCGGGTCCCACGCTGCTGCGGTCGCGTTGCTACGACAGCGGCGTGGCCGGCGATCGCGATCCGCAGGCCGTGCTTGCGATTCTTCGGCCTTCCAATTTAAGCGCGCCGGGCGCCGCGGCCGTACGCCCGTCGATGTCGGCTAACTCGAGCGGCGCGACTATTTCTCCAGCGGCGCCGGCGGTTCGCCGCACGGTTACTCTCACCGAAGACTCGACTGGATTCTTCATCGACGGCCGTGCTTTTTCGATGGAATCTCCGCCCGCCGTCGTCGCTCGCGCCGGAACGCTCGAGGAGTGGACGATTCGCAACGGTACCGACGAGGTCCACGATTTTCATATCCACCAGGTGCATTTCTTGGTCGAATCGCTCGACGGGGCGCACGTCGATCCGCCGGAATGGCGGGATACGGTGCTGGTGCCGGCGCAGCGTCGCACGGGCGGCCGCCGCATTCCCGGTACGGCAAGAATCCTCGTAGACTTCAGGAACCCGGCGATTCGCGGAACGTTCGTCTTCCATTGCCACATGCTCGATCATGAAGACGGAGGCATGATGGCGACGATCAAGGTGATCTAGAGTACATTAGCTAGCCAGTGCTAGCTAGCTACTAAGCCTCGCGGCGATTGACAATCGCAAGCAAGCGCCCGACAATAGTCACAGTGATGGCTGGTAAGCGCATTTGGCCACGGGCAACGCTCGCGCTGGTTGCAGCGTTGGCGGCGTTCGCTTTGGCTGCAGCGATTTCAACGGCGCTCGACATTTACCATCAAGACCTCTCGACAAACCTGGTCGCTCGGGCTCACGAAATCTCTTTCGTGCACGGGAGGATGCGCATAACCGGTAAAACCGCCGCGCCTGTACATCTCGTACTCTTTCTGAACGACGTTCCCGTCTCCGACCAGGTCGTGGGAATGCACCCAACTTCGCCGGCGCAGGTCGGATTCGGCACACTCACTCCGGCCCCAAAATGCACGCTGAGTCCTAGTAGCTTCGATCTTTCCGTGCCGACATCGGTGCCCCCGGCGGTTTTTGGCGCGCCGGCCGGCCAGAGAGCTGTTTTTTTGAGCGCGCAATCACCTTGCCATCCGAACTGGGACGGCGCGTTCGTCACCCTCGGGACTCAGCCCAACATGCCTGCGCGGCACTCGCAACATCGAATGCCGTCTCACTCGAAGCCGCGTGCCAAATCAGCTCAGCATCTAGCCGTATCCGTGAGCGCGCAAGCCTGCTGCTACCCAACCTGGAAGAGCGGATCTTTTCGCTTATCCGCCAGCGGTAAGTTTGGCGTAAGCCCGGCTCCAGCCGCGGCGAGCGCGGTTCTCGCTTCACGAGTCGTTCACATTTGGGTGTCGCCTTCTGCGCTACGGTATACGGCATACATTACGATGCCCTCAGATGCCACGTTGCTTCAAGCGCTCATTGCGGGTTGGCCGAAAAAGAGTTTCTTGCTCAAGGCCCTGGACGTGACGGTCGATCGGGTTTATCACCTATCGATGCTCGATCCCCGGATGGAAGTGTTCGAACCGGCTGGAAGCCATCGAGCGTTGGTGATCGTCAACGGAGATGCCGGCGCTTTTTCGTTCGTTCAGGGCGACGATCTGACGATTCAAGAAAACTCCGCTCCTTGGCTCGATTACGACCACTCCGCTAGCCAAGAGCCGAATAGCGCGACCCGTCGCTTCGAGCGTTGCCGCGCCCCGGGAGCACTCGGCGCACTTAACGACACCTTCGCAATCACGGTAAGTGGATTCGGCGTCAGCGACTACGCCGCACCCGGTACGGACGCTCCGGATCCGTCGCCGGCGCGAAGACCGTGCGCGCTCTCACCCAACGCAACCGCAACCTGGTACGGCGCCCTATCTCAGTCGTACTGGTACCGTTTAGCTCTCAACAAAAACGAGCCGAAAACACTAACCGATGTTCGGGCCATACTAAAAAACCTTCCACCTCCACTGTGGCGGGCGTCCTTGCTAAACGCTGTGATTGCTATCTGCCAAATCGCTATCTTCGTGGGCCTGATACTCGGTTTGTTTTGGGTCGTTCGCTCAGAAAACGAGCCACCGGTCGTGGCGTCGATCGTCGGCATTCTTACCGCCGATACCTGCATCAACCTGTTCGCTCGGTATAGCCTGGCGACGCTATTCTTATCCGCGTGGTGGATCGCTGTATACGTGATCGGCCTGGCTTTCGCCGTTGCCGCGGCGCTCTTCATCGGCCATTGGCTATTCGGGCGCGTGGGAATTCCGGACGCCTGGAAATCATTTGCCTTCACGATTCTTGCTTCGTGCCTCGTTATGGCCGCCGCCACGCTGCTTTCCGCGGCATACCTGCCTCCGAAAGCGTTTGACTTTAGCAATCACGCGACGTTTCCGACGACCCTTCTGATGCTTTGCGGAGCGTGCAGGGTGCTGGCCTTCGCGCTCCTGTTGATCCAATTTCGCCCCGACGTGTTCGTTTCGGAAATGCGAATCCCGGCGGTTTGGCGCGGAGCGGTATTGATGGCGTTCTTGGTGCTACTGGGCGCCTGCGCGTGGCTGGTCACTCCCATTACTCCGGCCGGATGGCACACCCCGGTTGGGCTCTACCTACCAGCTTTCGCAACGTCGGACGTGTCGGTATTCGCTAAAAACCTTGCGCCAGTGCTTTTTGCGCTGTCGATTCTAATACCCGGACTCTTTGCGGGCCAAGCTCGCGCGTGGAAGGGCCGTGAGTGGCAACTCGCGCTTTTTCTCACGATAATGTGCGTCGGAAACTACTATTTCTTTTTCGGGCTCCCCATCGGTCTGGCATTCTCTTTCATCGCGATACGCTTTTTGGCGATTCGCACGGACCAGATGGAAAAGGTCGACAAAGCCGTAGCAGCCCGCGAAAGTGAAGAGATCGAGTGCGACGACATCAAAGCATTCCTCGACATTCGCCGAGCGGGCATCGCAGAGGCCACGGCCAAGGATGCGTTTTTCAGCGGCCAGATCTCGAAGGAAGAGTACGTCGAGCGAAAGGCGGCATTCCAGGAGTGCAGCGAAGGCCTTCGGAGCGGGCTGGGGACGAAAGCTGACTATGAGGAGCTGGTCTTGGGCTACGAGTTTGGCCCGGGCCGGTCCGTTCTTGAAAACGGCAGGATCGGAGCCGCTTTTGGACTGCTCCTCGGCCTCGCGGTGACTTTGGCACACTTGCAGAGCTTCCTACGAACGTTCAGCGACGGGCACATGGTCCTTTTTGATTCTCTCGCCGCGTTCGCCCTATCGGTCCTACATTCGGTACCGGGCGGATTTGCTCTCGGATTCATGCTGGCATATCTTCGCGGAAACACGGCATCGACCAAAGGGGTCGTGCTCGCGCTCGCCTTATGCGTGGGCTTGATTCCGTATGACTTTTTTCAGTTTAGCTCGCAGGAGGCGCTTTCGGAGAGCCTTCGCCTGCTGTTGCTGTTTGGCCTAATAGGTCTCGCGATGGATGCCTGGACCGCCGTCCGGCTCTCGCGAACGCTCTCACTGCGTGAACTTCTTGGTGTAACTGGATTCGTCAACGTAACGGCCACCGCCGCAATCGTTGCGTCCATCTTGATAAGCTTGGCCACCGATGCCTCGCAGTCGCTGCTCAACGTCGCCCTGCAGACGGGGGCCGCCGCTCTCCACACCGCGCTCTCGAACCCGCCCGGAAGCCCTTGATCGCGCTGTGGGTTAGGCGGGGCCTGCAACTATGTTGGGGGTTAGCCAACATAGTTGCAGAACGGCTGCAGTTTATCCCCACCAAAGTTCGTGGATGAGCTTATCGCTGCCGGCGTACAGGACGTGCTGGGTATCTTGTTGCGCGAACATGTACCCTTTCGGATTGTCGGTGGCGTTTGCTGAGGCCCCCGAGGCCGTCGTCAGATCGTTGTGATGCCAGCCGTTAGAGTCCCACCACAGCTCGTAAACGTTGTTATTCGAGCCGCGATAGTTGACGTGCTGGGTGCCCTGGAGTTCGAAGGCATAGCCGACGGGATTGCTTACCGCGCTCGGTGCTCCGGCCGCAACGGTCAGATCGTTGTGATGCCAGCTGCCGTCCCACCACAGTTCGTGGACGTGGCCGTCGGTGCCGAGGTAGTTAACGTGTTGCGTCTCCTGGTCGTCGAACACGTAGCCGACGGGGTTGCCCGCGGCGACGGGCGCGCTTGCCGCTGCCGTGAGATCGTTGTGATGCCAGCTGCCGTCCCACCACAGTTCATGGATGTGGTTGTCGGCGCCACGGTAGTTGACGTGTTGCGTGCCCTGTGCGTTGAACATGTATCCTGTGGGGTCGCCGATGCAGTTGGGTGCGCCAGCTGCCGCCGTGAGATCGTTGTGATGCCAGCTGCCGTCCCACCACAGCTCGTGCACGTGGTTGTCGGAGCCCATGTAGTTGACGTGTTGCGTGCCTTGCGCGTCGAACATATAACCGCGCGGGTTACCGACGCCGTTGGGCGCGCCGGCTGCGTTTGTCAGGTCGTTGTGATGCCAGCCGCTCGAGTCCCACCACAGCTCGTGCACGTGGCTGTCGGGACCGAGGAAGTTGACGTGCTGCGTTCCTTGGGCGTTGAAGATATAGCCGTGCGGATTGCTCGCCGTGTTGGGAGCGCCCGAAGCCGCAGCGGTGAGGTCGTTGAAGTGCCAGATGCCGTTCCACCACAACTCGGCGACGTGGTTGTTGGTTCCTCGATAGTTCACGTGTTGCGTGGCTTGGGCGAGAAACATGTAGCCGCTCGGATCGCCGGCAGCCTGAGGCGCGCCGGACGTCGAGCCGATCGGGTTCTGATGCCAGCTGCCGGCCGGCGAGTTGAACGGATTGTCCGACGTAACGGTCTTGCCGGAAAGCGCCGTTTTTAGGTCGGCAAATGCCGTCGTCTTGCCCGTTAAGGTTTTGTAGTTATCCGCGAGCGTCGCGCCGGCGCCTTGAGAAATCTGGATCGCGCTGTAGCCGAGCGATCGCATCCAGTAGATGTACACGATTCCACAGCCGATGCTGACGTAGTCGCGGTCGGTGCCCTCCGTCGTGTCGATCCAGTTGGGGTAGCCCGCGCTGGCCCATGACGGCCCGGTGACGCCCCACTGCGGCAGCGTCCCCGGCGGCGTTTCGCGCTCGGCCATGTATCGCGAGAGCGCCTCGCCGTTTGAAGAACCGCAGCCCCAACCCTTGTTCTGGGCGCCCATGAAGCATTCGGATAGCTCGGCGACATAGAGGCATACTTCCAACTGCAACGGGTTCTCGGTCTTGTTTGCAAACGTCGCGTCGAGATAGAGGCTGCCGCCGGAGTTGAAGTCGCAGCCGTGGTGATACGCGCCACCCGATCCGTCGTTGAGTCCGCTCAATGGCGCGACGATGACGTCGAGCGTCCCGCCGTTGGTGGCGAAGAACCCCTCCATGTCGGCGTACGGGCCGATGACCTCGCCGAGCATTTGTTCGGCCAGCGATTGTCCCGACGCGCCCAGGGCCGTCGCGTAGTAAACGGTGATGTTTCCGACGACGCCTACCTGCGTTACTGGATAGTCGAAAGAGAGCCCCTCTGTGGCTGCGATCAGACCGGCCGAACGTTGAGGTCGCACGGCGCCGCTTGGCAAGAACTCGCGCGCCGGAGTAGATGCCGTTTCGGGGGGACTCCCTTCGGCGGTCGTTGTGAGGCCGGCGGGCCCCTCCGGCCGAGTGATGTCGCTCGGGAGAAACTCTCGTTTCGGCGGACTCGTAACTGAATTCGCCATGACCTTTATCCTTTCATTATTTCGAGTGGGAAACATGAGAGCTCTAAAACCAAATAGCGGCGCGCGAAACGCCCGGACGGCCATGGATCCGCGACTTGGAGAGTCGTGAAAAATGACAGACGCAAGATGCGCCTCCCGTGCTAGCTACTGTGGCTAGCTACTTACAGCTAGAAACTAAGACTAGCACTCAGGCTTGCGTGAGGCAAGGTCTCGCCGCTTTAAAAAAGCGGCGCTTGGCTATGGGGCTTTTCGGCGAACGCCCTTAAGCTGTCGGAAGAATAAAGAAATCCGTGAAACACTCGGATACCGTTCCCGGTCTAATTGAACATGTCGAACAAAACCACCATCATTAAACCACTTGCGATCCGCGCCTCCTTGGCCGCGCTCGCGCTTCTCATCGCCCTCGTGAGCCAGCCGAGCTTGGCAATCGCCGACGACCTCGGCGGTATCGCCGGCATCATCACCGACGCGAGCACCGGAGCTCCAATTTCAGGCGTGCAAGTAAAGTTCAACGCGCCCTCGCAGACGGCAACCGCAACGACGGATGCCAAGGGACACTTTGTCGTCCTTTCGTTGCCGCCCGACAACTACACAATAACCTTGGTAAAGCAGGGTTATGACACCCGAGACGTCTCGGGGTATTCCGTTTACGCCGATCAAACCCAGCAGTACGACTTCCAACTTACGAAGGCCACGGCCGGGTCCTCCGGGTCCCCGTAAAGCCGTACCGTAAGCCATAGGAGAAGGCGGGGGAGCGCTGAAGCTGCTCCTCCTTTCCTTACCGGCTAACGGAGGCGCTTACAAGGCGGGGTCGTACACTCCGTACGCGAGCCTGACCAACGGCGTCGGAAATCCGGCCGGCGTGCTGATAATTAAACCCTAGGGCGCTAAATTCCGTAGAACTTCAAGCGCGGCCAGAGTTGCGGGAGCGGCGGATGCAAGCCGCGACATAGAACGATCGGGCGCTCCCGCTCTCTCGGCATGACGTACGGCGACGTCCCAAAACTCCCGACGACGCGCGCCGAATCGCACCATTGCGACCATTGCGTGGGATCGACGTTGACCGCAATTACGACCGACCCGTCGAAGCCGCGCGGTCCCCAGAGATAATATTGGTTGTTGCCGCTGAGTGCCGGCGGAAGGTTGCTTCCCAGCACGTCGATGGCTGCGGCCTCGCCGTAGCGGGTCGCAAAAATCGCCGTCTTGGCGCGATCCGCCGGAGGCAGCGACGCGTAAATGCTCCCGACTTGATTAGCCAACTCTTCCCAGCCGAACTCGTAGGAGAAGACCTGCGTGAGCGGCGCACCGATGGTCGCCACCTCGACCGGTCGCTCCCTGAATCCTGAATGCTCGATCACATACTGAAGCCGTCCCGGCGTGTAGATTGGCAGCACGAAGGGCAGTGCGAGCGCGCCGTTGGCGGCGGCAAGTGTCGCCCAGATGGCAACGACCACCTTTGGCAACCGCGTGCAGGCTGCGGCGCCGAGGGCAAACATTGCCGGATACGCGCCGGCGAGATAGTAGCTCTTTCCGTGGGTAGCAAAGACGAGCAGGGCCGAAACCACAAACGCGATCGCGAGAAAGCGAAACCCTGCGAGTCTCGCCGAGACGAACGGCGCGACGATGCCGGTTAGGTATAAAGGTGCCAGCACAACGTTGAGCGCGACGAATTGGTCGATCGCAAACTGAGCGGGAGTCCCGGTAAGATTCCCGGCGCTGTCGTTGCGCATTACCTCCAAGAACGGAAGCCCGTGCGCGAGCTGCCACAGCAGGTTCGGAAGCGCGATCAGCACGGCGATTCCCACGCCGATCCATAAGTCGCGCGAGCGAAACGCCGCGCGCGGACCCGCGAGAAGCAGGCCCGCTGCCAACCCGATGAGCCAGACCAGGATGCCGTACTTCGATTCAAACGCGCACCCCGCGAAAAAACCGGCCCACCAGAATGCGCGGCCTTCGGCACGCAGCAACGCGCGCGTGACGAGATAGGCGACTGCCGTAAAGTCGAAGACTTCAAAGGTTGAGGTGGTGAGCGTCGAGGTCATCGCGACGAGCATCGGTGGCGATGCCGCCGCGATTGCCGCCAGCCATGCCCCGCGCGTGCTCGCGCCCAGGAGCACTGCAAACCACACGACCAGCGGCACGAGCAGCGCCGCAACAAGCACCGATGGCAGGCGCAAAAGCCAGACGTGCGCGCCTGCGAACTGCGTTGCCGCGGCGATCAGCGGCACCAGCGGCGGCTGATCGACGTAGCCGAACGCCGGGTGGCGCCCGCAGACGATGAAATACAGCTCGTTGACGAAGAATCCGTACCGGCCGGCAGCCGAGAGATGGACGATCGCCACGACGGCAGCCACGCTCCACGCCGCCCACTGCATGCCCCTGCTCATGGGAGCGATAATATCACATCACGGCATGGCTTCGGGTAGGCCCTGTCCGCCGGCGTCGAGCCCTGCGGGCACGCGGACGACGCCGGCTTCCATGTCTTTCCAGGCTTGTGAAAGAATCGAACGCAGCGAGTACAAGAGATGCGTGCCGTCGGATTGCGAATAAAACGTCACCGGGATCCCCGCGTCCCGCAGAAAGATCGCCGTCAATGTCGGAAAGAGCGTCTTTACGTTATCGTCTCGCGCTCCCGTCAACACGTAAAACTTCGTGCTGGGCATCTTCGTTTCGATCAACTGCGAACGCGAGCCGAGGAGCGATCCCGCGATGCACATCACGCCCGCCCAGTCCGACGGATGCATCGGCGCGATCGTGAACACCGAGAACCCGCCCATCGAGTATCCTGCCAAATACCGTTTGTGCGGGTCGATGGTAAAAGCTTGGCTCGCCGCATCCAAAGCATCGTAGATGTCGCTTTCGGCTCCGTGGTAATCGTAGTAGCCGCGGCCGTACGGCGCCACCACGATCGTGCCCGTCTGCTCGGCGATGTCTTCGACGAACTGCGGTGCCAGCAGGCGCGACTCGGTCTCGAGCCGTCCGTGCAAAAAAATCAGCAGCGGCGCCGGCTTGTCCTTCGAATAGCTTGACGGCACGTAGACCGCCACCGGCTGCATCGTCCCGTCCTTTGAAGAGCGCACAAACGTTTCTCCGAGGCCTCGAATCGACGCCATCGGTTGGTACGACTCCGCCAAGAGCTGCGTCGCGAGGCTCAGGTCGAGCTGCGAAAAGCCTTGCACCGAGTGCTGCCATTGCTCAACGGTGTAGTAACTCGGGGGCGCCGAATTCAAGAAGTCGGCGTCGTCGAGGAGACGCTGGTAGTAATCCATCGTCGAGTCGCGCCCGGTTACCACCTCGATCTGCCCGACCTTCGCGTAATATTTGGCCGCCACCGAGCGCAGCGTATCGCTCGCGCTCGTCGTCGCAGCAATCGTAAAAGCAAGCAAGGCAGCGCCCAACCCAATCCCGCGCGCGGTCAACATGCTCCAAATAACGCACCGCCCCCACCCGCAGTGACGAAGGATGCCCGCAAATAACCACCAAACCGCATTCGCATGAAGTGGTTCTTTGAGCCTGGGCACACTGCGGCGGAGTTTCGCGCGCGGCACATGATGGTAACGTGGGTGCGCGGGTCGTTTAAAAATATTGAAGGGAAACTCGATTTCGATCCGGCGAACCCGCGCGAACTCGCCGTCGAGACCGTTATCGATACGTCGACATGCTGGACCGGCGTCGATGCGCGTGACGCGCACCTTCGCAGCCCGGATTTTCTAAGCTGCGAGCGGTTTCCACAGATGAGTTTCAAGAGCACCGGCGTCGCGCAGATCGGTCCGGTCGATTACCGTGTGGCCGGCGATCTCACGATTAGGGGCGTCACTCGGCCGGCGACGCTGGACGTGCGCTACCTCGGCTCGTGGGAGACACCCTGGTGGGAAGATGGCGTTGACAAAGGTCCGAAGACGCGCGCCGGATTTACGGCGCGCACGCGTATCGACCGCTACGATTTCGGCGTCAACTGGAACGATCAAATGCCCGACGGGGGCGTGGTGGTTAGCCCGCAGATCGACATCGTTCTCGACGTCGAGGCAATCAAGGAAGACTAACTCCCTCGCTTGCGCTCCTGCGAGCGCCTAGGCGCTAGTGATCGACAAAACGAGATGCTTCGTCCAGCGTCGGGTCGAGGCGCAACTCCTCGTACGGGTACTTGCGCATCTCGTGGCCCTGACTCGTTTGAACGCGAACGAGCACCTCGTGTGGATGAACTTCCTTGACGATGCCTTCTTCCTTGGTGCCGTCGATGTAGACTTTATCGCCCGCTTTGAGCATTGGGGTTTCCTTTCATGTTGAATCCGCCGTACGTCAAATAGGCGCCGAGAGCGAGCGTTACTCCTGCGTAGACGTAAAAGAGCTGCTCGATGTGCACCGTCGACAGGTACGCGGCGGCACCGGCCGGCGAGAGGAACGTGAGAAACAGGCCCTTGAGCAGCGTTAACCAGGCGACGATCGTCACGACGAGCGCGAGTGGGCCGCCGGACCAAACGTTGTGGCCCAAAACCATCGCTACACCGGCAGCCAACACGACGACGCCCAGGACTAACAGGGCACCCGGCTCGGTGGCGAGCGCGCCAACCGCGCTCAAGGTCGCTTCACGATGCGCGACCATCGAGATTGAATAGAGAACGCAAAAGAGACCGATGAGCTTGCTGAGAAATGCCGTAGGTGGCATACTATTCCTCCATACCTTGGGAGCTCAGTAATGATTCCGCGATTCGAGTCGTTTCTCCTTAGCTGGAACGCAATCGTCCTGGTATTCGCGTTCGTAACGCTGAGCGCCGCGCTGGGACTCGCTGTCGACTCGCAGCTCGCGAGGCTTAGCCGTTGGCTTGAGAAGAGCGGCCATCTGCGTGAGAAACATCACGAAATCGCGGGCCATTTTATCGGCGTCGTCGGCGTGATTTACGCCGTGCTCGTTGCGTTTGTCGTCGTTACCGCCTGGCAGGCGAACGATCACGACAAAGATCTAGCGATGCAAGAACAACACACCGTCGACGATCTCTTCCATCTCGACTACGCGTTCCACAACTCGGAAGGCCACGGAATCAGGGTGATGCTGGCCGGTTACACAAACGTCATGAGCGAGGAGTGGAACGAGATGAGGAGAGGAGACCAACTATGCTTGGACACGACCGAATCGTGCCCGTCGTCTTCATCGAAACCTTCGCAGGCAGCAAACCGCCTAGCCCACTGCATTCGAGACGCGACCTTTGATTTGATTCCAACGATCTCGCAGCAACAGGTCGTCTACGAACAGGGCATTCAACTGGTCCAGCGCTTTTCGGAGAGCCGCGAAGAACGCCGGCGCCGCTACCAAGAACGAGCATTGCAGGGAGCGCTGTGGTTCGCGTTCTTCTTAGGGGCAGTTATTTTCGTGTTGATGACCTACTTTGTCGAGGGGCAGAGCCGCGTTCTCCACGCGATCCGAACGAGCGGCTTTTTTGCGATGATCGGCATGCTCGTTGCCTTGGCGTTCATTTTTGACCGGCCGTTCGTTGGAGCCAATCAAGTCCCAGGCGGCGAGTGGCGTGTGTTGCACGCGCACTTCATCCAGGACATGCCCCCGCTTACGGCTGCCGACCAGGTCGTGGCCGGCGAAGGCTTAGCGACCTGCAAAGAGTAACGGCACAAGGCCCCCTGGTTGCCAGAGGGGTTTAAATTGGCCGAATGAACTAGCTGACCTAGCAGGCGCCGCGTTGCGCGGTTGAAAGGACAACTTCGATGTTTATGTTCTTCCAGGCGTTGGCCTTAGCGACCATGGGTTTCTTAGGCGGTTTCGGAGGAGGTTCCGGCTCGGGGTACATTCATGCTCAGGCTATTCAGTCCGATGGTGGCGGCGCGGTTCCCAACGACGGTGGCGGCACGATGCCCGGCGGAGTGGGCGGGACGAGTCCCGGCTCGGGCGGCAACGGAGGCGGCGGCTAGCTAATTGGCGGCGCGGCGGCGGGTCGGGGGACGCCGTCGCGCTAATCATATCGGCTATGGCGAGAAAATCAGTTGCCACGCCCTCATGGTCCGAGACGATGCGGCAGCACTATCGCCGGGCCGAATTTTTAGCCGCAGCCGACGTGTACGACGAAGCCGTCGGCGACGGAGCGACTCCCTCATACGAGGATGAACTCCGGCGCGCGCGCATCGCGCTTAAACACGACGTAAACGGGGCCGTGGCCTCCCTGATCCGTCGCGCCCCGAAATCTGCAAACGGGGCCCGGCGCGGAGAATGGGCGCTGCTGCTTGCGATCGGGTACGCGCGGATGCGCGACTTTGAACGCGCCGATCGTCATTTTGAGATGGCCGAGGGCATTCTCACCACGACCGCCGATCGAGCGCAGCTTGCGTATCATCGTTCGGTTCGGCAGTTGTTCGAAGGAAGAACCGATGAGGCTCGGCGTCTTGCCGGCGAAATGTCGTGCGACCGGTCTCTCACCACGCGAATTTCAAACGAGATGTTGAACTCGTTCATCTTGAGCCGGGAAGAGCGCTATCGCGAGGAAGCGGAGAGTCTCATTCGCGCGATTGGCCTTATCGGAAAGCAGCGCGACGCCCATCGCGAGCAATGGTTTCACGCGGTGCAGAATCTTGCGCTCCTTGGGAGGGAACTCGCGTTCGACGACGCGGCAGCGTTTGCCAGACGCGAAGTTGACGAAGACGTCGAATGGCCGGTTGACTTCCTTACGCAACACTTCCAGGCGCTCAAGGCCGTCGGCTGGACGTGCGCCTTACGCGGCGATCTTCTCGGCTGCTTTCGCTACCTGCGGGCCGCGGAGCGCAGCAAGCCCAGCATGGCCTATGAGGCGATTTTATTATTGGATCGCGCCTATTTTGCGCGCATCATCGGCGAACCCAACTGGTCTCGCGACGAGGTAGCCAAGGCCGACGCGATTGCCGAGAGCATTGACTGGAACGAGCTCCCCGGCGAAGAGCGAATCGGCCTGCTTTTGATGGCTGAAGCGATGGCCGAGAGCAATCCCGAAAAGGCGCACTTTTATCTCGCGCGTTATAAGGGCCTCGACCGCATTCGTTCGCCGTTGCACCTCTTTGCGCTCGATCGCCGCTGCGATGCGTTTGCGGCGTATGCCGAGGGCGTCGCAAAGCTGAAAGGCGGCGAGCCGGGAGCCGAAGAGGCGCTTCGGACGGCGTGGACGATCTTCGACCGGATCGGTTACGATTGGCGCGCCAGCCGAACTGCACTCTCGTTGCTAGAAGCCACGAAAAAAGAACGCTGGCGTCATCTTGCCGAGGACAAGCTGGAGTCGTACCCGCAATCGTGGCTCGCGCGCGAGGTTTCTCAACACGACGTCGCGACGACCGAAGCCGTTGCGCTGCCGCGCATGCAGCGCAAAGTCCTCGACATGCTCTGCCAGAAGATGACGACCGCGGAAATCGCCACCGACTTGGGGCTTAGCCCCCATACAATTCGCAACCACCTCAAGGCGGTTTTCCGTGCGTATGACGTTCACAACCGCGCTTCGCTGGTTGCCGAAGTAGCGCGCCGCGGAGAGTTACCCGCGCCATCGAGGAGCCTGCACCCTCAGCTAGTCTAGGTTAGTACGCCTGCACCGCTTTTCGTTGCTGTCCAGGAGGAAAGGGAAGCGTGGGTTCGCATTCTTACAACTGTACCGCTATTTGGCGGTTCTCAGAGCTAGCTTTTTTTCAGAACTAGCTATGGAAGGAGCTCACAACATGCGTTTCAGCCTTCTCTGTGCCAGCGCCGCGCTGGCCTTCGGCTTAGCACTTTCAGCCTGTTCCAGCGATACGGGTTCATCGTCGGCGGTGCCGTCATCGGGCGTGCAAGGTTCGGCGATGGGTCAGGCACATGCCCATGGCTTGGTAACTCGCCTCATGCCGGGGGTCAAGCCCCTGATATCGTGTGACTACAGCGATATAGCTTCTGCTTCTACGTCACTCCGGGCGACCCCGGACCCTACGTCGAATCGTCAGCCGGGAGCGGTTACGAACTCTACAACGAGGCCTGGATCGCTAAAAACAAGAGCAAGTCGGGTAAGGCCGACAAAAAGTTCGACGACTTACTTCTATCCGGATCCTGGTAACCCGACCTATCAATACATCGACTACAAGGGCAAGAATCCCAAGAAAGACACCGCGGTCAAATTCACCGACTACTACTGCATTGGGTTCTACGGCAAGCAGTTGTACCGGCAGCAACTACACGTTGAAGCTCGGGATTGCTTTAAGTCCTGCGACCTAGCGCTCCTTAGTCCAAGACGGCCACCGCAGAAAAAAAAGGGTCTGGCACTCGCCCGGCCCTCTTTTTCATCTCACCGTGTAATGATCGGCGAAGCGCCGCGTGAGGTCGGGGTTGGCGCGTTCGAATCTCCCGGCCGCGACGCGCGTGTAGGCCGGCGCCGGAACCCTGGAAAGCCGTGGCCAAACGACTTGGCAGGACGATGCAAGAACCTCGAGGACGCCGATGTGTGGGCCGTCGCTCGCCCAGAACCACGGATCGCTCAAGTATTCGCTGTGTGGAATAATCTCCGGGAAAACGAAACCTTTCGATCCTTCTTGGTCGAGGGCGACAACCGGACAAACGATGTCGCCGCTTCCCTCCTCCCCCGCGGCGGCAACGACGCTGGCCCGCGCCCGCGGTGCTTCCGAAAGCGGCGTTCCAGGTCGTAGAAACGAGCGGTACGAGTCGATCGCATTGCTGACGGCGTCCTTGAAATACCAATCGTTCAGCCAAAAGATTCCTTCGGCGCCGGCGTTGGGCTTCTGCAACTCGCGTACGTCCGGGGTAAAGAGCGCGCCGTATAAATCGTCGTTCCACTGCTCCAACGCAAGCGACGGCGACGGGTTGTTCACATCGAAGAAGTACTTCGTCTTTTCGAGCGATGTGCCGAACGTCACGAAGCCGCGCACTCGCCGTAGCTCTGCCTTGAGTTCGGGCGCCTGTTCGGTGGCCTCGGAGAAGCGGATGAGCGCGTCCATCGCGATCGTCGAGCCCAAACTATGGGCCAGGACGAAAACCCGATCGTAACCTTGACCCTCATTGGCATTAGCGGAACACGCATCGATGATCGTCTTGGAGACGCACTCGAGAATCGCTTCGCGCATCGCAAAAAAGTCCGAGTTCTCGTTGCGCGTCGTATAGATTTGGACGTCGCCGAAGAAGTTCACGATCCACGATTGAGCGAGCGTTTTACCTCCGACGACGAGCAGAGCCGCGACGACAAACCAGAGCGGGAGCCGCCCCCCTGCCGCCCCCTGGGGCAGAATCGGAAACAATGCCGATGCGGTCAGCAGAAGCGCGCCCGCAAGGAACGCGATGCCGATGAACCGCCACCGGTTGGAGCGTTGGGCCGCGTGTAGCTGGAGTTCGGACTTCTGACCGATCGCGGACAGGGCGGCTTTGACTGCCTGCGCTATCAGGAAAGCTCCGACAGCGGCAATCGCAAGAACGCCTAGCGTCCACCACGAGAAGACCTCGGCTAGTGCTATTGGATTGGTCAGGATCTGCCAGACCGTGGGGCATGCCGGTACGCAGGTGCCGGCTTTGAGGATCAAGCCGTTGAGGGCCGTCGTCGCGCATACGAAAGCGGCGGCCAGGAGCACGACGACCACCGCCATTCCGCCGATGATGAGACCGAAGTCGTAACACGTCTTGCCCGTTGGCGATGCATAACGCGCCGTTGTGTTCAACGGCACGAAGATCGTTTGCAGCATCCATGACGAGACGGATGCAAACGTCGTCTTTCCCTTGTCCAGCGGGCTCCAATAGGACTCGATCACGTCGAAGTACGGCGTTTGTGGTGGCGGCGCGGCGTCTCCGACCTGCACCCGCGAGATCGTCGGATCGGGGATCAGCGTCTGAGCGACGCCGTCGTCTTTGAGATTGATAACCCGGGACGTCCACTCGCCACACCCACCCCAGTGGACGTCCTTTTGGAGTGCCTCGCGTAGATTCCGCGCGGCCAGGTCTTGGATGCCATAGCGCGGTTGCGGCATGACGCCATGGATGACGACGACGCCGATGGCGTCGGATTTTCCAGCGGTCGGCGGTTCCACGCCCGCGCTATTAAAGGTCGCGCATTTGGTTCACGAGGTCGGCTTCCGAGAGCCCCCCTGTAAGCTTCAGTTTTCGGTCGGCGGCAAACTTGCTTCTCGCCCAGCTCGCATCGGTAATGTCGTACACTTCATCGACGTACGTGCTAAAAAACTCCCACGTCATCTTATAGAGCGATCCCCACGAAATCACGATGGCGCCGTCGGCGTCGTACCCCGGTAACACGACGGCGTGGCCGCCGACGATTTGCGGGTTGCCGGGAGCGACGGTCCACGTTTGCGGCGGTGGTTGGCCGGGCGGCATAATGTTGGCGGGAACGTTGAAGCCGATATAGACGAGCCCGCTGTTATAGATCCGCCGCTTCACGTCGTCGAGAATGCGCGGATCGACTTCGACGAAGGCCATGATTTTGTCGACTGGCGGTCCGTCGGGCCCGATCGGCGCGCCGGTCTTCTGAATGTACGTGAGCACGTGCTGCTCGTTGCCGCCCGGACCTTCACCACCTTGACTCGGCTTGTAGCCGCAGGCTTTTTCGTACAAGAGTTTGACATCGGCATCCGGTGCCGTCTGGGTGCTTCCGGTCGAATGGTACGTCCAAACCTGCCGTGCGTGGTAGAAGGCCGCACAGGTGCAATCTCCGAGCGTGTCGTTGAGCATCATCCCGAAGTTGTTTGGGGCCTGCGGCATGCTCGACGCGTAGTCGGCGGATGCCGGAGGCGGCGGTGGGGTCTTTCCCGCCAGGATTGCACTGAGATGCGGAATGCCCGGATCGAACGTTCTCGGATTGCGTCCCAGTTTAAAACTTTCCATGATGGCTCTCCATTAGCGATATGTGTAGTGCCTGGTTACATCGAGGCGATGATAGCCCAGGTAGCGATCGCGCTTGCCGCCGTCGTAAACGGCCCGTATTTCAAGTAGATAGTTCCAGCTAATTGTTCGGCGGCAGCGATGTCGCCGTTGGTGACGGTTATTTGCGGGTCTGACGCATTACGAATCGCATGCCAGAGCATGCCGGGAACCGAAGCGCGCGCCGTCTCGAGCGCCAACCCGACCATCGCGTCACCCATGTCGCACGCGCGTCCCTTGCCGTCCAATCCGTAGGTGTTCAGCGAATCCGAGAAGGCAAAGAAGTCGGTCGTCACGATGTTGGCGTCGGTCCAGATCTTCGGAACGGGGCGTCCTCCGGTAACCTTGGCCGCATTGACGGAGAGAAGTGCCGGCGTCATGAGCGCCGCGGCGTGTGCCGAGAGTGGCGACGTCGGGATCGGACCGGTGGGCAGCCACGTGGCGTTTTTAAACTGTTGCTGGCAGTCGAATGCAGCCGCCGTGCCGACGACCACATCGCCCAGCTCCGTCACGCTGACCGAACCGTTCGTCGTGCCGTTGATTCCGCCGCCGGTACCGGTCGTGATGAAGAGGCGGGGCTTGAGAGTCTGGGCAAGTTCCGTCATTAATTTTCGCACCGGAACTTGCGGTCCGTCGTAATCCAAGTGCAGCCCCGACTTCAGTAAAAGCACGTTCTTGCCGTTGATTCGGCACGGGAAGTACAGGCCGAGGCTCTGATAATAGCGGCTCATGTCGGTCTGCTTGCTGTTGAATGGCGCATCGCCGCCGGTAACCAGCGGAATGTACTCCTCGGCGCCGTGCCGGTACTCATACCATTGCGACGGAAGGTACGCCGGCGTGAATATCGCGGCAAGAGCAGCCGCTTCGGCGGCCGTCCACGTCACGACGATGGCATCGATGTGATCCCAGCCGGCGATGCCGGCCAGCGGTGCGGTGTCGGATGGAGCGGGATCCAACGGGACGGCTTGCGGCCCTTTTCCGTCCGGCCACGGAGGCGGCACCGGAAGACGGTCGCTGGCCGATAATGCTGCGAAATCCGGCGCGTCGGCTGTAAAGCGTGGCTGCGGATGCTCCGGATCGTAATTCAGAATGAGATCGGCGATGTGATCCATGTTCGTCAGTTCTCCGGTAGCCAAAGGCTTACCAAACAGCCGTGCAAACCGAGGACGCGCGAGGGCGCGGGATTTCTCGACGAGCCGATCAGGTATTCGGCCTCCTCGAGCAACGCGAATCCGAGGATCGCGCGCCGCAGCGCCAGGGACGTTGGGTCGCCGATGCCGGGTCGTTTCAAAAGAATCCCCCTACACAAAAAACCCTGACGCCCGCTTGCCTTGTGCGCTAGCTAAATCCTGCCACCGGAGGGTTTTGGTTTTTCCGCTTGCGATTCGGGGTTAGGCCAGGGGAGACGGCTTCACATCCGAGGAAATTTTAGCGGCCTAGGGCTTGGCAGGATTCCTAAGTAGTGGTAGCTTCTTGATAGTAGCTATTTTTAGCTAGATAGCTTCTCGACACCTCCGAGCTTGCTCGGATTCAGGAGGTCTCCATGGCCCTGTTTTTCGCCTTTCTGATCGCTCTCTCGTCGGGCGGCTTCTACCATGCTACGCCGGGCGCCGGCATCGTCCAACCGATGGACAGCACCGGCGGAATGGACGGCGGCTAAACTCTAGCGCTGCAGCGGGGGAGGGGGTCGCGATGCTCCTTTCCCGAAGCCCCGCAGAATGGCCGCAACTAAAAAAGCTCCCTCAAATGAGCGCGGATGGCGCAACGAGTTTGAGCGAGCGTTTACGGAGGGCCGCTTTAAGGATGCGGCCCGTACCCACGACCTTTCCGCTGGACCATCCGAACGTATCGACGTTACGATTCGCGCTGCGCAGGCGCACATGCACTCGGATCCACCGAAGGCGTTGCGGTTGTTGTTAAGTCTCAAGATTCCGGCTTCCAAAGCGCGGGAGCAGGTCGAACGTGACGCGCTACTCGCTGAGGCATTTGCTCGAACGAATGATTTTGAATCGGCTGACACCAGATTGAGTGCCGCTCTTGACGCGGCTCGGCGGCTGGGAGACGCAGAGTACGTAGCTATGGTCGGCTATCGAGCCGTCCGACGGCACCTCCAGGCAGAGGACCCGGCGACGGCTCGTCGCGCGCTGGACTTGGCTCGAAAGGGTCAGTCGCGCAAGGCTCGGATCCACGCCCTCCACGCCGAGGCGCTGATTCTATCTTACGAAGAACGGGTTGCGGATCAAGGCGACCGGCTCGTCGAGCTGCTGCGCGCGATCGACCCTCAAAAGGCCGAGTTCGTCAACCTGCGGGCGTGGGGGACGCATAACCTTGCCGTTCTCGCACGCGAGTTGTACGTTCCCGACGCGGTTCCCGAGATCGAACGACAACTCGGTGGCCTCCCTTGGCCGGCCGATTTCGCCCAGAACAGGTTTCAAGCGCTCAAAGCGCTCGCGTGGGCAAAGGCAATGCAAGGGGACTACTTCAACGCATTTCGTCACCTCAAAGCGGCGTCCGAAGCAGCGGATACGGCGGCGTGGAAGGTCGTAGCCGCCTGCGACCGCGCCTATCTTGCGCGTGCCTTTGGCGAGCACCGTTGGTCGAGAGTGGAACTCGACGAAGCAGAGCAACTCGCGAACAGCGTCGACTGGCACGCGACGCTCAGCGAGGAACGCATGGGCCTGCTGCTGCTTGCCGAGCTTTTCGGCGAGATCGATACGGCTCGGGCGGCGATGTACCTGGCCCGCTATCGCGAGCTCGGAGAGGTCAAATCTCCGCTATTCTACCGCCGCGACGCGCGGCGCAACGCCTTCGCCCAGTACTCGACCGGCGTCGTCGAACTCGGGCTCGGCAACAAGAAGCGCGGCTTAGCCGAGCTTCGCGACGCGCGCAAGGTCTTCGAGCGCTTCGGCTACGATTTCCGCGTCGCTCGCTGCCTCGTGGACGAGTACGGCGCCACCGGCGATCAAGAGCTGCTTCCTACTATTGAGGAGAAGCTGCGCAACTATCGGCAAAGTTGGTTAATGACGCAGCTTCGCACACGACTCGACCGGCCGGAAGTTCCCCTGCCTCCGATGCAGCGGAAAGTGTTCGCGGAGGTCTGCGCCGGCAAATCGACGGCCGAAATCTCGCACGCGCTTGGACGCAGCGAGTATACGATCAGCAATCATATAAAGCAGATCTTCAAAACCTTCGAAGTACGAAGCCGCTCGGCGCTTGTGGCCGAAGCGGTGCGTCGCGGGATGGTAAAGACCGGCTAAACCGTTTACTGGACTGCGATGCCGCGTGGCCGGTGGAGTTGCGACTGCGTGCCTTTTATTGTTCGGATCGGCGGCTTGTCGCCGTTCGCATCGCTCGCATAAACCGTCACGCTGTTCTCGCTTTGATTGGTCGCGAATATCTCGTCGGTCGCGTCCACCGCGACGCCCGCATTGAGCTGTAGCTTGGTGAGCGTGCCGTAGATCGCCTGGAGTGGGCGCGCGTTGCCATGTGCTCCGGCCCGATACTTCGTTATCGTTCCTACGTAGCCGCTGGTCGCGTAAATGTCCTCTTGACTATCGAGCGTAACGCCCTGCGGACCGTAGAGCAGTGTGCGCCTGCCGGTAATCTTTTGAATTGGCGCCACGTTACCGTTTGCGTTGGCAGCATAAACTGTCACGCTTGACGTGTACTGATCGCCGTTTGTGACGTAGATGTTCCCGTTGAGGCCTACGGCGATTCCGCCAGGATGGCACAAACCGGTCTTGTGGCCCGCGATTATAGCGATCGGCGCCACATCGCCGTTTGCCACCGAGGCATAGACCGTCACACTTCCAGTGCAGTTGCTTCCGAGCCCGTTGTTGGCGACGTAAATGTTGCCGCTCGAGTCCACAGCGATCCCTACTGCAAATCCCAACTTTGCGTCGGGAACCGAAATCGTCCGCACGGGTGCGACGTCGCCGTAGGCGCCCGCAGCATAGACCGTGATGACGGTGGTATAGTAGCCGCCGCCGCTTACGACGTACACGTTGTGGTTGGATCCGACCGCGATCGCGACGGGGGCACTCAGCAGAGTGTGTGGCCCCTGTATACGCTCGACCGGCTTTTCTCGTCCTCGCGCGTCGACGGGGTAGATTGTCACGGCGTACGGCGGACGTTCGGCATTGGTGACGTAGATGCACGCCGAGCTTAGGCACGAGAAACCGCTCAAGGGTCGGCTCTCGGAAGGCGCGCGCTCCGGAAAGGCCTGCGTAGCCGGGGGCTGAGCCCCGCATGCGACCAACGCGACCGTCGCCGAAAAAATGCAAAGCTGCAGCAGCGCGCGTGTGACTGGCATCCAGCGCGGATTCTCTCAGGGAGGCAAAATTGCCTCGATGCTCCGCCCCAGCCGAGCATCGCGAGGCGCCAGCAACGCGTCTCTAAACGGCAACGATTTGCTCGCTAAGGGCCCTGATTTGAAATCGCGATTCCAACGGGGCTATTCAGTCCGTCGCAATACTGGTCTTCGGTTTACCGCGCGGCGAATAGATGGCCACGTCGGGCGAGTTTGGTGGCGGCAGCGCATAATTAGCGACATAAATGTCGTGCCGAGCATTCATGGCGACGAAGTGGGGTTCACCGATTCCGCTGGTTATGATGGGCCGGCTCACCTTGCCATTGATTCCATAGGTTAACACCATGTCATCCCCCAAGCCGGCGATGTAAATTTTCCCATTTGAATCGACGGCCACGCCTGTTGGCTGATAAATCCGGCATTGACTCGCCGTACGTCGCAAATCGCACAATATCAGCCTGTCCTGGAAATGAGCTAGGCGTGAAACCAAACGCGGATTCGAGCCCATCAACGGCTCCATGAGTACGTCAACAAACTCCACGCAGACCGACGCTCGCCCGGCTGCCACGAGCGGAACTTTTATTATCGGTGGCGATCTTCCGGTGCATCGCCTGGGCTTTGGCGCGATGCGCATTACGGGTTCCGGCATTTGGGGCGAGCCGGCCGACCACGACGAGGCGATTGCCGTCTTGAAAGCAGCCGTCGAACTCGGCGTCACGATCATCGACACGGCGGATTCGTATGGACCCGAAGTTTCGGAGCGATTGATCGCTGAAGCGCTCTACCCGTATCCGGCGGATCTGGTCATCGCAACCAAAGCGGGGCTCGTTCGGCCCGGACCAGGCAAGTGGGAGCCCGACGGGCGCCCCGAACATTTGCGCGCGGCGGTCGAGGGAAGCTTGCGCCGCCTGCGTTTGGAACGCATCGACCTCCTGCAGTTGCACCGTCCCGATCCGAAGGTGCCATTCGACCATCAAATCGGGACACTCGTCGAGCTACAAAATGAAGGGAAGATCCGCCACATCGGCCTTTCCAACGTAACCGTGCAACAGATCGAAGCGGCACGCGGCATGGCGACGATCGTCTCGGTGCAAAACCTCTACAACCTAAGCGATCGCAGCGCCGAAGACGTCGTCGAGTACTGCACGCGCGAGAACATCGCATTCATTCCGTGGTTCCCGCTCGCGACCGGCGACCTGGCAAAACCCGGTGGCGCGCTCGCGCGCGTCGCGCAGCGGCACAACGCCTTGCCGGCGCAAGTTGCGCTGGCGTGGCTGCTCGCGAAATCGCCGGTAATCCTCCCGATTCCCGGCACGTCGAAGGTGTCGCACCTCAAAGAGAACCTCGAGGCCGCGCGGCTGAGGCTCTCCGAATCCGACGTGCAGGAGCTGCAGTGAAAGAGTTCACTTTTCCCGGTACGTCGTTAACGGTCCGGCGGATCGGCTACGGCGCGATGCAACTCGCGGGCCCCGGCGTTTATGGGCCACCCAGAGATCCCGACGCAGCCGCCGCCATTCTGCGCGAGGCCGTCGCGTCGGGCGTGAATCACATCGATACGTCCGATTACTACGGCCCGCATATAACCAACCATCTCATCCGCAAGGCTTTGCACCCGTATCCACCCGGCCTGGTGATCGTCACGAAGCTCGGAGGGCGCCGCCCGCCCGACAAGTCCTGGCAGCCGGCCATCTCCCCGGAAGAACTAACCGCCGCGGTCCACGACAACCTTCGCAATCTCGGCCTCAACGTTCTCGAAATCGCGAACTACCGCGTGATGGGATCGGGCCACGGAACCGAGGAGGGATCGATCGCCGAACAAGTGAGCACGCTCGCCGATCTCAAGCGCAAGGGATTGATCCGTCACATCGGCGTGAGCAACGTCACGGCCGCGCAGTTAGCCGAAGCGCAGTCGATCACCGACCTCGTCTGCGTGCAGAACAACTACAATCTCGCTTACCGTCACGACGACGCGCTGATCGACGACTTAGCTCGCCAAGGCATCGCGTACGTGCCGTTCTTCCCGCTCGGCGGATTCACGCCGCTGCAATCGTCCACGCTGTCGTCGGTCGCGGCGCAACTCGGGGCGACGTCGATGCAGGTCGCGCTGGCGTGGCTGCTCCACCGCTCGCCGAACATCTTGTTGATTCCCGGCACGTCGTCGCTCGCTCACCTTCGCGAAAACTTGGCGGCCGGTGACCTAACGCTTTCGCCGCAAACCTTGGCAGAGCTGGATGGCGTCGCCGCGCCCGCCTAATAGGCCAGGGCGCGGTCCGAGGCCATATTCGACAAATGCCAGCGAACGTTGTCGAAGAGCGTCCGCTGGTTGATGCCGCTCGCGCGCGAATGAAAAGCCGGGTCGGTTTGGTTCCAATAGGCGATTAGTGAGGCGGCGTACGCGTACTCCTTGACGATGTCGGAGTGCTCGACGCCGTCGGCATCGGTGCCCAAGAGGCAACGCACGCGTGCCTCGAGCAAATACTTCAGTGACGCGTCGCCAAGAATACCGCCAACTTGCGCGACATTGTTAGGATCGCTAACGAGCGAACCAAGAAGATTGTTCAGTTCGAAGTTCGTCGCGGGATTTTCTGCGACGGGATCGATCTCGTCGGTGAGGATCTTCGCATCGCCTAGCGGCATTCGGGCGATCGGATACGCGCCGGTTGCCACGTTGCTCTCGAGGTTGACGTCGGCCTCGACTCCCTCGTCGTGCATCGCCTGCGCTTGGGCTTGTGTCGCCCACGTATCGTGCGCTAGGCGAAAGAGAACGAAGTCGTGCACGTCGGGATGGGCTTGCCTCGAACTGGGCAATCGCCGCCAACAGGATCGAGATATTCGCCTGGGCTTGCGCCGAGTTGGTACGCGTCGGCGGAAGTGTGGCGAAGAGCGCCTGGAACGTCCACGGTTGCGCCGGCGGAGTCGGCGCATACGCGATGGCGGCGCCTTCGCCGACGTGCGTGTGCACCAGCAGCTTCCCGTGCCACCCTGCTAATCGCCGGGCTTTGGCCGCGCGGTATACGGCGTCGATGAGCTGCGCGTAGTACTGCATCCCGTCGGGCGTGAAGCAGGTCGTCTCGGGCGCCGCCGTGTCGATGCCGACGACCGTGTTGAAGAACTGCGTCGCCGCTGCGCCGGAAACGACGAGCCGCCCAGCGCTCCAGCCCATCAGCCCGTCGTAGACCATCTTCGGCGTCGTCACCAGCGCTTCGGGCAGCAAAACGGCGGCGCATGCGCCGGTCTTCGACCACTCGCTGTATTGTGCGCCTCCCGGGAGCGTCGCGAGTTGTGCCGTGTGCGTCATGAGCACGACCTTGACCGTCGGCATTGGCTTGTCCATCGCGCTCAGTGCCGCGACGAGGCTCGTATCCGATGGTGCATCGATCATGCACTCGATCGATTCGAGCGGCTGCGATTTACGCTCGGCAAACTTCCATCCGCCGACGAACGGTACCGATTGCTCTGAACTGTCGATGTGCGTCGCGGCGAGATCGAGAACCGTTGCCCGGCAGAGATCCGCGTTCAGCCGGTCGTCGCTGCCGGCATAGAAACGCGACTGAAGATACGACCAGGCCGGTCCTCCACGGAAGGCGTACGCACTGTCGAACTCGGACCACGGCGTCGCCGTCAGCACGCGCTCTAAGGTACCGTTGAGCGCCACCGCGCTTCCCGCAACTTGGTTCCGGTAGACGAGCAGCGCGGCCCGCGCGCCTAACGCGAAGCGCTGACCGTCGGCCGGAGAAAAGAGCTTGTCGTCGAGTGCGATTCCCTTCGACGGATACCAAACATCAGCCAAATAGCGGTAGAGTGCCAGGCGGTCTTCAACGCTCACCGCCTTGCGCGGATTCGAAAGGCTTTCGATGAATGCGGACAGGTCCGCATAGGCGTAATACGGGAGAATTCCGCTTAGGTGGTTGTGCGCGTCAAAATAGCGAACGTTGGCCGGCGCAGCGCCAAGCAATGACAGGGACACCGCAAAAAGAACGGCAGTCGCAGCCGGTGAGCTCCGCATTAGCGGGCCCTTTACGAAGAGGTGCGGCGGTGCGCCTTGTTTAGGGACTAGAATGGGGTTGACTTTTGTCGTAGAGCGGTTTAGTTAATTTGACTCAGGTCGCTTATTCTGGACCGCTTCTAACGAGTTTCATGGCGAATCGAGTAGCAGCAACCGTCGTGGCGCCCTGCTGCTTTCGAGCTGCGCCGGTTCCCAGTTGCCGGTGGCGCCGAGTCTGGTGCAGCACGTCGACGCAGCCAGCAGCAAGAGCTTCAAATATACCGGGAAGCAACAGACGTTTACGGTCCCGGCAGGCGTGACGTCGGTGAAGATCATCGCGGCCGGCGCCAGTGGTCCGAGCGGACAGCACTATCAGGGCGGAAACGGCGGTCTGGTAACCGCAACGATTTCCGTGACGCCGGGCGAGACGTTAGCGGTCCTCGTCGGCGGCGAAGGCGGAACTGCAATGTATGGTACCAAGGGAATCGGGGGTTACAACGGCGGCGGCGGCTCGTCGTTCGTTGAGAAAGGCGCAACGCACGTAAAAGATCTCGGCGGCGCCGCGCCGGCGGGCAACGGCACGATCGTTATTTTCTGGTAGTGCTTACCAAACCGCGTAACGCGCTTAAGCATTGGCTTGCGTGCGCGGAGACCGACTCGATCTCAGCAAGCTCAGCCGAGTGCGCGATTGTATTCCCGCGCGCAATCGCAGCCTCGCGCGTCGCGGCCTCGACCGTCGAGCAGATCGACACCGGGCGCGTGCCGCCGTAGACGAGTCGCTCTCGCTGTTCGCCTGCCCAACGCTCAACCTCATGCATCAAAGTTACAAGCTCTTCCGGCGTCATGAATTGCACGGTATCAGTCTGACCTGGGAGTGCCCTAAAAAAATCAATTTGGGGGTCTTTATATTGCTTTAAGGCCGGCGAACGGCACGGCATAAGCGTCGCAGACGAGTCGTGGGGATGCGATCATCTGGACTTTAGGGAGTCTTAAACTTCGTAGTGATTGTGCGGCTTGAATTGGCTAACCTTAACATGCTACCATGCAGGCTCTTAGCAAGCGACCAATCCGGAGGCGAGGATTCACATGGCTGCGCGCAAGCTTTTGGGAAGTACCAGAGCACCGCTTCCAGGCGCCGTTTCCCGCGGCAAAGCCGATCCGACGGAGCGGCTGGAGGTCACGATCATCCTACGGCGCGCTGGCGCGTTGCCGCCGATCACCCGCGAGTCGGCGAAAACGATTATGCCTCGCGCGACCTTCGCGAGTAGTTTTGGGGCGTCGGTTGGCGACGTCGCGAGTGTGAAGGCCTTTGCCGCACAACACAACCTTACAACGGTGCAAGAGGCGCCGGCGCGCCGGACCGTTGTGCTTTCGGGTACCGTTGCCGACTTCCAGGCCGCCTTCGGCGTGGAACTCCAGAGCTTCGACTACCCAGGCGGCTCGTACCGTGGGCGCGTCGGCGATATCTTTTTGCCGGAGGAACTCGACGGCGTCGTTGAGGCCGTCCTTGGACTGGATAACCGCCCGCAAGCGACGCCGCACTTCAGGATGCGCTCTCGAGCGGTCGCAGCCGCTGCTTCGTTTACACCGGTTCAGCTTGCATCGCTTTACGATTTTCCGGATTCGCTGGGGCAGGGTCAGTGCATCGCCATCATTGAGCTCGGCGGCGGCTATCGCCCCGCCGATCTGCAACAGTATTTTTCTGCGCTCAACATCAGCGTTCCATCCGTCAAGGCAATCTCTGTGGATCATGCCAGCAACAGTCCGACCGGGAATCCCGACGGACCGGATGGCGAGGTCATGCTCGACATTGAGGTCGCCGGCGCAATTGCATCCAAAGCCACTCTTGCGGTGTACTTTGCGCCAAACACCGACGCCGGGTTCCTCAACGCCATAACGACGGCGGTTCACGATGAAACCAACAAGCCGAGCGTTATTTCGATAAGCTGGGGCGGTCCGGAATCGGCGTGGACCGATCAGGCGATGCAGGCCATGGATGCAGCATTCCAATCGGCAGCCGCACTTGGAGTAACGGTCTGCATCGCAACAGGGGATAACGGCTCTACCGACGGTGTACCCGGGAGTGCGAACCACGCCGACTTCCCCGCCTCCAGTCCCCACGCATTGGCGTGTGGCGGAACGAGCTTGCGGGCCGCCGGAGGCAACATCGCGGATGAGACGGTGTGGAACGACGGCGCTGCCGGCGGCGCCACCGGTGGTGGCGCAAGCACGTTTTTTCAGCTACCAGCGTGGCAAACAGGATTGAACATCACGGCCGTCAACGGATCTCCTGGGCCGCTCGGATTTCGCGGTATCCCCGACGTGGCCGGCGATGCAGATCCCAATACGGGATACAACGTGCGCGTAGATGGATCCGATACGGTTATCGGTGGCACCAGTGCCGTCGCGCCTCTTTGGGCGGCGCTTATCGCGCGAATCAACGCCGCCGCGAGCCAGCCAGTTGGATTCGTCAACGCGGCTTTGTACGCCCCGCCAAGCCCGTGCAATGACATTACGGAAGGAAACAATGGCGGATTCTCTTCTACGCCAGGGTGGGACGCTTGCACCGGGCTTGGCAGCCCCAATGGATCGAAAGTGGCCGCCAAACTTTAACGAACTTGCGTAGCTCCGGTTAGAACGCCTCGGTGCCATTCGGCGTGCCGAGTCCGGTGGGACCATCCCATCCGCGACCGGCGACGCACAGCGGCGCGCCGCACGCGCCGTTGCTGCCGGAAGTAACGTCGTTCAAGCCCGAAGTGTGCGTGTACAGGTTTCTCACCGGATTCGCCGCCGCGTTCCCCGCGAGCGCAAAAACTGAAGCGACGATGGGCGTGGCAACGGACGTTCCCCCAAAGACGAGCCAGCCGCGACGCTGGAACGTGTCGTAAATCGCCACCCCCGTCTGGGGATCGGCGTCGGCGGAGACGTCGGCCTCCGCGCGCATCGAACATCCGGTATTCAAAGCGCTTTGGAAGCTGGGTTTGCCGTAAATCTTGCTGCAGCCGCTACCGGCGTGCAACCACGCAGTCTCCGCGCGCGGGCTGGTCGACGTCAAGCTCGTTCCGCCGACGCCGACGACGCTTGGAAGTATCGCGGGCCACTGCGCGGTAGCGTTGTAACCGTGGTCGCCGGTCGCGGCCACGATCGTTCCGCAGCCGGTGTAGACGCCGTCGTACGTTTGTGTTCCCTCGGGTGTGCCCCAACTGTCGCTGACTAAGTCGGCCTTGCTGGTTGCATATTGTTCGGCGCTGCTGAGATCGGCGGTACTCGTCGACGCTGCTTCGACCAAAAGAATCTTGCAGTTCGGGCAAATGGCGGAGACCATCTCGACGTCGACCGATTCTTCCGCGGCCCAACTTGGGTTCGTTAGCGACGTATACTTCTGCTTGGTAAAGCAGCCGTTCGCGACCGTGCAGGCCGGCAGTCCGTACTTCGAACGGTAAACGTTAAGGTCCGACTCCACGTTCGGATCGTCGTAGGCGTCGACGACGGCGACGGTCTGGCCACCGCCGCCATTTTGGCTGTCCGACGTTAAGCCGTACGCCATCTGCAGGTCGCTGGGCGCGTAGCCCGCCGGGATATCCGGGGTGATCGGTCCTTGAATGTCGGTGCGCAGCCAGGCTTGGCAGCGCGCAAACCCCGCTCCCACATCGCCGCAGACGCGTACCGAGGGTCCTTGCCGCGGCCAGAGTCCTAAGTGCGCGGCCGTTGCAATGCGTGGTACGGGCGCTGCGTTCAAGGGTATGCTCGAAAAGCTTTGCTGAGCATGCGGCCGACAGACCGTACTCGACGCTCCCGGCGGCAACGCATTCGACTTGGTGCAGGCCGTTAACACGGCAACCGCGGCTATCGCGGTAAAAGTCGTGAAGCGCACTGACGGACCTGCCTTTCGCAATACGGGTAAGCCACTAGCATAGCATGCGTTCCCGGGGCAAAAGCTGAGAAACCGAATCAACTTCGCTCAACCTTCTTGGCAGCGGACCAGCCGCCGCCTTGGCGAGGTTCGTACGATCTTTTCGAGCGCCGCGGTGACGGCTTGACGGCCGGATCACCTCATGCAAATTTGCCGGAAACCAAACCGTCGAGCGCCGCGATGACCGCAGCGGGTCCATCGATCGCGAGTACGTTGAGGGGGATGCTTCCTGCCAGCAACGGCTCGCCTTCGGTCAGCCACGGCCCGACTTCGTCGGTATGCATAGTCTGAAGCGCGCGGGTGAGGACGTATTTCAAATCCGTTATCCGCGGCGCAAGCGTCGGGCCGATTCGCCCGGCCGCTCTCATGCAACGGCTGAGTCCGTACCGATCGACGTGCAAAATGCGCGCCGTCTGGCTCAGGCCAAGAATCTCGACGATTTGCTCGAGATCTCGATTCACAAGCACAGCCGCGCTGACGGGCTTCTTTATGCGGACGGCCGCGATTGGATTTCCCACGCAGCTAGTATACTTCAAGCTCTTCAAGGAGAGGAGCTAGCAGCCTGGATAACAGGGAGGGGGCGGGGGCGGCGGATAGGCCGGGTACTGTTGCTGAGGATACTGAGGATACGGCTGTGCGTATTGCGGATACGGGCGCGCGTACTGCGGATACGGCTGAACGTATTGCCGGTACGACGGATACTGCGAATAGTAACGTTGCGCTATCCGCTGCGGGTGCGCTAGCGGGGTTGCGCTCGCGACATCGTCGCTGAACTTTCCAAACGTCGCGCTGTGGCTGCGGAATAAGGCGATAAGAGCGGCTTCACGCTGCTCGTCGCTCGGGTGATCGGACCCGCCGCTGTAGCTACCGCCCATCGATTCACTGTGCTGCCTCAAGCCCCACACCATCCCCCACGGGTTAAATCCGGCCTTCGCACACAAGTAAGCACCAGAGCGATCTGCATTTCTCTCGGCAGCGCGTTCGTAAGCTATCACGCTGGGATCTTGCGGCGATCGACCCTGCGTGGCTTCAAAGACTGCATACATGTCGTGGTGGATGTCGTGATTGACCTCGTGGCAGATCACGCCCGCGAGCTCGTCTCGATTCCTGAGAAACGACAGCAACCCTGTCGTCACGTAGACGTTGCCGCCCGGTATCGAAAATGCGTTTGGGTTCTGGTCGTTCAGCAATACGAAATGAAAGGGCGCAAAGTATTGGCGGTCAGCAACCGCAGCGATGGTGTGCCCGATTCGGTCGAGCGTTCGATAGAGCGACGACTGCGGCGGGACGATCTCGCCGCGCTGCATGTATTCCATGTAGCGCTGTTGGCCGATCCGCGTTTCCCAGCTTTGTTCTCGCGAAGATGTGTACGGCCACGCCGCTTCCGGCAGGAGGCACAGGATTGTGAAAAAGCCCGCGAGCACACGCAGAAAGATCGACATGATGAGGCGGACTATTCAACGATTCCGTCGGCGCTGCCCCGCAGAGTCCGGCCGAAATGGGCTAAGAGTCGATGAGATTTGAAAATGGGCCCGCAGCGAGCGGGGCGCCGCGCTTAGCCTACTGCGCCTTCCATCTCCATTTTGACCAAGCGATTCAGCTCGATCGCGTATTCCATCGGGAGTTCCTTGACGAAGAAGTCGAAGAAGCCGTTGACGATCATCGCGACGGCGTCCGCTTCGGCGAGCCCGCGGGACATCGCGTAGAAGAGCTGCTCTTCGCCGATCTTGCTGACGCTCGCCTCGTGTTCGACGGTTGAGCGCTGTTCGTGAATCTTCATCGTGGGTTTCGTATCGCTCGACGACTCCTCGTCCATGATGAGCGCGTCGCAGCGAACGCGAGTCTTTGCGCCAACGGCGCCTGCGTGAATCTCAACTAGACCCCGGTACGTCGTCTTCCCCCCGTGCGCGCTGACCGACTTGTTCGTCACCATCGACGTCGTGCGTGGCGCGGCGTGGATGACCTTAGCCCCCGCATCCTGATGCTGGCCCTCGCCGGCGAACGCCATCGAGAGAATCTCACCGCGCGCGCCTTCGCCCATCAAATAGATCGACGGATACTTCATCGTCAACCGCGAGCCGATGTTCCCGTCCACCCACTCAACCGTCGCGTCCTTATGCGCCACAGCCCGCTTCGTAACGAGATTAAAGATATTCCGATACCAATTCTGGATCGTCGTGTACCGGATCGACGCGCCTTCCATGGCGATCAGTTCGACCACGGCCGAATGCAGCGACGAGGTCGAAAACTTCGGTGCGGTACATCCCTCGATGTAATGAACCTTCGCGCCCTTATCGGCGATGATTAGCGTGCGCTCGAACTGGCCCATGTTCTCGGCGTTGATCCGGAAATACGCCTGCAGCGGCATCGCCACCGTCACGCCCGGCGGTACGTAGATGAACGACCCGCCCGACCACACCGCCGAATTCAGTGCGGAAAACTTGTTGTCGCCCGCCGGAATCACGGTCGCAAGATACTTCTGAACGATCTCGGGGTATTTCTTGACCGCGGTGTCCATGTCGCAGAAGAGCACGCCCTGCTCGTCGAGCGCCTTGGTCGTATTGTGATAGACCACTTCCGACTCGTACTGCGCGGAGACGCCGGACAGAAACTTGCGCTCGGCCTCCGGAATCCCAAGGCGATCGAACGTCCGCTTGATATCCTCCGGCACGTCGTCCCACGAGCGCTCCGTCTTGTCGGTCGACTTCACGAAGTAGTGGATGTTCGAAAAGTCGATCTCATTGAGCCGCGCGGTATCGCCCCACGTCGGCATCGGCTTACTAAGGAAGATCTCGTAGGCCTTCAGGCGGAACTCGCGCATCCAGGCCGGCTCGTCCTTCATCGAGCTGATCCGCTCGACGATCTCCGGCGTCAGCCCCTTGTCCGACTTAAAGACGTATTTTTCCTCATCGTGGAACCCGTGACGGTAGTCCTCGATCAGTTCGGCCGGCTTCACCGGGGCTTCAAGTTTCAATGCCATTACCTCCTGAGCGTACCCCCTCCAGCCCAACATAGTCAAGATAATGAAGAGCTACCTTAACTTTCCTGTGGAATACCCGTGGAGAAACCCTTTACAGGGGGGGTCGTAGGGGGTATGATTGGCGCCGGTCCCTGTCCCGAGGTGGGGCCACGGTAGGGGAAGGCGCGCCCTTCGCGCCATCGCGGCGAGCCGCCCGCGCACCGCAAAAGCGCCGGCACGAGCTTTCCGAAAGGTCGGGGGAACGGACTGCACCGCAGCCGCCAGCCGACGAAGTCCGGAGGTGGGATTCCTCAAGGGTCAAGGAGACCTGTACAAATTGAAGGCACTCGGCAGGCACATTGTGTGCGAGCTCTCGGGCTGTCAGCCATCCATTCTCTCTGATATCAACGGCATCGCAGCCATGATGATCGCGGCCGCCAAGGCCGCCGGCGCTACTATAATGGAGAGCGCATTCCACAGATTTGAGCCGCAGGGCGTCTCGGGTACGGTCATTTTGGCCGAATCCCATCTTTCGATCCATACCTGGCCTGAGAAGGCCTATGCCGCGATGGATTTTTACACGTGCGGCGACCATACCGACCCGTGGGCTGCTTGCGAGTTCGCTGCGGCGACGCTGCGCGCGAAAAGCGTTCTTGCAACCGAGCTTAAACGCGGGATCGAAAAGAGCGACGGCGAGTTCACGCACGTGCTCAATCGCAATCACGATGCTCGGGTGCTAACGGCGTAGCTCTCTCTCGGTTTTTTAACCGGCATCATAAGCAATTATCACCTTTGAAACCAGCGTGTTCGGCAGGCGCATTGCGCCTGCTGTCCAATTCCCATGTAACGGTTTTTGCTCTCACTATTTAGGGGAAACGAATTTCATGCGTCAATCTATGCTTTGCGCTTGCGCCGCCGCAGCGGTAACACTTGCGTTGGCCGCCTGCTCGGGCATGGGAATGCCTGGCTCATCGAGTGGCTCTATGGTGCCGCCGTCGGCCGGCGCTCCCGCGCAACAAGCCGAGCCGAACGCTCCGATGCATGAGGGCGACGCCGACACCGACACTGCCACGCCCGACAACGCGCCGGTCAGCATGGCTACCGGCAAAGGGCCCGCTCTTTTGAGTCCCGACGCCGGCGTCACTACGTGTGCCACGAGTCCGCCGCAGTACCAATGGATATTCAAAGGCGCCTGCGAGAAGCTCACGCTGAAGTCGACCGGAGCTACCTTCAGTCTGCAAACGTGGGACGACATCACCGTGAAGGGCTCGATCGGAGCGAACAATCTCAAGGCGGCCGCTACGGTCTACCTCGCCGACGCAACCGACACCGGCGGCGATATCGAAACGTATAAAGGCAAAGCCTTCGACAAATATAAAGCCGAAGGAACCACGTTCATCTACGCGGTCGCAGTGAACCAGGGCACGACGGCCATCAAACCGGTCGCAGGCAAAAAGCCGGTTCTCCAATACATCATCACCGATGCCAAGGGACTCCCGGGAACGTCGTGCGGCGCTGCCGTTCTCACGACCGGGGAAAAAGGCTCGCTCGTGTGGCAGACGCTTCCGGGCGGCCCGTTCAAGGCCAAGGGCAAGACCGTCACGATCACGCAGTACACCGTCCCGCACGACTTCGAGCTTCCTCCGAAAACGCCACTCTACTTCGCAGTGAACTGCTATAAGTAACTCCCCTTTGTCGTCCTGAGCGCAGTCGAAGGGCCCCGCACGGCGGGGTTCTTCTTTTATCCGGCCAATCTACGCCAAGCATGCCGAAGACACGATACTGGCAATGGTACGTCGAAGAGTTCGCTCCGACCGAGCAGCATCATCATGCAATTGAAGAACTCTTCGTCTCGGAGCGCTCGCAATATCAGCAAATCGCCGTGCTTCGCTCGCCGGTCTTCGGCAAGATGCTGGTGATCGACGGCGACACTCAAAGCGCTCAAACCGACGAACGAATCTATCACGAGACGCTGGTCCACCCGGCGCTGGCCGGAGCGCAGGATCGCACCAACGTTTTGATTCTCGGAGGCGGCGAAGGCGCCACGCTGCGCGAGGTCCTGCGCGCTCCCGATGTCGCGCGCTGCACGATGGTGGATATCGACGGACGCGTAATCGCCGTCTCGAAAGAGTTTCTTCCCGAATGGTCCGACGGCGCGTTCGACGACGCGCGCGCCGAGGTCATCGTTGGCGACGCGCTCGAGCACATGCGCGTTCGGCACGACCGCTACGGCGTCATCCTCTCCGACCTGACCGAGCCGCTGGAGGATTCGCCGAGCAATCCGCTCTTTAACGACGACGTCTTTGCGCTGATCAAATCGCGCCTGACCGAGGGCGGGATCTACGCGCTCCAAGCCAGTACCGCCGGCGTGCACAACGCCGCGCTGCACTGTAAGATGGCGCGCACGCTGCGCCGCCACTACGCGCACGTCGCATCGTTCTTTACCCACGTGCCGGCCTTCGATACCGATTGGGCCTTCCTGGCCTGCAGCGACCGCGTGGATCTCGCGCGCCTCGAAGCCGGGCGAATCGATGCCTACTGCGCACGCCTGCGTGGCGAGAGCTTCTTTTACGATGCCGAAACGCACCGGCGCCTGTTCTCGCTGCCGCTCTACCTGCGCCGAATGCTGGCCACCGGCGGGGATACGTTTTAGCCGGACGAAAGGGGCAACATGAGCATTGATTTTTCGGGTGCGCCTCGCGCTTGGGAGAAGGAGAAGAGCAACTTCGTTGCGCTCCTCGACCTGAAGCTCGAAAGCGTCGAGCACGGCAAAGCGGTGATGCGCATGCCTTACCGCAGGGAGATCACCAACGGCACGGGTGCCGTCCACGGGGGCGCGATCGTCAGCCTCTGCGATACGGTCTTCTATGTCGCGCTCGCTTCGATCTACGGCCGCGATCAAGATACAACGACGATTGCGTTGCAGTGCAACTTTCTTGCGCCGGCCGGTCCGCCACACGATCTGATCGCCGAAGCGCGCGTGCTGCGCGGCGGTCGCCGAATCGTCTACGGCGAAGTCTACGTGCGAAGCGGCACGGAGATCGTAGCCCACGCCACCCTCGACTTCCTCAACAGCTACCCCGTCGAAAAACCTCCCAAATCCGGCCACTTCTCTTCGCCGTCACCGTGAAACGCACCGCACTTTACGACGACCACGCGCGGCTGGGCGCGAAGCTGGTGCCGTTTGGCGGTTTCGAGATGCCGGTGCAGTACTCGAGCATCCTGCGGGAGCACGATGCCGTGCGTTATCGCGCCGGGCTCTTCGATCTCTCGCACATGGGGCAGTTTTGGCTGCGCGGCGACATGGTCGCGGACTGGGCCGATACGCTGACCACGAACGCGGTTGGAACGATGAAACCAATGCAGGCGCGTTACAACCTCTTTTGCAACGGTGCCGGCGGTACGCACGACGATACGATCTTCTACCGCCTCGATAATCGCTGGTTGCTCGTCGTCAACGCGTCCAACGCCGATAAGATGTGGGAGCACCTCAACGCCAATCGCCCGCAAAGCGGCGTCGAGCTCGAGAACCAGCACGGGAAATCGGCGCTGATTGCGATTCAAGGTCCGTGCTCGGTCGCGATGTTAACGCCGCACGTCGACGTCGACCTCGCTGCACTCAAGTATTATTTTTGCGTCGAAGGCCGCGTCGACGGCGTGCCTGCGACGATCGCGCGAACCGGCTACACCGGTGAAGACGGCTTCGAGCTCTTCCTTTCGAACGACGCCGCGCCGAAGATTTGGAACGCGCTGCTCGAGCGCCACGGCAAAGAAGGGCTCGAGGCCTGCGGCCTCGGCGCGCGCGACGTCTTGCGCTTGGAAGCCGGGATGCCGCTCTACGGACACGAGCTGACCGAGGAGATAACGCCGGTTCAGGCCGGCCTCAACTGGGCAGTGAAAACTGCCAAGCCGGAGTTCATCGGCAAAGCGGCGTTGGAACGGCAAATGCAGGGCGATGACTTTGCCCGCATCGCCGGCGTTGTCATGGACGGCCGAGTTCCGGCGCGCGAGGGCTACCCCGTCTGGCACGACGGGCGAGTTGTGGGCTCGATCCGCAGCGGCTCGATCGCGCCCTCGGTCGACAACAAGAACGTCGCGACAGCCCTCGTCGAAAAAGCAGCTGCAACCGAGGGCACGCGGCTGGAGATCGAAATCCGCGGCACGAAGCACGAAGCGACCGTCGTACCGTTACCGTTTTATAAGCGCGCGAAATAACTAAAAAGAGGAGAAGTCTTGTCGCAACCGCAGGACCTGCTGTACAGCAAAGAACACGAGTGGGCGAAGCTCGACGGCGAGAACGCGACGATCGGCATCACCGACTACGCGCAAGAGTCGCTCGGCGATATCGTCTACGTCGAACTACCGAAGCTCGGCACGGAGATCGAGCAGTTCTTCAACGTCGGCGTGATCGAATCGGTCAAAGCGGTCTCCGATCTCTTTACGCCGCTGTCCGGCAAGGTCGTCGAGATCAACGAAGCCCTCGACGGCGATCCCGCCGCCGTCAACCGCGAGCCTTACGGCGCCGGTTGGCTCTTTAAGCTCAAGCTTTCGGATCTGGAAGAAGCAAAAGCGCTGCTCAACGCAGCCGACTACGAAAAGACTACCGCCGGTTAGTTAAGCCGCCTTGCGAATCGGCGTCGACCTCGGCGGGACGAAGATTGAGATCGTCGCGCTCTCCGACGACGGTTCAGAAATCGTTCGCCGTCGTATCGCGACGCCCGCCGGCGACTACGACGGCACCGTCGGCGCGGTGGCCTCGCTCGTCGCATCGGTTGAAGCAGAGGTTGGGCAACGCGCGACCGTCGGCGTCGGATCGCCGGGCGCGATCGTTCCGAGCACGGGACTGCTGCGCAACTCCAATAGCGTGGTGCTCAACGGGAAGCCGCTTAAGCGCGACCTTGAGTCCGCGCTGCGTCGTGAGATCCGCATCGCCAACGATGCGAACTGCTTCGCGCTTTCAGAAGCGGTCGACGGCGCCGGTGTAGGCGAGAGCGTCGTCTTCGGAGTTATTCTCGGGACCGGCGTTGGCGGCGGCATCGTCGTCGGGCAAAAGGTTCTTCCCGGGCGCAACAACGTCGCCGGCGAGTGGGGACACAACCCGCTGCCGTGGCCGCGTGCCGGCGAGTTTCCGGGGCCACGGTGTTATTGCGGCAAGCGCGGTTGCATCGAGACGTTTCTTTCAGGCTCGGGCTTTTCAGCGGACTTTGCAAAGCGAACCGGCCGCGAGCTTACGGCCAGCGAGATCGTCACGGCTGCGGTAGACGGAGATGGCGAAGCGCGCGACGCGCTTTCTGCGTACGAGGATCGCTTGGCGCGCGGGCTGGCGCATGTCGTCAACCTGCTCGACCCCGGCGTTATCGTCTTGGGCGGCGGCCTCTCCAACATCGCTCGCCTGTACGACAACGTCCCAGGATTGATGCAGCGGTATGCCATCTCCACGCCTGTCGACGTGCGCCTCGTTCCGGCTGCGCGCGGCGACTCGAGCGGCGTGCGCGGTGCCGCCTGGCTTTGGTAGCGCGCCTCGAAGCCGGCTACGCTTCGTCGAAGAGGCGCAGCGCCAGTAGGCCGTGCGTCAACGCGGCGCCCGCGCGCAGCGCCGCGGCGATGTGAACCGTCTCGGCGAGTTCTTCTCGCGTCGCGCCGGCTTTCTTCGCGTTCTTGGTGTGCACGTCGAGGCAGTAGGGGCACTGCGTCGTTAGGGCGACGCCGAGCGCGATAAGCTCTCGATACTTTTGCGGGACCGCGCCGTCGGTGCGGCCGACCGTTTTGTCGAGTGCGACGAAACCGTCGAATCCGGGACCATCGAGTTTTTTCAGTTCGGGCAGCAGCGAAAGATCGCTATGCTGATGGTAGTCGCTCATGAGATCCTCCAACGTTTAGCAGCGGGCCAATCGGTTCGGTTCGGGCCGACGTGCTCCTTTAACGACGCGTCGCTGCAAAAAGCCCGATTAGCACTGCTGCGAGAATAAAAACAACGGACCCGCCGACCGGCGTGCGCTTCTCGCCGGGCGTTGCCGCCGAAAGAATGAGTAGTTGCACGCGCCAAAAGATCGCCAGCATGCAGACGCCCAACACCAAGGCTACGCGCGCTCCGGTGGTAGCGTAAATCAAGAAAGAGCCCACGGCGGTCGCCGCCTGCGTTCCGACGAGCATCCATACCGTTGAGCGCGGCCCGTATCCATTTACGGTGCCGTCCAAGCCGAAGTGAATCGGAATGGTTTCGGGCAGCTCGCCGTAGCGTGACGAGGTGACCACGACCGTCCAAACCATAAAAATCGCGCCTGCAAAGAGGAGGACGGTGTCCACGTTGATTTGCTTCCGGGACCGAGCAGCGCCCGCCTGCTCGGAAGTGCGAGGGAAATGGCGGCCGGAGCGGCAACAAGAAAGGCCGCAAAAGCATGTACGCACCACATACCAAACGTGACATCGAGCAGATGCTCGGCGCGATCGGCATCGGCTCGCTCGATGAGCTGCTGCGCGTTCCCGACGACGTCGCGCTCAAAGCAAAGCTCGAGGTCGTTCCCGCGCTGCCGGAATATCAGATCCAGCGCCGTTTCGACTACTTCGCGGAAAAGAATGCCGGCTTCGAGTACCGTTCGTTTCTGGGCGCGGGCTCGTATCGCCACTACGCGCCGCCGGCAATTGCGGCACTCGCCATGCGCGGCGAGTTTCTCACGGCGTACACGCCTTACCAGGCCGAAGTCTCGCAAGGATATCTCGAGGCGATCTACGAGTGGCAAACCTATATCTGCCTCCTTACCGGTATGGATATCGCCAACGCGTCGGTCTACGACGGCGCGACGGCGCTGGCCGAAGCCGCGATCATGGCGCTCGGCACGACGGGGCGCCATAAGATTCTCGCCTCGCGTGCGATCCATCCGAACTACCGAGGGGTGCTCCGCACCTATTGCGACGGTCTCGACGTAACCGTCGACGAGATCCCGTTTAACGAAAACGGCACGACCGACCTCGCCGCGCTCGTGCGCGCGATCGAGAGCAACGAGTACGCCGCCGTCGCACTGCAGTCGCCGAACTTCTTCGGCAATGCCGACACGCTCACGCAAACCGCGCTCGAAGCGGTCAAGGCCAGCGGCACGATTCCGATCGCGGTCGTGGCCGAAGCGCTCTCGCTCGCAGCATTTGCCCCGCCGTCTTCGTGGGGCGCGCAGATCGTCGCGGGCGAAGCGCAGAGCTTCGGCGTGGCCCAGGCGTACGGCGGCCCGTACGCCGGCTTCATCGCTTCGACGAAGGAACACCTGCGCCGCATTCCAGGGCGGCTGGCCGGCAAGACCGTCGACAATGCCGGTCGCACTGCGTACGTGCTGACGCTGCAAGCGCGCGAGCAGCACATCCGTCGCGAACGCGCAACCTCGAATATCTGTACGAATCAAGCGCACTGCGCGCTGATCGCCACGATCTATCTCGCGCTGATGGGGAAGACCGGCTTGCGCGATGCCGCCGCGCTCAATCTCGCGCGGTCGCGCGAGTTGGCCAGCGCGGTCGCCAACGTGGACGGCGTGAAAATCAAGTACGCCGCCCCGTTCTTCAACGAGTTCGTCGTCGATGTCGGCGCGCCGGCCGGCGGCGTTCTGTCGTCGCTGCTAGGGCTCGGCATTCTCGGCGGCGTGGATCTCGGCCGCTGGTATCCCGAGCTGCAATTCTGCATTCTGATGACCGCCACCGAACTAACAACGAGCGGCGACATCGCCGCACTTGCCGCCGCGCTCGATGGAGCGATCAATGTCCACGCCCACATCTAAGGTGCCCCAGCACGCTTCGCGTGCCGGGGACCCCGAAATTTTAACAGGCGCTCCGGTGCTGCGCACCTCCGCGCCCCCCAGCAGCAAAGCTGCTGGGGTCCCCCCCCTGATCTTCGAGCTCGGCCAAGAGGGGCGCGCGAACCGATACCTCGAGGAAGGCAAGCCGCTCAAAGCGTTTCTTCCGGAGTCGGTGCTGCGCGACGACCTACCGTTGCCCGACAACAGCGAGCTCGATGTCGTCCGCCACTACACGCGCCTTTCGCAGCGCACCTTCGGCATCGACCTCGGCTTCTATCCGCTGGGTTCGTGCACGATGAAGTACAATCCGCGCGTCAACGATGCGATCGCCTCTCGACCCGAGTTCGCGCAACTGCATCCATACACGCCCGACGAGCTGGCACAAGGTGCGTTGCAAGTGATGTACGAGCTGGAGCGCTCGCTCAGCTCGCTCTTCGGCATGGCCGCCTTTTCGCTCAACCCGTCGGCCGGCGCGCATGCCGAGTTAGGTGCGTTGCTCATCGCGAAGAAATACTTCAAAGAGCGCGGTGAAACGCAGCGCGACAAGGTGATCGTGCCCGACACGGCCCACGGCACCAATCCCGCCTCCGCAGCGATGTGCGGCTTCAAAGTGATTTCGCTGCCGAGCAGCGAGCGCGGACGCGTCGGCGTCGAAGAGATCCGCGCGATCCTCGGGCCCGACACTGCTGTTTGCATGATGACCAATCCGAACACGCTCGGGCTCTTCGAAGACGAAATTGCGCGCATCGCGGCGGCGGTTCACGAAGCCGGCGGTCTGATGTACTACGACGGGGCCAACGCCAACGCGATCATGGGCTACGCGCGTCCGGGCGACATGGGCTTCGATCTGATGCATCTCAACACGCACAAGACGTTTACGATTCCGCACGGCGGCGGCGGCGCCGGCCACGGCCCGCTGGGCGTTGCCGCGCATCTGGTTGATTACTTGCCGACGCCGATCGTCGTCGCGTCGCCGCAGCTCACATTCTCTCTGGATTTCGACCGGCCGAAGTCGATCGGACCGATGCGCTCGTTCTGGTCGAACTTCGCGCACGCCGTCCGCGCGCTCGCCTATCTCTATGCAAACGGAGCCGAAGGCCTCAAGCGCGTCTCGCAGCTCGCGGTGCTCAACGCGAACTATCTGCGCGTCAATATCGCGGAGTTTCTCGAGACGCCGTACGCAGAGATCTGCCGTCACGAGTTCGTCGCTTCCGCGCAAGCGCTCAAACGGGATCACGGCGTGCGCGCGCTCGATCTCGCAAAAGCGCTGCTGGACTACGGCTACATGGCGCCGACGATCTACTTTCCGCTCATCGTGCCGGAGTGCTTGATGATCGAGCCGACCGAAACGGAGTCAAAGGAAACCCTCGACGGTTTCATTGCGGCGCTGCGCGAGATCGTCGCGCAGGCGAAGAGCAACCCGCAAGCGCTGCTCGATGCACCCGTTACCACCGTCGTTGGCCGCGTCGACGAGACGCGTGCCGCCCGCCAACCGGACCTGCGCTGGTTGCCCCCTTCCGTTGGGGAGCAAAATTAGCCAACCTAAGGGGCCGACCCTTAGGTAGTCTGGCGTTCGCGCGAGACACGAGAGGAGCATCGGCCATGGCGTACAGGGTCAAAGACCTGATGATCAACATCGTTGGCGCTGAAGGCCAAGGCGGTCCCCATTGCGGAGCGCTGACCAGGACTGCGTGCCACGCCCTTACCCAGTTGTGTCCAGTCATCACTTGGACCACCACGCCAGTTGGGACGACATGCCAGGCGGGGACCCAGTTTTGCGAAGGGATTAGCACGGGCAACCGTACCATTTTGATGTTCTGCCAGAACGCTACCGGGTACTGTCCGGGCGGTAGCTGGACGCTGCCCACGCATTGGACGCCGTATTTGCCTACGTGCCCAATCGTCAGTCACTGTCCAACCGTAGTCTCGGGCAGCTCACACCGATGCCGCCGCCGCCGCCGAGCAACTCGCGATGCTCAAGGCGCACCTGAAAGAAGCGCTCGAGGAAATCGAGCGCCAAGAAGAAATCGCAAACGAGCAGGCACAACCGCAGACTGTCCCTGAGGTCGAAGAGCTCGAGACCAAGATGAAAGAGGCCCTCGCCGAGCTGAGCAAACGAAAGAGCGAGCTGAAAAAGGAGTAGCTCGTTAGCAAGAGCCTTTCGGAACTGCGCCTTCGCGCCAATCCGGCGTATGAGCTAGTTCCATTCGACCGGCTCTCACTCGTCGAGCAACAGACGTTCGAGGCGCTGGGCCGCGACCCCGATTGTTACGGCATCCTTCGGCCCGTCGGAGATAGCCCTCTTACCGCAAAAGCCGTCTCACCCGACACGGCGCTGTTGCTCCTAACGCTTCAAGCGCCTTCCGCTTTGCCGCGCTACGCGCTCACGGCCATGGGAGAGCGAGCCGAGACGTTCATCACACAACTGATTCTCGACGGCATTCTTGAAGTCGACGACGGCGGCACGATTCTCTCCGGCGCGGAAGCGTTCGAACTGATCTCCGGCGGACTAGCCCGGAGCGAACCCGAGAGCCGGCTTGCCGTTCTTTCGCGCAATGCGCTCGAATACGCAGCCAATTTGGGAAGCGCGCCTTCCAACGTCTTGTCGGTCCGGCTTTATATGTACAACCGTGTTCCGGTATCGCAGCGGTGGCGTCGAACTTTGCCGGATTCCGGCGCGGTGGAGGCTTATCTCGGCCTCGGCGACCGCAACACGGTGCGAACGTTGAACGTGGGTTGGCAACGCTTGCCGGCGGAGGGCGCGGGAGAGGTTTGGATGGCTTGGCAGTCGCTTCGGGCAAGCCGCCCAAGGAACTCCGCGCTGACCTACAAGCTTTATGCGAGCCCCGTCTGCGAAGAGTTACGTGCAGGATTTTCGGCGCTCGTTCGGAGCGTTACCGAGTCCGCAGCCTTCCACTTCAAAGTTGGCCGCGACGCCTACGGTTTATTGCGCCCCGATAAAATGGTCGCTTATTTTTGGGACTTTGCGGATTTGCAGGCGGCCGCCGCGTCACTCCTTGAAAAACTCGAGGGCTGCCCCGCGCAGGGCGTCCCCTTCACGGCTGAAATCGGCGGCGAAGGACTGATCTCTTGGGGTGTCGACCCCCCTGTGGCGAGTCAATCCGTTCCCTGGCTCGAACGCGAAAGCTGGCGCTCGAGAGTGTGCAACCTGTTGGCAACCGCGCTTGCGGTGGGAAAAACCCCTGAGTTTGCGATGGAGCGATTGCGCGTAGAAGGGATTGATCCGGGTACTTGGGCTCCTAATGGTTCGCTAGCGTGGGGCACGAGTGCCGGAGCCTAAGATCCCCGCGATAACGGATGCTTTTGTTTTGCCGTTTGGCTCGGTCATTCTAGCAGCTAAGGACCTCCCCGAGCAAGTTCGAATCGATATCGGATCGGAGGACGGCGACTTTGTCTTGAGCCGCCCTAACTCGCGCGCGTTTTCCAAAGTCATCGAAGCAGAAGCGGCAGAGTTAATTCGAGCATTCGAAGAACCCACCACGATTGCTTTGGCCGTCGCGCGATTCAGCAAAAGAAAAAACCTCTCACCCGATCAAGTCCTCGAAGACGCGCTGCCGCTGTTTTTCTCGCTGATCCGAGAGGGTCTTCTCGTCTCGCCGGATTCGGAGGCAGCCTCTGCGATCGCGCCGTCGATTGCCAACAACGGTGAGGTCGACGGGTGGACCGCCCTCCGCTGCGTGCAGATGCTGGAAGACTCGGAAGTCTATCTGGCGCGCGACGCCGCCGGTCAGCGAGCCGCGCTCAAGCTGAGCCGCCCCTTCCTTGAAGGCGTGAGCCGGGCGATCGAACGGGAGGCTCGCTTTCTCTCTGCGCTTGATGGGAAAGTCACGCCGAAACTGCTCGGCTCGGGCACCTTCGAGTCGCGGGCGTACCTGCTCGCCGAGTGGTTCCCCGGGCGCGACGTGCAATCGGTCTGCGCCGAGCTGCGCTACCGCAGCCGCGGAGTGTCGCGGAGCGAGTTGCTGCAGGTCACTGGCGCCGTCGTGGATGCATACGCTCGTCTCCACGAGCAGGGCGTGATTCACGCCGACGTCCATCCGAATAACGCCCTGATCGACCGGCATCACGCCGTCAAGCTGATCGATCTGGGTCTCGCTCAGGAGCTCGCCGGCGTGCCGGAGAGTCCCTCGGCGATGAGGGGAGGCGTCGGATTCTTTTTCGAGCCGGAGTACGCACGCGCAGTCCGCAACGCCGAGGCTCCCCCACGATCGACCTTGGCCGGCGAACAGTATTCGTTGGCTGCGTTGCTCTATCTACTGATGACTGGCTCGCACTACCTCGACTTTTCGCTGGAGAAGCACGAGATGTTTCGCCAAATCGCGGAAGAGCCGATGGTCCCGTTTTCGGCGCGCGGGATCGATTCGTGGCCCGACGTTGAGCGATTGCTCTCCAAGGCACTAAGCAAAGAGCCTTCCGACCGTTTTGCGTCGGTGGCCGAGTTTGCGCGGGCTTGGTCTGCCGTAGAAGAGCCGAAGCTTTCCGGCGCCCTCACTCCGGCGAGCGATTCTCAACTGGCACAGCTTCTAGCGGAGGCGACACGCATGGCTTCGATGAGAAGTCCGTTGATGAACGATGCGCCGATGGCTGCGCCATTCTCATCGGTTAACTATGGAAGCGCCGGCCTCGCTTGTGCCGTGTACCGGATCGCGGTGCATCCGACGACGCGGAACTCCTTGCGCTTGCAGATCTCTGGTCGGTTCGATCGCTGACGGAAACCGCACGAGAGGGCGCGTATCACAACAAAGATCTGGGGATTACGTCCGAAAACGTCGGCGTCTCGTCGCTCTATCACGGGCCTGGGGGTGCAGCGGTGGTGCAGGCGCTGATCGCGCACGCGCGCGGTGATTCGTCATCCCAACATTCGGCCGTGCGATCGTTTCTCGCCATTGCCGGCCAGCCGTGTGCGATCCTCGACTTAACGTTGGGACGTACCGGCGCGCTTCTTGGCTGCGCTTTTCTGCTCGATACGTTCGATCGCATGCCGGCCTCTCAGGAAGACGCCGGCGCCCGAAGTGATCTGATCGAGCTGGGAAGAGCGATACTCACGGAACTTTGGGGGCAGCCGCGGGTTTTGCGGCCGTCGACCGATCGCCGGAGTTGACGCTTGGTGTCGCACACGGTTGGGCGGGGCTCCTCTACGCCTCGCTGTGCTGGTGCTCGGCCGCCGGTGATGCTCTTCCCGATGCGCTGCCTTCACGATTGAACGAGCTTGCGAACTGCGCCGAGCCCGTGGGTCGCGGCCTGCAATGGAAGTGGCAAGAGGCGGCCCGTACCGCAAACTACATGCCGGGTTGGTGTAATGGGAGCGCCGGCTTCGTATTTCTTTGGACGCTGGCCTATGCTGCCTCGAGCGATCCAAGGTATCGCGAGTTAGCGGAGGGTGCCGCGTGGCACATTTGGGAGACGCCTACGCCAAACCCCAGCCTCTGTTGCGGCGCAGCGGGTGAAGGCTATGCCCTGCTAGCCTTCTACCGCCTCTCGCACGACGCACGATGGCTGCAACGCGCAACCGATATTGCAGAGTTTGCAGCGGCGCAAGCTTTGCAAGACGGCGAGAGCAAGGCGTGAGCGCACCGGACGCGTATCCGCATAGCCTCTACAAGGGGACTCTGGGCCTTGCGGTTCTTGCCGCCGACCTGAAGCGACCCGACGACGCGCGCATGCCGATGTTCGAGCGCGAACGCTAGGGCGTCGGGGTACGGTTATGGGCGTTTCGGACGGTAACGATAGTGCGCTGAGTAGTTGATATCTCAGCTCGATCGCCCAACTGTTCGAAGATCTTTAATGCCTGCTCGAGCGACGCCATACCGCCCTCATAGTCGCCAAGATCGCTTTCGACGATCCCGATCTCTCTGCGGTCCTCTGCCTCCTCAAAGCGGTCGTGCGCGTCTTGAAAGTATCCGAGCGATTCTTTGAGGTCTTGCAAGGAAGCTACGTAATGTCCTTGGTTCTCTTCGACGACTCCCATTTCCATGAGCGGACTATCGAAGCTGCCGCCGCCGAGCTTGCGGAGCAGAGCGACGCTTTGCTGCAGCGACTCGGTGGCGCCTCGTAGTTACCTTGCTTTTCTTGAACCGTCCCGATGTTGAACAGAGCATACCCTTCTCGCCCGGGATCGCCGATGTCGCGGTAAATGACCAGCGCGCGCCGAAGCGGGGGCAAGGCCTTGGCATAACGTTGAGCGTCGAGTTGAACGACGCCGATTTGCTGATACGCGGCGGCTTCGCCGTCACGGTCTCCCACCGCCACGAAAAGTGGCAGCGCCTGCCCCATGTAGACCAAAGCGTCGTCGTGCCGGCCTTCACCGTCGACCGCGATTCCGATGTTGGCGAGGGTCCGCGCCTCGCCGTCCTCGTCCCCGAGCCTCCGGTAGAGCGCGAGCGACTTCTGTTGAGTCCGTAGGGCCTCGGCAAACTGATTCCTGTTTGTTTCGATGTCGCCGATATTCTTGAGCGAATCGGCCTCGCCGCGCAGATCGTTCAGTTCCTCGAATGCCGTCAGGGCCTGTTGAAATAGCGCCAGGGCTTCGACGGGGCGCTCCCGATCGTATTCGATCAACCCGATGGCCTCGATTGCCGAAGCCGCGCGGTCCTTGTCGCCGGCGTGGCGATAAAATGCGAGGGCAGCGGAGGACTCGTTCAGCGCGTCGGCATAGCGTCCTCGAAGCCGCTGCACGTTTCCGAGGTTGAGGCGCGCGGCGTTGATAGCGTTGGCGTCTCCGCTTAGCACGGCTGCGTCGAGCTGGTCGCGATAGTACTTCTCGGCATCGCCAAAGTTCTGGAACTTTCCCAGGTACCACGTGACGGTGGGATGGTAGGCTATCTCGGGCCGGCTCGCCGCTGAGATGACGTCGATGAACGAGGCTCTCACCGGAAGTTGCCCGATCAAGAGATAGCCGGTTTTTGTGACGTTCACCTCGCCGCGTGTGCAGTTGTACGTCACGCTGTGGTTAGCGACGTTGACGGAGAACTCGGTTCCGTGCACCGAGGCGGTGAGCGCCTCACCGGACTGCACGCGAAAGAAGTCGAGGGTATGCGGCACGACGTTAAACCGCGACGTCCCTTTATTGCTCGAAAGAAGCTCGCCGGAGCCGGTGCTCACAAAGGTTACGCTGGCGCCCGGCTCGAGCGTCGTCGTACTCCGGTCGCCGCTGCTGACGATCGTTACCACGAGATGCGGCGGAACGTCGATGCGGGTGCCGTCAGCGACGATCTCGCCGACCTGCAGAATATGGCGCACCGCGGTGCCGGCCGTTACCGTCACGCCGCTCGCCGATTGCACCGGTTTTTGGTCGAGCAGGAGCTGTTGCACGACGTGCACGCGCGGCGCGTGCGCGGCCGCCGATTGTAGGGGCAGCGCCAAAAGCGTCCAGATGGCCGCTGCGGTGGCGGCGAACGTGCGCGCGTTCACGCTCGACCCGATAGCCGGTCGATGATCTCCGCGACGTGCTGCGCGACCAGATCCGGATCGTCGTCGATGCTGAGCGCTTGAATGTCGTCGACGGCGGCTGGAATCACCGGGTGCCCGCGCATGATCGGAAGCACGCAGCGGGAGTCCTCACCGGCCAGAATCCACTTACGATGAGCCCGCATGATTTCGAAGCGGCAATACGGTTGTTTGAAGTAAGCTTCGGAGTATACCGGTACGATGAAGCGGCTTCCATCGATGGCTAACGCGAGCTTGGACTCCCAGGCCGTGCCCGGCCGAATCGACGACGTATCGAAGAAGACCGAGAGTCTCTTCCCGTCGGGAAGCTTGGCTTCGCGAAACGGGCGAACCACATGTTCGACGACCCAGTCCTTCTCTTGATGCGCGTAGCTGATGAAGACGTCGTAGTCGTGCCGCTCTGCCGGCAAGGCGTCGATCGCGTGCTGCTGCTCGAAGAGGATCTGCGACCCTCGAACTCCACTGAGTCCCGACGCTACCACGACCCCGACTGCAACCAGCGACACCTGCGGCTGAAGATGGTGTGAAGCGAAAAGCCACGCTTCAAAGGCGGCAAAAATCCCAAGACCGACGACCGCCGCAAGCACGGACGAGATCCAGGGGGAAAGGCTGCGTAGCTTGCCCAGCCGCGTTCGGTTGAGCGTGAGAAAGATGCCGGCGTACGCGAGCACGGCCAGTGCGGAAAAGACCGGGATCAACAGCAACAGCATGCCGTTTTGCGGCAGCACGTCGTAATAGGGTTCTTTGCCGACCAACGAACCATCGTCCAGCGCGTTGCTCAGGGCCCATCCCAGAATTTCCGGCCCGCTGCGATCGGTAAACGCCACGCGATCGTACCTGATCGTTCCAACGATTAGGTACATCTTGTCGTCGAACTGCGAATAGCTCGAAAACGTTCTCGGATTGGTGAAGCGGTAGACGAACGGGTAGCTCGTAGCGATTCGCGGCCCGAGCCGGACGGGAATGTGAGTGGGATCGCACGGAGGGGACGCCGCAAAAAAGCGTGGCGTCATCAAGACGCGAGCCGCCATGGCCCAAACGTTGGCATATCCTTCGACGCTGCCGGATTTGCCGTCGAATGGAACGTTCGCATAACAGATTCGATAGAACAGCCCTTGGGCGTTGGGAACACTCGTAAAGCGCGTTTGTGCGGCGGCGCTGATGGCGCCGTATATTTCCGGATCGCGTGGATCGAGCGGCCCCACGACGTCGTCGTCGCGGTCGACTTTGGCTTCTTCGGTCGCGTAGATCGGAAAGTGAGTGGCGGCGCGTCGGATACTTGAGACGAGAGCCTCTCGAGCAGAGCCATCGGCGCGCAGCCGGATCGACTGGCACGGATCGAACTCGATATCGAGAATCACGGCGTTTGGGCGTTGATTGCTATGCGTAAGGCCGTCGAGAAATGCCGCGATTTGGCGGCGAAAGGCGGGCACGTTTGCGGGATCGGTGTCGATGTCGACGATGCCGACCTCCGAGGAAAAGGCCGGGGGCACACGGGAGCTGAGCCATCGCAGAACTTGCCAATCCCATTCGTGCGGCATCCACAACGCAGCGACGGCTAGGACCGCGACATAAATGCCGACTAGGAGCGCGGTGCTGAAAAGAAACCGCGGCATGCCAATGCCTTGCACCTGTCCGGCGTACTCTCCTGGCGGCACGCTTTTCGTAGTATGATATCGCGATGAAGCAGCCACGGCCCACGCAAATGGGATTGCTTCCCCTGGTCGTCGGCGTCACGGGTCACCGGGATCTGGCAGACGAGGATAGTGCGAGCATCGTCGGTCAGGTAAGCTCACTCTTCACAACGCTGCGCCGCTCCTATCCGCACACGCCCATCGTCCTGCTCTCCTCCTTGGCTGAGGGGGCCGATCGGCTTGTCGCGCGTGCGGCGCTGGACTGTGGAGTGGAGCTGCATGCGGTCTTGCCGATGCAAGCCGAGTTGTACGAGTTGGATTTTAAGTCGGCGCAGTCGCTGAAGGACTTCCGGGAGCTTCTGAGCAGAAGCTACGACACGAGCGTGGTTCCGATGAACGGTGACTCCGTGGGTGCCGATACCGGCGTACCGGGATCGGCTCGAGATCACCGGTACGCGACGGCGGGTGCGTTTATCGTCAGCCACAGTCACGTGCTGATCGCGCTATGGGACGGTAGCCCCGACGAGATGCCGGGCGGCACCTCGCAGATCGTCAGGTTTGCGCTACAAGGCGTTCCCAGCAAGTACCTCAGCGGACCGAAGGAGCTTCGAACCGACGAAACGGGAGCCGTCTACCACGTGCGCACGGCGCGTCAATCCGCAACGCGTGCCGGTTCGGCGGTCGCTGCCACGTGGCTCTACCCGGGCGACAACCCGGCGAACGGCGCGGCGGGGAACTCGGCGCGCGCGGCATTCGAAGAAAATTTGCACAGCTTGGAGCGATTCAATCGTGACGCCGTGACGTCGCCGATCGACCGCCAAGCAAACCGTAGTGCGGAGTCCTTACTTCCCGCTGAGCAAGCCGGTTCGTTCGGTATGGGCGGCCCATTCTTAGAGTATACGCGCGCGCTGTTCGGGCAAGCCGATGCGCTCGCACTTCGGTGCAGAGACTCAACTCATGCCGCGATGATCTCGATCTTTTGCACGATCGGGGTTGCTGCAGTCTTCTTTAGTCTCTTCGCAAACCTATTCCCAGGATCGGTCGTCCTGTATTTTTGCTTCCTCGGTGTGGTCGCGATTGCTCTGGCCACCAATGCGCTGGTCGAGCGCAGCCAGCTTCAGGACCGCTTTCAGGATTATCGCGCGCTGGCCGAAGGCATACGCGTTCAGTTCTATTGGCGGCTAGCCGGCATTCACGAATCGGTGTACGATCACTATCTTCCTCGGCAAGAAGGCGAACTCGAATGGATCCGGGATGCCATGCGCGCGGCGCGATTTCGGCGGCAGACCGAACCGAATCCGAGCATGACGGCGGCCCAAATTCACGCATTGATGGAAGTGATTCTCGCTCGATGGATCGACGATCAAGGCGCGTACTTCTCGCGGGCATGTCGTAAGGAACGCGAGATGGCGACCCGGATCAAGTTTGCCGCGCGCCTGTGCCTTGCCGGAACGGCGATTGTTGCAATCGCGCTGGCGGCGACGCTGATCGCGCGCTCGACGGCCTATCAGTCGCTCTTGTTAACGCTGCTCACACTGATGCTTGCCGGCGCGGGTCTCTTCACCGGCTATGCGCAGAAGCGCGCGCATGAAGAACATGCGCGGCGCTACGAACGGATGTCCGTCCTCTTCAAAATCGCAGGCGAGCGCGTCGAACTGCTGCTTGCGGAAGAAGATCCGCCGTCAGCGAGAACGGTTCTCATGCATCTCGGACGCGAAGCACTTGCGGAGACCTGCGACTGGCTCATTCTTCACCGCGAGCGTGAGATCGAGGATTCCCACGGCCTGACCTGGCGCTCGGAAGGGGTACGCGCCGGAACTCAGAAAAGATGACTCAAGTCGCTAAAACTAGGCCCCGGAGGCGAAGTGCTTGAACCATTAATCAACAACCTGTGCTCTAGGGGGCCGCTTGAGCGGAGCACCTCGGATATGGCGGCGTTACTTGCCGCAACGCGTAGCTCTGGGTTGCTGAGCCGGCCGCTTCTCGTGTGTCCGGGCGGCTACACGCGTTCTTGCGCCTATGGCGACGAGCGTTTTGAAGTGCTCCTACTCAACTGGGCGGCTGGATCCGCCTCCGCAATCCACGATCACGGCGGCCAACACTGTTGGATGCAAGTGCTCGAGGGGCAGCTCCTCGTGGACGATTACCTCCGCACCGATGGCGGCGAGCTTCCCGGCTTCGCGCGTGTCGAGGCTCGAGGCTCTCGGCTTATGAACGCGGGCGATCTGGATCTGCGCGCGGGTCCCTTCGACCTCCACCGCGTCGCCGCGCCAGCGGGGGTACCGGCGCTCTCGCTCCACATTTATGCCGCGCCCTTGAAAGAGTTTTTGGTCTACGACGAGTCGACGCGGCGGTGCCAAACGGTCCTGGGAACCTACGACGACGTGCTCCAGACGGCCGTATCCACGGCTCGGTAACGGAGGAGGTCGCCAGCGAGGTCGCACGCGCTCCCTCCGAGGCGCTTTTTCAACCCTTACTCGGCACGTATTCGTTGATCAAGGCGCCCAACGGACAGGCCGACGCACAACCTCCGACGCGCTGAGGTCGGAGTACCCGTGAGCCTAAAAAAGGGTATCCCTTTCCGCAGGCGCTTCTTGGGCCGGGAGCTTATAATGGAGGTAACCAGAGGGGGCTCGAAGCGGCCCCCTTCCCTATCTTAAATCGTGGAGCGTCATGCGGATCAAGTACGAAGTGTCGGCAGGCGGGCTCTTGCTCCGCCGTCGTGATTCGACCTACGATGCACTGCTGATTGGCCGCGGTGCGCCGCCGCGCGTCTGGACGCTTCCCAAAGGTCACGTCGAAGCACGCGAGACGACCGAGCAAGCCGGGCTTCGCGAAGTTCGCGAAGAGACCGGCTGCTGGGGCGAAATCATCACCAAGCTCAGCGAGATCGCGTATTGGTTTTACGTCGGCCGGGCCAAGCACCACAAAGCGGTGACCTTTTATTTGATGCGCTATCTCTCGGGCGACCCGGCCAATCACGACCACGAAGTGGACGACGCCCGCTGGTTCGACGTGGCGCAGGCTCGCAAAACGCTCAAGTATGTCAACGAAAAGCGTCTGGTCGATCTGGCGCTCGACTTTCTCGCCGTCAATCCAACGGCATTCGGCGAGCCGCTGCGCCTCGAGCCGCTCGAAGCCCAAGGCGAACGCGTATCGTCCTGACCCCTTCCACCCCGTTTACCGTCCGCATCGAGGCCTTCGACGGGCCGCTCGACCTGTTGCTGACGCTCATCAAAGATCAACAGCTCGATGTCGCGACGGTGCCGCTCGCGATCGTGGCCGAGCAGTATTTGGACTACGTTCGGACGATGGAGGCGCGCGACGTCGAGATCGCCGCGGAGTACCTCGTCATCGCCGCGACGCTAATTTTTCTGAAGTCGAAGGCGCTGCTGCCGCCGATTCCTACGGAGTTCGTCGACGACGCCGAGACGCCCGAAGAGGTCGAGGAGCACCTCCGCCGCCGCCTCATCGCCTATTCCAAGTATCGCGAGTTCGGCGAGCAGCTGCGCGAGCACCAAAACGACGCGAGCTCGTTCTACTATCGCGAGTCGGGCGATCCGGCCGGCGAGATCCTGCAGCGCTACGATATCGACCCCGAGAAGCTCAAACGCGCGTTCATCGCGATGCTGGCGCAGGCCCGTCCGGAAAAGCGCTCGATCGCCCGCGAGCGGGTTTCGCTGATCGCGTCGATGGATTACATCATGCGCCGAATCAAAGAGCGCGGCGAAGCAAAGTTCTCCGATCTCTGCGAGGAGCTGGGGATGACGCGCGACGTCATCGTCGTCACCTTTCTGGCGATCCTTGAGTTGATTCGCCGCCACCGCGTTGCGTTCGAGCAAACCGAGGCCTTTGACGACATCCGGCTCTTTGCGATGGTTGCCGCATGAGCGCGCCGGAGTTGCAACGCCCTATCGAGGCCTTGCTCTTCGTCGCCGGCGAGGCGCTCTCGATTCCGCAACTCGCCAAACTGCTCGACGCGCAAGAATCGGACGTTGCTACGGCGCTGCAGCAGATCGAGACGGAATACAGCGACCGGGGGATCGTCGTGCGCGAGGTTGCCGGGGGTTATCGCTTTGCGACGTCACCGTTCGCTCGCGACGTCGTCGAGGCTTATCTGCTCCCGCCCAAGACGACGCTCTCGACGCCGGCAATGGAAGCGCTTGCAATCGTTGCGCACGTTCAGCCCGTGACGCGAGGCGAGATCGAATCGATCCGCGGGGTCAACTCCGACAGCGTCGTCAGTACGCTGCTCGATCGCGGGCTGATAGCCGAAGCGGGCCGCAAAGACGTCGTCGGCCGGCCGATGCAGTATAAGACGACGCCGTTCTTTCTAGAGTCCTTCGGCCTGCGGTCGCTCGACGATCTTCCGGAGCTGGAGCTGGAACCGGGACAGCCGCTCGAGTTCGATCTCGGCAACCGCCCCGCCACCTTCGCCCCCATGTCATCCTGAGTGCGCGTCGGCCTGCACGTAAACGTCGCGGCCGGCTACGCGAAAGCGGTCGAGCATGCGAAATCCGTGGGCGCAACGGCGATGCAAATCTTTTCTACGAATCCACGCAGCTACCGCAGAACGGCGATCGACGCTGCTGCGCTCGAGGCCTTCGCGCAGCTTCGCCGTGAGGCTGATCTCGATCCGTGCGTGATTCACACGCCGTACTTGATCAATCTCGCAAGCGCCGATCCGAAGATTTCTCAAGGTTCGCTGGGGCTGCTGCAGCACGATCTCGCCGTGGCTGCCCGCGGTGGCATGACCTTCGTCAACACGCACCTCGGCTCGTATGGAACGCGCGACCGCGGGGAAGCTTTCGCTGCGATCTGCCGCGCACTGGAAGCGGCGCTGGCCGAAATCGAGCCGGGCGTTTTTCTCGTACTCGAGAACTCCGCCGGCGCGGGGAACTTGGCAGGCGGCACGTTGGAGGAACTTGGTGCCTTCGTACGCGCGGTGCCGCATCCGCAACTTGGGATCTGCCTCGACACCGCACACGCGTGGGCAACGGGTTACGAGATCAACTCGAAGGCCGGGGTGGATCGCTTCATCGACGAAGCGTCAACCCAAATCGGGATCGACCGTGTATTGCTGTTTCATTTCAACGACACGCAAGTGCCGCTGGGTGCGAGCCGCGATCGCCACTGGCATATCGGCGACGGAAGCATCGGCTTCGAGGGTTTTCGCGCACTGCTTGCTCATCCCGAGCTGTGTAACAAGACGGCCATTCTCGAAACGCCCGGCACCGCCGAGGACGATCTGCGCAATATGCAGACCATCCGTGTCATCCTGAGCGGAGTCGAAGGACTGCGCGGCGCCCTAGGCTAGGCCTTACGAAACGCGCAGGTGCGGCAGGCGCAGATTGGACTCTAGGAAAAGCGCCGAATCGGCGCGGTTCACCTTTAGGCGGAGATCGACGTCGCTAAGGTCGGAAACGAGCGGGGCGGTGCGGACTGGGTCGCGGAACATTGTTGTAATCCTCTTGACGAAATGGTAACCTTCAATCATTATATGGTGGTGACGGTAACTTGTCAACATCTTTTGCTGGTGCTAGAGAAATCGTGACGACCCCGGTGACGCCTCCCGACCGGGCGCCCGGCTCGCTCGATCTGGTGCGCCTTTTCGAAAACACGGTCGACCTTCCGAGCGGTCCCGACGAGCTCGATTCGCTCGACCACGCTCGGGCCTGGTGCGCAACGCACGGGCTGCCGCCGCCGCTGGACGAAGGCCACGTCGCGCTGCTGCGCGCCTTCCGGGAGGCGTTGCGCGACCTGCTCTTTGCCAACAACGGCGAGGGCGATCTGCATGCGGCCTGGGAAGCGCTCGGTCCGTTCCTCTCTCGCGCCCGCCTGGCTCTCAACGTCGACCCCGATCGCGGCCTCGAACTGCAGCCGGTAAGCCATGAGGCGGAAGGCCCGATCGCGTCCTTGCTTGCGATCGTCTACGAATCGTTGCTCAAAGGAACGTGGTCGCGGCTGCGCGCGTGCCGCAAGCAGACGTGCCGCTTCGCGTATTACGATCAGACGAAGAATGGCTCGCGCGCCTGGTGCAGCATGGCGACCTGCGGTAATCAAGCCAAAGCGCAACGCCGCCGCGCCCGCGAACGCCGCTCGTCATCCTGACGAAGGATGCACACGTTTATCGCGCATTTCGATGTCGACGCGTTCTACGCAAGCGTCGCGGTGCGCGACAATCCGGAACTGCGCGGTAAGCCGATCGCAGTGGCCGGCTCGAGCCGGCGCGCGGTCGTGCTCACTGCATCGTATGAAGCGCGCCCGTACGGCGTGCGCTCCGCGATCCCGCTCTACAAGGCGCGCATGGCCTGTCCGGAGCTGATCGTCGTCCCGCCCGATATGCAGAAATACCGGGCGATCTCGCTCGAAATCTTCGACATCTTCCGCCGAGACGGCCGCGCGGTCGAAGGCCTTTCGATGGACGAAGCCTTCGTTGCAGTAGGGGCGGCCACGCTGGATGAAGCGCGCGACTTTGCCGCCGCGATTCGCCGCGAAGTCTTCGAGTCGACGCAGCTCACGGTGAGCGCGGGCGTTGCCACGGCGAAGATGGTCGCCAAGATCGCGTCGGACTCGTGTAAGCCCGACGGCCTCCTTGCGGTTGCCCCCGGAGAAGAGGCGGCATTTTTGGCGCCGCTGCCGGTCTCGCGTTTGTGGGGCATCGGGCCCAAGACGCAAGCCCGCTTAAGCGTTTTCGGCATCACGACGATCGGCCAGCTCGCCGCACTCGACGACGGGCAGTTGCGGGAACTGTTCGGCTCGTGGTTTCACGAGGTGCGCGATCTCGCGCGCGGCGTCGATTCGCGCCGCGTCCAGCCCGAACGCGAGACGAAGTCGATCTCGACCGAAGAGACGTTTGAGTATGACGTGCGCGACGAGCAGCGGCTCATCGACCTCCTGCGGATCCAAGCCAAGGAACTCGCCGAAAATCTCACGCACGAAGGAAGCAGCGCCCAAACCGTCGCGGTAAAAGTGAAGCGCGCCGACTTTACGATCGTGAGCCGCCAAACTCATCTCGCGGAGCCCACGCGCGACGCGCGCCGAATCTTTCGCGCCGCGGTCTACTGTTTGCGACGCGTCGCGCTCGAAGGGGCGCCGGTGCGTTTGCTTGGAACGCGCGTCGCCTCCCTTACGGAAGGCGACGCTCTTCAAACCAGCCTGTTTTAGCGCCTACATCGCGGACGTCGTGCGCGTGCAGTATCCCTTGAAGTTAGCTTTCATGCTCGTTACGGTGGGATAGCTGGCGAAGTCGAACCGGTTCTGGCTGGTGCGGATCGTTTGGCTGTGACCTAAGGGTGTTACCGAGTTAGCGTGGTCGACCCACTCTTCGGTATTTCCGGTCCACGGTTTGGCGAAATCGACCCACCACCCACCGTCGTTACCCAAACCCGTTTGGACGAAGCGCTGGTTTTTCGCATCGTACGTCGTGGCGATCTCGATCACATATGCGGTCTTCATCTTGCCCTGCGCCGGAACCAGCACCCATTGGCGCAGGACGCCCGAATCGAGCGTGAAGGTGGCCGTCGCTTTACTCGGCGGTTTTCCGACCGTACCGGCCATACAGGACCAAGTGCCCACGTAGTATTGCTCGGGGCCCATTCCCATCGTGCTTCGCCCGTTCATCATCTGCGCGCTCGCCGGCGCGCTGAAAGCGAATATTAAGACAAAAAGACCAAAGGCTTTCCTCAAGTTTGCTCCTACCTTTCTTGCTGCCGTGCACGGCCCGTTATTGGGCCTGATTGCGGCTTGCCGGTTACCTTAGGAGCCGAGCCTTCGGGAGCAAGCCTGCGCTACCATCCTAAAATTAACGCCGCGTGCGGCACGCGTTAACATATCAACGGCGGTTTCGGTGGCATAATGGACCTTAACGAAGTACTGCGGAGCCCAGCGAATGCTCCATATCTCGGCGCTCGGTTCGCTCTCGGTATTGTCGGCTTGCGGCGAAGTGGCGTCCTTAACGCCCCTTCGCCGCTCGTCCCAGTTCGGGGAGCGCGTCGCCGCAGCGGCGTAACAAAGGCAGCGTGCTGATCGCTGCTTTCACCCTCGCGCAGATCTTAAACTATCCATTCCCTTCTGCGCCCGTTCGCGATGCGAAGGGCAACGCAATCGCCTACTCGATCGACCAACGGGGCGTGCGAAGCATCTGGTTTGCGCGAGCGCCGGATTTTTCGCCGAAGCAGGTCTTTGCTTCCGACGGTGACGATGGCCAGGAACTCAGCGATCTCGCGATCTCGAGCGACGACGCGCACGTCGTCTACGTGCGCGGCGGCGATCACGACGAGAACTGGCCGGTCCCACTGGAGCCGAATCCGGCGCTGAGCACGTTCGAGCCACAGGAGCAAGTCTGGTCCGTCGCTACCGCGGGCGGCGCGCCAAAGCTGCTCGGCAACGGCGACGCCCCGGCGATCTCACCCGACGGCACGCGATTGGTCTTCGAGGATGCCTCCGGCGCGGTGCAGGTGGTCCCGATCGACGGCAGCGCTCCGGCGAAACGCTTGTTCTTCGATCGGGGAAAAGATTCGGAGCTGCTCTGGTCGCCGGACGGCAGCGCGTTGGCGTTCGTCTCCGACCGCGGGGATCACAGCTTCATCGGAGTCTATCGCAATGGCGCCGCAGCGTTGGAGTTCCTCGCGCCGACGACTTCGCAAGATTTCATGCCGCGATGGTCGCCGAGTGGGCGTGCCATCGCGTTCATCCGAACGCCGGGCGACGGTGGTCCGCCTCGCAACCCGCTGAATTGGAATTCGCTACCGTGGCAGATCTGGGTGGCGCAGCCGGGCAGTGGATCCGTCGCGCGCGTGTGGGTGAGCGGCACTACTCCGCGCGATTCGCTGCCCCAGAGCGGCGGCGGTCCGCTGCTGGAATGGGCGGCGGGCGAGAGGTTGATCTTTAGCAGCGAACGCGATAACTGGCCGCATCTCTACGCGGTGGCGCTGAATGGCGGCGCCGCACGACGGCTGACGCCCGGCAGTTCTATGGTTGAAGATGTCGCGGTCGCGCCGGACCGTCAATCGCTCGTATACGCCGCGAATTCTGGCTCGAGTCCAGGCGACGACGATCGCCGCCATCTGTTTCGCGTAAATGTGAGCGGCAGTATTGCCCAGCTAACGAGCGGAGCGAGCAGCGAGACGGGTCCCGTTACGCTTGCCGACGGCGTTGCCTACAATCGCGCGACCGCACAGCAGCCGCTGCTCGTAACGCTGCTTTCAGGTGGCTCGCAACGCGAGCTGACCTCGCTTCCTCCCGACTTCCCCTCAACCCAGCTCGTGACGCCGCGGGAAGTCTCGTTCACCGCTGCCGACGGCCAAAAAGTCTTCGGGCAACTCTTCCTTCCGGCCATCCCCGGCAAACATCCGGGCATTATCTTCGTGCACGGGGGGCCGTTCCGGCAGATGCTGCTGAACTGGCATTACATGGATTACTACTCAAACGCGTATGCGGTGAATCAATATCTCGCGAGCCGCGGCTTCGTCGTGTTATCGGTGAACTATCGCTGCGGCATCGGATACGGTCACGACTTCAACTTCCCCGCGCGTTGGGGACCGACGGGCGCCGCGGAGTACCAAGACGTCGTCGCCGGCGCGCGCTTTTTGCAGCGCGATCCGCACGTCGATGCCGCGCGCATCGGCATCTGGGGAGGGTCGTACGGCGGGTACCTCACCGCGCTCGCGCTGGCGCGCAACTCCGATATCTTCAAAGCCGGCGTCGACTTTCACGGCGTCCACGACTGGTCGCTCGACGTCGATAATCCGGTCTGGGGCATGACGCATCAGCTCAAACGATACCAGCAGTTCGATACGCAAGCGATGATGAAGCTCGCCTGGGAGTCCTCACCCGATTCGGCGATTGCTACCTGGAAATCGCCGGTACTCCTAATTCAAGGCGACGACGACCGCAACGTCGAGTTCCAACAGATGGTCGACGTCGTCGAGCGCTTGCGCATCGCGCGCGTTCCCTTCGAACAGATCGTGATTCCCAACGAAATCCACGGCTTTTTGCGCTACGCATCCTGGCTCCAAGCAGACACCGCGACCGAAAACTACTTTGCCGCGCAGCTCAAGAATTGAATGGAGTTGCCCGGAGGAGAAGAGCATGAAAGCCGATACGACCGTCCCCGCATGAAAAGCGGGAGAGATGTTATCTGCCGCGCGCGCGATCTTGGCGCGGTCAAAGCTTATTATGCCGGCGAGCTCGGGTTCCCGATCGTGCTCGACACCGACTCGACGGTCGGCTTCGATACCGGCGAGTTGACGCTCTACTACGAGCGGGGAGAAGCTGGTCCGCCGGTCTTCGATTTTCTTGTCGATGACGTCCGTAAATCCAAGAGCCGGCTGATAGCGGCGGGCTGCGAAGTCGTCGAAGAGGATCCGTCGGTGCCGCGAATTTATTTGCGCGATCGCTTCGGCCTGGTCTTCAACATCACTGAAGGTTAAGCAAGCCGACGCTTCCACGCCCGCCGGCATTCCAGCTCACGCCTCGACGCTTCCGAGGGAGCGCTCGCCCTGCCGTTGAACGGAAGCAGCCCCGGCATTCCGGGGCAAATTCCATTGAAAGGTAACTATCTCATGAAGCACATCGCCTCCATAGTGCTTAGCGCGATCGCCCTTATCGTTGCATTCGCAGTCGTGCCTGCGGTTTCGTCGGCCCAACCCGCGCCGTCCTACACTCCGGTTCCGGCGGCAAAGCCCGATTTTTCCTCGTTGAATTTCTTGATGGGTAACTGGAGCTGCACGCAGATGTTGCGTGGATCGAAGCGGCCGGACACCAGCGAGACGACCATGGGAATGGACGGGATGTGGATGGTCACGCAAGATACCGCTCCGCCATTCGACCAATACCGCACCTATGCAATCACAGCCACGACGTATACGGGTTACGATCCGACGACCAAGATGTGGGTCCAGACCGGCGTCGACAGCTCGGGCGCTTACTTTACCAGCACTTCACCAGGCTGGCAGGGCAACACCATGACGTGGACCACCAAGGGCCTCGACGGCAGCTCCGGAACGGACGTCCTTACGAAGAACAGCGATACTTCGACGACCGACGCTTCGAGTGGCACCGACGCCCAGGGTCACACGACGAATACGACGATCGCCTGCACGAAGTCGATGTAGACCGACTAGGGCCTTCGTCGCCGGCGGGGGCCCTTTCTACTTAGGCGCAGTTAGCAGTTAGACGATGTCGTCGGGCTGGCCGTGATGCTCATCCCACTGGTCGTCGCGGTTTGGGTTCGAAGTATTCTCGCCGTATTTTTCCCGCTCGCGGCGCACCGCTTCGGCGGGATCGATCGGCTCGTCGCGCCGCGACGCGACGTCGGGAGCGATCGTCTCCTCGGCGTCCTGTAAGCGTTCTCCGTCCATTAGCTCCCCACTTGATGCAAGAAGAAGTCCATTCCTATCAAATGTGTTCGGTCACCCAGCAAAAATCGCCGCGGCGTTCGGCCACGACGCGGTCGACCAAGCGGCGCCCGTCGGGGCGCAGCGGCACCATCATCAGGATCGAGCGCTTTCGTTTGCGCGTCGTGCCTTTCGGCAGCAGATCGCGGGAACCGGCGGGCGGCAACCACCCAACGATGCGGCGCAGATCACCGGCTGCCGCACGCAGCAGCGCCGGAATCAGCGCCGCCGAGTCCTCGTCGGCGTGCCCGTATTCGTCAACCACGTACGCATCGCGCTCTGGAACGCGCGCGCCCAGAACATAGGCGCGGACGCCGCGACCGCGGCGCACGACCAGGTTGAACTCGTGGCCCGCAGCGTGCTCCGATCCGTGCTTGATTCGCATCGTTATCCAGCCCCAAACGGATTGACTTCGCTCGAAGCCGTAGGAACGTGCTCGTGCACACGACGTAAAGCAGCGCCGCACGCCGCTCCAATCTCCGGGCGCAAGCGCGGCGGGGCGCACGCGTTGTGCCGGCAACGTGCCCGCGAGTAGTGTCAGATCTCGCGAAGGCAACTCCACAAACCCAAACGGCGTGTAAAACTGCGGTCGAATGTCGGAGAAGAGGTAGGCGAGCGCGTAGCCGGTCTTTCGCGCGCGGTCGAGTTCCGCCGCCAGCATAACGCTGGCATATCCGCGCCCGCGAAACTCGGCCGGCGTATAGACGGCGCCGAACCCGATTGCCTGCAGTTGCCGCTCGCCGTCGTGAACCGCACGTTCGTAGCGCTTAAACGACGCCACCTGCGTTGTGCCGTCGAAGAGACCGATCGTCCGATAGTGGCGGCGCCCGTAGCCGCTGCGCGCGGTTTCCAGCGTCTGCTCCACGTAGACCTCGAAGCTGCGCCGCCCCGCCCAAAGCGGCGCGGTCAGTGGCAGAACGTCGCGTGCGTAAGTCTCCGGCGCAATCTCCCGCAGTTGCATGCGGCGGTCAGCGCAGCTCTTCGAGTAGTTCGGGTGCGGTGATGCCGCGCGTCGGCGGGCCCCAGGCCGTAACCAGCACGCTGCGGGATGCTCGCCGCAAGGCATAGTGAAGCGCGCGGCGCTCTCGCTCGTTGTATCGCTGCGCGGCTTTTGTGCGAAACATGTAGTAGCTGAACTTCGCCGTGCGGGCTGCCTGTGCGTCCCCCGCATTCTCCTTGGGAATCATTCCGAGTTTCGGACTAAAGAGAAACGCGTCGGGCGCGTACCAAAGTGGAAAGGCGCCGGGGCGAACGTTGGCGACGATCGCGTGCTCGAACTCGCGTCCGCGGGCCGCCTCGACGCTCATCATCTGGACGAAGCCCGACGCATCTCCAGCCGGCTCGCAGGTTTCCAAATCGCTCTCCATTCGTCGCTGGGCATATTCGAGAACCTCGGCCGTCGTCGAATCGGGCTTTTCGGCAAGAAATGCGCCCAACCGGTCGAGCAGCCGCTGTAAGACGGCCTGCTGGGCGAGCGCGCGCGCAGAATCGGGTTCGCCGTCGCGCGCTAAACCCTCGCGCCAAACTCGGCGCGCGAAAGCCTCGAACGGCCACGTCTCCATGACCTCGACCCACTGCTCGCGCAACCGCCGAAATCGCTGGACTCGCGCAGCAGCGCCCGCGCCGAGCGCGGCGTCTTGCTCCCCGCGGATCACGTTCCAGCCGAGGCGCAGGTCGCGCTTGGGATTCCAGCGGCTGGCGCGTGCGGTCGGCGCCGGTTCGTCTTCGAAGGCAAAGAGCGGCCGCTGGGGATCGAGCGGTTCGCCGCAGAGCGTGGCGAGCGATGCGTCCGATAGCCCGACAGCCGGTCCGGAAAGCGTTCGCAAGAGCCATTCGTGACGAAACGGATCGTATACGTTCCACAAGAGCGCCAGCGCATCGCAGACCCGGCGGTCTGTAAAGAGATTGACGTCACCGGAGATCACAACGGGAACGTTGGCGTCGAGCAGGGCTCTTTCGTAGATCTCGACGTCGTGCACGGAACGAAAGAGCACGGCGATCCGCGATGCGCTTACGCCCTGCGCGATCCGCTCGCCCACGCGTTCTGCGATGAAGGCCGCTTCCTCCAGCGCTGTTTTTGGCCTGTACACGTCAATCTGCGGCGTCCGGTGCGCCCCGCGGAGCGTGACGCGCGAGCTGCCTTGCGCAAAGGTCAGCTCGGGCTGGGTTCGGCGCACCATCGAAACCGCCGAGGCCGGATCTCCGCACAGCGTTACGCCGGCCAGGGCTTCCCCGAAGATCGCGCGTAGCAGTTGAACTTGCGCGTCGGTTAGCTCCTGCGCGTCGTCGACGAAGGCGAGCCGGTGCCGCTCGCGCAACCGCGCGGCCAACTCGCCGTCTTCAAGCAGGGCGCGCGTTGCGGCGACGATCGCATCGCGTCCGGTCATGCGCCCGCTCGCATTGACGAGCTGCACGTAGTGTTCGTATAGCTTTGCGATGATCTTGGCGAGGTCCACCTCGCGACGATACTGCCGGCCTAGCTCGGGCGGAGTAACGTCGAGCGAGTCGTGAAACGTGTTTTTGGTGGCGATTAGCAGCGACGGATCACTAAAATTCGGCGGATTGGCGTAAAACTCGGTTGCGCCACTGAGCGCCAGCGAGAGAAAGAGCGCCGGGTCCACGTTTGCATCGCCGAGTCGCCGAATCAAGCGAAACGCCGCCGCAAGAAAGCGGTGCGGCGAGCGCAATCCAGGGACTTCCGGATCGAGCTGCGCGTCGGCGAACTCCGCCCACTGCAGGCCGAAGAGCGGCGTGCACGCACGCGCAAAGAGTAGCTCCGCCTCGACGTCGTCAACAAGCATGATCTCCCGGCCCCTTGCTCGCAGCAGGGCGACGGCAAACTCATCGAGTTCGTCGTGCTCGCGGAAGTACAACGGCTCGGCCTGCGGATGCAGCGAGCGCGCGCGGTTCGCCCGCTCAGCCAGCACGGTGCTTTTACCTGTGCCCGGAGCGCCGAGAATTGCAACACAGCCGTCATACGGCGCCTCGATGGCGGCGCGTTGGTCGTCGGTCAGCTCGAGCGCGATCAACTTCCGAAGCGCTGGGCTTCCGCCGGGGGTTTGTCGGCGCACGCGGTTTGGTAGGCGCAGTACGTGCAAGCCGCGGCGTTGTCGGTCGGCTCAAAACGGCGAATCTCGCCCGACGCCAAAACCGTGCTCAGCTCGATCATTTTCTGGCGCGATCGCTTCAGGTCGTCGAGCTTGATCGTTTTGCCGACCTCCAAGACGACCGGGCGCACGTCGAGCAGCGCATCTTTGAGTGGAATTAAGACAAGCTTGGTTACGCGATCGCCGGCAGCGGTGCGCGCCCAGTAGTAAAACGGCAGTTGGAAGTCGCGAAACCGGCGCACTTTTTCGCCGTACTCAGCCGCGCTCGTAGCGATGCTTCCCGTCTTATAGTCGACGACCCCGATATCGCCCGTGCGTTCGTCACGGTCGAGGCGGTCGATGAAGCCGACGAAGGCTCTGCCCTCCAGGTCGAGCTCCGCCGAAACCTCCCGGCCGAGCACTTCGAACGGCGCCTCCTGTTCTTGTACCAGGAACCAGTCGACATACCGCTGCGCCGTGCGCTGCGCGCGCCGCACTTGCAGCTCAAACTCCACGCGCGTTTCGAACCCGTCGCGATTGCGCTCGAACGCCCAGGTGACGCATTCCCGAATGCGATGGCGCATCGCCGAACGATCCGTGCTGCGTGGGCGAGGAAAGTCGCCGTGGAAGTCTTCGAGCGCGAGATGAAATGCGGTGCCGTACGCCGACGCCGACGACCCGGGATCTTCAACCGCCGCGCACGCATACCGGTAGAACCACTTGCGCGCGCATTCCCCGTACGCGTTGAGCGCCGACGCGCTGAAATGTTTCTGCCACGGCGACACGCCGCCCGCTTCCTCGCGCTCGACCGCCTCCGTCAACTCGATCTCACTCCCCTGTATGGTGTCACCCCGACTCCCAGAGTCATCCTGAGCCTGTCGAAGGACAAACGCGTTTGCGATCGCACTGCGAAGCTGATCCTCGGACGAATCGTCCGCCAGCGCGCGAATGGAACGCATGCGCCGGGCAAAGAGGAGCACCCGGTCACGCTCCGGCGGCGGCAGAGCGAGGCGGCCGCGGTCGATCGCGTCGAGGAGGTCGCCGGTGCGTCCTGCCAGGGTGGCGTACGCGGCGCCGACATCGTGCGGAACGCCGGAACAACTCGAACGAATTAGCCGAAGGAGGAGCGCCTCGTCGCCGGTTTTACGCCAGCGGACGGCATCGTCAATGAAGGAACGGACTTGCGCGGCTTCCGGCACGACGGTGAGGAGTTACATTTTCTACCAGGCGCCCCTGCAGCCAACGTGTAACGGCTCCCCGATGCGGCGCATCATCATCGGCATCAGCGGGGCGAGCGGCAGTCTTTACGGCTACATGGTATTGCAAGCGCTGCGCGCCATCGGCGGCGTCGAAACGCATCTCGTGCTCACGACGGCCGCGCGCCGCACGATCGAACTCGAGACCGAGATGACCGCCGACGAGTTCGAAAGTCTGGCAGACGTCGCGCACCGCGACGACGATCTCGCGGCCGCGATCTCCAGCGGTTCCTTCCTCACTGACGGGATGCTCGTGATCCCGTGTTCGATGAAGAGCGCGAGCGCGATCGCGTACTCGTTCAACTCGAATCTGCTCGTTCGCGCCGCCGACGTCTGCTTAAAGGAAAAGCGCCGCCTCGTATTGGTGATTCGCGAAACGCCACTGCATCTCGGCCATCTGCGGACGCTCGCGCAGCTCGCCGAGATCGGGGCCGTGATCCTGCCACCGATCCCCGCAATGTACGCCAATCCTACGAGTGTGGACGAGATCATCGCCCATACGGTCGGCAAGGCGCTCGATCAGTTCGGCATCGCCAACGAACTCTTCAAGCGCTGGCGTTCGCCAAACTGACGAGCTCGCGGGCCAGCGCGACGTCGCTGACGCGGTCCACGTTCACGGCCGTTTCCGGATAGGGGGAGATGAGCGCCCTTACCCGGGCGCCGAGGATCTTTGTTGCGCGCGCTTCGGCTTGCGCGACCGAGAGCCGGCCCAAAGCGAAGCGCGCGAGCACGTCCCAGCCGAACAACGAGGCCAGCCGCAACGGGGACTTACGCGCGTCGCCCAGATCCTCGATGAAACGTTCGAGCAGCGGCATCGCCTGGGGTTTGAGCGCGAACATGCCGCCCCCGCAGTAGGTGCCGTCATGCATCCGCGCCCACGTGTGCGGCACGCTTGGAAAGCGCGCGAGGTGGGCGCCTTTTTCAACGCAGCCATAGATCACGTCGGCATCGGTCGCCTCCACGCGCGCCACAAAATCGCCGGCGATCGCCGGGGTGAGCACCGGCATGTCCGATGCCACGATCAAGAGCGAGTCGGCCTTAGGAAAGTCCGCGATACCGTTGCGCAGACTTTCGGAGATATGCACGCCGTCGAGCCGAAAATCGTCCGCGTCGCGAAGCTGAGGATTTCTCCATTCGCTCTCCGGCGTGACGACGACGATGCGGCTAATCGCGGCGCAGCCGCGTAAAGCAGCGAGCACGCGCCCGACAAGCGTCGTGCCGCAGATATCGACGAAGGCTTTGTTTGGCGCTCCCGGTTGTAAGCGCGCGACGTCGTCCAGCGGGCCGCCCGCCAACACGACCGCGTTCATTTCCACTCCGGCGTCGACGCAAACCGCGTCGCGAAGCGTTCGTACTCCGGCGGCAGTTCCAAACTCCGCGCAATCGCTTCGATCGTCGAACGTTCCGGTGCTACCGTAAAGACGCACGAACCCGACCCCGCGAGCAGCGCGTTGCCGGCTCCAGCGGCGCGCAGCGCTTCCACTGCGCGCGCGACCGCGGGCGAGCGGGCCGCGGTGATCTCGTGAAAGTCGTTCTGCAACAGTGCTTCCACGCGCGCGAACTCCGCGCGTTGCAGCGCCTCGAGCATCGCAATCGAGACGCAGCCGTTGCGGGGACGTTGCGGGGGTTGCAGCGCATCGATCTCGCGGTACGCCTGCGCGGTGGAGACGCTAACCGGAGGCTTCACGACCAAGACGTGCCAGGTTGGAATGGCTCCGGCGGGCGTCACGCGCTCGCCCGTCCCTTCGACCAGCGCGGCCGTCCCTGCGAGAAAGAAGGGAACGTCCGATCCGAGGCTTCGTGCGATCGGCATCCAGTCGCGGTGAGGTACCGGACCGAATGCGCCGGCCATCGCCGCGCGCAAGACCGCCGCAGCATCGCTGGAACCACCGCCCAAACCGGCCTGCACCGGAATCTTCTTGATCAGCCGCATTCGCACCGCCGGCAGCTCGTCGCCCAGCGCGCGAACGGCGGCTACGGCGAGATTCTGCTCGTCAGCAAGCTCGCTGCAATCGCACTCAAAGCTGAAGCGAGTGCTCGGCTCGATCGTTAGTTCGTCGGCGAGGTCGAGCGGCACCATCACGCTGCGCAGGCCGTGATATCCGTCGCTGCGCTGGGCGAGCACCTCGAGCGTCAGATTGATTTTTGCCGGTGCTCGCACCCTTTTCCGTTAGCCGCCGCGCGAGAAGGCGCCTTCGCGCCCCGCGCCGCAGTACGGAGCGTGGGCTTGAGTTACGACGCGCAGCGCAACGAGTTTTGCGCCTACGTCCTCAATGAATCCGAGACCCCCTATGGGCTCCTCCTCGGAAACTATAAAGCCTTCGCGCAATCGACCGCAAAGGGCGGCGTGCGCGGGCTTTGGGATGCCGACACCGACCAAATCATCTTCGGAACGCACCACATTGCCTATCGACTCCTCGACCGCACGTTCTTCCCACATCAAATCGAGCACGATCTTACCTTTTTGCCCTACGCTCAGATATCCGAGTTTACCCTCGACCACCGCATCCACGTAACCGAGGCCTTCTACGTGCCGCACGGGCCGGAGTTCGACCGCGCCGTTGCTTTCGTCGTGGACGTGACGCTCTTTAATCCCGGCGCCGATGCGCTCGACGTTTCGCTCTTTCCGTGGGCGATGCTCGTCGGCCAGCGGTTCTACGGCGAGCCGGAGCATGAGGTCCGCGCGTGGAACGACGGCCGCTTCATTTGCTCGAAAAATCTCGAGACCGGCGGCGAGCGCTGGTGGGGCGGCTCGCGGCGTCCGATTGCGGTCCAGCTTTCGCTGCGCGAGCAAGTTCTGCTCGACGCGATGCGCCGCGCGACGTTTTCGCAAGGCGATTCGAAGCCAACGATGGGCGACGTCACGCCGCGGCAAGCCGAACTCGTGAGCCGGCGCATCTTCGGCGCCTTCGAATACCGGATCGCGGTGGCGCCCGGGGCGCGCGAGTCGCTTCGGCTGGCCGTCGTTTACCATAAGGCCGGAACCGAACGCAGCCGCCCCGTTCTTGAGGCGCTGCTCTCCGACCGCCGCGCGCTGCACGACACGCAAGGCTATTTCGGCGAGCGCCTCGCCGACGCGAGATTCCTCACGCCTTCCCCGGAGATCAGTCGCGGCGTAGTCTGGGCAAAGGCCAACATGTTGCGCATCGTCAAGGAGTACCCGCACGGCTGGGGCGCGACGAACTCGCCGCCCTCCGACATCCTCGTCTCGCGCGATACTTCCTGGTTCGTGCATGGCTTCGACTACTTTTGGCCGGAGTTCAGCCGCAACGCGCTCGAAGTCTTCAACACCGCCGTTCAGGAGAGCGGGCTGATGGTCGAATACGTGCGCGGCGTGAGCGGTTATAAGACGGATTACGACCTCAACGTCAACGACGATACGCCGCTGCACGTTATTGCGATGCTTCATCACTACAACGCGACGCTCGACGACGAATGGGTGCGCGAACACATCGCGCTGGTGATTCGCCTCACGGATTACCTGCTCTCTCAGCGCGACTCTCACAACTTGGTCTGCTGTCAGGCCAAGGGCGTAGACATGCACGGCATCTCGTCCTGGCGCAACATCATCCCGTATTATACGCTCGACGGCGCGGTCACGGAGATCAATGCCGAGGCGGTGTATGCGCTCGAGGCCGCGGCGATGCTGTGCGCGGTCGTCGGCGACAACGACCATTGGGAAAAGTACGGGGCGGAGGCGCGGAGCATGCGTACCGCAATGATGGATTATTTGTTCAACGACGACACCGGCGCCTTCGTCCTCAACTACGATCAGGACGGAAACTACCAAGACAACTTTACGGCCGACGAAATTTTCCCGGTGCTCTTCGGCGTCGCTGACTCGACGCAGCGACAGGCGATTCTCTCGCGCCTCAAGGAGGCGGATTTCGTAACGCCGGTTGGGCTGCGTACAATTTCGACGGCCGACGCGTGGTATTTTCCGTCGTATGGTTTCGGGTTGCTCGGCGGCATTTGGCCCGACCTCACGCTGTGGTTTGCCGTCGCGCTGGCGCGCAACGGCATGACCGACGACGCCGTGCATTTCCTGACCCAAACCTACGCCACGATGGAAGCCGGCAGCCCGCGCAACACCGTCCCCGGCGAGTTTGCCGAGTGGTTCGACGGCGGCTCGTTGAGCAACCGGGGCATGTATCTCTCGCCGTGGACCGGCGCGAAGTTCCTCTGGGCGGTTGCCGAAACCGTCGGCGGATTGAACGGCTATCGTACCAGCGGGCGCCCTCATTTGGCGCCCTTGCGTCCCGCGGGTTGGAAATGGATCGCCGCGGCGCGCGTGCACTGGGGCGGCCGGCGCTGCACCTACGTCATCGACTTGCCCAACGATACGATTTACGCCAACATGCCCGAGCTTTCGGCGGAAGAACCGTTCACGTGCATCTATGCCGGACGCGACGTGAGCGACGAAGTGACGATATCCCCGGTTGAGGTCGGTGCGATCGCCTTCGAAGACGATGCGGGCGCGGTGCGCATCTTCGTCGGCAATCTGCTGGATCGCGCGCGCGACGTACTGCTAGAGTTTCGCGGGCATACGGCGCGCGTGAACATGGCGGCCGGCGAACTGCGCGAGGTTCACTTGATCGGCAAACCGAGCGACCGGCGCGCGCGCGCTGCCAAACTCGACGTCGTTCGTCCGCTGGCGCGCGCATGAGATTTCCAACGGTCGTCCTAGCCGTCGGCGCGGCGGTTCTGCTGATTGCCGTCGCCGTCGGCCAGCGCATGGGCGACCGGGTAATGCAGCAGGCGACCCAGCAGCAGTTGCAGTCGGTGCTGCCCACGCCGCTGCCGTCCGGGGCCGGCGCCTCGCCGCAGCCGTACGGCCCGGATTGGAAACGCTCGCAGTCGCTTTCGGCGGCCGCCGACCCGCGCTTCCCCGATCCTCGCGTGCCCCCTAAGCCGCTGCCCACGCTGCCGCCTGCGCCGAAGGTCACCCCGACCCCGGCGCTGCCCGCCACCCCGACGCCGAATCCCAACATCCCGATCTGGCGCCAGAAGCCCCTGCCGACCTTCAGACCCTCGGCGGAACCGTCGAGCGGCGTCCAGGCCTCGCCCGAGGATGGCCTGCCGGAGGCGACGCCGACGCCGGCTTAAGGAATTCGTCGCCGCGTTCCCTGGGGAACGGCTGTTAGAATAGGTGTATGGAAAAAGGAACGTCAACGGTTAAGCGCGGGCTCGCGCAAATGCTTAAGGGCGGCGTAATCATGGATGTCGTGACGCCGGAACACGCGGCAATCGCGCAAGAGGCCGGCGCCGTCGCCGTGATGGCGCTCGAACGCATCCCGGCAGACATACGGGCGGCCGGTGGTGTTGCTCGAATGAGCGGGATCGAGCTGATCCGCGGCATCATGGACGCCGTGACGATTCCGGTGATGGCCAAATGCCGCATCGGCCATTTTGCCGAGGCGCAAGTTTTGCAGCAGCTCGGCGTGGATTACATCGATGAATCGGAAGTTCTGACGCCGGCCGACGACAACTATCACGTCGACAAACACGCATTTACGACTCCATTCGTCTGCGGCGCCCGCGATCTCGGCGAAGCGCTCCGCCGAATTGCCGAGGGTGCGGCGATGATTCGCAGCAAAGGCGAAGCGGGAAGCGGCAACATCGTCGAGGCGGTGCGCCATATGCGCGCCATCGGCGACGCGATCCGCGAGCTACGCATCGCGCCGAAGGAAGAACTCGTCGCGCGAGCGCGCGATCTGTGGGCCCCCGTCGAACTCGTCACGGAGATCGCGCGCGAAGGCAAGTTGCCGGTCGTGCTCTTCTGCGCCGGCGGCGTCGCGACGCCCGCCGACGCCGCGCTGATGATGCAGCTCGGCGCGGAAGGTATCTTCGTCGGAAGCGGCATCTTCAAATCGAAGGATCCCAAACGCTTCGCGCGCGCGATCGTCGACGCCACGACGCACTTCAATGAGCCCGAGATCGTTTTAGAGGCGTGCCGGTCGCTCGGCGCATCGGAAGCGATGCCGGGGCTCGACATCCGCCAGCTCGCCGACGCACAACTAATGGCCCCCCGCGGTGCCTAACCTTGTCGGCGTACTCGCGCTCCAAGGCGATGTCGAAGAACATCTCGCGGCGCTGCAGCGCTGCGGTGCGACGGCGATCCCGGTAAAGGCGCCCGCGGACCTCGCGCGGGTTGACGCGCTGATCCTGCCCGGCGGCGAGTCTACCACGGTCATGAAGCTGCTCGAGCGGTTCGGGCTGGGGCGGCCGATCCTCGAGCGCACGCGTGCCGGAATGCCGCTGTGGGGAACGTGCATGGGAATGATCGTTGCCTCGCACGACGTCGTCGGGATCGAGCAACCGACGCTCGATCTCATCGATATTACCGTGCGCCGTAACGCCTTTGGGCGGCAGAACGATTCGGCCCAAGTCGACCTCGCGATCCCCGCTTTGGGAAGCATGCCGTTTCCCGCCATCTTCATTCGCGCGCCTTGGATCGAACGGCACGGACCCGCGGTGGAGTTGCTCGCGCAGCGAGAGGGCCACGGCGTGATGGCGCGCGAGGGCAACGTCCTCGCGACCTCGTTCCACCCCGAGCTGGGAACCGACGCTCGCGTCCACCAGTACTTCCTGGGGATGGTGAGCCAGCAAGGGAAGGCTTCCACCGCGGCGTAAATTTAGGTCGAGATGTCAAGTGAGGCCGCCGCTCCCGAACAGGAACGCGCTGGATTTCAAGGGCAGATTCCGCCCGTTGAGCCTCTGCTTAGCGAGATTATCGCTACGCTCGCCCTCGCCGCGCACGCGTATTTGACGGCGCCCGAGGGGCACGAGCCCGACCACGCCTCGGCAGAAGTCGCGATCGACGTCGCGAGCAGCGCGTTCGAACGGGTCAAAGAAAGGTTGCGACCGCAAGAACGGTTAGCAATCACACAGATGCTAACCGAAACACGGATGACGTTCGTTCGGAAGCGAGGCACCTGAGTTGCCTCGCTTTTATAGCTCGAAAGGGACGACTGCATGAGCGAGGTGCTCGTGCTCAACTTCACCTACGAGGCGCTCAACGTCACCAGCTTCCAGCGCGCGGTGAAACTGATTTTTGCCGGCAAAGCGGAGATGCTGCACGGGCGCGAGCGAATGCTGGCATCGCCGACGTACGAAATGCGCATGCCTTCGATCATCCGCATGCTCTACTACATCCGCCGCCCGATACAGCGGGTCGCATTAACCAAAAAGAACGTCCTGATCCGCGACGAGCACGCCTGCCAATACTGCGGCACGCACGGCGAGCGGTTGATGACCGTCGATCACGTCGTCCCCAAGAGCCGCGGTGGCGACTCGACCTGGGAGAATCTCGTCTGCGCCTGCATGCGCTGTAACAACCGCAAAAACAACCGTACGCCGCACGAGGCCAACATGACGCTGCAGCGCAAGCCGCGCCAGCCGAAGTACATTCCTTGGATTCAGATCAAGCGCAACACGCTCCCCGACGAATGGGGTAAGTTCCTCTTCCTGTATAACGTTTCGATCGACGAACGCATCGAGTCTTAGCCCCTAAATTGCAACCCTGCTAAGGCGGCGTGCCTTTTGGCGGATATGCAAAACGTAAAAGAAGTAAACCGCCAGCCCTCTCCCGGAGGCCGGCCGCAGCCCCTAGCCGTCTACGACGGGCAGCTTTGGGTTGGTTCGTGGGATACCGACAAGCTTTACGCGATCGACACCAAAAACTGGGATGTGGTTGACGAGATTGCGGCGCCGGGGAGGCCCTTCGGCCTTGCGAAGTTCGGCGACGCTCTCGCGGTCGTGGTTGCGCTCGACGACGACGATCGCTATCTCTTCCGTTTCCGTCCCGGGCGCGGCTTCGACAATAAAGTCGCCTGCCCTGACGTTACCGGCTCGCACCTTGCCGCCGACGGGTCGACCCTGTATCTCTGCCAACAGGGAAACCGGCGCATCCTGGCGCTCGACGATCGCGGCGGCGTCCAGCGCGAGATCGCGCTGGACGCGCGCTGCGGCGGCTTTGCATTCGACGGTTCCGGCAACGCGTTTATGCTCGTGGCCGACGAAGAGTTCGAGAACCTCGAGTTTGCGCGCGCCGATCTGCAGCCAAGTCCCGCCGCTACTGAACCGATCGCCACGGTTCCCTTTGACGGTCGCGCACTAACGTTCGACGGTTCCATGTGGTGGACGAGCGACCGCGAAGAGGGCCAGATCGTGGCGTTTACGGCCGGAGAATGATCGACCCCGGACCGCGCTCGGTCGCGATCGGGGTCCGCACCTGGTTGACGGCTGCCGCCGTCTTCGCGGCGGCCTCCGCGCTCTGGCTGGTCCTGGCCGGCACGCTGTCGGCGTTCGTCTTGCTCTTTACGGGAATTCTAATCGCGGCCGCGCTACGTCCCATGGTCGATCGCCTGAGCGCGCGAATGCCGTTCGGCATTGCGGTCGGCCTCGCGTTTGGCGGGGCCCTGCTGATCGCAACGCTGATTGCCTACGTTTTGATCGCTCCGCTGGGCGTCGAAATTCAGCGCCTCATACAAGCGATTCCCGGTTACGTCGCTTCGCTGAGAGATCAGCTCGTCGCCGCCGAACGGTTCCTGAAGGACTATCAGGTCTCCAAACAGTTTGCGGGCGCGATAGCCAACGGCGCCGGCGGCGCCTTCAGCTCGGTCGGAGCGCACCTCTTAGCCGGGCCTGCGTTAATTGCCGACATTATCGGAAACGCCATCATCATTTTGCTGCTTGCCGTAGGCTGGATGCTTTCGTCGGACGACCTCGAGCGCTTTATCCTTAGCCTCTTCTCGCAAGCGGCCGCCCGCGATTGGAAGCACGCCTTCGACACGATCGGTCTGCGCCTCAGCGCGTACGTACAGGGGATCGTCATCAACGGCACGGTAGTCGGCGTGGCGATGGGCGGCGCGGTTGCGATTTTGGGCGTGCCCTACGCCCTGTTGCTTGGCTTCGTGGTCGCGGTGTTTCAGGCGATTCCGATGGTTGGCGCCGTGATATCGGGGCCGGTCATCCTATTGGTCGTGCTTGCGACGAGCGGCTGGGTCAAAATGTTGATCGTCCTGGCCATCTTCGCTGTCGTGCAAATCCTCGATCAGAACGTGCTCTCGCCGATCATCTTCGGGCAGCGGGTGCAGTTGAGCTTTCTGCTGATAATCTTCTCGACGGTTGTCGGCGGCATGCTCTTGGGAATTCCCGGAGCCTTTTTGGCGGTGCCGGCCGCTGCCGTCCTACAAGTGATCGTCGTCCAGATCATCGCGCCGGCCGTTCGCCGGGCGAACGGCCTCGGCGACCACGAGGTGCTCAAGTAAGGGGCTGCTCGGGCTGAGGCCGAAGTCCCTCAGCTAACTCTTTCACCGAAAGGAGTCGATCGTGAAAAATCTGGTAGGCGAGTTCGACGATTCCGTCGCGACGGCCCACAGACTTTGGGTTTGGTACCTCGCCCTCGGGATCGCGCTCATTCTGGTCGGCCTGTACTGCATGTGGGCCGAGGGGGCTGCCACGCTGGCATCCGTTTTTCTGCTTGGAGTGGTCGTGTTGGTCGCCGGGGTCGCGCAGATCGTGGGCGCGTTCCTGTCACGCGGCGCCGGGCACGTGGTGCTGCTCCTTATGATCGGCGCGCTCGACGTTATCGTCGGGCTGATGCTGATCGAATATCCTCTCGCAGGGGCGCTTACGATCACCCTCTTGCTGGCCGCGCTCTTTGTTTTTGGCGGGATCTTCCGATTCGTCTCCGCGCTTTGGCTGCAGTTCCCGCACTATGGCTGGGTTGCTTTCGGCGGAGTCGTGAGCACGATTTTGGGCATCCTGCTTTGGACCCAGTGGCCGGTCTCCGCCTTGTGGTTCATCGGGTTCGTCGTCGGATTGAACTTCGTTTTCGCCGGATTCTCGTGGTCGATGATGGCCTGGAGGCTCAAAGCGGCGTAGGGACCGGCCGCGCCGCGCGAAAAAGCGGCCGGAATGTCGCATCTTTGGTTGCCGTTCACGCAGATGCGGCACTTCGACCGGCACGCGCGAACCTTCGTGCGAGGCCGTGGAACGCTGCTGGAAGATGCGCGGGGTCGCTGGGTTTACGACGCCGTCAGCTCGATTTGGACGACGATCCACGGCCACTGTCATCCGCGCATCGTCGAAGCTATTGCGCGCCAGGCCGCGGTGCTCGATCACGCGACGCTGCTTGGCGCGACGAACCCCGTCGCCGAAGAACTCGCCGAGCGGCTTTGCGCGCTGGCGGGCATGGACCGCGCATTCTTTGCAAGCGATGGCGCCAGCGCGGTTGAGGCCGCAATCAAGATGGCGTTGCAGTATTGGCAGAACGCCCGTCAGCCGCATCGCACGCGCTTCGTGCGCCTGAGCGATGCGTACCACGGCGACACGACCGGCGCCATGAGCCTTTCCGATATCGCCCTCTTCAAGTCACGCTTCGGCAGCGTCACCTTCGAAACGCAGGCCTACGGCGACGCCGCTCCGCTTGGGGACGACGTTGCGGCGGTGATCGTCGAACCGCTGGTTCAAGCCGCAGCCGGTATGCAGCTCGTTCCAAAACGGGCTTACGAGCGGCTAAAAGGTACTCGAGCGTTGATTATCTGCGACGAAATTGCTACCGGCTTCGGTCGTACCGGTACGATGTTCGCCTTCGAGCAAATCGGCCTGGGCCCGGATATCGTCTGTGTCGGAAAAGGTTTGACGGGCGGCGCGATGGCGCTTTCCGCGACGCTGGTCGCTCAGTCGGTCTACGACGTATTCCTGGGCGAGCCCGAAGCATTCGTCCATTTCTTTCACGGCCATTCCTACGCTGGGAATCCGATTGCATGCGCGGCGTCGCTCGCGTCGCTTGCGTTGTTCGGAGAAGAAGATACGCTCGAGCGTGCTGCGGGTATCGCCGCCCGAGCGGGCGCGAACCTGGAACACCTGCGCGCGAATCCGCTCGTGCGCGACGTGCGGCAAGCCGGAACGATGATCGGCATCGAACTGCGGAAGAGTTTCGGCCGCCCCACTGCTGACGCGCTGTACGATGCGGGACACTTCACGCGCCCGATCGGCGACGTGATCCAGTTCGTTCCGCCGCTTTCCTCAACCGCCGCCGAAGTCGATAACTTCTTCGAAACTTTGTCGGGTGTGTTGACCGAGTGAACTACCTTCAACTGGCAAAGCACACGCTGGACGCCATTCGCAGCGAAGGCCGTTATCGCGAGCTTCCGGAGCACGGTCTTACCAACGTCATCGACTTTTCGTCGAACGACTACCTTGGGTTGGCAACGGACCCGCAAGTTGTGGAGGCCCTCAAACGGGCGACTCGCGTAGGGTCGGGCGGAGCGCGCCTCCTAGGGGGGCGGAGCCGCGAGCACGCGCTTCTCGAGGGCGAGCTGGCAGAATGGCTCGGCCGCGAACGCGCGTTACTTTTCTCTTCGGGTTACCTGGCCGGCGTGGGCACGATTCCGGTGCTGGCCGAGCTCGTCGAAGAGATTCTTTCCGACCAATCCAACCATGCCTGTCTGATCGACGGCATCCGTCTCGCACGCCAACCGCACCGGGTCTACGAGCACGCCGCCCTCCCTTCGCTAACCGGGTCCAAGACTTCCCTCGTTGTCAGCGAATCGCTCTTCGGCATGGAGGGTGACGCGATTGACCCCGCCGCGCTGCTCGGGCGCTTGCGAGAGCAAGACGTCCTGTTGCTCGACGAAGCGCACGCGTTCGGAATCGCCGGGCTACAGGGGGCTGGCCTGGCCCGCGAACTCGGCGATCCGCGCATCCTCATCCTCGGGACGCTCTCGAAAGCGCTCGGTTCGCTCGGCGGCTTTGTCGCGGGTCCCGCGGCGGCGATCGAGTTGCTGGTCAATCGCGCGCGGTCGTTCATCTTCGATACGGCGCTGCCGCCGTCACTCGTGCTTGCGTCACGCATCGCGCTGTTCCTTACGCGCAGCGGCGACGATCGGCGCCGGCGGCTGCGGGCAAACGCCGCGCAACTGCGCGCCGCACTGCCACCCGGCCTCGCGCTAACTCCAACCTCCGGACCAATCGTTTCCATCCCCCTAGGTAGCGAGCAGCGCGCGCTGCGCGCCTCGGAGGAGCTCTTGAAGCACCGCATTTTCGCTCCCGCGATCCGGCCTCCCACCGTGCCGCCCGGCACGTCGCGGCTGCGCATCACGATCCGGGCCGACCACACGCTGGACCAAATAGATATGCTCGCATACGAGCTCGGGCGATGCGTCGCTACTTTGTAACCGGAACCGACACCGACGTCGGAAAGACTCGCGTGACGGCGGCGCTAGCGCTTGCGCTGCGCCGCGCCGGCGAAAACCCCACCATCGTCAAGATCGTTCAGACCGGAGTAAAGCCCCACGGGGAAGGCGATGCGCAGCGTGCAGGCCGCCTCGCCGGCGTGCCGCATGTCGAGCTCGCCCGCTTTGAAGCCGCCGGCGACCCCTGGTCCTCCGCACTCGCCGAAGGCTCGGCTCCGCTTACCGCAGCGCATCTCGCCGCTGAGCTGGACAAGATTCCCGGCACGATCGTCGCCGAGGGCATCGGCGGGATTATGGTCCCCGTCAACGACAGCGAGAACATCGGGCACGTCGCGGCTTTGGCCAAGCTCGAAGCCGTGATTGCCGTAGGCCTGCGCTTGGGCTGCATCAATCACGCGATGCTGACGCGCAGCCTCTGCCGCGAGCTGAACATCCCAGTGGCCGGCATCGTGCTGGTCGAACGCTGGGGACGAACGGATCCCACGTACCGCGACCGCGTCTATTGCGTGCTGCAGGGAAGCCTGCCGGTGCTGGGTGTTCTCGCGTTTGCGGCCGGCGAGACTCAGTCCGTCGAAGCCGGTGCAAAGCTTTTCGAACCTTTGGTGAACCAAGAGCGCTGATATGGCGCATTCCACGATCCAACACGCTCGAGCCGAGCTGCTCGAGCGAGGCCGCCCTGCAAGCTCCGAGCTGCTCGCGGCCGTGGCCGAACTTCCCGCCGAGCACGTGCCCGCTCTCTTAGCGCTCGCTGACGACGTGCGCTCGCATTATTGCGGCAACGAGATTGCCGTCGAAGTATTGTACAACGCCAAAAAGGGCGGCTGCTCGGAAGACTGCAACTTTTGCTCGCAAAGCGCGCGCTACGCTACCGATGTCCAAGCGGAGCCGCTTTCGAGCGTCGCGGATTTCGTTGCGGCGGCGCGCGCCGCGCACGCCCGCGGCGCCGGTGAGTTCTGCATCGTCGTCGCCGTACGCGGGCCTTCCGAAAAACTGCTGGAGCGCGTCTGCGCCGCCGTCGAGGAAATCAAAACGGAGCTGCCGCTGACCGTCGCCGTGTCGCTCGGCATTTTGAACGACCGTCAGATCGAGCGGCTCGCCGAAGCGGGCGTCGATAAAGTCAACCATAATCTTGAAACGTCGCGCCGTTATTTTCCTCAAGTCTGCACCACGCACAGTTACGACGAGCGATGGGAAACCTGTCAGCGCGTGAAGCACTATAACCTCGAGCTATGTTGCGGCGGCATCATTGGGATGGGGGAAGAGGTCGCCGACCGCCTCGACTTCCTGTCGGCATTGCAAGAGCTGCAACCGCAAGAAGTGCCGATCAACTTTCTCAATCCGCGCCCCGGGACGCCCTTTGGGGAGCGATCGCTGCTCGACCCGGTCGAAGCGCTGCGCTTTGTGGCGATGGCGCGCCTCGCATTGCCGAGCGCGCTCGTGCGCTTTGCCGGGGGGCGCGAGGTTACGCTGCAGGCGTTGCAGGACGTCGGCATGCGAAGTGGTGTCAGCGGCATCATTCTCGGTAACTATTTGACGACGGAAGGCCGCAGCGACGCCGACGATTTCGCGATGCTCAACCGACTCGGCTTCGAAGTCCTGGCCTAGTCCGCTAAGAAGCTTCGCACTCTTGGACCAGCACAGAGCGCCATACTTTCAAGCGCTGCTCGACTACGTCGACTCCGGCGTGCAGCCGTTTCATACGCCCGGGCACGTGCAGGGCGTTGGAATGGATTTAGCCTTTCGCGAGTTCATCGGCGACAACATCTGCGCGATCGACCTTACGCCGATGCCCGGCATCGACGATCTGTTGCAGCCGACCGAAGCGATCAAAGAAGCGCAAGAGCTCGCGGCAGAGGCGTGGGGCGCCGGCCATACCTTTTTCCTGATCAATGGCTCGACGAGCGGCAATCAGTGCATGATGATGGCGGCCATCAACCCGGGCGAGAAGATTGCCGTGCCGCGCAACTCGCACAAGTCCATGCTGGGCGGCTTGGTGATGAGCGGGGCGGAGCCAATCTACATGCATCCGGAAGTGGACGTCGAGCTGCGAATGGACCACTGCGTGACCCCGGAAACCGTCGCGCGTACGATCGAGGAGCATCCCGATCTGGTTGCCGTCTATCTGGTCTCGCCGACCTATTACGGCGTGGCGGCGGATCTGGCGTCGATCGAGCGGATCGTGCACGGCGCCGGCAAGGTGCTGCTCGTGGACGAGGCGTGGGGACCCCACTTTCATTTTCATCCGGATCTGCCGCTCTCGGCGACCGCCGCCGGCGCCGATATCTGCGTCAACTCGACGCACAAAATGCTTTCGGCATTCTCGCAGTGCGCGATGCTCCATCACCAGGGCAAACGCGTCGCGCTCGACCGGCTGGAAGCGGTGCTCAAGATGTTCCTGTCGACGTCGCCGAATCTGCCGATGGTCGCATCGCTCGACGTGGCGCGCAAGCAGATGGCCACCGAAGGCGAGGCGCTCCTGTCGCGCACGATTGCGCTGGCACAAGAGGCGCGCGAGCGCCTGAACCGGATTCCCGGCGTCTACTGCTTCGGCGAAGAGCTGCAGGGTCGCAACGGCATCTTCGATCTCGATCCGACGAAGGTAACCGTCACCGTCAAGGGCCTCGGTTATACCGGCTACGAGGCTTCGGCGCTGTTGCGCCGCCGGTATAACATTCAGGTAGAGATGGCGGACCTTTTCAACGTCGTCGCGCTCTTTACGATTGGAACCCGGCGCGAGGCCGCCGAAGGATTCATCTACGCGTTCGAAGAGCTGGCGCGCGACGACCGGCCGATCGACATGTTTGCGCCGTCGGGCATTCTCGAGGAGCGGTTGAGGCGCGGAACGTTTGCGCTTCCCCCTGTCCCGCCGATGCGGATGCTTCCGCGCGACGCATTCTTGGCCGATGCTGAGTTTGTGAAGTTTCGCGAGTCCAGCGGGCGCATCTGCGCCGAGACGCTGACGCCCTACCCGCCCGGGATTCCGGTCATCGCCCCAGGCGAGGAGATTACACGGGAGATCATCGACTATTTGCGCCTCGAGCTAAAGGCCGGGGTACGCATTCAAGGCCCGTTTGACGGCGAGTTGCGGGTCATCCGCGTCGTGAAGGAGTGACCGCCGAGGGCGGATAACGGTGAAACGAAGGCCTCGGAAGTGAGGAACGATCTTTGGCAGTAAGAGTTCATTCCATTTCGCCCAGTTGGGAACTCTCCCAGCTCCTCGACATCTTCCCGCTCACGATTCGGCAAGCTCTCGTCCGTCTGCGTAACCTCGAAGACATTATTGAAGTCGTGCTCGATCTGGGCCGTCCACCGGAGGCCCGTTTCGAACACGATTTTATCTATCTGACGGACGTACCGATCGGCCATGAGGATATCGCGCACGTCTGCTCGCGCATCTCGCCGTTTGGCGCCGATAATCGCGCCGGCATCGAGCAGACGCTGCATCGAATCAGTGCGATTCGCAACCGAACCGGCAAGATCGTGGGGCTCACGTGCCGCGTCGGCCGCGCGGTGTACGGAACGATCGATATTCTGCTTGACGTGCTGCGCGGCGGCTCGTCGATGTGTCTGCTCGGCAAGCCCGGCGTCGGTAAGACGACGATGTTGCGCGAGTGCGCGCGCGTGCTCTCCGAAGAGCGAAAACGCGTCGTGATCGTCGACAGCTCCAACGAAATCGCGGGCGATAGCGACATTCCGCATCCGGGCATCGGCATGGCGCGGCGCATGCAGGTCGCCGATCCGGCGCTGCAGCACGCGGTGATGATCGAGGCCGTCGAAAATCACATGCCCGAAGTCATCGTGATCGACGAAATCGGGACGGAGGCTGAGGCCGCCGCCGCCCGCACGATCGCCGAGCGCGGCGTGACGCTCATCGGGACGGCGCATGGCCAGACCCTGCAGAATCTCTTAATGAATCCTACGCTCTCCGACTTGGTGGGCGGCGTGAGCGCCGTGACCTTGTCCGATGAAGAAGCGCGCCGGCGCGGCACGCGAAAGACCGTTCTCGAGCGTAAAGCGCCCCCGACCTTCGACGTTGTGATCGAGATTCACGATCGCGATCGCTTGGCGATCCACAAGAACGTCGCCGAGGTGATCGACGCTTTGCTGCGCGGATATCAGCCACAGCCGGAGGTGCGCCAGCGCCAGCCCGGCGGTGAGGTTACCGTCGTTCAAGAGGCCGATACCGAGTCGATGCCGCGCCTGAGCGAAGCCTACGATCATCACGAGCACGATAGTGAGGAGCGGGATCGGCCGCTCTCGATCTTTCCCTACGGCGTCTCGCGCAACAAGATCGAGCGCGCCATCGCCAATCTGCGAGTCAACGCCGCGATGGCGCGCAACTGGGACGACGCCGACGTCGTGCTTACGCTCAAAACGCTCGAGCGGAAGGAGCAGCCCAAGCTCAAGCAGATCGCCTCGGACAACGTGCCGATCTACTCCATCAAGACGAACACGACCACGCAGATTCAGGCCGCGCTGCGCGACGTCTTCAACCTCGGCTCGATCGACAACGAGGAAATTGCGCTGCGCGAAGCCGAGGAGGCGGTCTATCAGGTGATGCTCAACAGCAACGCGATCGAGCTTTCGCCGCAAACGTCGTACATTCGCCGGATGCAGCACCAGCTCGCCGAACGCTACCGTCTGCAATCGCGCAGTACAGGCCTCGAGCCCAACCGCCGCGTCCGAATCTACAAAACCACCGACACCGTGTCGCCTTGAGACTGTCGAAGGGCTGAGCGGAGTCCAAGGGTGGCAGAGACAATACCTGCTACGAATGTTCGTTGTAATCGAGGGTATTGAGGGTAGCGGAAAAAGCACGCTGCACAAAGGGCTCGTGGAGCGTCTGAGCATGGAAGGACGCGACGTCGTCGTCACGCGCGAGCCCGGTGGAACCGCGACCGGGGATGCGATTCGCTCGATCTTTCTCGATCGCACGCTGACGATCGAGCCTTTGACCGAGACTTTTCTGGTGAACGCCGCGCGCGCGCAGCACGTCGCCGAGGTGATTGGTCCCGCGCTCGACGCGGATCGTCTCGTGCTCTGCGATCGCTTCACGGATTCGACGCTAGCCTATCAGGGATATGGTCGCGGCCTCGATCTCGCGGCGTTGCGGCGGCTGTGCGATGAAGCGACCGGCGGCGTGACGGCCGATCTCGTTTTGTTGATCGACCTTCCCATCGACGTGGCGCGAACGCGGATGCAGGCGCGATCCTATGCGTTGGACCGGATCGAAAGCCAGGACGCCGCGTTTCACGAGCGCGTTCGGCAGGGTTATTTGGAGCTGGCGAAGTCTCCGCGGCACCGCGTGCTCGACGGAACGCTGCCGCAGGATCGCCTTTTGGAAGAGGCGTGGAACTTCATTTCGACGCCGTAGGTGCGGAGGGCCCAAAACGCTATTTCGACGGGCTCACCCGTGAGACGCTCGCGCACGCGTATCTTTTCTCCGGACCCGCGGGCGTCGGGAAAAAGTTCTTCGCGCGCCGGCTCGCGCAGTCGCTGCTTTGCCTCGCACCCAAAGACCGCGTTCTCGGCTACGACGGCGTTTGCTCGTCGTGCGTGCTCTTTCACGCCGGCGCACACCATCCCGACTTCTTAGAACACGAAGGCACGCTTAAAATTGGCGATCCCGATGGGCCGCGAGGGTTTTACCAAGGCGACGAACTCTCGACCCGGGATCTCGTCCGTCAGCTTTCGCTGCAGTCGTACAGCGGCGGGATGCGCGTCTTGCTTCTCGGCGATGTGGATTTCGCGACGCGCGAGGCGGCCAACGCGCTGCTCAAGTTTTTGGAAGAACCGCCCAAGGGCGTCGTGATGCTGCTTACAACGCCGGCGCCGGGCCGTTTGCTGCCGACGATTCGGTCGCGCACCCTGGAAGTTCGGTTCCCTTCGCTTTCCAAATCGCAGGTCCGCGAGGTTCTGGAGCACATGCACTACGGCGACGCGGACGCCGAACGCGGAGCGTCGCTCGCCGGCGGAAGCGTGACGCGCGCCGTCGCGGCGCTTGGAGGAGAAGAAGAGTCGCTGCGCGCGCACGTGGCCCGCTGGTTCTTTGAAAGCGTAGAAGGCGCTTCGCCGCAAGACGCGTGGGCAACCCGCGAAACGCTCGACGACGGGCTCGAAACGATTAAAACTCTGGTCCGCGATTGGATCGTTGCGAGTGGGCACGATGGGGTCGCGCTGGTGTCGCTCGACTACGCCGACCGGCTGCGCCGCCTGCGGCCGCTGAAGACAAGAGAAGCCGTCGCGCTTCTGGGCAAGCTGGATGAAGCGCAACGCCTTGCGCGCACGAATGTCTCCCCCGCTCTCGTCGGTGAACTCGTCCGCATGTCTCTCCCAGTGTCAAACTAAAGAGGGTCACGCCAGCGAGGCCAAGGCGGGCCTCCGCGGGGACCGAGTGGCCGGGCCGCCGAACATTTTAAAAAGGTTCGGTTTAGCTTTTGGGAGGTACCGAGCATGAACACCAGCGCACGCTTGGCGATTGCAATTACTCTCGTGGCGGCATTTCCGGTTGGCTGCAGTTCACTTCCCAGCGCTGAAGGCGTTCCCGAAAACGGCCTGCCAGCGCTCCGCAGCGGCGAGCGCGGTGTACGACCTGCAACGTCGCCGTATCAGGTTCTCTTCAGCTTCAAGGCCGGCCCTCGGGGCCGTTCGCTCGGCGGCTTCAAACCCGACGCACCACTCATCGATATCAATGGAATTATGTACGGCACGACGGAGTACGGCGGCACGGGAGGATGCAGCAAGGACCTCGGCTGCGGATGCCGCAAGCGCCTCGGCTGCGGCACCGTGTTCAGCGTCGACCCGGCGGGAGAGAAGAACGTGATCTACCGGTTCCGCGGCGGCAGCGATGACGGCGCTCACCCGGGGGCCGGATTGCTCGACGTGAATGGCACGCTCTACGGTACGACGACACAAGGCGGCGGCGGTTGCTATTCCGCCGACTCCGGCTGCGGTACGGTCTTCAGCATAACCCGAAGTGGAAAGGAAACGGTTCTCCACAAATTCGCCGGTTCGCCCAGCGATGGCGCAAACCCCAACGCGGCGTTGGTCAACGTGAACGGCACGCTCTACGGTACGACGAGCCAAGGCGGGACCAACGGCGAGTACTGTGTTCAGGGTGGTTGCGGCACCGTGTTTAGCATTACCGCGAGCGGTTCGGAGCGCGTGCTGCACTTTTTCACCGACGGCAAAGATGGAGCGCTCCCCCGCGGTTTGGTCGTGCTAAAGGGCAGCCTCTACGGCGCGACCTTCTCTGGTGGCGATTCCACGTGTAAGAATGGGGAACAGTGCGGCGTTATCTACCGCATCGATACCGACGGCTCTAAGACGACGCTTCACCTCTTTACCAGCCCCAAAAACAGTTTCAGTTCGGACGGGGACCGGCCGAGTGCGCCGCTTACCTATGCAAACGGTGCGTTGTACGGCACGACGGACTATGGCGGAACCCTCGGCGGCCCATGCTGGGTTTTCGGCTGTGGAGTCGTGTTTAGCTCGACCTTGAAAGGCGCGACGAAAGTGGTCTACCGATTTGGCGGTGGCGACGGCGCCGAACCCAACCAACTAATCTCCGCGAACGGGATGCTTTACGGCACTACCCCGTATTGCGGCCTTCTGGACTGCACCACCGATGGAATCGTCTACAGCCTCACCACCGCTGGACAGGAGACCACACTGCACACCTTCACTGGGACACCCGACGGCGCCACGCCGATTGGGGCCTTGCTCGACCTCAACGGCTCGCTCTACGGCACGACTTCAACTGGGGGCGATACCGGATGCGGCTGCGGGACGATCTTTGCGTTAAGTCCGTAGGCGCTCGGGCTCACCAATAACCCCTAAAGACGACGTCGTCGTACTGCCTGGAAAACGGGAAGGCGAGGTACGCCAGCGCAATCGCGCGCGCTCCGGCGGTCACGAAGCTCCAAATCGTGGGCGAAACGTGAATCAACAGGAACGGTAATCCCATCGGCACTGCGACGTACCAGATCGCAAAGAAGACGAGGGCCAGTATGAGGGAGGCAATCGGCGCCGAGCGGACCGCTCGCGCGGATTGCGAGAGCGCCAGCGTGCCGGGGATTCCGCCGATCGAAGCCGCCGGGATCGTGTAGATCAGAAAGAACGCGGCCGCGGCCCCGAGCACTAGGCCGAGCGCTCCGAAGAACGATCCGATATAGCTTGCCGCCCAGACGACGAACTGAAAGCCGATCGCCGCGAACAGAATGCCGCCGAATTTGGCGCGCCCCTCCTCCCACGCCTCGTCGAATGCGCCGCGGCGGCCGCGCCAGACGGCATTGGCCTGAATGATCGTGACGCCAAAGGCCCAGAGATAGACCAACTGCACGAGCATCTGAAAGATGCCCCCGCCCGATCCCCCGAGCGGATCGGTAAAGAGATATGAAATCTGCGTCATCAAGAGGTCGACAACGGCGGCCAGCAGCGGCAGGACGAAGATCGACGGGTGCCGCGCGAGCAGTCCAAAGGCCTTGAAGTAGATCGTGAGATCGACGTGCTGGCGGTTCTTCACCGGCTAGAGGCCACTTAGAAGCGCGCGCCTTCGAGCGCGTGCCGGCACGAGCAGTCGGAGCCCAGCGGAATCTTCTCGATGATTCTGCCGATCGCGTTCTTCACGCGTTCGTTGTTGCGGGTGAAGACCTCGATCACTTCGTGGTGCGAAACCGCCGGCATCCCTTCGAGGCCGACGTCGTAGTCGGTAATCAAGGAGATGTTGACGTAACACATTTCCAGCTCGCGCGCCAAATAGGCCTCCGGATATTGCGTCATGTTGATGACTTCCCAGCCCTGGCTTTGGAACCACTTCGACTCGCTGCGCGTCGAAAAGCGGGGGCCCTGGATTACGACGACCGTGCCGCGCTCGAACGTTTCGATATCGAGCGACTTCAGCGCTTGAACCGCAATCGGCCGCAGCGTCGGGCAGTAGGGATCGGCAAAACTCACGTGCGTCGTGATCGGCCCGTCGTAGAAGGTGTCTTTCCGGCCGCTGGTGCGATCGACGAGCTGGTCGGCGACGACCATCGAACCGGGCCGCACGCTCTCGAGCAGCGAACCGCACGCGGTGGGCGCGACGATCCAGCTGACGCCTAGCTTCTTCATTGCATAGAGATTTGCCCGATAGTTGATGGCTTGCGGCGGAAACCGGTGATCCTTGCCGTGGCGCGGCAGAAAGGCGACGCGGCGCCCGGCGATCTCGCCGAGTGCCACCTTGTCGCTCGGCGCCCCATACGGCGTCTCGACCCAGGCTTCGTGCGCGTTTTCGATCAGCGAATAGAAACCCGACCCACCGAAAACGCCGATATCGGCCCGCAAATCGTCAGTCATACGCTTGCGCTTCTAGAATAACGACCTGGATAAATCCTGTGGAGCTCAACCCTTGCGCGGGAGGTTACTTTGTGGTACAAAGTTGTCAACTTTGCGTCGCAAAGTAAGTTGTCGCCACTGAAGGGCCTCTCATGCTCAAACGCCTGATCGCCATAATCTTTATCTTCGGTTCGGCCAGCGTGGCCTGGATGATTCTGGGAGCGACGCTGGTGCAGCGCACGAACGATTCGGACTCGAGTCAACGCGACAAGCTCGGCGCGCTTTGGGGCAGCGCACAGACGCAATCGGCGCCGCAAGCGAGCGCGCGAGTGGCCGTCGGCAAGCATGCTTATGAAACCGTCGCCGTGCCGATTCGCAGCAGCCGGATCGACGTCAATCTCGATCTCGAGCAGCGCCGCGACGGTCTGCTTTGGTACAACCTTTACAGCGTCCGCTTTCAAGCGCACTACCGGATCCGAAACAACACGAGCAGTCGCCGGCTCTCGGTGCATTTTGGATTCCCCTCCACCGACGGAACGTATGCGGACTTCCGGGCCTTCATCGGTGGCCAGCGGGTGACGGACCCGACCGCGCTCGATCAGGGTTGCGTGAACTTCACGCTTGCGCCCGGTGAAGAAACCTCGATGGACGTCGGCTACCGGTCGCGCGGAATGGGGACGTGGACGTATCGCTTCGGCACGGGCGTCGAGTCCGTCAACGATTTTGCGCTAACGATGACGACAAACTTCGACGCGATCGACTTCCCGCCGCAGACGGTGCCGCCCGATCACGAAACGCCGCTGCGGCCCGGCTGGCGTTTGCAATGGCGCGACGCGACGCTCGTGACCGGCAACGGGATCGGGATGGCGTTTCCTTACCCGCTTCAGCCGGGCCCGTTGGCGCAGCGAATTACATTCTGGGCGCCGGTCGCGCTGTTTTTCTACTTCTTCGTGATGCTCGCGATCACGGCGCTGCGCAAAATCGACCTGCATCCGGTCAACTATTTTTTCCTCGCCGCTTCGTTCTTCGCGTTTCACCTGCTCTTCGCATACCTGGTCGACCGAATCCCCATCGAGGCCGCTTTCGCGATATGTTCGGCGGTCACGATGTTCCTTACGATCTCTTACCTGCGTCTGGTCGTCGGCTGGCGCTTCGCCGCCGTCGAGAACGGGGTCGCGCAGTTAGTCTATCTCGTCTTGTTCTCGTATGCCTTATTCAACGAAGGCTGGAGCGGCCTGACGATCACGATCGGCGCCATCGTCACGCTGTTCGCAATCATGCAGCTGACGGGGCGGATCCGCTGGAGCGAGCACCTTGCCGAGGGCGCTGCGTGATCTACTCGTAGTCTGGTGCGAAGTAGTCGCTGGGATATTGCTGCATGAAGAACTTTGGCGGCAGCGGCGCCGCGATCTTTACGAACTTCGCCGGACTCTGCGAGAAGTCGAAGCATTCGTCAGCGGGCGATAAAGCGCGCTTGTCGGCCGGCGTGTTGAGGTGACCCAGACCCCACAGTTCTTCGGCGAACTTGATCACGCTGGCAGTCTCGTACTGGTCGTGGCAAACGAAACCGTGCTTGGCGTATGGCGAGACCATCACCAGCGGAACTCGCATCCCCAAGCTGTCGCGGTCCTCGAAGGGCGGCGGCACGGGGTCGTACAGACCGCCCCAGTCGTCCCACTGGATGAAGATTGCCGTCGAGTCCCAGAACCGGCTCTTGCCGACCGCGTTAACGAGCGCTGCGACCCACGAAGGCCCGAAGCCGCCCGGGCAGTTGACGTGATCGGAGTCGTCGCACACCGGCGTGATCCACGTGAAGTTGGCAAGCTTCCCGGCCTTCACGTCCGTAAGGAACTTCCAGTTCGGCGTGATGATGTTCTTCCAGTCGGGCCCGAAGTAGATGTGCCTCACGGCCTGATAGCTCGACCACACCGCTCCGTCGTGGCTCCCCGAGCCGTACTTGGTGGCGTAAAAGCGCCACGAGAGCTTGGCTTTATCGAGTTCGTCGCCCAAGGTTTGGTAATCGAAGCATGCCGAGTGATAACCGCCGATCGTCCGCTCCTTCGTAATATAGCCAACTTGCGAACCCTTTATCGGGCAACCCCAAGATCCACTGGGAAGGTCGACGCTCCAGTTTGCCTGCGCGGCGATGATGTACTGATGCGCGACGAAGCTCTCGTCGAGCTGCGATTGAAACATATGGTCGGCGAGTGCGCCTTCGTGCGCCATGTCGAAGTACGGCTTCGAGTCGCTATGCGGCACGTAGACGTATTCGGAATACTTGACGGGGCCGCCGCCGTTCTCTTCTTTATTGAAGCCGTCGTTGCGGCAGTCGGTACCGGGAAGGCTGCCGGTTCCGTCGCACGCCGCGATAAATGCGGACAGCGAGTGATCGATCACGTACTGCCTCGACAGCGGCACGGGCTGCAGCTTGACCGTCTCGCCGGTTGAGATTTTCCCGCTCTTGACGGTTAACGCGCCGGGGTAGCCGTTGAAAAGATCGTTGAAGCTGCGGTTTTCTTGCACGATATAGACGACGTGCTTGATCTTCCCGGCGCCGGTTGAATCGAGCACCCGCAATGCCGCGCTGCTTTGCATGTATGGCAAGGGCTGCGAAACCGAAGCGCAGCCCGAGAGTACGAACGCAATTGCCGTCAATGCGGCGGCGCGTTGGCTCGAAAATGTTTTCATCTGTTAAAATCCGATGGCTTTAGGTCATCAAGGAACTTTTTGAATCGGGCCATTTCCGTGTCGTTCGCCGGCCGTTTCTCGGTGGTGGTCGCCTCTTCGAGCACGATCTTGTCGGAGACGAAGATCGGCGCCGGAACGCGCAGCGCGAGCGCGATTCCGTCGGACGGGCGCGCGTCAATTTCTTGCAGTTCGCCGTTGGTGCGCACGACGAGCTTGGCGAAAAACGTCGAGTCCTTGATGTCGTGAATCACGACCTGCTCGAGGTTGGTGTTGAGCGACTCGAGGATGTTACGCATGAGATCGTGCGAGAGCGGGCGCGGCACCGGGGCGCCTTCCAGTGCGAGCGCGATCGCCGTCGCTTCAAAGGGACCGATCAGTATCGGGAGATAATGCGAACCGTCCATATCCTTAAGGATGACCACGGGATCATGGGTTAGGAGGTCGATTCCTAGCTTGTCGACCTTCATTTGGCGCATCCGGACCTATCCGACACCCTCGGCGGATTCTCTTGCCGAAGCATGCAGCCCCTCGCGACCGCGCAAGGGCGGGGCGTGCGAGCGGCCGAACCCGCGGGCTGTCAAGTATGCCACTCTCCTGCGGAATCGTCGGATTGCCGAACGTCGGCAAGTCCACAATTTTTAACGCGCTGACGCGCTCGGCCCAGGCGCTGGCCGCAAACTATCCGTTTGCGACGATCGAGCCCAACGTCGGCGAGGTCGCGGTACCGGATCCGCGGCTGCCGGTCCTGCAACGGCTGGCCGGCGCGGCGCGGATCATCCCAGCGACCGTTCGCTTCGTGGACATCGCCGGCTTGGTGCGCGGCGCCAGTGCGGGCGAGGGGCTGGGCAACGCTTTTCTCAGCCACATTCGCGAGACTAACGCGATCGCGATGGTCATTCGCTGCTTTGAAGACGACGAGGTGACGCACGTTGAGGGCACCGTCGATCCTCGCCGCGACGCCGAGATCATTGGAATCGAGCTGGCGCTGGCGGATCTTGCGACGATGCGAAAGCGGCTCCCGAAGATCGAGCGGGAGATTCGGGCAAACCCCAAGATGCGTGAATATCTGGCGGCGGCGCAACACCTGACGGCCGCGCTGGAAGAGGCGCGTCCGGCGCGCAGCTTCGCGGCGGGCTCGCCCGAGGGGCAGGTTGCGGCCGAATCGTTCCTGCTGACCTCCAAACCGATCCTGTACGTCGCCAACGTGGACGAGAACCAAATCGGCAAAAGTTCGGAAAAGGTACGGGCCGTCGAGGAGATCGCGCGCGAGGACGGCGGCCGGGCGATCGTGCTCAGCGGCAAGGTCGAAGCCGAATTGGCCGGGCTCTCGGAAGCCGAGGCCGCCGAGTTTCGGCAGGAGCTGGGCATCGAGCGCAGCGGGCTGGACGATTTGGCGGCCGAAACCTATGAGGTGCTGGGCCTCATGACGTTCCTCACCGCGGGCGAAAAGGAGGCTCGTGCCTGGCCGATTCGCAAGGGGACGGCGGCGCCTCAGGCGGCCGGTACGATTCACAGCGATATCGAGCGGGGCTTCATCCGCGCCGAGATCATCTCGTACGAGGATTACGTGCAGTACCAGACGATGGAGGCGTTACGCGCCGCTGGGCGCCTGCGGAGCGAAGGCCGGGAGTATCTGATGCACGAGGGCGACGTTGTAAACTTCCGATTCAACGTATGAATCGAGGGGCTCGGCCGCGCAAATCGGGAAAGGGTAACGCATGACCACTGCCCTGCGCGAAACGGCGCCCTCCGTCCGCGACGTTTCGGTCTTCGGCGACGCAATCGCGTACTTTAACGAAGCCGCCGATTTGCTCGAGCTCGACGCCGGCATGCGCCGGATCCTCACCCATCCCTCGCGACAGATTATCTTCTCGATTCCGTTCCAGCGAGATTCGGGCGAGTTCGAGGTCTACACCGGCTATCGCGTGCAGTACAACTTCGCGCGCGGACCGGCCAAGGGCGGCATTCGCTATCATCCCGGCGTGACGCTCGACGAAGTGACCGCACTGGCATTTTGGATGACGTGGAAGTGCGCCGTCGTCGATCTGCCGTTCGGCGGCGGCAAGGGCGGCGTCACCTGCGATCCCGCGACACTTTCGCAAAACGAGCTCGAGCGCATCACGCGCCGGTATGCCGCCGAGCTGGTCGAGGTCGTCGGCCCCGATAAGGACGTGCCGGCGCCCGACGTTAACACGACGCCGCAAGTGATGGCCTGGTTCATGGACACGTACTCGATGCACGTGCGCCAGAACATGCCGGGCGTGGTCACGGGGAAGCCGCTGGAGATCGGTGGCTCGCGCGGCCGCGTCGAGGCGACCGGCCGCGGCGTAACGATCTGCGCGCTCGATGAGATGGCCGAAATGGGGCTGCGCCCCGAACAAGCGACGATTGCCATTCAGGGGTTCGGCAACGTCGGGCGCTATGCGGCAAAACTCTTCGAAGACCGCGGCTGTAAAGTTGTCGGCATCTCCGACGTGACCGGCGCGTACTATAACGAGGGAGGCATCAACGTCTTCGGCGCGATGGAGCACACGTCCAAGTTCGGGACGCTCGAAGGTTTTAAAGGCGGAGACCGGATTACCAACGCCGAGCTGCTGACCAGCCCCTGCGACGTGCTCGTTCCCGCCGCGCTCGAAAAGGTTTTTACTCCCGAGCTGGCATCGAAGGTTCAGGCGAAGCTCTTAGTCGAGGGCGCAAACGGACCGACGACGCCCGAAGCCGATCGAATCTTCCGCGAAAGAGGCATCGTCGTGATTCCCGACATCATGGCCAATGCGGGCGGCGTTACGGTTTCGTATTTCGAGTGGGCGCAAGACCGCATGGGTTACTTTTGGAAGGAAGCGGAGGTCAACGAGAAGCTCGAAGACTTTCTCCTGTCGAACCTCCGCGCAATCCGCACCATCGCAAACACCCGCCACGCGACACTCCGAACGGCGGCCTACACACTTGCCATCGATCGCGTCGTTAAGGCCTCGTTGCTCCGCGGCATCTACGCCTAGCGGGCCTACGCCCGGCCTACCAACCGCGAGACCCTCGTAACCGCGTCAACGTACGTCCGCAATCGCTCGACGATAAACGGTGCGTCGGTGCATTGCTGTCCGGTAAGGTCGGATTCGGCCTGTGCGAGGGCCGCGGCGAGAGCGTTCCCGGGCGTTGCGCGATGCGACCCGCGCAGCGACATTGCGAGTGCGGCTATCCGGTCGTCGAGCGCATCGGCGAACCGGGCCAAGGCGCCGGCGCACGCCGGCGGGAGCGGGGTCCCGAGCGCGCTCTCGAGGGCAAGGTTTGCAAGCGCGAAGCGCTGGGTCGCCGCGAGTATGCGAAGCGCGCGTCCGACGGCGATGGTGTGGACTCGGTGCGGCTCGTGGCGGCTTCGATCGATGGAGGCCTCGACGGTCGTGCGTATCCGCCATGCATCGGTGCGCGCGCGCTCGATTCGCTGTCGCGCCTCGTCCGACGGCGCCGCGTACGCTCGTAGAATCGCGTCGGCCAAATCGCGCTGCGCGTCGAGCAGATCTGCCAAGAGCGCGCGCGTCCGCTTGCGCTCCCACGTCGGCAACGCCAGATAACCGATCATCGCGAGGCTGCCGCCCGCGATCGTGTCCAGAACGCGCGCGGCAATGGTCGTCGTACCGGGAAGGCCGCGCATGCTGAGCACAAGCACGACGAACGAAGTGATCGCTACCGTAAAAAGCGCGTAGTTAGGATTGAAGAAGAGGTACGCCGCGGCGGCCGCCACGAGAACGCCGGCCACTTGCCACCCTTCGTGTCCTCGCACGAGCCCGAGCACCAATGTGGCGACGATCGCGCCGACCAAGGTTCCGGCGATGCGGGCAAAACCGCGGAGAAACGTCGTTTGGAAATCGGGCCGGAGCACGATTGCCGCGGTCATCGGAATCCAATAGCCGCGATCGGCCTCGAAATGCCGTCCCAGCACCATCGCGAGACTCATCACTACGGCCGAACGCAAAGAATCGCGGCTACGCCATTCGATATGATTTTCGACGTACGGTCCCGGACGAGGCTTCGAGAGCAGATGTACGTTGGGAAGCCGCCCGCTCGAAAGCATCGATGCGGCCAGCACGGCATCGCGCAGGTTAACGCCAAGGTCGCCGGGCAGTTCCGCCAGTTCGACCGCCTCGGCCTTTGTACTACCGCGTAACAAGCCGGCGATGGCGTCGAGTTGATCCCCGGCGCTTTTGGGAAGCTCGCGCGTTGTCGCAAGCGCGCCCAGAAGTTTGCGAATGAGTTCGGAATCTTCCAGAAGGCGCTCGAGGCGCGCGCGATCCCCGGCGCGCGCAAACGGCTGCGGATCGGCCAACACTTGGCGCGCGGTCGCAAACGGCGTGATCGGCGGCATTGCCGGCGAACCGCTGCCGATGCGCCGCGCGTATTCTGCAAGGTTTTCGTAGACTTCCGCCAGCGCCGAACGCTCGGCGGCGAGCCGCTCGGCCGGCGACGCGAGCAGAACCAGAACCGCTTGGATGAGGCCGCCGCCCAGCACGAGCCCCGATTGCATCAGCGCGGCGCCCGGCGCCAGCGGCTGGCTGGAGAAGAGCACGAAGGCGACGAGCGAGTTAAGCGCGACCGTCGCCGCGGCTGGGCCGAGTTGGCCGATCGTTCCGCACGCATAGGCCGCGACCGCCGTCGCCGCGATCACTCCAACCGTGGAGTGCGCTGCCAACGCGCCGATGAAGCTGGTTACCGCCATGCCGAACGCTGCGCCCAGTATAGCGAGCAGACGCGTTCGATAGATTCCCTGCAGCGAGGTGAAGCCGGTGATGAAGGCGCCAATTGCCGCGGCAACGCCGAGTGAAGGTTTTCCAAGCAGCGCCGCGATCACGAGCGGGATTGCGACGCCGATCGTGCAGCGTAGCGCGAATCCCGGCTCGAGCGCCGATCGATCGAAGGTGCCGGCCGTCGCCGCGAGCTCGCGCAGCCAGGTCAGCACGGAAACTCAGTAAGAGATGTCGTTAGGCGGAGCGTAGGGATCGGGGTAGCAGTAGTTTGATTTCGCGCAGCGCGTGCCGCCGTACGCAGCCTTGATGTCGATCTGCGGAATGTGCGTTCCGTACGCCTTGTTGATCGTGTCGATGAAGACGTAGGCGATCAGCGCGTAGCCGGTGTTCGACGGATGCAATCCGTCGAAGCTCAGTATCCCGTATAAGTATCCTAGGTAACAGCACGTCCCCGGATTGATGGAAGAAGCCAGCTTAAAGTAGGGATCGGACGGATTCTCGCTCGCGAGGCCGTGGAAGATTGCCTGAACGTTGACGAGCGGAACGTGCGAGGCCGCGGCGGCATTGTCGATTCCCTGATTGATCGCATCGTTGAGCGCTTGAATTTTGCCGGCAAACTCCGGGGTGATGTAGTAGTTGCCCAGCCCACTTCCGGGCACGGCCTTGCAGTGCGGGCTGGGCACGGCGCAATCGAGATTGGGGTAGCTATTTTGATTCGCCAAGGCGTACTGAATGATTTCAACAGCGCCTTGAAGCGTGAGGTAACCGCAGGGCTTCGTCTGTGAAGCCGGCACGCATCCGTTCGGTGTCGAGAGATGGTATCGGTTCGCGATTGCCGTCGTTTGCTGCTTCGTTGTACCGGCACCGAGAGTCAATAGGCACCACGCGTACGTCTGGAATGCACAGTCCCTAAAGGACTTCGGGTTGGTGACCCGCTGAAAGTACCCCGTCTCAAGGATGTTGGGGAGATTTGCGACGACCACGTGAGCTCCCGCGTGCTCCAGCGTGGAGAATGTCGCTCGTAAGTCGCTCTCGGCTTGTGCTGCATTGCGGTCGCCGCCGACAAAGCGTCCGCCGCTTCCCATGTACTTGAGGACGTCGTTTGCGCCAAGCCAGACCGTGGCCAACGTCGGGTGGCGCGACGCCGCGGCGTTGACGTCCGTGAGGTTCGGCCCCAACTTCGTGAAGTTTCCGAGCACGGGCCAAAACGTCGCGCTCTCATCTGCAACAACCATGCTGAGAAGGCCGGGTATGCCGGCGATTGGTTTGCACGTGTCGGTCTGCGGCTGGTGGAGCACGTTGGCTTCGTGGAGCGTCAAACCGGGAATGCCGACGTCCCGAATCTCGGTCGAGTCGGGGTCCATCCGCACGCGCGAGAGACCCTTTAAGTGGTAACCGGCTTCATTGAAGCCGTTATTGTCCGTGCAGATGTTGCCGTACTTCTGTTCCTGAATTGGGAACTCTGCGGTGTACGGTATGATCTGATTGTTCAACCCGGGCTTTCCGATGAGCGGCAACGGGCTGGTCGTCGGATCGTACATTTTGGAAATTGCCGTATCGAGCGGTTCTCCTGACGCCTGCTCGTAAAGGTCCGCCCACCACCCATTCTCCTGGCCTTGCGGAACTGAATAGTATTGATAGTTGATGTAGGCGCGAACGCCTGTCGCTCCGAGGAAGCCGTTCGACTGATAGCCCGCCGTCAGGCTGTCGCCGACGCCGACGATGTTCGAAAGAATCGTCGATTGCGGTCGAACGTGCGATGCGCGCTGCGGGAGAACCTGGCTCGACGTCCCGCCGCCTCCGCCGCAGGCTGCGAGCGCCGCAGTCGCGAGCAACGTAACGAGAGTCTGAACGTAAGAGTTTTTCATCGTATAGCCTCGGGGACTCATAGTGGAAAGACCGTCGGCGAGCCGATGCCGAATTCGAGTTGAATCTGCGTCGCCTTCAAACCGCCGATTGCCAACCCGCACGCGTTATTGATCGCCTGCTGGACGGTCAGGCACTTGATTCCAACGACGCCGTCCGGCCCAAGGTTCGTGGGGCTGCCGCTGTTGAGCACGGCCTGAACGAAGGAGAACTTCGTCAACCGCTGTGACACGCCCAAGAAATAGGCGAAGAGGTGCTCGGGATACGGATCGGTCGGCAGATAGTCGCGCGCACTCTGCGGCTCGAAGAAGAGCGTCGTCGTGCGCGTCGGCGTGTACTCCAGGTACAATACTTGGGGAAACTGCATCGAGTTACCGGAGTTGGCTCCCGCGGTGTGAACGAGCCACTGCGGCGCAACGGTAAACGTCCCGAACATCTTCGGCGTCTTTAGAAACGGCAGCGTGATGGCGACCGCGTAGTATTGTGCCGTACGCACCGGAATGTTCTCAACCGGTCCGTCCGGCAGGTTATACGTGAAGGGAACCACGTCGTTGTGGCCCGGCGCAAATGCGATCAGGCCGCCGCGCGCGACGTACGTCGGCGTAATGACGATTGGCACGGGGCCCGGCAGTTTGTCAGATTTGATCACGAAGAGCTTTTCGAGCATGAAGACGCCGAACGTATCCTTCGTAGCCACGTTGATGTTGCGCCCGGTTCCCGGGCCGCACGCCGTTCCGTTGCTTAAATCGGCGCAGCCGACCGGGTTGCGGAAGCCGGCGAGATAGACCGGCACCAAGCCGCTGTTGAACCCCTGCGGCCAATGTTGCAGCTGGAACATGCTCACGACCACGCGCGTCGACCAGTTGAAGCCGTAACTGGCTGAGAGATCGGTGCCCCCCATCAGCCAGCCCTTACCGTACGAACCGATGTTGCCGTACGGATTGGCGGCCGAAATCGCGGCCGTATACGTGAATCTCCCGCCGGGCAGTTCGATTACGGGGCCAATCGGTTGTTGCGAAACCGGAGGCGCCTGCGCAACGCTGGGGCTGGTCGCCGCGGCCTGACGCCGAGCCTTCTCGCGAGCTGCCTTCTGTTGATCCAGGATATTTTTGATTGCGGTGTTTGCGCCGGGAACGATGGATTGTTGATAAATGTTCTCAGTGCCGTCGGCCAGCGCCGGCAATGCCGGAACGATAGTCGTCAATGCCGCTACTGCGGCGAGCACCGCGAGAAAGGAACGTCCGAGCATGCAAGCAACTCCCTGAAATCGGCGGTGACAGCAGTTATCAAATCTATCAGGCGTTTATCCAGAGGTTGGGCTTAACGATTGCAAATCCTTTTCTTGACGTTCGCCGCTCGTTTGACCGTCGCGTCCCGCGGGTTTTCCGCGCACTTCTAGCGACTTAATAATGACGTAGAGCACCGGCGTAATCGCGAGATTTAGGAACGTCGAGATCAACATGCCGCCGAAAACGACGGTCCCGAGTGAGTGGCGCGCGGCGCTGCCCGCGCCGGTCGCAAAAACCAAGGGAATTACGGCGATGATGAATGCGATGGACGTCATCAAGATTGGGCGCAAACGAGTTTGGGCGGCACGCATGGCAGCTTGAACGATGCTCGCGCCCTCGCGCAACTGTTGGTTCGCGAACTCTACGATCAGAATTGCGCTCTTACTAGCGAGCCCGATCAGCATGACGTATCCGACCTGCGCGTACGCATCTTGCGCGAGGTTGGGATCGAAGAGTCCCGGGATCGGCAGCAGATGGCGAAGGTTCATGAAGCCCAGCGCGCCAAAGAGCGCGGCCGGCACGGCGAGCAAGACGATGAGCGGATCGATGAAGCTCTCATATTGGGCCGATAACACGAGGAAGACGAAGACGAGGCCGAGCGCAAAAATGATCGTGCTCAAACTGCCCGCAGCGATTTCGTCAAGCTGTAAACCCGACCACTCGTAACTCATGCCCGGCGGCATGACCTTTTGGGCGATCTGGTCCATCGCGGTGAGCGCCTCGCCCGAACCGTGGCCCGGCGCGTTGTTGCCGTTGAGCTCGATGTTGCGGTAGAGATTGTAATGGCTGATGATCGGCGCCGTGTCCACGCGCTGCATTTGCACGAGGGCGGCCAGCGGAGTCATCACGGTGTTCGTCGCGTTCGTGCTGCCGGTGGGGCTAAACGGCGCCGGGCTCGCGAAGGGATTAACCGAGGCAGCCGTGTTGTTTGCGGCGGAGCCCGAGCTTACGTACAAGCCTTGCAGCGAGGAGACCCGGTTGCGGAAGGGCTCGTCGGCCTGCACGTCGACCTGCCACGAGCGATTGAGATACGTAAAGTTGTTGACGTAGAGCGATGCGAGATCGACTTCGAGGGTATCGAAGATGTCGCTCAGCGAAATGCCGACGGCCTTGGCCTTGCTGCGATCGATGTTCAACTGAACCTGCGGCGAGTTGAGGCGAAACTGCGTAAAGACGTTCATTAGCCGCGGATCTTGCGCGGCGGCGCCCATGATTTCAAAGGCAGTCTTCGTCAGCACCGGAAGGCCCGCATTGCCGCGGTCTTCCAGCTCGAACTGGAATCCGCCAAAGCTTCCTACGCCGTTGATGGCCGGCGGATTGAGTGCGAACAGCTGCGCCTGTGGAATATTCTTAAAGAAGCCGTAGTTGACGCGATTGATGACCGCATCGATATTATCGCCCGGGCCTTTGCGCTGCCCCCAAGGCTTGAGCAGGACGAACATCAGTCCTCGGTTCGGGGCCGAGCCCGTGAAGCTGAAGCCTCCCACGTCGAACATATAGCGCACTTGCGGCTGGCTCCGAATGATCGCTTCCGCTTTTTGCGCAATAGCCTGTTCGGTCGAGAGTGAGGTGCCTTCGGGCGCCTGCAGCAACACAATGAAGTAGCCTTGGTCTTCGCTCGGAATGAACGACGTCGGCGTTTTCACGAACATGAAGAGCGTCCCCAGCAGCGCGAGGCCGAAGACGGCGATTACGAGCCAGCGAAAGCGGAAGAGCCGCGGTAGCTCCGACGCATACCAATGGCGGAAGCGTGCGAGACCCGCATTGAACCACTTGAAGAAGATGAACTGCGACTCGACGTCGCCTTTGAGGAGCCGTGCCGACATTACGGGCGCGAGCGTCAGCGCCTGGAAGAGCGAGATCGTGATTGCGGCCGCGATCGTCAAGGCAAACTGCTTATAGAGCTGTCCGGTCGTGCCCGGGAAGAAGCCGACCGGAATGAAGACGGCCAGCAAGACCAGCGACGACGCGACGACGGCGCTCTGGATCTCGCGCATGGCCTCCGCCGCGCTCGCGATGCCGCTTTGGCGCCCCTTGTTCATCTCGATGTGGCGCGCGATGTTTTCGATCACGACGATGGCGTCGTCGACGACGAGACCGGTGGCCAGCGTCAGGCCGAAGAGCGTGATCGTGTTGATCGTGAAACCAAAGATCTTCATGACGAAGAACGTCCCGATCAACGAGACCGGAATCGTCACCGCCGGAATCAGCGTCGAACGCGGGTTCTGCAGGAAGACGTAGATGACGAGCACGACGAGCACGATGGAGAGCAGCAGCGTGATGATGACTTCTTTGACCGACTCCGCAACGAAATCGGTCGTGTTGAAGGCGACCGTGTAGTGCAAACCCTGCGGGAAGTTCTTGGAGAGAACGTTCATCTCGTTCAGCACGCCGTTGGAAACCTGCAGCGCGTTGGCGGTTGGATACTGCAGGATGCCCAGGCCCACGGTTTCGGGGTTGCCGTTAAAACGTAGCGCGGTGCTGTAGTCTTCGGCGCCGAGTTCGACCCGCGCGACGTCACCCAGGCGCGTGAAGCCGCCGTTGGGATTCGAGCGAAGGATGATGTTGGCAAACTGTTGGGGGCTGGAAAGCTGTGTTAGCGCGTTGACGGTATAGGTGTACGGCTGGTTTTTCGTCTCGGGAGCCGCACCGATGCTTCCGCTGGCAATCTCGGCATTCTGCTCTTGCAAGGCGGTGACCACGTCGCCGGCGTCGAGCCCCTGGTGCGCCAGCTTGATCGGATCGATCCAGATGCGCATCGCATACTGGCGTTGGCCGAAGACGCGGACGAGCGAGACGCCCGGGGTACGCGAAAGATCGTTGACGATGTTGAGCTGCGCGTAGTTGCTCAAAAAGAGCGTGTCGTACTTGCTCGTATCCGACGTGAGCGCGATGCCCATCACGAAGGATCCCGAGTTTTTGCTCACCTGCACGCCGACTTGCTGCACCGTCGCGGGGAGCTGGCCGATCGCCGACTGCACGGAGTTTTGGACGTCGGCGGCGGCGATATCGAGATTGGTTTCGAGCGTAAACGTGCAGGTGATCGTCGAGGTGCCCTGCGAGCTGGTCGAGCTGATATAGCGCAGGCCTTGAACGGTGTTGACCGCCTCTTCGAGCGGCGTCGTGACCTGGGCCTCGACGGCTTCGGGGGCGGCGCCGACGTACGAGGCGCTGATGGTCACGACGGGCGGCGAGATTTGCGGATATTGCGCCAGCGGCAAGGTCGGCATCACGACCAGCCCGCCGATTAAAATGATTAAGGAGCAAACCGCTGCCAGGACCGGCCTGGTGAGAAAAACCTTCGTCACGCTAGCCGTTCCAACCGAGCGAAGTTACCCGAGGTTGCGGTCTCCGGTTAGAACGCTTGCTCGGCGTGATAGGAGCTGCGGGAGAGCGGGCTCGAGACGACTTGATGGAAGCCCTTGCGCGCCGCGACCTCGCCGAGCCGCCTAAAGGTTTCGGGTGTGACGAACTCGACGACCGGGAGATGCTTTTTGGAGGGCTGCAGGTATTGACCCATCGTGAAGATGTCGACGCCGGCCGCGCGCGCATCGTCCATTGCCATTTCGATCTCGGCTTCCGTCTCGCCTAATCCGAGCATCAGCGAGGTTTTCGTATAACGATTCGGCGCGCGCCCCTTGGCATGCGCCAACACTTTGAGCGACTGGTCGTAGGCTGCCCGCTTATCGCGCACGTGCGGCGTCAAGCGCCTGACGGTCTCCAGATTGTGCGCGAACACGTCGGGTCGGGCGTCCACGACGATGTTCACCGCGGTGAGATCGCCGCGGTAGTCGCCGCTGAGGATCTCGACTCGAGCTCCGGGCACGCGCTCGTGAATTGCTCGCACGGTGTTGGCGAAGATCAACGCGCCGCCGTCGGGTAGGTCGTCGCGATCGACCGCCGTCACGACCAAATACTTCCAGCCTAAATCGCGCACGGCTTCAGCAACGCGCAATGGTTCCAGCCAGTCGACTTCTCCGCGCGGATTCCCGGTCTTGACGTTACAAAAGCGGCAGCCGCGCGTGCAGAGATCGCCCAATATCATGATCGTCGCCGTGCCCGCACCCCAGCATTCCGCCATGTTCGGACAGGCCGCCTCTTTACAGACCGTGTGAAGCGAGAGCGCATTGACGCGCGCCTTCACGCGCTCGTAATCCGGCCCGCTCGGCAAAGAAACCCGCAACCACGAGGGCTTCCGGGTAACTCCCGGCGTCATCGTGAGGTCAACCTCTATCATGCGACCTGCTGCTCCGCTACAAAGGCAACGTCAAACTCTCGCGACAACTCGTCGAGGAGAACCGCCTTCGCCTCGTCCATCGTAACCCGACGGCCGCTCTCCGCGGAAAGCGACGTTACCCCGCGGTCGGTGAAGCCGCATGGATGTATGAGGCGATCGTAGTCGAGGCTAGTCGAAACGTTGAGGGCGATGCCGTGCATCGAAACCATACGGCGTATTGCAAGCCCGATCGCGCAGACGCAGTTGCTACCGACCCAGACGCCGGCGTGGTCGCTCCAGCGCTCGGCCGCGACGCCGAATCGCGCGCAGCAGCCGATCGCCGCGCTTTCTAAGGATCTCACCAATGGCACCACTTCCCGGAACCGCTCGAGCCTTCGAATTGGATACACTACGAGCTGCCCCGGGCCATGATAGGTAACGTCCCCGCCGCGCTCGATTTCGACGACGTCGATCCCTCGCGCAGCCAACGCATCGACCGAAAACAGGAGATTCTCACGTTTCGCTTGCCGGCCCAGCGTGATCACCGGTTGGTGTTCGACGACGATCCAGGTATCGGGCTCGCGTCCGTCGCGCACGGCGTCGTGGATCCGCCGCTGAAGCTCCCACACTTCGCGAAACGGCCGTACGCCGAGATCCAAAATCCGCGCGCTGGCTCCTACGGTCAAGCACTCACCGGAGCCTTCGGCTTGGGATTGATTATGTGAATCGCCTTGCCGTGCGAGGCTTCCGCTGCATCCATGATTCCTTCGATGAACGTCGGGTGCGGATGGACGGACAGGCCGATGTCTTCCAACGTCGCGCCCATCTCGAGGGCGATGACGCCTTCGCCGATCATCGATTCGGCTTGCGGCGCGACGATGTGCATTCCCAGCAGCAAATCGCTCTTTGCGTCGCCGACGAGCTTGATCAAACCCTCGCTCTCGTTCATCGTTCGGGCGCGGCCGCTCGCGGCGAGCGGAAACTTTCCGATGCGAACCTCGTGGCCGGCCGCTTTGGCTTCGTCTTCAGAGAGGCCGGCGGTCGCCACCTCGGGATCGGTGTAGATGCAGTTCGGCACGGCCATCGGATCGAAGGCCGCCGACTTGTCGCCGGAGATCACCTCCGCCGCGATGACGCCTTGTTTCATCGCGCGATGCGCCAGCAGCGGTGCGCCGGTGACGTCGCCGATCGCGAAAACGTTCGGGACGCTCGTGCGCTGCTGAAGGTCGGTCGCGATGAAACCGCGCTCGTCGGTCTTTAACCCAGCGGCCTGTAGGTTGAGATTGTCGGTGACCGGGCGGCGCCCGACGGCAACCAGCGCCATGTCGAACTCGCGAACCTCATCTTTGCCGCCGGTTCCTTCGCCGTTGAGCGTCGCGCGCACGGTATCGCCCTTCTTTTCGAGCGCGCCGACTTTGGTGTTGAGCATGATCTCGATGCCTTGTTTTTTTAGTATTCGTCCGAGCGTCTTGCCGATCTCGAGATCGGTGCCGGTGAGAATCTGGGGCATCATCTCGACGACCAAGACCTCGGCGCCTAGCCGTTTATAGACGGTCGCGAACTCCAGGCCGATCACGCCGCCCCCGATGATCAAAAGCTTTTTCGGGATGCGCTCCAGCTTGACGGCGTCGTCGGAGTTGATGATCGTCTTCCCGTCGCGCGGCCACGCCTTGACGTCCACCGGCGCGGAACCGGTTGCGATCACAATAGTTTGCGCCTTGATCGTGTCGCTCTCGCCATTTTCACGTTTTGCGACGATCTCCGTCGGCGACTTGAACGAGGCCTCTGCTCGTAGCGACTCCACGCCATTGGCCTTGAAGAGCGTCTTGACGCCGCTGACGTTAGCGTTCACCACATCGTTCTTGAACTTCGCAACGTTCTCGCGCTGGACTTCGACTTTGGGAACCTTGAGGCCGATTGCATCCGCGCGCTCGATGTGACGGATGACCTCGCCGACGTGCAGCAGCGCCTTCGTCGGGATGCATCCCCAGTTCAAGCAGACGCCGCCGACCTCGTCCCGGTCGATGCAGATAACCTTCTTACCCAACTGACCAAGCCGGATGGCGACGTGATAGCCGCCAGGCCCCGCGCCGATAACCACGACGTCAAACTGTTGCTCATTGCTCATACCCATGGCTTCGCCCAATCGGGAGCGTTCCCCACGAAAAAGGCGAAGCGCCTCGCCTTATGGCTAGGAAGGGACGGCACGGCTCGGCTGGTTTCGCGGGCACGCAGCGCAGCCTTCTGCGTTGGTACGGGCGCCATGGCCGCGCCGCGCTGCCGTGGCGAACGGAGCGCAGCCCCTACCGGACCGTCGTGAGCGAGTTCATGCTGGCCCAGACGCAAGTCGACCGCGTCGTGCCCAAGTTCGAAGCATTCGTCAAGCGTTTTCCGAATTTCGCGGCGCTTTCCGGAGCCTCGCTCGCGGCCGTATTGCGAGAATGGAAAGGACTGGGATACAACTCGCGCGCCCTGCGCTTACATCGCCTGGCCCGAGCGGTTGCGGAGAGCCATGGCGGAGTGTTGCCTTCGGAATCGCGAGCTTTGCGCTTGCTGCCGGGCGTCGGACCGTATACCGTTGCTGCGGTCCGAGCCTTCGCATTTAATGAAGACGACGCGCCGCTGGATACTAACGTTCGCCGGATCGTGCATCGCCTATTTTTCGGGATCGAATACCCGCCCCAGGCGAGTGCGCGAGAGTTGGACGAACGTGCTCGAGCGCTGGTGCCGGCAGGCCGCGCGCACGACTGGAGCTCGGCGATGATGGATCTCGGCTCCGCTATCTGCACGGCGCGCGCCCCCAGGTGTTTGCTCTGCCCGTTGCGAGGCGAGTGCGCGGCCGCGCCGGTAGACGCCGCGCTACTCGAGTCCGCTCGAATCGCCGGCGCCAAGCCCGCGTCGCCGCAGAACGCGCTCCCGTTCGAACAGACGCGGCGCTACGCACGCGGCCGAATCATCGACCGTTTGCGCGACCTGCCGCCGGGCAAGCGTATCTCGCTGCTCGATCTGCATTCGGCGATACCGGCACTCGCCGCCCGGTCGGTCGAGGATTTTCGCGAACTGCTGGCCGCGCTCGAAAAAGACGGCCTGGTGACGCACGACGGAGAGTGCGTCGCACTAAGAGAATGATGCCGCGTGCAGCGCATTCCGTTTCCGGCAAAGAAGGTACCGCGTAAGGTCGCGCTCGAGGAGCTGGCGATTCTGGAACGCACGTACCCGCATGCGGAGACGGCGCTGGAATACGATAGCGAGTTCGAGCTGCTCGTCGCGGTAATACTCTCGGCTCAAACCACCGATGCGCGCGTCAACATGACGACGCCGATACTCTTCGCAAAGTATCCGACTCCGCAGAAGCTTGCAGTCGCCAAGCCTGCCGACGTCGAGAAGATTATCAGGTCGACCGGATTCTTCCGCATGAAAACCAAGAACATCATCGCATGTGCGCGCGATCTGGTCGAACGTTTCGGCGGTCAGGTCCCTCACGACCGTGAAGCGCTGGAATCGCTCGCAGGCGTCGGTCGAAAGACGGCCAGCGTCGTAATGGCCGCCGCCTTCCACGAAGCTGCGCTCGCGGTCGACACGCACGTCTTTCGCGTCTCGCACCGCTTAGGGCTGACCGTCGGTACGACGCCGCGCCAAGTAGAAGAAGACGTCGTCAAACTCGTGCCGCAAAATAAGTGGGGTGACGCGTCCCACTGGCTGATTCTGCACGGCCGCCAAATTTGCAAGGCACCGACGCCGCTCTGCGACCGCTGCCCCGTCAACCAACTTTGCCCTACCCCGCTAATACGTAAGCGACTTTTGTCATCCTGACCCTTCGCCCTTCGACTCCGCTCAAGATGACGTTACGTCGCTCAGGAGCCTTCCTCAGGACTGCGCTTCGCGCAGACGCTAAGGTACTACACTCACTCACACAGTTGCTGACACACTCTCAAGTGCATCTGTCCCGCAGATTTTAAACTGTTATGCTTCGAGTGCAGGGTTGGGAGGGGCCCGGGCCCGGACCTCTCCTATCTTAGCTAACACTTTTTAGGAGAACAGTCGAATGGTTAAATCCTACTTCTCGTCCCGCGCTCTTAGCGTCGGCTTCGCAGCGGCAGTAGCGGTAGCGCTGCTCGCGGGTTGCGGAGGCTCGCAGGCGCTTGGGCCGGCGCCCGCTGGTGGCACATCTTCCTTAGTTAGTCATTCGCCGATCGTTATGCCCGACGCAAAGGGCGGCGGTGGCAAGGGCCACGGCGGCTGCACCGTGCATGGCGGCGTGCGCGTCGATCCGTGCACCGTCGATTTCACGGCCTCGAGCACGGGGCCTGACACCGTAGTCGTCCGCACGCCGCAAGGCAAGAACGGTGTGCTTTCGGAGCTTGACTACTGTGGCGGCGCCTCCGGCATCGCCACCGTCACCCAAGGATCGGGAGACGACTGGACCGTAACGGCCGGCGCATCCACCGGTTCTTGTGCGGCGACGTTCAGCTACGCAAACAAGCACGGCAAGACGACAGGCTACGCCGTCCTGAACATCACGAACTCCATCTAGTCGCTCGGAGCTTCGCGACACGCTCGCCTCGCATCTCTCTCGGTGGATGCGGGGCGGGCACGTTTCAATAGGTGGTAACGTTGTGCTGGGGATAGAACCGAGGCTGCTGGAAGGAGTCAAGCATATGTGCGTTCGCACCGTCGGAAGTTTATCGATCGGTTCAGTTGCGTTGCTCGCCGTACTAAGCGGTTGCGTGAACGGCTCGAGCGCGAGCGTGCCCTCGGCGGCCAATCTTGGCACGCCGGTCTCGTTTGCAGGCGCCCTGGCCGACAACGACGGCCACGGCAAAGGCGGCGGCGGCCAGTGCAAGGGCAAGCTCACGAAGGGCGGCGGTGACGGCTCCAAAGGCGGCGGCAGCGTCATCTATACGGCGAATCTTTACGGCCACGATCTCAACGTCTATTCAACCGGCAGCAGAAACGGCCTGAACTTCGAGTGCTTCGAGAACCAGGGCGTCGTTGATCCGCAAGGCACCGTGACGACCGTTAACGGCTGGTGGTACGTAACCAACGGAGCCGGAATGAACGTTCTGGTCTATCGCACGAAGCATGGTCTGCCGCAAGGGCCGCTTTCGTCACTCAGCGATTACAACGAGATTCCCGTCAACGTCGACGTGAATCCAAGCCGGAACTTGGTCGCGGTTTCGAACTACACCCCGACGTCCAGTGGAAACGGCAGCATGAGCGTGTATCTGCATCGCCAATCGGTGCCGACGCGCACGCTGACGTACGGAGCGGGCTACGGATCCGGCGTCGCGATCGATCATAGCGGCAACTGTTACTGGGCTCTCGACTCCGGGCCTAGCTACACCGGAACGGGCAAAATCGTGGAGTTCGCGAAATGCAGCGGCAGCGGAACGGTATTGATCTCGGAATCGTTCCCGATTGGCGGCCTAGCTTTCGATCAGTCTGATGATTTGTACTTCGTCGACAGTAACAGCGGCAGCGAGGGCGGCGGCATCTATGCGTGCCAGAAGACGTCGGGCTCGAGTTGTCAATCACTACCGCCAGGCACTCCGTACGGCTACGTGCAGCCGCTGAATATGAACTTCGATTATAAAGGGAAAGACCTGTGGGTCGCCGACATCGCCGGCTACGTTGACGTAGTCGACCCGAGCTCCGGCGCTATCGAACACCAATATGCGGTCGGCTCGAGCAATCCGCCGTTCGGAATCGCTCCCGAGCCCGGAAGTTAAAGACTAGCGGCGGCACGAAGCCGCCGCTAGTGGAAACTTCGAAAGCCTCGGATGAACGATCGGCTGCACTCGAGCTAGCATCGCTGCTCAAGAAGTTCCGCGTGCAAGCGGGGCTCTCGCAGCAGATGCTCGCCGAGAAGGCCCTGGTGAGCGTGCAGGCCGTCAGCGCACTGGAGCGCGGCTATCGCAAAGTTCCCTATCCGAAAACGCTCGAGCGCCTTTGCGACGCGCTCGCGTTGCCGGCCGAAGCCCGGGCGGCGCTCGAGGAGTCCGCGCGGCACGCTCGCGGGCAGCGCCTGCAAGAGCAAGAAGAACCGTCGCCCTCCCATAACCTGCCCCGCCAGCTGACCTCTTTCTTGGGACGTGATGAGGTCGTTAAAGAGATCAAGGGTCTGGTCAAGACTGCGCCGCTGGTAAGCGTCGTCGGAACTGGCGGCGTCGGCAAAACGCGCGTCTCGGTCGAGGTCGCGCACCAGCTCGTAGGCGACTCTCCCGATGGCGTCTGGTTCGTCGAGTTGGCGCCGCTCGGCGATCCCGAGCTGGTTGCCCACGCGCTCGCAGGGGCGCTGGGCGTGCAAGAGTCGCCGCGGACGCCGCTGCTCAACACGCTGATCTCGCATCTCTCCCAAAAGCAGCTCTTGATCGTGTTGGATAACTGCGAACACGTCCTCGACCAGACGCGCCGCGTCGTTGGGTCGCTGCTCAGAGAGTGTCCGAAGGTGAAGTTTCTTACGACCAGCCGCGAAGCGCTCACGATCACCGGCGAGCGCGTCTATCGTCTTCCGTCGCTGGCATTCCCCGAAAAAAAGACCGCTTCGCCCGACGTGGCCATGAGCTTTGGCGCCGTTGCACTCTTCGTTGACCGGGTTCGCGCGACCGACGCTCGTTTCGCGGTGACTAAAGAGAACGTGGACCCAATCGTCGATATCTGCCGCCGGCTGGACGGCTTGCCGCTCGCAATCGAGCTTGCGGCGGCCCGGGCCACGGTGCTTTCGCCGTGGCAAATCGCCGAACGGCTCGATCGCATCTTCGATCTCTTGCTTCCCAGCGATCGCGACGCGCCGGGGCGGCACCAGACGATGCGCGCCGTGATCGAGTGGAGCTATGTACTTCTCTCGTCCCAGGTGCGCTTGTTGTTCGATCGGCTCTCCATTTTCGCCAGCAGCTTCTCTTTGGAAACGGCGACGACCGTTTGCGCTGACGGGCGGCTCGCCGGTGACGACGTTCTCGAGCTGCTGTCCTCGCTGATCGCGCAGTCGATGGTCATGGTAGACTTCTCGCGCGGCGAAGCCCGCTATCATATGCTGGAGGCCACGCGACAGTTCGGGTTGGAAAAACTCGTGGAGCGTGGCGAGCGCGAGGCGATCGCGCAACGCCACGCGTTAAGCTGCTTGCGCGTTGCGCGGCGGCTCGATAAAGATTGGTACGGTTCCGACGAACGGACGTGGTTTCGCGATGCAGGCGCCGAGTTGGACAACTGCCGCGCTGCGCTCGAATGGTCGCTGGTCGAAAAGCGCGAGGTTCCGACTGGATGCCTCATCGCGGGATCGCTCGAACGTGCCTGGTACGCGTTTGCGGCGGTCGAAGGCCGGAACTGGGTGCGCCTTGCGCTTTCATTACTCGACGACGACGCTTCTCCCGACGCGCGCCGCCTGCTCAATCTCGCCGATTCGGAGCTTTGCGGAGCTCTCGGGGAGTTTGCGGCGGCGTTCGCGGCAGCCGAACGCGCGCTGGAAGTGCCAGGACCGTTCGACGAAGTGCAGTTGGCGCGGGCGAGGCAGGCGGCAGGGAGCGCGCTGGGCGCACTGGGACGCGCCCCCGAGGCAGAGGCCCTGCTTGAGAAAGCGCTGGACGACGCGCGCCGCCTCGACAATCGCCGCCTGCAGGCGTCGGCGCTCGGCGATCTTGGAGCGGTGCGCTCGCGCAGCGGCGATGTCGAAGGAGCGCGCCGCTTCTACGACGAGGCGCTGACCTATTGCATCGCATTAAACCTCGAGCGGCCGGCTGCATCCATCGCGGGAAGCCTAGCCGAGATCGAGTTTGCAGCGGGCGACGTCGCGGCCGCGCTGCACCGGGCAGAAGAGGCACGTGCCGGTCACGAAACTTGGAACAACCGTCGTTCCGTCGCGATCGACTTGACGAACATGGCCGCCTATTTAGTGGCGATGGACTGTTTCGAAGACGCGCGCGCACACGCTGCAGAGGCGCTCGACGTCGCGCGCGAGATCAAGGCGACCGTGCTAACCGCGCTGATTCTGCAGCATTTCGTCGCGGTTGGGGCTTTGTTCCATTATCCGGAAAAACGCCGATTGAAGGCCAATCGCGAGCGCGCTGCGATGCTGCTCGGCTTCGTCGAAGCGCGCCTAACGGCGCTCGAAGTGCGTCGCGAGTACACCGAACAGCAAGAGTACGACCGAATCACAAAAACGCTACGCGAAGAGCTCGCAAAGAAGCTCGAGGCCGTGATGGCGCTCGGAGCCGAATGGAGCGAGGACGAAGCCGTCTCCGTCGCCCTCGAGCTGTAAGGCTAGTCGTCGTCCGGAGGCTCGTCGCCACCGCCTTGTTTGAGAAAGTAGCCGGCGCCGAGCGGCGCGGATATCGGCGTAAACGCGCGAGGCGTGCGCTTGAAATGAAAGCAGTCGGAGAAGTCGTCGGCGCGAACGTCGGTGGCGTCGAGCGATCCCAAGCCGAAGGCTTTTTCGACGAACTTCAGGATGCTTCCGAACTCATGTTGGCGATGCGAAACGTAGCCTTTCGGCGTGTAGGGTGAGATGATGACGGCCGGCACGCGAAAACCAAGCTCGTAGGAATTGTAGACGACCGGCGGTACGTGGTCGACCCATCCGCCCCAGTCGTCCCAGGTCAGGAAGATGACGGTGTTGTTCCAGTATTTGCTCTGGCCGACGGCATTGACGACCGAAGCGACCCAGGCCGGCCCCGTACCGTTGGTAATGTGCGCGTGGTCCGATGCTTTCGCCGTCGGCGTTACCCAGACGACGTTTGCCAAGGACCCGCTCGCAATGTCGGTGAGCACCCTCGACGGCGGCGCCACGACCTCAGTCGAAAACTGCGAACTTTCCTGGAGATGCTTGATCGCGTCCGGCGCGTTCCACAAACCCGGACCGGTGTGGTACTCGTAGTAGCGCCAGGATAGTCCCTTGTCGGTGATTAGATCCATCAACGTCGGCCGGTCGTAACAAGGATAGGTCTCCTGCAACTCTTGGCCGTTCTGGTCGATGAGCAATGCCAGCGAACCCGCCGGTGAATCGCAGCCACCGGTAAAGTGCTGCTTGGCCGTGTCGGGATTCTCAGAGACGCGAAGCGACGAACTCGCCGTGATCGTCGATGTTCCGCTGATCAGGTACTGATGCGCCGGAAAGCTCGGCCCTTCGTTGCTCTGAAACATGTGGTCGGCGAGCGCGTACTGCTCGGCCATTTCGAAGTACGGTGCGACTTCCTTACGCGGAAGGTAGCCGTAGGCTGCGGCGTCGGCCTGCGGGCAGCCTTTTTGCCCGGCGCAGTCCGTGGAATGCTCCAGGTTGAAGCCGTCCATCTTGCCGCTGTCGCTTTCGATTGCGTATCCGCGATGCGTGTGGTCGAGGTCGTACGGCGCACTGAAGGGGACCGGCAGCAACTTGATCTGCTTGCCCGCCGAGTTTAGGGCGTACGACTGCGTGTCGGCGCCCTTGAAACCTTGGAAGAGATTATCTACCGAACGGTTCTCTTGGATGATGATAACGACGTGGCTGATCTTGCCGTCGGTGAAAGAATCCGGCTTGGCGATAAAGCCGGCTGGAGATACGGGCTCAAATGCTCGCGGGGTCGCCGAAAGCGGCGAAGCGTTGTTACACCCTGCGGCGATGAGCAGGAGAAGGGCAAGCAAGATTCGGATCACTCAGCCTCTCCCGACGAGTCTTCGCGAAATCACGAGCCGCTGAATCTGTTGCGTGCCTTCGTAGATCTGCGTTATCTTTGCGTCGCGCATCATGCGTTCGACCGGGTAGTCGACGGAGTAGCCGAAGCCGCCGAGCACTTGAACCGCATCGGTCGTGACCGACATGGCAACGTCGCCGCACTTGAGTTTCGCCATGGCCGCCCAGAGCGTGACGTCCGGGCCGCCGGCATCGCAACGACGCGCGGCCTCGTAGAGCATCAAGCGGGCCGACTCCACTTCGGTCTTCATGTCGGCAAGCATGAAGCCGACGCCTTGATGTTGACCGATCGGTTTTCCGAACGCGACCCGTTCCTTGGCATAACCGGTCGCATAATCGAGCGCGCCGGCGGCGATTCCCAAAGCTTGCGCGGCGATGCCCGGGCGCGATTTGTCGAGCACCTTCATCGCGATCTTGAAGCCTTCGCCTTCCTCGCCGAGACGGTTGGCGGCCGGCACCTCGCAGTCGGAAAAGACTAACTCGACCGTCGGGGATCCGCGGATTCCCATCTTTTTCTCGAGCTTGCCGACCGAAAAACCCGGCGTGCCTTTCTCGACGACGAAGGCCGAGACGCCGCGCGAGCCCGCTTCGGGATCGGTAACGGCAAACACGCAGACGACGTCGGCAACGCTGCCGTTGGTGATCCAAATCTTCTGGCCGTTGAGCACGTAGCTATCGCCCTTTTTGACGGCTCGCGTCTTCATCGAGCCCAGCGCGTCGGAGCCGCTGGAGACTTCGGTGAGCGCATATGCAACGAGATGTTCGCCCGAGGCGATCTTCGGAAGAAAGCGCCGCTTCTGTTCCTCGTTGCCGCCGATCATAACGGGCAGCATGCCCAGCTCCTGCACGGCGACGATCAGCGCGCTGGAAGCGCAGGCCTTTGCGATCTCCTCGACTACCTTCACGTACGTCACAAAGGTGCCGTCAAGACCCCCGTACGCTGCCGGAATGGGAATGCCGAGCAGGTCGTTCTGCGCGAAAAGCTCTTTGACGTCCCAGGGGAACTCGCCGGTGGCGTCGATCTCGGCGGCGCGCGGAGCGATCTTCTCGGCGACCAGCTCGCGCACCATTTCGAGAATCATAGCCTCTTCGTCGTTGCTTGTAATTTCGGTTGGTGCCATTGCCATAATAACGCTACCTTCCACGAAGGCAGGGCCCGTTCCGTCGGCGCATTTAGGCGGCATGGAAAAGGTCTATGCGTCCTGCGCCGAGGCGGTGGCCGATATTCCCAGCGGCGCCTCCATCGCGGTGGGCGGCTTCGGGCTCAACGGGATTCCGCACAACCTCATCGAGGCGTTGCTCGAACAGGGTGCCTCCGAACTGGTTACCGTCTCGAACAACTGCGGCGTGGACGGGTGGGGACTTGGCGTGCTCCTGGATAACCGCCGGATTGCGCGCACCACCGGATCATACGTGGGTGAGAACCGCGAGTTCGAGCGCCAATATCTCAGCGGCGAACTCGAAGTCGAGTTGGTTCCGCAAGGGACCTTGGCCGAACGTTTGCGCGCGGGCGGCTGCGGCATTCCGGCTTTTTACACCCCGGCCGGGGATGGCACGCTCATTGCCGAGGGCGGCTTGCCTTGGCGCCATCGCGCCGACGGCAGCGTAGCGGTCGCTTCGCCGAAAAAGGAGACGCGCGTCTTTAACGGGCGCGAGTACGTGATGGAGACTGGCATCGTCTGTGACTACGCACTCGTTCGCGCGTCGGCCGGGGACCGCTCGGGCAACCTGGTCTTTCATAAGTCGACGCGGAACTTCAACCCGCTCTGCGCGATGGCAGGTAAGATCACGATCGCCGAAGTCGAGGAACTCGTCGAGCCGGGCGCGATCGATCCGGAGAACGTGCACCTTCCCGGCGTCTTCGTGCAGCGAATCGTACACGTCGGCCGCCAAGGCAAGCGTATCGAACGCATCACCACTCGTCCTTCGACAGGCTCAGGATGACATTCCATGGCGCTAACTAGAACGCAACTCGCCGCACGCGTCGCGCAGGAGCTGCGCGACGGACAGTACGTCAACCTCGGGATCGGCCTACCGACGCTAGTTCCAAACTACGTGCCGCCGGATATCACGGTGACGTTGCAGAGCGAAAACGGAATACTCGGAATGGGCCCATATCCGTTTGAAGGAGAAGAGGACGGCGATTTGATCAACGCCGGCAAGGAGACCGTAACGATTCTTCCGGGCGCGTCGTTCTTCGATTCGGCGCTTTCTTTCGGCATGATTCGCGGCGGCCACATCGACCTTGCCGTGCTCGGTGCGATGCAAGTCTCCGAGAGTGGCGACCTGGCAAACTGGATGATCCCCGGAAAGATGGTCAAGGGGATGGGCGGCGCGATGGATCTGGTTCACGGCGCGAAGCGCGTGATCGTCATGATGGAACACGTTGCCAAGGGCAACGTTCACAAGATCGTTCGGACCTGTTCGTTGCCGCTCACCGGCAGGCGAGTCGTCAACCGAATCATCACCGACCTTGGAACGATCGATGTTGGCGCCGGCGCTCTCATCTTGCGCGAACTGGCTCCCGGCGTCACCGTCGAGGAAATTCAAGCCGCGACCGAACCCCAGTTGCAGGTTCCGGTCGCGCCGATGGTCATGGAAATAAGAAACGGCTAGGAAACGTCCAAGGAGAGCTTGGGAACGAGCCCCGTTGAGCGGAACGGCGCTCCATGCGGGGTTAAGATTTGGCTTGCGGGGGGGCCTGGTATTGCAACCTGGCGCCTGGAGTGCCATTATGTAGGCCGGGAGATTAGGAGGTCCGGATGCGCCTTATGTCAGGCGGTGTTCTTCGTACTCTAGTCGCCTTGCTAGACAAGCGAGGGTATAAATATGTTTCGACCCTGGAAATCGGCCATCGGCCGTGCCGGTGAGATGCTCAACGACGAGGCTACCTACAACGAGAAAAATTCCGAGCACGGGGAAGCCGATCGTGATTCCTCGTCCTTAGGACGATTGCTCGACGACCTGAAAGTGTCCGAAGCGAGACGCAACGAACAACGTCCCAACGCAGCGCCCGAAACGGCGCCTCAAACAGCGCCGGCAACGGCGTCCCCAACAGCGACAGTGGAGACCGCAATGCCCAATGATGTTCAGCCCCCGCCCGTTTCGAGTAACGGCGCACTCGATGCAGCGCAACGCCTGATCGCCGACCAGCGTAAAGCTGCCGAAGCGTTACTATCAGAAGTTTGTGCGCTCGAAGAGCGGCTCAAGGGCGAAGCAAAAGCGGCGCAAGCGGCGCAAGCATTCGCGGCGGCCAACGAAAAGGCCAAAGCGGCCGTGCTCCTGGAGCAGCAGGTCAAGGAACTGGCCGCGACTGCCTCGGAAAGCCATCGTGCCTTGGTGACGGAGCGCAAAAACGCCGAGACGAAGATTGCGGACTTGAAACAGCAGCTGAGCGCGCTTGAGGCTCGTTCGAAGGAATGCGCGGCCGAGGAAATCGTAGCCGAAAATAAAGCCGGAGAGGCCAAGGAGCGCATCGTTGCCTGTCAATCCGCATCCGTAGCGGCGCAGGAGGAAGCCAAAGCGGCCGAAGAACGCGCAGCAGCTTTGAAGAAAGAACTGCCGGAATCGGCGCAAAGTTTCGCAGGAATCAACGAAATTCAAACGCTCGCGGCGAGGATTGCCGAGCAGGCTTCTGCACTAACCCGCACCTAGATTACGTCACGCCGATAGTCCGGCGAACTGAGTCCGATAAAGCCGAGAATAGAGGCCGCCACGCGCAAGCAACGTTGCGTGGCGGCCCGACTCTACGATGTGGCCGCGATCGACGACGAAGATGACGTCGGCGGTCAGAACGGTGGAAAGCCGGTGTGCGATCACGAGGCTGGTCCGCCCTTTCATGACGACGTCCAGGGCCTTTTGAATCGCCGCTTCGTTCTCGTAATCCAGCGAGCTGGTCGCTTCATCGAGAATCAGAATTCGCGGATCCTTGAGCAGCACGCGCGCGATCGCCAAGCGTTGTCGCTCACCGCCGGAAAGCTTGTGACCGCGCTCGCCGACGACGGTCTCATACCGATTGGGCAGTGCGTCGATGAATTCGGCGATGTTGGCGGCACGCGCGGACGCCACGAGCTCGGCATCGGTCGCATCGGGCTTGCCGTAGCGGAGATTGTTTGCGATCGTGTCGTGAAACAGATACGTCTCCTGCGTCACGATGCCGATGTCGCGCCGCAGCGAGTCGAGCGTGACCTTGCGTAAATCGTGCCCATCGATCAGCACGCGGCCGCCCTGGGGATCGTAGAAGCGCGGGACTAGTTGGGTGATCGTCGTCTTGCCGGCGCCGGACGGCCCGACGAACGCGGCGACTTCCCCCGGCCGCACGTGGAAGGAGATGTCGTCGAGCACTTCGCGCGTCCCGTCGTATGAAAATACCACGTTCTCGAAAGCGATCTCGCCGTTAACTTCGGGCAGGGCGACCGCTCCGGGCGGATCGTACTCCTCCGTGGTCATATCCAGGTATTCGAAGATGCGTTCGAAGACCGCGAGCGCGCTAACGATCTGTATCTGAATTCCCGCGAGCGCGGCGGCGGAACCGTACAGCCGGCCCCCAATGAACGAGACGAACGCCACGATCACGCCGACCGGCAACGCGGTCGCGATCGCAAGCCAGCCTCCGCCGAACCAAACCAACGCCGGGCCGACGACGACCATTGCCGTAACCGACGCGATGAACCAGCGGCCGACCATCGCCAGGTCGACCTCGAGTTGCATCAGCCGCGTGCCGGCGGTATAAAAACGAGCGCGCTCGTAGGCTTCTCGCGCGAACGATTTGATCAGCGTGATGCCGGAGATCGAGAGCGTCTCCTGAGTGATCGACTCGATTTCGTCGCGCTTCTCGCGCGTCTTTTTGCGGATCGCATACATCCGCCGTCCGACGGGACCCAGCGGAAGGATCATCAGCGGGACGATGATGACCGAGATCAGGGCCAGTCGCCAGTTCCAAACAAACATCGCCACGAGCGTCGTTACGATCACCACCACGTTCGTCACGATCGTGGTCAGCGTTCCGGTAACGACGTTGTCGACGTTGTCGACGTCGTTGCTAACGCGGTTCATGATCTCGCCGGTCTTCGTGCCGGTAAAGAAGTTCAGCGGCATGCGATGGAGATGCGCGACGAGGCTCGTGCGGATGTCGCGCATGATGCCTTCGCCGACGACCGAGTTGAGATAACCTTGCAAGACGCCGATTCCGGCTGCGATCAGGGCCGAGGAAAGGATGATCCCGACGTCGATCCCCAACTCGGTGAGGTTGTGATGCGGAATCGCCGCATCGATGATGTGCGCGATAATGAACCCGGGCACGAGGCCGATTGCCGAAACGACGACGATGCACGCGAGCACCATCGCCTGTTGGCGCCAATAGGGAGCAAAGAGCGCGCCCATTCGCTTCCAATTGACGCGCCGCTTCACTTTTGGTGTCTCGGGCTGATAGATGTTCGACCACATCAGCCCATGCCCAGCCATCATGTGCTAATGAGGTACCGTGACCTGGTGGAGCGACACTTTGTTGCCTTCGGGGTCGTCGAACGACGCAATCTTACACACCGGCGTCGCATAAGGATCGTCGATGTTCAAGCCTTTGGCGCGCAGATCCGCGACCGTCTTGTCGATATCGTCTACTTCGAAAACGATACCTGACGCGCTTCCCGGATCGCGCTCGATCCATTCGTGCGTCATCACGCTGAAGTAGCCGCCGCCGACGTTGGCTTCGTTATACTTTTCGACGCCGTCCTCTTCGTACGGGCCGCTGAACTTGAGGCCGAGCGTGTCTTCGTACCATTTACGCAGCTTCGCGACGTCGGATGCCGGATAGGCCGTAAATGCAATCTCTTTAATCATGTGCCCCTCAGTTAATTGGTAATTTTGTGTGGTGCTCCGGTAAACCGCCCGCGGCGCTCCGGGGTTGCCGTTGCCTGCGTTACGAAAGACCCCCCGGTGCGGCACGCCCTTTCCTGTAGCCAGTACGCCGGCGCAAAACGCGCCGCCGCGGGTTCCTCGAAAGCGGGGCTAGGAGCCCTTGCCGTTTCTCAACGCTGCAAGCTCTTTGAAGAGCTTTTTCTCCTTGTCGCTGAGGTTCTGCGGGAGTTGCCCGATCAGCCGTACGTATTGGTCGCCGCTACCCTTGCCTTTGACCTTGGGAACTCCGCGCCCGGAAAGGCGAAGGAGACGGTTGTTCTGCGTTCCAGCGGGAATCGTCATCGCGACCTGACCGCTGAGCGTCGGAACGTTGACGTCGCCGCCGAGCAGCAGGTCGTAGATGCTCACCGGAAGGTCAACGTAGAGATCGTCGCCTTTGCGCTTGTACGTTGGATCGTCTTGAAGTTGCACGATTAGGTACAGGTCGCCGTTTGCGCCGCCGTTGATGCCGGCACCGCCTTGTGCGGCCAGACGAATGCGCTGCCCGTCGCCGATGCCGCGCGGAATCGAGACTTCGAACCGCTTATTGAGCAGAACGCGTCCAGTGCCGTGACATTGCGGGCACAGGTGGCCGTTTTCCGTACCGGTGCCGTGGCAGCGCGGACAAAGATCCTCGATTTGCAGCGAGACAGCTTTCGTTCCACCCTCGTAGATGTCGCGCAGCGTCAGCTCGATTGTGGTCTCCAAATCTTGACCGCGGCGCGCCCGGCCTGGACCGCGCGGGGCCTGGGCGGTTTGGCGACGCCCAACTTGCGAGAAGAACGTTTCGAAGAAGTCGGAGAACCCGCTTGGAGCGCCCTCGCCACCTAGATCAAACTCGAACTCCTCGCCGTCGATGTTGGTGCGATAACGGCGTTGCTGCTCGGCTTGTTGCGCGGCTTGCTGCCAATTCGGCCCGAGAACGTCGTACTTCTTGCGCTTCTCGGGGTCGCCTAAAACCTCGTAAGCCTCGGAGATCTCCTTGAACTTCTCCTCAGCCTCTTTGGGGTTCTTCAGATTTGCGTCGGGGTGCCATTTGCGCGCAAGCTTCCGATAGGCCGACTTGATGTCTTTCTCGGCCGAGTTCTTGGGCACGCCCAAGACGGAATAGTAGTCCTTGAAGTTCATCGGCATCCGAGGTCATTCGCCGGGGCGTTTAGCGACGATTACCTTCGCGGGCCGAAGCAACTCGTCGCCGAGCGTGTAACCCTTCTCAGCGACCTCGACGACGGTGTCGTCCGCCTCATCGTTCGCAGCCGACGTGCCGATGGCTTCGGCAACGCGCGGATCGAAGGGTTTGCCCTTAACGTCAATGGTTCGGACGCCTTCGCCCGCGAGCAGCGCCTCGAAGCCGCGCAGCGTCTGTTCGACGCCGCTGCGCAACGTGTCGCCGCCGGCATTGGATTGCAGTGCGCGCTCGAGATTATCGAGCACCGGCAGAAAGCGTTCGATCAGCATGCGCCGGCGCGACGAAACCAGCGAGTCGAAGTCGCGCTGCATGCGTTTCTTGTAGTTGTCGAAGTCGGCCACGGCCAACAGGAACTTGCCGTAGTTCTCATCGGCGCGAGCGTTGGCCGCAGCGAGCTGTTCTTCCGGAGACGGCTGCTGCGGCGCTTGCTCTTCGATCGTGGCCTCTCCGGCCTCGGTCCTTAAAACCGACGGATCGTCAAACATCGAGTTCTTTCAACGAGGCGACGCCTACTGCGCTTCTTTGAACTCGGCGTCGATGACGTCGTCGCTGGGTGCTCCGGAACCGCCGCCGGAGCCGTTGGACGTCGGTGCGCCATCGCCCGTACTCGGCTGCTCGCCCTGCGGCGCCGCGGCCTTGTAGAGCAACTCGGCCATTTTATAACTGGCCTGTTGCAGCGCATCGATTGCCGGTTTGATCTGCTCGACCGTGCCGTTTTCGCTGATCTGCTTGAGCTCTGCGAGCGCGCGCTCGACGTCGCCCCGCGGACCCGCGTCGAGTTTGTCACCGACTTCTTTGAGCGACTTCTCCGTCGAATAGATTAGGCTCGACGCGTTGTTGCGTACTTCGGCCTCGTCGCGCCTGGCTTTGTCGGCTGCCCCTTGAAGCTCGGCGTCGCGGACCATGCGGTCGACTTCATCCTTGTTCAGATTGGTCGAAGCGGTGATCGTGATCTGCTGCTCTTTGCCGGTTCCGAGATCCTTCGCGCTGACGTTCACGATGCCGTTGGCATCGATGTTGAACGTCACCTCGATCTGCGGCACGCCACGCGGCGCCGGTGGAATCCCTTCCAGCCGGAATCGCCCGAGTGTCTTATTATCCGGTGCCATGGGGCGTTCGCCTTGCAGCACGTGAACTTCCACCGAGGTCTGGCCGTCTTCGGCCGTCGTGAATATCTGCGACTTCTTCGTTGGAATCGTGGTGTTCCGATCGATCAGCTTAGTCATCACGCCGCCGAGCGTTTCGAGCCCGAGCGAGAGCGGCGTTACGTCGAGCAGTACGACGTCGCGCACTTCGCCGGAGAGAACACCGGCTTGGATGGCCGCACCGACCGCCACGACTTCATCGGGGTTGACGGTGAGATTCGGCTCTTTGCCCGTCAGCTTGCGAACGAGTTCTTGGATGACCGGCATGCGCGTCGCGCCGCCGACCATGATCACTTCGTCGAGCTTTGAGACGTCGAGCTTTGCGTCGGCGATCGCATTGTGGAACGGTCCCACGCAGCGATCGGTAAGATCGCCGGTCAGCTCTTCGAACTTCGCGCGGGTGAGCGTGTAGTCGAGGTGCTTGGGCCCTTCCTGGTCGGCCGTGACGAACGGCAGATTGATGCTCGTCTGCACGACCGACGAAAGCTCGATCTTAGCCTTTTCGGCCGCTTCGGTGAGCCGCTGCATCGCCTGCTTATCTTTGCTCAGGTCGATTCCCTGATCGCGACGGAACTGATCCACCAGCCACTCGACCACGCGATGGTCGTAGTCGTCGCCGCCGAGATGGGTGTCGCCGTTGGTCGCTTTGACTTCGAAAACGCCGTCGCCGACTTCAAGGATCGACACGTCGTACGTGCCGCCTCCGAGATCCCATACGAGGATCGTCTCGTTGCCTTTTTTCTCCAGGCCGTACGCGAGTGCGGCAGCCGTGGGTTCGTTGATGATGCGCAGAACGTCGAGTCCGGCAATCTTGCCGGCGTCTTTGGTCGCTTGACGCTGCGAATCGTTGAAGTAGGCCGGCACGGTGATGACTGCTTTGGTCACGCGCTCGCCAAGATAGTTGCTCGCGTCGTTGACGAGCTTCTGCAGAATCATCGCCGAAATTTCTTGCGGCGTGTAATCCTTGCCGTCAATCTTGACGTGGTAATCGGCCTCGCCCATGTGTCGCTTGATCGAGCTGATCGTGCGATCGGGATTGGTGATTGCCTGGCGCTTCGCGAGTTGTCCGACGAGACGCTCGCCGGTCTTTGTAAATGCCACGACCGAAGGCGTCGTGCGCGAGCCTTCGGCGTTGGGAATAACGGTGGGTTGGGTTCCCTCCATTACGGCGACGACCGAATTGGTCGTGCCTAGGTCGATGCCGACCGTCTTAGCCATGAAACTTTCTTACCTCGTTTTCATAAAGTTTCCGTGCCGCCGGGACCAGCTGAGCCGGCAACTGCGCTCGAGGCCGAGGTTACGAGCCCTGCGCGCTGCCGGCGGCGCCTTGCCGCTTACGGACAGTCCGGATTGGAACTACCGCACCATGATACACGATGCGGTAGCGGAGTTGTTTCATTATTTATGACCCGCCCCAATGGCCCGCGGTTGCAGGGGCCCCCTTGTTAGGGTTGCTGCTGCTCTTCCTCGGGCTGCTGCTGTTGCGGCTGCGGTTGAGCGGCCGGGGTTTCGCTCAGCTTGATTGCGACGAACTTCTTGAGGCCGCGCGACCAGACGTTGAGCCGGATCGTGTCGCCGGGCTTCTTGGACGCGATGTAGTCGTGGAGGTCCTTGATGCTGTTGAAGTCCTTGCCGTCGGCCTGAAGGATGACGTCGCCTGGTTGGATGCCAGCCTGGTCAGCGGGCGATCCGGAGAAGACCTGCTGCACGGCGACGCCGCCGGTGCCGTTATACCCGATCTGGTTCTTGACGCCGGCGGATAGGTCGGCCATGTAAATCCCCAAGAAGCCGGTATCGGTACCTTGGTGCGCGCCCGGATTCTTTTCCAGCGCCGCCACGACGTTGCGTACGGTATTCGAGGGAATCGCGAAGCCGATGCCTTGCGCGTACGCCGACTTGACGGTGGATTGGTTCATTCCAATGACTTGACCGTCAATGTCGATGAGCGGACCGCCGGAGTTGCCGGGATTGATCGGAGCCGAGGTCTGCAGCAAGCCTTTGAAGTCGATCTCCGCCCCGTTTTCGGTCGGAATCGGCTCGGAGCGATTGAAGGCCGAGACGACGCCCACCGTCACCGTTTGTTCGAGCTGAAGCGGCTCGCCGATGGCGATTGCCCATTGACCCTGTTCGAGCCGGGTGGAATCGGCGAGTTCCAGCGGCGGAGGAAGCTTGCCGTAGTTATCCACGCGCAGAATGCCCACGTCGGCCGAGAGGTTGTAAGCGATGACGTGCGCCGGCACGTGGTCGCCGTTGGCAAAGACCACCGTTAGCTTGGTCACGCGTCCGCCGCTGGGTGGCTGTAACACGTGCGCGTTGGTAACGATGTCGCCACGCGAGTCGATCACGAATCCGGACCCGGAGGCTTCACCGTGATAGGGCTGGACGACGCCGGGGCCGCCTTGGCCGCCGCCAAAAAACTGCTGGAAAAACGGATCGGCCGGAATGACTTGCTGCCCGTTTACTTCTTCGGTGATCGCGACGACGGACGATTTCGTCCGTTTGACCGCGCTCACGATGCGATCTTGATCGCTCACTCCGCTCAACGGAACGGCCGCGATTGCAGGTGGCGTGCGATCTGGACCCGTCGCGCCGCCGAAATGGCTGCTGGCATACAGCATCATAAGGAAGCTGCCGATAACGGCGCCCACGAGCCCAACAATGAGCGTGGAAAAAACACGATTCTTCATGGAGCGATCTACCCGATCTACGGAAAAAAGTTACCAAGCGAGCCGCTCATCTTCGCAGTGCGCGACGGCGGCGCGTGCATTCGAGATTCCGCGCGACGGCGTCGGCTCCTCGGGCCACAGTGAATCGGGCAGCCGGCGCTGCAGCGCCGCGCGGATGCATTCCAAGCGTTCCTCCCGGAACTGCATCACGCGCATCTGGATCAAGAGGCGCGCTCGCCTCAGGGCCCGGCGTGAGAAGAGGTCCTCGGGCGTGAGCGGGGCCGGGGACGGGCTCGCGGTGGCGTGGCTTCGCGCCACCGGGCTCGCTGCAGGCGCCGTCGAGCCCAGCAGCAGCGCGATAACAAGGAAAAGTCGCATCTGTCGATCACCTCCGCGGGGCAATTCACGGCCACGGCGCGGGGGAGCAAGGTCCCGCAGCAAAAGTCCCGCTCGTGACCTCAAACACCCTGGCCCTCGCCGAACCCCCCTCCGAGCCCTACGTCCGGATCGTCCCGCTGGGCGGCTGCGGCGAGATCGGGCGTAATATGACCGTCATCGAGACCAACGACGACCTGGTGGTCGTCGATTGCGGCTTGATGTTTCCCGACGACGAGATGTACGGCGTCGATATCGTTATCAACGATTTCACCTACGTGCGCGAGCGCGCCCACAAGTTGCGCGGCCTGCTCGTGACCCACGGGCACGAAGACCACATCGGCGGGATTCCGTACTTCGTGCGTGAGTTTCCGCAAATACCGATAGCCGCGACGGCGCTTACGATCGCCTTAATCAAAGCGAAGTCGCGCGAACAGAAGCTCGGGGAGGTCGACTTTACCTTGGTCAAGCCGGGCAGCCGCGTGCGCTACGGCTCGGTCGAGGCCGAGTTCGTCCACGTGAACCACTCGGTTGCCGGGGCCTGCGCGCTCGCGCTGCGGACGCCGGTCGGAACGATCTTCCATACGGGCGACTTCAAGTTCGACCAAACCCCGATCGACGGCAAGCCGGCCGATTTTTCGAGAATCGCGGCGATTGGCGACGAAGGCGTGCTCTGCATGCTCTCCGATTCCACCAACGCCGAGCGCCCCGGCCACACGCGCTCGGAGCGCGCCGTCGGCGAGGCCTTTACGTCAATCTTTTCGCACGCCAAAGGGCGCATCGTCGTCGCCTCGTTTGCCTCGAACGTTCCGCGCATTCAACAGACCGTGGATCACGCCGTGCGCTTCAACCGGAAGGTCGCGTTCTTGGGGCGTTCCATGCGCAACGTCGTTCACTTTGCCAGCGAACTCGGCTATCTGCGGGTGCCTGCCGACACGATGGTTCGCAGCGAAGACATCGACGGTTATCCGCCCGAGCGCGTCGTGGTGATGACGACCGGCTCGCAGGGCGAGCCGATGAGCGGCCTCGCGCGAATGTCGGTGCGTGACTACAAACACTTTAAGATCGTACCCGGCGACACGGTCGTGATCAGCGCGACCCCGATTCCCGGCAACGAGAAGAGCGTGCACAAGACGATCAACAACCTCTCCAAGCTGGGCGCGATCGTAATTCACGGCACTGACGGGCGTTCGCACGTCTCGGGTCACGCTTCCCAAGAAGAGTTGCTGCTGATGCTCAACCTCGTGCGCCCCGAGTTCTTCATTCCGGTGCACGGTGAATACCGGATGCTGGCGGCTCACGCGCAGCTCGCGATTCAAACCGGCGTCGAGGCGGGCAACGCTTTCATCGTCGAGAACGGCGACGTGCTGGAGTTCACGCACGAATACGGCGATAAGGTCGGCCGGACGTACGGCGGTAACGTCTTCGTCGACGGGTCCGGCATCGGCGACATCGGAGAAGCTGTGCTGCGCGACCGCAAGGCGCTATCGAACGACGGGATCATTATGGTTGTCGTCGCGATCGACAGCGAGGAAGCGCGAGTGATCGGGGGTCCCGATCTGATTTCAAAAGGCGTCTTCTATCTGCCAGAAGCCGGCGGCGTGCTCGACGAACTGCGCGCCGAGTTGAAGACGGTGCTCGAAGGCATCTCAGTTGACGCGATGCGCGACGTCACCGCGGTCAAAGAGCATATCCGCAGCGAGTTGGCCGGCGCCCTCTACGCGCGCACCAAACGCCGCCCCGTCGTCATCCCCGTGGTAATGGAAGTTTAGCGAACTGCCGCAGGTACATCAAGAAAGAACACGCGGAGTCTCTCCTGCAAGTCCTGGCCTTCTTGCCCATGAGCGGTAGCGAGGGATGGTAAGAAGCTGGGGCGTTTCGATGGTGTCGACTGCAGGCTTGACAACCCGTGTGGCCCCGGGTTCGATTCCCGGGCGCTCCAGCCGCGACGGCAGTCGCCGTTGCGAAGCCGTGCGAGGTGTGCTAGAGTCGAGTTGCCTGGGTTGTCAAGTCGACTAACACATCGAAACGCACGAGGCGCTGCAGTAATGCAGCGCCTCGTTCTTCTTTATTCTAACTCGCTCGAGGGAAGCAACGCATTCGACGCGTGAGCAGCGTCACGGCGCACCATGCGTCGTGGCTTGAACCCGCGCCATCACGGCGTCGGTAAACTCCGTCGTGCTCGCGTGGCCGCCGAGATCGGCGGTTGCCACTCCTGATTGCACCGCATCCATCGCGGATGAATAGATCGCTTGCGACGCTTTACGGGCGAGCGGATCGTCGATGTACGAGAGAACCGCGGCGCCGGCGAGGATCATCGCCAGCGGATTGGCGACGTTCTTTCCCTCTAATCGCGGTGCGGTGCCGTGCGGCGCTTCTGCCATTACCGCCGACGGCCGCAAACTCTCATCAAACGCAAGGAGCACCGACTCGGCGCCTGCGATCGAGCCGAAGAGCTGCATCACGAGGTCCGAGAGGCAGTCGCCGTCGCGATTGAGCGATGGAATCACCAGCGGTTTGTCGCCCGCAGACGAGAGCAGCAACGCATAGGTGGCGTCGATGAGCTGTGGGTCGTAGTCGATGTCGGGATGGCGCGCAGCCGCGGCATCCATCTCTTCTTTGAGCATGCCTTCGTAAACGGGGCTGACGGTAAACTTCGGGCCGCCGAAGACCGTCGCGCCCATTTTGCTCGCATGGACGAAGGCGTACTCCGAAACGTACCGGCAGACGCGGCGCGAGATTCGCTCCGTGCGATACGCGGCTTCATCGAGACCCTCGCCTTCCCGCCATTCCGTTGCGCCGTAGGCATCGCCGACCGCCATTCGAACGACCGAGATCGGCGCGTGAATCCCGCCGACGGGGCGGACGCGCGGCAACTTGCGTCCGGTTCGGACGATGACGCTCCCGCCGATCGCTTCGCGTAGGATGCGGTTAGGCGAACCCACGTCGCCTTGGCCTTCGGGCGTTATCGTCGCGGCTTTGAGGCCGAGGCGCCGGCGCTTTATCGCCTCGGCCGCGTCGAGCACGACGCGATTTGCCGTCGCGCGACGATTTGCAAGCGACAAGTCGAATCGCTCAAACGTCAGCTCGACGCCGGTAACGCTCGGATCGAGCACGCGCAGAGCCTCGAGCAGCAACTCCTGTCCGGTTTGGTCGCCCTCGAGGACGACGAGCGTAGCCGCAGCCAAAATGAACTCCCGTAGTGACGAAGAACAGATAGCTTCCATGGCGCGCAACCGCCGCAGGGCGAATGCCAGGACCCGGCTCAACCTCGAGATCGTTGGGCTCGCCGCGATCGCACTCGCCGTACTTTGCGGCATCGCCTTGGCGTTTCCGAATCATGCCGGCAGCATTGGCCACTGGGGCGCCACTGAGCTACGCACTCTCTTTGGAGATGCCGCTCCGCTTTTCCCCGTGCTCGTCGCATTGATCGGCGGGATCATCTTTCTAGAAATCAACGTTCCGCGCATGATTGCGGGACTCGGCAGCAGCACGCTTGCGTACTTTTTGATTTTCGACGCTTTCTTGGGCGCGCGGGGCTGGAAGCACGGCGGGATCGTCGGAACGAACATTTGGTGGGCGCTTCGCGCGCTCGTCGGCGGCGTCGGAGCGACCGTCGTCCTCTCGCTTGCGGCGCTCTCGCTCACACTTTGGCTTACCAACGCGAGTCTAAAGAAAACGATCGGCCGAGTGGTGCTGCTCTTGAGCAACGTTCGGCTTCCCGCGCTTCCTCGCCCTGACCGCCCAACGGAAGAGCCCGAACCAAAACCGATCGCGCCGGTTCCCGCATTAGTCGAGCGGCCATTGTTGGAGATCGAAGCCGAACCGCCCATCGTCATGTCAAGACCCATCGTTCCGGTCCGCGTCGAGAAGCGAACGATTCCGGACCCGCCGACGCCGACGAGCAGTCGCGCCTATCGCTTGCCCGACCTCTCGATTTTCGACGCCCCGCCGAACGTAGCAGTTGACGAATCAAGTCGCGCGCACGTGCTCGAAGACACGCTCGCGAGTTTTGGCGTCGGCGCGAAGGTGGCGCACATCGAGCGAGGACCCTCGGTGACGCGCTACGAGCTCAAGCCCGAACGAGGCGTCAAGATTTCGCGCATTGCGTCGCTTGCCGACGATCTGGCGCTGGCGCTGGCCGCGACCAGCGTCCGCATCGAAGCGCCGATTCCGGGAAAGTCCGCGATCGGAATCGAGGTGCCGAACAAGACCGTCTCGATCGTGGCGATTCGCGAGATTCTCGATGCGCTTCCCAATCGCGGCCAAGTGCCGCCGCTGTGGATGGCTTTGGGCAAAGACATCACGGGCCGGCCGGTGTTCGGCGATCTCTGCAAGATGCCGCATCTTTTGATTGCGGGCGCGACCGGCGCCGGCAAGTCCGTTTGCTTGAACACGATCGTCGCGTCGCTGTTGGTGAGCGCTACGCCGGACCAAGTGCAGATGCTGATGATCGATCCCAAACGCGTCGAGCTGACCGTTTATAACGGCATTCCTCATTTAATTAAGGACGTAATCGCCGACCCGAGGCTGGCCGCCGGGGCGCTCTTCGAGATGACCAAAGAGATGGAGGCCCGCTACGAGCGGTTTGCCAAAGCCGGCGTCCGCAAGATCGAAGAGTACAACGCGAAATATCCCGACGAGCGTTTGCCTTACGTCGTCATCGCGATCGACGAACTCGCCGATCTGATGCTCGTCGCTCCCAGCAAGGTCGAAACGACGATCATGCGTCTCGCGCAGCTTGCGCGCGCAACCGGCATCCATCTCGTGGTCGCGACGCAGCGTCCTTCGGTCGACGTCATCACCGGCCTCATCAAGGCCAACGTACCGTCGCGCATCGCCTTTGCGGTCAGCTCGCAGACGGACTCGCGCGTGATTCTCGACATGAACGGCGCGGAGCGATTGCTCGGCCGCGGCGATATGCTGTACCTGCCGATCGACGCGCCAAAACCGATTCGCGCGCAGGGTGCGCTGATCACCGGCGCCGAGGTAAACCGTCTCGTCGAGTTTTGGGCGCGTCAATCGCGTCCGGACAACCTGCTCGACGTCGAGGTCGTGCCGCTGGGCGACGACGAAGCCGCGCGAAAAGAGACCGATCCGCTCTGCTATGAGGCTGCCAAGTTCCTCATCGAGACGAACTACGCGTCGACGGCCGCGCTGCAATCGCGCTTCTCGATCGGCCACCCGCGCGCGATGCGATTGATGAAGCAGCTCGAGGATTTCAAAGTCGTCGGTCAACACGAGGGAACCAAGCCTCGCAAGATCCTGATTAGCCTTGCGGACCTGGAGATCGTGGCGCCGCGATTGGGCAAGACCGAAGAAGCGCAGCAAGATCTCTTTGCGAGCACCGAATAGCGTGAGCCGCCTTTCAACCGTCGCGTTCTGCTTCGCGCTCGCGCTCGTTGCGTTCGGCGCGTTCATCGCGCTGGGCAACTCCGTGGCGACGCACGGCGAGCCGGGCCTCTTCGTTCCGTGGGAGCGCTCGTCGTTCGACCATTCGACTCTTGTCGCATGGTGGCTGACCTGGGCGTGCTACCCTGCTGTCCTGGTCCCCGTCAGCATCGCCGTCTTGGCCCTGGCGTGGCGCTTCCTGGAATGGAGGGCGCGCCTGATCCTCAGCGTCGTTTCATTGCTAATATCGTGGCGGGCCGCCGACTACTTTCAGCACGTCTTCGCACGCGCTCGGCCGGTCGATTGGGTTGTGAAGCACGAAACGACGTTCTCCTACCCAAGCTCGCACGCCGCAATCGCAATGGGATTCTACGCGCTTTTGGCGTTGATGATCTTCGCTTCCGACTTGCCGAAGAGGACTCGTAACGTCGCGGGTTCCCTGCTAGTGCTCCTGGCGCTCGCGATCTGCTGGTCGCGACTCGCGCTCGGCGCGCACTACGTCACCGATCTGCTCGGCGGCACCTTGCTCGGCATGGTCGTCGCATGCCTAGTGCTCGGCGTCATGGCCGGGGGCGTCTTCGGTGGCGTTGGGGGTCGCATCTCCAGCGCGGCAGAATAGAAGCCCGATGGCCTTCGCCGACCCAATGATGGTTGAAATCGAGCGGAAACTCGACGCCGGCACTCCGCTCTCCATGGACGACGGGCTCGCGCTCTATCGCACCTGGGATATCCACACGCTCGGGCGGCTCGCCCGCAAGCAGAAGGAGCACAAGAGCGGCAAGAAAGTCTTCTACGTTCTCAACCGCTACATCAACTCGACAAATGTCTGCTTCGCCGGGTGCACGTTTTGTTCGTTTGCCGCCGACGAGTTCAAGGAGCCGCAGCGCGTCTTTCGCATGACCGCCGACCAGGTCTTCGCCAAGGCCGTAGAGACCGGGACGAACTTTAACCAGCTCCACATCGTCGGCGGCCACGATCCGCGCCAGCTCTCGCTGGACTATTGGCTGCCCTTGATGCGCCGCTTCAAAGCCCAACTGCCGCACGTTCAGCTCTCGCTCTTTACCGCCGCCGAGATCGAATACATGGCCAAGCGCCATCGCATGTCGTTTCCGCAGATCGTAACGGAATTGAAGAACGCCGGGCTCGATAACGTCAACGGCGGCGCCGCCGAGATCTTCGCCGAACCGACCCGCGGCAAAATTTGTCCGAATAAGGTTTCCGCCGCGAACTGGCTGCTCTTGCACGAGGAGCTTCACCGCCAAGGCGTTGCCAGCAATGCGACGATGCTCTACGGACACATCGAGTCGCTCGAAGATCGCGTCGACCATTTGATCCGGTTGCGCGAATCGCAAGAGCGCTCTCCCGGATTCAACGCCTTCATTCCGCTCGCGTTTCACCCCGACGGCAACGAGCTGTCGTACTGCGGCTGGACCACCGGCCTCGACGACATTCGGACGTTTGCCGTCGCGCGACTGATGCTCAACAACTTCGATCACATCAAAGCCTACTGGATGATTCAAGGATTGAAGGTCTGTCAGGTCGCGCTCGAGTTCGGGGCCGACGACATGGACGGCACGCACGGGTCGACCGATGAGGAGATGATCTATCATTCGGCCGGAACTCAATCCGGGCAGTACGTAGACGACCGCGAGTTCCGCCGCTTGATCGAAGAGGCCGGCTACGTCCCAGTCCGCCGCAACTCAACCTACAACGAATTCCCATGGGACTGGACCCCCAGTGTCACCCTGAGCGCAGTCGAAGGGTGACCCACGCGATGACCCTTCGCTGCGGCCGGATCAAATACACCAACGACCTGCCGATCTACGCTGCGTTTGACGCCGGGGTGATCGAGTATCCTGGAACGCTTCACTCCGACGTTCCCGCGCGCCTCAACGCGATGCTGTTGCACGACGAGCTCGACCTGAGCCCGATCAGCGCCTTCACGTGGGCGGCGAACTGGGAGCGGCTCGTGCTGTTGCCCGATCTCTGCATCGGCGCGCGCGACGAGGTGGTTTCGGTCGTTCTCATCTCAGCGGTGCCGCCGCAACAGCTCGACGGGGTGCCGGTCTACGTTTCCGAAGAATCCGCGAGTGGGCGCTACTTACTGCGCGTGATCTTGGAGCGCCGCTTCGGCCAGCGGCCGCGCTACTTTCCCGAACCTGAACCGTTGCAGCGGGCGCGTTTCGGCGAGCCGACGCTGCTGATCGGCGACTCCGCAATCGACGCGATCGAGCGTTTTCCCGCGGATCGCGTTTACGATCTCGGAAAGCTTTGGCACGAATGGACGGGATTGCAGACGGTCTTCGCGGTCTGGGCCGCGCGCCGCGACGTCTACGAGCGCGATCCCGCGGCCGTTGCGTCTTGCATGCACGCACTGACCGACTCGTACACCTGGTCGCGCGCCCACCAGCGCGACGTCGTCGCCCGCGCGCAAGCGATCATCGCGCGCCCCGCGGGTTTCTACGAAAACTACTACGGCAAGCTGAACTTCTCGTTTCACGTCGCCGCGCAGAACGGCCTCGCGTCATTCTGTCGCGAGCTGCTCGAAATCGCCGCGATTCCAACGCTGCCCGACACGTTCGCTGAGGCCGCGTATGTCGCTCGATAGCCTCCTCGAGCACGCTGCGGGCGGGGGTCGCCTCTCGTTCGACGAGGGCGTGCGGCTTTATAATGAAGCCGATATTCACGATCTGGGCGCTGCGGCGCACGCGCGCCGCATGGCGATGCACCCGCGCGACGTCGTGACCTACGTCGTCGATACGACGATCAACTACACCAACGTCTGCAACGTACATTGCACGTTTTGCGCCTTCTTTCGGCCGGAGCACCACAAAGAAGGCTACACGATGTCGCACGACGTCGTGCTCGAGCGCGTGAAGTTTGCGGCGGACCAAGGCGCGACGCAAATCATGATCCAAGGCGGCGTGAATCCGGAGCTGGGCATGGAGTGGTTTGAAACGCTTTTCGACCGCGTGCGACGCGAGTACCCGCATGTGGACATCCATTCGCTGTCGGTCTCCGAGATCGTCGGGCTCGCCCACGTCGAAGGCATTTCGACGCGCGAGGTCCTGTCGCGTCTCAAAGATGCGGGCATGAAGTCGCTTCCGGGGGCGGGTGCGGAGATTTTAGTGGAACGCGTTCGCAAACGGATCTCCGCGCGCAAAATCAAACCGCACGAGTGGCTGGGCGTGATGCGCGAGGCGCAGCAGCTCGGCATGCCGACGACGGCGACGATGATGTTCGGTTCGATCGAAACGCGCGAGGAGCGCATCGAGCACCTTCACGTGCTGCGGGAGCTGCAAGACGAAACCGGCGGCTTTACCGCCTTCATCCCCTGGTATTACGTGCCGTTTAAAACGCCGTTGCGCGGAAAAGAGTCGACCGGCCTCGACTATTTGCGCGTGCTCGCGATTTCGCGGCTCTATCTCGACAACTTCGCCCACCTGCAGGCTTCTTGGCTGACGCCGGGCTTGAAGATGGGGCAACTCGCCCTCTTCTACGGCTGCGATGATATGGGCGGAACGATCCTCGAAGAGCGCGTCGTTCACGATGCCGGCAGCACCAACGAAGCTACGCGTGACGAACTCGAAAAGCTGATCGTCTCCGCGGGCTTCAAACCCGTCGTCCGCGACACGTATTGGAACGCGTTGTCAGTGGGAAGCGCTTCTACGGGCTGACGACGGCAGCGAACGGATAGCGCAAGCCGGTAATTCTCTTGATAGGATTGCCCCCGGCGGGATAGTCGTAGATCAAAACGTCGCCTTTCGAGTGGCAACGGTTCGGCGCGATGACGTGGCCGCGTTCTTCGTCTATAAAGAACTGTTGAACGGTACAGGCGCCGTTCAACTTCGTCTTTCCAACGATCGTGCGGCTGGAGACTTGGTAGATTACACCTCGCTTCGCATCGCCGACCGCGAGATTGGTGCCGTCGTATTGCACGCCGCCCGGAGAGCTCAACGTAAACCTCTTCGGGGTAACGTTCTCAAGTTTCTGACCGCCTGCCGGTAGCTCTACGAGTTTAGCATAATTTTCGCCGTCTACGAAAGCGTTCCCACTGCTGTCGTAACCGACGAACACATAATAAAACATCTTCGGGTTTTCATAGATCGCCGGCTTGCCGCGCCCATTCTTGAAGATGAAGAGCGCTCCGGGATCATCATAGTTATTGTACCTGGCTACGGCGAGGTTCCCGCTCGCGTCTACGGCACAGGCCTGGAAGCCGTAGCCGAGATCAAGTGTGTGCATGCGTTTCGTTCCGCCGTGCGGGAACTCGATGATCTCGGGCGATAGTTCCAAGACGACCCAGACGTTGCCGGTGCGTGGATCGACGCAGAGACCCACCGGGCGTTTTACGCTGAGCTTTCCCGTCAGCTTCAATCGAGGATACGAGTAGATCGAAACGCTATTTGTCGCCGTATCCGAGACGTAGAGCAGCGCCTGGCGTGCGCCTGCCTGCGGGTTTAGAACGTGCGGCACGGCCGGCGCGGCGGTGCGATCGCATCCCGCCAGAGTTTGAGTGGCGACGAGCATTCCAACGGCGCAGGAGAAAAATCGCGCAAAGCCCATGTCGTGCCCCCTATTTTGTCACCCTCGGGCTGTTCGAATGGTGACTACGGTCACCCTTCGACTCCGCTCAAGATGACACTGGGGAAGCTTCAGGCTGGCACTGGCGGCAGAATCGTGGCGGCGCCAAGCATTTCGTCGGTCTTCGGATCGATTAGCGCAACTAGTTGGCCCGCCGAAACGGCGCGCTGCGCTTCGTCGAAACGCAGCAGCAGCAGACCCTCCGGCGATATAGAAGCCATCGCCGGTGCCGGCGTCGCGCGATAGCGGATCATCGCCCGCACCGGAATGTCGCCGCGGGCGAAGCGTTCGGGTCGAATCAGATTCACCTCATCCGCGACCAACTCGTATGAGAGCAGCTCGTCTTCGCGACCGATGACGATGGTGTTGGTCGAAGCGTCGATGCGCGTTACATACCGCGGTCCGTCGCTGCTTGCCGGCAGCCGCGCGCGTTGGCCGATCGTATAGTTGACGATGCCGTCGTGCTCGCCCAAAACCTCGCCGTTCGAAGCGACCACCGCGCCCGGAGCCGAAACTTCCGGACGTAGCGCCCCGACGACGTCACGGTAATCGCCGCCTTCCACGAAACAGATATCTTGCGACTCCGCTTTGTCGTGCACCGGAAGGCCTAAGCGCCGTGCGTGCTCGCGCGTCGCCCCCTTGTCGAAATCGCCGAGCGGCAGAAGGAGCCGCCCGAGTTGCGCCGGCGCGAGCTGCGCGAGCGCATACGCCTGATCCTTTGCATGCGGGCTGCGAAAGAGATGCGGCCCGTCGTCGCGCCGCTCGACGCGCGCGTAATGACCGGTCGCGATATAGCGCGCACCCAGTCGATCGGCGTACTGTGCGAGCGTTCCGAGTTTAACGAAGTTGTTGCATGAAACGCACGGGTTGGGCGTTCGTCCGGCGACATAATCGTCCACGAAACGCTCGACGACCGTACGTCGAAACGCTTCTTGGAAATCCAACACGTAGTGCGGAATTCCCAGTGCCGCCGCGCTCCGACGGGCGTCGTCGAAGTCGCTGCTGCCACAACAGCTCTTGGCGTGGGCAGGACGTGAGGGCGCGTACATCTTCATGGTGATGCCGACCACGTCGTAGCCGCTTTCGACCAATAAGCCTGCGGCAACGGCGGAGTCTACACCCCCGCTCATCGCTGCGACTACGCGTTCGCTCGCCATCTAATCGAACAGGATAACATTAAGACGGGGCCAACTCAAACCGGACCGATGAGCGATGCTGGCCCTCGACAACTGGGTGAACGGTTTCGCGCCGCCCGCGAAGCTCGTGGCGCCTCGCTCTCCGACGTGGCCGACCAGATCCGCATTCGCTCGGTTTACCTCTCCGCCATCGAGGACGAGCACTGGGACGCGATCGGCCCGCCCGTCTATATTCGCGGTTTTCTCCGGACGTACGCCCGGTATCTCAGGCTTGATCCCGAGGAGGCGGTCGCCGACTTCAACGCGACGCTGCCCGAACCACCCGCGCCCAGCACCGAGCAGGCGGCGGGCAGCAGCCCCGCATCGGGGCGGCGTGGCCTCGTGCTAATTTGGATCGCCGGGACGGTTGCCGTGCTGCTGGTCGCCTTCGTCGTCTATAACGAGCTGGCGCTTCGCAGCGAACAGGGCGCCGTGGCGGTAGCCTCCGCGGCCCCGACGGCCGCTAGTTCCGTGTCGCCGTCGCCGCCGGCCCCATCCCCCACCCCGACCCTTGGCGGGACCAGCTCGCTCGCTTTGGTGCTCTCGGCGCCTTCGTGGCTGCGGGTCACGGTTGACGGAAATGTTAGCATGGAGGGTACGTTTCCGGCCGGCACTTCAAAGACGTTCCACGGAAAGAGCGCCTTGGTGCGCCTCGGCAATGCCGGCGGCGTCGAAGTTTACGTCGACGGCAAGGACCGTGGAAAGCTCGGCAAGGCGGGAGACGTCGTCGAGCAAGCCTTCACTCTTTGAGAGGAGTAACGATTGGCGAGCGATTCTTCGTTCGACGTGGTCTCGCGCGTAGACACGCAAGAACTCGACAACGCGCTCAATCAGACGCGTAAAGAGATCGAGAACCGCTTCGATTTCAAGCACAGCAAGACGAGCATCGAATACGACGGCAAGAAGATCACGCTTATCTCAGACGACGAGCTGAAGATGCGCAACGTCGTGGATATGTTCCAAGCCAAGGCCGTCCGGCGTGGCATCGATCTCAAAGCCTTCGAGTACGGTGAAGTGGAGCCGGCGGCCAGTGGAACCGTGCGGCAGATCCTCACACCCCGCAGCGGGATCTCGAAAGACCAGAGCCGAGATCTGATGGTTCACATCAAGAACCTCAAACTGAAAGTCACCGCGCAGTTTCAGGACGAGCAGATTCGCGTCTCCGGCAAGAACAGGGACGATCTGCAGAAGGTCATCGCGTCGCTAAAAGCCATGGAGTTCGAGCTGCCCTTGCAGTTCGTAAACTACCGTTAGCGGAACGCGCCCGATGCGAAGCGTTGCCTTCGTAAGCCTCGGTTGTGCAAAGAACCTCGTGGACACCGAGGTGATGATCGCCAAACTCTCGAGCGCCGGGTGGCGGTTGGAATCGGAGGCCGGGCGCGCCGATACGGTCGTCATAAACACGTGCGCCTTTATCGATCCGGCGAAAGAAGAATCCACCGAAGTCATCCTCGAGCATGCCTCGCGTAAACGCCGCGGTCAGCAGTTGATCGTCGCCGGCTGCCTGGCGCAGCGATACGGCGCGCAGTTGCAGAGCCTGGTACCGGAGATCGATGGCGTGGTCGGGACGGGCGCCTACGCCGGTATTGTCGAGCTGCTCGAAGACGTCGAGGCCGGTCGAAAACCGGTCAGGCTTCATTTGGAAGCCGAACCCGAGCACGACTTCCTGCCGCGTCTCGTCACGACGCCGCGCGCGACCGCCTATCTGAAGATCGCCGAAGGCTGCGATCACCCGTGTACGTTCTGCATCATTCCGGCGCTCCGCGGAAAGTTTAGAAGCCGCAGCATGGAGTCGATCCTGCTTGAGGCCCAAGCCCTGGTGAACGGCGGAGCCAAAGAGCTGATTTTGATCGCGCAGGACACGTCGATGTGGGGGCGCGACCGCGGGCTGCGCCGCGGCGGGCTCGCGCAGCTGCTCGAACGGCTGCACGCGATCGACGCGCTGCAATGGATTCGTCTGCTCTACCTCTATCCGGCGACCGTCGATCGCGAGCTGGTCAGCGCCATCGCCGAGCTTCCCAAAGTCTGCAAGTATATGGATATGCCGCTGCAACATGCGCATCCGGAAGTCTTGCGGGCGATGCGGCGACCCGGTAACGGCGAGCGGTATCTCGAGATTCTCGACGACTTTCGTTCGCGCGTTCCGGGAATCACCATGCGTTCGACGTTCATCGTCGGTTTTCCCGGCGAGACCGACGAACACGTCGAATATCTCGAGCGCTGGATCGAACGCGCGCAGCTCGATCGCGTCGGCTTTTTCGAGTACAGCGCAGAAGAGGGAACGCCCGCGGCGGAGTTATCCGATCGTGTCGGCACCGCGCGCCGCCGGCGGCGGCTCATCCGGCTGCGCGAGGCGCAACGACTCGCCTCGGAGCGCGGGCGCGCCGCGCGCTGCGGCACGACGGTGCGCGTGCTCGCCGAGGAGTTTCTTAATGCAAAACGAGCATGGTTCGGACGTTCGGAAGGTGAAGCGCCGGGTGTCGATGGTGGCATTTATTTCACAGGAAACGCACAGGTTGGCGAGTTCCTCGACGTTTGTCTGGATGAGTACGGACCGTTCGATTTCTTCGGTCGAGCCGAATCGCCGGAGCGCTGCGCTGTTTGATTAAAAGCAAAGTCGTACTGACCCTCGCCATCGTCGTCGTCGGCGTCGTTGCGGCCGCTGCCGGTTATACGGTCGTCGAGCGCAAGAGCCCGGTGACTGCGCTTACTCAGATGTTCGTGCCGACGCCGCAGCAGATCTTCGGCAAGTCCAACCTGCTCGTGCTCGTCGAGGGCCTCGACTACGACTACAACCAGAAGGACGAAGAGTATTCCACCCAATCGCGCAGCGACGTAATCTGGGCGGTCAACCTCGACCTTGCGAACAAGCGAATCTACGAGCTTTCGATTCCGCGCGACATGATCGCGACGATGCCAAACGGTGCTCAATCCAAGATCAACGCGGCGCAATCGGAGGGTGGCGTCAAAGAGGCCAAGAGCGTCATCTCCAAGTGGCTCGGCATTCCCGGCTTCGACCGATATGTAATTCTGCGCATCGACGCGACCCAGGCATTCATCGCGGCGCTCGGCGGCGTGGACGTGTACGTGAAGTCCTCCGACTGCTTCCGCTATAAGACGGGCTGCACCGGTGAATCCCTGAACTACGACGACACCTGGGGCCACCTTCACATCCATTTGAAGGAGGGCATGCAGCACCTCGACGGTCCCCGGGCGGTAGGATACATGCGCTTTCGCGAGGATTGGTGCAGCGATCCGTGCCGCATCATGCGCCAGCAGCAGGTGTTGCGCGCGTTGGTCGAGGAGGCCAAGAGCAATCGCGTCAACACGCTGATGCACATCGGCAGTTTGCTCGCAGTCTTTCGCAAATACGTCGAGACCGATTTTACCGATCCTCAGATCGTTTCGCTGGTAACATATTTTCAGGGAATCTCGCCGGCCGCCGTTGTCAGCAATCAGGTTCCGTACACCAGCGACATCAACTTACCCAACGAAGGCGATTCGCTCGTACCCGATACGCAGGCTCGAGCAAACCTGGTGGCAGCGATGTTGACGGCCGCACCGCCGATGCCGGTCCGGTCCCCCGATGCGATGACGCTGGCAGCGATCCCGCCCTCGACGCTGCACGTCGACGTCGAGAACGGCAGCACGATCGCTGGAGCGGCCCACCGCGTCGCGGCCGAACTCAAGCACGCCGGCTTCACGATCGGTGACGTCGGTAACGCGGACCGTTCCGATTACACGGCGACGGAGATCCACGAGCATTCGAGCGTAACGTTTGCCGGCGCCAAGGTGCGAGCCGCGCTGCCGCAGACCGCTAAAGGTGTGCTCGTCGTTCCCGATCCGTCAAGCCCCTCGCCCGCGCAAGCCACGAGCGACGTCACGGTTATCGTCGGGAACGATCTGGCGAGTAACGCCGCGCCGAACCTGTGACCGCGAAGAGCATCGTTGCGGTCGTTGCGGCGGCTGGGCTATTGGTTGCCGGCGGCTGGCGCGTCGTCGTGCACAAGAGCAATTTAGCGCCGGCGCTGGTAACGCCGACGACGAACTTACATCTGGAACTCTCCGACGATCTCGCGGCACGGCTCTATCGCGCGACGCACGAGCTGCCGACTGAGGACCGCTCGGGACGCCCGCGCTTGATCGCGCTGACGTTCGACGACGGGCCCTATCCAATTTACACGCCGATGCTGCTCGACGTGCTGCACGATCTGCACGTGCCGGCCACGTTCTTCTTGATCGGACAGGATGCGCGGCAATGGCCGGAGCTGACGCGCCGCATCGAAGCCGAGGGCAACGAAATCGGCGATCACACGTATACGCATCCAAACCTCGATCAAGAGAGCGCCGATCAAGTTCGCAAGGAGGTTCTCGAAGCGCGCGACGCGCTTTGGCAGCTCAGCCACGATCCGGCCGTGCGGGTCCTGATGCGTCCTCCTCACGGCCGCTATACCGAGCGCACGTTGCGCGTCCTTCAAGCGCTTGGCTATTCTGTCGTGCTCTGGACCGACGACGGCGGCGATTGGCGCAATGTGACCGTTGAGGCCCTACAGCGTCACCTGGTGGAGCATGCGACCGCGCCGGAGATCGTGCTGCTCCACAGCGGCAAACTCGCCACGATCGAGGCTTTGCCGTACGTCGTAGACCGCTTCAAGAGGGCCGGCTACCGATTCGTTACCGTTGGCGAGCTGCTCAAGCTGGTGCAGACCGGTGAGCTCAACCATCCCTTGCGGAGAGCGGTTTAGGCGGTTGCCACGCCAAATTATCGATGTTGAGTCGGGGCGTCCGGCCTATCAGCGCCGGCGAATCCGCCGTTTTATCGTGGTTTTTGTGGTCATTGTGATGTTTGTAGCCGCCATCTGGCTCCTCGCCAGCCGCACGCGTGCCGAGGAAAGTCACGCCTCTGCGGGAACCCTTGGGAAAGCATGCTGTCTAAGCTCACCGTAAGTTTTCTTCTGCTCGCCACCACTGCCGCGATCGTTGCGTGCAGTAATCTTGGCATGACGACAGGCGTGAACGTCGGACCGAACTTTCCGTCCAAGACGCTCTACGCCAGCAACAGCAATCAGAACGCAATTAGCATCTACTCGGACGGCACGACGGAGTCGAAGCTCGGTGGCGGCCCGGCCTATGAAATCGGCGGCGCCAACACAACGCTCAACGGCCCCCAATATCTGGCCTTCGATCGACGCGGAGACCTGTGGGTAACGAACTACAACCCAAGCACGAAAAATGCGGTTTTAGTTGAGTTTGCAGCGCTGGCAACCGGGGACGTGAATCCGCTGAACAGTGCGATTCTTCCGGGCCGTCCGCGCGGCATCGCGTTTACGCCCAAAGGTCCGAGCCCGTTACCCTCGAGTTCGGTCCCGCCCGCTCCGCCGATCATGGTAATCGCCGACGTCGATTCGAGTGACGTCTATCCGAGCCGGATCTTGCTCTTCAACACGGGCGCCACGTCGCCGTTCCAGTCGATCGGGGGCGCCAAGCCCCATTTGAATTTGCCCGGCGGAGTCGCGATCGACCGCAACGGTAACCTGTACGTCGCCAACATTCAGGGCGCAACGGTAGAGCAGTTCGCTCTGCCGACGCCTACGGCGAGTCCCAGGCCGACCTCGACGCCCAAACCAACGCCGTCACCTAAACCAACGCCGACGCCGACGGGCTCACCCAAGCCCACGCCGACGCCTTCGCCGTCGCCGACGCCATCACCGACGCCGACGCCGGTGAACATCGCTCCGCGATTCACGATCGACGCGAAGAACGGCATGATCACGCCTACCGGCGTGGCGCTCGATTCGTCCGCTAACATCTATATCGTCGACCAAGGGCGACGCGGCGCGAGCTGTCACGCCTCCGACGCGCCCGCGATCTTGGTCTTCCCGCCGTACAATAAGCGAATCCCGTTCACGAAACCGATTCGCAAGATCCAGGGCTGTAATACGATGCTCTATCAACCGACGGACATCAAGCTCAACTCGGCTGGAGTCACGTATGTCGCCGACTCGACGTCGGGCGGAAAGGGCATCATCTTGATCTTCCCCGCCGGCGCCGGCGCCGGGAACAACCACAACGTCACGCCGACGAATTACACGTCGCCGGGCGCCGTAACCGGAATAGCAATCAATCCGTAGGGCCTTTGTCGGCGAATGGCATTCCTCAAAACACTAATTGACGGTAACGAACGCGATGTGGCGCGCCTACGGCGCACCGCTCGAGCCGTCAATGAGTTCGACGCCCGCTTCTCCGCGCTGCCCGATGCGGAGCTGCAAGCCAAGACGGCCGAGTTCAAGAATCGCCTAGAGCAAGGTGAATCGCTCGACGCAATGCTGCCGGAAGTCTTCGCCGTCGTGCGCGAGGCCGGCAAACGCACGCTGGGCATGCGGCACTTCGACGTGCAGATCATGGGCGGCCAGGTCCTTTTCGAGGGACGCATCGCCGAGATGAAGACCGGCGAAGGCAAAACGCTGGTCGCGACGCTGCCCGTCTATGCGCGCGCGTTGGAAGGACGCGGCGTCCACGTGGTCACCGTCAACGATTACCTCGCGCGTCGCGATGCCGAGTGGATGAGCCCAATCTATCAGTACCTCGGCCTGAGCGTCGGCGTGATCCAGCACGGACTCGAACCGGCCGAGCGGCGCGCGGTGTACAACAGCGACGTCACCTACGTCACCAACAACGAGGTCGGCTTCGACTATCTGCGCGACAACATGGCGTGGCAGGTCGAAGACTTGGTGCAGCGCGAGTTGTACTTCGCCCTCATCGACGAAGTCGACTCGATCCTCGTCGACGAGGCGCGTACGCCGCTAATCATCAGCGGCCCCTCGCAAGAGGCGACCGAGCTTTACGAAAAGTTCGCGCAGATCATTCCGCGGCTGAAGAAGGGCGAAGATTACACGGTCGACGAGAAGGCGCACGCCGTTCCCATCACTGAAGCCGGCGTCGCCCGTGTCGAGAAGATGCTCGGCATTCAGAATCTGTACGAGCAGCGCAACATCGAGTTGACCCATCAGCTCAACGCCGCGCTCAAGGCCTGGAACCTGTTTCACCGCGACCAGCAGTACATCGAGAAGGAAGGCGAGATCGTCATCGTCGACGAGTTCACCGGGCGGCTGATGTACGGGCGGCGCTACTCCGACGGCATCCATCAAGCGATCGAAGCAAAGGAAGGGATCAAAGTTCGGGGTGAGGATCAAACCCTCGCGACGATCACCTTTCAAAACCTTTTCCGGCTCTACGAACATCTCGCCGGCATGACGGGCACGGCGAAGACCGAAGAACGCGAGTTTCGCGACATCTACGGATTAGACGTCGTCGTCGTACCGACGAACATGCCGATGGTTCGCAAAGACAGCTCCGACATCGTTTATAAGTCGGAGAAGGCGAAGTTCGAAGCCGTCGTCGACGAGATCATCGCCGAACATTCGAAAGGGCGACCGGTGCTGGTCGGTACGCGTTCGATCGAGAAGAGTGAGTTGCTGGCCGCGATGCTGCGCCGGCGCGGCGTCGAGTGCAACGTGCTCAATGCGAAGTACCACGAGCAGGAAGCCGAAATCATCAAGGACGCCGGGCAAGACGGCCAAGTGACGATCGCCACCAACATGGCAGGTCGCGGTACCGACATCAAGCTAGGCGACGGCGTCGCCCGCAATGGCGGGCTGCATATCATCGGAACCGAGCGCCACGAGTCGCGACGCATCGACAACCAGCTTCGCGGACGCTCGGGCCGGCAAGGCGACCCGGGTTCGTCGCGCTTCTACATTTCGCTCGAAGACGAAGTGATGCGCCTGTTCGGCGGCGAGCGCATGACGAACATCATGGAGCGCGTGGGATTCACCGACGAGCAGCCGATCGAGTCGGGCCTGGTGAGCAAGTCGATCCAGCGAGCGCAGAGCAAGGTCGAGGCGCACAACTACGAGATTCGCAAGCACGTCCTCGAGTACGACGACGTGATGAACAAGCAGCGTTCGGTGATCTACGCCGACCGCCGCGCAAACCTGGAAGCGAAGTTCGATTCGCGGACCTTCATGCTGCAGACGCTCGAGGGCAAGGTTGACGAAGCGGTCGAAGAAAACGCGCCGGAGAACGCGCATCCGAGCGAATGGGATCTCGAAGAGATGCTCAACGCGCTGGAACTCGTCTTTCCGATCAAGCGAAGCATGACGGTCGCCGATCTCGAAGGGAAGGACCGTGAAGAGATTCGGCGTGTGCTGCAAGCAAAAGCCGTCGAGGCCTACGAAACCAAAGAGAAGGAAGTTACACCGGAAATTCTGCGCGTCGTCGAGCAGCGCTATCTCCTGCTGCCGATTATCGACCGCCAGTGGGTCGATCACTTATATGTGATGGATCACCTCAAGACGGGTATCGGCTTGCGCGGCTACGGCCAAAAAGATCCTCGCGTGGAGTACGAAAAGGAAGCGTTCGAGATCTTCGAATCGCTCAAGAACAATATCTCCGACGAAGCGATCAAGGGCGTATTCCGCGTCGTCATCGAACACGGTCCGCCGCAACAAGAGCTGGTGCCGTATCCGAGTGGGCCGCAGTTCGAGCCGATTCCATCCGGCCAACTCGTTCCGCAACCCGCCGCCAACGGCGGCCGCGTTCCCGCTCAGCGAGTCGAACAACTCCTCGGTCCAATGCCGGGCACGGGCCGCAGCGTCCAACAGTTCCACACGAATAAAGACGACGAGGAACCCGCAAAACCGGTCCATCGCGACCAACCAAAAGTTGGAAGAAACGAACTATGCCCGTGCGGCAGCGGCAAGAAATTCAAACGCTGCCATGGGACCGCTGCGTAGGGGGATAAGAGTTAGCCCGAGCAAAACGGACCCCCCCTCCCCCGGCTGCCGATCTGCTGGGCTCTAGCAGCGAGCCGCCGCGATCCAAGCTGCAACGCGTTAAGCGCCGCGATCTAAACTGCGAGCCTGCTGCGAGGCTTAGCCGCCGCGCTGCGAGGTATGCTCAGCCGCAATGCGAGCGACGCGCGCCGATCCAAGCCGCTTAGCGCGGCGCGGCCTCGCATTCGCGAAGCCGTGCAGAGGGGCAGAGGCGCGGGGGGTGTGTGAACGAGGCTGACGGTAGCCCTCCCACGTAACTACACTTTCATATATGAAGTGCGCGCCGGTCGGATTTGCGATTCTCATGTCTATCCTGTTGGCCAGCGAGGCCTTGGCCGAGACCAGCCCGCAAACGGTCAATCTTACTGTCATCTCACGCTGCGGTGCATCCCTTGTACTCGAAAAGGCTGGGCTGAACATGCAGGATGGGCGCCCGGTAGCAGACATACGATTAGCGCGCGTCGGCTCGTTCTTTTACGTCGGGCGAACAACCGTAGCGCCGGGGCGCTATCTTGTCGGCGCAAGTGTCCTACCCAAGTGCTGGGGTAGCGCGCTGATCACGGTCCTTCCCGGCCACGATCGCAATGTCGGCATCGAAGTCACGCCACTGGGTAGCGGGCACTACGATGCATACGCTTTTCTTTACGGAACGTTGCCTTTCGCGGGATTCGTAAGTGGAACTCTTACATACGTTAGCGGACCTCTGAATCTCAAGGGGGCTGAGGAACCGGTCGAAGTTGATTCGGGCGCCTACTACGCTGAACACGCGTATCCTGGGTCTTATCTTCTAAAGTTGTCCTACGGCGACTCTTTGGAGTGCCGAATTACGCTGGTTGTCCCCAAGCAGGGCACGAGGCTAGACATTAGCGCAAAGCAGGCGCAACAGTGCCTTGGCTTCCCCTATCACTACCCGGAGACCGGAGAGCGCGGCTTCATTCCGTTATTTGCGTCACCGGCACCAAGTCCCAAGTAGTCACAGCCTGCAATAGCCTCGAAGCTGTTATCTATTCGCGTCCGCTCATCAAGTTCACAGCTTGAATCGTATTGGGCACGATGCGGCCTCGGAACTGAGCTCATCTTTGCAAGGTGAGGGGCCGCAAACGCATAACTCGTATGCATGGATGACTCACTGACAACTGCGGAAATCCAACTGCGTGCTGTTTCACTTTATGACGCGGTCCTCAAAGAAATGGATCGACTGGTTGCGGGTCTAGCTTCTTACAAGTGGCCGTCTGAAAGCCAACTTTTAAGAGCTCGAAGAGTCGCGATTGGAATCCTTATCATTCACAGTCTTCACGTGTCAAAGGCGATAGCGGCGCTACTGCACGTGAAGCTCGGCAACCAGACCCTTATCCTGGTTCGTAGCCAGTTCGAAATGGCAGTAAAACTCTCTTACATCGAAAAGCATCCGCAGAAGGGCGGCGACTTCCTGTTGTCAGACCCTTTCGAACGCTACTGGCTCGCCAAGGATTACGAAATCGCAACAGACCGCTTCGCGACGATTATTTCGGACTGTAAGGTAGTTGTTAAGAACAATCCAGGACTAGTTAGATACCAACGTGCCGCTAAACGGGGAAGACAATCAGCTGATTTTCTCGCCATCAGGGAAGGCCTGGCCTTTCCTTCGATGCGAGAGATGATTCTAGATCTTGGGTGGGATCTCGACCTGTACGTTACCGTTTTCCTCTTTGGCAGTTTGGGTGCCCATGGGTCGATAAATCAGCTTCGCCAATACGTCGAAGGGATCGACACACCATCTCCTCGCTTCATCGTCAACGAAGACCAGTCGGGTGTCCCAGATTATGCCCTTCAGAGCATCAACTATTTGCTTGGCATGATTGGAGCGTTCGCCAAGTGGTTTGGACCGAGCGAAGAGTTGGGGATAACGGTCGCTCCTCTCTGGGAGGAACACCGATTTCTCGCAGGGACCTTATTTGCTGAGGAGGCAAATCGGGTAGACCAAAAGCGTATCAGGAGGCGTAAAAAAATAGAAATCCCGCCGAGGCGATGACGCTCAGTCGAGAGTGCCCTCATACCGAGCCCTAATCAGGCCATCGAGCCGGCCTTCGAAGCTACGCCCCGACGTTATTCCGCCCGTTATCGTTAAGCAGGGCACGCCCGAGTGACTTGTAAAGGCGTCGTTATTCCCGGGGACCGCGGTCCACTGCAGATCGTATGCGCCGAACCTCTGCATAGTGAAGCGACTGGAGTCGTCTGACTGAGTGATCTCTACCACGCGAGCGGCCTCGCCATGAATCGCGGTATATTCTCGAAGCCAGTAGTTGATGTGTTCGTCACCGGCGCCGTAGCCGATAATCATAAGGTATGGAGAGGCTGAAACAGCATGCGCCAGATACGCGAAGTAGTTTGCGTACGGCTGCACGTTCAGTTTTTCCATTTTACGAAGACCCGACACTATTGGAACGACGCCTTCAAAGTCAAGGTCGTGCGCAGCGGCCGCTTCTGTTGCCTCTCTCCAAGTGCGCCGCGCGATCTCATAGCTTTCCGTTCGCACAAGCTCGAACCGCGTGGCATGGGCCATCCGTCTGTCGCTGCCGTAATACGCAAAAAGGAGCGAGCCGTGGACGTGCTGGAGCGTGAGGTGCACCGGGCCCCAGTTGGGATCCCAATGCGCGTACTGATCTGCTCGGAACAATCTGCTGTTTTCCATGTCAATTACTTGACCGAATCCGTCGAGCAGCTTCTTGCCAGACAACATTGAGAGTCCATAGACAGCTACGTCCACAACTTGATCGTAGTTTAACGTGAAGAAGTCTATATCGAAATCGTCAAGAAGCGGCCTCAGCAAGCGATATAGAACGTGCCACGCAGAGTCATAATCTATCCCATCGAACGCTGCTGCTATTGCCTCTAGCAGTTCGTAGCGCTCTCTGCGAAGTAACGAGGAGTCTATGGTTATCCCGTTGAGTATACTGGACGGCTCGATAAGGGGTCGCAGCATTGAAGGGGCGCGTGAACGCGTTGTGCCTAGCAACGCATCCAGTTCTTCTAGCACATGGAGAACATCTTCAAAGTTTGCCGCGCTGGTTTCGCAGCGTGATCGCAAGGCGCGCAGAATAGCACCGCTGATCTCTCTTCCCGCAACAATACTTGTAAGATCATCAGTCGAGGGTGAACCAGCATATAGCGAAGCGCCGGCCCCCAGCAGGACGGTCAGGCGCCGCGTAGGGTCTGGTCTACCATTTGGTGCGCGATCGGTGTTGACGAGTGGAACAATCGATGGCGCGAGCAACTGAAGTGCCACTTTGATTGGTTGGTGTTCTAGAGTGGTTGATTTAGCCCTAGCCGAATCGTCCGTCGCGGAGAGCCCCAGCCAGCTTCGCGCGGTTATTTGAATGTGCGGTGCGTCCGCGCCTCCAAGCCTTGAGCGTTGTGAGCGAAATACCACTTCGCTTTTCGAGCTCGCGCAGCTGACGCTTTGTCATAGCTCTGAGCGTCTCGACTACTCGATGCCAGTCACGTTCCTGGCGCCGCGGGTCGAGGTACTCCGTATAAACGTCGCCGGCATCCGGCACGCTGCCCTCTTCGATTTCTTCGAGCTTATTTGATTCCTTTCCGATGAAGCGCGGCGGCCACTCGATCGTCACGTGCCGCCGCTGCAATAGACCCACGGTTTGCTTGTCGCATGGCGCCCCGCTAGCGTCGGCGCACTTGGCCTCTTCGTGGAACGCGTACTCCTCCAGCACGTCGCCGTAGCTCTTGACACGCGCGATCTGCCGCGTGCCCGTCGCCAGCGTCGTGCTGATCCGGTACTGCTTCCCGGAATACTGATCGATCCACGGCAGCGCGAGCCACTTGCGCGGATCGGTCTCGTACGGTGCGATCAGGTGAAAGTGCTCCGGATCGGCGTCGGCCGGATGCCCATACGGCGCAATATGGCAGCTCAGGATGAAGTTGAACGGTTTGATCTGCTGCGCGTACGTCTTATCCGCGTTGAGCTTCGCGAACGGGCGCAGCACCTCGGGACTGCTGACGGTAATCTGCCCCAGAGCCACGCGATCGGCAAACGGCAGCGGCTCCGTCGCGAGGCCGAGCGATCGGCGCACGATGCCGAGCCACGCCTGCGCGATCCAGCTGCGATCCTCGCTGGTGGGATCGCTCGGGTTGAGCAGATGGCCGAGACCGTGCTGCGACCAGCCATCCTCGCCATTGTTGACGTTTTTGCGGAGCAGTTCTGGCTCGCCGTTGCGATCGCGCAGGAAAAGCACGTAACGTTTGGCGGAAATCGCCAGGCACCAGAGCTGCCGCTGCTTGCCGGTCTTCGGATCGAAGTTGTCGTCTTCGATCTTCAGGATCGAGTCCGGCACGGCCGTACGATCGTACGGGTTCAGCTGCGCGAAGAGCGCCACGATCTCCGCGACTTGTTCCCAAGATAAGGCGCGAACCGCCTCGCGTCCGCCCTTCATTGTATATGGGCCACCGGGACAGGGGACGAGACCGCCGCGCTGGGAGGCTACAATCGCCATGGAGTCGGTGTCTTCCATCGCGTACGTCCCACCGCGATCGGCGACCAGTCTCTCCAAGAGTGCGAGCAACAGATGGCCACCGCTGGTAATGAGTGAAGCCAGCGGCGGGAAGCAGTATTCGCCCGGTGCTTCGGGATGTTTGACCTTGCACCGATACGGTTCCGGATCGATGCCGTAGCACGTGAGCGCGACTTCCTTGTCGCTCTCTTGACGATCCATCTGGGCGAAAATTCCGTAGCTCGTCGCGGAGCCTAGGGTCTTGAGCGAGCGCCGCAGCCGATCGCGCTCGGTGTCGCTGAGATCGGTGCGGGCTGCGAGCCGTGCGCGTTCCTCGATCACGGACTGGAAGAAATCTTGCGAGCGCGGATCGATCGGCACTTGCCCGCGAAATGCGAGCTTCTTGAGGCCCTTGGCCTTGCCGATCGGCGCGATGCGGAACGCCTCCACGATGCGCGGCACTTTGCCGGTCAGCAGCACCGAGGCAACGAGATCGGGCCACGCATACCACAGGCCGTCCTTGGGATCGTCCGAGCTCGCGTGCACGTAGTTCACGCCGATCTGCCAGCTGTTGCCGCGGTACTTGGCTCGCAGCGGCAGCACGTCGCCGTCAGGAACGATGCGTACAAAGCCTGCGAGCCGCTTCCAGTTGCTCGCATCGAGGACCCACTCCGGCGTTACGTCTCGCAGCAGCGCGGCGAGCTCCTCGCGGCAGTCTTCGATCACCGTGATCTCTCGCCCAGTCACGAAGTTCCAGAGGCCCATCAGCACGTTCACGGTCGAATACTGGCTCAGGAAATCGGTATAGACGACCGGCACCGGCGCCTTGCGCACGTGTGCGCTCGCACGACCGCCGAAGAACGCCGACTCCGCATAGCCGCAGTAGCGCTTGGGAAAGTCCGGCATGCGCGCCATGATCGGCGTCACGCCCATGGCTTGCAGATAGGCCTTACCGATGGAGGCTGGCGAGTAGGCCTTAGTCACCTGGAGCTCGATCGGGTGGAGCGCGTATTCGGCGAGGAGCTTGGCCGTGAGCTCGGTGGTTGCGAGCACGTCCCGCCGGTTGTAGTCGATGTATTGCGGCGTGATGACGCCGTGCTGCTCGGCCTTCTGCTTGCCGTGCTCGACGCCGAAGAGCTCGCAGGCCGCTTCGAGTGAGAGGCTGCGATCAGTCAGCGCAAAGGCGAGGGTTTTGGCATCGAGCATGTGCCCGCGAAAGACGTAGCCCTTCTTGGGCTTGAGCTCACCTTCGGGAATCTGATCCAACTTGTCGGGATCGATCGCGCCGGTAAAGCCCTTGAGCGCGCGTTTGGAGTCCATGTGCTTGACCGCGATGCCGGGCCGATATGGGTTCACGCGCGGCTGGCCCCGGCGATCGCGGTACGTGAAGAACTGGAACGTGAAGCCGCCCAAGAAACGATCGCGCGACGGGACGTAGCCGACCGCCAGACGCGAGATGTCGAACGGAAAGTTAAACGCGACGAGCAGACCGCGACCTTTGTACGCGACGCGATGGAGCAGCTTGCGAAACTCGGCGACCGGGAGCAGCATGAGTTCGGGATTGCTCGGGATGTCGCGCTCAGGAATGCCACGCGGATCGGTGTCGGCGGAGTGCTCGCGCGCGTAGCGTTCCAGGATCGCCACCTCGTCCGCGGTGAGATCGTCGGCGTAGAAGAGGCCTTCTTCGAGGCAGCGCCCGGCCACCAGGAAACGATAGCTGCCGAACGTCAGCGTTTGCGCGCGATCGGTGCGGGTCTCGCAGTCGAAGACGAGCATACCGTCGACCTGCGGCGCTTTGCGCTCGGGCTGCGACGGTTTGAGATCGGGGTAGACGCGAACCGCGATCGGTAGTTCACTCTTCACTCGGGTTCCGGTCCATCGATGAAGGAAACTTTCGAAGCTTTCTCATTCTGCCAGCGCCACCAAATCCGCGTTGCGGCGAAAACGATAAAACCTGCCAGGAAAACATAAAGAGTTCCCGACGAATCGTTGCTCGCGTTAGGCATGAACATAAAAGACCGTCTAGCTTGGCATTCCCATCGCGCTTTCGATCGCGGCCGCGTGCGCCTCCGTGCATGCTTGCAAACTCTGCGTGCCTCTATACGGTTTCGAACGACAGCCGCAGGACCAAACCAACCCGGTGATATCGTTGCGAAGGCGCTTTGGAAGATCAGTCTGTTTGACGTAACTCTCGGGCTGTCCCAAGATCGCAAGCAAAACCGGCCAGGTCGTCAAAATGCGCCGCATCGAGGGAGCTATTGTTCGCGCTCTCAATGTCGAACTCTCTTTGCCGCCGCGGCGCGCTTCCTGGCGGCAGCTGCCGCGAGCTTCTCGGACCAGTTCGGCCCGTAGACCTCGATCAACTGCTCCTGGACGACCTTCATCTTGGGCAAGAACGCGATGCAGTCGGCGAGCATGTGGGCGACGTTATCGTCCAGTCCGTGAAAGCGCGCCATCGCTTCGAGCAGCGGATCGTGGTTCGGGTTCTCTAACGATTCTGGCGTCCAGTCCAACTGCTTCACGTTAAAGACCGCCCGGTGATCGTTGATCCGGTAACGGATGGTCAGCGCGCTGTTGCGCTTGCCGAAGACGTGATTGTCCTCGTACGGCTCGCGGCCATGTGCGAGGCGCTCGCAGCGAAAACAGATCGGCGGCGACCGGCCGGAGATCAGGGCGAACGGTCGGTTCTCGCCGCATGCACAGGCGGCGCGGTGACCGACGCGGCGCGAGGCACGGGTGCCGCGCAGCCATGCCCCGATCGGATCGCGCTCGCGCATCAGCGCTTCGCGTAGATGCTCTCAAAGGAAAGCGCTCCGAGGTCGCCTTGACGCGCAAGCTCTTCCTCATCAGTAAGGAACGGCACCTCACGTCCGGACGCGTCGAGAACCTTGGCCTTGCGCAGCCTGCGCAGTTCCGTATCGTCGCCGGTGGCAAGGAACTCGCGCTGAGCAGTCGCACGCTTTGACAGTTCCGATGCAGCGCGCGAGCCCCGCACCCCGACCTCGATTCGGCCGCCGTGTACCGGCACGACCAGCGGCCGAAAAAGAGCGTCGCTGGGCTTGGCCGCGTAGCGGCCGCCCCTTGTCTTACGCAGCGCAGAGCCACCCAGCTTGACGACGGTACGCGGATCGACGCTGTACTCGGCCGCGGCGCTCTTGAGCGACACGCCCTCGCGCATGCGCGTGACGACGTGCGCGACATTCTCGATCGCCAGCTGCGAGCGACGCGGCAGCTGGTCGAACTGCGCGAGCGTCTTTGGAAGGCGCGGGCGCCGGCGACGTTGACCGCCAGCGCCCCGCTTTGGTATCTTGGCCATAGTTCAACTGCAAGTAGAAGGGGCCGAGGCGGGCATGCCTCGGCCCTTACTCGTTAGCGGTCGCTCTCCGTGAAGTAGAATGCCTTCCCGGATTGGCGCAACCGCACGTTGGTGATCTTGCCCCCGCGTGCGAGGTATGCCTGAGCATCTCGGAGTTGCTGATCGCGGCCGGGATTCGAACCAAGACTGAGCAGTTCGGGTTCGTTCTCTGGGAATTTGATTGTAATGAGCCACCGGTCTTGATTTTGGTAACCCTGGCCAGGATCGAACTTAATCTCCAGGATGTCGAAGCGGAGACCCTTGCTCGCAAGTTCCGCGTTGTCTAGGTACGTGTGTCCGGTACCGAAGGAGAATTTCTCCACGGTCTCCGAGACGGTCGATTTTCCATGCGTGGAATCAGGTTTAGTCGTCAATGTTTCTCCTTTCAAAGAGAACGTATCGTGTAAAGAAGGAAGACAGACTCATAGATCGGGTGGGGGTCCCCACCGCGAACCAGCCCAGATCGCGAGTACGATCGCAGCGACAAACCCGCCGAAGACGAGCCAGCCGGCTACCGGAGAGACTTCATCAGGTGGAACCTCGTCTGAATGCGATCTGCGCTGCCGCATCGGCCGCGAATCGCCGTCGAGTTCGCGCGCGATCTTGCGAATTGTCCAATCTGAATATCCGGTTTCTCTTGCGATCGCTCGGCACGAGAACGACGGGTCTTCAAGTAACTGCTCGATCCGCTCCCGATCGGCGGCCTTCACGGTGTCACTCCGAGGCCGTCTCCAACCTCTTCGAACATCCGCTCGGCACGCTCGCCGAAGAAGGCGCGTAGCCGCTCTAGGTCCCGCTGGCTGGGTGCGAGACGCCCGTTTTCTAGGTAGCCAAGTGTCAGGTGGCTCATCCCCAGTTGCCGGGCCATTTCGGTCTGGCTGAGGCCGCGAGATAGCCTCGTTAATCGTAGGCGTAGCACTTTCTGAGTACTCCCTTCCGGTGGCCTAGAATGGCCACCACGGTCAGTCTACTCTTGCAGGTAGCGGACTCCTAAGAGGTCAAAGCTGCGTTCTAGATTACTCCCCTCTGGAGCAGCAGCCGTGCCCGTCGCCCCCACGTACGTCGCCCCCGATCAGCGGCAGTTCTTTACGGCGTGGCTGAACGAGGTCGTGGCCAATTCGAAGGTAAGCAAACTGAAAATCGCCGCGGCTATCGGGCACGACACAACGCAGCAGCTCAACAAGTTCTTGCGTGGCGAACGGATGCCGATGCCTGAAACTCTGCGCGAAATATGCGACCGGATCGGCGTGCCGTGGACGATGGCGTATGCGCACGCGGGTTACTATGGCGAAATTCTTGGAATCCTCGCGCTACTGTCGTTGCTTTCGGATCAATGGCTTGAAGAGGATGACGCTCAGCCGCGGCGTCCGCACCTGCGGCGCGGCGTGTTGCATATTGGCGAGCTTCCAGTTTGGGAAGGGATTCAGCAACCGCGATTTGCAGCGCGCTATACCGCGGGTAGTTGGGTTGAACAACCACCACTGCCACCGTCCGAGTCGGACTTCGAAAATATCGCCCCCGAGCACCGAGAGACGTTTAAGAAGTTCTTTGAGGAGGAATCGAAGGAGCCGCGCACCGTGTGGTGTTTCGTACCAAAACCGCTCGGTTTGGCGATCCTCATTGCCGTCGCCGGTTTTTCCCGGCGTGGCGATATCTATAAGAGTGGCGCCGATCGGTACGCAGCTGACATCTTTGCTGGCTCAACTAAGTTGATCGAACTTGCTGAACAGACAATAGTGCAGTCGTACACCTTGCCCCCACTCCTCCTCAGAGCCGAAGAGGCGCTCAAGGATCGCGAACTTCCATTTGAACTCCGTCGCGTGATCGCGGCAGAATATGTCGTCAAGTGGGCCGATGAGGAATGCGAACTTTATACGCACATCGTACGGCTAGCGGCCCTTGAATACTTCGGCGTCGCAGGATCATCGATGGACAATCTTACTCCAGAGATGCAGTTGCCGCACATACGACCCGCGACGCTGCCACCGATCTCGGAGTTTTCAGACCTGACAGAAAAAGCTACTTAACCAAAGATGCCCCCGGCCCGCTCGAACGGACCGGAGGCGTCGCACCCGGAGGGATTAGCTCCAGATGCAACAGCAGAGTACTTCCTTATATCCGCCGCTGCAAGTCCGCGCGGGCGTCCTGGTCGTGGACGGCTTCGGCATTGCGCTGCGCGTCCTGAACCGCGGCAAGCTGTGCGTCGAGGACGGGATCGGCAGGCAACGCCGCTCGCTGACGCTCGATCGCGCGGGCAGCAATCTCGAACGCCTGGTGCTGATCGGCCATGCTGGCTTTGTTACGCTCGACGCGCTCGCATGGCTGCGCGCGATCGGCGCCGCGCTCGTGCAGATCGGCCGCGACGGCGAGGTGCTCGCGCACTCGGTGCCGTTCGGCTACGATGGGCATCCGATCCGCCGCGTGCAAGCGCTCGCAGTAACGAACGGCTTGGACCTGGCGATCGCACGCGACCTGATCGGCGACAAGCTCGACGGTCAGCGCCGGATTCTCGTTCGGCTTGGTGCCGATCTGCGCGAGTTCGACAAGCCGCGAGCCGCGCTCGCATCGGCCGATTCGATCGAGCGCGTGCGCGTGATCGAAGCCAATACCGCGGCGCTGTACTTCCCGGCTTGGCGCGGCGTGCGTATTCGATTCCGCGAACGGGACCTCACACGAATACCGGCGCGCTGGCTTCGCTGCGATTCGCGCGCTTCCGTGCTGACCGGCGCGCCCCGCGCGGCGACCTCGCCGATCAATGCCATGCGGAACTATCTCTTTGCGTGCTTGGAGTCGGAAGCGCGGCTCGCATTGCTCGCGCACGGCTGTGACCCGCAGATCGGCTGTCTGCACGCCGATCAGCGCAACCGCGATTCGCTCGCGCTCGACGCCATGGAGCCGGTACGCGCGGACGTTGACGCCTTTCTGCTCGACCTCTTGGAAGATCGCGAGTTCACGGCTCGCGATTTCGGCGAGCTTCCGAACGGCATTTGCCGGATCGCAGCGCCGCTAACGCACGAACTCGCACTTACATTGCCGCATTGGCGCGAATGCCTGCGGCCGATCGCCGCGAGCCTGGCGCAAACCTTCCGGGAATCGCTGGTCAATAAGGGTGTGCCGCCTCGCACACTCGCGGCTAAGTCCGGGAATAAGCGCCGCAGCGTTCCCGGTCCGGAACGATCCCCGCTGCTCGCAACGCCTCGCAAGGGCTCGCAGCCGCGGCCATACGCGACGCGAGCATGGCGCGCGCCGACCGTGGAAGCGCGCCCGGCCAATCCGACCGCGTGCGCGCTGTGCGGCGAGCCGGTGCTCAAGCGCAGGCGCCGACACTGCGACACGTGTATGCCGAAAGCGCGGCGCGAGCATGGACTCCGCGCGCTCGAAGCGGCTCGCAACGTGCTCGCGGCGCAGACCGCTGCGGGGCACGACCCTCGGCGCAGCGCTGCCGTGAACCGGGCGCGTGGCGAAGCGATCAGCGACGCACACGGCCGCAATCGCCGCTGGGCCCACGAGCATCCAGGCCAGCGCGACGAGGCGTGGTTCAAGCGCGAGATCGTGCCGAAGCTCGACGGCTTTACGCTCAAGGAGATCGCTAATGCCACGGGTCTGTCGCTCGCGGCCTGCTCTCGCATCCGGGCTGGGGCGAAGGTGCCGCATCCCAGGCATTGGGAGGCTTTGCACAAGCTTGTGAAGTGACAACGGCAGTTACGCGATCAGGGGACTACGCCGGGCCGGCACGAACAAACGCCGTTGGGTGGTTTGTTCAGATATCGGGGGTATTCAAGTTGCGAGTAATCGTGAAGGTCTTGGGGCTGTTGATAGCGCTGCTATTTGCATCTGCCTGCGTCGCAGACGCGCAGCAAGCTGATGCAACTGCCATGCAAAAGCTCAAGCCGCTCGCTGGATCCTGGGCATGTACCGTGAGAGGTGGACAGTCAGATGGTCTCGTGCAGGACGTTCAATACTCTTTTTCCCCCGACGGTCTTTGGATGACGGAACTCTCTCAGGACAGCGGAACGAACGGCAACGACTGGGCGACGCAGATGTGGGGATACGATAGCCATACGCAAAAGTTGGTTGCCTACAACTTCGCTCGTAACGGTGTTTTCACGAAGAGCGTGGATGGCTGGGTGAACGGAGCATTCGTTAGTCATCGCGACGACAACGGGGCGACTGTCTCGGTTCGACCTATAAATGCTAGCTCGATTCAGTGGGTCATTGAGAGCGCCGATCATTCCTACGTGGTGAAGGAAGACTGCGTACGGCGTTGACGCGAAGAAACAAAGGTTGCGGCGGAACGCAGCCGCCGATCGGCGCGCCGGGCCTGATGCCGCAAAGCTCGACGGAGGCAACCCGCGCTGATCGCGGCAAGTCGTGGATGCTGCCGGAAGCGAAGAGCGAGGATCTGCTTTACGTCACTAACTATTCATACGCATCGGTATACTCATATCCGAAAGGCCTGCAGATATTGCAAAGGTTAGCATCGGCACTTTTCGCCACCGCTGCCGCTATCGTCGTGCAAGCGCCCGCGCTCGCGAGTGATGTCGGCCCTGGCGCGGCAGTCGCTACGATTCGGCATGACCTTCCGCTGCTGTTAGCCGCCCAGTTCAAGGACAAGCCCACAAAGCCCACCATCGACTGGATAGTAACCGACGGTAACGATGCCGTAGCGATGTGGAGCGCAGAAGCGCGACGCGGCGTAGTTAACTTGCGTCTGCGCTCTGGCCGCTGGTGGTGGTGGGCCGCTGCCGTGAAAACTATCTCCAACGCGGAGGCGCCTTGGACACTCATGCGGACGCCCGGCATCGACCTGGAAGACTGTGATAGCGTGACAGTTCCCAATCCTCCCTCGGCGAACAGTCTGCTTGCAGAAGGCTACATCGGCAAAGCGTTGGCGCGCGAACTAGCTAGCCGGCTCCCGGCCATACACACGTCGAACATTGGGGGCGGCTCAGACTGCGATCCCGATCCTCAGTATCTCGTTAGCACGACAGGTGAATCTGAGGTTACCTTCACTCATCGCGAAGACTACCTCCCGACATGGTTCACCTGGATTGGACAAACGGCAGGCGATCGGGAAGGCGAAACCGGTTCGAGCTGGACCGCACGCTATTCTTTTACGCTAACAGCCCGCCGCGACAACAGCGAGGAGGGCATGCAGCGTTTGGTACATTCGACTCTGAAGCCCCTTTTTGACAAGCTTCTTCCAACGCCGCCGCCGACGCTCGCGTTTAGACGGAACTCGACTATCGATGTTTGGCTTCCCTACGTTCTCGCACAGCAAGACCATTACGTCTTGAGGATAAGCAATGTCACTCCAGACATTGACGGTGTTCCCGGAACGTTGAAAAACAACGTCTTGCACTTCGTATTGCCTGCGTTTACATTGCACTGGGAAGAGGTCGCTCATGGGGAGATTTATGGTTCATCGGCCGATGCAACGGGCAATGCGACGCCTTCCACGCACTTGCAGAAAACGGGCGCAACGGCGACCACTCTTGCTGGGGTCAGTCTGGGGGATTCCCTCGACGCAGTTATCGCAGCGCACTCTGAGGCTAAACAAGGTCGGACCAGCCAAGGACTGATCCTGACGTGGCGAAGGCCGGAAGGTACTCTCACTGCTTCGCTCGATGCAACCGGCAGGATCACTCGAATCGACTTCAGCGCGGACGACAGTAAAGACGACTCGATCGATCTCCCGTGCATCGGCCAGTTCCCGATCCAGGATTCACATGTAAATCTTGGCGTTGCCCTTGAGCAGAGCCGATGCGCTTCGGTTAGTGGGAGCGATTCCGCGTACGAGCTTAACGATGGCTCCGTCGTCACCGTTACGTTTGAAGGTCCTGGAGACGGGCCACTTCGCGAAGCGGTATGGTCTGGGCCGGGTTACCAGGCCGGGAGCCGTTTGCTCGGCCTGGCGCTTACGACATCATTGCTCGCAGCCTGCGGCGGATCGCAGCCGCCGATCGGTGCGCCGCAATGTTAGCGGTTAAGGCGCTGGCCGTCGCGCTCAGCGTGCTTGGCGCTGTTTTTGTACCGGCCGTGGGTATCGGCAGAGCCGTGGTCGATTACGTGCGCCCGATTCTCAAGCACGTTGGCGGAGCAGCCCGGGTGAACTATGCGGGTACGTGTCGCGGAGATGAGCTTTACTTACCGAGCGTATCTGCCCAACCGGCGCCACCTGAGGCCGAAGGAATATCCGCGGCTCAGCAGATCTTTCGGAACGATCCGCAGGTGACAGTAGCGCAAGACGACTCTGGAATTCTTAAGATTACAATCGGACGTGTCTCGACCACAGTATTGCAAACCACGATACCATCTCTCACGCTGAGTCCTTCCGCACAATACACGCCACGGGATGCGGTTTACACGATCGCAATGACGGCCAATAACTATGCGAAGGAGCATGGACTTAATTTTGGCATAGCTGCAACTGTTCTAGACGTCATTGAGCGGGGCCCGAGTAATGGGGCGCCTCATCTTCCGGCGCTGATGCAGAATGTTACCGTAGGTGAAGCGTTAGACTCCTTAGCGAGAACTTTCAAGGGCGTCGTCCTGTACGGAACATGCACGCTGCCTAGCGGTAAGGAGTTGTTTAGGGCCGATTATATCGATGGCTCATAGCGCCCCCCGCGCCTCGACCCCTCTGCACGGCTTCGCGCTCGCGAGGCCGTTGCGCATCGCGGCTTAGCAGCCTAGATCGGCGCGCGTCGCTCGCATTGCAGCTGAGCATGACTCGCAGCGCAGCGGCTAAGCCTCGCAGCAGCCTCGCAGTTTTAGCGGTTTAGATCGCGGCGCTTAACGCGTTGCGGCTTGGATCGCGTGGCAGCTTTCGATCGCTAGCGGCCAGGCCAGCCAGGCTGCCGGGAGGGGGGTCCGTTTTGCTCGGGCTAACTCTTATCCCGGACCGCTGCGTAGGGGGCATAGGGGAACGGGCCGAAACTTCCGCCCCCCGGCCGGCGCTCGTCGCTCGTCAAAAAGCCTTATAGAATAATGGTTTTCGCGCCTCGCCCTTCAGTCGCGCCGGCCGCGCGCATTTTTCATTCGCGTTTGCAAAAACTCGGGGACGTTGAAAAAGCTATATAGGGTATAGCTTTTTCGCATGTGGCTGGGATGCATCGCTGAGCGGGATGCATCGGAACGCAACACGGCCTCGCTTTAGCGAAGCCGTGCAGAGGGGCAGAGGCGCGGTGGTTAGGGAGTCAACGCGAAGACCGTTCCTTCATCGTGCGTGCCACCAAAATATGTGGTGCCGTAGAGCGTGCCCTTTGCCTCGACCAAGCCCGCGTAAGGGTTCGCGCCATCAGGGCTGTTACCGAAACTGTGCAACACGTGACCCACGCCTGCCATCTCGACGCGAAAAACCGCTCCGTCGCCATTCGAGCCACCAAACCGCGTCGTGCCGTAAAGCGCGCCTTTCGCGTAGATCAAGCTCGCGTAGGGGCCGCCGGCGCCGTGCCGTCTCGCGAAGCTGTGCAGCACCTGTTCCACACCGGTAGTGCTGATGGTGAAGACCGCACCGCCGCCATACGCACCGCCGTAATATGCGGTGCCATAGAGGATGCCCTTCACGTCAATCAAGCTCGCATAGGGCCAATAGCCATCGGAGCCATTACCGAAGCTGTGCAGCACTTGCTCCTTGCCGCCCGCGCTAACGCTGAAGACTGTCCCGTCGCCATAGGTGCTGCCGTACGTGCCGCCGCGCCAGGTGGTACCGTAGAGCATGCCCTTCACGTCGATCAAGCCCGCATTGGGCCACGCTCCATCTGGCGCGCCGCCAAAACTGTAAAGCACGTGCTCCTTGCCGGCGATACTTATGCTGAATACCGTTCCGCGGTTGGACGCGCCGCCATAACATGTGGTGCCATACAGCTTTCCCGCCACGTTGATGAGGCCAGCTAATGGGTCTTCGCCGTCGCTGGTGCCGCCCTTGAAGCTGTAGAGCACCTTCTCCGTGCCGGTTGGGGTGATGCTGAAGACGGTTCCCGCTTTGTTTGTGCCGCCACCGCTTGTAGTGCCGTAAAGCGTTCCCTTCACGTCAATCAGTGGGCCGAACGGGCTGGCGCCATCGGATATGTCAGCGAAGCTGTGGAGCACGTTCTCTGTGCCGGTCGGGGTGATTGCGAAGACGGTTCCGCCTCCAAACTCTGTGCCGCCACCCGCAGCCGTGGTGCCGTAGAACGTGCCGTTCACGTTAATCAAGCTCGCGACAGGCCAATAGCCATCTGAGTCCCAGCCGAAACTATGCAAGGTCTGGTAGTACGATGACGCAGGCGTTGCGTGATGTATGGCGCGAACCGCCGTGACAGCCGACGCTCGCGGCATCGCACCCGGCGCGCCGATCGGCGGCTGCGATCCGCCGCACCCTGCGAGCATTGCCGCAGCCACGCAAATGCTGAGCACGGAACGGTTATTGTCCATCTTCCTTCCTTCCCCAAGCTAAAACCGTGCTACAGGACGAACGCAAAGACCGCGCCGTTCCCTGACTTACCGGAAGTGACGCATTCGCCGTAGATGCCGCCTGAAATTGTCGTGCCATACAGCGTGCCGTCCGTTTCAGTTAGGGGAGCTACCGGAATCGACCCGTCGGATCGTCTGCCGAAGTTGTGCAGCACGCGCTCCGTCTCGCTGGATGCATGGAAGCTGTACACCGTTCCGCCTTCGCCGCCGCTGCCAGCATATGCGCCACCCCGTGCTGTCGTGCCGTAAAGTGTCCCATTTACACCTATCAAGGCCGCCAAGGGTTCCTGACCATCGGTGCCGTTACCGAAGCTGTGCAGCACTCGCTCGTCTTTGCCAGCTGTGCTGATGCTAAAGAGCGTCCCACCCCAGTTAGATTGCCCGTATGCGCCACCCTCAGCCGTCGTGCCATAGAGAACGTCGCTAACCGCAGTTACTGCCGCTTTGGGCGCTTTGCCATCCGAGCCGCTGGCAAAACTGTGCAACACGCGCTCATCCTCGCCGCTCAAACCTATTCTGAAAACCGTACCGTCAGCGTATCGGCCTCCCGCGCTTGTCGTACCAAAGAGCACGCCCTTCACAGCGATGAGCGATGCCTGAGGAACCTGACCGTCGCCGTCGCTGCCGAAGCTGTGCAGCACCTTTTCACTCATGTCTTTCGTCGAGATGGTAAAGACGGTTCCGTCGCGATACGTGCCGCCTGCGGAGGTTGTACCATACAGCGCCGCGTTTATGGCGATCAAGCCCGATTCAGGTTTGGCTCCGTCGGGCCGCTTGCCGAAGCTATGTAGTACTCGCACTTTCCCATCCGTAGTCTCGCTGAAGACTGATCCTCGACCATACTTACCGCCATCAGGCGTCGTGCCATAAAGAGTGCCGTTCACAGCGACTAACGCGCCTTCAGGGCCACCGCCGTCGCCTTCACGAGGGTTGTGGTCAAAGTTGTCAAGAACGCGAAGCTTGCCACTTGTACTCATACTGAAAACCGTTCCCGCGCCATGAGCGCCGCCCGCGTACGTCGTGCCATAAAGCGTACCTCCCAGACTGACAAGGCCTCCCCATGGCCACGCCCCGTCCGGGCATCCGCCAGAGACGGTAGGAAAGCGAAAGATAACGTGATATGTCGGCGCTTTAGCGTCGCTTTCTTGTGCGACCGCGCGATTCAATGGCATGGCGGCCGGCGCGCCGATCGGCGGCTGCGATCCGCCGCAGCCCGCGAACAATGCTGCCGCGCCGATGCTAACCGCGTACCCGAACCTTGAAATCCTCACTTGCTCTGCTCCTGCCGCCCGAATGTCGCGGCGCCGAAACTCGTTCGCTGCGTCGCTGCCCCGTACATTGCAGCAAGCTAGCTCGGAGGGTTGGCTACGCGCAGTCGCGTCACCACGGCTTCGAGCTTGTCGATCGTTGACTTGTGAAGGGTCACCCCTCGATTAACAAACCTCTGAAGCGTCCGCCTGGCGGCGCGATGCATGCCAGGACGGGATGCATTGGCGTAACGCGCCCAGACGGGAGTTTACGAAACCGCGACGCCGAGGAAGCAGCGCGACGTTCGGGCGATCATCTGCGTCTCACGTAGTTGTGTCTGAAGTCCCCTCCGCTTTCTCGGAAAGGAAGGCTCGATAGTCGTCATATCCTTCGAGTCTTCCTTTAGTGCTCGTAAGGAGTTGCCTTACAGCACCAGCTCCTGCTGGGTTCGCGAGTACATCAACGACCATCCCTAGCAATTGAACACCGCTCACGAGGCAGTGCTCACGTTGCTCGCTATATCGCAGCATTTGATCCGGGAAGACTGGTTGAGTTCTTTCGGGTAGTGGTTTATCTCGAAACGCGTTAACCACGAGGATGGCCTTAGGCGCTAACCCGTTGTGATCGGCGGCATAGGTGCTGGCCCATTTTTCTAGTTGGGCTGCGTACGTTTCACTCGCGCTCCCAGTTACGCCTTTTACTTCAACGACTGCTGGCGTTCCATCGGCCTCAACGACAAAGTTGTCACGGCCTGGCGGGCCTGGTTGAACCGCAAACCCGAAGAGGCTCAAGGCCTGGCCGACTTGGTCTTCAAGCTCGTCTCCTGTTCCATAGATGAGCCGCTTCCCCGCACGCTTTGTCCCTCTGCACGGCTCCGCGCACGCGAGGCTTCATCGCATTGCACCTTAGCCTAGATCGACGCGAGTCGCTCGCATTGCAAGTGAGGACACCTCGCAGCGTGGCGACTTGCTCGCAGCAGCCTCGCGGCTTAGCAGCTTGGATTCGCGGTGCTTAACGCGTTGCGGCTTGGATCGCGGCGGCTTCGATCGCGGCGGCTGCTGCACAGAAGCTGAGCCGGCCGGGAGGGGGGGCGCACAATTTTGAGGCCCTAACTCCTTACCCGGACCGCTGCGTAGGGGGCATAGAGGAACGAGGCAAAACGCCGCACCCTGGCCGCAGCTCGTCGATCGCCGGCCAACGCCAAAAAAGCCTATAGAATAAGGACTTTTCGCGTCTCGCGCAGCGGCTCGCTTTTCGCGCGCGTTTTGCATTCGCGTTTGCAAAAAGCCGCGCACGTCGAAAAAGCCATATGGCACAACGCTTTTTCACGAGGTCCCGACATGCATGCTCCATGCGCTATGCATAGGAAATGCAAACACGGCCCCGCAATCGCGAGGCCGTGCAGAGGGGCCAAGGCTGCTGGGGGTTACTTCGCCGCGAGACTCACGGTCGCGCCATCCGGGACTCTAAAATTACCAGTGATCACCGCCCTCGGCTCGCGGCCTTTCGGATAAGAATAAAAAAGCACATTGCTCGATGATTGCAGATTATCGGGCGCAATCAAAGTGGAGCCTTGAATCCAAAAGTGCGCGATCTCACCGGCTTTAGCGAGGCGCGTCGTACTGACGACAGTCCCATGCGTGCCTTTAACGGTTACCTGTAGGATAGATGACAACCCATTGCCATCGGCATCGCCGTCGGCAACGACAACGTACTTACCGTCCCATTGAACGCCGGCCGGCCAAAAGACGACGCGATTCAACGAGATGTTCTCAAATGTCGCCTTGCCGTTCTTTAGCTCGCCGAGTTGAAAACCACTCTCTAACTGCGCGTTTCCGGCGGCAAAGAGGTTTCCTCGCGAATCGTAGCCGCAGTCGTAGAAATATGGTATCTCCGTATCCGTTATGCTGACCGAAGTCCCCGAGGCGTTCTTATAAATGTCGACGTTGCCTGGCCCGATGCATTGGGTGCCTGAGAGTTCACAAAAGTTCGCCACCGCGAGGTCGCCTGTTGAAAGGTCGACGGAGCAGTCCAACGGGACGTAGCCGGCATCGTCAATGGTCGCGATCGGCTGGGTCCCCCCATGCGCGTATTCAAAGATTTTTTCGCTGGTGCGGCTCGTGACGAACACGTCGCCAGATTTATCGACGCAGAGTCCCACTGGCTCCGCTACCGAAAGCGTTCCTTCAAGCTTACGGCCGGGGTACGAGTAAACATAAACCGTAGAAGCATTCAAATCAGAGACGTAGAGCAGGTTCTGCTTCCCCGAATCCGAGGCCATCCACGATCGCCCGTATGCGCTCTGGTTCGACGTCGGCGTCAGGCGTGTCTCCTGCAAACCGCCACTGCACGCCGCCAGAAGGGAGCCCGCGAGAAACATGCTCGTGGCATATTTCGCAACACTTGAGAAGGTCATGATCTTTCCTTTGCTGTTAAGAGATGGGCCGATAGAGCCTTACAGCTTAGTGGGATTGCACGTAAGGCGGTGATTTTGAGTCTGCCTGCCAGGAATATGCCCTTGAGCGCCCCCGGCGCGCCGATCGGCGGCTGCGATCCGCCGCACCCTGCGAGAAACGCTGCCGCGCTGATGCATAACGCGTAGTGCCCAAGACGGCGACTGTTCATCATGGAGCCTTCTGTGATCGAGCGACGGAAACCGTCATGCCGGAGACCTGGGGACCGCGTACATTTCCCACCTTCTTTACCTGCCGAGGCGTACCGCCACCCGCAGGGTACCGCCACAGAAAAGCGGTTACATAGTTTCGCTTGGCATAGCCAGTGCCAATGATCGTGCGGCCCTGAATCCAGGTCTGGCCCCGGTAGTAGTTTTTTGAACTGCTCACTTCCGTCGTGCCGACGACCGTCGCACTGCTTCCCGAAATATGTAACCGGTAAATGAGTAGCGGCTTACGGTAGGGGTTGGAGGCTACTGTTATGTGTTTTCCGTCCCACTGCACCGACGGCCAGAGGGTGTACTTGTAGAGGGGTTCGTTGAGGTTGATCTGCTCGAACTCGCTACTGCCGCTTGCTAGCCGGATGAGCTGAGCCTTGTTGTAGGAACGATCACCCTCGGCCGAAAGATACAGATTTCCTCCATCGTCGTATCCACAGTAGTGAAACGCAAAGTCCGAGCTGTACATCGTTGGGTTTCCCGTGGCGTGCTGATAGATCGCAACACCAGCGCCGGCCGCCGCCAGATTGCCGGTTTTAGGGTCAACGGCACAACTAAAAGCCACGTTGGGATCGCTGAGCGTCGCAATCGGACTAGTGCCCCCGTGTGCGTACTCGTAGATCGTGGTCGAGTTCATCGACGTGTTCGCGTACGCAACGACGAACACGTCGCCTTTGGAGTCGGCACACTCACCGAACGGTTCCAAAAAACCCGTCAAGGTTCCAACGAAGCGACCTGTGGGATAGGAATAGACGTAGACCGATCCATCTACCGGCCCAGCCGCAATGTACAGTAAATCGTCGCTTTTGGCTTCCGGTTCCATCCACGACTTACCACGATCGGCGTGCATTGCAATCGCCGAGGTTTGCGGCATCGACCCTACTCCGCCGATCGGCGGCTGCGACCCGCCGCAGCCGGCGAGCAACGCAGCCGCGCTGATGCTAACCGCGTATCCGAACCTTGAAATTCTCACTTGCTCTGCTCCTGCCGCCCAAACGTCGCGGCGCCAGACTTCGTTCGCCGCGTCGCTGCGCCGTTCATTGCAGCAAGCTAGCTCCGACGGTTGGCTACGCGCAGTCGCCTCACCGCGGCTTCGAGCTTGTCGATCGTTGGCTCGTGAAGGGTGACTCCTTGATTAACAAACCTCTGGAGCGTCCGACGGGCAACTTCGGCTTCCCGCGCGATCGACGCTAAACTTTCGTCCTCCTCTCTTATTTGGACGCGCAGCGAGTCGAGCCGCCCTCCTTGGTCGTGGTATTCCAAGACCTCGGTCGCACCAAGCATTTCAGCGGTAAGCCCTTCATCCGTATCGGTCGGGTCAACGATGAGCTCTTTGCCGATCGGTGTTACATGCTACCCTCTGCACGGCTTCGCGAATGCGAGGCGGCGTCACGCGTAGCGACTTGGCTTTGCACGCAGCCCAGCTCGCATTGTAGCTGAGCGTACCTCGCAGCGCGGAGAGCGCGCCGTTTAACGCGTTGCAGTTCTGATCGCGGCGGCTTGGATCGTTGCAGCCGAACTGGCCTAGAAGCCTAGCGGCCTGGGGAGGGGGGGCGCCATCTTTTTGCGGCCAACCCCTATCCCGTACCGCTGCGTAGGGGGTAAGGAGTTAGGGCCTCAAAATTGTGCGCCCCCTCCCCGGCTGCCGATCGGCTAAGCCCAAAGCCGCCGCGATCCAGGCTGCAACGCGTTAAGCGCCGCGTTCTAAAGCGCTCAGCTGCGAGGCTGCTGCGAGGCCTGGCCGCCGCGCTGCGAGCCGCGCAACGCTGCAATGCGAGCTAGGCTGCGTGCAAAGCTAAGCTGCTACGCGCGACGCGGCCTCGCTTGCGCGAAGCCGTGCAGAGGGGCAGAGCGTGGGGGAAACAGTCACGGTTTTAGTGTGCAAGGCCACGTGTCGGTCAAGCGGACGAATCCAAGCCTTTCGAGGATTGGCCGACTGGTAGGGAGAGCGTCAACGAGCAAGTAGCGAGCTCCAAGCTTTATTGCCTCCCGCGCGCGGGCCGCGACGGTCGCTCGGTACACGCCACGGCCACGATATTGTTTCAGCGTCCCTCCTCCGTACATTCCACCGAAAGCGCTTTGTGGATGACTATATAGGCGACCAATACCTACGGCAGTGTTTCCTTCGGTCACCACGTAACCGAGATGCTGTGTCGAGCATCTCCTTATGCCAGAGAGCAGTTCCCTGGCCGTGGATTCATGGTCTCTTTTAAAAATATCCTCGGCCGCTCGCCGATACAGGCCCACCTTGTGTGCGTCTTCAATGCGAATCACTTGGTAGGCTGATTGCGCCTCAATCCAATCCGCATGCTTTTGCAAGTCCAGCACGAGTACAGTCTCGCGCAACCCCGCTTCGAAACCATGTCGCTCAAGGCGTTGCAATAGATCCGATGGGCTATCGTGCTGGTAAACTTTCCATTCGACTTCGGTCGCCAGGGTCCGATAATGGGCGGCTTGTTCCGATATAGTCACATCTGCGATGTCTTCTGTTAAGGAGGAAAATACAATCATGTGTTGCGCACGGTCGGGGCACTGAAGTCGTGACACATACGGGAGCGTTTCGAGGATGCAGCCTTCGGGCGCTAGCGTGCGGCGTTCCAAATCCAGCTGACGACGAATAGATTCGAGATCGTGACCTGAGGGCTTGCGCATACTCACTGGCTTGGAGCGTTCTTCGTCTGCGCCCCTAATCGCTTCGCAGCCCTCCAAAACGCCGCCCCCTCGGCAGCGGGGCTCAAAGCCGTCGCGATCTAAGCTTCTAAGCTGCGAGGCTCCTGCGAGCAAGGCTTCCGCGCTGCAGGCATGCTCAGCTGCCAGCGAGCCACGCACGCCGATCCAGGCTGCTAAAGCTGCAAAGCGCAACGGGCCTCCCCATCGCGACGCCGTGCATAGGGGCAGAGGCGTGGGAGCGTGACTTAGCGCAGTTCCGAGTTAGGGAGATGCTCGCAGTCTGGCGAACCTCGGGATGATAATGTCGTTCTTCCTTTCTCTCTCTTAAACCAGGAGCATCTGTGCCGGGGCGGCGCGTCGTCCTTACTACTGGTGCGTCTCCATATTTGGGTGGGCCGTGCACGTGGGGTCCCTTGCGTCAGGCAGCACCGGACTTCGCCTTCGTTGAAATAGACCCATTAGACTTTGCTGACGCCTCAGACGTGACCGAAGCTTTTCGACAGGCGGTTTTGTGCGCGGCGCACGATGCAGATGGCGTAGTCGCTCACAATACCGCAGCCAAACCGGCCATCGAAGCGTTGGCCCGAATGTCACGCGCTTTGCCCGTCTTATTGCTTTCTCCGATGCTCGTTCGTCGTAGGACGCCTCTCCTGAGGGCCTTGCGATTCGTTGTCAAGACGCGTCTGGGGAGGCAAGTTTTGACATCGCTGGCCCGCTCGAAGAAAACCCGCCTGTTGACTGATCGGCAATTCCTCAAGAAGCAGATTTTGCTGTTTGTCGACGAGGCCCGCATCAGCGATGCGCTGGTCGAAGAGGCCGTGGAGCGCGTGGCCGATCCGCGCACCGCCCATTCAGTCGAGAGAATCGTGGAGACCATTCTTGAGATCACCAATCCGATTGATCCGGCAATCGATGCCAAGGTGCAGCGCCGAACCGTCCTTGTGGCCACGTCACGTTTGGATCGGAAAACGGCGGCACGTATGCCAGCTACCATCCTTGCTACCGTACGCGGCGCCCCCATGATCGAGGCTCCGCAAGCCGTAGCGCAAGCTCTGCGGGAGATGCTTTGCGTAGGATAATCCAAGCCGCAACGCGTTAAGCGCCCGCTCGGCATCCTCGGTTATCTCTCCGAGACAGAAGCGATAGTTGTCAACGCTGACGAATTGTATACGATGCCGGCTGACAAACTGCACCGAACGTCACCATGCGATAACTTCGTTGCGACCCTGCTACGCACATCGCAGGTTGGTGCTAGGGAAATCCTCGTTATGGGATCGACGCAGCATCCATTCAGTGTCGCGTATAAGCGGGAAGAGGTAGATCGCGGTACATCGCGTGCCCTATTTGACCGGCTGGTTGCTGAACTCGAAGCAACACATCCTTAGAGATCGACGGAACCTAGAAGTCTCGCTTGTCGATAGCGAGGCCGTTGCCGCTATCGGCCTAACCGGGCTGTGCAGCACGATCCTGCGAGTGTATACCAGAGCGACCCAGCGGGTTCGACGGAACACAGAGCAGAGAGCCTGTGGGCTTATTTAAAGCTGCGGCTAGCATCCCTTGCGTTAGGTCAAGACGGACTGAGGTTGGTGGGACAAGCATTTCCTTCGGGTAATCCGCAACGGCCCTGAACGTACGCGCACCACCCGCCGTCTGCACGTAGATGCCGAATACCGCTCCGGCTTCGGCTTTCTCCGAATAATGGTCACTTGCGTAGTACCCGATGGCATCTCGCTTCACATCGATAGGCTTCTCGGCCGCGGTGGCTATCGAGGCTCCGCAGCTCACGTTGTTGAGAAACCGAACCACAGAAATCTTCGACGCTCTCGGTGCCAGGCCATAGATGTAAACACGTGGTATCGGGTCACCCAAACCCTCTTCCATCGTATCGACCACGCGCCGCGTTGCTCTCGGCAACGCCGCCACGTATTGATAGGTGCTGCAAACGAAGTCAAGCGGCTGACGTCCTCCTCCATTTTGACCTATAACTTCGTAGCTATAAACGCCCGGCGGCAAGCGAACAGACCACTTCAAAGCATCAGGATTGCGCGAGGCCCAGCGGAATGTTTTGATAATGCGAAGGCTAGGATTCGTTACGTCGCCGCGCCAGACCTCATAGGTGACCGTGCCATTTGAAAAAGCACGATGCGCGGCAACGGGACATGCGAGCGAAAACTCAACGGTCGCAGCCGAGGGCGAGTCCGCTAATAGCGGAGTGTCCGCTGGAATCGAAGGGTCTTGCAGCGCGAGCAACGTGAACAGTAGCTGCCACATGAAGCGTTATTCGCGGCCGAACCCCCCGTCTGCCTGGGCGTAGCGCCAAGCCCCCACGCCTCTGCCCTCTGCACGGCTTCGCGAGAGCGAGGCCGCATCGCGTTAGGGGCTTAGCAGCCTAGATCGGCGCGCGTGGCTCGCATTGCGGCTGAGCACGCCCTCGCAGCGCGGCGGCTCAGCTCGCAGCAGCCTCGCAGCTTAGATCGCTGCGCTTAACGCGTTGCAGCGTGGATCGCGGCGGCTTGGATCGCACGGCGGCCCGGCCGACTCGGAGCCTAGCACTGGCAGGGGGGCGCACAATTTTGAGGGCCTAACTCCTTACCCGGACCGCTGCGTAGGGGGATAGGGGTTGGCGAGCCCAAGACGAGACAAGCCCAGCGCCTGGCCGCTCGACTTCTCGATCGAAGCCACCGCGATCCACGCCGCAACGCGCTAAGCGCAGCGATCTAAGCTGCGAGGCTGCTGCGAGCTGAGCCGCCGCGCTGCGAGGTATGCTGAGCTGCATTGCGAGCGACGCGCGCCGATCGAGGCTGCTAAGCCATAACGCGATGCCGCCTCGCGAGCGACGCGCGCCGATCGAGGCTGCTAAGCGCGACGGCCTCGCGAGCGAGGAGCCGTGCAGAGGGGCAGAAGCGCGGGGATTTCATCTTACATGGCTAGCCGGGAATGATTCCCGACGAGGACACGAACCTGACGTGTGCCGGGAGCGGACCGGCGTCCATGACGGCAGCAATAAGCCCTAGCTCCATCGCGTTAGATGCGTCGTTTTGCCCGCCAACAATCGAGCCCTTATCTGAGATTGGCCCGACCAACCGTGGCGCCGAAATTAGGCGATCGTCAAGATAAATCCCGAGGTCCTGGTTAATGTGTGCGCCCGTGAACCGAGCGAAAGAGGGAGGATCACTGAGAGTAAAATTCAGTACGGGGGCGTTACTTATTATGCCGCTGTGCATTGCAGCGTACTGCGGGGACTCCAAAGTAGCGCTTCGTATTGGTCGTTCAGAGGGCGAGTGGTAGAGGTCACCTTTAGGCACGGTCTTGAAAGTGATGTATCCCCTCTGAGTCAGCAGCCTTGCCGAATATACCGTTGGTACCATGGCATCCAACGTAACCCGTAAGTATCCGTTTGGCATCGATGATACGGTACCACGAATGTGAGATGCGCTAAGTCGTGCTTTCATTACAAACGCTGTCTTGGCTATGATCGCTGGCGTCACCTCACCGGGCGATATCTGCAAGGTCAAGACCTTCAAGTAAAGCTTGCCGGAGGGATGCACTCTTCTGCTAGTTGAGCTTCCGTGGGATCCTTGCGAACCGCATCCCGAGAGGATCGCGGTCGAAATCAGCAGCGCGACCACTTTAGTTGACACGTGTCGCCGACTCGCATATGTGCTATTCAGGTTTATGCGCGCTATCATTATCCACTGTGAGACTCCGGCTCCGCATCGGTTGGCACCTGTAGCGCTTGAGTTTCAAATCCCCATTTTCGCAGCTGCGTCATGCGCTGCTCGAACCACGCTGCTTGTTCGGCCCGGAGGTCTGCAGGCTTCTCTCGGATCAGCGTCGGCTGTCGCTTGATTAAATAGTTCCTGAGGCTCATTTCAACCTCGTCGGCGCGCCGACACTTCTTCTTGATGATGTCACCGAGCCGATATCCTTTGCGAAGGCTTGTCTCAATGATCTCCAGCTCGTCTACGGTGACGAACTGTAGGTTTGGGAGGCTTACGCCTGCATCGCTGACGAATTGCATCGCACCCTCGGTGGCCACCCAAAATGTACCACCTGTGGCCGGTTGAAAATGTACCAGGGGTCGGTGGCCACTTGAAAGTGTACCACCGGTGAGGTGATCCAGCCCGGGCATGCCAGGGCGGCGTCGCAAGATGCCGTTTATGAACGAACTGAGCATGGACGAGCGACAAACAATCATCGGTCTGCTGCGCCTCCGATGGCCGGAGCGGCGGATCGCACGAGAGACCGGTTTCCACCGGGCGACGATCCGGCGCATCGCCCGCGAGCTTGCCGCCGAGCCGCAAAGTGTACCAGAAGTGGCCACCGACCTGCCGCCGTCGCGCAGTTCCTGCGAGCCGCATCGGAGCTTCATCGAGGCGGAGGCTGCTAAGGGTCGTAACGCGGTCGCGATCTACCAAGATCTCGTCGAGCACCACGGCTACGACGGCGCGTACAACGCGGTCAAACGTTTCGTCGGCAAACTGCGACCGGCCGAACGGAAAGTCAGTTGCCGTTTTGAGACTGATCCTGGGCAGGAAGGGCAGGTCGACTACGGCGAGGGGGCGTTAACGCGGCATCCGCAGACCGGAAAATATCGCCGGCCACGGCTGTTCGCGATGAAGCTGAGCAATAGCCGTCGTGCATTTCGGCGGGTTATATGGGAATCGTCGAGCGAGATCTGGGGCAAGCTGCACGAAGACGCATTCGCGAAGTTCGGTGGCGCGCCGCATACGATCCGACTCGACAACCTCAAAGAGGGCGTACTCAAGCCGGATATCTACGATCCCCAGCTCAATCCACTTTATGCCAAGATGCTGGAGCACTACGGCGTGGTCGCGCTGCCATGCCGGCCGTACGCTCCCGATCTCAAAGGGAAGGTCGAATCAGAGATCGGCTACACCCAAGAGACGGCATTGAAGGGGCGTCGGTTCGAGACCATCGAGGAACAAAACGCCTATCTCGACCATTGGGATGAGCGCTGGGCGATGACGCGCATTCACGGGACGACCAAACGCCAAGTTCGCGCCATGTTCGAAGAGGAGCAGCCGTTCCTCCAGCAACTCCCACTAACCCGGTTCGAATACTATCGGGTCTGCGAACGTACGGTGCACTTCGATGGGCACATCGAGGTCGACGGCGCGTACTACTCAGCGCCGCCGCGCTATGCCGGCCGCAGAGTTCCGGTTCACGTCGGCCGATTGTGGCTGCGCATTTTGGATCGAGAAACGCACGAGTGCGTACGCGAGCACACGATCGCGCTCTACAAGGGGCAGCGGCGAACCCATGACGCCGATCGGCCCAAGCAAACGCCGATCAAAGTCGAGCAGCTCGCCGCCCGCATCAGCGGCGCCGGCTCCGGCTGCCGAGCCTTTGCCAATAAGCTCGTTGAGGACCGCGGCGCCACGGCGTTGCGAGCGCTCTACGGAATGCTCGATCTGTTACGACGCTACGATGCCGCAGCTGTCGATTGCGCCTGCGCCTTTGCCGTGTCCTCGGGCAGTTCGAGCTTCAAGTTCCTGCGCAGCTATCTCTCGCATCACGCCTCCCCCCTCAAGCTCAAAAACGAGCACCGCATCATTCCGGAGATCGCAACCTACGCAGATCACTTCGCGACGCTTACGCAAGGAGCACCCTCATGACCACCGACGAACTGGACCGCTCGCTTCGGCAGCTGCGCCTCGGCGGCATGGCCGACGTGCTGTCGATCCGATCCCAACAAGCCAGGGCTGACAATCTTGGACCGCTCGATTTTATCAGCCTCCTCGTTCACGACGAGCTGCAACGACGGCGCGACCGACTGATCGAGCGGCGCATTAAAGCCGCCGGCTTTCGCGACCAACGAACGCTCGATGCCTTCGATTGGAAGTTCAACACGCTCGACCGAGCGCTCATCTTTGAACTGGCCAACTGCCGATTCATCGAACAGCACGAAGACGCTTTGCTACTCGGCAATGCCGGCGTTGGCAAGAGCCACATCGCCCAGGCCATCGGCATGGCCGCGATTCACGCCGGCTTCCGAGTTCTATATCGAGAAGCGCACGTGCTCTTCGAAGATTTGCTGTTGGCAAACGCCACCGGCGAGCGAACCGATGCGATCGCGACGTACAGCGAGATACCGCTACTCATTATTGACGACCTAGGGATGCGAAAGCTGCCCGCCAACGCTGCCGAAGATTTGCTCGAGATCGTGATGCGCCGCTACGAGCGTACCTCGACGATCCTAACCTCAAACCGGCCGCTCGACGACTGGCCTCAGCTCTTTGGTGACACGCCGGCGGTTGCGGCGTTCCTCGATCGGCTCATGCACCACTCGCACCTCATCGAGATTCGAGGCAAGAGTTACCGGCTTCACGAGCACAGCCTCTCTGCCCGGCACCGGAAGGCGAAAACCCCGACCTAGACTAAGCTACAACCAACTTTACAACGCTCGGGCTGGTACATTTTGAAGTGGCCACGCCTGGTACAGTTTGAAGTGGCCGCCGGGGCGCACGACGGCGAACAGCGGCGTACTGAGGAAACTCCTGAAGTACCAATACGGGATGACATCGCTTTACGTCGGAGGGATTAGCAGGGACCATCGGAAGCCGGCCCGCTCGAAACATGTCGATTGATCTTTGCAACTGGACGGCCTTTCCCGCTACCATCTGTTTAAGGTCCTCATTTAGCGACTCGATGCTTCCGCCAATAAGGGTCTTGGTCAGGTTGAACCGCTTTGCAGTGACCTCGACAAATGTTAGGTCCGGAATCTCAACGACGACGGCGTCGATAATCCGATTGTCCGTCGAATCCTTTGTCGCGAACGCCTCGTCGTCTCCAACGACCGGCTTTCGGATCGACCTAGACAGCAATCGGCAGACGTAATCCTCGAAGAAGCGTCCGTAGTAATCAAGGAACGCGTTGCCGATTTTGTCACCATACGCGGCATTATAATGGTCTAGCAAACGCGAGAAAAATGCTCTCCCCAGCGATTCGGGAAGGGCTGGTAAGAATGTGTAGCAGTACTCTCCTGCCCCGATGTCGAGCAGCGGCGCCCTCAGGAATGCCTTTCGCCAGTTGACGGCCTGGGAAGTGAGCGTTCCATCGCCGATCGCCGCAGCGCAGTGCGGCGGCTAAGCCTCGAGGCCTAGCCGTCGCGCTGCGAGGCCCAGCCGTCGCGCTGCGAGGCCCAGCCGTCGCGCTGCGAGGCGCCGTGCAGCTGTGATGCGAGCTACGCGCGCCGATCGAGGCTGCTAAGCTGCGACGGCGCCTCGCGAGCGCGAAGCCGTGCAGAGGGGCAGACGGCGCGGGGGATGTTAAGACTCTTCTTCTTGGGCCAGCTGCTCTAACGCGCTGGTGTCCGGTCCAATCTTAGAACTGTAGCCTTGTGCGGCGGTGATCGCTCCCTCTATGCGCTCCTCTTCGCTCGGACTCGCGTCCCACATATTGACAAGGTGTCGAAAATAGTCCGATGGTCCCGAAACGCGCTCCTTATCCACGGCACGCGCGGCGGCAAAACCGTAAAAGAAGCGAGGGAATATTGCTATCGCAATGAGGCCCGTCAAGGTTGTGAGTATAGCGGACCAATGGGAGGCTTCGCCAACGACCACGATCACTGCGAGTGTCGCGCCTAGGCCGAACAGCGTCGAATGTCGGTGAAGCATACCGGGGGCTAGAGCCAGCCATCCCAGTTGACTTCAGTGTACCTCGGCTTTTTTGAGATCAGCGTTTTCGGCGCTTTCTTAATGAATGTGTCGAGTACATCGAACAGCGCTTGTGTAGCGGTATCAAAGTTGGCGCTTCCGACCCTCATGAACGATCCCGATGGGTGTTCGGGAGGTAGCGATATCCTAGTAACGACTGCACAATGCTTAACGGCAAGAACAGTATAGGGAACGTCCGTTTCAGCGATGTCCGTAGGGTTAAGCTCAAAGAACTTATACTGCCTCAAAATCGCTATGATGTCGGCGGCACCCACGTTAAGGGTGTAATCCCCTTGCTGGTCCGGCGGCGCGAACTGTTCGTATTCTCGCCTCTCTTGTTGATGGTGGTCCCAGTTCGAGACAAAAATCGAGTACGATGCGCAGGTCAGTCTAAGCTCCTTAGGCTCGAATGTGCTGCAATCGCCACGATCGAACTGAATGCCGGTTATGTCATCGTAGCTTGGTGGATTTCCCGTGCCACACGTGGCAAATGCGGGTACTGCACTACAGGTAAAGAATAGGAAGGCTAACGCATAAGCATAGAGCGTACGGCCGCTAGAAAGTGCCCCCGTCACCTGAAAGAGCCCGCGCGGATGATTCTGCGGCATCGCGCCCGGCGCGCCGATCGGCGACTGCGATCCGCCGTACCCGCGAGCAATAGTTCGGCAGCGCCTCCAAACGTAAGCACGGGGCGAGGTAAGCTCCTGATGTGCACTCCTCCCGACACCCTGAATGGACGGGCGGGTATTCACGTGCGTGGCGGCTTCCATACAGTGCAGTCTCTGGCTCACGTTTGTTTGAGCAATTGATGTGTTCTTAGCAATTGGATAAAGTCGCCAAAGTTGTGGGTTGGGATATCCCGTCTCGGAACGTAAATGTACGAATTTCCGACGACGAGTAAGTAAACCGTCTTTATCTCCATCACGCGATCCACTCCTGCCCAGGCGAGGGAGGTTTGAGCATACCGCGACGTCGCCAAGATTCGCTCGTCCGTAAAGATATAGATCGTATTGGATTCAGACTCCTTATATTTCTTGTATGCCTGCCGGCGTCGGGTAGCGGTAATTAAGCTGCTGAAATAGATGCTGAAGATAAAGGCAGCCAAGGCCATGCCCGCAAGAATCGAGGCGGGAGTTCCCCATGTCAGCGCCGCACTCGATGCCAAAGAAGCTGCGCCGGTAGCGAGAACCGCCCAAATAACGATCGGCACACCCTTCCCATACCGCAATGCGTCTTGGCAGGCATCGTACTCCCGCAGCGTCATTTCTGTTTTTATCGTAATCTCGTTCATAAAAGGTTCTGCGCTTCATTTCGTGCGTCTGCGATAATCGCATCGAGCTCGCCGATAATTCTAGAAAGCGACGTCTGATCATCTTCGATCCAAAACTCCAGCCTTTCTTCTGGAATGGGACCAGGATGTCTCAACATTCCAGTCCACCTAATATGCCCGAGCTTATCGATCGAGGCTTCGAGTCGCAGATCGGATTCTAGACTCGTTAGCTCCGCCTTCCCGTGAAGTTCGCTGAAAATCCGAGCTAAGTCTTCTCTGAACGAGACAACTGGTCCCATTAGAGTGTCGAACGAAAGGTGAGCGTTAAACGCGCTGCTTGTGAAAGAGCACCGAAAATGATGCCGCGTGTATGGCCCTTCGTCAGCTTTAGGATCAGAGCACCTACGGCTGAGGGCGAACTTTGTTGGACGCCCCAAACGAAGATGTGACTTACCCATGCGCCATCGCGCCCGGCGCCCAAATCGGCGGCTGCGCCCCGCCGCACGCGACGACTCGCGCAAGGCTCAAGCCGAGCCATCCCTCTGGCTTTTTCGTCCTGGCCAGAACAGAGCCGCGGCGGTAAACATTCTTATTGGAGCCGCCGTAAGACACAGTACAATCATTCCTATATTGAAGGCATCGCTCAACTTTCGATCGCCAATTATTGGAAAGGCGACGGAGCACGCCAGTAAAACACCCCACAAAGCCCAAAGGCTTTTTTCTAGCAAGCCGAGGAGCTCGTACCGTGTCGTAAGGGGTATCGTTGTAGTCTTACCGTCGCGAGGCGGCAGCTCCTGATAGCGTGCAATCACGCGATCCTGCGCACGCTTACCCGAAAACATGGCGACAGCGAAAACTATTGAAAGCACAGCTGGAAATAAATTGAGGCCTGTAACGCCGCGGACAAGCATGTCGGCACCGATCATGGCTGCACTTGCCGTCGCCCATATCCCTATGTACCAGCCATTTGATGAGCGGGCTAAGGTCTTTTCGGAGCCAGGCAAAGGCATTTCGATGCGGATTATTCCGGCTTCGCGCCCGGCGCGCCGATCGGCGGTTGCGATCCATGCGTCACCAGGGCCACCCGCGTTTGATTGCGCCGCATCCGCCAGATGACTGCTGAGTGTCAACGGACCGTAGAACGATCACGTATCTACCGCTTGTCAAGAGAGCAACTGGAACCCCTACATGCGTCTGGGTTCCATCGGAGCCGACAAATCGAGCTATAAAGCGCTGATCAGCTGGTCTCTGACAGGAGCCAGTCGCGAGGGTTGCCTCGTATGTGCTGCGCGGTTCTGCGCGTGTAACCGTAAGGATGATAGTGCTGCCTTCCTGCGACTGGCATCGATTGGCGACACAGGTTGTCGCTTCAACGACATCCGCCTGCGCGGAAAGCTTTGAACCAGGTAGTGGCTCTATAAGAACATGAGTGGCCTGGGCCCACGGCCCCGCGCACGAAGAGATGGCCACGCAGCAGCTCAGCGCGTAACTGCTAAGAGGCAAGATCCTCATGGCCCAGCTCCTGAAGCCGGAACGCTCCGGCGCGAGATCACGGGTAGCGCCGACTTGAATCATGGAAGCAACCAAAGCCCTCGAAGCCGCGGCAGCTTCGCGGAGAGCAGCTGCATGAATGCGAGAGTATTTTCCTCGCCGACGCATCGTTTTGGGATAATAATACATTTCTTATCCCTTAGCTGAAGTAGAACTGTGCTGCGTGTTTCGGCGAATCCATAAAAGAACGGCCAGTCAAGCTGTGCGAAGGCATTCTTGCTCTTGGTCCCGAGCCCAGAATCCGAAACAGTATAAATTAGCGGAGCGTTTACGCGAACATTCTTCAACAGACGGTTCGCACAAAGAGATACCGCGATCGTGAACCAAACGGCAAAGCTCAGTGCAAAAAGAATGATGGCTCCAGGCCCGAATTTGATTAGGTCGGGTCCAAAAAGCCGATCATAAAGTGCAACGGCGACAACGAATGCGAAGGCCAGAACCCACGCTACTATCGGCTTGACAAGGTTACGGCGCGAAATCGTCCAGGTGCCCATGAAAGCGTCTCTAAATGAAGGAGCATTTTCGAAAACAATGGGGGCGCTGGGGGAATCAGCCACTGCGCACGAGTTGGTTTCATGGCATCGCTGTCCCTCCCGCAAGTACGCGGTTCGAGTCGCAACCTGCCTGGCTCGCGCCGTAGCCACGGCGCTGCTCGGGGAAACGCCCCACAAGGGCCTTCGTGCCGCTAACGGAAGGCTTAGCGCATGGTACGCTTCCTCTATCTAGCAGTTGGTCTGGTTCTCTGGACCGGGACACTTTCTACCGCTTCACCGGCCGATGCTCAAAAGCCGGTCTCGCTCGTATACGTTACCGCTTACCGCTGCCCAAGCGTCGACAACGGCAACGTAACATATGAATCCGGGGTGCCGACAGTAACTCTTTACGATCAGAGTGCAGTAGGGAAAGCTCACGCACCGATAACGCCGATAATCCGAATTGTCGTGAAAACGGAGATGACCATACAGTTCTATTTCGACGTGACGCCCGGCTATTATGAGGCATTCATAAGCTTCCCCGGTAAGGCTGTCTGTAGTAGCAACGGCCCATTGGCGGTGATTCCGGGTGCATCGCGGCATCTTTTTGTCATGCCAAGTAATGGCATAGCGGACTGGCACGCCGAGCTTGCCTTGGCCGGGGTTATGCCAGACACAGACATCAGTGTTCGAGCCGTTCTTCTCGATCGTCCAGCCAAATGCGGCGACGATCCGCGCAATTATGTGGCAAAGCAATCGGATGGAATAGTAGACGACGGCGTCTACTACGCTAACCTCATGGCCTATGACTGGCAAGATCATACGATCGCGCTAATCCTATCAGGCGCGCTCTTCACTGAACGCGCGATCCTTCTAACGGAGCCGCTCGGGGGCCCTTCGCATGGTAGGGACCTAGTGATCAAAAGCCTCGATTATGATGCCTTGTGGGTCGTACTGGCGGCAACGCCGCAAAACCGATTCGCCTGCATTCCACACTTTTGAGCGTCAACGCTGATCCGCACTTACGGTCAAATCCAGTAGCGCCTCCCAATGCCGCGGGTGCGGCACCTTCGCACCAGCCCGGATGCGCGAGCAGGCTGCGAGGGATAATCGTGAAGTACCGCCGATTTCGGCTCAGCGAGGGCGTGTCGAGCTTGGAGTGTTCGGCGTCTTTACCAGCCTTCGGCGTCTTCGGTTCGATCGGTCAAAAATTGGCCGAAGAAACTCAAGCAACGCTGCTAGCGAGAAACCTGTCAACGTGGCCGCCAGAAACGTTATGAAACTCCTCAGACCCTGGCGACGATCATCCACCCACCTTGCTCTGAGATGGTACGTCGTGTCGCCGACGAGGTGCGCATCCAGTAGTGAAGCGGCCGGATCAAAACTCGGAGGTCCGCTTACCGAAACAACAGTTGCACCGGATGGGCTAAATACTACGTTTTCTGGCAACATGGCCGAGTAGACGATCACGGGATTCCTACCGAGTCTCAACGAGCGCGCCTCTATCGGGATAAAGTCAATAGTGGAGCTGTCAAACGTTTCGGCGAGCGGCCTAACAGAGATCGGACAGCTGATAATAACGTCCGGCCCTGTTGGCAGCACATGTAGTGTCTTGAACGCTCTCGCAACGCTTACAAATGGCAGGGTAGGGAAGGTCATTCCAAGGCTGGTCAAAGCCGAACTTGGCAGTGCAAGTTCGTTTGCTTGCTGATAAGCGCAACCAGTCGTGTCGACTCCACTCACAGCGACGTAGACATCCTGCCCTGGCGTACCTTTGAACGCGGCGTTCAAGAGCAGCCTATCATGTTGCTCAAGAAAGCGCATCCGATCGGGCGCAAGGGTGCCGCATCCGCGGCACTGGGACGCCTTGCGCGAACTCGCCAACCCATAGACGCTCGCTCCGCTGGGGAAGCCCGAGGGCACGGCGAACATTCTTGGTCGTCGATTCGTTCGCTCGTCGAGGAGTATGGCAAGTGAGTATGCTCAGTTTAAGCCGCTACGCATTAGGGTGCGTCACTGTGTTACTGCTGGCCGCGTGTGGAGACGGCGTTGTTCGCAGCACGGTGCCTGTGCCGATTGCTCTGGATAGTGCCTTTCCTTACCACAAGACGTTTCTCTGCACCGGCAGACCCCAATCATTTACCGTTCCGCCTGGGGTAACGCAGATCAAGGCTCTTGTTCGCGGCGCGCGAGGCGGCAGCAAAGACCGCCACAAAGGCGGCCGCGGCGGCGATGTCATTGCCTTCATTCCTGTTACACCCGACGAAAAACTCGTGGTGTTCGTTGGTGCGCACCCTTCCGACGCGAGGGGAGGCTTCAATGGCGGAGGCGCTGGGGGCGACAAGTATTGTCAGTACGGCTGGTGTGGGTACGGTGGAGGTGGTGCCTCGGACATTCGGCAGGGCGGCGATAAACTGACAGATCGCATCATCGTGGCCGGCGGCGGGGGCGGAGCAGGCGGGCTTGGCATTGGTTATAGTGACGATGCCCCTGGCGCCGGCGGCGTGGGCGGCGGAAGAGTAGGCGGCTCCGGCAAGAGTGCGCGGTCAGGTTCGTCTGCGTATGAAGTTGGTGGCGGTGGCGCGGGCGGCACACAAGACAACGGCGGCGCGGGCGGAAAGGGCGGCGTTAGCGGTGGACCTCCGGGCCAAAATGGGTCGCGCGGAAGAGGTGGCGCTGGCGGCTCCGGCTGTGACGTTAGCAGTTGTGGTGCGAATGGTTACGGCGGTGGCGGCGGCGGCGGTTACTACGGCGGCGGCGGGGGCGGCGCGGGTAGTGGAACTGAAAGCTACGGCGACGACGGCGGCGGTGGCGGTGGCGGTTCGTCGTATATCGCGCCGCGCGCTAAGACAATCCGTGATGCCCGAGGCTGGAGGAATGCACTCGGCGACGGTCTCGTGGTTCTAAGTTGGCAGTAACAAGAACGAACTTTATGCGCATTGCGCTCGGCATCTGCGCCGCGGCATTGCTCGCCGGATGCGGCGGATCGCCACCGCCGATCGGCGCGCCGGGCGCGATGCCGCAAACCTCCGCCGTCGCAATGCGCGCCGAGCGTGGCACGTCGTGGATGCTGCCCGAGGCGAAGCGGGCTAAGGAGCTGCTATACATTTCCGATCAAAGCACGCATCACGTGTACGTCTACAACTATAAGACGCGACGGCTCCTCGGAAGATTGAATGGCTTTTATGCACCGGGTGGTCAATGCGTGGACAGCAAGGGCGATGTCTGGATCACCGATTCAACCGCCGAAGCCGTGGTCGAGTTTGCCCACGGAGCGCAACGACGCACGCAACGAATCCGGACGATCGGCCTTTCCAATAGCTGCTCCATCGATCCGACCAGCGGTGATCTAGCGGTCTCGGACGTCAGCACACCCCATGGAGGCAGCAAAATCGAGATCTTTGACTTTACGGGCAAGCGAAAAGTGTATTCGAATACCTCCTGTCAACGCATTGTGCAAGTCGGATACGACATTGACGGGAACCTCTACGTATCAGCTTCGTCGCAAGCGTCTACTTCGTACGTCTGCGAGCTTCCGCACGGCGGCCAGGCGTTGGACCAGATTCCGATAGATAAGGCGATCAGGACGCCGGGCGGCGTCATGTGGGATGGCCAGTACATCACCTTCACCGACCGGCTCTATTCATTCGACTATACTGCGATCTATCAAGCCGAGCCAAACTCGTCCGGGGGCTTACATGTAGTAGGCGAGACGGTTTTCCAGGGCGGTGGAAGCGGCGACTGCAAATTTACCGACATCGTTCAGCCGTTTATCGTCGGCAACCAAAACACCCCGTTAAATAACGAACAAGGCAATGCGGTCGTGGGAAGCAACGATCAGTGCCACTACGGTAGCGGCTACGCGTTCTCATATTGGGCCTATCCGGCCGGCGGCGATCCGACGCACATACTCTTCGACGGGCCGAATGACCCGAGCGGCGAGGCCGTCAGCATCGCGACTGTCAACTTGTAACCAAGGCAGGACACCGGGCTCAGCATTGGAATTCTAGGGCACTGCATCGCGCACGGAGCATGCATCTTGGGACCGCGTGAAAAAGCGTTATCCCATATAGCGTTTTCGACGTTTGACACTCTTTGCAAACGTGCGTTGCAAAATGAGCGACGCGCGCGGACGGATTGCAAAGCGCGAAAAGTCCTTATTTTACAGGGGTTTTAGAGCACGCCCGACGCGGGACGCTTCCGATCCGAGGTGTACGGTTTGGAGCGCGTAGCGTATAGCCCGTACCGCTGCGTAGGGGGTAAGGAGTTAGGGCCTCAAAATTGTGCGCCCCCCCTCCCGGGCCGCCGATCTGCTAGGCCGCCAAGCTGTCCTGATCCACCCCGCAACGCGTTAAGCGCTGCGCGCTAAGCGGCGAGGCTGCTGCGAGGCTACGTTGCTGCGCTGCGAGGCATGCAAAGCTGCAATGCGAGCTACGCGCGCCGATCTTGGCCGCTAAGCTGTGACGGCGCCTCGCGAGCGCGAAGCCGTGCAGAGGGGCAGAGGCGCCGGCGCTAGACCTTCAGCGCTTCCTCGACGGCCTGATCTTCAGACCACGCCGCGCCTGCGGCTGCGAGTCTTTCTATATCAGCTTCGCTCAACTGCTCGCGCAGCGCGGTCATGAGTTTGTCGTAGCCCCACTTCTCGGTGGCCTCACGTTCTTGCCCGAGTTCCGTGTATTGCGCATTGACGTAGCCGATAAGGCGCGCCGTATCGTTCAATTCTCCGCGCAGGGCCGAAAGGAGCGCGATATGTTGCAACCCTATCGTGATGCCGAGCGGACGTTGTACTTGTCGCGCCAAATGCAGCCCCTCGCGGGCAGCTTCACGCGCTCCATCCACGTCTCCAAGCGCAATGCGATAGGCGGCGAGGTTGTTGTAACTGATCGCCAAGTTGGTCGTGTTCTTCCCACGCGCATCGATCTCCAGAGCTTCGCCCGCCAAGCGCACTGCCTGCTCAACCTGACCAGCTGCGAATTCCAGTTCCGCGAGATTTCCCAGCACAATAGCGGTCCCAGCCTCGTCTCCCAGAGCCTTGTATGCTGCCAACGCCTGCGAAAACGCCTCGCGCGCCCCCGAGAGATCGCCGGAATGCATTTGGATGGTCGCCTGCACGTTCAGGCTGTTTGCGACTCCCCGTTTAATCCCTAACGCGCGCGTCATTGCTAACGCGCGCGCGTTCGCGTCCCCGGCTTCTTCGAGTTGGCCCATTTGATAGAGACTGAACGCAAGATTGCTGAGCGCCCACGCCTGCCCCCTCTCGTCACCAACGGATTTGAAGAGCGCGAGCGAGCGTTGCGCGCAGTCGTACTTGCGTTTGCCCGAGGAAAGGTAACCGAGCGCACGCCACAGCCGAGCCGCTACCTGCGGCTGCATCGATTCGTCAAGGCCTGCTTGCGCAAGGCCGATCCAATAGCGCCCCTCCACCATGAGTCCGCCATTCCACCAAAGCGCAGTCAACGCTCCGGCTACAGCACCACCTAGCGCCAGATCATGCCCGTCTTTGAGCGCCCACTCCAATACCGCGCGGTAGTTGTCCAGTTCCGCCTCCGCAGTCTGCAACGCCAATGTCGGGGTGCCTGTGGTCCAGTGTTCGTCGGCCGCTTGCGCCTGGTCGCGAAAATACTCGGCGTACCGGCGAGCCAGTTGTTCGCGTGCGCCGGCCGCCGTCAGCTTTTCCAAGGCATACGCGCGCGTACTTTCCAGCAAATGGTAGCGTTCTTGCGCGCCGGTCGTGTCGGCCACCACCAACGACTTGTCGGTCAGGGATGAGAGTAAATCTAAAATGTCGATCTCATCGAGGCCGTCGCCGCTGCACACCGCGGTGGCCGCATCCAGGCTGAAGCCTCCGGCGAAGATGCCCACCCGGCTGAACAGCATCTGCTCTTGGGGCGTAAGCAGGTCGTAGCTCCAGTCAATGAGCGCGCTCAGCGTCTTCTGGCGCGGCAGCGCGCTTCGGCTGCCGCCCGTGAGAATCTTGAAGCGTTCGTTGAGCCGTTGGGCGAGGTTGGGAATGCTCAGGACCTTCACCCGAGCCGCAGCAAGTTCGATCGCGAGCGGAATGCCGTCCAGCCGCCGGCAAATGTCGGCAACGATCGGCGCGGTATTGTCGGTCAACGCAAAGGACCGATCGACGAAGACGGCTCGATCAACGAAGAGCGCTACTGCACCGAATTCCATGATCGCTGTAGCGGTCAGATCGGCGATCTTGTGCGGCACGTCGAGTGACGGGATTCTCAAGACTCTCTCACCGCTTATGTCGAGCGCCTGACGTGACGTGGCCAGCAGCCGCACGTCAGGGCAACTGCGAATGATCGCGTCGGCGATCGCTGCGACCGCTTCCAAGACGTGTTCGCAGTTATCGAGGATCAGCAGCAGCCTCTTGCGCTTGAGCCAGAGTGGAATGGACTCGTCGATCCGGCGCCCCTCGACCTGCGGCATCCCGATCTCTTTGGCAATCACGCTCGACACCAGCTCGGGATCGGTAATCGGCGCGAAGTCGATCAGCCACACGCCGTCGGGATTGTGGTCGAGGACTTCGGCGCCCACTTGCAGCGCGAGGCGCGTCTTGCCCACACCGCCGGAACCGAAAAGCGTCAAGAGCTTATGCTCGCTCAGCAGCAACTTCACTTCCTCGAGATCGTGCTCGCGACCTCGGAAGCTGGTCGGCTGAATGGGAAGGTTGTTGGGAATCGTATCGAGTGACCGCAGGGCCGGAAAGTCGGCGGCCAGTCCGTCAATCGTCAGCTGCCAGACGTGTTCGGGTTCGGTGAGATCCCGAAGCCGGTGCGAGCCCAGATCGATCAGCGTCGCGCCGGTCGGGAGATCGCTATGGGCCAACTCGCGCGTGGTGCTAGAGATGAGAACCTGGCCGCCATGGCCGACGGCGAGTAAGCGCGCGACCCGATTGAGCGCCGGTCCAAAGTAATCCCCGTCGCGCTCGTCGGCGGTGCCGGTATGAACGGCCGCACGCACGCGCAATCCGTCGATCGCCGAGAAATCCTCTGCGGCAAGCGCGCGCTGCGCGGCGAGGATCGCCGCAACGGCCTCTTCGGGACGTGCGAATGCCGCGCAGAATGCATCGCCGATCGTTTTAAACACGTAGCCGCCGTGCTCCGTAATCGCCGCGCGCATTATCGCATCGTGGCGGCGCACGGCTTCCTGCATCGCCACGCGGTTACGCTCCCATCGCGCCGTGCTGCCTTCGAGATCGGTAAAGGCAAACGTCACGGCGCCGGTTGGAAGCGGTGCTGCCAGGGTCACGCTACCGGGGTTCAAAGGAAGGCCTGGCTGAGCCTGGTGCCTGGGCTTTCAAGCGCGGATCAAAGCCGCCAAAGCCTGCCAATGCCTGGGATGCGGCACTCTCGCACCGGCCCGGATGCTCGCGTGCCCAGCTGCGATTGCGACGATGCCCCTCGCTGATCGCCTCGCCTCGCGCCCGGTTCACGTCGGCGCTGCTCCGCGGATCGTTGCCCGCTGCGGTCTGCGCTGCGAGCACCTTGCGAGCCGCTTCGATCGCTCGCAGTCCGTGCTCGCGCCGCGCTCTCGGCATGCACGCCTCGCAATGGCGGCGCCTGCGCTTCAGCACCGGCTCGCCGCATAGCGCGCACGCGATCGGATTGGCTGGTCGCGCCTCGACGGTAGGCGCGCGCCATGCACGCGCTGCATATGGCCGCGGCTGCGAGGCTTTGCGGGGCGTAGCGGATAGCGGTGACGGATCGAATGCAGAGGCAATTCGCCGCTTTTGTTTACTTACCGATCGGTTGCGAGGCGTTGCTCCATTATTGGCTAGGGCTTCGCGGAATGTCTGCGCGAGGCTAGCTGCGATCGGCCGCAAGCATTCGCGCCAATGCGGCAGTGTGAGTGCGAGCTCGTGCGTCAGCGGCGCCGCGATCCTGCAAATGCCGTTCGGAAGCTCACCGAAGTCGCGCGCTGTAAACTCGCGATCTTCCAAGAGGTCGAGCAGAAAGGCGTCCACCTCCACGCGCACCGGCTCCATAGCATCGAGTGCGAGCGAATCGCGGTTCCGCTGATCCGCGTGCAGGCAGCCTATTTGCGGATCGCAACCGTGTGCGAGCAGTGCGAGGCGCGCTTCTGACTCCAGGCACGCGAAAAGATAGTTCCGCATGGCATTGATCGGCGAAGTCGCCGCGCGAGGCGCGCCGGTCAGCACCGAGGCGCGTGAATCGCACCGAAGCCAGCGCGCCGGGATTCGTGCAAGCCTAAGCGTGCTAAGATTCCTCATTCGAGGCATTGGGAACGCTTGCTCGCACTGGTCGAAGCCGGGAACTGAGCGTCAGCGCCGAACGTCCTTAGCCGCCGATCCGTTACGTGGATCGGGGAGCGCGGATAATGAAGAGCTTTAGCTTTGGCAGGTACGTCCTAAGTGGAGGTGCGGCGGTTGCACTGCTCGCTGGCTGTGGCGGATCGCAGTCGCAGGTTGAGCCGGCCGCACTAAAGCAAAATGTCACCCAATCGGGTCCTGGCGCTGCACCGACGCGCATTCCATTCTTAGATAAGGACGGAGTTTCGCGGCTTCCGCCGCGCCACCACGGACAATCTTGGATGGCCCGTGGGGCACTAAGGATGGGCCCTCTCCTTTACATTTCTGACGACGACGACAACTTTCTCTACGTGTTTTCGCTTCCGGGCGGTAAGTTAGTAGGAAAGATTACCGGGTTCCAAGCGATTCGCGGCGCGTGCAGTGACAAGGAAGGTAACGTATTTGTCGTTGATTATGAAGCCTCCAGCATTAAGGAATATCGTCATGGAGCGAAGGAGCCGATAGCGGTCCTTAACGACCCGGACGGCTTTCCGTGGGGCTGTTCTGTGGATCCGACGACAGGGAACCTTGCAGTCGCGAACCTGCAAACCGTTAACGGCAGCGACGAGACGGAGCCAGGAGACGTCTCAATATATACAAATGCCAAAGGAAAGCCGCGGGACTACGCGGACCCAGGTATTGCTGAGATTATCTCTGACAGCTACGACACCAAGGGAAACCTCTACGTTAGCGGCGTTGAAGGGCATTGCGCTTTCGTCATGCTTCACAAAGGCTCCAGCAAGCTCAAGGGGCTTTATCTGAATCACAGCTTCGACGAATCCTGTTCCGTTCAATGGGACAATCGATACCTGGCGGTCGCAAATGTGCTCGACGGGAAGATCTACCGTTTTATAGTAAACGGAACCAAGGGAACGAAAGTCGGTACAACCAGATTAGCCGGCGTCTCATCTGTTAGTGATTTCTGGATCCAGAACCACGAACTCTACGCACCGGTGATCGCGGATGACCAATCAATGGTTGGGCTCTACTCGTATCCGAGTGGAGGTAAACCAACGAAGACCCTCCTGGGCTTCGCTTCTGCCTTCGGTGCGACGGTCAGCGTTCTTCCTTAGCGTGTTTGGGGCCGTGGATCAAACGCCCGTTGTCACCGATCGGGGAGCGTGGAAAATGAAGAACTTCAGTCTTGGCAACTACGCCATCAGTGGAGCCGTGTCTGCTGCATTGCTCGCAGGGTGCGGCGGATCGCAGCTGCCGATTGGCGCGCCGGGTTTTGTGACGCTTTCCGACAGTCACACGCTCAAGGACTCGGCGCGAAGCGAAAGTCGCACTGAGACCACTCATCACTACGTCTACGATATCAGCGAGGCGAAGCGGAGCCAAAGCTCAACCTATCTCTACGTCGCGAATGATGCGATCCCGAGGGTCGGCGGCAATCGAATCGACATCTTTTTGCGTGACGATCGAACAAAAGGCGTTGTCGACAGCATCCGAAAGGGCATCAATGAGCCTGACGGAATTTTTATCGACGCCTCAGGCGTGCTGTACGTCGCCAACACCGCCTGTGTGGCCCACGGAAGCAAGGGCTGCCACGCGAAAGTCACGGTATACGCTAGGGGCGGTCACGAACCGCTCCGGGCTTATACCGGAGCATCGTGTGCCCGCGACGTCGTCGCCGGCTCCGACGGTACCGTGTACGTCGCAGATTCGTGCGGCGGTCCGAAAACCGAAGGCCGCGTCCTTGTTTACGCACCGGGAAAAACGAAACCGAGCCGGGTGTTTTATCCCGGCGGCGCTCCCTATTGCCTGACGCTAGATGCTGAGAACAACCTCTATGTGGGCTATAACTCTGGGTACCACTACATCGGCCAAGTGAAACGGTACCAGCCCGGCGCTAAGGAGGGCGAGAAACTCCTCCCCGATGACACCGTTTATTTTATCACCGGCATTGTGCTGGATGACCGGGGGGCGCTGCTCGTCGCGAACGGGCCCGGCGGAGTCATCGACGTGTTCACCGCCAAAGGCAAGCCGCCGTCGCGCAAGATAAAGACGGGACAGTCGCGCCCGTTCATGTTCGCTCTCGATAAGCGCGAGAATGAGATCTATGTGACCTATCCGTGGGTATCGGGCGGTGCTCAAGAAAGCAGTACTTGCTCGGGATGCGGCAAGAAACCGAACACGGTCGTCGCGTTGGACTATCCGAGCGGCAAGCGCTTGTGGACCCTACGAGAAGTTGCTTGGGTGCCGATGGGCGTCACCGTCTCGCCCAGCGCGCCATTCTGATCGACCGCAGGCTAAACCCCGGTAAGCACAGCCTACTACCCACCGCTATTGCCGTAAACCGCGCCTCTGCCCCTCTGCACGGCTTCGCGCTCGCGAGGCCGGTGCGCATTGCAGCCTCGATCGGCGCGCGTAGCTCGCATTGCGGCTGAGCATGCCTCGCAGCGCGGCCAGATTAGCTCGCAGCAGCCTCGCAGTTTAACAGCTTCGACCGCGGGCGCTTAACGCGTTGCGGCTTGGATCGCGACGGCTTCGATCGCGCGGCTTTGATGGCTTTGAGTCGGGCTGCTAAGCAGCCGGGGAGGGGGCCTCATTTTTCCGGCTCCAACTCCTAACCCGTACCGCTGCGTAGGGGGCATGGAGGAACGAGCCGAAACGCCGCACCCTGGCCCAGTTCGCCGCGCGCCAGGCCAACGCCAAAAAAGCCTATAAAATAAGGACTTTTCGCGTCGCGCGCAGCGGCTCGCTCTTCGCGCTCGTTTTGCATTCGCGTTTGCAAAAACTCAGCAACGTCGAAAAAGCCATATGGGGTAAGGGCTTTTGGCGTCGGGGCGCGCTGCAGTTTAGGATGCGATGCATGGAGAGGGGTCGAAACCGGCCCCCTCGCCCTTGGCATCACGGAGACGTGGCGCGGACGGTCTCCTGTAGCTCATTTTCCAGGATCGGGATGCCCATATTGGATGCTTGAACGCCTTGCGCGACGCATAGCTTGAATACGTCCATGATCTCCTCGACGGTTGCACCAAGTTCAAGTGCGGCTTTAACGTGGCGGCGCACACCCGGAGCATACATATGGGTAAATGATACGTCAAAAGCGATGCTGAGCAACTCGGCGAGCTTCAGATCGAGGATACCACCTGCATAAACCGGCGCACCGCAAACAATGAATGCTTCCGTCCACTCGGGGTCGATCTCGTAGAATCCATCCCAGGCGACGTTCCATTGTCCGGCGGCGCGCATTCGGTCGCAAGCCGGTGTCTTTACGCGATTCGCTTTTGCCGATACGCCTGCCGCCCTGGCCTCCTCTATGAGGATCGGCGCCCCGAGACTGCAGACGTGAATCGACAAGAGCGAAGCCATCTTCAGCACCATCAGCAGTTCATCGCGCGTGGCTCCTGCTTCGATGGCGCTCTTGATATGCCGCCGCGTTCCGTCGAGATTGAGATTCGTGCACGCGGCGTTCACAGCTACGCTAATAAGCTCGGCGGTCTTACGATCGAGCGCGCCTTGCCACGGATTGCTGGTAACCTTATCGACAGCGGCGCTCCACGACGGGTCCCAGCGTTTCAGGGTGTCAAAGGCTGCGTCGTCCCACGGCCCGATTTTCATGCGACGTAGTGTCCGTCCGACGCCAATACCGGTTCGCGGGGCGTGCCGTCGGTCTTGTACACTAAGAAACCCTGTTGACCAGCCTCTCGGTTCGGTGGCAGGCCGAGGTTTGCCAGTGTCTCTTCGGTAGTCTTATAGGTAACGCCGAGCTTTAGCATCTGCCGCGCCTGCTCCGGCGTAGCGATGTCGCGACCGATCTCACGAGCCATCCGAACGTGTCGTTCGATCATCTGAACGGTCGTCATTCGGACTCCCTTCTTCGTATCGTAGAGGTTGTCTTCGATCCCAGCGCGAGTGTGCTGTCCCAGAGCAATCATCATCATCGAAATCGCGTGCGTTAAGCGAAAGGTCGTTTGATAGGTGAACACCGAGCCGTGCGGCGTTCGGCGCACCAGCTCCATCAGGTCGAATGGATTGGCACCGAGAATGCCGCCACCGCCCGTGCTGAAGAACCCATTCATCGGCCCCTTGTAGTAGCCGCGTCGGATCATTCGCTCGACGAGTTCGAGACCGTGGATGTGCGGAAGCGCAAAATACGGTTGGATTCCATGTTCGACGCAAAGCTTGGTTTCTTCAATATAGAAGTCTGGCGTAGCATCGGCCACCATATTGGCGATTCCATGCAGGGCATCTTCATTGCCGAGGTGCGTGCCCGCAAAGGAATCGTCCATTGGATGCAGCGCGGTTAAATCGTAGAGCGTCGTGCCGCACGAAACGGTGATCTGATCCGGCTTGGGGTCGATCTGCGTCAACTTATGGCGCTGTTCGTAGCTCCCGAACTTTCCGACCTCGCCAGGCTCGGGTGCGAACGAAATCGACCCACCAACTTGAAGGATCATCTTGGGGACGGCCTCGCGCAGGCGTGCGATCTGTTCCCCATACTCTTGAAAGTTCTTGGAGATGTGGCCGGTTTTCGGGTCGCGCACATGAATGTGCAGGAGCGTTGCTCCCGCGTTGTAGCAGTCAACCGCGGCTTGAACCTGTTCGTCCCAGGTCAGCGGAATATATCCCGGAGGGCCGTCCTGCGGCAGCCACATTGGCCCATAGGGTGCCGCCGTAATCATGAGAGGCGCCATGTTCTCCGGAAGAAGGGAGTCGTCAGTAAAATACGCCATCTGTGGACCTGTCTTTCTGAAATTAGCAAACTAGAATGTATCAGACTTCATCGCGTCACAATGGCTTAGAAAGCCTACTCCAAAACGGGAAATAGACGGCGCCAATCGTGACTAAGCGAACAACGCTTTCTTCATGCGTAACTCCGCGAGAGCATTCTGAGCCTCATCGCTGAGGTTGGACTTGCCGACCGCAACGCTTACCTTGTGAATCTTACCTGTGAATTTATTATCTCCCACTTTGTAATCGTCGCTGACACACGTGTAGAGGTTCTCGCCTACATCCGTCGTTTCCGCGCCAAATGCGAACGGCTGCGTGTGCTCGACCCGTCCTCCGGCGACTTCTTTGCCATTGACGAAGATCGTACCGTTACCGCCCGCGCCCAAACCACCGTCGAAAGCGAACTCGAAGCGAAGTGCGACTCGCCCTGTTGGCAAACGATCGGGGCCGACGATCTTGTAAATCTCGCGACCGAGATAGTTCCATGCAAACCGGGGTGCGCCGTACTTGACGTAGAGGCTCCAGCCGCCCATCTCTCCGCCTTGGGCGATAACCACTCCCTCTGCGCCAGCCTTCGGAACCTCGATGTCGGCCGCAATCACAAAAGAGCGGTTCTTCACATTAATGAAAGCGTTTTCGGGGATACCCTTCATTCCTTCATAGACCGTGATCTCGGTGCGACCTTCCATCAGGTCCGGACGGCCCGCAAGATCGGCGTTGAAGCGCTCCCAAGCCCGGTCGTCGAGCGGAAGCACGTGGTACTTAACCGCCTCTTCTAGGAAGACTCCCTTTAGCTTCGCGAGTTTGTCGGGGTACTTCGCGGCAAGGTCATGCGCGCAACTGAAATCCTCCTCTACGTTGTAAAGCTCCCATTTGTCGTTCTCAAACGTAGCTCGCGGTTTGGGTTCCCACGGTGGGCGGTGCACCGTGGTGGCGAACCAGCCGTCCTGATAGATGCCCCTGTTGCCTGCCATCTCGAAGTATTGCAAGGTGTGGCGTGACTTCGCCTCGGCGTTATTCAAGGTGTCTAGCACGCTGACGCCTTCGAGTGGTTTCTGCTGGACGCCAGAAACGACGGCGGGCTCGGGCACACCTGCTGCCTCCAAAACCGTCGGGGCGATGTCAATCATGTGCATCCACTGCGTACGCAGACCCCCCGTCTCCGCGATGCCCTTCGGCCAGTGGACGACCATGGATTGGCAGACGCCGCCGTACGAGGCCACCTGGTGTCCCCATCCAAACGGCGTGGCGCCGGCAAAAGCCCAGCCATTGTTGTACAAAGGGTGTGACTTGGGGCCTCCGATCTCGTTGAAGTTTTGCAGCGCAACCTCCAAAGGCTCGGGTAGCCCGTTGAACACAGACAACTCATTAAAGGCGCCGTTGAGGCCGCCTTGGAAAACCGAACCGTTGTCGCCAGTGATGTAGAAGATTAGCGTATTGTCCATTTCGCCGAGGTTCTCGATCTCGTCGAGAAACCGCCCGACTTCATAGTCGGTCACCTCGGCAAAAGCGGCATAGATCTCCATATACCGCGCAAAGACCTTCTTCTCGTCGGCCGTCAAGTCGTCCCATTCCTGGATTCCCGGCGGCTTGGGCGCGAGGTCAGTGCCCGGCGGCACGACGCCGAGCTCGATCTGCCTGGCTAAGGTTTCCTTACGCACCTGGTCCCAGCCCTGATCGAACTTACGCTTTGTATCGGTCGCGCCACGTCTCGGGCACGTGGAATGGACCGTGGGTACCAATTGCGGAGTAGTAGACGAAGAATGGCTTGTCCGGGGCCAGCGAACGCTGCGAACGCAACCAGAGCATGGCCTTGTCGGTGATATCGGTACTCGCGTAATAACCGGCATCGGGACGCATATCCACCCTGGTCATGTTGTCGTACATGACCGGATGAAAAAGGTCGGCCTCGCCGGACATGAAGCCGTAGAACCGCTCAAACCCGCTATGCACCGGCCAGCGGTCGAAAGGCCCGACATCGCTACCTTCCCACGGTGGCAGCTCGTGACACTTGCCGAACATGGCGGTGCTGTAGCCGTTGAGCCGCAAAATCTCGGGGAGATTCGTGACGCTGCTGGGGCGCACCGCGGTGTACCCCGGGAAGCCGGTCGAAATCTCCGAAATCACGCCGAAGTTTGCGCTATGGCTATTGCGACCGGTAAGCAGCGCTACGCGGCTGGGCGAACACAACGGCGGAACTTTGAGATTATTGTAGCGCAGTCCGGTCTTGGCCAAACGGTCCAGCGTCGGCATCTGGATCGGCCCTCCGAACGTCGATATGTCGCCGAAGCCCATGTTGTCGAGTAAGATGACCACCACATTGGGCGCACCCTTCGGTGCCTTCGCCTCGAATCGCGGCGGCGCTTTCGCGTTGTGCGCGTCAAGCTCCGTGATTGGAGGATACTGAGGCGGTGTAATGGGAAGCACGGTACGGTTCATTGAGGCCGGTTCGTCGCTGCTTTCGGCCTGCGAGTTGTTTTTCATTATAGTTCTCTTTTCTCTTATCGACGTTTCCCGACGGACCGTATCGCGCCGGCCGTCTGCAAAGCCCCCTCGCCCCGGGTTTCGGAAAATCGCAAGCTTCACCTTGAGCGGCTAGTAGAGCGGCGCTGGGTCCGATGTTCCGCCGAGCGTGATTGAAGAACGCTTTCGAGCTTGTCGATCGTTGACTCGCGAAGTGTCACCCCCTGATTAACAAACCTCTGGACCGTGCGACGGTCGACTTCGGCTTCTCGCGCGATCGCCGCTAAACTTTCGTGCGCCTCCGTTATTTGGGCGCGCAGCGAGTCGAGCCGCTCTCCTTGGTCGACATATTGATGCTCTCACGATTAGGACAACGTTTGCGGAACCCAGAGGGTGACGCGATCCCCCCGTCCCGCGCCTCTGCCCCTCTGCACGGTTTCGCGAAAGCGGGCCGTGTTTGCTTGGCGGCCTTTGCGGCTAAGCGGGCATTGCAGCGTGGATCGGCATTGCATCCGCGCCAGCGTAGCCCCGTGGATCGCTTGGCCAGCCGATCGGCACCAGGTGATGCCGCAAACTACCGTTGCTGCGCCCTGCGCCGATTCGTTCAGACCTGCATGTCGTCTGCCTTTCTGCGCGTGTTACACATGGTGAAGCAGGCGTCGCGCGGAACACCTAAATATGGACCCGCGAGGCTTTTGGACCACCCTTGCGATCGTCGCGTCATGACCATCGAGACGCCGCGCTTGCGGCTGCGGCCATTGACAGATGCCGACATGGAACCGTACCTCGCTATGGCGGCCGATCCCGAGGTGACGCGGTACGTCTCGCCCACCCCCATACCACGCGCCAGCGCCGAAGCGGCGGCTACCCATTATCGCCGGCTGCTTGAGACTAAGGGCTATGGCTACTGGGCCATCGAGGTGAACGGCGGCGCGTCGTTTGCGGGGATCATTCTGCTACAGGATGTGAAGTTTAAGGCCGCTTTCACACCCGCGATCGAAGTCGGCTGGCTCTTACGGCGCGAACATTGGGGCAACGGTTACGCCACCGAAGGCGGCCGAGCAGCGCTCGATTACGCCTTCACCACCATGAAGCTGGACGAAGTCGTCGCGCTCACGACCGCAAGCAACATTCCATCACAGCGAGTGATGCAGCGCCTCGACATGACGCATGATCCGCACGACGACTTCGACCATCCTCACGCTCTCGGGACCTCGCTCCAGCGCTGCGTGCTTTACCGATCAACTCCAGATAAACGCCAGCCCACACCTCTGCCCCTCTGCACGAACTAGTGCTCGCGAAGCCGTTGCGCTTAGCAGCCAAGATCGGAGCGCGTAGCTCGCATTGCGATTTGCAAGTCTCGCAGCGTAGCGGTTTGGCTCGCAGCAGCCTCGCGGCTTAGATCGCATCGCTTAACGCGTCGCGGCCTGGATCGTGGGCGCCTTGGATCGACGGACTAGGCTGCCGGGAGGGGGCGCCATCTTTTTGCGGCCAACTCCTTGTATGATGTCCATAGGGCAGCTCACGCCGGTTGAACTCCTTTGGACTTAAGCCCGTGGGATAGATAGGCGGCCTGCCCGTGGCGCCTTCAGAGATCGGACGGTATCGTGAGCACCGTATTGGCGGCTAGCTCGAATGCACAAGGTCGATCGAGAAGGGGTGCCGTTACGGGAGGAGGGCTCGATGCCACCGTTCTTAGGAATCGATCTGTCGAAGGAAACGTTTCATGCATTTCTCTTATGCGATCGCGCTGATGCAAAGAGAGTGTTTCCGAACACGGCGAAAGGGATTCGAACAACTAACGGCGTGGCTTAAGAATCGGCAGGTCGACAACATACACATCTGCATGGAGGCGACCGGCTCGTACTCAACGTGTGCTGTGCGCCGGGTGGCGCGATCAGCGAGGGCACAGCCTGTAATCGCCGCTCGCTACGACGTCAGGACCGGTAACGTCACGCACGTGCCAGATTACGGCGCAAAAACTTACCCCGTAAAGATCGAAGATGGTAAGATCATGGTAAGTTTATCTCCGGGCAGCGATGCATGAGAGCCCTCACTTGCCACTAGTTGAAATAACCCATCATGTGATTCAATGGTTGGCGCTTGGAATTGAGCTTCTAGCGGTCGCTGCGATTGTAAGCGCGGTATTCATCCTCGCCATCAAGCGCGGGACGGTGCGCTACCTCTTTCATCTCGGGGAGCCCGGCGCGTAATGAGAAGTACAAGTATGTACTGGCTAAGGCTCTTCTACTTGGAATCGAGCTGCTCGTGGCGGCAGACGTGGTCAGGACCGTCGCTCTCAGTCCAACGCTAAGCAATGTCGCGATCTTAGGATTACTCGTCGTCGTGCGCACGTTTCTGAGCTGGTCAATGGCGGTCGAACTTGAAGGATCCTGGCCGTGGCAGCGCGGGGGTAAGGCGGACCGTTGACATCGGGTTCGCGCTGGATGCTGAAGCCGCAATTTACCCCGCGCCTCTGCCCCTCACACGTGGAGACTTAGCTCGCAGCAGCCTTGCACTCCAGCGAAGTGCCCTCGTGGCTTCTGGGATTTTAGCTCGTCTCTGATTAGGTCCGTTCGTACAGATTAGGATGTACGGCCCCAAGCCTGCGCCCCGATTTTCCATTCGTCACGTACCTTAGAGAACGTGTACGCTAGGGTGCCGGTCCGAGCGACCGTCTGACCTTTAATCGTCACCGTAAGGGTCCCGGAGATGACGGCGTACGCCCACGATCCTTCGACATTCCAGAAGCCCATTTCGTACGACAGGTGCTCGTACGTGACCCCGAAGTCCTTACGCCACTTCTCTACGTCAGCGAGCCAATCGGCGGGAGCATCGGGATTGAGCCAGCGGTAGGGCGCAATACCGTCGATGATGATCGCGTCGTCGGCAAAGACACTGCGAAATAGCTCGATGTTCTGGGCGTTGAATCCGTTGACGTGGTTCTCGATTAGCGTCTGGATTTCAGAGGGCGGCGGGTTGGCCATCGCGATTCTCCTATCATTGTGCGCACTTTGAGCACTAGCGACATCGATCGAGCCAAGCGCAGCGGCAGTCATCGCCGTCGCGCCAAGGAACCCTCGGCGATTAAAGTTGAGACCGTACTTCATAGGTGTCCCCTTCGAGTCGGAATCGCCTCCGCACTTTAACCCAGCTCACCCCGGGCTTCGCTATCGCAAGGCCGTGGTTGGCGGATTAGCTCGCAGCAGCCTCGCAGTTTAGATCGCGGCGCTTAACGCGTTGCGGCTTGAACCGCGGAGCGTGGGCCCAGCCGAGTCGGGGAGGCAACGGCCGGGTCGATCCTTTCGGAGATCCCGCATGTCGATCGCTTCCAATCGGCAAAGGCCGTCGCCGCGTTTACTGGCCTATCTCCGCGCGAGCGCCGCTCAGGAACGCGTTTTTAGCTATTGACTGCAATGCACGGGCAGGTGTGATGCATCGCTGAGTTCGAGCGGAAGCAGTTCGTCGCAGTGCGATTCGTAGCGCTCGCACCAGCAGAGACCTCCATCGAAGGCTTTGACGCCTTCTGCACTCTGTCCCCAAGGCTGTTAGGGCGCCTTCGGCGTAAGAACGTCCTCGTGAGCCTTCGGGAGTTGCCCAGCGCCCTGGTTCTTGGCTTGCTAGCTTCGCTAGCCGCACACGCGGCTATCTTCGGAGGCGAGCACGCCATGGGCGGAACGTACAACGGCCTGCTTGTCCAACTAGCACTTTTGGGTTCTCTCGGCATGGGTGTGGCATTCGCCGCCGTGGCTTGGGGTGGAGCTGGTCGACTAGTCGATGGCAGCGTGTTAGCAGCACGCATCGGCGAACGGCTTCCGGCCCTTCCGAACCTCTTTGCAGCCACTTGCTTTTGGTTTGAACTTGGCGAGCGGATTGAACCTGAGCATGCCGCCGCGTCCCTCCTGATTACGCTGCTTTGCCTTGTTGTCTCTGCTGTGTTGCTCGGGGTTGCGGCGCGGCTTACCCTCCGTCTCCTCGTCGGCGCGACATTTGCCGTGTCGCGGCAGCCCTTTTTAGGGCGTATTCCGGCGTGGGTTCGGCGCACGCGGCAACGCCCCATAACCCTCCGCTCCCCGCTACTGCGGCGGCGCTTCGCCCGTCCTCCTCCGATTGCGAACGCCTGCGCGTAACGCGCGCCCGCTTCGTTCGCACTTTTAGCCACATTAGATCGGAGAGGACACAATGTCCCGATTATTCTCGGCGCGAGTCGCCGTTTTCTTCGCATTTATTTTCATGCTCATTGCCTTATTCACCGCTGTCCCGGCGGTCGCGGCGACGACCGGCCTGATTCGCGGCACAATCACGGTCGATGGAAAGCCCGCTCCGCACGCAACCGTCACTCTCGAGGGCCAAGGTTCAAAGTTCGTGACAACAGCCGATGCCTCAGGCAATTATGTTTTCCCGTTGGTTCCATTCGGCCAATATCGCCTCATCGCACATTCGGGTAGCGCGCACGATCTTACGGTTCTCGTCACGGTGACCAGCAACACCGTCGCCACCATCGACGTGCCCCTCTCGACGAAACTCACCCAAATCGCGAATACGACGGTAACGGCCGTCGGTCACGGCGCACAGTCCAATGCTCCGTCTGTGCACTTGCTGGACCAGGCGACGATTCAGGCATCCCCGGTTAACAACAGCCTCAATAAATTGATTGAAACGCTTCCGGGTGTCATCCAGTTCTCGTACAACGAGCCGGTAATAAACGGCTTTCATGGAGTCACGTACAACATCGATGGCGCTCCCCTTCCGCTGGCAACTACCTCAAACTTTGCCGAGATCATCGATCCGAAATCGATCGACTCGATAGAGGTCCTGACCGGCGCCATTCCAGCCGAGTTCGGGGGCGACCGCATGGGCGGCGTCGTCAACATTATAAGCAATCGGCCGACCGATATACCGGCTGGATTTTACGGATCTATTACGGGCGGCGCCGGCAATCAGGGTCAGGGAGTTGGAACCCTCGATATAGCATCGCGATTCGGATCCAGCGAACTATTTTTCAACGCGAACTCCGAAACCACTAACCGGGGCCTTGACGCGCCCACATTTGACGCGATCAACGACGCGAGTTCCAGCAGCGATCAGTTCCTGCGGTTCCTCACCCAGCTGAGCGCGCGCAGTACGCTGGCATTCGACTACTCCAACCAGTTTTCGCAGTTTCAGGTGCCGATCAACACCGACCCGAACAATCCCTACGACCCGATTCTCGATGTACCGGGTACGCTCGACACGCAACGCGAGTACGACCGGTTCTCAAATCTGAACTGGACGACGGTCTCGCGCGATGGTAACGGGATTTTCCAAGTCATTCCCTGGTGGCGCTCGACTGCCATTGCCTACGACGGCGACCTTCCCCTCGACGTGCTGTCGACCTCGCCGGACTTTAGCGTCTGCCCGCCAACGTGTGCCGATACTATTCACGGGATTGGATTGCAGCAAAATACGTTCGCCGAGTACGTCGGCTTGCGCGCTTCGGACTTTCGGGCGACGAAAAACCATGCATGGAAAATCGGCGTCGACGTCAACCGGGAGACGGCAACCGCGACCCAAGTCTTTGCATGCTACTACGTGGATTGCGCGAGCAGCGGAAAAGTCGCTGTCCCGTATTTCCCAGCCTACGTTGCTCCGCAGGGCCAAGCCGGTTCGCAGATCGGCCTCTACGCCGAAGATAAATGGGAGATGTCGCCGAACATCGTTTGGAACTATGGCCTCCGGTACGATCACTCCACGGGATATGTCGGCGGGTTTCAGATCAGCCCGCGAATCGGCGTAAGCGTCTGGGACGGAGGCCAGAATGTCGCGCATGTGTACTATGGGAAGTTCTATGCCGCGCCGTTGCTTGAGGACGTTCGCCAAGATTGCGTCGTCCTATCCGCGCAACAGCCTTGCTCGACAACCAACCCTGTCTACGATCTCAAACCCGAAAGCGATTCCTATTTAGAAATGGGCGTCACACACTCATTCAACTCGCAGTTTTCAGGCTCGCTCAACATCTTCAGGAAGAGCGTAGTCAATATTCTCGACACGCAGCAACTTCTTAACACGCCGGTCTTCGCCGTCTTTAACAATTCGATCGGTTTAAACAATGGCGTCGAATTTCGCCTCCAGGATCGTATGCGAACCGGCGACGAGTGGTTCTTTACCGGCACCGTTTCCGGTTCGTATGCGGCGTGCGTCTCGGGATCGACGTTTCTCTTTCCTCCGAATCCGCCAGGCGTTTCGTGCGTCGCGCAGCTATCGCTGGAGGACCACAGCGAAACCGTCGCGTCCACGGCTGCGTACACACATCGTTTTGGAGGATCGCCCAAACCTTGGTTCGCGACGTTGCAGGCCAACTATGGCAGCGGCTTCCCGGTGCAGTTCGAGGATGCAAACACCAATCTAAATGGGACTCTGCCGGCCCACACCACCTTCGACCTGGCTCTCGGTAGGACGGTCACGACTGGCGGTCCGCAAAACCAGGGACTCGGCGTTTCCCTTCAATGGCTCAACATCCTGAATCATCAGTATCCCATTAAAGTCGCCAACGGTTTTAACACCACGCAGATTGCAAACGGCAGCAACTTCCTTCTGCGCTTAACCGCGCCGTTCTAGACGCAGATCGCGATCAGCTGAGGCCGTGGACGAATCGTTACTCGCGGACCGCGGCCTCAAGTGTCTCGAATGTCGCGTAAGTGAGGTGGCGTTTCGTGGTTAAATTCCGAGAGGAGTCGCGGGCGCGCTTCTGGTACGGCGACTCGATCAAAATTGCCCACATGGAGCGCAGCAGGTTCGCAGCTAGGTCGTTCCCGCGAGTTCCTGAGCGGAGTCTATAGGTGCCCCAACCTGAGGTTATCTTGGCCGGCTTGAGGCTTGCCGAACCATCGCGGTCGCGGTATTCTAGGGGCTGGACAACTGAGGGTCACATTCTCGTTGTTCACGGCCGCCCGGGTGGCTTAACCCATCCGTGCGGCATCTAGGGTAGCGAATCAGCTCCTATCTGGGCGCGACGTGTTGGCCAACGGCGAAGGCTGTAGCGACGGCTCACCTCGCTTTGTTGTCCCCCATCGAGGTTGAGTCACTCCGAGAGAAGCTAGTGCCGTTCGACGCTAGCTTCGAGCTTTGCGATCGTGGACGCGTGCGGTACCGTCGCCTGGTTCGCGAACGCTTAGACGACTGAACGGCTCACCTTGGCTTCCCGTGCAACGATGGAAATACCGGCGGCGCGGATCCGCGCGCGTAATCCATCGTGCCGAATGCATCCGGCAGAACCGTGCAATGAGCGCTGCGTCGACCTCGCTCCACCCACCGGTAGCCTCGAGACACGCGTGCACCTTCTCGACTCTGCGATTGCGCAACCAGGTCTGCAACTGCTTGAGACCGGCCGCCGAATTGGCTACGGTCTTTGAATGTTGAACGATCCTGCCGCAGCAGAGCTGCATGCACCTCGTGCCGACCCGCCCTTTCGGGATAGAGGACCGTTCAACACGGCCCACTCGGTAACATATCAGGCTTTTTCACGCGGTCCCGTGATGCATGCTCCATGCGCTATGCATTGGGAGAGAAGAGAGCCTTGAACACGTAACCGTTATGCCGATCGATCGCATCGCGTAAAAGCGCGTCGTGGCGCTTCACCGCGTCGTCCATCGCTTCGCGGTGCGATTCCCACCGCTGCGTGGACCCCTCGATGTCGGTAAAGAGAAACGCGACCGTACCGGTCGGGCGCGCCGAATCCGGCGGTCCCGAGTCGAGCTGGGTCGCCATGGCCTCCGCGTTTCGGGCTAGGGGCGTTCGTCTCCGCCGAGCAGCTGCATCAGCGCGTGCCAGTGCCGCGGATGCGGTACTTTCGCACCGGACCGGATGCGAGAACAGGCCGCGAACGACAAGCCCGTGGCCTTGGCGATTTCCGCGAGCGAGAACGCATCGAGCTTCGGCGCGATCTCGCGCTTGAACCACGCCTGGTCGCGCTGACCCGGATGCTCGCGCGTCCAGCGGCGATTACGGCTGTGTCCTCGCTGATCGCGCCACCCCACGCACAGCACACACGTTGACAATTCTCCACGACGTTGGTCTCGCCGAAGATGCCGCGCAGGAGGCTTGCGCGGCGATGGTGCGCTCCTTATCGACGCTTCGGAATTCTAGCGCTTTCAGCTCTTGGAGTTACAAAATCATCACGAATCAGGCGTTGACTCTGGCGCGACGGCGACCCCGCACGCAAACGCTCGACGTAATGATGAACCGCGGAACTCACGATGACCGAGTGCCTCAGCGGCGAACATTAAATCACGGTACTTGAGCTTGGCCTTCATCAACGCACCTCCTCTTCAAAAAGGTAACACATCGAGCAGGGGCCGACTGCGGGGACTGTACTGACTGAGTTCTTAGGACTGAGTTCTTGAAGAAGACAGCCCGCACACTGCTAGGGAACTTGAGCGTTTAGGCGTATTAGGCTCGCTCGCAACGTTATGGCATTTCCGAACAAAGGGGCATTTCAGCATGAAATTGTCGAGAACGGGTCAGCATGCCTTCACGCTGGCGGCCGTCGCATTGCTCGCCGGCTGCAGCGGCACCGGCGCGGCGCAGTCTTCGGCGCCCACGACTGGCATAAATCCCGCGTCGGTGGGTGGTCACGGCTTAGGTGTTCAGAGTCTCCACGAGGGGGAATATTATACATCGGTCAGGGCGCCGAAGGTGCACCGCGATACTAGGAAGTCCCACGTTTCACCCGACGCCAAGTCGGTGCCTCGGTTGCTCTTCGTTTCCGACGACGGCACGGATGACGTCTATATCTTCAGCTTGCCTAAGATGGCGCTCATGGGAACCCTCACCGGCTTCTACGAGCCGCAAGGCTTGTGCAGCGACAAAGCTGGTAACATCTGGATCACGAACACCGGAACGTTACAAATCTTCCAATACTCCCGCACCGGCACGCTGCTCAAAACCTTGAGCGATACAAACGGATTTCCCGTCGGGTGCGCCGTCTATAGGGCAAATGGCGACCTCGCTGTTACGAATATCGAGGGCTACCCGAGCGGTGACGGCACCGTCGATGTCTATGCCGATGCGTCGGGGACGCCGAGAGTGTACAACAATCTTAGCCAACCTTACAACTTCTTCGACGCCTACGATAGCAGCGGCAACCTCTACGTCGATGGATTTGACGACTCCGGCTCCAGTTTCTCGCTCTCCGAGCTTCCTAAAGGCAGCAGCACGATGAGTACGGTCAATATTAGCGGTGGTACTATTTACTCCCCGGGCGGAGTGAACTGGCGCCCGGCGACCGGCTTGATCATTGGCGACCAAGACTGTAATGATGGCTATGCAGCTTGCCTTTATGCGGTCTCGGTTTCCGGCTCGACCGGAACGATCACTGGCTCGACGGTGCTTACCAACTACGACGGCGGAGCCTGCGACGTCGATCAAAGTACGATCTCTCCATTTGGCAAGTTCTTTGCCGGCGGATGCATCACGGAAGGATCGGGTCCGAGCACCGCCGATCGTTGGGCGTATCCGGCCGGCGGCACGCCAACCAACTACAGTGCCACCGTTGAATACCCGATCGGCGCAGCCATCAGCAACAAGTAGCTGCTGGCGTCGATTCTTTTGTCGACGCCCCAGAAGGACCCAGGCGGCTATTTAGCGTTGTGCCGAAGTGCGGCCGAAGCCCTAAGCAAGAGCAAGCCCGCCGAAGCCGGCTCGCTCTTTGCGTTTCCTGTTGCTAATCGAGTTGCATTACACGGCCGCCATGCCCAGGAATGCCCTTGTAGCCCTTCTCGCGCTCCGCGCCGGCACTCCCAAGGCATCGACCACTATTGATGTCACGTCGGCCGAACCCTTTCCCGCTGATCCGTTCACGGAGCGAGGGGCAAGGCAAGATGAAGAACGTAGATTTTGGCCGCTGTGCGTTAGGCATTTGCCTCGTGGGATTGCTTGCCGGCTGCGGCGGATCGCAGCCGCCGCTCGGCGCGCCGGGCGCGATGCCGCAAAATGCTGCGGCCGCAACGCTGACATCGTCGCGAGGCAATCTCCTCTATGTTTCGACGACGCCAAACTACCACGACGTTTATGTGTACACGTATCCCGGCGGAAACTTCATTCAAACGCTCACGGGGTTTCGCGACCCCGGGGGCTTGTGTTCGGATCGCGCCGGTGACGTCTGGATCACCGACGATGGTGTGGGAGAACTTTCCAAATACGTTCACGGGGGCGCCAGCCCTGTGGCGACCTTGTCCGATCCCGATTCGCCCAACGACCGTTCCGTCGATACGAAGAGCGGGGATCTCGCCGTCCCCAAGCTGGGGCGGCGGCATGAACGATGACGAAGGCAGTCTCTCGATCTACGCCCACGCGAAGATCTATCCGATCGATCAGTACGTCACGTTGGCGGGCAGCGTGAGCTACGACGGCGCGCATTGGGCCCTCAGGGGTTTTCTGGGATGGAAAATATCTCGCTGTCCACAATTACTTCGCGAGCATCTCGCGCTATACGGTAAGTGACGGAGTGGGAAAGGTCTTCGCCGCCGCGTGCGAGCCAAAGGATCGTATGGTTACGTCGGCTTCTGGATTGGGGGCTCCACGCTAATCGCCCCAAGCAGCACGAACAGCGTCTCATTCTGGAAGTATCCGCAAGGTGGCGACTCATATCAAACGATCGACGTTCCGCCGAGGGCATACGGCGTGGCGGTCAGCGTCGCTCCTTGAGGATTTTGGGGTGCGGGGCATAGTGTGGACCGGCTCGCCCCGCCTTGAGCGAAGGCGAGCCGAAATCCGCTTGTAAGTTAGCGCTTCCCTTGTGGTCTGCGATGATCTCGCCTGAATGCGGGCCCCAGTACGCTGGGGTTGTAGACCGCGACACTAGTGGTTCGTTGAATCCGTAGCCGTGATCCTGGAGTGCGGGCCTTCTTGACGTCGAACGCCACCTGCCGGATAGGCAAAGTAATAAATCCAATGATTATAGTAACCCTGGCGGTTCTTTCCTAAGCCGGGAACTACGGCGTTGTTCCCAGTGACCCAGTATTGTGCGCATACGCGACCGGGGATGAAGTCGCTCCCGTGCTGATCCCGCGTCGCCCTTTGATGGTGAACTGAACAATTACTCGCGAGAGAGTATTGCCGACCGTAAGCTGCGTCCCGACCCACTGGAGCGGGACGTAGCCACCATAACTTGATCCAAGGAAATCGCATCGAACGATTTGGACTAGCGGACAGCCGCGTAAACGAGTTGTACCGCAGATATCTCGCGGTGCCTGAAACGTAAAGGTTTCCAAGATTGTCGTAGGCGCAGGCTTGATACGCACTCATCGATGACGCTGAATATGCGCGAGGCTTACCTCGTGCGTGGTCAAAATAACCACATCCCCAGTCCGATATCGCAGTTGGCATACTCCGAAGACCCGACGTCGAGGTTACTGCCGCCGCCCAGATGCGCGACCGTGTAGGTCGCACCGTCGGACGTCCGGACGCTCGCGCATGCGAGCAGTCCTTGCGTTTCCCGCGCGAAGCAGGGCTTAGATGCGAACCCGGGAGCATCGCGGACGAGGAGCCTGCAGGCGTGGTGAGTGACGGGGATCCCCCGCCACAGCCGGCTAGTAAGGCAAGAGCCGCGCAAACGCTTACAGCATGGCGCCTGCGGAATGACATTCGCATTGCTTCAAAACAACTCTCTCCGAAGCGTTGAAGCGCTTCGGGACAGAGGATGCGCCCAGCGCGCATCGCCTGAGCAAAACCGCGCAATCGAAGCCGACAACAACGATTACTGGGCTGCGCGGAGGGGCCGGACGCGGACAAAAAAACCTAACTGTGGCCAGCCAAGGCTAAGCGCATGGGGCAAACCCTCGAAGTGGCGGTGCGCCTTCTTGCTCACTTTATCCTGGTAAGGTGCCATAAGAGCAGATCCGGGCGAAACTCCTGGCTCTCGAGCTGCGACGCAGCGCGATGACGCAAGGTCAAAACGTCGCCAATCGGAGCCACATCGTCACTACATCCGCCTCGCGACGAGAGCCTTTGCAATGCCGCCCAGTGCCTGGGATGCTTCGGCGTGATCTCGCGCTTGAACCACGCCTCGTCGCGCTCGCCCGGATGCTCGCGCGCCCAGCGGCGATTGCAGCGCAATTGAAGAACGACGGTCAGGAATGGCCGTCGTTCTTGTTCTGCACGAGGATTTATGTAGCAACCTGTGGCAGCTCGTGCTCCCCGGCTTCTACACCGACTGCGCTGCGCTGAGAATTACTTCAAGTACGCGGCCCGGTTGCGAGAGCATCGGCACGTGACTCGAATCGAGTTCGGTCGTCTTGGCTTTCATGCGTTTCGCAAGAAAGCGTTCAAGATCCGGGTTGACGGTGTGATCCTTCTTTCCGACGATGTACCAACTCGGCTTGGTCTTCCACGCAACGCCCGGCGCATCGTGCGCGAAGATGTTGGCAGCCGGCGCGCCCTGTGTCGCCCACACGAGCTGCTGCTCAGTCGCCGAGAGGTCGCCGCAAAAATACGGTAGACCTTCTTTGGTCAGCCAGATACGTCCGTCGACGACTTTGATGTGCTTGAGCACGTCGGTCTCGGGGAACTTCTGCTGTATGCTCTGCGATGTCTCGCCGGCAGCAGTATCGGGAGCAAGGGCGTTGATATAAACGAGGGCTTTCACGCGCGGGTCGGTTCCGGCGGCCGTGATCACCGAGCCGCCATATGAGTGTCCAACAAGCACGATAGGGGCCTTCACCACGTCCATCGCCCACTTGGCAAAAGTGACGTCATTTTCGGGTGTGTTGAGTGGGTACTGCGCGGCAATGCAATCGTAGCCTTGCGCTTGCAACGGCCCCATCACTTTGGTGAAGCACGAGCCGTCCGCCCAAAGACCATGACAGAAAACTATGCTCGGCTTGCCCGCACCGCTCGTCGCAGCCACTTCCGTTTGCGCCGATGCAAAGGAGTAGTTCGCAGCGGCGGCACCGATCGCTGCCGCGCTGGTCAGAAGAAATCGATCGCGTTTAATGCTTGTTTTCGAACGCATACTATCGCTCCTATCGATGTAATGCAGGGTTCGTTCAGTTCACACGTGCTCAGAATGATTCCTCTCGATTTTAAAGGCGTTTTTGGCCACACTCGAGACTTCTGCGCTAAGCGTCAACAGCGGTTGGCGCGATGCGGCCTCGCGGGCGCGGCAGAGGCGCGGGGCGATTGAGCTCAGGACGGTTTACTGCGCCTTGCGCTTATGCAGGGTAACGATGTTACCCTCGGTGTCGTTGATCATCGCAAGAAAGCAGACAGGTGTTTCGTGCTCCATGATCACCGGTATGCCGCGAGTCTTCAGCGTTGCGACCGCGGCATCGAAATCGTCAACCGCAAACAGAATGCCATTGCTGGGCTGGAACGGCATCACGCCGCCGCCGCCACCCCACAGACCGAACGTCGTGCCGTCGGCGAACTCATATTCCGCGCCCCTGTTGTCGGGATAGATAGTGATGGGCTCGAGACCGAGCACGTCGCGATAGAACTTGATGGCGCGAGCCGCGTCCTTAACCATGTAACCACTTAGGTCCATACCGTTGATTTTGAATCGGAGCTGACTCATGATTCCTCCAGGGCGCACGGGAGCAATTACACGGCGCCGTTTCGCCCTGACGACGCTCAATCTCTGTGTGGACCCAAGGGGCAGGCCAGATGATCCGCGCGGGTGGCAACCCAAGGAGCCAAGGAGCGTGACCTGTTCTACCGCCATAATACAAGGCTGCACGCTCGCATGCCCGGCGCGAACGTGCGTGGATAGCGAGCCTTGTTTGTACCGGGCTTACTGAATGGCGATGGCGACGGGGAGCTTTAGTAGCGTTCTCGCGCCCCTTAGAGCGCGGATCGGCCTCGCGTTGCCGTGCGCGCCGGCGGCATCGAAGGCTAGGCCGCAGGGCGCACTCAGTTTCGTTCTCGTGCCCGTGCGTGGGCTTGGCCGTAGTTCGCCACGTAAATGTTGCGCTGGCTATCGAGAGCGATGCCGCCCGGGTCGTTGAGCCCAGTCTCCGAGCCGCTGATCGTCTGGATTGGCGTGGCGTCGCCGTTAGCGCCCGCCGCGAATACCGTCACGCTGTTGTTGTGGGCATTTACGACGTAGGTGTTGAGGTCCGAATCCAGAGCGATCCCTTCGGGATCGTCCAGATTGGTCGCCGAACCGCTGATAGTCCGGAACGGGCGCGACGTTCCCGTTGGCGCCCGCGGCATAGACGGTCACGCTGTCGGGGCTGCCATTGAGCTGGACGCCCCGGTTTGTGACGTAGAGACACGGACACGAAGTTGCCGGCGCAGCCTTGGCGTTGGGCAGTGACGTGACGGGTGTGGAATCGGGAGACGCGCTGCGGGCGCCTGAGACTACGCCGGCGGCCTGGGATTCCGCGTCCCGATGATCGTCGTGTCGCCGTATGCGCGTGAAGCGAACCCGAGTAAACCAGGTTATATTTCGCACCGGCAATACGAGTTCGGGAGCATTTTGAAGTTCATCGAAGATATTTGGAGCTTGGGTCGACTCGGAACAACCGCGCCCCAGGAGGTCTCAACTTACAGCGCGGAATTTACGTGTACCAGCTATCCCAATGCCGCGCGTGGTCAAGAACGGAGTGGGCTTTATGCATTAATAGTCATCTTCAAAATTGCCGAGGCAAAGTCATCGACGTTGGTTTCAAGAGCAAAGTGGCCGGTGTCCAAAAATCGGACATCCGCATTGGGCACGTCCCGCTTGAACGCCTCGGCGCCTGGTGGAATAAAGAAGCCGTCGTTCTTTCCCCATATGGCTAGCAATGGAGGCTGGTGTGTTCGGAGGTATTGCTGATACAAAGGATAGCGTTCGATATTAGATTTATAGTCGAGCTTGAGGTCGGCCTGAAGATCCATCATCCCCGGGCGGGCAAGTAGAGCCGCATCCAGCCAATAAGCCTCGGGCTCGATCGTGGTGGGATCGCTCACCCCTTGAAAATAGGCCTCACGGACCCCACTGAGCGACATACGTTCCTTAATTGTCTCACGAATGACCGGTGAAGGCTGCCTCCAATAGGCACGCAACGGAGCCCAAGGACCGTCACCCAGGCCTTCCTCGTATGCGTTGCCGTTCTGCGAGACGATTGCGGTAATGCAATCCGGATTGGCGACCGCCAGATTGAAGCCGACGGGTGCGCCGTAATCGAACACGTACATCGCAAAGCGTCGTAGTGAGAGTTCGTTTACAAAGCCCTGAATCGTCTTTGTCAGACCGGCAAAAGTAAATTGATACCCCGCTCCCTCTTCGACCGTCGTAAATCCGAACGAGGGCAGATCTGGTGCAATCAGGTGAAATCGGCCTGCGAGCTTCGGCATCAGGTGCCGGAAGTAGTGCGACGAGTTTGCAAAGCCGTGGAGCAGTAAAAGAACCGGTTGTCCTTGTGCACCGGCTTCACGGTAGAAGACGTTCGTGGGGCCGACTTGGACGGTCGAATGACGGACGTTTGCCACGCAGATGTTCCTTCCCGATCGGTTCTCGATGCCAAGGGACGTCGCTTGGTCAACTTTGCACTTACGTAAGATCGAGCCAATTCCTAGAGCGCTGGGGGTTTGGATTGCCCGGCTACTGGGTATCGCCCGACCTGGGACCGATCATGGGCATGCTCGCCAGTGTGCTGGAGATGCATGCTGGCCGTTGTCGCTGGAGACGAGATTTAACAGGGGGCGCTTGAATGCGGAAGGTACTTAGCCTCGATCGCCGCAGCTTTTTCGGTGCTGCGGCCGCAAGCGTTGCTGCGGGCCCGCTCGGTCTTCTCGTTTTTCCAGAAAGGGCTCAAACCATGACACAAGTTGCACAACAGACAGAGGGCGGTACGACCGCTATTCGCCCGTTCCCTCAGCTGAACGTTCCAGAAGCGGAACTTGTCGAATTGCGCCGGCGCATCAATGCGACGCGGTGGCCCACACGGGAACTTGTCGTGGACGACAGCCAAGGCATCCAGTTGGCGACGACTCAGGCCCTCGCAACGTATTGGGCGGATGGTTACGATTGGCGCAAGATCGAGACGAGATTGAATGCGACCCCGCAGTTCGTCACCGAGATCGATGGAGTTGATATACAGTTCATTCACGTTCGTTCGAAACACGAAAACGCGCTGCCGCTGATCATTACGCACGGATGGCCTGGCTCGATCATCGAGCAGATGAAGGTTATAGATCCGCTGACCAATCCCACGGCGTACGGCGCGAACGCATCGGACGCGTTCCATCTCGTGATTCCATCGATACCGGGGTATGGCTATTCAGCCGAGCCGACCGCCCTCGGCTGGGATCCGGTACGTATCGCAAAGGCATGGGTCGTGCTGATGCAGCGGCTCGGATACAACCAGTTCGTGGCGCAAGGCGGTGATTGGGGAGCATCGGTTACACAACAGTTGGCTTTGCTGGCGCCGACGACCGTGCTGGCCATTCATTCCAACATGCCGGGTACCGTGCCGGACGACATTTTAACGAAGGCAATCGCCAACGCTCCGCCGCCTGCCGGGCTCGCGGGCGACGAGCTTCACGCGTATCGGCAGCTGGCCGACTTCTACACGCATCACCTCGGGTACGCCGTCGAGATGGCGAACCGCCCGCAAACGCTCTATGGCTTGCTCGATTCGCCGATTGGCTTGGCGGCTTGGATTCTCGACCACGACAAGGACAGTTACGAGATGATCGCACCTGCCTTTTTCGGAAAACCCGGCGGCCTTTCACGCGACGACGTCCTCGACAACATCACGATGTACTGGCTCACGAAGACGGGCATCTCCTCGGCGCGCCTCTATTGGGAGAATAAGCTCGGTTTCTTCAACGTCGTCGGCGTGACTATCCCGGTTGGAGTGAGCGCGTTTCCGCACGAGATCTATCAAGCGCCTCAAAGCTGGTCGGAAAAAGCGTATCCCAAACTCGTCTATTACAAGAAGCACGACGTCGGCGGACACTTTGCAGCCTGGGAACAGCCGCAATTGTTTTCTGAAGACGTTCGCGCAACGTTCCGCTCCGTCAGGCCCTCATGATCAAGCGCCCTCTCGTTGCCGCTTTGTCGGAGAAGGTTGCGAATCCAGCATGGCAGTCGGTACGTCGCGTCCGTTTGGTGTGAACAACACGTGAAGGCCTCTGTGATGATCGCGTACGGCGGTCCGGAGGTGATGAAATATCAAGACATGCCGGATCCCAAGCCGGGCGCGGGCGACGTCCTCGTCAAGGCAGCCGGCATCGGCATCAACCCCGAAGACATGCTCGAACGCAACGGCGACCTCAAGGATCGGTGGCCGTTGCACTTCCCGGCGATCATCGGCCTGGACGTGTCGGGAACGGTGGTCGCGACGGGCGATGGCGTCACGGATCTCAAGGTCGGCGAGCGTGTCTGCGCGTGGTCATACCACACGTACGCCGAATTGATCGCCGACAAAGCGACTCTTTTCGCCAAGGTGCCGGAGACGATGGACCTGGTGGATGCGGCCGCCATTCCGCTCGTTGGCCTCACGGGGAGCCAACTGATCTCCGTCGCGAGCGGATTGCAGCCCGGCCAGACGGTGCTGGTCGCCGGCGCGGCGGGTGCCGTCGGTCGTTGCGCCGTTTACATGGCGAAGGTATTGGGCGCGCGCGTGATCGCGGGCGTGCTGCGCTTTCAGCTCGACCAGGCGGACAGCATTGGCGCGGACGAAACGGTCGCTCTCGACGACCCGGCCGCCTTCGCGGCGATTCCGCAAGTCGACGTTGTGGCGAATGGGCTTCGCGGGAAAGCGGCGACGGATCTGCTCGCAAAGGTCAAGGACGGCGGGACGTTTTCATCGGTGACGGGAGCGCCCGACGGCACCGAGCGCTATCCGAAGGTGCGCGTCGTCCCGTTCCGCTCAACGCAGGACCGAGCCGGCATCGCATTCATCGCCGATGCCGTAAACGCCGGCAAAGTAACGATCCCGATCGGCCGCCGCGAGGAACTTAAGAACGCGGGCGCGGCGCAGGCCGAGTTCACGAAGGGCGGTATCGGTAAGGTGCTGCTCGTCCCGTGAGTAAGCCCAGGAGTGCTCCGCAGATGGCTGCGTTAAGCCTCTGCATTAATACTCTCTAGACGAATTGGAGTTTTCAATGGACGAAGTAAAGGTCGAGCAGAAAAGCTATCAGATGCCGCCGCACGAGGGGTTTACCGTCGCTCACTTTCTCACGGTGGCCGATCTCGATCGATCCGCCGAATTCTACAAAACGGTTTTCGGGGGAGAAATTGTGAGCATGGGCGATGGGAACGCACCGCCGTACATCAAAATCGCAAACACGTGGCTCATAATCAACGTTGGGGGCGGTCCGACACCCGACAAACCAACGGTGACGCTCCGCCCCCCTCCCGACCCCAATGAGATCAGTAGCTTCATGAATATCCGTGTAGCAGATATTCAAGCGTGCTACAAGTTATGGAAGAGTCGAGGGGCGACATTTCTCACTGAACCTCTGGACAAGTATGGTGAGACGCGCTGCTACATCCGCGATCCTGACGGTTACATCATCGAAGTCGGGCAAAGCAAAACTGGGATCCCTTATGGATAAGAAGTGACCGAGGACAAAATTGAGAGGAGTCGTCAATGGGCGGCGTACAAATCGAACAGAAGAACTATGAGATGCCCCCGCGCGACGGGTTCACCGTCACACTTTTTATCACCGTCGCCGACATCGACCGATCGGCCGATTTCTATGAGAGGGTCTTCGGCGGTCGCATTCTGAGCAGAGGCGACAGGAAGGGTGCGTCTAATCCGCCGTATTGCTGTCTGGATGCGCTGGGACGCCGATTCCGAGGCTTATCGCGGACAACGTCTACGCCCGCCCACAAACGAGTGGGCATAAGCGCCGTTTCATCTACACCGGTTCCAGCGACTGCGCGCAGACGTGGATCCTTAAGGGGCTTGTGTATTGCGGGGACGCGGGTAATGACGACGGCGAGGTTTTCAAGTACCCGGCCGGCGGTTCCCGATTGCGGTCTTCACAGGCAATTTCGACACGCCGCTCGGCGTTGTGGCAGCCAAGAAATAACCGATAGACGCTTACTCCGCTGGGATAGCTGAAAGGAGCGGCGAAGGTCGTTAACCCTCGTCCGTTCAGCTTCCGGGAGGCCGGAAAGGGAGAACAGCAATTGAACAAGACTGGTTTAGTGAAATGCGCCGGTGCTATGGTTGCACTCGCGCTCTTATCAGCGTGTGCCGGCTCGGTGGTCGCGCCGTCAACCGCTGCGTTCAATGTCACGTACATCGGTAGGACGCTCTCGGTGAACGGAAGGCCGGTAACGGCAGAGCGCCTGAGCCCGCTACCCCGTTACGCCACCCTTATTCCTGACCGGCATAAGAAGTCGAAGACCTTTGAGTACGTTATCAACGACTACGGTAGCTACGCCAGCATTTTCGACTATCCGAAGAGCGTTCGGGAGATTGGTATGATCAATGGCGCTGGTGGCCAAGGGTGCACCAACGTCCTCTACGGCTACGGGAAGAAGACGTTCTGGAACGTCGGAGGCCAGAACCAGATCACGGAGTACCAGGTCCCCCAGAAGTCACTTAAGACGCTGTCCGTCGCCTACGATTTTCCGTCCAGCTGCGCCATGGATACGAGCGGCGACCTTGCAGTCGGGATCTTGTATGCGTCGGGGGCCGGTGGCGGCGACGTCGTCATCTTCAAGAACGCGACTGGCTCGGGTACCGCTTATTCCACCCCGTTGGACGAAGAGTTCTTCGATGGCTACGACAACCAAGGTAATCTCTTCGCCGATGGCTTTACCGGCAACCGCTCGGGCTTCGCGCTCGTCGAGCTCCCCGCGGGCAGCAGTAAATTCGAAACTATCCAAACGAGCAACTCGCCAGAGTTCCCTGGCTCCGTGCAGTGGGACGGCACCTACCTCACCGTCTTCGATCAGGATAAGAGCGTGGTGTATCAATACACCGTCAGCGGAACCAAGGCGACGTTGAAGAGCACCGTATCGTTATCGGGTGCCGGCGACTGCGCGCAAACCTGGATCGTTCAGGGCCTTATCTATTGCGGAGACGCGGATAACGGCGACGGCGAGGTTTTCAGCTACCCGGCCGGCGGTTCAGCGATCGCAACGCTTACGGGCAGTTTCGATCTGCCGCTCGGCATGGTGGCGGCTGAGAAATAATCTGCGCCTCTAGTTTACGTGGAGTTCTCAAATCAAGGGCATCGGTTTACTCAAATATGCCGGTGCCCTCGCGCCGATCCGTTCAATAACCACCTCGTCTTCAGCGAGGTAATATCATGAAAGCCGCTATCGTTACGGCCCCTGACGCCACCCCAGAATACGGCGAGTTTTCTGAACCGCAAGTTAGCGACGGCTACGAACTTGTAGAACTGGCAGCTGCCGGGCTCCATCCTATCGTACGATCGCTGGCGGCGGGGCAGCATTACGGAAGCACGCCGTCGTGGCCCCTCGTCCCGGGCGTGGACGCCGTCGCTCGTACCTCGGGCGGCGACCTCATATACACGGGCTTTGTGCGTCCCCCGCACGGCACGTTCGCGGAGCGAATGGCAGTACCCAAAGCGATGCGCATCCCGCTGCCCCCCGGAGCCGATCCCGTGAAAGTCGCCGGCGGATTGAATCCGGCCATCGCATCGTGGATGGCGCTCAAAACGCGCGTTCGCGAGATCGGTTCGCTCGAAACGGTTTTGGTTCTCGGCGTGACCGGTATGGCCGGATATCTTGCCGTGCAACACGCGCGCCTACTCGGGGCAAAGCGCGTCGTCGGCGTTGGGCGCAATCCGGCACGTCTTACGCGCGCTGCGGAGCTTGGGGCTGCAACCGTTGCGCTGAGCGGCGATCGCGAGGCCGATGCTGCCGCAATCGTCGACGCTCAAGACGGTACGACACCGAGCATCGTGCTCGACTATCTGTGGGCGTCCGCAGCTGAGACTGCCTTCGCATCGCTCGCAAGAGGTGGGCTCAAAGAAGACACCGCCGACATTGCCTATATTCAAATAGGGGCCGCAGCCGGCCCCGAGGCAGCCGTGCCGGCGGCGCTCTTGCGAAGCCGTCGCATTCGCATCTCCGGTAGTGGTGCTGGTTCCGCGCAAATTGCCGATATCATGGCTGAGGTCCCCGTCTACATGCAGCTTATCGCAGACGGCAGCGTTGACGTCCCGACCAAAACGGTGCGGCTTTCGTCGATCTCAGAAGCTTGGACCGCAACGGCAGACGACACCTACAGAATTATCGTGATTCCTTAAATCCGCTACCGTTATTTGGTTGGGTTACGAGCCGTACGCATAGTCGAGCTCAAATAGATCCTTACCGTCAGGCCGCTCGCACATGCCGTACGTAACGATGCCTTTGAAAGTTCTCACCACGGAGTCTAACGCCTCATCTACCGTAACATTTTCCATCAGCTTTGGAAGATGGCGTGCTCCCGGGATCGGCCCGGACACAAGATGGTCGATGACAAACGGAGTCAACCCGAAAGGTCGGCCACGCTCCTTTTCATAGATGTCCGCCGTGATAGCGATCTTTTCAAGCGCAGACCGATCGGTGTACTGCTCGGTGGGATCTAGCGTCACAGACGGCAACCTCGTTTGCAGTATTGTGGTCGAGACGCTTCCGATGTTAATGCGAAGCATTCCTGATCGATCTTGCATGACCGCGACATTTGGATCGTCCCGAAAGATCTGCCGGACGGCCGCTATCCCCATGGCTCCCTGTTGCGGCGGCTGGAGATAAACTGATCTTTTTCCGGCGCTTGGCACTCGCCAGCATAGTATATTCGGGCTCCCCATTGTAAGACCGGCCGCAGGTAATCGATAACGGCCTTCATGTGTCCAACGGGTGATGGATTCTTATCAGAAGGGCGATACCAGACAGCCTCGATAAGCTGACCATCGCCCGGGCCGTCGAAGCGAACCGTAACGATAGAACGATCCGGCAAGCCATAGGTCGCCCCATTAAATGCGCTACAGGCCGTCTTGTCCAGTGCGAGTGCGAGATTCACATGCGAGTGTTGTACGCGAAAGGCTCCAACACAAGGAAGGTCGATGTTGTCGGGCTGGCCTTTATTCGCTACGAAATCAACCCTGGTGATGTTGCCAAGATCCAAACCCACCGCTGGCCAGGATTGGCCGATCGCTGGGCTCCGGGATTTCGCGAGAGAACCTGCGTGAGGTTGCTATCCAGCGTTACACCGCGAGGGTAGATGCTTTCAGTTCGCCTCCGCCCGCTACGGCAGCCGCCAGCACGAGCGGTATCATCTCCGCGAGGTTGCGGACCGCTACGGCTTTACGCTAAATACCGTTCCGCAATGGGTGCAGGTCTTGTTTTCGCCACCCACGTAGGTAGTGCCGTACAGGACGCCCGAACTATCCATCGTGACGCCGTCGAATGGAACGCCGCCGTCGTTCCCGCCTGCGAACGCATGGACCACGGCTTCGGTGTAGCCCGAGCTGCTGGGCGTTAACGAAAAGACCGTTCCGCAGCCTCCTTGGCACGCGGTCGACCCACCTCCGCCGCTCGACGCTCCGTACAGCACGCCGTCGCTGCCGGCAACAAATGACTCCTCGGGGAACGCCGCATCGTTTCCGCCCTCGAACGTGTAGAGAAGGCTCTCGGTATACTTCGTTCCCTTCGGCGTCAACTCGAAGAGGATGCCGCACCCGGACACAAAGAGGATCGCGCACGAGCCGCTGCCGCCAGTATGGGTCGTGCCGATCAGCGAGCCGTTCGACGCGAGATAGAGACCGTGCCCGCGATTTCCCGGCACCGAGCCGTCGTTGCTACCGCCCTGGAACGCATGGAGAATGCTCTCAGTATACTTCGTTCCCTTCGGCGTCAATTTGAAGACGATGCCGCATCCCGCGGTGCAGCTCGTGCTACCGCCGCCGAAGTTGGTCGTGCCGTAGAGCACGCCTTTCCCCCCGTCGGTCAGGCTCGTCGCGGGATTTTCGCCGTCCTTGCCGCCCTGAAAGCTGTAGATGACGTGGTAACCCGAGCCTTTGGTCGAGACTTCGAATACCGTCCCGCATCCATTGATGCCCGGCATCTGGCAGCTGCCGCTTCCACCGTACTCCGTCGTTCCGTACAGTTCGCTACCGCTCAGCAGCAGCGCGTCAACCGGGATCCCGCCGTCTTTGGTCGCGCCGGCAAAATAGTGCAGTATGCTTTCCTTATAAGTTCCACCCGACGGCGTAAGCTTGAAGACGACGCCGCAGCCCTTGCCCATATACAGGCACGCGCCCTTTCCGCCGGTCGTCCCGGTGCCGTAGAGCGCGCCGGCCGAATCCTCGATCAGCCCGCCTTCCGGATAAGAGCCGTGTGCTTGGCTCGAGGAGAACTCGTAGACGGGGCTTTCGGTGTAGCTCGATCCCTTCGGCGTCAGCTTCCACACCACGCCGTCAACCTTGCTGGTGGCGTCGAGCGAAACGCCGTAGACTACGCCCTTGGAGTCGACGATCGGGCTGGCGTACGGGCTGGAACCGTCGCCGGCGCCGCCTGTGAAAGTGTAGAGAATCGAATCGGACGCGCTCGCGCGCGCTGCGCCGGCAAAGTGCGCCGGCGTGAGCTGACCTCCGCTCGAACATCCCCCGAACGCCAGCACGAACAAGACGAAAAATACACGCATCTTTGCCATGTGCCTGGCGTTAACGCGCGCTTCGGGCAAAGCCTGCAACTGAGGGCGCTACGAGCGCCAAATTGCACGAGTTTTTTTCTTTCGTCGCAGCACGACTAACCGCTTGCTCGAACGGCCGCAAAAGAGGCCGCCAACGAAGAAAAGGACGCGTTATCGATGATCGTTGGAGACGTTTACTTTTGAGAGCAACGTGACGGCTTACGGATTACTTGCGACGGGTACGCGCCACTGAGCGACGCGAGCGTTGTCCGCTGGCTTCTCCAGGGAGATCCGGCGATTCGCTGGCAAGTCATGCGCGATCTGACGCATGCGCCCGGCGATGCCGTTGCTCTGGAGAGATCGCGTGTGGCGAGCGAAGGTTGGGGCCGCGCGCTGCTCGATCGCCAGGCGCCGGAGGGTTCGTGGGGCGGCGACAAAGATCGAGGCTGGATGATTACGATGGACGCCCTCGCGCTCTTGCGGGAGATGGGCCTGGATCCGGCGAGCGAAGCGGCGCGCCGCGCGATCTCGCGCGTGAACGCGAATCTTAAATGGGAGAGCCTGGGGAATCGCCCCTATTTCGACGGCGAGACCGAGGCGTGCATAAACGGGGCTATTCTGGCGTTCGGCAGTTACTTCGGTGAGCGCTGCGATCGCATCGTCGATCGTCTGTTGAGCGAACAGCTTGCAGACGGTGGATGGAACTGTGAGGCCCCGCCGAGCACGCGCTCGTCGTTCAACTCGACGATCCGGGTTTTGGAAGGTTTACTGGAATACGAGCGTGCGTGGAGGAAGGCAATCGCCGTTACCGACGCGCGCGTGAAAGCGCAAGACTATTTGCTGGAGCGTGTCATGTTCAGACGGTTGACGACCGGCGAGATCGTCGATCGCCGCTGGACGCGCTTTTCGTTTCCAACCATGTGGCACTACGACGTCCTGCGAGGCCTCGATTATCTGCGCAGTGCCGGTGTCGAACCGGACGAACGGGTCGCCGAAGCGATCGGAATCGTCGAAGCACGGCGTCATCAAAATGGGCGATGGCCGATGAATCATCTCCACCCAGATCGGCTTGGCTTCCCGTTGGAAACAGGGAGAGGCAGGGCGAGCCGTTGGAATACGATGCGCGCCATGCGCGTGTTAAGCTGGTATTACCGCTCATCGTGCGGAGTTACGAGCTGAGCGGAGAGCTTCGAGCGGTCGTCGGCTGCTCAGGTGAGAGTGGCACCTTCTTGTTGACGCAGCAGTGCTACTACGCGCAGCGTGGAGACCTGCGGCGAAACACTGGATCGGGCCCGGAACCTCCAGCTAAAACTCTTACACGCTAGCGGCGGTCGCGGAGCCTCTCGCGCATCTTTTCAACGCGCCGATCGCGCGTCTCCGGGTTTTCTTCGCTGCGATCACCCAGTCAACGTACTCTTTGCGATGGCTGTACGACATGGAGTCGAATGCCGTTCGCTCGGCTTTCGTCAGCGCTTTTGCGAGGAACGGCGGAACGGCAACCGTCCGTTCCTCGCCGTCAAATACGAGCGTGACCGTTATGCGTTGGCCGGTGCAAACGGTTGTCCGGTACGCGTGCCCGTCGATCGTCGTCATCGTGCCGGCTTCGTGGACGCTCGCGATCTTCGTTCGAAAGGTAGCCATTAGTGGCGTGGGAGGCCTCCTGTCGGGCGGTCGAACCAAAGGTATTGAAGGGCGACGGCAACGGTGGAATAACGCTGGCCGAATCGGCCGCTCATCCAACGCGACCACGACGCTTTAGCCGATAAGCCCGAGCCCACCGGCTGCGAAAACGTGAGCCCATAGCGCGAGTTGGCCAGCGAATCGATCGCTTGGGTCCCGTTGACTCTGGTCGCACCACCCGAATAGTAGTTTGCATCGAGCGCCAACCACTGGTTCTGGCGAAACGTGTATCCGGTGTGAAACTGGAAAATGTCGAGCGGCGCTTGGTGCAGCGTCTGACCGCCAATATAGGCGGTGTTCTCACCGAAGATCCATCGGCCCGCGGAGACGTCGGCAAACCACTTTCCCATCGGCTGCTCCAGGCCGACTTCCGGTTTGATCGTCCAGCGATTCGACCCCGTATTGATGAGCTGCGTGCGGTCATAGGTGCCCGTTGGCACGATCACGGTCGCGCTGACCCCAAGCGTCGTGGCGGGCACGTGACGCGCGAACTCCGCCGGTGTCAGCGCTCGGCCCAGGAGATTTATGCCGAAACGGCCGCGGAAATCCGCGAACCCAAAGCGCGAAAATGCTTGTGGTTGACCGGAAGCGACCGCGCTGACATGACCGCCGAGATAGGGAACGCTTACGGCCCAGTTTGCCGTGCGACTTCCGAGCCGGAAGGTGTGAGTGAAACTAAAGGTTACGATATTGATCGACGGGCGCACGTCGCTGAGCGGCAGCGACGGGTCGAGGGGCACCGTCCCAGTCGAGTTCGACGCAGCTCCGACCGCGAAGTTTGAATCGACGGGCACAGCGGAATACGATCGAGGCTCGAGTTCCTGGCTCATCGCCGGCTCGGGTGCCCACGCTAGAGCGATCGTCGTAAGGGCAATAAGCCACAGCCCGGCCGAAAAAATCTCCAGGCACGGCGCCGCGTGTAACGGACGTTTGACGACGCTGGAATCCACGTGCTTCAGCCTTACGAGTGGCTGCCCATGCATCCTTTGTCAGCCGAAGCCTCGGCCGTCAGGAGGCAGGCGACGCGAAATGGAATAACGGAACCCGTGTGACGGCGAAGGCAGAACTCTCGGGCTTCATTGCGCGGTTTTCGCCCGAAATCGCGAGCCTCGCGCGGTCTGCGTTGACCGTCATGCGCGAACGACTTCCGGGGGCTTATCAACTCGTATATGACAACGCCTATGCGCTGGTCGTCGGCTTTGGGCCGACCGAGCGTCCCTCCGAGGCGGTGTTCTCTATCGTCATTTACCCGCGCAAAGTGAGCCTCTGCTTTTTATGGGGCGCCTACCTTCGCGATCCCGACGGCCTCCTGGGCGGCAGTGGCCGCCAAGTCCGCCACATTCGTCTGGAAAACGCCGCGACGCTCGAGAAGCGCGCTGTTCGCGCGCTGATCGCGGCAGCCATCGAGGATACGGCCAGTGCGTTTGACGACACGCGGCCTGGGCGCGTAATCATCCGAGCGATTTCGAAGAATCAGAGGCCGCGACGGCCACCTCGCATGTTATCGCATGATTAAGGTTGATTGATCGTTTAAGCTGAAGCTGCAACGGTTCAAGGATACGCTCTACGCTCGTCGTATTGCAAGCAGGCTCACCGCCTGGCGACCAACGTTGCGTCGCATATTTTGGAGGCCAACATGTCGAGTTCGAACGGTTCGCCAGATTCGCAGAAACGCGTGCAGCGCGAAGTGCTGCCGATTCCAGACCAGCCTTACGCCGGCTTCGTCGCCTACGATGCGAAGGACCCGGATTCAAAGTTTCCGCCGATCGAGCCTCTGCGACCGCCCAAGGGCGCTCCGAACGTGCTCATCGTCCTAATTGACGATGTTGGTTTTGGCGCGTCGAGCGTCTTCGGGGGGCCATGCCAGGCGCCCACTGCCGAGCGAATTGCTAAGGATGGACTGCGATACACGCGCTTTCATACGACGGCACTCTGCTCTCCGACGCGTGCCGCTTTATTGAGCGGGCGCAATCACCACACGGTTGCGATGGGGGGCATCACCGAAATCGCAACGTCCGCGCCGGGCTACAGCTCCGTGCGTCCGAATTCGATGGCGCCGCTGCCCGAGATTCTGCGGCTCAATGGCTATTCAACGGCGCAGTTCGGGAAGTGCCATGAGGTCCCGGTGTGGGAGGCCACCCCAGTCGGGCCGTTCGATCGCTGGCCGACGGGCTCGGGCTTCGAGTACTTCTACGGCTTCGTCGCGGGCGAGACCAATCAATGGTATCCCTCGATTCACGAGGGCACGAAGGCCGTGGAGCCACCGAAGACGCCCGAAGAGGGATATCACTTCATGGAAGACATGACGGACCGCGCGATCGCCTGGGTGCGGCAGCAGCGGCTGCTCGCCGGCGATAAGCCGTTCTTCATGTATTTCGCGCCGGGCGCCACCCACGCGCCGCATCACGTGCCAAAAGACTGGGCGGACAAATACAAGGGCAGGTTCGACCAGGGCTGGGACAAGCTGCGCGAAGAGACCTTTGCGCGTCAAAAGCAGCTCGGGGTCATTCCGAAGGATTGCGAGTTGACGGCGCGCCCGAAAGAGATTTCGTCCTGGGATTCTCAAACGCCGGAGTTTCAGCGCGTGCTCGCACGCGAAATGGAAGTCTACGCCGGCTTCTTTTCATTCGCCGATCATCACATCGGCCGCCTCGTCGACGCGCTCGCTCAAATCGAGGCGCTCGACGACACGTTGATCTACTATATTATCGGCGACAATGGCGCCTCTGCCGAAGGCACGCCTCAAGGCACCTTTAATGAGTGCATCCCTTTCAACGGAATGAACGACCTCGAAACGGTCGAGTTTTTAACGCAGCGCATGAACCTGCTCGGCGGCCCGCAATCGTACAACCATTATGCGGTCGGTTGGGCGCATGCGATGGACACGCCATACCAGTGGACCAAGCAAGTCGCCTCCCACTGGGGCGGCACGCGCAACGGCACGATCGTTCGTTGGCCGAAGGGCATTAAAGCAAAGGGCGAAGTACGGCATCAGTTTCATCACGTCATCGATTTGGCGCCGACGGTTCTCGAAGCCGCGCAGCTCCCCGAGCCCTATATGGTAAATAGCGTCGGGCAGGTTCCAATGCAGGGCGTCAGCATGCTCTACAGCTTCGATGACGCGACGGCTGCGGAACGTCACGAAACGCAATACTTCGAGATGTTCGGCAACCGCGGAATCTACCACAAGGGTTGGACGGCGGTAACGCGCCACCGGACGCCATGGATCTTGACCGGGACGACCCCGCCATTTGACGACGACGTATGGGAACTTTACGATACGAACAAGGATTGGTCGCAGGCGCGCGATCTCTCAAAAGAGATGCCCGATAAGCTGCACGAATTGCAGCGCCTCTGGCTTATCGAGGCAACGCGAAACAAGGTTTTGCCGATGGACGATCGCGGCGCGGAGAGATTTAACGCCGATCTCGCAGGGAGACCGGTCGTCGTTCGAGGGAACGCGCAGGTTCTCGCCAACGGAATGGGCGCTCTGAACGAGAACGGCCTCATTAATGTCAAGAACAAGAGCCACTCCATTACCGCACAGGTCGTCGTACCCGAAGGAACGACCGCGCAAGGCGTGATCCTCTCGCAGGGCGGAATCGGCGGCGGCTGGATGTTCTACGTCGAAGACGGAAAACCGAAGTATCTGTACAATTTCGTTGGCCTCCGCGAGACCGAGATCGCGTCCACGGAGGCGTTAAATCCTGGGACGCACCAGGTCCGAATGGAGTTCGCGTACGACGGCGGCGGCCTTGCCAAGGGCGGCACCGTGACGCTCTTCATTGACGGCAAAGCCGTCGGCAGCGGCCGCCTCGAAGCGACCGTGCCGATGGTGTTCTCCGCGGACGAGACCTCCGACGTCGGCCTCAAACGCGGTTCCCCGATGAAACCCGACATGCCGTCAGCGAAGAGCGCCTTTAACGGCACGGTGCAGGTCGTGGCTATTGAAACCAGCGGCGAAAACCAAGATCATCTGCTCGATCGCGAGCAGGTGCTCAATATGATCATGGCCCGTCAGTAGAAAGTGATTGCTACAACGACTGAACGCAGGATTGACTGGCGTTGCTGAACATCGGCTGCATCGTGTACGAGTAGGGCCCGAACGGATCGTTCGCAATGTCAAGCCACGCGCAGATACCGCCGATGTCGCCGCCTTGAAATTGCCAGCCGGTGGGCGGATCGGGGTCGGTAACCGAGTCGCCCTGCATGTGACCCTCGACGATCGTCACTCCTTCGTCTGCTCCGGCTTCGTCGGACGGTGGCGTGATATAGTTGGCGCCGCAGCTCGCGCCCGCATCGGGAATGTACGGCAGGTCCGTATACGATACCAAACGGCCCTTGCTCGACGTCACACCCTGATCCGCGCACCACGCCGTGCCGAACCCCGCCGTGCTGCGTCCGTGGGGTGTCGCGACGACGTACGACGCGTTGGCGTCATAACCAAAGTGCGCAACGCCTTTAAGCGCCTCGGCGGCGACTTGCGCATCGGTAGGCTGTCTGGGGACGCTCGCGTTGTCTTCCCAGGCACCACCGTACTGCGAAGCGGGATTCTTAATATAGATCGTTTTGCCGTTCACGATTTCGTAGTATTGGGTGTAGATGTTGTTGTGAGCGCTACCACCCATATTCCCGATATAGTTCTCGAGTAGCGGCTTGACGTGCTCCGAATCGCCGTACTTCGCGTAGCCCCAGAAGATCAAGAAGACTTTCGGTTTGACCTCCACCGGGCCGCCGCCGTAGGTAAAGCCGCTATTGCGGACCGCATGCCCGCGGGTAGTCATGTAGTGCGGAACATGGTAGAGGATGCCGTCCTTTTGGAGCCATCCTGGTCCGAACGCAATGCCGCGTGCCTGTGGTTGGGTCGCCGGCGGGGCCGCCGGCGTCGCGCCGCTGCTGGCGGCACAGCCCGCCATCGCGAGTACTGTGAAGCAGCCGAGGGCTGCGATAATCGGTGAATGCTTGAACATAGATCGCATTTACCTCTCTCTTTCGGCCGAGGCTGTAGCCGCCCAGCCGAGTGCGCTAGTCTAGGGGGCCTCCGCGGGACCCCTGCCATAAACACCCACGCTTGAACCTAGTATGGAAAGTCGCCTGGCGTCAAGTCCACGTCGGTCTTCAGATCGTTGACCGATTCGTCGAGGACGATCTGCGACCCCGAATACATGATTTGGCGGATCGGCCAATGCGTCGATTTCGAAAAATAGACGACCTGCTCGGTAATGCCGTGGTTCAACGCCGGGTCGGCAATCTTCAGGTCCAAGCGGTCGGTGTCGACGCCTGCGATCTTTCCGCCGTCGCTCTGCGTGAGCACCCCGGGGATCGTCCGATAGTCGTCGATGATGCCGGGCAGCAGACCATCTGGAATCGTAACGCCGTGCAGCGACAGGGCACGTGGATCGTGCACGTTGATCTTCAAATGGATGCCGGAAAGGAGCCCGCCGAGATGGACGCTTACGTCGTCGCCACCTGCCCATACGGCACCCGAACCTTTGCCGTCGCCCTTAAGAATCACCGTTTTGAGGTAGTAGGGCTTCATGAATGAATATTGATAGACGCGGTCTTCCGTCTTCGGTCCGTTGACTTCGTGCGAGCGCAGGACGCACGTGTAATCGTTCACACCGGCAAACGCGCGGTCGAATGCCGCGATCGCGGGCGCCTGACCGGCCGCGCGAGCGGCGCCGCAACTCGCCCCGAGGAGCGCCGCAACCAGGATCAGTTTCACGTTGGCGGGGGCGACTGGAAATACCAGTCGGGCGCAGAGGCTGGGAAGTTTAGGTCGCTTAGGTCGTCGGAGACGCGCTCGGGCTTGGTCGAAAACAAACCGTGCACGGAAGCTTGCGCCTCGATGTGGACGATCGCCCAGATGCGTTCGGGGCCGGCCGGCGCGAAGCGATACAGAACCCGCGCGCGCGTGTGCTTCTCGTCGTACGGCCGCTCGTAAGCGAGTTGCGCGACTTCGAAGCCCGATTCGGTGACCCACAACTCGCGCAGGGGGTAGCGATCGGAATCGATCTGCGGCCGGAGCGTTAAAACGTAACAGAGCCGCCCGTCGACGCTTTCTTCACCGGTCAGCTCGATATCGTAAGCGTGGCCGCTCGCCGTGACCGTCGCAATGGTCTGCAGTGGGTCGGGCGCGAGGTTCGGCGGTAACGCCATCGGTACCGGCTCGCCGTTGACAAGTGCGCGATAGAATCCAAGCGGCGTCTCCACGGGCCCGGTAATATATCCACCCTGCATCAATACCGCTGGGGCGCCTCCCTTTGGAGGGAGTCCCACTGCGAAGCTCCGGCCATCGGTCATGCGCACCGTGAACTCGACGATCTCGCCGGAGTCGCAGCGCGGCGCCAGAAACGTGCGCTCGCACGAAATGCGAAACGATTCGTACGGCGGAACCACTCGCGCTTGCCACGCGCGCTGAGCTTGGAGGAAGATGTCCTCCGCCGAGGGCGTTACGGCGATGGGCGCTCCCCGATGATCAGCACGTTCATCGCGCGCGGACCGAACGACGAACGAAAGTGACCGCTCACCGTCACCTGGCTTCCACTACTTACGTTCGCGTTATCGAAGTCGATGACTTGGATGCAGGTGCTGTCGCAGAGCTGATAGATCGTTGCCGCACGGCGACGCATGTGGTGAGGATGTCTTGCCTCCCCCGACACTGTGAGGTTCTGTCCGTTATAACTGGAGGGATTAGCGGCCAGCGCGGACGGCGGCACCGATTGGCTCGCATGGCTGCAGGCCACGGTCAAAGCCGCGGCCGCCAGAAGCGCGACGCACGCGGCGGCGCGTAAAGACTGTAAAATTGAGAGCATCGAGGAGACTTCGATTCGTATACCACCTGTGGCCTTGCCCGGGCGGCACCATCTACGAGCAGCTATCCGGCGGCCAGGCCGGGGGCTGGTCACTTCTTGGCTTGAGTCTCATATTTCACTACGTCGATGCCGAAGTGATGTGCGAGTCCGAGCGGCGCCATGCCGATCGAGCGCATGACGCCGATCGATCGGGCGTTTTCGGGAAACGCTACGGCGACGATACGCGGGATGTTCAGATTGGTAAACCCATGGGCCAGTATCGCCCTCGCAGCTTCAGAAGCGTAGCCCTTCCCCCAGTGGGGAGAATCCAGGATGAATGCGATCTCGATCTCTGGCGTTTGCTCGAGCCGCCCGAGCCCGCAGTGTCCGATGACCGTTCCGAGGCTCTTGACGACGACGGGATAGAAACCGTAACCCTGCTCGATATCCAGCTCCCGCATCCGCGCTATTATTCTGGTCGTTCGCTCGGGAGTCCATACGCCGCCCGGAATGAACTGCATCACCTCAGGCTTGAGGTAAATGTCTGCCACCGCAGCGACATCTTCGTCGTTCCACTTCCGAATGAGCAGCCGCTCAGTCTCAACGACCGCCGTGCTAAAATGCATTGCGGAGTAGGTTCCCGGAGCGTCGCTACTTCGTCGAGCGAATATAGGTGACGGCCGAATGTCCGTTGGTGTCCTGGACTCGGATCTGCTCGGTATCGAGCTTGCTGCACGTGACGCCTTGCGGAACCACGGTCCAGGCTCCGGTCGTCGTGATCGGAGTTTGAACCACCCAACACTTGCCGACAACCGTATCGGCGGTAAAGAGCCCTGTGTAACCGTCTTCCACCGCGATCAACGTGAACTTCGATTGAATCGATTCTGCCGCGGGGGCTGATGCCGTTCCATTGGGAGTTATCCGGATCACGTTGGGCATGTAGTAGGCGGGCGTACAGGACGCCAAGCCAAGCGTGATGGCAACCGTCAGCGAAAGATGGCGCGGCCCTCTCATGCAAAAAACTTCCTTGTAAGCCGTTCGTGCCCCTGGGGACGGGGCGGTTGCTGGGAGAAGCGCCGCTGTATGGCGCTGCCGACCGGAGCGATCACGCTGCTCTTTAGCGATATCGAGGGAAGCACGCAGCGCTGGGAGGAGCGGCCCGAGGCGATGGTCTCGGCGCTGCACCGTCACGACCAGCTGATGCGCGGCGCCATCGAAGCAAACCGCGGCCATATCTTCAAGACTGTCGGCGACGCCTTTTGCGCGGCATTCTCGCACGCGGCCGACGGGGTTGCGGCGGCCTTGGATGCCCAGCGCGCGCTGGCGGCGGAAGACTTCTCGGCCGTCGGCGGACTGCGCGTGCGCATCGCGGTGCATAGCGGCACGACCCACGAGCGAGATGGCGACTATTTCGGTCCGACGGTAAACCGGGTCGCCCGATTGCTGGCCGTCGTGCACGGCGAACAGGTCGTGATCTCCGGAGAGGCTGCGCAGCTGCTTGCGGACGCACTGCCCGGCCAAGCGGAACTGCGCGACCTAGGCAGTCACCGTCTGAAGGATTTGGTCGAGCCGGAGCACGCGTGGCAACTCACGGCTCCGGGCTTGCGCGATGTCTTTCCACCGCTGCTGTCGCTGGGATCGCTTCCGAACAATCTCCCACGACAAGTAACGGCGCTTATCGGGCGCGATGAGGTTGTCGCCGAAGTCGAAGCCCTGATCGCGCAATCGCCGCTGGTAACGTTGGTGGGAACCGGCGGCGTTGGCAAGACGCGCCTTGCGTTGCAGGCCGGTGCGGACGTCCTCGACGGCTCCGGCGACGGCGTGTGGTTCGTAGAGCTGGCGCCGCTGAGCGATCCGAGTTTGGTCGCAGTTACGATTGCATCGACGTTGGGATTGCGCGAGCAGCCGGAGCGCCCGGTGCTCGAAACGTTGCTGCGATATCTGAAAAATAAACGATTGCTTCTCATCCTGGACAACTGCGAGCACGTCATCGTGGAGACTGCGCGAAGTGCCGAAGCAATTCTGCGAGACTGCCCGAACGTTCGATTGCTGGCGACCAGCCGCGAAGCGCTGCGCATTTCCGGCGAGCAGCCATACCGGATGCCGTCGCTGGCAGTTCCGAAGGATGGTGCCGCGCGCACCGTAGCGGAGGCGCTGCAATACGGAGCGGCCGCATTGTTTACCCAGCGCGCCACGATTGCCGACGCGAAGTTCCGGCTGAGCGACGCGAACGCCCCGGTCGTGGGCGAGATCGTTCGTCGCCTCGACGGCATTCCGTTGGCGATCGAGTTGGCCGCGGCGCGCGTTAAGGTGTTGACGTTGCCTCAAATTGCCAAGAAGTTGGACGAACGCTTTGCGGTGCTGACCGGTGGAAGCCGCACGGCGTTACCGCGCCACCGAACGATGCGCGCGCTTATCGACTGGAGCCACGATCTTCTCTCTCCGCAGGAACAGCGGCTCTTTGCGCGGCTTGCGATCTTTGCCGGCGGATGGACGCTCGACACTGCCGGCGAGGTCTGTGCCGGCGACGACGTTCTCGATCTGCTGTCGGCATTGGTCGATAAATCGCTGATCGTTGCCGAGCCTGCGGGCGAACAACAGCGCTACGGCTTGCTCGAGTCGACCCTCGAGTACGCGCGCGAACGGCTGGCGCAGAGCGGCGAGCTCGAGACGATCGCACGAGCGCACGCCCAGGCTTATCTCGCGCTCGCCGAACGCTTACATAGCGCGTTCGACTCGACTCCCGATCGGGTGTGGTTGTCGCAGACGGAGCCGGAGTTGGAGAACTGGCGTGCGGCGCTGGCATGGTCGCTCGGCGAGCGAAACGACGTTCTGCTCGGGCAGCGCCTCACCGCTAAGCTGGGCGACTTCTGGCACAGCTATGGCGCGAGCGAAGGACTGCGCTGGGTGCGAACCGCGCTCGAAGTGGTTGACGAGAGGACGCCGGCCTCGGTCGTCGCACAGCTCGACCTTGCCGAAGGCCTGCTCTACGAATCGCTCGGCCGGATCAGCTTGAGCCACATACCGGCCCAACGGGCTCTGTCGCGCTTCCACGAGCTCGACGACCAAATGGGCGTGGCCTACGCGCAACACATTCTCGGCAGCTCGCTCGCCCAACACGGACGCATCGCCGACGGCGAGGCACTGTTGAGGGCCGCGCTGGAGGTCTCTCGCAAGCACGGGGGGCGCAGGTTAACCGGCCGCACGCTGCGGCGCCTGGCGACGGCTCGCGTGCATGCCGGCGATCGCGCGACGGCGCGCTCGCTCTACGCGGAAGCCTTGGAAATCTTCAAAGCGGCCGGGGCAGAACGCAACGTCGCGTTTGTGGCGACCTTCCTCGCCGAGCTCGAATTCCAAGACGGCGACGCCGAGGCGGCGGTACGGCTCGCGGGGCAAGCGCTGGCGAGCGATCGCGAGGTGCCGGACCGAATCCGCGCGATGTTCACGTCGAGCAACATGGCGGCGTACCTGGTCGCTCTGGACCGTTATGACGAAGCCCGCGAACACGCCCGCGAAGCGCTTACGCTTGCGGCTCGTCAAGAGAACGCCGTCCTGGTCGCAACCACGTTGCAGCATCTGGCGGCCTGCGTGGCGCTACGGCCGGGTGAAGAAGAAGCGAAGGCCAATAAGACGCGCGCCGCCAGCTTGATCGGCTTTGTCGATGCACGCCTAACCGAACTCGAAAATCACCGTGAGTTCACCGAGCAACAAGAATACGACCGCGCGATCGCCGCGCTCCGAGAGACGTTCGACCAGATCGAGCTCGAACGCCTCATAGCGGAAGGGCAAACGTGGGGCAAGGAGCGAGCGATCGCCGAAGGCCTCGCTACCTAGGGTTCTGGCTCCTCGTTTTCGCGCCCGAATCGCACGTCGGATTCATCGAACGATGCACGCCCAGTGCGCCATGCAGCGGCAGGCTAACCGATTGACCGTAGGGCTCTGCCGGCGGAGAGCCGATGTTCGAAACCGCGCTGCCGCCTGTCGGATAGTTGAAGCACTCGACCTGGCCGCCGGTGGTGCCGTCGAGGCACCAGAGGTTGCTGCCGACGATGATCCTGCCTTGGTGCTTGTTCGCCGGTGTGTTCTTCAAACCGACGATGAACGGCTGAACGATGTCGGTGTAGTTGTTGTAGCACGTGGCGGAGAGAACGGTGTCGGTATGTTCAGTGAGTGTCGAGCCGCTTAGCGTGCTCTGATAAATACCGGTCTGGAACGCGCCGCCGGTTTCCTGGTCGCCGACCGCGATGTACTTTCCGTCCCACATCGTGCCACCCGGGAACCCGATCGTTCCACTGAACGAGTCTACCGTCATCGTACCGGCACCAACCGCCAGTTCGCAGACGTTAATGCCGGTGCTCTCGCCCACGCCGATGAGGTTGCGGTGTTTGTCGTAACCCATCGTCCAGAGGAACTCACACGACGAGTTGCTGTAGGTGACGCCGCTGCCCGGGTTGCCGTGAGCGTAGACCGTGACTTGCCCCGGATCAAAGCTGGTGACGGCGACGTCGCCCTTGCGGTCGATGGAACAGCCAATCGGGGTGCCGCCCGGGCTGTACGTCGTGATCGGGCTGGTGCCGCCGCGCGCGTACTCGACTACCGTACCGCTGCCGAAGTTCGCGACGAAGACGTCGCCCTTCTTGTCCACGCACTGCCCGTAGGGCTGGTCCAGTCCGGTCAGCGTTCCCACTGCGGTAGGGCCCGGATACTTATAGACATACACGTCGTTGGTGGCCTGGTCGGAGACGTAGAGGAGCGGCGCTCGCGTATCCGGGAGCGGGTTCATCCACGACCGGCCGCGATCCGGATGGACCGGCCGCTCGACGTAGTGCGGCACGGTGAGCGCCAGCGTGCCCCGGCCAGGGACGGCCAAGCTCCCAGCGGCCGGCGTCGCGTTGGAAGAGCCGCCTCCGTTACACGCGGCGAGCATGGCGGCCAGGCTCAGGCCGGCCACGTACCGGGCCAAACTCAAGGTTTTCATATGGACCGGTTCGGCGAGCGGCCGCCCGGGCCCCGTCTTTAGTCGCAGTCAGGACTCGAACGTGGACCAGTCGTAGGCTGTGAAGCCGCGGGCCACGTCGACCCACCCGGCGCGATAGGCCTTCCCGATGCCCACTTCATCTTCGAAGCCGGCGACGGTTACCGGCAGCGTCTGCTCGGGCCTGATGTAACGCAGGTCGGTCACGGGAAGCGTCCGTACGAACCTCTCCAGCAGTTCGTTGCCCTCCGCGGCGCGCGCGAACTCTTCTTTCGTGAGCCGGCTTATCGCCCGCCGCGCCAGTGACTGAAAATACACGTTGTGCATCTCGGTCTCGAGAATCTTCCGTTGCATCGTTCCGAAGACGCTGAATGCAATCTCGATGGCATCGTCGATGTCGGTGTCGGGCTGGAACGGCGGGTCCAATAGGACGACGTCGGCCGCCTTTGAAACCGCATGAGCGATGCCGACTGGCGAGTTGCTGGCGACGCCACCGTCGCAGTACTCGTGCATCGTACCGTCCGGTCCCGGCATAACGACCGGATCGAATGCAATAGGAAGCGCCGCCGATGCGAAGATCGCGCGATGCAAGATGTCGGGCGTGGCTTCCCGCACGACGGTTCTCGAGCCGAGCGAGAGCTGCAGCGCGTGGACGACTCGCTCGGGCAGATCCGCGCCGGCGTTCCCCGGGCGCAGATAAAAATACTCGGGCCGCTGCAGCGTGAGGTTGGTTACCGCCCACACCATCAGCATCGCAAGCGGCGCGGTGGGATCGAGGTTGCGAACGATCCAGTCGTAGACGGGCTTACTTTCCAAGACGCCGGTCTGATTTCGCACTAGCTTTGACAATTGAACTACCGAAGCGGCGCGATCGAGGAGCCCGCTCTGCGAATCGCGCAACGCCTGATATTCCGGCTTCAGTTGCATGAGATGCTCGCCGCTTATCCCGTACCAGAGGTTGTGAAGTTTGGTGTATTGAGCGGTCGCAACGAACCAGGCGTTGAGCGCCCCAATCGACGTTCCGCAAACGATCTCGTAATGCGGGAGCGGCGAACCATCCCGCACGGAGCCGGTAGCGGCCAGTGCGCCGACGAGGCCGGCCTCGTACGCGCCGCGCGCGCCACCGCCGCTGAGCACGAGGGCTCGATCGAGCGGTTCGACTGCCGGCACGTCGCTGTCCGATATCCCCAGGAGGGCCGGTGCGAGCCCGGATGCGCCCAGGGCAAATAAGAATTTACGCCGCTCTATCGTTGCCATCGGCCGTACTTTAGTTAGGAGCAGCGCGATATCCCACCACCTTCCAACGTCCCTTTCGTAGAGCTACGAACTCCGAGGTAATTAAAACGGACGGACGAACGCGTGGTACGGCATGCACGTCGCGATTAAAACGATCCACACGATCGCGCTCAACGAAGGCTGATCGTTTGCGCCGGCCGATTCCGACCGGTCTTGCCCTCGCGGCGCTCGGCATCGTCTTCGGCGATATCGGAACGAGCCCGCTGTACACGCTCAAGACCTGCTTTACGACCGCCGACGCCGCGCCGACGGTGGAGAACGCCGTCGGCATCGCTTCAATCCTCATTTGGGCGCTCTTCTTCGTCGTCTGCATCAAGTACGTCACGGTATTGATGCGCATCGATCACGACGGCGAGGGCGGAATTCTCGCCTTGCTCGCGCGCGCCGAGCCCCCGCTGATCTTTGGCGTTCCGATGCGTCCCGATTGGATCGTCTGGGTCGCGGTGATCGGCGGCGCGATGATCATCGGCGATGGAATGATTGCGCCGGCGATCTCGGTGATCTCGGCGGTCGAGGGACTGCGCGTCGCCACGCCCAACGCACAGCCGCTTATCGTCCCGATCGCGTCGGGGATTCTGCTGGCGCTGTTCGCCATCCAGTGGCGCGGAACGCAGAGCGTAGGAGTCGTCTTCGGGCCGATCATGGCCCTGTGGTTTGTTGCGATCGCCGTGGCGGGCCTGATCGCGATCGCCGCGCATCCTGCGATCCTTGCGGCGCTCAATCCGCTGCATGCCCTGCGGTTCGTGACGCATCACGGCGCGTTCGGTTTTCTGATCTTCGGCGCGATCATTCTCGGAATGACCGGCGCCGAAGCGCTTTATGCCGACATGTCGCACTTCGGGCGAATTCCCATCACGCTGGCATGGTACGGCTTCGTTTTCCCGGCACTCATTCTCAACTACGTGGGTCAAGGTGCGGTCATCGCCGCGGACCCCGGTGCGCTCGACTCGCCGTTCTACGCGCTCACGCCGGGCTGGACGCTGATGCCGATGGTGGCCTTAGCGACGGCCGCCACGATCATCGCGTCGCAGTCGCTGATTTCGGGCGCTTTCACTCTGACGGAGCAAGCCATAGCGCTCAACCTCTGTCCTAGCATGACCGTGCAGCATACATCCAGGGATCAGCGTGGGCAGGTCTACGTGCCGTTCGTGAACGCGATGCTCGCGATCGTCTGCATCCTGCTCGTCGTCACGTTCCGCAGCAGCGACCGGCTCGCGTCGATGTACGGTCTCGCGGTCTCCGCGACGATGCTCGCGACCGATATCCTCTTTTACGTCGTCGCAACTCGCACGCTGCGGTGGAAACCGGTGTTCGCTCTGGCGGTAGCTGGATCTTTCGCACTAATAGACGCGACCTTCGTGCTTGGGGGCCTGCATAAGTTCATTGACGGCGCGTGGCTGCCGCTCGCCATCGCTGTGGTGATTTCGCTTACCGCGGTCACATGGCTCATGGGGAGGCGGTTGGTCGCGCGTGAGCTGCTCGAGCAGCGAGAACCGGTCGAGCAGTTCGCGGCCGAGCACGGAGCCTTGGCTTCGGCGCCCCAAGGCGCGGTCGTCCTCCTGAGCGGCGATCCTACCGGCGTTCCTTTCGTCAACTCCCATCGCTGGCTCGAACGGCTCGTCAACGACGAGATCGTCATCTTGCTAACCGTAAAGAGGGTAGCGCGACCGTATTTGCAGGAAGCTCAACGTGTGACGATCGACGAGATCTCGGAGCGCTTCGTGCGCATTCGTGCGGACTTCGGCTACATGGAGATGCGAAGACTGACGCCGATTCTCAACGCGTGCGGCGCCGCGAAGTTGGACATCGACAAGGACACGACGTCATTCGTCTTCGCCAATCCCGTCATCGTCGGAAAGAGTCACGGCGGATGGCCGCGTTGGCAGCGACTGTTCTTCGAGCTACTGCAGCGCAACTCGCGCACGTTAGCTGCGGAGCTGGAAATCAAGGCGAACCGCCAAATAGCGCTTGGCGTCGAGGTCCAAATCTAGAAGCGAGGCGAATGGATTCGTTGGTGAGAAGCGTCTTCGTCGGCCCAAACGGCGTTCGTGCCGGGTGGCGATTTCTTGCGTATGCCGTAATTCTCATCGCGCTGCAAAACGCGTTTCAGCGCTTCCTCGTGCCCCCTGCGCTCGATGCACTGCACGCCGGGAACGGCCTGACCGCGCAGGCACTCCTGGTGATCGAGGTTTTTGAGGGACTGGCCGTGCTCGTGGCGACCGCGATCCTCGCCGCCTTCGAGCGACGACCCATCGACGCTTACGGCCTGCCCGTGCGTTTGGCATTCCGTAAGCGCTTTTGGGAGGGCGCTGCGATCGGCGTCGTCAGCGCGGGCGCCGTCACCGTCGCGATGGTGGCCGTTGGAGCGATGGTCGTGCACGGCTTCGCGTTGCGCGGAAGCGACCTAATATTACAAGCTGGGCTGTGGCTAGCCGTCATGGTGCTCGTGGGACTCAACGAAGAGTACATGTTTCGCGGCTATCCGCTGCAGGCGCTCGCGCGAGGGATGGGATTTTGGCCGGCAGCGGTCGGGCTGTCGCTGCTCTTCGGCGCCGCGCACCTCATGAAGCCCGACGAGAACGCCATCGATATCGGCAACATCGTCCTGCTGGGTCTGCTTCTCTGTTTGACGGTGCAGCGTACCGGCTCGCTGTGGTTGGCGGCTGGTTTTCACTGCACCTTCGATTTTATGCAGTTCTTCGTCATCGGAACGCGCAATGGCGGCGCCCAACCGGTGGGCCATCTTCTCGACGTAGCATTTCCGGGTCCGGCATGGGCGAACGGAGGTCCGCTCGGTACCGAGGCGAGCTATTTCATGCTGCCGGTGATCGCGCTGCTGTTCGCCTACATCCTTCTGCGTTACCCGAAAGCGACGCAATTGCAGAGGTAGGCTTCTCTTTTATGGCGAGAGGGCGAAGACCGTTCCGAGATTGGTCGCGCCGCCGGCCGCCGTAGCACCATAGAGCATGCCGTTCAAATCGGTCAGCCCGGCATACGGCGCCGCGCCGCCGCTGTCCGAGCCAAACGCGTAGAGCACGCTCTCCTCGCCGGCCGTGGTCATCCCAAACGCGACGCCTTGCCCGTGTGCGCCGCCGAGCGTCGTCGTGCCATAGAGCTTGCCGTTGAGAGCGATCAGGCCAGCAAAGGGTTTGGAGCCCTCTGCGGCCGCATCAAAACTCTTGATCACGCGTTCTTTTCCTTGCGTGCTCGCACTAAAGACCGTGCCTTTATCGTGCGGGCCGCCCATATACGTCGTCCCGTAGAGGGTCCCGTTAAGGGCGACGAGTTGCCCTGAGGGGCGAGCGCCGTCGCTGCCGCCTCGGAAGCTATAGAGCACGCGCTCCCGGCCGCCGTGGAGGTCAAATAACGCGCCGCGGCCGTTCGCGCCGCCGGCCGAGGTGGCGCCATAAAGCGTGCCGTTGAGGGCAAGCACGCCGGCATAGGGATGAGCGCCGTCACCGGCGGAGCCAAAGCTATAAAGCAAGCTTTCATTGCCGGCCGTGGTTATGCTGAAGACCGCGCCCGCACTCTTCTTGCCGCCGTTGTAGGTGGTGCCGATCAGCGCGCCGTTGAACACGGTTAACGTTGCTTCGGGGTTGCGCCCGTCGACGAAGGCCGCCGAGCCGCGGCCTAAACCAAAGTTATAAAGCACCCGCTCTTTGCCTTCGGGGTTGACGCTGAAGACGATACCTTCGTTCTTTGCGCCGCCCCTGAAGGTCGTCCCGTACATCTTTCCATCGAGTGCGACCAACCCGCCAAAAGGTTCGGAGCCGTCCGAGCCGTTGCCGAAACTGTGCAGCACGCGCTCCTTACCGGTCGTGCTAATGGTAAAGACGGTGCCGTCGTTGTACGTTCCGCCGGTGTAGGTCGTGCCGTAGAGCGTTCCGTGCAGAACAATCAAGCTCGCGGTGGGGTCGCTGCCGTCGGTTCCATCGAAGCCCAGGAGCATCTTATAGTTTGCAGCGGCGTGCCCGGCGGTGGCTTCCCCAGCGAACGATCCGGCGGGCACGCCGGCTGGAACCGCAGAGCGGGAGCAGGCGGCCAGGACGCACGATAAAACGAAAACGCCGGCGAAGGATTTCATCACGCTACGTCTTGCCGCGCACGTACGTCATGATACTGCCGCTATGGTTCGGCGTGTCGCTCACCTTCACCGTGACGATGTTTGTCCCGCTCTTAATTTTGAAGACGGCGCTGGGTACCTCTCCCTGCGAGCGGCTCTGCGGGACACCGGGGTTCCGAGCGTCGTACCAGGTGAGGACCTCGTTATACACCTCGTCGGTCGACAAAACGGTCATGTTGGGGCCGTGCACATTGAGGGTGCTCGCGGGGACGACGATGGCGTCCGGGAAGACCGCAACCCCGTAAACCGTTCTCGGGCTGTCGGGCGTGGGAGTTGGCGCGGCCGTCGCTTCAGCCGCGGTGCTCGACTGCTCAGCTGCGTTTGACGAAGACTTGCCGTTGCAGGCCGCCAGCGCCAGCAGCGACGCGATGACGAGAAGCGGTATGCCCAAAAAACGAATCATCGTACTCCTCTGGATACAACAAAATTAGACGCGCGGAGGGCTTCGGAGAACCCTCGTCCGATACATTCGCGGCTCGCCAAAAAGTGTCCGCCACAGCTTCCGTCCCCTGTGCCGCTCTGCCCAGCAAGCCGGGCCGAGGCTCGCGGTTATGACAATGGGCCGCGCGTTCGGCGGCCCATTGTTTCGAGGTTTAGCGGTGCGGCCTGCGCCGCGCCGATTGCTTAGTTAGGTACCGTACTCTTGTACGCAACTCTCGGTAGCATTGCTGTACATCGGCTGCATCGTGTAGGACTTCTTGCGGAACGTGTCGTTCTGGATGTCCATCCACGCGCAGATGTCGCCGATCTCGCCGTACGTGAAGTTGTACCAGCCCGTGCCCGGATTCGGGTCGGTGATCGACTCGCCGTATTCGTGGCCTTCGACGATGGTCACGCCTTCGTCCACGGAACTTTCATCCTTCGGGGCCTGCAAATAGTTGGCACCACAGGACGTACCGGCATCCGGCATATACGGAAGGTTCGTGTACGAAACGAGCTGAGATTCGTATTCAACGCTGCTGTGATACGCGCAGAACTGGGTGCCGAAGCCTTCCGAGCTGTGGCCGTGCGGCGTTGCCACCACGTACGAAGCGTTGCTGTCATAGCCGAACTTCGCTACGCCGGCAAGGGACTCTTGTGCGACCTGAGCGTCGTTCGGGTTTTCGGGTACGGGATTTTTATTATCAAACCAGACGCCACCGAGCTGTCCCTTGGGATTCGCGGGGTAGTTCTTTTTACTATCGACGATATCGTAGTACTGGATGTAGTCGTTGTTGTGGAGACTTCCACCCTCGACTTTGGAAAAGGCTTCAAGAAGCTTCGCCACTTTGTCGGGATCACCGTACTTTTTGTAACCCCAGAAAATGTAGTAAACTTTGGGCTTGAGGAGCACGGGGCCGTTGAAATAGCTGAACAGAACGCCGTTCGGAACGACCGCACGGGCGGCATTGCGCGTCGCCATATAATGGAGAACGTGCGTCGCGCCGACTTGAGCCGACGCCGGCGAACCGGTCGTGGGTGCGATGTTGCCGCTGTTTGCGGCGCAGCCCACAATTGCGAGCGTCGCCGCACATCCTAAAATGCCGACAAGCCGCGAGTGCCTATACATACGCAATCAACCTCTTAAAAAGGGAGTAGCTCGGAGTAGCTAGCAGGTAAAGAGGGCAGGTTCAGCGCGAGGTTTCACCTCCCCTGCGCCTCCCAGCGCTCATTAAGAAAATGCAAAGTAAGCGCGCGGCAGCATGCCGGTGGCGGCGCAGGCGCCCCTGTGGATTATTTCTGGCCGGAGTACGCTTGGACGCAAGATTGGTTAGCGTTGCTGTACAGGGCCCCCGTCGTATAGGATTTCTTGCCGAACTTATCGTTCTGGATGCCCCTCCCCGTGCATTCGGTAATCTCGCCGTACGCGAGGTTGTACCAGCCCGTGCCCGGATTCGGGTCGGTGACCGACGCGCCGTACTCGCCTCCGGCGACGATCGTTACGCCCTCGTCCTTCGCGCTTTCATCCTTCGGAGGCACTAGATCGTGGGCGCCGCACTCAGTACCGGCATCCGGTACATAGGGAAGGTTCGTGTACGCGACGAGGTCGCCGCCGCTATCCGACGTGGCGCTGTGGTACCCGCAATACGTCGTGCCGAAGCCCTGGCTATTGCGGCCGTGCGGGGTCGCTACGATATACGAACCGTTCGCGTTGTAGCCGAAGTGCGATACACCATCAAGGGACTCTTGCGCAACCTGAGCGTCGGTCGGTTCTGCGGGGACTGGGTGCTCCTCGTCAAACCAGACGCCGCCGAGCTGTCCCTTGAAATTTGTAATGTAGTTCGTGTTGCCACCGGCGACGTCGTAGTACTGCGTGTACACGGCGTTGTGGCTGCTTCCGCCCACCGCCTTGAAGTACGCTTCGAGCAGCGGCGCGACTTTGTCGGGGTCGCCGTATCTCTTGTAACCCCAGAAGATGAGATAAGCTTTCGGTTTCAGGAGCACGGGGCCATTGTCGTAGCTAAGGACGCCGACGCCGCTGGAGCTGCCGCGGACGATCGCGTGGGCGGTAGAGCGGGTCGGGAAGTAACGCAGAACGTGCGTCGATCCGGTTTGCGCGGGCGTCGGAGAAGTGCTGAAGTTTGCAGCGCAACCCGCGAGCGCCAGCGCTGCGGTGCATCCGATGCGGGCAAGCAGCGGGTACCTGTGCACGGGCTTTTCTCCGCCTCCCTGGACCCGCTTACCTGCATAGCTTGGCCGGCTACTGGTCCGGGAAAGCAACCGGCGGCGCGAGCGAGCTTCGGGGCGCAAACTGGAACGGTTCGGGAATCGGGAGCGGCTGCGGCTGCCGAAACGGGCCGGCCCAGGGCATCGGCAACGGTTCCGGTAGCGGTCCTGGGCCAGGCCGTGCCTCACCGCCGTTGACTAGAGTGCCGCCGAGGTCGACGTCGTGCGCGGTGACGTCGACGTCGACGCCGTGCCCGAGAGCCGAGAGCGTCGTCGAGATTTGGCCGCCCTGGGCATTCTGCGCCATAACACGCAAGGCGCCATCCTGCTCGCATTTCACCGACTCGCCGTCACCCAGTTCGAGCGTCTGGCCGCGAGCGATGCTGAGCGATTGCCCGTAGCTTGTGATCGACGGTTCCCCGTTATTGTTCATAGTAACCGTCGTCGCGCCGTTGTTCAACGACACGGTCGCGGATTGGTTCCACGTGATTCCTTTGCCGTTCGGCGCCGTGACTTGCGTCGAGACGCGATACCCGCCGGAAAATGAGCGGGAGTTGAGCAGGTCGGGCTGAGAGGCCATATTATTCCACTTTGCTCCGTTGAACGACAGGTGAGGATCGCCGTCGCTGGAGCCGGTGGCGTTTTGAAAAAAGTGCTCGCCGTTGCGTGGCGCGCAGCTGCCGTTGCCGGCATAGGGCGAGCCGCAACCGCCGTTGCCGCCGTACGGCGAAGGGCAGCCGCCGTAGCCCATCATTGACTGCAGCATCGTCATCAGCTGCTGCAGCATCCCCATCAGCGGCCCGAACAGCCCCTGCGGCGAGGAATCGTTGTACGATGCCTCACCGTAGGGAGAGGTGGCGGCTCCGTCGTTGAGCCACGGGGGAACGAATCGGGAAATATTGTCGCTCGCGCCCGGCGCACCCGCACCTTCGAATAGGGGTCCCTCTTGGGCGTTGCCGGCGAGAGACGAGAGCGAGTTGGGGCCGAGCGATCCTTCGAGCGGTTGAACGTACATAGACACCTCCATCGTAAAGTGCCATTCGTTCACGACTGGAGTGCGGCGCGGCTAGGAGCCTGTCAGACTTAGGCGCATTTCCGTCTTCGGACCGCCCTTTGCCCGAATACTCCGTTGCTCATCGGTCACGAAGCTACGGCTTCGCTCCCTCTTCGCTCCTCGTCTTCGAACAAAGCTCGGCGCCGAATCCGAAAAAGGCCCAAGTCTGACAGACTCCAGAGGCTCGTATCGCGGCGGCAAGAAACGAAGGCACCTCATGAGCGAAACGCAACGAACGACGATCGCCCGTCTCGAAGAGCGCCTGGAGTCGCTCAAGGAGCGCCTTTGACGACGCTGCAGGCCGCCGCCGTTTAGCCGAGCTGGACGAGCGTTCGCGCTCGAACGACTTCTGGAACGATCCCGATTTTGCGCAGCGCGTGATGAAGGAGCTCTCCGAGCTGCGCGAGCGCGCGGCTTCGCTCGACGGCATCGCCGCGGCGCTGCGCGACGCTCGCGAGATGCTCGCACTTTTCGAGGGAGATCCCGCTGCCGAGGCCGAGGCCGATCGAGGCATCGCGGCTGCCGAAGCTTCGGTGAACGATTTCGAGATGGCGGCGAGCTTTAGCGGTGAGTTCGACACGCATAACGCCATCGTGAGCATCTTTGCCGGCGCGGGCGGCGTCGACGCCGCGGACTGGGCGCAGATGCTTACGCGCATGTACTTGCGGTGGGCGGAATCGAAGGGTTTCTCCACGCAGATCGCCGACGAATCGCCTGCCGAAGAGGCCGGCCTAAAGTCGGTCACGTTTTTCGTGCGCGGGCGCAATGCGTACGGAATGCTGGAAAGCGAGCGCGGCGTGCACCGGCTCGTGCGGCTCTCGCCGTTCGATGCCGCCCATCGTCGCCACACGTCGTTTGCTGCGGTGGACGTCATTCCCGAGGTGGAAGCCGGCGAGAGCGACGTGGAGATAAAGCCCGACGAGCTGCGCGTCGAGACGTTCAAATCGGGCGGAGCGGGCGGCCAATACGTGAACAAGACCGAGTCTGCGGTGCGAATCGTGCACCTGCCGAGCGGAATCATCGTGGCCTCGCAGCAAGAGCGTTCGCAAGCGCAAAATCGTGAAGTCGCGCTGACGATTCTTCGCGCGAAGCTCGCCGTGCTGGCGGCGCAAGAACGCAATCGCCGGCTCGACGACCTGCGTGGCGAACGCCAGGCCAACGAGTGGGGCTCCCAAATTCGCTCGTACGTGCTGCAGCCGTATCAGCTCGTGAAGGATCACCGCACCGGCGTGGAAACCGGCAACGTGACCGGCGTTCTCGACGGCAACATCGACACATTCGTTTGGCCGTATCTGCAGCAGCGCAACGCGGTGCGGCCCGCGTAACGCGTGCGCGACCGCTTCCTTTGGATTGGATGTTTCGCGTACGCGGCGCTGTTCACGGGGTTGGGTGCGCTCAAGTACGACGTGCACCGCAATCTGGTTGATTTTGGAATCTTCGCGCAGACCGCCTCGAGTGCGTTCGGCTGCTTTTGCAATCCAATCGAAGGCAGCCATTGGGCCTTTCACTTTTCACCGATTCTCTATGGAGTAGGCGTTGCGGTATCCGCGTTCCAATCGCCGCTGACGCTCGTTGCGCTGCAGGCGATCGCCGGCGCTTTGGTCGCGCCGCCGATCTACGCTCTGGTGCTGCGTTCGAGCGGCAATGCGGGTATCGCGCGGCTTGGCGCACTCACGGTTTGGCTCTACCCGCCGCTGGCCGGCTTGATCTTTGGCGACTTCCACGAGAACGGCTTCGCGCCGGCCGCAGTAGCGTGGACAATCTATGCGTTCGACGCCGGCTCGATGGCCGGCACGCTCGCGGGCGCCGCGGTCGTGCTGGCTGTAAAGGAAGATCAGGCAATCTTTCTGGCAATCGCCGGCGCACTCGGAGCGCGGTGGTTTCGCGGGACAACGCGAGGTCGCGTCGCTTTGGGAATCGCCGTCGCGAGCGTGCTCGTCTGTGTCGCATACTTCACGCTGATTGCGCCGCACGCCGCGACGACGTGGCAGCCGAGCCGGTTTTACGCGTGGAGCGGCGGCGATGCGCGCAGCCTGTTAAGCGGTCTGCCGGCAAGGCTCGGCTTTCTTTTGCTTGCCTTGGGGCCGCTGCTCTTTATTCCGCTCCTCTCTCCCGCCTTCGCGCTGGCCGTCGCGCCGCTGGCAGAAGTACTGCTCTCGCGCATGTCGACGACCTATACGATGGGCACGCATTACGCCGGAGCCTGGATCGGCTACGTGCTCGTAGCCTTTGCCTTTGCGCTGCGGCGCATTCCGCAGAAGCGCCGGCGCGCCGTGATGGGTGCCTGCATCGCGCTCTGCGCCGTCGAGTTCCTGGTGGCCGATCCGCTGCATCCGGGCTTGAACTTGCGGGCGGTGGAAGCGCGCGACATCGCGCTCGACCGGTTTTTGCAGACGCTACCGCCGCGCGCTGGAATCGCGACGCAAGAGGAAGCGTACACGCATCTCGCGCTGCGCGATCCAAACGCGCGTCTCTTGCCGGAGTTTCCGGACGTGCCGGCGAGTACGTGTTTCGTATTGATCGATCGTGACTTCCCCGAATCCGCGCGCCTCCAAGAGTACGGTGGCGCGCTCGCGGTCTTGGTCGGGGAGCGGCGGTACGCGCTCGTTGCGCGCAGCGGCGGCATCTTTTTGTACCGCCGCGTCGACCGTTGCAGTTAGGTTGAAAGCAGAAGCACGAGCGCGTCGGCGGCGCGCGCGGGCCAGCCGTCATCGGCGCGCACGATTCGATGCGCCGCCGCCCACGGCGCCCAGCGCGCGACCCACGCGTTATACAGACGCATCGGGGGAAAGACCGCGACCACGGGTGTGCCGGTCATCCCCGCGACGTGCACGGCGCCCGAATCGGGAGCAACCAGCGCAACGCCGGCGGCGATTGCAGCTTTCCATGACGGGAGATCGTCGAAATAGCTAACCGCGATCCCCGTTGCGTGTTCTACCGATTGCGCGTAGACCGATTCGCTGCGCGCCGACAAAAGATGAAGTTCGCTGCTTGCAGCGAGACGGCGAACCAAATCCACGACGGAGTCCAACGGAATCCCTAGGCGTTCCCACTTGTCGGTGATCTGAACGGCGACGCGGTCGTCGGGCGCTGGTTCGGATTCGAGTACCAGGGGGCGGAGCCGCGCGAGATCCCGAGTCGGCATTTCGCCGCCGGCAAGCGGCTCGATCAGCTTAAAGAGCGTGGTGCACTCGTGCTCGCAGTGGCCAGTCAGCTTAGCGCTGCGGTAAACGCTCTTCGTTAGAAGCCGGCGCGACCACAGCGCTTTGAGCGGTTTGGTCCACGGATCCTCGAAGCCGATGCGCGTTGGGGCACCGGTAGCGGCTGCGAGACGGTAGGCGCCCAGATCCTCGGTGGCGACGAGGACGTGCGAATACCGGCGTTCGCGGAGGTCGCGGCCGAGCCGTTCGATTGCAATGCGGTTCGATCGCGAGCCGTCGCGAAGGTCAAAACCCGCCACGATGACGTCGCGAACGGCGTTGGGAGCAAATGCGTTCGCATTAGCGTCCCGCAAGACGACGTCGACGGCGATGGCCTGCCGGCGCAATGCTGCAATCGAAGGCGTCAAGGCCAAAGCATCGCCGATCGCATCCAGGCGGATGATCAGGACCGACGGTGAAACCTCCGGCATGTCGCTCTCTTCGGATTGCCGGAACCTGGTGACCTTCGAGGATCTTGTGGGCTATCAAGCGGTGCGCAGTTTCGGTTACATTTCGGGGAGCGCTTCGCGCACCCGAAATCGGCTGCGCTCGACTTTTCGCAGCCTCGGCATGCTCATCGGCTTGGCCGGAAGCGAACTTCTGAGCGATGCCGAGCAGCTGCGCGCCGAAGCGCTCGAGGCGCTGCGCCGGCGAGCGAACTCACTGGGAGCCGACGCCGTAATCGGGCTGCAGTTCTACGTTACGGAAGGTGGCGACGGTTCGTGCCAGGTCGTCGCGTCGGGCAAGGCCGTATCCCTTTGCAAGGTGGATTCCGCCTAAAATGGACGCAGGCGAGCTCGAGCGCCGCGGGGAGCTGCTGATGCGAGCCGCGATTGCGGCGGGCGAGTGCCGCAAATGCGCGATCGGATACGAACGCCGCAACAACGTCTACGGCGAGGGCGATCCATGCGCGCGTTTGATGGTCGTCGGTGAAGGGCCGGGCGAAACCGAAGACGAGCTGGGGCGCCCTTTTGTCGGTCGCGCCGGACAACTGCTCGATCGGATGCTGGCCGCGATCGCGTTGCCGCGCGCCGACGTGTACATTTGCAACACGGTGAAATGCCGGCCGACGGCGCCGGGCCTCAACGGTCCGCGCAACCGCGCTCCCGAACCGCAGGAGATGGAGAACTGCCGCCCGTTTCTCGACGAACAGATCGCGATCGTGGCACCCGAGATAATCTTGGCACTCGGTGCGCCGGCGGCGAAATCGTTCCTCGGACGCGATTTCCAAATCACTAAGATGCGCGGCCGCTGGTACGTCGGTCCGCGCGACACGCCGCTGATGGTAACCTTCCATCCGGCCTACATCTTGCGACAAACCGGCGGCGAAATCGAGGCCGTCAAACGCATGGTTTGGGCCGATCTCAAAGCCATCCGCACAAAACTTGACGAGCCGCCTTGCCCTCCCAGTGTCACCCCGGCTGCCCTTCAAGCGGGGCTCTTCGAGTGAGCCGCGATGCGCTGGAGATCTGGCTGCGCGACGTCGTAACGCGCGCCGGCTTTGCCGATGTGGAGACCTTCGCTGCGCACTTCAACCTGAAGCCGTACCGCTTGCGCCAGCTCTATCGCGCGGCCACCAAAGAGTTGCTCGGTGGACCCGGCGAGGTGACGCCGCTGCCGAAGGAGCTGCGCGAATCGCTCGTGGCGCGCAGCGTTGCGTTTTCCGCGATCGAGCCCGTCGTGTTGCAGCGGTCGCAGGACGCGCAGACGACCAAGGGTCTCTTTCGCTTGCACGACGGCAAAGAAGTCGAGGCCGTGCTGATGGAACATTACGGCGGTCGCACGACGCTCTGCCTCTCGTCCCAGGCGGGTTGCGCGTTTGCGTGCGCGTTTTGTTCGACCGGGCAGGCCGGGTTTAGTCGCAACCTGACGGCGGGCGAAATCTTCGATCAAGCCTGGTTCTTCGCGCGCGAGCTCAAGGCGCGCGACAAACGCATTACCAACATCGTCTTCATGGGGATGGGCGAACCCTTTCACAACTACGACGCCGTGATGGAGGCCGTCGCGCTGCTCAACGATACTCAAGGCTTTGGGCTAGGACACCGCCACATCACGATCTCAACTGTTGGTCTCGTTGACAAGATTGACGCGTTCGCGAACGAGCACCGTCAGGTCAACCTCGCGATCTCGCTGCACGCGCCTAACGACGTGCTGCGCTCGTCCTTCATGCCCGTCAACCGTCGCTTCCCACTTGCCGCAGCTGATGGCGGCCTGCGAACGGTACGTTGAAAAGACGCGGCGCAAAGTCTTCTTTGAGTACGTGATGCTGGCGGGAGTAAACGATAGCCCTGAGTCGGCGCGCGAGCTTGCCGGGTTGATGCGAGGGCACATCTACCACGTCAACTTGATTCCCTACAACTCCACGCCCGACGCACCGTACGCGGCGACGACCGATTCGCGCATCTGGGAGTTCGCAAAGATCCTCGACGACGCCGGCGTTCCGGTTACGGTGCGGCAAAACATGGGCCGCGATATCGCCGCCGCCTGCGGGCAGCTGCGGGCGGAGACGCAACCGAAGGCGCACGCCGCGGTATCACCCTGAACGAAAACGAGGCGCCGCATTACTGCGGCGCCTCGCGCGTTTCGATGTGTCTGCGGGCTTGATACTCGGCCAGCCTACCACAGCTGAGACGTCTTCGCAACCAGGTTCTCACCTGTCGCGGCTGGAGCGCCCGGGAATCGAACCCGGAGCTGCACGGTGTATCAAACCCGCAGTCGACACCATCGAAGCGCCCCAGCCCGTTTCCTTCACGCCCTTATGTCTTTCGGCAAGTCCCTCGCTTGAACGTGGTGACAAGAGGCACCCTGCGAAACATCGGACCAAATGGAGCGGTAGGTGCGACATGATCCAAGCCCGCGCGGTGGAGCTTCCCCTTTATCGGCTGTACCTGCTGCGAGTGCTGTACGCGCTCATTGGGCTGGTCCAAGGCAGTCAGACATGGGCGGCGATTCTTCACCACACCAGGCCGTGGGCGATGTGGCACGGTGTGAGTATGGCGCTGCTCGGCGCGTTCACCGCGCTCTGCCTGCTCGGTATTCGGTATCCGGTCAAGATGCTGCCGCTGATGATTTTCGAGCTTGTCTGGAAGCTGCTCTGGGTTCTCGCGGTCTGGCTCCCACTGTATCTCGCCCATGCGGTCGACGCTGACACCGCCGACCAGTTCTTTCCGATTGCGTTGGGCGTCGTGCTCGTGCCGCTCGTCCTTCCGTGGGGCTATATTTGGAAAACCTACGTGACGGCGCCGGGCGACCGTTGGCGATAAACGGTGGAAGCCATCGAAGCGCTCTAAAAAAACAAGACGCCGCATTGCTGCGGCGCCTTGCGCGTTTCGATGCGCTGCAGGCCTGACACGCAACCAAGCATAGCACACCGAATACGGCTTCACAACAGCGATGTGAGGGTTCGAGGATGACGTTCGGCGAATACCACAACTGCCTGAGGGCCCTCGTAAGGAATGGAGCACGGGATAGTACTGTTATTAGCGCTCCTTGCGCTTCCGCACAGCTACGCGCCGACGCCGCAGCGTGCGGCGATCGGTGCGATGTACTCCGATCCGCAGAAGCCGGCCGTCGTGCGTCGCGTCAACGTCGCCGGCTCGTACGCGACCGTTCTCACGAGCGGTGGAAGGATGGAAGGCGCGTTGGTGACGAGCCCGATTCTGGTGGAGCATTTTTCGTTTGGATGGCAGCCGCTGGCGCTGTGGGAGTCCCAGTGCGACCTCGAAGATTCGGCGCTCGGCAAAGGTGTCGAAGAACAGCTCATGCGCGGAATGCCCGCACTCCGCGACGACCGCCCCTGCCACGGCGGTTTTCTGAAGGACGCCGGGCCGCCTTCGGAAGTCGAAGCCGTGCGTAAACTCATGTTCGGCCCGCTCGTGCCGTACGTCATCGTGTACGGTAGCTGGGCGATGGGCGAGTGGTACGGCGGCGAAGGAGGCGACGCTCTTTATCATAAGCGCGAAGGCCGGTGGGAACTGGTTGAAAACGACGGCGGAGCGATGGGCGTGGACTACATGCGTAAATATGGTGTGCCTCAGGCGGCATGGTGCAAGTTCGGAATCTTTGACGCGAAATGCCGCTAAGAGCGCCCGTCTAAGCCGCGATGGCTACGTGGCGCGACGTTCGGCGGATCGCACTCGAGTTGCCCGGCACGAGCGAAGAAGTCGGCTCGAGCGGCACGCCGGCGTGGATCGTCAACAAGAAGTTCTTCGCGTGGGAGCGGCCGTTGCGACGCGCGGATTTCGCGGCGTTGGGCGATCGCGCACCGGCGGGGCCGATCCTGGGCGTGCGCACGCCCGACCTTGAGATGAAAGACGTCTTACTGGCGAGCGATCCGACGGTTTTCTTCACCACGCCGCACTTCGACGGCTATCCCGCCGTGCTGATACGGCTGGGAAAGATTTCGGCGAGTCGGCTCAAAGACGTGATCCTCGAGGCATGGCTCTCGCGAGCGCAAAAACGCGCGGTCGCCGCTTACATTAGGGATAACCAAGGCCGTTGATCGTCGTCGCGCTCTTAGTGAGCGGCGCAAACCTCGTGCTTGCTTTGCGCTGGCTCGACGTCGTCAGGCGATCGCAGGCCAAGATCGAGCCGCGCGAACCGCGACCGGGCCTTCCGAGCCTTTCGATCGTCGTACCGGCTCGCAATGAAGAGCGGAATATCGCGCGCTGCGTAAACTCGCTGCTGGCAACTCGGTGTCCCGATTTCGAGGTCATCGTCGTCGACGATCGTTCTACCGATGCGACGCGCCCGATCTTAGACGGAATCGCGCAGCGCGATCCGCGCCTGAAGGTCGTTGCCGGCTCGCCGCTTCCCGACGGCTGGGTCGGTAAGCCGTGGGCGCTCACGCAGGGTGCGGGCATTGCGCGCGGAGCGTGGCTGCTCTTCACCGACGCCGATACGACGCACGCGCCGCTCGCGGCGCCGTCGGTTCTTCAATGTGCGCTCGAGAAAGGCTATGGCGTCGTGAGCCTGCTGACCGATCAGGAAACGGTCGGCCTCGCCGAACGCCTCCTGCTGCCGACGATTCTCTACGTCATTATGCTCGGCGTCGGCCCGACGGATGACGTCAACGACCCGCGCAAGCCCGACGTCGCGATCTTCAACGGGCAGTACATTCTCGTCTCACGCGTCGCGTACGACGCAATCGGCTGCCACGAAGCCGTTCGCGGCGAGATTGCCGAGGATCTCGAGCTGGCGCGCCGCTTCAAGCGCGATGGCCGGTTTCGCATCTTTCTCGCCGGCGCCAATGGGCTCGTCAGCACGCGCATGTACCGGTCCTTTGCGGAGCTATGGCAGGGGTTCGTCAAGAACTTCGCAATCGGCGCGCGCGGCCAGCCGGTGCGCGCCATCGCCGGAACGGCGCTTCTGGCTTGCGCATCTCCGATCGCGCCGTTGCTCGCGCTTGCATGTTTGATCGAGCGCCAATGGTTGGCGGCGGCCTTTCTCCTGTTCAGCGGTGCGGCAATCGTCGTAGTCGCCGAAGTGGGGATGCGGCGCGCTCGCTTTGCTCCCGGCTCGGGCATAGCGGTGCCCTTGGGGCTCGCCGTAACGCTGGCCATCTTCGCGACGTCGCTCTATCGCACGTTGCTCGGAGGCGGCGTCGAGTGGCGCGGGCGCCGGTACGGCGGGGGTTTGCGGCGCCAGGGATAAACCTAGCGACCCAATGGAAACGCTCAGCATCGGCTCGTCGCGTGACGATGGAAGAGATCACGGCCCTCGCAAAGCGCCGCGGTTTCATCTTTCAATCCAGCGAGATTTACGGCGGGATCAACGGCTTCTGGGATTACGGGCCGCTCGGCGCCGTGCTCAAGCAGAACGTTAAGCGCGCGTGGTGGCGCGACACCGTCGAGCTGCGCGACGACGTGGTCGCCTTCGACGCGTCCATCATCATGCACCCCACGGTATGGAAGGCGTCGGGGCACATAGATGCCTTTCACGACGTGATGATCGACTGCAAGATCTGTAAGCATCGCTTTCGCGCCGACCACCTTAAGGATCGTTCGCAGTGCCCGGACTGCGGCAGCAAAGGCTCCTTTACCGAGCCGCGCAACTTCAATCTTATGATGCGCACGTCGGTCGGGCCGATGGAAGACACCTCGTCGGTAGCCTACCTGCGGCCCGAGACCGCGCAAGGCATCTTCGTCAACTTTAAAAATATCTACCAAAGCGCGCGAAAGCGCCCGCCGTTCGGCGTGGCGCAGATCGGAAAATCGTTCCGTAACGAGATCACGCCCGGCAACCTCACCTTTCGGGTTCGCGAGTTCGAACAGGCGGAACTTGAATATTTCGTTCCCGACGACGGGGCCGACATGGAGACTTTTCGTACGTGGGTCGAGCGCCGCAAGGATTGGTATGCGAGCTATGGCATCGCGTCCGAGCGGTTGCGCTTCGCCGAGCTGACCGATTCTGAGCGCCCCCATTACGCCAAGGCCGGCATCGACGTCGAGTATCTCTTTCCGTGGGGTTGGGGAGAGCTCGAGTCGATCGCGCACCGCGGCACCTACGACCTCGACGCGCACATGGCGCTCTCCGGCAAAGACCTGCGTTTCTTCGACGAAGCGGCCAAGACGCATTACACGCCGCTGCTGATCGAGAGCTCCGCCGGAATGGACCGAACCGCCCTGACCTTTCTTATCGACGCCTACGAACGGGAACGCAGCGTGGATCCCAACGGGAAGGAGACGGAGCGCACGGTCCTGCGATTCCATCCCTTCATCGCTCCCGTGCAGGTCGCGGTCTTTTCGCTAGCGCGGAACAAGCCCGAGCTGGTCGAGCGGGCGAACAGCATCGAGGCCGCGCTACGTCCCGAGTTTCGGACGCAGTACGACGAAGGAAACATCGGGCAGCTCTACCGCCGTCAAGACGAGATCGGAACGCCGTTCTGCGTCACCGTGGATTACGAATCGATGGACGACGGCAGCATAACGTTGCGCTCGCGCGACTCGATGCAGCAGGAGCGGGTGCCGGCCGAGCGGCTTACCGAGCTGCTTCGGGAACGCTTGCGGTGAACAAGTTCGTCTACTTCTTCGACGAGGCCGCAACGCTCGCGCCGGACTCCGATCCCAATACCGTGCGCAATCTGCTCGGCGGCAAGGGCGCCGGCCTGGCGGAGATGACGGCCGCGGGTCTCCCGGTTCCTTCGGGATTCACGATCACGACCGACGCCTGTCTGCGTTTTTACGATTCCGGCGGGAAGTTCCCCGACGGCTTGCAAGCGCAAGTCGACGCCGCGATGCGGGAACTCGAGAAACGCACCGGTAAGCGATTCGGCATCGCTGCAAACCCGCTGCTCGTCTCGGTTCGCAGCGGCGCGCGCGTCTCGATGCCGGGGATGATGGATACGATTCTGAACCTCGGATTGAACGACGAGACGGTCGCCGGGCTGGCGCGCCTGACCAAGAACGAACGATTCGCCTGGGACGCGTATCGCCGTTTCATCATGATGTTTTCACACGTCGTGCTCGGCGTGGCGAAGGACCGGTTCGAAGAGCTGATCGAAGCGACGCGCACGTCCCTGGGCGCCCGGACGGACGCCGAAATCGACGCAGCCTCCTGGAAGGCCTTGACCGACCGCTTCAAAGCCATCGTGCGGGAACACGGCAAGGAGTTCCCGCAGGACGTTCACACGCAGTTGTACGCCGCAATCGAAGCCGTCTTTGCTTCCTGGCACTCCAAACGCGCCATCGACTACCGGCGCTACAATAAAATCCCCGACGACTGGGGCACGGCCGTCAACGTCATGGAGATGGTCTTCGGAAATATGGGCGACGATTCCGGAACCGGCGTGGCCTTTACGCGCGATCCGAACACCGGTGAGCGCGTGCTCTTCGGCGAGTATCTCACCAACGCACAAGGTGAGGACGTCGTTGCCGGGATTCGCACTCCCGAGAAGATCTCGGACCTCGCCCGGCTTGCGCCGAAGGTTTACGCGCAGTTTGAAGAGATCGCCGCGCGTCTGGAGCGCCACTACCGCGACGTCCAGGATCTCGAGTTTACCGTCGAGCGCGGGAAGCTCTTCATGCTGCAAACCCGCAGCGCAAAACGCACCGCGGAGGCGGCGGTGAAAATCGCACGCGACCTGGTCGAAGAAGGGTTGATCGACAAGCGGCGCGCCGTGAGCATGGTCAGCGCGCAATCGCTCGACCAGCTCTTCCACGCTCGGATCGATCCCAACGAACGCATCGCCGTCGCCTGCAAAGGGCTCAATGCGGCGCCGGGAGCGGCAGCCGGGCAGATCGTCTTTTCCGCTGAAGACGCCGTGACGTGGAAGGAGCAGGGTCGCAAGACGATCCTCGTGCGAACCGAGACCACGCCCGACGACGTTCACGGAATGATTGCCGCCGAAGGCGTGCTGACCCAAAAAGGGGGTGCGACCTCACACGCCGCAGTCGTTGCGCGCGGCATGGGTAAACCATGCGTCGCAGGGTGCGAAGCGATTCGAATCGACTTTCGCAACAAGCGCGCCTGGTTCGGCGACCGGGAGCTCGGCGAAGGCGACTGGGTGACGATCGACGGGACTACCGGCAATGTGGCGATCGGCGCCCTGCGACTGATTCCGCCGCCGTCGCGGTTGCCCGACTGGCTCGCGACGTTTCTCTCGTGGGCCGACGAGCTGCGGCGAATGCAGGTCTGGGCGAATGCCGACACGCCTGAAGACGCGGAGAAGGCGCGCGAGCTCGGCGCGCAGGGCATCGGTCTCTGTCGAACCGAGCACATGTTCATGCAGCCCGATCGCCTGCCGCTCGTCCACGAAATGATCCTCGCGACGACGGTCGACGAGCGGGCGAAGGCGCTCGAAAAGCTGCTGCCCGTTCAGCGCGACGATTTTCTCGGAATCCTGGAAGCGATGCAGGGGTTGCCGGTGACGATCCGGCTGCTCGATCCGCCGCTGCACGAGTTTCTGCCCTCGCTTGAAGAGCTGCTCGTCGAGACGACCGAGCTGCGCCTCACCACAGGCATCGAGTCGGCGGAATATCGCGAGAAGGAGGCGATGCTGCGCCGCGTCCAGCAGCTGCACGAGCAGAATCCGATGCTCGGCCTGCGCGTCTGCCGCTTGGGAATCGTCTATCCCGAGATCTACGCGATGCAAGTGCGCGCCATCTTCGAAGCCGCGTGCGAACTGCGGCGGCGGGGCGTGGACGCGCGACCGGACGTCATGATCCCCGGCGTCGGCACGAAGGAAGAGATGCAAACCACGCGCGAGGCGGCCAAGCGCGTTGCCGACGAGATCATAAAAAACGAGAAGGTGGACGTGCCATATCGCATCGGTACGATGATCGAGCTTCCCCGAGCCTGCATCGTCGCGGGCGAACTTGCCGCCGACGCCGAGTTTTTCTCGTTCGGAACCAACGACCTCACGCAGACCACCTACGGGTACAGCCGCGACGACGCCGAGGCGTCTTTCATTCCAGTCTACCTCGATAAGCGAATCCTCAAAGAGGATCCGTTCCAAGTGCTCGACCGTCAAGGCGTCGGCTCCCTGATGCAGCAAGCCGTAACGCTGGGGCGCGCGGCGCGTGCCGGTCTCAAGATCGGCATCTGTGGCGAGCACGGCGGGGAACCGAGCAGCGTCGCCTTCTGCGACGCCTTAGGCCTGGACTACGTCTCCTGTTCGCCCTATCGCGTTCCGATCGCACGCCTAGCCGCCGCGCAATCGGCAATCGGCGTACTCACGTAATGAGGGTTGCGGCGCAAATGCGGCGTGCCTCGCGGACGTCGTCGTCGCGGCCGGGGAATCGGCGCACGAAAAGTTTGCGCCAGTAGGCGGTCCCACTGAGTTTGGCGATGACGTCTGAGGCTTCGCGCGCATCGAGCGGACCGCTCGGGCCATCCACCAGAACGGTTGAAGGCTGACCGATTCCCAAGGGCAATCGGTGCCGGAGCTGCGATTGCGAGTCGGCCCAGACGTTGGCCTCGCCGAAGCGCTCGCGCAATGCCGCTTCGCAGGCCTCGAAGGCGCGCAGATCGCGTTCGGCGTTGAACTCGGCGGCCAACGCATAGACCCTGACGCGGTTGCGCAAGGCGTAGGCCGCTTCGCTGCGCGAGTCGTCCAGCGAGTTGAGCACGCGGAAGTCGTCCCAGCGAAGAAACTCGTCCGATATCGTCGAGCGCGCGTGGGTTGGGCCAGAGTTCGCGCAGCACGTCGTGCAGCACGTGCTCGAACATGCGCGTGGTGTGATGAAAATAGACCGAGGCGAACATCATGTAGCGAGCCATCACGAACGACTCGAGGGCGACGACGCCGCGGCGATCGATGCCGACCGTCTTGCGGCCGGCGTGGCTTACGATGCGCAGCGACCCAAGGAGCTGCTCGGCGTCGTAGCGGCCGGTCGCGACCCCGGTGAAGTAGGCATCGCGCTGAAGGTAGTCCATGCGGTCGGCATCCAGATTCGGACCGCTCGACGAGCTCGCGCAGCTCCGGGTACCGGCCGGCGGAGTCCGCCACGATCAGGGCGAGGACGTCACCCGCGTCCACGTCGAGCGCCGCGATCCCCTCGGCGACGTCCGGCAACGCAAGCACGTCGGCCGTGCGCCGCTCGTGACGAACTTCCAGAACTTCTTCGCACGCATGGCTAAAGGGACCGTGACCGATGTCGTGCAGCAGCAGCGCCGCGCGTACCAGGCGCCGCTGATACGCCACGTCCGTTTCGCCTCCGAAGAAATCCCGCCCATGGCGCACCAGCTCGTCGAACGCGCGCGTTCCGATCGCGAGCGCGCCCAGCGCATGCGTGAAGCGGGAGTGTTCCGCCGACGGAAAAGCGAGGTACGCGAGGCCCAGCTGCCGCAAGCGCCGCAGGCGCTGCATTGCCGGAAGGTCAAGGAGTCGCGCTTCCGCTGTGGATAACTCGATGAAGTGATGAATCGGGTCGAAGATGCGCTTCATGCCACGCGCGACGGAATACGCGGGCGAACCGAAGAACTCCCTTGGCATTGAGGTACGATCAAGGCGCTCTTAACGAAATTCGCGCGCGAGTCGACATCGCGAGCTTCGTGGGACAGTACGTGCCGCTTCGAAAGCGGGGCAACGACTTGGTAGGTCTCTGCCCGTTTCACTCCGAGAAGACGCCGTCGTTTCACGTTCATCCCGACCGTGGATTCTTCAAGTGCTTCGGCTGCGGCGTGGGCGGCGACGTCATCACCTTCGTCCAAAAGTTGGAGAACGCGGCGTTCGGCGATGCCGTTCGAATGCTGGCAGCCAAAGCCGGAGTCGAGCTGGAGCCTGAGAATCCGGGCGCGCAGCGGGCGCGAAGCGAACGCGAAGCGATCTACGAAGCCAACCATATCGCGGCCAGCTTATTTCGCGCGAATGTTGGCCGGCGAGCAAGGTGCCGCCGCGCGAGCGTACTGCGCCAAGCGAGGCTTCACGGCCGCGACGATCGAGCGATTCGTCCTGGGGTATGCGCCCGACTCGTGGAGCGGTCTGGTCGCGGAGCTCGAGCGCAACGGCGTGGATTTGGCGCTGGCCGCCAAGGCCGGCCTACTCAAGAGCGGTCAACGCGGCTATTACGACTTCTATCGAGATCGCCTCATGATACCGACCTATGCGACCACCGGCGAAGTCCTGGCCTTCGGCGGCCGCGCGATCGGCGACGGTGAGCCGAAGTACCTCAACACGTCGACGACGCCGGTGTACACCAAAGGCCATCATCTCTTCGCGCTCAATCTCGCACGCCGCGCCGCGCAAAGCGATCGCACGCTGATCGTCGTCGAGGGCTACCTCGACTGCATTGCTTTGCATCAGGCCGGGATCGAAAACACCGTCGCGGCGCTGGGAACGTCGTTCACGGCCGAGCAAGGGGCCGAGCTTCGAAAGTATGCCGACTACATCTATCTGTGCTTCGACGGCGACGCAGCCGGCAGCGGCGCCGCAACCAAAGCCATTGATATTGCGTCTAACACGATTGAGAGCACCGGTTCCCCGGTGCGTATCGTGCTTCTCCCCTCCGGAGACGATCCCGACAGTTTCGTTCGTGCGCGCGGCGCCGCCGAGTTTCGCCGGTTGCTCGACGCTGCGAAGCCGGCAATCGAATTCAAGATCGATGCGGAAATCGAGCAGCTGCGCGCTGGGTTCGATTCTCCGGCGCGCATCATGCCCAAGGCCGCCGGCCTGATTCGAAGATTAGCGCCGCGTGAGGAATGGGACCGTTGGGTCGTCTATGTCGCAAGCCGTCTGCAGGTAAACGTGGACGACCTTCGGAATAGCCGGTTCCTCGCTGATAGCGCGAACTTCGCGCCGCGCGCGCGAATCGGGTCGCCGGAAAGCCGCCACGTCAGTACCTCACCAGAACCGCTCTCCTTCGAACGCGAAGTCGTGAGCATACTGCTCGAGGAACCGTTGCTGGCGGGGGAGTACGGGGAGCGCATCGGTGCGTCACGTTTCCGGAACGAGGTGTATCGGCGGATCTACGAGCGGATCGTCGGAGCGTACGGTACGCTTCGCAACACGGCAGACGTCTTCGGGCTCTTTGCCGAGGATCAGGAGATTCTCGACGTGGTCGTGGAGCTAGGACGGCGCGACCGAAGCTCCGCCGTACGGTACGGCGACACCGAGGAGCGGCGCGCGCACCTGGAACGGGTGGTCGAGCGGCTGCGACTCGACAACGAACGAGAGCGGTATCGAGAGTTATCGCATCTGATCGACGAGCGGCTCGCCGGCGGCGAGCAGGTCTCGGAGGAACTGCGCGGAGAGTTCGAAACGCTTGTTGCAAAGCTGAAGCGTTAAGGGCCGAAGCGGGAAACAAAGCAAAATCGAGAGGAGGTGAACAAAAAGATAATGGCACGTAAAAAGAACGCACCGGTCGCGGACGCCGCACCGCCGGCGACGCTGGATGAGCTCAAGAAAAAGCTCCTGGCTCGCGGCAAAGTTGCGGGGTCGCTAACCTACGAAGAAATCAACACCGCTTTTGAGGTGCTCGAGGAGATTACTCCCGAGCAGCTCGACGAATTCTTCGAGGAGATCACGGCCGCCGGCATCGAGCTCGCGGACGAGCAAAAAGACGAGAAGCCCGGAGCCGAGCGCGAGGAAGAAGCCGAGCAGACGATCCCCGACGGGCTCTCGCTCGACGACCCCGTACGCATGTATCTCAAGGAGATCGGGCGCGTTCCGCTGCTCTCGATGGAGCAGGAGAAGTCGCTGGCCATGCGCATCGAGGCGGGCGAGCTCGAAGGCAGCCGCAATGGCGCGGCCGATTCGAAAACCGTCGACGCCGGTGAAGAAGCGAAGCGTCAGCTGACCGAAGCCAATCTTCGTCTCGTCGTCTCGATCGCCAAGAAGTACGTCGGGCGCGGGATGCTCTTCTTAGACCTCATCCAAGAGGGCAACCTCGGCTTGATCCGGGCCGTCGAAAAGTTCGACTATCGCAAGGGCTACAAGTTCTCGACCTACGCGACGTGGTGGATTCGCCAGGCTATTACGCGCGCGCTCGCCGATCAGGCACGAACGATCCGGATCCCGGTTCACATGGTCGAAACGATCAACCGCTTGATCAAGGTCTCCCGCCAGCTTTTGCAAGAGCTCGGACGCGAGCCCTCGGTCGAGGAAATCGCCGAATCGATGGGCCTCACCCCCGAAAAAGTACGCGAGGTCATGAAGATTTCCCAAGAGCCGATCTCGCTCGAAACGCCCATCGGTGAAGAAGAAGACTCACACCTAGGCGACTTCATCGAAGATCAAGAGGCCGTTGCACCGGCCGAGGCGGCATCCGTCATGCTCCTCAAGGAGAAGATGCAGGACGTGCTGCAGAATCTCACCGAGCGCGAGCGCAAGGTGCTCGTCTTACGATTCGGCCTGGAAGACGGTCATCAGCGCACGCTCGAGGAAGTCGGCCAAGAGTTCGGCGTCACGCGCGAGCGAATCCGGCAGATCGAAGCGAAAGCCTTGCGCAAGCTTCGCCACCCGTCGCGCGGCAAAGCGCTCAAGGACTACTGGACGAACGAATAACCCAGGCCGTACGATTTCAAGAAAATGTTACTGCTGAATTTGTTCGCCGCGCTGCTCGCGGTAGTACTCCCGAACCCATCACCGTCGGCCTCACCCGGCGAGCGCGAGCTGCCGACGATCGTGACGGTCATCTCGTCGCCGTACTGCAACTCGCTTGCCGACCACTTCAACGGCGCGATGGCGCCGATGCTCGCCAACGATCGCGTGCTCGAGGGCACGAGCGTCCAGCTCGATACTCTCAACACGCTCTTTCATCAGACGAACTATGCCCAACAGTATATGCACGTGCAGGATCAGATCGAGCGCCAGGAGACCATCCTCAACGAGTCGCTTGCCGGGATTTCGCGCAACATCGTCATGCTACGCGACGGTGCGGCGCTCACGACCGACGCCCAGGCGAAAGCGCAGATCACGAAGGCTAGTTGGGAGCTCCAGACCGCCTACGACCATCAACGTCAACTGGCTATCGACCTGATGAACCTATATCTAGCGATGCGTAACTACAACGTCAACTACGCCAACCCGCCGATGGGCGGCTTCAGCGAGCGCGAGATGACCGAATCGCAGGCAATGCGCGACTCTAAGAATTGGCTGCACTTCGATTCCCAGCGCGCCGTGATCGCGCAGTCCGAAGATCAGGCCGTCGACACCGCCTACTTAGCCGCGCAAACCTACTGCGTCCCCAAGAAGTAAATCGCCAGCACCGTTAGTCGGGTTTTTCGGCGTTGGCGCTCGGGATCACGTCAGGATTCTTATCGGCGAAGGCCCCGTTGGGGTTGGGCTTGACCCAGACGATGAGATCCCAAATGGACGGGAAGAGGAAGACGCGCTTTACGTCGGCGACGTTCTTGGCTTTGCCCATCTTGACGACCGTCTCGGGCTTGGGATCGTCGACGTTGCCTCCTGCCGCTGCGAACTTCTTCACGCTGGTGGCGCCGTAAACTTCGGTGCCGTTAGGGCCGGCGAGTACGTAGTGGACGTGCTCGCGAAACGAAACCCAGCGGCGGTAGTTGACGCCCCAAACCGAGGGCGGAGCCGGCGAGCCGCTTTGCAGCACGGAAAAATCGGCGCCCAGCAAGTTGCCATGCACGTCGTACCAGAGCTGGCTGGGATCCTTGGGATTTCCGCTCTGCCACTGCAGATTGGCGTAACTGATCGCGCCGTCTTCGTCTTCATTGCCATACCGGAAGTAGCCGGCCTTTTCGGCATCTGCCGGCGTCGGGAAGCGCGCCATCAGATCTTTTTGAATCATCGCAACGAAGGCTACTTCGGTGCCCTGCGGCACAGGCGAGAGCGACGGGCCGGGCGATGGCGTGGCGGCAAAACCGGGGATCGTCGTTAGGGCGACGGCTGCAAACGCAAACGTTAGTCGAGTCAACACGAGCGGAACCTCACTTTCTCGGGGCTCTTTTCCCGAAGCGAGGCAAAAAACATCGTGGCGCTTAGGGCGTCGGCGAAGGTACCGGCGTCGGCGAAGGCACCGGCGTCGGCCTGACCTTCGGAATGGGGGCCGCCGTGGGTAACGGCGTCGCTAGCGGGGATAACGGAAAGGTCGCATCGGGAACTTCGGTGCCCTGCGGCAAGGGGCGCGGCGTAGTGATTGCGATCGAGCCGTTGGGTTGACCGGAGATCGTCGCTTCGGTTTGCGCCGGAACTTCCGAGCCCGGCTGCAGCACGAAGTTTTTCCCGTGACGCAGGATCTCCCACAACGAGTAGTACGGAACGAAAATACCGCCTACGGTGTCCTCGGCCCCGACCGTACTTTCGTGTCCGGAGGTAATGCGCGGCTCGAGCCGCGCCACGGGAGCGCGCAATGGCAAAACGCGGCCGTCGGGCAGCGTGAGCGGTTCGAAGAAAATATCCACGAAGCCGTACTTGTCCTCGATGTCCGATCCCGAGACATCGACGATACGAATTTGGCCGGGTGCGCCGGCCGGTGCAACGGTGCGGCCGTTGACCACGATGGGACTCTTGAGATGCGCCCGGACAATTTCGCCGGCCTTGGATGACTTCGACGAAATCGGTTCGTCCAACACGAAGAGCAGCGTCGAGTCAAACGGCAAGACGTTTACCGGAGGAGCCGTCGGACTCGGCGTCGGTCTCGGAATGGGCCTTAGAGGCATTGGATAAGCCTCTACGCTTCCGGCACCGATCGCGACGGCTGCAAATATGAGCAGGCTTAGGCGTATCCCAAGCCGGGATAACTTAGCTCGCGCGCTTCTGAGCTTTCGCTGCGCGCTTGCCCTCTTCGATGAGCTGCTTGACCTTTTGCCCACCCTTTTGTCCGATACGTTCGTAGAAGTTGGGTCCATAACGGTCTCGCGTGGCTTCGCCGCCCTTCTTTCCACCCTTCTTACCAATCTGCTCGTAGAATTCGTGGCCGTGGGCTAGCTTCGTCGCTAGGCCGCCTTTGCGCCCGATTTGTTCGTAGAATGCGGCGCCGTATTTATTCTTGACGGTTTCGCCGCCTTTTTGGCCGGCCTCGCGGACGGACATTCCGCCGGACCGGACTTTTGGTTCCTTGTTTTCTGCCATGGTTATTGCTGTTCACCTGTCCGTCTGCCGCCAAGCAAGGGCGGCAAACTCTTTCTAACTACTACAACGTCATTTTGGGGAGAAAAGTTTGGCGCCTAGGTTGGGGCTCGATGAGAGCGTGCAGTACGAGCGGGCACAAGCAGGAAGCCCCTGCTCGGTTGGGAGCCTCCTAAAAGAGCCTTTTCGTGTCGATTAGGATCGTTACCGGCCCGTCGTTGACCAGTTCGACGGCCATCTGGGCCCCGAACTCGCCGTAGGCTACCGGAACTCCGAGCGACGTCACCGCTGCACCCACCAGCTCGTAGAGACTGCGCGCGACCGCCGATGGCGCTGCGGCAATGAATGAAGGGCGCCGGCCCCGCCGCACGTCGCCGTGCAGGGTGAACTGGGAGACCAATAGGAGGGCTCCGCCGATCTCTCGCAGGGAGCGGTTCATCAATCCGCCGTCGTCGGGAAAAAGGCGTAGCTCGGCGATCTTTTCGGCCATCGATCGAGCGTCGCGTTCGCCGTCGTCGGTGCCCACGCTGACCAGCCCCAAGAGGCCGATCCCGATTTCACCCACGATGCGACCTTCCACGCGGACGCAGGCTTGGCTAACTCGTTGAACGACCGCGCGCAACTCGGGCCTACCGCGAGAAGATGGAGGAGATCGCGAAAAGCGCGTTCTCTCGCCGTTCCAAAACGCGCCGGTAGAAATATCCGGCCCAGTGCGTACCGAATGGAACGTAAATGCGCAGCCGATATCCTTCGGCGACTATTTGGCGCTGCACGCGCGGACGACAGCCGTAAAGCATCTGGAACTCGAAGCGGTCGCGCGGAATGCTTTCCGCAGCGGCGAACTCCTTGACGGCGGCGATCAGCCGGTGATCGTGCGTCGCGATGCCCGGGTAGTTGCCATGCAACAAGAGCTTCCGCGCCTGTTCCAGGTATTGCTCGCGGATCTTCGGCATCGGTTTGTATGCGATCTCAGGGCTCTCGTTGTAGGCGCCCTTGACGAGGCGAACTCGGGCGCGTAGCGCGATCGCGTTTTCCACATCGGCGGGCGTCCGCTTCAAGTAGGACTGCAGCACGGGCCCGACGTTAGCGTGCGTCGCGAACGCTTGCTGAAAAACGCGCAGCGTGGCCTCGACCACGGAAGAACCTTCCATATCGATACGCACGAAGGGATCGCGGTTGTTCGCGGCGCGCTGAAGGATCGTAACGAGATTGTCCAAGGCAAACTTTTCATCGATCAGTAGACCCATCGCCGTAAGTTTGACCGACACGTTCGAATCAATGCCGCTCTGCGCGATCGCATCGAGCATCTCTTCGTACGCCTCGCGCGTGCGGAGCGCCGCTTCGGTGACGTGGACGTCCTCACCCAGAAAGTCGAGCGTCGCCGACATCCCCTGGCCGTTGAGTTCGCGGACGGCTGCAATTGCATCGCCGATATTGTCGCCCGCGACGAATCGCCGAGCGAGAAAATAGAAGTTCCGCTGGACCGTTTCTCTCATTACTCGCTTAGCTTCAAATCCGGCAGACCGGCGGCCTTGCAGGTGGTCTGCGTCGGCGGCTCCTCGGATGTTCGCGCTGGCGACGATGAACTGAGCGACCGAATTCTCGTTGCGGGCGGTGGCGGTGGCCAAGGCGGAAACCGCTCGGGCCAGGCCGGGACCGGCTACAGCGACGGTGCGGGCGGCGGGGGCGGCGGCTCGTCGTCTTCAGCTGGTAACGCCTCGGCGCAGAAGCCACGCGGTGGCGAGCACGACGGCGGCCAGAACGATGAAGCCATAGCAGAGCGCGAGCGCTTCACGAACGCCCGAGGCGGAAAGTGCGACGTACAGCGCGACCGGCAGCGATGTGGGATGAAACGCGACGATGCTCGTCGCGCCGTATTCGCCGATCGCACGAAGCCATGCAAACGCTATTCCGGCGCCGATACTGCCCGACGCGGCCGGCAATGCGATGCGAGAGAAGATGCGCCATTCGCTCGAGCCCAGCGTACGAGCGGCATCGGCGTACATCGGATCGAGGGCGCTAAACGCGGCCGTTGCGGCAATCGCGACGAACGAGCCGGAGACAAAGAACTCGGCAACCCCCACGCCCAGCAGCGAATCCGGTACCGCCAATCCGTGCGCTGCCAGCCAGGCGCCGGCCGGCGAGTTCGTGCCCAGCGCGTAGATCAGCATCAGACCCGAGGCGACCGGCGGAAAGGCCAGCGGTAGAGCCAGCAAAAAGAGGGCGGCCGCGCGCAGACTCGGCGCCTTTTGCGCGAGATAGTATCCCGTCGGTACCCCCAGGAGCGTCGCGATCAGCGTTGCCCCTGCCGAGGCGATCAGCGAAACCCGCAGCGCGTCGCCTCCAACCTTCGCGAAGATGGCAAACGCCTGGGTGGGCGGCATCGCTACGATGACGGCGAGCACCGGCGCGGCGAGCGCAACCAGCAGTAGCAGCGCCGCGAGCAGAAAGATCGGTTCCGCCGTACGTCGCCTCATTGCAGGAACCTTCACCGGCGTACCGCGCAAAGCGTGCCAATGAGCGCAGCACTGCTCAAGGTCTTCCTCATCGCGCTCGCGCTGGCGCTCGACGTCTTTGCCGTCGGAGTCGGCGCCGGCGTTCGCGGGGTCTCCCCGCGGCAGAAGGTTCGCATCGGCATCGCCTTTGCTTGTGCCGAAGTCGTGATGAATATCCTTGGAGCCTGCCTCGGTTTGCTGGCAGGCCGGCTCATCGGCGACGTTGCGGGTTACTTCGGATTTGCCGCGCTCGTGGGCCTGGGCGCGTACATGATGAAAGAGAGCCGCACCGATCTGCGGGGGGAACCGGTCGATCTTTCGCGTGGGCCTGGGTTGATCGTCGCCTCGTTGGCGATCAGCCTCGACTCGCTCGGCATCGGGTTTTCGATTCTGTACGTCGGCGTGCCGATGCCGATCTCGCTGATCGTTATCGCTGCCGTGTCGATCGCCGCAACAACCCTCGGCCTCACGATCGGATCTCGGCTGGGACGCTTTGCCGAACGCAATGCTGCGTTCGTCGGCGGGCTCTTGCTTTCGCTCACCGGCATCACCTTCGCGGTGCTCAAGGCGCTGCGCGTCGGGTAGCTGAAGTCGAACGCGTGCGAGTCGGGCTGAGGCTCTTGGAGCTTGCGCGCGAGCGACGCGCGCGGGCGATCTTCGTGGTCGGCACCGGAAAGAACGTGGGCAAAACCACCGCGCTCTTGGCGATCTACGAAGCGGCATGCAGATCGGGATTGCGCGTCGGCGTGGCGTCGATCGGCCCGAAGCCTCGTCTTTGGCTGGACGCGAACACCGTCTTTGTCACCGCGCGCGCGCTGCTGCCGCCCTCGCCTGCCGTCGAAGTTCTCGAAATCTCGCAGCTCGCGAGCTCCTCCGGACCGCTGCTGTATGCTCGAACGGCTCACGGGGGGAATTACGATTTGGCGGGTCCTTCGAGCGCCTCGGGGCTGCGCGCGGCCGTCGGAGCGATCGCTGCGCGCAGCGACATCGTGTTGATCGACGGGGCGATCGATCGGATCGCGACGCTGGCGAGCACCGATGGCGCGATCGTCGTCTCCTGTGGCGCGGCGGCAGCAAAGACGGAGTCGGAAGCGGTTTGCGACGTCGCAACCCTGACCGCGCGCCTGCAGGTCCCGGTGTTCGATCAGAATGACGCCGTTCTCGAATTGGAAGGCGCCCTCACCGCCACGATGGCTGCGGATTTCATTGCCGCTGGCGAAGACCGGCAGATAGTCGTTGGGGATTCGACGCAGATCGTCATGAGCGGAAGATCGCTCGCCGAGGCGCTGGTACGGCTGCGCATTCGTTGCCGCCGTGCGCTGGACGTTATCGCGACGACGGTTTGCGCCGCCGCGCCGGAACGCAGCTTCGATCCGGGGACTTTTCTTGCCGCCGTCGCGGGCGCAACGAAGTTGCCGTCGTTTGACGTCTTCGCGGGCCGAGGGGCCGCGTGAAGGCGCTCGATTTGCTCGACGCTGCGAGCGCGGAATTGCTGGGCTTCGACTGGCTCGTCAAGGCCGTCACGCCGGTCTCGCCATATGGGTCGCGCGTCTTTTCCGAACTCGTGCCGTTTCGTCCCGGAAGCGAGGCGGCCGCAGAATCGCGCGCGCGACGAATTGCGGAGACGGCGGAGCAGCTTCACCCGGATCGGGTATCGGCGGCGCGTTCTCTCCTCGAGCAGCTGCCCGACATCGCTGGCGCCATCGCCCGCGCATCGATGGGAGAGATGCTCGACGATCCCAGCTTTTTAGAAGTGAGTCGATTTTGCGAGACAGTCGAGCGCGTCGACGCGTTGCTGCCGGCGAGCACGCTGGGGGAACGGACTTCCAGTGAAACGATGCATGCGGTCATCACGGCGCTCGCGCCTGGCCACAACGAGGCGGAGGGATTTTATCTTTCCGATGCCTTCGACGCGGAGTTGGCGGCGGCGCGCGCCGCGCACGCGCAAGCGCAGGCCGAAGTCGATGCGGCGCGCAGCAGAGAGCAAGAACGCGTCGCGCGCGAGCTCGGGCGCGAAGAGGTCGCCGGCGACGAGTTTATCGTGATGCGAACGGAGCTGCACGGCGCGTTACCCGAAGGTGTTCGCGTCGTGCGGGAGTCGGCAACCTATCTTCTCTGCGCGTTGGATTACGGGGAAAGCTCGCACAGCGCGCTCGAGCGCCGCGAGGCGGCATTCGGCAAGGTGGGCGCCCTGGAAGAACGCGTTCGGCTGCATCTCTCCGCCATCGTTCGCGGGCACGCCGCCGGGCTTGGGGTTGCGGCCGGGGCCCTGGGCGAACTGGATGTGAGCCTCGCCGCCGTGCGCTTTTCGCAGTCGCATCGCTGCACCGCTCCGGTCGTGACGCACGAGCCGGCGCTGGCCTTCGAGCGGGCGCGCTTTCTTCCACTGGAAGCCGAACTGACGCTCGCGGGCCGCCGGTACGTGCCGATCGATCTAGATTTGCGCGGCGCGGCCGTTCTCACGGGACCAAACATGGGCGGAAAGAGCCTCGCCTTGCAGACTTGCGGCTTTCTCGCGCTCTGCGGCGCGTTTGGGTTGCCCGTACCCGCCGCCAACGCGCGGGTTGGGCTCTTCGATCAAATCGCGTGGTTGGGAACGGGACTCCGCGAACGCTCCGGGGGTCTACTCTCCTCGTTTGCTCGGGAGGTGACGTCACTCAAAGAGATTCTCGAGCGATTCGCCCCGCGGCTCCTAATGTTCGTCGACGAGTTCGCGCGCACGACCACGCCGCACGAAGGGAAGGCGCTCGTCGTGGCGCTGACCGAGCGTTTGGCGCAAAGGAATGCCTGCGCGTTGATAGCCACGCACTTGCAAGGCGTTGCGGCCGCTGCCGGAGTCACGCACTTTGCGGTCCGAGGGCTGAAAGGAATCCGCACGCCTCCGGCCGCGCGCGACCTGAAGGACGCGCTCGATGCCTTGGCTGCCTCGATGGATTACACGATCGCCGAGGTCGGCGGCGATGACGCTCCGCATGCCGACGCCATCGCGCTTACCCAGCTGCTCGGTCTCGATTCGGAGTTCGTGGAGGCCGCCTACCGCGCGCTGTCACAGTGAGCGCCATGGACCCTCTGATCATCACCTGTGCACCCGTCGGCGCTGAGGTTAGGCCCGAACAGACGCCGCATTTGCCGTATACGCCGCAACTGCTCGGAGAGACCGCCCGAGCGGTACGCGAGGCGGGCGCCTCGATACTGCACGTGCATTGCCGCAACGACGATGGCAGCAACACGCACAGCGTGGAACGCTTCGGTCAAGCGTACGAGGCGATTCGCCGGGAGAGCGATCTCATCGTGCAGTTCTCAACCGGCGGCGCGATCGGGATGACGCCGCAGGAGCGCTCGAGCGTACTCGAACTGCGCCCGGAGATGGCGACGCTTACCTGTGGAAGCGTGAACTTCGGCGACGACATTTTCGAGAACAGCTTTCCGATCATGCGCGATCTCTTAAAGAAGATGAATCAGTTCGGAGTGCGCCCAGAGCTGGAAATTTTCGATAAAGGCCACCTTGCCAATGCGCGCCGCCTCGCCAAAGAACGCCTGCTCGAGTTTCCGCAGCACGTGGATTTCGTGCTTGGGGTGCCCGGCGGTTTGGAGGCGACGGCCCAGAATCTCTGCGACCTCGTCGACGATCTGCCCGCGGGCTGCACGTGGTCCGTCGCGGGCATCGGGAAACGCCAGTTGCCGATGGCGATGGTGGCCATCGCCATGGGCGGTCACGTCCGGGTGGGGCTGGAGGACAATCTCTTTTACAGCCGCGGCCGGCTGGCCCGTAACGAGGATCTCGTGGCGCGCGTCGCTCGGCTTGCTACGGAGGCCGGCCGCGCCATCGCCACGCCCGACCGCGCTCGGAAGGTTCTCGGTCTGCCGATGCCGCAATAACGCCGCCGATTGTTCACCTATGTCGTGCGGCGGACGCTGCAGTCGATTCCGCTGCTGTTGGCCATCTCGATCATCCTTTACGGCATCCTCTACAACATGCCGGGTGGACCGCTGGCGCCTTACCTGCAGAACCCGCACATCACGGCGGCGGACATCGCGCGGCTCAAACACAATCTAGGCCTCGACCAGCCGGTCCCGATCCAATACCTCAAGTGGCTCGGGCACATTTTGACCGGCGACATGGGGTACTCGACGAGCAACTCGGAGCCGGTTTTTCAAGCGCTGATCGAGCGCTTTCCGGCAACGCTCGAGTTGATGGGCGCGTCGCTCTTTATCGCAATCGCGGTCGGCATCAGCGCCGGCATCATCTCTGCCGTCTATCGCTACTCCGCCCTCGATTACGCGATCACGACCTTCGCCTTTTTCGGCCAGTCGATGCCGGTCTTCTGGTTTGCCCTCATGATGCAGCTCGCGTTTGCCGTTCACGGTATCCCGCTTCCGGGTGGCTATCAGATTCAGCTTCCGTCGGCCGGCATCTCGAGCAGCGACAACTTCGACTTCGGTGACCGCATCGAGCACTTAATTCTGCCCGCCATCGTTCTCTCGTTGCTGCAGATCGCACTCTTTAGCCGGTTCATGCGGTCGTCGCTCTTGGAGGTCCTGGGCACCGACTACATGCGTACGGCGGCCGCCAAGGGACTTTCCTTCACAACGATTCTGTACAAGCACGGCTTGAAGAACGCGCTGATCCCGGTCGTCACCGTCATCGCGCTCTCGCTGCCGGGCCTGCTCGCGGGTGCGATCGTTACCGAGACGATCTTCGCGTGGCCGGGGATGGGCCGGCTCTTCATCAACGCACTCACGCAGAGCGACCTCGCCTTGCTCATGGGGTATCTATTGCTCGTGGCATTTCTCGTCGTTTTCTCCAACCTTCTCGCCGACATCGTGTACGCGTGGCTCGATCCGCGCGTGAAGTACGATTGATGACAGCCGCGGCGATCGTCGAACAAGAGCTTCCCTACTCCAAAGTAACCTTTTGGACGCGCTTTCGCCGGCACAAGCTTGCGATCGCCGGCGTCGCGGTGCTAACGCTGATGGTGCTCGCCGCCGTCTTTGCCAAACAGCTCTCGCCGTTCAACCCCGACTTCATCGATAACGGGACGGCGGCGGTGCCGCATTGGAACGGCACGCCGCTGCCGCCGTGCTTTCAGGACAAGTCGCTCTGCTGGGGGCATCCGCTGGGAACCGACGAGGTCGGGCGTGACTTGCTGTCACGGCTGCTCTTCGGCGCGCGCATTTCGCTGACGGTCGGTCTGTTTGCGGTGATCATGGAAGTGCTCATCGGCACGACGCTGGGCGCGATTGCCGGGTATTATGGCGGTTGGATCGACTATGCGTTGATGCGCCTCACCGACGTCTTCCTTTCGATTCCGCTGCTGCCGTTGTTGCTCGTGCTGACGGCGATCGTGGCGGCGACGTCGTCCAAGGCGGCGCTGAGTTTCGGCGTGATCGTGATCATCATCGGAGCACTCTCGTGGCCAAGCGTCGCTCGCTTGGTGCGAGCCTCGTTTCTCAGCCTGCGCGAGCGCGAGTTCGCCGAAGCCGCGCGAGCGGTGGGCAATAACGACGCTCGCATCATTTTTCGCCACTTGCTGCCCAACGCGGTCGCGCCGATCATCGTTCAGGCGACCCTCGACGTCGCGAGCGTCATCGTTCTCGAGTCCACGCTTTCCTTTTTGGGGCTGGGCATCCAGCCGCCAACGTCTTCCTGGGGCAGCATGCTCTCCAACGCCCAGAGCGATTTGCAAATCGCCTGGTGGGCGGCGGTCTTTCCAGGGCTCTGCATCCTGGTGACCGTGCTGGCGATCAACTATATCGGCGATGGACTACGCGACGCCCTCGATCCCAACATGCGATAGCAGGGCCGGACGGCCAGCGGGCCCAAACGCTCAAAGCCCTCCCTGCGCAAGTGGCGGAATTGGTAGACGCACTAGCTTGAGGGGCTAGCGGGAGCAATCTCGTGCAGGTTCGAGTCCTGTCTTGCGCAGATTCGCCCACACGGCCGAGAGTGCCGAGGTTCCAGGACTTAGGAGGATCTGCCATGAGTGCTCTGGACCCGATTCGAACCGATCCGGACAAATACAAAGTCATCTTCGAGAACGACCGAGTCAGAGTTCTCGAGTACCGCGATGAGCCGGGAGTAAAGACTGAGGCGCGTCAGCATCCTAATAGCGTCCTCTTAATGCTTTCTGACTTCCAGCGTCGCCTGACCGTGGGAAGTGACGTCAGGGAGGTGACCGTGAAGGCGGGTCAAGCGCTGTGGTCGCCGGCCCAAGTCCACGTCGGCGAGAACATCGGGACCACCGACTCACACGTGGTCTTTGTGGAGCTGAAAGATTGATCTAAAGTCCGCAAGGCTCTGAAGCGCTAGCGGGTGGAACCTCGCTTCGGCGCTTCGATGTTCCGCTGTGAGCGTAGTTGCGAACTATTCTCAGCAGCCGCCGTTCATGCCAAACGCCAACGCACCCGAGTCAAAATCCGAACCACCGTAGACGTCTTCGAAGACGCCGGGGCCGATGTTGCCGTGGCTGGCCGATCCGATGAACACCAATCCTGCGTTTTGGCTATACGCTTGCACCGTGATGGTCGCGACGAGTTTGCGGTTAATCACTAGAAACGAGCCGCTGTATCTTTTGTTGCCAATGAAGACGGACGCCGTGCCGTTTTCGCCTAGCGTCAGGCAGTACGTGCCATTGCTGTGTTGCGACTTGCTCACGGTGACGGGCCAGCTGCCGACGTAACCGTGCGCCATGGCGGGAGCGGCCGAGACGAGCATCGCCGTGGCGGCAACGGTGGCGATTAGAATCCTTTGCGAAAAACGCATGGGCGGTTCTCCTTGTTGTGGGTCCGAGAGGGGCAATGCCGCACAGTCTAGGATAGGGTGATGAAAAAAGCCTGAAGCGCTTACGAGGGAGAAGTCCCCTGAATCCTGATTCGAACGCCGGAGGACGCGGCGTAACGATCCGCACAGAACGATCCGGCGATGTCGACTCGATCGGGTACGTTATCGAAGCGGCGTTCCAGAACGCGCCGCACACAAGTCACACGGAGCAGTGCATCGTCGATGCGCTGCGGCGGTGCGATCGGTTGACGATCTCCCTGGTAGCCGAGGACGGGGATGCGATTGTCGGCCACGTGGCAATTTCGCCGGTCACGATTTCCTCTGGTGCCACCGGATGGTATGGCCTCGGGCCACTTGCAGTGCTGCCGAGCCATCAACGCCGCGGCATTGGTTCGATGCTGACGGATGCGGCTCTTGCGGAGTTGCGCCGCCGCGACGGTGCCGGCTGCGTCGTGCTCGGCGACCACGGATACTACGGTCGCTTCGGATTCAAGACCAATCCCGGTCTCGAACTGCCAGGTTTACCGGCAGAGTACTTCCAAGCGCTAGCGTTCGGCAGCGAACTTCCGCTAGGAACGGTACGCTACCACTCTGCTTTTACCGTCACTGCCGAGACGTTGCCGTCAGATTGAGCACCATCTGTCGCTCGGAGACTGCGGAGCCGGTGCAGTCGATCGCGCCGGCGTCGCTGAATCCGTGCCGGCGATAGAGCGCCACAGGCGTGTTCGTTGCTCTCAACGACGGCTAAAGAGATTCTGGCGGCTAGCCGTGCGCGAGCCCATTGGATCACCGCCGCGATCAGCGAATCGCCGACGCCTCGACCCCGAGCAAAGGGCGCGACCCACATCGAGATGAGATCGACTGTCTCGTCTTGATTCGGGGCCGTCGCACTAACCATGCCGGCGCCTTTGCCGTCGAGATCCGCAACGACGTTGAGCGCCACCGTCGAAAGCCGAGCGCGCCAACGAGCCTCGGTATCGCCTTCGCCTTGCCACTGCGCGAGGGTCGAGCTGAAGGCATCCGGTGCTTCGCCGAGGGCGTCTAACCTCAACTTTCGCCAGACCCCCCAATCATCGGCCCCTAGCGCGCGAAGGCCGATCTCGCCGTCGTATTCTACCAGCGTGCGAGCTGCGTGATCTGGATCAGGTTGCCGCACGTGTCGTTCAGCATGGCGATGGTCGCGCCGGTTACGTCGGTAGGCGGCATCGTGAACTCCGCTCCGCGGGCTTTGATGCTGTTGTAATCGCCATTGACGTCGCCCGTAAAGAAGTTGGCCGCGGCCTGCCCTTGCGCAAACTTGGCCTCCTGGAACGCCTTGGCGGCCGGATCGTCGTTGAGCGCCAGCTGCAGTTCGGTTCCGTCCGGGTCCTCGGGCGAGGCCACCGTCAGCCAGCGAAACGGGCCCTTGCTGAAATCGGCCTTCTTCATAAAACCCAGAACGTCGGTATAAAAGTGCAGAGCCTTTTCCTGGTCGTTCACGTACACGCTGGTCAGCTTGATTTTCATCGGTTCCTCCGTTCCGTTACGTTCGCGGTCTCGCCCGCGTTATTCCGTTGACGGAACGCGGCCCGAGAATGTGACCGAAGGCGGCAGGGCGCAGGGCCGCTCTGCGGGCGGCCGGGGTAACTGCCCGGGCTTCCGGACAGGCGGCCTCATGGCGCTCTGGCGAAAAGACGCTTCGAGTCCACCCCGACCTGAAACAGAGGGCGACCTCCGGACGTAGACCTAAACAACAATGGATTTCGCATCATGTGGTTGACGCGTTTCGCGCTTTCCCGTCCGACGATCACCATCGCGATCTTCGGCGCAATGGTGATCTTTGGCATTATCTCGTTCGTTCAACTCGGGCGTAGCTCGAGTCCGCCGAACACCGACTTCCCGGTCGTCGTGGTCTTTGCCAGCTATCCGGGAGCGTCGCCCCAAGACATGGAGCGCATGGTCGTCAAGCCGATCGAAGACCAGATGTCGGGCATCGACCATCTCGACCAACTGACCGCGAACGCCCAGGAAGGCACGGCGGTCGTCGGCGTGCAGTTCAAGATGGGCACGGATCTCAATCTTGCGTCGGTCGACGTACAGCGGCGCGTGGATACTGCGCGGGTCTACATGCCCAGCGACATCGATCCGCCCGTGGTGACTAAAGCGGGACAGGCCGAACCGCCTCTATTGGACGTGGCGGTCAGCTCGACGACGCTCACCCAGCCGCAGATTGCCGACCTCATCAACAGCGAGATTACGCCGCTGATCGAGCAGATACCCAACGTTCAATCCGTCGACGTCTACGGCTCGGCCACGCGCGAGTTTCACGTGGAGCCCGACCCGGTTAGGCTCGACGGCACCAACGCGACGCTCGAAGACATCTTCAACGCCGTAGCGATCAATAACCTCAACGTGCCGGGCGGCATCATGACGCAGCCGACGCGCGAGGGCAGCGTCGCGATTCACGATTACGTCGAAAAGGCCGACGATTTGCTGGGCATTCCGCTCTCGCCGATCAGCGTGTTGCAATTCCCCGTCAAGTCGCTGAAGATCGGTGACGTCGCCAACGCCACCGACAGCCACATCGCAATGCGAACGATCTCTTCGTACAACGGCCACCCGCGCGTTTATATGGAGATCAACCCGACCCTCGACGCCGATCAGATCAAAGCGACCGCGGCCTTGCGAGCCGAACTCAAGAAGATCCAGGCCCAGTTCCCGCAGCTCCAGTTCCACGAGATCGACGCGCCGGCCGACTACACGCAGAAGATGCTCGTGGGCGTCGGGCAGTCGCTGATCGAGGGCATCATCTTAACGGCGATCGTCATGTTGCTTTTTCTCCACGCCTGGCGTAATGCCGTCGTCGTTTTCCTCGCGATCCCCACCTCGATTCTCGCGACGTTCATCGTGATGCGGCTCTTTGGTTTCCACATCGACTCGATGTCGATGATGGGCCTGGCGCTGATTATCGGCATCCTAGTGGACGACTCGATCGTGGTTCTCGAAAATATCACGCGTCATCGAGATATGGGGCTCGATCCGATGACCGCGGCCATCACCGGCCGCACGGAGATCGGCGGCGCGGCCATCGCGATCACGATGGTGGACGTCGTCGTCTTTCTTCCGATCGCCTTCATGTCCGGAATCGTCGGCGCGTACTTGCGCGAGTATGGCGCGGTCGTCGTGACCGCGACACTCTTCTCGCTCTTCGTCTCCTTTACGCTGACGCCGCTGCTGGCCGCAAAGTGGAGCGTTCTCAGCCGCTCCGAAGCGCCTCCGGCCTGGCTGCGCCTGCTCGACGACCGGCGCGTCGATATCGGGTTGCTCCTGCTGGCGGCGGCGATGTTTGCCGTCGGAACGTTCACGGGTTGGTTCCTGCTCAACGCGATCGGGATCTTCGTCGCGGCGCTGCTTTTGCTGAACGCGTTCGTCCATCGGTACGACTCGATACTGCAACTCTATCGCTCGAAGTTCTTGCCGTTCGCGCTGCGGCACGGTGCCTTCGTGGTCTTTGTGTGCGTCGCGCTTCTCCTCAATTCGATCACGCTGGTCGCCGGCGGCGGAATGGTTACGGTGGGCGCCGACGTCTTCTTGTTGGTCGTCTGTGCGCTCGCCCACGGAGCCGGAATGCTCTTGCGCAGGCAGCGCGCCGCGCGCCGCGTCGAACGCATCGGACCGTTGCGTTTCCTTCGTTCGATCGGCACGACGAAATCCACGACGGTGGCGACGTTCGCGATTCCGGTCGCGCTCGCGCTGCTGATGCTGCCGCTCGGGGCCGTGAGCTTTGACTTCATGCCGGCGCAGCAGACCGGCGAGATCAGCATGACGGTCACCTATCCGCCTGGAACGCCGATCGCCGTTACGAGTGGCTACGTGTCCCACTTAGAAGATGCGATTATGAAGATCGATGGCATCAAATCCGTCAGCGCCACCACCGGGCGCAAGCCTGCGGGGTGGAGCAGCGTAACCGGCGGCAACTACGCGCAGCTCAACGCGCAGATGCAAGATAAGCGCATCAAGGATACCAACACCGCGATCAAATCGGTTCGCAGGCTCGGCTACTTGGTTCCCGGCGCCGAATTCGACGTGGCCGGCGATAATGAAAACGGACCGGCGATCTATTACTCCTTGACCGGTCCGGACGAGGCGCTCGGGCCTGCGGCCGAAAAGGTCGCGCAGTTCCTGCGGACGGTGCCGGGTGCCGTTAACGTCCAGACCAGCGCGGAAAACGGCGCGCCACGAATGAACGTGGACGTGGACCGCGCCAAGTGCGAGCTCCTTGGAATCAACCCGTCCGACGTCGCGACGGTCGCCCGCATCGCCGTGGACGGCGCGGTCGCGACCAAAGTGCGGACGCCGACGGGGCTGGTTGACGTGCGCGTGCAGTTTCCGTCAGCCGACCGCAATACCGAAGATGCACTAAAATACGTGAAGGTTCGCACAAACGATGGTTCGCTGGTGCCGATCGGCGACGTGGCCAGCTTTAGCTGGACGACCGCGCCGACGAAGATCGAGCGCCTCAATCGCGAGCGCGTCGTCAACGTCTACGGCGACATCCTCCCCGGCTACTCGCTCGGCCAAGTCGTCGGACCGTTGCAGAAGAAGATGCAAACGCCGGGCTTTCTTCCCCAAGGCGTGGGCCTAAAGTCGCAAGGTAACTCGCAGTTCATGGAAGAGACCTTTGCAAACATGGGCGTCGCGCTGATCACTTCGTTCATGCTCGTGTACATTTTGATGGTAATCCTTTACGGGTCGTTCCTCGAGCCGCTGATCGTCATGTTCTCGGTGCCGCTGGCAATCATCGGAGCACTGATCCTGCTGGCGCTGATGGGACGCTTGCAGCCCGACCAAGGCCAGTCGCTCAACATCATCTCAATGCTCGGCGTCATCATGCTCTTCGGACTCGTTGCAAAGAACGGAATTCTGCTTGTCGATTACTCGAACACGCTGGTGAAGCGCGGCATGCGCGTGCACGACGCCGTGCTGCAAGCCTCAGCGACTCGCTTCCGCCCGATCATCATGACGACCGCAGCGATGATCTTCGGAATGCTGCCGCTGGCGCTCGGTTACGCCGAGGGCGGAGAGTGGCGCCAGGCGATGGGAACGGTCATTATCGGCGGACTCTTGAGCTCTCTGATCCTGACGCTCTTTCTCGTGCCGATGATCTACGAGACGTGGATCGGTTACTTCGAGCGCCGGGCCGACCGCCGTGCGATCGAAGCGGAGATGTCGCAGCCGATGGAGAGGGCGCCTGCCTAAGCATGTCATCCTGAGCGGAGTCGAAGGACGACGTGCCCTTGTAACCGGGGCGGCAGCGGGCCTCGCGGCCGGGATCGCCGCGGCATTGCCGCACGACGGCTTCAGCGTCGTTGCAATCACTTATCGCAATACGCCGCCGGACGTTACCCTCGCCGCCATCGAAGCGGCCGGCGCCACCGCATCGGCCGTGAACGTCGACTTCCTCGACGATCCCGTTCGCGTGGAGAAGAGCCTCGACGACTTGGTGCGGCAACACGGTCCGTTCGACACGCTCGTGCATGCCGTCGGCCCGCTCGCCGTCAAGCGCTTCGCTCGCACGACGCTGCAAGAGTACGCCGAAACGTTCGACGGTAACGTGCGAAGCGCGATGCTGGCGGCGCGCGCGACGCTGCCCGCGATGCGCGCCGCAAAGTTCGGCCGGGTCGTATTCTTCGGAATGCTAGGTTCCGAAGAGACGCGTCCCTTCCGCGGTTTCTCGCTCTATCAATCGGCGAAGAGCGCGCTGGTTGCGTTTGCACGGTGCCTCGCCCTCGAAGAGGCGGCCCATGGCATTACCGTTAACGTCGTTTCGCCCGGCGATATTCGTGAAAAGACGCTCGCGCGGCGGCAGGCCTACGAACGCAGCGCCAACAATCCGCGCGGCCGGCCCGGCACGTACGAAGACGTTGCCGACGCCGTCCGTTTCTTCGTCGCAGCGGAACGCGACTTCATCACCGGTGCGGTAATCGACGTGGGCGGCGGCTTGCAAACCGCCTCGGAGTAGCCGGACGCTCCTAGCCAGGACAAACGTACGCTTGGCTCGTAAGCCCGGCTGGATGCTGCGCGACGACAAAGAAGAACATCAGGCATTCGCCTTACCCGGCGCGCGTCCGCACTACGGGCCTGACAAGATCGTTGCAGTCGAACATATCGATCTGCACCTCACGCCGGACTTCGAAAACGAGTCGCTCGACGGCGTCTGCACGCTGACGGTTCGCGCGCTCGACGAGCCGGTCTCGCGCTTGACGCTCGATGCCGTCGATCTCGAGATCTTCCGGGTCGAGCCGGCCGCCAAGTTTGCGGCCCGTGACGGCAAGCTCGAGATCGATTTGCCGGCGCCGATTGCGCCGGGCGAGCGCGCGGCAATCGCTATCGAGTATCGCGCGTCAAAACCCCGAGCGGGGCTATTTTTCATCAAGCCCACCGCGGAGCATCCGGAAAAAATAACGCACGTCTGGACGCAAAGCCAAGACCAATACGCCCGTTATTGGTTTCCGTGCTTCGACTATCCGACCGAGAAGCAGCGCACGACGACGACGATCGTCGTCCCAAAAGGAATGTTCGCGCTCGGCAACGGCGAGTTGGTGGAGCGCCGCGACGAGGGCGAGCGCACCGTCTTTTGCTACCGGCAGGACGTGCCGCACAGCACGTACCTGATGACGATGGTCGCCGGCCCGTTCGTCGAGGTCGAGCAAGGAAAGGCGGGGCGTAACGGCGTCCCGGTCTTTTATTACGTACTGCCCGGCCGCGAAGACGAAGGGGAACGAGCCTTCGGCAAGACGCCGCAGATGATCGAACGCTTCGAAGAGCGGACAGGCGTGGCCTATCCGTACACGCGCTACTCGCAGATCGCCGTATCCGACTTCATTTTTGGCGGCATGGAAAACACCGCAGCGACGACGCAGACGGATCGAACCCTTCACGACGAGGTCGCGCACGTCGATTTCTCGAGCGACCCATTAGTCTCTCACGAGCTCGCGCATCAGTGGTTTGGCGACTTGTTGACCTGCCGCGATTGGGCGCACGCGTGGCTCAACGAGGGCTTCGCGACCTTTATGGAGGCCGTCTGGCGCGAAGCCGACCTCGGTTCGGACGAGTATCGCTACGATATCTTCCTATGCTTGGCCGCGTACCTTCGCGAGGACGCGCATCGCTACCGGCGGCCAATCGTCTGTAACGTCTACCGCGACCCGATCGAAATTTTCGATCGCCATCTTTATCAAAAAGGCGCCACTGTCTTACATATGTTGCGTGGCGAGTTGGGTGAGGACCGCTTCTGGCGCTCGATCGCGCGGTATGTCGAAGACAACGCCCAGCGGTCCGTTGAGACGATCGATTTGATCCGCGCGATCGAAGCCGCAACGGGACGGAATATGCGGCGATTCTTCAATCAGTGGGTCTTTCGCGCGGGCCATCCGCAGCTGCAGGTTTCGATGGCGTGGGACTCCGAGCGCCGTGTCGCAACGCTGACGATCGACCAGAAACAAACGGTCGATGCGGACCATCCTGCCTACTTCTTTGATGTCGAGATCGGCTTTGCGCCCGACGCGGCGGCACCGCCGGCGCAACCGGCTCAGGAACCGGTGAGCGGCGAGCGACGCGTACGGGCCAGCATCGAACGGCAGCACGAGACGATCGCCGTGCCGCTCGACTTCGAACCAAAACTGGTCCGGTTCGATCCCGGCGCGTTTGTCTTGGCCGACGTGCGCTACCGTCTGGGCGTCGATCTCGCGGCGGCCGCGCTACGAGCCGATCCCGACGTCGTCGCCCGCATTCGCGCCGCGCGCGAACTTGCTAAAGACGGCGGCCGCGTTGCACGCGAGGCGATTGTGGCGGCATTCGCGCAGGAGCCGTTTTGGGGCGTCCTCGCGGAAGCGGCCTTCGCGATCGGCGCGACGCGCGCGCCGTGGGCTCGCGCAATTCTTATTTCGGCGCTCGCGCACCGGCATCCAAAAGTCGCCCGCGCTGCAGCCGGGGCGCTGAGCGGTTTCCGCGAGACCGACGCGGCGACCGCCCTCATCGAGTCCGCAGCGAATCACTCCTCCTATTTCGTGCGCGCCGCCGCGCTCCACGCATTGGGTAAGACGCGCGATCCGCGAGCCTTCGAGGTTCTCGCGGCGGCCGTTAAGCAGACGACGTGGAATGGAACGGTGGAGGCCGGCGCGGTTCTGGGGCTCGCCGAGTTGGCCGACGCGCGAGCGATGGCGCCAATCGTGGATGCATTGCGTCCGGAGCGCAGCGAAGGCCTGCGCCGAGCGGCAACGGCGGCGTTGGGCCGAATCGGGGCGCTGGTCGAAGAGGAGCGTACGCGCGTCGTCGACGAACTCGAAGAGAGATTTGACGATCCCAGCTTCATGGTAGCGCTCGACGCGGTTCTTGCCGCCGAATCGCTCTCAGATGTGCGCCTTTTGCCGGGACTCGACCGCATCGCTCAACAGGCGGTCGACGGACGCATGCGCCGCGATGCGATGGAGGCGGCAATCCGAATTCGCGCCGCGGCGAAGATACCGGCGCAGGTAAAAGGCATGCGCGAGGACATTGATGAGTTACGTGAAGACCAGCGTAGGCTACAGGAGAAGATCGAAGCGCTCGCGCGTGCATAAGCGCCGGGTCGTCGCTTTCGCGCTGATCGTCACGCTGGCGACGCTGGCGGCTTGGCTTTGGAACGACGGACGGCGCGGCGCGCTCGGGCACGGCGTTTCGGCAAAGCCTTCGGCCACGATCGCGCCGCTAGCAACCCAAGCGGCGCCGCGTTGGACCAACTCGCAACGGCTCGCGCTCGCATCAGCGTTACGAGGGGCGTTCGCGCCGGCACTCGACGGCGCCGCAAGCTGGAGTCTGGCCGTCGTTGGCCCCGACGACCAAATGATTTACGGCGATCGCTCGGGCGATGCCGTGGCGCCGGCTTCGGTCCAAAAGGTGATCGTCGCGGCTAGCGCCCTCGATGCGCTCGGTCCGAACTATCGCTACCAGACGATTTTCGCGGCTCGAGAACCGCCCGGCGACGGCGTGATCGACGGAAATCTTTGGCTGGCAGGCTCCGGCGATCCGTCATTGCAGTCGTCGGACGTTCGCAATGGGATCGGCGTGCTCTTGCGGTCGGGATTGCGCCGGATCGACGGCAGCGTCGTGGTCGACGCGACCGCGATGAGCGGACCCGCGTATAATCCGCACTGGGGCGCTGACGATGCCGGTCAAGACTACGCCGCTCCGACCAGCGCGATCTCGCTGGACGGCGATACCGTCGAATCCTCCGATGAAGGGCAACCGGTCTGGACCCCGATGCAAGACGTGCAACGCTATGTCGCGGGCCAGACCGAGACGATGCTTCGTGCCCGCGGAGTTCAGGTTTCGACGTCGCCGGGCATCGGCGCCGCGCCGCTGGGTACGGTGGTCCTGTGGAACCACAAATCGGCGCCCTTGCACGAACTCGAAACCCACATGCTGTTCGTATCGGACAACCACTATGCCGAGCAGCTCTTGCGAACCGTCGGCGAGGCGGTCACCGGTGAATCCAGCGACGACGGCGGCGTTGACGCCGAGCGCCTTTTCTTGACGCGGCTTGGAGTTCCGTCGCCCGGCTTGAGGCTCTTGGACGGCAGCGGGCTCTCACGCAACAATCGCGTGGCGGCCATTACGGTAGCGCGTCTGCTGGTTGCCGAAGAGCCGTTGCTCTATAGCTTACTTCCGCGCGGCGGGCGCGATGGAACGCTCGCCGATTACGATTTCACGACCGCCCTTGGCCGGGTTCGGGCAAAGAGCGGTCACCTTTCGAATGTCTCGTCGCTCGCCGGTTACGTCTCGACCCTGCACCACGGCCGCGTCGCATTCGCGTTTCTGATCGACGGATCTCCCGCCGATCCCGATGCCTCAATCGTACGTGCCGTCGACCGTTTGGTCGAGTATTAGAAAGGGTTTTCACAAGGTGTTCGACGAGTCTCTACTTTCACGATTGCTCGATCGTGCGTTGCAGCGCGGTGGCGAATACGCCGACGTCTTCTGCGAGCGGCGCAGAACGGTGAGCTACCGTCTGCAGGACGGCCGGATCCACGACGCCACGTATGGCGTGACGCTCGGCGTCGGTGTGCGCGTGGTCGTCGGCGAATCGGCCGGCTTCGCAAGCTCCGACGACCTGAGCACCGAGGCACTGATGGAGGCGGCCGACTCGGCCTCCCTGATCGCCCGGACGGCGACGTCGGGAACGGCGGGTGCCGCGCATCTTCAGGGCGCGAGCGGGCCGAAGCTCTACGATTGCGATCTCGAGACGTCGATTGACGGCGCTCGCTATGCCGCGCTCTTGCAGCGCGCGGACGGCACCGCGCGCCGCTACGATCCTCGCATCATCGCCGTGAACGCGCAGGTCGTCGACGAGATCCAAGAAGTATGGATCGCGACGAGTGAAGGGCGGATCGTTCGGGATTGCCGTCCCCTCATTACGCTTGGCATTCAAGCCGTGGCGAGCGACAAGAAAGAGCGCAGCTCCGGATATGTCGGCGACGGCGGGCGCACGTCGATTGCGTATTTCGACCGCCAAACGCCCGAGATGCTTGCCGAAGATGCCGCTCGCATCGCGACCGTCAACCTGTCGGCGACGCCCGCCCCGGCGGGCGAGATGGAGATGATCGTCGGAGCCGGCGGCGGCGGCGTGCTCCTCCACGAGGCTGTTGGGCACGGGCTCGAAAGCGATTTCAACCGGCGCGGCACGTCGCTCTACAGCGGGCGAGTCGGCGAACGCGTGGCCAGCGAGCTGGTGACGATCTACGACGATGGAAACTTGCACGAGGAGCGGGGTAGCGTTAACGTCGACGACGAGGGCGTGCCGGGGCAGCATAAGGTGTTGGTGGAAAACGGCGTGCTTCGCGGGTACATGCAAGACACGCTCAACGCGCGCTTGATGGGCGCCCATTCGACGGGCAGCGGCCGGCGACAATCCTTCCGGTACGCTCCGCAGCCGCGCATGTGCAATACCTACATGCCCAACGGCGGCTCGACCGTCGAGGAGATCGTCGCCTCGACCCAGCGCGGAATCTACGCAAAGTCCTTCGCGGGCGGCCAAGTCGAGATCGCCAAGGGAGATTTCGTTTTCATGGTTGGCGAAGGCTACCTGGTTGAGAATGGAAAGATCACGGCGCCGGTTCGAAACGCGACGATTGTCGGGAACGGCCCCGATGCGATGAGGAAGGTCGTAGCGGTCGGCAACGACAGTCGCCTCGCGCGTGGCCATTACACTTGCGGTAAGGGTGGCCAGAGCGTGCCCGTCGGCGTGGGGATGCCGACGGTGAAGATTTCATCCATTACCGTCGGCGGTACGCAGCATGGATGACGCCAGCGCGATCGAGTTAGCCGCCGAAGCGCTCAAGCTCGCAAGCGCCGCGGGCGCCGACAGCGCCGAGGCTTCCGTCTCGAATTGCGCGCCGGTTCCATGCCGAAGCGCGGGACAATGCGATATCCAAACTCGAAGCCTCCACCGGCAAGGGGCTCTTCATGCGCATCTTCCGGGGCGGGCGCAAGGCAACGCTGACGACCTCAGATTTTTCCCCCGAAGGAATGAATGCTGCGATTCGTCTCGCGGCCGCGCAGGCAGACCAAGTCGCGGTCGACGAGTTTGCTGGTCTCCCCGACGTCGTCGCGACCGACGGCGTCGATCTCGCCCTCTTCGATGCTCGCATCGCCGATCGGGACGGTGCCGACAAGCTCGACGACGCGATCAAACTCGAACGCTTGATCCGCGAAGCCGACGCGCGCGTCGTCAACTCCAGTGGCTCCAACTACACCGACGCCATCGCCGTCACGGCCATCGCGAACACGTCAGGGTTTTCAGCCGTCTACAAGTGGACGCGCGCGGGCCGCTCGACGGGCCCCGTCGCCCTCGACGGCGGCATCAAACGAATCGCGCACTATGGAACCGCCGGCCGATATCTCGGCGACCTGGAGGCGCCGGCAGCCGTGGCAACGATGGCCGTTCGCCGCGCGGTCGATCTGTTCGGCGCGCGAAAACCGCCGACGATGCGCGTGCCGGTGATTTTCGAACGCGACGTGGCCGCAATGTTTCTCGACGACGTCTTCTCGGCCGTCTCGGCCGCCAATGTGGCGGTCGACAACTCGTGGCTGACGGAGCGAACCGGCAGCAAATTCGGTAGCGAACTGGTGACGATCGTGGACGACGGACGACTGGTCGGCAAGCTCGGAAGCTCGCCTTTCGACGGCGAAGGCGTTCCGACGCAGCGCACTGCGGTGTTTGAACGCGGAACGCTGCAAACGTTCCTCTACGACACGTACTATGCGCGCAAACTCGGTGCCGCCAGTACCGGTAACTCGACCGGCGGTGGAATTGGGCCGAACAACTTTTACCTCGAACCGGGGGCGATGTCGCTTGCCGAACTGATCGCCGCGACGCCCCTTGGGGTTCTGGTGCTCGACACGATCGGCTTTGCGACCGAACACGCTTCGGGGACGTATAGCCGGGGGGCGCGCGGCTTCTTCATCGAGAACGGCGAACTCGCCTATCCGATCGATGAGTTTACCGTTGCGGGACAGTATGTGGACATGCTTGCGAATATCGATGCAATCGCGAACGACCTGCAGTTCGATGCGGCGGTCGTTTCGCCGTCGTTTCGCGTCTCCGAGCTGATGGTCAGCGGGAACTAGAAAGCATGACGCAGCCTGCAATCAGCTTAACGCTCGTACTCCGGATCGAGACGCCGAACGAGCCCGGCGCCTTCGGCGTGCTTGCCAATGCGATCGGCGACGCCGGCGGAGGGATCAGCGCCGTCGACATGCACACCGTCGCGCGAACGCGCGTCGTTCGCGACGTCACGATCGGCGTCGCCTCCGATGCCGTTGCTGATGACGTGCGCAAGGCCGTCGAAAGCATCGACGGCGCTCGAATCATCTTCGCGGCCGACTCGACCTTTCTCGCGCATATCGGCGGCAAGATTCGGATCGAGCCGAAGATCGCGATTAAGACGCGTCAGGATCTTTCGACGGTGTATACGCCGGGCGTGGCACGGGTGTCGATGGCGATCGCCGCCGACCCCGGAAAAGCCTTCCAACTAACGATCAAGCGCAACATGGTGGCGATCGTCACCGACGGGACGGCCGTGCTCGGCTTGGGCGACATCGGGCCGCTCGGCGCGCTTCCCGTGATGGAAGGCAAGGCGATGCTCTTTAGGCAGTTCGCCGACATCGACGCGTTCCCGATCTGCCTCGACACCAAGAACGTCGACGAGATCGTTGAAACGGTCGTCCGCATCGCGCCGGTGTTCGGGGGAATCAATCTCGAAGACATCAGCGCCCCCCGTTGTTTTGAGATCGAAGACCGCTTGATCGCGGCGCTCGACATTCCGGTGATGCATGACGACCAGCATGGTACCGCTGTCGTCATTCTCGCGGCGCTCATCAACGCCGCGCGCGTGGTCGGAAAGCCGTTGGAGGATCTCCAGGTCGTCGTTTCGGGAAGCGGCGCCGCGGGTACCGCGACGATCAAGATGCTGCTGGGCGCGGGAGTGCGCGACGTCATCCCGGTCGATCGCGGCGGCGCGCTCAATCGCACCGACCGCTACGAGAACCCGCACTGGCGCTGGCTGGCGGAGCATTGTAATCTGGAGAACCGCCGCGGGTCACTGCGAGAAGTATTGGCCGGCACGGACGTCTTTATCGGGGTCTCCGCACCGGGCATCTTGCAACCCGAACATATTGCGAGCATGGGACGCGATCCGATCGTCTTTGCGATGGCCAATCCAAATCCGGAGATCATGCCCGACGTTGCGGCTCCGTTCGCCGCGGTTATTGCAACCGGGCGTTCCGATTTTCCCAATCAGGTGAACAATCTGCTGGCGTTCCCCGGAATCTTTCGCGGCGCGTTGGACGTTCGCGCCTCACGCATCACCGAACGGATGAAACTTGCCGCCGCCTATGCCATCGCCGAGATCGTCGGCGAGGACGAGCGCAGCCCCGAATACGTGATTCCCAGCGTCTTCGACGTTCGGGTCGTTGACGCCGTCGCCAAAGCCGTCGCGAACGCCGCACAAGAAGAAGGCGTCGCACGCCGCTCGCCTGGCAAAATCGAAGGCGAGGACGCCATCGATCGCGTCTCGCGATAAACGCGCGAGCCCGGACTGCCTGGAGATCCAGGGTAACTGCTGCCGATGCACACGGCCGGGTTGAAGGCCAAGGTCAATCCAAAGGAGCATCTGTTTGGCATTAGGAGACTCGACAGCATGCGCCTAGTGTCAACCATTGCGGGCTGCGTATCAGCCGTTATCAGCGTCGCGATGCTCGCGGGGTGTTCGAGCGTTCCGCAGTCGGAGCAGGCACCCACCGGTTTCGCACCCCCTACATTCATGGCGACCCTCTCCGGAGGCACGCCTCACTATTTGCGCGCCAACGGCCGCGTCGGGCCGATTAGCGCGTTGAGACTGATCAGGCTGCAGGCCGAGGGCAAGCTGCCGGCGCCGACTACTCCCGAGGTCATGGCGCGTCTGCTAATGCAAGCCGCCGCTCGTCCCCAGCCGCGAGTCATTATTCACGGCAATACGGCATCTGTGGCTATCTGGGCGGTCAACTCTAACTCCGGATATCTCGCCGGACAGAAAAAGAACCGGAGAAAAACCATTTCCAGCATCGACGCGCAGGCCTACGGCTGCCTCTATCCGCAAGGTCTCAAGATCGACCATTCGCAGAACATTTGGGATGCATGTGAGTATAACGGAGATTTCGAGAACGGCGTCGTGCAGCAATTCAACAGCGCTGGGACCTTCCAAAATGAATACAATGTGGGCTGTCCGCAACCCACCAGCGAATGCGCCTATTGGTATTCCTACGCCTACGACGTAGCCACGGATGGAACGCACGTGTTCGCCTCAATTCCGTATTCGCAGGAAGAGGTTTGCGATTCTGGCTGCGCGTACAGCTATGGCTCGGGCGTCGAGTGGTGGCCCGCGAACTCGTCATCGTCCAGCCCGACCTACATCAACCTAGGTCAGAATTGCGAACCCGTGTGCACCGTTTACTTCATGGACACAGACGGTAGCGGCAACATCTGGATCGATTATTTTGGGTCCAACGGCTCCGAGAACGGGTACGGGCTCGGCGAGATTACGAACCCGACGACCGACCCGCAGTTCGTGCCCATAGTTGCGCCAGGCACTTTCGAATGCGGGGGTGGGGTTTATGTGAGCACGAAGAATGGTGTCCAGACGGTTAACGTCAGCGACGAGTGCCACCGTACGATTTCACAATACGTACTTCCGTACGTCGCAAGCGAACTGCCAACGATTCTGGGGCCAACCAAGGAAAATTACTTTGGCCAGGGCTCGCCGCTCTCCGGTGGCTTTAATAAGGACGACACGAAATTCGTCGTAGGTGATTCCTACGGATGGCTCGACATTGGGAAACTTGCAGACAACTCCTGGGGGATCCGCGGGAGCGCCAACTTCGGCGGGTATGTCCCGGCTGCAGCCTATACGCCTTCGGACAAGTAAGTCGGAATGGGCTCAGCGGCCTTGTAGCGCGCGTTCCTCGACGCGAATGCGCCACGAAAGCAGCGCCGCGTTGAGGATGGAGAAGACGAGCGCGATCTCGACGGCACCAAACGCAAGCGGAAGGACTCCGATCTCGGTGCAGACGACGATGTAGTTCGGATGGCGGAAGAAGCGATACGGTCCGCGCCGGACCAGCGGTTCTCCCGGAACGGTAATGATGCGCGTTGTCCAATACGGTCCGAGGCTTGCGATGCTCCAAATCCGCAGCGGCTGCACCAGCACGTACAGTGCCAGCAGCGACCAGTTGGGCGGCGTCGCAGGCGGGATGAACACAGCCATGCTTATCAGCCACGCTCCATGCAGCAGCACGAAGAACGGGTACTGATAGGCCGCGATTTCAACGCCGCCGCGTGCGAGAAGCCGGCGCGTGTTACGCGCGGAGTAGAGCAGCTCGGCGATGCGTTGCAGCACTACGAGGGCTAGGACGACGTAGAGAATGCTCACGCGTTTTCGAGCAGGGTGAAGCCGGCAGTGAAGCCGGGACCCAACGCGCTGAGCAGCGCGCGCCTCCACGGCGTGGCCGATGCGAGTACGCGTTCGAGCACGAACATTACCGTCGCTGCCGACATATTGCCGTAATCGCGCAAGACCTCGCGCGCTTCGCTCAGCCGCTGCGGCTCGATTTCGAACGCAAGTGCCAAAGCGTCGAGCACTTTCGCGCCGCCCGGATGGCAGACGAAGCGGTCGATGTCGCGTAACGCCAGGCCCCGTTCGGAAAGAAATCCGGCCGCCACATCGTGCAATCTGGTCGTCACGAGTTCCGGAATGTCGCGCGAAAAGATTGCCTTGAGTCCGTCGCCGGTAACCTCCCAGCCCATCACGTCGAGCGACTCCGGCCAGGTGAACTCACCACCGCCCACAACGGTGGGGCCCTCACCCTTGCAGGAGAGCAGCGCCGCCGCGGCCCCGTCGCCGAAGAGGGCGGTTGCGACGATGTTGCTCTTGGTGAAATCGTCGCGGCGAAAGCAAAGCGCGCACAGCTCCACGACGAGGAAGAGCACGAGCGCGCCCGGTTCGGCGCGGGCCATCGTGGCGGCGCGTTCCAGCCCGATCACGCCGCCGGCGCAGCCAAGCCCAAAGATCGGCAAGCGGCGCGCGGTCGGTCGTAGCCGCATGCGCTCCATTAAGAGTGCATCCAGGCTAGGCGTCGCAATTCCGGTCGTGGAGACGACGACGATGGCCTCGATTTCGTCAGCTCGGCGCCCCGAGCGTTCGAGGACCTCATTCGTCGCCCTCTCGAGAAGGTCCACGGCCGAATCGAGGTAGACCGCGTTGCGGTCGGGCCAGTCGTGGGTCTCCTCGTACCACTCGATCGGGACGCAGGAGTAGCGGCGCTCGATGCCTGTGTTGCCGAACATTGGAAGCAGTCGGACGATTTCGCGCGAGCGTGGCCCGAGCGCCAAATCGATCCGCCGGATCACCTCGGCCTGACCTAGGACGAAGGGTGGGACGGCCGTGGCTACCGCCAAGACGGCAGGGTCCTCGCGCCTCGCGATGGTAATGGCATCCTCCCGTGTCGTTTCGACAAATTGCAGCGGCGTTTTTGGCCGCCGCCTTGTTGGGTGCGGGGAGTCGACCGGCTCCTCTCATCATGTACTCCGCACCCGCAGGCGTCCGTCCAGCCGGAGCCGACCGTATCGACCCCGCGGATGCTATTCTTCCCAACGGAAGAATCGCCGCACCGGCGGGCACGAGCCTACTCTTAGGCACCGGCGCGCTCGGTATGGCGCTTTCGCCGGACGGCCGGTACGCCATTCTGTCGGGAAACACGGCACTCGGCGTCGTCAACGTGGAGACGATGCAGCTTGCGAGCGCCTATCAGAAGCCGCCGGCCTCATTCTTCATGGGCGTCGCCGCAACGCGCGATCCGCGGGATCCCACGCAAACGATCGTACTCGCTTCGGATGCAGCGGCCGGGGCCGTCGACGTCTTCGACCTCGATCCGAGCGGCACACTGACCGCACAGACGGCCCTGACGCTTCCGTCGCAGCATCAAGGCCACGCGTTGCCCGCGCAGATTGCCGTATCGCCCGATGGGCGAACGGCGTACGTTGCCGATAATCTTGGCAACTCCGTAACCGAAATAGATTTGTCGAGACGAACCGTCGGTCAAACGATTCCCGCGGGCGATTTTCCGCTCTACCTCGCCGCTGCAGGCGACACGGTGATTGCAAGCGGCAGCGGCCTTTCCGCGTACGCAGCGCTCCCCCAGCCGGCGCGCGAGCCGAACTTTGCCGCACCTGCCTTTGATCCGGGCAAATCGTCGGCGCTGTCGGTCTTCGATTTCTCTCCCGGGAGCACCAATGTGGATCCCGCGACGGTTCCGATGGATGCGGCACACCACGGCGCGCAAATCGTCGGCGGAGCCGCGCCGGGCGCAGTGGCCCTCAGCAAGGACGGCCGGCTCGCGTACGTGGCGCTCTCCAACGTGGATCGCGTGGCGGTCGTCAGCCTCGCCGGAACGCCTCGGGTGGTGCGGGGACTCGACCTTCGGCTGTATCCCGGCGCGCCGTACGGCGCGGCGCCCAGCGCCGAAGCACTGAGTCCCGACGGAAAGCGGCTCTACGTCGCGCTGGCCGGCTTAAATGCCGTGGCGGTGCTGGACGCGCGGCGTACCAGCCGTTACCGTTTCGGGCTTATCCCGACCGCATGGTACCCGACCGCAATCGCGCTCTCCGCCAACGGCCGCTATTTATACGTGGCCAATGCAAAGGGCGCCGCTGGTCAGGCGAGCCTGCAACGCGTGGACCTCAAGCGCACCTCGTTGGTGAAAGCGACGCTGGCCGCGCTGCGTTACAACCGCACGCCCCGGCTCGCGAAGTTCAACCCCGTGATTCCACCCCTGCGCTCGAACAAGCGCAGTGACGTCATCAATCACGTCGTCTACATCGCCGTGGGCACGCGCGGCTACGACGCCATGCTCGGCGACCTCAAAGACGATTCGGGCAAGCCGCACGGCAACGGTGACCCCGCGCTGACGCTCTTCCCGCAGAGTTCGACCCCCAATCTCCACGCGCTCGCGCGCACGTATGCGCTAGCCGACAACTTTTATGCCGCCGACGCGGATCTCAACGTTGCCAAGCAGTCCGCGACGGCGTCCGGGGCAACGCTCTATCAACAGCTTGTGGATGCCGCCGGCGCCGCTCGCGCTCCGATGAACGACCACGGCGACGATCCGGAGGATTATGGTCGCGGCGGCTATCTCTTCAATGCATTTGCGCGGGCCGGCTTGACGTATCGCGACTATGGAGGCCTGTTGCGCCTTTCCGGATACGACGGATCCCTCTATCACCTCAACGTTCCCGCGCTTGCTGCGCTAGCCGGCAACGTGGACCTCGACTACGCCGGCTACAATCCGAAAGTGAGTGACATGGCTCGAGCCGCCGAGTTCGTTCGCGACATGCAGCCGCTCGTCACGAGCGACCGGGTGCCGAGCTTTAGCTACGTCTTGATTCCGGCCGAGAGCGGGCCGACCGCCGTTAGCGATGCCGACGCTGCGCTGGGTGACGTCGTTGATTTCATCTCGCACACCCCGCACTGGAGCTCGACGGCGATCTTCGTCGTGCCCGAGGGCGTCGAATCGCCCAACGACCACGTCGACGCGCTGCGCAGCTATGCGTTGGTCGTATCACCGCTTGCCCGCCGCGGATACGTCGGCGAGCAGAACCTCAGCGTCGCCAGCATCGTAAAGACCGAAGAGGAGATCTTCGGGCTGCCGCCGCTCGGGCTCAACGATCTGCTCGCCTCCGATATGGCGAGCTTTTTCACAGCCTCCCCCGCTCCCGAAACGTATCAAGCGCAATGACGCGCGCTGCAGTTGCGTTTGGTCCGTCACTGGTGGCGGCGGGAACTGCGCGCCTGCGCAGCGCCGTGTTGGTGCGGCCGAACCCCGAGATCGAGCGCACCGGCGCGCGAATCGGCGAACCTGGCGCGATCTACGCCCGCGCGCTCGAGCAGCACGAAGTCCTGCGGTCGACGCTGGAATACTTTGGCGTCGAAACGATCGTTCTGGGCTCTCACGCGAGCGACCCGTACGAAGTGAGCGTGGGCGATTCGGCGGTAGTCTTTGAAGACGGCGCGGTCATGATGCGCCCGACCGCCATGTCGCGACGCGCGGAAGCCGATCGGATGCAAGCGGAGTTCGCGGTGCTCGACGTCCCGCTGGCCGGACATATTGCAAGCCCCGGATTACTCGACGGCACCGACGTTATTTTAGCGGGCGAGACCGCTTTTGTCGGCGTGGGCTCGCGCGGAAACGAACCTGGCCGCGCCGGCTTTGCGAAACTGGCGGGCGCGCGAGGGTATCGCGTCGTCGAAGTCCCACTTGCGCCCACCGTGCTCTCGTTGCGCAGCGTTGCGGGTGCCGTCGCCAAGGACACGATCGTCGTTGGGGCCGGCAAAGCCGACGTTGCCGCGTTTTCGGGTTTCCGGACGATCGTGCTGGAGCGAGGAGAAGAACTGGCCGCCGGCGTGCTCTGCTTGGGGGAGCGACACGTGCTCGCCGAGATTCGCTACCGCACGGCCTTGGCCCAAATGCGGCGCGCGGGCATCACCGTCGAATCGATCGACCTCTACGAGTTCACCAAGCTGGGAATTGCCCCGTCGATGCTGGCGTTGGCTCTCAAACGCGAGTGAGTTGGAGGGCCGATGCGATTTGCCGTCTTTTCTGACGTGCATGGGAACCTTTTAGCGCTCGACGCGTGTCTGGCGGATCTCGAATCGCAAGGAGGTGCCGACGGCGTTGCCGTTGCCGGCGATCTCTGCCTGGACGGACCAAAACCCAAGAAGGTGCTGTTGCGCCTGGAAGAGATCAACGCCGCCTGCATTCGCGGAAACAAGGACCGCTACGTCTTCGACGACGCAGTCGCCGAGACGCTGACGGCAACCGAACGGGCGCAAATCGCGTGGACGCGTCGGGAGATCGGCGAACGATGGCTTGCGTGGCTGCGAGAGTTGCCCTTTGCGCTGCGCATCGGTGAAGACGACAACCAGTTGCTGATCGTGCACGCGAATCCAAAGAACGACGACGAGCACCTCTGGCCGGATGCCGACGAAGAGGTGCTCGAACGCCTCGTTGGCGACGAGCACGCAACGGCGATTGCCTTCGGGCACCTTCACCTGCCCTACGTGCGAATGTGGCGCGGCCGGCTGCTGGTCAACGTCGCGTCGGTCGGCTTACCGAAGGACGGCGATCCGCGGGCCTGCTATGCGATCTTTACCGAGCGTGAGTGCGGCTGGGAGGTGAAGCATCGGCGCGTCGCGTTCGACGTAAAGAAGGTCGCAACCCAATTGAGCGACTGCGGGATTCCTGAGAGTACCGAACTCATAGCCACTCTCCGCCGCCACCGGTACAAACGATTAAAGAGCACGATTCCATAGCCCCCACCGCCGCTGCGGCCATCGAAGTGAACGGCCTCGTGAAGCGGTATGGGAGCTTCACGGCCGTCGACGGAATTTCGTTGAGCGTCGAATCGGGAGAGTTCTTCGGCTTTCTCGGGCCCAACGGCGCCGGCAAAACCACGACGATCAATGCCATCGTCGGTTTGGCTCGTACGAGCGCCGGAAGCATCCGAATCTTCGGTTACGACAACGAACGGCAATGGCGCGAGGCTCGGAGTCTGATCGGCCTTTCGCCCCAAGAGTTCAACTTCGACCGGTATCTGTCGCTGCGCGACGTTCTGATTTACGCCGCCGGTTATTACGGCCTGCGAGGAAAGCGTGTGGCCGAGCGCGCCGACATGCTGCTGGAGCGCTTCGGCCTGGCCTCCCACGCCCATCTCGAGTACACGAAGATTTCCGGCGGCCAGAAGCGGCGGCTCTCTTTGGCGCGCGCCTTGATCCACGAACCGAAGCTCTTGATTCTCGACGAACCCACCGCCGGCGTCGACGTCGAGCTCCGTTTGGAACTTTGGGAGTGGCTGCAGACGCTCAATGCCGAAGGGCTGACGGTGTTCTTGACGACGCACTACCTGGAAGAAGCCGAACAGCTCTGCCGCCGCATCGCGATCGTGCGCGCCGGCCGCATCGTCGCCGAAAAGCCAACCGAAGAGCTAGTCGCATTGGGCGCATCATTGCAAGACGTCTTCTTGGAGCTGACTCGTAATTAACTCCGTCGCATTGTGGACGCTGGTCAAGCGCGAAATCGTGCGCAGCCTCAAGATCATCAACCAGGTGATCTGGCCGCCGATCATCACGACGGTGCTCTACGTCTTCGTCTTCGGCCTCGCATTGGGCAGCCGCATCCCGGTCGTCGACGGCGTCAGCTACGCGCAGTTCTTGATCCCCGGGCTGATCATGCTGCAAGTGATCGATTCGTCGTATGGCGAGTGCTCGAGTTCGCTCTTCCAGGGACGCTTCATGAACTCGATCCAGGAGCTCCTGATCGCGCCAATGTCGGCCTACGAACTGGTCGGCGGATACATCATCGGCAGCTTGGCGCGCTCGATGCTCATCGCCGGGCTTATCACCGTGCTCGGCGTCGTGCTGGTGCACAGCGTTCCGCACGACTGGCTGATCTACTTCGCAGTAATTGCGCTCGTCTCGATCTTGTTCTCGGCCCTCGGCCTCATCTTTGGGCTGCTCGCCGATAAGTTCGACCATATCGCGATCCTGACGACGTTCGTCATCACGCCGCTGACGTTCGTCGGCGGCGTCTTCACCTCGGCAAAAATGCTGCCGCGACCGCTGCAGACCTTAGAACTGTTCAATCCGATTTTTTATACGATCGACGCCTTTCGCCGGAGTTACACCGGCCAGAGCTACCTCGAACCGGCATTTTCGATTGGGATGGTTGTTCTGCTTACCACAATTTCGCTCGGCATTATCTTGCGCCTGATGGCAATCGGTTATAAGCTGCGAACATGAACGTCGTTGCCGCTGGCGGCCTCGCAGTGATGCTCGCCGTCTCTCCCGCCACGCATCTCTCGATCCACCCGTGGACGGGCAGCGACTTTCAGACGACGACGAGCGCCGCCGCGAAGTACCGCCTGGAAGTCACCGGTAAACCGCAGGCGGTTATCCATTTGCAGGCGTCCGGCGTTGCGAGCGGTTGGCTCGCGGCGTTTTGCACCACGAAAGTCTGCTCGCCGGAGCGCGTTGACGTCGCGATTCCCGCCTCGGGGCGGGCCGTTCTGCAGTTCGAGCTGATCCGCGAATTGGATACCGCGCCGAAGCGGAGCGGTGCGACGATTCGCGACGACGACGGCGCCAGCGCGAGCGTTCCGGCAGCCTCCCGCTGATGCTGCGCTGCCTCGCAGTCATTTTTCTTGCGATGATTCTCTCCGGCTGCGTGGCGAACGGAAGCGCGTACGCTCCGGGGCGCGCCGCCGCGGTGGCCGGCCGCTCGGCGCAAGGGTCCGAACAGGTTCTCTATAGCTTCACCGGTGGCAGCGACGGCGGCGATGCCGCAACCGGGCTGGTTTTCGACGGCAAAGGGAACCTCTATGGCACGACCATCATCGGCGGAACCTCGCAGTGCGGCACGGTCTTCGAACTGACGTCGCAAGCGAGCCCCCCGTGGCCGGAGACGGTGCTGCACAACTTCGGCTGCTACGCCGACGGGAAGAACCCACACGGCGGCGTGACCTTCGACCGGAACGGAAATCTCGACGGGACGACTGTGTCCGGCGGTTCGGGCGGATCGTGCAGCAGCGACGGCTGCGGAATCGTCTTCCAGCTAACCCCAAACACCGAGAACGTCCTGCACAATTTTACCGGGAGCGCCGACGGATTCGGTCCCGGCGGCGGCGTCGTTTTCGATCCGTCAGGCGACGTTTACGGGATGACGCCCGACGGTGGCGCGCATTCCGAGGGAACGGTCTACGAGCTTTCACGTACCGGCCGGCAATGGCGCGAGAAGGTCATCCACGCATTTACCGGGGGTACGGACGGCGGCGTCGGGTCACTCGGTTCTTTGCTGCGCGATGCCGCAGGTAATCTGTATGGCGTCGCGGAGGTCGGCGGCGCTCACGCCGACGGTGCGGTCTTCAAACTGCGCGCGACGTCAAAGAAGCGCTGGAAGCTGACGACGCTCTACGCGTTTAAAGGTCAGCCCGACGGCGGTTCCCCGTACGGAGGTTTGGTCGCCGGCGCGAAAGGCGATCTCTACGGAACTACGTACTACGGTGGCGCCGGTGGGCTGGGTAGCGTCTTCGAGCTCGCTCGCGGTGCGCGTGGACGGTATCGCGAGCGCGTGCTCTACAGTTTCCAGGGTGGCAGCGACGGAAGCTCCCCGACCGCCACGCTGGTTTTGAACAACGGGGAGCTTTACGGAACGACGTCCGCCGGCGGCGGAAGCTGCGGCTGCGGCACCGTCTTTAAAGTCGACACACGATCCGGAAGTGAGACGGTGCTCCACGGCTTTGGCAGCGGCAACGACGGTGCGTATCCTTACTATGGAATGACGCTCGACGCGAGCGGCAACCTGTACGGCACGACCGTGGCCGGTGGTTCTTTCGGCCAGGGAATCGTCTTCGAGGTTACGCCGTAGCGAAGAGCCGGCGCTTTTACATCTTTACTTTGGCGCTGGTGATCATCGTTTTCCCGTTCGATACGGTGATCGTCACCGAGGTTTGCCCCGAGCCTGGATCGCCGACCATAAAAACCGCGCTTTGTACCGGCGCCGTCGTGTGGGATTTCTCGGAACCGGCCGGCATGTTTTTCTGGTACCAGGCGTAGACTTTGTCGAAGGAGTCATCGGTCGTCATGACCGTGCCTGCCGCGGTCTGGCCCATGCTGGAGTTGGTTCCGGACGCTTCGGTAGTCGCGCCGGGATAGGCGGGAGTCTCACCCGCGGGCGCCGCGGTTGCGGCGGAGTTATCGGTAGTCGAAGCGGCAGAGGACGCGGCGGTCGAGGCCTCTGCGCTGGATTGGCTCTGATCGCTCGACGAGGACTTGCTCGCGCAGGCCGTTATCGCCAGGGCCGCGGCAACCAGGACGAGCGACATCTTGAGAAAACGCATTCCAAACTCTCCTTAAATACATGACGGGGGTGTTCAAAACCCGACCGGCGGGCGAACGCGTGGTACCTGCGCTATAGGGGAGATGCGAGAGGTTCTCCTGCCCAGGCGCCCGAGCGAGCGACGGTCTGACCGAGTCCAACGCTGCCCATCGTACCCGAGGCGGCGTACGGAAACGTCCCTCGGAGCCTGGAGGCTCCTACGCGTAGTCCGCCGGAACGGTTCGATCTATACCGGACGGGCTGCCGGTCGCGCGCAGCACCAGCGTTAAGCCGGTGGCGACGGCGAGGTTGAGCGCGAAACCGTAGAAGCCAATATATCCGACCAAACCGTTTGGCCCGAGTGCGAACGTCGATTTAAAGCCGGTAGCGATCGCCATCGCGGTCGTGCACACGATGCCGCAGGCCCAACCTGCCAGCAACGCGTGCGGGTTGAACCAGCGCGTATAGAGGCCCATCGCCGCCACCGGGAAGATCTGCAACATCCAGGCGCCGCCGAGAAGTTGAAAGTTGATCGCGAACGGCACGGGAACCGTAAGCACCAGAACCAGCGCCGCCGCGAGCACCGCGAGGCAGATGAGTTTTGCGTGCTGGGTTTCGGCGGGAGGCCGCTCTTGGGTGAACTCAGCGAGCACGTTGCTGGCAAAGAGATTGGCCGAGCCGATCGCCATGACGGCGGCCGGAACTAGCGCGCCGGTCACGATTGCGGCAAAGGCGACGCCGGCGAGCCAGCCGGGGAAGAGCGCCCCGAGCAGGAGCGGGACCGCGAGGCTGGTGTGCTTGGCGTCGAGATGGATGCCGGCGGCCAGCGCGCAGTAGCCCATGAGCGCGAGCAGCGCGAGCAGGATCGAGTAGAGCGGCAAGAACACGGCGTTGCGCGCAATGACGCGCTTGCTCTTGGCGCTCAGCGCGCTCGTGATCGAATGCGGATACATAAAGAGCGTGCACGCCGAACCGAGCGCCAGCGTGGCGTAAGCGAAATACATGTTCGGCGGAAGGAGCAGTCCACCGGGCGGCACGTGCGTCTTGAGGGCGACGTTTGCGGCGCCGAAAATGTGTCCCCAGCCGCCGAGCTTTGCGGGAATGATGATCGTTGCGGCCACGATCGTCACATACATCAGCGCGTCTTTGACGAACGCGACCAACGCGGGCCCGCGCAGGCCGCAGATGTACGTATAGGCCGCGACGATCGCGAAGGCGACGAAGAGCGCGGAGCCGCCGACGAGCGGCGAGCCGGCGCCAAACTGCGCGAGCACGGCCTGCATCCCGACGAGTTGCAGGGCGACGTACGGCATCGCGGCGGCAACGCACGTCAGAGCTACCGCGACCTCAAGGCGACGGTCGCCGTAGCGATCGCGAATGAAATCCGCCAGCGTCACGTAGCCGCGGTTTCGCGCCACGACCCAAAAGCGGGTCACGACGACGAAAAAGAAGATAAAGGCGAGCGTCGTGTATGGGACGGCGAAGAATCCGATCGCGCCGGCACCATACAGAAAGGCGGGAAGCGCTACGAACGTGTAGGCGGTATAGAGATCGCCGCCGAGCAGAAACCAGCTCACGATCGTGCCGAAGCCGCGTCCCGCGAGGCCCCACTCCTCGAGCGACGCCCGATTGCCCGAGCCCCAGCGCGATGCCGCGAACCCGAGCACGCTCACGCCAGCGAAGATGATCGCGAAAACAACGAACGCGCTGCTCCTAAACATCGCGCCGGCCTTGCGTGAGCAGCAGCACCGCGCCGATGAGCAGCGAGCCGAGCACGATCCACGCGATCTGGTACCAATAAAAGAACGGAATGCCGAAGAGCGTGGGCTCGAGCCTGGCATAGAGCGGCACCCACAGCGTCCCGATGAAGGGAAGCACCAGGAGCAAATACCACGCCTGCCTTTTAGAAGAACGGATTGTGTTGCTTCTCCAGCGCAATCGTGCTCGGCGGCCCGTGGCCTGGCATGACGACCGTATCGTCGGGGAGCGTAAAGAACTTGCTGCGCACGCTGTTGAGAATGTCGCGGTAGGTGCTCTTGTCGCCGTACGCGCCGCCGACGCTGGCCGCGAAAAGCGTATCCCCTGAAAAGAGCGCGCCCCGAAAGAGGAACGAGGAGGAACCGTCGGTGTGGCCGGGCGTGTGCAGCATGCGAATCGACGCACCATCGCCGAACGGCAACGTCTCGCCATCGCGCAGCAGCAGGGCGCTCTTCGCAAGCGGCCCGATCGCGTGGACGTCGAGCGAGTGCATCACGATCTGCGCTTGCGGAAACGCTCGAGCAACGTCGCCGGTCGCGTCGCAGTGATCGAGGTGCTTGTGGGTGATCAGCACGTACTGCAGATGATAGTCGCCCTCGCGCAGCACTCGCAGCAGATTCTGCGGAATGCCTGCGGGATCGACGAGCGCGGCGCGGCGTCCGTCTTCTAGAAAGAAGACGTAGCCGTTGCTGGGCTGGGGATCCTGGGGATGGCGGCGCACGTCGGGCCGTTCGATTGCGGGTGGGTACCATCGAGCAGCCGCACTGTCGGCGAGCTTTCCGCCGTCGAGTTGTACGATGGCGGCGACCGCGCGAGCCTCCTCGGCGGTTGCGGCACCCTCGTCCTTAAGCCACCGGTCGATCTTTTCTGCCGGGATACCGGTCGCGCCGGCGAGTTGCGCGCTGCCGACGCCTGTGCCGCGCATCGCCTTTTTGAGGATGTCCCCGAAGGTGTCTTCTAGTGGCAAAGTAGTAGGCATCGGCGCATCTTCGACGCTTCGCGTCCAACCGGCTGCAACCGGGCATGCATTCGGGTGAGTCGAAGAAACCTGTAATGGAGCGCGTGATCATCATTGGTTCGGGGCCGGCTGGATTGACCGCCGCCGTCTATGCGGCGCGGGCAAATCTCCGGCCGCTCGTCCTCGCGGGCGGGCTGTACGGCGGGCAGCTGATGCTGACGACCGACGTCGAAAACTATCCCGGCTTTCCCGAAGGCATCATGGGTCCGGACTTGATGATCCGCTTTCGCGAACAGGCCGAGCGCTTTGGCGCCCGCATAGAAAACGTCGACGTCACCGCCGTCGACTTTGCGAAGCGACCACTGGTAGTACGCACCTACGACGCCCAGTTTGAAGCCGAGAGCGTCGTCGTCGCGACGGGGGCGAGCGCTGTTTGGCTCGACATTCCGGGCGAGGAGCGTTTGCGCGGCCGCGGCGTTTCGAGCTGCGCGACCTGCGATGGCGCGTTCTTTCGCGACAAGCACATCGTCGTCGTGGGCGGCGGAGATTCGGCCCTCGAAGAAGCGCTCTTTCTCACCCGATTCGGCCGGCGCGTCACGCTGATTCATCGCCGCGACCGGCTGCGCGCCAGCAAGATCATGTCCAACCGCGCGCGTTCCCACGAGAAGATCGATTTCATTTGGAACTCGGTTGTCGAGGAAGTTCTCGGCGGAGAACGCGTAACCGGGCTTCGCCTTCGTAATGTGGTCGACGGCAAAACCTACCAGGTGGAAGCCGACGCGCTCTTCGTCGCAATCGGCCACACGCCGAACACGGAGGTCTTTGCGGGTCAACTCGATCTCGACGAACGCGGCTACATCGCTTCGCCCGATGGTTCGCTAACGAACGTTGAAGGCGTTTTCGTAGCGGGCGACGTCAACGACCATCGGTACCGTCAAGCGGTGACGGCTGCGGGCGCTGGTTGCCGAGCAGCAATGGACGCCGAGAAGTACCTGGAGGCGCTTGAGTTCAAAATCGAGAACAATCGGGACCGCGGGCCTTTGCCCGCGGTTTCATAGGAGCCTGACATGAGCGACGAAGTAAAGAACAGCGACGAACAAGTCGATTCCGTCAGCGGCGGCAGAGGCCACACGATTCCGATCGATCCGCCCATGCGCCCTCCAAGCAATCCGACTCAAGGGCGGATTCCCGATCCGATCCGGCGGCCCACCGACCCCGTCGGCGAATAAAGGCAACGACCCTCCAGGGGCTGGTGCGAACCGGCCCCTTTTTTAAATTCCGCCGACGAAACGGCCGGGATTAAGCGTACGATTCGGATCGAACCGCGCTTTGAGCGCCTGCATTTGCGCGATTGCCGGCGGCGATTCGCCCCACACTCGCAGGTAAATGCGGTTGGGATGGTCGCCCGCAATCACTTGCGCGCGCGGCTCTATCTCGTGGAGCGCATCGTCGAAAGCTTCGATCTTTGCACCGAGCGCGCGAGTATCGAGATCGCTCACGCGTACGATGATATCGCCGTTGAGGACGTCGACGATCGTGTCCGCGCGCATCTCGAAGCGGCGCACGAGTTCGCCGGCACGCAGTGCGCTTGGCTCGGAGGCGGGTGGCGACGAAGCGATGCGATAAGTTACCGAGCGTTCACCCAGGCACGCGACGTACGCATCGACGACGCGTTGAAACGATTCGCGCGCGCCGGCGTCAAGTACGCGCGTCTCGGGCACGCCGGCGCGGCCGAGCGCCGAACGCAGTTCGCGCGTCGCGCGCTCGAGCAGCGCCTCGCTGCCCTCGAGCAGCACCGCGACGCGCCCTTCCGGCCCGTCGTCGCCGTCGATCGCATTGTGAAATCCATCGATCCAAAAAGCCGCGGCGGGACGCATCGGCAGCGATTCGAGTTGGGCGCAGGCGCGCGCGCGCGTCCGCTCCGGAAGCCGCGCGAGAAAGAGCCGGGCGTGTTTTGGTAAGGTCGCCGTCTTAAAGTTCGCTTGCACGATGATGCCGAGGGTTCCGAACGAGCCGACATATAGGCGGCTCATGTCGTAGCCCGAAACGTTCTTCACGACCATGCCGCCGGCGCGCGCGATGGTTCCGTCGGCGAGGACGATCGTCGAGCCGATAAGGTAGTCGCGCAGACGGCCGTAGAGGTGACGTCGGGGCCCGAGCCATCCCGCTGCCAACGTGCCGCCCACCGTCGAATACTGCGGTCGCGGTGCGTCAAACGGGACGAACTGTCCCTGCGCGCTCATTAACACCGCGAGCGTTTGAAGCGGCGTGCCCGCGCGCACGGCGACGGTAAGGTCCGCCCGTTCGTTTGCAACGACGCCGGCGAGCCGCGTCGTTGAAAGCGCAATGTCGCAGCGTTCCGGCGGGAAGCCCATGCCCGAAAGCGTCGCGCCGCCGGCGATCGAGACTTTTTCGCCGGCGCGGTCGCAGCGAGCAAGAATCTCGCCGGCTTCCTCGGCCGTCTTCGGCGCGACCGAATCGGTCGTCGCTTTCACGGCGGCGCGACCTCGGGGCAACGCGCTCCGCTGGGAAATATTTTTTCTGGATTGAGCATCCGCGCAGGATCGAAGACGTCGCGAACTCGCCCCATTGCCGCCAAGTCGGCGGTCGAATAGACACGCGTCATGGCGTCACGTTTCTCCCAGCCGATGCCGTGTTCGCCGCTAATCGTGCCGCCGAGGTCGATAGCCGACTGCAAGATGACGTTACCTGTTTCGACGACGGCGGCGACTTGGCGCGCATCGCTTTTGTCGTACATCAAGAGCGGGTGCAGGTTTCCGTCGCCGGCGTGAAAGACGTTGCCCACGGTAATCTGGTTCGTATGCGCTGCCGCCTCCACCGCGCGAAGCGCTTGCGGAAGCTTGCTGCGCGGCACACAGACGTCTTGCGTATAGTAGTTCGGCGCGATCCGTCCGGTCGCACCCGCGGCGCCCTTGCGCCCGGCCCAAAGCGCGTTGCGCTCGGCGAGTGTGTGGGCACTCTTCCAATAGCTCGCGCCGTGCTCTTTCACGATTGCGTAAATGGCGGCTTCGCTCGCGGCAACGTCTTCCTCAAAGCCCGCGCTTTCGACAAGGAGCAATGCAGCTGCTTCGGTCGGATATCCGGCGTGAAAGGCGGCCTCAACGGCGCGAACGATAACGGCGTCCATCATCTCGAGCGCGGTCGGGATGATGCCGGCGGCGATGATGGCCGATACGGCCTCCGAGGCCGCATCCATTCCGTCGAACGCCGCAACCCAAACGCGCACGGCTTCCGGGAGGGCGAGCAACTGGAGCCAAGCGGACGTCACCAGGCCCAGCGTTCCTTCGCTCCCCACGAGTGCCGCCGTCAGGTCGTAGCCGGCGTCCTCAATGCTGGTTGAGAAGACCTCGCCCGCGTCGTCCACAACCTCGAGCCCGAGCACGTGGTTGACCGTCGTGCCGTAGGAGAGACAGTGCGGGCCGCCCGCGTTGGTTGCGATGTTACCGCCGATCGTCGAGATCTGCTGCGATGACGGATCGGGGGCATAGAAAAGGCCTTCAGGCGCGACCTGCCGGGACAGGTCCAGATTCATCAAGCCGGGCTGAACTCGAACGCGCCGGTTTCGCAGATCCAGCTCCAGAATCCGGTTCATCCGCATCAGCGAAACGATTATGCCTCCGGCCACCGGCACCGCGCCCCCACAGAGCCCGGTGCCGGCGCCACGCGCGATGATGGGCTCGCCGCAGTCGCGTGCAATCTTGACGATCGCGCTGACCTCCTGGGTCGATTTTGGCAAGACGACCGCAGCAGGCCGTCCGCCGGTGGTGTAGGCGTCAAACGAATACACCGCGAGGTCCTCGGGCTCGCTCTTGACGGCATCCGATCCAAGCGCCGCGATTAAGCGCTCGCGCAGCATGCTTACTCGCCTTCAACGAGAACTGGCGCGGACCTTGACAATTAAGAGAGGTTATGATTGCATGGTTGAACATCATGTGGAGGTGCTATCTCTCGTTCTATTATCACCGTAGTCGAGGTTGGTGAGGGAACGTGTTACGCAAGCCCCCGTCGATTCGGCGGGGGTTCGCGTTTTCCGAGGAATCCGTGGGGCGATCACGGTTGAAGCCGATGATAATGCCGCGATAACCCGTGCAACGGACCGCCTTCTTCGGGAGATCGTCGGCCGCAACGAGATCGAACTCGACGACATCGCCTCGGTACTCTTCACCCTAACGCCCGACTTGCACGCTTCTTTTCCCGCGCTGGCCGCGCGCGACATGGGTTGGGTGACGGTCCCGATGCTTCACGCCGTCGAGATCGCCGTTCCCGGCTCGCTCGGCAAGTGCATCCGCGTGCTGATGCACGTCAACACTACGCGAACGGCGGCCGAGATCGAGCACGTCTACCTCGACGGCGCCGCGGCGTTGCGCCCGGACTTAGTGCGCGCCAAGCCTTGACTCCGAAGGTTCTCGGAATCTTCGGTGTCGGGTTGATCGGTGGTTCGATCGCCCTACGGGCCCGTCGCAACGGCCTCGAAGTCCTCGGCTATGACTCCGATTCGGCCGCGGTCGAGCAAGCGCGCGCGGCGGGGGCCATCGATACGATCGTGACGCGCGACGAACTGTCGGAGCGAGCCGACGTGCTGGTGATCGCGGCGCATCTCGGCGCGACGCTCGGTGAAGTTCAACGTTTGCGGGAGAGAGGCGACGCGGTTTGCGCGCTCGTTCTCGACGTGGCGTCGGTGAAGACTCCCGTGGTTGTGGCGGCGCGAGGCTTGAAAAACTTCGTCGCGACGCACCCGATGGCCGGCAGCGAGCGCAGCGGCGTTAGCAGCGCTCGCTCCGATCTTTTCGAGGGGCGGCCCTGGGCCTACGTGCCGGCCGGTGATGCGCCGCTCGATCGCCGCGCTTGCGATTTCATCGTTTCACTCGGTGGCTTGCCGGTTGCAATGACGGCGGAAGAGCACGATCGCATTGTGGCGATCACCTCGCACGTGCCGCAGGTCTTTGCCTATCGCTACGCGCGCCTATTGCGGGAGAAGGAAGGCGACGCGGAACGGCTCTGTGGGCCGGTTGCGCGCGAACTGTTGCGGATTGCGAACATGAATCCGCCGATGTGGCAGGAGATCCTTTCGGCCAATGCGACCAACGTTGAGAGCGATTTGCGCCGTCTCGCCGCCGAACTCAACGCGGCCGCGGACGAACTTTCGGGCGCCGAGTAAGCGGCGGGAAACCGTTGCCGTTCGGCTAATCCGTTCGCATGATCTTAGCCGCCGTACGTGCGAACACTCCTTGATCCCGATGCCTCCTATTCTGGTCGCAACGTGGAACGACGGACTATTCAGCGTTACTGAAAAGACGGTCCGTCAAGAACTCGCCGATTGCGCGGTTCGCAGTCTGGTTGCCGATGAACGCGGAAGCGTGCTTGCCATCGTCGGCGGGCGTTCGCTCCGTCGCCGTTCCTCTGACGGCGAATGGACCGAGATCGCAAATAACCAGCTCGATCTTTCGTGCTGCGTACCAATAGGAGACGCTGTCTTTGTCGGCACCGACGACGCACGCGTCTTGCGCATCGATCCCGGCGGCACGCAGCAGTTCCTGACGGGCTTTGATAGAGTAGAGGGCCGTGACAAGTGGTACGCGGGAACGGCGGTCGTCGACGGAAAGCTGATGGGCCCACCGCTTGGCGTTCGTTCGCTGGCTGCGACATGCGATGGCGTGCTTCTGGTCAACGTCCACGTTGGCGGAGTTCCGCGATCGACCGACGCCGGCTTAACGTGGCGGCCGACGATCGACGTCGAGAGCGACGTTCATCAGGTCTGCGCCCACCCGATCCGGCACGATCTCGTGATCGCGGCGGCGGCGAAAGGTCTGTGCATCAGCCGGGATGGTGGCGCAACCTGGATCATCGAAAACGAAGGGCTTCACGCTCCTCATTGCTCTGCCGTTGCTTTTGGGAGAAACGACGTTTTCGTGTCGGCGTCCGTTGATCCGTTCGCGCCGCAGGGCGCAGTCTACCGGCGTCCGATCGATGGCGACGGTCCGCTGCAGCCGCTGGCCGGCGGGATGCCGGAATGGACCGAGGGCAAGGTCGATACGGACTGCATCGCGACCCAAGATTCAACGGTCGCCGTGATCGACCAATCGGGACGGCTTTACGTTTCGGACGACGACGGCGCTTCTTGGTCGTCTCCGTTCGATCGTCTGCCCACACCAAGCGGACTGCACGTCTGCTGATCTAATACAACAGATACTTGCGTCGCAGCGAGTCGAATCGCGCGACTTCCGGCGCCCACTGATCGATAATCTCTTGCGAATTCTTTCCTGCTAGTAGGCTCCGGCGAATCGAGTCGGTGCCCCAGTCGTGGTCGAGCTGCGAAACGCTCGCGACGTCGATCGCGTGGGGAAATAGATCGCGAACCGTAACGAGAATCTCGACGGCAGTTCGAACGGCAACAAAGCGGCGCGGATCGAAGATCATCAGCTCGACGCCGGTCAGCTCCTTGTCCTTCCAAAAGCCGACCATCGGCGACCACGCGGCCGGCCTGAACCATACACCGGGCAGATTGCGCGCGTTCAAGTGTGAGGCCAACTTCGTTCCTTCGACGCCCGGCGCACCGGCGAGCAAGAAGGGCTTGGTAAACCCGCTTCCGTTGTTGATGCCGGCGCTATCGAGCAGTCCGGTGCCGACGTAGGCGAAGGTCGTTATCCAGTCGGGAATATTGGGCGACGTTTGTACCCATTGCAGTCCCGTGTCGGGCCAAATCATCGAGCGCTGCCATCCCGTCATTCGGATGACGCGCAGCCGCGCGCCGATCGCGAAGTGGTCGTTGAAGAGCGTGGCGAGCTCGCCGACGGTCATCCCGTGGCGCATTGGAATCGGATAGAGGCCGATGAACGATTCGAAAGCTGGTTCCAGAACGGGCCCTTCGATGGCTCCGCCGATCGGATTGGGCCGGTCGAAAACCCAAAACTCCTTGCCGTATTGCTTCGCGCTCTGCATCGCGAACGCCATCGTCGACACGTACGTGTAGGCGCGCGAGCCGACGTCCTGAATGTCGAACGCGAGGACGTCGACGCCGTCGAGCATCGCTGCGCTCGGATGGCGGCTCGCGCCGTAGAGGCTGTAGACGGGCAAATGCGTCTCGGGGTCGATATACGACCCGACGGATGCCCCGGCATTGCGATCGCCGCGGAAGCCGTGTTCGGGCGAATAGATCGCCTTCACGCGAATGCCGCCGTGACGGAGGCTCGCGTCAACGATCGATTCGAGCCGCGACGTTACCCCGCTCTGATTGGCGATCAGTCCGATCGTCCGCCCGCCAAGCTCGCGCCACGCATGGCGCAGGAAGACTTCGTCGCCCAGCTCGATGCGCGCCGCCGGTAGCGTCTCGGCGGACAATCGCGCGACGCTCGCTGCGGCGAGAGTGGCCGCTCCCCCGAGAAAGCGGCTACGACGCAAAGACCGGCTCCACTTGGCGGTGCAGAATGCCGGCATCGTGCGCGCGTGTAAAGAGTGCGTGCACGGCGGCTCTTCCATCGTGGCCGAGGTCGTCGGTAAACGCATTCACGTACAACTCGATGTGCGACTTCATTACTTCATCGCTCATCTCGACGGCGTGCTCGCGCACGTAGGGCATGACCGCGTCCTCATTTGCTCGCGCGAAGGCGAGGCTGCGGCGAATCGCCGCGTTCAGCAGCATCGCTTCGTCGTCGCCGATGTCGTTGCGCACCAAAATCGCGCCGAGCGGAACCGGCATGATCGTCATCGTTTCCCACCACTCTCCCATGTCGGCGATCGAGATCAAGCCGGCGTCCCGGTAGGTGAAGCGCGACTCGTGGATGATGAGGCCCGCATCCACCTCCCCCTCTGCGACGGCGTCAACGATGCGATCGAAACGCATCTGAACCGTCTTCGGGCGCCTGCCGAGGGCGAGCTGCAGCAACATGAAGGCCGTCGTTCGCTCGCCGGGGATCGCGATTCGCTTGCGCGCGAAATCGGCGAAGAGCTGCGGCGAGCCGGCGGGACGCGCAACGAGTAGCGGCCCACAGTTGCGCCCGAGCGCGCCACCCGACGGTAAAATTCGGTAGCGGTCCATCAGGAAAGGGATTGCACCGTAGCTAACCTTCGTAAGTTCGTAGCGCCCCTCGGCCGCGGCGGTGTTGAGTTCTTCGATGTCGGCCAGGTACGCGCCGACTGGCGGCGCGTCGGAGAGCAAGCCGTTGGTAAGCGCGCCGAATATGTAAGTGTCGTTCGGGCACGGCGAATAGGCGAGTGTGTAGGCGGCCATTACGAACCCCTCCGAGGCGGTGCAAAAATAGCGTCGTCGAGCAGCTCGAAAAACGCCTCGACGACGCGCTGCAATCCGGCCGCGCCGGCGGCGAAATCCCAGCCGCTGCGCTCGCGCGCGCCGCAGCGATTAGAGATGCCGCGCAACTCGATCGCGGGAACGCCTGCACGCTCGGCCGCACGCAGCACGGCAAAGCCTTCCATCGACTCGACCTGCGCGCCGCGGCCGGCTAGTCGCGAAGCCGTTTCGTCGGTGGCCGTCACGCTCGAAACCGTAACGCCGCTGAGCACCGCAAAGCCGCGCGCGCGCAACCTTTCGACGGTCGTTGAATCCGAGCTTGCACGGTCGACGACGCGTTCGCCGGGCGGCAACGAGATCGGCTCGCCGGTTTCGAGTCCCAGATCCATTGTATCCTCGCCGACGATTACGCCGTCGCCGATTTTCGCGGCACCAGAAAGCGCGCCGCCGACCCCGGCGTTTACCACGAACCGATAGTCGCGGTTCGCGAGCGCCGTGGCAACTGCTGCCGCGGCTTCGATGGGGCCGACACCGAACGCAAGCCGGTCGACGTCGCCGCGATCTTTCCAGAAGCGAAGCTCGGCGTCGACGGCGTAAGCGAGCAGGATCATGGCACGCCGATGAACTTGTGGGTTTGTAGAGAGAGACGAAAGCGCTTTGGATGCGCTTTGGCGTATTCGAGCGCGATCGCGACGTTTGCGGGTTTGTTACCCTCGGGTTGCAACAGGATCGTCGGCAAATGGGCAAAGAGCGGCAGATGTTCCTCGGGCACGCGCTCGTCGACGATCAACTTCGCTTCGTTCGCGCGGGCGGCCGTACGCGCATCGACCCGCTCTTTCGGCGAGACGCAGAGCCATACGTCGCCGGGCAGCTCGGAATAAATCGTTCCATTCGATTCGATGTGGACGCGGCGTCCGTCGCTTCGGAGTGCCTCGATCAACGCGGGCGTTTCGGCTTGCACGAGCGGTTCGCCGCCAGTGAGGATTACCATCGGACAACCCCCGCCGATTTCCCGAATCTTCTCGACGACCTCATCCACGCCGGCGAAAAACTTCGTTGAATAATCGGTATCGCAAAAATCGCACGCAAGATTGCAACCCGCCAGACGAACGAAAACCGCCGGCGTTCCCGTCCAGATTCCCTCGCCCTGAATGCTGTAGAAGATTTCCGCTAGTTGAAGCATGGGCTAGTCACGCATAGAGCGGCGCAGGACGGCGCAGGAGCGCGGAGTTTCCCAGAGTACCGCCTCTTCGAAGCCGCGTAAGTGGCCGTCGAGCTGTTCCCAGATCCAAAGCAGCACGTTTTCGGCGGTTGGGTTCTCGACGATGTCGTTGAGCGTTTGGTGATCGAGGCGCCGCACGACGCGTTGCTCGACGATGCCTTCGATCGTCTCGAAATCGTCGACCATGCCGCTGGACGGCCCTTGCGTCTGCAGCGGACCACGGATCGCAACCTCCAAACGGTATGAATGCCCGTGCATGCGCTTGCACTTCCCTTCGTGATGCGGAAGCGCATGCGCCGCTTCGAAGCGGAAATGCTTACGAAGTTCCGCTTACAGATCTCCTTGCGGGCCCATCGCTTCCAAGCGCCGCTTGAGTTCGGCGAGGAAGCCGCTTGCGACGTAACCGTCGACGACGCGGTGATCGAGCGAGAGACAGGAGTTCATCATGCTGCGGATCGCCAGCGAGTCGTCGTCGCGCACGACGACCGTCTTGACGACCGTCTCCATCGTGACGATGCCGGCTTGGCCGCCGTTGATGATCGGCGCCGAGGCCCAGGAGCCGTTGGCGCCGTTGTTGTTGACGGTAAACGTACCGCCGGCGAGATCGTCGACGCCGAGTTTATTCTTGCGCGCCTTGTCGATCAGCTCACCGCCCTTGATTGCGAGCCCCTTGATCGAAAACTTGTCGGCGCCGCGGACCACCGGGACGACGAGATTGGCCGGCAGACCGATCGCGATGCCGATGTTCACCTCATCGTTGACGTAGATGCTCGGCTGACCGCCGGCTGTCGCTGGCACGAAACGCGCGTTCATCAGCGGAAATGCCGCCAGCGATTCGACGACCGCGCGGATGAAAAACGGCAGCAGCGTAAGCTTATAGCCGGTCTCGCGTTCGAAGCGATCCTTTTCACGCGCGCGCCATTTCCAGACGTTGGTCACGTCGATCTGCACCATCGACCACGCATGCGGCGCGGTGTGTTTGCTCTCGACCATGCGTTCGGCGATAATCTTGCGCGCTTGTACGAGCGGCACGGTCGTCCCGGGGATCGGTTGGGCGTAGGTCGAGGTGCGAGTGCCCGGCGGAAGCGTCGCAGCGGTCGCGGGCGGGGCGGCCGCCGGCGCGCCGGTGCGCGCGGCCGCAAGTACGTCGTCGGCGGTAACGCGACCGTTCGAGCCGCTCCCTTTGATCGCGCGGATGTCGATGCGATGTTCGCGGGCCAATCGTCGAACTGCGGGCGACGCGCCCCGCAGCGCGCCTTCGAGCTCGAGTTCCGATACGGCGGAGGTAGCGGGCGTGGGCGAGCCATTGGGCGAGGACACGGGTGGCGACTGTTGCGCGGCCTGCGGTACCGGACCAGCGGGTGCCCTCGGCGCGGCGGGTGCGGCGGGTGCGGTCGACGCTGCAGGTGCGGCAGTCGTTGCTGCGCCGACTTCGTCGATCACCGCGATCGGCGTGCCCGTCGCGACCGTTTCGCCTTCCTTGACCAATAATTCGCGAATCGTCCCGGTTACCGGCGATGGAACGCCGGCGTTGACTTTGTCGGTCGAGACCTCGACGAAGTCTTCGTACTTGTCGACCGAGTCGCCGACGCTTTTGAGCCATTGTGCCACGGTCCCCTCGGTGACCGTTTCACCGAGCTGCGGCATCGTTATTGTCGTTGCCATGGTTAGAACTTTACCATCGCGCGCATGGCGCCGGCCATTTCCTCGGGCGACGACATGAACTCTTCCTCGAGCGGCATCGCGTAGCCCATGGACGGCACGTCGGGGCCGCAAAGGCGCCGGATCGGCGCATCGAGTGAGAAGAGCGCCTCTTCGGCGACCATGGCGCTGATCTCAGCGCCGATGCCGCCGAACTTGTTGTCTTCGTGAATGATCAGCAGCTTGCGAGTCTTCTCGACGCTTTTGAGGATCGCGGTCTTGTCCATCGGGCGAATCGAGCGCAGATCGAGCACCTCAACCGACAATCCTTCTTCCGCTAAGCGTTCGGCCGCTTCGAGCGCCCAATGGAGGTAGAGCCCGTACGAGACGACCGTCAACTGCGTCCCCGCTTTGCGAACGTTGGCCTTCCCCAGCGGAATCGTGTAGTGACCGTCGGGCACCTCGCCTTTAATCAGACGATAGGTTTTCTTATGCTCCAAAAAAAGCACGGGGTCCGGGTCGTCGATGGCGGCGTTGAGCAGACCCTTGACGTCGTCGGGAAATGCCGGTGCCACGATTTTTAGGCCGGGAACGTGATAGAAGAGCGCTTCGATGGAGACGGAGTGGGAGAGCGCGCCGCGAACGCCGCCGCCATAGGGCGTACGAATGACCAGCGGACAGGTGTATTCGCCGTTTGAACGATAGCGAATCTTGGCGGCCTCGCCGACGATCTGGTTGAACGACGGATAGATAAAGTCCGCGAACTGAATTTCTGCGATCGGACGCAAGCCTTCCATCGCCATGCCGACCGCAATGCCGACGATCGACGCCTCGGCGATCGGCGTATCGATGACGCGGCGCTCGCCGAACTCGCCAATGAAGTCCTTGGTGATCAGAAAGACGTTGCCGCGGGCGCCGACGTCCTCGCCGAGAATCACGGTGCGCTCGTCGTTCTTCATCGCTTCGTAGAGCGTCGCGCGAACCGCCTCGACGTTGTTCATCACCGTCGAGCTTGTGCTGCTTACGACTGCCACGGTTCCCAGGCTCCTTCGTAGACGTGTTTGTAGAGATCGGTGGGTTCGGGATAGGGCAGCGCCTCGGCCGCATCCGTTGCTTCGTTGGTTTCGCGCAAGACGTCTTGGCGCATCGCCGCAACGCCGTCGGCCGTCACGATGCCGTGCTCGAGCAGCAGCGCTTCGAAGGCGGGCACGGGGTCGTCTTTGCGGCGCTCTTGCACCGCCTCGCGCGTGCGATAGGTGAGATCGTTGTCGTCGGTCGAGTGCGCGAGGTAGCGGTAACAGGTGCCCTCAACGAGCGTCGGCCCTTCGCCGGTGCGAGCGCGGTCCATCGCTTCCTTTACCGCGGCGTAGGTTTGGATCGGATCGAAGCCGTTGAAACGCCGGCCCGGCATTCCGTATCCGGCCGCGCGCTTCCAAATCTCGGGCTGCGCCATCTGTTTGTCGAGCGGCGTCGAGATCGCCCACTCGTTGTTCTCGACCAGCATCACGAACGGCAGCTTGTGCACCGCGGCGAAGTTCATCGATTCGTGCCACTCGCCTTCGCTGGTCGTTCCGTCGCCGCAGGTCGCCAAGACCGCACGCCCGGTTTCACCGCGATACTTGATCGCATAGGCGGCACCGACGGCATGCGGCAGATGGGCCGCAAGAATCGACGAGAACGACATCAGGCCGGCGGCTTTTGACGAGTAGTGATTGGGGAACTGGCGTCCGCCGTTGTGATCGTCGGCCCGGGCGAAGATCGAGAGCAAGATTTCGAACGGTGTGAGGCCGATGCCGAGGCAGAGCCCGAGATCGCGATAGTAAGGCGCTAGAATGTCGTGCCCGCGATGAAAGGCCATCGCGGCGCCCGCTTGCAACGCTTCGTGCCCTTCGCTGCCCAAAGCAAAGGGAACCTTGCCCTGGCGGTTGAGCTGAAATCCTCGGTTGTCGAGCTGCCGTTGCAGGAGCATGTTGCGGAACATGTCGCGCAACTGTTCGTCGCTCAATCCGTGGCGCTCGAGACTTCCCGTTCGTAGATCCGTCGTAGCCATCGTTTTTCCCATTCCGCTCGTCAAACGATCCACGGTTGCCAGCCTTCGGCGTAGACCTTCTCGTAGAGGTCGGCGGCGTCGGGGTAGGCCATCGCTTCGGCCCGGTCCGTGGCGTCGTTGGTCTCTTCGAGGACGGAACGCTTCAATGCTTCCGCCTGCTCGGCGTTCAGGACGCCGTGCTCGGCCAGCAGGCGTTCGAAGCACGGCAGCGGATCGTCTTTGCGGCGCGCCTTGACCTCGTCGGGCGAACGGTAGGTTCGGTCGTCGTCGTCGGTCGTGTGCGAGAGAAAACGATAGCACTTGGCTTCGACCAGGGACGGGCCGCCGCCGGACCGAGCCCGCTGCATCGCTTCGTCGACGGCTTCGTAGCAGGCGATTGGGTCCATACCGTCCACGACCGCTCCAGGAAGTCCGTAGCCCTCGGCACGCTTATAGACGTCGGGCTGCCCCATCTGTCGTGCGAGGGGCGTAGAGATCGCCCATTCGTTGTTCTCACAAAGAAAGACGATCGGCAGCTTATGTACCGCGGCAAAGTTGACCGACTCGTGCCACTCGCCTTCACTCGTGGCGCCATCGCCAAAGGTCGTAAGGACCGCTCGCCCCCCTTCAGCGCGGTACTGCATCGCGAATGCGGCGCCGACGGCGTGCGGAAGTTGCGCGGCAATGATCGAGCTGATCGTGTGAAGGCCGAGACGCCGGCTGGCGTAGTGGTGCGGAAACTGCCGCCCCGCCGAGTGGTCGGCGGCACGCGCGAAGAGGGAAAGCAGCACCTCATACGGCGTGATGCCGATGCCCAGCGCCAGCCCAAGATCGCGGTAGTACGGCACGAGGATGTCCTTGCCGCGCTCGAAGGCCATGGCGGCTCCGGCTTGCACGGCCTCGTGGCCTTCGCTGGCGGACGCAAACGGAATCTTTCCCTGGCGATTCAGCTGAAAGCCCCGGTTCTCCAGAGTGCGCTGCATCAGCATCGTGCGAAAGATCGCGATGAGCTGCTCGTCCGTCAGCCGCGACTTAGTCTTCACCGCCTCTCCTACTCGGTCACGTGCGGCAAAATCCTGCGCGGGGAAGTAGCCGGGGTATAACGGATTGAAATGGGGCCTCAATGACCTCCACGCTCGACACTCTCGCGCAAGAAGAGCTGGTCCGCTACCGACGCCACTTTCATGCGCATCCGGAGCTGTCGCTCCTGGAGTTCCAAACCGCGAAGTTCATCGAGCGCGAGCTGCGCGAGGCGGGTTACGACCGGATTCGCACCGGGATCGGACGGACGGGTATTCTCGCGACGCTGCAAGGCGCAAAACCGGGTCCGGTGACGCTGCTGCGAGCGGATATGGATGCGCTGCCCATCGAGGAGCGCAATGAAGAGCCCTATCGCTCGCTGACGCCCGGCGTCATGCATGCGTGTGGTCACGACGGGCACATGGCAATCCTTTTGGCGGTGGCACGCGCGCTGCGCCGGCGGACCGACGAGATTTCGGGCACGCTGGTCTTCTGCTTTCAACCCGGCGAGGAAGGCTTCGCCGGCAACAAGATGATGATCGAAGACGGAGCGCTCGAGAATCCGCACGTCGATCGGACGTTTGCGCTGCATCTCTATAGCGGGCTGGACGTCGGGAAGGTCGGCGTGCGCGACGGCGCGTTCTTTGCGTCGTCGGATCGCTTCGACATCGAGTTGACCGGTAAGGGCGGCCATGGGGCGCTGCCGCAGAGCGCAGTCGATCCGATCGTCGCCGCCGCGCAGTTCGTAACGATGCTGCAGAGCATCGTTAGCCGCGAGTTCGCCGCGAATCAGCCGGTGGTTGTAACGGTCGGCTCGCTGCATTCCGGCACGACCTTCAACGTGATTCCGGAGCTGGCGACGTTACAGGGAAGCGTCCGCGCCTTTGATGAGACGGTTCGCGCCGAGCTTCCGGTGCGCATCGAGCGTCTGCTCGCGGGTGTTTGCGAGGCGATGCGCTTGACCTATCGCTTCGATTACCATTGGATCTATCCGCCGACGGTTAACGATCCCGCGGCCAACGACATCGTGCGCACTGTGGCCCGCGAGGTCGTCGGCGATCCGAATCTCGTCGATCCGCACGAGATCGTCATGTGGTCAGAAGATATGTCGTTCATGCAAGAGCTGCGCCCTGGCGCCTACTTTCTGATCGGGGCGCGCGGCCACAAGAAGGGAATCGAGCCGCAGCACAGCGCGCGTTTCGATATCGACGAGCGCGCCTTGGAAGTCGGGTTCCGGATGATGATGGGCTTGGCTATGACGCCGGCGCAGGGTACGTAGCGAGGCCCTTTATGCGAGGGTTCGCGTATCTCTCGCTTGCTGTTGTAGCGGTGACAGGCGCGCCCATCCAGGTGGGTCACGCCGCTGGCGAGGCTTCGCCGATCTATGGACTTTGTCTTCACACACTACTCGGCTAGGCCCTGAGAGATCGACCGCCAAGGCGCTTTAGCGGAAAGGCGCTACGAGCTTTTTTTCGGAACCTTCGCGCCTTCGCGTCTAGCCTCGCTCAAGCCGATCGCAATAGCCTGCTTCCTGCTGGTTACTTTCTTTCCAGATCGGCCAGAGCGCAGCTTACCACCTTTCATTTCGTCCATCGCGCGCTTGACTTTCTTCGATGCCCCGGCGCCATACTTGCGAGTCTTTTTGCGCGACGTCGTTTTGCGCGGGCGCGTGGAGCTCTTGGCTTTCGCCGACTTCTTCCTCGTCGTTTTTTTCCGGCTCCCGGTCTTCTTAGCTGGCATAAGTTTCCTCCGCTAGGTTATTGGTATTTCTACCACACCTAGCGATTGGAGAAACCTAGGAGCGGCACGCGCCGGCGTCGGCGGCGATCTCGAACTTGTTGCCGTCGGCGTCTTCGAAGAATACCGCATAGTAATCCCCATATTCGGGGTGCAGCCCAGGACCTTCGATCGCCATCGCGCCATGCTCGCGCGCGATAACCGCTGCGGCGTCGACCTGCTCGCGCTTTTCGACGGCGAAAGCAAGCCTCGTCGAACCCGGGAGTGAAGCGGGATCGGGAATGAGTCCAAACCGAGGACGGCCGCCTGCCACGGTCTCGTAACCGACGAAACCGGGCTCCTCGAATTCGCCCGACTCAGAGACGCGGCGGTAACCGATGTGCTCGGCCAGTGCATCGAGTAACCTTTGGGTAGCATCGACGTTGCGAACGTGAATGTCGATATGGTGCAGCACGAGTGGCCCAGTCGTCAGAGGTCGTAGTTGCTTTCGGTGACGGTAAGGAGCCACCGGATGGCGCGGGCGGATCGATCCAACTCGCGCAGCGAGCGCGCGAAGGAGCGAAAGGTGCGGTCGGTGACGCGCCGGCGGCGCCGAGCGCGTTCGAGTCGGTCGGTGAAGGCCAACGCCGTTTCGAGCTGCGCTTCAATTTGCGGCCAGCTCGCGCGCACCGCGCCCTCGTCGGGATCGGCGAAAGCCACCGGCGGGGGCGCCGGCTTCGCCGGGTGCTGCAACGCATACTCCAGGCGCGCCAACGTATAGTGCTCGTGCGCCTCGGCGAAAGAACCCAAAAGCTGCGTCAACCGGAGGTCCATCGGAATGACGACTTCTGCCGACGGCGAAGCTCGGCCTGGTGGTCATGAACTCAGACGTTCGCAGGTATGTCATTGTCGGCAACGGCTTCGCCGGAACCACTGCGGCCGAGCAGCTTCGCAAGCACGACCCCGCCTGCGAAATAACCCTCTTTGGGGATGAGCCGTACACGCTGTATAATAGAATCTCGCTCCCGCCGATGCTTCGCAAGCAAATTCCGGAGGCGAAGGTGATGATTCGCAACCTCGCGTGGCACGAAGAGCACCGCATCGATCTGCTGCTGCGCACGCAGGTCGAGCGAATCGTTACCCAGGAGCGCGTCGTCATCGCGGGCGGCAAATCCTATCCGTACGATGCGGCATTGATCGCGACTGGCGGCCGCCCCAACCCGACCGGCAAACCGGGCGCCGAGGGAGCGGCAAATCTTTACCCGTTCCAGTATCTCGACGACACGCGCGCGATTTCCGAGCAAATCGACCAAAGCCGAGCCGCGGTGGCAATCGGCGGCTCGTTCATCGCCTACGAGCTGGCCGAAGCCTTTTCGTCACGCGGACTGGAGACGCACTGGCTGATGCGCGGCCCCCGCGGCCTGCACCGAATCATCGACGAGGACGCCGGCGAACTGCTTCACGAGGCCGCGGCAGCCGACGGCGTTCACATGCACTACGGTGAAGAAGTCGACGAATTCATTCGCTCCAACGGCGCGATCACGAAGGTTCGAACGACGGCGGGTCGCGAGATCGAAGCCCAATGTTATGGGTACGGATTCGGGCTGGCCATGAATACCGAGGTCTGCGACGACTCGGGAATCGAGACGAGCAAGAACGGCATCCTGTGCGACGATCACCTCGAGACCAACGTCAAAGACGTTTACGCCGCAGGCGACGTCGCCGATTTCTACGATCCAATCCTCGAGATCCGATATCGGATGGGCACGTGGAACAACGCCGGTGCGCACGGGAAAGTCGTCGCGCTCAACATGATGGGCGGCAGCGAGAAGTATCACGACGTTCCGGAGTATTCGTCGCTGCTTTTCAAGAGCCAAACCATCACGCAGTTCGGCCTCGGGACGGATCTGCGCCAAGATCTAGAGATCGCGCGGAAGATCGACCGCGAGAAGAAGTGGTACCGCGCGCTTTTCTTTTGGGAAGATCGCTTGGTCGGGGGCTTGATGCTCGGCAAAGGCAACCGCGCCGGGAAACGCAAGTACGTGGAGGCGATCAAGAGCAAAGAGCGCTTTCCCAAACCCGAGTGGAACGCGATGCTCGATTGGACGGCCTGACGCGCTACCACCAGTGGCGGGCAGTGATTTGAGTGTCGGAGTCCGCGCCGCGCGGCACGAGAAAGTAGACGACGACCGTTAAGTAAGCCGCGAAACTTGCGATCGGCAGAACGAGCGCCACCAGCGTGGCCCCCACGTAGACCAACCATCCGGTTCGATAGCCTCGAATCGTGGCGGCGATCGTCGCCGGCGGCACCTCGGGGGCGAAGGCGTTCGAACGCGCGAGATGCAGCAGCAAGAGGTTATAGAACGTGGCGCAGCACGAAAGAACGACGCCGTACAGAAATGTCGAGGCGGAGAGCGTCGGATACGAACCCAGCGTCGTGGTCGCAAACGGTATCAAGACGGCCGCGGCCAGAAGCAGAAGATTCCAGAAAACCGCTTTGCGGTCGACGCGCTGCACCAGCCGAAAGAGCGCATGATGGTTCTGCCACATGATCCCGATGACGGAGAAGCTCAGGAAGTAGGCAATCAGGTTCGGCCAGAGTCGCAGGAGAGCGGCGGTGAGCGCTTGATTCGATGGCGCGTGCAGTTCCGGAAGAGCAAAGCCGAGCGCCAGAAGCGTGAAGGCGAAGGCGAAGACGCCGTCGGAAAACGCTTCGAATCGAGCCTTGTTCACGTGGCCTGGTTGCAAAGCCAGCGCCTGAATCCCTTCCGAAAATGGCAGTGCGCCGGCGGAGCCGAACTGAGCGCCTGATGTTTCAAACGACGAGAATCCCCGGGGTTTTCTGGCACGCCCAGCGGACGCCGGACGCGCTGTCCGAGAATTGCTACCTGTTTGCCAGCGGCGCGGAAAACGTGTTGGTCGACCCGCTCGCGTTCGACGATGCAAGGTACGCTCAACTGGAAAGCTTGGGTGGTATCGCGCGCGTCGTCGTGCTAACGTCCGGTCGCGAAACGGCTGCGCGTCAGGTCGCCGAGCGCTACGGTGCGCCGATCATCAGCGCGCCGCACCATCGCGAGATGAGCTTTGAAGGCGCGAAGACCATTCGTCTGCCCGATCAGCGCCGCGACGGCGAGTTCGCGATCAGCATCGCGGCGCAGCAGGCCGTTGTCGTCGGCGACGCGGTGGTCGGATCCCCGGCCGGCGCGCTTTCGTTGCCGGAGGCGAGTGAGTACGCCGACGCGCGCAACGCGGCGCTGGGCCTGCGGCGAATTCTTCGAGAGAATCCGCAGACGCTGTTGGTTGCTACCGGCGAGCCGATCTTTTCAGGCGCGTACGACGCGCTTCACCGTGCGCTCTACGCGCGCGCCGGCGCCGAAATCCATCGGATCAATCTCAACGAACTGGAGTTTCGGGACGAACCTGCCGAACGCGCGCAGCAGCCCGAGCGCTATCACGTATTTGATGCCGAGGTGGGTTTCGTCATCGGCGCGCGAAAGCTTGGCTATCGCGTGAGCACAATTCCGCCCGGGCATTATTTCTGTCCGCTGCACGGTCACGCGCGCGAAGAGGAGATGTTCTTCGTGCTCGATGGGGAACCCAGCATTCGGACATTATCCGAAACGCTGCACTGCCGCAAGGGCGATTTTATCGCATTTCCGGTTGGAGAGAGCGGGACGCACCAGTTGCTCAACGAGAGCGATGCTCCGGCGACGGTACTGCTGTTGGGACGCACCGAACCTTTCGAAGCTTGCTATTATCCGGATTCGGATAAACTGCTCGTCGATATGGAGATGCCGATCAAGGGCGATTGCCGCTCGATCATGGTACGCGCAACGCCGGAGCTGGACTATTTCGATGGAGAGGACTAGGTGACCCGACGGTCGGCCGAGCGATGCCTAGTGCCGGAGAAAGACCGCCAGGATCGTTGTCAACCAGGTGCTCAAGACCGCGCCTATCGTCCACATGAACCGCTGATCGAGCTTTTGATCGAGCGTGTCGAAACGCGAGTCGATCTTGCGGTCAAGGGAGTCGAAACGTCCATCGATTTTCCGGCCCACGGCGTCGAAACGCCCTTCAATGCTCGCGAGGCCCCTGCCGAACTGCTCGAAGGCTCCTTCGAGATGCGCCATGCGTGATTCTAGCGTGGTCAAGGTTCCAATATCCTCCCAGTTAACCTAGCGAGGAACCCGCAGGACGGCTAGAGAGAGACTATGGCCTTAGTGACGCTTTCAACGAAGGACTCAACGTCTCGCTCCGTGGTCGCCCAGTGCGTCATCCAGCGCACTTCGGGCAACGCCTCGTCGAAGACGTAGAAGAAGAATTCGCGTTGGATCGCTTCGATCGCGGCGCGGTCGAGCGTTGCGAAGATCGCATTGCAGCGCACGGGCCGCGTGACGCGAACCCCTTCGATTGCGCGCAGGCGGGCGTGCAGGCGCTGCGCCATCACGTTGGCGTGCGTCGCATACCGCAGCCAGCTATCGCCGGACAAGAGCGCCACGAACTGCGCCGCGATGTAGCGCATCTTGGAAGCGAGCTGCATCGCTTGCTTCTGGACGAACGGCGCGGCGCCGCGGTGCAAATCGGGCTTAAAGAAGCAGATCGCTTCGCCGAGCATCAAACCGTTCTTCGTGCCGCCGAAGCTGAGGACGTCGACGCCGGCGTCGCGACTCGTGGTTCGCAAATCCGTACCGAGCGCCGCCGCGGCATTGGCGAGGCGCGCGCCGTCGAGATGGACGATCAGTCCGCGTTCGTGAGCGAAGCGACAGAGCTCCCGCAGCTCTTCGAGTTCGTAAAGGCCGCCGAACTCGGGCGCTTGCGAGATCGAAAGTGCTCGTGGCTGCGAGAAATGGACCTCTTGTCCGGCATGCAGATACGGCTCAAGGTCGCTGGGACGAAGCTTGCCGTCGCTCGTCGCGATCGGAACGACCTTCGAGCCGCTAAACCGCTCGAGCGCACCGCATTCATCGGTTTGCAGATGTGCCGTCGCGGGGGCGAGCACCGATTCCCATGGCTGCAGCAACGAACTGAGCGCCGCTACGTTCGCGCCCGTGCCGTTGAACGTAAGATAGACGTCCGCGTCGTCGCCGAAATGCTTCCGAAAGCAAGCGACGGCCCGCGCCGTCCACGGGTCGTTCCCATAGGCACCCGCATCGCCGGCATTCGCGTCGAGAATCGCTTGCAGTATCTCGGGCGCGATGGGCGCGTTATTATCGCTGGCGAAGCTGCGACGGGGCTTTGAGTCCATCGTGCTGACGTTGCGCGAGCACAAGGGGCAAGCCCTACCGTTTCGCGTAAGTAGCCGAAATGCCGCAACGCGATCAACTCGAAGTAGACGTCCTTTTCGTTGGTGCGGGGCCGGCGAGTCTTGCGGGGGCGATTCGTCTCGGCCAGCTCGCGGCGGAGGCGGGGCGTGCGCTCGAGATTCTGGTGATCGAGAAGGCCGCCGAGGTTGGAAATCACGGCATCTCCGGCGCGGTAATGGATCCGCGCGCCATCGAGGAGTTGCTGCCGAACTGGCGCGAGAGCGCGCCGGTGGAGTCGCCGGTTACCTCCGACGAGTTGTGGTTTCTGACGACGCGCGGCAAACTCAAAGCGCCGCTTACGCCGCCGCCGCTGCGCAACACCGGCAAGTATGTAACGTCACTGCAAAAGCTCTCGAAGTGGTTGGGCGAGCGCGCCGAAGAGGCCGGCGCGCAAGTCTTCCCGGCATTTCCAGGCCAAGAACTGCTGTGGGAGGGCGAGCGCGTCATCGGCGTGCGCACCGGCGATAAAGGTCTCGATCACAACGGCCAGCCAAAGGCGAACTACGAGCCGGGCGCGGATATTCTCGCGAAGGTCGTCGTGCTTGGCGAAGGTCCGCGCGGGACGCTTGCAAAGCAGGCCGAGGCGCGTCTCGGTTTGACGCAGGGTCGCGAGCCGCAAGTCTACGCGGCCGGCGTCAAAGAGCTGTGGCAGTTACCCGACGATCGCTTCAAGGCCGGCTCGGTGATTCACACACTAGGATATCCGCTTCCGCCCGAGACGTTTGGCGGCGGATTCATTTACGGCATGGCGGCCAACGTACTCGATATCGGAATGGTAACGGGCCTAGATTATAAGAACCCGACGACCGATCCGCACAACGAACTGCAGCGCATGAAAGAGCATCCGGCCATCGCGCGGATGCTCGAAGGCGCGAAGCTGATTCGCTATGGGGCGAAAGCGATTCCCGAGGGTGGCCTCTTCGCGATGCCGCGCCCGTACGCCGACGGTCTTCTGATCGTGGGCGACTCGGCCGGTTTCTTGAACGGTATGCGTCTCAAGGGTATTCACCTGAGCATGAAGTCCGGCATGCTCGCGGCCGAGACGCTCTGGGAAGCGCTGAAAGCCGACGCGTACGACGGCGCGACCCTCGCGTCGTACGAGCGACGCTTCAAAGAGTCATGGGCCTACGCTGAGCTTCGCACGGCGCGCAACTTTCACCAGGGTTTCCATAACGGTTTGCTGCCGGGGTTGATTAATGCCGGACTCGCGACGTTTACCGGCGGCGCCGGCTTCGGCTTCATCAATAAACTGCCCGGCGAAGCGGGATACGCGCGGATGAAGAAGATGGGCTGGGAACCCAAGCCAACGCCGCGGGCCAAAATCGATAACGTGCTGACCTTCGACAAGCTCACCGACGTGTACAACAGCGGCACGATGCACGAAGAGAACCAGCCCTCGCACCTCATCGTGGCAGATACCGACATCTGTAGAGACCGCTGTACGGTCGAGTATGGGAATCCGTGCCGGAGTTTCTGCCCTGCGGCGGTCTACGAACCGCTCTTCGAAAAGACCGACGGCAAGTTCGAAGGGCGCTTACAGATCAACTTCACCAACTGCGTGCACTGCAAGACCTGCGACATCGCCGATCCCTATCAGATCATCACTTGGGTGCCGCCGCAAGGCGGCGAGGGCCCCGTTTACACTGGTATGTGAGGCAAAACCGCGAAGTTCCAGACCGCGGCTGAGTTCTAGGCGCTCCAGGGGTTAAGTGTGCTGACTCCGGACGCCGCGAAGTCGCGCTCATTTCGAGTCACGACCTTCAAGCTGTTAACCGATGCAGTTGCAGCGATCTGGGAGTCGATCACGCTCAGGACGATACCGCGTCGCGCCGCTGCGCCGACGATGTTGCCCCAATGCCGCGCCGTCTCGACATCGAACGTAAGCACTTTGCGGCCGAACCGCGGCAGCAGCTCGAACGCGAGCCAGCGCTCCAGTTGCAGCCTGCGCGGATCGTGCGAACTCAACTTCGCGATCCCTTTCTGCAACTCGCCTACGGTTAGCACGCTAACGTACAGGTCGTCGCCTTTCACGGCAGCGAACCACTCCACGAGACCAAGATTAGGGTGTCTCTTTAGGCCATCGGAAATCGCGACCGTGTCGAGCAAAAAGCCCGTCACAGGTCGAGATCCCTCAGCTCCTGGATAGTCTCAGGCGATCGCTCAAAATCGAGGTCCAACCCGCGCAGCGGCGAGCGCTGCAAGAAGGAGATCAGCGTCTCTCGGGGAGCGCTGTGGCGCTCGTACTCAGAGTGCGAAACGAGCACCGCGGCAGGTTGGCCGCGCCGTAAGATGATTTGCGGTTCACCCGCGACGCATCGATCGACCAACTCGGATAGGCGCGCCTTGGCATCTTGCAAGTTCCAGGTAGGGGGAGCCGAGTTATCGTTCGTCTTCATATAGTTGGGCTAGTTCAACTATATATCACGATGGCCTGACAGTTGCAACAGCTACCGGCCGAAAAACGCCACCAACACCCCGAGCGAGCAGGCGCGAATCATCGCGGCGTTACGCCGCCATGCCGCGGGAAGCTCGCTTGCATAACGTAGGCGCCGAGGACGCTCAGCAGCGGACTCCCAGGGAGCCATACGAGAAACTGCCAGACCGATTGCCCCGATATCCCGTGCACGAGGGCGTTTACGGCCAACGCGATGCACGTCCACGACGAAAGCGCTCCCACGACTATCTCGTTTTCCCTCGCGATCCGGGCTGCGACGTAGCCTCCAAGAATCGAACAGAAGGCCCAGGTCGCCAGTGAGAGTGCGAAAGCTGGCGGGTTGGCGTGGAGCTCGGCCAAGTAGACCGCTTTCCGTGCGGCGCTCGGTAGAGCGAGGACGCCCGTCGTCGTCATCACATAAACGGCGATCGGAATGTTCAAAGCGTTGGCAGCGACGATATTTGTCACTCCCCCGACTAGCACGCCAATCAGCGACCGCTTCGACATAGACGTTGTCATTGATCGAAGTAGACGCGACCGTTAGCGAACGATTCGGAACCGGCAATTTTTCCGTCGGGCGTTATCGAGACGTCCCATTCGTGCTCGGCCCCGCTCGCGAAAGTGAGCGTGTAGCGATATGTCGTCAGATCGTTCGCCGTGCTCTTGCCCGAAAAAGTAAACGACTCTAGCGGGCCAAGGAGCGCAATGCCCTGCTGTACTTGCGCGAGACGCTGCGGCGTCAACGCCGTCGAGAACCGGTTCGTAAGTTTACTACGATCGACGCTGCCCGCGGCGAGTTGATTCCAGAACGCTCGCACCAGCGTATCAATAGCAGGAACGTCACCCGCAGCGAGGGTCGGCGCCGTCGTAGGTTGCGGTGACGCACCGATGCCGTAGGCGCTCCCATCGTATAGCGTTCCGGACCCTGTCCGGTCGATATGCCATCCTGCCATACCTGCGCTAAGTAAGATGAGGGAATCAGCGCGCCGCTCATCAGGGCGAGATCCCATAACGCCAGGTAGTGTGCGGAGGAGACCGCACCGCCTGCTCCGCTGTAGAGGTCTAGGCTAAGCGCCGGGGTTTCGGGGCTGCCGTTAACGTAGCCGACGGCGACGCCTCCGTTTTGCTGCGCGACATAACCCAAATCACTGTCCGTCATGTGAAGCGGTTCGAATATCTGCGAGCGAAGAACGTCCCAAATGGAACGCCCCTTACTCTTTCTACAACAGCCGCAAGAGCCGCGTAGTTGGCGTTGCTGTATTCCCACTTTGCTCCGGGCGGAAAGTCCAGCCTGTCGGTGGAGAGGTAAGCGATAACGTTCGCAAGCGGAATCGCGCCCGCCGCCGGCCACAAATGTTCGCTTAATCGCGGATAGTTGTGCAAGCCGCTGTTTTGATCGAGTAGCATCCGAAGCGTAATCTGCCCTGCACCCGGCAGCGACGGCACGTAGCTCGAGAGATCGTCACTCAGAGATACCTTGCGTTCTTGGACGAGTAACATTATCGCTGCCGCCGTGAGCTGCTTCGTAAGCGACCCGATCGCGAACCGAGTGTTCGCCGTGACGGGATCGCTCGTTGCAACGTTAGCGAAGCCGAAGCCGCCCTCATAAACGATCCGCCCTTTGTATGCGACCGCCAAGGCTATGCCAGGCGCCGCACCCGCAGCTAACGCCCGGCTTCCAATGCCTTGAAGAATCGAGGCGTCTGGCAGCGGCGCGGCGTTCAGCGGGCGCGCGGCGAGTCCGAATAGGGCGACGCAACACAGTATGCGGGCCATCATCGAACGATACCATGGCGCGGAAGGAGCGCAAGAGGCAAAAGCTGGACTCGATGGAGTCGCGTCAAAGCCGGTGCTTGATGAATGACCGTGGCGGCGACGTCGTCGTGATCGGTGCCGGGCTCATCGGCCTCGCAATCGCCTTCGAACTCGCCGGGCGCGGAGCAACCGTACGCGTGTACGACCACGGCGAGCCGGGCCGTGCGGCCTCGTGGGCCGGTGCAGGAATGCTTGCCCCGTATTCCGAGCACATCGTCAACGACTCGCTGGCCAAGCTGTGCGCCGCGTCGTTATGGGAGTACCCAGAGTTCGAGCTGCGCGTGCGGGATGCAAGCAATATCGACTCGCGATTGCGCCTCAACGGAATCGTTCATACCGCTTTCAGTGAGACGCAGCTCGAACGGCGTAAGCGGCAATGGCACCGGTTAGCTCAGAGCAAACTCGAGGCCGAAATTCTCGACCGTGCAAGCGTTCTTTCAGCGGAGCCTTGGCTTGGAGCGCACGTCGCCGGCGGAATGCTCGTCGCCGGGGAAGGCTGCGTCGATAATCGTTTGCTCGGGCGCGCGCTCGTAGCAGCGTGCCAAGCCCGCGGCGTCCGCGTCGCGCAAACCTCGCAGCTGCGCGTGGAGTGCGACCAGCGCCGCGTCCTCGGCGTCCATACCAACCTCGGTTTCGTTGCGGCCGGCGCGATTGTCAACGCGTGCGGCGCCTGGGCTTCGCAACTCAAAGGCGTGCCTCCGTCGTGCGTTCCGCCGGTCGAGCCGATCAAGGGGCAGATGCTTGCGCTGGCCGCCCCTGCGGGCTTAGTGCGTCATGCGACCTGGATTCCGGGTGCCTACCTCGTGCCGCGGGACGACGGGCGGCTACTCGTTGGCGCGACCGTGGAGCCGGTGGGTTTTGAAGAGCGCGTCACGGCACAAGGAATGCACGAGCTCTTGCAGGCCACGCTTTCGGCAGCGCCGACGCTTGGTTCGTTCGCGGTGACCGAATCTTGGGCCGGTCTTCGGCCGGGCACGCCGGACGGACTGCCATTCCTCGGTCCAACGCCGATTGATGGCCTCTTTCTTGCCTGCGGGCATTATCGCAACGGCATTCTCCTGGCTCCGGTGACCGCCCGGACGATCGCCGATGCCATCGAGGGAAAGCCGGCGCCTGAGCTGCTTCCTTTCTCGCTTGCGCGCGCCGGCACGGATTGGCCCTTCGTGGAACGAACTAGCCGCGTGTGAAGGCAACGATCAACGGGCATCTGCGCGACCTGCCCGACGACCTGACGGTCAGCGCTCTGCTCGAACTGCTGGGCTCGCCCCGCGCCGGCATCGCCGTGGCTCGCAACGAGCGCGTCGTCCGGCGAACCGAGTACGAGACCGATCGTCTGTGCGACGGCGACCGCGTCGAGATTATCACCGCGGTGGCGGGAGGCTAAATGGAAAACGACACGCTGCGCATCGGCGCGCTGGAACTTGCGTCGCGCCTCATTGTCGGAACCGGAAAGTATCCTTCAATGGAAGTCATGCAGGCGGTCCATGCGGCCAGCGGCGCGGCGATGGTGACGGTGGCGATCCGGCGCATCAGCCTCGACGACCGGCAGGGGAGAACGATGCTCGATTACATCGACCGCAGCCGGTTTACCGTTCTGCCGAATACCGCCGGATGTTATACGGCCAAAGACGCGATCTTGACCGCACACTTAGCGCGCGAGCTGCTTGCCACGGACCTGATCAAACTCGAGGTGATCGGCGACGCCCAGACGCTGCATCCCGATACTCGCGCGACCTTGGCTGCAGCCGAGCAACTCGTTGCCGACGGATTTACTGTTCTTCCGTACATCGGCGACGATCCGATCGCGTGTAAGCAGCTCGAAGAGATCGGCTGCGCCGCGGTCATGCCGCTGGCGGCACCCATCGGTAGCGGACTGGGAGTTTGCAACCCCTATTCGATCCGGATCATCAAAGAACGGGCAACGGTTCCCGTGATCGTGGACGCCGGCGTCGGCACCGCCTCCGACGCGGCAATAGCCATGGAGCTGGGCGTCGACGCGCTGCTGATGAACACCGGAATCGCCGGGGCGAGCGATCCGGTCCGAATGGCGCGCGCGATGAAGCACGCCGTGATTGCGGGCCGCGAGGCCTTTTTGGCCGGGCGCATGCCCAAGCGCCTCTACGCCAATGCCTCGAGCCCGATGCAGGATTTGATCTCGACGCGAGCGACCTAAGGTTCAGCCGTGTATCATCCTTTGCTGCGCTGGGTCGTTCCGTTACTGCTCCTGGTGGCAATTGCCGTCGTCTGGTACGATCACCGTCGCCGCGAACATGCCGCGAGAAAGAATCCGCATCATCCCGTCCACCATTCGCGCAATCACGTAACCGCGGCCGGAGTTCTCGCGACGATCCTCATCTTGTCGTTCATCGTCTCGTTTCTAATCCCGTAGCGACCACGAACCAGTGGACCTTGTCGGCTTCGTGCTCTTCTAACGATTCGACCGCGAAGTAGGGATCGAGAAGCGCGACCAACTGGGCGCGATCGAAAAAGGCGTGGGGCACGCCGCGCTCGTCGCCTTCGGCCGGCGCGAAAGTCGAGGCATCGATACGCTCGCCCTGGCCGCATCGCGCGTCGCGGACGGAACCAAAGGTCGCGAAGAGCATGCCGTTGCTTGCGAGGCGCTGGGCGATCTGCGATACGTTTCCGGCGACGATCGCCGGCGTGCCGTGAAGCAGGCCATGCGTCGACAGCGCGGCCGCGAACCCGCCGGGAACGCCGGCGAACGGCGCCACCGATGCGGCCATCGGATCGTCGATCGTAACGACGTCCAAGCCCGCTTCGCGCAGCGCCTGGGTGTTACGTCCGGCGCCGGAGGCAAACTCCAGAACGCGGATTTCCCGGCCGCCGCGCAGGTGCTCGACGAGGCGCACGGCCAACGGATGAGCAGTCATCCTCACAATCTTCGAGAAAGGGCGAAAACTTGCTTGGCGAAGGCGACAAACTTCCCGCCGTAACGCTGCTGGACGATCGAGGAGCGCAGCTAACGACGACCGACCTGCTCGGCGGCCCTCTGATTCTCTATTTCTATCCCAAAGACGATACGCCGGGCTGCACGAGCGAAGCCTCGCAGTTTCGCGACCTCTATCCGCAGTTTCAAAAGAAGAAGGCGCGCATCGTCGGCGTCAGCCGGGATTCGGCCGAGTCGCACCAGCGATTCAAGGAGAAATACTCGATTCCGTTCGAGTTGCTGGCCGACACCGAGTCGAAGCTCTGCGACGCGTTTGGGGTGATCGTCGAAAAGAATATGTACGGCAAGAAGAGTAAAGGCATCGCGCGTTCGACATTTTTGATCGACGGCGGCGGCAAGATCGTCAAAGTTTGGCCGAAGGTCAACGTCGACGAACATGCCGACGACGTGTTGGCTTCCTTGGACTAGTTCTCCAGCTTCGGCTCGCTGCGAGGAAGCGAAAACGCAATGAGCGCGCGCACCCCCGGCGCGAGCCCGCGGCTTACGACCGCATACGGCGTGACGATCAGCCCCAGCTCTTGCAAGCGCGAGGCGGCCGCAAGCAGCTCGGTTCCGCTGGTGACGACGTCTTCGAGCAGCAAGACTCGTTGACCGGTGTGATACGGGCCCTCGACGTATTCGTTGGCGAAGGCGCCGTAGGCTTTGGGTTTCTTCCGAACCGCGATCATCGGTATCCCGGACATCTGCGAGACGGCGGTCGCGATCACCACGCCGCCAAGTTCGGTGCCGCCAATTAAGTCCGGGCTCGACTCCTCAATGATGGGAGTGAAGAGCCGCGCGATGCGGCGCAGTACCTGCGGATCGGAGAACAGCCGGAACTTATCGATGTAATAGTCACTTGGGCTGCCGCCGGCGAGAATGTAATCGCCGCGAGTCAACGCCCGCTCGACGATGATCTTGCGCAGCCAAGCAATCTCTTGCATTCCTATATGGCCCACTGCCAGGCGTTCCACGACTCGACGACCGGATTTGGGTTGAACCCCTTGAAATCCACGCTGATCGGCTCCATTTGGCGCAACCACATCGTGAAGATAGCCGGATTGTCTCGCGCTAGCAACTCTTGAATACGATAATAGGCTGCGGTGCGCGACTTCCGGTCGTAGTGCGTCAGCGCGACCTGTTGCGCGGCCTGCATGTCGGGGCTGCAATAGCGTGAGTAGTTGTAGCCGCTGGGCGGGAAGTTCTGGCACTGCAGCTGCGTGCTGTCGTCGGGATCGACGCCCGCGTACCATCCTGAGACGGTAATGTCGAATCGGCCCAGTTGCAAGATGCCGCCCATGCCGGCCGGCGCATAGAGAATGTCGCCCGGATAGAACTTGATCTCCGACTCGATCCCGGCTTCGTGTAACATCGATTGCACTTCGACGGCCTCGCGCCGGCGCGTTGCGCTCGAGTTATTCGTAACCATGAGGAGATCCAATCGCTGGCCGTTCTTGCGCATGATCCCGTCCGGACCCGGTGACCAGCCTGCTTCGCCCAGGAGCTTTCGTGCCATCGCCGGATCGTGTGGATAGGAACGAACGTGCGGGTTGAAGGCCCACATCCAGTCGGGAATGTCTTCGGTGGCCACGGATTGCTGATTGAATGCGAGTTTTTGCGCGAGCTCTTGCTTGTCGATCGCGTGGGCGAGTGCCAGCCGCACGCGCGGATCGCGCAGGAGCGGCGTCGAGCAGTTTATCTGGAGGTAGTAGTAGCCGTTGACGTTCACCCAGACGATCCGCACGTCGGGTGCGTCGTGCAACGACTGGTACGTTTCGATCGATGCCTGGAACATATAATCGATCGCATGCGTACGCAGGAGGTTGACCGAGGTCTCCTCGTCGGGAATGATCTTGACGTCGATGCGCTGCAGCCCGGGCGTTCCCATGAAGAAAGCATCGTTGCGTTCGAGCGTAATGTGATCGCCGCGTGCCCACTCGACGAACTTGAAGGGCCCGTCGCTCACGACCGGCTTGTTGTTAAACGACACTTGATTGAGGTTGGGGTATTGCGCCAAAACGTGCGCCGGAGCAATCATGTATGGCTGATCGCTCTCGGCGAAGAAGGTATCTACGAACGGCGAAAACTTCGCCTTGAGATGCACGACCACGGTCGAGGGGTCGGGCGTGTCGATGCCCGAGATGATGTCGTATCCGTGGCGCGATACGACGTTGTTATTGGGATTCATGATCGCCTGCCAAGACCACTTGACGTCGTGTGACGTCAACGGCACGCCGTCGGTCCATCGAACGCCGCGCCGAAGGTGATAGGTGATCGTCAAGCCGTCTCGGCTGATTCCCCCGTTCTCGAGCGTCGGCACTAGTGCCGCCAGCATCGGCACCGGGTTCCCTTTTGGATCCGCGCTCAACAGCGGCTCGAACATCAACCGGTCGACGAAGACGTCGGTCGTATTCGAGTCGAGCAGCGGATTGAGATTCTTCAAATCCGACTGCACGGCGACTCGCAACAGGCCGGGTTTAGTCCACGAGTGCCGCCCCGAAGCGATCTCGCCCCCCGTCTTCGTGCACCCAACGAATGCTAACGCGAACGCACCCGTCAGGAGGAGCGAAGCCGCGCGGAACACTCAGACCGCGGCTTTCGGTCCGACTTTATTTCCAGGAACGGGATCGTAGCGTTCGTGGCGCCACGAATACGTCCCCAAACCTTGCGTGGCGGTGCGCAACTCCGTGATATAGCGCGACAACTCGACTGCGGGGACGTAAGCTTCGACGATGTCGAATCCCGCCCGCTCGTCGGGGTTCATGCCGAGGATCTGTCCGCGCTTGCCGGTTAGCTGCTGGATGACCACCGAGGTGTAGTTCGTCGGTACGATCGCGCGCACGTGAGCGATCGGTTCGAGCACGACCGGATTGCACTTCGGAAGCGCTTCTCGTACGCCCATGCTCGCCGCGGTCTTAAACGATTGCTCGCTCGAGTCCACGTCGTGATACTGGCCGTCGAAGAGCGTCACGTGCATGTCGGTTACCGGGTTGCCGTTGGGACCGTGAGCGAGCGCTTCGCGTATGCCCTTTTCCACAGCTGGGATGAACTGCCGTGGCACGACGCCGCCGACGATCTTGTCTTCGAATGTGACGCCGGCGCCGCGCTCGCGGGGTTCGAACCGCAGCCAGACGTCGCCGAACTGCCCATGGCCGCCCGTCTGATGCTTGTAGCGCGAATGAACTTCGGTGCCGCCGGTAATCGTTTCCAGATATGGAATCGTCGGCGCGCCGGTTTCAACTTCGACCTTATATTTGCGAGCCAGTCGCTCGACTGCGATGGAGACGTGCTGCTCTCCGCGGCCAAGCAGAAGCAGCTCGTGCGTGACGTCGGCCCGCTCCAGTCGCAGCGCCGGATCTTCGTCGACGATGCGAGCCATCATCTGCGACATTTTGGCTTCGTCGATTCGTTCTTTCGGCTTGATGGCAACGGCAAACACGGGAGCGGCCACCGGCTGGAGCGGCAACAGCACCTTGTGTCCGTTTGACGTGAGCGTATCGCCCGTCGAAACCGTTTCGAGCCGGGCAAGCGCTACGATCATTCCGGCACTCGCCTCGGGAAGCGGTTCCTGCTTTTTGCCTTGGAGACGGTAAAGGCCGCCAAGGCGGACCTTTTCGTCGCGTTTGGTGATGTTGCCAAGAGTCGCGTCGGCCTTGATCGTTCCCGAAAGAATTCGGACGATCGAAAGTTTTCCGCTCTGCGGATGGATGCTAGTCTTGATAACGCGCGCGATGACCGGGCCGGCGGGGTCTGATTCGATTGGCCGCCCCTCGGCGTCGACTTGCGATGCGTCTGCCGGCGAAGGCAGCCAGGTTTCGATCGCTCGCACCAGCGCCGCAACTCCGGCGCCCGAGAGTCCGGCTGCGACGAGGACCGGAACGACTTCGTCGTGCGAGCATTCGGCGCAAAGATCGCGCTCGATCTCTTCGAGCGGCGGCTCCACGCCTTCGAGCAACTCCTCCATCAAATGGTCGTCGAAGTCGGCCATCGCCTCGAGCAGTTCGGCATGCATTCGCGCTGCTTGGTCCTGCAAGTCGGCGGGGATAGGCTCCTCACCCGAATCGAATCGAAAGGCTTTCATTTGAGCCAGGTCCACGTAGCCGGAAAACTGTTCGGCGCTTCCGATGGGGAACTGCTCGGCTACGACGTGACGGCCGTAAGCGCTCTGCAGCGCGGCCAACGTTCCCGCAAAGTCGGCGCCCGGACGATCCATCTTATTGACCACGAAGATGTGCGGCATCCGAACCGACTCGAGATAGTCCAACACTGCCTGCGTCTGCACGACGCGACCGGGATCGGCCTCGACTACCACGATTGCTGCGTCAACGCCGGCCAGTACCTGTTTGGTATCCTCGAAGAAGTCGATGAACCCCGGCGTATCGATGATCGAGATGTCGACGTCGTCGGCCGTAGTATGCGCAAAGCCCACCGTGGTTGATTGCAGGTGGGCCGCGTCTTCAGGCTCGTGATCGGTGACGGTCGTTCCATCGGCGATCGATCCCCGTCGTCCGATCGCGCCCGTATGGGCGAGGAGCGCTTCGACGAGCGTCGTTTTGCCCGCGTGATGGGGTCCAACGAATGCGATATTTCTAAGGCGCACGATATCCGCCACTGGCTTTAGTCCCCTGTAGAAAAATGGGTGTTAGCGGCGCTTTGCCGCGGGTTTCTTCTTTTTGACGCTCTTCTTCGCGGGTGCGGCGGCGGGCCGCTTCGGCTTCGCCGGGCGGCGCGGCGCAACGGTCTTTGCCGCCGGCTTCTTGCGGACGATGGTTTTGCTGGAAGCTTTCTTGACGACTTTCTTCACGACGACGCCCTTTTTCGCGACCTTCTTCGCGACGACGCTTTTAACGGCCGGCGCCTTCTTAACAACCGGCCGCGGCGGCGGCTTTACGACGGGCTTCTTTGCTTTGGCCGCTGCGGGCGGCGCCGGCGGCGGCGCCGGCGGTCGCACGGGCTTTTTCTTCTCGGGTGCTGCAGGTTTGGCGAGGCGCGCGGCCTTTGCTTTGGTGGCCGACGACGTCGACTCGGCGCTGCGGCGAGAGGTGCTCGCCGGCGGCGGGGTCGAGATGGTTGGACGCTTCGACGTGCGCGCCGAGTCGGCGGCGCGCTTCTTCGGCCCGCTGTCGCGCGCGGCGCGACCGCCTTCGCGGTGCGCGCCGGCCGGCTCGGCCTCTTCAGGCAATCCAAGCTCGGCGCGGCCATAGCCGGTGATGCTGCTGCCGGGCGCGGCCGGTTGGCGCCCCGCCTGCGCCTGGGCTTCGAGGTGCGCAGGCGTCGCGCGCAGCGCAACGCGAGCTAGCCTTCCGGCAACCGGAAAGACGAGTTCGTTGACGTGCGCGTCGTCGAGCAGCCCGAGGATGATGTCGAACGCATTGCCCTGGTCCTTCGGGCTGTGAGCGTCGGAGCCGATCCCAAGTCCGACACCGCGGGCTTTGGCCTTGCGGATGAGTCTCGCATTGGCCTCGAGGTATTTTTTCTTGCGGTCCTCGGGATGGTCACGGTAGAGAAACCGGGTGTTGATCTCCACGGCGATGCCCTGCCGGTGGCAGATGTCGAGCAAGCGGTCCTCGTACTGTTCCAGCGTCTTTTGCGCCGGCCAGCGTCCCAGCGTCGCTGGAACGTAGAAGTGGCCCGCGATGTGCGCGGGCAGCTTCTCGAGATCGTCAAACAGCTTGGCGGTGTAGAGCTCCCAGAGCGTCTCGGTGCTTACGGTCTCGTAAAGATCGCTGAACTCCTCACTGTCGAAGGCCCATGGCCAGTCAGCCCCTTTTTCCGGATGATGGATTGGCACGAAGTGCACCGAGCGGATAATTCCGTCGGGACGCAATGCATCCACGATATTTTGAGCATCGGGGCGCGCGCGGGGATCGTTATCCATCTCGGCGCCGATCGCGAACCGCATCCCCCGGCGCAATCCCTCCGAGACGACCGCCGCGTGCTGTGCGTCGACGCCGGCTGTTTCGGCCGCGCCGATCAGATCGCCGGCCTGCGCGAGCTTGAGCGCCCGGCGAACGGTCGCGACCGCACCGGGATCCTCAAACGTCAGGTAGTTGGCGTGGTCGGCCGCCATCAGAAAACGCGGAGATGCGCGCCGGCAGGCGTGGTAAAACCAGAGGAAGAGCATTCGGGCAGAATACGCAAGTGGCCGTTCCTCTGTAAAAGGCCGGTGTTCGCCCTTGGCGTGACCGTGGACGTCAGGGATGGCGGCGATCCGAGGATCGGTCATCTGTCGAAAAGAGCGTGAATCGCCACCTTCGTTAAGGTTGGCGTCTAACCGCGGTAGCCCTCCATTTGAAGCAGCTTGGCTTTCATCTCGAGTCCATAGAAATAATCGTGCAGATCTCCGGACGAGTCGACGACGCGGTGGCACGGAAAGAGCAGCGGGAGCGGATTACGCGCCATGACGCGGCCGACGGCGCGCGCAGCCTTGGGGCGCCCGATCTGTGTCGCGACCCACGCGTACGAACGGACTTCGCCGGGAGGGATGCGAGCCGCCGCGCGCAGGACGGCTTGTTCGAACGGCGTGAGGTTGCTGATGTCAACGGCGTCGTCGTCGATCTTCCAGGTGCTGAAGAATCCTTCGATCGTGCGTACGAGCCATGCCGGTGCCTCTCCCAGCACGACGGGCCGGCGTAAGCGGCGCTCGGCGCGGCCGGCGACTTCTTCGGGCGAATCGCCGGTGTCCAGGCTAAGGTAGGCGATCCGCTGGTCTTTGAATCCGGCGTAGAGGCGTCCCAACGGCGTCGCGATTACCGAGAGCACGATGGGCGCGGCCACCCCTTTGAGGGCGGCGATGTGTTGGATCACCTTTTTTGCCAAATCGCAGGAAGGCTCGGGGCGCGGCAGACAGGAGAGGCAGTACGCGACACCCGCGTATTGTTCGTAAACCGCCTGACACGAGGGGCAGGCGCGAAGATGAGTGTGAACGGTCTCCTTCAGCGAGGCCTGGCACTCGCCGCGAAGCTCATCCCACAATGCATCGACGTCACGACAACGCATGAACGGGAGCTCCTTCTGGGTTGAATCTTCCTATCTGCGGCCCAAGAATCCGCCGCAAGATGCGTACGGCTCGATGAACGTGCGACTTCACCGTTCCGATCGGCTGGTTGAGAATCTCGGCAATCTCCGGATGACTGCGTCCTTCAATGAAGCGTAGGGTGGCCGCGGCGCGCAAGTGCATCGGCAGCTGAAGCAAGGCACGCTCGACGAGTGCGATCTCCGCGTTTTGCTCGACGATTCTTTCGGGTTGAGGCGGGCCCTCGTTCGATTCGCGTAAGAGGGCGTCGGGGTCGGCCAGCGCATCGAGCGCTACGTTGGCGGGGCGCTTGCTGCGTAGGCGATTGCGGGTTACGTTCAGCGTGATCGTATAGAGCCAGGGCTGCAGCCGCAGGTCGGCTCGCTGCTCGGGCGACATCTTGCCCAGCGCACGGTAGGCGCGGACGAAAGCGTCCTGAACGATCTCTTCAGCGTCCTCTCGATTGCCGGTCATGCGCAACGCGAACCCGTATAGGCGGCGCTGATAGTCGTCGACGACCCTGTCAAAGTTCTCGACGCTCGGGGTCGAGGTCGCCGCACCGTGCGCGGCCGCCGTTCGGCCCGTTGGACTCGCTGTTGGCACGTATACTCCCACGAAGGAGTGGTGCGGGCGCGCTCATACAGTGCCCCCGACACCACCGCTAGGGCCGGTGGTTTCACATCGCGGGAGAAAACTCCTCAAAACCGGCGCACGCCGTGCCCGCAACCGCAGGGAAATTTGATTCCGCTCCTAAAGGGTCGCCATGCCGATTTCGCTCGGGCCGCTGGCCCGAAACCCATAGGAAACCGCTTCGTTGCAGTAGCAGAAGCGGTTTTTTTGTTTGGATGGATGAGAGGTGCAGTTGATGTCACAAGCCGTGATCGAGCCGACGGAGATTTCGTTGGATGCCTACACGATGTGCAGTTTCGTGCCGAACCTAGGCTCGGCAAGAGCCATTCCGTTGGTGCTGATCGGATACCGGCAGAGCGAGGATCCGTGGTTCGTGTGGCTGGTTCCCAAAGAGGGCGTGGATTCGGCGGGCCTCACCGACGATCCGTACTACGCCAAGGTCTTACGGGATCCGCGCGCCTACTTCATGAAAAAGCTGGCGAAGTACGTCGAAGAGACTGGCTGTGTCAAGCGTGGAATCGAAATGCTGATCGACTGCCATCAAAACCATTTGGCGTTAACGCCGCTAACGGAACTGCGCGAGCAACCGTTCCGGCATCCGCTGCAAGTCGAGCTCATCGGAGCATTTTGAGCATTTTGACCGCCTGACCGACGTCGCGCTCGTCCCTCACTACGCGAATCGCTCTGAGGTACGTGATGTGCACCGGGATGAAGACGGCCGGATGATCTTGACGTAAACGCGCGTCGATCGTTAGTCTCGCGCTGAGCGCTAGCAGCATCGCGTCGCCGAGCGCGTAATACGCCGTCCCGTCCATGCGCATCGTGCCGGAAATGCTGGCGTCGGAGCTGCCCGGCAACGTTCCGGTCATCGGGCCAACGGCTTGGAAGCGCACGGCGACGGTCGGGCGTCCGTCGATCGGACCGCCGGTTCCAGGGCGCAGGGAACCGTGGAGCACCGAGTCTCCGCCGAGCGGAGAGCTTGCCGAGAAAGGGACCCCGCCGTGGAGCTCGCGCAGATCCCGGAGCGTGACGGGGTCGAGCTGCACGGCAAATGGCTGGTTGAGGATCGTCAGAAAGTCCGGATCGTCGTCGACGCGCCCCTCGAAAGAGCCATCGGGAAGAAGCTCGGTGACGAACCGGGCGTCGGCGCTGGTCTTGCCGTCGGGGGAGTAGCGTACGTAGTGTGCTCGCGCTTCAAAGCGCGTGGTCTTCCCGTTTTGCTTGATCGATAAGCCCTCGGTACCGGTGTACGAGACTCGCGAAACCGTCGCAGTCGACTCGATCCGATACACGTCCTCGCCCGCCAAATCGTATCGAAAATCTGCAAGCGCCGGCTGCAGCACCGGCAGGAGCGCCGTAAGCAAGGCGAGGCCGAGTTTGATTGTGTGCTCCGTTTCTGCCGAGAAGAACTTTCTTCTACAGTATCACCCGATGCAAGAGCAAGCTTTGGCTCAGAATATCCGGTTGGGAGCAGTCCGCCGCCGCTGGCTGAGAAAGAAACGCACGTCAACGGTGCCGTCGCAGACGACGACGGCGTCGGGGTCGTTGAAGCTGCGCCCGTTGACGTCGATCGTAAAGTCGCCGGCCATAAGGCCGGCGAGCGTTCGATGGACGCTACGCGAGAACTTGTCGCGGGGGGCACGCGTCCCGATCACTTCGCGGACGGCAAATCCGAGCAGGTCGCGGATACGCAGCGGTGTGGCAAGCGCAAAGGCACCAGAGCCGCCTCGGACGACGGCATGGAGATCGAGCGGTACCTTCACTCGGATCATGGCCACGACAATTTCTGCCGCATCGAGGAGCTGCCTGCTGCCAAGGATAAATGAATCGCCCGATGTCCTTCGGGAACGTGCCGGCCGACATGCTGGTAGGTACAGTCGAGAAGCTTCTCGCGAAGATTGACGAGGCCGATCTCGCCGCTTTCTACGAGCGCGGGATTTCGACGATGCCTGCGGATGCCTATCCGGCGTTCGTCGAGTCGGTTTTTACCGCGTTTCGCGAACGCGGGGAGTCCTCCGAGGATGCCGCCGAAGGAGCCGGCACGACGTTGGAGAGCATCGCGAAGCGCGAAAACGGCGCGGCTGCAGCGCTGCTGGCGTACGCGCTAAGTAATCCGGACCTGCTCAAGGAGGCGACGGTGCTCTTTGTTTCGGAGCGGCCCGAGTTCGTTGCGGCATTGCCCGCTGCGCTGCGCGACGCGCTGGCCGAACGGCTGACGCCCTGAACGGAAGGGAACCGCCCCGCCGGCGACGCGGCGATGACGAGCCCTCCGGCGGAGGCCTTCCGGTTTTCCCGCTGATCGTCGTCGTGATTTTGGCCGGTCTTCTTTTGGGAGGCGTGCTCGCGCATTTCCTCGGCGGCTCCGGTGCATCGAAACGGCCGGCGCAAACGAACGTTGTCGAGGCGACCGTACCGCCGGTAACGCCCCTGCCGTCGCCATCGCCAATGGCGTCGGCGTCATCGTCGCCGAGGCCAGGTGCAACGTCCACGCCGACACCCAAACCAACGGCGACCAAACATCCCGCCCCAACCTCAAAGCCGGCAACGACTACGCCAGCTGCGAACACAACGCCGGGTCCGAGCGCAACGCCGAGGCGGGGCGCGACGCTGCCCCGGCCGCCCCCGGTTACGACGACCCCAAGCAAGGCGAGCGTCGCAACGTCGAAACCGATTGCGGCTGCAACGCCCGCACCGGCTGCGCCAACTCCAGCGGCGGCTCTCAAAGCGCCCGCCGGTGAGCCTGCCGTGTCGCTCGTGCGCTCCTATCTCGAAGCGCTCGCGCACGGCGATCGCACCACCGCGAGCACGTATCTCGCAGGCGGAAGCCCGAGCGAAACATTCATGAACGGCGAGGCACAGATCGAGTCGGTTCGTTCGACCCCGGGGAGCAACTCGGGTTACCAAGTGACTGCGGACGTTAAGTCGGGCGGAGTTGAATACTACGGCACGTTCACGGTCGTGCCGGGCCCGAGTGGTTTACAAATTACCGACCACTATTGGATCAAACCACAATAGGCTAACCGGCGAAGCCGACTGCGCTCAGGATGACAGCGGGTTATTCTTCGTCGGGCCAATCGGCGAGCCGGCCGATGGCCGCGCTCTTGAGCACGCGCAGGCCAAGCATCGCACACTTCATGCGCGTCGGACTGATGCCGATCCCGACGTTCTCCAAGACGGCATCCTTGGGCAACTTCGCGACGTCGGCGAGCTTCATTCCCTTGACGCTTTCCAGCAGCATCGAGGTCGACGCCTGACTGATGGCGCAGCCCTTTCCGGAAAAGCGCACGTCGCTGATCTTGCCGTCGTCGAGCTTGAGTTCGACGCGGATCTGGTCGCCGCACAGGGGATTGACGTCTTCAGCTGCGGCGTCGGGCTGCTCGAGGGTTCCGAAGTTGCGCGGACTGCGGTAGTGGTCGAGGATATAATCCCGGTAGAAATCGTCCATCAGATGTGAAAGACGCGAGCAGCCTTTTCGAGGCCCTCGCAGAGCGCGTCAACGTCGGCCTCGGTGTTGTAAATGTAAAACGAGGCGCGGGCGGTGGCGGCCCAGCCGGACTTTTCCATCAGCGGCATCGTGCAATGATGGCCCGCTCGTATACAGATGCCTTCGGTATCGAGAATCGAGGCGAGATCGTGCGGGTGGATGTCACCGAAGTTGAACGAGATGACGCCGGAGCTGCGTTCCGGATCGCGCGGTCCGTAGATCGCAAGGCCCCGCCGCTCGAGTTCTGACAGGCGTTTCAGAGCATAGCCGGTCAGCGCGCGCTCGTGCTCGCGAACCCACGGCATCCCGAGCGCCGACAGATAGTCGGCCGCTACGCCGAACGCGATGGCATCGGCGATGTTGCTCGTTCCGGCCTCGAAACGGCGTGGCGGATCGGCAAAGGTGGTCTGCGTGTATTCGACCTTGCGAATCATGTCGCCGCCTGAGAGAAACGGCGGCATCGCTTCCAGGATTTCGCGCTTTCCGTAGAGACAGCCGATTCCGGTGGGGCCGAGCATCTTGTGCCCGCTAAAGGCATAAAAATCGGCATCCAGCGCTTTGACGTCGAGCGGAAGATGCGGCGCTCCCTGCGCCCCGTCCACCAACACGAGCGCACCGGCGGCGTGCGCGCGGGGAATGATTGTTTCCAGCGGCGCGATCGTTCCGAGCGTGTTGCTGGCGTGCGCGACCGCGACGAGCTTGCAGCCGTCGAGCAACCGGTCGAGATCGTCGAGAACGTGGATGCCGCGAGCGTCGACCGGAATGAAGCGTAACTCGGCGCCGGTTCGCGCCGCCAGCAGTTGCCACGGGACGAGGTCCGAATGATGCTCGAGTTCGGTGAGCAGGATTGCGTCGCCTGAGGTGACGTGCTGGTCGCCCCACGAATAGGCGACCAAATTTATTGCTTCGGTCGTGTTGCGGACCCAGACGACCTCGGACGTCTTCGCGCCGATGAACCGCGCCAGTTTAACGCGAGCCTGCTCGTATTCTTCGGTGGCGCGCTGCGCGATCTCGTAGACCCCCCGATGGATGTTCGCATTATACTGTTCGTAATAATCCACCAGTGCTTGGATGACGGCCCGCGGCTTCTGTGAGGTCGCCGCCGAGTCGAGATAGACCAGCCGCTTTCCTCGCGAGGTCGGCCGCGACAGAATCGGAAAATCGGCAATGATGCGCTCCGTTTTGGCGTCAGAACGCAGTGTTTGAGTCACGAAAGTTTTGCTGCAAGCACCGCGCGAATTTCGTCGCGTAGCTGCACGGTTGGAAAACGTTCTATGGCCGGCTCGAAAAACCCCAGCGCAATCATCCGCTCCGCGGCCGCCCGTTCCAGGCCACGGCTTTCCATGTAAAAGATTTGTTCGGCGTCGATCGCGCCAACGGTGGCGCCGTGGTAGGCCTTTACGGCGTTCGCGCCAATTTCGAGTGCCGGCACCGAATCGACGTGGGCTGTCGCCGAGAGCAGCAGCGCATCGTCGCGTAGACGAGCGTCGCTTCCCTGAGCGTGCGGCGCGATGCGGATGTTGCCGAGAAAGCGCGCCTGTCCCCGCTCGAGAGCGGCCGTCTTGACGAGTGTTTCGGAGGTTGCGTCACCCGCGCGATGGTCGACGGTGCTGACTACGTCCACGTGCTGCGTGCCGCGCGGAAAGAAGATTGCCGTAAGATCGGCTTGCACTCCGGGCGCTTCGATCGAAACGGAGAGGTCGCTGGCAGCCAGTTCGCCGCCCAGTTCGGCCGATGCCCATGCCATCCGCGCTTCGCGTCCGGGACGAGCGGCACGGTTCCAGATAATCCGCGCGCCGTCGCCGGCGTTCTGAAAAGCGGCATAGTGCACCTCCGCGCGCTCTTCGGTAACCACTTCGGTTGCGCCGCAGAGAAAGGCTCCGGCGCCGCCCTCGATCCGCTCGACGATGGTGACGCGCGCTCCCCGTTCGGCTAAAACGACGCTCCAAGGAAAGATCGCGGCTCCCGCGGGTGCGCTGTAGTGGATGACGATCGGGACGTCACAAGCGTGGTCGGCTCGTACGTGGACGAAGACCCCGCACTGCGCGAAGGCCGCGGCCAGCGAGCCGAACTTCGTCGTCAGGATGCCGGTCGTTCCGAAGGCACGCGCGAAAGGTTCGGGGCATTCACGCGCCGCGGTCGCAAGGTCGCAAATGAAGACGGCTGGGTCGTGATTTTCAACGCGTACGTTGGCGGCACTCAGGTCGATTGCGCTCGCCTGGGGGGCAATGGATTCAAAGTCGATACGCCAGAAACGCCCGGGCTTTTCGCGACCGCTCCGTAAGGAAAGAAAGCGGTCGAGCGCGCGCGTCCGCTTCTCGACTGAGAATGGTGACGGATCTAGCTCTGCAACGCGGTCGTACAGTTCTCGAGTCGCATCGTCGCGCTCGGCGACGACCGGAGCCGGACTAGGCAACGACCGCACTCTCCTCACGCAGCTTGTCGTAGCCTTCACGTTCGATGCGATGCGCCAAGTCGTGGCCGCCAGTCTTAACGATACGCCCGTCAATCATGACGTGCACGACGTCGGGAACGACGTATGAAAGAATTCGTGGATAGTGCGTGATGATCAAAAAGCCGGTATTACGACCCTCCTCGCTCGCGCGTAACGCGGCAATCGAGGTGCCGACGTCCTTGAGCGCGTCGATGTCGAGACCCGAATCGGTTTCGTCGAGAATCGCATACTTGGGCGCTAGCACTGCAAGCTGCAACATTTCCAGCCGCTTTTTTTCTCCGCCCGAGAAGCCGTCGTTGAGGTAGCGGCCCATGAACGACGGATCGATGCCCAGTTGCTCCATCTTTTCCAAAAGAAGTGCGCGAAACTTGGCGGGCGGTAGGTCGCCTGGCCGTTCGGCCTGCCGAGCGGCGTGCAGGAAATTCGCGACCTTGACCCCTGGGATCGCAGCCGGATATTGGAAGGAGAGGAAGAGTCCGGCGCGGGCCCGCTTGTCGGGCGCGAGCGCCAGCATATCCTCGCCGTCGAGGTCGACACTTCCGCCGGTCACTTGATATTGAGGATGGCCAGTTACCGAAAAGGCGAGCGTCGATTTACCGCTGCCGTTGGGGCCCATCAGGGCGTGGATTTTTCCCGGTTCGACCGTGAGGTCGATCCCTTTAAGGATTTCCTTGCCGGCGACTTGGCACCGGAGGTTCGTGATACGAAGACCGTGGTCGGGCATGCGATTTATGGTAGCTGAGGCTCTCTTAGAAAGTCAAGGAAAAACTTTACTATCTATGGGTCTTCGTGCTAGGATCGCCTAAAGATGCACTCGGACCGCTTCTTTCAGACGACGCGCGGAAAGATCGTCAGCGAGCTTCGCCGGCGAGGCTCGGCCTCGGCCGCCGATCTGGCTCAAGTATTCGGCCTCTCGCCAAATGCCGTCCGGCAGCAGCTCATGGTCCTCGAGCGCGACGGCCTGGTGGCGGAGACGTCGGTTCGTCGCGGTCCCACCAAGCCGACGTACGAGTTTTCGTTGACTCCCGAGGCCGACCGGCTGTTCCCGCAGGCCTACGACAAGATGCTCACGGCCGTGCTGCGCGAGGTCAAGGATCAGTTCGGTGCGCCGGCGATTACGCAGATTTTCGACGGACTCTCGCGCCGCGCGATCGCGCGCGCCCAACTGACCGTCACTTCCAACGAACCGGAGCAACGTGTCGCTCAGCTCACCGAGATGCTGCGCAAGACCGGCGTCGTAGCCGAGTATAGTTTGCTCGACGACGGGTTCGTGCTGCACGAGCGGAGCTGCCCGTATTCGCAGGCGGCCAAAGAGCATCCGGAAGTCTGCCAGGTCATCCATCACGTCATCGACGAAACGCTTGGCGGAGAGCACACGCAAACGGAGTCCTTAGCACATGGCGGAAAAGAGTGCCGCTTCGAACTGCACCCCAAGGAGATGGTAGGTTGAACTTTCCTAAGTTTCAGTTGCTCGTTGAAGAGCGCACCGGGTTTCGCACGATGGAGAATCCCACGGCCAGCGGCGAGTACTTCAGCGACTCGTGCGGCGACATGTATAACTTCTTTTTGAAGGTCGGCCCCGGAGCGGTCATCGAGGATATCTCGTACTTCACGACCGGGTGCGGCTTTGGTACGGCGACGTGCAGCCTCGTCGTCGAAATCGCCAAGGGAAAGACGATCGACGAAGCGGCGGCGATCACCGCAGCCGAGATCGAATCACAGCTCGACGGGTATCCGGAGAAGAAGAAGGATTACCCCGAGCGCGCGCTCGAGGCGCTTCACGTCACGCTTGACGACTACCGCAAAAAAGTTTCGTCCGGAGCGGTTCCGGACTACGCCGCGATGCCGCGGCCGGCATCTGCGTCGCAGCCCGAACCCGTTGCCGCTCCACCCGCGAGCAACGGCAGCGACGGCGGCAAGGTCCTCATCAAACTGCGCTAGCTCCTGCGATGAGCGGCGCGACGCTGGTTATCTCGTAGCGCGAGGTGTTGGCCTTCGGGTCGAAGAGCGACTCGAAGAGCGATAACGATTCCACCTTAAAAACGATCGCGGCAAACTCGATCGAACGCAAGGGCGCCCGAGGGTCCCTGACCCGCGCGATTGTGACGTGCGCGACCGAATCGTCGTCGAACTTGAAGCCGAGCGCCGCATTAGAGTCTCGTACTGCTTGCGCCAGCGCTCGAAACGGCGCCCCTTGCTCGCGGGCTCCAATATACACGACGCGTGGCTTACGCTCGTGGGGAAAGGCGCCAATCTTATCGAGCGTTAGTGGAAACGGCGCGGTCTGCGCAGCAACACCGTTGATTGCATTGGCGATTGCCTCGTACTGTTTTGCTCCGGCGTTGCCCAAAAAGGCCAGCGTAACGTGAAACTTATCGGGCGCCTCGTATCTGGCGGCGAAACCGGTCCGTTGCAATCCCTCCGAAACGCCGGCGCAGGCCGCGCGCGTGGCATCGTCGAGCCGGATGCCGACGAAGAGCCGGCGTTTTTTCTCGCGATCATGCACGCAGGTACGGGTTCGACCGGCGCTCGATGCCGATCGTGGTGAACGGGCCGTGCCCCGGAACGACCGTCGTGGTATCGCTGAAGTCCATCAGCTTGGTTTGAATCGAGGCAACGATATCTTCCATCGACGTGCCGCCCAGATCCCAGCGCCCGATGGAGCCGGCGAAGAGAGTGTCGCCGGTGAGCAAGGTCGTCTCCTCATCACCGCGCAGCGCAAAGGAGACGCTTCCGGGGGTATGGCCCGGCGTGTGCAGCACTTCGAGCCGCACGGCTCCAGCCTGGAGCACGGCGCCGTCGTTGAGGTCGCCGTCGAGGCTCACAACCGGCGGAGCACCGGCCAGCCCGAGCCAGCGCGCCTGTAGTGCGAGCGTGTGATAGAGCGGCAGATCGGCCGGATGAAGCAAGGCGCTCGCTGCGGTCAGCTCGCGTAGGCGCCCGACGTTTGCGATGTGGTCGATGTGCGCGTGGGTATGCACCAGCAGCTTCGCGCGCCAGTTGTTCTTGCGTAGCCGCGCGACCACTTCGTCAACGCCGTCGCCGCCGTCGACCACGATCGCTTCGCCGCTTCGATCGTCGGCGACGATCGTGCAGTTACAAGCCAGCGTACCAACCTCGAAAGTCTCCCGTCGCAGCAACTGAGGGTCCTAGTCGACGTGAATGCCGAAGTCGTGGAAGCCGCCGTTGAAGTATCCCAGCGGCGAGCCGGACCGCGACTTGCACGAGAGAACGTTGCCGATCAGAATCGAGTGCGAGCCGAAGTTTTGCTCTTGCGCGACCTCGCAATCGAAGTGCGCGATCGAGCCGTCGAGCACCGGCGCGCCCGTAGCGTCGATCGCATACCCGACACCGGCAAACTGAAGCTCGCGAACTCTTCCCGAAAAATGCTCGGCGAGGTTGCGCTGGTTGCCCGCCAGCACGTTGACGCAGAAGATGCGCGACGTCGAAATGAACAGGTAGCTTCGAGCCTCGCGATTGACGCAGATCAAGAGCGAGGGCGGTTCGAGCGAAACGCTGGCAAACGAATTGACCGTGATGCCTCGCGGTTCGCCGTCCTTGAGGCTGGTAACCACCGTCACGCCGGTGGGCACGTGGCGCATCGCGTCCTTGAACGCTTGCGGGCTCGTCATTTCCGGCGCGCCCCGATGGCGATCCCGTCGCCCAGTCCGAGCACCGTCGCATCCAGGGCGGGATGATGCAGGAAGGCTTCGCTAAACTCCGGCGGCGCGCGGAGAGCGTGCTCGAAGATAACGAGCCCGGAGAGTTTGAGCATGGGGATGAGCAGCTCGAGATAGGCGCGATACTCGCCCTCGTTGGCGGCGACGAACGCGATGTCCAGGTTGCGATGCGGAAAGTTTTCCAGCAGCTCGAGCGCCGGCGTGTTAAAGACCTCGATGTAGTCGTCTTCGTCGGCTCGCCGAAAATAGGCGCGCGCGACGTCGGTGCGAGCGACGTCCGATTCGATCGTCCAAATTCGTCCCATCCGAGGTTGCGCCAGCGCCATCCACAGCGTGGCATATCCGTAGGCCGTGCCGACCTCCAAAATCCGGCTGGCTTGCATCGCCGTAACGAGCGTCGAAAGCAGGCGCCCGGATTCGCGCGAAATGACGGGCACGCCGTCCTTGCGACCTTGTTGCTCGAGTTCGAGCAGAAGCGGGTTCACCGAAACTCGCTTTGGGCGCTCCATAAGGAGCGGCCTGCCGCGGCGTATTCCGTCGCCTTGACCACGTTACGGAGCAATGCAACGTTGGTAACCGGGCCAACGCCGCCGGGAACCGGCGTGATTGCACCGGCCACTTCGACGGCGCTGTCGAAGTCGACGTCACCGCGGAGAACGCCGTCCACGAGCGTCGTGCCGACGTCGATGACGGTCGCACCCGGCATCAAGTCTTCGCCCCGTATCAATCCCGGGACGCCGGCGGCAACAACCACGACCTCAGCGAGCTTCACGTAGGGCTGCAGCGCGGACGACTCTTTATGCAAGACCGTGACCGTCGCGTCTTGCGCCAGCATCAGCATTGCAACGGGTGCTCCGACGACGATGGACCGTCCGATCATCGCGGCGCGCCGTCCTCGAAGTGGCCAGTGCGGGCTGCGCTCGAGCAGCAGCATTACCGCAGCCGGGGTTGCGGCCACGTATTCGGTTCCGCTTCCGAAAGCCAAGTGGCCTTGATTGGTGGGATTTGCCCCGTCAACGTCCTTATGCGGCGGAATCGCGTCGGCGATTTCGCGAATGGAGAGATGCGGCGGCAGCGGTTGCTGTAGCATGACGCCGTGCGTCGCCGGATCGTCGCGAAGTTCTTCGAGTTTGGAGCGTACCTCGTCGACCGACGCGCCGGCCGGAAGGTGCGAGACGGCAACGCCGATGCCGGCACGCTCGCCGGTACGGGCGAGATTACGCACGTACGCGAGACTCGACTCATTCTCGCCGACGAAGACGATGGCGAGTCGAGGGTGAAGCCCGCGCTCGCGCAGCGCGTTCGAGCGCTCCACGAGCTCCGTTCGCAGATCGGCGGCGAGCGCGCGTCCGTCAAGAATCGTGGCAGGCACGCCGTCGCCGTTTCGTCCGTAGGGACTAGCCTCCCTAGCTAAGAATCGCGCTGACCCGTGCCTCGCTATATTATCTGGCTGGCCGTCGCGCTGGCTCTGGCTATCGCCGTCTACGTCGCGGAGCCTTACTTCGTTAGCCAACGAGGCGCCGCCGGCGGTCCTAGCGGTTTGGCGGGCCAGCGGGCACCCATCTTTGATTTACGCGACGATCGCGGGCGCGCCGTTTCGCTCGAACGGTATCGCGGATCGCTGGTGGTGATGAATCTGTGGGCGTCGTGGTGTCCCCCCTGCCGGGCCGAAATGCCCGACCTCCAACGCTTGGCCGATGGCGAAGGCGGGCGCGGCATCGCGGTCGTCGGCGTCAACGAAGGTGAATCGCCGCAACGAGCGCGAGCCTTTGCCGCCTCTTTAGGGATCCGCTTCCCGATCTGGGTCGACGGCCGTCAACAATACGGCCGCGCATACAATGCACTCGGCTTGCCGACAACGGTTCTCGTCGATCGCCAAGGCGTGGTGATTCACGCATTCGACGGCCCGTTAACGCTCGACGAAATGCGCGCGGCGCTGACTGCGGTGCGCGGGCGTTGAGTTGGTTTCTGGCGACCGCGCTGATTGCAACCGCGGGAGTTATCGTGGAGATTTTGTTGCCGGGACGCCCGGCGTACCACACGGGATGGTACAACATCGCGCTGGCGGCGCTCGCAATCCTCGTCGTCGTCAACGGGCGAAAGCAGTGGAAGGCGGCGCGGAGTTCGCGCGCGCGCCTGTCGATTGCAGCCGTCGCATTCGGGGCGGCCGCAATGGCTGTGGCCGGCGTCGCCAATGGGCTCTTCGCGCCGGACGACCGAAACGTCGTGGGCGCGCCGGGCGAACGGGTTCGCGTTGAAGATGTCGGCACGCTCGCCTTTCCACTTCCCAGTGAAGATCGAACCGCGCCGGTCGTTGTGACGCTCGATCGGGCCTTGCACGCCCCGTTAGAAATCGGGACGCACGCGCGCAATGCCGGGAGCTTCATTCTTCGCGCAGCCCCGCGCGACGTGGTCGACGTGGAGGTTCGCGATCTTCAAGGCAACCGGCTAACGGTGACGCAGCCAAACGGGAGTGCCTTCTTGTCGCCGGTGCTGCTGATGCAAGCGCGGCAGACGATCGCTGGAATGGACGTGCCCTTCGATTCCTTCAACGTTCCCGCCGCGCGGCGCGTCGTCAAGGCGATCCTGTTCGCGCCCGCAGAGGCGGCCGTGTTGCTGCGCGATCCCGGTGCCCCCGGTCCTGAGCGCAGTCGAAGGGGAGCCGTGCTTTTCGCCGTGGACGACGAAAACGATCGGCCGTTGCCACATGCCATCGTAATGAGTGCCGGCGGCGCCGCCGTGCACGCCGGCGGTCTCTGGTTGCGGGCGGACATTACCAGCTATCCGGAAATCGAAGTGATCTGGGCGCCCAACATCGACGTCGTTGCGATCGGGGCGCTGCTCGTCCTCGCCGGTATCTCCGGACTCCTACTGCCCCGCCACAATCGCGCGCACGTTTCGTAGGACGACGCTGCCTTCGGACAGCTCGATGCCTTTGGACGGAAGCACGTAGATAGCGATCAGGCGCGAGACTTGGGTATCGGGCGGAAAGCGTAGGACGACCTTCCTCCAGCCCACCTCGCCGAGGCGGGTTGCATCGAGCAAAACGTCCTCGTTGATTTCGTTGCGCAAGGCGACCCGCAGCCGCGCGGCGCTGCCGTCGTCTTGCAAGTCGAACGTCAGGCCGATCGTGTCGTTGGGAAGCGGGACGTCGGCCATCGCGTAGGCGGCGCGCTCGTTGCCGGAAAACGCGAAACGCAGTGCCACGCAACTGCCACAACCCGCATCCTTGGCGAGCTGGCCCGCACCGCCATGCGGAATCGTTACGAAGTGCGCGAGCTGCGCAAAAGGCAGCGCCTCGTCGTGCGATCCTACCGTCACGCGCGCCGCCGTAAGAGTATCTCCAATCCGCACGCTTACGTCGGCGTCCTGCGATCCGGCGCGAAACTCACCACGATCGTCGATCGAACCCGCCGTGGCCTTCCACGGCAGCGAGGCCGGAAGAACGAGCGGATAACCGTGCGCGTCGTACGCGTGCGGCAGCAACATGACCATCGCATCGGAGTCGACGTTGGGGCGCGAGGGCGTGATTCGAGTGCGGGTCGGCGTCGCATCGACTTCCACGGCAACGTCGCCTTGCAAACTAGCGGCGCGCATGAAAAGTCGTCCGAAGCCGGGATGGAGCGCGACGAACTCCCCATTGCGAAACTCGCCAAGCGATGGCGGCGAAACGCTGACGCGAACTGGCGCTTCGCCGGCGGCAACGTGATTGGCTGCGTCGACGGCTGCGATGTGCAGCGGAACGCCGGCGCCCGGAATCGCGCGAACGACATTTGGCCGGGCGACGAGACGAACCGCCGGACCAACCGGCGCGGTGCTGTAGACGAAGAGACCGTCGCCCACCGGGCGCTCGATGCCGTCCGATGGTGAGTTCGCCATGACGGCTTCGCTCTCGCCTAAGCGCCGGATCGCGATCGTCGAAGAGCCGCCGCCGTCGAATGCGAGCCCTTCGGTAGCGCCCAGCGATCGCATCAAGGCGGCGAACTCCGGCCGCTTCAAACCCACGCTGACTTCGGGCTGGCGACCGTCCACCTCGATCAAAAAGAGGCGACCATCCGAGGCGATTGCCGCACCCGAGCACGGGATGCGCTTTGCAAACTCCCTTCCGTTCGGCCCGTCACCATCGTCGTACCACTCACCGTCATGCAGGATCAGCGGCCCACCTCCGATAGCCGTTGCAATCGAGTCAAGCTCGATGGGCTCGAGCGTACCGGAGGCTTCGACGACCGCGCCGGCGTCAAAGGCATCGACGGTGCTGTACTCGTTCGGTCCGATTGCGAGGTAATAGCCCGGCGGCTGCGTGGCGAGATTGTCGGCCACACCGGTTACGCGGTAGCGCGCGAGTGGCGGTGTTCCGGAGAGGGGCTGGAGGTTCACGAGCGTTACGTTGTCTTGCGGACGCACGTGGCCGTACCCGGGCGTTAACAGCGAGAGGCCGCCGTTGGGCGGCGGCAACTGATCGATGCCCCCGAGCGACAGCGTGCGCTCGTTGACTTGCAGCTCGCCTGAAAACGAAAACTCTGCGATGTGCGCGCCGCCGTCGCGCGTAATCGCGAGCGCGTAGCGTTTATACGGAACCTGCAAAAGCGCGCCGCCGCGAACGACGATGTTTTCGGGCCGGTTCGTGTTGCCGATATCGAAGTAATCGCCGTTGATACCAGCGACTGCCTTCGTTCGTTGCGCCATCGAGCCGACCGTTTCGCCGCGCGAGTCGAGCGCGTCATCGGCGAGCACGTTCTCGAGGTGGACGTCGCCACGACGCGGCTCGACGGCAACGACGTGAATCGAGAGGGGTCCGATGGACGTCAAGAGTTGATAATCGGCGTATTCGACGCCGGGCGCGACGCTGTCGATCGTCGGAGCCTGTTCGACGATGTGGGGAAAAGGTGACCCCGGCTCGATGCGCGCGGGCAAGAGCGCAACGGCGAGGAAAACCGCAATCATGGTCGCCATACTGCGATGGCGAGAGGATAGCCGCCTGTCGCAAACGGCGCGTGTGCGACTCGCCGTAGCGAGCGCGTGTCGAAGACGTCAATCTCGTTGTCGCCGGCACAGGGGACGTAAAGCCGCTCGCTCGCCGGATCCAGCGTCAACTTCCAAGGAATGGAGCAGGTCGCAAGCGCGGCGCGTTTCCGGCGCAAGGTTCGAGCGTCGAGCACATCGATCGCGCCGCGGCCTTCGTCGCCCACGAAGAGGGTGTTTGCACGATCGTCCAGCGCGACGCCAAGCGGAAACGAAAGCCTGCCACTCCGGGCGACTATGCGCGGGAGGGGGCCTTTCAGCCAGATTTCGATCGCCTCCCCAGCCTTTCCAAACGGTGAGTCCACCGCCTGGTTCGAGATCGCGTACAAGCGCGTTCCGTCGGGCGAGAGGGCTAGCGAAAAGACGCGAGCCACCGCGGGCAACCGCCGAATGATTCGCATCGAGCGCGCATCTACGAAGGCGATCGTTCCGTCGTTGGTATTGGCGACGTAGACGATTTGGCGGCGCTCGTCGACCGCCAAGCCCTCCGCCGTTTCGCCGGTGCTCACGCGCGTCACGACGGCATCTCGCCCGCCCGCGACTCGCGTCAGCGCTCCGGTGCCGTTCCAATCTCGATTGGTGACGAAAATTGCATGAAGTGCATCGTCGGTCGCGACTTCGTCGCCGAACGGAACGTCGCCGATGTCCCTGACGTCCCACGAGGTCGCCAAGCTCGCGAGCGTCAGCTGGGATCCTTGAGTATCGGGAACGACGGCTTCGCCGGCGCGGTCGACGGCCACGTCGCTTGGAACGCCGCCGGTCGCGAGCACGCCGATTACCGAGAAGTTCCGCTCGTCGTGCAGGACGAGCCCCTCGTCGTAGGATGCCACGAGCAAGAGCCGGCGGGCGACGGGCGGCGCTCCAATTCGCAGTTGCGTCGTCCCGAACCCAGCTCGATTTCCGACGACCAGAAAGGCCGTTCCGGCCTGGCTCGCAGCCGGAATCGCGTACGTGTCGCCGTTGAGTAATCGTCCCGGTCCCAGAATCGAGACCGAATAGGGCGGCGCGATGCCCTTGATGTGGAGCGGCAGCACGCTGCCCGGCAAATACGGCCAGCGCGACGCAACGATCGTTGCGGTAGCGAGATGCAATCGCTGGGTTTTTGCCGCCGCTCCGGCTAGCGTCAGCGCTGCCAGCGCGAGCACGACGACGGTTCGCAGGCGGCTGCTCAGGATGAACCGTCGGTCATGATGGCTTCCACGCGAGCGAGGCCTTCGGCCACGTCGGTGCCGGGCGCCACCAGCATATCGTCCGTCTTCCGGGGGTCGAGTGCAAAGCTGGCCAGCCGGTATTGCGCGAACGTGCCGGCAACGATGAGGCCGTCAGGGTCGACCGCGAACGCGCGTTGCGCGGAGCGATCGAAAACGACGAGATAAACGCGCAGCTCGACTGCTCGAGCTCGGGCGATGCATTCCAGCCACGGTGGACCGATGTCGCTCGTCCAGCAAAACAAGGCATAACCGGCGCGACGATACGGCACGAGTCCACCCGGATCGAGCACCGTGCGGTCGTCGACGGGCATCGACGGAATCACTCGGTCCACCAGATCGAGGCGGCCGGAGTCCGAAGTCGAGATCGCAAAGGCGTCGTCGAGCAGCTCCAAACGTTCGTCGATGTCGGCGGGAAGCGATTCGTACGAAATCGCCAGCCGAAGCGGAGCCGCCGGGCAGTTCTGGCGCAGCGGCGGATGCACCGTTTCGACCCGGGCGGGCCGTTCGGCGTCCAACGTTACGACGGCGCGCAATGTTTCCGCTTCACGCTCGTTCGCAAGCGCGACGATCTTGCCGCCGGCGTCGACGATCTGGCTCTTGCCGCAGTACGCGACCATGTTGAGTTCGCTGCCGCACTTGTTGGCAGCAACGAACGGCACGTGGTTTTCGTAGGCACGAACGCGCGCCAAGAGATCTGCTTGCACGTTCTCCAAAGCCTGCGGGTCGCGGCCGCTCGTTACCCATGCCGTCGGCATCACGAGCAGCTCCGCGCCGCGATCCACTAAGGCGCGCGAAATCGTCGGAAGCCGTCCGTCGGCGCAGATCAGCACGCCCAGAAGCCCGATCTTGGTCGCAACGGGCGCCAATCGTTGCCCGTCTTCGAACCATCGGCGGTCGAAATGCCAGAGAAAGAGCTTGTCCGCGCGGCCGGCAAGCGAACCGTCGGCGTCGATGACGACGGCTGCATTGCGCGCATGCCCGTCGCGCAAGACGGCGGCGCCGGCGACCACAACCGTCGATGTTTCACGCGCGATAACGCGTAAACGCTCGATAGCCCGCTGGGCTTCGTGCGCACCGAGCGGTGCTTTGCCCAGCACGTAAGCTGGGAATGTTGCCTCCGGGAGCACGACGAGGTCGGCGTCAAGCGCAGCGAGACGGGTTGCATCAAGGGCGCGCTCGAGCCCCGCGTGCGAGTCGTCGCGATCGTGCGCGTCGAGTTGCAGAGCCGCGAGGGCAATCGAGCGAGCCATTTTGCGTCGTTCGCGGCGGCGGAGAAACGCCCCTCACGCGGGCGTTTTGGAAGGGTGCCCGGGGCGTCGCGGAAAAATAATAGATGTGAGACCTGCAAGAACGTCGTTATCAACGTTGTCATTTACGCTTGCCCTGGCGAGCTCGATCCTGGTTTCCGCGCTGCCGCAGACTGCGACGCCTGCGGTGACAGCAACGCCAGGACCGGCCGCAACGGCCAAATCGGCGGCAGCGCCCGACAAGGCTGCGTCGAAGGACGTGTGCGGCGCAACCAAGAGTAAGTGGGCGCACCTAAAGTGCGAAGAGTTCAACAGCTCCGCGCCCGGAGACGAATATTTCGGCCGGATGAAGATGAGCTATCTCGGCATCGACAACACCTATAAAGATGGTTCGATTAGCGCCGGGGCATACACGACCGATCCGCATTTGATCGCGAAGCTCGATTTTGCGACCGAAGCGTTGCGGAAGTGGGCTGCGAAGTATCCGAACGATCCCGAGCTGGCGCGTTCGTATTACCTCGCCGTCCTCGTATTGCAAAAAGTGTACACGCAACCCGAGCAGCAGGTGACCTGGGAGTTCATGCATTTGCTGGTCGTCAAGTACGGCAACACGTATTTCGGTAAGGCGATGAAGACGACGATCGCACAAGGTTATACCGAGCATTGGTTTGGGATGGCGCAACTCTGCCCAACGCCGCTTCCCGTGGGCGTCATGCCCGAGACCACGCCGAACGCAAGCCCGGTCCCGTCGCCGGCGCCTGGCCATCCCGACGTCGACGTCATCACGCCGCCCTGCGTGGAACAATCGCCCGTACCGCAAGACTCAAACACGCTGACGCGTCTCGGCCCCTCACCCACCCCACTACCCTAGTAATAAAATTTTGAAGGTCTCGTTTAGTCCGAATCTAGGAGCCGGGGTCCGAAGTTTACTGACGTAATCGAGGCCCCCGGCGACAACGAGTCGGGCTAAACCAGACCTTCAAGGAGAAAAGCCTCCGTGGTTAGCGGAGGCTTTTCTTGTGTGCCGTATGGGCTGAAGCTTAGATCTTCAGGCCAATACCTGCATATGGGCCGCTCTCCGAAAAACCAATCGGTGCGGCGTTTAGGTTGTAACCCCGATCGCCCAGGAAACCCGCCTCGAAGAAGAGGGGAAAGCTGGGGAACGTATACGATACGCCGATGTCGTACTTCAGGACGTTGTATCCGACATTGTACGTGCAGCCCACGGTGGCGCTGTCGCACTCACGCGGCAGGGCCGCGTAGTTGCCGTTTACATCGAAGAAGTAATAGGCGCTTCCATAGAACGAGAAGGTCCGATCGAGATCGGGAAGCTTCTCGATGCCGACGCCAGCGCCGTTCTCCTCCGGATAACCGTAGTTGTTTCTACGAGACATGTAAGCGCCTGCGATATAGATCCGTGGCTGTAGGACTCGTATGCCCAATGCCCCGGTGAACTCGTAGTCACTTCCATTGAATGTCGGGACCGACGATTGGCCGCCGCAGCAAAGGTTTGGCTGGTCGAGCCCGCCGATTGCTGTAACGTAGCATCCCGGATCGCCGGATCCACCACAGTTGTGGTTCCAGTTAAACTGCCGGTAATCGATTGCTATCATCCAGGGGAGATTCATCACCGGAATCTCGATAGCGCCGTGGAGGCGATACGAGAAGCCGTTGTTGTTGTTGTCGCTCGTCGCGCCGTTAACGAATTCGTTGTAAACCTTCGGCGAAATGATGTAATCGCCGGCTACGTAGAAGTCGTAGTACGGTTTCTGAGTCGGCGTCGGTGTGGGTGGCGGCGGCGGGGGCGGAGGCGGAGGTGCCGGGCTCGGCGGCGGCGTCGCCGGTATGTACCGCACGACGACGAGACGCCTATCGGCAACCCACAGAACGTACGCGCCCATGCCTTCCGAGATGACTCGGACCGGTACGAGAACGACGCCCTGATACATCATCGGGGCCACGTCCAGCGGACGCGACTCACCGTTGATGATGACCTCCGGTTTGCCGACGGTCACTTTGACCTCGGCGCCGGCTTTACTGACCGTCACAGTCTGAGTGCTTGAGTCGAATGACACGGTAGCGCCCATTTGCTCGAACATCGAGCGAAGTGGAATTAAGAGCGTTCCGCCCCGCACCAGTGCGGCAAGGACGCGGCCTTGCTTCAGAATATCGGGTTTAGAGTAGACGTGGTGGTCGTTATAGAGAATAGGATACTGCCCCGACGGGGGGGAACCGAAGTTCGCCGGCGGAGCAGGGTTCGCGCCCGTGTCTTGCGCGATCGCGTTGGTTCCAATGTTGCCATGCGATGCGCTAGTCTGGGCTGCGACCGCGTTGAGTCCGAGTCCGGCTATCATTAGCGCGGCAAGAACTCCAGTGCTCAGTCGCTTCAATGTGTCCTCCTAGCTGTTATGAGACCTATGGGAATGCCTTCGACCGGCCCTAGGGGACGGGCTCCGGCACTGCCCGTCAAACCCTTTTCGGGAACGGCCGATTGCCTCCCCTGCACTGAGAGGTCAGGGGCCTTATAAGGCTGATGGTCAGGCGAGCTTTTCGCGCAGCTTTGCCAGGAACTTGGCCTTGTCGATGATGTAGCGCTCGTGGGTGCCCTCGGCCACGGCTTCCTGCTCGTCGAAAACCTGGACGGCGAAGCTGACTCGCGGTCCGTCGAGCATGACGACTTCGACCTGAGTCCTCACGATAAAACCAACAGGGACCAGTTTGCTGTGCTCCAGGTCGATATGCGTCCCGAGGGTTAATTGCCCGGCGCTCAATAGCGGCTCGATGCAGTGGATCGCCGCGGTCTCGACCATCTGAACCAGTACCGACGTGGAGAGCACGTCGACGCCCTTGTTGCCGGTCTTTTCGGCCGTCATCCACTCCTCGACGCGGCTCTGGAGACTGTACGAGCGGCCGATGTCGAGTTTCGCGCTCATGCCCCGGGGAAATACGCCCTGCAGCCGTTCACCTCATGCCGAGGTTCTACCACAGGGCCGATTAAGGCTTGAATCAAATGGCACCGCTCGCCGTATATGAGACCATGAAGGATCGGGTTGAGAAGCAGATGCTTAGGATGATGCTGTTCGCAGTGGCGCTGGCTCTGGCCGCGCCGGCGCTGGTCGCCTGCGGGAAGAAGCCGCCTCCAGGACCGATGCCGCTGAGCGTCGATGCTGCCGCGGCGACCCGGCAGAACATCGCTACCTATGTCACGCTTGACGGACAGATCTCGCCGCTAGACCAGTCGACGCTGGCCTTTCAGCAGAGCGGCATGATTACGGCCATCAACGTGAATATTGGCGACATGGTGAGGAAGGGCGCGCTGCTGGCGACGATCGACCCCTCCACGCTTCAAGCGCAGCTCCAGCAAGCGCAGGCACAAGCCGCGCAGGCGGCCGCCTCGGCGCAGGGCGCAGTCGTCGGCTATCCCGTTCAGACGCAGACCAACGCGGCAACCCTGCAAACGGCGGCGGCGTCGCTGCAAAATGCCAAATTGGTCTACGATCAAAACCGCCAGCTCTACCGGCAAGGCTACGTCTCCGAGACGCAGCTCCAGCAGTCGCAGGCGAACTACATTCAGGCGCAGCAGGCCTACAACAACGCCAAAGTCGGGTTGCGCAACAACGACGTGAGCTTGCAGGGGGTTCGGTCGCAACAGGCTCAGGCGGCGGCCGCGGCGGCCCAAGCGCGGGTCCTGCGCACTCAGTTGTCGCAGACCTATCTCTACGCCCCGTACGATGCGGTCGTAGCGAACCGTCTGCTCGATCCCGGCGCATACGCCTCACCCTCGCAGCCGGTACTCCAGGTTGCTCGCATCGATCGCGTTTGGATCAACGTCAACGTGCCCGACGACGATCTTCCTTACGTGCATTCGGGAAGCGTCGTGTCGTTCGAGTCTTCGTCGTTGCCCGGAAAGCGCTTCAGCGCCCCGATCGGCACGGTGAACGCGGTCCCGACCTCGGGGACCTTGTCCTATCTGGCCCGCCTCGAGCTGCAGAATCCCGGTTACGCGCTGCGCGGCGGCATGCTGGTGACCGTAACGGTGACGAAGGAACGGGCCGAGGGCGCCACGGTCGTCCCGCGTAGCGCCGTGGCCGCGACTCCCGCCGGAAGCGTCGTCTACGTCATCTCCGCCGGTAAGGCGCAAGCCGTGCCCGTTCGGCTCGGAGTCCAGACCGACACGCTCGCGCAAGTGATCGCTCCAGGGGTGCAACCGGGGATGATGGTGATAACGACCCGTCCCGACGCTTTAAAGGATGGCAGCCTCGTGGCCGTAGCCAACGGGCCCTCGTCGGGCCCGGCCGGCGCCGGCGCGGTGCACTAACGATGAAGCCAACCATACGTTCAGCGCGAGCGCTCGTCGCCAGCCTTGTGCTCGGCGGGCTTGTGACCGGCATCGGCTTGGCACAGAGTGCGCCCTCTCAAAGCGAGATTCCGGGCGTGCAGATGCCTTCACCCCAGCCCGAACCCACGATTAGCGGTACCCCGCTCCCCTATCCCGCGTATGGAACGCCTGCCCCCGACGTCGAGCAGCTGACGCCGAAGAAGGGAGTTCCCCAATCGATTTCGCTCGCCGACGCGGTCCGGATCAGCGTCGCCCTTTCGCCGGTCTTCGCAAACGATAATGCGCAATGGGCGGCCATCCACGCGAAGTATACGTCGGAGCTGCAGGCGCTCTACCCGGGAGTCAGTGGAAGCGCATCGATGGGCAAGCAGTTCAGCCGAGGCACCACGAGCTCGGGCGGCGGACCCCAGCCGACCAGCGCGCCGAGTACCGGCCCCACACCGGCCGCCGTCTTCGGGCTAGGATCTCCAGCGCCGCTGTCGCGCGCGACGATCGTCAACGAAGCGGCAACTATCACCGTTAACCAACTGATTTTTGACGGCGGCCGGACCATTGCCGCAATCCGGTCGGCCAAGGAGGCCGACATCGCTGGGCGCGCCACCCTGCTGCGCGACCTGCAGACGCTGGAGATTGACGTCGCCACGGCTTACTACACGGTGCTCGAAGACAATGCTACGGTGACTGCCGACGCGCAGCTGGTCCACGAGTTCGAGGTTAATGAAGCCTCCGTCGCGGCGCAAATTCGTAACGGCGCCGCACCACGATCGGACATAGCGGCGGCGCAGTTCCAGACGGCGCAAGCGAGGGGGAATTTGGTCACCGCCCAAGGGACGTCGATTGGCGCTCAAGCGGCGTTTGCGACGGCGCTTGGGCTGGATGCCGACGCGATGGTCGTGCCGAAAGCGCTCACCGGCCAGCCGCCTGCGCCCAACCCGTCGTACGCCGTCTCCCTAAAGCGAGCGCTGATTATGCGCCCCGACTTTATTGCGGCGGACTACAACGTATCGTCCGCGCGAGAAAATCTGCGTTACGCTAAACTTGCGCGATTTCCAATTCTCTCGGCTGCAGCCAGCGACGGTGTCACCCGCCAATTCATCGACTGCTTCAGCGAACCCGGCATGGATAAGAAAACCTCTGCCGCGGCTTGTCCTGGGCCGAGCAGCTTTACGAACGATTCAACGATCGGCTTGCAGCTGAACGTTCCAATCTACGACCAAGGCCAGACGAACTATAACATTGCCGTCGCGGGTTCACAGTTGGATCAAGCGGTTGCCAATCTGAACACCACGAGGCTGACCATCGAGTCGAACGTTCGCTCGGGACTGGCAACGCTTATTTCGGCCCGAGCTTCTTTGGTGCAGGCGCGCTCGGAGTTGACGTCGGCCCAAGTCTCCCTCGACGCCACGCAGGCTCAATACCGAGTCGGAGCGTCGACGATTCTCAACGTCGTAACCGCCGAAGCGAATCTCACGACCGCTCAATCCGCGTACATCGGCGCGCTTTATGGCGTGTACACTGCCGAGGAGAACTACTTGTACGCTATGGGTCTTAGCGACGTTCAGCTCTAAATGAGGCCGGCAGGCTCGCAAACGCCGGCCACGATATCGGATCCAATCAACGCCGCAATCCTGGCGATCTCCGAAGATCGCCTAACGGGCTTTCAAACCGATCCCTTCGGCGAAATCGCCACGCGCAGCGGCATCGGCGTCGAGACGGTAATCGAACGAATCGTCGCGATGCTTCAGGCCGGCACGATTCGCCGCGTCCGCCAAACGCTGCTCTCGACGAGCTTGGCTCGGGGAGCGCTCTGCGCGTGGGAAGTTCCGGCCGAAAAGCTCGATGCGGCTTTCGATTACATGTTCCGGGAAGATCCGTTCTCCGGCCACGTCGTCATCCGATCCACCGACTCGGTTTCCGCCGGGAGCAGCTACCGGCTTTGGACGACGCTCAAGGTCCCGCAGGGCTTCTCGCTCCGACAACACGCGCGATGGCTGAGCGGCCAAGTCGGTGCGCAACGGTTTGCGATTATGCCCGCCAAAAAGCTCTTCGCGCTTGGAGTTGGCCACTTGCGCCGGCGGGGGCTCGAACCGGGTGCCCGCGCCGATAAGCCGGCTGCGGTGCTGGACACCTCGATCGTCGAGCTCTCCGAAATGCAATGGCGCGTGCTGATTGCCCTCAAGCGAGAGTTTGCCCCCGGCGAACTCGTGCGCGATCTTTGGGCGGCACGCGCTCGCGAGGCTGGGTTCGACCTTCGGGCGTTCGTCGACGGCGCGCGAGAGCTCCAAGAGCTTGGCGTGATCGGGCGTTTCTCAACCTTTCTGGAGCACGTCAAAGCGACGGCCGGGAACGAACGCGTGACCCGGTACAACGCGCTGTTTCACTGGGCCGTGCCGCCCGGCATGGAAGTTCGCGCCGGTCGCGAGGTTGGGCGGCACTATGTCATCACCCACGCGTACTGGCGGGAGGGCGGCCCCGAGTTTCACGAGGTCAACGTGATGGCGGTCGCGCACGGGATGGAGAAGCCGGTCGTGCTCGCCCATAAAGCCGCGATCGACCAGCATCTGCGGGAGGCCGGGGTTGAGTTTACCTATACCAACGTCTTCTGGGGCGGCCGAAGCGAGATCAAACCGTCGGAAATCGCTCCGAGCGCCTATCGCGACTTCTGCTTGCAGCGCGGCATCGACCCCACAGCAATGCTTGCGCAGCCGGATGAAGAACTGGGCTCTTCATGAGCGTTAGGATCACGTCTTTCCTCAGCGTGCTGTTGGCCGCAGTTGCGTTGGCCGGCTGTACGAAGGTTTCCAGTTCGGGCGGGCCCGCTTCGGGCCGCCATCCATGGACCCATCCCGGAGTCTTTCGCTGGTCCGAAGGGTCCGATCCCAAGGGTCTCAATGTCATCTTGGACTCCGCTTCACCCACGCTCGATCTCGCGATGTTCATCTTCTCGTGGGCGATCCGGTACGACGGAAAAGGTCACCCCGTACCCGATGCACTGCGCGAAATCCCCACGATCGCCAACGGCGACGTCAGCAAAGACGGCTTGCGCCTAACGTACAAGCTCCGCCCAAACATCAAGTGGCAAGACGGCGTTCCGCTGACCTGCGACGACCTCAAGTTTACGTGGCGAGTCGTGATGAACCCACATAACAATGTGGTCACCACCGACGGTTACAAGAACATCGACAGCATTGACTGCTCGAATCCGCTCGTCGCCGTGATCCACATGAAGAAGCTCTATGCGCCGTATCTGCAACAGCTTTGGAGCGAGAACGGGAACGCGCCGATCCTCCCGGCGCACATCCTGGCGAAATACAACGACGACAAAGGCTCGTTTAACACCGCACCCTATAACTCGCTGCCGGTTGGAAGCGGCCCGTTCAAGGTCGTCGAATGGAATCGCGGCCAGGACGTTCGCATGGTGGCCAATCCGGATTTCTATCTCGGCAAACCCAAGCTCGACGAAGTGATCTACAAGATTCTGCCCGACGAAAACACCGAAGAGACGCAGCTCCAGACCCACGAGATCGACATGCTCGCGGTCGGATCGGCGATGAAGTGGCCGCAATACGCGGCGCTGGCCGGCGACCCCGCAAACGGGTTGGTCGCGATACGGGTGGATTCGTTTCTCTTTTCTCACGTGGATTTCAATCTGCGCCACCCGATCGTGAGCGACCGCAACGTTCGCATCGCCCTGGCCTATGCCACCAACCGCGCGCAGATCATAAGCAAACTCAGTCATGGATCGGCGAGAGCCGCCGAGACGGATCAAAGCCCGGTGCTCTCGTGGGCTTTCACGAAGGACGTCACGCACTACCCGTTCGATCCGCAGAAGGCCCGCGCAACGCTCGATGCGGATGGCTGGAAGGTAGGGCCGGACGGCGTTCGCGTCAAGAACGGTCAACGATTGGAGATCACGTTTAGCACGCAAACCGAATCCAACTATGGAAAACAGCAGCAAACCTTCTTGCAACGCGCCTGGCGCGACGTCGGCGTGCAAGCCGACATCAAGAACTATCCGACCAGTGAGTTCTTCGACAACTCCTCCAACGGAATTCTGCAAGGAGGCCACTACGACGTCGCCAGCTTTTCATGGTATGGTGCGGCCGATCCCGACGATAGCGCGATTTACTCGGCCCAGAATATGGCGCCGCACGGCCAGAACGCAATGTTCTGGGATAATCCGGTCGCAACGGCGGCGATGAACGATGCACTTTCGACCATCGACCAAGCTCGGAGGAAGCGGGATTACGTAGTCGTCCAGCAGCAACTCACCAAGGACGTTCCGACCATCATCATCGACTTCGCGCGAGTCCCATTCGTATACAACAGCGACTTGAAAGGTTTCGACCCTTCCCCCGTCATCTCGGCATTTTGGGATCCCTGGAACTACTCGATCTAAGGAGCACAAGGCATGTTGAGGATTTCTCGCTATGCGGTGGCCATCGTTGCGGCAGCCATACTCTGTTCGTGTACGAAGGCGGGACAGGATCAAAACCCGCACTATTTGCGAATCGCGGACGGAAGCGGCGACATTAACACGCTCAACCCGCATCTCTTCACGGAAGCGCCGATCGGCTACATCTCGCAGATGACGCAAGCCTATCTCGTGAAGTACGACGCGCAGAACCAGCCGTATCCGGAGTTGCTGACCGTCGTTCCCACTCAGGCGAACGGCGGCATCAGCAAAGACGGCGATACTATTACGTGGCACCTTCGCAAGGGCGTGCGCTGGTCGGACGGCGTGCCGTTCAATGCCGACGACGTCATCTTCTCCACGAAAGTAGTGCTCAATCCGGCAAACAACGAGGTCGGACGAGACGGCTGGAACCTGATCACCAAGATGGACGAGCCGGACAAATACACCGTCGTCTACCACCTGCGCCATCCGTACGCCTCGTACGAACCGACGTTCTTCGGCAGTGCGGGCGCGAATCCGACGGTGCTGCCCAAGCACATCTTGGGCAACCTGCCGAACATCAATCACGCCCCGTATAATGCCAAACCCGTGGGAATCGGTCCGTTTCGCGTCGTCGTCTGGCGGCGCGGCGAGGGCGTCGATCTGGAGCCGAACCCGTACTATTTCCGCGGCATGCCGAAGCTCAAGCGGATAACGTATAAGTTCATCCCGTCGCGCGACACGCTGGTAACGTCGATGCAGACCGGCGACGTGGATATGTGGCCGCAGGCGCCCGCATCCTTCATCACGCGGCTTCTCGGTATCTCCAACTTCAGGACCGACGTCATCGTTACGCCGTGGTACACCCATCTCGACTTCAACGTTACCCGGCCGCTTGTCAGCGACGTGCGAGTACGTGAGGCCATACGCTATGCGATCGACCGGCGATCGCTGGTCGCAAAGGTGGTTCGCGGATACGGCATCATCCAAGAGAGCACGGTGTCGCCGAACGTGCCGATCGCGCCGACTATTCCGTTCGTCGACTACGATCCCGCCAAGGCGAGACAGCTCTTGGACTCAGCGGGTTGGCGCGTGGGAGCGGACGGTATTCGCGTCAAGAACGGGCAACGCTTGTCCCTTCAGTTTCCTTATTACACCGGCTCGTCGGCGGCTGACGCAACGGTTGAGTTCCTCAGAGCGGAACTCAAGGCGGTCGGGATCGAGATTCAAACGCGGCAGTACGCGCCGGCCATGTACTTTGCCGCCTTCCAAGATAACGGCATCGTCTATGGCGGCAAGTGGGACATGACGATGTTCGCCTGGCAAACCGATCCGATTGGCGAAATCTCAAACATTTGGGAATGCAACCAAATTCCGCCCAACGGTCAAAACGTCACTCGCTTTTGCAACAAGCAGCTCGACACGCTCTTGGAGCAGTTCAAGGTCACCTACAATACCGAGGCGCACCGCAAGATCCTCGAACAAGAGGAGAAGATCATCGCCGCAAACGCGGCGACGATCGTGCTCTACGTCTGGAAAGCCGGAAACTCGTACAACAAGAATCTCACGGGCTGGAAGCCGGGTGCGTGGACGCCGTTCGACGATATGGGTAATGTCGATATATAGCGCAGGCGAGGAGCGCGCAGCCTAGCAACGAGAGCGCGCGCAGGAATGCCCACATCGGTTCGACGGCGAGCAGACCGCCGGCGCGCTGTTCGGAGTGCCAAACTTCGGCAATCGGCGCGTTCGGGTTCGCGTGGAAAACGTGCAGCGAGTCGGGCCAAACCGGCAAGGGATGATGTGCGGCAAGCAGTGCCGCGCCGGTAAAGAGCGCCGCGACGGGCAACGCCGCGTGCCAAGCCCTGCGAGTTTCGACGGTTTCTGCGAGCACGATGAACGCGCCGAACGTTGCGATTGCCAGCAGCGCGCTCTGCGCGATGCCGGTCGGGCGCTGCGCCAAACCGAGCCAGTCGATCGAGACGAGCAGCGCGCCGCCGAGCGCGAGCGTCCGCGCCGTCGCCCGCGTTCGCAGCGCGCACCACAGCGCGGCTGGATAGGCGATTAGGAGGTCGTGCTCGTGCAAGAATGCCCCGGCAAACGGTAGGAGCGCCGACCATGCCGCAAATCGAGCGAATGGCTCGCGGACGCGCATCGCCAGAAGCAGCGCGGCGGCAATCGCAAGGGTCGCCGTCGCGGCGGCGATCAGTTGCGAAGTGCTTGGCGCTGCGCCGAAGCCGTACGCGATCGCGGCCGGCGTTAGCTGGATCGTCACGAATCGCTCGGCCGCAGCGTGAGCGGCCGCGCCGGCGGCGTAGGTGACGGGCCACCTCCAGCCGGCCGCTGCGACGCCCAGGGCATACGTGACGGCGGCTGCGACCGCGATCGAGAGTAGCGCGCGCTTGCGATCGAACTGCGACGCCAAACCCAGCGCGGCGTTGGGTACGGCAAGTGCCAGCGTCGCTGCGGCGACGGCCAGCGGCATGGAACGATCGGCGAGTACCACCACCAGCGTTGCCCCGAGGAACGCGGGCAGTGCGAGCTGTCCGAGCGCGAGGTCGCTCGTGATCGGTCCAAATGCAATCGCCAGCGCTAGCGCCGAAAAAAATAGCAAGGCGCTCGTAGGCGCGCCGCTGGCGCGAAGCACCGTGGCGATCAGCGCGAGAAGTGCGCCGATAAGAAGAATCAGCCAGAGCGCAGCCGCTGCTGGATAGGGCAGTCGCGCGAAGACGCTCCAGAGCAGGAGTGCCGGCGGCGGATTGATGAACGGCAAAAGTTCGTCGCGATCCGCGTCAACCCCGGGAACGGTACGCTCGGGCTGCCAGATCGCTTTCGAATAAGGATCGGCACCTGCGTTCCACGCCGTTCCCGCCGACCAATAAGCCTCGAAATCACGCACGGCCGGCCCTGGCGTTGGCAACGGCCGCGCGGCGAAGAGCGCGATCGCGATGGCCGCGTACGCCAGCGCGAGCGGCCACCTACGATTCAAAAGCCAAAGCCGTTTGTAGAGCCGGGGGTCGCGATCGCGTGGGCTTGCGACACGACGACGAGCAGCCCGAGCACCGTCCCCAAATACCAGACGCTCACACGCGCCCGCGCGCCGAGGGTCATCTTCGCGGCGCGCGGATCGACGTGACCGCGCCACGCGGCAAGGATTGACGGAACTCCGAGCGCTCCGATGATGATGATGAAGAGCAGTGGGATGTGCCAAAAAATTGCGAAGGCGATGAAGAAAACGAAGCCCGCGATCCACAGCGGCGGCCACACGGCCGCGATGATTCGGCCGCCGTCAAACGGCGGCACGGGAAGCATGTTGAAGAGATTCAAGAACGCCGAAAGATCGGCGCAGGCAAACCAAAACCGATCGTGCGTCATGTCGCCGATAGCGTAACAGGCTGCGGCCAGCCCAAGTCCGGTCAGGGGTCCCGCCAGCGCGATGTAGGCATCCTGCTCCAGATCGTCCGGCGCGACGCCCGCGGTGAAGGCGCCCAAGAGCGGAACGAAGGCCGGCAGGCGTGCCGGCAGACCATAGGCGCGAAAGGCAAAGTAGTGCCCAAGTTCGTGCGCCAGCAAGAGCAGCATGACGACGACCGCGAACTTCCACCCGAAGATGACGACGTAGATCCAGAGCGAGAGCAAGAAGCTCCAACTGATGGCGAAGAGTTTGCCGCCGATCAGAAAGAGAACCTTGAACTTGACAAGGAACGCGACGATGGCCGCCAGGATCGCGCCGATGCCCCGGTTACGCCGCTGAACCGGCTTGGGGTCTTCGGGCGCTTCGCCGGACGGCGGGTGCGCAGGAGGCGGCAGGTAATCCACGCGGTGGTCTTCAACCGCGACTCGTGCCGGTCATCGTAATCCTTGGCGGAGGCTTCGCCGGAACGGCCGTGGCCCGCCGGCTCGAGCGCCGGCTGCGTCCCCAGGAAGCCGAAATCGTCGTCCTGAGCCGCGAGAACTACACGCTCTTCACGCCGATGCTGCCCGAGGTCACCTCCGGCGAGCTTGAAGTCCGTCACGTCGTCACCCCGATTCGCGAGCAGTTACGGCGCAGTCGCTTCGTTCTCGCCGACGTCGACGAAATCGACGTTCTGGCGAGCACGGTGACGTACCACCACGTTCTCACCGGCGCGAGCGTCGTCCAACGCTACGATCACCTGGTGCTGGCGCTCGGCGCCTCGACCTCGACGTTTGGCCTGCCCGGCGTCGCGGAGCACGCGTGGGCGCTCAAGACGCTGGAAGATGCCGACGCACTGCGCAATCATTTGGTGTGGCTCTTGGAGTTGGCCGACACGATCGACGACGAAGCGCGGCGCAAGCGGCTCCTGACCATTGCCGTGGTCGGCGGCGGTTTCACCGGTGTCGAAGCCGCTGGTGAGATCGTGGAGCTTTTTCGCAGCGTCTTGCGCTTCTACAAACGCTTGCGGCCGGAGCAGGTCAAGATGATTTTAGTCGAGGCCGGCCCCACTTTGCTAGCCGGTCTTCCAGCGAAGATGGGTGAGTATTCGCGGCGCGTTCTGGAGCGTCGCGGTGTTGAAGTCGTCACCGGCGACGGCGTCACCGGCGCGGACTCGACCGGACTGAATCTGCAGAGCGGCCGCCGCATCGAAACCGAGACCATTATTTGGAGCGCCGGCGTGCAACCCTCTGCAACGGTTGCGAAGACCGCGCTGCCGACGACGAAGCGCGGTGCGATCCAGACGCAAAGCGACATGCGCGTCGCCGGGATTGGCGGAGTCTGGGCGCTCGGGGATTGCGCGTCGATTCCGGACGGAGAGGGCGGCGTCTATCCGGCTACCGCGCAACACGCTATTCGTGAAGGGCCGTCGCTCGCCGACAACATCGTCGCGGCGATCCGCGGTAGACCGACGAAGCCGTTCCGCTATACCTCACTGGGCATGATGGCCGCCTTGGGAGGGCGCAAGGCGGTCGCGCAGCTTCCGGGCAATCGCGTGATAACCGGCTTCATCGCGTGGTTTTTATGGCGCACCTATTATTTATTGCGGCTGCCGGGCCTCGACCGAAAGCTTCGCGTCGCCTTCGACTGGACGCTCGAACTGATTTTCCCCCGGGACACGGCGGAACTCCGATTCGGCGAGCAACATGAAGTGCGCCACGATGAGATGGTCTCGCGCTCGTAGAACGCTCTAAGATGCTCCGCGAACCGATCGAACGCCTCATTCGCGACCCCAAAGAGTTCACCCGCGACGTCAAGTTCCCCGATCCTAGGGAGATCCGGATCTACGACGAGACGCTGCGCGACGGCGAACAGATGCCGGGCGTTTGCTACACGCCGAGCCAGAAGCTCGAGATTGCCAAAGAGTTGGCAAGCCTTGGGGTGCACATCATGAGCGTCGGGTTTCCGGCAGCGTCGGCAGGCGATCGCCGCACGCTGCAGCTCGTGATGGAGGCAAAGCGCCGCGGCGAGCTTGGCGAGGTCGAGATCGTCGTGATGTGCCGCAGCAACCGGAACGACATCGACGTTACCGTCAAAACCTTGCGCGACGTTGGAATCGAACCCCGGGAAGTAACGTTCTTCGTTTTTACCAGTGGCAGCGATCTGCACCTGAAATATAAGATCGGCAAGATGCTGTTGCGTTACGAAGAACGCGACGAGCGCGAGTGGCTCGATCTGCCGTTGGCGTTCTACCGGGAGGCAAACATTCGTCTGCAGTGCGACGCGATTCGGCACGCCCGGGAGTGCGGCGTCGAGCGCATCGAGTTTGGTGCCGAGGACGGCAGCCGGGGTGACGTCGCCTACTTCATCGAGTACTTCAAGGCCGGCCTGGATGCCGGCGGCACGCGCCCGGCGTGGCCCGACACCGTGGGTACGCTAACGCCCGAAGCGACGCGCTGGTATTGCTCGCGCATCGTTGAGGCGCTGCCGCAAGGGCTGCCGATCGTGGCGCACCTTCACAACGACTACGGCCTGGGTACGATCAACGCGATCGCGGCCGTCTCGTGCGGCTTCAAGGTCGTGTCGGTAACGGCCAACGGCTACGGCGAACGGGCGGGTAACGTGAAGCTGCACGAGTTCGTCGTCGCGCTGCGCGTTCTCTACGGCATCGAGCTTCCGGGCTTCAAGTACGCAAAACTGCGCGAGCTGGCGCGCTTCATGGAACGCATGAGCGGCATCCCACTGCAACAGCACGAGCCGATCGTCGGCTCCAAGGTCTTTGCGCACGAGTCGGGCATCCACACCCAGGCGATGCTCATCGATCACCGGATGTACGAAGCCGTTCCGGCCGAACTGGTCGGCGCGGGCACGAGCTGGGTCTTCGGAAAACATACGGGCGCCGCGCTCGTCGAAGACACGCTGCGCCGTCATGCGCATCGACTCGCACCCGCCGGCGTCGAGCCGACGTCTGAACTCGCGCACCGCGTAACCGACGAAGTGAAGCGCCTGCGCGAAGAGCGCGCCGCCTCGAGCAAGAGCGAGGAGACGATCGAGCTCTACGAGGTCGCGATGCGCCGCCTTTCGCTAACCGAAGAAGATGTTGTCGACATCGCGATCGCTTTGGGCAGTCCGCGGCCGGCCGTCGCTTCGTGAGCGTGCATTGAAAGCGCGCAAAATCCGCCTCGGCGAGGATGAATCGTCTTTCGACCGTGCGGCGGTTGCGGCTATGACGCCAGAACAACGGATGGCACTGTCCTGGCAATTACTGCGCGACTTCTGCGCCGCCGGCGTTGAATATCTGGTGGTCGGTGCGGCTGCCATTGCCTACAATGGATACCCACGAGCGGAGTAAATGCAGCTGCGGCTATTGCGCGATTAGTTCGATACGGTTCCCGAATGGGTCGGCGACGTAGCAATGGGGCCTTCCGTCAAATAAGGAGTCGTCTTCGGTGACGTGCCCTCCGCGAGCGCGAATGCGCTGCACGAGAGCGTCATAGCCGGCGCATCGGAACGCCGGGTGAGCTTTTTTTGCGGCGTGAAAATCGTCATCGACCCCGAGGTGTAGCGACACGTCCCCACTGCGTAACCATACTCCGCCGCGATCGAGCAGTTCGACCGGCTTTGGCTCTTCCGTCAGGCCGAGGACGTCCACGTAGAACGAGCGCGCCTCGGCCTCTTTGCCGCGCGGTATTGCGAGTTGAACGTGGTCGATGCGCAGAAACGGGGTTGAAGGTTCTAGCGGTCCGACCAGGCCCACTCCGAAATAAGCCAGCCGCTCCTGGTGTTGGTCATCGTGAGCGCAAAGGTGGCGTTATCCTTCTTCGGTTTTCCGCGTTGTTTGTACGTGAAGGTCGCGGGATAAACGACGTAGGCGTGTTCGCCGTCGATCAGGACGTGCCAGGGAGTGCCAAGAGTGACGACCCCGTTGGTTATCCCATTCTTTTTTGAGCTGGCGGCGTACGCAGTGGCCCAGTCGGCGCAAGCCCGGCTGCCCTGCCATTTATACGGCGAAAAATCGTCGATGATAGATGCCGGCGAGTCGCACGCCGCCACCCACGCGTTCATATCGCCTTTATTAAACGCCGCGACCGCATGATCGATCGCCGCGGTCACGCCGCTTGTGTCCGACGCGGAACACACCGCAGGGACGGATATGAGCGTGATTACAGCCGTCAGCGTGACGAGGGTTGGTCTCCAGATCTTCAATGTATTCTCCTCTCGAAGCGAGCGGTTTCTTGCGCCGCCGTCGCTTTCCCCTTCTTTTAGGGGCCCGGCTCGACCAGCGTCGTGTCTTGCGCGTTAGGTTCGATGAGTGGCACGTCGTAGATCGTCGATCCGCGTTCCTGGATATCTTCGAAGGCGATGATTGCTTTTCGGACAACGCGACGATGAGCGAGGTAGAGAGTATCGAAGGCGCTTTCGCGCGTTATATACGGCGCGCCCTCGAGAATCGAGAAATCCACCGACCACGGCACGTCCACGAGCGGAGCTAGGGTAAAGTTTCCTTCGACGATCGCCTTTCGCGGTAAATAATCACTTGTGCCGACCCAGAGCTCGCGCAGGCGGTTATCCTTCGGCTTACGCAGCGGCGCGAGCCCGAGATGATAGGTCGGCACGCCGTCGAGCAGCGGCGTATCGATCAGCGAAACTTTATACTCGGGTGCCCGCGACGAGACAATCGCAATGACCCGCAACGAGCCGTCCGCCTCGGGCGATGTCGCCGCCGTGCGCGCGGCCTCGTAGCGCAGGCCAAACATATAGGTCGGCGCCAAGAGCGGCTCGCCCAGTAAATCCTCGTAGGGCTGCGGGTGACCGACCGGAATTTCCTTGCTGGTGCATCCCCCCTTCGCAATGCAGAGCTGCAAGCTGAAGTTGAAGTTGACACCGTGGGGCACCGGCGGCGGTTTTGCCAGCTGTTCGTCGCTGATGGGAAAGATGCGAATCGCTCCGCCAGCGGGGCCGGCGGTGGCGCGATAATGGTCGGCGACCCGAGTCTCTCCGTCGAGCCCGTTGACGGCAATCGTGTACGTGAGCTGGTCCGGATAGCGCGCGTTCGTAACGGCGGCCCGGGCATGCAGCCAGATCGAATAGGCATCTAGGGTCGCGGGCGCCTGATCCATCGCCGACCCGCTACGTTTGGGCGCCCAGCCGCCAGGTCGCGACGAACGCTTTGAAGACGACCAGATAGGAGTCGTGCACGAAACGTACGCTGCGGGGGCCGGTGCGTTCGAAGCTGGGAATGGTAGCGACGAGATGCGCTTGTGCCGCGGTGGCGAACTGCACGTCGAGCGTGATCGGCGGCTCGAAGCAAAAAGGCTTGGTCGTCGCTGCGCCGGCGATCGCCGCTTGCGCTTCGCGCCGAATCGCGCGCTGCGCCGCCGCCGGCATCATCGAATCGGCCGCAAAGTTGCCAATCGATTCCTTCACGACGACGCCGCGGACCCAAGGCATCTGTTTCGTAATGCCTTCGACCGTCGTGCGATCGCCGGTCGCCAAAAGCAGCGGGACGCCATAAAAGCCCAGCAGGCCGGCGTTGAGGGTCGCTTCGCCGCAGTGGACTCCGTTGACGCGAACGTCGTAGATGATCGATGGCGTATACGTGTGGCACAACACGGCGTCGGCATCCCCCGCCGCCCCGTGATAACCGATGAAGAACGCTCCGTCGAAGTCGGCGTCGACATCTTGCACCATCGAGAACGGCTTACGGTTCCCGAAGATGACTCGCACGTCGGGGGGAAGCTCGTCGAGCAAAAGGTTGCTCATTGGTCCGTGCGAGTCGTTCACGAGCACGGTGGTCGCGCCGCCCGCGCGCCCGCCCTCGATTGCACTGGCCACCTCTTGCGTATAGTACCGGCGGTAGATTTCGTACTCCGGGCTTGGCGTTCGAGCATCGACCTGCTGCCACGCGCAAACGCCGGCGACGCCCTCCATGTCGCTGGAGATGTAAAGATTCATCCGGCGTTAGCGGCGGCGGCGATGCGCGTTGCGGCGAGAAAGGCCTCAAACAGACTCGGATAGTCGCCGGCGCCGAACCGTACGGTGCGCCCGCCGATTCGGGCAAAACCCGGCATCAGCACGATGAAATCGGCATGCTCGACCTGGGCCATTTCGATCGTGAGCTCAAACGGCGCCTGGAAGGTGAAGGGTTTTGCTTGGGCGATGCGACCCATCGCCTCGCGCGCCCCGCCACAAATCGCCTCGCGCGCCGCCTGCGGCGTCAACGAGTTCACGGCCGAGAATCCGATCGCATCCTTCACAGCGACGCCGACCGCCCACGGCATGACGCGCAGGCACTCATCGACGATCGTGCGGTCTCCGGTAATCAGGACGACGGGAACGCCGTAGCTGCCGGCCAGCGCCGCATTGAGTAACGCTTCGCTGCACGGCGCGCCGTTAACGGTAGCGCGATACACGTCCTCGGAGTAGGTATGGGCGAGCGTCGCGGCGTCACCCGCCTTTGCGTGATAGCCCGTGAAAAAGACCGCATCGGTTCCTGCGCCAAAACCCTGCATCATGCTCCACGGCTTGGGCGCACCGGAGATAATTCGCAGATCGTCGTCTGTAGGGAGCTGGTCGAGCAAAAGGTTTCGCATCGACCAGTGCGAGTCGTTGACGATGATTCGGCGCGCGCCGCCGTCGCGCGCGCCCTCTATAGCCGCGCCGACTTCCTGCGTCATGTACGAACGAAAAACCGGATACTCGTGAGTATCGCTGGGGTCGCACTGCTTCCACGAGCAGAGGCCCGCGGTACCCTCCATGTCGCAGGAAATATAAACGTTCATTGACGCAGCGCTTGGCGCGCTTGCGCGAGACCCTCCTGCGCCGCGACGTTTCGCGGGTTTGCGCGTAAGGCGCGCTCGTAGAGTGGAATTGCCTGTTCGAAATGATTCGAGGCCAAGTACATGTCGCCGAGCTGCGCCAAGGCGACGTCGTCGCCGGGATGAGAGGCGATACGCTCCCGCAGCTTGCGCAACTCGGCTACGACGGGTGCCGGCGGACCGCCCTCAACGTCGTTCTGGGACCCCTGCTGCGGCGTCTGCACTTCGGCTTTATTCGTGACGGCCTTGCCGAAGACCGAACCGGCTACCCCGAATCCGTTGGCTACGAGTAATGCCATGATGCCGAGAAACATCGCGGCGATGACCAGGAAGATCGGGAGGTAAATCCGCAGCGGAAGCCCCCCCGACTGTTTTGGCGGCACGAAGAATCGGTTGGACGCGCCCCGAAGAAAACCATGCAATGCTGCCCCCCGAAGCCGACCTTCAGTTGCTTTTTGCGCGCCTGAACTACGAATTTTTTAATGGCGAGGTCCCCGGCTGCCGAATTCGCTATAACGCGCGCTTTTCGAACTCTGCCGGGCGCATCAGTTACACGGGCCAGCCGCTCCTCATCGAGCTTTCGTCAAAACAGCTCGGCCGCCGGCCGGACGCGCTGCAAGAGACGCTGCTTCACGAGATGATTCACGCGTGGTGTTTCGCGCGCTTCAAGGAAACGGGGCACGGCGCCCGCTTCAAACGCAAGCTGCGCGAGTGCGGCCTGTCATCCATCTATCACGATTTGGGAAATTCCCCGCCGCTGCGGGAATCGACCAAACGCTACATTCTCCGTTGCGAGCACTGCGGGCTGGAGGCGTTGCGGCGCAGCCGGCCGAGCAAGCCATCGAGCTGCGCCCGTTGCAACAAACGTCGCTTTGACCCGCGCTTTCCGTTGACGGTCTACGAAATCGTCGAGATGCAGGCCGTCGGAACCACGCTCGAGCGAGCCGCCGCCCGGAAAGGCCGCGACTAACGCCGAAACCCGTGACCATGACGACGACGAAGATCCATAACGGCGCGCCGGCCCGCATCGAGAGCGACTCGATGGGAAAGATCGAGGTTCCGGCGGACAAGTACTACGGGGCGCAATCGGCTCGCTCGCTCGTGCACTTCGACATCGGCGAGGGTGCGTGGCCGCGAGACGTAATGCCGAAGCAGGTCGTTCGGTCGATGGCGCTGCTCAAAAAGGCGGCGGCGCTGGTTAATCACGATCTTGGCAAGCTCGACGAGGAGAACATGCGGCTGATCGTGACGGCAGCCGACGAGGTGATCGCCGGTAAGCTCGACGCGCAATTTCCGCTGCGGGTCTGGCAGACTGGCTCCGGAACGCAGACGAACATGAACGTGAACGAGGTCATCTCGAACCGGGCAATCGAGCTTGCCGGCGGCGAGATGGGATCGAAGACACCGGTCCATCCGAACGATCACGTCAACATGTCGCAATCGTCGAACGACACGTTTCCGACGGCGATGCACGTCGCCGCCGCGCAAGCGATGTCGCAGATGCTGCCGGCCGTGCAGGCGCTGCGCGACGCACTGCATGCTAAGGCAGAGGAATGGTCGCACATCGTCAAGGTGGGGCGAACGCACTTACAAGACGCGACGCCGCTGACGCTGGGGCAAGAGTTTTCCGGCTACGTAACGCAGCTCGACCGCGCAATGCGCGCCTGCCGGGAAGCGTTGGACCCCCTCTACGACTTGGCAATCGGCGGAACGGCGGTCGGCACCGGCCTCAACGCGCATCCCGAGTTCGGCGAGCGCACCGCGCGCAAGATCGCGGAGCTGACCGGGCTGCCATTCCGCTCGCATCCGAATAAGTTTACGGCGTTGGCGTCCCACGACGATTTCGTCTTTGCCTCGGGCGCGCTCAAAATGCTGGCCGCCGCCCTCATGAAGATCGCCAACGACATCCGCTGGCTGGCCTCAGGGCCGCGCGCCGGAATCGGCGAGCTCGTTCTGCCGGAAAACGAGCCGGGCAGTTCGATCATGCCGGGGAAGGTCAACCCGACTCAGTCCGAGGCGATGACGATGGTTTGCGTGCAAGTCTTCGGCAACGACTTGGCGATCAGTTTCGGAGCGTCGCAGGGCAACTTCGAGCTCAACGTCTTTAATCCGGTGATGATCTATAACTTCTTGCACTCGACGACGCTCCTGCGCGATGCATGCACGATGTTCCGCGAACACGCGGTCGAGGGTCTGCAAGCCAACGAAGAGCAGATCAAGAAGTATTTGGACGAATCGTTGATGGTCGTCACCGCACTCAACCCGCATATCGGCTACGACAAGGCGGCCGAAATCGCTAAGAAAGCACATCGGGAGAAGACGACGCTAAAGAAGGCCGCGCTCTCGCTCGGCCACGTCACCGAAGAGGAGTACGACCGCCTGGTCGTTCCTAAGGAGATGACAGCACCGCGCTAACGCGGGCTGCGTTTTCGAGCCGTCGGAGCGCGGGGTTTTGGCTAGAGCTGGCGCCAAACCAGCGAAACCGCCGCGACCACCAGCGCGATCGCGACGACGATCAGAAGCTGCGGTGATTTGAGCCGCAGCGAGAGCCGTGCGCCGATTGGGCCGCCGAGCAGTCCGCCGGCAACCAGCGGCACGACGTCCCGCGCGACGATGTCGTGTTGCATCGCGTGAACGACGAGGCCCACCGGTGAGGTGAGCAGGATCGCGAAGTGCGACGTGCCGCTGATTGCGTGCGCCGGCAGCTCCGAAAAGTAGAGGAACGTCGGGACCAGCACGATGCCGCCGCCTAAACCAAAGAGGCTCGAGAAAATTCCCACGATGAAGCCCAAACCGAGGGCGGCGCGATACGACATCCCTTTGATCTTCGTAGCACGATCGTGCTCGACTCGCCCGGCCATTCGGCGCTCCGCGTTCCACGCCATATCGACCGCGACGGCTACCAGCAGCACGGCAAGGATCGTGTCGAACAGCCGTGCCGAGATGTGAACCGACGCGATCGCCCCGAGAATGCTTCCCGGCAAGCCGCCCGCGGCAATCAGCAGCCCGATCTTCAGGTGGACGCGTTTTTGCAAGAGGTACGTGAAGGCGCCGCTGGCGCTATTGGCGACGATGAGAACCAGCGACGTGCCTGCCGCATAGGCGGGTGAAAACCCTAAGAAGAGTCGCAGGATCGGGACCAAGATGAAACCGCCGCCGAGCCCCACCATCGAGCCGAAGATGCTCGCGACAAAGGCGGCGGTGAAAAGCTCTAGCGCAAACCGCAGATCGACCAGGCCACTAACTCGAGCGGCCGATGTAGCGGCGATCCCGCGTGTCGATTTTAATAACGTCGCCCTCGCCGACGAAGAGCGGAACGTTGACCGTCGCGCCCGTCTCTAGTTTCGCGGGCTTCTGCACGTTGGTCGCGCTGTCGCCTTTAAAGCCCGGATCCGTCTCGACGATCCGGAGCTCGACGTGGGCCGGAAGGTCGACGCCGATCGCCACGCCGTCGTGGAATTGCACGTCGACGACCATGCCGTCTTTCAAGAAGTCGGCCGGGCCGCCGATCAGATCCCGCTGCAGCGTGACGTTCTCGAAACTCTCCTGGTCCATGAAATGGAAGCCGTCGGCATCGTTATAGAGCATCTGCATCTGCCGGTTGTCCACGGTGGCGCGCTCCAGCTTTTCGCCGGCGCGAAAGGTCCGTTCCAACGTGGTGCCGGTCCTGACGTTTTTCATGCGGGTGCGAACGAAGGCCGATCCCTTTCCGGGTTTGACGTGCAGGAATTCGATGACGGTCCATAGCTGGCCGTCAACGATGATGGTCACGCCGTTGCGAAGATCGTTTGACGAAATCATGCGCTAGGCTTCGAAAGGCGAATCGGACTCTCCGCTCCGGCTCTCAAGCGCGCGATATTCTCGCGGTGCCGCAGCAGGACGATCAACGCCGCGACGACGCCGAAAGCCGTTTCGGGCACCGACCCCGTAAAGATCCAAAGCGCTACCGGCGCTAGGACGCTTCCCAGCATGGACCCTACCGACGAATAGCGAGTGATCGCGGCGCCGGCCATCCAGCCGCCGGCCGCAACCAACCCCGCAGGCCAGCAGAGTGCAAAGATGGCTCCAAACGATGTCGCGACGCCCTTGCCGCCGCGGAAGCGCAGCCATGGCGAAAAACAGTGTCCTAGCACCGTGCCGGTTGCGACGATCGACGCGACGATCTGTCCGCTCGGCGGGAGGTCCGGGGAGTCCATGAATCCGGTGAAAACGTTGAGCGCCCAGAGCGTCGGAAGGAAGCCTTTGAGCGCATCGAGGAGCAGCACTACTGCGGCGCCCCGGGTTCCCAGCGCGCGCAACGCATTCATCGCGCCGATGTTGCCCGAGCCCTGCTTGCGGATATCCGTGTGAAAGAAGAGGCGTCCCACGAGATATCCGATCGGAATCGAGCCGATGAGAAATGCCGCGATGAAGATGCCGATCGCCATCGCGATAACGATTGCGAACATGCCGATCGCCGTTAATTTCGGGAATGCCTACGTCCATTTTATTCTGGCTCCTCCCGCTCGCGGCGCGGTCGAAACTCGAGTGTGAGCGGAATCCCCTCAAAGTTGAAATGCTTTCGGATAATGTTCTCCAAAAAGCGCTTATAGTGCCCTTGCACCAGATCGGGGTCGTTGCAGTGAAAGACGAAGACAGGCGGGTGGGTTGCGGGTTGTGAGGCGTAATAGATGCGCAGAACTCGGCCCGAGGAGACGGCCGGGGGATGCGTCAGCACCGCATCGCGGAGGACCACGTTGAGCTGCGCCGTCGGAATGCGGCGGTCGAGATTTTCGGCCAGCTCGACCACGATTGGCATCAGGCTTCCTAAGCGCCGCTCGGTTTTGGCCGAGAGAAACGTGATCGGGGCGAAGGGCGCAAAGGGAATCTGTTCGCGAACGGCGCCGGTCAGATCGCTGCGAGTATAATCGCCGCCCTGTTCGCGAACGAGGTCCCACTTGTTACCCACGACGATTAGGCCCTTGCGTTCCTCGATGGCGATGCCGGCCAACCGGCGCTCCTGCGTCATAATTCCGACCATGGCATCGAAGACGAGGAGCGCGATGTCGCAGCGCGCGATTGCATTGAGCGACCGAAGTGCGGCGTAGTATTCGATCGCACCGTGCGCGTGCTGTTTTTTATGCACGCCCGCGGTGTCCACCAGCCGATAGGTTCGATCGCCCCACCGAAAAGGTGTGTCGATGGCATCCCGCGTCGTGCCGGGCGTCTGCGAGACCAGCGTACGCTCTTCGCCGAGCAGGGCATTGACCAGCGAGCTCTTTCCGACGTTGGGGCGCCCGATCACCGCCAGGGCGAGTTCTCCGTCGGCCGGGGCTTCGTCGGTTCGAGCCGGTAGGAGTTGGACGATCCGGTCGAGCAGGTCGCCGGTCCCCTCGCCGTGGATTGCCGAGACCGCGATCGGCTCACCGAATCCGAGTCTGGCAAACTCTGCATGAACTCCCGCCGCGGCGCTGGGGGATTCGGCCTTGTTTGCTACCAGCACCATCGGACGCCGTTTGCGCCGAAGGATTGCCGCCACGTCGTCGTCGAGCGGGTGAAGCCCGGTCTGGGCGTCGACGACCATGACGACCACGTCGGCTGCATCGGCGGCGGCCTCGGCCTGGCGGCGAGTCGCATCGGCGAGTTCGAGCCCGTGCGCCACATCGGCGTCGGGATCGATGCCCGCCGTATCGACGAGGCTGAAGGTTCTTCCGCGCCAGTCGGCGAGTGCGTAGAGGCGATCCCGGGTAACGCCGGGCGTGTCCTCGACGATCGCGAGGCGGCGGCCGATTAGGCGATTGAAAAGGGCGCTCTTGCCGACGTTTGGACGCCCGACGATCGCAACGGTTGCTGGGTTCAGCACGGCACCTCCTTTCTCAGTGCGACCGAGCGACACCCACGGCGGGCCGGAATGGCCCAGCCGCCACGCGAAGTGCGAAAAGACGGATGCCCAGTATTTACATCGAGACCTTCGGTTGTCAGATGAATGAAGCCGACTCCCGGTATATCGCCGAGCGCGCGGCTTCGGCGGGCTATAGCGTCGCTTCGGCGGCCGAGGAAGCAAACGTGATCGTGCTCAACACCTGCACGGTTCGCGACAATGCTGAGCGCCGCGCCTACGGCCGCATGAACCATCTCAACGCGCTCAAACGCGTCGACCCCAGTCTGCGTCTGGTCGTCACGGGTTGTTTGGCCGAACAGGATCGCGATCGCATGAAGAAGCTCGCCCCGCACGTTGACGCGATCTTCGGCACGCGAGAGCTGGCTGAGCTTGGCGACCAGCTCGCCGCGTGGCAGCCCAACTTCGACGACGTGGACTTCAGCGACGATCGCGCTCTCGTTACGTCGCTCGGGGGAACCGGCGATGCGATAAGCAGCGCGTTTTCGCACCTGCGCGCCTTCGTCACGGTGCAGCGCGGCTGTTCGTACTATTGCACGTTCTGTATCGTTCCACACGTTCGGGGCCGCTTCGATCACCGGCCGAAGAGCGCGATTCTCGACGAGACGCGCGAACGGATCGCGCAGGGCGCGCGCGAAATCGTGTTGGTCGGTCAAACCGTCAACGCGTGGAGCGATCCGGCGAGCGGCGACGACTTTGGCGATCTCGCGCGGTCGGCCGCAGCGCTGCCGGGCCTCGAGCGGCTCGGCTTCATCTCGCCGCATCCCAAGGATTTCACGGAGAAAATTCTCGACGATCTCTGCCGCCTCGAACAGCTCAACCCACGAATTCACCTGCCGCTGCAGTCGGCGAGCGACGCACTTTTGCGGCGCATGAATCGCAAGTATAACCTCGCGCAGTTCGACGGGATAGTTCGATCCATCCGGCGCCGATTGCCGGAGTGCGCGATCACGACCGACCTGATCGTCGGCTTTCCGGGCGAAACGGCGACCGACTTTCAGGCCACGCTCGACTACGTCCGTTCGGGCGTCTTCGCCAACGCCTTCAGCTTCATCTATTCGATTCGGCGCGGGACGCCGGCCGCGCGCTGGCCACAGGTTCCACGAGAGCTTGCCCTCGAGCGTTTTGCGCAGCTCCTCGACGCTCAGAACACCGTGACGCGCGCTTATCACGACGGCTTCGTCGGACGAACCGTGCGCGTTTTGGTCGTCGGCGATTCAAAGAAAGATGCACGTCGCCTGACGGGTAAATCGCTCGACAACGTGACCGTCGTCGCGCCAAAACCGGTCGACTATCCGGCGGAGCATCGAGAAGGCGTGCATCCATACGCGCAGACGCCGTGGCTCGACGTCGCGATCGAAAGCGCCCACGTCTGGGGCTGCTTCGGAACGGTAGTTGGGCGGGCCGCGCGCTTTTCCGGCGCGGGAATGCCGGTCATGCGGCCGCTCCTCGATTTGATCGCAACCGCATAGGAACGATCATCGAGCGCGCGGGAGCGGAGAAGAATTGACCAAGTACTCGCCGATGCTCGAGCAGTACTTTGGCATGAAAACCAAGCACCCCGACGCAGTTCTGCTCTCCCGGGTCGGCGATTTCTACGAGGCCTACGGTGAGGACGCCGAAACCATCGCGCGAGCGCTGCAGATCGCCCTGACGAGCAAGGAGGCCGGCGCGGGTCAGCGCGTCGCTATGGCAGGCGTCCCGCACCACGCGCTCGCGGGCTATCTCGCAAAGCTCGTGAAGCAGCGTTTCATCGTCGCGCTGGCCGAGCAACTGGAGGTTCCGCAGCCCAACCGGCTGGTGCGCCGCGACGTCGTGCGTTTGGTAACGCCCGGAACGTTGATCGAGGACCAGTTACTCGACGGCAAAGAGAACAACTATCTAGCTGCGATGGCGCTGGCCGGCGAAACCTTCGCAATCGCCTACGCCGACGTCTCGACGTGTTACTGCGCCGCGACGGCAATCGCGGGCGACAATGCCTACGACGAGCTGCTTGCGGAGCTGGCGCGCATCGCGCCGTCGGAGATCGTCGCCGACATTCCATCGGAGTTGCGCTCCTCGATCGCGACGGCCGTCGAGGCGGCCGGCGCGCGTTTGGCAACCCCCGCTTTGGGGTTGGTCGAAGTGCGCGACCGGGCGAACCTCGACGGCTTCTCGATGGAGGAGTCACTGGCAATTCATCGGGCACTCGATGCGCTCGGCGCGTTCGTCAAGCGAACGGGAGTCACCAACGGCGAACGCGGCCTCGGCGAGCCGGCGTTTTATCGGCATCAAGAGTTTCTCGTTCTCGACCCAGCGACGCGCAAGCACCTCGAGTTGACTCGCGCGCAAGGTCTGAACCCTAAAGCGACGCTGCTCGCGACGCTCGACCTGTGTGCGACTTCGATGGGATCGCGCATGCTCAACCGCTGGATTCTCGCGCCTTCGATCGACCCCGGCGAAATAGCGCGACGTCAAGATGCGCTCGCCGCCTTGCTGACCCAGCACGAGCGCCGGCAGTCGCTGCGAGAGATTCTCAAGGGCATCTTCGATCTCGAGCGGATCGCGCAGAAGGTCCGGTTCCGGCGCGCGACGCCGCGCGATCTGGGCTCGCTGCGGCGTACCTTGGCGACGTTCGGGCCGTTGAGAGAGGCGGCGGTGCCCAAAATCGCGCCGCTGCTCGAGCAGGCCGCAGACTTTGACGCAATGTTGGACGATCTCGACGCCACGCTGGTGGACGATCCGCCCGCGCAGATTACCGATGGCGGCGTCATTCGCCCCGAGGCCGATGCCGAGTTGGCGGAGTGCGTCGCGCTACGAACCGACGCGCGTTCGCGGCTCTCGGCCCTCGAGCAGCGCGAACGCGAGCGCACTGGGATCAAGACGCTCAAGGTAAAGTATGCCAGCACGTTCGGCTACGCAATCGAAATCGGTAAAAGTTACGTCGGGTCGGTTCCGGACGACTACGTGCGCAAGCAGACCCTCACGACCGGCGAGCGATACGTAACGCCGGAACTCAAGGAGCTCGAGCTTGCGATTTCCACCGCACAGGCGCGACAGGAGCGGTTGGAAGCGCGTCTCTTTACCGCGATGCTCGAACGCATTGCTGTACGCGCCGACGACCTGTCGAGTGCGGCTAGTGCGGTCGCGCAGGTTGACGTGCTCTCGACGCTTGCGCAGTGTGCCGCCGAACGCGGATACATCCGCCCGGTATTCGTGGAGGAGAGCGTCGTCGCGATCGAAGACGGGCGCCATCCCGTAATGGAGGCGGTGCTGCACGCCCACTTCGTACCCAACGACCTCTACGTTCGCACGGCAGAGCATCGCTTCATTCTGCTGACCGGGCCGAATATGGGCGGGAAGTCCACCTATCTACGACAGGCCGGCCTGCTGACGATCATGGCGCAAATCGGCTCGTTCGTGCCGGCGAAATCGATGAAGCTCGGCGTCGTCGACCGGATATTCACGCGAATCGGGGCGGGCGACGATCTGGCATCGGGCCAATCGACGTTCTACATGGAAATGGCCGAGGCGGCGAACATCTTGCGACGGAGCACGCCGCGTTCCTTACTCTTGATCGACGAAGTGGGCCGCGGAACCGGGACGCTTGACGGTCTGGCGATCGCGCAAGCGATTTGCGAGTTCTTAGTCGGTCTCGAAGAACAGTCCCCGCTCGTGTTGTTTGCGACCCATTTCCACGAGCTATGCGCGCTCGCCGAACATTGGCCGGTTGTGGCGAACTACCACATCACTGCCGTGGAAAACACCGCGCGCGGTGGAGCGCCGGTCTTCTCTCATCGTGTGCAACCCGGAAGCTCTTCGCGCTCGTTCGGCATCGAGGTAGCGCGCATGGCGGGGTTGCCGGGTGCCGTCATCGAGCGCGCGCAAGAGATTGCCGACGCGCTCTCCGGCGAAGCCGACATCGAAACGCGCGTTCCCCTGCGGAAGAAGATGCCAAAGCGCCCCGCCCCCGAGCGCCAGCTCCCCTTAATCTGAGGGTTTAGCGAGAGGGGTCCTTCGCGCGGCACCGGAAGGGCTTTTGGGCGTGAGAGCTTCCTCGAAACGCTTCCCATTCTGCTTGGCAGTCGCGGTAATCGCCGCGGCGGTCGCGGATCCCGTAGTGGAGTTCGCGTCCAACGCCGGCTGGTTCGGCCCTGGAAGCTTCACCGATCGAAGCAATCTCGACGTTTTTCCGGCGCTTTTGGCCGGCATCGGTGTTCTCGCTCTCTATTTGATCGGGAGGGCACCGGCGGTCTTGGCGGGCACGGCGCTACCGCGTCGCATCGTTACGCTCGTGCCGGCGATCTTCGTTCTTCAAATCGTCGCGCTGTACGTGATGGAGACTGCGGAGCAGTTCGTCGTCGGCGGTCACCCGCTCGGTCCGGCCGTGTGGTTGGGTGGACCGGTCGTCGCCAGCCTGACGATCCATGCGGCCTTCTGCCTGGCCGTCAGCTTTTGGATCGCGCGATCGGCGCGCGGGCTCGCGCTTACGACGCTGCGCGTCATCCGTCTGATCAAAACGACTGCCAGTTTTGCCGCGCATGCCTTCGAGATGCTGCGCCCTCGCCGCTCGGACGAGCGCTGCTTCCGGCAACTCGTCCGCATACTCTGCCGAATCGGAGAACGCGCGCCGCCTCTCCTACCAACGTAGCCCTGCATCTTCAAGCCGGCGAAGACCGTAAGCGCGAACCGCGCTTCTTGGTCGATGTCGCGCTTGCCCCAAGAACGTTGTGGAGAAATTAAGGTACGCAGTATGCATCAGAAGATTTGGTTTCGTGTCGCTGCCGTTGCGGGCGTTGCTATCCTCTCGATCGCCGTCGGGTCCATCGCGATGCGCGGCCCGATTCGCCAGCAGATCGTCACCCAAACGGCAAAGCGCTCCTTCGGCCAGCTCAAATTGAACCTCTTGATCCTCGGGTATCAGGCCGACGAAGCGACGACCGATACCATCATCCTGGCACACCTCGACGCGGGCCGGCGAACGATTACGATCGTGTCGATTCCGCGCGACACCTGGGTGCCCGTTCCCAAGCAGGGGCCGATGAAGATCAATGCGGCCTATGCCTTCGGCGGCGCTCATATGACCGCTCGCGTCGCAAGCCGGTTGTTAGGCGGCGTGCCGATCGATGCCATCGTAGCGTTGCAGCCTGAAGGCGCGGCCGCGATCGTGGACGCCATGGGCGGACTCGACGTCAACGTCGACGAGAACATGAACTACGACGACGACAACGGCGACCTTCACATTCACCTGCAAAAAGGCGAGCAGCATCTCAACGGCGCACAGGTCGCCGGCTACGTGCGATTCCGCCGCGATCCAGCCTCCGACTTCGGCCGCGTCAAGCGGCAACAGACGGTACTCAAGCTCTTGATGGATCAGTTGAGCGAACCGCAGAACTGGACGAAGCTGCCGAACATCATGGCGCTCGCCCGAAAAGACATCAAGACGACGCTCAACAATAAGCAGCTCGTCTCGCTGTTGACGATCTACCGAAACGTCCCCGACGAGAATATTCGATCCTTCACGCTTCCAAGCAAGGCTGGGTGGGTCGGGGATGCGTCGGTTGTCTTTGCCGACCAGCGCTGGGCCAAGCTGATCGGCGCCGTACTCTTCGCTAAGGGCGATCCGCCGCAGGACGAAGTCTTGGTAGCCAACGCGACCGGAAATGCGGCATTCGATGGCACGCTAATCGGTGCGCTGCGCGGCGCCGGCTGGAACGTTCCGACCTTCGTCGACGAGAAGACGAAGCGCGCGAGCTTCGTGATCGGCGCAACGCCGGCGGCTGCGAACCTGGCGCGCGTATTTGCTACGTCGATTCGTCCCGGAAGCAAGACCGCTCTGATAATCGGCGCCGACCTCGCTCCCGACACCGAATAGGCTAGCTGCCCAATGCCGGGAAGACGATCTGTGCCGTCGAGACCAAAGTGAGAGCACCCACGATAATCACCGTCGTCCAAGCGATGACGTTGAAGATCCGCGAGTTCGTCCAACGTCCCATCAGCCGCTTGTTGTTGATCAGCAGGAGCATCAAGACCAGGACGATCGGCAGCAGCGCGCCGTTGAGCACCTGAGAGTAGAAGATGATTCCTAAAAGCGGCGCGCCGGGAATAATGACGGCTCCGGCTCCCACGACGATCAGCGCCAGATAGAAGCTGTAGAACACCGGAGCCTCAGAGAAGCGATTGTCGACGCCGCGCTCGAAGCCGAAGGCTTCACAGACGTAGTAGGCCGTCGAGAGCGGCAAAATCGAAGCCGTAAAGACGGCCGCATTGAGCAGCCCCAAGGCAAAGAGCAGCGCGGCAAATTTGCCGGCGAGCGGGGCGAGCGCGACGGCGACGTCGCCAACGTCGTTCACGACGACCGGATGAGCCGCATGGATATTATGAATGTAGATCGTTGCCGCGCACGAGACGATAATGAAGTACGCGATCACGTCGGTCCAGATTCCGCCGGTCACCACGTCAAGGCGCGAATAGCCGTAGTCCCCTTCGCGAATGCCTTTCTCGACGACCGCGGCCTGGATATAAAACTGCATCCAAGGCGAGATGGTCGTGCCGATGACCGCGATCACCATCAACACGTAGGCCTTCGATGCCTGGATATGCGGAACGATGCTCTGGTGCAAGACCGCGTGCCAATCGGGATGGACGGCGAACGCGCTGACGATATACGCGACATACACGAAGCAGAAAAAGAAGAAGACGCGTTCGAGTAGCTTTGCGCTTCCGCGCGTCACGGTGAGGAAGACGAAGATGGCTGCGGCGGCGACCAAAGCGATTTTGAATGCCTCTAGGTTGGGAACGTGCAGATATCCCCCGAAGATCGGCGCCGACGACGCGACGCCGGCGAACTCCGTGGCGGTATTGCCGATGTCGCCCAAAACGAAGAGGAGAAGGCACCAGAAGGTTACCTTCACGCCGAAGTTCTCGCGTATGAGGTCGGCCAAGCCTTTGCCCGTGACGGCGCCCATTCGCGCGCACATCTCTTGGACCACGACCAGTGCGATCGTTATCGGCACGAGCAGCCACAGCATCGAATAACCAAACTGCGCGCCGGCTTGCGAGTACGTCAGGATTCCGCCGACGTCGTTGTCGGCATTGGCCGTGATGATGCCCGGGCCAACAATCGAAAGGAACATGAGGACGGAGCGAAAGACGTTCGGCCGTACAAAATGGGTCGCGGTGCCCGATTCGGTGCTCATAAGCCGATCTTCTGGTCGACGATGAGGGCGGTCCCGTGCATCGTGGGCGGCGGTCCGTAGGGAATCGAAGGCAGGCCCGTCAGCGCGTACCGCCTCCCCTCGACGAGCAGCGCCGTGTTCGTCCCTGTCGCGAGCTGCACGCCGGCAAAACCGACGCCGTAGATCGCATCGACGGGCGTGATCGCCCATCTGCCGGTCGTCTCGAAGCGACCGTAGCCGCCGACTGCGAGCAGCTTGGCACTAAAGTGATGCGCCCAGCTCAGAACGACTTGCGGCGAGCGCGTGTCGACCACATCCAGCGGCTGCCCAGGATCGGCATCGCGATTGAGATAATCCTCGACGCCGTCGAAAGCAAAGTCGTCGTGGGGAAGATGCCAGGCCACGTAAAGGCCGAGCTGACGGTCGTGGCCGATCGTCCCGAACCCATTTTTCTGCAAGAGGAAGAAGCCGTCGACGAAGCCCACTTGGGAAGCATTCGCCTCGGTTTCGGGTATGAGCTGCCGCCAGTCGCCGTAGCTCCCGTGCATCTCCAGATACTTGCTGTTGTGATCGTACTTGAAGTGAAAGCCGGCCCGGTTGGCGCCGGTAACGCTGTTGTCGACGAGCTGGTAGGTTGACTTCAGCCAGACTCCGGGCCACGACCAGGCTATGCTCCAGATGTTCTCGGGGATGCCGTACGGCATGATGATCGTCGCGTAGGTCGGGTCAAAGCGGTGATACTCCAGCGTGGCGAGGTCGCTGCCGACATGACGCGCCAGACTGAAGTGCTCGTAGTTCCCAAAATGCGACGTGCCGGGTTCGGTCACCAACGCTGTGTCGTACCATGCGCGCCCGAGCTCCGCCAGCGCGTCCCAACCTTTGAGAGGATGAAAGAGGCCGCGGGCGCCCGAGATCGTTTGTTCTTGGCTTCCCAGCTCGCTCGTGAAAAGACGTCCTTGGCTGCCGTAATGGATGTCCTGATTTACGCCGAAGAAGGTCGTGGTCAAGATGGGGTCGCCCGTCGTCCAGAGGTGCGCAACTTGAACGGAAAAGCGCCCGAAGTCTCCACGATCTAAGACGAGGGAGCCCATCGTCAAACGCACGTTCGTATTCGGAAGTGCCGGCAGCAGCGCGTCGGTCAGTTCGAGCGAGAGGCCGTTCCGGCTCCAGTACCCATCGGCGCCGAGCAGGGCCAACGACGACGGCGCCGCGGTCCAGTCTTTGATCGACGGCATTCCTGGGCCGAGCGTCTCCGCGGTTTGCGCGCCCAAACTCGGGACGGCATCGGTTAGCGGCGGGGGTGCAAAGACGAAGCGGTCGCTCTGGATTAAATCGAAATAGCCGCCCCGGACCTTCCAACTGGAGTCCACCGCGCTGACAGACGCGCTGAGCAGACTCGCGCTCGCGACGCTCGCATCGTCTTGGCCGGCGTGGGTCGGAAAGAGAATCGCATAAGGAACGTTTCGCGAGAGCCCATGATCGTTCAGATTGGGGATCAGCGGTTCGCCCCAATAAAGCGCGTTTGTCGTGCTCCCGGTGAGGCCGCCGAGCCCGAATGTCGCGCCGAGGTCTACGCCGGTCGCGTGGTAGGTGCCCGAGATTTCATATTGCGCGATACCCGCGACCCCCGGCGTGACCGGCGCGCCGGTGAACCAATCGTACGGCGACATCGGCGAGATCGGCGAACCGTTTGCGAACCCCGGCCCCTCCGGCGGCGTAATCCCACGGCCGCTGGTGGCCTGGTCGATGAAGACGTTGGAACCGCTAGCCTTCAGATCGAAACGGCGAGCTGGCGCGGGTGAAGGCGACGGCGACGTGACCGCTACGGTACCGATGGGGAGCGCCGCCAGCAGAAGCGTAACGAGCACGACAAACCTTTTGGCCGGCTAACCGACGAGCGAACGCCAGTAGCTAAAGTGATTGCTCGGAATATCGAGCAAGAATGTCAGAACTCTTTTCATGACACATACCTTCCTATTCTGTTACGGTTTGCCGCGCCGATCGAATCGACTACTAGGTCCGTCGTCCATGGCCAGACATCACCCCCTTCCGTTGCCAAAAATCGACCCTTCGTCCTTCGCCCTTCGACTCCGCTCAGGATGACATGACTCCGCCGGGACGGCGATAGGCCGTTGGGGAACTAGCAGGCGTGGCTGCCATTCGCGAGCTCGATGCGGTGACGATCGGTCAGATTGCTGCCGGAGAGACGATCGAACGCCCGGCCTCAATCGTCAAAGAGCTCGTGGAAAACGCCGTTGACGCGGGGGCGACTCGCATCGCCGTCAACGTCGAACGGGGCGGACTCGATCTGATCGAAGTCGTCGACGACGGAACGGGCATAGCGAGTCAAGACCTGACGTTGTCGGTCAGGCGGCATGCCACGAGCAAACTCAACGCCGCTTCCGAGTTGGAGTCTGTCGCGACGCTGGGCTTTCGCGGCGAAGGCTTGGCTTCGATCGCCGCCGTTTGCGAGCTGGAGATCGTTTCGCGCGAGCCCAGCCTCCCGATCGGCGCGCGCGTGAGCGCACGTGCCGAGGACGTGTGCCCCGTGGAACCGGCGGCGGCGCCGGCCGGCACGCAGGTTCGCGTCCGTTCGCTCTTTGAACGGCTCCCGGTCAGACGCGAGTACCTTCGCGCACCGAGCGCGGAGTTCAATCGCATCTCGTCGTGGCTCTCGAGCTTTGCCCTCGCCTATCCGCAGATCGCCTTCACGCTGCGGCATGACGGGAAAGACGTCTGGGTGATGCCGCCGAGCGGGCAAGAGCGCGAGCGCCTTGCGATGGTCTTCGGAGCGCAAGCCGCGAAAGCTCTACTGCCGCTCGACGGCGCGGCGGCGCGGATACTTGACGGCACGCTGCGCGGCTTCATCAGCGAACCGGGACGCGACCGTCCGGATCGTCGAATGCAGTTGCTCTTCGTCAACGGACGGCTCGTGCGCGGCGTGCCGCTAGCCGGCGCCTGGACCAGCGGCTATTCCACGTTCACTATGATGGGCCGCCATCCGTATGGCGTGCTGTTCTTGGATTTGCCGCCGCATCACGTTGATTCCAACGTGCACCCGACGAAGTACGATGTGCGCCTGCGCTATGCGTCGCAAGTATTCGATGCCGCGCGCGCAAGCATATCTGCGACGCTCAAAGCGCATGCGCGTGCCCGGTTTGCCGAACAGACCGGCGGCACGGCGAGCGGGAGTATATTCTCGGGCGCGGCGAGCCCTGCCGTCTCGCTCTTTGGCCCGGCGCTCGACGAGAACGGCGCGGCGGATTCCGATCGCATTCGCATTCTGGCGCAGCTCCAGCGCACGTTCATCCTCGCGAGCGACGGCGACGCGCTGCTGTTGATCGACCAACACGCGGCGCACGAGCGCATCGCGTACGAAGCGATCGTCGCTGCCGCCGCGCAGCGGAGTTCAAGCGAGCCGCTGCTGGTGCCGCAGGTCGTCGAGCTCGATGTAGCGCGCAGCGCGGAACTCGATCGTCTGCTCGAAGCACTGCGCGAGGGCGGCCTTGAGATCGAAGCCTTCGGCGAGCGAACCTATCGCATCGTCGCGACGCCGGCAGGCTACGCGTCCCGCAGCTTCGATCTGGACGGTATGCTCGACGACCTCAGCGAGGATCCCAAACAGCGCGACGTTCGCGAGCGCGTTTGGGCAACGTTGGCATGCCATAGCGTGACGGTCGCCGGCGAAGCGCTCACGGTGCAGGAGATGTCAACGCTCGTCGAGCGCTTGCAACGCTGTGCCAACCCCATGCATTGTCCGCACGGCCGCCCGACGATGGTGCGCTTGAGCCCCGACGAGATCGCGCGCATGTTCAAGCGTGTCTGAGATCCTGATTCTCGCGGGCGCGACGGCGAGCGGAAAAACGGAGCTCGCGCTCGAGCTAGCAGCCGCCTACGATGCGGAGATCGTCGGCGCGGACTCTCGACAGATCTATCGCGGGATGCCGATCGGCACTGCCGCGCCCACACCAGAGCAGATGTCGCGTGCGCCGCACCATCTCGTCGGGTTTCTCGATCCGGCGCAACCCTACTCAGCCGGTCGCTACGCAAGCCAGGCAATGGCGGCGATTCGCGATATTCTCAAGCGCGGAAAACGCGCGATCGTTGCCGGCGGTACCGGCTTTTATATTCGGGCGCTGCTTGGAGGCATCGATCTCGCGCCGCAGCATGACGAGGCGCTGCGCGAGCGGCTGGCGCGCGAAGCGCGGATTCACCCCACGGATTTTCTCCACGAATGGCTCGAAAAGCGCGACGCGGCGCGCGCGCGGGCACTGCATCCCGGCGACAGCTATCGAGTGCTCCGCGCGCTCGAGATCGCGCTGGCGCAAAGCCCGGCGCGTTCGTCGGAAGAGCGGGCGCGCACGCTGCGCGGCGAAGGGCTTTCGTGGCTCCTCGTCTTTCTCGAGGTGCCGCAGGCCGAGATCGACCGGCGCATCGCGGCGCGGACGGAGCACATGTTGGCCGAGGGATTGCTGGACGAGGCCGAACGCGTCGGTGAGTCTGCCGTCGCCGCCAATGCGGTCGGTTACCCGCAGGCGCTGGCCCATCTGCGCGGCTGGAGTACGGTTGCCGAACTGCGCGCATCGCTCGAGCGGGCCACCAGGCGCTACGCTCGCCGCCAACGCGCGTGGTTTCGCGCTGAGCCCGACACGCTCTGGTGCGCGCCGGAAGCGCTGCACGCGATGGTACGGGAAAAGCTCGGATGGTCTCCGAAGCGCGATTAAGAGTGAAAATAACCAAGATGCACGGCGCACGAAACGATTTCGTGATCGTCGACCGGCGGCACGATGGCCGCGTCGACCTCGCGCGCTTCGCGAAGTGGGCGTGCGATCGCCGGGCGGGCATCGGGGCCGACGGCGTGATTGCGATCGAATCGTCGAGAGTTGCGGGCGCGCGAATGCGAACGATCAATGCCGACGGAAGCGAAGCCGAGATGTGCGGCAACGGCGTTCGCTGCGCAGCGCGCTGGCTCGACGAAGCGGGAGAAGGCTCGAGCGTCACCTTCGAAACCGAAGCGGGCTTGATCTCGACCGATATCGTTTCCCGCGGACCCGAATACGCGGTTCGCGTCGCGATGGGCCGCCCCGTGCTGAGTAATGTCATCCTGAGCCTGTCGAAGGTTGACAATGAGTGGTTCGTCGATCTTGGGAATCCGCACGTGGTACTGGTGCGCTCGAGCATCGACGACCTCGATCTCGAAAGCACGGCCGAGGCACTCCAAAGGGATTCGCGATTTCCCAGCGGCACGAACGTGCACGTCGCTGTCCCGCAAAGCGGAAGTTCGATGCGCGTTGTGCATTGGGAGCGCGGGGTCGGCTTAACGATGGCGTGCGGCACCGGGGCCGTTGCCTGCGCTGCCGTAGCGATTGCGAGCGGGATGGCCACTTCGCCGGTTGAGGTTTTTGTGCCGGGGGGACGGCTGTCGGTCGCATGGGACGGCACCGGCAACGCGTATCTGACCGGGCCGGCCGTACGGGTTTTTGATACCGAAGTCGGCCTCGATCACGAACTTGCGGGGTGAGGCCTCCATCGCGCTCGCATCGTGCGGCGCCGGTGGCCGGATCTCGTACGATCCGAGCCTGGTGCCGCTGGCCGATGCCGGCATCGTTCGCGAGGCTCTTTTCGACGAGCTGATTCCGGCGCCGCAGAGCACGCTGGAGATGCTGCTTCCCCGGCGCCGTCCGCTGACGACAATCGGGCCGATCTCCGGCTGCGATGCGCTCGCGGTAGCTCTGCCGGCTGGCTACACGCGCCTGCTTGTGCCCGCTTATGCCGCGCAACGCAATGCGCCCGCGCTGCCGCTCTTCGGTTACACGTTCGCCTGCGCCCTCAACGACCGGTTGCACGTCGCTGCGATGAAGACCGACGAAAGCGACGATTGGAAACCTCGCCGCTTTAAGCCGGGCGAGCTCGAAGCGCTGATCGAGGAGCGTCTCGCGAAAGCGCCCGGCAACGGCGTGCTCGCGCAAGTGGCGCTCTGCTCCCGTGAGTACGCCTGCTTTACGGCGCAGAACGTCTTTCTCGAACGGGGCGAAGCCGCGCTGCCGGTCTCCCCGAAATGCAACGCGCGCTGCATCGGCTGCATCTCCGAGCAGGAGGCAGAGGCCGGAATACCGTCGCCGCAAACCCGCATTGCCGAGGAAGTAGCGGCCGAGGAGCTGGCGGACGTAGCTATCCATCATTTAGAATGCGTCGAAGACGGAATCGTCTCGTTCGGCCAAGGCTGCGAAGGCGAGCCGCTGCTGCGCTCGATTGCCATCGCGCGGGCGATCGAACGCATTCGTGCGGGGTGCGAGAACGGAACGATCAACCTGAACACGAACGGAAGTCAGCCGGCGGCGCTGGCGCGCTGCATCGATGCCGGATTGCAAGCTGCACGGGTTAGCCTCAACTCGTTTCGTCCCAACGTCTATGCCGCGTATTATCGTCCGCAGGGCTACGGCCTCGGCGACGTTTTCGACTCGATACGATTGGCCGTGAAGCGCGGGCTCACCGTGAGCCTTAACCTGTTGACGCACCCCGGCGTCACCGATGACGCAGCAGAGGTTGCGGCGGCGGACGCCTTCTTGCGCGCGACGCCGGTCGCGATGGTCCAAACCCGCACCCTCAACATCGATCCGGTGCTCTACTTCGATACCGTTGGCCGGCCGCGCGCGCCGCTGGGAATGCGCCATGCAATCGAGGCGATTCGTGCGGTTACGCGCGTCGGGAACTTTACGCACACCCACTAGCCGGTGAAGCTCTGGCAGATCCTCGCCGTCGTCGGCCTCGGCGTTCTCTACGGACTGATCGAGCCCGGGCGGCTGGCGTACGCGCTCGGCCACGCCACGCTTTACGTTTTTCTCCCTGCGCTGCTCTTTGAGGCGGCGTGGAACCTGAACTTTCGGGCCATGCGCCGGCAATGGATCGCAATCGCCACGCTCGCCGGACCTGGCGTACTGCTCACGGCCGCAATCGTCGCAGGAGCGCTCTCGATCGTTCGCGTGCCGTTCGGATCGGCGCTCTTAGCCGGTAGTATCCTCAGCGCCACCGATCCGATCGCCGTGGTCGCAGTCTTTCGTCGCTTGAAAGTTCCGCGCACGCTGGCCACGATCGTCGAATGCGAGTCGCTGTTCAATGATGCGGTTGCCGTGGCGCTCTATCGCGGCATCCTCGTCGCGATCGGGATCGGGGCCGTAAATGCCGGCAGCGCTGCCGTGATTGCCGCGCAGACGTTGGCCGGGGTCGCCGGCGGCATCGCGCTGGGAGTCGCGCTCGCCTTTATCCTTGCACGCCTCCTGCACGGCATACGGCGGGCCAGGGTTCAAATCGCCGCAACGCTCTTGTGCGCCTACGGAGCCTATTTTCTCGCGGATTACCTGCATCTCTCGGGCATCTTTGCGACCATCGCTTTCGGGATCGCCTTGCGCCACTTCGACCGGGCGTGGATCACGCTGAAGATCGCCGAAGACGTAAGCCGCTTCTGGGACGTCGCCGCGTTGATTGCCAACGTGCTCGTCTTCTTTATGGTTGGCGCGGGACTGCAGATCGCGCGGGTCGCGTACGAGCCGGTCTTTGCCGTCGCCTGCCTCGCCGGGGTCGCCGTCGCCCGGTTCGTCGTGGCGGGAATGCTCTTGCCGTTCCCCTACCCGCGCGCTTGGCTCGATGTGGTGCGCGTCGCCGGAATGCGTGGCGCACTTACGCTCGCGCTTGCGCTCGCGCTTCCGGCTTCGACTCCCTATCGCGAAGCGATCATCGACGGCACGTTTGCCGTGGCGCTCGCGACGCTCGCCGCGAGCAGCTTGACGCTCGTACCGGTAGTGCGGCGAGCGGCGTTGCGTCAGACTCCCAGCGGATAGGCCTCCTCGCCGTGGAGCGCCACGTCGAGGCCGCGTTCTTCGGCGGCTTCGTCGACTTTGACGGGTGTTACGAGGTTGATCAGCGCTAGCATCGCGTAGGTGAAGGCGAAGGCCCAGGCGCTGCAGACCGTCGCTGCGACGAACTGCTTGCCGAGAAACGCGGGGTCGCCGCGCAGTAGGCCGTCTGCTCCATTGGGGTTCCACAGCGTCGACGCAAAGACGCCAAGCAAACAGATTCCCAAGAACCCGCCGACTCCGTGAACGCCCCAGACGTCGAGCGCGTCGTCCCAGCCGAGTTGATTCTTCAGCGTGACGGCGAAGTAACAGACGACGCCTGCCGCAAGGCCGATGATCACCGCCGTCATCGGCGAAACGTAGCCGGCCGCCGGGGTAATCGTTGCGAGCCCCGCAACCGCACCGGTAAGCAGGCCGACGAACTTCGGTTGTCGCCCGCGCGCCCACTCGACGAAGAGCCACGCAACGGCGGCGAACGATGCCGCGATATCGGTGTTCAGAAATGCCGAAGCGGTCACGGCGTCGACGCGTAGCTCCGACCCGGCGTTGAAGCCGTACCAGCCGAACCACAGCAGGCCGGTTCCCAAGGCGATGAGTGGAACGTTATGTGGTTTGTTGTCGATCACGTGACGCCGTCCGACGTAGAGCACCGATGCCAAAGCCGCGAAGCCGGCCGACGCGTGGACCACGATGCCGCCCGCAAAATCCAGGCATCCCCACTTTGCCAAGATGCCGTCCGGGCTCCAGAGCATGTGCACGAACGGGAAGTAGACGAAGATTAGCCACGCGGTGAGAAATAGGAAGTAAGCTTTGAAGGTCACTCGATTGGCAAACGCGCCGGTAATCAACGCGGGCGTGATGATCGCGAACATCATTTGATACGCGATATGAACCACGAGCGGGATGTTCGCGGTGCTGGCAAACATCGTCTGGAGGGTGACGCCGTGCAGGAACGCATAGGTCGCCGGATTGCCGATGATTCCGTGCCAGTCCGCCCCGAAACTCTCCGAATACCCGAAGGCGAACCAAAGCACGGTCGTCCATCCCAGCGACATGTAGCTTTGCATCATGATGGTCAGCACGTTCTTGCGCTGCACCAAGCCGCCATAGAAAAACGCGAGCCCAGGCGTCATCAGCATGACGAGGCTCGCGCAGAGCAGCATAAAGCCGGTATTTCCGATATTAATCGTCACTGGCGGTGTAGGCATTGGCATTCCTCCGAGCAGATATGCGGAAAAAAGCGTTTTGCCAGGCCGTTAGGCAGACCGCTAATTTTTCCCGCCTCTGCTAAGCGGTCGCGCGGCGAGCGTTCCATCTCCATAGCGCCACGAATCCCCATACGAGCTCCACGACACCGAAGGGCCAGGTCCCGGCGAGCCATCCATAGGCCGACGCTGCGAAACACGCAATCGCGAAGAGAAGCGTGAACGCCGCGCCGCGCGGTTCTAGGGCATAGAAAAGCATCATCAGCGTTACCGATCCGGCTCCGAATGCCGTCAGCATTATAGCATTAGCGAAGCGCCGGCCCCGACGTACTGCTGCTTCTGCCCGTCGATCAGCGTCGGTGAGAATCCGTACTCAACGTCCACCTGCAGATGAGAGCCGAAGTCGCGCTGATAAACGAAGTCGATCAGGCTCTTGCCGCCGAGATTCGGGCCGGCCGCGGAGAAGTACGCGTACTCGGCGGAGATCTGAGAGGGGCCACCAGGGAGAGCGGCGCTCAGTTCGAGGCTGGGAATAAAGGCGAAGTACGATTGCGCCACGCCGCCGGAGTTGAGGCCGCTGAGCGCGTTGAAGCTGAGCGTGCCGGCGAGGCCGAACTCGGGACTGAGCGTGTACCCCGCGTTGAGATTGCCGGTAAACTGCGCGTTGCCCGCGCTAAAGGCGCGATCGCCTGTCGGAAACGTGACGACGCCGTTGATGCCCCAGTCGGCGTTCGAGCTATATCCCAACTCGTACTTCGCCCCGACGTTGACGTCGCTCGCTCCGGTGATGACCGGGGTGCCGACCGAGGACGTCTCATAGCTGGGGGGACCGAACTCGAGATCGAAGTGTGGATCGGCCGTACCGATACGGATGAGCGATTGCGGGTAGTTGACGCCGGTGCCGCCGCCCACGCCGGTCGTCGTCGTGTTCGTGTAACCGTTTTCGACGTCGAAGTGGCCGGTTCGCACCGTGCAAACGCCCGTCGTTACCGTCGGCCGGTTGACGATGGATAGGATCGAGCCGCAGGGATCGCTCGGGGCGGCCGGCGTCGCCGAGGGTGAGGGCGAGGGAGAAATCGAGGGCGCCGGCGACGTCTGCCCGAGGGCGACGCCGCACATCGCGGCGACGCTGCAGGCGAGGCTAGCCGTCGCGATGAGTCGTGCAGAAAGCATAATGATTGTGATTATAGAAGGGGCGCGCCGCCTCGGTAAGCCGCCGTAAGGATCATCCGTTCGGATCGTTCGCGATAGCCAATCGGATGGTCCGATTGGCGGATGGTGCGATTATCCCCGCTCGGCTATGCTGAGGGCATGTTACTCGAGATCGCAATCGTCGCTCTATCGATCGTCTGTTTCGCGCTCCTGGACCTTTACGTCATCGGTTGCGAGAAAGTCTAGGCAATGCAGTTCGATGAGGTCTTGGGCCTTATCCTCACCATTGCGGGCTTGGCGTATCTCGTCTTCGCAATGCTTCGCCCCGAGAAGTTCTAGGAAGGCTCGATGACTGCGATTGGATGGCTGCAGGCCATTATCTTCTTTCTGCTCGTTCTAGCGGTCACCAAGCCGCTTGGGACGTATATGGCCCGCGTCTTCCAGGGCGAGCGCACCTGGCTCACGCCGGTATTCGCGCCACTCGAGAAGCTCGTCTATCGCCTCTGCGGCGTGCGCGAAAACGAAGAGATGCCGTGGTACGTCTACGCGCTCTCGATGCTCGCCTTCTCGCTCGTTGGCCTTGCATATCTCTACCTGCTGCTGCGCACGCAGAAGTGGCTCCCGTTCAATCCGCAGCACATCGACAACATGACGCCGGACTTGGCCTGGAATACCGCGGTCAGCTTCACGACCAATACCAACTGGCAGTTTTACTCCGGCGAAACCGCGATGAGCTACCTCTCGCAGATGGCCGGCTTGGCTTGGCATAACTTCGTCTCGGCCGCGGCCGGCATCGCAATTGCCGTCGCGGTCGTGCGCGGAGTCGTGCGGACCAACGTAAAGACGCTCGGGAACTTCTGGGTCGATCTGACGCGCTGCTCCTTGTACGTATTGCTGCCGATCTCGATCGTAGTTTGCCTCTTGTTCGTGTCTGCGGGAATCCCTCAGAACCTCCACGCGTATCAGGCGCTGAAGTCGGTCGAAGGTTTCTCGCAGTCCATCACCGGCGGCCCGATGGCCTCGCAAGAGGTCATCAAAGAACTCGGTACCAACGGTGGCGGATTCGTCAATGCCAACTCGGCTTCGCCGAACGAAAACCCGACGCCGTTCACCAATCTGATCGAGCTGTTGCTCATCTTTTCGCTCGGTGCGGGCCTTACGTACATGTACGGTAAGATGGTAAAAGATACGCGCCAGGGCTGGGCGATCTTCACCGCGATGGCGATCCTATTTTTCGCCGGATTTACGCTGGCGTATTGGGCCGAAGCCGGCGGCAACCCGATCGTGCATCATCTCGGCGTAGCCGGCGGCAATATGGAGGGAAAAGAGTGCCGCTTTGGCGTTTCGGCTTCGGCGCTCTTCGCGACCGTGACGACCGACACGTCCTGCGGTGCGGTCAACTCGATGCACGACTCGTTTATGCCGCTCGGAGGCCTCGTCCCGCTGGTTGACATGCAGTTGGGCGAGATCGTCTTCGGTGGCGTCGGCAGCGGTTTGTACGGCATGATCGTCTTCGTCGTCTTGACGGTCTTCATCGCCGGCCTGATGGTTGGCCGCACGCCGGAGTATCTCGGAAAGAAAATCGAGCGCCGAGAGGTGCAGTTTGCGATCTTAGCGGCCCTCGTCACGCCGGTTCTCTGTTTGGTGCCGACGGCAATCGCCGCCGTGCTTCCGGCCGGGCTAGCGACGCTCAACAACGGCGGCCCGCACGGTTTTTCGGAGATCCTATACGCGTTTACCTCGACCAATGCCAACAATGGATCCGCATTTGCAGGCCTGGGCCCGAACCTTTTCTATAACCTGATGACGGGCGTGAACATGCTGTTCGGACGCTTTGCCGTCGCGGTGCCCGCGCTTGCGCTGGCCGGCGCGCTCGCCGGTAAGAAATCGGTCCCGGAGAGTTCGGGTACCTTCACGACGCATTCGCCGATTTTCGTCGCACTGCTCATCGGCGTCATCGTGATCGTCGGAGCGCTGACGTTTCTGCCGGCCGATTCACTTGGTCCGATCGTGGAACACCTGCTCCTTCTCCAAGGAAAGACGTATTGATGCTTAGCCAAAGGCGGTTGGAGCGCCGTCCAAAAGCCCGATCCCTCTTCGATCGCGCGATCATCACGCGAGCCGTGGGCGATTCGTTCAAGAAGCTGGACCCGCGCTGGCAGGCGCGCAATCCGGTGATGTTCGTCGTCGAGGTCGGTGCGGCGGCGACGTCGATCTTCTTCGTGCGCGATCTCGTGAGACACACGGGAATGTCGGGCTTCGACTTCGCGATCGCCGCCTGGCTGTGGTTCACGGTGCTCTTCGCGAACTTCGCCGAAGCGGTTGCCGAAGGCCGCGGCAAAGCCCAAGCCGAGGCGCTGCGCAAGACGAAGTCCGACACTTACGCGCGTCTGTTGCGCGATGACGGCACCGAAGAACGCGTCACCAGCACCTCGCTGCGAAAAGGCGACCGCTTCGTCGTGGAAGCGGGCGAGATCGTGCCGGCGGACGGCGAAGTGCTCGAAGGCGCCGCGACGGTCGACGAGTCGGCGATCACCGGCGAATCGGCGCCGGTCATCCGCGAGTCCGGTGGCGATCGCAGTGCGGTAACCGGCGGAACGCGCGTGCTTTCCGATCGCATCGTCGTTGCGGTGACCGCCAACCCCGGCGAAAGCTTCCTCGACCGCATGATTGGTTTAGTGGAAGGGGCCCAGCGCCAGAAGACGCCCAACGAGATCGCCCTCTCGATTTTGCTCTCCGGACTCACGATCATCTTCTTGATCGCGGTCGCGACGCTCGCCCCGTTTTCCGCCTATGCGGGCAAGCTTCAAAGCGTTACGGTGCTGATCGCGCTGCTCGTCTGCCTCATCCCGACGACGATCGGAGGATTGTTGTCGGCGATCGGCATTGCCGGCATGGACCGCGTCATGCAGCGCAACGTGCTGGCGATGAGCGGGCGCGCGGTCGAAGCGGCGGGCGACGTCGACACGCTGCTGCTCGACAAGACCGGCACGATCACGCTGGGCAATCGGCAGGCCGTCGAGATCATTACTGCGGCCGGCATCGACGCCAAGGACGCGGCGCGCATCGCCTACCTGTCCTCGCTGGCCGACGAGACGCCCGAGGGCCGCTCGATCGTCGCGCTCGCGCAACAGGCCGGCGCGCGAGATGGCGAGGCGCCGCCGAACTCCGTCTTCGTTCCCTTTAGTGCCTACACGCGCATGAGCGGCCTCGACCTTGCCGACGGAACGAAGATCCGAAAGGGAGCGCCGGACTCGGTGCTGGCCTGGATCCGCGAACAACGTGGAACGCCGTCCGCCGATCTCTCGCCCCAAATCGAGCGCATCGCGCGGAGCGGCGGCACTCCGCTCTTACTCGCCCGCAACACGGTCGTGATCGGCGTCATCTACCTCAAGGACATCCTCAAGCCGAACATGGCGGAACGGTTCGATCGCTTGCGCGCCATGGGTATTCGCACCGTGATGATCACCGGCGACAATCCGTTGACGGCCGCGACAATTGCGAAGGAAGCGGGCGTTGACGACTTTCTCGCCGAGGCGACGCCCGAAACAAAGATGGACTTGATCAAGCGCGAGCAGGTCTCGGGGCGGCTCGTCGCAATGACCGGCGACGGCACGAACGATGCGCCGGCGCTCGCGCAGTCCGACGTCGGTGTTGCGATGAACTCTGGAACGCAGGCGGCCAAAGAGGCCGGCAACATGGTCGATCTCGATTCCGATCCGACCAAACTCATCGAAATTGTCGAGATCGGAAAGCAACTGCTGATGACGCGCGGCGCGTTGACGACCTTTTCGATTGCCAACGATGTCGCGAAATATTTTGCGATTCTGCCGGCTATGTTTTGGACCGCCTATCCGGCGATGGGAATTCTCAACGTCATGCGCTTGACGACGCCGCACAGCGCGATCCTTTCCGCCGTGATCTTTAATGCGCTGATCATCGTCGCGCTGATTCCGCTCGCCTTACGCGGCGTCCGCTACGAGCCCAAGGGCGCGAACCGGGTTCTTTTCGAGAACGTCATGCTCTACGGCGTCGGCGGCATCATAATTCCCTTCATCGGCATCAAGCTGATCGACATGGCGCTGGCGGCGCTCCATCTCACATAGAAAGAAGAAGGAATGATTGCGCATCTGGGTACTTCGGTTCGCGTCACGATCGTTTCGATCGTCTTGCTTGGAATCGTCTACCCATTGGCGATGACGGGCGTTGCGCAAGCGCTCTTCCCACGACAGGCGAACGGTTCGCTCGTTATCGTGAACGGTCACGTCGTCGGATCGGCGATTATCGGGCAGCTCTGGACCAAGCCGAAGTATTTTCATGGCCGGCCCTCGGCCGCCGGCAAAGGCTACGATCCGACGCAGACTGGTGGAACGAACTACGGTGCGACCTCAAAAAAGCTGATCGCCTCGACGAGAGCCACGATCGCCCAACTCGAGAAAGAGAATCCCGATGCAAGCGGCCCTCCGACGATCGATCTCGTGACGTCGAGTGCGAGCGGCATCGACCCGGATATCAGCCCCGAGGCGGCGTACTGGGAGGCGCCACGAGTCGCGAAAGCGCGCGGCATGCCGCTCGCAACGGTCAACGCGTTCATCGCGCAACATGTCGAGGGGCGCACGTTCGGCTTCTTAGGCGAACCGCGAGTAAACGTGCTCGAGTTGAATCTGGCGCTCGAGGCTCCCGGCGCAAAGTAAGCTTTGGCCCTTCACGGCGTTAAGTCATCAGAGCGCCCGGCCTCAATGCGGGACCACTGGGCCGTGGGACGCCCGTTTGAACGGTACGTACTCAAGATATCGGTCTGAGGCCAGCCGGAGGGAGAGTCTTCCCATTCCTCTTGGCGCCCATACACCGTCCTATCCAATAACCCTAAAGTCGGATTCATGATTTCGATGCCGCGACCTCTCGCCCAGTACGTCTCGAACACCCGGTCGTCGACTCTGAGATAACACGCAAAGAAGAATCTGTTGAACGGCCGGCCGGCGCGCAAGACATCAGCCGAATCTGCCAGCGAATACCAAGGGACTTCCCATCCCATGAAGTCGCGGTAGCGAACGCTCTCGTCGTAAGGGCCCCAGCAGAAAGTCGCGTATGTAACGCCTCGCGCATGGAGGTAGGACAGCTCCCGGACCTGGCCATTGAAGAACGTGCAGCCTTCGCACTGTTCGGGGGCGGGTTCTGCCGGAAAAAACATGTGATAGTATGCAACCAGCTGTTGCCGGCCGTCGAACGTCTCGAGTAGCGTCACCGGCCCGTTTGGTCCGACAAGTTTGATGCCGGCATCCACCTCCACCATCGGCAATCGTCGACGCGCAGCCGCAATCGCGTCACCCTCGCGTGTGTGGGCCTTCTCCACAACGAGAAGGGCATCTACTTCGGCTTGCCATGTCTCGCGGTCGACGATCGGGGGCAAAGCCTTACTGTCGCCGCCAGTCGCGGAAACAGTGTCGCTCGAGCCGTTTTTCATGGGAACCTCACTCTACTAGGCCGGAGTTGAACTGGTTTTTAATAGTTTGACGATCCCCGCGAGGCGGGAGAAGGACCAAAAGCTCCCGCGCGCCGGCATCGAGCAACCGCCGCGCGAACGACGGGCGCTGCGGCCAGCGCCGCGAATGCAGCGTCCCGGCGACAGCCACCGTCGTTTGCGGTCGCTCCCGAGCGATTTCGATCAGTCGCTTCGGCACGTCGATAGCGACTTCGTCGATCCATTCGACGTTTGTCTTGCGGGCCTCGGCGCGCAGAGAATCCACGACGGGCTGATCGACGCGTTGAGTCGGAGCCACGACGTGAGCGATGGCGAATTCGATCGCGAGGCGCGCCGCAATGCGCCCCGCGCGGGCGATCATCGGTAAGTCCGTCGCGCGCGAACCGATCGAGAGCAGAATCCGATCGAACGGTGAGGCGATGCGTTCGCGGTGGCGCGCGCGCAAGGCCTCGCGCAGCGCAAGCTCGCGGAGCGCAAAAAGATTTTCGGTGCGGAAGAAGTTTGCAAGTGCCGCTTCGCAGCGGTCCGGCGGATAGATCTTGCCTTCGCGCAGCCGTTGACGCAGCGTCTCCGGCGTGACGTCGATCAGTATGACCTCGTCGGCGAGCGCGAGGATTCCGTCCGGCAAGGTTTCGCGCACGATGGTTCCGGTCAAGCGCAGGACCGTGTCTCCCAGGCCTTCGAGGTGTTGAATGTTGAGCGTCGTGATGACGTCGATGCCCGCACGTAGCACGGCGAGCACGTCGTGAAAGCGTTTCGGCGCGACCGAACCGGGAGCGTTGGTGTGCGCGAGTTCGTCGATGAGTGCAACCTGCGGCTTGCGGGTGATAACGGCGTTGCGGTCGAGCTCGCGGTAGGTGATGCCCTTTTCGTTTACGATCTTTTCCGGAATGATTTCGAGTCCCTCGAGCAGCGCCGCGGTCTCCTTGCGGCCGTGCGTTTCGACGAATCCGACGACGACGTCGACGCCTTCGGCGGCAAGCTGATGCGCGCGGTCGAGCATCGAATACGTTTTTCCGGCACCCGCCGCCGCGCCGAGATATACGGTAAGCTTACCGTAACCGACGCGTAGCCGGTCGCCGGCGGTCTGCGAGTAGGGTGAGGGCGCCGGATTTTCGCCAACATACGTTTGGCCGACGCCGACGATGAAGAGGTCGTACGGAAGCGGTGCGTTTGCGAGCTTCGTCGCCGTCCGTCCGTGAGGCAGCGCGACCAGCGCGGCGCGTAACGCCTGACTCGAGGGAGCGAACGGATCGGTCGCCTCGTGGAGTATCTCTCCGCCAAGCTCGCGCGCGACCGGCTCGAGCGAAGCGCGGTCCACGCCCGGCGTCGGAATGACCTCCAGCCGGAGATCGAGGCCTTCGGCGATCGCCGCGGTGCGCCGCAGAAACGCCGTTGCATCGAAGTTCGGGTAGACGAATGCGGCGGCCATCGACGTTCGGCCGGCTTGCACGACCGGAAGCGTCAGGTTGTCGACGGTGCGCAGCAGCAGTTCGCGCAGCATATGGAGCGTCGTTTCTTTGAAAGCTCCGTTGAGCGCGCGTTCGATGTCCTGCTCGTTGACGATCTTGCCTGCGCGAACGCGGCTCTGGAGCAAGCGCGGCGAGACGTCGAGCGCGACGACCTCGTCGGCCGCCTGCAAAAACGAGAGCGGAACGATTTCGCGAACGGGATAACCGAGCAGCGCTTCGGCCGTCGGGGCTACGGTTTCGAGGTGCGCGATGTTGAAGGCACCAACGACGCCGATCCCACGTTGTTTGAGGGCAAGCGCGTCTTGCCAGCGCTTCGCATGCGCGGCATCGCCAAGATTGTCGTGCGCGAGCTCGTCGAGCACCACGACGTCCGGCTTTTCGTGCAGCGCTTCCTCGTAGTCGAAATCCTCGAAGGTTGCGTCACCAATGGTAATGTGGCGCGGCGGCACGCGAGGCAGATCGTCGGCGAGTCGCTCCAAGTCGGGACGCCCCTTCGTGTCGACCCAACCAATGACGACGCGTTTGCCGTCGGCCGCGAGGCGTCGAGCGTCCTCCAAGAGCCGGCGCGTTTTGCCCGATCCGGGCGCACTGGCGACGTACACGACGAGCCGCGCGCGGCCGCCGAGCTCGCGTAGCAGCTCCTCGGCCTTTGCGGTGCGATCCATCGCCGCAGGCCTTCGCGCTGTGGCAAGGCGCCCCCGCCACTCGGCCCGAAAACGCGCGCAGTGGCCTTAATCTGTTACGGCTTACTCATCGTCGCCTGGATTATCGATCTCTTTACTCCACAGCTTTTTATCGCGGCGATTTTATTCAACGGCCCGATCGCGCTCAGCAGCCTGGCTCTTCGGAGCAGGCTCACGACGAACTTGGTTATTGCAGCAGAGTTAGCGAACCTGGCGGCCGGGTACTATAACGGCGTCGTCGCGGGACACCGTTGGGACGGCATCGCGGTCGGCGATCGACTATTGTTGGCCGCCTCGTACGTTCTTGTCGGCTACCTGAGCGTCAAGGCCCAAGAGTACGCTCGGGAGGCCGGCGTCTCGATGGGGCGCATGCGTCAGATCGACGTCGAGAAAGCGCTGCGCGTCGCGATCGGCCGGGTGCGCGAGACGCTCAACGTGGAGCTGGTGCAGCGCGCCGTCGCGCGCGAATCGGTCGCCTTGCTGGGTGCAGCGAAAGCAATTCTGATCCTGCGGGAGACGCCGTTTGGAACGCCGCTCACGCTTTCGTACGCACCCGGTGATCGGGATATCTCGGTCGAGCGCCGGCCGCTCTCGACCGAGATGGCCTCGCTGGCCGCGCGCGCGGCCGAAGCTGACGATGTGGTCTCCGTCACGGCAAACGACGTTCTGGGCCGGCTCACGCTCGACGCGCTGAGGTCCTCGGAAGCGCTCGCAACGGCAATTTCCGCCAACGGATCGCCGGAATACGTGCTCATCGAATGCGCTACCGGCGGCAAACCATTCGTTTCCGACGCTCCAGCGACGCTTCGCGCCTTTGCCCGGCAGGCCGAATTGGCCCTCGAACAGGCCCGGCTGTTTACCCAGCTCGGCGAGCGCAACGATGAGATTGCCCGGCAAAAGAACGAGCTCGCCGACCGCGGCGACGTCATCCGCGACATCGTATACGCGCTGGCGCACGATCTGCGCACGCCGCTTTCTGCCGCGCACGTCACGATGGCTCAGGCGCTAACGGGTGCGTACGGTGAACTGCCCGAGCGTTATCGCACCATTTTGCGAACGGCCCTTGGCGCGAACGACGATCAGCGGCGAATCGTCGAAACGCTGCTGCTGGTCGCCAGATACGAAGCCGGCGAGACCTCGACGATCCGAGAGCGCATCTTCTGCGATCAACTGATCCAGCGGGTTGTTTCCGAGCTGGAGCCCGTGGCTGAGATCAAAGGAGTCGAGATGCAAGCCCGCAGCGAGGAGCCGTTACCCACGATGGGTGATCCGCACGAGATTCGCCGAGCGATCACGAACTTGCTGGCCAATGCGATCGATGCAACCCCGCGCGGCGGTCACGTGACCGTGCAGGGCAGTCGCAGCGCGCAACGGATTGCGATCGCCGTCGAAGATGACGGGTACGGCGTCCCCGAGGAGCGGCGCGGAGGTCTCTTTGCGCGTTTTGGCGGAGGGCACGCGGGTGCGGGAACGAGCTTGGGCCTTTACATCGTACGGCGGATCGCGGAAAAGTACGGCGGCAGCGTCCAGTACGCTCCCCGGTCGCCGCGCGGCAGCATATTCACGATGAACCTTCCGCTTGTGGAGGTTTGAAATGGAAGGGCGCGCGCGAGTCGCGATCGTCGAGGATCATGCGCTGACCCGCGCCGGATTACGCACGGCGCTGGAGGGCTCGTTCGACGTCGTTGCCGAGGCCGCGGATGGGTTGTTGGGTTGGGAAGCGATCCTGCGGGAACGGCCGGACGTGGCCGTGGTCGATATCGGCATTCCGGCGATCGACGGCATAACGCTGACCAAGCGCGTGCGGACCGAACTTCCCGAAACGCACGTCGTGATCGTTACGATGCTCGATCTCGAGGACGAAGTTTTGGCCGCACTGGCCGCGGGCGCCGACGCCTACTGCCTCAAGAGCTCCGAGCCGGAGCGCATCGTCGAGGCCGTGCGAATCGCCAGCGAAGGCGGCGCGTATTTCGATCCGCAGATCGCGCATATCGTGCTCTCGCGTTTCTCGCCCGATACGCCGGCAAGTCCTCGCTCTTCACCGCTAACGCCGCGCGAGACCGAAGTTTTGCGTGCCATCGCGGAGGGCCGTGCGAACGCGGAGATCGCCGAAAGCCTGCACCTCGGGCTGGGTACGATCAAAGGCCACATTCGCGATATTCTCGAGAAGCTCTCGGCGTCCGACCGTACCCAAGCCGCAGTCACGGCGCTAAAAAAGGGCTATATTTAGTCCTTCGACAGGCTCAGGATTACGCCCCGAGGATGGAGCGAATGCGTTCCCCTGCGCCGTTCTTGACGATCACGATCATCGCGTCGCCGGCGTGCAGTGTCGTGTCGCCGGTCGGGATTTCCAGGTCGCTCTGCGGGCGGTCGACGGCGACGACGACGGAGTTGCGCGGGAAGTCGATCTCGGAGAGGCGCTTTCCGTCGACTGGGGAGCGTTCGGGAATCGCGACCTTAACGAGTTGCATGTCGCCCTTGCCAAACAGATGCATCGTCTCCAGCATCGAGCGATACTTCGAGGCGTTGACGTGCTCGTTGAGGACGTCGAGGATAAGCTCGGTTGACGAGATGACGATCACGGGGTCGTCCGTATCAATCGAGTTGAAGATCAGCTTGTTAGCGGGATTGTTAACGCGGGCGATGCAGCGCGCCTTGGATTTTTTCTTCGAAAGCAGCACGACGACCAGGTTGTCTTCGTCGTCACCGGTATCGGCGACGACGACGTCGGCGCGGCTGACGCCGGCCGCATCGAGGACCGTTGGGTCGCAGCCGTCGCCGACAACGGTCACTTGCCGGTCGATCAGACGCTCGAGCATCTTTGCCTTGCGCTCGACCTTCTCGATGACGACGACCTCATGACCTTGGTTGATCAGCGCGCGGGTGAGGTAGGAGCCAACTTTGCCACCGCCGACGATGAGGATAAACATGAACTCAGGCCGTCACTTTCGGGGGCAGAGGCGTGCTGCGAAAACGTTGGGCGAAGTCGCCGATCGCATCGGGTGCGACGACGGCATTGACTTCATCGCCTTCTTGAAGCACGAAGTCGCTCGTGGCGACGCTGACGGCCTGCGCTCCGCGCCGCACGGCTGCGATTCGAATGCGACCCTCTTCCTCGATCTCCGCAACGCGTTTGCCGGCATCCGCCGGACCGACGAGGGCAGCGACCGACGTCAGCTTACCGAAATCGAAGGCTTGATTCTCCCACGGCGCGTCGATCAGAACGTCGCGGATTAGCTTGGCGCCGACGGTAGTCGGACAGACGGTTTGAACCCCGAGTTCGCGATACATCTGACCGCGCGGCGGGTCGTAGATCCGAGCGACGATTCGCTTGATCTTGAACATCCGCTGCGCGATGAGCGCCGCCATGATGTTGCGATTGTCGCCGTTCGTGACTGCGATGAACCCGTCGGCAGTCGCAGCTCCGGCTCGCTTGAGCACGTCGTAGTCGATACCGGTGCCGACCACAACGTGGCCTTTGAATTTTTGCCCGAGGCGTTTAAAGGCGGCGGCGTTCTCGTCGACGACGATGACTTCGTGCCCGTCGGAATCGAGAAGCTTTGCAAGTGCAGAACCGACACGCCCGCACCCGACGATGAGGTATCTCATGAACAACGAAACACGTTCAGAGGCCTCGGGCCTTTACCCTGGTCGCGGCAGGCCGTAGCGCACGGCAAAGGAAGGGAGCACGGTTCTGCAAAATCTTTCGAGGCTCATCGGGGCGTGGCTCAGCTTGGTAGAGCGCTTCGTTCGGGACGAAGAGGTCGCACGTTCAAATCGTGTCGCCCCGAAATCCACCTTAGTCCCGTCATCCTGAGCTTGTCGAAGGACGAAGGGGACGCTTGTTCTCGAACTTTAACCCTGCGGCACGGCGCGTGCTCCGAGTAGCGGAGCAAGAGTGCCGAAACCACAGTCACTATTATGTGGGCGCCGACCATTTGCTCGTCGCCCTGCTCGAGGAGCGCGATCCGTCCACGCTGCACGCCCTCGACGCGGAGGGCATCGACGTTCCCGAGGTCCATGCCGAGGTTCGGCGAGCGCTGGGCACCGGCGACGACCGGCTCTGGGAGGGCATTCTGATTACCCCGCGCGTTCGGCGGATCATCGCGCTGGCACAGGAGCGAGCCGGCGAGCGGGAGATCGGGCCGCTCGACCTGTTCGAAGCGTTACGATTGGAGGGCGGCAGCTCGGCCGCCGAGATTCTGCGCCGGGCCGCGACCCGAAACAGAACGCCGGCGCTCGAGTAAAGGAGCCGGGTGGAGCACTTTCAGCAGGCCATTTTGTGGCTCGTCGATACCTACGGTTACCTTGGGCTGTTCGCAGCGCTTGCGCTGGGAAATATTGGCGTTCCGATCGGGACGGAGATCGTTCTTCCCGTAGCCGGAGCGCTGACGGCGACCGGGCATTTGAGCAACCTCTGGCTTACGATTGCGGTGTCGCTCGCCGGCGAGCTAGTCGGCGGCTCGGCCGGCTATGCCATCGGCCGCTTCGGCGGCGTACCGCTGATCGAACGGTACGGAAAGTACGTGCACTTTACGCACGACCGGCTGCAGGTCGTGCACCGCTTCTTCGAACGCTGGGGAACCTTTGCGATCTTCGTCTGCCGCTTTCTGCCAGTGTTGCGCGGCGTCGTTGCCGTAGCGGCGGGCGTTGCGGAGATGAACCTCGCGCCTTTCTACCTCTGGACCTTCCTCGGATCACTGATCTTTTGCAGTTTTCTGATCTTGATCGGCAACGCGCTCGGCGCACATCTGTCTACGGTGCTGCCGCTGCTGCATCGCAGCTCCTACGCATTCCTCGGCCTCGTAGTCGCTGCGATTATTGCCGGCATCATCGTCATGCGAGCGCGATCGCGCCCGCTTCGAGCTAGGTGACACTACTACTTACCGATCTTTCGCAGGTCCCGGACGCGCCGGGCGTTTACATGATGATCGGCGCCGGCAACGAGATCCTGTACATCGGAAAAGCGATCTCCTTGCGAAATCGCGTGCGCTCGTATTTTCAGGAAGGCGCCGCCCACACGATCCGGACGGCTGCGATGGCGGAGCGAGTCGTCGACGTTCGAACGATCGTCGTCACCAACGAAGTCGAAGCGCTGATTCTCGAAGCCAATCTGATCAAGCGCCATCAACCGCCCTTCAACGTCCGGCTTCGCGACGACAAACGCTACCCATATCTCAAAGTGACCAACGAGGCGTTTCCGCGGGTCGTCTTCACGCGAATGGTGCGAAACGACGGCGCGCGCTATTTCGGCCCCTATACCAACGCCCACGGGCTGCGCGAGTTGATCGACCTGGTACGGCTCGTCTTTCCGCTGCGCACGTGCCGCGAACCGATCGACGGACGGCGCAAGCGCCCGTGCCTGCAGTATCACATTCGCCGGTGCCTGGCGCCTTGCGTTGGCTATCAGACCGAAGAAGACTACGATGCGACCATCGACGAGGTCGTGCTCTTCTTGGAAGGCAAACAAGAGTCGCTCCTGCGGCGCCTGCAGCACGAGATGACGGAGTCCGCCGAGCGCTTGAACTTTGAAGCGGCGGCGCGGCTTCGGGACCGCATCGTCCAAGTGCGGCGCGTCACCGAAGCGCAGAAGGTCGTGTGGAAGTCGCGCCTGGATATGGATCTGATCGCGGTCGCGCGGGCTCAAGGGCAAGCCTGCATGCAAGTCTTCCTCGTGCGCGGCGGCAAGCTGATCGGCCAGGAGCATTTCATTCTCGACGGCGTCTACGAACAGTCGGATGAAGTGTTGATGGGCGAGTTCCTCAAGCAGTTCTACACCGCGCGCACGGCGAGCGCTGTGGAGGGAAATGGGTTGTCGCTGGTTCGAATTGCGCGCGACAATCAAGCTCCCGTGCCGGAGAAGCGCCGCTCGCGTGCGGTGGGGGCGGCGGCCGTGCCGAAGGAGCTGCTCGTCGCCGCGCTTCCCGATGAGCGCGAGACGATCGAAGCGTGGCTTTCGACCATCAAAGGACAGCGCGTGCGCATCTTGCGCCCGCAGCGCGGAGCGCGTTGCGAGTACATGCGCCTGGTTCAGAAAAATGCCGAGCAGAATCTCAAAGCGTTCTTGGCGCATCAGGAAGTGCAAGAGACGGCGCACGCTACCGCATTGACCGACCTCGCCGATGCGCTCGAGCTTCCGGAGCCGCCGCATCGGATCGAGTGTTACGACATCTCGAACATCCAGGGGACCAATCCGGTCGCGTCGATGGTCGTTTTCGTCGAAGGGCGGCCGAAGAAGAGCGAGTACCGCAAGTTCAAGATTCAGTACGATCGAGGGCCGAACGATTTCGCGATGATGCAGGAGACGCTGCGCCGGCGGCTGCGGTATTTGCGGCGCGAGACCGACCGCACCGACACTCCGGTGGAGCGCGAACTCGCAAAGAAAGAGAAGTTCAACAAGAAGCCCGACTTACTGCTGATTGACGGCGGAAAGGGGCAGCTCAGCGCGGTGGTCGAGATCCTCGAGGAGCTCGATATGACCGGCCTTCCGCTTGCTGGTCTGGCCAAAGAGCATGAGTGGCTTTATCTTCCCAATCAGCCCGAACCCATCGTCTTGCCGGCCAACTCGGCAGCTTTGCACCTCGTTGCCCGAGTTCGTGACGAAGCGCACCGCTTTGCCGTGACCTATCACCGGCAACGGCGCGCCAAGTCGATGACGAGTTCCGCGCTCGACGCGCTCGACGGCGTCGGGCCGGTGCGCAAAAAACGGCTATTGACGGCCTTCGGCTCTCCGGCCGGAATTCGGCGGGCCGCACTGGACGAAATAGCGGCCGTAAAAGGGATGAGCCCTTCCTTAGCCGCAAAGGTCAAGCAAGCACTTGAAGGAGGGTACAGACCATGAACTTGCTTCTGCGCTTCATCGTAACCGCGCTCGTATTCTATCTCATCTGCAAGTACGTCCCGGGCTTTCACATCGTATCGGTTTGGGGGGCTGTAATTGCGGCGCTCGTCTTTGGGCTGGTCAACGCGATCATCGGGCCCATTCTACGGCTGATTTCGCTGCCGCTGACGCTGATCACGCTCGGCCTGTTCTCGTTCGTCATCAACTATCTGCTCTTTGTGATCACGGCCGCGCTCCTGCATTTGAATAGCGGCGACATCAATCCGTGGCTGGCGAACCTCTATGGCGCCATTATCATGATGATCGTCTCCACGCTCATGCACCAGGGGAGCAAAGCTGCGGAGACCGCTCGCTAGACGTTTCGCACCCGGGGCGCTCCGAGAAACCCTCGGCTTGCCCCGGCGTGTTATACTGTTTGTCGCCCTAAGGGGCGAAACATGGGGCTGAAACAGGTTCGACAGGAACGCTGCAGTCGGCGTGAGCAGGCGGAGTTGCGAGCTCTCCTAAAACGATCGCAACGGCAATAACTGCCAACAACGAATACGCACTGGCTGCCTAATCTAGGCTAGTCACCGGACGCAGAGAGTCGGCCCGAACCGCTCTGCCTTCCGGTCACAAACTCGGGCTGGTACGATCGCGTGATTCGACGCTCGTGCGAGATAAAGAATCTGCAGCGACCGGTAAGCCACGCTTCGAGGCGTCCGGTCGAATAAGACAAATTCGGAGCTGAGCCTGGAGAACGCGCCGGTTAGGCTTCTTGGACTCGGGGGGCAGTACCCCGACAGCTCCACCATTTTCCCGCTTTCTCGTCGGTCTCACCTCGGCGGCCCGGTGGTTACCGCCACTCCAATCGGCGCATACGAACCGCTGGTTTTGACAACCTTGAGCGCCGATCCGCCGGCCGGATACTTCCAAATACCAACTTCGTCGTCGACCGCAGCGGCGCCGACGACCCTCGCATTCTCGATCCAAAACTGGTTTAAGCCATAAGCTACACCATTCAGCGACGTCGCTCCCATTTCGGTGCCGACGCTTCCGGCTATGCTGAACCGATAGATGATATTCGTGCTCGCGTCGCCGATTGCAAGATACTTGCCATCCCACTGCACGCTGCCCGGCTCGCCAATGGTTTGCTTTAAAGTGAGGTTGGTAAATTGTGAGGACCCGCGTGGAAGCTCGGCAAATTCAGTCGCCAAAGTCTTGCTATAACCGTCCAGATAAAGATTGCCGTTTGCATCGTATCCGCAGAATCGCGGCTCGAAAATATCAGAATCCGTCAGCAGCGCGGGCGGTGCGCGCAGGAGCGTGGGCGATCTGTTCGTGCCAAGGGCATAAACCGCGACGGTTCCACTGGTGTAATTCTTAGCATAGAGGCTTGTAACCGCGACATTTCCGGTTGTTGGATCGACGGAACAACCGGTGGGAGTATATCCTGGGTCGCTTAGCACCGCGATAGGAACCGTGCCGCCTGCCGCATATTCGAAAACGGCCGCCTTGCCGTAGTCGACGATGAAAACATCGCCCTCCTGATCCGCACAGGCTCCGTAAAGATCGCCGAAGCCGGTCAACGTCGCTACGAGTTTGGGCTTTGGATAGGAATATATCGCAACGGTGGCATTATTCTCCACTGCGTAGATAAGGGGGCCGGCGGCGTTCCTCTCGTGCGCCGGTAGCGAACCGCCCTCGGGAGTCAGGGTCGCCCTGCCGCCACCGCACCCGACGAGCAGTGTCAAAGCCGCGCAAATGTTTAGCGAGCGGCGAGCAAAATGAGAGATCCGCATCGTACCTCCGGCAGCCCGAACGGATCGGGCGAATGGGCCGGTTCGGCGCTGCGGACTTAGGCGCCTCGGGTTCGGGCCTAATGTGGGGCGATGCTGACGGCGACGCCGTAGGGTTCACTGCCGGGCAACGAAATCGCCTTAATCGGATCCCCGCCGGCCGGATGCTTCGAGACGTCAACAACCGGAGGGGAACAGTCCACGTTGGGGCACGGGCGCTTCGATCGACGTGGCGCCTGCCGCGAGCGCGCGGTCGTAGACGGCGTCGGCGTCGTCGACGTAAAGATAGAGAAGCGCGTTGGTGGCGTGGCGGGCACTTGTGTCGCTGATCATGACGATCGAGTCGCCGATCTGCAGGACCGTCGGTCTTCCGGTTTCGTACGCGCCGCTTGCTCCGAACGCGTCGCGCAGAAACGTCACAAGCTTACGCGCGTCTTGAACCACGAGACGCGGGGTTACGTTATGCCAACCCGGAGGGGCGCAATCGGCCATTGAGGCCGAATTGTTCATGTAAGGAGTGGTTGCCTGCGGCTGTTGTCCAGAAATTGACAAATGGCATAATTTAGTCTAATATTGGATTATGTCGCCCGCGGTAACGACCTCGTCGCGGGAGTTGTCAGCGCCGGCAGTCCGGGCTTTTGACAAGATCGCGATCGCCTGGCAGATGGATGTAGCCGAACAGCGAGCCGCACTTGGCGGCGTTTCAAGGCAGACGATTTACAACTGGCGCGAGCATCCCGAACGAGCGCGATTGAGCGATGACCAGCTTGACCGGATATCGTACCTTTTGGGCATTTACAAGGCGCTGCATATCCTGTTTACCCGACCAGAGCAGGCCGATTCGTGGATTCGTCGTCCGAACTCGTCGGTTCCGTTCGGTGACCGGCCGGCTGCCGATTTGCTGTTTAGTGGGCGCATGCTCGACCTGATTCGGGTGCGGCGCTATCTCGACGGCGCGCGCGGCGCGTGGTGAGGCGAGTCAATTGGTCTGAGAGTTATCGCATCATCCAGTCGCGTTTTCCGTTCGTTGGGATTTTCGATCGAATTGCCGATCCAAGCGATCTCGAGGCGATTCTCGCCATCGAAGCCCGGACCAACGATCGCCTCCTCGACGAAGCGGGCGTAATTGCGCTGGTTCGCCCGAGGGACCGAATCGACGGCGCCGGCGCCACTCCCATCATGGCGGCGTTTACTCACACGAAGCCGAGCCGATTTTCGGATGGCTCGTTTGGCGTCTACTATGCCGCGCGGCACTTGCCGACAGCCGTCTCTGAGAGCGCGTTTCACACCGAACGCTTTTATCGCGCAACAAATGAAGCCAGCGCCGACATCGATATGCGCGTTTACGCCGCTCGGATTACTGGACGTTTTGACGACCTCCTGAGCCTGGCGGCCGGCGATCCGCGCCTCAACCCAGATTCCTACGAAGCGTCGCAAGCCTACGCTCGCCAAGTCTACGATGCTGACAAACTCGACGGAATCGCCTACAAAAGTGTTCGTGACCATCAGAATCGGCTCGCCGTGGCGTGCTTGCGACCATCAGCCATACGTAACTGCTATTCGCATAGCTACATGCTTTACCGTTGGGATGGGACTGCGGGGAAGATCGTCGATATTGTGAAGCGGGAAGCGATAGGGTTTGATTGATCCTATCGTCTGCTGATCGCGCTACGGGCACGGTGACGGGGACGCTGGATTATTGGCGATTTCCACGCTAACGATCTGTGCCGTCGGATCGCCTTGCATGTACCGCCCATTGTACGTGTTTTCAAAGGGTTCGGTGAAGCAAAGCTTCGGCGACACGAACTGCGGGTCGATTGGGCCGCCGGCGCCTAGGGAATCCGCAAAAACCCATTGTCCTTGGCTCGCACTGGTCCCCGCGGTGAATGCGTTGAAGGCCCAGACACTCGACGGCGTGGGAGTTGGTCCAGACGATGGCGACGGCGAAGGTGTGTATCCCCGAAGGACCGACTTTTGGACGAGCATCGAAAACTCAGTCCCAGCACCGTTGCTGTTTGAATTGTATGAAAACTGTAGCGGGGTCGTGTTTAGCGGCAGCCACCCCGGCGGACCCTTCCCGGCCTTAGGCGGCACGAACTGCACTACTTCGCCCGAGGATGCGCCCGCGTTGCCCCGCGCGATCAGCGCGATTCGATAGCCTGCCCAGTTCGTTTGCGCCGTGTCGGTCGATGGCGTTACACCGGTGCCGGACGTGTTGAAGACGAACATGTATTCATAGTTTGAGAAATTGAACGGCTCGGCAACGTCAAAGACTAGCGCCACGTAGCCTGGAGGAGCACCGCCGGCCCCCAACCCAGGCGGGTTGGGCGTGACTTGCCGGCCGCAGGCACAAACGGAAATTGCCACCGCCGAGATGGCCGTAAATCCTAAACCCGCTGCTTTATGCACAGTTCTCCTTCCGACAGCGGCCATCGTACATGCTCCTCCTGTGCCGACGCTTAGACGGTGAGACAGCCGGCGGTTAAAAGGGTCGCCGCAGTGCCGCCCGAATTTCTAATCATGGGAGCCAGAGCCGCGTTCTTATTCGTCCTCACACTCGGCTGTGTCGTCGCGTTTGCAAACCCTCCGGCGGTCAACGCGGGCTCGCTATCGGTCGTCTATCCGCCGACGCCGCGAAGCAACGTCGTCGATAGTTATTTCGGAAACGCGGTTCCTGACCCGTACCGTTGGTTAGAACAAACGCAGTCGCCGCAAGTCAAGCATTGGCTGTCGCTTGAAACGCAGCTCACGTTGAACAACCTCGCGGGGCTTCCCAACCGTGAAGCCTTGCGCACAATGATCCTTGGCTTGATGTCGGCGCCGTTCGACGGCGTTCCCAACAGAGGTAGATACGCAACGATATTCTCTCGGACGGTCCCGGGTCGCTCGCAGCCGGTCCTCATGGAGATCCGCGATGGACGAACGTCGACGTTGTTGGATCCCAACTCGCGCTGGCGTGACTCCTCGACGCTGCTCGCTCAGTGGTACCTATCGCCCGACGGGCGCACGCTGGCATACGCCACGAATGTTTCCGGTGGCGGGTGGCTCCGCTGGCGCACTCTGAGCATGGTCGATGGCGCTGACCTTCCCGGCATCGTCGCAGGTACACCCGACTGGGCACCGATTGCGTGGGCCCGCGACAGCAGCGGCTTCTACTACGGAGGGTACGGATCGGAACGAGAACGGCAGCCTGGTATCCCAATTGGGGAGGGGTTTGCCGCACTCTTCCATCGTGCGGGCACGCCGCAGTCGGCAGACGCGGTGGTGTATGCTCGCCCCGACCATCCTGATTGGCTGCCCTATGTAAGCGAAAGCTGGGATGGCCGTTACGTAATAGTAGGTGCAGTCGAAGGTTCGGGGAGCGGGGGCAACCTCGTAGCGATCAGAGATCTCCACGCGCGATCGGCTCAAGCGAAAATCATCCGCCCGCTCGGAGATACGCAATACACTTATGTCGACAACGCCGGCTCGTTGTTTTACTTTCAGACGAACGCGGCCGCGCCGAAAGGCAAGGTCGTGTCGATCGACTTACGAGATCCGTCATTCCAGCGCGACGTCATCCCGGAGCGCGCCGATGTTCTCGAAGATGTTGTTGCCATCGGCAACCGGCTCGTTGGGCACTACCTGCATAACGTTGCCTCGCAACTTTCGGTTTTCGACCGCTCCGGCAGGCCGCTTTACAATATTCGGCTTCCCGGATTCGGCGCGGCCAGTAACGTGGTGGGCGAGCCCGGCGACCCAATGGGGTACTACACCTTTTCCAGCCCAACGCGGCCTCGCACGATCTTTTCCTACGATGCCCGAAATAACAAAAGCACCGTCTATTTTCAGCAACGGGCTCCATTCGACTCGGGGCAGTACGTTACCGAGGAGCTTTATGCGACGTCGACGGGAGGGGCGCAGATTCCAGTCTTTGTCGCCCATCGGCGCGACCTGAAACTGAATCACAATGCGCCGGTCGTGATTACGGGCTACGGTGGCTTCGGAGATGCGTACCACCCGACGTGGCAAAACCTCAGCACGGCTTGGCTTGCGAACGGCGGCGTGTTTGCCATCGCGTGCGTTCGCGGCGGCGGCGAATACGGCGAGCAGTGGCATCGTTCGGGGATGCTCGGCAACAAGCAGAACGCGTTCGACGACTTCGCGGCTGCGGCCAACTTACTGGTCGAACGTGGCTTTGCCTCACACGCCACGCTCGCGGCGTACGGCTATTCGGGCGGGGGTTTGCTGGCCGGCGTAACGGAAGTGCAACATCCCGGCCTGTTCGCGGCAGTCGCTGAGGAGGCCGGCCCGGTAGACGTTCTGCGCGGATATACGTACGGCAGCGAATCCGCGTGGACCGACGAAGTAGGATCGCCGATCGCGAGCCTTGCGCAGTTCAAGTGGCTCTACGGTTACGCTCCGCTCGTATCAATTCAAAAAGGTACGGAGTACCCGGCAACCTTGGTGATGACGTCAGAAAACGACGCGCGCGTCTCGCCTTCGCACTCGTACAAGTTTGCCGCCACGCTGCAGTGGGCGCAAGCTTCCGCGAGGCCGATCCTGCTCTACGTCGCAGCCGATCGAGGTCATATCGCGGGCGACCGGACGACGATGGCCGACACGCTGACCGACACGGAAGCGTTTCTCATGCGGTACACAACACCGAGCCATGCGACGGTGATGTAAGATGACGTTGATATTTTCGCCCGCGTTCCTCCTTGCGGCGCTCGTCTCGCAAGCGCCGGCGACGCCCTCGCCGCTTCCGGCCACGCCGGTCCCTGTCGCCATGCCTACCGCTTCACCGTCACCGGCGACTGCCGCACCGCCGAACGTCATCACGGTGCCAAGCGATTGGAAACGACTCCCGATGTCGTCAAACTCCGCGTCGGTCACGGGACTGGGCCTGTGGAGCAGTCCTAGTAAAACCGAGACCCTCAACGTCGTTTCGGCCCCAAACGTCGGGATGTCCGCCGAGCAGATCGGCGCGATCTTCGTTCAGGAGTTGCGCGCGCGGCGGCCTTCGCTCGTGTTATCGGTTAATCGCGCCGCGACGTTGTGCCGCGGAACGCCGGCCTGGATGATGGAGTATCGTAACGCATCGGGGTCAACGGAGATTCGACATATAATCGGCGTAACGCCGACGCGTCAGTACATCGCGACCTACGAGCGCCTCACGAATACCGAAGGCTCTGCCGAGGCCAGCGCCGCGCTTCAAAGTTTTTGTCCGCCTGCCGAAGATTCTTCGACCGCGAATTCGCCTGGAAAACCGCCGCTCGAGCCGCCAGCGGGATGGATTGCCGGCTCCACGGCCGGCTTTACAAGCGGGGTATCTTCGCCTCCGATGTGGCTCTGGTTCGCTCCCATCTCGAAGGGCTCGACGCAGATGGTCATGGCAACGAGCGTTATTACCCCGACGTCGCAGGGCACCGACGACCAGGTTCTCGCCGCCATTCGAAAGCTGGTTGAAGCGAAGTTCGGACCGCTTCAAATCGCCGACCGCCACCAGGTCACCCTATGTGCGGTGACGCAAGGCACGTTCTTCCGGCTGATCGGCACGCAGAATACGGCGCCGATTACCATCGACTTGGTGATCTCGACTGGAGTACCGACCAGCTACGTCGCGATGTATTTGCACCGGACAGCCGTTCCAGCCGCCTCCGAGGCCGAGGCTGCTATCCAATCGCTCTGCCCTGCCGATCGCCAATCGGCTGGCTAAACGTCTTCCTCTTCGATGTTTTCATGTCCGGTGCTATCGAGCAAACCGATCTCGATCGCTTGCAAGTCGAGCACACGCTGGACGCGGCGCAGGACGGTATTGTCGATCTTCCCTTCCGTGCGCAGTTCGATCAGCCGTTTTCGTTGCGTGTCGAGCAGGCGTCGCTCGACGCGACGGAACATTGCCGTCGTCACGGCGGCCTCCTGCGCGCTCTCGCCAAACTCTGCATATCTTGCGCGCAGACGTTTGCGGTGCAGGTCTAAGATCGAACAGGGAACGCTGCCTTCGCGTTCGAGCTCGTCGAGACAGTCGAGTCCGGCTCGAGCGGTCGCTGCAAGCGCGATGCGTTCCTCGTCTTGGGCGGCCAGATCGTCCTTGACGCCCAACCACGTAATGATATACGGAAGCGTTCCGCCTTGTCCGACCAGCGTCGCCAATAGGACGACGAACGTGATAAAGATCAAGAGGTCGCGATAAGGAAAGGCTCCGGCGGCGGTTTCGAGCGGAATCGCCAGCGCGGCGGCCAACGAAACGCCGCCGCGCATGCCGGTCCAGGCAAGGATCGAAACGTGAGACCAGTCGGCCTTGCCGCCAACGTGTTCGGGCTCGTTGGTTATCGGTAGCAGCCCTTGCGCAAAGGTCCATGCGAGTCGTGCGAGGATGCACGTCGCCGCGACGGCGCTCCCCCACCAGATGAGCTGGCCGGCCGAGTAGGCACTCAAACGCGAGACGATATCGTGGAAACGGATTCCGACCTCGACGAAGATGAATGCGTTGAGCAGGAAGACGATCGTCACCCAAAAGCCGGTCAATATCTCGCGAGCCATTGGAAGCAGCACGGTGGGCGTGAAGCGGCTGACGAAAAGTCCTGCGACGACCGTTGCCAAGACGCCGGAGGCGCCAATATAGTACGCCGGAAGATAGGCGACAAACGGAACGACGACGGAGATGACGCCTTGCAGCGTTTCGTCTTGAATCCCTCGCCACGCCAAAACCGCAACGCCCCCCGCTGCAAGCCCGATCGCGACGGCTTCGACGACCGAAAGCGCCAGTGCGCCGAACGCGTGTGAGAGTGAAAACGAGGCGCCCACAACTGCGGCGATGCCAGCCCCGTAGAGAATGAGCGACGTCGCGTCGTTGACGAGGCTCTCGCCTTCGATCGTTCCTATGATATGGCGCGGCACGTTGAGGCGATCGGCGATGGCGACAAAAGCCACTTCATCGGTCGACGAAACGATGGCGCCGAGCACGAAGGCGACGCCCCAGCCCATCCCGGGAACAATCGCGTGCGCGACCATCGCGACCAACACCGTCGTCAAGATGACCAAGCCAAACGCCATTTGGAAGATCCAGAACGCATTCGCGCGGAACTCGCTCGTGGGCGCCGTGACGCTCTCCCAATAGAGCAGCGGCGGCAGAAAGACGACGAGCACCAAAGCGGGGGGCAGTTCGATCGTGGGAACTTGCGGAATGAAACCAATCGCGATGCCGCCGAGCACCAACACGATCGGATATGCGACGTTGATTCGGTTCGCAATCGTTACCAGCACCACGATGGCGGCGAAGACGACGACGAGCGCGCTCGCAGTATTGGAATCCATCTATAGCGGGCCGCGGCGCAGGAGTTCGAGTTCGTCGACCGTGCGCGGCCAATCGGACTTTAAAAGCCGTGAAAGACTTCGGTCCGCCAGGAGCTTCCCGCCGGTTTGGCACCGCGCGCAGTAGTTCGTCTCGTTGTCGGCGTACCGTATCCGCTGAACCCGTTCACCGCAGGCGGGACACGGTTGCCCGTAGCGCCCGTGCACCGCCATCCCTTCGCGAAATGCGGTGACATGCTTTGGAAACTCGCGCTCGGCCTCACGTTGCAGGCGGTCGATCCAGAGATGCAGTGTCGCCCGGGTCGCGGCGAAGAGCCGGCGCCACTGCTCGAGCGTGAGCTTATGCGTGAGCGCAACCGGCGGGAGGCCCGCGGCGTGCAGGATCTCGTCGGAGTAGGCGTTGCCGATTCCGCTCAGGATTCGCGGATCCGTTAGCGCTCGTTTGAGCGTGCGGTTTTCGCTCATCAGTGCGCTACGGAACGCTTCGAAATCGCACTGAAGCACGTCGATGCCGCCGGAGTCGAGATTGTCGAGCGCTTCCTGACCCTCGACCACATGGATTGAGGCGCGCCGCTTCGAGCCGGCCTCGGTCAGGACGAGCGAGCCTTTTGGGAAGTCGAGAACGGCGAGCGTGGCGCGATTCGCGGCGCCGGCGCCGCCTGGTTTCCAATGGAGCCGCCCGGCGATCATCAGGTGAAGCACGAGCCAGTAGTCGCCATCGAATCCGAAGGCGATGCGCTTTCCGATGCGTCGCAGCTCGCGAACGGAGCGGTCCTGTAGGATGTAAACCGGCGGCTCCTGGGTTCGTAAGACGAATGGGTTGATGATCGCGATCCGCTCGAGAGGCTGACCGACGATGCGCGGCTCGAGGGCGGTCATGTAGGCGGCGATGTCGGGCAGCTCGGGCACGCGAAATGCTTCGTCTCAGGGGCGGCCTTTCCGCCGCTCCCCATTGAGATAGAATGAGCCGATGACCGGCCAGCCACTGGAAGTTGGGATGGCGCACCTCCAAGGGGGCTACCAGCAGATCGAACTTCGCCTGGACGGCCTTGGAACGACGGCTGGACGCTATTCAGTGGCGGTGACGTCGCTCATCGTAGTCACGTGGATCACGACCATCCTAGCCATCCTTCTCAAGCGTTAGGGAGCCTAGCCCAGGCAAGAACGTCGACCCACTACGCAACGGTATTGGTTAGCGCGTCGATCGCGCGATCCATCGCTGCGATGCGCTCGTCCATTCCGGTGGCGCCGTATCGCGCGGCGATCTCCGACATCGTCACGTAGGCAATCTTGACGCCGTCATCGTCCTGCCAAACGAGCAGCTTCAATGGAAGCTCGAGGGCGACGAGCGGAAAGGCGTCCATCAAGGGCGTCCCGCCCTTGGGGTTACCGAAGATGACGAGCGCAGTCGGCCGCAAAGCCAGGCCCACGGTCTTGGCGGCCGCTGCTTGATCGATCGTAGCGAAGATCGTGTTTCCGCCGTCGGTTATCGCCTTAGACAGTCGCTCGAGCGTCTCGGGATACGAGTAGCGGCTTTGTTTCGTCATGTAAACCGGCCTTTAAGCCGTGACTTCGGGTTCGACGTCAACCGGAAAGTTGACGGAGCGCGCGATGAAGCAGAGATGATGAGCCTCCTCGTGCAGTGCGGTCGCTCGCGCCAGGTCGTTGCCGGCCGAAACCTTGATCGCCGGCCGCAACGTAACGCGCACGAACTGTCCGAAACCGTCGCGCTCTTCCATCGTGCCGGTTGCGTCGTCGCGATAGTCGAGGATCGCGATTTCGTTGACCGAGCAGAGATGCAGGTACCAAAGCATGTGACAAGAGGAAAGGCTGGCGACGAGAAGTTCCTCGGGATTATAACGCGTCGCGTCTCCGCGAAATGCCGGATCGCTCGAACCCGCGATAGCGGCCTTCCCGTGCGCGTCGATCGTGAAGTTGCGCGAGTAGCTGCGGTAGGATGTGGTGCCCTCGCCGCCGCCCGACCAACGCACGTGCGCGTTATACTGGTGGCTCTTCACTTGCCGCTGCCTTCCACTCGCAGGCCGTTCTGATCGCCGAAGAAGGCTCCTTTTCGATGGGTGGGAACCGTGCCAGCGATGCGCGTCATTTCGCTCAATGCCAACGGGATTCGATCCGCGGCGCGCCGAGGGTTCTTTGCGTGGGCCGAGTCGCAAGACGCGGACTTCATCGCTCTGCAAGAGACGCGCGCACAGGAGCATCAGTTGCCGGCGGAGGCGACCACGCTGGCTGCATTCACGCCGTATTTTGTCGACGCGAGCCGGCGTGGCTACAGCGGCGTGGCGCTCTATTCGCGGCGCGAGCCGATCTCCGTGCGGCGGTCGCTGGGCTGGGACGATATGGATTCCGAAGGACGCTTCGTGCAGCTCGACTTCGGCGAGGTCACGGTCGCTTCGCTGTACGTGCCGTCGGGGATCAGCGGTCCGGCGCGGCAGAACTTTAAGATGAGTTTCCTCGAGCGTTTGCTCGGGGTGCTCGCGCAGCTGCGGCATTCCGGCGGCGCCCACATCGTCTGCGGCGATTTCAATGTCGCGCATAAGCCGATCGACACTTACAATTTCGCGCGCAACAGTCACGTCACCGGTTCGCTCCCCGAGGAGCGCGCGTGGATGGACGCGCTGATCGAACGCGTCGGCTGGATCGACGCTTTTCGCGTCGTCAACCAGGGGGCAAAGCAATATACCTGGTGGTCGAACTGGCCGGCAGCGTGGGAGCGAAATCTGGGCTGGCGCATCGACTATCAGATCGTTACGCCGGACCTCGCGCCGCTCGTGCGGTGCGCCTCCATTTACAAAGAGGCGCGCTTCAGCGACCACGCGCCGCTTACGATCGACTACGACCTTTCCCTAGCTTCACGAGAACCTTCGGTGGAATCAGACAGATGAGGGTGCCGCGCGTCGCGGAGGCGTCCGCAAGGACAACACCCGCAAGCGCGGCTTTTTTAAGCTCGATGTTCGCGTCGCCGACGATCCGGCCAATCGTGGCGCTCATCGTCGGTTCGTGACCGACGAGCATGATCGCTTCGGCCTTAGCGTGGTCGGCGAGAATCTCGGCCAGTCTCCTGGGGTCAAAGCCGCCCGCGAGCCGCGCATCTTCGACGACGTCGTCGCGCAGTTTTAGGCGGCTTGCTACGATTTCGGCCGTCTGACGCGCGCGAACCAGCGGGCTCGTCACTATCGTATCGAGATCGAGTGAGAGATCGGCGATCGCTCGCGCCTCGCACTCCATTCGTTCGATCCCCTCCTCAGCTAGCGGGCGGTCAAAATCGCGGCCCGTCCATTCGCCGGGTTCGACCGCAACGCCGTGACGCAAGAAGAAACAGTTCACGGCAGCCTGGATTCGCACGCCTTCCAGTCGACGTTGGCGAAAAACGCCTCGACGTACTTACCTTTGTCGGACGGCTTGTAATCCTTGATGAACGCGTGTTCCCACACGTCCATTACGACGACCGGAACGAAGCCGGCCAGGTTTCCGTTCTGGTGATCGTCGATCCAGTGATTCGTGATCTGTCCGTTGGTGGTATCGCAATACGCGATCACCCAGCCGATGCCACGCATGCCTCCAGCGGCCATGAAGTCTTTCTTCCATTCTTCGAAGCCGCCGTAGGCCTCGCCGAGCGCATTATAAAGACGGCCGGTCCCGATCTCGCCGGGCGCCATAGCCATGTTGTCGAAGTAGTACTCGTGCAAGCGCATGCCGTTGTACTCAAAGCCAAGCCGGCGTACCAGCTCGGCGTACGCCGGATCGGCGCCGGCGGCTTTACCAGCCTGCCGGATCGCAGTTAGACGCTCGTTCAGCAAATTTGTGTTCTTGACGTAGCCCTCGTAAAGCGAAAAATGCATCTCGAGCGTCGCGTCGGAGATGCCGTTGAGTCCAGAAAGAGTCCATTTCTTTGGTATGTAGATCTTCATACCGAACGCGTACCCATTTAACCGTGCTTCAATCGGGCATAAAGCCCGCTGACCCCGAGGAAGCGCGCTGCGTCGCGTATCCCCGGGGTCAGTCGCCGTCTACTGTGGCGTAAGCGACAACGTCTCGGTGTTCAGCGAGTAGTCTCCAGCCGAGACCGTGCTATTCGGGTTCGCACAGACCACGCTGTTGTCCGGACCGTAGACTTCGACGAGTCCGGACCCGCCGCACTCCACTTGAGTGAGTTGATAGTTCGAGAGAAACGTGGCTCCCGGGGTGTTGGGCATTACGTGATACGAATTATACGTTGTTCCATTGGAAACGACCGCACCATAGACGGCCGCCGAGGTTACGCCGATCGCCATGGCGCCCCAGAATCCCCCGCCCCAGTAACCGCCTGCGGGGGCCCATGCCGTACCGCCGTTCCAGCCCCACGCGCCGCCGCCGCCATAAACGGGGTTGTTAATGGCGGTACGGTTCGCGTTGACGTTGACGTTGTTGTTGACGTTGCGAGTGTTGCCGTTGTTGCGATTGCCGCTGGCGACGTTGTTGTTGCCGCGCTTGTTGTTGCTACCGTTTCCGCGGTTGTTGTTACCGCGGTTACCGTTCCCAACGTTACCGTTGCCGCGGTTATTGTTGCCGTTGCCGCGGTTCCCGTTCCCAACGTTACCGTTGCCGCGGTTATTGTTACCGTTGCCACGGTTGCCGTTCCCAACGTTGCCATTGCCGCGGTTGTTGTTGCCGCGGTTGCCGTTCCCGGCGCTGCTTTGGCCACGGTTGCCGCCGCCGGCCGTTCCCGAGTTGCGGCTACCGCCTCCGCGAGTGTCGCCCGCCAGATTGAAACCGCTTTGGGAGGATTTCGGTCCGCCTGAGGGTCTCGATCCGCCTGAGGGTCTCGATCCGCCTGAGGGTCTCGATCCGCCTGAGGGTCTCGATCCGCCCGAGGGTCTCGATCCGCCCGAGGGTCTTGCGCCGCCCGAGGATCTCGCGCCGCCCGAGGATCTACCTCCGCCACCCCCGCCACCGCGGCCGCCGCCGCCACCACGGCCCGCCGACGCGACCGCCGGCTGCAATGCAAAGAGAATCGCCATCAGTAAACAGAGATATTTCATGGCTGCGTCACCTTGTCAATTCGGCCGGTCAGGCCGATGTACGTTCCGCGCTTCGTGGTCAACGATACCAGAATGCCGTGCGCAGGCACCTTGGCGGTCGAAAGAACCAGCGGCTGCTGCGCGTCGGTATTGTTTATGTAGATCGTGCCGCGGTCGAAATCGAGCGGGCTCGTCTGCCCCGATTGGACCAACGTTGCATTGGTTGCAAAACAGACCATAAGTTGGTCCTGGTGCGAACAGGCGGCCCGTGTAATGACCAGCGTGCCGCGACCATCTGCCGTGGTCAGGTAAAGGGAACCGTGGAGAATTTTGATCGCAACGTTATCATACTCGTTCGATTGCCCGGAGCTCTGCTGAATCAGGATTGTGCCCGTCGCTTGAGCCGTGGCTGTGGCAAACACGAGCCACCCGGCGAGCGCCAAAACGGACAGTTTCATAGGCCCTCCTTTGCGCTGCGAAGGCGCACTCAGAACACCCTTCAGGGCAGTATCCCGCCGTGGCGGGAAAATTGAGCGAAGAGAGGTTCTTCAGTCGAAGTAGGTTCCAGGAGGTAGGCCGGCTTCGTCGTCCACCCTAAGGCAGGCTGGCGACCGCGCCAAACCACCTCACCATTATGATGGATGGCACGCGCGTAGTAAAGCAGCGCGAACCCGAGTTGGATTTGGCCGGCTCTATCCCAAAAACGCAAGCAAGTGTTAACGCAGGGCGAAGGCGCCGACGACTGCGCCTCCGAGAATCAACAGCGCGGGGTTAAGGCGCGAGCGCATGGATGCCGCGAAGACGATCAGCCCAATGGCCAGCGTTACCCAACCCGTGACCGCGGTTTTCCCGAACGTAATCAGGCCGGCGACGGCGAGGCCGATCGCCACCGGTGCGAGGCCTTTTTGAATGGACGCGCGCCACGGCCAGGTCTCGAGCCGCTTCCAGACGCCACCGACGATTAACGTCAGAATGCCGGTGGGGACGAAAAACGCGAACGCAGCAACCAACGCGCCGGGGATCCCCGCGACGCGTTGGCCGATCGTTGCAACCATCATCATATTAGGACCGGGCGACATTTGGCCGACGCTGTAGATGTGAATCAGCTGCTGATACGTGAGCCAATGGTGGACGCCGATCACCAACGTCTTCATTTCGGGAAAGGCCGCCATGCCTCCGCCGATGGTTAGCAGCGAGAGATACGAAAAGACGCGGGCTATTGCAGGGATCTGATCCACGAGTGGTCCTCCTTGGCATGGGTTCCGGGCTTGTGCGGCCGGAAGGCAAAGATCGACACGGCGCCCACGGCCAGCAGTACGACTGGTACGGAGAGCTTGAAGTAGTTGATGCCGAGGATTGCTGCCAAAATAAAGAATCCGTCGTAGAACCCTCTGACCGTTTTCTTTCCGATCTGGAACCAGGTTGCAGCGATCAGTCCCGTCGCCGCCGCCGCGACGCCGCGGAGCGCCGCCGTGACCAGCGGCCGGTCCCCTCCAGCGCCGTAGGCGAAGCCGGCGGCCGTCATAAGAATCAGAGACGGCAAGCACATCCCGACCATCGCCGCGACGGCCCCGGGCCATCGGCGCAACCGCTGGCCGGCAAGAATCGACATGTTGGTTGCGTTTAACCCGGGCAACGTGTTGCTCAGCGACATCAGTTCGAGAAACTCGGTATCGTCCAACCACTTCTTTTTCTTGACTAGCGCGTTGCGCAGATACGCGACGACGCCCCCGCCGAAGCTCGTCGCTCCGATCTGAAGAAATACGCCGAAAATCGCGGCTATGGAGACCGATGGCGTCGCGGTGGCGTGTGGGGGCGTAGGAGGAGTTTGGGCCTTCATCCGCCCGTCGTTCTCCGGCTTAACGTCTTAGGCATCCAAGAGGCTTGTCGCTCGGCCGATTGAAACCGCCGCGCATGAGTACCTGGCAAACACGGCTCCTGCACTCCCAAGCACGGATTCCGCAGGGATACCGTTCACTCGCGACGCCAGTCTACCGCGGCTCGACGACGCTTTTCGCCAACTCGGCCGGCGTCACCGACGACTGGGACCAGGAGCGCGCGGGCTATACGTACGGCCTCTACGGAACGCCGACGTCCCTCGAACTTGCCGCGCGCATCTGCGAGCTCGAGTCGGGGCGCCACACGATTCTCACGCCCGGCGGACAATCCGCAATCTCGCTCATCGACTTCGCGTTGCTCAAAGCCGGCGACCATATTCTAGTGCCTCAGAGCGTGTATCGCCCAAACCGGCAGCTTACGACGTCACTGCTCGCGCGCTTCGGCGTAACCGCTACCTTTTACGAGCCGACGATCGGCGGCGAGATCGCAAACTTGTTCACCGAGCGAACGCGCCTCATTTGGACCGAAAGCCCTGGCTCGGTTACGATGGAGGTGCAGGATCTGCCGGCCATCGTCGAAGCGGCACGTGCGCGCAATGTGTTGGTTGCGCTCGACAACACGTGGTCGGCGGGCGTGCTGCTCGACGCCTTCGCGCACGGCGTCGACGTCACGATGCAGGCAATCACGAAATACATCGGCGGCCACAGCGATGTGCTGCTGGGTTCGGTGACGGTTCGAGATGAAGCGCTGTACCGGCAGCTGGGCGAGGCACGGCAGGTGATCGGCGCCGCCGTCTCGCCCGACGACTGCAGCCTGGCGCTGCGGGGCCTTCAAACACTTGCGGTTCGCCTCGACACCATCGAACGCTCTGCCCTGGCGATTGCGAACTGGCTTGCCGAGCGGCCCGAAGTCGAACGCGTCCTGCACCCCGCGCTCCCATCCTGCCCGGGCCACGAATTCTACACCCGCGATTTTCTCGGTTCGTCCGGGGTCTTTTCCATCGTATTGCGACCGGGGCCGGCACGCGAAGCGGTGCGGGCCTTCGTCGATGCGTTGCGGCTCTTCAAAATCGGCTACAGCTGGGGCGGAACGACCAGTCTCGCGGTGGCGTACACGATCGGGCGCGCTTCCGGGCGTCCGGCGTACGACCATCGCCTCGTGCGTTTCAGCGTGGGCCTCGAATCCACCAGCGATCTTATTGGCGATCTCGAGAAAGCCTTGCAGCGGCTTTAGGATCCTAAGTGTGATTTTATAGGCGGTCTGAGCGACTAACTCAGGTGAAATGAGAGCGGACGATTCGCAGGCCACCTTCGTCGATCGCCTCGACGGGCACCGCGGAATTCTCGTCAAGGTTGCCGGTGCGTACTGCCGCGATGCCGCCGGCCGCGAGGACCTGATCGCGGAGATCGTCGCGCAACTCTGGCGCGCCTACGGCCGCTTCGACGAACGCGCCGCCTTCTCGACCTGGATGTACCGGATCGCGGTCAACGTCGCCATCTCTTTTCATCGCACCGAGGAGCGCAAGGCCGGAAGCGTCGAGCCGGCCGAACCGGCAATCCTCGAATCGCTGGCGTCACGGGCGGAGCCGCAGAGCGACGATGCAATCGCGCAGGTGCGGGAGTTCATCGAAGAGCTCGATGCGCTCAATCGCGCGCTAATGCTCCTCTATCTCGACGACAACTCGTACGCCGAGATTGCAGCGATTCTCGGCATCTCTGAGACGAACGTCGCCACGAAGATCGGCCGAATCAAACAGCGCCTCAAGCGCGACATCGCCGCGCAGAACAACCTCTAGCCAACGGAGAACGCCATGGAACTCGAGGAACTCAAAGCACTATGGAACCAGAACGATCGGGAGCTCGAGGCAAGCACTCGCCTCAACAGGCTGCTCTTCGCGCAGTGGAATCTTCGGAAGAGTGACACGTCGCTCGAGCGGCTCGCGCGAGGGATCACGTTCGAGCTGATCGTCAATCTCGCCGGCATCGTTCTGCTGGGCTGTTTCGCAGCCGGCCACGCAGGCGAGCCGAAGTTCCTCATTCCCGCAGCCGTGCTCGATATCTACGCGATCGCGCTGGTTATTGCAGGGGCGCGTCAGCTCTTCGCACTTCGCAGCCTCGATTACGACGAACCCGTCGTCGCGATCCAAAGGCGCCTGCAGCGCCTTCGGCTCGCGCGCATTCGCGCGACGATGTGGACGCTGTTCTTTGCTCCGCTGATGTGGGTGCCGTTGTTAATCGTGGCGTCGCGTGCGTTCTTCGGAATCGATATCTACGCTGCCGTGAGTCCCGCATGGCTGGCAGCCAACGCGACCTTGGGGCTGGTCGTGATTCCGGTCGCGATCGCCGTCGCAAAGGCGTATGGCTCGAAACTCGAGCGTGCTACGCCGATGCGTTTTCTCGCCGATGAGATCGCCGGGCGCAGCTTAGCGGCTGCGCTCGACGACCTCGCCGCGATCCGGCGCTTCGCCGAAGAAGGCTAATCGCTCTGCGAGTGCTGGCTCTCGATTCGCAAGCTGTCAATAGTGGATTCAGGCGCTCATAGGAATGGGTTCGGAGTCCGTTCGCATGAGCGTCGTTGAGGTCGCGCCATTGCCTTCGCAGCGATGCAATTGAAAGCCCCTTGCTTCCCGAGAGAGCCTCAGCCCCGGGAGTCAACGTAAGGGTCGCTGGCGTGCTCGGGGACTATAGCTCCCGGCTCGTGGCGATTGAGAAGAGGTACTGGTGGTCGGGCTTATCGGCGGGTTAACTTGGCGCCGCTGGTTCGAAGCGGGCGAAGCCCTTCGCGGCGACCACGCTTGCGGCGAAGGCGAGGATTGCCGAGGCGATCATCGCGCTACGAAAGCCGGCGGTGTAGGAAACTGACGCCGAAACGACGACCCCGAGGACGGCGACGCCGATCAGCCCCGCGGTTCGCGCGACAGCATTGTTTATGCCCGAGGCGACGCCCGAGTGTTCTACGGGGACCGAGTTCATCACCGTTGTCGTCAGTGGGGCGACGAAGAGCGCACCCCCGCATCCCAAGATCGTCGCTGCCGGGAAGAAAGTCGTCCAATAGGAGCCGTCGTTTCCGGGCAAGGCAAAGGCCAGGAATCCAAGAGCCGCAAGAATCGCGCCGAGAATCAGCGGCGTGCGCGCGCCGATTCGCGCGACGAGTCCCCCCGACCAGCGCGATGCCACGACCATGATGAAGATGAAAGGCAAGAGCGCGGCACCCGCCTGCGTAGGCGTGTAGTGGTGGACGTTGATGAGCACAAACGGCACGAAGTAGAGGCTGCCGCCGATTGCGGTGTAGAGAAAGAACGTGTAAATATTTGCGGCGCTAAAATCTCGCGACTCGAAGAGATCGCACCGCACCATCGGGTCGGGCGTGCGCCGCTCGAACAGAACGAAAGCGTAGAGCACGGCGATTCCCGCGAGCGTGGTGGCGATTACAACGGGCGTAATCCGCGCGGCATTCATGGCGATGAGGCCGTAGACCAGCAGACCAAGTCCGGCCGTCGCCAGCACGGCTCCGCCGACGTCGATTCGCCGAACGGCCGAGTCGTCACGGCTCTCCGGAACGAAGTGCAGCGCCAGTAGCACGAGGACCGCAAGCGGGACGTTGATCACGAAGACGTAGCGCCACGAAAACTCCTGGGTAAGCCAGCCGCCGATGATCGGGCCTGCGGCCGACGTCAGGGCCGAGAATCCCGACCACAGCCCGATGGCTCGTCCCCGGGCTTCGCCCGAGTAGGCCGCGCTGATCAATGCGAGGCTACCCGGCGTCAGGAGTGCTCCGCCGATGCCTTGGACGCAGCGCGCTGCGATGAGGATCTCGATGGTGCCGGCACGCGCGCAGGCGATCGAAGCGGCCGCGAAAAGCACGACGCCGCATGCGAAGATTCGGCGGCGTCCGTAGAGGTCGCCCAGCGCGCCGCCCAGCAGAATCAGCGCCGAGAGAAAGAGCGCGTAACCTTCGATTACCCACTGCGTTTGGCCGGGCCCGGCGTGAAGCTCGCGTTGAAGCACGGGCAGCGAGACGTTGACCGCGGTGCTGTCGATAAAGGACATCGACGACCCGAGGATCGCCACGATCAGAACCCATGGCAGCTTCACCAGGCGCCCTTCCTCATCCAACCGGTGTCATCCTGACCCTGTCGAAGGGTCCCGAGGTGAGCGCACTCCTGGATCGTCCGTTGCGGACGGCAATTTTGGCGGCTGCCGACAATCCGCTGGTGCGCCGCGGAGTCACCCGCTACGGCATGCGACTGGGTGCGCGCCGCTTTGTCGCGGGCGAGAACATCGCGGACTTCTTGCCGGTTGCGCGTGAGGCGAACCGGCGCGGGTTTTCGGTCGCGGCGACCCTCTTGGGCGAGAGCATCCGCGACGCGTCCGAGGCGCGCAGCGTGACCGACGAGTACTGCAGGCTGCTGCAAGCATTTGCACAGGACAAGGTCGACGCCAACGTCGCTTTTAAGCTCACGCACGTCGGCCTCGATATCAGCCCCGAGCTCGCGCTCGAAAATGCATCGCGCATCGCCGCCCAGGCGCAGGCGACGAACAATACCATGCGGCTCGACATGGAGCAATCCGCGTATGTCGACGCGACCCTGCGGATCTACCGCGCCCTGCAGGAACGCTACGGCTGCGCCGGCTTCGTACTGCAGTCGTATCTCTATCGCAGCGAGGCGGACCTGCGCGCGATGCTGCCGTCCGCGCCGAACATTCGCATCGTTAAAGGCGCCTATCTGGAACCGCCCGCGGTCGCGTTTGTCCAAAAACGCGACGTTGACGAAAACTACATCAAGCTTGCCGAGCTCGCACTTTCGGACGATGGCTATACCGCCATCGCGACGCACGACGCGGCCATCGTCGCTCGCGTCGAAGAGTTCACGGCGGCCCGCGGCGTGCCCAAGCGCGGGCGCTTCGAGTTTCAAACGCTGTACGGGATCGCCGAGCCGCTTGCGCGCGGCCTCGTCGAGCGCGGGTATCGAGTGCGCCTTTCGATTCCGTATGGGTCGTTTTGGTTTCCATACTTGATGCGCCGCCTGGCCGAACGCCCCGCCAACGTTGCGTTCTTTCTCAAGAACGTCTTCGCGCTCCGATGAGCGCTATTCGCGGAGTCTGGGCGGCGGCGCTCACGCCCGTTACCGCCGATTATCAGCCCGATGCCGCCAAAGCGATCCCGTATTACCGCGAGCTGCTCGAAAACGGCTGCGACGGAATCAACGTTCTCGGAACGACGGGTGAGGCAATGTCGTTTGGGGCCGCCCAGCGCGAGCGGTACATGCGGGCGCTCGCGGCCGGCGGCCTGCCGGTGCAACGATTGATGGCCGGGACGGGCGCGGCATCGCTCGACGACGCCGTTCGTCTAACGCGCGTCGCGGTGGACTGTGGCTTTGCCGCAGCCTTGATCATGCCGCCGTTCTTTTACCGCGAGGCACCCGACGAGGGGATCGTAGCTTTCTTCGACGCGCTGATGGTTGCCGTGAATCCGCCGCCCACGAGCCTGCTTCTCTACAACTTTCCGCGGATGACCGGAATAACGCTGCATGCTGCTTTGGCCGATCGGCTGATGGCGGCGTCCGGCGACCGCATCTTCGGAATGAAAGATAGCTCCAACGATGCGCGATTGCAGGCCGAGGTCATAGCGCGCCGGCCCGGAGTCTCGATCTTTCCCGGCTCGGAGAGCGATCTGAGGGAGGCAAAACAACGCGGCGCCGCCGGCTGCATCTCGGGCAGCGTGGCGCTCTGGCCCCGATTGGCAAAGAGCGTCTTCGAAAACGGCGACGAGGCGCAGGCCGGCGAGCTGCAACGACTGCGCGCGTCACTCGACGGCGTATCGCTGGTTGCCGCCGTACGCTATCTCACCGCGCGATCGCTCGCCGATCCGGACTGGGAACGCGCGATGCCGCCGCAGGCGCCACTCTCAGTAGAGCAACGGGAAAGACTCGATCGCGCGTTAGCCTCGGTCTAGAAGGCGGAGGCGATCGTTGCTCAATGAGTATGCGGTAAGCTTCCCGTTTTCGTCGGAGCAGTAGACCCAACCGTTCACCACGATCGGGCTCTGCCAATGAATTCCCCCGATTGTGCCGCCGACGCTACGCTTGGCGCTGTTCCAAAGCTCGCTTCCGCTAAGCGCGTTGAGCGCGACGATCGTGCCATCAAACGCAACGAAGACGATGCCGTTGGCGACAACCGGCGACGAACCCTCGCCGTAGCTGCTCCCCGGGCTTGACTGCCAGATGCTGGCGAGTTCGCTAACGCCGGACTTGTTCGTTCTGAGCCGATATGCCGTCACCTCGTTGCTGAATCCTAGGAAGATCCAAGCGTTGTTCGATGGATCGGTCCAGACTGCGGGAGCCGAGAAGAGGCCACCGGGCAGATCGACGAGTTGCAGTTCACCTCCGACGCCGGGCAGCGCGGCGCGGTTGAGGAGCTTGAGGATAGCATCCTTGCCGCCCTCTACGATCATGTAGGGCGTTTGGCTCGTCGCTTGATCCGGCAAAATCCCCGGCGACGAGCTTCCCAAATCGGTGTCGCCTTCCTGGAGTTGTTTATAATCGGTAGGCGTGTAACTGCCGAGGAGGCTTGAAAGGTCGACGCCGAGCGACAAAAGCGTGTCGCCGAAGTTATCGCCGCCATGGGCCGCATCAAACTGGCCGTTTCCGGTGGCAGCGTAGATGCGCCCGTCCATCGAGGGATCCGGGTCAACGACAACGCCCCCTCGCCCCCAAATTCCGGATCGCTGCTGCGGGCACGTATGCGCTTCGACGAGCTTCCGATACTTGCTGCAAAGCGAGTTGAAGATTGTCGTCTTACCGGTGTTCAACTCGACGGCGACGACGTGGCCGTCGTACGGGGGTGCATCGCCGTTATAACCCGAGGTGACCGCATAGAGGTATCCGTTGGCGACGTTGAGCGGCGAGGCGTCCTTCTCGGTTAAGGGCAAGAGTGTGATGCGCACGGGAAATCCCGGCGCGTGCTCCTCGCGGCCCGTCGCCGCTGAGAGCTTATGCACCATGCCGTCTATGCCGGGGACGTAGATACTGGTTCCCGACGGGTCTGCCGCCGGCGTGGAATCGGTGACGGTCGAACCGTGCGTCCTAAAACGCCAGACGATCTTGCCGGTGGTTGCTTCGATGCCGAGCGTTACGCCATCCAGCCTCGTTTGAAAGAGCATGGGCATCTCTGCACGCCCGATCCGAACGTGTTCGAGCAGAATGGGTGTCGAATCCGCGACGGCGCCGAGCGAAACCTGCCATCGCTTGTGTAAGCGATGGACGTTGCCGACGGTCAACGTGCGTTCGGCCGAATTGAATCCGCTGCGCGCCGTATCGAACCCGAAGGTCGGCCAATTCGTCGCGAACGCAGGACGAAACGTCGCAGCGAGGAGCCCGGCTAAGACGGCCGCGGTTCGCATCGTCGCTACTTCAGCGAGTACGCGGTGAGGTTATCGCTTTCGTCGGAGCAATAGACCCAACCGTTGACCACGATCGGGCTCTGCCAGTGAATCGAGCCGATATTGACGCGGGCGGTCTTTGAGGCACTACTCCACAGCTCTTTTCCATTCACCGCGTCAAGCGCAACGAGCGCATCGTTGAAGGCGACGAAGACGATGCCGTTGGCAACGACCGGCGACGAGCCCTCGCCCCGGCTATTGCCTGGGTTTGCGCTCCAAACGCTGGCGAGCTGGCTGAACCCCGACCCGTTCGTCTGCAGCTGATAGGCCATAACCTCGTTGCTGAAGCCGAGGAAGACCCACGGACTCCCCGAGCCCTGGGTCCAGATGGCTGGGGCGGAAAAGAGACCACCAGGTAGATCGAGGGTCTGCAACTCGCCGCCGACGCCGGGCAGGGCCGCGCGGTTGAGCAGTTTGAGGATCGCGTCTTTACCGCCTTCGACGATCATGTATGGGGTCTGGCTCGTCGCTTGATCGGGCAAAATACCCGGCGACGAGCTTCCCAGGTCGGTGTCGCCGTTTTCGAGTTGCTGATAATCGCTCGGCGTGTAGCTGCCGAGTAACGTCGAGAGATCTTGGCTGACCGATAAGAGCGAGTCGCCATAGTTGTCGCCGCCCGAGTTGGCATCGAACTGGCCGTTTCCGGTAGCGGCATAGATCCGACCGCCCATCGAAGAGTCGGGATCGACGACGGCGCCGCCGCGCCCCCAGATGCCCGAGCGCTGCTGCGAGCACGTGGTCGCCTTGATCAGCTTCCGGTACGTGCTGCAGAGCGAGTTGAAGACGGTCGCCTTGCCGCTGCTCAAGTTGACCGCGACAACGTGACCGTCGTACGGCGGTGCGTCGCCATAGTAGCCCGAGGTTACGGCGTAAAGGTAGCCGTTGGCGACGTTGAGCGGCGACGCGTCCTTCTCGGTCAAGGGCAAGCGCGTGATTCGCGCCGGAAACCCGGGCGCGTGCTCCTCGCGGCCCTTGGCGGCAGAGACCTTGTGTACCTTACCGTCGATGCCGGGAACGTAGATGCTCGTGCCTGACGGATCTGCGGCAGGCGTCGAATCGGTGATGGTCGACCCGTGCGTCGTAAAGCGCCAAACGATCTTGCCGGAGGTCGCATCAATGCCAAGCGTCACGCCGTTGGTCGTCGTTTGAAAGAGCATCGGAACCGCTGCTCGCCCAACCCGGACTCCGTCGAGAAGAATCGGCGTCGAATCGGCATCGGCGCCGAGCGGGATTTGCCACCGCTCGCGCAAGCGATGGACGTTACCGACGGTCAAGGTGTGTTCGGCGGTGTTAAATCCGCTGCGCGCCGGGTCGAATCCGAAAACCGGCCAACTGGTCGCGCCGGCGGGTAGAATCGTCGCGGGAAGAAGGCCGGCGACGGCGGCCAATGTCACGAGTAGTCTGGCCATGGCGAGGACTTCGGCGAGGAGGGCGGCAAGGTCTCCTTCATGACGGAGTCGAGCAATGCATCGAAGCTGACGCCGCCCGTCCAAAGCGTCGTCGAGGACGTGCCGGGCTGGCAGCAGGTCCAACCGCGAATTCCCGACACGTTGCAGCGTCGGACCCTCGAGAAACGCCGCAGCATTCGCGAAATAGTTTTCGGAATGCAGGACGGCATTCTGACGACGCTCGGGATCATTACCGGCGTTGGGGTCGCCGAGGGAGATCGGAGCGCCGTCTTCATTAGCGGCTTTCTCGCCTTATTTGCCGGCGCGCTCTCAATGGGGGTTGGGGAGTATCTCGGGCGGAAGGCCGAACGCGAAGTCGTGCAAGCCACCATCGACATGGAGAAACGCGAGATGGCTGCCGATCCGCAGGGCGAGTTCACCGAACAGGTGGCGTACTATAAGCTCAAAGGCTTCAGCGCACAAGAAGCGGAGATGATCGTCAAACGATTGACGCAGCATCCCGAAATCTACCTGTACGAGATGGTGCGCGACGAGTTCGGTATCGATCCGCGGGAAGCCGAGAACACGGACCTGTTGCGAGGGCCTGTTGCAATGAGCGCTTCGTATGCCTTCGGTTCGCTGCTTCCGATCTTAGCCTTCACGCTGCCGTTGTCGGTTTTCGCGTCGACCCTTACGTCGCTGCTTTTTGCGCTTACCGGCCTCTTTGCGGTTGGCTATTTTGCCGGCACGCTCAGCGAGCGAAACCCAATCGGCAAAGGCGTCGAGGTGGCGATGTACGGCTGCGCCGTATTCGCGCTCGCGTATCTCGCCGGCCATTTTATTCCCCCGCTCTTCGGTCACGCACCGGTTTCCGTTGGCGGTTAGTCTGGCCCACGCGCTGGCGGCGGGAGTCCTTCAAGCCGCGACGTTTTTTTGGGACAGCCTGTTCGGTCTGATCTTCGGCTTTCTGATCTCCGCAATCGTGCAAGTGATGTTGACGCCGGCGACGATGGAACGTTACTTGGGGCCAGGGCTCAAAGGACTACTGTACGCCGCGGGCTTCGGCGTGATTTCGTCATCCTGCTCCTACGGAGCGGCCGCCGCGGCGCGCGGCTTCTATCGCAGCGGTGCCGACATCCGCTCGGTCTTCGCGTTCCTTATCTCATCGACCAATATGAACGTTGCGATTCTGATTCTCTTTTGGTCGATGCTGGGGTGGCGGTTCGCCTTCGCGGAGTTCTTCGGCGGCGTCATCATCATCGCGGTCGTGACCGTGGGACTCTCGCTACTCTTCGGCAACGCGCAGCTCGCGCGGCTCCAGCGGGAGTACGTCGCCGGCGCGGAAGCCGACGAACACGAGGGCTGCGGGCACGAACATGGAGCGTCGCCGCAAAAACGAGGATGGAGCGCGGTTGCGGCGACGGCGCTGGCCGACGTGCGAATGCTGCGCACCGAACTGATCGTCGGCTATTTGATCGCGGGCTTTGCCGCGGCCCTCGTTCCCTCGGGCGCGCTCGCCGCTGCGCTGCGCGCGGTCGGCTCCGTGCCGTTTATCGGCTACCTGCTGCTGCTGGCCGTTGGGCTGCTGATCGCGGTCGCGACCTTCGTCTGTTCGATGGGCAACGTGCCGGTGGCGCGCTATCTCGCCAACGCCGGCATCCCGCTGGGCGCCAACACCACGTTTATTTATGGCGATCTGTTGATTCTGCCGCTCATCGCAATCTACCGTAAATCGTTTCCCGAGCGAATCACGTGGACGTTCGTCGGCCTTTTTGTCGCCGGCGCGATGCTCGGCGGCGCGATCATGGAGCGGCTGATCGGCGGCGGCACGACCGCGGTGACGGCCGCTTCGATGACGCTGAACGATCGCTTTACCTTCGTTTCGAACATGGTGGCGCTGGCGGCGGTCGTTGCACTGGCGCTTTTCACGCTTGGGAGCAAAGTGCGGGGAGAGGCTTCATGAGCCGAGTTCGAGGCTTTACGGTCCTGACGCTGTTGGCCGCGATGACGGCCTGCAGCGGGCCGATGAAGTCCCTGCCGCCGGTAGCCACCACGACGACGAACCAAGCCGCGCGCTCGTTGCGCCAGTGGCGCAACGATATTGGGCCGCGTTATCAATGGAATCACAACTACGGCTACTGCGGCGAAGTCTCCGAAATAAGCGCCGGGCTGTACTATGGTCAATACGTTTCGCAGTACGACGCGCGCGCCGCGGCCGACGACGTCCCGCAGAACCGCTATCGCAGCCAGTTGCTTCTGGGGGTCAACGCGCTGCGAGCCGCAGAAACGATGCATTTGCACGCGATCGCGCGCACCGGCAAGCTCAATCGCACCGGCGACTTTCTGGCGTGGGTCAAGGAGAACGTTCTGCTCGGACGCCCGGTTGCCATCGGGATTTATATGAATCAGTTTCGATTCTACGGCAATCGCAAGCCGGATGCCGGCTCGCCGCAATACGACCATATCGTCCCAGTCATCGGCATCGCGTCGTACCATCCGCGCGACGAACGCGGGTACTTCCCCGACGACGTAATCACGTTCAGCGACAATGGAGAATGGAGCTCGAGCCGGCGCGAGGCGAAGTACTACTTCAGCTATGCCCTCGGAGCGTTTCAAAAAACGCGGCGGGAAGCCAACGCGCGTCGCGGACCCATCTACTCCCTTACCGACGACCACCGGGACTTTGGCATCGCCATCCTCGGCGTGCAGGACGGAGACCACGAGACGCTTCCGGTGCGGGTGACCATGAGTATCAACTACGAGCACCCGCAAATCGCACAGGGAACCAGCCAGCGTCCCAGCGCCGAACCCGTCGTGCTGACCGTTACCGTTTCGGGGCTGACGCCGGGAGGCACGTACAATCTCTATCGCTTTAAGACGCTAGCGTCGATCCCGAACCGCGGCTTTAACAAAAATGCTGGAAAAGCTTACGAAAAGTGGACGATCGTGGGGCGCGCCGGCGGCAGGTTCGTCATGACCGAAAAGATCATGTCCGACGAAGTTGCCGCCTATCGGGCTGTCCCGGCTAACGCACCATAGGCAAGCCCTGATTGACCCAAGTCATTCCGGGTCGCCGTGCGAGAACGGCTTGGCGTGCGTGATGAAGTATTTCGCGTCGTGTTGCGACGGAATTACGGTGAAGGCGCGCGGTTTTTGGTCGTAGTTGAAGACGTCGTCGATGCTGGTGGCACGTTGGTCGGTCGTCCCAAGCGATCCGAGGCTGAAGTTGTTCTCGACATATTTCAGTATGCTGCCGAACTCGTATTGCGTGTGCGAGATATAGCCGGCCTGGTTCGATTTGCCGAGCTTTGCGTACGGCGAAACCACGATCATCGGCACGCGAAACCCAAGACCGCCCTGATCGTCGCGGCATTGTGATTTCGACAGGCACGAGGGAGCGGCGTTATCGTAGAGCCCGCCCCAGTCGTCCCAGAGGATGACGATTGCCGTCGAGTTCCAGTACGAGCTTTGCCCGATGGCGTTTACAACGCTGGCGACCCATTCCGGACCATTATCCTCTTTTTCAGCCAAATGATCGGAGTTGTCGTCCTCGGGGATGACCCAAGATACTGCGGGCAACGTGCCATCGCTGACATCTGTGAAAATGTTGGTTTCAGGCATCGAGACGTTGGTGCCCCACTCCTTGCCATAGCGTACCGGATAGATTACATCGAAGGCGTTGAGCAGGGCGCCGGCGCAAGTCCTGCACCGTTGGCTGGCCCGGCAGTCGTCCCCCGACGGCGACCCAACGAAGCAGGGCGTGTAATATTTCCATGAGACGCTCGCAGCGTCGAGCAGATCGCGCAGCGTTTCGTAGCTGGAGCTTCCGTACGGGAATTTATTCGTGCAGGGTGCCGGGCCGGCATCTTCCTCCCATTTGAGATGGATTGTGATCAGGTCGGTTTTGCTGGTAGTCGGTCCGTCGCAGCCCCACGGTTCACCGGTTGGCGAGTCGATCATGCTCGAGCCGGTGCCGTACGTTCCGCCGAGGGCCGTGCCGCCGCGGATCAGATCTTGATGCGCGGAGAAGCTGCCACTGCCTTGGGTCTGGAACATTGCGTCGGCGAGCACGTACTGTTCAGCCATGTCCCAATATGGCGCGATGTCGGTCGGGTTTACGTACATGTACGGATACAGGGCGTTGTATTTTGCTCCACTCTGTCCACGAGCGCACGCCCCGAGCGGCTCGTAGTCAAAGCCGTCCATCTTCCCACCGTTTAGCGCCGTCATGAAGGAGTAGTAGCAGTGGCCGATATCGCTGTTCGGCTTGGGCAGCAAAGGCTGCTCAACGAGTGCCACTTTCTTGGCGACCCATTTGCCCTTCGCTTTCATCTTCGCCAGCCCATAGAGCTGCCCGTGCGCTCCCGGGAACCCAGCGAATAGGTTGTCGAAGCTACGATTCTCCTGAACGATGATCACCACGTGCTGGATCGGCGAGCTTCCGGAATGCCGGTGAAGTGACAGGCTATTCGAAAGCTGCGGGGTGCTGCCGGCACCGCCGCACGCGGCTAGAGCAGTCACCGTCACGCCGGCAAGAATTGCGCGCCGGCCAAAATCTATAACTCTCATCGAGCTCCTTCCTAAGACCACGAACCGGCGCTTTCGACGCCGGGGCCCGTCCATCCTAAGCTCCGCAAGCGGGCCGCCGGTTGCGAAACCCGCTTTTTGGGGTAATCTGCAGCATGCCTTTGATCGAAATCGTCCTCGTGCTGATCGTCGTTGGGGTGCTGCTTTGGTTGGTGAACAGCTACATCCCGATGGCCCGCCCGATAAAATCGCTGCTGAACGCCGTCGTCGTCATCGTGATGGTAATCTGGGTCCTCAAAGTTTTCGGCCTCTGGCAGTACGTCACGCACATTCGCGCCGGGTAAGTTTCCTTCGCCGGGTATTGGGGCCCGGCAGCGGGAATCCAGTCGAATGAAGCTTGGTCTTACTCTTACCAGCGCGATCGTTGTGGTTGCGCTTTTTGCCGCCTCGTCGCCCTTTGCCGCGGCGGCGCCAAGCGGCTTAGCTTGGGATTCGGTATCGAAGCTGGCGATGAACACCGATCCGTCCTCGCTGCAGCCGGGCTCGTTCGACGACGACTACTCCGCGGCAGCGTCGGCGCAGCCGCCGGCTCCCGGAGGGGGCGGACTCTTTGGCCAGTTCAAGCAGAGCATCGCGAATGCCCAGAATGCGGCGCAGATGATGCAGACCGGGATGGCCCAGAAGCACTATGTGGCCGGCTCGAAAGAGCGCACCGATCTGGTTTCGATGCAAACCGCAATCATTACCGATTGCGTCGCGCGCACGATCACAACGCTCAACCTGCGGAACAAGACCTATCGGGTCGTATCGATGGATCAGCCAACGGCCGCGTCCTCAGGAGGGAGCGGCAGCGGCGGATCGGCGCCGAAGGACGACGGCACGAAGGTTGCAATCACCGTTGCCAATACCGCGCTGGGCGCGCGATCGGTCGGCGGCCAGCAGACCAACGGCTACCGGTCCGACACGACCATCACCGAGACGAAGCCGACCGGCGAGTCACATACGCAAAACTTGAATGTGGTCGGGTATTACACGGCTTTTACGCAGCCGTTTCCGCACTGCTCCGGCTCCAGGCCGTGGTCGGGCGACTCGATGTCGCCGGCACAAGGCATGGCGATGATGGCGGCCGCCTCAAGGGTGATGCGCGAGCTGGCCACCGCCGGCGTCGACAAACGGTTTAGCCTCACGCAAAGTGGGCCGATGCTGCCGTTTGGGAACTTCTCGATGTACCAAGCCGTCACGTTTGCCGCGAAGAACGGCCAGGGCGCAGCTCTCGTCACCGAGCGCGGGCACGTTCACGCCGTCGACGCAAGCGATCCGGTTTTCAGCATCCCCAGCGATTTCACGCGGGAGCAATAGACGGCGTCGCTCAGGCCTTCCCGCGTAGCATGACGCGCGCGGCGTTCCAGCCGGCGGCGCCCATCACGCCACCGCCGGGGTGTGCGGCCGCTCCGCAGAGATAGAGCCCGCGAATCGGCGTTGTATAATCGGCAAAGCCGGGAACCGGGCGGAACGCAAAGAGCTGATGCAGCGGCATCGCGCCTTGAAAGATGCTGCCGCCGGTGAGGTTGAACGTCGTCTCGAGATCGACGGGCGTGAGGATCTGGCGGTCGATCACCGAGTCTTTGAATCCCGGCGCATACCGTTCGACGACGTCGAAACAGCGGTCGGCGTACTCGTTGCGCAGCGCGTCGGTCCACGGGCCTTGCGCCAGGCGATACGGCGCGTACTGGGTGAACATCGACATCAGGTGCTTGCCCGGCGGTGCCACGGTCGAATCGAGCGACGACGGCATCGTGCACTCGACGACGGGCTCGTGCGAGAAGCCGCCGTACTTCGCGTCGTCGTAGGCGCGCTCGATAAAGTCTTGGTTCGGGCAGAGATGTACGGTGCCAAAGTGTTGCGGGCCCGGCTCGTGGCCGGGTAATGCGGTGAAGCTCGGCAAGCGCTCGAGCGCGACGTTGATTTTGCACGACGCGCTGCTGTACGAAATGCGAGCGACGGCATCGCGGAAATCGTGGGGCAGCTCGGCTGGTTCCAGCAGTTGCTCGAAGGTAACGTGGCAGTCGACGCCGCTAGCGACGCGTTTGGCGCGAAACTCATCACCGTTTGCCAGCGCCACGCCGGCGACGCGCCCGTCGCGGGTCAGAATGCGCGCGACTTCGGCCTCGGTCTTGATCTCCACGCCGAGCGCTCGTGCAGCGCTTGCGAGCGCCTGGGTCAGCCCGCCCATGCCGCCGCGCACGTAACTCCAAACTCCTCGCTTCCCGCTCGTCTCGCCCATTACGTGATGGAAGAGGACGTAGGCGGTGCCGGGCATCGAGGGCGCCATAAACGCGCCGATGATTGCGTCGGTTGCGATCGTGCCTTTGAGCTCTTCGGATTCAAACCAGCGGTCGAGAATTGGACGCGCCGCTCCCGTGAGCACTTCGATCGCTTCGCCCATCCCGGGTCCTAAGCGTTGCAGCGCGCGACCCATCTTGCCGGCTTCGAGCAGTTGTCCAATATTCGGGCGAAGGACGTTGGGCGGAATCTGCGTAAGCGTCGGCTCGACGACCGACGCCACCCGTTCGAGCATCGCCTCGTAGCGCGGATAGCTCTGCGCGTCGCGCTTACTGAACTTGGCGATCTCCTCGACGTCGCGGTCGCTGCCGGTCCCCAACATCAGATAGCGACCGTCTAAGAAAGGCGAAAACGACGCCGGATTGCGTTCGATCGCTTCGAAGCCGTGCTCTTTCAGTCGCAGATCGGCAATAATTTCGGGACGGAAGAGGCTGTTTACATACGCCGCCGTCGAGACTTTGAAGCCGGGAAAGGCCTCTTCGGTCACGCAGGCTCCGCCGACGATGTAACGCCGCTCGAGCACGAGAACGCGCCACTTCGCCCGCGCGAGATAGCAGGCCGTTACGAGGCCGTTATGGCCGCCGCCGATGACGATTGCGTCGTACTCCACTCGGCTCTTAGGCTCCCATGATTGGAAGGTAGTGGCGGTCGAAGGCGTTCAGCAAACCTTCGGCGTTCGCGTACGGTCCGGGCGTATAGGCGCGAGAGTTTAGGCCCAACTGCGTCATCTCGTTGACGTGCCAGTCTTGCCGGTTCGTCAGATCCCAAAACTCCGCCACATCGGTGGGGTCGAAACCTGGCTTTGCCATCGCGTTCGGATCGAAAAGCCACGCGCAGACGACTTCCGTGCGATCGACGGCCAACGGCTTGCAGTAGTGCGCCATGACGTAATCGGGATGCAGACTTAGCAAGAGCGACGGAAAGATCGTATAGTAATAGGTCCGGTTGAGATCCTCGCCGGCGACGCTCCCCACCGGGGCGCGCGAACTCCGCCCGCTTGCCGTGAGGCTCGTGCCGGGCTCGCGCAACTCGGAGTAGCCCCCCAAGAACGGTCCCTCCGAGAGGTCGTTATGCCCACTCTCCGAGGGCGACAGCTTTTCGAGCTGCGGATGGACGAGCGGGCAGTGATAGCACTCCGAATAGTTGAGAAAGATGAGCTTCCAGTTGCACGCGACTTCGTAGGTGAGGCTTCGCGCCGTCTTGAGATTCGCAACGTTCCAGCGCGAGAAACGGCCCATCAGCGGCCCAAAGACTTGCTCGAAGGGAAACGCGGACTTGAGGTTGACGAAAATGAAGCCTTCCCACAATGCGACTGCGGCTTCTTTGAGCGGATACTCCGTGCGATCGAAGCCCGGCACTTCCAACATGTTGCGCGCGATCTTCAGCTCGCCATCGAGCCCGTAGGTCCAGGCGTGATACGGGCACTGGATCGAACCCGAAAAGTGTCCCGAAGCTTCGCTGCAGAGGCGCGTGCCGCGATGGCGGCAGACGTTGTAGAAGGCGCGAACCTTGGCGTCGGTGTCGCGCGTGACGATCAAACTCTCTCCGGCGCGCTCGGTCGTGAAGAAGTCGCCGGGCCGGGTCAGCGTTTCTTCGCGGCCGATGCAGAGCCACTCGCAATAGAAGATCCGCTCTTGCTCTTCTGCAAAGACGTCGGGCGAGGTGTACCACACGGCGGGGAGCGTCCTGGCGCCGGGGTAAACGCTCGGCCTTGCAAAGGTTTCCATCACGCCTCGGGCCTTTCTCAGAGCAGTGACGGAATCCGCTGTTACGCATTGAACCGCCACGGAATGGGCCGGCCATACCCACGCGAGTACGACGTCGCCGTCGTGGGCCTCGGAGTCATCGGCAGCGCTGCGGCGTACTGGTCAGCCAAACGCGGCTTGCGGGTACTCGGGCTCGAGCAGTTCGAGCTCGGCCATGCTCGCGGCAGTTCCCACGACCGCTCGCGCATCATCCGCTTATCGTATTTCACGCCGGCGTACGTGCAGATGGCGAAGGAGGCCTATCGCGCATGGGCATCGCTGGAAAGCGATGCCGGCGAGCAACTGATCGTTAAGACCGGCGGCCTGGATATCGGACCGCGTGGCAGTCCGGTCAAAATGTCGCAGCACGTCAGCTCGATGCGCGCCTGCGGGGTTGCGTTCGAGGAGCTCGACGCCGCCGATATTCGAAAGCGTTGGCCATGCTGGCGCGTCGGCGATGAAGTTCACGGATTCTTTCAAGCCGACGCGGGCATCGTCGCCGCCGAACGTGCAACCGATGCCCTTCGGCGCGTGGCCGTCGGTTTTGGCGCGACGCTGCTCGATCTCACGCCGGTCACATCGCTGCGCGCTGCCGCCGGCGAGATTGAGATTGAAGCCGCCGGCCATCGCTACACCGCGGGCAGACTGATCGTTGCCGCCGGTGCCTGGACCAATGGCGCGCTTGCACATTTTGGCCGGCGCCTGGCGATCGACGTAACGAAGGAGCAAGTGATCTATTTCGTCCCGCGCGATCCGGCGGCGTTCACCCTTGGCGAGTTTCCGCTTTGGATCTGGCAAGACGAGCCGTCGTTCTACGGCTTTCCGATATTCGGGGAAACAAGAACCGTAAAGATCACGCAAGACTCCGCCGGCAAAACCGTCGACGCGCAAACGCGTGGCTTCGAAGAGGATGCGGGAATTACCACGCGCGTCAAAGGGTTTCTCGATCGATACTTGCCGGCCGCGCTCGGGCCGGTCGATTTAGTGAAGACGTGCCTCTATGCGCGCACTCCGGATCGCGACTTCGTGATCGATGCGCTGCCCGGGCATCCCAACGTTTGCGTCGCGGTCGGCGATGGACATGCGTTTAAGTTCGGGAGCCTCATCGGGCGGCTCCTCAGCGACGGTGCGGTCGAAGGCTGCGATCTCACCGCCTTCAAGATCACGCGTCCGGTTCTGTCACGCCTTGACGCGAGCGAACACGATCAGCGTCCGGCAGCAGATCGGTGACTTCGCGACCGTCACGCTGAGCTGGTCGTTACCGCTCCCGACGAGAAAGACCGCCGTCTCCTGAGGCGCCGTGATGTGCGAGCGCTCCGCTCCCGGCGGTAAGTTCTTATTGTAGAAGGCATAGACCGTTTCGAATGAAGCAGTTGTCGAATAGGCGCTCCCAGAGACCGGGCCTGCACCTGGGTAAACCGGCGCGGCCGACGCCGCGCTCTGCGTGGATGGGGTGCTCGCAGTCGACGAGTTGGAGGAACCGTGCGAACAACCCACCGCCGCCGCCAGGACGAGGGCGACGGCGGGAGCGTAGCGCTTCACTTGCTCGTCACCTGCGAGAACTTCGCTGCGGTGCCGTTGGCGGCGCGCTGCTTCGCGATGACGTCTTTTTGCTGCTCTAGATAGGTAACCAGCGAATCCATCCCGTCGGCGAGTTTGCGATTCGCGGCCGGCCAGCGGCTCGCTGGGATAAGTGCGACGTTGGGGTAGATTGCGTGCAGGTCGCCGATCTGCCGGCCTTCGCGTTGTACTTGGCGGACGGTTGTAATCAGACGATTTGGATTGCCGAATGCGTATCCGTTGATCCAAGTGCCGACGGTTTGCATAAAGGCCTGGCCGGCCGCTTGCAACTCGAAGCCCGGATCGCCCACGCTTCCGATCTTGGAAGGATCGAGTAACACGCTAACTTGGCGCGCCCGATACTGCGCCGTGTAGAACCAGTAGACGGCTTCGTTCCGATAGCCCAGGTCGTAGAGACGAACTGCCCCGACATAGAGTTCCGGAAAACTAAGCCGCTGCCACTGCTTTTTCATCGCTCCAATCGTGGCGAGAACTTGTTTCGGATTACTCGATGCGAGTCCCGAACTAAATCGGCCGACGTGGATCGCGGGACCTTTCGAAGCGTAATACGGCGTGACGTAGGCGTCGATGTGCGCCGGATCGATGCCGCTCTGCGTGGCTGCCTGGGCGCCGGGCTGCACTTTCTTCGTGGAGCAAGCGCGGGCGTCGTCGTTTAGCTCCGTGCTGGTGTCTGGGTCGTCCGGCGACATCTTTATGAGTTGCTCGTCGCTATGCGCGCGCTCGAGCGTGGCCGCGACACAGCCGCAAAGCGCTTCCGAAGCGACGGCCTGCGCCGTGCACGACTTGATGAAGCTCGATTTGAACGACGAGCGGAATCCGCTATGAAAACCGCCCGCCGCGCTCTGCTGCAACGCGTTGCAGCCACCCAAGATCACGCCGATCAGGCCGAGCGAAGCGGCGACCTTGGCGCTAATATTCAGACGCATGTTGATGCTCTCTCGCGTAGTCGTTTAGTGGGCTAGGGAGTTCGGCCCGTCGAGCGTGGTCTTCGGCCCTTCGATCGTGCGAAGCGGCGTCGCGTTGCCGTTGGCGCTGCGGGCGAACTCCTTGATCGTGTCGTTGCTAAACTCAGCGGCGTAGATGTGCCCCTTTGAATCCGACATGACGCCTGCCGGATAGCTTGCTGAGGTGATCTGCGCAACGGGCGGGACGTTGCCGACGGCCCCCTTGGCGAAGACCAGGATGCCCGACGACTCGTCGGCGACCAGCAGGCGGCCACGATCGTCGAATGCCAGGGCGAAAGGTCGAGAGAGACCGGAAGAGCCCCCGCCGATCACGCCGAGGGGTGTTGCGTTGCCGCTGGCGCCCTTGGCGAAAACGACGATGGTACCGGAACCGTTCGCCACAAAGAGCTGGCCCTTGGCATTCATGGCCACCCCCAGCGGCTCGCTGAGTTGCGTGCTGCTACCGGCGATCGTATCGATGGGCGAGACGTTTCCAGACGCGCCGGCCGCGTATTCGGTGACGTCCTCATTGGTGTAGCTGCTCGCCCAGAGATCGCCCGAAGGGTCGACCAATATGCCCTCGGTTGGACCGAGGTTCGAGTTGGAGCCGCCGATGACTCTGGACGGCTTGACGTTGCCGTTGGCATGCGGACCGAAGACGGCGACTTGAGTCCCGCCGTCGTTTGCGACGTAGATATTCCCCGAGGTATCCATGGTCAGCGCGTCGGGCTGGGTCAACGTTGTCTTTGATCCGGCGATCGTCGCGATCGGCGCGACGTTACCGTTCGCCGTCGACTCGAATGAGACAACGCTTCCGGCGTCGCGGTTTGCCGCAAACATTCGGAATCCGCCGTGCAGCGGAAGTGCCTCGGGATGCGATTGGGCGGCGGTTCCCGGGACGAAAGGGCCGGCGGTGCCGCCGGCACAGCCGGCGAGTCCCACGACGATCGCGAGAGCCGGAATGCCCCGGCGGCAGAAGATGGACGCAAACATAAGTGCTCCTCAAAGAAAGAAAGGGTATGAGTGATTAGGCCTCATGTTAGCGGCCCAGCCGTACGGAAACGTCCGCAAGGCGGGGAGGCGGCCGCCGGGTTCGAGAAAGCAAGGTCGGGAGGGCAAAGCCGTCGCCAAGGTGAGCGAGCTCGGTGCACCGCCGGCCAAAACGCGTGGGCGTCTTGAGTTCCGGCTGTTCGGCCATCTGGAGGTCGCGCTTGACGGCGACCGCTTTACGCTGCCGACGCCTCGCAAGTCGCTGCAGGTCCTTACCTATCTTTTACTTCACCGGGCGACACCGGTATCGCGCGAGTATCTTGCCTTTCTCCTGTATCCCGACGACGAAGAAGGAGCGGCGCGAGCAAAACTGCGCGCGACGCTCAGCGAGCTTCCGAAAATCTTGCCGCAGCCATCGGAGCGCTACGTTTCGATCGAGACCGACAAGGTCGCATGGAACCCTGATGCCGACCTGTGGCTCGACATCGACGCGTTCGTAGCGGCGGCGTCGGATCGCAGCCGCCTCGGCGAAGCGATCGAGCTTTATCGCGGCGACTTATTGCCTGAGGTTTACGACGAATGGCTCGACGTCATTCGCGAACGCCATCGCGACACGTATCTGCGTTGCCTTACCGAACACGCTTCAGAGGCGCGACGAAATGCGAACCTCGGGCTTGCGATCGAAACGGCGCGCAAAGTCTTGGCGATCGATCCCTGGCGGGAGGATATGGTGCGGCGCATCATCGCGATGCGCTACGAGAGCGGTGATCGTGCCGGTGCGCTCAGCGAGTACGCGGCATTCGCCAAACGCTTACGCGCAGAGATGGACGCGCAACCGATGGCGGAAACCGTGGCCGTCGCCGAGCGAATTTCGCGGGGTCAAGCCGTCGCCGACGAAGACGTTGTCGAGGAACGGTTGGCAACTGCGGGTGAATCGGCAGTCTTGCCGTTCGTCGGGCGGCGCGACGAGATGGAACGCTTGTTGGAGACTTGGAATCGCGTGGGGCGAGGACGCGGTGCTTGTGCGTTCGTTGGTGGCGAGCCGGGCATCGGAAAGTCGCGGCTCGCGTTGGAGTTCGCACATGCCGTAGAAGATCGCGGCGGCCGCGTGGTCGTGGGCACGACCAGCTCCCCTGAAGCGGTGCCCTACGAAAGTGTCGTCGATGCGCTCCGCTCGGCGCTTCCGCTGGTCGCCTCGCTGCGGCCCAGCATGGCGCTGGCCTGCGTGGCGACGCTCTTACCCGAAATCTCCGCGCGCGTCCCGCTTCCCGCCATCGCGCGCCTGGACGCCGAGAGCGAACGCATCCGGCTGCTCGAATCGCTCTTTCGCTGCATCGCGGATCTCGCCAAGCCGCGCCCGCTGCTGTTGATTCTCGAAGATTTGCACTGGGCACAGCCCGCTTCGATCGAACTGTTGCAGTTTTTACTGCGGCGCATCAGCGGCGTGCCGGTCATGATCGTCGTGACGTATCGCGACGAGGAGTCGCAGCGCCTGCATGCGTTTCATCGGCTGCGCCGCGAGGCTCGTGCAACGGCCGGCGCGCAGAGCATGTGGCTGGGACGGCTCTCGGTCAGCGACGCTGAAGAACTGCGAGTCGCGGTGCCCGACGTGCGCGATCGTCCCGCCGAGTCGCTGGTTGCCGCTTCGGGTGGCAATCCGCTTTTCCTGACGCAGCTCGTCGTCGACGTGCGCAACGGCGAGGCGGGCACGGAGCCTGCGTCGCTGCAAGCAGTCGTCGCGCGCAGCATCGAGCGACTCTCGGAACACGCGCGCACCGCTGCCGAGATCGCCGCCTGTATCGGCGATCGCTTCTCGCGCGATGCCGTGCGCGAGGTGAGTGCGTGGGATGAAGCCGCTCTCACCGACTCGCTCGACGAGCTGCTCGACCGGCGGATCATTCGCGAAGCCAGCGGACGGGGCTTTCTTGAATACGCTTTCACGCACCATCTCGTACAAGATGCGATCGCTGCGGCGGTCCCGTCGAAACAGGCCGCCGTCCGGCGGCGGCGCGTTGCCCGAGTGCTCGAAAAACTCTACCCCGAACGCTTCTCCGAACTCTCGGCCTCACTTGCGGGGCATTACGAGTTCGCCGGCGACGTTGCCAACGCGGCGCGTTGCTACTTGGAGGCGATTCGCCGATCGATTTCGATCGGAGCGCTGCACGAGGCCCGAGCGCAAAGCGAATGCGCGCTGACGCTCGGCGCCACGGCACGCATGCGGGCGGATCTTTTGCTGGAAAGCGTGACGATAGAGTCTCGAAGCGGCGACCTCGAGTCGCGGAATGAAGCGCTGCTTGCGTTGGAGAGCGTCGACGTGGAACTCGGCGATCCCGAAGTTCATCGGGCTACCCTCCTGCACCGGATGGAGTTTGCCACGACCGCGGGCGATCGCGTCATGTTGGAGCAGGCCGCTGCCGCTCTGCGTGCGTGTGTTGCCGATAACGACGCGCCGGGCAGCGCGGCACTGCACTTGGCCGAAGCGGAGATGGCGTTCACTTTGGGCCGCTTGGCGGAAGCGTACGACTCGGCCAACGCCGCGCTGGCCTATAGCCGGGCGGCGGAGGACGAAGCCGGGGCAACGCGCGCGCTTTGCGTTTTGGCGCAAGCCGAAGCGCATCAGGGGCATTTGTCCGCAGCCGAGGGATTATTCGACGAAGCCGCACAGGCTGCCGAACGGGCCGCCGATCCGGTACTCGAACAGCTTACGCTGAGCAGCGGGTTTACCGTCGCGTATCAGCGCCGCGACATCCGGCGCTGCCATGCGCTGAGCGTGCGCTGCTTGGAACTGGCAATAAAACTGGGCGATCGGGTCGCCGAGGCGCAGGCGCACGGGCGGCTGGGGGTCACGCTCGATGCAGAGGGTGCAGGCTACGCGCAGGCCCGGCGTCACTACGCCGCCGCCGGTCGCATCTACGCCGAAAGCGGATACCTCGCGGGGAGTGCGGGCCAGCTACTCAATCAAGCGTTGCTCGAGATGCGGCTCGGCTTCTTCGAGCGGGCGCGCTCTTTCACGGAAAGGGCTATCGAGCTATTCGAACGCGCGAGCGACGGGCGCGGAAGAGTCGGGGGACTCTCCAACCTCGTCTTTATGCGCGCCTATACCCGGCAGGTCCCCGGCGCGCGAGAAGCCGCGGAGTTGGCGCTCAAACTCGCGCGCCAACTTGGCTTCGGATTGATCGAGGCTTCGGTCATGGAGAATCTCGCGTTTGCAGAGGCGGTGGCCGGCAACTTCGCGCGGGCGATCGAGCTTACCGAGGCATCCTTCGAGCTGCGCTCGCAATCAGAGTCGCAGGTCTGGTCGAGCACGACGCTGGCCAACCTCGCGCTTTGGCACGCCGCGCTGGGGAATCTTCCGGCTGCGCGCGACGCGGTGCAGCGACTGCTCGCCGACGACGATTCCATCATGCGGGCAACGGACTGGCCAACGCATTGCTACTGGGCGGCCGCGCAGATCTTCCGCGCTTCCGGAGACTCCGCCGAGGCGGCGCGGGCGCTCAAGCGAGCCAAGAGACTTATGAAAGCTACGGCTGACGAACTCGAGCCCGAAGATCGCGAAAGCTACTTGGGAATTCCCTGGCACGTTGATTTAGCTCGAGCGGCCGAAGCGAACGTCTGGCCCGATCCGCCTAGATAGGCCTATTTGATGGTAAAGACGCGGTCGAGCCCCGTGACGGAAAGCGTCCGGAGAATCTCCTCGCGGCTAGAGCGAAGCGCGATCTGAGCGCCCTTGAGGCGCGCACGGCGTAGTAGCACGATCAAGCCCCGCAGCCCTTCGGTATCGAGGACGACGAGGGTGTTGAGATCCAGAACGACCTGGTCGGCCCCCCGGAGCAACTTCGCGTCGACCGCGGCTTCAACCGCGGCGTAGTTCCCCGGAAGAAAATCGATCGAGGCGTCTTCGACGGTTCGCTCCGGCGGGCGCATGTAACGCGGGCATCGTGCGTAGCGCGGGAAGAGGGTGAACGCGGACATCGAGTGGCTCCTTCGCGGTGGTGAGTGATCGGTACCCATCGTACCCGACCCCGCGTACGAGAACGTCCCGGGCGCCGGGAACGGACCCTAGGGAGCTTACCCTCCGAAGAAGCGCAAAACGATTAGGAATCCGGCGCCGAATATCCCTGCCCCCAGGGAAGACCGTGACCGGGACCTCAGCACCCACGCGAGGACGATATTTCGCAGCGTCTTCGCCTGCAATCCGGAGCCGTTTGTGGCCATCGTGCCCGGCCACGCCGGACGAGAGGATGTGGGTCGCGAGGAGGATGAGGCATTGAAAGTTGTCGTTGAGCTGCGAGGGCAGCGCCCGAAGCTTAGCCTCGACAGCGGTACGCCCCGATGGGTTCTCGTCGAGCCGGCGACGAGCCGTCCGCTTCACGAAGTGAGTTTCCGCTCGTTGCTTCTGCCGACGGCAAACGTTACGAATTGTAGAGCGACGGAAGCTTCGGCGAGGTCGAGTTGTAAGCAAGCCGTTACTTCACCCGTGTTTTGCTCCGGTATTGCTCGGGTAGAAAGCACGCTGAAAGCGAGGGCTCATGTACACAGAAGACGCGTTTGAATCCGAAATGTATTACGACCGAGAGCCGGCGACGGCGGCGGTCGAACGACTTCACGACCTCGGTTACGGTCGTGACCAGATCAGCGTGATGATGGACGACAAGACGCGCGAGCGCGCCTTCTCGTCGTTGGTCAATGCCAAAGGGAGTGAGGGTGTCGCGGCCGGTGCAACAATCGGCGGCGTGCTCGGCGCAATCGTTGCGGGACTGACCGCCACCGGAAGCGTCGCCGCGATCGCCGGCACCGGCGGTCTTGCGACGCCGCTGGTCGTCGGCCCGTTGGCTGCGGCGCTGGCTGGATTGGGCGCGGGTGCTGCTGGAGGCGGCATCGTCGGTGGTCTGATCGGGGTCGGCATCGGCGAAACCCACGCCAAACAATACGAAAAAGGGCTGCGCGAAGGCGGCATTCTCGTTGCGGTTCGGCCCAAATCCAAAGAACACCGCGCCGAAGTACGCCGGGCGCTCGATCGCGACGTCGAGTACGCGGGAGAGACGCGCGGTGGATAACTAATCGAGAGCTTTGCGGCGGCCTCGAACGTAAATTGCGAGGCCGCCGCAAACCACCAGCACGGTCATTCCGCCCGGACGCAGCGCGGCAATAGTGACGTGCGTGGCCGATCCAAATCTCCACCTGGCGATCGCGGCCAGCGTGAGCAACAACAGCGTGGCGATCCAGCGGGCCGCCCGCGTTCGCCAGCCACTTTCCGATTTCCAAACCGTAGACGGTCAGGATCGTGGCCGACGTCAATCCGCCGAGCGCTACCGCGATGAAGAGTGCGTTTCCTGGGTAGTGATCAGGATGTGAACGACGCCGTCGAATGGCCCTGCGATCCAGGGTCTGCGGGTCGAGGCGCCGTGCGAAACGAGAGCGAACGCGGCGGTTAGCACGAACGACGGTCTATCGACAAAACGTGTATGTCAGGCATATGGCAGTCACGCGTGATAGCTTGTATTTGTCGACGGGAAAGCGAACACTCGCGCCTAGATGACAGCCGCGGTCGAAGGCGCAAGCCAGGGTGAGCGGGGTGAGCAGAGTCGCTGCTCATGAGTGAGCTGCATGCCGGTGAGGAGCCGGTTACCGCGCGGGATTCCGTGATAAGGCACACACGACGAAAAAGGAGCTCGCCCACCGGCGCGTTACCGGTGGGCGATGTTTGAGGAGCTTCGTGATGCTTGAAGGAGCTTCGTCTAGTACGCCGGTCCCCACTGACCCGCGCGCCAGTACCAGCCACGACGGCCGTTCACCCAGTGCCCGGCGTGCCATGTCGCGCCGGCGTACGGCCGGTACGCGTAGTAGCCGTGAGTCCAGGCGTAGCGGTAGCCGTTCCACCGCCAGTATCCGCCAACCCAGAAGTAGCCCGGTCCCGGCGCAACCGGGACGGTTTCGTAGATCGGCGCCGGCGGCGCAGTTTGGATGTAGACGCCACCGTAGACTTGAGCCGAGGCCGGCAACGCCGACCCGAAGATCCCGGCGCCGAGCGCGCAGGCGAGTAAGACGTTATGAAGTTTCATCAGCATGCTTCCTTTGTATCATCTTTGCGGGCGATGCTTTAACTTGAACGATTAGAGCTTTGTTCAAAAACGATGAGAGCGACACGTTAACGAACGACAGGCCGTCCGTAATAAGCGCGGCGATAACGGCGCGCGTAAGGGCGACGTGCCCAGTATGCGCGACGGCCGTATGCGGCCGGATAGGCCGCATAGCCGTAACCTCCGCCAACATAGCCATACCCTCCGCCGGGGTAGCCGTAGCCGTAACCGGCGCCGTAGCCGATGCCGATGCCTACGCCGTAGCCGTAGGGATAGCCGTAAGCGGCGTAGCCATAGGGGTAGCCACGGCCGTAACGAGGATAACCGTAGCCGTAGCGATAGCCGCCGTAGCGATAGCCATAGCCGGCGCGATAGCCGTAGCCGGCACGATAGCCGTAGCCGGCACGATATCCGGTCCCGGAATAACCGCGGCCTGCGACTACACGCCCCGTTGCCGTTCGAGCGGTTCCAGCGACGTGCGCGGCCGACGCCGGCGCCGCGGCTGCGAGTAACGATCCCGCGCCCAGCGCGCAGGCGAGTAAGACGTTATGGAGTTTCATGCTTTATCCTTAGCATTTTTGCGGCGGAAGCTCTGCTAAGAATGATTAGAAGCTCACTCGAAAACGATGAGAGGGCAGTCGACCAGCAGTTCTTGCGCCTGCGTCCATAACGCGACGGCCCGGTCGACGCTCGCCTCACGCTCGCTGCGTAGACGGTGCTCCGTCTGCACCATCGCGACCGGCAGAATTGAGAGGAGCGCGTCGCGGTCGTGCGCCTCGCCTAAGGCATCCTGTAACAGCGCGAAGGCCTCCGCCGTCGTTTCAAGCGACGGTTCGAGATCCTCAAAACGTTCCAGCGCATACCGAAGCCGTTTGCAGGCAATGCGAAAAGCGTGCAGCCCCGGTTGATCGCGCTGCTGCAAACTGCCGGCAAGCCGGCGAACCTCGCGGACACGCGTCTGCAATACGCGGCGCGCCAGCTCGATGCCATCGGTGACACCGCGCAGATGAACCGGCTCGGGTTTCATGCTAGGCGCTATTCCGTAAAGCGCGCACGGCGCAACCGTTTGTGAGCCGTGCGTGTGGCCTCTTCTGCGCGCGCGCTCAGCTCGGCCAGAAGCGGTTCGGCGACATGGCGTTCGCCGGCCTCAACGCTGTTTTCCAGAAGCCGCAGGATGATGGTTGCATCGCGCGCGGCATCGGTCTGTTCGGCCGCGCGCTTCACCCGCCGCAACAGCTTGGCCGAGGGCGCGACCTCGGCGACGTCCTCGAGCAGCGAGCGAAAGCGCCGCCCGGCCGTGCGTACCGCGTGCAGTCGCTTCTCGGTCGGTTTTGAAACGAATCGCCGCCGCGCACCCTCCAAGGCGCGCCGTTCCTTCGCGACGGTGCCCTTTAGCCACTTCACGGTAGCCGGCCGCTCATTGCGCGCCAGCGTTCGACAGAAGTATTTGCAGCGACCTTCGCGAAGTATACGATTCGACGTGAGATCGCCGCGACTGCCCATCCTCGTCGTGCTCCTGGCAATCGTTGCCGCCGGCACGTGGTATTATGTCTCCCACCGCGCACCCAGCGCGGGCGAAACCATCCCAATCTACTACACGAAGGTCGACGGGAACTCGTTGGCCGCGATGCGGGTTTCGATGCGTCCGCGTCAACCCGACGAAAGTGCGGCGGAACGCCTCCACAACGTCGTGCTGTATGCCGCCGTCCAGGCCATAGCGGGACCTCCGAACGACGTGCAAGCGATTCGCATTCCGCGCGGCACGCGAGTTCTGGACGTAAGCGTTAACGGTTCGACGGCAACGCTCGACCTCTCGAAAGATCTCGAAAAGCAAGCGGGAGGGACGTTCGGAGAGAATGGTGAGTTCAAAGCGCTCGTCTATACGATAACCGGGATCGAAGGCATCAATGCGGTGCAGGTACTCGTTGAAGGAAACCGGCTGGAGACGCTGCCGGGAGGAAATGTTGAACTGGACCAACCGCTTCATCGCTCGGACTGGTAAGCTTTCATTTGCGCTTTCGCCGATGCTGGCCGCATTGGCGATCGCAGCACCGGCGTTTGCCGATTCGTCGTTGACTGCGACCTATCAGGGGCGCACGATTGTCTTCACGCAGCTCTCCACGAGAGCCGGAGCCCCGGCCATCGGCGTGAACGATCGCGGCTTTACGACGTTGCTGAGCGATACCGGAGCGTTCCTAACGTGGAAACCCGGCGAGCGTTTCGTTTTGATCACGACCAGCGTTCCCACGGTCGTTAGCTTTGCGATCGGCGATCGACGGTACGACCTCGGCCCCATCTCCCTGCAAGCGAGCTTTGCGCCCTATCTCGTGGGCGACGAAGCCTATCTACCCCTGCGAGAGGTGCTCCGCGCCCTCGATCTTGCGCTGCACGAAGATAACGGCGTCGCAGTGCTGCAACCGCAGCTCGCCGCGCTCGACGTGCGCCAAGAGGCCTCTCGAGTGACGGTCTTTGCGCACGGCGGCGCGACGCTGCACGCGCGAGTCGTGCAAGAGAACCCGGCGGCAATTACCTACGCCTTCGACGGCGTCGGCACGTCGCTGAGCGGTTCGCGCCAAGTCGGCACCGGCGGCATCGGCAGCATTACGATCGCCAACTCTGGAACGGTTCGCGAACCGATAACCCTGGTGACCGTGCAGTTGCAGCCGGGAACGATTGCCGAGGCACCTCAGAATACCGACGGCCGCGACGTCCTACTCGCATTCGACGGTCCGGCGGCTACCAATCCGCAGCAGCAGACGACGGCACAAGAAGCATCGACGGCGCCGCAGCCTCCGCCCGACACGACCTCTGCGAGCGGACCGGCGGGTGCTGCGCCGAGCGGTCCCGCAACCGTAACGGGTGTCACCGTCCAACCGTCGGCGGACGGGGTTTCGCTTGCGATTGCCATGACCGGCAGCGCGACGTACGAATGGCACCGCCTGCGCGAGCCGGATAATCGCTTCTGGGTCGATATTGCGAACGCGCAGCTGCAGGGGCCGCCGATCGATCAAACGGCACCCGCGCCGCTGCTTTCGGTGCGCGTCCGCCAAGTAGATCCAACGACGGTGCGCGTCGCGCTCTCGCTGAGCGGACCCAAGCCGGTCGCGTTTACTTCCTCGGCCGACGGCCTCAATTTGGCGATCGGCACGGAAGACGTCGCCGGCGAGGCGCGCTCCGGAAGCGGCGGGGTCGGAGCCGCGAGCAGCGCCGTGGTTGCGGCGCCGCTCGAGCAATCGGAGCCCGGGACGGGCAGCCCCGCCGATTCGACCTGGAAGTTCGGCCCGCACAGCGGTTACATCGCGACGAATCCCCGCCTTATCGTCATCGATCCGGGGCATGGGGGCAGCGATGTCGGCACGATGCACGGCGGGGTTTCCGAGGCGCAGTTAACCCTCGACATGGCAAAGCGGTTGCGCGAGATTCTCGTAGCTCGCGGTTGGGAAGTGAAGCTTACGCGCGAGACCGACGTGGACGTCTATCAGCCCAACGATAGCGCGCACGACGAACTTCAAGCACGGGACGACATCGCCAATAAGGCCGGTGCGAGGTTGTTCGTCAGCATTCATGCCAACGCGTTCATCAACTCCGGGCCATACGGTACGACGTGCTACATCTCCAAGCCGGACGACGTCGCTTTCGCACGTGCCGTGGACACGCATCTGGCTGCCGACGGCACGAAAGACGATGGAATCGTCAAGAGTCATCTGTATGTAACGCTGCACGCGCGGATGCCCGCCGTGCTGATCGAGACGGCGTTCCTCACCAATCCAGGCGATTACGCACTGCTCACCTCCTCCGCTTGGCGCCAAAAGGTCGCGCAAGAGATCGCCGACGGCATCGGCCAGTACGCGCAAGAGTATCCGGTTCCAAATCAGCCGGCTCAGTAGTCATCCCAGGTGATAGGGTTATTTGATTCAGGCCTGGGCGGCCTGACGGTCCTGGCGCGCGTCCGCGAACGGATGCCGTCGGCGGACATTCTCTTTTTCGCAGACCAAGCCAACGTGCCGTACGGCGATCGGACGCACGCGGAGCTGCTGGAGCTGCTGCAGGCGAACTTGTCTCGGCTCGATGCGCGCGGCGTCGATGCGATCGTCATGGGCTGCAATACCTCGTGCGCCGTTGCCGAGCGGTATGGCTGGCCCGTGACGCGCGCTGCAGTGCTCGACCTGATCGAGTCGGCTGCTATCGCGGTGGAGCGCGGCGGATTTAAGCGCGTGGGCGTCGTCGCAACCGCGGCGACCGTCGGCGCAGGCTCCTACGGAAGAACGATTCGCGCGCGCGTCGGCGGCATCGATGTCGTCGAGGTGCCTGCGCCGGCGCTCGTTCCGCTCGTCGAAGCGGGCGAAATCGAAGGCGAACGGGCGCGCGCCGCGGTGGCGGAGGTCTGCGGACATCTGCCGCTCGATCTCGATGTTTTGGTCTTTGGCTGCACGCACTATCCGGTGCTGGAGTCGCACTTCCGTTCGATCCTCGGCGACGGCATTACGTTGATCGATCCGGCCTTCACGCAGGCCGAACGAACGGCCGAACTTCTCGGCAGCCGCGCGGATGGGAGCGGTTCGACGGAGTATACGACGAGCGGCGACGAAACGACGTTCCTGGCAAACGTCGCGCACATCTTATCGTTGCCGGTTTAGGTGATAGCGTTGCGCACGGGGGCGGCTTTTTAGTGATGAGCCGAGGGAGATTGTGCTTATGCCTGGCGGCCACGGTGTTGATTCCGTCGCTAGCCGCCGCATCGACTGCTATCGAGACGACGATTCCCGAGAGCGTTGCGCCGATAACGATCGACCGATGCGATGTCGTGATGCAAAAGACGCCGGCTGGATACGCATTGTTGGATGACCTCGACTTCACGAACGTCAGCCAGCGCACGGTAACCGCCGTGCGCTTTGCTTTCAGGATTGTCGAGGGGACCGGGCTAAGCGGCCGGAGCTTAACCGACGATCGAGTCGGACGGTTTGCGCCCGGCATGGCGATTAGTCGTTCGACGCCAGCGCCCGGGAGCTCGAGCGCGCCGCTGCAACTGAACAGCGCTCCGCCCGCATCGGCCAAGATCGTTTGCACCGTAGCGACGGTTCGCTTTGACGACGGCAGCGTCTGGAACGACGGCGACGGACCGGTCGGAACTGGAGTGCTCGTCACGCCCCCGCCCCAGCCCGCGCCCACGCCGCCTTGGCAGTGGCCCTTCGATCCGCCCACGCCGCCGTCGGAGGGTCTGTAACCATCCAAAGGAAACGCCCACAGCGATGGACGACGCTCGAAGACTCGCCGCCGCGCTCAACACGCTGGTAAAATCGCCGCAGTTCTCAAACACGAAAGCGCGTGGTGCCGCGCGCCAAGAGCCCGCTGTAAACTGGCCCGCGACCAAAAAGCTCAACGAAGACTTCAACTCCGAGGTCGACGGATGCGAGTCGTTCGTGATGAACGACGGCAGTATCTGCGGTTGGAAGCCGGGACAGTTCCGCTACGCGGCGATTGCAAAGGGCAGCCGGTTCTAGGCCTCGAGGTGGCGAGGCAGCAGTGCAGCCGCCTCTTGAACGGCCGCGTGCTCTAAGGATAAAACTTCCGGATCTCGCTTGACCCGCAGTTGTCTGCGGCTCCATAGGCCGAGGCTTTGCCACTGCGAATCATAGCGCGACCACCACGCGATGCCGATCCACTTTTTGCTTTGATGGATTCGGGCTGCCCAGGCCTGCGTGAGCCTGCGCTCGCGGGCGACAACGTCGGAGGGCCGTAAATCGTAGGCCAAGAGCCTGCCGGCGTTAGCGAGATCACATATTGCGGCTTGATCCGGTAGTTCGTAGGTTGCGAGCGCGCAGGGCTGGCCGCGTTGTGCAAACATCGCTTGCGTCCACGCGTCGAAGCGTCCGAAGGCTTCGCTTAGCGCGCCGGTGGCGCTGCTACTAAGATACAGTTCGCGGTAAAGTTCGGGATTTGAAATGCGGCCCGCAGCGCCGAGGGGCGTGTAGAGCGCGCCTCCTGGTTGCGACGGAGGGGCCGCGGCGTCATATGGAAAGACGCGATAGAGCGTCATGCATAGGCGCCGGCCGCGATTGCATCGAGCGCCTCGATCAGCGGTGCGGCTCCACGAACGGCAAGAACGTCGATCGGGCGTGCTTCGTTGAGAAACGGCTCGTGCCCGGCCAACCACTTCGTCGCGACAGACGGTGCGAAGATTTGGAGTGCACGTGCCAATACGGCGTGTACATCGAGAATCCGGTGCGTCATCGCCGGGCTGATCTTCGCGCCACGTTTCCAGCGGGTAACCATCGCAGCGTCGACGTCGAGAAGCCGGGCGACCGGATTGTGCCCATAGGCGGCAACCAGTCCCGCAAGGAGTGGGCGAACGTCCGCAAGGGCTCGCGAGTCCTTAAGTGCGACGAAGGGATCGATCATTGGGCGCCAAGCGCGAACCGCCACAGCTTCATTTTACGTGCTCGCGTAAATCCAGTCAACAATTTTTGTTGACTAGAGTGTGGTTCAAATGCGGTTGCTCCTAGGGGACGCATGGGGCGCCCGAGAAATTCAACGGCGTGACGCGGACTTTGGTAGTGGCCAGCGCGCTCGCGCTGGCGTTTCTGCTGCCCGCCATAGCGGTTGGCGCACCGACGGCGGTTGTTCGCAGCGGTCCCGTCGTTCAACCGCCCCCGCCGCGTTCTGTGCAGGGCCGGTCGGCCGGCCAAGATTTCAAGCTACCGTTCCATGTCGACTTTCGCCCCAGGACGGCCGAACCGGATATGCAGACGTTCCTACCCTATCGGTGGCACGCGTTGCAATATAGCCCCCAATACCTTTGGAATCAGCCCGCCTGGAATCAAAACGGCTGCTTTGCCAACAATCTCTTCGGGACTCCGTCGACTTTGCCGGGCGATGGTTTGGTGCCGGGAAACACGATCGGCTCCCTAGTGGACGGTCACTCCAAGAATCTGCTCTCCGCGACGCCCTCATACGATCCGCGTCTGCCGCCCGGCGGCGAGGGGGTCGTCACGTTGCAAACAACGTCCTGCGGGTCGGCGAACGTCATCAACTTCTGATCCCCACCGTGGCAATCACTGAGGACGGCATACGATCCCGCGCACGCGCTTGCCGCTTTCACACACTTGGACGTAGACGGGTGCCTGCGTAGGCCGACGGCGTGCCTATGATCGCGGGCGTCGCTACCCCGTTACACCCGGTGATGCAAAGTGCTAAGATTACGCCAAACGATACTCGCAAACGCGTCAGCATTTTTCCAAGGGAGACCTAGTGCGCTGAGAGTAGGCCCACGTGGAACAGTGAGAAGAAGAAGGCCGTCGTCGCAACGGCCAACGCTGCACCTGCGAGGACCTGCATGACGGTGTGTGACTTGAGATAGACTCGCGCCCAGCAGACCATCGGAATCAACACCATGAACGGTAACGGCTGGCGCCCGTAGATCAACGTCAGTGCCGTGAGCGGTGCCGTGATCCCCAGCGCGTGCGTGCTGATCTTCCAGTAGCGCGTGATGTATTGCACGATCAGCGTCGAAACCAAGTATCCGAGCATTGCGGCAATCATGAGACGCGGAGCGTGCACGAGCCAGAGCGCGCCGGCCCCGAAGAGGTCGAAGACGACGAACGCGGTTAAGATCATCTCGCGCTCGGCGCGCACGGACATGTCGAGATCCGAGATGTAGTCGTTCGCGTAAAGCCAAAACACGTAGAGCATCGGGCCCAGCGAGGTGAAAAAGGTCGAGATAAACAGCAAGCGCCAAAAGTCGAGCGTATCCTTGGCGCCGACGTGAGCCAGGATCAGGAACAGCGCGAGCGCGGTCAGGAATGGATTGAAAATGGTGGAGAGGATGCGCGCGAGGTCGCGCCAGACCCGCCGGTTTTTGATCGGAACGATCGTGGAGACAGCTTCGGTTAGCCCCTCTGGTTCGGCCACTCGTGGCTCTTCGGCCGGGTGCGGACGATTACTTCGCGGACGGCCTCGTGCAGGCAGCTCGGGGCCCGCGGTCGTAGAGAAGATGCCGCTATTGCCTATTTAAGGAAGAGAAGAGCCACTTGAATCCCTTGTTTGTTCTGGCCGCGGCAACCGCCAAGGTTTTGCCATCGGCCGCCGCCACGCTGCCTGCCGGAGTCTTACCGCCCCCCAACGCGCCCATCGTCCCGCAGGTGCAGCCCAAGACGGCGATCGCCCTCCATGCAGGTTGGCTAACGCACGGCCTCGCGGGCATCTTCGTGCTGGCCGCGATCTCGTTGATTTTCTTGTTGGCGATCCAAACGACCAAACAGGAGGGCCTGACCGGCACCATCGGAGGCCGGGTCGAGAGCTCCTATCACGGGCGGCTCGGCGCCGAAGAGCAGCTCAAGCGGCTGACCGGGTTTGTCGCCGTCGTCTTCGTCATTTCGGCCTTCGTGCTTTCGCTCACAGGTATTTAGCGAGCGCGTGGACCTGCTCGAGGTCAAGAACCTTAAAACGACGTTTCGCACGGAGGACGGACCGGTTACGGCGGTCAACGGCCTCTCGTTCTCGCTGGAAGCCGGCGAAACGCTGGGCATCGTGGGCGAATCCGGCTCGGGAAAATCGGTAACGGCGCTCTCTATCATGCGGCTTCTGGCGCGCAACGCGACCGTCACCGCGGATCGCATTGCACTTCGTGGTGAAAGTTTGCCGGCGAAAAGCGAAGCCGAGATGCGCAAGATCCGCGGCCATCGGATCGCGATGATCTTTCAGGATCCGATGACGTCGCTCAATCCGGTGCTGACCATCGGCGAGCAGATCTCCGAAGCGGTGCGTCTCCATCTGGGCCTGGGCCCGCGCGAAGCGCGCGACCGCGTCATAGAGATGTTGAGCAAGGTGCGCATCCCGCAACCAGAAAAGCGCTTGGGCAACTATCCGCACCAGTTCTCGGGCGGCATGCGCCAGCGCGTGATGATCGCGATGGCGCTTTCCTGTAATCCCGAGCTCCTGATTGCCGACGAGCCCACGACAGCGCTCGACGTAACGATTCAAGCCCAAGTCTTGGAGCTGATGGCTGACCTCCAGCGCGAGACCGGAGCGGCGATCATTCTGATTACGCACGATCTGGGCGTCGTGGCAGAGTTCTGCAAAAACGTGCTCGTGATGTACGGCGGCAACATGGTGGAATATGGAACGGCCGAGCAGATCTTTGCCGAGCCGCGTATGCCGTACACGCAAGGGCTTTTAGCTTCGCTGCCGCGCCTCGATCGCAGCGAACGTAAGCGGCTCGAGCCGATTGCCGGCCAGCCCCCCAACTTGTTGCGTCTTCCGCCGGGATGTGCCTTCGCGCCACGCTGCGCCTATCGCATGCCGATCTGTGATAAACCGGTTCCGCTCTACGATTTTGGCGAGGGCCACGTCGCCCGCTGCTATCTCTACGACGAGCGAGCGCGCGACCAGCGCCCTGCAGCGATGCGGGAGCTTCCGACGATACCGGCGGCCAGCTGATGACCAACGGCGCTCTGGTCGAAGCGAAGGACATCTTCAAATACTTTCCGATCTACGCCGGACTGACGTCGCGCCACGTCGCCGACGTCCGCGCCGTGGACGGCGTCAGTTTTACGATCCAGGAGGGCGAAACGCTCGGACTCGTCGGCGAGTCGGGTTCCGGCAAGACGACGGTCGGGCGTCTCTTGCTGCGCTTGCTGCCGGCAACCAAGGGCGAGATCGACTTCGAAGACCAGAACATTCTGACGATGAACCGGGGCGATATCCGCCGCCTGCGCCGCTCGGTGCAAATCATCTTCCAGGATCCCTTCGCCTCGTTGAATCCCCGCATGTCGATTGGAGAAATCGTCGCGGAGCCGATCCGCATTCACGGGCTCGCGAAGGGAAAGGAAGTCGATGACCGTGTCCGCGAGCTGCTGGGCCTCGTCGGCCTGCAACCGTATCACGCGAACCGGTATCCACACGAGTTCTCCGGAGGTCAGCGTCAACGCGTCGGGATCGCGCGCGCACTTGCGGTTCAGCCACGCTTCATCGTCTGTGACGAGCCCGTCTCGGCCTTGGACGTCTCCATTCAAGCGCAGGTCATCAATCTGCTGGAGGACCTGCAAGCCAAGTTCAAGCTCACGTATCTCTTCATCGCTCACGACCTCTCGGTCGTCCGCCATATTTCGACTCGGGTCGCCGTCATGTACGTCGGCAAAATCGTCGAGCTCGCATATCGGGACGCGCTCTATGAGAGCCCGCTCCATCCCTACACGCAGGCGCTGCTCTCAGCGATTCCGATTCCCGATCCGGTCGTGGAGAAACGGCGAAAGCGCGTCGTCCTGACCGGCGACATTCCGTCGCCCGTCAACCCTCCGCCGGGGTGCCGCTTTCACACCCGCTGCCCGATCGCGTTCGAGCGTTGCTCGGTCGAAGAGCCGCCGCTGCGCGAGTACGCGCCGGGGCATTTCGCCGCGTGCCATTGGGTCGAAGAGCACGGCGGCCAGGCGCCGGCCCTCGCCTAAGGAGCCTAAAGACTCCATGAATTAAAAACGGGCGACCGCTTTCGCGGCCGCCCGTTTTTGCTATCGTGAGTAGCTTTGCGCTATTTCTTGCGCCGCTTGCGCCGCCCGTTCTTGGCGACTTTGCGGGCCACTTTGGCGCCCACGACCTTGCGGGCTACCTTGCGACGCACCACCTTGCGGGCAACTTTCTTGCGAACTGCCTTGCGGGCGACTTTCCGGCGCACGGCCTTGCGGACTACCTTCCGGCGTACCGCTTTGCGGACCAATTTACGACGGACTTTCTTGCGAACGGCCTTGCGGACGACCGCCTTCCGGACCAGCTTTCGAGCCACTCTCTTGCGAATCGCCTTGCGAATTATCGCTCCGACGATTGCCTTTTTAACGGCGGCTTTGCGACCGGTTTTCTTCCGACGCCGTACCGCTTTCTTAACAGCGGCGGCGACGGCCGGCTCCATACCGTTCATCGTGGAATCCGAGTCCATTCATTCCTCCTCGTCCCCGGGGACGATAAGCGTTAGTGGACAGCGCTCATGGCGCTTTTGCACGCAATCATAGAGGATTTTGCCGAATCATGCAAATTCGCGTGTGCGTGTAGCGACGTGAATTTGCCGGGCCTTGACCCCGGCGGTATACTAAGGCCCGTGAAAAAGCCCCTCATCATCGTCGAATCGCCGACGAAAGCGAGGACGATCAAGAAGTTTCTTCCCCGATATGTGGTGAAGGCATCGGTGGGGCACGTGCGCGACCTCCCAAAAAGCACCTTGGGGGTCGATGTAGAGAACGACTTTTTGCCGCGATACCTGACCATCAAAGGCAAGGGCGACGTGATCAAGGAGCTGCGGAGCGCCGTAAAAAGCGCGACGGACGTGTACCTCGCAACCGACCCTGATCGCGAAGGCGAGGCGATCGCATGGCATCTGGCCGAGCTGCTCAAACTCCCAGATCCCAAGCGAATCGAGCTTCACGAGATCACCAAAGCCGCGGCGCTTGCGGCGCTCAAAGACTACCACCATATCGATATGGACCGCGTCAACGCGCAGCAGGCCCGCCGAATTCTCGACCGGCTCGTCGGATATAAAATCTCGCCGCTGCTGTGGGCAAAAGTGCGCGGCGGCCTCTCCGCCGGGCGCGTGCAGTCGGTCGCGGTCAGGCTGATCGTCAACCGGGAGCGCGAGATCGCGGCCTTCATTCCTAAGGAATACTGGAGCCTAACGGCACTCTTGGCACGGGCCGAAGCCGGGAGCGGGACCGGTTCCGACGTGACGTTTTCAGCCGACCTCGTCTCGCACGGCGGTAAGAAGCTCGAACTGCACACGCAGGCCGAAACCGATGCGGCATTGCGGGCGCTCGCAGGCGCCGCATACCGCGTCGGCTCGATCAAGAAGCGCGAAGTTCGACGGAACGCGCCCGCGCCGTTCACGACCTCGACGCTGCAGCAAGAGGCCTCGCGCAAGCTAAAAATGCGTGTTCGCCGTGCAATGCAAGTCGCCCAGGCGCTCTACGAAGGCGTCGACCTCGGTGCCAGTGAGGGAACCGTGGGGTTGATTACCTACATGCGCACCGACTCGACCCGAATCAGCGATCAGGCACGTGACGCAGCCCGTGAGTTCATCGTTACCGAGTACGGCGAGGCCTTCCACGGCGGGCGCCGCTACGCCGTCCGCGAGGGCGCGCAGGACGCGCACGAAGCGATTCGCCCGACCTCGGTTTTGCACACGCCCGAGCGTCTCGCGGGCCACCTCAAACGCGAGGAGCTTCGGCTTTACACGCTGATCTGGGAGCGGTTCGTCGCCTCGCAGATGTCGCAGGCGGTCTTCGATCAGACCGTCGTCGACGTGACCGCGGGCGAGTACGGGTTCCGCGCGACCGGCACCGTGATGCGTTTTCCCGGTTTCACCCGCGTCTACGACGAGGGCAAAGACGAGGAGAGCGCCGCAAAAGGCCGCGTCCGGCTACCGGAGTTGCACGAGAACGAAGATCTGGATTGCCGCAAACTCGAGCCCAAGCAACATTTTACCGAGCCGCCGCCGCGTTATACGGAAGCCGCGCTGGTCAAGGCGCTCGAAGAGAACGGCATCGGACGGCCCTCGACGTACTCGACGATCGTGGAGACGATTCAGGCTCGGGGGTACGTCACCCAGCAAGAGCGGCGCTTCATGCCGACCGAGATAGGTACCGCGGTGAACGATCTGCTCGTCGAACATTTTCCAAAGATTCTCAATCTCGCTTTCACGGCGCAGATGGAAGGCGATCTCGACAAGATTGCGGACGGGCACGAGGATTGGACCACGCTGCTGCGCCGCTTTTACGGCCCGTTCTCGACCGAGCTAGAGGAAGCCGAGAAGAAGCTGCCGCGCCTGGAGCTGCGGGACGAGCCGACCGACGAAATCTGCCCGAAGTGCGGCCGCCCGATGGTGATTAAGACCGGGCGCTTTGGTCGCTTCATCTCGTGTACCGGCTATCCCGAATGTAAGACCGCGAAGCCGATCGTCAAGGAGACCGGCGTTGCCTGCCCCAAATGCGCCGGCGCGATCGTCGAGCGCCGCTCGAAGAAAGGCCGTACGTTTTACGGCTGCGCCAACTATCCGAACTGCGATTTCATCTCCTGGGATCCAGTCGTCACCCAACGCTGTCCGGTCTGCGATTCGTACGTCGTCAGCAAGACGCGCCGCGGAGGAGCCACGCGTTTGGAGTGCGCCGCCGACCGCACGCATCACGTGGAAGCAGAATCGCCCGACGACAAAGAGCCCGTCGAAGCCTAATAAACTGGCTAAGGGAAAATGGACCGATTAACCGTCATCGGCGGTGGTCTGGCGGGCTGCGAAGCGGCGTGGCAGGCTACGCGCTGCGGCGTCGAGGTGGACCTGTACGAGATGCGTCCAAACCGCAGCGGTCCGGCGCATACGTCGGGCGCCCTCGCCGAGCTGGTTTGCAGCAACTCGTTTCGCGGGGCGGCACTCGAAAACGCCGTCGGCTTGCTCAAGGAAGAGCTCGCGCGCCTGGGATCGCTCATCATCACGTCGGCGCAGCAGAGCGCCGTTCCGGCCGGTGGAGCGTTGGCCGTCGATCGCGCGAGCTTCGCTGCGTTGGTCGAATCGCGCATTGCCGGCGAGCCACGGATCGCGTTGCATCGCGAGGAAGTTCGCGAGATTCCACTGGATCGACCCGTCATCGTCGCCTGCGGGCCGCTGCCCGGTGACGAGTTCTTGGCGACGCTGGACGGGTTGCTCTCTCGTGGCGACACCGGCGGCGGAGCGAGGCTGCATTATTACGATGCGGCATCGCCGATCGTCGCAGCCGACTCGGTCGACGAATCGTTCATCTACCGAAAGTCGCGTTACGATAAGGGCGATGGGGATGATTATCTCAATATTCCGCTCGATCGGGCGGAGTACGCGCAACTGCTTGCCGATCTGCGGACGCTCGATCGCCATCCGGCGAAAGACTTTGAAGAGACGCGCTATTTCGAAGGCTGTCTGCCGATCGAGGAGATGGCCGATCGGGGCGACGACGTGTTGCGCTTCGGTCCGCTCAAACCGGTTGGGTTGCGCGACCCGCGCACCGGCCAGACTCCCTTCGCCGTCGTGCAACTGCGTAAAGAGAACGTAGAGGCCAGCGCCTACAACCTCGTCGGATTCCAAACGCGACTGGCGTGGCCAGCTCAGAAAGAGGCCTTCGGAAAGCTTCCCGGCCTGCAGAACGCAGAGTGGCTGAGGCTCGGCGTAATGCACCGCAACACCTTCATCGACTCCCCGCGGCTGCTCGACGAGCGGCTGCGTTTGCGCGGCACGCGCTGCCTGCACTTCGCGGGACAGATTACCGGCGCGGAAGGCTACGTCGAAGCGGCAGCGTGTGGCGCGATGACGGGAATCCACGCGGCGCGCGAGATTCTTGGCCTGCCGCCGGTCGAGTTTCCGCACGAAACGGCGTTCGGCGCCGTGGTCGCGCACCTGCAAAACCGTCACACCGCCGACTTTCAACCGTCGAACGTCACGTGGGGCTCCTTCGCGCAGCCCTTCGATTCCGCTCAGGATGACAAGGGAAGAAAGCTTGGGAAGCGGGAGAGGCGCCGAGTGATGGCCGAGCGCGCGCTCGCCGCCATCGAGCGGTTCGCGTCTGAAACCGTTGCCGCGCCGGTCGGGTAGAGACAGAGGCTAATATGAAGGTTCGCTCTACTACGATTTTGGCCGTTCGCCGCGACGGGAAGCTAGCGATCGCCGGCGACGGCCAGGTGACGCTCGATAAGACCATCGTGAAGCACGGGGCGCGTAAGGTGCGCAAGATCTCCGGCGGCAAGGTCGTGGCCGGCTTCGCCGGCTCGGCCGCCGACGGCATGACCCTGCTCGAAAAGTTCGAGGGCAAGTTCGCGGAGTTCAAAGATCTGACGCGCGCCGCGGTCGAGCTGGCCAAAGACTGGCGACAGGATCGCGCGTTACGGCGTTTGGAGGCGCTGATGATCGTCGGAAACCCCGAGCACCTCTTCGTGCTCTCCGGCACGGGCGACGTCATCGAACCCGATCAAGGCGTTGCGGCGATCGGCAGCGGCGGCCCCTACGCTCAGGCGGCAGCCACCGCACTGTTGCGCAACACCGCGCTTTCGGCGGACGAGATCGCGCGCAAAGGGCTCGAGATTGCCGCCGAGATCTGCATCTACACCAACACCGACGTCATCGTGGAAACGCTACCGTGACCGGCACAATGGCGACCGCGCTCGATCCGGCAACACTGACGCCGCGGCAAATCGTCGAGGAGCTCGACAAGCACATCGTCGGCCAAGCCAAGGCGAAGCGCGCCGTCGCAATCGCGCTGCGCAACCGGTACCGCCGGGCCCGCGCCCGTGAAGACTTGCGCGATGAGATCACTCCGAAGAACATTCTGATGATCGGGCCGACCGGCGTCGGCAAGACGGAGATAGCCCGGCGTCTGGCGGCACTGGTCGGCGCGCCGTTCATCAAGGTCGAAGCGACGAAGTATACCGAGGTCGGATACGTCGGCCGCGACGTCGAATCGATGGTGCGCGACCTCGTGGAAGCCGCGATTCGCACGGTTATGGACGAGCGCCGCGAGGAGGTTCGCGAGCTTGCGGCGCGTCAGGCGGTCGAGCGCGTTATCGACGTGCTTCAACCCGAGACGCGTCCGCCCGGATCGGGATCGCCGGGAAATCCGCTCGGTGCGGCGCTCGGCTCGATTTTTGGCGGAAACGTTTCCGCGCAGCAGCACTCGGCTCCGGTCAGCGTCTCGCCGGACGCGCAACGGATGCGCGACCAGACGCGCGGCGAGATCGAGCACGGGTTCTACAATGTGCGGCTGATCGAGATCGAAGTCGAGGAAAGCCAGTCGCTGCCGATCGGCGTCATCGGCGGCGGCATGGATCAGGGCGGCGACCTGGGCGAGATGCTCGGCGGTATTCTGCCCAAGCGCCGGACGAAGAAGCGCGTTACGGTCGCCGAGGCGCTGCGCATCTTCGAGCAAGAAGAGGCCGCGAAACTGATCGATATGGATGCGGTCAAGCGCGAGGCGCTCCGCCGCGCCGCCGAAGACGGCATCATCTTTATCGACGAGATCGACAAAGTCGCCGGTTCGCAGCAGCGCGGCGGCCCCGACGTTTCGCGCGAGGGCGTTCAGCGCGACATCCTGCCGATCGTCGAAGGCTCGACGGTCAACACCAAACACGGTCCGATTAAGACCGATCACGTCCTGTTCATCGCCGCGGGCGCGTTCCACATGAGCAAACCGTCGGATCTCATTCCCGAACTGCAAGGCCGCTTGCCGATTCGGGTCGAGCTGGACTCGCTGACGGCCGAGGATTTCAAGACCATTTTGACCCAGCCCAAGAACGCACTGGTGGAGCAGTACAAGGCGTTGCTCGCCACCGACGGCGTCACGCTCGATTTCCGCGACGATGCCATCGAACAGCTCGCCAACTTCGCCATGACGGTCAACGAGCAGACCGAAAACATCGGCGCTCGCCGCCTTCATACCGTGCTCGAGCGGATGCTCGAAGACGTCAGCTTCGAGGCCCCCGAGAGCGGCGGCACCATCGTGGTCGACAGCGATTACGTGCGGAAGCGGCTGGCCGGCGTGGTAGCCAATGCCGACCTTTCCGGGTACATTCTCTAAGGGAATTCCCATTAGGACTCACAGGTCCGCCTGCCGCGAAACGAGGATTCTTACACCATGAGAAAACCCACAGGCACACTCCCGATCGTTCTGCTTTTCGTCGCGGCCGTTTTAGCGGCGTGCAACGGCGCGAATAACGGCCTTCCGGGCCCGGGCCCAACGTCGGGGCCGACGGGAAACTGCGGCGGGCCGCCGAGCTCGAACCAGCTCGAGGTGATCTTCCCGGTCCCGAACTCGAAGAGCGCTCCTCCGGGAATTAATAACATCTACGTTTCTACGAAGAACCAGTTGCCGCCAAGCAACCAGTTCGACTTCTTGCTCGCGGAATCGAACGGCGCATCGACGTTCACCGGACCGTTCACCGGCATCAACAAGTCGCAGCTCCCTGCCGGCTATAAGCCGCCGACGTACTCCAACCCGGTATTCTATGCTTCGGCCATTGCGGGCCCGTCGGGATCGAGCTTTACCATCGGTCCGGACGTGTCAGTCAGCCTTTTCTGGAATGACGGCGGACGAAACTGCGTCCCGCACTTCCTGGTAGCTTCATTCCGAACCAAGAAATACTAAGCCAGACGCTGAGAGTAGCGGGCGGCGCGAAGCGCGAATAGCCGCCCGCGATGCCATATATCCGCGAGATCTTGATCGATGGCCACCCGACGCTTCGGCGGGTGGCCAAGCGAGTCAATCCCAAAGAGATTCGCGAGCCGCTCTTTCAACAGCTCATCGACGACATGTTCGAAACGATGTATGCGGCGCCGGGCGTGGGCCTGGCAGCGCCACAGATCAATGTTTCGAAGCGGATCTTCGTCATGGACGTGCACGACGACGAGCACGAGCCGACGGTCGTTATCAATCCCAAGATCGAAGAGCTCGGTGAAGAGAGCGAGCTTCGCGAGGGGTGTCTTTCGGTACCGGGCCTCGTCGGGGAGATTATCCGCTTCAAGCGCGCCGCCGTAAGCGGCTTGGATCGCCACGGACAGAAGATCCGGATCGAAGGTGAGGGCCTGCTCGCACAGTGCCTGCAGCACGAGATCGACCATCTCAACGGCGCGCTCTACATCGACCGCGCGAAGAACGTGCGCCCTGCCGTCAGCGAAGAGGAAAAAGAGACGGCGGAGGCGTGAAAACGCTCTTCTTTGGCACTAGCGACTTCGCCGTGCCGAGCCTTCGCGTCGTTGCGGAACGCACCGAGTGTGCCGGCGCCGTGACGCAACCGGATCGCCCGGCCGGGCGGGGCCATCGCCTGCAAAGCAGTCCCGTCAAACGAGTGGCGCTCGACCTCGGCTTGCCAGTCTACCAACCGTTACAACTGCGAAGCTTTGCGCGTGAAATGGCCGGCGAAGGCTTCGATCTCTTTGCGCTCGCGTCGTACGGGCGCATTCTGCCGGGCGAGCTGCTCGCGCTTCCTCGGCTCGGGGCGCTCAACGTACATCCTTCGCTGCTTCCGAAGTACCGCGGCGCAACACCGATTCAAAGCGCGATTCTGCAAGGCGAAGCGGAGACGGGAGTCTCCATCATGCTGATGGACGCCGGCTTGGATACTGGGGAAATCGTCTTGCGGCAACGCGTCGCCATCGAGCGGGATGAAACGTACGGCGAGCTGCACGACCGTCTGGCGGCGCTTGGTGCGCAGCTCCTCGCGCGGTGCATCGCCCTGGCGGAGTGCGGCGAACTTGCCGCGCATCCCCAAAGTGGCGAACCGGTCCTGACGCGCCCGATCGCCAAAGATGACTTGCGGATCGACTTGAGTTGGGCGCCCGAACGCATCGTGCGCGCCGTTCGCGCGTATGCTCCGCAGCCGGCGGCGCGCGCCGAAATCAACGGCGAGATCGTCAAGATTCTGCGCGCTCACGTCGGCGATTCCGAAGAACTCGTTATCGACGAGCTGATCGCGCCAAATCGCGGAAAGATGAGCGGCGCAGCGTATTCCCGCACCCTTCGACAGGGTGATGAGGCGTGAGCGCGCGGGAATTGGCGCTGCGGGTCGTCAGCGACGTGTTTCCCGCCAACGGCGAGAGCGGGCGCAGTGCGCACGCCGCCTTCGATTATCGCGTTCGCCGCGCCGGCTTGAGGGCGCGCGACGTCGCATTTGCCGCCGAGCTCGCGTATGGCGCAATCAAGATGCGGCGTACGCTGAACTGGTATCTGAATCCGCTGCTGACGAAGCCATTGTCCGAGCTGCCGCCGATTATCGCGGAGATTCTACGGCTGGCTGTTTACGAGCTGGTCTATACGCGCGCCGACGAACATGCGACGCTGTTCGAGTTCGTCAACCTCGCCAAACGTTTCGGCCATCGCGGGGTGGCAAACTTGGTCAACGCGGTGCTGCGAAGGTTTCTTCGCGAGCGGCCGCCGGCACCGGCGCGAGAGCTTTTCGTGGACGAAGACGAGTATCTCGCGACGCGCTATTCGCTTCCCACCTGGCTCGTGCGCCAGTGGCGCGAAACCTTTGGCGTTCAGCTCGAGCAGATCTGCCTGGCGGTGAACGCGCCGGCGAGCCCAGCGCTCGTCGTCAATGCCCTTCGCGGTACGATCGACGAGGCAGCTTCGCAGCTTGCAGCGGCGGGGGTGGAGACGCGCCCGTCGCCCTTCGTCGCAGAGGCGTTGCTGGTGCAGCGCGGACAGATCTCCGAGGCGGCGGGTGACGGTCGCTGGTGGCCGCAATCGGAGAGTTCCGCGATGGCTGCCGGCGTGCTCGATCCGCGGCCCGGTGAGAGCGTCCTGGACGTTTGTAGCGGGCGAGGAAACAAGGCGTTGCAAATCGGCGCGCGGCTCGCGCGCGGCGGGACGTTGCTCTGTGTCGAGAGCGACGCGCGCAAGGCCGCCACGTTGGCGCAGCGTTTGGAACGAGCGGACGTTATTGCCGGCATCGTCACGGGCGACGCAACGCAAGCGCTACTTCCGGAAGAGCAGCATTTCGACCGCGTGCTGCTCGACGCCCCATGCTCGGGAAGCGGTATCGTCGGGCGCCAGCCCGAGGCGCGCTGGAAGAAGCAGAGTACCGACGGCGAACGCCTCGCCAGCACCCAGCGAGCGCTTCTCGAGCAAGCGGCTCGGCATGTCCGTCCGTCCGGGACGCTGGTCTACGCCGTTTGCTCGACGGACCCGCGCGAAACGATGGAAGTGATGGAGTGGTTCTTGGCGCGAGAGAACTTCGAACGCAGCCCGATGCCGGCGGCCTACGAGTCGCTGCTGACCGATGCCGGTGACGTGCTCGTGCCCCCCGGAATCGACGGGCGCGACGGGTTTTACATCGCGCGGCTGATCCGTCGCGAATGAGCTTCTTGGCGAAGATCGAGCAGGCGTGCGCGCAGTTCATCGAGCGCGCTTTTGCGAAGACCTTTCCCAGCGACGTAGAGCCCGCGCAGATCGCACGGAAGCTCGTTTCGACGATGGAAGCGCAGACGCGCGCCGATGACGGCCGGCTGAGCGCTCCCGCCAGTTATGCCGTCTACGTGAGCCCTGAGGATTTCGATCGCCTCGCCGAGCACGCGGAGTATCTGCAGCGAGCCTGGGCCGAGCTCTTGCACGATCTGGCCGCGAAAGTCGGCGTCACCTTGACCGGCGGGGAAGCGCGGGTGGCCATGGCGCCCCGGGGCAGCGTGCCGTTGGGCGCCGTCGCGATCGAGGTCGAAGAGGCCGCCACGCGGGACGTGCACTTTTCTTTGCGGATGGTCAAGGGCGTGCCCCCCGATAGGGTATATTCCATCGAAGGAGCGACCCGCGTGGGGCGAGGCGACGAGAGCGAGATCGTCCTGGTCGATCCCAGCGTTTCGCGCGCCCACGCGGTCGTCGAGATTGACGGCGCGCAACCCGTGGTTCGGGATCTCGGCTCGACGAACGGCACGTTCGTCAACGGCCGGCGGGTGAGCGTCGAAGCCTTGCGTGACGGAGATGAGCTGCTGTTTGGAAACACGCGAATGAGATTTGAGTCGGCATGATCGCCCTGGCTGCCGTTGCCGGTTTTACGAGGCAAATGCGCGTCGGATCGCTGGAGATTACCGCGGCGCTGGCTGCCGTGGCGCTGCTGGCCGCGCGTCCCCGCGTGCGCGCGGCCGCGGAGATCGGCACCCTGACGCCGATGCAGGTCGACTTCGAGATCGTCGAACGCAGCGGGCGGCGTCCGCTGCAGGTGCGCCCACCGGTGGAAATCGGCCGCTCGAAGGATGTAGGCGTCGCGGTAAACGATCCCGAGGTAAGCCGACAGCACGCGCGCTTGTCGAGCTACGACGGCGTCGTCTACGTTGAAGACCTGCGCAGCCGCAACGGCACCTTTCTCAACGGGCGTCGCGTCACCGAGGCGATCGAAGTTCGCGAGGGCGATGAAATTGACATAGGAACCACGCGGCTCGTCGTGACGTCGGTGCGCAGCGGATGACCCTTGCAATCCGCGGCGACCGGACGTCGTGTCTGAGTTTGCAGTTGGGCCCCGGCACGTGGCTGCTGGCCGTGGCGCGAGGGTTTGGGCAGATGGGCGGTCTTCCGATCGAGTCGGCCCTGCTCGCGCGGCTTCGCGCGGAGTGTCAAGGGCGAATGCGAAGCCCGCTCTTCCGGCGCGCGATCGCTCGGCCGCAGGCCGCCGCAACCGCAATGCTCGCCGTTTTGGCGCGAGTAAACGGGTCGCTCTATGCCAACACGGCCAACCACGACGATTATGTGACCGCGGCGGCGTCGTTGACGGCGGTAATCGTCGTGCAAGGGGCTGCGTATGTTATCCACGCCGGAGCGACGGCGGCATATCTGGCGCGGGGCGGCGCGATCGCGCCGCTCTGTAACGACGACGTAATGGAGGAACGCCCGATCCCGGTGCTGGCGCGGGCGTTTGCCGCCGCACCGGTGCTCGACGTAAGCATCTCGAACGTGAGCCTGATTCCCGGCGATGCTATCGTGCTATTGGGACGGCGCATTACAGGGGCGAGCGAACGGCAAACGCTCTTGGAGCGACTGGAAGCCAGCGACCCGGGCGAACAGATTCTGGTTGCGCGTTTTGAAGACGATGAGGGAGCAATTTTCGCGGCGTCGAGCGTCGCGGTCTTTCACGTTCCCGCAATCGCGCGCATCGTGACCGGAGTCGCGGCGGCCATCGGGTTTTTCGCGGCCGCGGTGCTCGCCCACTGATCGCTTTACTCGTTCGGCGCGCGCTGCCGATGAGCGTCGCGCTGGCCGTGGCCGCACTGATGCTCTCGTTTGCGCCGGTTGGGACGATTGGTCCACCGTGGATGCTCGTTGCATTGGTCGTGCTTGCGATGGCGTGGGTGCTGTGGCAGCCGGCGACGAGCGTTCGCGACGACGTCATTCCCGCACTTGCGGTCGTGCTGGCGGCGTTCGGCCTCGCAATGGTCGCGCGGCTCAAGCCGGATCTCGCGCATCGCCAGCAACTTTGGCTGCTGCTGTCGCTAGGGCTGGCGCTGGTCGCGGGGCCCGCCTTTACGCAGTTTCGCCGCTTTGCAGCCTTCAAATATCTCTGGGTCGTCGCTTCGCTCGCGCTCTTCGCGCTGCTGATTCTCTTCGGCGTCGAGATTAACGGGGCTCGATTGTGGATCAAGCTCGGGCCGGTTCAATACGAGCCGATCGAGCTGATCAAACTCTGCATCGTACTCTTCCTAGCGGCGTATCTCGCCGAGATGGCCGACGTTATCGCCGCAGCGCGACCGTGGTCGTTGCGCGCCAACCTGAAGTATCTCGGACCGCTCTTTATTGGCTGGGGCGCGTCGATGGCGATCCTGGTCGTGCAGCGCGACCTCGGCATGGCGACGCTGCTGCTGGCGACCTTTGCCACGCTGCTTTTCGTGGCGACTCGCCGGATCGATATCGTGCTATTTGGCGCGTTGCTCTTTGCGGCCGGCGCATTTTGGGCCGTGCATCATTACCCGTACGTGCAGACGCGCATCGCCGTTTGGTTCCATCCCTTTGCCGATCCGCTCGGCGCCGGATTTCAATCCTCGCAATCCTACTATTCGCTTGCGGCCGGCGGTTTGGCGGGAACCGGTTACCGCCTCGGCCATCCGCAGTTTATTCCGGATGTGGCGACCGACTACGTGTATGCGGCCCTTGCCGAAGAGTTCGGGCTGATCGGCGCGATCGTCGTCTTGGCGATCTTTCTCGATCTCGTACGGCGCGTTCTAGCCGCCGGGCTCGAGCAGCCCGACCTTTATACGAAACTGCTGGCCGCGGGGCTGGGCGCAACCCTCGGATTTCAAGTCGTCATCATCGTGTCCGGCGTGATCGGTCTGTTGCCGCTAACCGGCATAACGCTGCCGTTTATCTCGTACGGCGGAAGTTCGTTGGTTGCAAATTTCTTGCTTGTGGCGCTCGTTTGGGCGATGAGCGCTCGGCCTCGGAGAGTTACATGAGAATCGCTGTTGCGCTCGCGTTTTGCGTGGCGCTGGCCGCATGCGCCAAAAGTTCCAACGCCGCGAGCGCTGCGGCGTCGGCGTCGGCCGCGGCGATGAAGAATCCAGCCTCGGCCAGCGACGGTGCGACGGTCTATCTGACCGATTGCTCAAGTTGCCACCAAAGCAGCGGCCAAGGGGTCTCCGGAGCGTTTCCGCCGCTGGCCGGCAACGCCGTCGTTACGGGAAACCCGGTCGCCGTGATTGCGATCGTCAAGAACGGCCTTGAAGGCCGAGTGACGGTAAACAACGCCGCCTACAGCGGCATCATGCCGAGTTGGAAGGGCCAGATCTCCGACGATCAGATCGCGGCGGTCATCAGCTACATTCGCAACTCGTGGACCAATCACGCCCGCGGCGTGAGCCTCGCGCAGGTTCAGTCGGTCAAATAGAGACGACCTCCCCCAAATCGAGCCGCTCGCCGAACTCGCGCTCGAAGAGCGCTTCGACGTAGTCGTGCATCCCGGGGTCGCCGTGACGCAGACGCGCCCGCGTCGCGCGCGGCCACGGCGAAGCGCAGTCGTTGGCCTCGACGTATGCCCGCAGCGATTCGGCGAAGTACTCGTCGACGCCGGTTGCGGCGTAGGGCGTCACGAAGGTTTGCGCGCCGGCAAAGAGCGCCCGGACTTGCGGGTCGATACTGCTGCGATAGACGCCGCCTCCCAGCGCGCAGTCGAGGGCGTGACCGAACTCGTGGGCCACGGTCATCGGGCTGCGCGATCGCAGAAAAAGCGCGCGTTCTTCGACGACGAAGAGTCCCGCCGGCGGCGCCGGCCAGGCGTCCACGTCGATTCCCAGGCGCGCGAGAGCCGGCGAGGCCTCCCGGTAGAGCTCGCCCGTTCTCAAGAGCAGGATGCGGATTCGGCTGCGCAGCGCGTAGGACAGGGCGCCGTGGCCAAAGCGAAGCAGGGTCTCAAGCACCTGTGGTTCGGCGGCACGGCGTCGGTCGCGTTCGAAGAGGCGACGGGCTGTAGCCAGGGCATCCTTCTGCATCAGGCAATCGTGGCGCCCGAACGTTGCTTAGCTGTTGCGGTGGATTTTCAGAATTCTTTCACATCCTCGCCCTAGCGTAGAGATATGAAGAAAATTGCGATTACGACGATTGCCGTACTGGCCTTAGCCGGATGCATGGGACGCTCTAACTTGCTACCGGGCGGCTCGATGACCTCGGTCGCGGCCCCCGCTGTCCACGCCGCGGGCGAGGACGAAACCTCGATCTTGAAGCTGCTCAAAAAGCAGGTCGTGATCGGCTCGACGATCGACCCGAAGTTTGGACAGCTCAATCCCTACGGCCTGACGGTTGCGACATCGACCACGGGAGATTTCACCGCGGGTGATCTCGCCGTCTGTAACTTCAACGCCAAGAAGAACGTGCAAGGCACTGGTTTTACGATCGTCGCCTTGCATCCCAAGCCGGGCTCCAAGCCGCTGCTCATCTCCTCCTACAAGACGCTGCTGGGATGCGCCGCGCTCGCATTGAGTCCGTCCGACGATATCTGGGCCTCCGCCTTCGTCGCGAACGACGTTCCAATCATCTCAGCGTCGGGCGCATCCGAGGGCAATATCAAGGGCAAACCGTTCGACCATCCGTGGGGGCAGGTCTATGCTGCACCAAAATCGGGAAGCCCGGTCTTCTATGTGAGCGATGCGGGTAACGGAACGATCGTTCGCATCAACCTCGGCTCGAAGTTCACCTACGACGTGATCGCCAAGGGCTTCGCCGTCAATCACGGTAAGCCGGGCGGCATCTTCGCGCCGTCGGGGTTGGCCTACGATCCGAGCGTCGACGCGCTTTATATCGTGGACGGCACGAACAATACGGTCGTGGCCCTCGATAAAGTGACGACGATTAAAACCGGCGGGGTCATCGTCGAAAAGGGCGGAAAGACGTTCAAAGGTCCGTCCGCCGGCGATGCCAAGCTCGTCTACTCTGGCTCGCCGCTCAACGGTCCGGTAAGCTCCGCGCTTCTACCTAACGGCAATCTCGTGATTGGAAACACGGGAAATCCCAGCGGTTCGAACATCATGGTCGAGGTGACGCCGAGCGGCAAGCTCCTCGATACCCGCAACGTCGACAAAGGCGCGTCGGGCGCGCTCTTCGGCATCGTTGCAACCGGTACCGACGACTCGAACACCAAACTCTACTTCAACGACGATAACGACAATAATCTGCAAGTGCTAGAAAAATAAAAAGAAAACGCCGAGCCTCAGTTCGGCCAAGACACCAAGACTAATCGAGTTCTACAATCTTGCAAAGAAGACTGGAACTGCCGTTCAGCTTCCCTGAACGGGTGACGCCTCGCAGTCGCTCAGCGGCAGCGGCATCGCCAACGACTCGACCAACGCACTCTTTCTCCTGACCGAGCAGCGGCGAGCCGGCCTCGGTCATCAATCCGAGCAAAGGTACGGGCTGGGCATTTGGTCCCACGGCGAGCCGACTCCAGCAGTTTTTCTACCGACAGGACCGCCGATAGAGGCGGCTAAATAGACGGCACGATGATGCCGCTAGGCCGCCGGTTGTATGTCTTAGCGTTTGGCGCTGCTAGCGCGCTGCTCGCCGCGTGTGCCGTTCCGCCGGCGCAGTTAGGCCCGCAAAGCGCGATAGCGAACGACCGGACGAGCGGACAGTCGCGGTTTCTCGCGTTCCTGCACCGGCTGGAACGGCCGCCGATTCATCCCGACCCGCGCGCGTCGTGGATGGCGCCCGCGTCGAAAAAACAGAACTTGCTCTATCTGTCGGACGGCGGTGCCGATGAGGTCCGCGTTTACACGTTTCCCGGCGGCAAGAGGGCTGGAGCGCTGACGCAGGTGCAAGATCCCGCCGGGGTGTGCTCCGATGCGGCGGGCGACGTCTGGGTCGTAAACTCTGCTTCATTTACGATCGCAGAGTACGCGCACGGCGCCACGAAGCCCGAAGCGACGCTCAGCGACGCTTCGGCCAACGCCCTTGGGTGCTCCGTCGATCCGACGACGGGCAATCTAGCCGTAGCGAACTTGGGAACTGCGGGCGGCGGGGGAAATCTGTCGATCTATACGGGCGCGAAAGGCAATGCGCAGAAGTTCCAAGATTCGGACTTGATCTACTTCTATTTCTGCGCGTACGACGACGAGGGAAATCTCTTTGTTGACGGCCTTAGCAGCTCGTATGGTTTTGTCCTCGCCGAACTTCCTTCTGGCAGCGGAAAGCTCCAAACGATTAGCCTAAACGCAACTATTGATTTTCCGGGGGGCGTTGCGTGGGACGGCTCGTATGTGGCAGTCGGCGATCAGTATTATAAAGGCGGTCATAAATCGGCGATTTACCAGCTCTCCGTTTCGGGGTCGGCTGGGACGGTAAAAGGCACCACGACTCTCACCGATACGTGCGACGTCCTTCAATTTGCGATTGCGACCGAGAGGGTCGTTGCGCCGGACGATTGCTTTAGCAGCGCGGGATACTACGACTATCCCGCGGGCGGAAGCCCGACGAAAACCGTTAGCGGGCTCACGTATCCCGTCGCTGCCGCCCTCAGTCTTGCCCAGTAGCGCGGCGGAGAACCGTCAAAAACGGAGGGGCTATACGCGGCGGTTGAGGCGACTGGAATCGAGCGAACAACGTCTCAGAGCGTAGCGACGGGGCGGCCGAATCGGCTCCAATAGGTGCGGAGACGCGGACCCTAGTCGCCTTTCCGATCGCGGTTTGGCCGTTGCGATGGAACTGAGCGGCCAGGCAGAACATACGTACCCGCTAATCCATTCATGGAATGTGGAGCAAGGCAAGTGAGGATTTTCGATTTTAGCCGACACACGCTAAGCAGCTGCGTGGCTGCGGCACTATTCGCAGGATGCGGCGCGCCGCCGGGGCAGGCTGGTGCTCCGCCCGTTCTGACGTCGCCGCAAAGCCCGGACGGCACCTCGCAGCAGGACCTGCTCTACGTTTCAAACGCCGGCGGGGTCGTAACGGTTTACCGATACTGGCAGCACACGTTTCTGCGACAGCTGACGGGCTTCAGAGCGCCGAAGGGCGAGTGCGCCGATCAGCTCGGCGATGTCTTCGTCACCGATAGCGGTTTGGAGAAGATTCGTGAGTACGCGCATGGTGGAGCGAAGGCGATTAGCGTACTGGACGATCCGGGCTACGAGCCCTACGGGTGTTCCGTCGATCCGCAGACTGGAAACCTCGCCGTCGCCAACAACCGTACCCCCAATGGCGGGTCGGGTGGCATCGTGATTTTTAAGCACGCGAAGGGAAAGGGCCGGTTTTACGGACCCATCAAAGGCTTGTACCTTCCGATCGCGCTCGGCTACGACGATCGCGGAAATCTTCTTATCGTGAGTTTTGAGGAAAGCAGTAGCTACGAGTATGCCTCATTTGCCCTGCTGCCCAAAGGCAGTCAAACATTCGTGCCCGTCGAACTCTACCAAGTTAGCAGCGGATCGCCATTCGAAAGTGTCAAAAGCCTTCAATGGGACGGCGAGTATTGGGCGGTCGCCGATAACGGGAGTATTCTTCGATATAGCATCGATCGTAGCGGTAACGCCACGTACGAAGGCGCCGTCAACCTATCGGGTGCCGGCTACGCGCAGAATCAGTTCTGGATCACAAGCTTCCCGGGAGGTTCGCAGATCGTTGGGGCGCTACCCAACTCCAATGAAATCGCGTTTTGGAAATACCCCGCAGGCGGTGGCTCGATAGCGACGATCACCGAATTTCTGAATAACCCGTACGGCGTAACCGTCAGCCGTCGTACCGACGAGGAGCGCGCAAGATGAGGCCTGTCCATTTAAACGGCCATATCGTGCGCTTCAGCGCCGCCATCGCGTTGCTCGCCGGTTGCAGTGCGTCGCAAGAGCAGCTTACGACGCAAGGCATGGGGCAGAGCGTTGTAAGGGGCGGTCTGTCAGGCAGGTCGTGGATGTCTCCCTCCGCCCAAAGCAGCAACCTTCTCTACGCGGGATATTACGAGAATCAGACTGTTGGCGTCTTTTCGTATCCCGCGGGTGTGCAGGTCGGGAGCATCTCAGGTTTTCCGGGCTCGCCGGACGGATTGTGCACCGATGCCCACGGGAACGTTTGGGTTACGATCGAGGGTGGCTGGATCTACGAGTATGCGCATGGCGGGACGAGCCCGATCGCAAAGCTGGCCGATGGCAAGCTTAATGCATGGGCGTGTTCGGTCGATCCAACGACTGGTAATCTCGCTGTAGCTAGCGTCGCAGCTCCGTCAGGGGACTACGGTAACGTCGCCATCTATAAACACGCGACTGGTTCACCGAAGACCTACAAGGATCCGGAGTTTGGCGGATACTTTGGTTGCGGCTACGATCCGAGCGGCAATCTCTACGTCATCGGCTTTAGCTCGAACAGCAGCTACGCCGATGTCTTCGCGGAGCTTCCGGAGGGCGGCCATCGCATGGAGACCATAACGCTGAGCCATACCCCCCAGGGTGAGGGTGACGTTCAGTGGGACGGCCAGTACGTCGCAGTCAGCAGCCCGAACGAACAAATGATCATCCGGTTCCGGATAAACGGCAAACTTGGAAAAGAAGCGGGCTACACGAGCTTCAACGACTTTAGTGACGTCTTCCAGTTCTCGTTTCCAAACCTCGGGGCCCGACACGGTAAAATGGCTGGGCGAGTGATTGGAGCATCGGAGGAGTTCGGAGAAATGATGTACTGGGATTATCCGCAGGGCGGCAATCCGACCCAGAGCTTTGGCGGCGACGACGGCGAGATGTTGGGTTCGGTCGTCAGCCTCGCGCCTAAGTAGCCGCGGTTGGCCATCAAGCTAAGCTCTAGTTACGATTTCTTGTAAGAGTAAAGCCGGCGCGGGCGATCGGGGGCGGCACCACGCGGATGCTAACGCGCTCGCGCCGCGTGCCGTCGGTGGCTTCAATTTGCCAAGTTCCCAAACGTAGCGGCCAAAACGCATTCCCGGCTGCATCGAGGGAGACTGCGGCACCGTTAACGCTCCAGCGCACCGGAGCGCGAGCGTCGTCCGCGCGCAGCAAAAGCTGCTGCTCGCGTTGCTGCAGGGCGTTGGCTGCGGGGTTGAGCACGAATGTATCGCCATCGGCCGGAAAGGCGATGCGCAGCGACGCGGGTTGCGCGCGCGCGCGTAGCGCGGGAAGGTCGCTCGGCGCTATCCACTCCTGCACCACGGCTACGCAGTCGTCGTCGGCATGCGCGACGATACGACCGGTCGTCGCGCAGATCGATTCTCGCACGAAGCCGCCCGGCGTCGCAAAAGCCGGCGGTTCGGCATTGCGCTCGTACAAGTGGAGCATGATCCGATTCCAGAGCGGTCCCGCGCCGGTCACGCCGGAAACGCCGCGCATCGGGCTGCCGTCGAAGTTTCCGACCCAGACCCCGACGGTGTAATCGCGCGTGAAACCGATGGTCCAAGTGTCGTGAAAATCCGACGACGTACCGGTCTTGACGGCGGCTGGAAACGGCATTTCGAGCACGGAGTGCAGCCCGAACGAGTGCGCCCGCGCGTGCGGGTCTGCCAGCATGTCGGTGACCAGTGCCCAATCCGACGCAAAGCCGATGGAGCGCGACGTTGGGTCTTCCGCCGTCAGATGCAGCGGCACGAAGTTGCCGCCGCGGGCCATTGCAACGTAGGCCTGCACGTCCTCCCAAAGACTCACCTCGCCGCTGCCCAGCGTTAGACCGAGGCCGTAATACGACGCGGGGTGGCGTAAGTGCGCGAAGCCCAGTGCCTGCAATCGCACGAGAAACGGGTCGACGCCGAGTTGCGCGAGAACGCGAACCGCCGGCACATTGAGTGAGTTTGCCAGGGCATACCGGACGCGGACCGGACCGCTGAAGCGACCGCTGTAATCGCCGGGCTCATAAAGTTTGCCGCCCGAAATCGCGTAGGCGGCCGGCACGTCGGGCAGAATCGTCGTCGAACGAATCGTCCCGCGCTCGAGCGCCAGCTCGTAGGTGAACGGCTTGAGCGACGAGCCGGGCTGCCGCAGGGCCTGCACGCCATCGTTGCGGCCTAATGCTTCGTCGGAGAAATAATCCGGCGAGCCGACGTAGGCCAGAACTTCGCCGGTTCGGTTGTCGACGACGAGCGCGGCGGCGCTGCTGACGTGATAGCGCTCCAGGGCGCCGATCACGTCTTGCGTCTGCGCTTGGACGAAACGCTGAAGCGGGCGATCGAGCGTTGTGCGCACGCGCCCGCTGCGGATGCCGCCGGTGGCGTAGAGGAAGAAAAGGGCGTGTGGCGCGTCGTCGATTCCCGAATCGTGCAAACGCACTTTGAGCGTTTCGGCAAAGGCACGGCTTGCCGTTGCCGGCGTTATTTCGCCGAGGTCGACCATCCGGCCCAAAACATAACGCTGACGGGCCCGCAGCGCGTGCCAACCGGTATCCGGCACGAGCCGGGCCGGATCGTTGGGAATCGCAGCGAGCAGCGAGGCTTGCGCCAAATCGAGATCCGCCGCCGGCTCGCCGAAGTAGGCGCGCGCCGCCGCTTCGACCCCGTAGAGGTTTCCGCCCATCGGCACGCGGTTGACGTACGCCGCGAGTTCGGCGGTTTTGCTCGACGCCATCTCGATCCGCTCTGCAAGCGCAATCTGCCGGAGCTTGCCGCGAACTCCTCCCACCGTGGAAGGGTAGGTTAGGCGCGCGAGCTGCATTTCGATCGTAGAGCCGCCGCTGCGGGCTTCGCCAAAGATCGCGTAGTCGCGAGCGGCCCGCAGCAGCGCCCGAACGTCAACGGCTCCGTGACGCCAGAATCGCGCGTCCTCCGCAGCGAGGATCGCCCCGACGAAGACCGGCGAGACCGACTCGAGAGGAACATTGACCGAATGTGCCGATCCGGCACCCAGAATTGTGCCGAGAACGATGCCATGACGGTCGGTATAGGTGACTGATCCTTGGGGCACCCGCACTTTGGCAACGTCGATTCCGGAGCGTTCGAGAGCGAACGCGGCGGCCACGGCGCAGATCGCGAACGCGAGCGCAAAGTGTTTTTTCACCGGAAGCTGGAAGATGGCATACGTGCGTGCGCTCTATTCGCTGCTCGTTGCCGTTGCCATCGCGGCGGTGGCATCGTGCAACGGTGGGGGCCCGAGCGTAAAGAGGCTCTCGGCGGTGGCGGCGCTGCCCAAGCCGTCGCTCCCGCCATGGATTGCGTCGATCTCGCCGACGCGTACCGCCCAAACGCTGGCTCAGATTCGCGTTATCTTTGCCAAGCCGGTAACGCCGGTCGAGGCGCTCTCCGGCCAGGGTCCGCGCGACGTCCTCGATCGCATCAGCATCGAGCCGGAACTCGCGGGCCACTTCGTTGTTCTGACGCCGCGAATGATTGGCTTCGTCGCCGAACGTGCTCTGCCGGTCGGCACGCGCGTGCGGGTCACCCTTGCGGCGGGATTACACGACCTCTCGGGCGACGTTCTGAAACAGGACCTTTCCTGGACCTTCGAGACGCGAGCGCTCAGTTTTAGCAGCTTGCCGCAGCTGACGGCGGGCGACGATGAGGCGACGCCGGCTCCGGTCAGCCTGCTGCCAAAGCTCCAAGTCACGACCAATGCCGCGGTGGACGTGGCATCGCTGGCGGCCCGTGCGGAGTTCGATGGCACCGACGGCAGTACTACCGGCGTCACCGCCGTCTTGGAAGCGACGCCTTCGCCGAGTCCCGGTGACAACGCGCAAGAGCTTTACGATCCGTCGCTCAACGATTGGGTGTACGATCTGCGCCCGGCGCGGGAACTGCGGCGAGCCACGACCTATCGGCTCGCAATTGCGCCCGGCGTCGAATCGCTCTACGGAAATCTGGCGACGACGAGTCGTTTCCTCGGCGGCGTGCGCACCTACGATGTGCTGACAATAGTTCCGACGCCGGTTCCGAGCCCGAACGGCGGAGGCCGCTTTACCGGCGGGGATCCGGCGATCGCGTTCAGCAATCCGCTCGATCCGGACTCGGTCGCAAAGGCGGTGACGATTTCGCCGGCGCCGGCCGCGGTGAAGTCGATTGCGAGCGCCTCGGATCAGTCAAACACAATCGCGATCAACCCCTATGCGCTCGATCCCGACAAAACGTACGTTGCGACGGTTGCGGCCAGTGTGAAGGACGTATTCGGGCAGACGCTCGGGCACGAACAACGCGTGACGATTCGTACTTCGGACTTCGCGCCGGGGGCCTGGGCGCCGAGCGGTGGGCCCAGCGTGATCCCGGCCGGCGCTTCGGTCGACCTAAACTTCTACGCGACCAACTTGCCCGGAGACGCCTATCGCACGGGCTACGCGCGGCTGACGCCGTTGCAAATGTTGGGCTCCCGCGATCCGCTCACGTTGCTTCCGCCGTGGCGGAGCTGGCCGAGCACTGCGTTGCGCGGTGCGCGCCGCAACGTTCAGAGCGTCGTGCGCTTTCCCGTGCAATCGCGCCTTGGCGCCTCGTACGGAGCACTCGCGTACGGCTTCCGCACGGACCTGGACGCGCCGAATTCCGATCCGAGCCTCGTGGGGACCGTGCAACTCACGAATCTAGGCGTCTTCTCGCAATGGTTCCCGGCGCACGGCCTGGTGCTCGTCCAGCGTCTGAGCGACGGCGCGCCCGTTCGCGGGGCGACCGTGACCGCGTATCGGGTTGACGATCAGAACAAGCTGGCGCCGCAGCCCTGCGCCACCGGTACGACCGACGCACGCGGCGAGCTGAACTTTTACGGAGTGGACGTCGAGCGCTGCTCGATTCTGGCCAGTTCCAATTCGGCGCCCAATCTCGGCGTCGTCGTCACCCAGGGAGCCGACGTCGCGACGGTCACGACGTGGAGTTACAGCGGCTTTCCGCGCTTCGACATCTACGGCGGATGGACGAGCGGCGCGCCGCTCTCGCGCGGCACGATTTTCAGCGATCGTCAAATGTACCAGCCCGGGGAGCGCGGAGAGCTGACCGGCGTCGCGTATTACGTCAAAGGCAGTCGCGTCGTGCCCGATGCCAATGCGCCCTACACGGTGACCCTGAGCGATCCCAGCAACGTCAAGACGTCGCTCGGGCGCCGTCGTACGGATTCACTGGGCGTCTTCTCGATGCCGGTCGACTTCTCCAAGGAGCAGGCATTGGGCGATTACTCGATTGCCGCCAAGGGGACGAATGGAAACGAAATCGACGGTTCGCTACGCGTCGCCGAATTTAAACCGCCGAACTTCAACCTGACGCTAACGTTGGCCTCGAACTCTGCCGTCGCCGGCTCGAGCATCGGCGCAAACGTCTCCGCCAACTACCTTTTCGGCGCGCCGCTGCAGGGCGGAACGGCGCACGCCTACGTCACGCGTGACGTAGCAACCGTGCAGCCGAAAGGATGGGACGACTTCTGGTTTGGACCACAATGGTTCTATCCCGAGCAGACGCCTTCGTTCACGACCGACGTGCTGCAGCGCGACCTCACGCTGGATACAAAAGGAATGACCTCGCTTGACGTTGCGGTGCCGGCCGATCTGCCGTTTCCGATGACCTACACGGTCGACATGGAGACCAGCGACGTCTCGAACCTGTCCGTCAGTGACTCCCAGACGTTTCTCGCGTTGCCCGGCGACGCCGTCATCGGGTTGGCCTCGGACACGGTGGGTAAGGCAGGCACGCCGATGCCTGTTCGCGTCGTCGTCACCGATGGGGACGGCAAAGCGCTCGCCGGTCGCGCCGTACACCTCGAACTGCAGAAGATGACCTACACATCGGCCACGCAGGAAGAAGAGGGCGGCGAAAACGCGCAGCAGGCAATTAAATACGCGACCGTTGCGAGCGCCGACGTCGTCTCTGGGAATCATCCGGTTACGGCGTCATTAACGCCCAGCGATTCCGGCTCCTATCGCGTGATCGCGACGCCGGCCGGCGCGCGCAACGCTGCGAGCGCGACTGAAATTCAAGTCTTCGCCTTCGGGGCCGGCGAGGCCGATTGGGGATTGACGGATCCCAACGCGGTTGCGATAAAGCTCGACAAAAAGCAATACGCCATTGGCGAGACGGCAAATGCCCTGATTGCCTCACCGTACGACCGCGCCGACATCTATATCGCCGTCGTGCGCAACGACACGCTCCATCGCACGACGATGCGCAACGTTAGCGGCACGGTGCGCTTTCCGTTCAAGATCACTTCCGACATGATGCCGAATGCGGCGCTGGAGGCCGTCGTCGTGCGGCGTGCTGGCGCAGCGCCGAGCACGCTTTCCCTAACCGGCATGGCCGGGTTCAATGTCGATCTCGCCGACCGGTATCTGAAGCTCGCGATCGCGCCGCGTAACGCCACCGTGCAGCCGGGCGGCGCCCAAAGCGTGGACTTCGCGCTTACCGGCCGTACCGGCGCCCCGGTGCGTGGCGAAATCGTCGCGATGGTCGTCAACGACGCGATTTTGCAGCTCTCCGCTTATCGCTTGCCGGATCTGGTGCAGACGATCTTTGCAGCCCAGCCGATCGCGACGATCTTTGCGGATAACCGCGAGAACGTGTCGCTAAAAACGCAGACGCCGCCGCTCGAAAAAGGCTTCGGCTACGGCGGCGGTTTCCTGGCCGGTGCTGCGAGCACGCGCGTGCGCACGAACTTTCTGCCGTTGGCGTATTATGGCGTCCTTCCGACCGGCGCCGACGGCCGCGCACACGCGCAGTTCACGATGCCCGACGACCTCACAACGTGGCGCGTGATGGCGGTGGCGCTCGACGGCGACGCCGCGCATTTTGTCACCGCCGATCACACGTTCATTTCGACCCAGCCGCTGATCGCCAATCCGCTCCTGCCGCAGTTCGCCCGCCCCGGCGATCGCTTTGCGCTCGGGGTTTCCTTGGCAAACCAGACCGGAGCCGGCGGGGCGCTCGATCTCGTGTTGAAGCTAACGGGGGCGCTCGCCTTTGCACAAGGCGATCCGCATGCGCAGCGGGCGAGCGAAACGGCGCAGACCGGCATCCAAGCGTTTCGTTTCCCGGTCGTCGCCGGCACACCGGCGCCGACGTATTTCGAAGCCTCGAGCACGCTTGGCGCGCAGCGCGATGCGTTTAAGGTGCCCTTCACGACGAGCGATCGAACGGTCACCGAATCGGTGATCGAAAGCGGCGTCAGCACGGGCAACGTTACGGTTCCCATCGACGTCAGCGCCGGCGGCTCGCTTCAACTGACGCTGGCGAACTCGATCGTGCCGCAGTTCGTCGTGCCGTCGGAGCGAGTGATGGGAGACGACGTGCTGCCGCTGGCCGACGAGTCGGCGTCGCGCTTGATCGTTGCCAGTGCACTCGCGCGGTTGCGTGGACCATACCGGCTGGAGCTGAAATTCGATCCGGCAGCCGCCGTAGCCACGAATCTGCAGGGCCTGCTTTCGTACCAGAACGGCGACGGCGGCTTCGGAACATTTACCGGAGACTCGGCGAGCAATCCGTTCACAACGGCGGGCGCGCTCGATGCGCTGCTCTTTGCGCGGGCCCACGGCGTGCGCGTTGCCGACGGCGTCGTTTCGCAGGGCGTCGGGTTCATGACGCAGGCGCTCGCCAATCCCGGACGCTTCAAGTGGTGCAACGTCACGCTTTGCAAGGCTCAGGTGCGCTTTGAGGCGCTGTGGACGCTGGCGCAGGCCGGCCATCCGCGGACCGACTTCCTCTCCGACGTCGTCGCGCAAGCGGATCGGTTTGACAGCGCGACGCAGATTCGCTTGGCGCGTTATCTCTTGAAGACGTCCGGGTGGCAAGGGCAAGGCGCGACGATGGCCGATCGTCTACAGCAGACGCTCTATGTCACGGGGCGTTACTCCGTCGCGAATCTGGGGGCCCGTTGGAGCTGGCTGGGCTCGCTCGTGGATGCGCAGTCGCAGATGCTCCAGCTTCTCATCGAACGGCGCGCGCCGGCCGAGCAGATCGACGGCGCCGTCCGCGCGCTGGTGGCACAGCAGTGCAAATGCGGCTGGCCGACGACCGACGATACGGCCTCGGCGCTAACTGCGCTTTCGGCCTACGCCGCCACCGAGCAACTGGCTCCGTCGACGGCGACCGCGATGGTGGGAGATGGCACCGTCGTTAGCGTGAAGTTCGGACGAACGGCTTACTCCCAGACGATTACCGTTGACGGCTCGTCGCTGAAGGGCAAGGCCGTCATGATTGAGGGCAAGGCTCACTACGTACTGCTCTACACCTATCCGGTGCCACCCGACGCGGCGGGCCAGTTGGCTGCGTTTCGGATTATCAGGACGGTCAACGAGCCGGGCGTCGCGACCACGCCGGCGAGCGCACCCGCCCTCGCAACGATGGATTTATTAGCCTTGCCGGCGCCGCTCGAAGTCGCGGCCGGACGCGTCTTCGACATCGGCGTTCGAACGATCGTGGACCACCCGGTGGATCGGATCGTGATCGAGGATCCATTGCCGGCCGGCTTTGAAGCGGTGGACACGTCGTTCCGCACGACGTTGCAAGCGATCGTCCCGCAGAGCGATAGCTGGCAGATTGACGCAACGCAGATTTATCGTGACCGCGTTGTGGCCTACGCGCAGCATCTCGATCCGGGCGTGTACGACGTGCACTACCTCGTGCGCTCCGTCACGCCCGGCACGTTCAGGTGGCCCGGCGCTCGAGCCTACCTGCGAGATGCTCCCGAACAGTTCGGCCGCAGCGCAAGCAGTACGCTCGAAGTTCGGCCGTAGTTACTAGCAGTAGTACTTAGCGGTTGCTTTGCCGGTGATGATGATGTTCTTGTTCGTGTTATTGACCCAATAGACCCAGACCGTGCTTCCGTTCCCGCCGGTCTGCGTGATGTCGATCGCGAGCGGCGTTCCGCCGGTGTTGTTGTTCCAGAAGTTGTTAAAGAAGCAGCCGTTGCGATTGAATTTATAGGAGGCGCAAATGCCGCCGGGCTTGCACGTGCTGTCGGGAGAGATTGAGTTGGCCGTGATGTAGCCTTCGACGTGGCCGGTCGCGGACGGCGGTGTCATCGCGGGATTGAGCGTGATGACCGAGAGGAGCAGTGACATAAGTAACATCGGTATATAGGTCTCCTTGCGAGAAGTGATTTTGTTGGTCTACCCATAGAATAACCAGACTTGTTGCGTCCGCCCGCAAGCAGGCGGCGCTTTCACAGAATTTCTAATGCCCCGTATAGTAAAGGAAAGGGCGTACGAATTCGTCTCCCGTATCTGCTATTTTTAATATAGCGAAAGAAGGAACCCCAGATGAGCACCTATCGGGCCCCCCTGCGTGACATGCAGTTCGCTCTGCGCGAGCTTGCCGGTATCGAGGGAATAACCGCGCTTCCGGGCTGCGAAGAGACGCTCGGCGTGCTCGACTCGGTGCTGGAAGAGGCCGCGGCGTTTGCGTCGGGGGTGCTGGACCCGCTCAATCGAGTCGGCGACAAGGAAGGCTGCACGTGGAACGCCGGCGAGGTCGCGACCCCTGCGGGCTTCAAGGAAGCGTACAAGCAGTTCGCCGAGGCCGGTTGGATCGGTTTGCCGGTTCCGGCGGAGTACGGAGGGCAAGGTCTGCCGCAGATCCTGCTCGGGCCGACCCTCGAGATGTGGAACGCCGCCAACATTGGTTTTGCCAATGGACCGCTGCTCAATCAGGGCGCGATCGAAGCAATCGAGCTGGTCGGCTCGGAGGACGAGAAGAAGCGCTTCATTCCCAATCTGGTCTCCGGCAAGTGGACCGGGACGATGTGTCTCACCGAGCCGCAGGCCGGCTCCGATCTGGCGCAGGTGCGCGCGCGGGCGGTGCCCGACGGCGACCACCATCTGATAACCGGCACGAAGATCTTCATCACCTTCGGCGAGCACGACATGGCTGAAAACATCATCCATCTGGTGCTGGCGCGTCTGCCCGATGCCCCGGAGGGCACGAAGGGAATCTCGCTCTTCATCGTGCCGAAGTTCCTCGTCAATCCCGACGGAAGTTTGGGCGCGCGCAACGACGTGGTCTGCGCGAGCATCGAGCACAAACTCGGCATCAACGGCAACCCGACGTGCACGCTCAACTATGGAGAGAAGGGCAACGGCGCCATCGGCTACTTGGTCGGCGAACCGAATCGCGGCCTCGAGTATATGTTCGTCATGATGAATGCGGCGCGTTTCTCGGTAGGCGTGCAGGGCATCGCGCTGGCGGACCGCGCCTACCAAAGTGCGCTCGAATATGCGATGGAGCGCGTGCAGGGACGCGATCTCAAGCCCGGATCGCGCACACCCGAACCGATCTTTAACCACCCCGACGTGCGGCGCATGCTGATGTGGCAGAAGGCGACGATCGAGGCGATGCGCGGCCTCGCCTATGTCACCGCGGCCTCGCTCGACTACGCAGCCCGCCATCCCGATGAAAAAGTGCGCAAGCAGCATAAAGCCTTCGTTGAGTTGATGATTCCGGTCGTCAAGGGCTGGTGCACTGAGAACGCCGTCGACCTCTGTTCGACCGCGTTGCAGATCTTCGGCGGCATGGGCTACATCGAGGAGACCGGCATCGCGCAGCAGTACCGCGACGTGCGCATCACCACGATTTACGAAGGGACGACCGGGATTCAGTCGCTCGACTTGATCGGGCGCAAACTGCTGCGCGATATGGGCGCGACGGCTCGCACCGTCGGCAAGGAGATGGAGTCCGTCGCCAAAGAGTGCGCCGCCCACTCCGACAAGACGGTCAAACGGATTGGCGAGGCGTTGGGGAAGGCGCTCGCGGTTTTGAACGAGACCTCGCAGTGGATCGGGATGAATGCAATGGGCGATCTGCATAAAGCCTTCGCGTGCTCGGTCCCGTACCTTCGGCTCTGGGGCGCGGTCGCCGGGGGCTGGCAGATGGCGCGCGCAGCGGCGATTTCGGCGGCGAAAATTTCGGCCGGCGATCCCGAGGCCGATTTCTACCGCGCCAAGCTGGCAACGGCGGCATTTTATGCAACGCACGTGCTCTCACAGTGCGCATGGTATCAGCGGCAGATCGTCGACGGCTCGGGCGACGTCATGACGGTGAGCGAGGCGCAGTTCCAATTGGATCGGAAAGTCGCAGCCGGAGTGTAACGTTGATACCCGCTGACCCAGTCGCGCGCGACACGCGCGTACGTTTAATTACTCTGGATAATCCGCCGGTCAACGCGCTTTCGTTTGCCTATTGCGCCAAGCTGTACGCAACGATCGAGGCCGCGCATGCCGACGATTCCGTCGAAGCCATCGTTTTCACGGGCGCAAACGGCCTCTTCAGCGGCGGCGCCGATGTCAACGATTTCAACAACGAGGTTCCGGCGGGAGCCATCACGATCCGCGATGTGATCCGCGTGGTCGAACTCAGCGTCAAGCCGCATATCGCGGCGATCGACGGCGTCTGCCTGGGCGGCGCGTTGGAACTCGCGCTAGCCTGTGATTACCGCCTCGCTACCCCGCGTTCGAAACTTGGCTTGCCGGAAATTAAACTTGGGCTTCTACCGGGCGCCGGGGGAACGCAACGCCTGCCACGATTGATCGGCGCTCGTGCCGGGCTGGAGTTCATGCTGAAGGGCTCGGCCGTCCCTGCGGCGCGCGTGCTCGAACTGGGGATTCTCGATGAGATCGTCGAGGAGAACATCGTCGAGCGCGCGACCGCACTGGGCAACGAGGTTCCACCGAAGCGGCGCATCTCGGCGCTCCAAGCGACGATTGCGCCGGACGTCCCAATGCAAGCCGCTCCGTTCGTCGTCGCGCAGGCGCATAAGATGGTGCCGCCGGAAGACAGCGGCGGTTTCGCCGCCCACAAACTGATCGACGCCGTGCAAGCTGCCGTCGAGCTGCCGTTTGCGTTTGGCATCGCGCGCGAGGCACGCCTTTTCGACGAGCTGGTGCGCTCGGAGCCGTCGCTAGCGTTGCGGCACCTTTTCTTTGCGGAGCGCGAGCTGGATAAAATTCCAAACGTCAGCGTGAGCCTGTCGAAGGGTGACCCGATCGCCAAGGTGGGCGTCGTCGGGGCGGGTACGATGGGCAGTGGCATTGCGATTGCTTTCGCGCAGGCCGGAGTTCCGGTCGTCGTCGTGGATACCAACGAAGAAGCGGTAGATAAAGCGCGTCAGACGGTGATGGGCATGTTCATGTACCAGGTGCAAAAAGGGCGCCTTACGCAGGAGGAGGCGTGGAAGCGGGGCCAGTCGATCACCTTTACCGACGATTGGAACGAGCTGGCCGACGCGGATCTCGTTGTGGAGGCAGTCTTCGAGGATCCCAACGTCAAGCGTGAGGTCTTTGAAAAGCTCGACCGGATCGTCAAGCCCGAGGGGCTGCTCGCGAGCAACACCTCGACGCTCGACATCGACGCGATGGCCGCGGCGACCAAACGCCCCGAGAAGGTTTTTGGCCTACACTTCTTCGTGCCGGCGAACATCATGCCGCTGCTCGAGATCGTGCGCGCCCGCGCAACCTCCGCGCAAACGCTGGCGACGGCCTTTGCAATCGGCAAGGCGTTAAAGAAAAAGGCCGTGCTTTCCGGCAACGCGTTCGGGTTCATCGGCAACCGGATGATCTTCGATTATGCGCGCGAGGCGTTTGCGCTCGCCGAGGAGGGTGTCACGCCGGCACGCGTGGATGCGGTGATGAGAGCCTTCGGGTTTCCGATGGGACCGTTTGCAATGAGCGATCTCTCGGGCCTCGACATTGGACTACACGTTCAAAAGCTCCAAGGCAAGGCCGGGCAAGGGCGCACCAACGTGCTCGAAGCGCTCGTCGCGCAACAACGGCTCGGTCAGAAAACGATGGCCGGGTTTTTCAAGTACGACAAAGCGGTCGGCAAGGGACGCGAGCCGATTGCCGATCCGCTCGTCGAGCAACTCTTTACGCAAGAGGCCCGCAAGGCCGGCATTGCGCCGCGTATCGTGACCGATCGGGAAATTCGAGATCGGCTGCTCTACGCGCTGATCAATCGCGGCGCTTATCTGCTCGAGGAGGGCATAGCCCTGCGGCCCGGCGATATCGACATCGTTTACGTTTACGGTTACGGCTTCCCGCCGCATCACGGCGGACCGATGTGGTATGCCGGCGAGGTCGGGGTGGGGCGAGTCTACGAGCGCATCCGCGACTTCGAAGCGACGTTCGGGCCGCAATGGAAACCGTCCGCGCTGCTGGCCCGCGTCGCCGACAGTGGTGGCACGCTCGAAGGAGTAACGCATGCGTGAAGCGGTGATCGTCTCGGTTGCGCGCACGCCGATCGGCCGCGCATTTCGCGGGGCCTTCAATCAAACTCCGGGTGCGACGATGGCAGGACACGTCGTCAGGATTGCGATCGACCGAGCCTCGATCAAACCGGAGGAAATCGAAGACGTCATCATGGGTTGCGGCTTGCCCGAAGGCGCCACCGGCAATAATATCGGCCGCACGGCGGCGCTGCGCGCCGGCTGCCCGGTCACCGTCTCCGGGCAGACGGTCAGCCGCTATTGCGCCTCGGGCCTCGACGCGATAGCGTCGGCGGCCAAGCGCGTCGTCGTCGACAATGCCGAGATCGTCGTGGCGGGCGGCGTCGAGTCGATCAGCATGGTACAGAACGATCTGAACCTTCACTCGTTTGCCGAAGAGTGGCTGCTGCGCCACCAACCCGACCTCTACACCCCGATGCTGTACACCGCCGATTTCGTCGCGAAAAAGTACGGCGTCTCGCGCGAGCGCCAAGACGAGTACGCGCTGCAAAGCCAGCAGCGGACGGCCGCCGCGCAGACGGCGGGGCGTTTCGATGCCGAGATCGTGCCGATGCCGTCGTGGAAGTACGTGCAAGACCGCGAAACCGGCGCCGTACGCGAGGAGCTTGTCGAGCTTGGTAAGGACGAGGGGAATCGTCCCGACACGACGCTGGCAGGGCTGGCAGCGCTCAAGGGTGCCGTTCCAGGCGTTGCCGATACGACGATCACGGCGGGCAACTCATCGCAGCTTTCCGACGGCGCGGCCGCCGTTGTCGTGATGTCCGCGGAGCGTGCGAAGGCGCGCGGATTGCAGCCGCTGGGCGTGTATCGCGGATACGTGGTCGTGGGATGCGAACCGGGCGAAATGGGAATCGGTCCGGTCTATGCGATCCCCAAGCTGCTCGATCGTCACGGGCTTTCGATCGGCGACATCGGCGTGTGGGAGCTCAACGAAGCTTTTGCGGTGCAAACCGTCTACTGCCGCGACACGCTTGGCCTTCCCAACGATCGCTTCAACGTGGACGGCGGCGCGATTTCGATCGGCCACCCGTACGGCATGAGCGGCGCGCGGATGACGATGCACGCGCTGATCGAAGGCAAACGCCGCGGCGAGAAGTACGTCGTGGTAACGATGTGCATTGGCGGCGGCATGGGAGCCGCTGCACTATTCGAAGTGCTTTAGTTGAGAGCGTCCCTGAGCGTAGTCTTGGCCCTGGCCTTGGTTGGGCCAGAACGTGGTTTACCAAACGCTACTAAATCGCGCCGACCGCCAGCTTCAAAAGGAGCCGCGCGAGGCGCATTGTCGTCCTTCGACTGCGCTCAGGATGACAATGCGCGCTCAGGCTGACATGGAATTTACTTCTTCGCGTAGGCGATGCACCAACCGTTGGGGCTGATCGTGCCGGCGACGAGTGAGCAACTGCCATTTGCCGTGGCGGAGCTTCCCTTGGCAAAAAACTTGCAGAGCGAGCACTTCTGACCGTTTTTAGGCGTGCCCTGATATTTGAACGCGGCCTGGGTCCCTTTGGCCTCGGCCTCGGTCGTTTGGGCGAGGGCGAGTCCGGCCAGCGCCGGAAGAACGACGATGCCGGAAAGGAAGTTACGCCGGCTGGGATCGTTAGAAGAATAGCGCATCATTTTTGCCTCCGGTGCATCAGTTTAGCGACGAAAAACCTGGACCCTCTCACCCGAGCTTAATGTGAAGCTAATCGTGATTCGATGCTTTGTTTCGTCTATTCGGTTTCAATAGGAACGAGGGCATAAACACAACGATGACGTTCAAGTGGTTCACAAACTTCGTTACGGGGGTGGCCTTGGTCGGGGCGACCCTTAGCAGCACGCTTCCGGCTTCGGCCGAGCAGGCGCCGGACAACAACGGCCCGGGCGTCGCCAGGGTTAGCGTCGTCCAGGGCGAGGCGGTGGTTCAGCGTGGCGACAGCAACACCCAAACGACGGCCGTCATCAACGCGCCCCTTCTTCCCGGCGACTATATCTCGACCGGCGGGACCTCCCGGGCCGAGCTGCAGTTCGACGGTGAAACCGCCGTTCGGCTCGGCGGCAACGTGCAGGCGCGCATCACCGACAACGACCCGAACAACCGGGCGGTTCAGCTAGCCGACGGTACGGTCGAAGTCGGCATCGTTCACGGCGATCAGCCGTTTCAAGTCGACACCCCCTCGGTAAGCGTCCGCTCGCAAGACGCCGGAGACTATCGAGTTACGGTCAACCACGACGGCTCGACGTGGGTAACGGCCCGGCGCGGAAGCGCGCAGGTCATCACCCCGGACCATACCTATGATCTCAGCCCCGGCAGAACGCTGGTCGCTCGCGGTTCTGCCTCGAGTCCTTCCATTAGCTGGAGATCCGAGATCGGATTCGATTCTTTCGACGACTTTAACGCCAAGCGCGACGAAACGATGACGACGGCGCTCAACGCGAGCCCCAACTTGAGCCCGACGATTGCCGGTTACGATAACCTCGACCAATACGGCGACTGGCAGGATGTCGCGGGCTACGGACAAGTCTGGGTTCCCGACGAGCCGGCCGACTGGGCGCCCTATCGCGACGGTTCTTGGGCTTGGGAAGGCGGCTACGGCTGGACTTGGGTTGGCGCCGAGCCGTGGGGATGGGCTCCCTATCATTACGGCCGCTGGTTCTGGGCTAACGGCTATGGCTGGGCTTGGTATCCGCCGGTCTACTCATACGCGCCGGTGTGGGCACCCGCGCTGGTTGGTTTTTACGGATGGGGCGGTGGCGTCGGAATCGGCGTCGGCTTTGGCTATGGCGGCATCGGTTGGTGCCCGCTGGCTCCGTACGAAGCGTATTATCCGTGGTATCCCGGTTGGGCCTGGGGAGGTTGGGGCTGGGCTTACGGAGGCTACGCTGGCTACGGTACGCGCGTCGTCAACGTCACGAATATCCGTAACGTATACCGAAACTTCGGCCATGGCGGTGGCAGTGGGACGCTGCGAGGAAACTTCGAGCACGGAAACTTCTCGCACAACGTCGCCGTGACGTCGCAGAACGCCGGCAAGGTCGGAACGATCCGCGGCGCGCTGCCCGTCACGCCGAGCCGAGATAATCTCGGCTTCGGGCGGGCGCCGAGCAGCACGGTCGCATTCTCGAAGGCCTTCGACTCGCCGCGATTCGCATCGAATCGAGCGCTGGCCTCACACAACTCCTTTGCGGAGCAGCAGCGGTCCATCGCCGGGGCGATTCACGCGACCACGCAACGCGAAAGCGCGCCGGTGAGCCACGAGAGCGGTACGGCGCAGGCCCGTAGTGCAGAAGGTCGTGTCACCGAAGGTCGTGCCACCGAGAGTCGTGCCGGCGAGAGTCATGCCGGCGAGACCGGCGCAACCGAGCGCGAGCCCAACCAGTCGTGGGAGCGCTTCGACGAATCGCGCGCGCCGAGCGCAAGCGAAGGCTCGCGCGAAGCCCGGCCGGCCTCGAACTCGGGGAGCCGGTACTCAAACCAGCGCGGGAGCGCCACCGTACCCGTAACCTACGGTGACCGCGATCGCGGGGCGTACACGCATAGCTCGTATCCATCGTATCCCTCGTATTCGCACAATTCGTACCCGTCGTACGCACATAGCTCGTACCCGTCGTACGCACATAGCTCGTACCCGTCGTACGCACATAGCTCGTACCCGTCGTACTCGCATAGTTCGTATCCGTCGTACTCGCACAGTTCGTATCCATCGTACTCGCATAGCTCGTACCCGTCGTACTCGCATAGCTCGTACCCGTCGTACTCGCATAGCTCGTATCCGTCGTACTCGCGCGGTTCAGCTCCGTCCGCGCCATCGTACCCGCACGGGTCCGGCGGCGGGTCCGCACCGCACTCCTCGGGAGGCGGCGGAGGCGGCCATGGGGGTGGCGGCCGTCCCCCGCACTAGCGGGCAGAGGGTCGCCAGGATAACCTCGGAAGGGGCGGTGCCAAGGCGCCGCCCTTTGGTTTGCAGAAGGTCGCTTACTCAGCCACTCTCGGCACCCTCTCGATATAAAGGAGCGCGGCATCATGAAGACCGTACGTTTTTTGCTCGTCCCCGTGGCGCTTTATTTGAGCGCTCTCTTTCCCACCGCCGCGGCGCAAGCCATGACGGCGGCCCACGTCGAACACCCGATCCGGGTTAACGCGTGCAATCCGGAACGAAATATCAGCTATAATTACGCGGGCTACACGCCCGGATACTATCCCGGCGGTTATGGCTACGGCCGCTACTGGGGCTGGCCTTCGGTCTACGGCTCGATGTACTACCAAGCTCCGGTCGAAAACGACCCGACGCTTGGAATCGACTATGTCAACGCGACCGGCGTCGTGATGAAAGAGATCGAGTTTGGACTGATCGTGCGCGGCTCGCTTGTCGCCGAAGTAAAAGACGTCGGAACCTTCTCGCCCGGCGCCGAGATCAAGCACAAGTTCGGCGTGAGCAAGAACATCTTCCCGATTCAGACGAGCTATGCAAAATGCGTTCCATTGCACATCCTATTCGTGGACGGCACGAAATGGAAGAATCCCCATCTACCGGCCTACCGCGCCAGCATGTACGGCGCCCCGCGGTACTAAAGGATAGGAACGTAGGACATGGCTCAGGATATCTCGGCAGTTCAATCGCAAGAGAACGTTTGGGAGATGGCTCAGCAGCAGCTCGACGAAGTGAGCCAGCTCATCGGTCTCAACGAATCGCTGCACGGCTATCTGCGCTACCCTAAGCGCGTTCTCGAAGTATCGTTTCCGGTCCACATGGACGGCGGCGGGTTCCGCATGTTTACCGGGTACCGCGTGCAACATAATATGTCGCGCGGGCCCGGCAAAGGCGGCATCCGCTTCCACCCCGACGTAACTCTCGACGAAGTCAAGGCGCTTGCGATGTGGATGACGTGGAAGTGCGCGCTCGCGAACATTCCATTCGGCGGGGCCAAAGGCGGGGTCATCTGCGATCCCAAGAACATGTCGATGCAGGAGCTCGAGAACCTCACGCGCCGCTTCACGACCGAAATTTCAATCATCATCGGCCCCGAGAAAGACATTCCGGCACCCGACGTTTACACGACGCCGCAGATCATGGCCTGGATCATGGATACGTTCTCGATGCAGCACGGGTATTCGATCCCAGGCGTGGTCACCGGAAAACCGGTTTCGATCGGCGGATCGCTTGGGCGCGATAAAGCGACGGCGCGCGGCTGCAGCTACGTCGTCGACGAGGCGATGGAAGAGATGGGTCGCGAGATCCAAGGGGCGACCGTCGCAATTCAGGGTTTCGGAAACGCGGGCATGTATTGCGCGCAGCTCATGTCCGACCGTGGCTATCGCATCGTCGCCGTTTCGGACTCCCGCGGCGGCGTCGCCAACGAGCGCGGGCTCGACGTGAAGGGGTTGATGGCGCACAAGGCCGAGACCGGTTCGGTCGTCGGATTTGCCGGCGGCGAACAGATCGATAACCACGACGTGCTCGAGTTCAAGTGCGACGTGCTCGTGCCGGCCGCGCTCGAAAAAGTCATCACCAAAGAGAACGCGCCACGCATTCGGGCGCAACTCGTCGCGGAGGCCGCGAACGGCCCGACGATGCCCGATGCCGACGACATTCTCTTCGACCGGAACATCATGGTGCTGCCGGATATTCTGGCCAACGCGGGCGGCGTGACGGTTTCGTACTTCGAGTGGGTGCAAGATCTTCAGGCGAACTTTTGGGAAGAGGCGGAGATCAACGAACGCCTCAAACGAAAGATGGTTCGCGCGTTCCGCGAAACGCACGAACAGGCCAAGCGTCACGGCGTCTCGATGCGCAAGGGCGCGTATTGCGTCGCGGTCGCCCGAGTTGCCGAGGCAACGAAACTTCGCGGACTCTATCCCTGACCCAACTCGGAATCTTCGGCGATGGGCAGCGAATGCTCGTCGACGACGAAACCGGCCGAATCGTCTACATCCCCGGATTCGTAGGCGCGCAGACTGCTGCGGCGTGGTTTAGCGCGCTTCGCGAAGGCGTCGCGTGGCAGAACGAACGCCGCCGGATGTACGACCGCGACGTGGACGTGCCGCGGCTCGTCGCCCGCTACCGGCTCGACGATCCCGACCTGCCGGCGGCTATCGCGGAAGCCGCGGAGCGGGCGTCGCAAATCGCGAGCACGCGGTTCAATAGCGCCGGCTTAAACTATTATCGCGACGGCCGGGACAGCGTCGCGCCGCACAACGACCACTTGTACGAGATCGTTCCCGGTCACCCGATCGCGTTAATCTCGCTGGGCGCGACGCGCCTCATGACGATCCGCAGCAAACAAACCACCGCGCCGGATTCTCGACCTCGACCTCGAGAACGGCAGCCTGTTATTGATGAGCTACGAAACGCAGATGCATTACGATCACGGCGTACCGAAGACGAAGAATCCGGTGGAGGCGCGCATCAGCCTCGCGCTCCGCGTTCGTCCGGGCTAGACGCCGATTTGGCCGAGGTCGGCAACGATGCGTTGGACTCTTGGGTCTTCCCACCAAGCGACGATGGTCGCCTCGAGTTCGGGGATCAGTCGCAAATGCGAGACGTGCTGTTCGACCGTACCGCGATCGGGCGCCGGCTTTTGCATCTCGGCATGGAGCGCATCGACCGTCGCGTGCGCGTCGTGCCCCTCGGGGAGCGCCGCATGAAGGTCCTCATGAGGCAGCGACTCGCGCAGACGCAAGAGCGGAAGCTCGGTCTCCGCTTGCGTTATCAGCTCTTCGCCCGCGACGAGCCCGGTCGCATCCGCATCTTCGATTCCTTCGCGAAGGTTGCGATTCTTATTCATAGCGCCATCGTACCAGCCGAGGCGATGACGCTCCTCTACGGCGTCGTCGAAGGCTCGGGGGTCGGGCCGTAAACAGCTCGCGCGGTCGAGCAGACCTCTTTCGACCCGAGTCGATAATCCACGAGCTGGTCGCCTGCCGCGCTCGTTGCGGTCGAGCCGACAGCAACGTCGGCGCCGGCCGGGAGCGCGATCCGGTTGTAAAGTAGATCCGTTTGGCGCGAGAGCGCGCCGATGCTTCGGTCGTTGTTGAGGCTATCGTCGAACCACTTGCAGGTGTCGACCGCGCCCGCGAGGCCGGTGAACGTGAAGAGTATTGGTTGCGCCGGTGCCGCGGCGCTCGCGATCAGGACGATTGCGGCGAAGGCGGTTGCGGCTGTTGCATTGCGGTTCATGTTTGCCAGATACTACGCGCTCATGCGGCGCCCTGTTTGGTCGGCGGCCGCCGAGCGGCGCGCGAGCCGAGGCCGCGCTCCTTAAGCCCAACATCCCGGCTTTGCGGCGAGCAGGCGCCGGACCTCATCGTCGCTGGTCTGGTCGAAGTTTTCATAGTAGAGTCCGACCGCAATAAACGGCGTGGGTGTAGAGGGGCAGACGACCCGGTCCGCAACCTCGCGCAGGGTCAGACACGTCTGGCGTGCGGCGACCGGCACCGCCACGACGATCTCGGCTGGGTTGCGCCGCCGCAGCGCGGTCGCCGCCGCTCGCATTGTTGCGCCGGTGGCCAGCCCGTCGTCGACGACGATTACGATCTTACCGGCGACGTCGGCCTGCGGGCGCCCATCCCGATAGGTTTCCTCTCTGCGGCGAATCTCTTCAGTTTCGCTATCGGATGACGTCTTGCAGCGTCTCCTCGTCGAGGCGCAGCGACTGGATCAGGTTTTCGTCAACGACGCAAGTTCCATCGTTGGCCAGTGCGCCCATCGCCAGCTCCGCGTGGCCGGGAACCCCAAGCTTGCGAACCACGTACACGTCGAGCGGAAGGTGGAGGCTTCGTGCAACTTCATACCCGACCGGAACTCCGCCGCGCGGGAGCGCCAACACGAGGGCATCGGGTCTATCGGCGTAGACCGCAAGCGCCTCGGCGAGCTGTCTGCCCGCGTCGGCGCGGTCTTCAAAGATTACTCCGGGACGCCTCCATCGTGTTCGATGATCTGATTTGTCGTTGCGTGGCCGGCGCAAGTTGCCTTTGGCGGCAATGGCGACTCCGGTATGAACTTCGCGGGCTTCTGCGAGAAGTTGAACATGTCGCCGATCGACGTTGAGGTTTCGTCGGTTGTATGAAGCGAGCCCAGGCCGAAGTTCTGCTCGATGAACTTTAAAATGCTTCCGAACTCATACTGCGTGTGTACGACCGTGTTTGGGCGGGCCCACGGCGACATCACGACGGTTCCAACGCGGAAGCCCAGGCTGGTGTAGTTGGTCTGCGGCGGCGGGACGGGATCGTACCAGCCGCCCCAATCATCCCAGAGCAGGATGACGGCGGTCGAATTCCAGTACTTGCTCTGGCCGATCGCGTTGACGACGGAACTGACCCAGCGCGGGCCACCGCTGCAACCGCTGGCGGGATGATCCGAATCTTCTAACGACGGGATCACCCAAGAGACCGCCGGTAGTGTACCGTCCTTGACGTCGCTAAAGACGGTGGTGTTGGGGGAGCTGATGTGAACCCAATCGGGGCCGAAGCCGTGGCAGTCGTATGGCGAGTCGTATGGCGGCGTCCACTTGTCACAACGGACCTTGGCGATCGCATCGTAACCGTTCCAAACCTCGCCAGAAAAATCCGCGCCCTTGCCGGTCTCGGGGTCGACGTAGTACTTCCACGAAACGTGGGCGGGATCGAGCAAGTCTGCCATCGTGCCGTACTCGGTGAAGCATGGAAACGGTCCGTCTTGATACTCCTTGCCGTTTGTCTTGAGGATCGGCGTGTGACTGCCCACCGATGAATCGCAACCCCACGGCATGCCGTCGGGCTGATCGGTAAGCGATTCGTGAGAGTTGATGGCCACGGTACCCGAGAGGATGATCTGGTGCGCGATAAAGCTGGCCGCCGTCTGAGTGAAGAACATTTGATCGGCAAGCGCGTACCGTTTGGCAAAGTCCCAATACGCCTTGGTCTCGGAGCGCTCGACGTAAGCGTAGGGGTAGAGCTTTGCGAACTCTCCGATTCCGCCGGCTCCAAAGCGAATCTTGTCGAAGCCGTCGTTTTGGCAGACGCCCGAAGCGTTGAGGTTGCATTCGATATTGAAGCCGTTGTGGCTGTGATCGATGTCGGTGCCCAGGCCGAGCCGGTCGGTCGTTTCGAGCGTGACCGGCTTAAGCTTGGCCGTGCCGCTCTTGCACCACTGCGCCGGTTCGCAGGCGCCGGTCAGCGCGGTCGTTGCGCCGGGGAAGCCCGCGAAAATGTTATTGAAGCTGCGGTTCTCCTGCATCATGATCACGACGTGTTTAATCGGTGTGGCCGGCGTGAGCGGCTGCAGCGGTACGGCGTTCGTACTGTTACAGGCTGCTGCGGTTGTTACGAGAACCGCGACGATCACGCGGAATAACCCGGCAACAGTGAATTTGTTCACTTAAAGTCCTCCAGACGACGCCGGTAAACGTTTTTCGAGGGCTTACTCAGTCCCTGCACGCAAGCGGAACGTTGATGTACGTCATCGTCTGCCATCGGCATCGCGCGGAGAGACCGAACGCGGCCCCCTGGTGTCGCCACCGAGGAGCCGCGCAAGGTTTCTGTTAGTGCCCGACGCCTAACAGATACAGGATGATCAAGACGGTAATTGGTGCACCGAGCAGCCAGAGAAGAATTAGGAACATAGAATCATACCCTACCTTTCTGCGCTTCGAGATACGCGTTGCGCTTGCGATAGAACGTAAAGGTCATCGGCTCGCCGCAGGCCATCCAGCCGCCGATAACGCTGCCGATTAAACCGACCAGAAGTGACGTGAGCGCTGCCATTGCCGTATTGCGTACGACGTCCGGCGATGCCGGCGCAACGGCGGCCGCGCCGATCGGCGACGCGATCAACCCTCCGTACCAACCGCCGAACGCCGTACCCGCTCCGGCTGCGAGCATAGTTACCAGAATCGGCGTCGCGATGAGCCACGCAATCGTCGCGTGAAGAATCGTCGGCTCGGAATGACGGGCGCCGGTGATTTTTCCGGCGACCCAGCCCCCGATGGCGAAACTAAAGAATGCGCCGCAGACGATGAAGGCGACGTCGATCATCGCAATCGTGTGCCAGGATGAAATTTTCTCGAGTGACGTGGCGCCGACGGCCGTTCCCAGCAGGCCGAAGACCAACGCGGCAGAGAGTGCGGCAAGCGTACCCACCCAGATCGCGCTCCAGTTGACGCTCCAGGGGACCCACGTCTCCGGTCGCGAGTACAGGTCTTCATCTCGTATCATGTCGTCCTCCTTAAACTCCGCTATCCTTGCCCACGAGGGGGGTAAGCAAAACGCCTGGGAACGTCGCGGGGCCTTGTTACGTTGCTAGTAGTAGGTCCGGTTCGCGGCGCGGGTACCTCAAGCCAGCGCCGCAACATCACGCAAAAGGCGAAAGGAGTTCAATCTTGAGACTCTCAGCGATAATTTCGGTAACTTTGGTGGTCGCGCTCACGGCATGCAGCGGCGCGATGAACTCCCTGCCCGCCGGAAACTCGGCACAAGAGCCGGGCCAAAGCTTGACACACAGATCGCATCTTCCCAGCGCTGCCGAGCTTGGACTCTGGCCGCGTGCCGGAGTGGCCGAGCGCGTTTGCGCCGATGCCCCTTCCGGGTATGCCCACTGTCTTGCGTTGGTGCGCACCGACGTTCAAGGACTCGTCCGTCCGAGCACGCCCAGCGGATACTCGCCGGCCGATCTGCAGATGGCCTACAACCTGACGAACTACAGCGCGGGTAACGGCAAGGGCCAAACGGTGGCAATCGTCGACGCCTATATCGACCCCAACGCGGCCAAGGACCTTGCCGTCTACCGCTCGCAGTACGGTCTGTCGTCGTGCACCGCGTCCAGCGGCTGCTTTGCCACGAAGGCTTTCGGCAGCAGCGCAAACGCAGGCTGGGCGCAAGAGGAATCGCTCGACGTCGATATGGTCTCGGCGATCTGTCCCAACTGTCACATCATTCTAGTCGAAGCGGCGAGCAACTCGCTTTCGGCCCTCGCGACCGCCGAGAAGTATGCGACGCAGCATGCAAACTACGTCAGCAACAGCTGGAGCGGAAACGAAGGTACGAAAACGTACGACGGCGACTTCAACGTCAGCGGCGTCGCGATTACGGCTGCAACCGGCGACAACGGTTACAACAGCACCGCGCAGTGGCCGGCCATTCTTCCCACCGTGACGGCGGTTGGGGGAACGAGTCTAACCTCGTACAACCCACGCAAGGAGAGCGCCTGGTCGGGTGCCGGAAGCGGCTGCAGCAAAGTCTATGCGAAACCCAGTTTCCAGAGCGGGGTGAGCACCGGCTGCTCCGACCGTGCGCAGGCCGATACGGCGGCCGATGCCGATCCGAATACCGGCGTCGCAGTCTACGATTCGTTTCACGAAAGCGGCTGGCTGGTCTTCGGCGGTACCTCGGTTGCCACGCCCATCATCGCGTCGACCTTCGCCCTGGCCGGTAGCAGCGCGGACAACAACAATACCCACCTGTACGGCAACACAGCGTCACTCAACGACGTCACCAGCGGAAGCAACGGAAGCTGCGGCAAGCCGCTCTGTGCGGCCGGCGCAGGCTGGGACGGACCGACGGGGCTCGGTACCCCCAACGGAATCGGCGCCTTTTAGCTCGATCTGATCAACGCTGAGGGGCACTCGGGATGGGTGCCCCTCACGGCGTTTTAAGGTTAGCCTGCGCACGCTCTCGGGTATGAAGCGAACGTCTTCTTCAGCACTCGAGAGGAGAGTTTCACAAATGAGGTTTTTTTCCGGAATGACGGCTCTGCTCGCAGCGATGCTGCTCGTCGGCGGCGCCTCGATTGCGCCGGTCGCGGCCCAAGATTATGGCGTGCCCAGCTACACGACCTGGCAGCCGGGTTGGGATGCGCATCAGTACGATAAGCATCACGTGATCTTGGGGACGGTCGCTTCGTTCGCGCCGTATCGCTTGACCGTGGCCCGCCGCAACGGCAACGTGCAAACCGTGGACCTCAAGAACGGCACAATCATCTATCCGACCGGCGCCACCCCAACGCAAGGCGAACGCGTATCGCTCGTCGGCTATTACAGCAATGGCACGTTCATTTGCAACCGGGTGATCATTCGTCCCTAGTTTAAGTCAACCGCCCGCCGCGCCACCTGCCGTCGCGCAGGTGGCGCAGCAGTTTGCCGAGACGACTCGGGGCATCGTCGGATTCCGGCTGCACCGAGTCCTCGACGTTCACGCCGGTTTCCAGAGCCGCCACGAAGATCTAGTGATGGTAGGCGTGTACGACGACGGCGCGATCGTCAAAGTGCGCATCGTTCGGTACTCGATCGATGGAAGGCCGGCGAGTGCGTCCGACGACGCAGCGATGGGGCGCGCTTACGAGCAACCAAAAGCCGGCGATGCCTTCGAATTGCCATTTGATGCGCGGTATTCCGGCGCATACTCATTCCGCCAGGACGGCCCGCAAACGATCGCCTTTACGTCGCCGCTCCGCGGCGGGGCTCACGGAAACGGCACCTTCGCCTACGACGCCGACCACAACGTCGTCTGGTACGCGTATCAGCCCAACGCACTCCCGCCGCACGCCAGCTCCGGGACGATCCTGGACCGGCGCGCGGAAGTCTTGCCGAAGTACTGGGCGGTGACGCAAGAGACGCAGCAGTATAGCGGCAGTTTCGGCCCCTTCCCCGGGGCGGCCACCGAGCAAGTGGACTTCTCAGACTTCAGTCGCTTCCCGGACCTCCAGACCGCGCTCCACTCGATCTAAGGGAAGGCTTTGCGCTGCCCGCAGAAAACCGAGAAAGCGGAGGAGAAGTGCATGCCCGATTTTATGAAGACGTTGTTCGTGAACCCGCCCACCTTCGAAGGCTACGACGGCGGCGCGGGCTCGCGGTATCAATGTCGCCGCGAGGTGCGGTCGTACTGGTATCCGACGTGGCTGGCGCAGCCGGCCGCGATGATTCCCGGAAGCCGCCTGATCGATGCGCCGCCCGACGACCTCACGGTCGATCAGGTTGCCGCGATCGCGAAGGATTACGAATGCATCGTCCTTCACACGAGCACCCCGTCGTTTGGCAACGACGCTCGCTTTGCGGCCCGCGTCAAGGAAGATAATCCCAAGGCGCTCGTCGGCATGGTCGGCGCGCACGTCGGCATTCTGCCGGAGCAGTCACTCAATCTGGCGCCCGCAGTCGATTGGGTCAGCGTAGGCGAGTTCGACTACATCTGCGTCGACGTCGCGTCGGGCAAGCCGCTGAGCGAAGTCGACGGCCTCGCCTACCGCGAGAACGGAAAGGTCGTGCGCACGCCGGAGCGTCCGATTATCATGGATATGGACGCCTTTCCGTCGGTACTCGACGTCTATCGTCGCGACCTCACGATCCCCAACTACTTCAACGGTTACTTGCGGCACCCGTATCTCTCGTTCTACACCGGGCGCGGCTGCAAGTCGAAGTGCACCTTCTGCCTGTGGCCGCAGACGATCGGCGGACACCTTTATCGCGTGCGCAGCGTCGACAGCGTCGAAGCGGAGATGAAGCGGGCCAAAGCGATGTTCCCGGAGGTCAAGGAGTTTTTCTTCGACGACGACACGCTGACCGACAACATTCCGCGGGTCGAAGAGATCGCGCGACGGCTTGGCAAGCTCGGAATCACCTGGTCGTGTAACGCCAAGCCCAACGTGCCGCGCGCGACGATCGAGATATTGAAGGCCAACGGCCTTCGCTTGTTCCTGGTCGGCTACGAGTCGGGCAACCAGAACGTGCTCAACAACATGAAGAAGGGCACGCGCCTCGACATCATCCGCCGCTTCTCCAAAGATTGCCGCGAGCTGGGCGTCAAGGTCCACGGCACGTTCATCCTTGGGATGCCAGGCGAGACGCTGGAGACGATCCAGGAGACGATCAACTTCGCCTGCGAGATGGATCCCGAAACGATCCAGGTTTCGCTGGCCGCGCCGTATCCCGGCACCTACCTCTACAAACAGGCGACGGAGAACGGCTGGCTGGAAGCGCAGAGCGACGACCTAGTCGATACGCATGGCGTGCAGCACGCCGCGCTCAACTATCCGGGACTCACTTCGGAGATGATCTTCGAAGGGGTCGACGAGTTCTACCGGCGCTTCTACTTCCGTCCGCGCAAGATGGTCTCGCTGCTGGGCGGCATGATCGGCGACCGCCACGTGATGAAGCGGCGCCTGCGTGAGGGCGTGGAGTTTTTCCACTTCCTGCGCGAGCGTAAGCGCGAAGAGAAAACGGCATCCGGAGAGCGCGTTCCGGCGTCGGTCTAGGCTACGTGCCCAGCGTAAGAATCGAAACGCTGTAGCCCGGAAGCGTTAGCGGCACGGTCGTTCCCACCGTGCCGAGGCTGCGCTTTACCGGGCCGATCCACTTGTTCTCTTTCGATTCGTCGTACTGCGTCTTGCCGTAGATGGAAAGCGTTGCCGTAAAGCTGCTCTTGCCGGAGCCGGCGATGCGCGCATCGAGCGCGATCGTTTTGAGCGTATTGTTGAAGAGCACGAACGCGTAGCCGTCGTTCACTGCGTAGCCGTAGGCGCGGACTGAATCGCCGAGCGACTGCGGTACGCTGACGCGGCGTACGCTCGAACCGGCCGGAATCTCGCTTGCGAAGAGCGCCATGACGCGCGCGGTTGGAAACGGCGTTCCGCCGGGAATCTTCGGCGTGTTGGCGCAGCCCTCGTACGGGTTGGGCAAACCGTCCGAAAAGAGGGCTTCGCTGCCGAAGGTCTGCCAGCCGTACAGCTTCTTCGAATAATCACCGCTCTCGTCGCAGCTCCCATATGCGACCCACCAGGTCGCCATCGGTACGCCGGCCCGCTGGAGCGTGCCGAGCATCTGCCCTAAGAACAACCCGTTGACGATCGAGACCGACTGCTTGCCCTCGTTGCCGGCGTCGTTGTTGAACTCGCCGAGATAGATCGGCACGCTCTTGGCGACGTGCGCGGCATTCATCTGTGCGCGCAGACCGGTGAGGTCGGTTGCGAAGTTATCGATCGCCGGTCCAAGCAACTCTTGGTCGCTATCCTTGTTGTACTCGGGGTAGTAGTGCACCTCGACGAAATCGAACGGCTGCGCCTTGCGCAGCACGACGTCGTTCCATGCGGTATCGCTGGGTAGATCGACGACGACGCCGAGCTTGGCGTTGGAATTCGCCTTCTTTACCGCGGGATAGTAGCCGGTGCGTACGGCGTCCGAGTAGGTCACCGGATCGTGCGGGCTCTTGTGCAGATCGTACTCCCAAGAGCCGTAGACTTCGTTGCCGACCGTCCAATATGGCACGTTATAACCCCGTTGCTTGGCGTCCGCCACCCACGCGGCGGCTTCGCTGGGCTCACCGCCGGCGTTGCACGCGCGATTGCTCCCATAGTTGAGGGTGATCGCGATGTCGAGGTCCAACGGACGCGCAACGTGGGCCATCAAGTTGTCGAAGGTTGCGCCGGGCGTGATGTAGCCCATGCTGTTGCAGATCGAGCCGCCGTGCTCCCAATGGTACGCGTCGGATTCCGAGCCGCCGGGAAAGCGCACCAGCTTTATACCTGTTTTGCGCAGCGACCGATTGACGAACGTGTGGCGGAAGTTGTACCAGGTGTCGAGCGATGCGCCGTATACGCCGGTGCCGACGGCCGGTCCGGTGGATTTTGCGTTCAACTCGACCACAGGGGTCTGCGCGTTTGGCGCCACCGCTTGCGCCGGCGTGCCGGGAATCGTGCGAGGTCCGCAGGACGCGGCAGCGATCGCAGCCAGAATCGCGGCAAGTAGTGCTCGATATCGCATGGGGACGTTTTCGCCGCTGGGGGAGCGGGCGCTTTGGCGCCGGAGGCTACGATTTGACCGAACGTACGTTCGCATGATAGAGTCGATTACGTGATGAGGTGCGGCAAGTGAGCTGGCTTTCACGGATGCGCTCCTCACTTAGTCGCGCGCGCGAAGTCTTTTCGGCCGTCGCCCGCCTGGGCGCCGCGCAGCGCCCCCTTACCCCCGAGTTTTGGGACGAGCTCGAAGAGATGCTCATCATCGCCGATTTCGGCGTGCCGACGACCTCGAAGATCGTCACCGGTCTCCAGACCGTCGCAAAACAGGAAGACTGGAAGACCAGCGATCAGGTCGTGGCGCGTTTCCGCAAAGACGTCGAGCGGTTTCTCACCCTGCCGGGAGCGGAGCTGCAATCTCGAAGCGGCGCCGGCCGTGATGTTGATCGTCGGCGTCAACGGCAGCGGCAAGACGACGACGATCGGTAAGCTTGCAGCACGGCTGCACAAGATGAAGAAGCGCGTGCTGCTGGTTGCCGGCGATACATTCCGCGCTGCCGCCGCCGAGCAGCTCGCCGTCTGGGCCGAGCGTAGCGGCAGCACGGTCGTTCGCGGCGCGGAAGGCGCCGATCCGGCGTCGGTCGTTTTCGACGGCATCCGCGCGGCTAAGGCGCGCGGCTTTGACGTCGTGCTCGTCGACACCGCGGGCCGGCTGCAGACGAAAGCCAATTTGATGGAAGAGCTGAAAAAGGTGCGGCGCGTGATCGAGCGCGAGCTTGACGGCCCGCCGGCCGAGACGCTGCTGGTCGTTGACGGAACGAGCGGTCAAAACGCCATATCGCAGGCGAAACTCTTCAACGCCGCCACCCAGCTCACGGGCATCGTCGTTACGAAGCTCGACTCCACCGCAAAAGGCGGAGTGCTTGTGGCAATCGTCGACGAGCTGGAGATTCCGATCAAACTGGTTGGCCTGGGCGAGCGCACGGACGACTTACGAGCCTTCTCGCCGGCCGAGTTCATCGACGCGCTCTTCGACGAAGCGGAGACGGCTGCAACTTCATGAGCGGCTCCGAGCAAAATGCCATGCCCTTGGCACTCGGCGATGAGAGCGTGAATACATAAGGCGCCAAGAACGCACGAGAAAGGAACATCAATGGCTGCAGAAGACGAACGACAACTCGCCCTCGCCAACGCGCTCACTCAAATCGAGCGCCAGTTCGGCAAAGGGTCGATCATGCGCATGGGAGATTTTCAGGAGCGCATGGGCTTCGAGGTCGTGCCGACCGGCTCGATCGCGCTCGACTTAGCGCTCGGCATAGGAGGGCTTCCCCGCGGGCGAATCGTCGAGATCTACGGCCCCGAGTCGAGCGGCAAGACGACGCTGGCCTTGCATGCCATCGCCGAGGCGCAAAAGACCGGCGGCACGGCCGCCTTCATCGACGTCGAGCACGCGCTCGACCCCAACTATGCCGCGGCGCTCGGAGTCGACCTCGACAACCTGCTGGTCTCGCAGCCGGACACCGGAGAGCAGGCGCTCGAGATCGCCGAGATGCTGACGCGCAGCAATGCAGTCGACGTGGTCGTCGTCGACTCGGTCGCCGCGCTCGTGACCCGCGCCGAGCTGGAGGGCGACATGGGCGACGCGCACGTCGGGTTGCAGGCCCGGCTGATGTCGCAGGCGCTGCGCAAGCTGACCGCCGCAATCTCTCGCAGCAAGACCGTGATGATCTTCATCAACCAGCTGCGCGAAAAAGTCGGCATCATGTTCGGAAACCCCGAAACGACCTCGGGCGGCCGCGCGCTGAAGTTCTATGCATCGGTGCGTCTCGACGTTCGCAAGCTCGAAACGATCAAAGTCGGTCAAGACAGTATCGGCACGCGCACCCGCGTGAAGGTCGTCAAGAACAAATGCGCTCCGCCGTTCCGGCAAGCCGAGTTCGATATCACTTACGGTCACGGAATCTCGAAGGTGGGCTCGATCCTCGACGTGGCGCTCGATCAAAACATCGTCGGCAAGAGTGGTTCCTGGTACACCTACGGCGAGCAGCGCATCGGCCAAGGACGCGAAAACGCCAAAACCTTCCTCGAGGAACATTCCGACGTCGCCGTTGAGATCGAAAGCAAGATTCGCGAAGCCCTCACCCTTGGAAAGGCTCAGGATGACAAGAAGGCTTCGAGCAACGGCAAGGCACGGCAGTAGCCGTCGGAGAGTAGTCTTTTGGAGCAATCCTTCGTCGTGTCTAGGCGCGAGGAGCGTGGAATGGTCTCCCATTCGAGCGACGAGCAACAACGACACGGCGAAGGAGTGCCCAAAAGAGCGTATTGTGCCGCGCTGGGGATGCTGGCGCGGCAGCGTCTCACCGAAGCGCAGCTCTGGCAGCGACTCGAGCGCAAAGGCTTTAGCGACGAAGTGACGCGCGAAGCGGTCGAGCGCTGCAAGCGCGAAGGATTCGTCGACGATCGGCTCTACGCAACGCTCTACGTCGAGCGCAAGCGGAAGGCAGTCGGCGACAGCCGGCTCGTCGGCGAGTTGGTGCGCAAAGGAATCGACGGCGACGCCGCCACCGGTGCCGTCGCATCACTCGAGAACGACGAAGCGTCGCGCTGCCGGAGCGCCTTCGACCGCCTGCTACGACAAGAAGCCCGATCTGGCGTATCCCTCCGCCGCGCGCCGCTTGGAGCGCCTGGGCTTTCCCGGCCGCGACGATCTACCGCGTCTTGCGCGAACATGCCGGCAAGTATCGGGCCGTTGCAACTGAAAAAGAAGCCATGGCTAACTGTCCCAATCGCTTTGCGGGCTAGGGCACTCGTTCCGGCATGCCGACGCAAACGATTGTTCTCGCCGACGACGATCGTGCAATTCGCGAGCTGCTGACGTACCATCTCGAGCGTGAAGGCTTCGCGGTCGTCGGCGTTGCCGACGGCAACTCGGCCCTTCGCTTGGCGCGGGGTGCCGCCGATCTGCTCGTGCTCGACGTCGGGCTTCCGGGAGTCGACGGATACGACGTCGCGCGCACGCTTCGGCGCGAAGACCGCACAGTTCCGATCGTGATGGTGACGGCGCGCTGCGACGAGCTGGATCGCGTCGTGGGTTTCGAACTCGGTGCCGACGACTATCTGTGTAAACCGTTCTCGCCGCGCGAGCTGGTGGTGCGCGTCAAGGCGATTCTGCGGCGCGCCGGTCGTCCCGTCGTGCCGGCCGGCCCGCTGCTGCGCTTCGGGCGGCTGGAAATCGACCCGGCGGCGCGTGAGGCGCGCGTCGACGGCACCGACGTAAAGCTCAAACCGCGTGAGTTCGCGCTCTTGATGGAGTTCGCGGGCAATCCGGGCGTGGCGCTCTCGCGAGATTGGCTGCTGCAGCGCGTCTGGGGCTTCGACTTCAACGGCGACGAGCGAACGGTCGACGTTCACGTCCACCGGTTACGCATGAAAATTGAAGAACCGTGGAAGTTGCCGCCGATACTGCGCACCGTCCACGGATTCGGGTATAAGTTTCTTACCGCTGTAGCGCATTGACGGCAGCGTGCTCGATCTCAAACAGCTTGCAGGCTCAATCGGCGAGCACGCGGTGCTTCCGACGCTAGGCCACGAACTCCGCACGCCGCTGACCTCGATCTGTGGTTACCTCGAAACCGTGCTCGACGGTGAGATCGATCCGCAAACGTCGCGCCGGTTTCTTGAAACGGCACGGCTCGAAGCCCTGCGCCTCGGGCGGCTGATTGACGGCGTGCTGGCGGTTTCGATGCTCGATCTTGCGCCGCCGGCGCTTTCCAGCGAATGCGACGTTGTGGAACAAATTCGGGCAACGATCGACATTATCGCGCCGATTGCGCGCAAGCGCGACGTCACCATTTGCACCCGCGCGCCCAAGCGCGCCGTCGCGCGCCTGGATGCCGACGAATGCGTTCACGCCCTCTCAAACCTCGTCGAAAACGCGGTGAAGCACGGCAGCGAGCACGGCACCGTCAAGGTCGCGTGCCGCCGGGTTGATCCGTTCGTGGAGGTTAGCGTGGAAGACGACGGCAGCGGCGTCGATCCGGCGGAGCGCAAAGCGATCTTCACGATGGGCATCCGCGGCGCCGGCACGGATCGAACCGGCAGCGGCATCGGGCTGGCCGTCGTCAAGGCGATCGCCGAACGCAGCGGCGGCGACGTGCGGGTCGAGTCGTCCTCGCTGGGCGGCGCCCGGTTTGTTTTGCGCGTTCCGGCGGGATAGCGGGGCGGGGCCGTCGTAGGTAACAGTCCGTGACTATGTCCCGGGTTCCGTTCGCACATGCGAGTGAAGCCGAGCTCGCACGGATCTTCGACTTCTACCAAATCGCCTGGCAGTACGAACCCCGCAGCTTCCCAATCGCTTGGAACGAACATGGTCGCCCTGTCGAGTTTTTCACACCGGATTTTTATCTTCCGGAGTTCGATCTATACCTCGAGCTGACCGTCGCCAAGCCGATTCGCAACACGCGCAAGAATCGCAAGGTCCGCTTGCTGCGCTCCCACCATCCCCGCATCAACGTCAAGCTGTTTACCCGCCGCGATGTCGAGCGCGTCTTCTCGCGTTCGATGAAGCGGGCCTCATGATCGGGGACCCGCTTTTCGACTCCACCTCGATCGCGCAGCGCGTTGCCCAGATTGCATCGGCTATATCGCGGGACTATGCGGGTAAGGTGCCCGTCATGGTTGGAATGCTGGCCGCGGCCGACACCTTTCTGGCTGACCTGGCGAGGGGCGTCACGATCCCCTGCCAGCTCGACGTCATCTCGGTCAGCCGCTACGGCGACGGCGACGGAATCGCGCTGGAAAAGGACCTGGCAATCCCGATCGCGCGAGCGCGACGTCATCTTGGTCGACGATACGGTCGATACCGGCCTGACGCTCCAATTCGTCGTTAAGACGCTGCTCGCGCGCAAGCCGGCTTCGCTTGCCGTCTGCACGCTGCTCGATCGGCCGCACCGGAGGATCGCCGACATCGAGATAAAGTACAGGGGCTTCGAGGCCCCCGACGTATTCGTCGTGGGCTATGGACTCGGATACCTAGGACGTCATCGGGAACTGCCGGCTTTGTACGCATACGGGGCGTGGCCCGCATGAGCGGTGCTATGCTCCGCAAAATCACAATCGCCGCGCTCATCTGCCTGGTCGCGGTCGCTTTGGTCCCGGGGCGCAGCTTCGCGCTCGAGCTGCGGTCGATCGAACGGGCCGCGGCCGACTACCGCAACCCCAACGAGCACTTGGAAGAGATGTTCCGGGCCGCCTTGCTCGATACGAGCCGGCTCGCCGAATACGCGCCCGACGGTACCGCCTATATTCCGACGGGCGACATTCCGGCGGAGTGGCTGCGCGACGCGAGCGCGCAAGCGCGGCCTTACCTATTCTTTGCGCGAGAGGACCCCGACGTTCGCGGCTTGCTGCGCGCCATCATCGCGCGCATGGTCAAGTATTTGCAGATCGATCCCTATGCTAATGCCTATACCTTGGACTACCGCGTGTGGGAACAGAAGTTCGAGTTGGACTCGCTGGCCTACCCAACGGCGCTGGCGTGGAGTTATTGGAAAACGACCGGCGACACTACGATTTTTACCGGCGATTTCTCGATGATGCTCGATGGCGTGCTGGCGACGATGCAGCGCGAGCAGAATCACCCGCGCTACTCGCGCTACACGCATAAGGAGCTTCCCAACGACGGCGCCGGGCGGCCCGTGGGCTACACGGGGATGATTTGGACCGGATTCCGGCCCTCCGACGACGCGTGTTACTTTAACTTCTTGATTCCTTCGGAGATGTTCGCGGTCGTGTCGCTGGGCGACATGGCCGAGATCGAGCTCAAGGTCTACCACAACGTGGTCAAGGCGCGCGAGGCTCGCGCGCTGCGCGACGAAGTGCAGCGCGGAATTCAAACCTACGGCTTGGTGCTCGTTCCGAAATACGGCTACATCTATGCCTACGAGGTGGACGGTTTCGGCCACGCGATTCTCACCGACGACGCCAACATCCCTAGCCTGCTGGCCGCTCCGTACTTCGGCTACACCACGCCCAACGACCGCTACTACGAAAACACGCGGCGGTTCTTGCTCTCGCAAGACAACCCGTCGTTCTACCAGGGCCACGTGGCGCGCGGAATCGGCAGCTATCACACGCCGGAGCATTACATTTGGCCGCTGGCGCTGATCATCGAGGGCATGACCGCGACGTCCGATGCCGAGAAACAGGACGTTCTCGGCCAACTGCTGGCCAGCGATCCGGGCGATCACCTGCTGCACGAGTCGTTCAATCCCGATAACCCGCAACAGTTTACGCGGCGCAACTTCGGCTGGCCCAATGCGTTGTTCTCCGAGTTCGTGATGACCCAGTTCGAAGGCGCGCCCGCGATTCCGATGGGCGACACGAGCGACCTGGAGTTTCGGTCCGAGTAGGCTTGCGTGCCAGCCAAGGCCGACATCATCCTCGGCTGTCAGTGGGGCGACGAGGGCAAAGGCCGCATCGTTGACCTCTACGCCGCCGATTACGACGTCGTCGCGCGATTCGGCGGCGGAGACAACGCGGGGCACTCGATCGTCGTCGGCTCCCAGGAGCTGGCGCTGCGGATCGTTCCGTCGGCGGTGATGCGTCCCCACGTCGAGTTGTTCGTCGGGGGCGGGGCCGTCGTCAATCCGCAGACCCTGCTGGGCGAGCTCGAAAGGCTGGCGGCGATCGGCGTCGACACCTCGCGCGTAAAAATCTCGGATCGCGCGCACGTCGTGCTACCGCATCACGTCACCCGCGACGCCGCGGCCGAGCGCGAACGCGGAAGCGGGGCGATCGGTACGACTGGTCGCGGGATTGGACCCGCCTACGTCGATCGCGTTGCACGCAGCGGCATCCGCTTTGCCGACGTGATGGAGGGGGAGCAAGGGCTCGAAGATGCGAGGCGGCTGGCGCCGCACGTCGTCGATGGCGTCGCGTACATTCACGAGCGCCTCAACGGCGGAAAGCGGATTTTGCTCGAAGGCGCGCAAGGCACATTGCTCGACGTCGGCTACGGGACGTATCCGTACGTGACCAGCTCGCACACCATCGCCGGCGGGGCTTGCACGGGGCTGGGCATCGGCCCCGGCACCATCGGACGCGTGATCGGGGTCTTCAAGGCTTACTGCACGCGGGTGGGCGCGGGCCCACTGCCGTCGGAGCTGCTCGACGAACGCGGCGAGCAGCTCCGACGGCAGGGCGGCGAGTTCGGAACGGTGACCGGACGTCCGCGGCGCTGCGGATGGTTCGATGCCGTGGCGGCCCGGTACGCAGTCGCACTCAACGGTTTAACCAGCGCGATCGTTAGCAAGCTCGACGTGCTGACGGGATTCGAACGAGTTGGGATCGTGACGGAGTATCGCGCCGGCGGCCGCAGCGTGAGCTTTAGCGCTGCCGGGGCGCCCGATCTGCAGACCGACGTCGAAGAGCTGCCGGGATGGAGCGAATCGATCACCGAGTGCCGGCGCATCGCCGATCTGCCGGCGGCCGCCCGCGCGTACGTCCGGCGCGTACAAGAGATCCTCGGCGTGCCGATCGAGATGGTCTCTGTGGGGCGCGAGCGTTCGCAGTTGGCTCGCTGAGCCGGCGCGGTGGGAGCTTCTTACGCATATGGCTCGATTCGTCTTTCCGTTGCAGCCCTTGCTCGACGAGCGCCGTCGAAAAGAAGAAGAAATGCAGCTCGCCTTTCTCCGCGTCAAAGCGGCCCGCGAGGAGCGTTCGCGTGAGCTGGATCGCCTGGCCGCCGCGTTGCGTGCCCGCGGGCGCGCGCTGCACGAGTGCGCGATGACAGGTTCCGCGGCAAACCTGCGTCTGTACGACGCGCACCTTCGCTACCTCGAACGCGCGATCGATTCGGGCGAGCGATGCCACACGGAGTCAACAGCGGCGTTCGAGCGGGCCACAGCCGAACTGCTTGACGCGAATCGCGACCGCCGCCTCATCGAGAAGCTCAAAGAGCGCCGCTTGCAAGAGTTCGATCGCGAAGAAGCGCGTCGCGACGAGTTGGAGTTGGACGAAGCCAACTCCAGGCATCGTTCCGGGATGACACCGGGAGCGATGACGTGATTACGCTGACGAGGGTGAACGGACAGCCGGTGATGTTGAACAGCGATCTGATCGAGTTCATCGAAGAGAGCGAGCATACCGTCGTTACGCTTACGACCGGTAACGCGGTCGTCGTCTGCGAGCGTATGCCCGAGATCGAGGCGCGAGTCGTCGCGTTCCGGCGAAAGGTTTTCGGCCCGCACGAAACCAGCGTTTAGGCGAGCGCGATCGTGCCGTCGAGCTTCTGGGAAGCGTACGTCCTAAAGCTGGCGATTCTTGGAGCGGTGCTGGCGGCGCTGTACGCGCTGGCCCGCCGGCTCAAAGGGGTCAAACTCTTTTCTCGTGGTGCCGGCCGCTACGTGACCGTCATCGAATCGACGATGCTATCGCCGCATGCGGCCGTCCATCTCCTTCGCATCGGTCGGCGCTATCTCTTGATAGGAGGCGGCAGCGCCGGACTCTTCAAGCTCGCCGAGTTTAGCACCAGCGAGCTCGAAGTAGACGCTCCTTAGACCGCAAAGTATCTGAACTGAGCGATTTTGTTCCCGGCGGTTTCGATGAGATAGATCTGGTCGTCGAGTCCGAGCGTCATCGCGGTGGGCTCCGAGTTCGCCGTTGGAATTCTATAGTAGTTAACGTTGTGGCCGTGGAAGAAAAACTGTCCGATTTTGTTGCCGGCCGTGTCGGTGAAGTAGAAGTTACCGTCAACGCCTTGCAGAATTTGATTGGGCGTCATCGCGTTGGGAATCGGATACTCTGCGGTCACGACGCCGGCGGTCGAAATGCGCCCGATCTTTTTGGATTTCATCTCGGTAAACCATAACGCGTTGTCGAGACCCGGCGCGATACCCGCGGGCTCGGCGTTCGAGGTTGGGATGGCGTACTCGTTGAGCGGGGAACCGCTAATCGGCAAACGCCCGATGCTGTTGGTGCCGGGTTCGGTGAACCAGAGCGCGTCGTCGGGCCCGTTGGTAATCGTCCCGGGTTGCGCGTTACCGGTCAACTTGTATTGCGTGAACGTAACGAAAGGCTTTCGGCGGATCGACTTGATCCGCCAAATCGAATTCGTTCCCGGATCGGTCAGCCACATGTTACCATCCGAGGCTAACGTGATGCCGACGGGTTTGGCTGCGGGATCCGGAAGCCTGTACTCGACGAACGGCTGCCCAACCACCGTGATTTGGCCTACCGTGCCACGGCTGGTTTCGGTAAACCACAGGTTCAAGTTTGGCCCGGAGCCCGACGCGATACCGTTTGGCTCGGCTTTTCGTGTAGGAGTTACCTGCTCGCTGATGTGGCCGCCGTGAAGCAGCTGCCCGAGTTTGCTCGTGGCAAACTCCGTAAACCACAAATTCCCGTCGCTGCCGAGCGCAATTCCCATGGGCTTGCTCGAAGCCGTCGGGATCGTATACTGCGCGGTGACCGTCGGCGGCGGCGTGGGTGGCGGGGTTGGCGTGCCGCTGGTAATCGGCGTCCCCTTGCCGCACGCGGCCAGAACGACGAGCGTCAAGACTGCGAGCAGAGCGCGCGCCTGTGGCAATTGCTTCTCCTTCGGAACCTGTGGGGTAAATAGCCTTCCCCTTATTGGCAGACCGTTTCCGCTTTCCCCCGACGGGGCAAGCAGCGCGGCTCCCTATCCCTGCCTTCTAATACTAATTTCTTAGTTGACAAGGCCGCCGCCGTGCGCTACCATTCAACTAAAGAATTAGTAGAACCCCGTCCATTCGTCCCTTATCTAAAGAAAGCGAGCACATGGCACGACGACGTTCCAACACCCTGACCGAAGCCGAGCTGCGGCTGATGGAGGTGCTTTGGGACGTCGGACAGGCGACGGTCGCCGAAGTGACGGCCGCGCTGCCGCCGCCGCCGAGCGCCTACAACAGCGTCCTCACAACGTTGCGCATCTTGGAACGAAAAGGCTACGTCGCGCACGACGAGGCCGGCCGAGCCTTCGTCTACCGGCCATTGCTCGCACGCGAGGACGCGGCCAAGAGTGCTGTGGGCCATTTGCTCTCGCGGTTTTTCGACAACAGCTCGGGAACGCTGGCACTACGCTTGATTCAAAGCGAACGCCCGTCAAAAGATGAGCTGATGCGGCTGAAGGCGTTGATCGAGACCTACGAGGAGGGTTCGAAATGATCACGATTGCCGCGATCGTGCTCAACGCGCTCTGGCAAGATGCGCTGCTGGTGGTCGTCGTTTGGCTCGTTGTAGCGGCGTGGCCGCGGATCAACGCGGCAACGCGGTATGCCGTCTGGATCGTGACGCTGCTCGCCGCGCTCGTCGTGCCGGTCCTCACTACACTGGCCTTTCTCACGCCGTCACAACTCGCGGCGGCCCCGACCGCTGCACAAAGTGTTTCGCGCACGAGCCCCGCGCGCGCCGCTATCGTGCCGCAGCAACGCTACCAACCCGAGGTGCGCAGAATCGGCTCGTCGAGCTCGACCGTCTCTCTGCCTGCGCGTCTGCACGTCACGCTTCCGTTGCCAGTCGCGCTCGCGGTCTTCGCCGCGTGGGTGTTGTTGACGGGCTACGCAGTGATCGGTCTATTCGTTGGTCTCGCACGTCTCGAGCGGCTCAAACGAGACGCGTTACCGCTTCCGGTCGAGTATCGCGATTCGATGCCGCAATGGAACGCGGCAAATAAGGGGCGCCGTCCCGTGCGGCTTTGTGTGAGCGAAGCGATCGACGTGCCGGTGGCCGTCGGGCTGTTTGACGCGATGATTTTGATCCCACAATCGCTGCTGGAACGGCTCTCGCCGGCGGAAGTCGAGCAGATCAGTCTGCACGAGCTGGCGCATCTGCGCCGCGCCGACGACTGGAGCAACTGCTTGCAGCGGCTGGTCGTCGCGGCGCTCGGTTGGAATCCGGCCGCGATATTCATCGGGCACCAACTCGAGCTGGAGCGCGAAGTCGCCTGCGACGACTGGGTACTGGCGTCGGTCGGTGCCGTGCGTCCCTACGCGATGTGCTTGACGAAGATGGCCGAAACCGCGGCGTGGCCGCACCATCCGATGCCGGCACCCGGTGTCTTTACGACGCGCAAGCAAATCTCGCTGCGGATCGAGCGGCTCCTAGCGACTGGACGCGACATCGCAACGACGCTGGCCATCGGTCCGGCCGCAACCGCGGTGGCTGCCGTCGGCGCCCTGGCGATCGTTATATCGCTCGTCGCGCCATCGATTGCCGCTTCAGCGCCTGCGACGGCGGTGACGCCTGCTCCGGTTACGACGGCGGCGCCGGTCGTCCTCAAGACGACGATCGCGACGCCGACGCCTCGAGTAAAAATCGTGCGCGTCGACGTCCCGGTCGAGGCGGCGGCGCGTTCGACGGTGGCGCCCGTGCGAGTCGCCCAGGCCTTTGCAAAAAAACTCAGCGTTGCCGCGAGCCAAGTGGCCGTTACGCAGAGCGGTGGGAAGTCGTGCGTCGGTTGCGATCTCCGTGGGGTAAACTGGGCGGGCCGCGATTTGCACAACGCCAACTACACCGGCGTCGATTTTAGCGGCTCGAATCTTTCCGGCGCCAATCTTTCGGGGAGCATCCTCACCGGTGCCGACTTTACAAAGGCGAACCTCAGCCGTGCTTCGTTTCGCTCCGCGCAACTAACGGGATGCGATTTTACGCACGCCAACCTTGAAGGCGCCGATTTTACCAACGCCGGGATGTCGGCGTGCGAGTTTGCCGGGGCCCGGCTTGCGGGTTCGCAGTTCCGCGACGTGGTCAACGTGTGCAAGGGCTGCAATTTCAGCCATGCCGATCTTAGCGGGCTGAACTTGGCCGGCATACGCGTCAGCGGCGACGACTTCTCGCACGCCGATCTGCGCAACGTGAACTTCGCCGGTGCCGAGCTGGTCGGCAGCGACCTCAGTAGTGCGCGGTTGGACGGCGCAAATCTCGCCGGCGCAACGCTCAACGAATGCGATCTCGACGGCGTAGATCTCAAACACGTGGACCTTTCGAAGACCAAACTGATCGGCACGGATATTCCGGAGAGGAACGCTCCGCCGTAACCTAACCCCGGCGACCTAGTCCGTTTGAAAAGCCTCGCGGCCGAGGCCTGGTTTCCTGCGCCCTCCGGCCGCTTTGAAACAAGGAGTAACAAAAGATGAACTATCTGCTAGCGGCGCTTTTGGCAGTAGCAACGGGCCTCGCGACGGCCGGCGGCATTCCGGCACACTGCACCGGATGCTCGTTTGCCGGCCTAGACCTGCACCGAGCCGACCTCGCGAATGCGGAGTACGCCGGCGTGAACTTCACGCGCGCGAATCTTCGGGGGGCCGACATGCGCGGCACGAGGCTGGCGGGAGTCGACTTTCGCTCGGCCGATTTGCGCGGTGCAAACTTTACTCAAGCCAAGCTCGCGGGCGTCGACCTTGCGCAGGCACAGCTCTCGGGAGCTTTCTTTACCGGCGCAACGTTGGCGGGGGTCAACTTGCGAGGCGTGTTCAACGGCCTGAGCGACGTGGATGCGCGCGGCCTGCTGCATCAGTGTGCAGGCTGCGACGCGCAAGGCGCGGAGATCGCCGGATTCGACCTCTCGGGGGTCTCGATCGTCGGCGGCGATTTCCGCGAAGCTCGCGCGCAACGCGTACGCTTTTCCGGCGCCGATCTCGAGGGCGTGGACTTCATGCAAGCCGATCTGCGTGGCGCCGACTTCGGCAACGCCAAGCTCTGCTCGCGCGACAGCGACGATCCAAGCGTCCATTGCATCGAGCTAAGAGGAGCGAACGTGGGCGGAGCCGATTTCCGGGGCGCGCTGCTCTGCGAAGGCGGACGCGAGCGGCGCAGCTGCACGCTAGTTGATGCGGCCACGCTGCGTAAGGGCAGCGGCTCGAACCTGACCGGTGCGATTCTGCCGTGAGAGCAACGATCGGCGCGCTGCTGGTGGCGCTCGCGATCACCACGACGGGCGCTTCGGCTGCAGGAAATCCGAGCCTGACGGTGCCGCAGTTGGCGGATCCTCCGCTGGACCCCAACGCGCCGGAAGCGCAATGGTCCCAGGCCGCGAGCCTCGCGCTTTCATGGGACGACGTTCGCTCGCAACCCGCGGGCGAGCCGGCGAAGGTGTGGATCGCGACCGATGGACGCGCGCTCTACGTAAGATTCGACGCGCTTCAGCACGAGCCGATCGCCGCCAAGCAACACACCAACGACGTCGGCCAAGGCAACGACGACGAAGTGTGGGTAGATCTCTGGCCCAACGGGATCAGCGGATACTTCTATCAGTTTTACGCCACGCCGAACGGCACGCATTACGAGTTTTCGTCGGAGAATACCGGATACTCGCCGAACTGGGAGTCGGCCGGAGCTACGAACGGCGCCGGGTATACCGTCACGATGAAGATTCCGTTCGAGGTGCTGCGCAACGCTCACGGCGGAACCTGGCACGCACAGTTCGTGCGATACATTCACGCTACCGGCGAGCAGCAGGTCTGGTCGTACGACAAGGTCCAAATGCAGCCCGATTCGTACGGCAATGCGGATTACGCGCATGCGGGTTCGATCGACATCCCAAAGATCACGGGAATTACGGCTGCCCGGCCGAAACCGCGGGCCGCACTCTATGCACTCGGTGAAGCGGCGAGCCGGACGATCGGCGGCTCGACGTCGCGCGTGGGTGCCGACCTGTCGGTCCCGATCACGCCGACCGCCTCATTCTACTCCACATTCCATCCCGACTACTCGAACGTCGAGCTGGACCAGCAGTCGATCGCACCGACGGTCTATCAACGGTACTACAGCGAAGTGCGGCCGTTCTTCACGCAAGCCGCGAACTTCTATAACCAGTTCAACTGCGATGCGTGCCCCAACATCCAGGCGCTCTACACCCCGGCGATTCCGACGCCGAGCGAAGGATACGCCATCGAGGGTAAACAGGGGCCGCTCGGCTTCGCCTCGTTCGACGCTATCGGCGACAGTCGCAACGACCTCGCCGGCGCGCTGGACTACACCTCGCCGGATACTCGCTGGCAGGGAAGTGTCGAGCGAGTAGCCGTCGATCTGCCCGGCTTGGTTGACGACGTCACGGAGACTGGCTTTGCGTACTCCGATCTCAAGCATATCAGCGCCTATTTCAACTATGGCAGCGACTCGGGCACGAACGTTCTCGCGCCCGACCAGGCCCAGTATTACGATGTCGGCGGCGGCTGGTCGAATCAAACCTTTGGCTTCTTCGGTGCGACGCGCAAGGTCGGCGAGTATTACAACCCCGTTGATGGATTTGTCTCGCATCCGGGCATCGCCGGGTATGCGCTCTACGCCGCAAAGATTTGGGATTTCGACGGGAACAGCGACCTCAAGTCGGTGGGCGTCTCCGGTTACATGGACCGGTACCAAGGGCCGACGATGGGAAGCGCGCAGAGCGACAACCAACTGCTGCTCGACGTCCTGACGAAGAACGCGCTGGACTTTCAGGTCTTCACCGGGTCCAACTATTGGCGCTTCGGCGACATCTTGACGCCGATTTCGCAGAACGCCGGGTTTTCGTTCACCTACGACAGCGGCTTACAGACGAACAATCCGGGGAACTTTCCGAATCACGGGACGTCGTCGACGCCGACGCAGATCAGCTATAACACGGGAAGATACGGCACCGGCCGGCTCGACACGTGGTTTCGCTCCACGACGATTCGCGTGGGCAATCGCGGGGCGCTGACCCTGGCGCTCGACGACACGGCGCAATGGTTGCCGGCTCCCGGGCCCGACAACATTCAATGGTTCGAGAGCCTGAGCTACGCCTATCAGATCGGAAGCAACTCATCGTTCGCTATCGGAATACGAGATGTGATCGGTAATCCGCCGATCCCCAACGGCGGCGGCGATTGCATGGGCCGCTGCTCGAATGTTTCGGTGGCGTACCACTTACGGTTGCGAACGAGCGAGCTCTACCTGGCCTACGGTAATCCCAACGCGCTCACCACGGTGCCGCAGGCGATTTTCAAAGTCATCTTCTACGCGGGAGCGCAAAAGGGAACGTAAGAGAGCAAACTACTATTTGCTTGGTAAAGGTCAAGCGCCGAACTCGCTTCACGTCGTCCATCACAAAGCCAGCGACGTAGACGTTACCCTTGGCATCAACAGCAACGCGCCATCGCACCTTCTTGGTGGAGAGGAGCAAATTGACAATGAGAATTTCGATCACGGCCATTTATGCGGCGGTCGCATTGGCGCCCACCGGTGTGCTGTCCGGCTGTGGTGGCGGGGCTTCGTCATCGAGCTTCGCCCCGTGGGCGTCGACGCAGCAAAGCACTACACAATCCGGGTCGAACGTACGATCGCAAGGAGGCGTCACGCGCTATAAGCTCGTCACGCTCGACGCGCTCGGCGGAAGCGTTAACTTCGCCATCAACATCAACAGCAGCGGCCAAGCCAGTGGCACGTCGTTGCTAAGCGGAAACGAAATCTTGCACGCTCAGATCTGGATAGACCCTCCGCGCACGATTGACCTTGGCACGCTGGGCGGCCCGAATAGCGCGATCTTCCAGTATAACCATGGTACCCCGGGCCACTTTGTGGGGTGGTCCGAAACCTCCGACACCGACCCTTACGACGAGAACTACTGCGGTTTCGGCACGTCACACGTTTGCCGCGGGTTTAGGTGGCAGGACGGCAAGATGACGGCACTCCCGACGCTTGGCGGAAATAATGACCAGACCAACGACTTGAACGAGCGCGGGCAGATCGCCGGCGATTCCGAGACCAGCACCAAAGACTCGAGTTGCAAATCGCCGCAAGTCTTTGATTTCCTCGGCGTAATTTGGCAGCCCAACGGCAAGATCACAACGTTGCCGCCATACCCCGGCGATACCGTCTCCTATGCGTACACGCTTGACGAGTCCGGGCAGGATACCGTTGGAAATTCTGGCTCGTGCGCCGCTCCAACAGCTCACGCGGTACTCTGGAGAAACGCTTCATCACCGACCAACCTCGGCAGCCTCGGAGGCAATGAGTCCGTAGCACTGGACATCAACAGCCGCGGTCAGGTCATCGGTAACTCGGACCTTTACGGAGACATGGTGACTCATACGTTTCTCTGGCAGAGCGGCACGATGAGCGATCTCGGCGCGCTGCCAGGCGACGTCGATAGCTTTGCCGGTGGGATCAACGATAGGGGGCAGGTCGTCGGCGAGTCATGCGACGCGAGCGGAAACTGCCGAGGCTACCTCTGGCAGAAGGGATCGATGACCGATCTCAATACGCTCATTCCGCCGAGCGATGACCTGAACGTGCTGTTTGGCAGCAACATCAACGACAGGGGAGAGATCACCGGAGCAACCGTCAACCAAACGGGCTTAGAGCGCGCGTTCGTGTTGGTCCCTCACGGATCGGGCGACGTTATGCGCAATGGCGCGCGACTGCGACTTCTGAGTTCCGGTGCCCCGTTCTGGGATCTTCGCAGCGCAAGACGTCTATGATGGCGCGGCGAGGAGCGGGGATGATCCGGCCGCACTCGAAAAATGGAGGTATGCGAGATACGGAATAGTGCGGACAGTTTGGCTCGCGGCCGCGCTCGTGCTTGGTGGGTGCTCCTCGCCGGCGGGGCCGCTGCCTTCTGGAACGTATCACTACTCGTCCAACGAAGCCGGGGTTCCGGTTGATTCTACCGTAACGATAAGTCGCGACGCGACCGCGATCGTCGTCCACGAGGACGCCCAACTCGTAAAATTGCCGAACGCGCCGCCGGTTTCGATCGACATACATCTCGACCCAACGACTTTTTCGACGAGGGCGGTCACGGTCGCGAACGACCCCGAGATGTGGAACCCATCCGTCGCAATCGCGCGGGATTCCGCGACGATAACGTCGTCCGGTCATGCGTCCTTCACCGTTGCGTCCGTCGCTCACGGGGATCCGGCTACCGTCGACAGCGAGTGGGTGTCGTCGTACGTCGCGATTCCCGCGATGCTCCACGCGACGGGCGGGAAGACGCTCGTAACGTACTATACGGCACAAGTGCACGGACGGGGGCTCGCGACCGCGTTCACGGTCGTTCCTGCCACGGCTACGCGTCCCGGCAGCGTAGCGTCCGGCGATGCGTCGATCGCGCTCGCGACGCGGAAGGCGAGGCGAGCGTTCATCACGCTGTGGTACGATCCGTCCACCGATGTCGTCAGCGCAGTACAGCTGGGCGACGACCTCGCCTTCGTTCGAAAGTAACTAGGGGACGGCGCCGGCTACGGGCAACCGGCGAAGCTCGAGCATCCAGCGCATCTGTCCCAAGAGTGCCACGTGAGAGGCGAAGACGTAGGCCAGAAATGCGATAGGGACGAGGACGACCGCTAAAACCGGCACGAACATCGCAACGGCCGCGGGCAGAAAGAATCCGACGGCTAACAAGACGGTCAGCAACACCTCGAGTAGGAAGAAGAAGCCTAACGTCTCCCAGAAATGGCCGGTCGTAATCTCCCACGATTCGCCGAAGGGATTCTTTCCGTCGCCGAGCAGGTACGCCCACGTGGCCTGCGACCACTTCACGAACATCAGCACGCCGGGCACTATCAGAAAGAAGAAGCCGATTTCGCTAACGACTCCGACCGCGATCCCAATTCCGATCATCCCGAGTATCCGGACAAATGTCATCTGGAACTCCGGGCGCGCCGTTCGTACGACGGCCGGAATGGCAAAAAAGATGGCGACGGCGCCGAGGATATTGGCGGGCTGAATCGCCATTTGAACTGCCACTGCTCTTGCGCGTTGGCGTCGGCAAGATGCACGAACGGCACCGCTAATCCGGCGAGAGCGCCGATCCCCGCGAGCAACCCATAGACGAAGATGCGCGAGCGCACGATCGGCCACGCGTCCACGAAGGCCCCTTGCACGATCTTGACCATATCGGGTTGCGCGCTTCTCACACGCGCCGGCATTCGACCGCAGCCTAGGCTGGCCTTTAGTGCCTCAGAGCAAGGCATGCTTTCGCGATCGCTCTCGGACACGTTCGCCGGCATCCGTCCGCAGGACGCACCGCCGTTCGTCGTCGCGCAGGTCCTGGGTGCCGCGTGCGCAACGATAGCGTTCATGTGGCTCGCCCCGATTCCCAAGGACGGCTCCGATTCCGTCCTACTTCATCACGAGTGAACCGCGGAGTCCTGTTCGTTTGCGTACACAACTCGGCGCGCAGTCAAATGGCGGCGGCGTTCCTTAACGCCATATGCCCGGACGACTTCGTGGCCGAAAGCGCCGGCTTGGAGCCCGGGAAGTTGAATCCGCTCGCTGTCGCAGCCATGCGCGAGATCGGCATCGACATCTCGCCAAACCAAACCAAGAGCGTTCTCGAGCTTTTTGAGGCGGGACGGCATTACTCGTACGTCGTTACGGTTTGCGATCAGGCCAGCGCAGCGCGCTGCCCGGTATTTCCCGGCAGGGCGCAGCGGCTCCATTGGAGCTTTACAGATCCGGCAAGTTTGCAAGGAACCTGGGAAGAGCGACTCGCCAAGACGCGCGAGATTCGCGATGCCATTCAAGCGGAGATACTGGACTGGTGCAGGGGAGAGTGCATCAGCTCTCCCCAGTAGCCACCCTCGGAATCCTTACGGTCCGGTTTCGACCTTGAACAGATACGTGTCCGTCTTGGGCTTGCAGTCGTTCATTTCGGGCGAGTAGGTCGATTTCATCGCCGCCACGACCGTCGCATTGTCGATCGCTTTGCTTCCGCTGGACAGGACGATCTTTGCGTTGACCGGATGCCCGTCGGCCCCAACGGTAACCAAGGCGTTGGCGGTAGCATTGGCGCGGTATTCGCTCTTTGGAATGTCCGGCGCCGCGGCGCTGAGGACCGCGACGCCGTGATAGCAGTTCGCGGGTAAGTTTGGCTGCGCCGCAAGCATCGTTTGTACCGATGCGATACCCTTGCTCTGAAGCGCGAGCGTAAGAAGCAGGAATACCGCAACGCTGGCCGCAGCGGCAAGGTAGTTGGCTTTCACAACGATGGCCTTTCCGGTAAGAAGCCGCGCGATACGGCCGAGCAAGAGTTGCTTCGAACCGAGCGCGCTGGGGGTAAGCAAGGGAGTGCGAACGCCACGAGCGGCAAATGCCAGCTCCGCGAGATACGCGGCGTAGCGGTCCGGGGCGCCCGTTGCAACGACGGCCCAATCGTCACACGCGGCCTCGCGCTCTTTGACCAGTTGGCGCCCGATGAGGTACGTCCACGGATTGAAAAACAGCACTGCTTCGACGAGCCGCTGAGCCAGATTTGCGATCAGGTCGCCGCGCCGAATGTGGGCGCGTTCGTGCTCGATGATGCCCCGCAGATCGGCGTCCGGAAGGTCTCGGACCGCGCCCGCGGGCAGAACGACAATCGGGTCTAGGAATCCCGCCGCAATCGGCACCGCGAGGGAGTCGGAGACTCGTACGTCTTGGCCCAAGCCGGGTGCGGAACGCGAATCGCGAACGACCGCCGCAATCCGCGCGTAGCTGAGTAAGAGGCGCCCCCAACAGAACAACACGCCGAGCGCCCAGAGCACCGTCAACCACGGGCCGCCGGCATCGGCGGCTCGTTGCGTTACAACGGAGGTTGCAACCGTCGTTTGCGTTACCACTGCCGGCAAGATTGCAGCCGAGTACGGTGGGTGCAAAGCGGTTATCAGCGGAACCGCGACGAGGCCGGCTAAGGCGGTCAACCAAACGGTATATCGCGACGCGGCATGGTGCTTCGGAAGAAACGTTACGGCGATCGCGGCAATCGCCGCTATCAGCCCCCCTTGCCACAGCGAGCTCAGGAGAATGGTATCCATCATCGGCCGTTTCCTTTCCGATGTTTTGCCAGCAAGCGTTTGATTTTGGTGACGTCGTCGTCGCTCAATCGCGTGTCGTCGAGCAGCGAGACTGCGAGGGCTCCGGGCGAGCTGCCGAAGAAGCGGTCGAGCACGTGGCTTACCGCCGACCGTGCGGCCTGATCGCGTGCGACGAGCGGGCTATACACGTAAGCGCGACCGTCCTCTTCATGCGCAATATAGCCCTTTTGCTCGAGCGTGCGCAGGGTCGTAAGCACGGTGCTGTAGGCCAGGAGCGGCGGCAACAATGCGTCGACGACGTCGCCGACGGTCGCGCGTCCGCGTTCCCACAAGACCTTCATCAGGCGCAGTTCGTGATCGGTGAGCACGAGGGATTGTTTACGCGGCATCCGCCCTCCGGCTATCTATTAGTAAAGTAATAGTAAGTCTAGCCGAGCCTGGTTTGTTTGTCAACTACGAATCTAATACTTGCGAGCGGGCACATGGCCTGGGAAAGCCGCCGGAATCGCCCGGCGGTTACTCGAACAGGACTCATCATGAGCGAACCAAACGAAGCCCTCCAATTAAACCGTGCCGCGTTTGTCACCGGCACGTTCGCCGCAATGAGCGTCGCGCTTCCGCTGCGGGCCGCGAGCGCTTCGCCCCCCGCGACGCCGGGGGTAAAGGTCTCGCCCGAGCAGCTACTTGGCAGGCTGATGTCCGGGAACCGGCGTTTTCTCAACAACGACTTCCCGCCGCTCAGCAAGATTGCCGAGAAGCGCGAGATGCTCACCGAGCACCAAGAACCCTATGCAGTGATTCTGAGTTGTGCCGACTCGCGCGTCGTTCCCAACTTCGTCTTCGTCCAGGGAATGGGCGATCTGTTCGTGACGCGCGTCGCGGGCAACTATCCCGACGATTTGGTGACCGGCTCGATCGAATACGCGATCGAGCATCTTGGTTCGCGGCTCGTGATGGTGCTGGGTCACGAGAACTGCGGCGCCGTCGACGCCGTCTACACCGCCATCAAGACCAAGTCGGCGCTCCCGCCGCATCTTGCGAAGATCGAAGCGCTGATCCGGCCTGGGATCGAGGAGGTCGTGCGCGCGCACGGCACGCTCCATCAGGCGGTCGAGGCGAACGTTCGCGCGGCCGTCGCGCGGCTCAAAGCGAGTCCGCCTGTGATCGAAGAGGCGTCGGCCTCCGGGCGCGTGCTCGTCGTCGGCGCAAACTACCGCCTCGATACCGGCGAGGTTGTACCGGTCAGCTAGCGGAATTCACCGTAGCCCCGCGCCATCGCCGCCGCGAAAATCGGCAGAAACGCAAACAGGAAGAGCTCGGCATACAAGAAGAGCCGCGCGCGGCCGACAGCCTGGTCCGGTACTTGGCCGCCACGCTGCCATTTGATGTACTGAACCGTTGGCGGCACCGATAGCACGGCGATGAGTACGAACGTCGCGATTTTCGCCCAGAAGAAGGCGTTGTGCGAGTAATACGCCCAGCCCTTGGCGGCGAAGATCGCCCGGGAGAATCCCACGGCCACAATGGCGCCGGCCAGCACTCCATACCAGGCGTCGACGCGCGCGACTCGAGCAACGACGTCAAGAGTCATACCGCGCCGCACGAGGACGAGCTCGACGGCGAGGACTCCGAAGAGTGCGAAAATAATGAGGTGGTGGCCGATGGCGAGCCAAAGATCAAGCATTTAGGTGATGCTCCTGGAGAACTTTTGCGAGGGAGAGAGTATATAATGCGCCGCCGAGCGTACGGGCGAGTTGCATGATCGCATTGGATTCGTCCGGGGCGTACGATTCGCCGCACCGCTTGGGGCCGAGTATCAGCGCCCCGAACAGCTTCCCGCGCGCGCTCATCGGATAAGCAAACTCGCCTCGTAACTCTGTCGAGAGCGTTTGCAGGTCGAGTGCCTTGCGCCGATCGCACAGCGCGACGATAGCCGGATCGGTCTCGCTGATATCACCGTAACGGCCCGCGCCGTCGCCCATCGCGAACGTGACGAATGAAGCGTCGGTGCGGGTTTCGAGCATTGCCCTCGTCCGGTCCAACAGCGTCGCGTCGTCGGCGACGTCGGCCGCTTCGTCGGCGAAGGCACGAATCGCCATTTCGTCCTCGTGCCGCTTGCGGAAGAAGATGTGGTCGAGCACGCGCTCGACCCGCAGGTGGATGGCGCGCACCGAAAACCCGAGCCCGACTGCGAGCGCCGCGCTGATCGCGACGCTCGTCAGATGGCTCGCCCGGCTAAAGGAAGTGCCGAGGACCCATTCGCCCAGCATGAAGAGGCCGACGACGATGAAAGAAACGCCGGAGAACACGGCTGCTCGATTGAGGACGAAGCCGATGTCGATCAGCCGCCGGCTAAGCGCCGCGTACGTTAGGGCAGCGGGAACCAATAGCAGCACCGTTGCCCGGAAGCTGATAATTAAATTGAAGTCCGTCTCGGGGTTGGACAGCACCAAAGCTTCTTCGACGACCGGAAATAGGAACAAAAGGGCGAGTGGTAGGAGCGTCCACGCGCTTCGTTGGCGTTCAGCCCCGCGCGACGCGGCGATCGCTAAAATGCTGCTGACGAATGCCCCGATAATCGAGGCCTCCCAGAGGTGAAGAAAAGGAAAGCTCAGCGCGTCCCAATCGAACCAGAGCGTTATGAATCCCACGCTGGCTGCAACGCTCAACCCGACCTGCACTGCGATCAGCGCATAGCATGCCCACTGGACGACGCGCCGTCCGATTGAGAGCGGCCGGCCAAACGTGCTCGAAAGTGCAATCCAAAGCCCAATCGCCACCGGGCCTAAGTCGGAGGCGAAATCTTGCAAGATGCTGGACCAAAGCCAGGGAGTCGTCCACTCGTGGAAAACTCCAAGCACCCAAGTAAGGGCGTAGACGACTAGTGTCAGAGCCAAAAGGCGCATCTGGGGGACACCGGAGCGGCGCCACGCGATAAGGCCCGCGAAGAACGCGAGCCAAACCACTAGGGCCGGTTGCAGGGCCGGCACCTCTAAGAAAATCCAAAGTCGTCGCCACCAGCCGCCAATATCTAAGTTCGTGAAGAGACGAGTAGGCACGACGACGATCTTCGTTTGCAGCGCTCCGCGCCGAACCGAGAGCGCCACCGGCCTCCCGTTGAGGGCTCGGAAAATCACCCAATAGCGTTCTTGCGTCGAAATTTTCCGAAAATCAATTAGATCGCCGACGCGCAGCCCCGCCCGATCCGCTGGCCCGCCTGGATCGATACTGCCAAGTTGTAGGCCGAACGGGATCTGGGCGCTTCCCCAGCCCCATCCCCAGCGGCCGCTCCACGGCGGAGCGTCGCCGATGCCGATTACGCAGAACGCGGTGGCTATCGCGAAAAATGCGGTGATCGCGCATAGGGACAGCAGAACTGTCCGCCACACGGCCGAGTGCATTAGATGAACTTGGCGACGCGACCAGCTTATCCCGTGCCACTGAGACGCGACCCAAGATGGCTACGTCCCAGTCGCATGCGGGGGCTTGCGATCGAGCAAAGGCCAGGTCTAAACTGACCCTGTGAGCTTTCGGTAGCGGCAAGGGGGCATCGACATGACGCGTTTGGGCTTCGGGTACGCAGTAAGCATCGTGGTAGCCGTCGGAATGCTCGCAGGCTGCCGTGGGTCGCAGCCGTCGCTGCCGTTGGTTCAAAGCGGGGCGTTGTCTGGGCCTGATCCGGTCGCCGGCGGCAAGATTAAGCACATCGTCTACATCGTGCAAGAGGGCCGGAGCTTCGACAATCTCTTCCAAGGCTATCCCGGCGCCGATACCGTTTCGAAGGGCATGAACTCGAAGGGCCAGACGATCGCGCTGCAGCCTTGGTCTCTGAAAAAAGCCTACAGAATCGATGAGTCGGCGGGTTCGATGTTCGCAGCTTGCAACGGAACCGGGCGTCTTCCCGGAACCGATTGCCGGATGAACGGCTTCGACAAGGAAGAGTCGTATGGCGGACCACCAAACCCGCAGTACGTTTACGTACCGCATGGCGAGTCGAAGCCGTACTTCGAGATGGCACACGAATGGGTCGTCGGCGACAAGATGTTCGCCTCTCAGCTGGACGAGAGCTTCAGCGCGCACGAGTACGTGATCGCGGCGCAAGCTGGGCGCGCGGTCGACATCCCTGATGAGGTACCGTGGGGCTGCAGTGCCCCGCCCGGCACGACGATCGCGACGATCACGGACAGGCGTACCCTGGGACGTACGGAATTCCCATGTTTCCACTACCAGACCCTGGGCGGAGAACTCGAGAACGCCGGGCTTTCCTGGCGGTATTACGCGGGCACCAACGGCATCGACGGTTATGGCGCGATCAAAGGTTCTTACTGGCAAGCGCACATCGTCAAACCCTCGCAGCAGTTTCTCAAAGACGTCGCGAACGGCGACCTCGCAAGCTTTACGTGGGTTACGCCGCCGAACTGCCTCGATTCCGACGATGGCGGCTGCGGTGGCGGGTATGGCCCATCGTGGGTGGCGGCCCTGGTGAACACCGTCGGCAAGAGCAAGTTCTGGGATTCGACGGCGATCTTCGTGCAGTGGGACGACTGGGGCGGCTTTTACGACCACGTTCCCCCGTCGTACAAGAACTTCGACGGCTTAGGCTTCCGCGTTCCGTTGCTCGTGATCTCGCCGTATGCGAAGCGTGACTTTGTTTCGCACGTTGAGTACGAGACGGCTAGCGTCTTGCGCTTCGCGGAAGACGTGTACCGTCTAAACCGGCTTGCCGCCGCCGACAAGCGGGCGACGTCGCCAGCCACGGATTGCTTCGATTTTTCTCAGAAGCCACGCCCATTTGTCCCGATCGATGCGCCCAAAGGGATAAAGTTCTTCCTGCATCAACGCAGTTAGACGCTTGCCAAGCAGAACCGGAAGGGCACCCAGTACGCGCGGCGTAGTGCCGTTTCATGGCTCCCCGCGGCTTGGCGCTCGGTTTCGCGCTTGCTACAGTAGCTGCGACGATCGCGGCAACGCCGGCCCCAAGCCCGACACCGCCGCCGCAGATTTATCACGTCGTGAGCCGGCCGTTGTGCAGCGAGCTTCGGCAGCGCATCAAGCCGGCGATCGGCATGCTGATGGAGAACGACGCGACGATCAAAAAGAGTCCGAGCCTCTTTAAACAGTACAACACCGCGTCACTCTACGGAAGCGATCCCGGAGCGGCGCAGAGCGGCCCCGGCGCGATGGATCCTGGGACGTCAAACGGATCGCAGCAGATCGCCTTGCTCGGACTCGAGAATCTGATCCGACCGATTGCCAATAACATCATCGCGATTCAAACGATGCTCGATAGCCCCGAGTTGCGCACGACGACCGGGCTCGAAGACGACGACAAGCGCTTGCAAGACATTCGCCAAAAGCTGCTCAAGGCGCTGGCGTCGCAGAACGCGTCGCTCGATATCATCAGCGGCTTTGTCGATACCCAGCAGATGGCGAATCTGCAGCACGCCGACGAAGGGTACATCGGCGAGATGAGTCAGCCGGACTCGCAACACGCAAGCGCCTCAACGCCCGCGCCCAATCCTCTCGCCTACGATCCGAACTACGCCGGCCTTCCGCCGAATCCATACTCGATCGACCTCGCAACGGTTCCGGGACTCACCCTGGGCTACAATCCCGTGACGCGGCTGATCGAAGCGCTTGGCTGGACGATCGATCAGACGACAACCCGCGAAAACGATGCCGCGACAGCCGTGATGTCGAGCGCCGGGCTCTGCGCCGCGGTTCCTCTCGTCTCGCCGTCACCGTAGGAGCCCCTACAGGCTCCTAAGAAGCGGCCAGCTCGATCGTCACGACCGCGCCGCCGATTGCCGAGTTGCCGATCCGCAGCCGGCCGCGGTTGGCCTCCACAAAAGCGCGCGCGATCGCCAGCCCCAGCCCGGTGCCGCCCCGCTGACGCGCCGCGTCGCCGCGCCAAAACCGTTCGGTCGCATGCGCCAACGCATCTGAAGTAAAGCCGGGTCCGTCGTCGGCGATCTCGATTCGCACGAAGCCATCGTCGCGCAGCGCGCGCATATGCACGGTGCCGTCGTCGCGTCCGTACCTGATGGCATTGTGCGCGACGGCCAGCAACGCGCGCTCGAGCGTGGCCCGATTCGCCTGAGCGAGCATCACGCCGTTACCCTCGACGCGAATCTGGATGCCGCGCGTCGCGGCCGTGGCGCGCACGCGGTCGCCGAGTTTGTTCAAAATCTCGTTAGCATCGAGGGTTTGTCGCTCCCGCGCATCCACTTCGGCGCGTGCCGTTGCCAGCAGTTCGTCCACGAGCTCTTCCAGCCTCGCGCCCTCGCGCGCGATCGAAGCCAACGCGGCACGGTATTCTTCGCCGGTGCGCTCGCGGCGCAAGGCAAGCTCGGTCTCCGCCCGCAGCACGGCGAGCGGCGCGCGCAGCTCGTGCGAGGCATCGGCAACGAAGCGGCGCTCGCGGGAGAACGCCCCTTCGAGCCGGTCCAACATGCGGTCGAACGAAGCGCAGAGCCGCCCAAGCTCGTCGTTGCCGTCGGCGTGCAAGCGACCCGAAAGATCGTCGGCTTCGATGCGTTCGGCGAGCGACGCAATGTGCTCCACCGGCGCGAGCACGCGCCGAGCGACGCGCCGCGACGCGATCGCCCCGAGCGCGACCAAGAAGAGGCCGATGCCGAGCGAAACCATCGCGGCGGAGCGGTCGAAGTCGCCGATCCACGCGTTCGATTGCCAGACGGCGACGGTTCCAAAGGTCGTCTTGCCGCGCATGACGGGTACCGTCACGCGTTGCGTGAGCGCGGACTGCGCCGCTGCGGGCGACGGGTCGCCGGCCACTTGGCGCCCGCGGGAGTCGTACACGGCAAACGGTGTGTCGGCTTGGAGTGAGTTGAGGGTTCGCAAATCGCTGGGATCGAGCGAAATGCGACCGTGATGCACGTCGACCGTCGTGGCGATAGCTTGCGCGCCGGAACGTAAGCGGTCGATGAAGTTCGAGCGCAGCGTCCGGTCGAGCACGACGATCGAAAGGCTTGCGAAGAGGGCAGCGGTTACGGCGACGATCGCCACGACCGTCACGGTGAACCGCGTTCGAATGCTCACGGCATCTCCAAGCGATAGCCGAGACCGCGCAGGGTATGCAGCACTTGCGGCTCGCCGTGTTCCGTGAGCTTCTTGCGCAAGCGGCGGGCATACACGTCGAGCACGTTGGAACCGCGTTCGCTCAGACGATCCCAGAGACGCTCCTCGAGCATCCGGCGCGTGACCGTTCGTCCGGGATTGCGCATCAGCACTTCCAAGAATATCCCTTCCTTGGCCGTGAGCAGCAGGTCGCGACTGCCGCGGTGCGCCTGGCGGGTCTGAGCGTCGAAAATCAGGTCGCCTAACTGCAGCACGCTCTCGATCCAGCCTGCGGGGCGGCGCGCGAGTGAGCGCAGTCGCGCTTCGAGTTCGTCGAACGCAAACGGCTTGCGCAAGTAGTCGTCGGCGCCCGCGTCGAGGCCGGCGACGACGTCGCTGCCTGCGTCTCGAGCGGTGAGAATCAAGACCGGAACGCGGTTACCCGATGCACGCAGGCGGCGCAAGACCGAGACGCCGTCCTCGAGCGGAAGGTTGAGGTCGAGCACCATCGCGTCGTAGTGTGCCGCCTCCAGATACTCGCGGCACTCGCGGCCGTCCGCTAGCGCATCGACCACGTGACCGTCCTCGCCCAGGCCCCGGCGCAGCAGGACGCGCAATGGGGCGTCGTCTTCGATCACAAGAATGCGCACCGCTGAACTCTACGACGCTAGCGCGCTTAGGCCCTCAAGGGCTCCAGCGCAGCCGTTGCACCCAGTCGCCTTGCTGGTCGGCATAAACGACCCAGATATCGTTGGTGGTTTCGTCGATTCCGACCGTGTGAACGCCGGTATGAGCGGTATCGAGCCGGCCCACGACGCGTGGCGCCGATCCTTTGCTCACGGCGATGACGGTAACGATTCCCCGCCCGGCGCAGACGACGAGGTCGCCGCGCGAGCCGGTATTGCACTGATCGACGTGCGGCTGAACTTGCGCATCGCCGACGTGCGTGCCGTCAGGCGTGTACGCCGAGATGACGCCGTTGACCCCGGCGACGATCACCTGATTCGCAGACGGCGAGAAGACCAGCGGGTGATTGTCGGTAAGCTGCGGCGTCTTGACGACCTTGAGGACGCGCATCGCGACGGTATCGACGACGGCAAAACCGCCGCCGTTGGCAAGATTCTGATACAGCATACCGGTCGCCGGATTGACTGCGGGTGATTCGAGATCGTCGGCGGGCATCGCGATCGTGCCGAGCAGCTTCATCGCTTGCGAGTCGATCACGTAGACGGAGCCGCCGCCGTCTTGGTCGGCATAGATGCGGCCGCGCGCCGGATCGTACGCAATATCGTCGATGTTCCCCGGGACCGTGACGCTTGTGATGACCTTCATGCTCGACGGATCGACTTTCGAAAGCGTCTGGTCCGTTCCGTTTCCGGTGAAGACCATGCCGGATCTGGGATCCACGGCGACCCCGTGCATCGGCCCGACGTCGACCTGTGCGAGCACCTTACCGCTTGAGGTATCGACGACGAGCAGTCGTTTGCTGGCGGGATGTGCGGCATACGCGCGATGGCGCGTCTCGTCGATTGCGACGTAGTCGAATCCGCTAAAGATCGGAACGGGCTGCGGCGGCGCGGCGATGGTAATCGGCATGCGGGAGTCCTAGTCTCCGCCTTTGGTGCGGTGTGGGCGCGGCGTGAAGTTCGGCGGAGGCATGGAGCGCGCATTCGGCAGCGCGACCGGCGTGATTCCAAGCGACGCGCAGTTCATGGCCGCAGGCATCGTGTTGACGAGCGCCGTCGGGATTTCGGCATCGGCCGACGGGATGGGCGGCAGCGCGCCGGAAAGGCGCGCGGGATCGAAGCCGCCCAGCAGATCGGTCACCGCCGGGTTGCTGTCGCGCGGACCCTCGGGCATGTAGGGCTGCTCGTCGGGCAACGACGCGAGTGACGGCAGACCAAAGAGCGTCTCCGCGAACTTCAGGACCGACGTCTGATCGCCCGAGTCGGAGACGATTGCGCCGCTGCGCGCGTACGGCGAGATGAGAATGAACGGCAGCCGCGGGCCGTCGCCGCACGGGCGGTCGTCGGGGCACTTTTCGAAGTGCGGCGGCGGGACGTGATCGTAATATCCGCCGGGATCGTCCCACGTGACGATGATCGCGGAATCGTTCCAGTATTTGCTTCGCGCAATCGCATTGACGAACGTGGCAACGAAGGCTTCGCCGATTTGAGTGTCGGTATCGCCGGGCCCCGGATGGTCGTCGTCGCCTTTATAGTTGCTTTGGACGTAGGGATCGGGATTGGCCGGCTTCCATCCGAAGTTGTTCTGCGAGCCACCCTTGATATAGAAGATCCCCGAGTCGGGGAGCGCGCCGTTCTGCAACCGGTCCAGCATTGCATGGACGTCGTGCACGTTCTTCCAGAAGACGTCGTTCTTGCGCAGATAGCCGAAGTATTGGGGCGCGTTGTGGTGCGTCTCGTACCCCGGCAGCGCGGCGGTCGGGGAGACGTAGCCTTCCTGATACCAGCCCCACGGAACCGGGGCGCGGCCGCTCGCCGAGACGGCGCCGAGATCGCGCACCACGCCCGAGGTTTCGTTGGTCGCTTGCGCGGCATCGCTGCCCGCAAGTGCGAGCATCAAGGTCGCGTAGCGTTGTGGAATCTGGTGCCCCTTATCGGCTTCGGAGTACGGACCGTAGGCCGGGTCGAGGTCGTTCATGATCGGAACGCCTGGTCCGCTCTCGTTTCCTTGTGCGGCGGTTGCCTGGCTGGGATCGCGCGCCCGTTGCGTCTGCCCCGCCTGTCCGGCGATCAGCGAGACGGCGCTGGGCGTCGACGGCCCGGCGAAGGCGCTGAAGATGTGGTCGTACAAGGCAAACGTTCGCGCGTACTTCCAGAGAAACGGAATCGTGTCGCAATCGTAGTGCGCCATCGTCATGAGACCGACGTCGCGCGCTCCCGAACTGCCGAACTTCTTTAACGATAGTGACTCCTGGGTCGCGACGAAGCGATCCATCGCGCCGCCGTTCATCTTGTCGTAGATGACGACACGCCCTTGCGCGGGCGATTCGGTGTCCGGATCGGCGATGCGAAACGGAGTGACCCAGGCTCCCCCGATCGAATCGTATTGGCGGAAGCCATGGGCTTGGGCTTCGGCCGTCGCCAGGTTGTCGGCACCCGGAAACGTTCCAAAGTAATTATCGAACGAGTGGTTCTCCTGATAGATGATAAAGACGTGCTTGACCCGGGAGCGAAGCGCGGCGGCGGGATCGATGCCGGTTGCGGGGGCTGAAGGGGCCACGAGGCAGAGCGCCGCGACGGCTGCTAGAGTGCGCGAAACCATCCGCACAAGTCTACGCCCCGCAAATGAACTGTACATGAAGCAACTCTTATGCTCCGGCTTAACGCCTGCATAAGTTATCCATAAGATTTGTGCGCCATTGTCGGAGGATGCGAGCGCTCCTCATTGCCCTACTGGCACTTCTGGTGGTAGCGGTCCCCGCAGCGGCTGCCGGCGGAACGACGATTTCGGGCCGAATTCTCGATACCCAAGGCGGTTTGCCGGTTGCTAGCGCCACGATCGTCCTCGAGCGTAACGGTACCGAGGTCGCGACGGGCCGTACCGATGCCGGCGGCAACTTTCGGATTCTCGGTCAGCCTCCGGGAACGTATGCGGTTTTCATTCGGGCCGCGGGGTACCAAAATACGCGGGTGACCCCCGACCTTTTGGTGAGCGCGGAGTTGCCCGAGGTTTCGTTCCAAACGGCCATCGCCCGCCAGCCGCAAGGGCTCAAGCAGATCGGCTACGTGGTCACCGCCGGGCGAACGGCGCTGCAAACGACGACCACGATCAACACGCACATCGACACCGCGGTCATTCAGAGCGAGAACTATCAACGGCTCGCCGACGTGCTGACCACGGTCCCCGGGGTGATTACGTCAACCAGCTCTTCGGTTGGCGACGATATGTCGCTCTCGATCCGCGGTTACGATCCCACCGAGACGGCGACGCTGCTCGACGGTCACCCGATCGGACCGATCGGCGCCTTCGGCGGCGGCTACAACTACAACGTTTCGCCGTTTTGGGGACTCAGCGGCGCCGACGTGATCTTCGGTTCGGGCGCTACGGGTCTCTTCGGAGCAACGACGATTTCGGGCGCCGTCAACTTTCAAAGCATCAATCCGACGCAGCAGAACCACGTCTCGGTGACGCAAGGCGCCGGCAGCAACAATAAGTATATGACGGGGCTGCTCGGAACGGGAACGCTCGGCAAACTCGGGTATGCAATCGCTTGGGGGAGTCAGGGAACGACGGGAAACTTTCCCGGCGGCTTCATTCAACAGACAGCGCTGCTGCAAACCAGCGTCGTCAATCCAGGCATCAAGTCGAGCCCGCCGCCGCCCGACCTGACCCACGCGAACGCGTACAACCTCGTCAACTACTATCCGGTGAGCGGCGGGTACGTCCAGCGCAACTTCGTCGGCAAGCTGGTCTACGATTTTTCGCCGAAGACGACGCTGCAGTTTACGACCTATTCGGCTCAGGATTGGTCCAACTCGACCGGCGAAGGCGACAACGACTACGAAACCTTTCCGTACGTGCTCTATGGAGCGCAGCAGACGTTGGCGTCGATCGAGGCGACCAAGAAAGGCCTCAACACGATCCTGGTCAATGGCAAGCGCGAATCGTGCCACGACAGCATCGCGGTGCTCATCGATAATCCGCAGGGCTACACGTGCATGACGCCGGCGCAATATGCGGTGAGCTTCTACGGTCCGTTCGGCGGCAGCATCGATCGCTGGCGAACGCTGGGCGACGTCGACTACGACGCCCGCGCGACGCAGCAACTCGGCAGCGGGCTCATTACGCTCGAAGGCTTCGACGACAACTACAACTACAACGAGCAGAAAGGGCCAGGAGCGGCGATCGGACCGTACGGTCCGGGTCCGAACTATCTCGACCTTTACGGCAATCGCGGCTATCTGCTCAGCGACGACTTTGCGATGTCGAAAAACGACTTCGGCTTCGGCTATACCTGGCTGCACCAGGCAAACACCAACGGATCGTTCCCCTACACGCTGGCGAACGGGACGACCTACAATACCTTCGGAAATAATCCGCCCCTCTATCTCGCGACCGCGAGCTACTTCGTCCGCGATACCTGGACGCCCAACGATAAGTTCTCGGCGTTCGGCAGCTTCTGGCTCCAGCGGTCGCTCGATACGGCGTCGACGCACTTCGATCCACGCGTCTCGCTGGTCTACCGGCCATCTAGCTCGGACGTGATTCGCCTCACCGGCGGACGTTCGTACAGCGAACCGGACCCGTCGCTGCTGGCGTTCGCGCCGCCGATCTACGGCGCGCCGTCGAGCATCAACTGCCCGCCGGCAACCAGCGGAACGGGAGCGCTCGTCTCGATCGCCTCGGTGGCGAATCCAACGCTGCAGCCGGAGACCGCCGGCGACCTGGAACTCGCCTACGGCCATCGTTTCACCGCGACGACGAACGTTCAGGCCGACTTTTATCAGTCGCTCGAGAGCCAGGCGTTGCTCAACGGCAACGTGTCGATCGTCGGTTTCCCGGGGATTACGGTCCCGAAAGATTATATCGATAAGGCGCTCGCGCGCCTGGACTCGTGCCCGGGCCTGAATCCGACGATCCATAACCTCGCGTTTACGACGACGTACAACGCCGCCTCCGCCCGGTATCGCGGCATCGTTCTTTCGGCGACCACCGGCATCACGCGCAACGTTTCGTTCAACGCCTCGTTCGACATTCAATCGGCGGCCTATCTCGGCGTGCCGCAAGACATCCTCATTGCAAACACCGGTTTGATCGACGGCGGCCAGATCTACGGCGTTCCGTTGCGACAAGGTACGGCAGGCTTGGCCTATCAAGACAATGCCGGCTACGGGGCGCGCATCGATGCGACGTACATTGGCGGCGACAACTCGTGGAACCGCAACCCGTTCTGGTTCGCCAACGCCAGCATCTCCAAGACGAGCGGTCAGATGGCTGTAAGCCTGGGCGCATACAACCTCTTCAATAGCGCCGCGCAACACTACGGCTATATCGGCTACGGCGTCTATCAACCGCAAAACTATTACGGGCTGGCAGCGCAGGGCGGTGCGACGAGCGCAATCCAGCAGAGCAGCGAGCAGTACGGACTTCCGTTCCGCTCCTACTATCTGTCGGTCAAAATCGGAATATAGGAGCCCTAGGCTCCGATCCTAGAGGAAGGAGGTGACCCATGGAACTCAGTGAGATTTCTCCCGTCGACGACCTCGACGACGATGACGACGACGACGACGATGACGAGGGGGATGGCGAAGGCGACGAGCTGGTCATCGAGTAACGCTCGTCGCGTCGCCGGCGCGCGCGCGGGCGATTGCGTTGATTCCCGCGGCGCAGATATAGGCCGCGGCGACGCCGTCACGCACGGCGATCGCCGCGGCCGCAAGCTTCGGTTTCATGTTGGAACGGCACGCATCGGTCGTCATAAAGTCCAGCGCTTCCTCCGGAGTGAAGCGGACGATGCCGGAGCCGGGATCGGCGACGTCGCGCAGCACGCGCGCAACGTTGGTCACGAGCACGAAGGCATCGGCGCGTAACGCCGAAGCAATGGCGCCGGCGGCGAGATCGGCGTTGACGTTATAGGCGTGCCCGGCATCCTCGGCGATCGCCACGGGCGCGACGACCGGGAGAAATCCCGCGCGCAGGAGGGCGAGGATGAGTTGCGGCTCGACCGCAATCACTTCACCGACGTAGCCGAGATCGGCGCCGCTCGCGGAGCGCGCGCGCCGCGCAATCAGCGTTCGCCCATCAGTGCCGCTGATGCCGCCGGCCGGAATCCCCAAGGCCAGCAGCGCGCGGACGATGCGCTTGTTGATCGTGCCGCAGAGCACGGCCTCGGTGATCTCGAGCGTGACCGCATCGGTGACGCGCAGGCCGTCGACGCGCGTCGTCGTCACGCCGCGCGCTGCGAGCGCCGCGTCGATCTCAGGACCGCCGCCGTGCACCAAGACGACCGGCTCCCCCGCCTTCCAGAGCATAGCGACCTCGGCCAGGAGGGGGTCGGCCGCGCCCTCGGCAGGGCCGGCCATCGCGTTGCCGCCGTACTTCACCACGATGGGACTTGCATATTCATGCGTCATGTGTATAAATATACAGAACGTGTATGCCGTAGCGCCAGTCCCTTCGTCCCTCGGGTCGCTCAACGGCCGCCATCTGCTCCAAGTTTCTGATCTGTCGCCGGACGAACTGGGGGCCCTGCTTCGGCTCGCGCGCTTCCTTAAAGAGCGTGCCGGGCGCGAACAGAGCGGGCTGCTGAAGGACCGGACCGTCGCACTGCTCTTTGAAAAGCCCAGCCTACGGACGCGCGTTTCCTTCGAGGTCGCGCTGACGCAGCTCGGGGCGAAGGCGCTCTTCGCGCAGGGCTCCGAGTTCGCGATTGGTACGCGCGAGACGCCCGAAGACGCGGCGCGCGTGCTCTCCCGTTACGTCGACGCGGTCGTCATCCGCACGCACGATCACGCCGGGCTCGAGCGTTTTGCCGGCGCCGCCGGCGTGCCGGTGATCAATGCGCTCTCCGCCGAGTCGCATCCATGCCAGGCGATCGCCGACGTGCTCACGCTGGGCGAGCGCTTCGGCGACGTCGCCGGCCTGCGCATTGCGTACGTGGGTGATGGTCGCAACAACGTCGCCGCGTCGCTCGCACAAGCCGCTGTGATGCTGGGCGCGACGATTCACTTCGGTTCGCCCCCGACGCACCGGCCCTCGGAGAGCTTTCTCGCGCAACTGGGCCGGCTGGGCAAATCGGCCGGCGGCGGCGCGCGCGCCTTCTCCAATCCGGTGCGCGCGGTGCGCGGCGCCGACGCCGTCTACACCGACGTCTGGACCTCGATGGGCGAAGAGCGTTATCGCGAGCGCAACGATGCGATGCTGCGGCCGTATAGCGTTACCGAAGAACTGATGTCGTACGCCGCGCCGCACGCGGCCTTCATGCACTGCTTGCCGGCGCACCGGGGCGAAGAAGTGAGCGCCGGCGTGATCGACGGACCGCACAGCGTCGTCTTCGACCAAGCTGAGAACCGGATGCACTCGCAAAAAGCGTTGCTCGTCGCACTGCTCACAGAAAGCAAAGGATTTCCGATATGAAGGAGCGCCGTCAGCGTGCCATCTTAACCCTGGTGGCAACGCGTCCGATCCATTCGCAAGAAGAGCTGGTGAGTCTCCTCCAGCGCCAGGGTTTCGAAGTGACCCAAGCAACGGTCTCGCGCGACGTCAAGGAGCTGCGGCTGACCAAGGTGCCGATCAATACCGAGAACGGCGACGTCTTCAAATACGTCCTTCCGAGCGCGGCGACCAACTACGTCAGCCGCCTCCACCGCGCGATGGCCGAGCTTTCGACGACGATCGCCTCGAGCGCCAATCTGATCGTGATTCACGCCGCGCCGGGAAGCGCGATGATGCTCGCTTCGGCGGTCGACGAAGCCGCGTGGCCCGAAGTGCTCGGTACGATCGGCGGCGACGACACGATTTTGATCGTTGTACGCTCCGCCGAAGAGACTCCGTACGTGAAGCAACGCTTCTTGGATTTAAAAGGTCAGGCCGCTGCATGAACCGGATCGTGCTGGCATACTCTGGAGGGCTCGATACTTCGGTTCTGCTCAAGAAGTTGATTCTCGAAGGCAACGAGGTCGTCGCAATGACCGTCGACCTCGGCGAAAGCGACGCGATCGCCGGAACCGGCGCTCGCGCCGCATTGGAGGCCGTGCGCGCCAAGGCGTTGGCTCTCGGCGCGTACGATGCGGTGTTGATCGACGCGCGCGAACGCTTCATCGCCGAATATGCCTTCGCCGCGCTGCGCGCCAACGCACTCTACCAAGACGTCTACCCGCTCTCGGCGGCTCTCTCGCGGCCGCTCATCGCCGATCTGCTCGTGAAAACTGCCCACGAGTTCGGCGCAATGGTAGTGGCGCACGGCTGCACCGGCAAGGGAAACGATCAAGTGCGCATCGAGCTGGGTGTGCGCGCGCTCGATCCCTCGCTGGTCTGCCGTGCTCCGCTACGAGAATCCCCACTCTCGCGCCCCGATGCGATTGCGTTCGCGCGCGAGCACGGCGTGCCGATCTCGCACACCGCGGAGAAACCTTATTCGATCGATGCCAACCTGTGGGGCCGCTCGATTGAAGCGGGCGTGTTGGAGGATCCCTGGAACGCGCCACCCCAGGATGTGTACGCCTGGACGGCATCGCCCACGGTCGCGCCGCCGCCCGAGGAGATCGTTGTAAACTTTGAGGGCGGCGAGCCCAGCTTGAACGCGAGCAACGCTGCCGCGATGGTCGCGCAACTCAACGTTCTGGCGGGCAAGCACGCCATTGGGCGGATCGACTTGATCGAAGATCGCGTCGTGGGCTTGAAGTCGCGCGAAGTCTACGAATGTCCGGCGGCGACGGTCTTGATCGGCGCGCACCGCGCGCTTGAACGCCTGGTGCTGACGCGTGACGAGCTACGGTTTAAGGCGCTCGCCGACCGGCGGTATGCCGAGCTGATCTACGACGGCTTGTGGATGCAGCCGCTGCGCACGGCGCTCGACGCCTTCTACGCATCCTTTGCGCCGCGTCTGACGGGCGAGGTGCGGGTGCGGCTCCATTGCGGGAATGCGACCGTCACCGGATTGCGTTCGGCTCACGGACTCTATCGCGAGCAGCTCGCGACCTACGGCATGCACGACGCCTTCGACCATCAGGCAGCGGGCGGATTCATCGCGCTGCAAGCCTTGCCGCTGGAAGCCTACGCTGCCTCGCAGCGTGCACCCGTCGGTGTCTGAGTGAGCGCCCTGCAGTGGGGCGGCCGCTTTGGCACGGCGCCCGACGCGCAGTTGCTGGCGTTCGGTTCGTCGATCGAAGAGGATCTCGCGTTGGCGCCGTTCGACGTCGACTGTTCGCTGGCGCACGTCGAGGCGCTGCGCGGGGGAAAGATCGTCGGCGAGACCGAGGCGGCGGAGCTGGCCAGCGCCCTGGCCGCGGTCGCCGTTGAGATTCGCGACGGGAGCTTCGCAAACTATGCACGGGCGCAACCCTTCGAGGACGTGCACGGCGCCATCGACGCGCGCGTTCGCGAGATCGCCGGCGTCGCAGGGGAGTCGCTGCACGCGGGGCGTAGCCGCAACGATCAAGTTGCAACGACGCTCTTGCTCTATGCAATCGACCGCGCGCAGGCCGGCGCGAGACGCGCACACGACATCGCGACGGCTTTGGCCGCGCGAGCGCAGGACGAGCTGGAGCGTGAGACGGTGGTCGCGGGTTGCACGCACCGGCAGCCGGCGCAACCTGTGCTGCTCGCATTTTTGCTCGTTGCTTGGAGCGAACCGTTCGTGCGCGCGGTCTGGCGCTTTGCGGCGGTGGCACGCGCGGGGCGCGCGTCGTCTCCGCTCGGAAGCGCCGCGCTGGCCGGCTCGACCTTGGCGTTGGACCGTAAAGCGGCGGCGCGCACGCTGGGCTTCACCCGGCCGTCGCGCAACGCGCTCGACGGCATCGGCAATCGCGACGTCGCGCTGGATCTGGCACACGCGTTCGTGCGCGCGACGGTCGACGCGTCGCGCATCGCGGAGGAGTTGATTGCGTGGTCGGCACCGGCCTACGGATATATCCGGTTGGGCGATGCCGCCTCGACCGGCTCGAGCTTGATGCCGCAGAAACGCAATCCCGATCCGTTCGAGCTGGTGCGGGCGCACGCGGCGAGGTCGGTTGGCGCGTATGCGGGCGCGTTGGGAACGCTCTGCGGACTGGCGCCCTCGTATCAGCGGGATTTGCAAGAGACCAAGAGCGCTGCGATCGCGATTGCGGAAGATGGGCTGGTGACGCTGAACGCTTTCGAGCGAGCCTTGGCGGCCGTCTCCTTCGATCGTGAGCGAATGGCGCAGGCCGCCGTTGCCGGGTATACCGTCGCTACGGATGTTGCCGATGCGCTGATTGCCAAGGGCGTGACGGCACGCACGGCGCACGCGCTCGTCGGCGCAGCTGTGGCGCAGGCGGAGGCCGATGGCCGCGCGCTTGAGGCGCGCGATCTGGCGCAGCTCGCCGCAGAGGCCGGGATCGAATCCCTGCAGGCGCCGTTGGAAGCGCGCACATCCGTCGGCGCCAAGCAAACACTCGGCTCGACGTCGCCCGACGAGGTGCGCTCTCAGATCGACGAGGTGCGCGCCGAACTGGCGAGCCTCGAGCGGCAGCTCGCGTGACCCGGGTTCACGTTACGGGCGCGGCGGGCTATGCCGCGGCCGAAGCAATCCGTCTGCTGCACGCGCATCCGTTGGTCGAAGTCGGCGTGCTGGAGAGCCGCAGCCACGCCGGAGAAGAAGCGGGCGATCATTTTCCGCTCTTGCGAAACACGCCGTACCGCTTTGACCCGCCGGGCAGCGTCGTGGCGACGGTGCGTTCGGGCGACGTCGTGATTGCCGCTGGCGACGCCCAAGAGTCGCGGACCAACGTTCCGTCTTTTCTAGCGCAGGGTGCGCGCGTGGTCGATCTTTCGGCCGCGTTCCGCAGGGACGACGGCGTGCCATACGGACTCTGCGAGTGGCAGCGCGACGCGATTGCGGGCGCGCAACTGGTCGCCAATCCCGGTTGCTATCCGACGGCTACGCTGCTCGCGCTTCTGCCGCTGGCCTCGATCGGCACGCCGCGCCATATCGTCGTCGATGCAAAGAGCGGCATCACCGGTGCCGGGCGGACGCCGCAGACCGGCTCGCTCTTCGCCGAAGTGAACGGCGAGATTCGAGCCTATGGCTTGGGCGGCCACCGCCATCAGCCCGAGATCGAGCGTTATCTGCGCGCCGGCGGCATCGGCGCACCGCTGACGTTTACGCCGCACGTCGTGCCCGTTTCGCGCGGCATGCTGGCCGACGCCTACGCGATCTTCGACGATCCGATCGACCACAGCGCCGTCGAAGCGGCCTTCGGGTGCGCCTACGCGAGCAGTCCGTTCGTCCGGGTGCTCGCGGGCACGCGCGCGCCCAGCATCGCCGCGGTTGCGGGAACCAACGACGCGGAGATTCGCGTCGACGTTGCGGGACCGGTCGTGCGAGTGATTTGCGCGATCGACAATCTCGGCAAGGGTGCCGCCGGACAGGCCGTGCAAAATCTCAACCTGATGATGGGATTTCCCGAAGAGAGCGGACTGAGTGATCGCGTCGCCGTCGTTTGAGCTCATCGCGCTGCGCGGCGGCTTGGGCGCCGTTCCGGGCGTGCGCCTAGCGGGAGTCCACGCGGGCATCAAGCCGCGCAAACGCGATCTGGCGCTCGTTGTTTTCGACACGCCGCAGAGCTGCGCGTCGGTGGTGACGACCAACGAGATCAAGGCCGCGCCGTTGCTGGTGAGCGCCGCGCATCTTCGCGAGTCGCCGGCGATGCGCGCGTTGGTCTGCAACTCCGGCTGCGCCAACGCCTGCACCGGCGAGCGGGGAGAACGCGATGCGCGTGCCACCGCGCGCCAAGCGGCGACGCTGCTCGACCTTGCGCCGACGCAAGTGATCGTCGCCTCGACCGGCGTGATCGGCGTGGCGCTGCCAGTCGATCGGGTGCAGCGCGGGTTGGAGCGTGCGGTCGCGCAGCTCGATTCGGGCGCGAAGGCGGCCTTCGACGCGGCCGAAGCGATCATGACGACCGATCGCGTGCCAAAACTCGGAGCATACGCGTTTTACCATCAGGAGCGTAAATACGTCGTCGGCGGAATCGCCAAAGGCTCGGGCATGATCGCGCCCAACTTGGCGACGATGCTGGCCTTCATTGCGACAGATTTTCCAATCTCATCCGACGCCTTGGCGCAGGCGCTGCGCGACGCCAACGAAGACAGCTTCAACATGATCTCGGTCGACGGCGACATGTCGACCAACGATGCGGTCTATGCGTTCGCGCCTGCCCTTCTCGATGGCGCTGAGGTGCCGGCGGTCTTCACGGGCGCGCTGCGTGCGGTCTGTCTCGATTTGGCCAAAGCGATGGTCGCCGACGGCGAAGGCGCGACCAAGACGCTCGAAGTGAAGGTGACGCAAGCCCGTGACGTCGCCCAGGCGCGGACGATTGCGCGCGCCATCATCAACAGCAATCTCGTGAAGACGGCGCTCTACGGCGAGGATCCGAACTGGGGTCGCATCATTGCGGCGGCGGGCGCGGCGCGCGCGCAGCTCGACCCGGAGTGCTGGTCGCTGTTCGCAAACGGAAAACCGTGGGTCGGCGTGGGCGGCATCGAACTGCTCTCGGAGGCCGAGGCGCATCGCGAGCTGGAGCCCGAAACGATTTCGGTGGAGCTGCGCCTGGGCGTCGGCGAGGCGCAAGCGACGGGCTGGGGCTGCGACCTGTCGCGCGACTACGTGCGCATCAACGCCAACTACCGGACGTGACGCTGCTCGACACCTACAAACGCGCGCCGATAACGATCGTCGCGGGCGAAGGTTGCGAACTGATCGACGACCACGGACGGCGCTACCTCGATTGCATCGGCGGCATCGCCGTCTGCGCGCTGGGCCACGCGCACCCGGCGATCGCCCAAGCGGTTGCGGCGCAGGCGCAAGTGCTGGTGCACGCGAGCAACCTGTACCATCACCAGCCGTCGGAGCAACTCGCGCGCGAACTGGTGACGCGCTCGGGGATGAAGGCGGCCTTTTTTTGTAACTCCGGCACCGAAGCTAACGAAGCTGCGATCAAACTGGCGCGCAAGTTGGCTTACCGGCGCGGCGAACCTGGCCGCCGGACGATTCTGGCCTGTACCGGCTCGTTCCACGGGCGCACGTTCGGGGCGCTCGCCGCAACCGATAATACGGCGTACCGCCAGGGCTTCGAGCCGCTGCCAGCAGGCTTTGCGTTTACGCCCTTCAACGATGCTGCCGCATTAGAGGACGCGATTACCCCGGAGGTGGCGGCTTTCATCGTCGAGCCGGTGCAGGGCGAAAGCGGCGTGCACGCCGCCACGGCCGAGTTCTTGCAGGCCGCGCGCCGGCTCTGCGACGCGCGCGGCGCCCTCCTGATCTTCGACGAAGTGCAGTGCGGGATGGGCCGCACCGGAAGCCTGTTCGCCTTTGAAACGGCCGGCGTGCGCCCCGACGTCGTGACGCTGGCCAAGGCGCTCGCCAACGGCCTGCCGATCGGGGCGATGCTCGCAAACGAGCGGTCCGCCGGCGGGTTTGCGCCCGGGGACCATGGCTCGACGTTTGGTGGATCGCCGGTCCCGTGCGCCGCGGCGTTGGCGCACCTCCGCATTCGCGACGAGCTGGATTTAGACGCCCGGGTACGGGAGCGCTCGGCCCAGTTCTTTGCGGCCCTTTCCGAGCTGGCAAGGTCCCGGCCGGAGATGCTGGGCGAGCCCCGCGGAAGGGGGCTCCTCATCGGCCTGACCGTCCAGGCGCCCTACGATTCCGCTGCCGTCGTCGGCGCCGCGCGGGAGCGCGGTCTCCTGATCGGAAGCGCGGGCGGCAACACCCTACGGCTGGCGCCGCCGCTGATCATCTCGGAGGGGGAGGTTTCGCGCGCCGTCTCGTTGCTCGGCCGGTCCTTCGACTACGCTCAGGATGACAGCCGACCACGCTCAGGATAAACTCAGGACCGTCGGCGAAACTGGTTTAAGTCGAATCGATACGTGGTAACCATTAAGGCGTAAGTGAAAGGCATAGTCCATTGCACTAGCTTACGGAAACGCAAGAACAATCGAGGCCCGCTACTGCGGGTCTCGATTGCTTTTATCGTCCTTCGACTGCGCTCAGGATGACACGCCGTGGCGCTTCAGAAATGGGCAGCACCATGAGAAGACTGATCTTGAAAATGTCTCTGTCGCTCGATAACTTTGCGTGTGGACCAAATGGCGAACTGGATTGGATCTTCGAAACCACGGACGAACGCGCTAGGGCCTGGACCCTGGAAACGCTGGCGCAGGCCGGCGCGCACCTGATGGGCAGCCGGACGTATTTCGACATGGCCGCATTTTGGCCAACTTCGAACGAAGCATTTGCCGCCCCGATGAACGATCTCCCCAAGGTGGTCTTTTCACGCAAGGCTTCGCTCGCGCCGCCGAGCTTGGAGCTTACCTCGCCGGCGTTCCTCGACGCGATGCGCGCCAGTGCCGAGGCAGGCGAGCCTCCGATTGTGTTCGCGCCTACCCGATCTTGGACCGAACCAACGCTTGCAAACGGCGACCTGGCCACAGAAATAACCGCGTTAAAACAGCAGCCAGGTAAAGATCTTTTGGCGCATGGGGGCGCGGGCTTCGCCCAAAGCTTGGTCGCAACGGGGCTCATCGACGAGTACCGCCTGCTGGTGCATCCGGTGGCTCTGGGGAAAGGCAGGCCGCTCTTCTCGGCGCTCTCGAAGCCGCTTCGTTTGCGGCTCGCGAGCGCAACGCAGTTCGAAGGACCCGTCGCGCTCGTTTACCATCCGGTGTAGAGGTCGCCGGCGGTTAAAGGGACAAGGTTCGCGCGTGCACGATGTAACTGAAGCGCTACGGCTACCGTCGCCGGCGCCGCGCCCGCAGTCGCTTGCGTTCGATGGTGACAAACTGTGGATGGGATCGGTCGAGACGAATCGTCTCTACGCGCTCGACCCGCGTCAATGGACGCTCATCGAAGAAGAGAAAGCGCCGGGCAAGCCGTGGGGCATGACGGTCGTCGGCGACGAGATCCGCGTTATCTGCGGCGAAGGCGAAGACGATGACCGCATCATTCGCCGCTTCGTTCCGGGACACGGCTTCAAAACGCAGAACGCGATCGAATGTCCGGATGGAACCGGCTCGCAGTTGAGTTACGACGGCACGTGGCTCTACGTCAGCCAGTGGTACAATCGCCGGATCCTCGGCCTCGACGAACAGGGCAACGTCGTCCGCCGGATCGATCTGCCGCGTGGAGTCTGCGGCCAATGTTTCGTCGACGGCAACTTTTTCGTGGTTACGACCGACGATGAAGAGAGCGATAACTACTTTCTCGGGAAAATAGGCGGCGACGGCACCGGCGCCTTTACGGACCTCGCGCGCATTCCCTTTGCGGCGCGCGCACTTGCCTTCGACGGCTCGCGCTTCTGGACGAACCATCGCGAAGCCAACGAGATCGTCGCCTTCGAGGCGTAGGAGGGCTCAGAATCATGCGTTTGTTAGTCGCGATCGTTTGCGGTGCGTTGCTCGCAAGTTGCGCGCGCGGCACGAACTCCTCGCTGCTGCCTCCGGCGGCGTGGCCCAATGCCGGCGCCAATCCCGATGCTTACTCGCTGCTTTACAGTTTTAAGTCGGGTGACGATGCCGGCTATCCCTATGCGAGCCTGACGCCTTTGAACGGCTCGCTGTACGGCACGACCTACGGCGGCGGCGGCGGCTATGAGTGGGGAACGATCTTCAGAGTTAGCACGACGGGCGAAGAGCACGTGCTCTACCGGTTCGAAGCCGGCAACGACGGCGCGCATCCCTATGCGGACCTGATCGCGGTCGGCGGCAAATTCTACGGAACGACGCAAATGGGCGGCGCGAGTGGCTTCGGGACCGTCTTTTCGGTGACCACTGCCGGTACCGAACACGTGCTCTACAGTTTCAAAGGCGGCGCGGACGGCGGATATCCCTATGGCCGCCTGCTCGACGTGAACGGCACGCTTTACGGTACGACGTACACCGGCGGCGTTACATACGGTTGGGGCGTGGTCTTTAAAATCAGTACGACCGGCGAGGAACACGTGATCTACCGATTCAGAGCCGGTCACGACGGCGCGCATCCCTACGACGGTTTGATCGCCGTGAACAGCATGCTCTACGGAACGACCTATCAAGGCGGGACGAGCGGCAGGGGAACCGTTTTTCGAGTGAGCCCGTCTGGCGACGAGAAGGTCATCTACAGCTTCAAGGGCGGCTCGGACGGTCAATATCCGTACGCGGGATTGCTGCTCTATAAAGGCGCGCTCTACGGAACGACGTATACGGGCGGCGTTGCATACGGTTGGGGAGTCGTCTTTAAGGTGAGCACGTCCGGCGCAGAAAAAGTGCTGTATCGGTTCAAAGCCAACGCCGACGGCGCGCATCCATACTATGCGGGGCTCATCGAGCAAAACGGCACCCTCTACGGCACGACCTATCAAGGCGGCGCGAAGGGCTACGGCACGGTCTTCTCGGAGAGCCCGTCGGGTGGCGACGATCACGTGGTTTACAGTTTCAAAGGCGGAACCGACGGTGAGTACCCGTATGCCGGTTTGGTTGGGCTCAACGGCGAGGTGTACGGTACGACCTACCAGGGCGGCACGAGCAGCGCAGGAACGGTTTTTAAGCTCTCGCTCTAAGCTGCCTAGATGGTGCGATTCTTTCTCGCCGCGGTCGTCGCGTGCGCGATCTTTTTCGGCGCCACGTGCGCGGCTTGGGCGTTACGAGGGTGAGTACGGCAACGGAGAGCGCGAAACGTTTCTGCCGTTTGCAGAAATCAATTACGGGCCGCTTCCCAACGTGCCGATTGCAGGCTCGTTTTCGCTCACCAAGCCAGATACCGACTTCCTACCGCTGTGGGGCAGAAGAGGATCGGCCGCGTAACCATGTTCGGTGGCGGCGGCTGGAACCGCGACGCGAGCGCCGGCGGCCAAAACTACTGGTCGGGCTGCCTCGCGGGTACCTACGAGTTCTCCGATCAGGTCAATGCCGGCCTGGAGATATACTTGGCGCCCGGGCGACGACGCCCCTTAAATGGGCCTTAGAAAACACAGCGGCGGCATGGTTCCGATGCACTCGAGTGAACCCTAGGGCAAAACCGCGAGCACCACAGCGTGAGAAAGGAAGTCCAATGATGGTTTGCATCGTTCGTCGCGTCGAGATTCTGGGTTTGCTTTGCGCACTGGTCGCATGCAGCAGCGGATCGTCGACCCCTTCAACAAACAATGGACCGAATCCCAGCTCGACCACGGTCACGCTAACGTTGAAGGGCGGCCCGCTGTACGACATGCCCGTAACGCTTTCCCATTCGATCACTAACGGAGGACCAACCGGCGTCATCCGTACGTTGCGAACGAATCACGGGGGCCAGGTGCTCTTTGAGGCGTTGCCGTCTTCAGGGCAGCTGTGCGTCTACTCGTCGATGCTCGTCGGCGGCACCCTGTATAAGGCCACCCACTGCGCCCAGCCGTTCCCGGGAACCTACACGCTCAGCTACGGTCCGCACGTGCCGTAATCCCGAACGCAAGGTTCGGATCGGCAGTTAGCGAGAGCGGATCGGCGCGCGTTACGTCGCGCTGGTGGAAGGCAGCGGCGGCGATCATCGCGGCGTTGTCGGTGCAGTACTTCGGCGGAGGAATGAAAACCGGAACGTCGTCGCGCCGGCTCCATGCCGTTACGGCAGATGCCAGCGCCGAGTTTGCGGCGACGCCGCCGGAGACGACTACCGCATTGTAGCGTTCGCGTTCGAAGGCCGCGCGCAGCTGCATCATGAGGGCATCGACCACCGCGGCTTGAAACGACGCTGCGACGTCGGCGGCCGCGGCAGCCCGCCCGGCGTCGGATTCGAGAAAATAGCGCACCGACGTTTTTAAACCGGAGAAGGAGAAGTCGAGCGCATCGCCCGTCGGGCGATACCGGGGAAATGCATAGGCCTGCGGGTTGCCCGAGTGCGCGAAGCGGTCGAGTTCGGGGCCGCCGGGATATGGCAACCCGAGAAGGCGTGCGGTCTTGTCGAACGCTTCCCCCGCCGCGTCGTCGTGCGTGCGTCCAAGAATGCGCATCTGAACCGGGGTTTGGACGGCGACGAGTTGCGAGTGGCCGCCCGAGACTAGCAATGCCAGAAAGGGGTAGGGCGGCTCTTCCGGCCGGTCGAGGAACGGCGCAAAGATGTGGCCGTGCAGATGGTTGACGGCGTAGAGCGGTTTGTTCGCTGCGAAGGCTAGCGCCTTGGCGGCGGCAACGCCGACGACGAGGCTTCCGATTAGCCCCGGTCCGGCGGTCACCGCGATTCCGTCAACGTCTTCAAGGGTTGTGAGGGCGCGCTCGAGTGCGTCTTCAACCGCGGCGGAGAGCAGCGCGACGTGACGCCGGCTTGCGATTTCGGGAACGATGCCGCCGTATTTGGCGTGAAACTCGTCCTGGTTCGTCGCCACGCTCGACAAGACGTCGCGCCCGTCGCGGACCACGGCGGTCGCCGTATCGTCGCACGACGTTTCGATCCCCAACAACAGCACGATTGCATGAGTACGACGGCGTGACTCCGAAGGCCTCATCTCCCTTTGCGTTGGAGGTTTGGAGATGCAGCAAGCTCGGATCCATCGACTACAGACTGCGATAGTGCTTTTCGCGTTCGCGCTTTCAGCGTGCGCCGGTCATGCCATGTTCGACGGAGCGGTTCCGGCGGGAGGCGCGCAAGCGCCGGCGCAGCGTGGACCGCTTTCTCTGGTGCGCAACGCCCAGCGACTGCGCGCGATGATTTCACACGGCGCGGGATCTGCGGGATATCCGGTAACCGCCGACCCGCCTGTAGCGCACCCGAAAGAGGCTCCCTGCGTCGACCACCTCTTCAATCCGCATACGCCACCGCTCGAGTCCGGCCAGTTGCCGGTCGGCAAGTTCGCGGACTACTCGGACCATCCGTTCAACTACAACCCGCCAAAGAACTGTGCCGGACCTTACGCCGCAATCATCTTCAAAATGCACTTCCGGGTGACGGCCGGCGTGCAATACGACCGAACGGGAGCCGTGTGGATCGGCGCGACCAACGTTTTCTTCGGAACTACTTCGGAGCCCAGCCAGAACGCGGGTCCGCAATGGAACGTCGAGCGCGACGTTACGGAGTACGCTCCAGTATTTGCGCAGGCCTCGACCGGGCAAGCCTCGGTCTATAACGTCGTCAACTCGCAGTACACCGGCATTATCTACGGCACCGCCGAGCTGGATTTCTATCCGGCGACCAAAAAGTATCCGGCCGGCAAGAGTGCCGACGCCGTCTATCCGCTTTCGGCCGGCGCCGACGGCGGATACGTCAACCTCGACGCACCGACGGACCAGATGACCGGTACCTTCACGTTTCCGACCAACGTCGAGAAGGCATACCTTGACGTCTTTCTTGAATCGCAGTCGGACGACGAGTTTTGGTATACGTGCTTCCCCAACGACTTAGCCGCAAAGCTCGGCAACTGCGGCAACACGGCCTTCCGCGAGGGTGAAGTGACCCTTGACGGACAGCCGGCCGGCGTAGCGCCGATCTATCCGTGGATCTATACGGGCGGCATCGACCCGTACTTGTGGATTCCCATTCCGGGCGTGGAGACGTTGAACTTCAAGCCCTACCGCATCGACCTTACGCCGTTTGCGGCGCAGCTCGACGACGGCAACAAGCACACCATCGCCGTCTCCGTTTTCAACGACGACGACTACTTTGCAGCCAACGCCGCCCTGCTCGTCTACGAAGATCACGGCGCTACGCAAGTAACCGGCGCGCTCGTCGAGAACGGCACCGCGCTCTCGCCCGCGGAAACCGTCATCGAGCACGTGCACTTCAATAAAGCGGGCGACGCCGCGGGCACGATCAACGTGTCGGCGACGCATCCGGTCAGCCTCAAGGGCTACGTGATTACCTCCAGGGGGCGCGTCACGACGCAGGTGACGCAGAGCGTCTCGTTCTCCAACGTGCAAAAGATCGACGTGACGTCGACTCGAGATCTGCAAAACATCACCCAGACCGGCACGATTTCATCGAAGACGCTAACCACAGCAGCGGGCAAGACATATACGGTGCAAGGCCTCTGGAACGACCCGCTCAACCTGCGCTACAACTACGTCGCCGCGTCGGGTAAAGCAACCCAGACGACCGATGTCGTCCAGGCTAAGAGCGGCAGCGGCCTAAATCAAGTCCCCGGCAAAGCATCGTCGTGGTCGTCGCTCAACACCGTCAGCACGACCGACACGCTGACCATTGTAGGTGGCGGGTTCACTCCGTCGAACGGCAAGAGCCGCCAGCAATACAAATCCAACAATGTCGACGGGCTGTGCTACGAAGAAACCATCAAATCGCTCAACTATATACTCACGGGGAAAATGACCGGCTGCTGAACGCTAAGCTGGACCGCGTTAGTGCGGCTGCCCGTTCCTATTGGTCGTCGCATCGCTCTTTTGCGTGCCGCCGTTGGAGCCATTGGCGGGTTGAGTAACGGTCGTGCTGTTGGTGGTCGACGTCGTACTCCACGGATGCCAGTAGAACATCACCACCAGTATCGCCGCAACAACCACGACGACGCCGACGAGCCGAGCGACCGGGCCTGCGGAGCTCCCTCGACCATCGACTATTACAGTGCTCTCATGGGGACGGAGCGCCGATGCGGAGCAGCGTTACGTTCGCGCGCTGGCAATTTGGGAGAGAGCGCACGGCCTATTAGGGCCCGATCATCCGGATGTAGCAGAGTGCCATACAGAAGCGCAAGCGACCCTCACACGCGCCTTGGCGATTCGCGAGAAGGCCCTAGGCCCCGATCATCCCTTAACGAAAGCCACCCGCGAAGCACTTAACGCGACTTGACACGGCGCTCTACCAGGAGATGAGTATGCAGCCCGGCCCGTGCATAATTCCGCAAGCGTCGCTCCAGGCCGCCGGTGCGGCGATTTGGCTCTTTCAGGGAAGAAACGTACGATTGGATGGCGTGAGCGCAAAGCCAGGAGAAACGGGTCACGAGCACCTCGTCCAGTTTTACGGCGGCGACGACGCTCGCCTCGGGCGCAACGTCGCTCGCTTTCTCAACGAGTCCTTGCGAACGGCGGCGGTGCGCTCGTCGTCGCGAGCCCGCAGCGCTGCGAGAGCATCGGACGCGAGCTAGCTTCCGAACGAGTCGTCTACCTCGACAGCAACGAAACGCTCGCCAAACTTCTTGGCAGCGATGGCCGGCTCGATCCCGTGCTTTTCGATGCCTGCGCGGGCTCGCTCGCGCGAGAGTTGTCGGAAAAGTACGGCGGCTTTCGCGCCTACGGCGAAATGGTAGGTATTCTGTGGTCGCGGAGATCGTTTACCGCGGCGATCGCTTTGGAAGGCTTGTGGAACGGCCTGATCGCCTCAGTCGGCTTCGATCTGTTCTGTGGCTATCCGATCGACGTGCTCGGTGAAGAGTTCCAGCTCGCCTGCGTGCACCCGCTGCTCGATTCCCACACGCGCGTCGTTCCCGCGGTCGCGCACAACTTCGACATTGCGATGCGTCGCGCGATCGACGAGGTGCTGGGCAATCGCAGCGACGGCTTGCGTTCGCTGCGCGCCGAAGCGATGATTCTACGTTTGCGCAGTACGCTGCCGCGTTACGCTGACGGAATTCTCGCTAAGGCTCAGGAGTATTTTCGAAGTTAATTAGGGTGACAAGGGGAGAATGGCGCGGACGTGCGTGCCGAAGCCCGGAAGCAACTCGACATTTAACTGCGCACCGAGTCGCCCGACCAGCCAGAGTCCCCGCCCGTGTTCGGTCAGGAGATCGGCCGGTTCTCTTCGTTCGCTCGTTGCGTAGCCTTCGCCGCGATCGACGACGTGCAGCATCGCAGTTCTGTTGGCCCAATGCAGCGCGACGTCAAGGGGTCCGACGGCATGCTGCGCGACGTTAGCGGTAAGCTCGCCAAAGATGAGTTCGGAAGCCTTGACTTCGGCGTGCGTGCAGCCCGCGACCTCGAGGCTGGCGACGAACTCGTGTCGCGCGCGTTTAGCTGCGTGCCAATCTCCCGACTCGAACGTCCAAATCTGCGATCGCACGAAGTTCAGAACCAAGATCGCAACGTCGTCGGGAGCCTGACGGCGTAAGCAGTAGGTTTCAACGAACTGCGCGGGACTTTCAACGAAGAAAACGGCGTCGCTGGCGATCGCTTCGCGCAGGAGCAGCTCGCCGGCTAGCGGATCGCGCGTCGCTTCGGTCAAGCCGTCGGTATAGAACGCCAGGAGCGCGGCATCGTCGATGCGCGCGGTGACCGGCGCGGCGGGCTCGCCCGCGGTGCGCAATCCCAGCGGCAGGCCTTCGGCCTCCAACTCGGTGATCGTTCCGTCATTACGCCGAAGCAGCGGATAGGGATGCCCGGCGTTGGCGTACGAGATCGTGCGTGTGCGGGTGTCGAAAATGGCGGCGAAGGCGGTCGCGACCGCACCGGGATAGCGGCGCAAGAGAATTCCCTCGGCGGCGTCGAGGATGCGCGCGGGGTTGTTTTCGTACAACGCGACGACGTTGATGGCGTGACGTACCTTACCCATTACGATCGAGGCTTCGAGGCCGTGCCCGGTGACGTCACCCACGGTGAGCAAGACGCGATGATCGTCAATGTCGAACGCATCGTACCAGTCGCCGCCGACTTGCACTTCCGAGGCTGCCGGGCGATATATGACGCTCAGCGTCGCACCCGCAACGTTGGCGAGCTGCGCGGGGAGCGTCGCTTCCTGAATCGTTTGAATGAGCTGCCGCTCGCGCGCTATCCCTTCCGCGTGCGCAATCGCAAGGGAGGCGCGGCGTCCGATCTCTTCGAGCATCTCGAGATCGCTGCGGTCGTACTGACGGGTGTTCGAGCAAGCGACGATCGCGCCATAAATTGAATCGCCGGAGTAGAGTGGAACCATTATCCACGAGCGCGGCCGCTCCGTCTCGTGGAGCGGACCGGCTTTAAGCCGCGGCCCACTTACCGATTCGAGGGTTCCGCCGCGCAGGATCGAGCGCCGGTCGAGGAGGGACGCAATCAGCTCGCGCTCGCTGTCCGCGTGCAGGCTGGCCTTCGATCCGACTTCGGCGATCGTACGAAGCCGGCCGTCGGCGAGTTTGGCGGCAAGCGCGTAGTCGGCGAACTCTTCGGTCAGTCCGTCGAGCAGCAGCGCGAGCGTCTTCTTGGAATCGAGCGTTGCAAAGAGCCGTTCGGTTATCCCCGCTAGGAACCGGAATCGCTCGATGACCTGCTGCTCGCGCTCACACGTCCTGATATTTTCCAGCGCCATTGCCAGTTGACGCGCGACCACCGAGGCGATGTCGAACTCGCGCGCCGCGAAGCTCGAGCGGCGCTCCGATTCAAGGAAGCTCAACGTGCCGGTGCACGTGGTGCCGACGAAGAGCGGCACGATGATCCCCGAGCGCATCCTGGAGATTTCGACGAAGTCTTTCAGCTTCTCATCGGTGGGCTCGCGCAGCGCGCCGGAGAACAGCAGCACCGGTTGTCGTGAACGCAGCGCCTCGGCGACGGGCTGGGCGAGCGTTTCCGGCGGGAGCTTCACCTCCGCTCGGCGATCGGAAAAGCCTTCTAGGGCGAGCGAACCGTCGTCCTGGAGCGTGTGGACGGCGCAAAGATCGGCGAACTCTTCCAACGACGCCTCGATGAGGCGGTTGACGATCGTGTGGCGGCTGAGTGACGACGAGAGAACGGCGGTCGCTTCAGAGATAAACCGCGTCCCGGCATCGGCGAAACGATCGACCTCGGTGGCGTGGCCCGACCAGTGCAGCACTTCATCGGTGCCGGAGAAGATCGGGATCGCTTGGATGAGGAAGTTACGCAGCGCCGCACCGCCCGCCGTGCGAACGTGGTAGACGGCGCTGAACCGCTTTGCGCAGAGCACGGCTTTGCGCCAGAGCAGCTCGACTTGCGCGATTTCGGCCTCGTCAAGCTCGCCGGTACGTTCGGGCAACGCCGGACGGCAGAGGGTGATTCCGGTTACGGCACCTGCGGCATCCGCCTGCCAGAGGACGTCGGCGGTGCGCGAAACGACCATACGGACGGACTGGAGATCGTGCTCAGCAGCCGCTGGAGGAACGAGTTCACGCTTGGTTAGCCGTTTCATCCGTCAGGTTCGACCGTATGCCCCCATCTTAGCAGTCCATTCGAGAAAGCCCCTGCAGCGTTTTCCCAGGGTTTATTGGCACTTAAACTGATTCGAGCAAAGAGGCGTGCGTTGGGCTCGTTTGGGGAAAGAGAGACGAAATGCTCACACCAACTAAGGAGAATACATGGTAGGCTTGCTCTGGACGATCATCACGGTTCTGTTCGCTCTTTGGCTTATCGGTTTATTGATGCACATCGGCGGCGGCCTGATTCACATTCTCTTGCTCGTCGTGCTCGTGCTGGTAGTGGTCAACCTGCTGACCGGACGAGGGGCGCGGGTTTAGGTAAGCGGGCGGCCCGAACCGCGCGGGCAGCAAAAGGGTCAAGGGCGACCGCCTCCGCGGCTGCCCTTGACCCTTTACGTGCTGGTCGACGCCTGAAAACTTGGCCGGCGAGCCAGCCGCGTTGCACCAGGGCCGCGACCTGAATCGTTCGTTCCCGACGAGCATGGTAGGGGTGCTAAGTGAGTAAGGAACGCTCGAAAGGCCGCCGCTCTGAACGGCTGCTCGCCCTACTACTTATATCGGCTAGCCAGGCTGCCTTTGTTACGGCAGGTGACAAGAGAGGGCTGGCGTGATAAAATCATCGTCTGTGCCCCGCGCCAGGAGCGACGGTGGGAGCCCCTACGTGACGACGTGGGTCAGGCCTTCCCTGCGTAAGCGCCGGTGCCGGTGGGCGCAACGGAGTCCTTCTCTTTGAACCTCATCGACGTCAACAACTTCGACGCAATGCGCATCGGCCTCGCGTCTCCGGAGCAAATTCGGGCGTGGTCGTTCGGCGAAGTCAAGAAACCCGAGACGATTAACTATCGCACGCTCAAGCCCGAGCGCGACGGCCTTTTCTGCGAGAAGATTTTCGGCCCGACCAAAGACTGGGAGTGCCACTGCGGTAAGTACAAGCGCATTCGCTTCAAAGGAATGATCTGCGACCGCTGCGGCGTCGAGATCACGCGCGCCAAGGTGCGCCGCGAGCGGATGGGACACATCGAGCTGGCGACTCCGGTCAGCCACATCTGGTATCTCAAAGGCGTTCCAAGCCGAATCGGCATCCTGCTCGACATGTCGCCCCGGCAACTCGAGAAGGTCATCTACTTTGCCGCCTACGTCGTCATCGATCCGGGCGACACCACGCTGACCAAACGCGAGGTACTCTCCGAGCAGAAGTACCGCGAAGCGCGCGAGAAGTTCGGCAACCGCTTCAAAGCCGGCATGGGCGCCGAAGCGATCCGCGAGCTGCTGCGCGATCTCAACCTGCGCAAGCTGCAAGAAGACTTGCGCAAAGAGTTTAAGGAGACCAGCGGACAGAAGCGGCTCAAGGCGATCAAGCGCCTTGAGGTCGTCGAGGCATTTTTGAGCAGCGGTAACCGTCCCGAGTGGATGGTGCTCGCCGCCGTTCCGGTGATCGCTCCCGAGTTGCGCCCGATGGTGCAGCTCGACGGTGGTCGTTTTGCCACATCCGATCTCAACGATCTCTACCGGCGCGTGATCAACCGGAACAACCGGTTGAAGCGTCTGCTCGAGCTCAACGCACCCGAAATCATCATCAAGAACGAAAAGCGTATGCTGCAAGAAGCGGTTGACGCGCTGATCGACAACGGCCGGCGCGGGCGTCCCGTCACCGGGCCCAACAACCGGCCGCTCAAATCGCTTTCCGATATTCTCAAAGGCAAGCAGGGACGCTTCCGCCAGAATCTGCTCGGCAAGCGCGTCGACTACTCGGGCCGCTCCGTCATCGTCGTCGGCCCGTCGCTCAAGCTGCATCAGTGCGGCCTTCCCAAAGAGATGGCGCTCGAACTCTTCAAGCCGTTCGTGATGAAGAAGCTAGTCGATCGCGGGCTCGCGCACAACATCAAGAGCGCGAAGCGCATGGTCGAGCGCGTGCGTCCGGAAGTGTGGGACGTGCTCGAAGAGGTCATCAAAGAGCATCCGGTGCTGCTCAACCGCGCACCGACGCTGCATCGCCTCGGCATTCAGGCCTTCGAGCCGGTGCTGGTCGAGGGCAAGGCGATCCATCTGCATCCACTGGTCTGCACGCCGTACAACGCCGACTTCGACGGCGATCAGATGGCCGTGCATCTGCCGCTCTCGGCGGGAGCCCAGGCCGAGGCGCGCATCTTGATGCTCTCCTCGAACAACATTCTATTGCCGGCGTACGGCAATCCGGTTTCGATTCCGACCCAAGACATGGTCCTGGGCCTCTACTACCTCACGTTCCAGGGCGACGAGTACAGCGGCCCGGCCAAAGCGCCGGTGACCGAAGAGTACGAACGAATCGAACGATCTGGCAAGAAGAACGCGCCGGCGGCCGACGCGGCCGGTGCGATTCCGACGTTCCTCGACGGCAAAGAAGCCGTGATGGCCTATGAGACCAAGCAGATCGATCTGCAAGAGTGGATCTACGTGCGCTGGAACGGCGAGCTGATCAAGACCACCGTCGGGCGCGTGATCTTCAATCTCGCGTTCCCCGAGCACTGGAAGCACGCGTTCGTCAACCGCATCGTCGACAAAGGCAGCCTCAAGAAGACGATTACCGACTGCTATCGCAAATACGGCAACGCCGAAACGGCGCGCTTCTTGGATGCGATCAAAGACATCGGCTTCCACTATGCGACCCTCTCCGGCACGACCGTCTCGATTAGCGACGTGATCGTTCCGCAGAGCAAGTACGAGATCGTCGGCAAGGCACAAGACGAAGTGGACGAGCTGCACCGGCTCTACGAGCAGGGCTTCATCTCCGAAGACGAACGCTACAACAAGACGATCGAAATCTGGTCGAAGTCGTCCGACGAGGTTACGACCGCAATGCAGGCCGCGCAGAATCCGCTCAACCCGGTCTTCATGATGGCGACATCGGGCGCACGCGGTTCGATCGCCCAGGTGAAGCAGCTCGGCGGCATGCGTGGATTGATGTCGGATCCGTCGGGCCGAATTCTCGAAATCCCGGTCAAAGCGTCGCTCAAAGAGGGCCTCACGGTTCTCGAGTACTTCATCTCGACGCACGGCGCGCGCAAGGGTCTAGCGGATACCGCGCTGCGCACGGCGGACTCGGGCTACCTCACGCGTCGCTTGGTCGACGTCGCGCAAGACGTGATCATCCGCGAGGAAGACTGCGGCACGGCCAACGGCATCACGGTCAGCGACATTCGTACCGGCAAGGAGATCATCGAGCCGCTCATCGACCGCATCATCGGGCGCCGGGCCGCCGAGGAGGTTCGTCTGGATCCCAAGCGTCCAACGACGGCGATCATCCAGCGCGACAAAGAGATCGACGAAGAGAAGGCCAAGGCGCTCATGGATGCCGGGGTCACCGAAGTAAAGATTCGCTCGGTGCTTACGTGTCAATCCAAGTACGGCGTCTGTTCGATGTGTTACGGGCGTGACTTGGCGGCTGGCAACCGCGCCGACATCGGCACGGCCGTCGGCATCATCGCAGCGCAGTCCATCGGCGAACCAGGAACGCAGCTCACGCTGCGAACCTTCCACACCGGCGGCGTCGCCACCGAAGACATCATCACGGGTCTGCCGCGCGTCGAAGAAATCTTCGAAGCACGTAAACCCAAGGGTCAAGCAACGATCGTGGAGGCCACCGGAACGGTGCGACTGGGCGACGAGCGCAACAAGCGCATCGTCTATATCACCGACGCACACGGCGAAGAGCGCGAGTACGAGATTCCGCCGGGCACCCACCTCCTCGTGCAGGACGGCCAGCACATCGAGATGGGCGACCAGCTCAACGAAGGCTCGCTCAACCCACACGACATTCTGCGCGTCAAGGGCGAGACGGCTCTACAGAACTATCTGGTTCAAGAGGTGCAGAAGGTCTATCGTTCGCAAGGCGTCGATATCAACGACAAGCATATCGAAGTCATCGTGCGATCGATGCTGCGCAAGGTGAAGATCGTCGAAGGCGGCGACACGATGATGCTGCCCGGTCAGCTGATCGAAGCCGCGTCGTTCCACGAGGCCAACGAGAAGATGAAGGCGGGCGGCAAGGAGCTGGCGACGGCCAATCCGGTGCTGCTCGGCGTCACGAAGGCATCGCTCGCAACCGAGTCGTTTCTCTCGGCAGCGAGCTTCCAAGAGACGACGCGCGTACTCACCGACGCGGCGATCAAGGGTAAGTACGATCCGCTGCTCGGGCTCAAAGAGAACGTCATCATCGGCAAACTGATTCCGGCCGGTACGGGTATGTCGCGGTACCGCAACGTCGAGATCGTGCCGGAAGGTCAGGACATCGACGACGACGGACGCCCGCGCCACGACTTCGAAATACCGTTTGCGCAAGCGGCGATGACGGCCGACGAAGCGGCGCTGGCCGAAGTGATGGGCGCCAACGGCGACGGCATGAGCCGTCTCGTCACCGCCTACGAGCGCAACCGCGAACCACTCACCGTTCAGTACGAAGGCGAGTACGAGGCGGCGGCAAACCCGCACGCCTCACCGACGAAGACGCAATACGATCGTCTGAAGGGCATCAACCCGGAAGACCTGTAGATGCTATTGTCACCCTGAGCGCTGTCATCGTGAGCTTGTCGCAGGACGAAGGGTGACAAAATAAGGAAGGCCTCGTAGCGTACGGGGCCTTTCTTGATTCCCGAAGAAGGTAGCGCCTCAAGAGCGAGCCGCAACGAGGCCTCCGATATGCAGTCACGGGCCGACATGACCGGCGATTCCCCGCAACACAGACGCCTTCACGGTTGGGGCCTCGTCGTCCTGATTGCGCTCGCGCTGCTGGGAGTTCTTGAGCCCCTTCTCAACTTTTCCGACCAGCCAGGGGTGCGCGGTCATTTCGGCTTTGTCTGGGGGGCTACCGCGCCGATGGTACTCTCGGCTGTCTATCCCGGAGAGGCGGCTGACCGCGCGGGCGTCCGCGTTGGCGATCGCATCGATCTCGACCGGCTCTATCCCGTGCGAACGGCGACCTACGACCCCGTGATCGGTTACGTGCGCGCCCCAGGAACGCGCGTTGAGCTGCCATTGATTCGCGGAACGAAGCGGCTGACCGCCGCGATTACGATGGGATCGGCTGTGTCCGGACCCACTTACTTTTCGTTCTCTAACGACTTGAGCAACTTCGTCGACCTACTCATCGTTCTGCTCGCAGCGTGGATCGTCGTGCGGCGCCCCACCCTCATGACGTGGAGCCTCTTCGCGTACGTTCTTACGCCCGGCTCTCAGTTCGTACTGTCGCGGTTTGGTTACGGCGCCGCACTAGCAAACGCTTTTATAAATGCGTTGTTCATCGCGACCCCACCGTTCTTAATCGTATTTACCAGCAGGGTTCCGAACGATGTTTCGTCGGGGTGGCGGCGGTGGTTTGCCGTGACGGCAATTGCGCTGTTCGCCGTCATGGTCTTCGTTGCGGTCTACTCGATCGTTGCGTGGTCCGTACTGGGACTTCCGACGCGCGACGTCTTTCTTCCATGGTGGAGCCTTACCGTCGTTTATTATGTTTCGATGGGGCTCGCGCTCGCAGCACTCGCAGTCAGTTACGCTGTAGCCCGCGGTCAAGACCGCGAGCGCATGAGATGGGTCGTCTTTGGCGTACTCCTGACCGCTGCCGACGCCGGCATCTCCACCAATCCGTCCCTGCTCTGGTCTCCCTCGTCGTTCTTCATCACCTCAATTACGCTCGTTTTGTTCGCAATGGGACTCGCGGCGATCGCCTATGGGCTTATCAAGGGCCGGATCGTCGACGTAACCTTCGTCCTCGGGCACGCCGTCGTGGCGGCCGTTCTCGCGGGCCTCATCGTCGCGGCGTTTGCCGTTGCGGATTGGGCAGTCAGCAAAGTCCTTGCGTCAACGCGATTTGGAACCATCACGGATATTGCGCTGGCCATCGTCATCGGTTTTTCGTTTAGCGGCCTGCACCGGCGCGTGGATGCCCTGGTGGATCGGCTCTTCTTCCGGCAGCGCTATAGCGCCGAACAACGCTTAAAGCTGGCAGCCCGTGCCGTGCTCCATTCGACCTCAGTTGATGCTATTCGTGAGTTTCTCGTCGACGAACCGCAGGCTTCGCTGAAGCTTTCCTCGGCCGCACTCTTCGAACCGGCCGACGCATCGACGTGGAAACGAACGCGGGCGGCCGGCTGGGCGGAGGGAACGCTCGAGCACCTTGCAGCCAACGACACCGTCGTGCTGCACGTTTTAGCCGAGCAAGCTCCATTGAAGATCGGCAGCATTCGCTGGACCGCGCCGTCCCTGCCGCTTGGTCTGGCGCACCCGGTGGTTGCCATACCGGTACTTGCGCGGCGGCGCGTTGTCGCGATTGCCCTATACGGTCAACATTCCAGCGGGGCCGATATTGATGCGGAGGAAGTCGCGGCGATCGAACGGATTGCTGACGCCGCCGGCGCGGCGCTCGACCATGTGGAAGCCGAGAGTTTGCGTCGTGAGGTCGAGAAGCTTGCGCGCCGGAACGACGAACTCATGCGCCAGCTAAGCCCCCGCGTCGCAGGTCGCTAGTAGTGAATGCGATTCGGTCCTCGGGGTCGGACGGCGACGTCGCATAAAAGAGGTGCGACGGCGTGTTGTCGGTGGGAACTACTTCGCTCAAGTTGGAGACGCAGTGGAAAACCTGCTGCAAGTTAAGGATGCCAAAAATCTTTCGCAACGTGGGACTCTGAAAGACGATCGCCTCGCGTTCGTAGCCCTTCTCCGCTCGGTAGTGATGCAAGGCGACGAGCTCGTGGATCGCCTTCGAATCGAGATAGGTCACGTCGGTGAAGTCTAAGACGACGCGCCGAAGGTCGCGTAAGCGATCCAAATCGGTTCGCAGCCGCGCAGCGGTGGCGATATCGTACTCTCCCCTAAAGATCATCACCGCCATCTGGGGAGCGGTCGCCTCCGGCTTGCGGCGCAAGTGCGTCGTCGATGCGGACGGAGTCGGGTTGCACGTAGGTTGAATCACTGGCGTCCTTTCACGGGCTTTTCATAATCGTAAGCCGCGCGGGCGGAACATACAAGAAGTGTTTGAGGGCGGCCCAAAGGTCACGTTTTCCCTTGCAGGCGTGGTGTGATCTACAGTGTTACGAGTTACTCGTCGCGCGAGGCAAAGGATCGAACCGCGGCCATCAACCGAACTTGAATCGCTTCGAGCGGTTGCTCGCGCAGAAGGACGATCGGAATCTGGTCGTCGAGGTGCGGATTGGCGCCATGAAACCACGCGCCGGCCATGTGGCGACTCGAAACCGTGGAAATCATCATCGCGAGTTGCAAAGCGAAGCGCAGAACGTGGGAACGTTGGGGTTCGCGCTCGCCTGTCGCCCATTGCTGCACGGCGCGAGTCTCCTTGACGCCGGCGATCTCTGCCACGGTCGTGGCGCCCAGAAGGCCGACCAGGCTTTCGACGACGGTCGAGGTCGGCAGCGACATGGCTTCATTGTGGGCTTCCCCAGCCGTAAGTATCTGTCTTTCGAGTCCCTGCGGTGACTGCATTCCCATCTCTCCCCCCGGAATACAGGCACTATAACAGGTCGAATCACAGGATGCAACACGCAGCGAATCGCATGGCGTTTCCCAGCTCATTTCGACTAGCGGACGGCCGGGCGACAGCCGCCTGGGAGGGGTGACGGACGAAGAAAGATCCCGAGCACCGGTGCACTGACGGAGCTGAGCGGCTCACCGTTTACGGCCTTCGACGGGCGCCAGCAGCCTTGCCGTCGTTCCTTACGGTAGCGATCGCCTATGCACCCTAATCACAAGGGCCTGTGACGCGTAATCGTCGGGGTCTAGCGGTGTGCCGGAAAAGAGACTATAGTTAAGAAAGCGACTATAGGAGGTGCTCCGATGATGACGACATTCCGGCTCCTCGTTTGCAGTGTCGCCTTGGGCGCGATTCCAATAGCGCTTACCGGATGCGGCGCGGGCCCTAACTCTGCGATACCCGGCAGCGTTAGCGCCGAGGCGTTTCACGGGTTGGGCGGCGGCGCCTACCGAACGATTTACGCGTTTAGAAACATTCACAGAGACGGTACTGGGCCGAACGGCCCGCTCGTCACCATAAACGGCCTGCTTTACGGTACGACCTATTTTGGCGGCCGCGGCGTCTTGGGTAACGGCACCGTCTTCTCGCTCACCATGTCGGGTAGGGAGCACGTGCTCTATAGGTTCAAGGGCGGTTCGGATGGCGACAACCCGAACAGTGGGCTCGTCGCCGTCGACGGCGTCCTTTACGGAACGACTAACGACGGCGGGCGCGGTTGTGGGCAAGAACCCGGATGCGGCACGGTCTTCGCGATAACACCCTCCGGCCGCGAGCACGTGGTCTACCGATTCAAAGGGGGAAGCGACGGCATTTTTCCAAGCGGCAGTCTTGTCTGGTACGACGGCCGGCTCTATGGTGCGACGTCCAGAGGGGGAACTACGTGCCCCGCCAGCGGAGGGAGTACGGAAACCGGGTGCGGCACCGTCTTTTCGGTCGACACTTCCGGAAACGAACGCGTGCTCTATCGTTTTCGCGGCAACCGTGACGGCGCGAGTCCTAACGCCCCGCTGCTCGCGCTGGACGGAAAACTCTACGGGACGACATACGCCGGCGGCGTGGCAGGCAGCTGCGATTATTACTGCGGTACGCTCTTCGAAGTCACGACGTCAGGGATCGAAAAGGTGCTCCATCGGTTCACTGCCCGCAGCGACGGAAGCAACCCGACGGCGGGGCTGATTAACGTCGACGGCGTTCTCTACGGAACGACCAGCTCCGGCGGGGGGTGCTGCGGAACCGTCTTTAAAGCAACGACGTCCGGGGCCGAGTCGGCAATCTATAGTTTCAAGGGTCCACCCGACGCAGGAGAGCCCTGGGGAACTCTCGTCGCCGACCACAAGCTTCTTTACGGAACTTCCTTGGCAGGCGGTAAAGTCTGCTCCCTCGGCTATTGGGACAGCGGAACCATCTTCGCCGTGAGCACTGCCGGCGCCGAGCAAGTCGTCCACACATTCTCATGCAAGTTGATCTTCGAGCCCGCGCCCGACCTATTGCTTTTCGACCACGTATTGTATGGAGCCACGTACCAGGGGGGCAGTGCCCCATACGGAAGCGTCTTCGCGTTCACGCCGTAACTGACGTAGGACGCGTCACGAGAGACACGACGATGAGGATGAGCACGTTCGCGCCCAGGCCGACGAGGCCGGCGTTGATTCCCCACGGTGCGATGCTAAGCGCGGCAAGTGGAATCGCCACGGCGAGGCCGGCGGCAATACCCGCGCCGACGGCGAGCGCCGTGACTCTCTGCTGCCACAGGAACGTCGCCACGACGCCGGGCATGAATTGCGTGATCCCGTTGTAATAGAGCAAGAGCAGCTCGACGACCGTTCGCTGCGCGGTGAGCCAAAAGCCCAGCGCAAGAAACGCCACGACAAGGACGAGGATGCGCGTCAGTCGCGTGCGCGCCGCATCGCCGGTCGCGATGCCGAACGCGTCGCCGGCAACATTCTTGGTGATGACCGCGGCGCCGGCGAGCAGCAGTGCCGAGGCGGGAATCAGTGCGGCGAGCGCGCCGGCGCCAACGACCAGCCCCAAGATCCACGCCGGATAATAGTGTTGTACGACGAGCAGAAACGATTGGTCGACGGCCGTTCCTTTTAAACCCGGCACGATCATCGCTGCCGAAAGGCCGGCGAAGATCATGAACGCTACGAAGGCTTGATAGAAGGGTAAGAAAATGGCGTTGCGGCGGAGCGCGTCGCCGCTGCGCGCGCTGTACGTCGCGCTAAAGGAGTGCGGCCCCATCGACCAGCCGATCCCCGACAAGAGGACGGTCGAAACGAACCAGACCGTTCCGTGGAAGGTGCTTCCCGTCGGAAGCACGAGCATCTGCGGGTGCGTCGCCACGACCCGGTCGAACATCGCGCTCGGGGACCCGAAGAAGCGCATCGGAATCGCAATTCCCGCAAACGCCACGGCTCCGAGCACGAGGACGTCTTTGATAACGCTGGCCCAGGCGGTGCCGCGCAGACCGGCGGTAAACACGAAGAGCGCGAGCACGAGAAACGCGATGCAGACCGAAGCCGTGGCATCGTATGCGCCATACCCCGCGATGCGCAGCAGAATCTGCAGCCCGCTCAACTGTAGCGCAACGTACGGAACGACCATTAAGAAATAGAGGATCGCGGTTGCAATGCCGAGCGCGCGGCTGTTGTAGCGGCTCTCGAAAAAATCCGGCGCGGTCAAAAGATTGCGTTCCTTTCCGACGCGCCAGATGGCCGGCGTGATGAAATAGGAGATCACGTAGCCGCAGACGCCGTAGGCCATCACGTAAAAGGCCGGTGCGCCGGCCGAGTACGAGAGACCGGCGATGCCCAGAAACGTAAACGTCGTATAGATCTCGCCGGCGAGCAGCACCCAGAGAAAGAGCGTGCCGAAGGAACGGCCGCCAACGATATATTGCGCCGGATCCATCTTGATGCGGCGCACGGCCAGCAGCGCGAAGACGATCGTGCCGAAGACAATCGCCCCGACGATGGCAAGCGCGACCGGCGAGTGGCTCACCAGCGCTTCTCCAGGCGCCCGATCGTCCACAGGAAGGCCGGAGTCAAACACGCCCAGCCGATTACCCAGCAGAGGAGAAACGGCAGCCCAAAGATGCGCGGCTCGATGCGGTTCACGAGCGGCACGGCAATGCTAACTGCGGCAATCGGTATCGCGGCCAGGAGCAGGCGCAGCATTGGGCGCATTTGCCTCGCCACGCGGCAACGTCCCTTTTCGGGAGGGAACGGTTCGAACGCCGACGCTGGATGCTCAAATCGCGAGCGTTTGACCTTGTGCTCGTTCGAGGTAAAAGGGAGCGATGCAAACCCAGCATTCCGGAGCCGAGGGTGGTCGCGGAAACTCTTGATCCGCAGAGCGCGGCGCGCGAAGCCGGACTGCGCTACTTCGACGATCGCCACCCGGGGATCACGCGCGAAAAGCGCGCCGAGCATTTCGCCTACTTTCATCCCAACGGCAAGCCCATAACCGATGAAGCGGAACTGCGGCGCATCAAAGCCCTTGCGGTCCCACCCGCCTACACAAGCGTGTGGATCTCACCCAAGGCCAACGGGCATCTACAGGCCACCGGACGCGACGCGCGCGGCCGCAAGCAGTACCGCTATCACAAACGCTTTCGCGAGGTGCGCGACGAAGCGAAGTACCATCGCCTCGTAGCCTTCGGACACGCGCTTCCGGAGATACGTAAGGCCGTAGACCGCGATCTCACCGGCCCCGCGCTGTCCCGTCGGAAGGTGCTTGCCGCCCTCGTTTCGCTGCTCGACATGACCGGCATCCGCGTCGGTAATAAAGAGTATGCGCAGGCCAACGATTCCTACGGCCTCACGACGTTGCGTACGCGCCACGTCCGGCTGCAAGGCTCCAAAGTGCGGCTCAACTTCCGCGGCAAGACCGGAAAGCAGCACCGCATTCTGCTCGACGATAAACGCCTGGCCCGTGTCATAAAACGCTGCCGAGATCTTCCCGGCGAGGATCTCTTTGAATATCTCGACGACAAGGGTATCTCACAGCGTGTCGGATCCGACGACGTCAACGAGTACATACGCGAGATCGCGGGCGACGACTTTTCCGCCAAGGATTTTCGAACGTGGATCGGCACGGTCGAATGCATTGGCGCACTAACGGCCGCCGCCGAGCATCTCGTGGAAGCGAAGGCGAACGTTACAGCGGCGCTAGAGCGCGTCGCCACGCGGCTCGGCAATACGCCGGCGGTCTGCAAAAAAGCCTACGTGCACCCCGCGGTACTCGAAACCTACGTCGAGCGTCTGCGGCTGCCGCGGAAATCTTCAAAAAGCGGCAAGCGCGGCCCCGCCGAACTGACGCCACAAGAGCGCTTCGCGCTGCGGTTCGTGGAGAAATGGGAGGCACAGGTTTAGTGTGCCAAGCTCTGGGCGATAAGGTGGAAGCAGTTTACGAACCATCTTCCAAAGAGAAAGGCTCAGTCGTGATCAAGACGCTCAGCGACCTATTTTACGAAACGCTTCGGGACATGTTCTATGCGGAAAAAAAGATTCTTCGAACGCTTCCCAAACTGGCGAAAGCCGTTAACTCGGATGACTTGCGCGGGGCGTTTCTGCACCATCGGGACGAAACCGAAGGACAAGTTGAACGGATCGAGCGTGTCTTCGAGATTATCGGCAAACCGGCGCGCGGAAAGACCTGCGACGCCATCGACGGCATCGTCGAGGAAGGCACCGAGGTCATGGAAGAATTCAAGGGAAACCCGGCGTTGGATGCCGGTCTCCTTGCAGGGGCGCAAGCGGTTGAGCATTACGAGATATCGCGCTACGGTACGCTGATCGCCTGGGCCAAAGAAATGCGGTTGTCGGAAGCCCCAGGTCTCTTGCAAGAGACGCTCGAGCAGGAAATCAAGACCGACGAATTGCTGACGAAAATTGCGAAGAAGGCGGTCAACGCCGCGGCAGTCGCAGCTCGACAGTAGTAGCCGGGCGCTTGGCTTTGCCATGGCTGGGTAAAAGGCTTTATGGCCATAAACGCAACGCATTACGACTACATTCCTGCGCGTCCGAAGGCCAAGAGGAAACGCGATCGCATCGTAAATGCAATTATTGAGACGCCAAAAGCAAGCCGGCATAAGTACGCATTAATGCCCGAATACGGCATTATTGCGTTTCATGACGTGCTTCCAAAGGACCTAGAGTGGCCCTACGATTATGGCTTCATTCCGCAAACGCTTGCCCCCGATAAGGACCCTGTGGACATCCTAGTTGTGAATCGGGACGGCCTATTTTCAGGTTGCCTCATCCAAGCGCGTGTGATTGGTGCGATTCGTGAGACGAAAGACGGGATTGAGAACGATCGTCTGATTTCCGTACCATTGCCCAGCCCCGGGGCGCCGCTTGCCACCGACGCTTATACCGAGATCTCAGACCTGCCTAAGGAGGTACTTGAGAGAATCAAGAAATTCTTGGTGCGCTATTCCTCGGACCAGGGGCACGCAATAGAGATCAGCGCCGTGGTAGGAGCACGGGAAGCGATGAAGACCATTGCTAGTGGCCGGAGGAAATTCAAGAAGACCAGGCCGCTGTAAGCAAATGCCAGATGAGATTGAAGTCGAAACCAAAGACCTGCAGGAGAGCATCGAGCGGCTAGACGACGAGCGAGCGGAGCGTCAGACCGCCGAGAAGGAGGCCGCCTGGCTGAGATTCATCGGGCTGTCGACGGCGATCCTCGCGGTCTTCGCCGCGATCGCAGCGCTGCAGTCGAGCAATCTGGTCAACGAGGCGCTGATCCATCAGATCAAAGCGTCGGATACGTGGGCCGAATACCAAGCCGACCGGCAAAAGGATCACGTTTACACGATCGCGCTCAACGGTTTGCTTGACGCCGCTGCCGCGAAGCCGCCGACGAAAACGGCGTCCGCGCGGATCTCGGAGTACCGCGCGAAGGTCGCTGACGAATCGCGTAAGGAAACGGCGCTCTCGGATTCGGCGAAGGACTTGGAGCGAGAAACGGAGGACGAAATGCGAAAACACCACGCGTTCGAGTATTCCGTTGCCCTCCTCCAGGTTGCCATCGCGGTTGGAGCCGTTTCAGCGCTGACCCGAGTCAAGCCGATCTGGTACCTCAGCCTGCTCATCGGCGCAATCGGGAGCGCCTTCTGCGTTGTAGGCTTCATCCACTAGGAGCGCACCCTCGTGGCCCCGATTTGGTGGGCTATTGAGACTGCAGCGTTAAGTTGTCGACGTTGACCGCGTAGCTACCGGCGGCGACCAGTTGATTCGGCTCCGCGCAAATGATGCCGAGGTTGGGCCCGTAGATTACGACGAGGCCCGACGGTCCGCACGGTACCTGCCGCAGGCCATAGTTCGACAACAAGGTCGCGCCCGGACTGCCCGCACTCACGTAGTAGGACGTGTAATTCTGATTCGCATAATAGATCGAACCCGCGACCGCGGCCGTCGCCGCTCCAATCGCGAAGGCTCCCCAGAATCCCCCGCCCCAATACGCTCCGTACGGCGCCCAAGCCACGCCGCGATTCCATCCCCAGGCTGGATAGTATCTTGGATTCACGACCACGCGGCCGCCGTAGTAGTAGCCGTTCCTGCCGTTGTTATTGTAATGGTACGTGCTGTAGCTGTTGGTGCTCTTGTTGTACACCGCCATGTTGCCGGTATTTTTGTTGTAGACTGCGGCGTTGCCGGTGTTCTTATTGTAGGCCCCCGCGGAGTTCTTGCCGTTGTAGGCGCCGCTGTTGTAGTTGCCGTTATTGTTATGGTACGTGTTCGAGTTGTTCGTGTTCCGGTTGTACTGCGTCGCCGTGTTCGTGTTCTTGTTGTACGTCGTTGCGGTTCCGGTGTTCTTGTTGTAGGTGGCGGCGGTTCCGGTGTTCTTATTATAGGCTGCGGATCCGTTCTTGCCGCTTGCGGCGCCGCTCGAAGGCACGTCGTTGCTCATGTTGAAGCCGCGACTTTGGCTCGGTGCCGAGCGGCCCCCGCCGCCACCGCCACGGCCGCCGCGCTGCGCCGAGGCTGTCAATGGCGCGGCTGTTAACGCGACGACGAGGATGAACGATAAAATTCTCATGGTGTCGGCTCCTGGTCGAGTTTACCGTTTCCGGTTACGTACGTGCCCTTTGCCGTCTGCATCACGAAGACCACCGAGTGGGCGGCGACCTTCATCGTGGAGAGCGGCATCGGCTGATCCTGATCGGTAAGATTGAAGTAGAACGTGGCGGATTTAAACTTGACGGCGTGCGGCTCCCCGCCCTGGACGAGCGTGAACGCGCCGCCTGTACAACGAACGATATCGCCTTGGTGAGCGCAGTCGGCGCCACGCAGAATGACCTTCGAGTACTTGTCGGCCGATTCGATCGTCAGCGTCTTGCTTGCGATCTTGAACGTCACGCCGGTATACGTTCGAATCGAACCGTCTCGTTGCTGGATCTTGACGTTTCCAGTCGCCGATGCCGGCGCGCTCAGGGCGAGCACGAAGGCGACGACGATTAATGCAAGTGGCTTCATGCTAGCATCCTTTCGTGGAGCGCGTGGCCTAAACATTCCACGATAACCGGGTCCCCCGAAAGGCGGCGTGCAAGCGTCGGAGCCGCTCAAAGCTTGCCCAAGGAAGGGGCGAGCCGCATGGCGGCGCATTGCTCGGATATGCAAAAACGCTCGTACATTGGGCCCCTGGCCGTCATCGGAATCGTCGTCGTCATCGCGCTCTTCGTGGGCAGCGCCTACAACTCGCTGGTGACGCTCGGGCAAGCCGTCGATGCGCAATGGGGGCAAGTGGAGAACGTCTACCAGCGGCGCGCGGACCTGATTCCCAATCTCGTCGCGACCGTCAAAGGCGCCGCGAACTTTGAATCGAGCACGTACGAAGCGGTCGCGAAGGCGCGCGCGAGCGTCGGACAGATTTCGCCCGAGGTCGTGCAAAACGCCGTCAACAACCCGCAGGATTTCGCGAAATACGCGGCGGCGCAAGATCAGCTCGGCTCGGCGCTCTCGCGCTTGCTGGCAGTCGTGGAGAACTATCCGCAACTCAAAGCGACGGAGAACTTCCAGACGCTCCAAGCGCAGCTCGAGGGCACCGAAAACCGCATTGCGTTCGAGCGCCGGAAGTACAACGAGGTCGCGCAGGCCTTTAATACTCGGCGCGACACGATTCCGACGGTCTTTTTCGCGGGACTCTTCGGCAGCAAGTTCAACGAGAAGCCGTACTTCAAAGCGCAGGCCGGCGCCGAGCAGGCACCCGTCGTGAACTTCAGCCCGTGACCAAGGCGCAGCAAGCTATGATCTCGGCGGCGATTGCGACGGCCGAAGACGGCACCACCGGACGGATTGCGGTTCGTGAGATTCCCGATCGCAGCGTCGATGCATTCGAGCGCGCCAAGCGGGAGTTTGGGCGCATCGGCTTGCAGCGTCACGAACACGCCAACGCTGCGCTGATCTTGATCGCGCCTAAAGCGCGCATGTTCGCGATTATCGGCGATCGCGCGTTGCACGAGCGCGTCGGCGATGCATTCTGGGACGATCTGGTGAAGGAGAGCCAGCCGTTTTTCGCCCGCGGCGATAACGAAGCTGGCATTCTCTATGCCGTCGCGCGTCTGGGCGAGGTGCTGCACGCGCATTTTGCGGAGCCCCGCGCAAGCTCCGCGTGAAGCGAGGAGGCGGCTGAACTGCGAACGAACCCCCAAGCCTGCCGATCCCACTTAGCCTGTAAGGAGGCACACGATGAGGATTTTAGGTGTTAGCCGCTATGCGTTGAGTTGCTGCCTGGCGGCGGCGATGCTCGCAGGATGCGGCGGCCGTGCCGGTGACGGCGTAATGCCGCTCACCGCCGGTCCCGCGTACCCATAAATTTCCATATCATAAAACGTTTAACTACGCGGGCCGTGCACAGGATTTCAAGGTGCCGGCAGGCGTGAGGCGTCTCCAAGTCGTGGCTCTCGGCGCTCATGGAGCGGGAATTCCCCAGATCCGTGGTGGGCGCGTGAGGGCCATGATCCCGGTAACCCCGGGAGAAGTGCTGGAAGTGTACGTCGGCGGTAACGCTTCTGGGGCGACTGGCGGCTTTAACGGCGGCGCGGACGGTGGCAGAGGATAGGAAGGCGGTCGCCCATGGTACGGCAGCGGGGCGCCTCGGATATTCGGCAACACCGTGATTCCTTGGGCGACCGGATCTTGGTATCCGGAGGCGGCGGGGGCAGGGCGGCGGACAAGGCCGTTATACCAAGGGCGGCGTCGGCGGAAAGAGAGGCGGCCTGACCGGCGGCACCGGTGGAACCGGCGGAAGTAATTACAGTAGTACTGGAGTACTGGCAGCTACGGCGGAGGGGCAGGCGGAACGCAGTATGACGGCGGACCGGGCGATGTTGGCGGCGGCGGTGGAGGTGGAGGTTCTTCTTATGTCGAGCGCAGGGCCAGCGACGTGCATATGTGGCAAGTCTGGAAAGAGTCTGCGGGTAACGGCCTCGTCGTTCTTAGCTGGAATTAAAAGATTCTCTGCGCACTGCAAGTCGAGAAGCCGTTCAAACAGAGCGGCTTTTTCGTTTCCCAGCGAAACAGGTCGCACGTAGCGTGAGAGTGCAACGAGCGCTCTGCGCGCTCGTGCTGGCGGTGCTTCCCGTCGCGGCATTGTCACAAGGCTTCGCGATTCCGCCGGCGCCTGACCACTTCGTGACCGACAACGCCGGCGCGCTTTCAGAAAGCACGCGGGCGTCGATCGAGAACGAACTGCAAGGCTACCAACGCGCCACGGGCCATCAGGTGATCGTCTGGATCGGCCGGAGCACCGGCGACGTGCCGCTGGAAACCTGGACCGGCGAGACCGCCGGCAAATGGAAGGTCGGGCGGCGCGGACACGACGATGGTGCGGTGCTCTTTCTGTTCATGCACGACCGCAAGATTCGCATCGAGGTGGGCTATGGCTTGGAGAGCGCACTGAACGATGCCGACAGCCACCGCATCATCAACGACGTGATTCGGCCGAAAATGCGCGCGAGCGACGTCGACGGCGCGGTTAGCAGCGGCGTGGCCGCGATGCTGACGACGATCACGCCAGGCTACGCGGGCGTGACGCCCCCGCCGGAGGCCTCGTCGAGCGGCGAATCGAGGGGCAGCAGCGTGTTCTTTCTCATCTTCGGCCTGCTGTTTTTCGGTTTCGGCATGTTCTTCGTCATCATGCGGATCGTGCGCAGCATTCGCTACGGCTATCTGGCGATGCGCGAGGGCTCAGCGCAGGCCAACCGCGACATGAAGCGCTCGGCGTTCTGGGGCGGCGGCTTCGTCGGCGGTTTGACCAGCGGTAGCGGTGGCGGCGGTGGCGGTGGCGGATTTTCTGGCGGCGGCGGCGGTTTCGGGGGCGGAGGCGCGTCGGGCGGATGGTAGTGGCGGCGGCGTTCATGTTGCTTGCGCTGGGGACGCCGGCGACGGTACCGCCGCAGCATTACGTGATCGACGAGCCTGGCGTGCTGACCAATGCGACGACGGCATGGGTCGCCCAGAATCTGCAAGCGTTCCAAGCGCAGACGGGGCATTCGGTCTTCGTCGTAATCGCGCGCACCAGCGGCGAAGCGCCGCCGGAAAACTTCGCGGGCGACGACGGCGCGGTGTTGTTCCTCTGGCTGCACGGGCACGATGCCAGCATCGCAGTAGGCCCGCGGCTGCGCGGCGAGTTGAGCGAGGCGGTGACCGCGCAGATCCTCAACGACGTCGTGCGTCCGCGAATGCGGCGCGAGAATGCCGACGGCGCGGCAGCCTTTGGCGTGGACGCGATCATCCACGCGATCGCACCGCAATACGCGAACGTCGCGGCGCCCAAAGCGACGCCGCTGATCGCCTTCGGGCGCGGGTTCATGTATACCGCAGTGTGGCTAGTTTTTGCGGCAATCGTAGTGAGCTTGATCGTCCGCGCGATTTCGTGGGTGCGGTAGCCGCGCGGGCTCGCTCGCTACCGCGGCGGTCGCGCCGGTAGCGCCCTCGTCGCCGGAGCCATCGGCAATCTGTCGCGCGCAGCATCGACCGGGCGTGCCACGATACGATAGTCGAACTCGAGCCTCGAGCGGCCACCTTGGGTCTCGCGAACTTGGAAGCTGGAGGGCGACTTGACGCTCACATAGAGCCCGCGCGTATCACCTAGCGGCGTGAGGAAGACGTAATACGGGCTGCTTCGATCCATGACCGAGGAAAAGGCCGGGTCGATCGCTACGTTCGCTATTCCGGCGAACATCCGCGCGGTTCCGACGTCCTCGATGGTTGCCGAAGCCGACTCCGATGCGTATGCAAGGACCTGTTGACCCTCGCTGCTCTGGTGCTGCACGCGCAGGGATTTCTTACCGGTGATCTTCCCCGTGCACTTTAGATTCGCTCTTGGATCGATGACGCAGGAATCGTTGTTCGCATCGTTCGAGCCCACGAAGATATCCGTCGAGGTATCGTCCGAAAAGGCTGCCACAGCAACTCCTCCGTGGCTGGACTCTCCCGTAACGCCCATGGCGCCGCCCTTACCGTAGACGCCGGTCTCGACGAGCCCCGAATCGCCATCGCCGTAACCCGCGACGCCAGCGAAATCCATTGGACTGCTCGTGTGGCCCTCGACGCCGTTATTGCTGGACGATTTTCCGAACACCCCTTGACCGTTCGAGGAGCGGCCGTACACGCCGTGGGCAGAACCGCTGGAGTTGGTGGCGACGCCGGCAACGGCGGAGTTCCCGCTGGTCGACGAAGTCGTACCGTACAACCCGTTGCCGCTCGCGGCTTGACCTTCGATGCCGCCGCCAGAACCTGTGTTGTCCCAGCTCAGGCAGTAACCGGATGAGGAGCAGTTTCCGCTGGTTCGTGCGTGCTCGGCCCGCACGACTCCGAAGCTGGATAAAGCAATCGTCGCGCCTATCGCGATCACGCTTACGGGGACTAAAGGCTGTAGCCGAGGTGTCGTCCTATGCATCGTTGATCCTTTCTCTTGAGATAGAGCTGAAATTACAATGCCCAAACATTTCCTTTGAATCGTACGACGGAAGGGAACACAAAGTGAACGACGCCGTCGCGAAGTGAAGGTCTAGCCGGGGCCTGAGCCGGCGCAGCTGTAGTCGAGCGTCGTGCTGCAGAGCACGAGATCGAACGTCGTCTGCGCGCTATCTTTCACGACGGCGCTGCGCTGTTGCGGAGGCACGTCGTTGGAACTGGCCGACAGCGTATAGCGGTACTACGCTTCGTCACGCACGGACATAGCGGCCTGTAGGGCGGCTGGGTCGGATCCTTCGAACCGAACCGAATGGGCGCCTCGCGCCGGCTGCCGCCCTTCATCGTTCTTGTCGACCGCAGCATTTAAAAGTGCTGCAGCTACTTTTAGCCGACGGGGTTGGTCTTGCCCTTGATCGGGGCGCCTGGGATGAACGGATTGGTAGGTGGCTTCTCGGGGGGAAGTATGGGCGGGACCGGGTTTGTTAGTGCGCCGCCGCTAACCTGATCCAGCTCCTGCTCGCTCTTCTGGTCGCTCATTTTTCGCCTTTCTCGCGCGGCAAAACACCGCGCTTTACGCAGAGTACCAGCGGAGTGAGAAATCGCGAGGAACGGGTTGGGAATAACTTGTTATTTGGGGGGAACCGGCGGGAGTTTCGGCGGCGGCGGTGCATCGGGCGGATGGTGAGACCGCGCCTACATCTAGTTGCCGGCATCGTTCTGGCGTTCGCGCTGTGCGGGCCCGCGTGCGCGGCCGATTTTACCGTGCCACCGGTCCCGAGCCACTTCGTAACCGATAACGCCGGGGCGCTTTCGAGCGCGACAGAGACGTCGGTGGACGCCGAACTCAAAGCCTACGAGAAGGCGACCGGGCATCAGGTGATCGTCTGGATCGGCGACACGACGGGCGACGTTCCGCTCGAGACGTGGACCGCCGAAACGGCGCACCAATGGCACGTCGGGCGGCGTGGCCACGACGACGGCGCGATTCTGTTCTTGTTCATGAGCGATCACAAGGTGCGCATCGAGGTCGGCTATGGGCTGGAAGGCTCGCTGACCGATGCCGACTCGTCGCGGATCATTCGCGACGACATCGTGCCGCGGATGAAAGCCAACGACCCCAACGGCGCGGTCAGCAGCGGCGTCGCGGCAATGCTGACGACCATTACGCCCTCGTACGCCGGCGTCACGCCCCCGCCGGCCGCGGAGAACGTCGCGCCACCGCTCGTAACGGGCGCCGTCATCTCGATGTTCGGGCTCTTCGGCGTGTTCATGCTGTTCATCGGGTTCGTGGTCATGATGCGAATCATCGGCAGCATGCGCTACGGGTATCTCGTGATGCGCAAGGGCGCGCCGGCGGCGAAGAAGGAGATGAAGGGGTTTGCGTTTTGGGACAGCGGCGGCGGATCGTTATCGTCGGGCGGCAGCAGCGATTTCAGCAGCAGTGACGACGACTTCTCGTCGGGCGGCGGTGATTTCGGCGGCGGCGGCGCCTCGGGAAGCTGGTAGCATGCGAAGCGCGCGTTTAGGGCGATTCGCGCTTGCGCTCGCGATGCTGCTCTACGCCGCGCCGGCGATGGCGGCGAGCGTGGGTTTCACGATACCTCCAACGCCAGCGCATTACGTAACCGATAACGCGAACGCGTTGTCGGAGAGCGCGCGCGCAGCGCTCGAAAACGAGCTGCGCGCCTACGAGACCGCGACGGGCCATCAGATCGTCGTCTGGATCGGGCAGACGACCGGCGACGTTCCGCTGGAAACCTGGACCGGCGAGACGGCCGACCATTGGAAGATCGGGCGACGCGGCAAAGACGATGGCGCGGTGCTCTTCGTGTTCATGCAAGACCACAAGGCGCGCATCGAAGTCGGCTACGGGTTAGAGGGCGCGCTGACCGACGCCGACTCGTTCCGAATTATCAACCAGGTGATTCGGCCTCGGATGCGGGCCAACGACGTGGACGGCGCGGTCAGCGACGGCGTCGCGGCGATACTGAAAACGATTACGCCGTCGTACAGCGGAGTCTCGGGCCCAGCGGAAGAGACGCAGACGTCGCAACCGTTGACGGGCAAAGACGCGTGGGTGCTCGTGATTCTCGGGCTGATCTTTTTGTTGGCGATCCTCGTCGTGATGAAGGCCGCCCGCGGCGGATATCTCGTGACGGGCGGCGGATTCGGCGGGGGCGGGTTTGGCGGCGGTGGATTTGGCGGCGGCGGATTCTCCGCGGGCGGCGGCGGATTCGGAGGAGGCGGCGCTTCGGGCGGCTGGTGATGTTGACCTACGACGTGCTGATCTCTGCGGGGCACGAAGGCCGGCCGGCGAGTTGCGCGCACTTTCCACAGCATCATTGCAATCTCGGAGCGGCGGGCGAACGCGCCTGGACGCCGATCGTCGCGGCTGCCGCCACCCGAATCTTGCGGCAGCATGGCGTGAGCGTCGTGCGGCTTCCGGCGGACTTCGCCGGTAAGTATCGCGTGGGAGCGGCGGTCTTTATTCATTTTGACGGATCGGATCCGCCATGCGCGAGTAGGGCATCGGTGGGCTACGCACACCCGAGCGACGCGGCGGCAGCAGCGGCCTGGCATCGGCTGTACGGACGGTATTGGCCGTTCGGCTTTCAGCCGGACAACTTCACCAACGGCTTGCGCGCGTACTATGCGTACTCGCAAGTGGAAGCGCAGCGCGGCAGTTTGGTGCTCGAGCTTGGCGAGATCACCTGCCCGGCGCAACGCGCGTGGCTGGCGCCGCGGCTGCAGTGGGAAGGGGCGATATTAGCCCGCTTCCTGAGTGAGCTATTGGGCGTCGAAGACCGGTAGCCGTTTGAGTCGTTGGCATTAGTCCGCATTGTCAACCCGTATCTTTTGGGTGCTCTCAGTCGTCTTCATGGCAGTACCAAGTTTTTGAAGGGGACCTTAACAATGACCGACCACAAGATGAACACGCCTCCCGTAGTGTCGCCGCAGGAGTGGGAAACCGCTCGCCAGCAGCTGCTGATAAAAGAAAAAGCCTTGACCCGCGCTCGTGACGCGCTCGCCGCCGAGCGTCGCCGCATGCCGTGGACGAGCGTCGAGAAAGACTACACATTCGACTCTGCTAAGGGTAAGGTGAGCCTCCTCGACTTGTTTGAGGGACGCCGCCAGCTCGTGATCTACCGCGCGTTTTTCGAGCCCGGCGTGTTTGGTTGGCCCGAGCACGCCTGTCGCGGCTGCTCGTTCGGCGCCGATCAAGTCGCTCACCTCGCGCATTTGAACGCTCGCGATACCACGCTCGCCTACGTCTCGCGCGCGCCGCAGGCCGACATCGCGCGCGTCAAGGCGCGGATGGGTTGGGCGATGCCGTGGTACACGATGACCGACACCTTCGACGCCGACTTCGGCGTTGACGAGTGGCACGGCACCAACGTGTTCTTCCGGGACGGCGACCGGGTGTACCGCACGTACTTCATCAACGCCCGCGGCGACGAGGCGCTGGGAAGCACGTGGAGCTACCTAGACATCACGCCGCTTGGGCGCCAAGAGACCTGGGAAGACTCGCCCGCAGGCTACCCGCAGAGCGAGCCTTATAAGTGGTGGAACTGGCACGACTCGTACGGCGCCGCCCAGGACGGCCGTTGGAGCGACGTCGTCGAGGCCGCGCAGGAGATTCTAAAATGATCCTTCTCGCGCATATTATGGGGCTGCCGGTGGAAGAGGCTTTGGTACCATTGGCGAGCGGCGTCGGAACCGGGACGGTGATTTGGCTCGCCACGACTCTCGCGATTCTGACGAGAGCGCTACGATGAATCCGCTGCAAGATAAAACCGCAGTCGTCATCGGAGCGAGTTCTGGTGTCGGCCTCGCAACGGTGAAACGGTTGGTCTCCGCAGGGAGTCTCCGTGGTGGCGGTTGCGCGAAGACGCGAGGGACTCAGCGCGTTCTCCGCTCGGTCCGACGGGGCAGTGCGCACGGTCCAAGCCGATGCGACCGATGCGACGACCGCGGAGCGCTTGCTGCGCGAGTTCGATCCGCGGCTCGTCGTGCTCGCCGCCGGCGTTCGGCCGCCCATGGGGACGCTCGACGAGTTCAGCTGGGAAGATTTTTCATCGCCCTGGAACGCCGATACGAAAGCGGCATTTCACTTGCTTCAAGCCGCGCTCGCACTTCCGCTGCGCGCAGGCAGTACGGTTGCGATCGTTTCGAGCGGTGCCGCAATCGCCGGCTCGCCGCTCTCGGGCGGCTATGCCGGCGCAAAGCGCATGCAATGGCTGATGGCGGACTACGCGCAAGAAGTTTCCGACGCGAAGAAGCTCGGTATCCGCTTTCTTGCCGTCGTGCCGCGTCAGCTCATCGTGGACACGGAGATCGGAAGCACCGCGGCCATCAATTACGGCGCCACGCAAGGGCTCTCGGCAGCGGAGTTTCTCAAGCGCCGCTGGAAGGTGCCGCTCGACGCCGATAAAGTCGGCGCGGCGATCGTGAACGGTTTGCGCGGAGAGATCGCGGACGGCGTCACGGCAATCGCGGTGACCGGTGAAGGCGTCGAAGCGTTGGAGTAAGGATGGACGATCAAGCGCGCGCGCTGCTACCGGCGATGCAAGAAGCACGCGATCAATTCATGGAGCTGGTCGACGAAGTGCGGCCCGAGCTTCATCGGTATTGCGCGCGGATGACCGGTTCGGTCTTCGACGGAGAGGACGTCGTCCAAGAGACTCTAGCAAAAGCGTACTACGCCCTGGGTCAGATGGTGCAGCCGCCCAACTTAAAACCGTGGCTGTTCCGGATCGCACATAACACCGCTATGGATTTTCTGAAACGATACGAACGACAGCACGTGGAGCCCGTTGCCGACGTGCCGGAGCGCGCAGAGCCCGAGGAAGCCGGCGTCGATCCGGAGTTGGTGGAAGCGGCGCTTACAATCTTTACCGAACTTCCGCCGGTGCAGCGCAGCGCTGCGATCCTCAAGGACGTGCTCGGGCAGACGATCGAGGAAACGGCGGACACGATGGGAACGAGCGCCGGCGCCGTAAAGGCCGCTTTATCTAGGGCGCGTGCAAATATCGCTCGATCGCCACGCGCGCGTTTAGCGGATTCGACGCAACCCATCGCCGGGGAGACGCTGGTGACGTTGCACCGATACGTCGATCTCTTCAACGCGCATGACTGGGACGGGTTGCGCGCTCTGCTCGCGGCGGAATCGCGCCTCGAAGTCGTCTCGCGCGTGCAACATCCGCGCGCGGTGGATGCGGGCTACTACGATCGCTATGAGGCATACACGAAGACGCAAGACCTCCACGCGCAAGCCGGCTTCGTCGATGGCGTTCCGGTCATTGCAATGTTCGATCGGCCATCCAGCCATAAGCCGGCGTACTTCATCCTACTTGAGGTCAGCGTGGGCCGTATCTCGTCCATTCGCGATTTCCGTTACGTCCCGTACATCGCTAAGGATGCGCTCTTCTCGCCCTTATAAATCGGCCAAACCGAAGCCCGAGGATTTCCGCTAGGTTGTCGGTTCGGCGAACCGTTCGTCGCTGATCGTGCGGTGCATGTGCGCGTCGTCAACGTTACTGATCGAAGGTCTGACCGTTAGCGACTTGCTGCGTCGCCCGTACGTGAACGGCGTGGTCGACAAAGACAGTAAATGTTCGATCGGTTCCAATGGTGACTTCCCGGCCGCGAACAAAGTTGTGAGCGAAGAAGCCCACGGGTCCCAGTAACACCCAAGACAAAAGGGTAGCCGTACTTGCCGCCCCCTTCGAGTCACCGCTCTCACTCGCGTGATTCGTCGTGGAAAGTTGAACCATGCCACCGTCTGCGCTGTAGACCCAATCCACGCTCATGGAGAGTTTACCTCCACTTCCGTTACTCGCGGCGTGTTCCACTGCCGTAACGGTGGCATGGCCGTTCGAACCGGCCGGGACGACGATCCAACCGTTTACTAGGACAGGCTTTTTAACTACAACTGCGACTTGATCGTTGACACTGGCTGTAGCGGAGGAGACAGACTCGGCCAGAGAAACAACGACGGTCGTTCCGCCAGGCACCAAAACGCTATGAGGGGTCGCAACCGGGGCGGCAAGTGCTGCCGGCGTGCTCTGACCGCTCGACGCCGGCTGTGCCGGCGCGGCGTGCGGCCAGGAAAGCGCTATTGCGAACGTCAACGCACAAAAGCGTGCCGTATGCCGGCAAATTGCGTTACAAAAGACCATATTCCCATCTCCAAAACGTAGCCTGACAACCGATCCTCTAAGGGGGATCGGCGAATGCCCTGCTAATTAAAGATTATCGGCTGCGGGAAGCCGTAATTCCATCACAGTGTCCGAACCGCGGTTTCTGCACGTGAATGGCTCACACGAGCGTGCGGTGGGAAGGGGCGCCATTTGGCGCGCTTTTTGACGTGAGCGCATTACAGGAGAAAAGGTTCCCCGATCCGGGACCCTTTCGAGACAAGGCGACGCGGGAGCAGTTTTAGAACGAAAGGCGATGGTTCGGACGCTGCGAGACGACGATCGCAAAGAGAGTGCGACATGGACACCGATCGAGCGGCCTAGGCTTATCGAGCGTCTTGCGCTGTCGGCTAGCTTTCCGATCGCATTGTTGGTTGCACCCGCCGGGTATGGTAAGAGCATCGTACTCCGCCAATACCTTGGCAGCTTGCGACAGCCGCGCGTTTTATTCGCACTCCACGCCGAGCACACAACGCTGCTGAGCTTTTTGCGGGGATTTACAGAAGCGCTGGGCGAGAGTGCGCCGCTTGCAATCACTGCACTTGCAGGGGCATACGAACGCAATCAGGCCTCACCCAAGCGCGCTGCCGGTTTGGCCGACTGGATGAACGCGCACTTGGAATCGTTCTCCGGGATCATCGCGGTCGATGATCTGCACGTCGCAGACGGCGACGTCGAGGTTACAGGATTTCTAACGTCTCTAATCGAGCGAAGCAAGAATCGTATCCGTTGGATTCTCGCCTCGCGATCGACGACCGGGCTTCCAGTGGGAAGCTGGCTGGCCTATCAGGATGCCGACTTAGCGATTGACGAGCGCGATCTACAGTTTACCTTTGCGGAAGCCACGGTTGCCGCACGTGGCTTAGGCCTGTCCCTCCGGGATGACGAACTTCGGGATTTGCTCGGCCTGACGGAAGGCTGGCCGGCCGCCGTGAGCTTTGCGTTGCGGACGTCCACGCGATCGTCAGACCTTCGGAATGTTTCCGCTGTAACCCGTGAGATGATCTATCGCTTCCTTGCGGAGCAGGTTTATGGCGCGCTCGATGAGGAGGAGCGCAGCCTGCTCGAAGTCGCCATCGCGCTGCCGACAATCGAGGTTAAGGTGCTCGAGCGCGCTGGATTCGATCAGGCGCTACAAGTCGTGGAACGCTTACGCGAGCGAACTGCCTTTATTCATGAGGAATCGCCTGGCGTGTACCACTGCCATGATCTATTCAAGGATTTCCTACGCCATCAAAACGCCCTCGTTGGAAAGCGCTCGCACCAGATCGTTCAGGAGCGAGCGGGCCGAGCGCTCGAAGAGAGTGGCGACATCGAGCACGCGATCGCCGCTTATGCCGCCGCGGCGTCACGCAAAGACGTACTCCGTCTCTTGGAGAACCACGGGTTCGACCTTCTGGAGCGAGCTCGCGGCGACGTAGTTTGGCGCACCGTCAAGTCGCTCGACGAAACCACTCGGCGCGAAAACGCTACCATCCTCGCCTTGCACGGTGCGCTCCAGGCGATGGCCGGCAAGTTCACCAGAGCCGAATCGCTCTTTCGCCGCGCGCTCGCTCGGGTCGGCGATAATCGCGATCTAATGGCAACAACGAGTCTGCGCCTCGCCTCAATGATGGCAAATCAGGGTCAAGACGTTAGTACCCTACTGGAAAAAATCGGCACTGATTTGGAACAAACAGCTGCGCACCGAGCTGAGGCCATTTCGTTGATTGCGGGCCAGCAAGCGGTAAGCGGCGATCCCGCCGTCGCCGCGAGCGCAGCCATGCGTGCCGAGGAAATGCTTTGCGATGTCGATTCCGACGCGGTGCGCGCCAAAATTCTCCATCGTATCGGGATCGCCTACCATCACCTAGGCATGGCGACGCGGGCTTTCGAGGTGCTGAGACAGTCTTGCGAGCTGGCAGCAGATTTGCACTTATTCGGGCTGGAAAGTAGGGCGAACGCCGTCCTTTCGAATTTAGCATTGCACGAGCGTGATGATGTCGAGCAACAATTACGGTATGGCGAGTTAGCAGTGGCCTCTGCGGTAAAGGCCGGTGATTCGTTCGCATTGCAGACCGCGTTGCTTCAAATGCTGAGCGCTGAGATGCGCCGAGGTGATGTTGAAGCTAGTATAGCAATCGAGCAACGATTGGCAGCAATAAGGCCCAGTGACTTGGCGAGCCGCTATCTTACGGTCTTTCGCTCGGCCCGCTTGGCTTGGGAAGGGCGGTTCGGCGAAGCGCATCATTTGTTATCTTCGTATTGGAACCAAATGACCTTTAGCGTTGACCGTGTGTCATGCGGAGGTGAATACGGACTCTTTCTCGCACTTGATGGGAAGCGCGAAGAATCGGCAAAGTCGGTGAAGGAGATTCTAAAGGTCCTAGAGCTTCAAGAGGTAAGCGGGCTTTATCGAATACGCGCAGCTGCCGTCACGAAAGCACTCTGCGCCCTATCAGAGGCTATCAACGGCCGAATGACGCAGGCCGACCGAGTTCTAGGCAGCCTTCGATCGAACAAGGACGGCATCGTTACTCTCGTAGTGAGAATCGTCGAAATTATCGCGACGAGAATGCGACACGGCGGTGAAAGCGGAGCGGACCGCGTGAGAGCGAGCGTCGAGACCCTAAAAGAGATGGATTATGCGGATGTCGCCCGTCTCTTAACGGCTGTCGATTCAGTGATAGCCCGGAATGCTTCAGCGCGGCCGCGCTCGCGCGGCCTTACGCAGTCGGAGGTTGAAGTACTTCGACTTCTCGAGCAGGGTTTGACACCGAAGGAAATAGCAGAACGTACATCCCGCAGCATCAATACGGTGCGAGCGCACGTTGCAAATGCGATCACAAAACTGCACTGCCACGGTCATTCCGAGGCGATTCGGGCTGCGCGCCGGCTTCGGTTGATATAGCTCGCTGCCACCTCCCTCGGGCTATGGGGACGGTGACGACCGATCGGTCACAGGGCCACACAGGTGGCACTCATCCATGCGAATATCGCAGCATGGAAGAGTACTTGATCGGAGCCGGTGCGCTCCTCACGGCGGGACCGGCGGCGACGATTCGGCGAGCGACCCTTCACGCACAGCCCCTCGGGGCGCTGGCGCGACAGGTTTCTGCGGCCCTGATCGACTTCGAGTCGGCTGGCCCCGATGAGCTGTCCCGCCTCCTCATCGTAGCGGCCGGCTGGGCCGGGTCGCGCTTCCATGCCGAGGTCGTTACCCCGCTCCTCGCCCTGCGCGAGTGTGGACTCAGCGACGTCATCACCATCCTGGCCGGCGCGGTCGAAATCAAGGAAGTCCACCTCTTCGCCCGCTGGTCACCCGACCAGACGACCCTGGGCTCGCTAGAAAAGAGTGGGATTAGAATAATCTCCCATCCCCTCGAAGCGTTGGGCCAGGCGGCGCTCGTTTCAGGGCAACGGGTCGAGCGCTGGCCGCTGCCGGTCCGCGCCGCCTAATGCGCTCTTCAGGCGGCTCCAAGGGTGAGCAAGCACGATGCAGCGTAGATGTACAACATGCCCAATGCCCGCGTTGCGGTCATCGACGACGACCGCATGGTTCGGGAGATGCTCGAACTTGGGCTCTCCCGCGAAGGCTACGAGGTCCGGACCGCCATGGACGGCATGGCCGCCCTCGAGCTGGTGAAGGTGTTCGATCCCGAGCTGATCGTGCTCGACATCATGATGCCGAAGATCGACGGCGTCACCCTTTTGCCGCGGCTGCGAGAGATCACGCAGGCCCCGATTGTGATGCTCACGGCCAAGGGCGGGACCGAAGACAAGGTGCGCTCCTTAAGCTCGGGAGCCGATGACTATCTTGTAAAGCCGTTTGTTTTTGAGGAGCTGATCGCGCGGCTGCAGGCCAAGCTCCGCCGACCGCAACTTATTGAAGAGAATGTTCTCCGCTGGCACGATGTCTCGATCAACCCCGGCACGCGCGAAGCCTGGAGGGCCAAAGAGGTCCTCGAGTTTACGCAGCGGGAGTTCGATCTGCTCGAAGTCTTTCTACGCGAGCCGCGGCGCGTCTTCAGCAAGGATCATCTGCTTGAAATCGTCTGGGGCCACGACTTCGAAGGCGGCCCGAACATCGTGGAAACCTATATCTCGTACCTTCGCGCAAAGATCGATCGCTCGAACGAGCCGGGTTCTTTCATCCGGACCGTTCGTGGCGTGGGCTATGGCCTATCGCTGTAGTGACGTAGCGTGAAGCTGGCTTCGAGGCTCTCGGCGCTCTATGCGGCGCTGCTCGGCGTTACGGTTCTCGTCGTCATCCTCGCTTCGTCCATCTCGCTGGTCTTCGAGCTGTCGAGCTTTTCGCGCGACGTGATGGTCGCCAAGCACGAAGAGGCCCGCATTCTCGTCGATCAATACCGCCGCGAAGGCGTGACGCTGCAAAAAGCGGCGCCTGAAATCGTCGATGCGCTCAGCGGAATCGGCATGCGCGTGACGGTGTTCGATATCAAAGGCCGCTATCTCGCCGGCGATAAGACCCTACGCCCGAGGGTGCTGGCCAGGGTGCTGGCCGCTGGCGGAATGTCGCACTTCATCCCGTTGTCGTCGAGCGGCCCGCAAGGAATCACCGATCGCTATATGCACGGGGCGCGGATCTCCCGGATCCGTCGGCCCCCGAGCCGCTCTCGCTCACCTATGTCGAAGGCGGCTACGTCGGCTTCGAACCGTCCGTCCCGCTACTACTTGTTTCACTGATCCCCTATTGGCGAATCGTGCTGACGATCGCGGCAGTGGCGATCGTGCTTTCATGGTTTATCGGCCGTCTCTTTGCCCAACAGGCCCTTCGCCCGGTGAACGAGGTGAGCGACTCGCTGCGCGCGCTGGCCGACGGCGATTACACGCAGCGCCGCTTCCTCATGGCCGGCGTTGACGAGGTCGCGGACCTCACGGTCGCCTTCAACGACGCCGTCGCCAGCGTCGCCACGGCCATAGAGCACCGCAAGCATGCCGAGGAGCGCATGCGACAGTTTGCCGCCGACGCCGGCCACGAGCTGCGCACGCCGCTGACCGTTATCGCGGGCTACATCGACGTACTGCGCCGCGGCGCGATCGAAGAGCCGCGCATCGCACGCCAGATTCTAGCGACGATGTCGATCGAAAAGGAGCACATGCGCGGCCTGATCGAGCGGCTGATGCGCCTCGCGCGCCTCGACTCCGAAGCGCCGCCCAATATCGAGCCGGTCGACGTCGTCGAGTTGCTCCGCGGCCAGTGCGAAGCGGCGCGGCGGCTGGATGATCGGCGCGCGATCGACTATAGCGTCGATGGCCTCAAGACCGTTGAAGCCGATAAGGGCGAGCTAGGCGAAGCCGTGTGGAACGCGATCGAAAATGCGTTGAAGTACGCGCCCGACGCACCGATCCACCTCAGCGCGCGGCGCAACAACGGCCACGCCATCATCACGATCAAAGACGAAGGCCCCGGAATGTCGGAGTCGGAGCGATTGCACGCCTTCGAACGCTTCTACCGCGGCGACCAACGCGGCGAAATTACCGGCACCGGCCTCGGCCTCGCAATTGCCAAACGTGCGATCGAACGCGTGGGCGGTAATATTGCGATCGACAGCGCGCCGGGCCACGGCACTGCCGTCACGATTACGATCTAAAACACCGCGTAACCTCACGGATCCGTCCGAGCTAGTGATGAAGAGCGTCGCCACCATGAGGGTGACGCAGCTGGCGGGATGTGCGAGGTCATGCGCCACTGTAGCGTTTCGATCTTTGCATCGGCACGGGGCGCGCGCTTGGACTGTCACGAACGCTTATCAGGGCCTAATCGGCTCTCAGGCTCGTTCAAGGCTCTGCGGCGGCTGGCTCCTCTATAATCTGCGCTTGAGCATGGTACTTCGTTGCACCGCCCTCATGGTCGCGCTGCTGCTGGTCGTTTTCTCCCTTGCGCCGGCGCTCGCGCAATCGGATAGCGGCGAGATCGACATCGTCGTCGTCGATGCCACGACCAAGCAGCCGCTCGAACTCGCTCGCGTGCTGCTGGACGGTCCGGTCATCACCTCGGAAATCACCGAACAGAACGGGAAGGTCACCTTCACCGACGTCCCCGATGGTATCTACCGCGCGCGTATCGTCAAGCGCGGCTATTCCAGCCTCACGTCGGCCTCGTTCGAAGTCCTCGACGGCCGTCTCGTCACGGTCAGCTTCGCGCTTGCATCGGATACCGGCGGCCTCAAAGTGATCGGCCAAGTGACCGCCAAGGCGTCGGCGACGATCTCGGCGACCAGCATTGACCAGAACTCGGCGCAGCGCCGGCTCTCGACCGATCTAGCCGATGCGCTCAATAAGCTCTCGGGCGTAAGCGTGTCGACTTCGAGCGACGATAGCGACGCGACGCAGACGATTTCACTGGAAGGCCACGACCCGACGCAGACGCAGCTCACGCTCGACGGCATTCCGCTCAACGCGCCCGGTTCGGCCGGAAATCTTGGCGGGTTTGCGACGGACCTGTTTCAAGGCGCGTCGGTGCACATGGGGCCGACGCTGGGGGGCTTGGGCGGCGCGGTCAACTTTAGCACGCTGCAGCCGACGCTGAGCTGGATCACGCAGATGCAGCTCTCGACCGGCAGCTACGGCCGCTGGAATTACTCCGTCGCCGAAACCGGTTCGGACGGTAAGCTCGGCCTCGCGGTACAAACCGTGCAGCGCCTCTACCCCAGCCTGGCCGACGGCGACCTTTTCGAAGACGCGAGCGGCCTCGACTACGTGCACGACGGCGACAGCACGATTTCGGGCAACGTGATGACCGCGCGCTACGAGTTCGGCGACTCCAACTCGCTGACGGGTCTCTTTATGAACTCCACGCGCAATACAAACGTGATTTGCTTGCGTTATAACGGCGACCCGCAGACGACGCTGCCGTGCGGCTACGGACCCAACAATACCGACGACAGCAACGTGCAGCTGTATTCGCTGACCGACAACGCGTTGCTGGGCGCGACGCAGTTGCAGGCCTCGGTTTTTTCGCTCGATTCGTCCAGCCTGTTCAACCAGTTGGCGCGCTACGTCAACGGCCTGCCGTCGCCCAACGGATACTCGAGCGACACCAAGTCGAGCGGCTACGTCGTGAACGCGACGCTGCCGGCGCAGGCGCGCCACACGATCTCGTTTCAGGCCTACGGCACGTCGTCGCAGTTCGAGACGACGCCGCTGGTTCCGCAAGCCTTCGAGTTTTACAACGGTTCGCAGACGACGCAGTACTCCGTGCTTCAGGGGACCGACACGATTCATTCCAGCGATAAACTGACGCTCGCGGGTTCGGCCGGCCTCAGCACGGCGACCGGTAACGCAGGCATCTCCGAGCTGGCCACCGCGGCGGCGACCTGGAAGCCGACGACGCGCGATACCTACAGCGCGTCGTATACCCTCGGCGGGGCGGCCGCGACCCAAGGGCGGCTCCAGATCCTTAGCGATCCGGCGTCGCTGCGCTTTGATTGCGCCGGCAACGTCGCATTCGGCAGTGCGCCCGGGCAACAGCCGACGCGCAGCTCGTCGAACTCGGCGCGCGTGAGCTACACGCACGATCTGCACGGCGGCAACGTGACGCTTACGCTCTACCGACAAGTGCAGACCGGCGTGCTGCTGCCGGTTTACGTGAACGGGACGGTGCTCAACGGGTTGGGAGAGCTGCCGCCGGGCTACCTGCAGCAAGTGCAAGAGATCTACAACTCGCCGGCGGGCTGCAACGCGCCGCTCGCCACGCCGTTTAACGCTCAGCAGCTGTATATGACGACGCCGATCAACGGCGTGCAGCGCGTCTATCAAGGCGCCGAGATCACGGGGTTTTTCACGCTGGGCAACCTGGTCGTCGAGCCGTACTACAACCTGACGGGTGCCGAAGCCAACTCGACGAGTTATATTTTCGACAACGCCTACTCGATCACGATTCCGGGCCAGCAGCTTCCCAATGTCCCGCTGCAAAAGGCCGGCATCGTGCTGGATTATAAGGCACCGCATTCGATGCTCGAGTGGCTGGCCGACGCGCAGCACGTGAGCGCAAACAATCCCAACGATTTGCCGGCGTATACGACTTACGACGCGGGCGTGACGGCGCAACTGACGCGCGGCACGCTGACGTTTGCGGGAACCAATATCACGAACACGTATGCGGGCGTCTTCTCGAGCCCGATGTGGGCCGTGCCGTACACGACCGTCGGCGGCACCGTGATTCCCAACATCGCGCGACCGTTGACGCCGCGGACGTACTCGCTAACGTACTCGGTGAAGTTTGGGCAAGGCACGACGTCGCAGACGGCGACGGCGTTTCACGCGCGCGGCTCTGGCGGCGGCGGATTGTTCGGCGGTGGCGGCGGACCCGGAGGCACGGGTGGCGGCGGTGGCGGTGGCGGCGGTGGCGGCGGTGGCGGCGGTGGTTTCCGCTCGATGTTTTCACCGCTGCCGCAGACGCCGCCGGCCGATCCGTTCGCCGTCGGCGCGAATCCGGCGACGTGCAGCCCGGAGAATGTAGGCAAAGCGCGCCAGCTCTCCGCCGAACTCAAAGCCTATCAGACCCAGATCGAAACGGCGCGAACGGCCGCGGGGTATCCCGCGACGATGCCGGCGCCCGCGCTAACGGATGCGACGGTCATCTATCACGGCCTCGGGACGACGTATGCGCTAGCGGTAACGCCCAAAGGGAGCGGCGTGCTGCGCGTGGTTGCGGGCTGCATGTCGCTGCACGTCGCGCGCGCCGACGACGTGACGCAGCGCAAACTCTATGCCGCTGCGAACCCGATCTTCTTCGTGCCGCAGTTAACCTTTATGCCGGCCGTCGGGATGTACATCGTCGCGCGGCAACCCCAAGCCGGACAGGAGACGTTCCGCGTCTACAAACTCCCCACGACGCCGCCCAAGAGTCCGTTCGAGTTGCGGGTCTCGACGGCGTGCGCCGGCGCAGTGCAGAATCTGGCGACGCCGGCGATGGCAGAGTTGCAGGAACATTTCGCCTCGGGCGCGCCGACGCCGAGCTGGACGATCACGGCGCACGAGGCGAAAGGCGGCACGTGGTACGAGCTCGATCCCGGCGATCCGACCGTAATCCCCGCGTTAATGCTGTGCGGCCGCGTCGCCGCCACGACCGACGATGAACTGGCTACGCACGGCTTTGCCGGCGAGGCCGTGCCGGAACTCAACTATGCCCCGAGCTTAGGCCTGTATCTCGTGCGCCCCAACCGCCCGGCGCCGCGTCCGTCACCGTCGCCGTAACGACGGCATCACTACAAAGGCGGCGGAATGCATTTGCCTGCCGCGACACGACAGATGACGATCGCCGCGGGCTCCTTAAGCCCCGTAAACGGTGAGCCTTTCACCGGCTTCAGCGCGCCCGTGCTCTCGATCGCGTACGCGGAAATGTTGGTGGATCCGACGTTGGGCACGTAGGCGAACTTGCCCGCGGGGTCGACTGCCACGTACTCGGGATCGGTGCCCGCAGTGAACGGTGAGCCTTTCACCGCCGTCAGCGCACCGGTAGTTGCGTTGATCGCGTAACCGGAAACGTTACTCGAAGCATAGTCGGTGACGTAGGCGTACTTTCCGTTGGGATCGACGACGACGTTCGTCGGCGAACTGCCAGTCACATACGGCGAGCCTTTCACCGGCTTCAGCGCACCGCTGCTTTCGATCGTGAAGGCAGAAACGGTATCGGCACCGTAGTTCGGTGCGTACACAAACTTGCCGGACGGATTAACCGTTACGCCCGCTGTCTCGCTACCCGCGGCAAACGGCGAGCCCTTGACCGGCTTCAGCGCGCCATCGCTCTCGACCGTATAGGCGGAAACGGCATTGGACTCATAGTCCGGAATATAGGCAAACTTGCCCTTCGGATCGATTGCCACGTATTCGGGCTCCTCTCCGGTCGGAAACGGCGACCCCTTCACCGCCGTCAGCGCGCCGGTGGTCGCGTCAATCGAATAGGCGTCAACGTCATTGTCTCCGTAGTTGCTGACGTAGGCGAACTTGCCCGTTGGATCGATGGCCACGCCGCTCGGCTCGACGCCAGCGGTAAACGGCGACCCCTTCACCGCCGTCAGCGCGCCGGTGGTCGCATCGATCGTATAGGCCGAGACGTTACCGCCGCTGCTCGTTCCGGTGTTGGCCGCATATGCGAACTTGCCCGTCGGATCGACCGCCATTGCGGTCGGGCCGGTGCCCGCGGCGAACGGCGACCCCTTCACGGCCGTCAGCGAGCCGTCGCTTGCGATCTTATAAGCGGAAATATTGTTGTCGCCGTAGTTGCCGACGTAAGCATACTCAACGCTCACCTCGGGAAGCACGCCTGGGAGCATCGAGTTGGAGCCTCGCAGCCCGCCGATCGCTCCTTGCGATCCGCCGCATCCCGCCAGCATCGCGATGAGCGCGACAGTGCCCAACGCGGAACGACCAAGATTGGAATTCGTCATGTCGGTTCTCCCCCTATCGAGCCGGGGGATTCGGCGGTGGCGCGGGCGGCTCCCCACGGTCGGCCCATATTGCTTCTAAATTTCGGGTGAGCGGCCTTGGCTGCGCGCCCGCTCGACCATTTCGCGCATGCGCGGGTGTTCGCCGGGGATCGTTGTGACCCACGATTCGAAGCGCGGCACCGGGCGGCTCGCGCGGAAGAGAAAGTACCAGACGTTCATATCGCCCATGAACTTGAAACGCTTCTTGAAGTCTTTGGCCAGCACTTCATAGGAGTCGAACGAGGCCAGGTAGTTTGAGAAGCCGCGGTACTCGCGATCGGTTTGAATCAGCACGGCGGCGTTGGCGATTGTGGCCTGAACCTTTTTCGGCGTGCGTAGAACTCCAGGCGTTGCCAGGGCGCGTTCGACGTCGATCTCGTCGTATGCGGCGACGCGGTCCGGATCGAAGCTCGCGAAGGCCTCGCGGTAGGCCTCCCAAGGCTCGGCGATCTGCTTCCAGCGCACGCCCGCCTGGAAGACCGCGCGCGTCATAAGCTCGAGGTAGTCGGCCAACGAGGCGGGTTCGATCACGTCGGGAATCGTTGCGGCCACGGTGTTGCGCGGCGGGTACGGCGGGTCGCCGAAATGTCCCTCCCCGTATTGCAGGGACCGGTCGCGCAGAGGTCGCAGAAACGGGGCACGATGCCACTCTCTCAACCGCCTCGACGGTAGATCTTAAGGAGTTCCCCTTTCCGTGTACGTAGATGAAGAACTAACTTGTGTGGACTGTGGACGTCCATTCGTCTTTAGTTCCGGCGAACAAGCCTTTTACCAGCAAAAAGGCTTTCAGAACAAACCCAACCGTTGCCCTGACTGCCGTGCGGCGCGCAAGCAGATGCGCGGAAATGGCGGCGAGAACGGCGGCGGCGAGCGCTCGGGCCGTCCGCGTGAGATGTTCACTGCGACGTGCAGCCAGTGCGGCGGGGTAGCGGAGGTTCCGTTCAACCCGCGCGGCGATAAACCGGTCTACTGCCGGGACTGCTTCGCCTCGCGCCCGTCCTATCGGTAACCGGCGGCGCGCAGGCCGAGGCCATAACCTCAGCTTCACCGTGTCGTAACATCGCGTTAACGGTCTACCGGTAACGTTCCAGCATGCAGATAACCTGGAAACCTGTCGCGCACGGGGCCGAGTCGTCACGCGCCAAACTACCCGACAGCGCGTTTGCGTTTCCGCAAGAGCGCAAAGAGCCGCTGACCGACCCCGGGCATGTGCGCAGCGCGATCGCCCGCTTCGGATCGGTCGACGGCGTGAGCAGCAGCGAACGCGCGCAGGCGTTCGAAAACATCAAAGCAGCGGCTGAATATTACGGGATCGCGCTCAAAGCGTCGAGCTGGCACGACCTAATAGGCTAGGGAAGATCCGCCTAGAGAAGGTCGGCGAAAGCTTCGGCAATGTCGAAGCGAAGCCACGGCGCGGCGTAGTGGCGGAAACTATCGTTCTCGTGGAATCTTTCCGTGCCATTTAGCGTAATTGCGTCGATTGCAAGCGCGCCGGGCATTACGTCGAGCACGAGTAGCGTTCCGGCCTGGAGATAAGCGCGAACCTTCCAGTCGCGCTCGTTTGGGCGATCGTTAGGCGAGCGAACTTCGACGACGACGTCGGGCGCGAACGGCGGGCATTCGCGCTGTGCTTCGGGCAGGTTTGCAAGCCGCTCCGCGGAGACGGCGCTGACGTCTGGAATGAGGAGCGTCTCATTTCCGACCTGCTTAGACAAATCACAATCCCATTCGGTCCCGACCAGGTAGTCCGATCCCGCCGACCGCCGGAGAATCACGAGCATCGCTCCTTGCACGAGCGCGTGCTTCGTGCGTGGGCTCACTTTGCGTACCGCGCGCCCGGCGTGGTACTCGAGATACGGTTTTTCGCTGTCGAGGATCGCTGGTTGCATGTCGGAATCGCCTTTCACCGAGCATCGTATCACGCCGTTCCCTTGAATCGACAGGGCTCCCCGCGCCCTCGAACGATGGAATTGCGAGCCCGCGCCGAAGTTCTTAGCCGCGGAGGTGGATGCATGAGACTCTCTTGGGATTTCAACCGCCATGCAGTAAGCTGTGCGGCTGCGGCCATGCTCGCGGGGTGCGCTGGCCTTCCGACGGCTCCCGGCCAACCCTCCACCCTTCGACAGGCGTTCGTCCTTCGACAGCCCTTCGACTCCGCTCAGGGCGACAAAGCTTGGGACGACAAGGCTTACCAGATTCTTTACGACTTCCAGAGTAAGCCGGACGGCGCGACACCTTACGCAACGCTTCTGCCCGTTCATGGGATGTTTTACGGCACAACCAGCGGCGGAGGAAAGAACGGCAAGGGAACGGTGTTCGTTGTAAGTGCGTCGGGCAAAGAGCGCGTGCTTTACAGCTTCAAGCGGAAGCCCGACGGCGCCGGTCCGCAGGCGGGGTTGGTCTATTTCGCCGGCAAGCTCTACGGCACGACAACGTTCGGCGGTACGAAGGGGGACGGAACCGTATTTGAAGTCACATTGTCGGGCAAGGAGCGCGTGCTGCACAGCTTCAGCGACGTGCCCGACGGTAATCTCCCGGATGCCCCATTGGTAGCGGCCAACGGCGCGCTCTACGGCACGACGCTTTGGGGCGGTTCGACAAGCTGCATACCCAGCGCCAGCCGCTCTTACGGATGCGGCACGGTCTTTGCGGTAACGACGTCGGGCAAGGAACGGGTCGTACATGCATTTGCGGGTGGACGCGACGGCACGCAGCCGCAGGCGCCGCTTCTTGCAATCGGCGATACGTTGTACGGCACGGCGACTACGGGAGGCATGGACGACTTCGGAGTCGTCTACGAGATCGGCGGGTCCGGCGCGGAGTGGGTTCTCCACAGTTTCAAGGGTTCGCCCGACGGACAGTACCCACTCGCCGGCCTGACCGCTGTGGACGGAATGCTCTACGGAACGACGGGCCAGGGCGGCTTACACCGCGTGCGCTCGGAGAGCCAGGGAACCGTGTTTAGGCTGAGCAAGGCGGGAAACGACGAGCGCGTGCTTTACAGTTTCTACGGGGGCGTGGCTGCGGAACCGTTTACGGGGGTGGTCGCAGTCAATGACAAGCTTTATGGCACGACCGGCCCTGGGTTCACGAAAGGCACGGTCTACGAAATGGACCTCGATGGTAAGCGCGTTCGCGTACTCCACCAGTTCGCGGGTGCCCCGGATGGCCTTGGGCCCAACGGCTTAGCACTTTTCGACCGTGCGCTGTACGGTACAACGGCAAACGGAGGCTCCGGCTCGCAATCGGAAGGCACCGTTTTTAGAATCGCGCTGCCGACGAATCCCTAAGCCGCTTTCCGCGGCAGTTGTCCGCATGTCCGTCGCGCTATTCGCTCGTTTAGCCGATAATAGCCGTGGCTTTTACCGCCACCAACGCCTATTTAGGAAGAAGGAGCCAAAATGCGACTCGCAGCGTCAATCTGCGCGGCTGCCATACTTGTTGGGTGTGCCCTTCAACAGGGTCAGGGTGACATGCCGGGGTCCGTCATCCTTCGACAGGCTCAGGATGACAAACGACAGGCTCAGGACGACAAAGCATACGCTCGGGGTGACGGGCATTCGGCGCGTGCGGCTTGCAGCGGTAGCCGTATCGGGCAAGTCCAGTGCGACGTGCTGATAGAGAACGGTGGCGCGCATTCGATGTACTCGGGCTGGGATGCGAAGGACCTCGAAGCGGCATACAATCTTCCCATCGCAAAGGGGAAGGGGCAGAGCGTCTACATCGTCGACGCTTACGACAATCCGGACGTCGTCGCCGATTTTGCCGCTTATCGCAAGGGCATGGGCCTGCCCGCGGGCACGCTCAAAAAGTACAATCAAGAAGGCCAAACAAGTAACTATCCAACGAACAGCCCCGGATGGGGTGTTGAAATCGATCTCGACGTCGAGATGGCGTCAGTTAGCTGCCCGAAGTGCACGATCGATCTCGTCGAAGCCAACTCCAACGCGTGGAGCGATATCGAAGCGGCCGAGGCGGAGGCCGTGAAGCTCGGTGGGACGATCGTCAGCAACAGCTATGACGGAAGCGGCGCGTCCGAGTCGTATTACGATACCAAGGGCGTGACGTACCTTGCCAGCTCGGGGGACGGTGGCTTAGGACTTTACGATCCGGCAACGTTCCAGGCCGTCATCGCGGTCGGCGGCACCTTCCTTAACAGCGCTAAGGGCAAACGCGGGTACCGCGAGACCGTCTGGCCCGACTCCGGCGGCGGATGCTCGGATACCGATGAAGCTAAGCCATTTTGGCAGAAAGATCCTGATTGCAAATACCGCACGGGAAATGATGTCGCAGCGGTTGCAGTTGACGTCGGCGAGTACGACACCGACAGTGAAGGCGGCTGGATCACGGTCGACGGAACCAGCATCTCCTCGCCGCTCGTTGCGGGCATGGTCGCGCTCGCTGGCAACTCCACCAAACAAGACGGTGGCGAGATGCTCTGGACGCTCTCAAAAGCCGAACAGAGAAAGTACCTCTATCGCGTGGCAAACGACGGCGGCGGCGGTTCCTGCCACGACTATCTTTGCGAGTGCGGAACCAAACAGTTCGGAAGATTCTGCGGCCCTGCTGGTTGGGGAACGCCGGACGGCGTCGGCGCACTGTAACGTGAAGACCAGCGCCGAGAGCCCCGGTCTAAAGCCTCGGGCCCCAGCCCGGAAAGATCCCCGTCGAGGTCTTGTCCTCGGGCAATCGGATGCGGGTGCGGGCGCTGCGGGGCAGTTCGGCATTGGTGAGTTCGGGCCGGTAGGTCATTGGGAGCCTCCTATAAACTAATGATTTAGTTGAATCTTAGCGCGCCGGTCCCCGCCTGTCAACTAAATATTTAGTTAATCGGTGGGAGGGTGCGCCGGTGCTTGCGGCGTCGGGCTCGCCGTAAGCAGGCTAGTTCTCAGTCACGCTTACGGAATGGCGATGTACAATCGCGACATGAATCAGAGCTTTTTCGCCCTAGCGCTGGCGCTTAGTTTGATGCCGGCTGCAGCACTTGCTCAGGACAGCAACGGCTCGCCGCAGCCCACAGACGCCCAACGGCAGCAGATGCATCAAATGTTCGAGCAGTTTGGCCAGCAAGAGCGCCAACTCCACGACCAACTGCGCGCGCAGATCCTTTCCGTTCTGACGCCCGTCCATCGGCGCGCGCTCGCAGCTGAGATCGGCAACCTCGTGCTGTCGCCGACTCCCGACGTCGACGCTGCGGCAAAGCAGATCGACGCAATCCTTTCGCCCGGCGAGCGGCAGCGGATTCTCCAAGCGCACGCAGCGTACGCATCACAGGCTCGCCAGCTCCACGAGCAGATGAAGTCGCAAATGCAGAGCGAGATGCCAGACTGGCATCCGCCAAGCCACAACGATCACACGATGAGCGCGGGAATGCAAGCGCAAATGCGCGACCCAGGTTGGATCGTGTTACGCGCGCTTCCGCCGCACGAGCATGACAACATGGGCATGGGCGACCACGGCGCGATGGGAGGGGCACCGCCGCCGTAGCTCCCACGCCTATGGGTTTCCGCTAGAACATAACCTGGTTGTTTGCTTTTCCTCAAATGCGGCGACGAGGCGTTCGAGGCCGGCGCGATCGTCGCCGGTGAAGCGCGCCTTTATCGGGCTGTCAATATCGAAGACGCCGAACAACTCGCCGCCGCGCAGAATTGGAACGACGATTTCGCTGCGCGAGGCGCCGTCGCAGGCGATGTGATCGGCGAAGGCGTCGACATCATCCACAACGAGCGTTTCTTTCTTTGCCGCAGCAGCTCCACAGACGCCGCGCGCTCGTGGAATTCGCGTGCAGGCGGGGCGTCCGCTGAACGGACCGAGCACGAGTTCGCCCGACGGCGTCGCGAGATAAAAGCCGGCCCAGTTAACGTCGGGAAGCTCGGCGTGAATCAGCGCCGCGAAGTTGCCGGCGTTGGCCACGAAGTCGGTCTCGCCGTTGAGCAGCGCGCGTACTTGCGCTTCAAGGCGCTCGAGGAGTTCGGCCGTCATTGGGCATAAGGGTCCTGGTTGTAATACGGCGGTCGCGTGCCGTCGACCGTGATGGTGTACCACGGCTCGGGCGTCTGCTTCTTGAGCAGATCGAAGCGTTCGCCGTTACGCGCGATGTGTGCGACTTCGACCGTGTAGTGCAGCGGATGTCCGGGAATGAGAAGAGGGGGCGTGTCGCTGCGCAGGAGGTAGGCGCCGCGACCGCCCTTTCCGTTCAGTAGCATTGCGGTTCCGTCGGGGTCGACGACGACGGCGCTGCCTCCGTCGATTCCTAGCGCGTAGATTTCGCCGGCGTTGGGCAGCAGGCGATCGTGGAAGATGCGCGCGACAAAGGCGATCGTTCGCCCCAAGCGATTGCGCGCGACCAAATGCGTGTCGGTGATCGTGTTTTGCAGTGCGGGCCATGCGAAGAGGCCGGTTGTGAAGCTGATTCGCGGCTCGAGCGGATCCTTCGCCGCATCGGCCGTAGTGGTTTCGAGGTTCGTGGCATCGGCGGCGACGGAGTCATAGACGACGGCGCCTTGAATCGCCAGGCCGGCGCTTCCGCCGCCGACGACGCCACCCCGAGCGTAAACGCGCTTGACGGCCTCGATCAGCTCGGACCCCTTCCAAGCAACGTAGTTGGCTTGATCGCCGCCGGCGAAATACACGGCATCGGCGCCGTCGACGACCGGTGCCACGGAGTTCACTTGTGCCGTCGAGGTGCATGGCGGGATGAGGACCGTCTGCACCGATGCGAAGTTCCCCGCTTGGTAAAAGTGGCGATCGTCGATATTGGTATACGATGCGCGCAGAATCACCACGTTTCCGCCGCGCTGCGCCGTATCGCCGAGCAGCCGTTTGTGTAACCACGTTAACGAATTATCAGGCGAACCCGACGCGCCCGCGCCGTCGAGCAGCAGACCCGGACCGTGGAGATGCGCTACCGGAACGTACGTTCCGAAGCGCGGAAAGGTGGTGACTACGCACATCGCAAGAACAAGCAGCATCGGTGGGAGCTTCGTGATATAATGCGATTGACACTGCAAGTGGGAGGCTTTGTTATGCGGCGTTTACTGATGTTAGGGATTGTCAGTTCCATGGTGACTGCGTGTGCGGGCGGAGGCGTGCCGCCGATCGGCATGGTGAATCCGGCTGCGCGGGTGAAGCCCACAGGCGTGCCGGTTGTGGGCGGCTGCCAGATCTTTCCCGCGAACAACTGGTGGAACACCGACATTTCGAACTATCCGCTCGATAAGCTATCCGGCAAATACATCGCGGCGCTGCCTGGTAATCTGCATCCTGATTTCGGTCACGATCCCGACTACGGGATACCGTTTAACATCGTGCCGAGCACGCAGAAGAAGGTGCCGGTCACGTTTGGCTACGCGTCGCAGAGCAATAAGGGGCCATATCCGATCCCGCCGAATGCCGAAATCGAGGGCGGCAAACATGCCAGCGGCGATCGCCACGTGCTCGTGCTCCAGCAAGGAGCCTGCAAGCTCTACGAGATGTGGCGCGCATTTCCCATCGGCGGCGGAAAGCGATGGAAGGCTGGATCGGGCGCGCTCTTCCACCTGGGCTCGAACAAACTGCGGCCCAACGGCTGGACGTCGGCCGACGCGGCCGGGCTTCCAATTATGCCGGCGCTCATCAAGTGCGATGAGGTCAACAAAGAGAAGGTGATCGACCACGCGCTGCGGGTGACGTTCAATGAAACGCAGATGGGTTACATTCATCCGGCGACGCATTATGCAAGCGACAGCAAGAGCCCGAGCCTGCCGCCGATGGGGTTGCGCCTGCGCATGAAAGCGTCGTACGACATCTCGAACGTCACAGGTCAATCGCTCGTTATTGTCGTGGCGATGAAGAAGTACGGCATGTTCGTGGCCGACAACGGCAGCAACTGGTACTTCCAGGGACAGGGTGGCAAACAGGCATCCTGCTGGAACGACAACGATCTCGATCAGCTCAAGAATATTCCGGGTAGTGCGTTTGAAGTGGTGCAGACGGGAAGGATTCGGCGTTGATCATTTAGCGCCAGCCGCGATGCCGCGAGAATGACTCCTGCCGGCGTGGCGCAACCGTAGAGATAGTCTGCGAAAGAGCGGAGCTAATTCCGCCCGCGCGGCATTCTCATAGCCGGAGCGGGCGGCAGCCGATCGTTCTTCGCATCGAGCGGATGCGCGACGATACGGTAATCGAACTCGAGCCGCGAACGGCCGCCTTCACTCTCTCGCACTTGGAACGCCGACGGCGTCTTTTCGCTTATGTAAAGCCCTCGAGTGTCTCCGAGCGGCGTAAGAAAAACGTAGTACCATTTGTGATCCATCACGGAAGCAAAGGCCGGGTCGATCGTGACATTTGCAATACCGCCGGCCATTCGCGCCGTCCCGACGTCTTCGATCGTGGCGGTTGCCGACTCGGCTGCGTAAGCGAGAACGTGCTGGCCATCAGCGTTTGTGTGGCGCGTGCGCACGTTCTTGACGACGGTTCCGCCGGTGCATGCCAGCGTCGCGTTGTAGTCGATCGTGCAAAGACCGTTGGTCGAGGCGTTAAAACCTTCGAAGATGTAAGTGTTCGAGCTGTCGGCCTTGGCCTCGAGTGCCTCATAGAGGTTCGTTTTATCGGCCGATTCCGAATATACCCCGTCGCCACTGCCCGATCCAGTTCCAGTCTGAATACCGGCGACGCCCGAGCCGCCCGATGCAGTAGAGTGACCCTCGACGCCGCTATTGCTCGATGACGTTCCATAGACGCCCTGGCCGTTGGAAGAGCGGCCGTACACACCGTGGGCCGAACCGCTCGTCCCAGTGCTGATCCCCGACGTGCCCGAGTTCCCGTTGGTGGAATCGGTGACGCCGTGAACGCCATCGGCGTCTGCGCCGGCGCCATAGACGCCCCACGTGCTGCTGCCGGTGGAATTGCCCTCCACGCACGACGTTCCGCTACTGCACGTGTAGGTCTTACTCTTGTCCGGATGCGCGCGTTCTGCTCGCACAATGCTTACGCTGGAGATTGCGACGGCGATGCCGACGGCGATCATGCCCACCGCTGCAACTCGGCTTGGCCGCTTCGCGAATTGATACATCGTTACACTCCTTTGGATTTCACTCCGTGGGGCCTATTGATGCCCGATGAAGTGATTCTACTCTGAGGGACGCAAGCAACGGGTAGGCTGCATCTCAATTTAAGAAGAGCATTCGCCCGCAAAAGCTACAACCCAAGCAAGAGCAAGAGCTACAGCCTCAGCAAAAGCGTCAATACCAGCACCAGCCTGGTGCCCCCGGCAAGAGCGTCAGCACCAGCACGAGGCTGAGCCCCAGCGTTCGCGCGCAGTGGCCCTGCCGTTCCCCTCGTCGCCCAGGATGACAAGGGAGGGGCTTATTTTTTTTGCCCTGGGGCTTGACGGCTGCGTATCAATGCGCTATTGTACTAGTGTACTAGTACGACAGTAAATCAGTACTAGACGTTAGAAAGGATTCGAACATGACACATTTTTGGAACAAGGGCCCCGACGCTGAAGTGGCCCGTGAGGCACGCACCCCGATTCGCCCGCCCGAGAAGATCGGCGGGGGAGTTTTCCAGGGCTGGGGCCCGAGACTCTAAGGTAAGCCGAGTAAGACGATGCCGGCCGTAATGACGGTCGACCCGCGCAGCGGCGTGCCGATCTACCTGCAGATTGTCGAGCAAGTCAAGCGATCCGTCGCTCTCGGAATCTTGCAGATTGGCGAACAACTCCCGACCGTTAAGCAGCTCGCGCTCGACCTCACCGTCAACCCGAATACCGTCGCACGAGCGTACCGCGAGCTGGAACACGCCGACGTTATCGAGACTTCCCCCGGGCGGGGATCCTTTATCCGCGATAACGGGAGCGTCCAGTCGGCCAAGTCGGCCGCAAGCGACGTTGCGCGCGACGCGCTCGACATCGCACTACGAGAGGCCAAATCCGTCGGACTTGCTCGCGACGACGTCCGCACACTGATCGACACCGCACTAGACCGGTGGTTTCCGGAGGAGCAATGAGTAGCATAAAGATTTCGAACCTGCGCAAAACATACGGCCAGTTTGCAGCCGTTGACGGGTTCTCGCTCGAGATTCCAGCGGGAAGCGTCTTCGGACTGCTCGGCCCCAACGGCGCCGGCAAAACGACCGTGTTTAAATGCATGCTCGGCTTAGCGCGAACGACGAGCGGCGTCGTGCTCTTCGACGGCAAGCCGCTCGTGCCGGAAGCGTTCGAACGCATCGCCTACGTGCCCGAACGCAGCGTCCTCTATGAATGGATGACCGTCGCCGAGCACGTCGAGATGAACCGGCGCGCCTTCAAGGCCTTCGACCCGGCCCGCGCGCTCGAGCTGTTAGCGCAGTTCAACGTCGAGCCCGCCAAGCGCAGCCGCGCGCTCTCCAAAGGGATGCGGACGGCAGTGATGGTCGCACTGGCCTTCGCTCGCAACGCGCCGATCCTGGTGCTCGACGAACCGACGAGCGGACTCGACCCGATCAATCAGCGCCACGTGCTCAGCCTGATCATCAACGAAGCCGCGCGCGGAAACACAGTGCTCTTTTCGTCGCACCAAATCGGCCAAGTAGAGCGCGCGGCGGAGCACATCGCCGTGATGGATCGCGGACGCCTGGTGCTCGAAGGGCTCGTCGACGATCTCAAGAGCGACCGCAAAATCGTCGAGGGCATCTTTCCCAACGTTACCTATACGCTCAACGGGATTGCGAACGATCCGCGCGTTCTGCGCGCCGATCGGACCGAACGCATCGTGCGGCTCCTGGTTCGCGACGACGCCGACAACGTGGCGACGATGCTCGCCAACGCCGGTGCGACCGGCGTGCGCGTCGTCGACCTCAACCTCGAAGATATCTTCTTATTCGCGGTTTCGCCGGCCGACGCCACCGCCGACGTGATCGCTAAGGGCAGCTCGTAATGTCGTACGTCGAATGGCTGCGCGCCGGCCGCTGCCTCAAAATCACGGCGATCGTGCTCGGGGTCGCGTTGGTGCTTATCGTGGCGCTGGAATACACGTTCCTCGTCGGCTCGAAGTCGAGCCTGTCGGGCGTCGAGCTGCATACCTCGACCGGCGACATCAACGCGAGAAAGATTCTCGACGGCGCGACGACGACATATTCAACGTTGCCCGACGGCACGAAGCGCACGACGATCGTCAACTCGGCCAAGGGCGTCCGCGTTACCGTCGACGATCATGGTTACTTCGGCAGGCACGTCGAAATCTTCGAGCGCTCCGTCAAAGGGACGGAGAAGCTCATTGGAATCGGTCCCGTCAGCTTTCGGCGCGTTGCGGTGCCCGGCGGCAGCGTCGTCACCATCGACACGAATAAGCCTGAAGATTTCGCCTACTTGGCCGCGATCGCAACCTTCTTCGCGCTCATCATCGCGACGATCTTGGGCGCGCCGTTCGCGCGCCAGAACGACGGCCACCTCGAGATCGCGCTGACGAGTCCGGCTCCGCGCACGACCCTGGGATTGGGAACGATGCTGGCAGACGTCGCGGGCATCGCGGCGGCGTGGCTGATGACCGTGGCAATGCTCTTCCTCGCTCACGTCGCACAAAATGCGCCGAACTACACATATGGCCCACTCGACACGGAAGTCATCGTGCTCGGTTTTGCCGGCGTGCTCGCATGGTACGCAATGCTCTGCGCGGCGACGGCATCGATGCGGCGCGCGTACGGCGTAGTGCTCGGCATCTCGTGGCCCGTCGCGGCGCTGGTCGCCGTGCTGGCAAAAGCCGATCTCGGCGGCGCCCCGATGGCGCAACTCGTGCATTGGGGCGCAACGCCGCTCTCCTGGATCGATCCCTTCACCTATCTGCACTTCGGGCCGGCCTTTACGGTAAACGGCAGGCCCGCGGGCTCGCTGGCCGTCTCGTTGCAGAACGAACTTCCGGCCCTATTCATTCTTGCGCTGGTATACGTTACGCTCGCCATCGTTCAGTGGCGTCGCGTGGAGGCTTAATAGCATGGAGATTCTTGGAACGAACTTCACCCTAACGCTCGGCGGCTGGCGGTTACGATTCGTCCTGGCAATCGAGGACAGCGATGCGCCGCAGGCCGCAAAGACGCGGCCTCCGCACCGCATGCGGGTCGTGCCCGAAGACGAGTACGCGCTCTGATGGTCTACGTGGAATGGCTGCGCGTGCGCGGGACGCTGAAGTGGACCACGATCGTGCTCGGCATTCTCTTCGTCATCGCCTCCGTGGCACGAGTTACGATCCCGACCCATCATCATATGGAGGGAAACCACGAGATGCCTTTTGGATACTTCGTGATCTTTGGGGGCGTCGTTGCCTTGATTGTGGCAACGATTCTGGGAGCGCCGTTCGCGCGCGAGAATGACGGTCATCTGGAGGTGGCGTTGACCAAGCCCGTCGACCGGACCCGATTAGCCGCGATGACGATCGGCGTAGACGCTACCGGCATCGTAGCGGCTTTAGCCGTCGGAACGCTCTTTGGGATCGGCCTGCACACGATCTTTTTCCCGCCGTGGATCACGTTTCACGTGGCCGACGCAATCGCAATCGTCTCCGGCATCATCTCGCCGCTGGCGTGGTATGCCATGTTAGCAGCCGCTACCAGTTCGCTGCGGCGTGGATATGGCGCCATTCTCGGTATAGCGTGGCCGGTTGCAGCGATCGTCGCCGGTTTGAGCCTGGTCGATCCGAACGGCAATTCAATGGCCGCGCTCATCCACGGCACGTTCTGGACACTCAGCCGCATCGATCCGTTGGTGTACTTTCACTTCGAGGCCAGCGACATGAAAGTGGTTGCCGATACGACATGGTTGCCGCAGCTAACGATGCTCGCGATTCTTGCGGTAGGCTACGGCATCGCGGCCGTTGCCCAATGGCGGCGCGTCGAGGCTTAAAAAGAAGTGGGGGCCGCTACTGCCAACTGAAGACGACCTCGCCGTTCGCGGTCGCCTTTTTCCAGCCGGTCCACGTCTGTCCGCCGGTTGCGCTGGGATCGATATACGAGGATCCCCCGCCGCCGCCACCACCGCCGTTATTGTAGTGCGTGTAGCCCCCGCAGCCGCCGCCACCGCCGCCACCGCCGTAGTAGCCGCCGCCGCCGCCACCGCCACCACCGCCCGCGCTGTGACCGTTCGATTTCCCGCCGGCGCCGCCGCTACCGCCGTCGCCCAACGTGCCGTTAAGCCCCGGGGCGCCCGAATATTTTTCGCAGTCCGTGCCCGCGACGGCGCCACTTCCGCCGGCAGTCTGCGTTCCGCCAAAGCCGCCGCCGCCGTTCTGAAAGTTGTAGGGACCGCCGCCGCCCAAACCGCCGGTGAGCCCGCCGCCGCCGCCACCCTCGCCCTCACCGTAAGCAGAGCCGTTACCGCCGCCTTCGCCGGCTCCTCCCGCCGCGATCAGGATGCGATCGCTCAATGCATCGCCGCCCACGCGAACGTCGGATGCACCACCGCCGCCGAAACCGGCGCAGCTACAATCACCGCCGGGGAGGCCCGGGCCGCCGCCGTTGAAGCCGCCGCGCATTCCGGACCCTTCACCGCCGACGAAGACGGCCAATGTCTCGCCGGGGGTCACTGAAATCGCGGCCGTAGTTCGGCCGCCGCGACCGCCGTTATGGCCCGCGCCCGCGGCTCCGAGCGCAACGACCTTGATCTTCGTTACGTGGGCTGGTACGGAGAACGATTGTTCTTTGCCGGTGTAGGTGAACGCTTTACTGCCAGGTTGCGTACGGTCGCCGCCGCCGTTAGTCGACGGAACTGAGGCGTTGCTCGCGCAGCCCGATAGAAGCAGCGCCATAGCCGCAAACTTTAAAATTTTCATCTGCGCTCGGACGTTCTCTAGCCGGCTCGCAGTTCCATCGCAGCCTAGTCGTGTCGATGTCGGCGCCGGACAATACAAGTTGACGAAGAAGGGGGCATTATGATCACCGGGATCGGCGGCATTTTTGTCGTCAGCAAGAACCCCCAGGTCCTGGCGGCTTGGTATCGGGACGTGTTGGGCATTTCGCTGGAGTCATGGGGCGGCGCAACATTCCGCTACGACGCGCCGGGGCATCCGGCCGTCGCCGTTTGGAACGCTTTCCCGGAAGGGGAGCAGTATCTCGAGCCCTCGCAGCGCGACTTCATGATCGACTTTGCGGTGGATGACCTCGACGCTTTTCTCACTCGTCTGGAGGCAAAGGGCGTCACGATCCTCAAGCGTGACGATTCCGATCCGACCGGCAAGTTCGCCTGGATTCTCGATCCCGACGGCACGAAAATCGAGCTGTGGCAGCCGGCGAAGCGATGATCGGCGGCTCAATCAGGGACTGAGCAGCACCTTACCGATACCGCCCTTGGTGAACAGCGATCCTTCAAGTCGCCTTTGCGTTCGAGCATACCTTCCGGGTTGATGCCGATGCCGGCCACCTCGACGAGGACGTCGCCCGTGCCCGGCTTGGGATCCGGCATGTCTCGATATTTCGTCACTTCCGGACCGCCGTAGGCGCTCACCACACGCGTGCTCAAGCCATTAATCCGATTCGCCTAAAGCGATTCAGTGTGAGCCGGAGCTCGAATAACGGCCACGCTTCTCCGTGATGTCGATCCGATACGCAATGCCGGCGCCGCCCGTGCGAGCCACGAAGGTCTGCGATGCCATCGCCGGGGCGGCGGTCGCCGAGCCTAGAGTCCGGAGGCGGGCGGATATCAGCTCGAGGGCGTTGACCGCGGCGTCGCCCTCGAGCCGGCGGAAGACGCCGCGAAGGACCACGGAAGTCCAATCCGCAGCGCCTTGCACGCGGTCGACCTCGACGCATACCCTCGGCTTTGCGCTCATGCTTTCGATTTTCGCGCCGAGCAAGCTATATCCATAGATCGCTCGGCCGTCGTACGCGTACGTGATCGGAACGATGCAAGGCAAGCCGCGGCGATCGACGTATCCAATCCGCGCCACGATCTCAGCCAGGAGCAGGGACTCGATCTGATCGGACGTTAGGACGCCTAGCATTTAGAGTTCACGTAAAGCAATTTTCGACGGGAGCGAGACGTCTCCGGCCTAAGTGGAATCCAGCTGTAGCCGCAAAGGACGGGCTACGTTTATTTCAGTTTGGGAGGCCCCTCCGTCGGGGACAGGCCGATATGACGGCGAAGTCTTCCCGAGCACTTCTTGCTGTGGCAGTACGCTCTAGACCGCGGGCAAATCTGTCAGCCGAGAGTATCGAAAGGATGAAACCGGTATGGGTACGCTGAGAGAACACGTTGACGTGAAGTGCCCTCGCTACTTTCTGATTCATCATGCCGAGCGCTACTTTACCGTCCACCGTCGGGGGCAGACTCCCGGGACTTTCAGCCTCAGCGTTGACATGCGCAAGGCCGGCCTTCCCGGAAAGGTACAGGCGCGCCACGACGTACGAATGCGTTACAAAATCTCGGAAGGGGCCGACAACCAGCGTACCATCGACTTGACCTGGGATCCGGACGACCGTTTCGTTCCGAAGTTTACCGGCGCGCTGTCCGGCGAAATTTTGGAGGACGGAAAGTCGCGCCTGACCCTCGCGGGCACGTACGATGCGCCTTTCGGACCGGTGGGAGCCATCTTCGATGCAATTCTGGGTCACCGGATCGCCGTGGCGACGGCTGAGGCTTTCTTGCAGGACATCAAGCAGTTTATCGAGTCGGACTATCAAACGGCGGCGTCCACGTCGCTCGCCTCGTCTCCGAAAGAATAAAGCCAACGAAATTTTATCGCTCGGACGAACGAGCAGCCGAGGCTATCGAGCTTTTTGTTTATCAGCTCCGCAAGCATCTCGGCTCGATGATCGCGATATTAGGTGGTTTGAAAACCTTGGTCTTCACCGCCGGTATCGGCGAGCACGCACCGTTCATTCGCGCCACTGCCTGTCAGCGGCTCGACTACCTTGGAGTACGCATCGACGATGCTGCCAACCAGCGTAACGAGCGGCTGATATCGCGCCCCGATAGCCGCGTTACGGTCCTGGTCGTGCCGACCGACGAGAATCTAATGATCGCACGGCACGCGTTGCAGACGGTTGCGGGCGCGATCCCGGCTTTGGAAGGTTCTTCCGGTGCTTGAGATAAGATTCCGTCATGTCCGAGTTGGATGAGGCCCTTGTCGTGCGCTGCCCATACCATCTCGCGCAGGGCTACCTGGCCGACAGCGTTGGAGCGCGAGCAGCGTCGGGAGAGCAACGCACCCTCACGCTAACCGCGGTGGTCCCCGGGATGGAACTGTCAAAGGCCGTGATGGTGAGCTTCGGCGCGGCCGTCGATCCGATGCACTTCGACGAGCCCTGGCGCATTCATTGGAAGCCAGAAAGCCGGTTGTATCCAGAGTTCGAGGGCGAGCTGACCGTGCGCGCGGACGAGACGTATGAAACGTCACGGCTTGAGTTGCGCGGGTCGTATCGTCCCCCAGGGGGCATCGCGGGCGCGGCATTCGACCGGGTGGCTGGAGGCCGCATCGCAAGCTCTACCGCTCGAGCGCTGCTGCGCCGCCTTGGAGATGAAATGGAGGCGCGCTACCAGCACGACGAGCAGGCCAAACGCGATCCAAGCACATCGTGAGCGACGATGAAGCCCCTCTCGTAGGGACGCTGCGGTTCGTCTTCGTGCTCGGCACTGCGTTTTTCGTTCTCTGGCTCGGAATGTACGTGCTGCTGCGCAGCCGCTGGTAACATGAATATTCATCGGTACGAACGATGGTGGATGACCTTCGGCATAAGCATGCTGATCGTGTTTCTCGCGCTCATCGGCTTCGCCGCGTTCGCCGACAACATCAACCCGCCGTCGGGAATGCAGCAAATCGACCCGACAAAGGTCTCGCAAACGCCGCCGTTCGACAAGCCGGGGCTTCACCGGCTGCCCGACGGTTCGTACGAAGCCTACTACGTAGCCCAAGTCTTCACGTTTAACCCGGCAAGATTGACGATCCCCACCGGAAGCAAAGTAACGTTCTACGTGACATCTGCAGATGTCGTTCACGGATTTTTTGTTCCGGGCACCGATCTCAACATGATGGCCATTCCGGGTTGGGTAAACCAGGAGACCCACATCTTTCGCAAACCGGGCGAGTACCTCGTGATCTGCCACGAATATTGCGGAATCGACCATCAGAACATGTTTGCCAAAATCGATGTGAGCCCGTGACGCCGGCTGCACAGGTTCGCGACGAGAATCGGGTTGTTATCGCCCACATTTACACTGCCACTGCAGCGATCGCGCTCGGCGCGGTTTTCGGCGTCTTTCAAGGGTTTGCGCGCACGGGCGCCTTTGGCGCGCCGGCGTGGTTCGATTACTATCGCATACTGACGATGCACGGCGTGTTGATGGCGCTCGTATTCACGACGTTTTTCATTACGGGCCTCTCGCTTTTCGTTACCTATCGTTCCATTCCGCGCGAACGGCGTTTGGCCATCGCCTGGTTCGGGTGGAGCCTCATGCTACTGGGAACGGCGGTGGCGGCGGTCACGATATTGCGTGGCGACGCCACCGTACTCTACACGTTCTATGCGCCGCTCAAAGCAAGCCCGTCGTTCTATATCGGCGCGACGTTGCTCGTCCTGGGCACGTGGGTGGTCGCATTCGAGATCTTCGAAAATGTGAGGTTCTTTCGAAAGATCCATCCCGGCGAGCCGATCCCGCTCGTCGTTTTTTGCGCAGCGGCGACCTTCGTGATGTGGATCGTCGCAACGCTCGGAGTGGTCGCGGAGATGGGTCTGTTGATTCCGTGGGCCTTCGGGTGGACGCCGGGGATCAACGTACTACTGACGCGGATGTTCTTCTGGTACTTCGGCCATCCGCTGGTGTACTTCTGGATCATGGGCGCCTATATTATTTGGTACAATATCATTCCGACGCGTTACGGTGGAAACGTCTTTAGCGACGGGTTGACCCGCTTAACGTTCGTTATGCTGATCCTGCTGTCGACGCCGGTCGGAATCCACCACGAGTTTATGGAGCCGGGAATTTCATCGACTTGGAAGATGCTGCACACTGTCTTGACATACGGCGTGGCGATCCCGTCGTTCATCACGGCGTTCGCAATCTTTGCTTCGTTCGAGCTTGTCGCGATCAAGGAGGGCCGCCGCGGATTCATAGCCACGGTAAAGGGCCTTCCCTGGAACGATCCCCCCTTCAGCGGCGCGGCTCTGGGGATGCTGTTGTTTATCCTTGGCGGATTCGGCGGCTTGGTCAACGCCTCGTACAGCATGGACACGGTGGTTCACAATACGATCTGGATCGTCGGTCATTTCCACGTTACCGTCGGCGGGCCCGTCGCGCTTACGTTCCTCGGCGCGGCGTACTGGATGATTCCGCGCTTGACCGGGCGCGCTCTCTGGAAGCCGGAGTGGGCGCTTTTCCAGACGCGGCTCTGGTTTTTTGGGATGCTGATTATGTCGCTCTCAATGCATTACGCCGGCCTGCTCGGGGCGCCGCGTCGCACTGCCGAGGTCGGCTACCTGGGCGCGAACGTCGCCAACACTTGGGAACCGTACATGCTGCTCGCTGCCGCCGGTGGCTTCTTTCTCTTCGTCAGCATCCTAACGTTCGTCGCCGTCGCGGTCGGCACGCTGCTGCAAAACGCGAAGACGGAATCAATGGAAGTAACTTTTGCGACACCTGCGCAACCAGCCGCCTCAACGCCGGCAATGCTGCAGCACGTCTTTCGTTGGGGTGCTCTGGCGCTCGTATTAGCCGTCCTCGCGTATGCGGGTCCCCTCGGCGAGTTACTGCGCCATCCGGGCTACTTGGCACCCGGAATGCGAACCTGGTAGCGAGATTGCGCCGCTAGTGCGGTACGATCCAAATATAAGGCGTCTTGGGTTCGACGCCGGGCGGTAGGCCGGCCGGTGACTGGCTTCCGCGCGGCCCGAGTTGCTTGATAAAGCGGTAGATCGCGCGCTGGTCCTCGATCTGGAGAAACCGCAAATCGTGCCAAATCATCGGCCAATGACCGCCGCGCGTGCGTACCATAAAGAGCCAGTCCGCTTCCGAGATGGTCTGAAACTCGAGGCGAACGTTGGCGGGATAACTGGTTCCCCACGGACCGCGATAGCCGAGATTGCTCCCGGTCATCCAGCGCGAAACGGGAATGCTTCCGTCCGACTCTCTCCACCCCGGCGTATGACAGTCGTTACAGCTGCCAAAGCCCACGAGATACCGTCCGCGGTCCACGAGCGGGTCAACCTTGGTCAAACCCTGCGCCGCACCGATGCCGATGACAGCCAACGCGAGGAAAACACCGATGATGAGATTCTTCATGAAGAGCAGGCCCTTCCGACGAAGCCATTTTCCTTCCTTTAGATGTTATTTGCTAGCTGATCGAGGAACGCGTCCATGGTGCGTGCGGCCAACTTTCGACCCACGACCCAATCGAAAAGGCGGCCGGCGCTACCTCCCGGCGGCTCGTACGAACCTTCGAGTACGAGCACCGTTTTCGTACCGGCGGCCCGAACACTCAGCGTGCCACCGAAGGATGGAAAGCCACGCCAGGAGGGGCGCCACGCAAGCGCCAGGCCTTCACCCTGCGGAGTAACGGTCAGCCAGTTGTAAAGGACATAGTATTGAACGTCCACGCTCGCAGTTGAGGAGCCCAGAGCCTTCACCTGGAGTTTTGGATGCTTAGAAAAAAATTTTGGAGTCGACCGACCACATCGCTCTCGAGAGCCGCCATCTGCTTGGTTCGGACTATTCGCGTCATAGGTGGATATTTGGCGGCGCGCGCGAAGCCACCCTCATGTTCAAGCATATCTTAGTGGCGCTGGATGGATCGGATTGCTCTCACAAAGCACTCGCCTTGGCGGTGCGCCTCGCGAAGGAGCAAGGCGCACGTTGTACGGTGTGCACCGTGGTAGATGTCGTACGCGCGGCGACCTCAATGACGTTCGCGACCGGAGACATCGTTAACGAGTGGATCGCGACGCTCAATGAAGACGCTCGACACATCGAAACGGACGCTATTGCAAAATATGCCGATTCTGGCGTTACCATAGAAACGAAAGTGTTGGAAGGCTACCCGTCGTCGGCTTTGCTCGTTGTAGCGAAGAATACGGGTGCCGATCTTATTGTAATGGGAAGCCATGGCCGCACCGGACTCAAGAGACTGTGGCTTGGCAGCGTTGCGGAATCGGTTGTCCAAGAAGCGACGATCCCTATTTTGATCGTGCGCTAAGGCGCCGAGTCTAAATCACTTCACTTGATGGCCGTGACGTCTTGCACGGTCACGGGGCCGGCATTGTTCCCCCACGAGGAACGGATGAAGGTTGCAACTGCGGCGATGTCGCTCGCTGCGAGTTGCCCCCGCCACGACGGCATTGCATTTCGACCTTGCAAAATTGTAGTCAACATCGTAGTTGGATTGCCGATATTAACGTGTGGGTTGCCCGCGAGCGCAGGACCGATTCCGCCTTCTCCCGCGGCCTGATGACAAACGGCGCAGTTCTTGGCATAGACGGAAGCCCCAACTTGGACCAAGACCGGGGAGCCGATGCCGGCGACTTGTTGCTCCGTCACAGGCGAGGCATTGTTGCCCCAAGCAGAGCGAATATAGGTCGCGACTGCCGCAATGCTCGCATCGGTGAGCTGTCCTTTCCACGTCGGCATCTGGCTGTTAAACGTTTTGGCATTGACCGTGATCGGCCCGGAGCGCCCGTTGACGATCACCCCGATCATCGTGCTGGGGTCGGCGGCGGTGACGACGGGATTGCCGGCCAGCGGCGGATACACCTCCGTTCCTTGACCGGCGGCCTGATGGCAGGTCGAGCACTTCACGGCGAAGAGTTCGGCGCCGCTCAGGGCCTCGGGCGCGCGCGCCGCCGCAACCTGATCCTCAGAAACCGCCGGTGCGCCGTTCTGCCAAGCCGTTCGCACATACGTGAGCACTGCTGCAATCTGGGTATCCGAAAGCTGGCCGCGCCACGAGGGCATGTTGCCGCCGTATTGAGTTCCGTTCACCGTGATCGGCCCCGTGCGCCCGTTGAGAACCGTCTGGATTAAGTTGGCGCTGTCCACCGCATTGACGTCGGGATTCCCCGCTAGGGGCGGATAGGGGCCGCCGCCCCGTCCCGTAGCCTGATGGCAAACGGCGCAATTGACAAGGAAGATCGCTTTGCCGTCGGGCGGTTGTGCGCCCATCACACTGCCGTGGAAACCCGCCGCAAGCAATCCCGTGGCGACGATCGCTGCGACAAGGAAAAATCTCGCGTTGATCTTCAAGCCTGGCCTCCGTCCTACTTTGAGGCTTCGACCTGCGCTTCGGTCACAGCGTCGGCTTTATTACCCCATGCTGAGCGAACGTACGTAATTACGTCGGCGATGTCGGCGTTACTCAGCTTGCCCTTCCATGCCGGCATCGCGCCGCTGTAGGACTTACCGTTGACGGTCATTGCGCCGGTAATCCCATTTTTGACGGCCGCGATCACCTTATCCGGGGATCCCGTAACCAGAGGATTGCTCGCGAGCGGCGGAAATTCGCCAGCCAGGCCGGCCCCTTTAGCGCCGTGGCACGCGGAGCAGTTGGCGTCGTAGATCTTTTGACCCGCGGCCGCGGCATCGTTCGTGGCCGCGCTCGCCGGGACGTGCCTTCCGATTGAAATTGCCAAGAGGGGCGCCACGACGGCGGCCATCAGAGCAAGGGTTATCCGCCGTTTTGGCATCGCTCGGGTTCTCCTCGAAGCACTCTGAAATCCGTCCGTTAATCATAGCACGCAGGGCGCAAGTAAGCTAGCTCGAAAATGAGAGGTCGCCGGAGGCATCAACCATGCGGATCCATGGCAAAATCGGGGTTCTTGCGTTCAGTACCGTTGTCGGCTTCATTACGATAACACTCGCGATGAGTCGACCGGCGCCGGCGATGCCGAACTTCGCGCAGGCGTACGGCATCAAGTGTTCCGAGTGCCACATTCAAATTCCGGCCCTAAACGCCTACGGGCGCTACGTGCAGCGGACGGGATATGCGGGATTGAATCCCCACGTTTTGGAGCGCGAGTCTCCCATATGGATCGATTACCCCGTTAGCTACTCGCAACAATCGCCAAGCGCGGCTTCGTGGGACATCGGAAGTCTTGGGGTGCACGCTGACGGCGCATTCGGAACCTCGGGGAGTGAATGGACGTATCACGTGCAGCAATGGATTTGGCAGCAGAGCCAAGCCGGAGGCCTCGATACGGCGTGGGTTGCCTACAACAACTTTTTCGACGGTTCGGGCCACATCTTCGCGGGGAAGCTCGAGGTGCCGGCACCGTCGGAGTTTAGCCAGTGGTTTGACATCAGCGGCCTGACCGTCAACTCGTCGGCGGAGATGACCGTCGGCGAACACGCCTACGAGTTGGATGCCAACCGTTGGGGCTACAAGTTCGCCTACCTTCGGGGTTCTCTCGACGCAGAGGTTTCATACACGACCTCAGGCGCCGATTGGGCCGGATTCAACGACTACGACTGGACGCAGGACAAGACGCTGCAGTATAAGTTTGCGTTCGCGAACCGAGGCAACCCGCTCGAGTTCGGCTACTACGGTGCGCGTGGTTCCTGGCCATTAACCGAAGGCGGATTCGACCAGTATTACACCAACGCTTTTTACGCACAGCGCGACCCGGTCAACGGCGTGCCCGGCTTCCTTGCGACCTATCAGATGAATCACGACGGCAATCCGGGTATGGGCGCGCCGCCGGCGGGCAGCAACGGCGTTTCATATGAACTCTACGATAATATCGGTTCGCGCGGCCTCGTCGCCGTCGGCGAACAGCTCACCAACGACGGACTCGGCAACCACACGCAGATCGGTAACATCGATGCATCGTACCACGTCACGCGCTTCATCATTCTCTACGCCGAAGAGGCGTTAAGCGTCGGCCAGAAGCCGACTTGGAACGGACTGATCTGGTTTGCGCTGCCGACGGGCCCGCTCTGGCCGTCGAACTTATCGCCGCAGTAAAGCAGGGCCGCGCGTTCGCGCGGCCCTTTCGTTTATTTGTACGTTTGTTCGCAGTGTTCGCTGGCGTTGCTGTACATCGGCTGCGTAGAGTAAGACTTCTTGCCGAACGTGATGTTCTGGACGTTCATCCACGCACAGGCGTCGCCGATCTCGCCATGTTGGAAGTCGTACCAGCCGGTGTCCGGGTTCGGATCGGTGATCGACTCGCCGTACTCGTGCCCGGCGACGATGGTCACTCCCTCGTCGGTCCCGCTCTCATCCTTAGGAGGCGCAATGTCGTTGGAACCACAGGAGATGCCGGCATCCGGCATATACGGAAAGTTCGTATAAGAAACGAGCTGCGAATCGTAATAAACGGTGCTGTGATATGCGCAAAACTGCGTGCCGAAGCCCTGCGAGTTGTGGCCGTGCGGCGTGGCTACAACGTACGACGCATTGACGTCGTAGCCAAACTTCGCAACGCCGTTAAGCGACTCTTGTGCGACCTGAGCGTCGTTCGGACTCGTCGGAACGGGGTTCTTATCGTCAAACCAAATGCCGCCTTGCTGGCCCTTCGGATTGGTGATGTAGTTTTTCTTGCTGCTGACGATGTCGTAGTACTGGGTGTAAATATTGTTATGGGGACTCCCACCCTCGACTTTGGTGTATTCTTTGAGCAGCGGCGCTACCTTGTCGGGATCGCCGTATGTCTTGTAGCCCCAAAAAATCACGTAAACTTTCGGCTTGAGGAGCACGGGGCCGCCGTAGTACGTAAACATATAGCCGCTGTAGTACGTATCGCCACGGGGGCCGACCGTGCGAGTGCGGGTCGCATAACGGGTGGGCATATAATGTATGAGGTGCGTTGCGCCGACTTGAGCCGACGTCGTCGAACCGGTCGTGGGCGTCGTGGTGCCGTTCGTGGCGCAACCCACGAGTGCGAGCGTTGCCGCACATCCTAAAATGCCGACAAATCGCGGGTGGCTATACATGCGCAGTCAATCCCCAAGTAGCTCCGATGCGGAGGGCAGGTAAAGGAGGGCCCTTCAGCGCGAAGTTGCCCCCGCCCTGCGGCGTAGCGAACCGTGTTCAGGGCCCGGGCGTGGCCGTGAAGACCGACGGCGAAACGGGAGCGTTAGGGTGGTAGTTGGTGAACGTTAGCGCGCCGTCGACGCTGTAGCCGGGGAAGCGTGCCGCGATATTGGCTTTCGCGGGCAGACGGAACGTGCCGGCGTTGAGATACGTCTGGTCGAAGCTCATACTGCCGCCATTGGTGTAGGCCCATTGCGCGCGACTAACCAGCGCCGAAGCGTCGTTGACCGTCAGCGTAATGCTCTTCACCCGGCTTCCCTGTTTCTTGGGAACGAACGTGTAGGTCGAGACGCTGCCGTTGTCGGTGCCGGGGGTAATCGTGTACTGCGCGATCGCCTCGTCGTAGGTCGGCGTCGAGGTGGCCAAGTCTTTGAAGCGACTCAACTCGCCCGAAACGTTCGCAAACTGAATCGAGCGCCGCGGCTTGAGATAGTAGACCGTGCCGTTATAGCTCTTGTGCACCGGAATCACGACGTGCAGCGTCGCCGACAACTGCGCCGACGCCGTGTATGACTGGAGCGCTGGATTTGGATTGACCGCGCGGCGCAGAAGGTCGATCGACGCTACCGTCTGCGCGATGCCGGCGGCTTGCATTGTAATGAGGACGGCGAGAGCGGCCGTCACGCTAGTAATGCTTCTCATGGCAAGTTGATTTTGGTTTCCGCGGCGCATGTACCTGTATCGCACTACGACAAAAATGGCAGTCATTAACTCGGAACGCACAGCGTTGCAAGCAACATCGTAACAATTTCTTTTTCTTAAGCAAAGGTGAGATTCACGCACCATTGAAGACGGCTACACCGAGCAGTTGCGCCGCGCCCCCGAGACAGCCGGCTACTTCACACAGGAGAATCTTTGAAACAAATGCGCATAGGAATTGCGCCGGCGACTTGTCTTGCCCTAGGGGCCGCGTTGTTCGCCGGTTGTTCCTCGTCCCCCGGATCGGGATCACTTCCCGGATCTTCGGTTGGCCAGCAATCGACGGTCCAGCATACAGGTGCCCCGCATTGGACGTATCCGACACACAAGATCAGCCCGATGGCGTTGTTGAAGCTGCAAGCAGAGGGCAAGATCCTCTCGCCGGTCACGCAAGCTGCTGCGAAGCGGGAATACAACAGCCTTACGAGCGCGCCGCGGCGGCAGTTCCACGAGATTCACGGCGGCGTCGCTCCGGCGGTCTGGGCGTCGAGCACAGGTTACAGCTATCTCATTGGATTGAACAAGAGTAACAAGACGGTTACTGCGATCAATACCGCAACGAACGGCTGCTACAACCCGTCAACCGTCAAAGTCGACCACCAGCGCAACGTCTGGGTGTCGTGCCAAGTCAATTCAACGTTCGAGGTGGGCGCCTCGCAGGAATACAGCGGCAACGGAACGCTGCTCAACACCTATAACGGCGGTTGCCCGAGCAACATCCCGGTCAGCCTCTGCGCACAGTTCTTTAGTGGCACGGTGGACCAAGCCGAGAACGCAAATCACGTTTTCCTCGGCCTGACCTACTACGTGTCGTGCTATGGCTATTACATCTGCTCGTACGTCCAGGGCGGCGGTGTCGAGTTCTGGAATGCGGGCCAGGCGTCGGGGCAGCCGACGGTCAACCCGTTTAACCTGTCCGGCATCACGCTCTACGGCTCGGCCTATTTCGACGTAGACGCCTCGGACAATATTTACTACACGTACAGCGGATGCGAAAACGCCTACCCCTATACGTGCGGTGACGGCCTGGCCGAGTACGCAAACGCGACCAAGGCCTCCGGCACGCAAACCGTGCTGCTTCCTCCCGGTTCGATCGGAACCTATGGCGGCGTAATCATTTCGAATCACGGTAAAGTCCTCAACGTGATCGACCAGAGTGCGCGCACGATAACGCAGTACGCGCTGCCCTGGACGGGAACGCCGCTGCAGACGCTCGGCCCGACGCTGACCAATACGTTCGGCTACGGCGACCCGGTCACGGGCGGCTTCAATCACAAAGACTCCAAGATGATCATCGGCGACGCCTACGGCTGGTTTAACGAAATCGCGGTGAAGTCTAACACGGCGACGATCCACCCGACGGCCGACTGCTCCGGCGGTGGTTGCTACGGAGCATCCTACACCCCTTCGGACAAGTAGGCTTCACGAAAAACCTGATCGTCAAGCGATCAGACGGGGTCCGTTCTAGCGGACCCCGTTTTTCATTGAGTTGTTCCCGATCTTTTCCCAGCGACTTCTTACTCGGCCGGTAAGCTGCGTTCAGCGTGGCGATTTCACCACGCGAGAAAGGCAGAAAATGAGCGACCAGAAGAACGAGGGAGACCTGGATAACGTAAGCGGTGGCATCGAAACCCACCCGTTCCCGATCAAGGGCGGTCCGAGACCCCTCCCCCCAACCCATCCCGTAGGTCCCGTCGATCCACCCTACCCACCCAAGAGCAACCTGGTCGGATAAAGTGTCGTCGGCGGCATGGCGAACGCTCCGCGTATGGCGCGGGCGTTCGCCATGAACCATGAAGGGGCTAAGAAAGTACGCTCTCTCGTTGGCGTGAAACCGAGGTCGACGTCGACGTGCTCGGCGATGAGCTAGCGCTGAATGAGTCGTACTGCGTGAAAGTATGGAATAACGTCACCGCAATGAAGAGGACCAGTACCAATAGAAGTAACGCACGCATGGCGAGCCTGTGTACTCCAAGAGTTCCAATCCTGCTGCGAACTAACGTTGATAATTGTGGGATGACTGAACTCGTCATTTAAGCGGCAATCGCTCGCCCGTTGGTAAGCGACGGAGCACGGTCGCGAAAACATTAGTGCTTTTGGGTTAGCGACGTCGCGCGCGACACGAGGCGCCGATATTAGCGAGCGATGCGAAATATCGTACCAATACCGCTCCCTCCGAGCGTTTCAGCATGCGCCCACTAGTCAAAGACTCGCGACTTTCAGGGTCCGTCTCTAACATTACAGAGCGAAGGCACTCAATGCCAGATCACCTGGGCGCAAAACCGCATAGAAGAAAGACGATTCGTGCGCGCCCGTAGCTCAAACTGGATAGAGCAGGGACTCCTAAGCCCAGCGCAGCGGTTTTCGCTCTGTGGGCGCTGGTGGCTTGCGGGTTGCAGGCGGCCAAAAACCTTATAGCAAAAGGCGTTTGAGACTAATCCACATGGTCGGCGATGGCTACGATCAGTTTTAGCTGGGCGCCTGCGATGGGGGCAAAAAGGGGGCGAAAAACGGCGGGCCTTTTTCTTTCAGACCTGTCGCGTCTCGTTCGCGCGGAGCATCATTTCGACTCGTCCGCGACCAAGTTGTTGCCCGGTAAGACGCCCTAGGATCGCGCCCGTGTCGCCGGCAGGGGAACTGCGAGAAAGGTCGCACCTTCAAGATACTAACGCAGCGGGTCCCGCTGTGGAGCTATCCCCGCTCGGGGGTGAGGGATCGGTCTCGCATGAACATCTCACAATCTTTTCGTCACGCATTGGTCCCGGCCTTAACCGCAGTCCTGGTCGCTGCGTGTAGCAGCGGGTCGCAACCATCGGGGCTCGCGCCCTCAACCGGCATCGCTACTGCCCCGCAGAATCTCGCGTTTGTCGGTCAGCGCTTTCGTCCTGGGGTGGCGCCGGTGCCGTTTGCGGTTCATCCGAATCGCCGCAAGTCATGGATCTCGCCGGACGCGAAGGGGCTGCCGCGGCTGCTTTTCATCTCCGACGCGGACACCGGTACCGTAGATATCTTTACAATGCCCGCCTTGGCATTAAAAGGTCAGATCACCGGCTTCACCGCCCCGTACGGTCTGTGCTCGGATGGCCAGGGCCAAGTCTGGGTGGCGGATGCGGATACGAATCTATTATCGTTGTACTCGCGCGGCGGGACACTGGTTAAAACCTTGAGTGATTCCGGTAACCCCTTTGGCTGTGCGGTAAACAAAAAGACGGGCGACTTGGCGGTCATGAACGACGAAACGCCAGGCAGTGGCCCTGGAGACGTCGTCGTCTACAAGAACGCCACGGGTTCCGGGACAGCGTACGTGGATTCGAGCGCGGGATTCTACTACTACTTCGGCGGCTACGACCCGAACGGCAATCTCTTCGTCAGCGCACTGACGTTTGGGACGCCCAACACCTTCGCGTTGTTAGAGCTTCCGAGCGGAGCCGGCGCGCTGAATACCATCAGCATCAGCGGCGGGACAATCTACTTCCCCGCGACGGTCCAGTGGACGTCGGGGTACCTCGCCGTTGGCGACCAGCTTTGCGGAGGCACCAGGGGAGCCGCATGCATATATTGGCTCACGATTTCGGGCTCGACCGCAACGATCACCGGTAACACGAAACTGCTCAACTACGACGGCTCGTCTACGTGCGACGTCCTTCAGGGAGTGATCGCCGCCAACGGCCAGCGCTATTTTGCGGGCGGCAACTACGACTTCTGTAACAGCTACCTTAACCCATATGCAAATCGTTGGGCCTTCCCGGCAGGTGGCGAACCAACGAACAACAGCACGGAAACCGTCGGCGCTCCGATCGGAAGTGCGGTCAGTTCGAAGTAGCCCCTCGGGCATCACGCTAGACGGATCGAGCTCGCAGAAATAAAGTTGTGGCTACCTAACTTCAGGCGCGGACAGAGCCCGGCGCCGGCGAGAGTGAAGGTGGATGCCACGATCGCCAAGTCAGTTGGTATTAAATCGGAGGGCATCAGCCTCCACTCGCTGCGTCATTTCGCGGCAAGCCAGTCCATCACGGACGGAAGCGACGTCCGCACCGTTGCGGCGCTCCTTGGGCACAGCGACCCGTCAACGACCCTGCGCGTCTGTGGCCACCTCGTCGACGGCGCGCAGGAGCCAGCGGTCGCGTCGATCGGAGACGCCGTACGCGCTGCCCAGGCCCGCCGCGCGGCGGCTGGGAAATGAGGGCGGGTGGTTAGGCCATGGGGGCAAAATGGGGGCAAAACGCTTTTGGGCTGGATCGGTGATGTGGCGCAAAACCTTGTAAAATAAGGCGAACCACGTGCGCGCCCGTAGCTCAAACTGGATAGAGCAGGGGACTCCTAAGCCCAAGGTTGTCAGTTCGATTCTGACCGGGCGCACCACCCTTACCTTCATAGGTGTTTTGTTTGCGTCGAAGCGATCGAGCCGTCAGGGGTCGCTGGTTCCGAACATGTAGCTTGCTCCTATCGTCAGCGTGCGCGAATAGGAAGTCCCCTGTGCCCGCGTGACGCCTGCGAGCGGATTCGCGAGATCGACGGCAGAGTTAACGCCACCATAGGTGGCTTGGATTTGAAACTGCCGGGTAACGAGCTGCGCCGTGTTGAGGAGTAGAGGAGTGGCGTTGGTCGTAAAATCGTGAGTCACGACGAGCGCGAGCAACGTTCCGCCAGGCGAACGCCAAAAGGGAACGGCCTGCGGCGCGAAACTCCATCCGCGCGTAATCCCAGACGATGACGCGGAGGCGAAACTCGATACCGGGAAGGCAAGGCTCACACCCATCGTTCGCGTTCGATTCGTGGCCAGATTGAGGAGGGGATTGATTGTGTAGGCCGGCCCAGGCGCTGCGATCCCCGGCGACCCCGTCGGAGCTTCGTAGGTCAGTAGCAAACCGCCGAGAATTCCGCGAGCGCGATCAACGTAAATCAGTTGCTTGTACCAAAACTGCATGTCGGTAGCGCCGGCGGCCAGCGTTCCGCGCGTCGCACTCGACAGCTGCGAGAAGGACGGCGGCAGAATCGTTATCTGCGCATTTTGGGATATGCCGACGTTGATGAGGGCTCCCGGATAGCCGATCGCCGACCGATTCGCGCGCGCAGGTAAAGTCGATCCGCCTAGATCGAGCAGGACGTCTGCGGGGATGACGGTCGTCGCGTAGGTCGCTTGTAGACTCGCCTGACCTGCAACGAAAACGCACGGGGATGCGGCGAGATATTTCTTGAGCAGCTCTTGTGAGCCGCCGCAAGGATCGCGTCTGCCGCTTGCTGGAGCCGGCGTCACGCCTGCCTCGGGAGCCGGGCTTGGCGACGCGACGGCCAGGGTTGCGAACAGCGCAGCGAGGGCCAGCATTGTGGAACTGCTATCCTAAAGATCGCGCCGGTTTGCCTGCCGTGCTGGGTGACAACGGCGGCGGTTGGTTGCTTAGTCGCCCTTCGACTGCGCTCGGGATGATGCGGCACAGGCCATTGAAAGGGGGGGCGGGGTGTGGTAGCATTGTAGCTTGAACGGACCGCCGGTCCGTTTTCTTAATGTTGTGATAGACTAAAGATGGCAAAGAAAGAATCACGCGTGATGGTCGTCCTGGCGTGCACGGAGTGCAAGCGCCGGAACTACAACACGCAAAAGAATAAGCAGAAGACCACGGACCGGCTGGAGCTCAGCAAATATTGCCGCTTCTGCCGATGCCACAAACCGCATAGGGAAACGAGATAGGGCGGTAGCTCAATTGGTAGAGTCCTGGTCTCCAAAACCAGTTGTTGCAGGTTCGAGTCCTGTCCGCCCTGCATTTTTTAAGGTAAACCTTTGGTGAACGAACAGCAAAAGCGAACGGCCCAGTCCATGGCGGGCGGCGATTTCGTCCGCGGCGTCATCGCGGAGCTTCGGCGCGTCACGTGGCCGACGCGCGAGGAATGGATCTCGGCGACGATCCTCACGATCTCGCTGGTGGTCGGCATTGGGGCGTTCGTTTTCATCGTTGACCAACTCTTCGGATGGTTCTTCAGCTTGATTCATCCCATCACATCGGGATAGATGCAAACGATGTACGACGCCGAACCGGTCGTTGACGAAGCGACGATAGACGAGACGAGGATCGACGAGACCAAGACCGAGGATCCTCAGATGGGTGATCCGGCCCCGGTCGAGGAGATGGTCGCGGAGCTTCCGTCCGACGAAGTGCCGTCCGACGAAGTGCCGTCCGACGATGGCGTCGCGCAGAAACCTAAGGATAACCGGAACTGGTTCGTCGTCCACACCTATTCGGGCTACGAAAACAAGGTCAAGGCGAATCTCGAGCGGCGCATCCATTCGATGGGCATGCAGGACAAGATTTTCCGCGTGCTCGTTCCGATGGAAGACGAAGTCGAGTTCAAAGACGGCAAGCGCAAGATCACCCCGAAAAAAGTTTTTCCCGGCTACGTGCTGGTCGAGATGACCATGGACGATCAGTCCTGGTACGTCGTGCGCAACACCCAGGGCGTGACCGGCTTTGTCGGCAGTCCGGGACCGGGCGAGAAACCCGTGCCGCTGCAAGACAAAGAAGTCAAAACGATTCTCAAGCAGATGGGCATCGAAGCACCCAAGCTCAAGATCGACTTCAAGAAGGGCGACCGTGTCAAGGTTACGTCGGGACCGTTCTTCGACTTCACCGGCGTCGTCGACGAGATCTCGCCGGAGAAGGAGCGCCTGCGCGCGCTCATCTCGATCTTCGGCCGGGAAACGCCCGTTGAGCTGGAGTTCTTCCAAGTGGAGAAAGTTTAGCGTCCTTCGACTTCGCTCAGGATGACACGAGCGTAAACCCCGGCGTTCGTGAACCAACAAACACTAGTGGGGGAGAAGCGACGAGAGTCGGTTCGAAAGGAGATAGTTCGTGGCTAAAAAGGTAGTTGGTAAGATCGGCCTGCAGATTCCGGCAGGCAAAGCGACCCCGGCTCCGCCGATCGGACCGGCGCTGGGTCCCTACTCGCTCAACATCATGGACTTCTGCAAGCAGTACAACGAGCGCACTGCTTCACAAGCCGGCATGATCATCCCCGTCGAGATCACCGTCTTCGACGACCGCACGTTTACGTTCATCACGAAGACGCCGCCGGCGTCCTTTTTAATCAAACAGGCGTTGGGGATCGAGTCGGGCAGCAAGGAGCCCAACCGCAACAAAGTCGGCAAGCTGACGCAGAAGCAACTGGAAGATATTGCGAAGGTGAAGATGCCCGACATCAACGCCAACGACATGAACGCCGCCAAGAAGATCGTCGCCGGAACGGCGCGGTCGATGGGCGTGGAAGTGGAGGCGTAAGATGGCGCAGCATCACGGAAAACGCTTCAAGGCGCTCGTCGCGACGTTCGATTCCGACAAGCTTTTTTCGACGTCGGAAGCCATCGAGATCGTCAAGAAGAACGCCACGGCGAAGTTCAATGAGACCGTCGAGGCGCACATCCGCTTGGGTGTGGACCCCAAGAAGAGCGATCAGAACGTCCGCGGCACGGTGCTCCTGCCACATGGAACGGGACGCACGGTGCGCGTCATCGCGTTTGCCAAAGGCGACAACGCAAAGGCCGCGCAAGAAGCCGGCGCCGACATCGTCGGCGATCAGGATTTGATCGATAAGGTCAAGGGCGGGTTCGCCGAGTTCGACGTCGCGGTCGCGACGCCCGACATGATGGCGTCGGTCGGTAAAGAGCTGGGACGAATTCTTGCGCAGAAAATGCCGAATCCCAAGGCGGGAACCGTAACGCCGAACATCGGTGCCGCAATTCGCGACATCAAGGCCGGTAAGGTCGAGTACCGTCTCGACAAGACGGGCATCGTGCACACGATCGTCGGCAAGGCGAGCTTCGAGGAGCAGCACTTGCTGGAGAATATCACGACCTTGCTCGACGCGATCGTTCGCGCGAAGCCGTCGGCCGCCAAGGGCACGTACGTTCGCAGCGTGACTTTGGCCAGCACGATGGGTCCGGGCGTCAAAGTCGATCCGAACCGGGTGAAAGCTACAGCCTAGGGATCAGCGGTGGGACAGTGGTCGTGATCTGCGTGGCCATCGTCGTCATCCACGTGGGTCTCCCCTAAAAATACCACTAGTCCCATTCGCGCACCTGGGGACCGCAAGCTAGAAGAAGCTGACGCCGCCGGTGTGCAGCTCGTAGATGCCGCCGGCTACTTTGACATCGCCGTCGGAGATCGCGCCGGCGACGATCGCGGAGAAAACGGTCATCGCTTGCACCGTGCGTCGCACGTTTTCGGCGGTGGCGTTGACAATCCAGTCACCTGGAAGGTCGCGGGTCGCTTCGGCCGCCGGAGCGATCGCGGTAACCAGCCGCGCGATGTATCCGGGCTGCGTCGTTCCGTCTTTTGCGTGTGCGACGGCGGCGGTAACCGCGCCGCAGTTGGTATGCCCGAGGACGAGGATCAGCCGCGCTTTCAAGACGGCGACGCCGAACTCGATCGAACCCAAGATGTCGTCGTTCAGAAAGTTACCCGCGACTCGAACCACAAAGACGTTGCCCGGCGGCTGATCGAAAATCGTTTCGATCGGCACGCGCGAGTCGGAGCAACCGAGCACGATCGCGTGGGGGCTTTGGCCGCTGGCCAGCTCGAGGACGCCGGCATCGAGGGGGTCGGTCTGCGGAGTTCCAGCGACGAATCGCGCGTTGCCGGCTTTGAGACTTGCGAGCGCCTCGGCCGGAGTAAGGGCGGTTGGCATCCGGGCGGCTTCGGGCCGAAAGACTTGCGCTCCCCGGCGCCGCCATGGTAGGCTAGCCGACGGCTCCCAAGACCGTGGCCGGCCGCAAGGCCTTAATGTTGACCACCGAGGACGCAAGATAGACGGTTCGGCATCGCTCCGGCGGTGCGAACGTTCAATGTAGCGCCCTCGACACGGGGCGCTTTTCTTTTTCGTTGTGGCGCGTTTGCGCCGGAGAAACGTACGAATGCCGACCGCGCGTAAGGAAGCCTCAGTCGCAGAACTCACCGAGAAACTCGCCTCGGCGAAGAGTCTGTTCTTTACCGATTATCAAGGGCTGACCGTTGCGGAGATCACCAAGCTTCGCGGCGAGCTGCGCAAAGACGGCAACAGCTACTCGGTTGTCAAAAACACGCTCTTTCGCATCGCCGCCGGCGACCTTGCATCGCAGGTCGAGACGTTTCTGGCGGGGCCGACCGGCGTCGTTTTTGCCGGAGCCGATCCGGTGGCGCCAGCCAAGGCGCTCAAAACTTTCAGCGACACCGTTAAAAAGGTCGGAATCAAGGCGGCATACATCGACGGCCAAATCGTCGACGCAAAACAGGTCGACGTGCTCGCCAAGCTTCCGCCGAAAATCGAACTTCTCGCCGCGCTCGTCGGCACGCTTGCGAATCCGCTTCGCGGGCTCGTTACCGTGCTGCAGGGCAACCAGAGCGGACTCGTCCGCGCGCTCAACGCCATTCGCGAACAAAAAGCCGCAGCCTCAAACGCTTAGATAAGGAACAATACGTATCATGGCAATCGCCGAAGTCATCGAACAGATCGATAAACTCACCGTTCTCGAACTTGCCGATCTCGTCAAGCAGCTCGAGGAGAAGTACGGCGTCTCCGCCGCCGCGCCGGTCGCGATGATGGCCGCCGGTCCGTCTGCCGCGGCGCCGGAAGCCGAGAAGACCGAGTTTGACGTCATTCTGTCAGAAATTGGTCCGGAAAAGATCAAAGTCATCAAGGCAGTCCGCGAGCTTACGAGCCTCGGCCTGACCGAAGCCAAAGCCTTCGTCGAGAGCGCGCCCAAAGCCGTAAAGGAAGGCGTTACGAAAGACGAAGCCGAGGCGGTGAAGAAGAAGCTCGAAGAAGCCGGCGCCAAGGTCGAAATCAAATAGGATCGCAAGCGACGCCCAACGTTCCGGGGTGGGTTCAGCTGATCCCACTCCTGATCGTCGTGGTCGTGCTCGCCGTTCGCATGATGCGGCCGCAGCGCATCAGCGTCACGCGAATGTGGGTCTCACCGATCATACTCTGCGCACTGACGGCGTGGGTGATCTACGCCAACAACATGCTCAACCCGGCGCCGCCGCTCGAAATCGCGCTCGGCGTCGTCGTGGGCGGTATCGCCGGATTGCCGTTCGGGATTCTGCGCGGCGTGCACACCGACGTTCGTCCCACGGATCGCCCGGGCGTGATGTATCTCGGCTCGTCTTGGGTGACGATTGTGATCTTCGCCGCCGCCTTCGGACTGCGCTACGCGATCCGTGCGCTCATGCCGCTTCGCGGGAGCCTCACCGCCACCATCGGCGACGCGCTGCTCGCCTTTGCGATCGTCTTTATCGGGGCGAGCTACTTCGTTATCTTCCGGAAGTACGAAGAGCTAGCGCATAAACCGGCGGCGTAGCGTCACGGAGTCTGCCGAGCGGGCGCTACGTCTTGTATGAAAACCGCGTTGTACGGGCGAATTGTCTTCGGCGGGTCGGCGGTGCTGTTTGGCGTGATCGCGTTGATGTGGCACGACGCCGACACCTGGCAGAGCGTTCATCGGATCTTGCGCCTGCCTTTCGGTACGTTTATCGGCGAGGCGCTGATGGTTGCGCTCGTCGCCGGTGGCATCGGGATACTGCTTCCGCGAACGCTGCGCGCGGCCTCGAGCGTGCTCGTCGCGGTCTACGCGATCTTCGTTTTGGCGTGCGTCCCGGGCATCGTCGGCGCGCCGAGAGTCTTCGGGGAATACGACGGCTTCGCCGAACAGTTCTGCTTGTTCTGTGGGGCGATCGCGTTGTACGCGGTTACGAATGCGAATGTGGCGCAGTCGGGAACGCTTCGGCTCGTGGCGCGCGTTGGGCTGGGCCTCTGCACGATTGCCTTCACGCTGGCGCAAATAGTCTATGAATCTGTGACGGCGAGCTTGGTTCCGAAGTGGATTCCGCCAAATCAGACGTTCTGGGTGATATTCACGACGGTCGCGTTCGCACTCGCGGCCGTTGCAATGTTGGTGAATGTTCGGGCGCGCCGCGCGATGCGCCTGATGGCGGCGATGCTGACGGTCTTTGGCGTAGTGGTTTGGATTCCGCTCCTGGTCGCTCACCCGGAGGCGCATGGGAATTGGTCCGAGTTTGCTCTGAACTTCCTGATTGCGGGCGCCACGTTGATGGTCGCCGAAGCCTTATAACAAGGTGCGGCGCAAGGTTCCGGGTGTGGTGCCGAGCGTGGCGCGCATGCAGCGCGCGAGATGGCTTTGATTCGCGAAGCCGGCTTGCAACGCGACATCGGCGAGTACCGCGCGATCGTTTTGCAGTAGCTCGACGGCGTATTCGACGCGGCGCCGGATGACGTATTGGTGCACCGGCATTCCGACGCTTCGTTTGAAGAGCGTCTTGAAATGCGACGGGCTGACTCCGGCGACGGCGGCGAGTTCGCTCATCGACAGATCGCTGGCGATGTTCGTGCGGACGAAGTCGAGCACGCGGGAGAGGCGGCGCTGCGGCAGACGCGCGCCGGTGGCGATGGGCCGAGTTGGGCCGTAGGTACGCAGAACGTGCGCCGCGAGCGCTAGGCCAAGGCTTTCGCCGTAGAGGCGCCCCAACGGTTCGGGAGTTTCGAGTTCGGCTTTGACCGCCCACCCGACGTGTTCGATTCGCGGATCGCGAAGGTGGAGCTGCGGGCGAATCGCGACGCGTTCGAGGTCGACGCCCATCGACGCGGCGGTTGAGAGCATCAGCGTGGAGTTGAGATACATCGAGAGCTTGATCGTTGCCGATTCGGTCTCCCAGACGCGCGGGATGCCGGGGGGTACGATCTTCACGTCGCCGGGCACCTGAAGGCGGCGCAGCACTTCGCCGTCGCACCGGCTCGTTACGAGCAACGGCTTTCCAACCTGCATGCTCACGTTATGGCGTATGAACTGCTGCTCTGAAAAGCCGGCCGACGCATCGTAAAGAATCGCTTCGAAGCCGTCCCAGCGCGCTGCGCTGCTCTTGAGCACGCTGAAAGTCATCTCGCGGTCGTCGCGCTTGCCCCACGCTCGCTCTTGCCACATACCGAATCCATTGTTAGCGCTCCGGGCCGGCACACTGTGACGCTCAGCGTGACACGGGGGTGGCCATGAAGGCGGGTTGGGAGCTGCTGCATGATCCACTGGCCAGGACGCAGGCACCGCCTGCGATGACGCCCTTATCGTTGATGTCATTCGCGAACAGGAGATCGAGCGAGGAGCTGGACCCAGTTAGCGTGTTCAGGTCGGTCATCTTGCCGTTCTCGTAGATGAAGGCGCGCGAGGTGGAGAAACTTACTCCGTACGAGACACCGACGATCGCGCCCGAGTCGTTGATGCCCAGCGCTTCGCTGTACTCGTCGCCGTACAGCGTGCCGAGGTCTTGCATGCCGTGGTTGCGGGTCCAAAGGAACGCGTGGAAGTTCGGATTTCCGGACGAGTCGCCGGAGAGATCGGAGAAGCCGACGACGTCGCCGCGCGCGTTGATCGCCATTGGCGTATTCCAAGCGGTGCCGCCGAGGTTGCCGAGATTGATGGTGCGGCCGTGTTCCCACATGACGGCGTGGTGCGCCGTGAATCGTCCGACGGCTTGGTCGCACCGGCCGGAGATGCCGACGACTTGGCCGGCGTCGTTGATTTCGGTGGCGGCGCCGTCTTTGTCGCCGCGGTAAGGCGCGAGTTCTTGGATCTTTCGGCCGCCTTTGAGTTGGTAGATTACCGCTTCGAATCCGAGGACTTGCGGCGGCGTGCAGGTGGAGTCGTGGTTGCGGGTTTCGGCCCAGCCGACGATTTGGCCGCGGTCGTTGGCGCCGGTGGCGAAGCCGTTGTTCCCGCCCAGCGTTGGGAGTCGCGTCATGCGGTGATTTTGCCACGCGAAACCCCGGCAGATATGTCCGCTGGGCGGCTGCGGGAAGAAGCCCTCCGCGCACGACCAAGTTTCGCCGAGTTTTTGCGCTTCGTTCGTTTCGGAGATGCCGGCGATGAGGCCGCGGCCGTTGTTTACAGGCCATTCGACGGCGCTATTTGGGCCGCCGAGCGTGCCGAGGTCGATCGGCGAGCTGCCGTTTTCCCAGAGCGCGGCGTGGATGTACGAGCTCGAGCTCAAACTCGAGAGGCCGCTCGCCCAGTTACGGTTGTTGATGCTGTTCGCACCGGCCGACGCGCCGCCAAGTGTGGCGAGGCTGACGACGGTGTACTGCGCGGAGGTCGCGGTTCGAACCGTAGGCGATTTGATTTGCGGGGTTGAGCCGCCGCCGGACGTCGAGCAGGCGGTGAGCGTGACGGCGAGCAGCGAGAGAACGATGCGTTGATTCATGCGGGCCTCCATGGCGTAGCGTTTCATGGAAGCGTATCAACGACGAGTTGCAACGTCGCTCACAATCGGACGATGGAACGTACGATTGGACGATGCGCGTTGGAAAGGAAAAGGGGCCGGGCGGGCCGGTCCCTTTTTAGCTTACGCGGTCCCGATTAGCACCAACGGCCGTCGGTCCAGTACCACCCCCGATTGGCGGTGTGGCGCCAGTGGCCGCCGCACCAACTGCCGGCGTGTTCCACATAGTGGCCGTGAACCCAAACGTAGCGGCCGCCATCCCAGCGGTAATAGCCGCCAACCCATACGTAACCCTGATGGGGCCGTGCGGGGACGGTTTCATAGACGGCAGCCGGCGGCGCAACTTGCACGTAGATGTAATCTGCCGGCGCCGGCAGCGCAGTGAGGGCGAATCCCAGGCCCATTACAATCGCCATGAGTAGGTTGTTCTTCAACTTGAGATCCTTTCAGGTATGAAGCGATAACTTTCGAATGACTTCTACCATCACGGAGTTCCCCTCAAACGCCCCGGGCAGGACGCAGGCTAACGCTTACTCACCGTTGCGTCACGCACGGCCCGACTGCTAGCGCAGGAAGGCGACCAGCAGCAGCGCGACGATGTTGAGCACCTTGATCATCGGATTGATCGCGGGACCCGCGGTGTCTTTGTAGGGATCGCCGACCGTGTCGCCGGTGACGGCCGCTTGGTGCGCGATCGAGCCCTTACCGCCGTAGTTCCCATCTTCGATGAACTTCTTGGCGTTGTCCCAGGCGCCACCGCCCGACGTGAACGAGATCGCGACGAAGAACCCGGTGATGATCGAACCGACGAGAATGCCGCCCATCATCTGGGCGCCGGTATCGCCGGGCAAGATATTAAAGTACGAGAGCAGCACCACGACGACTGGAACGCCAACGGGAATCAGCGCCGGGACGATCATTTCGCGGAGTGCGGCGCGCGTGACGATGTCGACCGTCGTGCCGTAGTTCGGTCGCGCCGTGCCCGCCATGATGCCAGGATTCTCGCGGAACTGACGGCGCACGTCTTCGACCACCGCGCCGGCGGCGCGGCCGACAGCTTCCATCGAGAGCGAGGCAAAGAGATAGGGTAAGAGCCCGCCGATAAAGAGGCCGGCGAGCACATAGGGGTTTCCGACCGCGAAGAGATTGCGAACGCCTTCGATGCACTGCATCGTCCCGCCGGCGCCGCATCTGTGGTTCGTGAGCTGTTGGAGGAACGAGGCGAAGAGCACGAGCGCCGCAAGCGCGGCCGAGCCGATTGCGTAGCCTTTGGTGACGGCCTTGGTCGTGTTGCCGACGGCATCGAGCGGATCGGTGACATTGCGAACGTCTTCCGGCATATCGGCCATCTCGGCGATCCCGCCCGCGTTATCGGTGATCGGGCCGAAGGAGTCGATCGCGACCACGATTCCTGCGAGCGAAAGCATCGCCGTAACGGCGATGCCAACGCCGTAGACGCCGTCGAGCCCAAAGCTGATCAGTAGGCCGACGACAATCACGAGGGCTGGGAGCGCCGTGGCCTGCATCGAGACCGCAAGGCCGGCGATGATATTGGTCGCGTGGCCGGTAACCGATGCGCGCGCGATGCGCTGCACCGGCGGGAACTGCGAGCCGGTGTAATACTCGGTGATAACCGTAATTAGGCCGGTAATCACGACGCCGATGATGGCGCATATGAAGATGCCCGTTCCGTTCACGAGGCTTTGATTGGCGAAAACCTGCTGCGTTACGAAGTAGAAGCCCACGAGGGCCAGGACGCCGGTGACGGCCATGCCGCGATAGAGCGCGGACATGATCTTATTGCGCCGGACGCCGCCGACACCGACGAACAGCGCGCCGATGATCGAGGCGACGATCGAGACGGCGCCGAGCAGCAGCGGGAAGGTCGTCGCGCCGGGCAGCTTGTCACCGAACAGGAGGTTGCCCAAAAGCATTGCTGCGACGGTCGTCACGCAGTACGTCTCGAAAAGGTCAGCGGCCATGCCGGCGCAGTCGCCGACGTTGTCGCCGACATTATCGGCGATCACCGCCGGATTGCGCGGGTCGTCTTCGGGAATGCCCGCTTCGACTTTGCCGACGAGGTCGGCGCCGACGTCGGCGGCCTTCGTATAGATGCCGCCGCCGAGACGCGCGAAGACGGAGATCAGCGAGCAACCGAATGCAAGCCCGACCATTGCATTGAGCGAGGTCGCGGCATCGCCGCCGTTGACGTTCATCAGGATGGCATAGTAGCCGGAGACGGCGAGCAGGCCTAGACCGACGACCAGCATCCCGGTGACGGTGCCGCCGCGAAAGGCGACGTTCAGCGCCGGCGCGAGGCCGCCGCGTGCCGCTTCGGCCGTGCGAACGTTGGCGCGAACAGATACGATCATGCCGATGAAGCCGGCCGCGCCCGAAAGAATGGCGCCGATCAAGAAGCCGATGGCCGCTTCCTTGCCGAGGGTCGGGGCAAAGAAAATCACGATGGCCAGCACGACGGCGACGATGCCGATCGTGCGGTACTGGCGCTGCAGAAAGGCCATGGCGCCTTCCTGGATGGCGGCCGCAATCTCGCGCATGCGCTGATTGCCGGCGGGTTGCGCCAGCACCCAGAAGGTCAGCGCGACTCCATAGAGCACCGCCAGGACACCACCAATTAGGCCGGCCGAAATCGCAGTCTGTGCGGTCATCCTTATCTTTCAGTTAAGCAAAAATACTGGCCCCGCAGGGCCGACCGGCTTGGCTACTCCGGCGGGACGCGCAAGTCCTACGAGGCCCGGCCGGCCCTGCTCGCGAGGACTCCAGCGCTAGCCGGGGTATTGCGGAGGGAAAGACGTGAGCAAACCGCTGGCGCGCGCACCCGCCAACCGCCGCTATTCCATCGGCGGTACTCTCCTGACGCGCGAGGAGGTCGTTCATAAGTATCTGCACCTCGTCAAGTATGTCGCGGGCCGGATGTCCATGCATCTGCCGTCCAGCGTCGATATCAACGACCTCATCAACGACGGAGTCTTCGGCTTGATGGACGCGATCGAGAAATACGACGGCAGCCGCTCGGTCAAGTTCGAAACCTACGCGGTGACCCGCATCAACGGGGCGATTCTCGATGCGTTGCGCTCGCTGGACTGGGTTCCGCGAACGATTCGCCAGCGCGCGCGAGAGTTGGAACGCGCCTACGAAGCGCTTGAGACGCGTCTCGGCCGCGCGCCGACCAACGAGGAGCTGGCGGCGCACTTAGACGTTACCCCCAAGGAGTTGGATCGAGCCGTTAAGCACGCGCGCGGCACGACGCTCGTTTCGCTCGAGGAGCTGCTGCCGAATCAGAGCGGTGAGGGTCTCGCCTTGGCCGACACGCTCAAAGACGAGGAGAGCGACGTCACGCGCGATCTCGAGCACGACGAACTGCGCGCCGAACTCGTGCGCTCCGTCGAGTCGCTGCCGCCGCAAGAGCGGGCGGTCATCCAACTCTACTACTTCGAAGGCCAGCGCTTGCGCGAAATTAAAGCCGCGCTCGGCGTTTCGGAATCGCGCGTCTCGCAAGTTCATTCGGCGGCGGTCGCGCACCTCAAGAAAATTCTCCGCGGGATTTAACTTCATGATGGATCGCGCCGTTGTGGAACTGGTGACGCGTGCGGATGTGGTCGCGACGATCGAGTGGCTCAAGGCCGAGTTGCGCGCGTCGCATGAGCCGTTCGTCTGGGCGACGATCGATATGGGAAACGTGCGCGACATTCCGGAGAAGATTCAATCGGCTTGGATCTTTGCGCTGCGCGCAGAGCGCTGGTCGGGATCGCACTATCATCCAAATAGCGTTCAGCACATGGCGGTGATTGAGGGTCGCGGGCGTTCGCGCGTCGGCGGCGCAATCGGCGAGATGGCTGCGTTCGGGGACGGCGGGCCGGGCGAGCGCTGGTTCGTCATCGAGCCCGGCGTTCCGCACGAGTTCTATCCCGTTGACGGCGATATGATCGTGATGTCGTTCCACACCGCCGCGGCGCAAGAGCTGCTCGAGGTTTCCGAGAGCGGCGGCGTAACTCGCCGCTACGATTAGGCGGGAAGTAACGAGCCGCATCGTTAAAGCGTTGGGGTAACATCGTGCGAACTTTAGGAATCGCTCTTTTGCTTTCGGTTTGCGGCGTCGCCGGGCTTACGGCCCAAACGCCGGCGCCTGCTTCGCCATCGGGCAAGCCGTTGCGACATTTGGAGTACTCCTTCACCGTCGCCGTTGAAGGCTTGCAAAGTTACAAAGTCACCGGCGCCAGCGGCGTGCAAACGGTGAACAATCAGGGTGGAAAGGTGGCGCCCCCCGAGGGGGGCGGCGGCACCATGTATGTCGACATCCTCTCCGTAGCGCCGGACGGCTCGCTGGTCGTGCGCATTTCCGAACTGGTTCAGGGCGAGCCGCGGCCGCGCGCAGCATATTCTTGCAACGTCTACGGCAGCACGGCAGTGTTTTGTCCGGCCACGGCCACGCCAGGCCCTGCGGAATGGCTTCTCCTCAGCTATATGGGACGGCAGTTCATTGACGCCGCGCCGTGGGATGCCCAAGGGCATTGGCAGCGCAAGGAGCAGTCCGCGGAGTTTAATATCGAAGAAGATTTCACGCTCGTCGATGCGGGGAACGGTAAGAAGGTCATCGTCCGAGAGATCAAGACGACGCAGCTTCACAACGGCGGGTTCGACAACCAAACGTCCGATATCACGATCAACTACGATCGCGCGATGGAAGTGCCCGACGTCATCCATGCCGACGTCGCGACGGCGGGCGGCGCCGAAACGAGTAGCGCCAGCTACGTCTTTACGCTGACGAGCGACTCATTCGCGAAACCAAAAGTGTAGAGCTTTCACAAGTCCTCTGTCGGAGCCCCGGCTTCTCCGTCAAAACCTAAAGGCGTTGGTTTTTCTGGTTGTTCCACTAGGTTTCCAGCATACCAAAGCAAGGCCCAGGCAAGCTAGGAAGAGAGGGCTACAAAGCGGTTCTCAGGGCGAATGAGATACCCGACCGCGGTCAATGCGAATACGGCAGCAAGAACGAGGATGAGGACCAGCGCCATCGCTTCACCGTAGCTCGAGTGTTGAGCGAGCGATGCTTCGAACTGGGCGGTGCCGGCGGCTACGAGGTTGCCGAGCTGATAGGTAAAGCCGGTGAAGGTCGCGCGCACGTCCGGCGGCGAGAGTTCGTTGAGGTGCGCGGGAATCACGCCCCACGTGCCCTGAATCGCGAACTGCATGCCAAAGGCACCCGCGGCGAGGAGCACGATCGTCGGGCTGTACGCCCAGAGCGGAACCATGCATGCGGCAAGTACCGCGCACAACATCACGACGGGGCGCCGCCCGAAGCGTTGCGAGAGCGTCCCGAACGTGAGCCCCCCAAGAATCGCGCCAACGGCCGCAACGATCGCCAGCGTTGACGTTTGGCCGGTCGAAAATCCGTGCTGTTTCTGCAAGAACGTCGCATAGAGGTCTTGCGTGCCGTGCGACATCGCGTTGAGCGCCGCCATGAACGCGACGCAGTAGATAAAGAGTGGCCAATGCGCGCGCAGCGACCGCAGGGCGAAGTCTCTTCCGATCGTGACCCGGCGCGCGCGGCCTTCCAGCCAGACCGGTGATTCGGGCACGCTCGAGCGGATGAAGAGAATGAGCCCGGCCGGCAGCGCGCCGATCACGAAGAGCCCGCGCCAGCCCCAGTTCGTAAAGTTAAAGACGAGAAAATACGCTAACGCTGCGAGCAGATAGCCCCACATGTAGCCTTGTTGCAGCAGGCCGCTGAAGAAGCCACGCCGCTGCGGCGGAAGTACTTCCATCACCATCGCGGCGCCGAGTCCCCACTCGCCGCCCATGGCGATGCCGAAGAGCGCGCGGAGCACGAGAAAAACGGTGAAGTTCGGCGAGAATGCGGTGAGGAGCTCGAGCAGGGAGTAGAGCGCGATGTCGATCATCAGCGGCGTACGCCGTCCGTAGCGATCGGCAAGCCAGCCGAAGAGCAGCGCGCCGATCGGGCGGCACGCCAGCGTCAGCGTGATCGCGAGGGCGACCTGAGGAATCGCTTGGCCGAAACTCGTCGCAATGCGGCCGACGACGAAGGTGAGCAGGAAGAAGTCGAACGCGTCGAGGGACCATCCGAGGAAACTCGCGATGAAGGTCTTGCGCGCCGCCGCCGTCATTATGACACCGGGAGAAAACGCGAGTTAGGGTGACGAGGTTGGCGAGGTCGTCGGTGACGGTGAAGGCGAGGGAGTCGGTGTGCTGCCGGGGGGAAGCTGCGCACCGTACAGCGCGAGCAGCCAGACCTGCGTGTGGCGCACGGTCACTTGCGGAACGTTGAATGAAAACTGCACGGTGTTGCTCGTTGGCGACGTCCACTTAGCGTAGTTGCCGATGATTTGATCGGTGCGCTTGCCGCGAAGCGTCGTTTCGTTGAAGAGCTGCAGCGCGAAGACGCGGCCGCTGAACTGCATCGCCGGCAGCGTGTACTGCAACGTCGTGCCGCCGCCGAGCGCGAAATCGGTATTGCTCTGCAGGCGAAGCGCCATCAGCGGCGTCACGCGCATGAAGCTCGAGTTGGGATTGACCATCGACGGGACGTCTTTGGGTAGCGGCTCGGTGAGCAGCGTGATCATTCCGCCCGGACCGGGTGACGGGGTCGGCGTGTCGTCACTATTATCGTCGTCACTGTCGTCGGATGCAGTCGGCGAGGGCGACGGCGTAGGACTCGCGGTTGGTTTTGGAGTGGCGCCCGGAGAGCCGCTCGGCGACGAGGACGGCGCAGGAATGTTAAAGGCGAGATTGCAGGTGTACTGCTGATTGAAAAGCTGCACCATAGGACACTTCATGCCGGTAGGTCCCTGCGACACCGGATATTGGGCTTCGTTGGGCGCTAGCGTCGCACCGGGATTGGCAAGCTGTTCTTGACCGTTCATCCCGACCGACGGACCGCCCATATTGCCGTTCCCGCCGCCGTTGAGCCCATTGGGACCGCCGCTGTTGATGCCGCCGGCATTCATCGCGCCGGGTTGCGAGACCGGTGGGCTCATCTCTCCGCCCATGCCACTATCGAGGCCGCTGCCTTGGCAGGAAGCCAGCACTAGAGCGAGCGCCGCAAAAACGGCGCGAGCATCGCATTTCATCCTTCTCATCGTCTCGCCTCGACCACGGTGTTTAACTCGTCAACGAAAGCGTCGATGGAAACGGTTCGTTTCTCCTCGATACCGCGTTGATTGACATTGACGGTACCGTCCTCAACCTCTCGCTTGCCGGCGACCAGGATGTACGGCACTTTCTGAGTCTTCCAGTGCCGAATCTTGTAGCCGAGCTTTTCGTTCGATTCGTCGAGTTCGGCTCTGAAGCCCGCTTTTTCCAGGCGATTGAGCACTTGACGACCATACCCGGTTTCGTGCTCGGAGATGGGCGTAACGACCGCTTGGACCGGCGCTAGCCAGGCCGGGAAAGCGCCTCCGTAATGCTCGACGAGGATGCCGAAGAAGCGTTCGAGCGATCCGGCCAAGGCGCGATGGATCATGACCGGCCGGTGATCCTGGCCGTCGGCGGCTCGGTATTTGAGGTCGAAGCGAGCAGGCAAAATAAAGTCGACCTGCACCGTGCCGAGTTGCCAGGGGCGACCCAGGGCGTCGCGCACATTGACGTCGAGCTTCGGGCCGTAGAAAGCGCCGCCGCCCTCGTCGACGTCGAAGGGCAGGTTGTAATGTTCTAACGCGCTTCTAATCGCAGCCTCGGCAACCGCATCGGTTTCGCCGCGATCCTCCGGCGCTCGCGTGGACAGCACGTATTGGAAGTCGGCAAAACCGAATGCTTTCATGAGCCGGAGCGCCTCGTCGAGTGTCTGCTCGAACTCGCGCTGGAGCTGATCGGGCATGCAGAAGAGGTGGGCATCGTCTTGCGTGAAGCCGCGCACGCGGTTCAGGCCGTGCAGTACCCCCGAACGCTCGAAACGATAGACCGTGCCAAACTCCGAGAAGCGCAGCGGGAGCTCCCGATAGCTGCGCAACCGGTCCTTGTAAATGAGGATGTGGCCGGGGCAGTTCATCGGCTTGAGCCGAAAACGCTGCCCTTCCACCTCGATTGGGCCGAACATGTTCTCGCCGAAGTTATCAAGGTGACCTGAGATTTCGTAGAGACGTTCGTGCGCGATGTGCGGCGTCACGACCGGTTGATAGCCGCGCTCGCGTAGCCCCTCACGAATGAAGTTCTCGATGATGCCGCGGACGATCGCGCCTTTGGGGTGCCAGAAGACGAGGCCGCCGCCGGCCTGTTCCTCAATTGAGAAGAGGTCCAGCTCGGCACCCAGCTTGCGGTGGTCGCGGCGGCGCGCCTCCTCGAGGCGTGCCAGATAGGCCTCGAGCTCCTCGCGGTCATACCAGGCCGTGCCGTAGATGCGTTGCAGCATCGGCTTATGCTCGTCGCCACGCCAGTACGCTCCCGCCACATTCGTCAACTTGAACGCGCCGATGGCCCCGGTGGATTCCGCATGACCGCCGCGGCAGAGATCGGTAAACTCGCCGATGGTGTACAGCGTGATCGGCTGATCTTCGGGAATCTCGCGCGCGATCTCGGCCTTGTACGGATTGGCGGCAAACTCGGCGATCGCGGCATCGCGCGTGACCTCGCGGCCCGTCATCGGATAATCGGCGGCGACGATTTCGGACATGCGGCGTTCGAGGCGTTCGAGGTCGTCGGGCGTGAACGGCTCGGCCCGGTCGAAATCGTAGTAGAAACCGTTCTCGATTGCGGGCCCGATCGTGGGCTTGGCCTCGGGAAAAAGGTCCTGGACGGCGTAAGCGAGGACGTGGGCCGCGGTATGCCGGAGTTCGGCGAGGGTTGGCATGGCCCCGTCCTTCGACGCCTCGGGCATGACACCGTCCGGACCTGGTCTTAACGTGACGTTAATCGGATTGCATTACAACTAGAACGTGCCTTCGCCCGCGGACGAAGGCCGAAATTTTCTGCCGAAATAAGGAGCTTCTCTGTGATACGTTCGTTGCTTCGCTGCTGCTGCTCACTGGCCGTTGTGGCGGCAATCGCTCTTCCCGCCGCCGCTGCCACGCAGCTCACGGGGGCAGGGTCGAGCTTCGACTACCCGTTCTTTTCCAAAGCCTTTTACGTCTATAATCAGAAGAATCCAGACGTCACTGTCAACTACCAGTCCATCGGCAGCGGGGGCGGCATCGCGCAGTTCACCGCGCGCAACGTGGACTTCGGTGCGACCGACGTTCCGATGAATTCGGGCGAGCTCGCGCGCGCTCCCGGCACGGTCCTCCAAATCCCAGTGACCTTAGGCGGAGCGGCCATTGCCTACAATCTTCCGGGCATCACGGCGATGCACTTGACGCGCCAAGTCGTCGCCGACATCTATCTCGGCAAGATTCTCAAGTGGAACGACCCGCAGATTGCCAAGCTAAATAAGGGCGTGAATCTTCCCGATATGGCCATCGTGGTCGCACACCGCTCCGACGGCTCGGGCACCAGTTATATCTTTACCGATTTCCTGAGCCACGTTTCGCCAGAGTGGAAGAGTAAAGTGGGAACCGGCAAGAGCGTCTCGTGGCCGGCGCCGAGTTCAGTTGGGGCCAAGGGCAACGAAGGCGTGGCGGGGCAAGTGAAGAGCACGCCGGGCGCGATCGGCTACGTCGAAATGGCCTACGTCGTCGAAAATAATATGACCGCGGCAATGCTGCAGAACAAGGCCGGCAAGTGGGTAGCCTGCACGCCGGAGACGGTCGCGGCCGCGGCGGCATCGAAGCCCGAAGTGAACGCGACGAACTTCTCGATCGTCGATTCGGCCGCGGCCGATGGTTATCCGATCTCGGGATACTCCTGGGTCGTCGTCTATAAGAAGCCCGCCGACCGAGCCAAGGAGCTCTACGGCGTGCTTTCGTGGTTAGTCGGGCCGCAGGGTCAGGCGAATGCCAAGTCGGTTGACTACGTGCCGCTGCCTCGCAACGTGCAAGACGCTGCGGCGGCGACGCTTAAGCAGATGCAGCGGTAAAGTTGCAGAACGCCGAGCCGCAGTTTCGGCGCGTCGCGCGATTCGTCAGCCCCGCCGATCGCGGCTTCGCCGCGGTCGTCTACGCGGGAAGCATTCTCTTCGCCCTGCTGATCGTCGGCCTCTTCGTCGAGCTGGTGCTGGGGTCGTGGCCGTCGATCGTCAAGTTCGGGCCGGGATTCATCGTCAACAGCTCTTGGGATCCAATCCACAGTAAGTTCGGCGCGCTGCCGATGATCTTCGGCACCGTGATGACGTCGCTGATCGCGATCGTCCTGGCGGCATTCATCGGGATCATGGCAGCCGTCTTTCTCGCCGATTTCGCCCCGCCGTGGTTAGGGCAGCCGCTCTCGTTCCTGATCGAACTGCTGGCGGCGGTTCCCAGCGTCGTGTACGGCTTGTGGGGCCTGTTCGTGCTTTCGCCGTTCATGCGAACCACCATCGGACCGGCGTTGCAACACGTATTGGGTTGGGCGCCGCTCTTCTCGGGACCGATCCTCGGCGTCGGCCTGCTCACCGCCGGAATCATCCTCGCGCTGATGATCATCCCGACCGTGACGGCCATCTCGCGCGACGTCATCTCGGCGATCCCGCGCGACCTGCGCGAGGCTTCGATGGCGCTGGGGTCTACGAAATGGGAAACGGCGACGCGGGTGGTGTTGCCGGCGGCGCGCGTCGGCATTTTTGGAGCGTGCGTCCTGGCCCTCGGGCGCGCGCTCGGTGAAACGATCGCGGTGACGATGGTGATCGGAAATCGGCCGGAGATTTCGGCTTCACTTTTCGCGCCGTCATACACGTTGGCCAGCGTGATCGCCAACGAGTTCACCGAGGCCACGACGAGCATCTACATCAGCGCGCTCATCGAGCTGGGTTTGATTCTCTTCCTGGTCAGCATCGTGGTCAACGCGTTGGCGCGGCTCATGATTTGGAGCGTTCGTGGCTCAGAGCGCGTCTAAGCATCGTAACCTAGCCCGGCGCCGCATCGTCGGCTGGCTGGGAGTCGCGGTGGCGCTAGCCTGCGCCGCGATCGGAGCAATTTGTCTGCTTATCATCTTGGGTTACGTTATCGTGCAAGGCGCCGGAGCGCTCAATCGCGACTTTCTCACGCAACTGCCCCATCCGGTCGGCGTTCCGGGCGGCGGTGTAGGAAATGGCATTTTAGGAACGTTCATCATCCTAGGAATCGCCACGGCGATGGCGGTTCCGATAGGCCTGTTGACCGCGATTTATCTTTCACTCTTCGGCCGCGGACCGATTCCGGAGGCGTTGCGCTTTCTTTCCGACGTGCTTTCGGGCGTGCCCAGCATCGCCATCGGTCTCTTCGCGTACGCCCTTCTCGTGGCGCCGCTAAAACATTTCTCGGCCTTCTCAGCCTCGTTTGCATTCATGATGTTGATGCTGCCCTTGCTGGTGAGAACGTCGGAGCAGGCGATTCGCTCCGTTCCGCAGACCGTGCGCGAGGGTGCGTTGGCGTTGGGAATGTCGAACTTTCGGGCGACCGTTCGGATCGTGATTCCCACCGCGATGCCGGCAATCATCACCGCGCTGCTGTTGGCAATCGCACGAGTGATCGGCGAGACCGCGCCGCTGCTCTTCACCGCATTTGGCAGCCAGTTTTGGGAGACGAATCCGGGTAATCCGATGGCCGTGCTCGCGCTCCAAGTCTTCACCTACGCCATTACACCGTATGCGAACTGGCAGCAACAGGCGTGGGGCGGGGCGCTGCTGCTGATCGGTGCCGTCTTCGTGCTCAGCCTCGGCGCACGGCTGATGTTACGGCGTGCCATGCGCGGACTCGAAGCGTGACGACCGTCGCGGCCGGCGAGCTGCTGGCGACGCAAGACCTCGGCGCCTACTACGGCAATCGCCAAGCCGTCGCGGAGGTTACGATCGCGTTCCGCCGCAAGGCGGTGACGGCATTGATCGGGCCTTCGGGATGTGGAAAGACGACGCTGCTGCGCTGTCTCAACCGTATCCACGAGATCAACTTCGATGCGCGCGTCGAGGGCAGCGTGCTGCTCGAGGGTCAAGATATCTACGGCGGCGACGTCGATCCAATGGCGATCCGGCGACGCGTTGGGATGGTCTTTCAACGCCCTAACCCATTTCCGACGCTCTCGATTTTGGATAACGCGATTGCGTGCGCGCCTAAGGGATTGAATCGGAGCGAGAAGATGGAGGCGGCGGAACGCGCGCTGCGATCCGCAGCCTTGTGGGACGAAGTGAAGGATAAGCTCAAGACGAGCCCGCTGCGGCTTTCGGGTGGGCAACAGCAGCGTCTTTGCATTGCGCGCGCCGTGGCGGCGCAGCCGGAGGTCCTGCTGATGGACGAGCCAACGGCATCGCTCGATCCGATCGCCACCGCGGTCATCGAAGAGCTGATGGCATCGCTTTGTCGAGAATTCACGATTGTCGCCGTAACGCATAACATGCAGCAGGCGGCGCGCGTCTCGAGCGTTACCGCATTCATGTTGGCCGACGAAACGGGGATCGGGCGGCTCATCGAAGCCGACGATACCGCGAAGCTCTTCACCAAACCCAGCGACCGCCGAACCGAGGATTATATCAGCGGCCGCTTCGGGTAGCGGCCGTTTTAGGGTAAGCGGCTATTCCGAGATCGTGAGGCGATAAATCGTCCCGCCGTTCTTTGGAGAACCCCAACGCATCTCGCCGAAGAGCACGCCCTTGTAATCGAGGATCCAGCTTGGATCGCTGCCACCGGAGTGCTGAAATGCGTAAATCACGCGTACGCGGCCCGACGTGTCGATCTCCATCGCGTCTCCGCCTCGGTAACCTCCTCCACCCGACGAAACGCCGAAGAACTTTCCGTTTACTGCCGTCAACTCACCGCCGGGCGCGCCGCCGGTGCGGTTCCCCATGCGGGCGATGATGTGGAAATGATCCGGAGGCTGCAATGCGTAAAATGCTGCGCGTTGAAACACATCATGTTTGTCGTACCCTCCGTGCGTCATTCCATAGAGCGTACCGTTTAGTTCGACGAGGCCTGTAGTGGGGCCGCCACCGTCCTTTCCCGTAAACACGTGTACATTTCGATACTGGCCCGACGGAGCAAGCTCAAAAATCACGCCGTTGCCGTTGCCGCCACTAGAAGTGACGCCATAGAGCTTGCCTTTGAACGCGAGAAGGCAGCACGGAAACGTAGCGTGATCCTGGTCGCGCGTTCCAAATATGTGACGCGTACGCTCCCCGCCATCCGTCGTGATCTCAAAAACGACCCCAGCACTTGAGCGATTACCGCCGTACTCGGTGGTGCCGTAGAGCTTTCCGCCGAGCAGCGTGAGTTGGGAGTCAGGGTTCGCTCCGTCGCTGCCCTGGAACGAGTGTAAGACGTGTTCGTCGCCACTCGGAGTCAGGCTGAATACCGTGCCGATATCGTAAAGGCCGCCACGAACGGTCGTCCCGTAGAGTACGCCGTCGAGCGGGAGTAACCGCGCACCTGCAAGCGCGCCGTCGGGTGAACCGCGGAACGAGTAAATCACTCGCTCATGCTTTCCGGAAGTGTCGATCGTATAAACAGTGCCGTTATTGCTTCCACCACCCCACGACGTCGTCCCAAAAAATCGACCGTTGACAGCGACCGGCTGACCGGCACCCCAACCACTTTGGCGCGCGCGTCGCGAAAGGAACGTGTAAAGGATCTGGAACTTAGCGTCATCGCGTTCGCCCAACGCGGCTGCACTAACCGAACCGGCCGGCGCGCCGATCGGCGGCGCCATGTCATCCTGAGCCTGTCGAAGGACGCCGCAACCTGCCAGCGCGGCAACTACGCTGCTCGAAAGCGCGTAGTAAGCAAAATCTGAAATCCTCATGCCGCCCTCCTGGCGCTACGGGTTTCCCGAGATTGCGGGGGCGAGTTGCGGATATTGAAATGTATAGCCGAGCGAGAGGGTGCGTTCGGGAAGCGCGCGTTGCCCGGTCGTGAGAATGCTCGCGCCTTCACCGAAGATCGCGCGAACCGCGAACGCCGGTACGGGAAGGAAGGCCGGCCGGTGCAGCGCCGACGCGAGCGCCCGGGTAAAGTCGACATTGCGCACCGGTTCGGGCGCGGTTGCGTTGAGTGCGCCGTCGGCGCGGTCGATTGCGAGAAGATAGATCCCGACGACATCGTCGATATGGATCCACGAGTTCCACTGGCGCCCGCTGCCGATTACGCCGCCGAGGCCGAGCTTGAAAATCGGAAGCAGCCGCGCGAGCGCGCCGCCGCGGCCGAGCACGATCCCGGTCCGGATGCGCGCAACCCGCATCCCGAGTTCTCCGGCGCGCGACGCCTCGCGTTCCCAAGCAACGCAGACCTCGGCGAGGAAATCGCTCCCCGGCGGGCTAGACTCGGTGAACGTTGCCGTCTCGCTTGCGCCGTAGTAGCCGATGGCCGAAGCGCTCACGTAGATTTTCGGGCGAGCCCGAAGTTCGGCGAGACGATCGACGAGCGCCCGCGTCGCGTCGACACGCGAGCTGCGAATCTCGTCCTTCGCGCGAGCGGTCCAGCGCGTTGCGACCGGAGCGCCGGCGAGCTGTACGATCGCGTCGGAGCCTTCACACGCTTGCCCTGCGGCATTCACGTTGCGAAGGCTCGCTTCGACGACTTCGTCACCCCGGCCGCGCAACGCGGCGCTCAGGTGACGGCCGATGAAGCCGGAGGCGCCGACAACCGTTACGCGCATGGCGGTCGTGCGACGGCTATGCGGCTAACGGGTGCAACTGCTGCTGACCGTGGCCGATTGGCCGCCACCCGACATCACTTGCGTCATACTGACGCTATTGGCACCGGATTTTACGTAGGTGGTCGTAACGTCCAACGCCATCATCCCCATGTGCATCGATCCCGTAAACGTTCGTCCGTCCGCGGACGTCGCAATGCCGTAGCCCGCCTCGTTGTCGGCACTCGTGGTCCAATAATTGCTCATTCTCGAGCTATACCCGAAATAGTCGTCGCCCGCGTAATTTCCACCCGCAACGTGGTCGTGAATTACGTTACGCGGCGCGATCTCGAAGGTGACGGTGTTCTGCTCGGTGTGCGCGGGAACGTCATGCATGGCCGGCACTTGGCTCGTGCAGTTCCACGGGGCACCGAGCAGATAGTTGAAGCCGGCCATTTTGTCGGTCAGCATCGTGTCGGCGGCCTTCGCGGGAGCCGGAATGGCGATAAACGCCGCAACGGCCACGGCGCAGAGGAAAGCTAAAAATACGCGCATGCTTTGGATCCTTTCTCGACGGGAAGAGTAACCAAATAGTCTTCTGGAGCGCGGCGGAGCCGCCTTTCGCAGCTGGCAGCATGACACCGCGACCATAAGCCGAAGCTCCGTTCCCATAGTTGAGCCGATGGTGAAGGAGGGTTGGATGTTCGAGGGGCGCGTGGCGTTGGTGACGGGTGGTACGCGCGGAATCGGCGCGGCCATCACCGAGATGTTGGCCTTAAGCGGGGCATCGGTCGCCGCCGGATATAACCGAGGCAAAGAGAGCGCGGAAAAGTTTTCCGGCGCGATGCGCGAGAAGGGCGCAAAGGTTTCGATTCATCAAGGGCGCGTCGATCAGGCCGAAGACTGCAACCGCGTCGTCCAGGAAGTAATGGACGGTTTTGGCCACATCGATTACCTCGTGAACAACGCGGGCATCACCGTGGACAAGACCGTTCGAAAGATGACGGTCGACGATTGGCGCCAGGTGCTCGACGTCAATCTCTCTGGGGCATTCCAGATGACAAAAGCGGTGCTCGAGCACATGATCGAACGCGGCTCGGGGCGCATCGTGAACATCAGTTCGGTCATCGGCCAGACGGGCAATATCGGTCAGGCGAACTACGCGGCGTCAAAAGCGGGGCTCTTCGGATTTTCGAAAAGCTTGGCGCTGGAGATGGCGCAGAAGGGCATCACGGTCAACTGCGTCGCGCCCGGCTTCATCGCCACCGAAATGGTCTCCGCGATCCCCGAAGCGGCGCTTGCAAAAGTCGTCGAAAAGATTCCGCAGCGGCGGCTCGGACGCCCCGATGAAGTCGCGCGCGTCGTGCGCTTCCTGTTGGAAGACGAGTCGTCGTACATTACCGGAGCGGTCTACGACATCAACGGCGGCTTGGACATGTAGCCGATCGTGCTTGCCGGCGGCGCTTCCTTCTCGTCGGCGACGGGGAGAGCATGGCACTGGTAGGTAGAAGGTAAACCAGGCGAGAGTTGGGTAAATCTAGCGCGTGGATAGTTTATCTCTCAGTGGACGCGTCGGGATTGTGACCGGCGGAGCGCGCGGCATTGGCGGCGCGATCAGCACGCTTCTTGCGGAGGACGGCGCAATTGTGGCCGTGCTTGGCTTGCCGGAAGACCGCGAGCGCACGCATAGCCTGGCAGCGCTGCTCAACGGAGCGGCCTCCCGGATTCATTTTTATCAAAGCGACGTTGGTATCTACGACCAATGTCGCGAGACGGTCGACGCCGTGCTCAAGGAGCACGGGCGGATCGATTTCCTGGTCAACAACGCGGGGATCACCCGCGATCACACGGTCCGCAAGATGACGGTAGAAGAATGGGAAGCGGTCCTGCAAGTCAATCTTTCGGGGCCTTTTTTTATGACCAAAGCGGTGCTCGACACGATGGTCGAGCGGGGCTTCGGGCGCATCGTCAACGTGAGTTCGGTGGTGGGTGAAGCCGGGAACTTCGGGCAGGCGAACTATGCCGCCGCGAAGGCAGGGCTGATCGGCCTCACCAAGACCGTCGCGCTGGAGGTCGCCAAGCGCGGCATTACGGTCAACGCCGTAGCGCCAGGCTTCATCGACACCGACATGACCAAAGCGATGCCAGAGGCGGCAATCGAGACGGCGATCGCGCAGACGCCAGTTCGTTCGCTGGGCCAACCCGAAGAGGTGGCGCGACTCGTGCGCTTCCTGCTCGACGAGAAGGCGGGATACATCACGGGCGCAGTCTACAACATCAACGGCGGCTGGTACATGTAATGTCCGTTGAGGAAAAGATCCCGCCCGAAGAGTTGAAGTACGGCATCGACATCACCGGGCTCGACCCGGCGTCGTTGACCGACGCGCTTCGCGCCGTCATTGCCGACGTGATGACGGACCCGATACGAATGAGCACCTGGCTCACCGGCCTTGCGCTGGCCGAACAAAACGTCGGCCTCAACATGCTGCGCCGCCTCAGCGGCGAAGCGCCCAGCTCGCCATTCCCCAGCGACAAGCGTTTTGCCGATGCGGAATGGAGCAGCAACCCGATCCTGGCCGGCGTCGTGGAAGATTATCGCGCGCGCACCGACGCCGCGCTGCAGCTCGTCGCCTCGGCGCGCTTGCCCGAAGCGACGCGCAACAAAGCGCGCTTCGCGATGCAGCTGATGTGCGATGCCTTCGCACCCAGCAACATTCCATGGCTTAATCCGGGCGTCGTCAAAGAGGCGACCGAGACCCAAGGGCTCAGCCTGGTGCGAGGGCTGCAAAACTTTTTGGACGACGTCGCCAACAACGGCGGTTATCCGCGGCAGGTCGATCGCTCGGGCTTCGAGCTGGGCGTCAATATTGCCGCGACGCCGGGACGCGTCGTGATGCGCAACGAGCTGATGGAGCTGATCGCCTACGAGCCGCAAACGCCGCAGGTGCACGCGATTCCGTTGCTCTGCAGCCCGCCGTGGATCAACAAATACTACATCATGGACTTGGCCCCAGGACGCTCGTTCGTCGAATGGGCGGTGCAGCACGGGCACCAGACGTTTATGATTTCGTACCGCAATCCCGACGTGACTCAGTCGCAGCTCACGATGGACGACTACCTGCGCGACGGAATCCTCGCGGCGCTCGACGCGGTGCAAGAGATCACCGGCGCCCCGCAAGTCAATCTTGCGGGACTCTGCCTGGGCGGAACGATGGCGCTGATCGCGCTCGCCTATCTTGCGAAGCACGGTCAAGGCGATCGCGTTGCCTCGGCGTCGGTCACCAACACGCTGATCGACTTCGGCATGCCGGGCGATCTCGGCATCTTCACCGACGAGGATACGATCTCGCGGCTCGAAAAGCGCATGAACGAACGCGGCTATCTCGAGTCGGCCGAGATGGCGCGAACGTTCGACTGGATGCGTTCCAGCGATTTAATTTGGAGCTATGTGGTCAATAACTGGTTCAAAGGCAAACAGCCGCCGGCGTTCGACATTCTCGCCTGGAACAGCGACTCGACGCGCATGCCGGTCGCGATGCACTCCCAGTACCTGCGGACCTGCTACCTGCATAACGCGATCGTGAAGCCGGACGCCTTCGTGATCGACGACACCGCGATCGATCTCGGCAAGATCGAGACGCCGCTCTACGTGCTCGGTGCCGAAACCGATCACATCGCGCCCTGGCGCGCGACCTATTTGACGACCCAATACGTCGGCGGCGAGTCGAAATACGTGCTCACCAACTCCGGGCATATCGCCGGAATCGTCAATCCGCCCGGCGGTAAGAAGACCTGGCATTACACCAAGCCGCACGCGACTCGGGGAGAGAGCGCCGACGCGTGGCTCGAGAGCGCGGATCGCCATCAGGGCTCGTGGTGGGAAGATTGGGCCGCTTGGGCCGAAGCTCGCGGAGGACCGCTTCGGGCGCCGTACGATTTGCCGGCGGGTGAGCCGGCGCCGGGGCGGTATGTGCGGCCCTTCGACTCCGCTCAGGATGACACAGAGAAAGTAGAGGCACGATCGTGAGTGACGACGAGGAGAGGACTCCCGCCAGCGGCGCCTGGCGCAGCCTCGGGGACTTCATCCGCTCTCAGCGGGAACTGGCCAACCTTTCGATGCGCCAGCTCGCCGAGATCGCCAAGATTTCGAACCCCTACCTCAGTCAGGTGGAGCGCGGGCTCTATAAACCCTCGGCGGACGTGCTCAAAAGCATCGCTAATGCGCTGCACCTCTCCGCGGAGACCATGTACTCCCAGGCTGGCCTGCTGGACAACACAGGGACGCGCGACGAGAGTCACCATGGGGTCGAGCATGCGATAAAAGTCGACCCTCGGCTGAGCACCGACCAAAAAGAGAGCCTGATCCGGATTTACCGGAGTTTTACCGCCGGCAGTTGACAGACGCAGCACGTGCTTGGTATACTTAGCGCATCACAAAAAGCGCCACAAGGAGATACCGAGCACCATGACCGTCAACGTTACCGAATACATGAACAAGTTTCAAGAAGAGGGCCTCGCGGCCATCAAGCAGACGCAAGACGCCAGCCTCAAGGCGATGAACTCGTTCCACGAGTTCACCAAGGAGTTCAGCGAAAATCCGGGCCAGCTGCCTGAGTTCAAGAACGTTCCCACGCCGACGCAGCTCGTCGAGCTGTCCTTCGGATTCGCGAGCCAGCTTCTCGAAATGCGTAAGGCTTACACGCTGAAGATCGCCGAGATGATCAGCGATACGCAGAAGCAGGCTGAGGCGCACTTCAAGACTGCGACCGAAAGCTCCACGGCGCAGCGCAGCAACGGGAACATGAACCCGAACCCGGTCCCGAGCAAGCCGGTCGTTAAGTAACCCTTTCTGGGGGTCTCGCGAAGACCGCTCGGCAGACCGCCGAGCGGTCTTTCTTTTTTGCGCGTTGAACGCGCCTTCGATGAATCGCACATCGACGATCACCATCGGCAACGATCTTACGGTTCGCCGGCTCGGATTCGGCGGAATGCGGCTCTGCGGCCCGGGCATTTGGGGATGGCCGGCCGATCGCGAGAACGCGTTGCGGGTGTTGCGACGCGCGCTCGAACTAGGCGTGAACTTTATCGACACGGCCGACTCGTACGGTCCGCACGTCAACGAAGAGCAGATCGCGCAGGCGCTGCACCCCTATCCCAGCGGCCTGGTGATTGCGACGAAGGGTGGCCTAACGCGCAGGGGGCCTGGCGAGTGGAAGCGCGATTGCCGGCCCGAACATTTGCGCGCGGCGTGCGACGGAAGTCTGCGCCGTTTGCGCGTCGACCGGATCGACGTTTACCAGTTGCACGCGATCGATACGGAGGTTCCGTTCGAAGACCAGATTGGAACGATGCGCGAGTTGCGCGATGCGGGAAAAGTTCGGCACGTCGGTCTTTCCAACGTGGATCTGGAGCAACTGAGGCGAGCGGAGAAGATCGTCGAGATCGTCTCGGTTCAGAACAACTACAACGTCGGAAATCGCACGAGCGAACCGGTGTTCGAGTATTGCGAAGCCAACGGCATCGCGTTCATTCCGTACTTTCCGCTCGACGGCGGGGACCTCGCGGCAAATCAAGCGCTTTGCTCCGTTGCCGGGCGGCGCAATGCCACGGTTTGGCAGATCGGGTTGGCGTGGCTGCTGCGACACTCGGCGGCGATGCTGCCGATTCCAGGAACGTCGTCGGTCCCGCACTTGGAAGAGAACGTTGCAGCCACCGGGCTGACGCTCGACGATGACGAATACCGCCAACTCTGTTTGCTCGCGGGTGACGGGGAGTAAATGCTTGGCAAGGGGGAAATGGTTTTGGCACGGTCTTTTGGATCACTCCGTAGCGTTTCTTTATGCGCGGCTACGGTAGCCGTGCTGGCCGCCTGCAGCGGCGGGAGTGGCACGCCGGTGCCGACGGACGCGACGATCCACCGCCGCTCCGGTTCGGGCAGCTCGCCCATCTCGCACGTCGTGCTGATCGTGCAGGAGAACCGTACCTTTAACAACTTCTTTGCGCAGTTTCCCGGAGCGACTGGAACGATCGTCGGAAAGGAAAGACGAGGCAAGGGCAAGCACGCGAAGACGATATCGATTCCCCTGAAGGAGGCCGGTCTCAAGTACGAAGACCTCAACCATCTGTACGTGTCGTACGTGACGGCGTACGACGGCGGTAAGATGGACGGCTTCAACCAGATCATATATCAGAGGACGGGCAAGCCGGAAAAGTCGAAGCCCTACGAGTACGTGAACCCCAATCAAATCGCACCGTACTGGACGATGGCCGGAACGTATGGGCTGGCGAACCAAATGTTCCAAACGCAAGGCAGCGGAAGCTTCACGGCCCATCAGGACCTGATTCGCGGCGGTACCGCCCTCGACGGCGGCTACGGCAGCAGCCCGAGCATCATCGATGATCCGACGTCGCCGAAGATCTGGGGATGCGACGGGCCCAAGGGTCTGGCGACGTCGCTGATCACCGTCAACTTGGAATACCAGCGCGGCACGGGGCCGTTTCCGTGTTCGAGCGATTTTCCGTACGGGAGTTCCAGCTACGCAACGCTGCGCGATCTGATGGACGGTAAATCGCCGCCGGTGTCCTGGAAATACTACGTTCCCAAGCTCGCGCCACACCGGCCCGGCGGGATGTGGAATGCGTTCGACGTGATCGCGCCGGTGCGGTATAGCCACGAGTGGGGCACGAACGTCAACTGGCCCGAAACCAACATTTTTAACGACATCTCCGACGGCAATCTCGCTGCCGTTTCGTGGGTGATTCCCGATGCGGCGAACTCCGATCATCCCGGTTACGGCTCCGATACTGGGCCGTCGTGGGTAGCAAGCGTCGTCAACGCGATCGGACAAAGCTCGTACTGGAATTCGACCGCGATCATCGTCGTCTGGGATGATTGGGGTGGTTTCTATGACCCCGTGGCGCCGCCGCCGGCCGACGATCAAGGCGGCCCCGGCTTTCGCGTACCGATGATCGTTATCTCGCCCTACGCGCGCGAAACGTCATCGAGCCACACGGGCTACGTCTCGAACACGGTCTATGGGTTCGGCAGCATCGTTGCGTTCATCGAAGAGACGTTTGCTCTCGGGAATCTGGGAACGACGGACACGCGCTGCAACAGCATGGACGACATGTTCGACTTCAACCAGGTTCCGCGCAGCTTTACGGTGATTCCCTCGAAGTATTCGAAGTCGTACTTTCTGCGTCAGAAGCCGTCGGGATTGCCGGTCGATACAGACTAGGCCGCCGGGGCATATTGGAACGCTAGGCGATCTTTGCGTCGAAGGCGTGCTGCGCCGCGTGCACTTCGCTCATGTGCCGGTCGGCCCATTGCGAGAGCGCGCGCAGAGGGTCGTCGAGCGTGCGGCCGAGCGGCGTGAGCGAATATTCGACGCGCGGGGGAATCACCGGATAGATTTTCCTGACGACCAGGCCGTCGCGTTCGAGGTCGCGCAGCGTCTGCGTGAGCATCTTTTGCGAGATTCCGGTGATCGAACGGCGCAGGTCAGAGAAGCGCACGGGTCCGTCGGCCTCACCCAGGATCCCGATAATCAGAGTGGTCCACTTGTTGGCGATGCGATCCAAGAGGGCGCGGGCCGGGCAGGCGCCAGAGTAGACTGTGGTGACGGTATCCATTGGGTGCCTATACTACTTTCAAGTTGCTTCTTGCTTCTGGTGAGTCGGTATGTAATAGTTACTTACAAGCAGCAGCATACCACACCCAACGCCGCCAGGCAACCCAAGGAGATGTACCTTAGATGAATACCGTCCAAGAGAAGAGCATCCAGACTTTCACGATCGATCCGATCCACACGAACGTCGGATTCAGCGTACGCCACCTGATGATCAGCAGGGTTCGCGGCCATTTTAGATCGGTGGCCGGCACGATTGCCATCCCGGCAGGATCGGACGTGCCCGAGGCGGTCGACGTCACCATCGACGGCTCCTCGATCGACACGCGCGAACCACAGCGCGACGACCATCTGCGTTCGCCTGACTTCCTCGACGTCGCGACCTACCCGACCCTGCGCTTTCACAGTACCTCGATTAAGGGAAGCTCGGACGCCTTTGAGATTCACGGCGACCTAACGATTCACGGCACCACGCGCCCGGTCGTTCTCCTCGCGACCTTCGAAGGCCGGGCCACCGACCCGTGGGGAAACCTGCGCGCCGGCTATGAGGCGACGACGTCGATCAGCCGTAAAGATTTTGGGTTGGCCTATAATCCGGCCCTCGAAACGGGCGGCGTCGTCGTCGGCGACGAGGTACGCATCGAGCTCAACGTCGAGGCGATCGCACCGAAGTAAAGCCCGTCCCGCGTTGGTTCTTCGGCACAGCGGCTTCGCATTTGCGAGGCCGTTGTCGTTTTGCGGTCGAAGATTTCAGGCGCCGGCGCGTTTGCCGGAAAGGAGCGGAGTGATGACGACCCTACGCGCTGGTCGCGGTGCGTTCGCCTTTGGCGCGGCCGTTATGTTGCTTGCCGGCTGCGGCGGGGTCGCGGTTTCACCGGCGGCCGGGACGACGGCCCAGTTTCATGAGACCCGCTCGTGGATGCTGCCCGAAGCGCAGCGCGAGGACCTGCTCTATGCCGACGCGGGCGGCGGGAGCGTCCATAATCTTTACGTCCTTTCGTATCCGAAGGGGAAGCTCGTCGGAACCATCAGCGAGCCGGACGCAGCGTATCAGCAAGGGCTCTGCTCGGATGCGAAAGGCGACGTTTTTGTTACGACGCTTTCCAACAATTATTACGGCGGGGCCATCTACGAATATGCCCACGGCCGTACAAAACCAACTCAAACCCTTAAGGAATGGGGTGTTTGGCCCTGGGGCTGCGGCGTCGACCCGACCACCGGAGACCTCGCCGTGGCCAGCATCAACTTGGACAGCCTTGCAAGTTGGGTTGAAGTGTATCAGGGCGCCACGGGAAACCCGAAAGACTACTACGACAACGAAATAATTAACTACACGTTTGTGAGTTACGACGACAAAGGAAACCTTTTCGTCGACGGATCCGGCCCAGGTTACGTTGAGTTCGGCGAACTGCCCAAGGGCAGCGGCGCCTTAATGAACGTCAATCTCGACAAGAACATCAACTGCTGCGGACAGGTTCAGTGGGACGGCAAGCACATTACGATCGAAGACCAGCAGGCTGGCGCGATTTATCGCCTCAAGTTCTCCGGCTCGACCGGGACGGTCATCGGGACGACGAGGCTCAAACAGTTGAGTGACGACAGCGTTCAATCCTGGATACAGAGCAACGTCGTTATTCAGCCGAACGATGGCGCGATCCAGACGTGGCGTTACCCGCGCGGCGGTAACCCCACGGCGACCATTTCCATTCCCGCGTCGGCGTTCGGCGTAACGGTCAGCCTGCGGCCGTGAACCCCACGCCGATCATCTCCATGCATATCTTTACCGTCGCGCCGGACCGCTTCGCAAGCCTCGTGGAACGGGCCACGGAGACGGCGCGGAAAGCGTCGACGCTCCCAGGCTTCGTCAGCACCAGTATCCTTGGAAACGCTGCGCACACAAAACTTCTGATCGCGTCGAAGTGGGAATCGGAACACGCTTGGAGCCGAACGGAGTGGAATGAACAAATCGGCATCGCGGTGACGGATTTAATCGAAGGCAGTCAGGCCGACGAGTTCGAGCTGTACCGACGCATTGTGCCGTAAGGGGCGCGCGCGTTTAGGATGACAATGCGAGGGCCGTGGCTTGTTCTTCCGAAAAGCGAGCGCCTTCCGCGGCGAGGGGCTCGATCTCTGCGCTGCCGAGCTTTTCGTGCAGCGTGTTCATCAACATTTCGTAGGTCCGGCGCTCGGTCAGCCCGCGTTCGCACCCGGCGCTGAGGAACCACGCGTCGACGTAACCGCTCAGACGCGCGCCGCGCGGCGCGTCGCCATCCAGCGCCGCGACGGTTGCGAGGTGTTGGATCGCGATTGCTACTTCGATTGGCGATGCCGCGCGCGCCAGCGCGAGCGCTTCGCGCGCGTCGACCCGCGCGCCGGCGACGTCACCGAGCGCGAGGCAGCAGGCGGCCGCGTTGGTCAGCGCGGTCACCTCGCGTTGCGTCGCGCGAGCGCGGCGCGCTGCCTCCGCCGCCGTTTCGGCAAACTCGAGCGCACGCGCGAAGTCGCCGGCGCGATACTCGAGTTCGCCCGTGTTGATGCGGATCAGGATCGCCTCTTGCTCGTCACCCAATGCCGTCATGAGCGCGAGCGCCTTCGCATAAAACTGGCGCGCTTCGTCAACTTGGTCGCGTCGGGCGGCCACCCGCGCCCGCATATCGAGCGCCGCGGCATAGCGAAGCGATTGCGTTAGCCCGTTTTCTTGGCAAAGCCCTAGCGCCCGATCGTTGGCGGCTTCCGCTTCCTCAATGCGTCCGACTTGTAAAAACCCCAAGCCCATCTGATAGAGGCTCGCGACGTTTCCTTCGGCGTCGCCGTGGGGCTCGTTGAGCGCCAGCGCCCGCGCTGCCGCCTCGACCTTGTGCGTTCCGAACGTGACCGTCGCGAGCGCACGCCAGCCACGAGCCGCCATCAACGGTTCGGCTGCGGCGTCGAGGCGGGGAAGTACGGCCTCAAGCCAGCGGCGCGGTTCGGCGTAGCCGTGATTCAGGCGCCATATCCCGGTGAATCCGCAGGCGATGCGCGCGGCGAGCGACACTTCATCGGCCGACAGCCCCCAGTCGATTGCAGCGCGCGCATTTTCCAACTCGGGCTCGAACTCGCGAACCCACGGTTCGATCGGACGCGAGGGTCCAATTCCCCACGCGCGATCGGCGAGCTGAGCGACCCATTGCGCGTGTCTTAGCAAAAGCGCCGAACGATCGCCGTTTTCGGCGAGCTTTTCGATCGCAAAGGCGCGCGTCAACTCGAGCAATCGGTAACGCGGGCGGCGGCCTTCGAGATCGGCGACGAGCAGCGATTTATCCGCAAGCGAGAGCAGGAGGCCGACGACATCGGACGCGTCGAGCGCGCAATCGGGTGCGACCGCCTCCGCGGCTTCGAGCGTGCAGCCGCCGACAAACGCGGAAAGGTTTTCGAAGAGCCGTTGCTCTTGCGCCGACAGCAAGTCGTAGCTCCATTCGATCGTGGCGCGCATCGTTTGTTGCCGCGGCAGAGCAACACGCTCGCCGCTGGTGAGCGTCCAAAAGCGCTTGTCGAGCCGATCGGCCAGGGCTTCAACCGAGAGGAGATCCACTCGCGCGGCGGCCAGTTCGATTGCCAGCGGAATGCCGCCCAAACGCCGGCAAAGCTCGGCGACGATCCGAGCGTTGCGCTCGGTGAGCTCGAACCGGTGGGAGACGGCGCGCGCGCGATCGGTAAAGAGCGCAAGGGATCCGTACGAGGCTAAGTGTTTTGAGTCGAGCCGATGAATGGCCTCGGGCGCCGGCATGCTCAACGACGCTAAGCGGTAGGTGCATTCGCCGGCGGTACGCAGCGGCTCGCGACTCGTGGCCAGGATGCGAATGCGCGGGCAGCCGGCTAAGATGGCGTCGGCAACCGTCGCTGCCTGCGCGATCACGTGTTCGCAGTTATCCAAGATCAACAGCAGCTGCTTGGCATGCAGAAAGCCAACCAGCGCCTCGACCAACGGGCGATTGTGCGCGTCGGGAGCGTGCACGGCTGCCGCGATTGTCGCAACGACGGCTTCACTATTAACCGGCGCCAGTGCTACGAAGCAGACCGCGCAGTCACCGGCGGCGCTCGCTCCGACATGGAGTGCCGTTTGCGTTTTTCCAATGCCGCCGGTTCCAGTGAGCGTAACCAGGCGATGCTCGCGCACCAGCGTTGCGATCTCGTCGAGCTCTGCATCGCGCCCGACGAAACTGGTCAACGCCAGCGGGAGCCTCGAGGGGTCGGTGTCATGGCGCGGTACGCCCGAACGAGCGGCAGCCTCAAACTCGCGTCGTTGCTCGCCGCGCAGCGCCAGCGCGGTGGCCAACACGGCGAGTGTCTCGCGCTGCGGGGTCCGGCGGTACCCGCGCTCGAGCGCGCTGATTCCGTCGCGGCTGATCCCCGCAAGCTCCGCGAGCGCCTGCTGCGAGAGTGCTGCGGCCAGCCGGTGTTGGCGCAGCAGCGTCCCAAAATCGGGTAGCCCCGAAGCCCGCCGCTCGTCCTGCATGAGGCGAGAAGTCTTCGCGCCAAAAATGTCCCCGCCATTTGTCCGCATGTCCGTTCCCCGGCCCGGCCATTTGCTGCATCATGAGCCCATGAGAGCTTCTTGCGTAGGGTTTTGTGCGGCCGTTCTGCTGCTGGCCGGCTGCGCGTCCCCGGGGACGTCGCCCTTCAACGGAGTTTATCCCGGAGCTCAGGGCGACAAGACTGGGGCGGGTGCGGTGCCGGCGTGCAGTGGGAGCCGCATCGGTCAGGCCCAATGCGACGTGCTCGTCGAGCCGGGCGGCGCCCACTCCACGTACGCGGGGCTGTCGGCAAGCGACCTCGAGAAGGCGTATCGTCTTCCGTCGTCCACCAAAGGCAAAGGGGAGATCGTCGCCGTGATCGAGGCGTACGACAACCCGGACGCCGCGACCGACTTCGCCGCGTACCGCTCCGGCATGGGTCTGCCGGCAGGCAAGCTCGAGAAATACAATCAAGAGGGCTCGCAGAGTAACTATCCGGCGGGTAGTCCCGGTTGGGGCGTTGAGATCGATCTCGATATCGAGATGATCTCGGCGAGTTGTCCCCTGTGCAAGGTGTATCTCGTCGAAGCCAACTCTAGCCAGTGGATCGACATCGAAACGGCCGTGGCGGAGGCGGTGAAGCTCGGCGCGACGATCGTCAGCAACAGCTACAGCGGCTCGGGCGGAAGCTGCAGCTATTACGATATGAAGGGCGTCGAATATGTTGCCAGTGCGGGCGACGACGGCTACGGCGTTTACGATCCGGCGGCGTGCGATAGCGTTGTCGTCGGTAGGCGGAACGGAACTCACTGCATGCGACAACAAACGCGGTTACTGCGAGACTCCCTGGTCGGATTCGGGCGGCGGTTGCGCGACCGGCGAGAAGAAGCCGAACTGGCAACTCCACAGCAAATATGCTAAAGACTGCGATGGCCGGCAAGCCAACGACGTGTCCGCTGTCGCCGTCGACGTCGCTGAATACGATACCTACGGCGGCGAAGGGGGTTGGATTACGGTCGACGGCACCAGCATCAGCTCGCCGTTTGTCGCCGGCATTTTCGGGCTGGCAACCAACTCGACGAAGCAAGACGGCGGCAGAACGTTCTGGGTGCCGGCATCGCATCATCGGTATCTCTATGAGGTCGGCGGCGAACGCTACAGTGCGGCAGGTGGCTGGGGCTCGCCAAAAGGGATCGGCGCTTTTTAGGAACGCGTTAGAAAGGTTTACGGACCACCGCGGTTGGGGCACACCGCATGGGGCCGGCGCCGCTCTCGGGGTTGCGCCGCTCCGTACAAGCAAACGGCCTCGCGTTAGCGAGGCCGTTTACTGCGAGTCATTCGGCGTCGGGTGCGAAGTAATCGTCGGGAAACTGGCGCATGAAGAACTTGGGCGGCAAAGGCGCGTGGATCTTTACGAACTTAGCCGGCGCTTGCGAGAAATCAAAAGCGTCGGCAGGTGAGTTCGCGCGCGTATCGGCTTTGGCCATCTGAGGGAGGCCGAAAAGATCTTCGGCGAAGCGCAGTACGCTTGCAGTTTCATAGTGCGTGTGCGAGACGTGATCGTGGAGAACGTACGGCGATAGCATGACCAGCGGCACGCGGAAGCCCAAGCTGTCGCGATCCTTGTATTCCGGCGCCACGGGGTCGTAGAGCCCGCCCCAATCATCCCACTGGATGAAGATCGCCGTCGAGTTCCAGAACTTGCTTTCGCCCACGGTGTTCACCAGCGCCGAAACCCACGACGGTCCGTAGTCATCCGGGCAGTTGGTGTGGTCGGAGTCGTCGCAGACCGGCGTGATCCAGGTGAAGTTCGCAAGCTTGCCGGCCCGTACGTCGGTGATGAACTTCCAATTCGGGGAAATGACGTCTTTCTTCCAATCGGGTCCATTGTAGATGTGTTTAATGGCCTGATAGCTCGACCACGTTCCGCCGTCGCCGCTCGAACCGCTACCGTACTGGCTGGCGTAGAAGCGCCATGAAAGGCTCGCCTTGTCGAGCTCGTCGCCCAGCGTCGTATAGTCGTAACAGGCCTTCTGGTGCCCGGTGACGACGCGATCTTTGGTGATCAGCGCGACTTCGGCTTGCTCGTGATTCTCGCAACCCCAGTAGCCGTCGGGCAAGTCGGCGCTCCAGGCTGCCTGCGCCGCAATGACATATTGATGCGCCACGAAGCTTTCGTCGAGTTGCGACTGGAACATGCGATCGCCAAGCGCGCCTTCATGCGCCATGTCGAAGTACGGCTTGGACTGATCGTGCGGCACGTAGACGTACTGCGGGTATTTAAGATTGCCGTCGGACCACTCGTTATTGAATCCGTTCATCCGGCAGTTGGTGCCGGGCAGCGTGCCCGTACCGTTGCACGCCGCAATCATCGCTTGCACGGAGTGATCGATATCGTAATCCGCGCCGAGCTTCGACGGCGTGAGTTTGATCGTGTTGCCGTTGGAGTCTTTTCCCTCCTTAACCGTATAGGCGCCCGGGTAGCCGTAGAACAGGTTGTTGAAGCTGCGGTTCTCCTGAACGATGTAGACGATGTGCGTTATCTTGCCGGCTCCCGTTCCGTTAAGAGCGCGCAGTGCGTTGGCGCTTTGCATGTAGGGCAACGACCCTTGCGAGCCGCCCGCCGGCGAGCCAAGCGAGCACCCGCCGAGCACGGCTGCACTCGCGCAAATGCCAAGCACAAAGCCGGATAAAGCCGGAATCCTCATCTACGTCCCTCCATGTAAGCTGCAACGAATCCGCGGATGGTTTGATTTCGCCCAGCGTCGCCCGCTTCCATCGCGCCGGCGATTTGTTCGACGAGCGCGGGAGGCTCGTTGAGGATCCCTAGGATGTAGACCTGGGTTACTTTTAAGGGTATGATTGCCTCATCGTGCTGGGGGGCCCGGGCGAGGAGGGAGGCGGAAGATGAAGAGCGTGAGCTTTTGGCGTTACGCCTTAAGTGGAGGCGTGGCCGTTGCATTGCTTTCGGCGTGCGGAGGTTCGCAAAGCGGCACGTATCCCGGAGCGGCAGGGCAGCCGGATGTCGGGCCGCGCGCCGGTGCCGCGAACGGCTGCCCGATGTCGGACTGCATCGTCGTCGCGAATGGGCTGGCCGCAAAGTATTCTGGCTCGATCCTGTTTTTTCGCCGAAACGCGAACGGCAACGTTCGTCCGGCTGGTCGAATCGAGGGCTCGCGCACGCAGCTCGATTACCCTACCGGCATCGCGATGGACTCCGATGGCAATATCTACGCCGCGGACTGGCTAAATGGAAGCATCACGGTGTATGCGACGGGCGCGGAAGGCAACGTCGCACCGGTTCGGACGATCGCGGGGTCCCAAACGAAACTGCGCGGACCGACGGGCGTTGCGGTCGACGGTGATGGCGATCTTTTTGTCGTGAACAACGCGGGTAACCGGATAACGGAATACGCTCCGAACTCCAACGGTGACGCGCGTCCGGTTCGCGTCATCAGTGGAAGTAAGACATTGCTGAGCAACCCGTGGGGCATTGCGCTCGACTCGAGCTCGAATATCTACGTTACCAACGGGGACAGCATCAATGTCTACGCAGCGAACGCAAAGGGGAATGCGAGCCCCGAGCGATTGATTTCAGGCTCGCTTACGAAGCTCGGCGAGCCCGAGGGCATCGCCGTCGATGCGTCGGGATACGCGTACGTCGCAAACTGGGACGCATCCACCCTTGTGGTATTTGCGCCGGGTGCCGACGGCAACGAACCGCCGGCGAGAGAAGATACATCCGGGCTTTATGGCCCCGACGGCGTCGCCGTCGACGCGCGAGGAAGAGCGTATGTTTCTAACGGCTGTCAAGACAACCCGGCATTCGTAGTGGTGTACGCTGCCGGAGCAGTCAACGCCGAGCCGTTGCGAACGATCGAGGGCAGAAAGACAAGCCTAAACTGCTCCACCAGCATTTTGGTTCGCTAATCGATAAGGGAGTATTGCGAATCGACGCTGAATGTTGGTAGCACATCACCATGCGACGCTCCGTAGCAGCCTTTGCGGTGGCGACCGGTTTGGGCGCACTCTCCCTCCTAGCGGCGTGCTCGAACGGAGCATCGCCACTAGGTAGCTCGGTGCTTCCGAGCGCCGGCGGGAGCCAACCCGAGGGTTCGTGGATGGCCGCCGATGCTACGACTCAAGATCTGTTCTACATCTCCGATCGCGGCACCAACAAATTGTATGCGTACTCGTATCCGCGCGGAGCGTTGGAAGGTACGCTATCTGGCTTTCGTAGCCCGGCAGGCTTGTGCGTTGATAAGGCGGGCGACGTCTGGGTTTCGGAGCAAGGTTCGGCCAAGATAAAAGAGTACGCGCATGGCGGCACCACGCCTATCGCCGTCTTGGACGATCCAGGCGAGGTGCCGGTGAGCTGCGGGATCGACCCCACGACGGGCAATCTCGCGGTCGCCAACTACTACGAGCGAAAGCAGCCGAATCAGGGCAACGTCGCGATTTTCACGCATGCTAAAGGCAAGCCGACGTTCTACATGGGTTCGCTGGGCCTGTACGGCTACTTCTGCGGCTACGACGATAAAGGCAACCTGTTCGTCGATGGGACGAGCCACGAGAGCGGTGGTTTCCTCTTTGAGGAGCTGGCCAAAGGCAGCGCAAGATTACGCAATATTACGCTAACCGGCGGGACGATTTATTTTCCCGGGCAGGTTCAGTGGGACGGAAAGTACGTAGTGGTCGGCGACCAAACCTACGAGCGCAGGCTAGGTGCGTCGGCGATCTTCAGGACGACGGGCGCCGGCGGGAAAATCGTGGGCGTGACGACGCTCACCGGCTACGGGGATGTCGTCGAGTTCTGGATCGAGCGCAACAGGCTCGTAGCGCCGAACTATAGCGCTCGCGTTGCGCTGCTGTACAAATATCCGGCTGGTGGTTTCCCCAAGCGAACGATCACCGGCCTGCGGCAACCGTTCGGCGCCGTCGTCAGCCTGGCGCACGACCAGTAGTTCCTCGCTCGCGGGGGGTACGCGCTTCACACCGAATGGTTTCGGACGTTCGGGAGCCGATGAGGGGGAACGATGCTACGCTCGAATTCGCGCTTAACACTTTTCGCCGCTTTAGTTACTCCGCTTCGACCGGTCGTCGTCGGCAGTGTTGCCGCCCTGGTCGTCGCCTGTTCGGGGCACGCAAGCTCGGGGACGATCCCGCCGGCCGGCGAGCCGATGACGGGTTACGGTTCGACCGCAGCGTTGGTGGAGGCCGGCGCAAAGATCAAGCAGTACGCGTATGTAGCGAACTACTCGTCCAATAACATTTCGGGATACTCAATCAATGCGAGCAGCGGCGCGTTAACGCAGGTGAAGGGATCGCCGTTCGCGGCGGATGCGGGTGCCATCGCCGTAGCGATCGATCCGACGGGCAAGTTCGCGTACGCGCCCGACGACGGATCCACGACGGTCGACGCATATTCCATCAATGCGAGCACGGGGGCGTTGAGCGCCGTGAGTGGCTCGCCGTTTACAGCCGGCAGCAGTCCGATTGGCGCCGCCACCGATCCGGTTGGCAAATTTCTCTACGTCGCCAACTATGGATCGGGAAACGTCTCGGGGTTTTCCGTGAACGCAACAACCGGCGCATTGACGCCCGTGAGGGGTTCGCCGTTTTCGGCGGATAGCAACCCGATCGCCATAGGCGTCGATCCCGGCGGCAAGTTCGTCTACGTCGCCAACTACACTTCTGGCGACATCTCCGCGTACAAGATCGATGGTAAAACCGGGGTGCTGGCAAAGGTAAAAGGCTCTCCGTTTACAATTGGCTCCGGGATAACCGGTGCGGAAGTCGACCCGAAGGGTAACTTTCTCTACGTCCCCGACTCTACGTCAGGCAGCGTTTTTGGTTTCAAAATCGACGCGAGCACCGGCGCCTTGACGGCGGTGGCGGGATCGCCGTTCGCCGCCAGCGGGGCACCGGCCGGCATAGCGATCGCGCCTTCGGGCAAGTTTGCCTATACACCCGACCAAACCGTCGGCAATGTTTTCGGCTTCGCGATTAACGCGAAAACCGGCGCGCTGACGGCAGCACCGGGGTCACCGTGGCTTGCAGGGGTCGACCCAACCGGCTTCACCGTCGACTCAACCAGCAAGTTTGCGTACGCGTTGAATTTCAGCTCGGCGAATATCTCCGCGTATAAAGTTGGAAGCAACGGCGCGCTGACCGCCGTGAAGGGGTCGCCGTTTAATGCCGGTACGAGCCCGGAGTGGATGGCTATCTGCGAAGTCGAAAAGGGCGCCTGCAAGCCGCCTCTGCTTTAGGATTTTCCCGGTGCAGCGGAGCGCTAGGTTCCGATTAATCCGCGGTGTGTTGGGAACGAACGTCCAATGAAAGCTTTACCGATTCTCCTTACCGTGGCCGCGCTGGGCGCGACCGGCGCGGCAGCTAGCGCCCAAGCGCCTCCTCCGCCCTACGTGGATACGGTATGCGGCGGGTGGCAAGGCGACACGTGGGTTCCCAATGGAAGTTGCACGACGACGGTCTACCGCCACGAAGTCTTGACGGGAACGATCGTGAGCGTCAAGGGACATCTCGTCACACTGCAACAGGCTAAGGGCACGGTTGTAGTTGATGATTCTTCGGCTCTGCGCAATCAGGATACTGGACGCGTCGCCGTGGGTCGCCAGATCATCGCGCACGGCTACTGGGTAGGGGATAACTTCTACGCCACGGCCATCACGGGTGGGCAGCCGGCACCATAAGCTCGTGCGGTAAATGGCGCCGGCAATCGCCCGTTGAAGCAAGCGGCGAATGCAGACACGTGGAGATTTTCTCACGATTGCCGGCGCGCTGGCCGCACTGGCTCCAACGTCCGGCGCGACGCCGCAGCCCACCGCATCGCCAGCGGGGGCGCCTTCAATGGACGAGGTTCTTCCGCGCGGATTCGATACTGCGACCTTTGATACGGCGCTCGGAACGCCCGCAAAGCACAAGTATCTGTTCGCCTGCATCTCGGAGGTAACGGTCGCGTTGGCCGCTATTCGCAGCACGCTCAACGCCTACCGCGTGCTCGACGTATCGGCGAGCGAGGTTGCGCCGGCGGTCGTCTTCTACCACGGTGTCTCAGTGTTGTACGGTTTCGACGATGCAGTGTGGAGCCGCTACGTGATCCCCACCAACAGCGCTTCGGCGAGCAATGCGAAGGGGAAGACCACGGGCAACCCGATGTTGAAGAAGAAGGGCGGAGATTGGGATTCGTCGGTGCCGGCGCTTATCGCCGACGCGAATGCGCGCTTCTTCGTTTGCAATCTTGCCGCACATGGCTGGGCCACGCGAATTGCCAAACAGCTTCATCTGCCGGCCAAAGACGTCTACGAGGACTTAGCGAGCCACATGATTCCTAACGCGATGCTGGTTCCCGCCGGGGTTTGGGCAATACATGCGATTCAGGAGCGCCAATACACGCCGTTGCAGTTTTCGTAGCTGTTTTCCGCCGGTAAGCGGTACCAGCGGGCCAGCAGGGCTGCCCCGACGGCGGCGGCCGGAGGCGGAAAAAGCAAACTGGGGAATACTTTTACTATGAGCGTTCAGGGCCGCCGCCCGAGCCGAACGTCCGCGTCCCTCGTAGACATCGCCGGACTTTTGCGTAGCGCGCTGTCCTATGGCGACGAGTCGGGCGAGGCCGAGCCATCGCAGGCGGCGGCGCTTCACGCGGTGGATCGCCTGCGGGCGGGACACGAAAACGGCCAACGACTCCATGCGATCGTGAGCCGGTGCGATATGCACGGCGAGTCGCACAAAGTTGTGGCCGGAGATCTTGGGCTCTCGCGAAGCCAGTTCTACCGCGATCTTGCCCTAGCGCGGCGAATCGTCGCCGAAGAAATCCGCGCCGATGTCGCGCGCGCGGTCTCCGGACTAACGGTAGAAGGCACGTCGTTCGGTACCAGGTTACAGACGGCGATTTCGCTTGCCGGTTCGGGCCATGCCAACGCGGCCGTCGGCTATTTCGCGCCGGTCGTGGCGACGATGACGGGTGCCGAACGAATTTGGGGACACGCCGTTCTGGCCGAGCTGTTCCTTGGTGACGGCGACGTGAGTGCAGCCGAACGCGAGCTGCAGCGTGCGTTCGCGTTCAATGGCGATGAAAGCGGGCTAGGCTTGGCTCGAGCGTTTCTGGCCAAAGCGACGCTGCTGTACGAGACGGGGCGCGAGTCCGAAGCGTCGGCTTCCTTAGAGCACTCGATTATGCAGGTCGAGTCGCACGCGGCTGCGTCGCGTTCTCCACTCGCGCGCGACACGCTGAGCTCGGCGCTATCGAGCCTGGCGTTTTGCTACTTCGAACGAGGCGATTTTAACGCCGCCGCCACGACGCACGCGAAGAACCCGGCTGCCTTGGAAGGCGTATTCGTATCGCCGGCGGTGCGCATGGCGTACTTGAAGATTGACGCGATGCTGGCATGCGACAGCAGTGCGGGACCGGCGCGGGCACGCGAGGCGTGCAGCGCGTTCCACCGTTTCGCCGTCGCGCACGGTCTGTTGGACGAAGTCTCGCATGCGCTGCTTCAGTTAGGCGGTCTCGCGCGCATCGAGCGGCGTCTCGACGACGCCCAGCGGTTGGCGCAAGAGTCGTTGGAGCTCCAATATGCGATCGGTCGCCGCAACGCGCCGGCCCTGAGCCTGCTTAGTTGTGTCGCTTTCGACAAGGGCGCGTACGACGACGCCGTTCGTTTGGCCCGTAAGACGCGGGCGGAGTCGGCAAGCGGCTCGCAAACTTGGTGGCACTCGCACCTAAGCGAAGCCGAGGCCCTAGCGCAGGCAGGGCGACACGAGGAAGCACGCGCCATTTGCGACCGCGTGAGGGACGAGACCGGCGACCGGGATGCGCGCATCGCGGCGTGGAGCCGCCGCGTCGAAGCGCGGATTTTCGAGCGCCTCGGAAACCAGAGTGCGGCGTACCGGGCGGCCGGAACCGCGCTCGAAATCCTTGGGAAAAGCGCGCCGCCGTTCTACCGCCTCAAAAGCCTCTTGATTGCGCAGAATGTCCGCCCGGCTCATTCGCAGCGCGAGCAGATTCGCGGCCTCGCCGCGGTGCTCGGATGGAGCGCGCATGGGACCTAGACGGGACCTAACTGCCAGGGGCCGCTTGGGGGGCACCGCGTAGCTCAGTTCGTCGGAGGACGAAATGAGAGGTTTCCATTTAGCATCGGGCATTCAACCGCGAACGGCGACCGTATTGTCGGCCGCCTGTTTTGCTGCGGCTGCGTTCCTCTCGGGATGCGGTGGACAATCCGGCGCCCTTCGACAACCCTTCGACGGAGTTTATCCGGCTCAGCGTGCCATTGCTCTTACGATGCCGCACTACGTGCAGCGGGCGGTGCATCCCGATCGCAACCGATCGTCGATGTTGCCCAACGCGAAGGTGAGCAAGGCGCTGCTTTATGTTGGAGACGACTCGACGAACGACGTCTACGTCTACGACTACAAGAGCGGGAAATTAGTCGGCACGCTAACCGGGTTTGACGGGCCGTACGGGAGTGCGTCGATCGAAAGGGTGACATCTACGTTGCGAACTTCAACGCGGGTAACACGCTCGAATACGCGCATGGCGGTACCCAGCTAATCAACACCTACGACTCAGGCGGCACACCGATCGGCTGTTCAGTCGATTCCAAGGACGATGTCGCCGTCACCAGCTTTGACCCGGGTGAAGTTACCGTTTTTGCGAAGGGCAACCCCAACAAAGGCACGACCTACGGTGAGAGCTCGTGCACATACTTTTGGACAATGGGCTACGACGACAAGGGCAATCTCGTCGGCGGCGGCGAGACCTCGTCCGGCACGCCATATATCTGCAGCCTCCTGGCCGGTAAAAAGAGCATGACGTTGCTCTCGACGAGCGGCTTCACGATGAACTTCCCCGGCGGCACGACGTGGGACGGGAAGTATTTTGCGATCATGGACCAAGGGGGTGACTACCGGAGCGGCCTCGTTCGGGCCACCCTCAAAGGCACGACTCTTTACTATGTAAGCGCGACCACGCTCAGCGACGATTGCTACAACGACGACGTTGACGTCGTAAACCCGTTCATCGCCGGCAAGACGAACACACTATTTTACGGGAAGCAAGGCAACGCGGTTGTCGGCCCCAACTTGTGGTGCCCAGATGGGGGCTCGGGTAAAGTGGATTATTGGCGTTACCCAGCCGGCGGAATGCCCTACAAGAACCTTAGTTCCCTGTCCGACCCTTACGGCTCGGCCGTTAGCATCGCGAAATGACACGTTTACGCGGCGGCTCGTTGTTTGCGGCGGCTGCATTCCTCGCGGCGTGCGGCGGAGGATTGCAGTCCTTCGACGGAGTCTATCCCGCGCGCAGTCGAGGGGCTCAGGATGCCACGGCGCTCGCAATGCCGCACTTCGCGCCGCGGCCGGTGCATCCCGACCGCAGTGAATCGTCGATGTCGCCGGACGCTAAAAACGACAAGGCGCTGCTATATATCGGGGACGACTCGACAAACGATGTCTATGTGTACGACTACAAGAGCGGTAAGCCGGCCGGTACGCTAACCGGGTTCGACGGGCCGTACGGCGAGTGCGTCGACGCAGACGGCGACATCTACGTTGCGAACTTCGACGCGGGTGACGCGATCGATTTCGCCCACGGCGGCATCAAGGTGCTGAACACCTACAACTCGGGCGGCACGCCGATCGACTGTTCGGTCGATTCCAAGCGTGACGTCGCGGTCACCAGCTTTGATCCAGGCGAAGTCACGGTTTTTACCGGCGGCGACCCGAGCGAAGGCACGACCTACAGCGGCGGCTTGTGCGGTTACCTGTTGAGCATGGCCTACGACGACAAAGGCAATCTCGTCGGCCTTGGCGAGGGCAGTAACGGCGGCCGGATTGCTTGCGCGCTCCTCGCCGGATCGAAAACGATGACGGTGCTTACGACGAAAGGTTTTCCGTCCGACTTCGGCGGCGGCACGATCTGGGACGGCAAATATTTCGCAATCCCCGATCAACTCGCCTCGTACCAAGGCGGCATCATTAAAGCCACGCTCAAAGGCAAGACGCTGCTCTTTCGCAGCCAGACGCTGCTCAGCGATAATTGCTACAAGGACTACGTCGACGTCGTAAGCCCGTTCATCGTCGGCAAGACGAACACATTATTCTACGGAAAGCAAGGCAACGCGCTTGTCGGTCTCAACTTGTGGTGCCCAGACGGGGGCAAGAGCGAAGTGGATTACTGGCATTACCCTGCGGGGGGATTGCCCTACATGAACCTCAGTGGGGCCTCCAGCGAACCCTACGGCGTGGCCGTAAGCATCGGAAAATAAAGCACTACTGTTCATCTGAAAGAGAAGGCAGCCATGAAAAGTTCGAGTCTTGGTTTACACGGAGCCTTATTATTTGCAGCGGCTGCGTTTCTCGCGGGATGCGGCGGCGTAACGCAGAGCAGTCAGGGGCTGTCACCCTCGATCCTTCGACAGGCTCAGGATGACAATCAGCGGGCGAAGCGTGACAGTGCGTTGACGATGCCGCACTACGTGCAGCGGCCGGTGCATTCGGATCACAAGGGGTCGTCGATGTCGCCCAATGCTAAGGCGAGTAAGAGGCTGCTTTATGTTGGAGACGACTCCACGAACGACGTTTACGTCTACGACTACAAGAGCGGAAAGTTGGTCGGCACGCTGACCGGGTTCGACGGGCCGTACGGCGAGTGCCTCGACGGAAAGGGCGACATCTACATCGCGAATTTCGACGCAGGTGACGCGGTTGAATACGCGCACGGTGGCGCCAAGCCGCTCAACACCTACGACTCGGGCGGTACGCCGATTGGCTGTTCGGTCGATTCCAAGGGCGACGTCGCCGTCACGAGCTTCGATCCGGGTGAAGTCACCGTTTTTGCCGGTGGCAACCCGAGGAAGGGCACCACCTACACCGGCGGCTCGTGCACGTACATGTGGACAATGGGCTACGACGATAAGGGCAATCTCGTCGGCGTCGGCGAGACCTCGTCCGGCGGTCGGGCGTACTGCGGCCTTCTGGCCGGGTCAAAGAGCATCACGACGCTCACGACGAGCGGCATCACGATCGACTTCCCGGGCGGTACGGAGTGGGACGGCAAGTATTTTGCGCTCGGCGACCAAGAGGCGGACGGCAATTTCCAGACCGGCCTCGATCGGGCAACCCTCAACGGCACCACTCTCACCTATGTCAGCGGGACGGTCTTGGACGACAATTGCTACAACGACTACACTGACATCGTAAACCCGTTCCTCGTCGGCAAGACGAACACACTATTCAAAGGAAAGCAAGCCAAGGCCGTTATCGGTGCAAATTTGTGGTGCCCAGACGGAGGCCAAGGCGGAGTGGGCTTCTGGCATTACCCTGCAGGCGGATTGCCTTACAAGAATCTTGATGAGGCCGCCGACCCCTACGGGCAAGCCGTGAGCATCGCGCCATAACACGCTTCTGCTTTGCCTGAAAGGAATCACGGTCATGAAGGGTTTGCGTTTCGGGTTCGTGGGGGGCCTTGCATTTGCGGCCGCTGTATTGTTCGCAGGCTGTGCGGCATCGCAATCTTCGACCGGTGTTTCCGGGGCCTTGCCACAAAACGGCAACGCAATCCCGCTCTGGTTGCAGCGTGACGCGGCCTTGGCGGTGCCGCACTACGTGCAGCCGCCCGTGCACCCCGATCGCGGCAGGTCGTGGATGCTGCCGCAGAAGGAGGGCGACAAGTCGGCTCTGATCTACGCCGGAAGCGATCAAACCAACGACGTTTACGTGTACGATTACGCGAGCGGCAAACCGGTGGGAACGCTTACGGGGTTTGACGGGCCGTACGGCATGTGCGTTGACGCGAAGGGCGACGTCTACGTCACGAACTTCGACGCAGGTAATGCGGTCGAATACGCGCACGGCAGCACCAAAGTCCTCAACACCTACGACTCGGGCGGCACGCCTATCGGCTGTTCGGTCGATGCCAAGGGCGACGTCGCGGTTACCAGCTTCGATCCGGGTGAAGTCACGGTTTTTGCCGGTGGCGACCCGAGCAAAGGCAGCACCTACAGCGGCGCCTGCACGTACGTGTGGACGATGGGCTACGACAACCGCGACAACCTCATCGGCGTAGGGGAGACCTCGTCCGGCGCTCGTTGTTACGTGGGGCTGCTGTCCGGTGGAACGAGCATCACGTCTCTCTCATTCAGCGGAACGATCGACTTTCCCGGAGGCACGATGTGGGACGGCAAGTATATCGCGCTCACCGATCAGGAAGCGGAGGGAACCTTCAATACCGGCATTATTCAGGCGAGCCTTTCCGGCTCGACGCTGACGTCTCGCGGCGAGACGATTCTCACCTGCCCCGGGAGCAGTTATTCCGATACGGCTAATCCATTTATCGTCGGAAAGAAGAACACCCCGATTAGCGACCGGCAAGGGAAGGTTGTCATCGGCTCGAGTTGCGACCCCGGCACCGGCTTCGGGTCTGTTACTGGCACTACCCCAAGGGCGGCGATCCGTTCCGGAAGCACTCTACCGAGGTCTGTGGCGGATACGGTGTTGCAGTAAGTCTTGCAAGATAAGAGGTCATCTCATGAAGCCTGTACGGGCGCGAATCGGGACGTAGTCCTGCAATTAATCTACTCGGATATTTCAAGGGAGAGACGTTATGAAAATACTTATGCTTGCGGCGGTGGCGTTGCTCGCCGGCTGCGCGGGATTGCCGTCTTCAAACGGTGCGCCCGGAGCCTTGCCGCAACGCGGCAACGCGACCGGGTTGCCGACGCTGTGGGCACAGCGTGACGCAACGCTGATCGTACCGGAGTACTTTCAGCGGCCCATGCACCCCGACCGCGGCAGCTCGTGGATGTTGCCGGAGAAGAAGATGAGCAATATCCTCATGTACGTTGAGGATACAGAGACCGGCGACGAGTACGTATATAATTATCCGAGCGGAGGTTCGGTGGGAATACTTTCGGGCGTTTCCGGGGTTGAGGGCAGTTGCGTTGACGCGAAGGGTGACGTGTATTTCGCGGAGTTCGACAGCGCTACGCTCGTCGAGTACGCTCACGGCGGCAAGACGCCGATTAAAACCTACAGCGCGAGCGGTACCCCGATCGGGTGCTCGGTCGATTCGAAAGGCGACGTTTCGGTCACCGGCTTCGATCCGGGCGAGGTCACGGTTTACGCGAAGGGCAATCCCAAGGACGGCATGACCTACAGCGGCTCGGATTGCACGTACATCTGGGCGATGGGTTACGACGACAAAGATAATCTGATCGGAGTCGGCGAGAGCAGCAGCGGCAGCCACGTGGTTTGCGCGCTCTTGGCTGGATCGAAGTCGTTGATCACGCTCACGACTAAAGGCATCACGATCGACTTTCCGGGTGGCTCGATCTGGGACGGAAAGCACATTGCGCTTGGCGACCAGGAAGCCGGCGGGACGGAGCAAACCGGATTGTGGCCGTCGACGCTTTCCGGCACGACGATCAGCTCGTCAAAGGAAGTGACGTTCAGCGCTAGCTGCTACAACGACTACGTTGACGACCCCGACCCGTTCGTTCTCGGCAAGAAGAATACGCCGATCGATAACAAGCAAGGTAAGGCTATGATCGGGCCAAATCTGTGGTGCGCGGAGGAAGGGGGCAGCGGCGGCGGCGTCAACGTTTGGCACTACCCCGCCGGGGGCAGTCCGTATAAAAACTTTCCAGTGCCCCTTAAAAACCCGGTCAACGTTATTCTCAGCATCGGGAAGTAGCGCTTACCGTGCTGTCCCGTCTAGCAAGGAGAAGAACTCATGAAAATAGTTGTGTTGGCGGCCGTGGCGTTGCTCGCGGCCTGCGCGGGATTGCAGTCTTCAAACGGTGCGCCCGGGGCCTTGCCGCAACGCGGCGCGACCGGGCTACCGCCGCTATGGGTGCAACGTGACATGGCGCTGACGACTCCGCGCCACGCGCATCGGCAAACCGTGCACACCAACCGAGGCAGTTCGTGGATGCTGCCGCAAAAGAAAAAATCGGTCCTAATCTATGCCACGGCGAGCAGCGGAGTTGCCGTCTACGACTACTCGAACGGTAAGCTTGTAGGAACGCTCACGGGTTTTGACGGGCCATACGGCGGCTGTGTCGATGCGAAGGGTGACGTGTACATCACGAACTTCGACGGAGGCAACGTGGTCGAATACGCGCATGGCGGCACCAAGGTACTCAACGCCTACGACTCGGGCGGCACGCCGATCGGCTGTGCGGTCGATTCCAAGGGTGACGTCGCAGTCACCAGCTTCGATCCGGGTGAAGCCGTCGTTTTTGCGGGTGGCGACCCGAGCGAAGGCACCACCTACAGCGACGCGGACTGCACGTACATTTGGCAGATGGGTTACGACCACAGCGGCAACCTCATCGGTGTCGGCGAGAGCTCATCCGGCGGCCGCGCGTATTGTGCGCTGTTATCCGGTGCCAAGAGCATGTCGACGCTCTCGTTCAGCGGAACGATCGACTTCGCGGGAGGCACGATGTGGGACGGCAAGCACATCGCGCTGGGCGACCAGGAAGCCGGCGGAACTTTCGAAACCGGCATATATCCCTCAACGCTGAAAGGCTCGTCCCTCTCGCCAGTGGGAAGTGAAGTCACGCTCACCGACACTTGCTACAACGGTTATACCGACATCGCTAGTCCGTTTATCGTTGGGAAGAAAAACACGCCGGTCAACGACAGGCAAGGCAAGGTCGTCGTCGGCACAAATCTTTGGTGCGCCGATGGCGGCGCTGGAAACCCAGGCATCGAGTTCTGGCACTATCCTCAAGGCGGCAAGCCCTTCAAAGCCTTGAGCCAGGCCTCCGGAACGGTGCTGGCCGTCAGCATCGGCACGTAGTGAGGCAGACTCGTGGTTTGCTATTTGCTTCGGTCGCGTTGCTCGCGGGTTGTGCGGGGTTGCAGTCTCCAAGCGGTGCGCCCTGCACCTTGCCAAGACTGCGGCCCCTGCACCCCGGCCACCGCAGCTCGTGGATGCTGCCGGAGAAGAAGAAATCGATCCTCATCTATGCCGCCGCGTACAGCCGCGAAGTTGATGTCTACGAATATTCGGATGGCAATCTAGTAGGAACACTCACGGGAATTGAAGGCCCGGCCGGCGGCTGTGTCGATGCGAAGGGCGACGTTTATATCACGACTGCTTACGGAGAAATCCTGGAGTACGCCCACGGCGGCACGAAGGTTCTAAAAAAAATACAGCTCGGCGGGATGCTGCTAGGGTGTTCGGTCGATTCCAATGGTGATGTCGCCGTCACCAGCTCTGATCGAGGGGAAGTCACTGTTTTCGCAGGTGGCAACCCGAAGAAAGCCATCACCTACAGCAGCGTGTGCACGCACCAGTGGACGATGGGCTACGACCACAGTGGTAACCTGATCGGCGTCGGCGAGACCTCGTCCGGCGGTCGTGCGTATTGCGCGCTACTGTCCGGTGCCAAGCGCATCTCGTCGCTGTCGTTCAGCGGAACGATCGACCTTCCCGGGGGCACGATGTGGGATGGCAAGCACATAGCGCTGGGCGACCAGAGAGCTGGCGGACATTTCTACAGCGGCGCATATCCCTCGACGCTCAGGGGTTCGACCCTTTCGCCAATCGGACGTGAAGTAACGTTTACCGACAGCTGCCACAACGATTATGCCGACATCCTGAATCCGTTTATCGTTGGGAAGATGAACACGCCGGTTAACGACAGCCAAGCCAAGGTCGTCGTCGGCACAAATGTTTGGTGCGCCAACGGCGGCTACATCGAGTTCTGGCACTATCCTCAAGGTGGCAAGCCCTTCAAGACCTACGGCCAGGACTCCGGAACGGTGCTGGCCGTCAGCATCGGTACGTAGGCCTTGAGGTAAGCCGTCGGCGGCGGGCGCCAGGGAGGAAGAGGTGCTGCTCGTTCGGCCTTAGCCGGAATGCGCACGACCTTACCGAGGGGCCGCGGCTCGCTTTTGGGCGCCCAGGGGTGAATCGATTGAGAGGCGAGCACCGCACGAATACTTGAGCGGCGGCTCCGCGGTCTACCGGATCGACCGCATTACGCATCAGGTTTGCCGCGTGGTGGACGGGCTCACCGATTGTGCTCCGACGCCGAAGAAGAAGAGCTTCAGCGTTAAGTAGCTGCTTCGCGCGTGCCCGCAGGTGGCGGGATCGCGACCGGCTTTTGGTTTGCGGCTTTGAGCACCGTGTTGACGGCCGAGAGCGAGGATCTCCATGCGTCGTAGGCGGTGGCGCGCGACGTGTAGGTGCGCTCGAGGCGCGCGTAGAGCGTGAGGCTCGCCTCTGCGAGCGGCTCGTTGCCGGTCAAGTTGAGAGCGTCTTCGCGGAGCTGCCCCGGTTTCTGAATGAAGTCCTCGAAGCTCTGCGGCGACGAAGTGAGGGTTGCAACCTGCGCGTCGATGGCGTCGATCGCCGCTTGCACTTTGGCTGCGGTCGCCGTGTCGCCAGGCTTGAGCGCCGCCTTGTCGGCAACCAGCGTTGCGCGAGTGTCGTGCAGGCTATTGAGCATCGTATCGATGCGTCCCACGAGATCGTAGGCCCGGCGTTGCGCTTCGAACGCCGCCCGGTACTCCGCCGGGGTCGTATGCGACTGCGGATCTGCCAGCTTGACCAATGGGAAACGATGCGTCGTGCCGTCGAGGTGAAAGACCATCACGTAGCGGCCGGGCGGAAGCGCCGGGCCTTCGGTAGGACCGCGGAAGAAGAAGGGCGCGCTGTCATAGCGGACGGGTCCGTCGATCGTGAAGTCGTAGTCGAACTCGTTTTTGCCGTCGGTGCGGCTCAGCCAGTACGACTCGCCTTCCTCGCCGGTAAACACGTCATGTTCGCCCGCAACGCTGCGCCAGAGACGACCGTGCAGGTCGTAGATCTCGATCGTCGGGCGCTTCTTGGCCTGCGCCGGCAGCCAGTAATAGAGCGTTGCGACCGCGCCGCCGCCGCTCAATAAACTTGCGCCGGGTTGTTGCGCTTCAAAATCGGTGTAGTTTCCTTCGTCGTCGCGATAGCTAAGAAGGTCGATCGCGGGGCGCGGACCGATGACCAGCGGTGCCGCCGGGTTCGAGCATGCCGACTGCTGCACGGCGCGAATGTCGTCCATCACCCAGACGGCGCGCCCGTGCGTGGCAATCACGAGGTCGTCGAACTGCGGCTGGATGCGAATGTCGCGCACTTCGACGGCCGGCAAGTTGTTTTGGAAGCTCCGCCAGTTCGATCCGCCGTCGCACGAAATGCGAATCCCGCGGTTGGTGCCGGCGTAGACGATGTTGCGGTTGGCGGTGTCGGGGCGGACGGCGCGCACGAACTCGCCGGCGGGAATGCCGCCCGTAATCTTTTGCCACGTCGCGCCATAGTTGTGAGTGACGAAAATGTACGCGGCATCGTCGCCCATCGCGTGGCGATCGGCCGAGACGTAGGCCGTGCCGTCGACGAGCGTCGAGGGGGCGACCGTTTCGACGGAACTATCGGCCGGTAGAGCGGGCGGTGTCACATTGCGCCAGTGTTTTCCCGCATTGCGCGTGAGGTAGACGAGCCCGTCGTCGGACCCTGTCCAGATTTCGCCGTTGTGCCGGGCGGAGGATTCGATGTCGAGAATCGTGCCGTAGTTTTCGGCGCCCGACTCGTCTTGCGTAACCGAGTTCTTGGCGATCTGCTGTTTGGATTTATCGTTACGCGTAAGGTCGGGGCTGATCGCCTTCCAGTGTTTGCCACCGTCGCTCGTCTGGAAGAGCACGTTAGCCCCGATGAAGGCGACGTGCGGATCGTAGGCGGCAAATGCAACCGGCGACTGCCAGTTGAAGCGATAGCGCGATGTGGCAAGGACGAAATCTTCCTGCGCTGTTCCGCGATACGGGCGCACGTTGGTGGATTCGTGCGTGACGCGGTCGTAGACGACCAGTTCGCCGTTCTGCGAATCCGCCCAGATAAGCCGCGGGTTCGTCGGATCGGGGACGGCCCATTCGCCGTCGCCTTCGACGATCTTGAACCAGTCGCGATTGGTGATCCCGTCTGAGTTGCCGTTAAACGCCGGCCCGCAATAGGCATTATTGTCTTGCAAGCCGCCGCAGACGAGGTAGGGGATCGTATTGGAAAGCCCGACGCGATAGACTTGCCCGATCGCAATGTTTCGCGAGTTCGCCCACGTCGCGCCGCCGTTGGTCGAGATCGCGATCCCGCCGTCGCCGGCCAGCGCCATGCGGTTGCCGTCGGAGGATATCCACATGTCGTGTAGATCGGGATGGACGCTGAAGGCCGAAAGGTTGAACTTTTCGCCGCCGTTGTATGAGGTTGCCAGCAGGATGCTCACGCCATAAACCGTTCCCGGGTCGGTCGGGGAGACGCGCACGTGCGAGAAGTAGAAGGGGCGCTGGTTTGCCAGCGAATCCTTACTGACCATCTTCCAAGTGACGCCGCCATCCTCGGAACGCCAGAGAATCCCGGCGGCCGATTCGACGAGCGCGTAGATACGGTCGGGTTGCGAAGGCGCAATCGCGACGCCGATGCGGCCGATGGGCGGCGCGGGAAAACCGTTGCCGGTTACCTGCTTCCACGTTTTGCCTCCATCGCTTGAACGGTAGAGCCCGTCGTCGCCGGTTCCGCCACTGGTGATCGACCACGGGCGGCGCAAGACGTGCCAGATGCCGGCGTAGATCACGTTGGGATCCTTTGGGTCCATCGCCATATCGCTCGCACCGGACTGCTCCGACAGGTAGAGCGTCTTGGAAAACGTCGCGCCACCGTCGAACGAGACGTAGACGCCGCGCTGCGTGCTCGGCGCAAAAACGTCGCCGAGCATGGCGACGACGACGTGCTTCGGATCGGTTGGATCCAAGAGAATCTTCGAGATACCGGGCGCGTTGGGAAACGCGACGCTCTGCCACGAGCGGCCGCCGTTGGTCGAGTGGTACAGGCCGTTCTCCTGAATCACGTCGTTGCGCGGATTGGTCTCGCCCGCGCCGACCCACAGGTTGGTGTCGTCGTTTGGCTGCACGGCGATGGCGCCGACGCTGCTGAGATGAATGAGGTCGGAGATGTTCTGCCACGAGGTGCCGCCGTCGACGCTTTTCCACACGCCGCCGTCGGCGGTGCCCGCATAGTAGAGCAGCGCGTGCTGGTTGCTACCCACAACTGCCGACGCACGGCCTTCGGGCAGCGCGGGGCCCAGCGAGCGCCAGCGCATCTGCGCAATCGGCCCTTCGTCGGCGCGCGCAACCAGCGGAGCGGACAGCGCCACGATGGCGGCCGCCAGGAGCAGGAGCCTCCGGGTCATGCGCTAGTTGCCTTCGTCTTGAACGACTTTACCGTCGACCTTGACCAACGCGCTCACGTCTTTGCTTTGCGTCTGCAGCCAAGTGCCGTTGGTGAGTGTCCACGTGTCCGACGAACTGGCGGAGACGTCGATATCGTGATTGCCGTCGGGCGCTTGAATCTGACCGCCGATCTTGCCGGCGACGACGGCCACGATCGTGGTCCGATCGGACATGGTCATCGAGGTGATCGTGTTGGCGCACGTCGTAATATGCAGCTGTTTGAGCTGCTGTTTGCCCTGGGCGATGAAGGCGTCGCGCTGCATCTGCTCGCCTTTGAAACTAATGTGCACGAAGCTCGGCGCGAGCAGGGCGAAGGCGGCAGTGAGGTTGGCGTCGGTTGGATCTTGGGAGGCGGTGCAGACCAGCGCATAATCGGCGGTGAGCGTCTTTTGCGCGGCATCCGGTACGGGGTCCGCAGCGGCGGCGAGCGGAACAGCTATGGCCGCGCACAGCAGCGCGACCGCGATCTTTGGTAGCATGCAACGGGACCTTTCTCTTGGGCGATAGCTCTCCGGAGCTACCGGAAAGCGGTCCACGATGTTTCGCCGCTCGGGCATCGAAATCGTGCGGGGATGAAAATGCTGGCTACGCTCTCCGCGATCTTCATACTTCTTGGCATCGCGTCGCAGGGTGCGGCCCAAGGCTCGCCCGCGGCGCAAAATACCGGCGCCCTCAAAGCCGCGCTGCAGGGGGACCTCAATGCGTACCTCAAGGAGCGCGGAGCCAAGGAGCACCTCTCGTCGCTCTCGCTCTCGGTGAGTCTGGCGAAGGATGTGCCGGCCATCGACCTCACGGCCGGGACCACGCGTTACGGGTCGGGGCCGCCGGTCACGCCAACGAGCCTGTATCAGATCGGGAGCAACTCGAAGGCGTTTACGGCGGTGGCCGTCCTGCAGCTCGAGGCGCAGGGACGGCTTTCGATCGACGCTCCCATCGGTAAGTATCTTCCACAATATCCGAAGTACGGCAAAATAACGCTGCGCCAACTGCTGAGCATGACCGGCGGACTTCCAACCTACGACGATTCGCCGGCATGGTATGCGATGTACGTGAGCGATCCGATGGCCGACGTCGCGCCGAGCACGCTCATCAAGCTCGTCTATCCGAAGTTTCAGTCAACGCCCGGCACGAAGTACGCGTATTCCAATACTGGCTACATCCTGGCACAGGAGATCGTCGCGGCACGCAGTTCGAGCCGGAGCTTTGCTGCGGAGATCGACCGCATCATCGCGAGCGTTGGCTTGAAGAATACGTATTACGCGTCGAATTTATATCCCGCGCCGATCGCCAACCGCATCGTCGCGGGATACTACGAAAACGACGATCCCGGCTTCGCCACGCTCATCGGCAAGAATGTAACCCCGGACAGCCTCTCCTGGGCGCAAGGTGCGGGCTCGATCGTCTCGACGCCGGAAGACCTCACCGTTTGGGCGCGCGCACTCTATCAGGGAACGACGCTGCTGCCTCCAAAGCAGAAGGCCGAACTGCTGAGCCTGATCTCGATAAAGACGGCGAAGCCGCTCGCGAAACCGACCGCCGCCGATCCCGCCGGTTTCGGTCTCGGCGTTGCCGCGCGCTTCATGACGGCGTTCGGCGCGTTCTGGTTCTACCAAGGGGAAACGCTCGGCTTCCGCGCCGCGCACCTCTACTTCCCCGACTCCGATCTGGTCGTGGCGATCTTTGCTAACAGCCGCCCAACCGAGAAGAACAGCGACATCCCGCGCCTCTTCCAGAAGATCTACGCAACGATCAAAGCGAACCCCGCGTCACCCTGAGCCAGGTTAGTCGCGGATCTTGCTGATTGCGATGCCGTTCGGCTGGCTCGACGACGAGAGAGGCGCGGCGCGCGTAGCTCGCGGTGCAGCTGCGCATGCCTCGCAGCGCGGCGGCTTTCGGCAGCCGACCGGTACGACTGGACCTTCATGCATTTTCGGAGCGGCGAGCGTATAGCGCAGAATGGGGCCGTCGTTACCGACGGCCACCTGGATCTTGTCAACCGTAACGCCGGGCGCGAGCTCGCACCGAGCCGCCGCTACAGATCCCCGTTCCCCCGATGGCAAGGGACGTTTAACCGGGAGCAGTCGAGATTACACGTGGCGGCCGCCGGTTTTGCCGGCTGCCCGAACTTCCCAAACGACCCCGTACCCCGAACCGCCCACGTTGGTCGTGCCGAAGATGTTGCCGTGCGCATCGAACGCCGGATTGCTGAAAACGTACTGTCCGTCGGTTCCGCCCGTGAAATCGTACAGGTCGACGTAGTTGTAGGCGCTCCCCGAGCGCTGCAGCTCATACACCGACCCGGAACTGTACTGACCGTCGCAATGGGTGGTCCCAAAGATATTGTCGCTCGGGTCGAGGTAAGCGGTGCGGAATTCGCCCGAGATCCCCCATCCTGACAAACTGTAGATCGTGTTGAACGACCAGCTCCCGTTCGAAGGCGTCAGTTCGAAAAACGTGCCCCCCCCGCTGCCCGGACCTTGGGTGGTCGCGCCAAAGAGATTGCCTTGCGCATCGAAGCTCAGGCCGGCGTACGGAGTCCCGCCGTCGGTCACGTTCCCGAACGTGTGGATGATCTGTTCGGTCCATCCGCTCTTCGAAGGGGTCAGCTCAAAGACGGTGCCGTAACCTTGGCCGCCGAGCGCGGCGGTGCCGTAAACGTTTCCCGCCCGGTCAAGGGTGACCCCGGCATACGGCTGCGTACCGTCGTTTGAGTTCGCACCGAAGCTGTACAGGACTTTTTCCTTATCGGCTCCCTTTGCGGGCGACAATTTGAAGACGGTGCCCTGCCCGTAGGCGCCGCCATATTGCGTGGTGCCGTAGATTGCGCCCTTTGAGTCGATCGTCAGGTCCCCGGCGGACGGATTGGCGCCCTGGACGCTCTGAGTAAAAGCATACAGCACGCGTTCGGTACGGGGCGCCTTGCCCGGCAGCAATTCGAAGACCGTTCCGGCTCCGCCGCCGCCGTTCACGGTAGTCCCGTACAGTTTCCCTCCGGCGCCCGGCATCAAGCGGGCGTAGGGATTCGCGCCGTCGCTGCCGCCGGCGAACGTATGCAATACGACGTACTTATATCCTTTGGCCGTATTCTTCAGCTCGAAGGCGGTGCCGTAACCGCTGCCGCCCGAGCTCGTCGTGCCGTAAAGGTTTCCCGCTCTGTCGACGGTCAGGCCGGCAAAGGGGTTTCCGCCGTCGGCACTGTCCTGGAACGTGTAGACGACCTGAAAGCTCGCCGAATCGCCCGGACGGGAACGAACGGTTCGCCCGGAGACCAGCACCGCCGGGGAAAACGCCGCTTGGTTGGCGGGCCCTGATGGAAGATTAGCGACGCCGCTGCAGCCAGCGACCGCGATCAAAAGTGTGACGAACCCGACCGGCAAGCGATAGTTCACAGGTCCTCCATGCTCTGGATAATAGGTTAACCGTGTTTTCGGCGTTTTTGGGGGCCGTCATTAGCCGGGCAGAGGGTGAAGCTTTTCCCGGGCCAGGTCCAGAGCCTAATTGGGATGGCATACGATACGATGTCGAACATACAGCGTGCGATGGCAGCTGGTTAGAGTAGGCCCGCACGCTCTGCCCCTCTGCACGGCTCCGCGATCGTGAGGCCCCGTCGCGCGCAGCAGCTTGGCTTTGCACGCAGCTTCGCTCGCATTGCAGATGAGATGAGAAGGCCGGTCCCCAAAGACGGACTTCTGAAAGAAGTACCCGTGACGCACTCGAGGTGCAATGAAAGGAGACCGACCTCATGCCCAAGCATAGCACGAAACCCCCAGCGCGCAAGACTCAGAACACGGCGTTCGGACGGCGCAGATCGACAGCCGCCAGATCGGCGACGCCTTGCGCAATTGACCAAGCGCGATTTACACGATTGCGGTCGAGTTTATTCTGGGCACCACGTCTTATTTCGCGCAGGATCCTGCTGACGCGAGCATTTGGCGGGAGCGAGGTACAACGCTAATCTCAAAAGCACTTCCAGAAGCGAACGCAGATTCCGACCTTGTAAAGTTACTGCTGCAGTTGCGGGGGCAGTTCGATCCGTGGTGAGTTGAGGCCCTAATGCGTCGCTGGGTGTCCCGGCTTGTCAGAATCTCGTGCCAAATTTATCGGCCACCTGGCGCGCCTAGATAACTCCCCCGCGCCTCTGCCCCGCGCGCTGCGTCCGCGACCGGCCACGGTTCTCGCCTCGCAGCGCAGCGGCTTAACTCGCAGCAGCCTCGCAGTTTAGCAGCTTAGATCACGGCGCTTAACGCGTTGCAGCTCGGATCGCTCGGAGCTTGGGCTTAGCCTGGCTCAGCCGTCGGGAGGGGGGCGTCGTTTCAAAGCGGCCTAACTCTTATCCCCCTCTGCTGCTTTACTGGGGCCCGTAGGCGGCCGCAGGTGCCGGCGCGACGCCGGTAACGAGGGCACTCGCCGATAGTTCGGCCGTGTAGCTGAACTTGTACGTGTTTCCGGGATACGCATAGACGTCGATCGATCCGTTATCAGCATCGCCGCAGTAGAGGTCCTTTCCCTTTTGATTGAGCTTGCACCAGATCGATGATCCTTTCAGCGGCGACGTGGTCGGCGACGCCTGGTACGGCGGCGAAAAGACATCGATCGTTTCTGCAAGCCAATCGGTAATGATCAGGTTGTTGTGGCGATCGAAGGTCGGGGCACCGGGCAGGCCAAGGCTCACACCGGAGAGTTGCGAGCCGGGCATCTTGCCCTTTGGGAACTCGATTACGTTACCAACGTTGTTCTTCGTGAGGTTTGAGACGAAGACGTTCCCCTTGCGATCGGTTCCAATGCCAAAGAGCACCGCGAACGAAGGGTCGCTCAACGTTCCAAGCTGCGTCCCGCTGGTACTGTTGTAGATTTCGACCGTAGGCGCCCCACTTGTATTGTTGAGGTTCAGAATAAAGACGCGATTCTTGCCGGCGAATCCGACGTCGGCCGGCTCGCCGGTGGCATCTGGTATCGTTAATTTTGCGCCGCCGCAATTCGGCCCGTATTCGGTCGTCGTATTAGCGCGCCCGTCGGGCACCCAGAGATTGCCGTCGCGATCGATCGCGATGCCGTTGGTCGACGAGGCAGGCTCGCAAGTCGCCGGCGGCTTATTCGTCTTATCGTTGAGGCGAAACCACAGGACGCTCGACCCACCAAACTGAGCAACCGCGATGTGGTTGCCACTCGTCTCGTTGTCGTCTTTCGGCAGCCGCATCCAAGCGGGCCGCGTGCTATTGGGTTTGAATCCCGCGGGAAGCACGGAACGCGCGCCATCGCTTGCGATCATCGGCTCGTAGCGCCCGCGTATCTGGTTCTGCGGGAGCGCTTGAATCGTCGCGGACGGCGCGGTTGTCGGCTGGTAACCGGAGCAAGCCGCGAGTGAAGCGATTATTGCTGCCGCGCCCAGCACGGTCGCGGCGAAGGCTGGAAAACGCATATTCGATTTACCTTCTGAAGGTCAAAGGCGGTGGACTCGGTTCACCTACCATAAAGCATGCTACGCGCCGATTCCAGCCGAAGAAGTCTCACGCTAGTCCCGAACTTGAGCGGGTCGGCGTCAGACCGGCCAAGAAGACGCGTTGAACGTGAGATTTTGGATCCGGCCGCTGGCGGGTTTCGTCCTCGTCCTGGCCGTACCGATGGCGTCTTCCGCCCAAACGCCGGCACTCACGGACGACATCTCCTTTTCACGACAGATTCTCGAGGCCCACAACGAGTACCGCTCGGCCGTTGGCGTTCCGCCGCTCGTGTGGTCCGACGAACTGGCTTCCGCGGCTCAAGTCTGGGCGAACATCCTTAGTTCAGACCTGCAGTTCGCACACGATCCCTCTGTGCAGAATCAAGGCGAAAACCTTTGGATGGGTACGGCCGGCGCCTTTACACTAACGCAGATGGTTGACGATTGGGGCCGAGAGCGGCGCTATTTCAAGTCTGGCACGTTCCCGAACGTGAGCACGACGGCGAATTGGTTCGACGTAGGCCACTACACGCAAATGGTCTGGAAGAACACGACGAGTGTCGGTTGTGCGGGCCTCACCGGTTCAGACGGCTACTATCGTCTCGTTTGTCGCTACAGTCCTGCGGGAAACATCATCGGTCAGCGGGTATGAGCGAACTGCCGGAGCGCTCGACACGTCGCCTCGAAGCGTTCTCCGACATCGTCATCGCTCTCAGTCTCGCACAACTAGGTTTGACGCTCGTCATACCGGCGCACGCGATCGAGTTCGTCACGCGACCCGTTGGCATCTTCGCGTTCATCGTGACCTTTGTCGTTGTCGGCCGCTTTTGGTGGGTCAACTTCTTTGTGTTCGAACACTACTTTCGACCGAATCGAACGATGGTGGCCTTCAACTTTATCGCGCTCGGCAGCCTCCTCTTGCAAATCTTTGCGCTACAACTCTATCTGCACTTCGCTCCGCTCCAGGAAGGAGTGGTGGCTTCCCGGATCTATTTCGCGCTCTTCTCGCTGAGCTATGGGACGCAAGGCATCATGCTGGCGCTCGGTTTACGTTATCATTGGAGCACCCTGTCGCCTCAGTTGCGTCGCGCAGGAGTTCGCGTTTTACTCGGTCGCTTTGGAGTCGTCGTCGGATCTGCTCTAGGAAATTTGCTGGCGACCAATGATCTCGCAAAAATCTACATTGAGGTCGGCAAGCAATATACGCTCGTCGCTAATCTGCCGACTTCGGTGCTTGTGGGCACGGCGCTCGGCGTGATCGTCGGCGTTCTTGCGTCATGGTTCGTGCCAGGTTTCTTCCGCTCGCTCAATACGGCGTAGCAACCGCGCTTTCGAGGCCGGCGCTGTCCCAAACCCGGTCGTTTTTGCACACTTTGCGGAACCTTGGTAGTGAAAATGATGTGAACGACGCCGTCGCAAGGTTCGGCGACTCAACGGTCGCGGACCGAGGTGCCGAAGGACCGTCTCGCCCCAAGGAGGCCTACGCGCTGTCTATGATCGCCGGCGAGTGCCTGCGGATCATGAACGACGGCCAATTTGCGCTACGAGGCACGGCGCATCCTTAAAGCCGTGCGCCCAGGGGGCGCACCCTCGGATAAGCGCCTATGACGCGAAAAATTTAACTTAGCGTCGACGTTCCGTTAACCTATCAACGCCGGAATTCGTGCCATAATACTGCGCACAGAGGCACCTTCCATGACGGGCTACTTACGAATACTAACCAAGACGTTTAACCTAACCAAAGACGCCTCCGAAGGTACGACCGCTTAGTAAACCTTGCATTCGCTTAGTAAACCTTGCATTTTATAATGAAGCCTAGCGGAGTTGAGGATGTTATCGAATCAGGACGAGAGCCTAGAAGGCTCTTCAGGATCCCTTTTGCCCGTCGCATTGCTCGTAAAGCAGGCACTCACTTTTATGTGTTCTCTTCAAAAAGGATGATTTGATCATGCCTCCCTCGTTTTTCAAGGCGCGCAAGGGGCAGTTTGCCGCTGCGGTCTTCACGCTGTGTGCGGCTGCGATCGCTGCCTGTAGTGCGCCGTCGCCCGTTGGACCTTCCGTACCATCGTCGTCCGTTGGTTTAGGAGGCGCGGCCATTCACAACCCCAACGAGCAGGGGGTCAATCGCGACAGCACGGCCTCACCCACGCCGTTTCCGTTCCAATTCGCAACCGTCAACGACCCGGCGAGCAGCACGTTTAATCGGGCGACCGCCATCAACGAACTCGGTAAGATCGTCGGTTACTACGGCAGCGGATCGCCAAGCGATCCGAGTCATGGCTACTTCAGCGTGGCACCATATACGAGGTTCAGGACGCTGAACTATCCGGGAGCAGCGAACACGGTTATGACAACGATGAGCACCGACCACCTGCGCGCCGGTTATTTTCTCGACAAAAAAGGCCATACGTGGGGGTTCGTCCAGGACCGCGGCATTTGGGCACTCTACAAGGATTTGAAGGCAAAAGGACCGGGGTTCGTCAATGAAATTCTCGGCATCAACGGCTCGAACATCGCCGTCGGTTTCTACAGGGATACGTACGGGGACGATCAACCCTACGAGTTGGTCGTGGCGCAGAATCGGTATACTATTCTCGAACCTCCCGGCGCGAAAAGCGCGATTGCGACGGGGATCAACCTTCGCGGCGATATCTCCGGGACTGAAACGCTCGCCAATGGCCAAACGGAAGGCTGGAAATTGCGCAGTGGCGTCTACACGCAGCTGTCTTATCCTGGATCGACCAGCACGCAGGCGCTAGGGCTGGACTTTGAGGACAACGTCGTGGGGTCGTACGTCGACAGCGCCGGAGCAACACACGGGTTCGTTCTCAGCAGTCCGAACGGCCAGCAGCATTGGCAATCGGTGGACGAGCCCAACGCCGCCGGCACCACGGTCATCAACTGTATGAACTCCAAACACGCGATCGTCGGTTGGTACGTCGATGCCAATGGTAATACTAACGGCTTCGTGGCCACAGTGGGGAGCGGCTCCTGATCGCCAGTCTGCAACCCCTCCGTATTGCCGGGGCAATGGAAGCGTTCGAGGCGGCCGCAGGTCGCGGGGTTATGGTGCACTTCGTCTTAGAGTCGCCCGAGGAGAGCGGCGGACGGCTCCGCCCGATGAACGGTGAAATTGCCAGCGACCATGCTTTGGCCGCCGCTCGCTTTTAGGTGTGGCCTAAAGAGAAGCGTCCTCTGGGGCCGTTATGCATGCTGAAGCAATCGTCGCCGATAAACGGCGGGTACTTGTTACCAGTGCGAATTTGACTGAGCACGCGATTGACTCGAACATCGAACGGATGAAGTCGGCGCGCCCTCGGCATATCTTGCACGTGTCCCTTAAGGAATCGCCTTGTCCTGAACAAAGCTGCACGGATGCCACACATGCCTGGTGGGCGGCTACGTGCTCAGGAAATCGAACTTCCTGCGCGAGACGTGGGACCCAATCCGTAAAACGGCCGGGTGCGAACGCCCGATTTCATGATCTGAGATACAAGTGCAGTGTAATGCCCCGCCGCGCTAACGTGTATCCTTGCATCGTGCAAGATCGCCTAGGCCATGCATCGATACAGTGGCCCAGAAATCGTTATTCCAGCATGCGTTTTCATGGTGGGCGGTATAAGGATTGAACTTATGACCTCTTCCGTGTCAAGGAAGCGCTCTCCCACTGAGCTAACCGCCCCAACGCCGAGCTAGCGTCCGCACATGCCAGGTTCGCATCGCCCCGTTTCGTCCCTTCCGCTGGGCGTCTTCGAGCCGAAACGTTCGTTTGACAGAGCGTCGCCGCCCGTGGTAAAGTTTTGCATATTACTCGCACGCCATAAAGGAGGCACGATGATTAATAACCGTCAGCTTTCCTCGACCACGCCGAATGCCGGCGTTGGCTCGCCGTGCGTTGGACCTTCGGAGAACAGACTGACTTAACACGACGTCGGTCTCTCAAAATCTTCGAAGGCCTCCGCCGCGATCGGGGGCCTTTTCAATTCGGTTCTTTAGCACAATTATTTCGAAATTATGAGGCAAATCATGGACAACTGGATTCTCCGGGAAACCCGGAGCCGCCGTGACGATGCCTTCGAAAACGCCCGCTGCCGCCGGCTCTCGCGCCTTGCTGCAAGCGGACGAAGTAGGAGGGTTCGCATTCGCATCGCCGATGGCGCACAGGCCGTCAGCGACGCGCTGGCCGCGCTCGCACGCGGCCTGAGAAACGGCGAAACCGTATAACGTTCAAGGGAGATCGGCGCCGTCAAGATGCGTGTCGGCGCCCTCCCACTCTCGCATGAAGCGTGCGCGCATCGTTGCAGCCGCCGCGCCCTGGCCGTCTGCCGCAAGCGCGGAGGCTAAACCGTAGAGGGCGCGCGGATCGTTCGGATAGAGCGCGAGCGTTTGCGTGAAGGCTGCGACCGCTTCGGTACTATCGCCGCGGCGCAGCTCGAAAAACCCCAGCGCCTCCTGCGCGGGCAAATACGGAATGAGCTCGCCGCTAAAGTCGGCCTGCTGATTGCGGACCGCATCCGCAATCCAAGTGCGAGCCTCGGCAAACCGGCTATTTGCTTCGGCATCGCGGGCCAGGAAGAGCTGCGTAAGATAGCCGCCTGCCGAAGATTTAACGATCGAACGCGTCGCCGTCGCGGTGGCCTCCGCGTTGCGTCCGATATGCAGCGCGGCAAGTCCGCGCACGGCAGGATTGCCGTAAGCGAAGTCCGGCGTGAAGTACGCCTCCGAATAGCGACCGAATCGCAGCGCGGTAAGCGCCTCAAAGCTCGCGTCGTAGACGCTATCCATTCGCGCGGACCAGACCTGCGCAGTCGCGTAGTTTCCCAGCATCATCGCGGCGGAGTACCCGACCGCCACGTCGTGTTTCTGATAGCGTAGCACGTGTTCCGCGTCGTCGCCCGAGGCTTCGAGTTGTAGAAGAAGTGCGTAGGCGCGTCCGCTCGAGGCTAGCGCGGCGCGGTAGTCTCCGGTTTCGATCCAGTAGTGCGAGGGCATGTGGGCGAGGTGTTCCCCTTGCGCCGGGAACGCCGCGGCATCGAGGCGTCGGGCGCATGGCAATGCCGCAACGCGATCCGGCGCGAGATCGTAGAGATGAATGCACAAATGGTTGGCCATCACGTTCGTCGGGTCGTCGCGCAGCACGGTCGTGTCAAACTCCAGCGCCATCCGTGATTCGTCGCTGGCTAGGCGCCCGTTCTGCCAAGCGAGGCCGCCATGTTCCAGCAGCGCTTCGGCGGCCAAGAGCTGTGCGTTCTCGTCGCGCGACGATTGCGCAAATGTCGTCATCGCTTGCCGATAGGCGCCGTCGTCTCTATTCCAATCTTTGAACGTGCCCGCGTAGCGTAGCGCCATGATTGTGACGAACGCGCGCTCCCGCTCGGATGCGCCAGCCGAAAGCGCGACGGCCTGCCGGCTGGCGCGCTGCCCCACGTCAAACTGCGCTGCCGTCATCGGCGTGTTGAGGTCGGGTCCCGCGGCCAGGGCGATTCCCCAGAAGGCTGCCGCGAGGCGTGGCTCGCGCGAAGCGGCCTCACCAAACGCCCGCGCGGCGGCGCCCTCGTTGTATGCATAATACAGGAAGAGGCCATGATCGATCGCGGCCTGCGCTTGCGTATCGTTGGCCGAGGCGGGAAAGTGAACCGAGGCGGCCGCCGCCAGCACGGCAGTGACGACGATCGCGGGCAGGGTCACGTCAGGTCTTTCTCCAAAGAGCGGTGACCGGCACGGGCGCGTAGCTCAGTGGGAGAGCATCCGCTTCACACGCGGGGGGTCGTTGGTTCAATCCCAACCGTGCCCACCATCTCCGGAGTTGGCGTTCGCGTCTTGGCGCTGTAGCTCAGTTGGTTAGAGCGTCGCCCTGTCACGGCGAAGGTCGTGGGTTCGAGCCCCATCAGCGTCGCCAGCGTCACGAGCGCACCGCGGTTCACGAATGAAATCGGAACACGCGGTGCGCTCGAAAATCGGTGCGCCAAGGTAGCTCAGTCGGTAGAGCACGCGCCTGAAAAGTGCGGTGTCGCGCGTTCGATTCGCGCCCTTGGCACCAAATGAAGAGAGAGACCCGGCCCATCCGGGGCTCTCTCTTCATTTGCGGAACCGGGCGCGGAGTGCCAGCCAAATGGCACTTGATAATGTTACGTAGCACCTTGTGGCCAGACAGCGGTTGCCGCATTGTGGGAAATGTCTTGTCTGCCATAATCGGCGAGGCCGCGAGTACTATCACAGTAGCGCTGTGCGTCGAAGGAAGCAGCGGGAGTCCTACGTGATGCGAACGTACGCTCTTTCGATCGAGTTGCTGCAAGAGTTGCTTCATCAGCAGGCGGGTCGGTGTGCGATTTGCCTGAAGCCCTGGCAAGATTGCACCAAAGCAAAGCGCACTCACGACGACGCGATATTTCTGCAGTACCTTTACGTCGACCACGCCCACAAAGCAGGTAAAGTCCGGGGCCTGCTTTGCAATGCTTGCAACACGGCCATCGGTCTCTTCGAAGAAGATCGCGCTCGAATGCTTTCGGCGCTGTCCTATCTGAGAGAAAATGAGGACCGCTGACCATCTATCGCAGCGTGCGGTCGAAAAACTCGATCGTGCGCTGCCACGCCATTTCCGCGTGCTCGCGGTTATAATGCCCGAGGCCTCCCTTACCGGGCTCGCCCGAATTGTAAAAGCCGTGCTCGGCGTCGTAGCGGTAAAACTCGTAGGCGACGTTGCCCGCTTTAAGCTTCTTTTCGATGGCCTCCACGCCCTCAATGGTGAAGTGACTGTCGTCGAGGGCCCAATGCCCTTGAAGCGGGACAGTGATGCTGCCGGGATCGCCGGCTTCGGCGGGTGGATAACCGTACCAGGTGCTCGCGGCGTCGAACTCGCGACCGTGAATCACACTGAGCATCGCTAACGCGCCGCCCATGCAGAATCCCATGACGCCGACGTGCTTGGCGCCTCGCTCGCGCAGAAATCGTGCCGCGCCGGCGGCGTCTTGCGTGGCAGCGTCGCTAAAATCGAGACCCTGCATCAGATGTGTTGCTTCATCGGGGGTTGTGGCATGACGGCCGCGGTACAGATCCGGCACGACGACGTTGAAGTCGTCCGAGGCGAGGCGATCGGCGGTGGCCTTGATGCGTTCGTCGAGCCCCCACCACTCCTCAAAAAGAACGACTCCGGGCGATTCGCGCGACTTTGACGCCGGCGCAAAGTACCCGGGTGCGGTCTTGCCATCGGGGCGAACGAACTCGATCATCGAGCCCATCAGCGCTGCTCCACCGCGCCGACCTCTTCGGCATCCTGACGGTCGAGGTTCTCACTCCGGTCCTTAAGCAGCCAGTCGTTGGCCTTTTGAATGTCCTGCGGGGCGACGCGGTCGCGAAGCCACGCATGGAGCAGATCGTCGGTCGGATAGCGGCCCAGCGCGTCTTCGAACTCCTTGCGGGTAACCTTCCATCGCTCCATCACGCCTTGGTCCATCGGGCACGGATAAACGTAGTCGTAAATGGTTCCGGCAAGGTGCGCGCGCGCTTTATCGGAGAGCCGCAGCAGCCAGAGTGCGTCGCCGATCGGCTCTCGGCCGCGGCGCGGGAAGGTCTTTCCATCGCGAAAATCGGTAGGCATGCGCCTTATAAGGCTCGCGGGAAACGGCGGGTTGCGCATGCGAGCCGAGCGAACGGTGCGTACTCATGCGAGAGCGAAAAGCGCAGGTGCCGGCGGAGCCACGATGGCACGCGTCCTTGGCCGTCCTGGGAGCCGTCGCACTGTATATGACGCTTCCTCCGCGCTTAACGATCGGCCCGGTCTGGGTGGCCCCTATGCTGGTTTTGCTGGTACTAATACCGCTCTTGATCCTTGCGCCGCGCCGGAACATTGACACTCGGCGCATTCGGTTTGCGAGCATCTTACTGATCGCAATCGTGAATTTCTTCAATCTCGCCTCGGTGCTGCTGCTGGTGTCGTCGCTCTTTCACCCCGAGAGAGGACCGACGCACTCGGCTGCATCGTTGTTGCGCAACGGCCTGCAGATTTGGCTCACGAACATTCTCGTCTTCGCGCTCTGGTACTGGGAGCTCGACGGGGACGGCCCCGAGACGCGCGCGCGGGCCGATTCGGCGACGGACGTTAAGAACGCGGACTTTCTTTTCCCGCAAATGCAGCTGGCCATCGAAGGCAAGACGCCGCCATGCATCGATCCCCATTGGAAGCCGCAGTTCTACGATTATCTCTACCTCTCGTTCACCGATTCGACGGCCTTTAGCCCGGCCGACGTCATGCCGCTGACCCGCTGGGCCAAAGGGTTGATGACCGTGGAAGCATTGATCTCGCTGATCACCGTCGCGATCGTCCTGGCGCGCTCGATCAGTGTCATCTCGTAGGCAGGGCGGTGCCGGGCCGTAGGACGCCGCGAGAGGATGCTCGAAGCCGAACGTCGCCTGGCGCGCGGGTATGATGTAATGGCAGCCTGTGACCTTCCCAAGGTCGACGCGTGGGTTCGATTCCCACTACCCGCTTGGGTGTTTGAGCACGAAAATCGCTTCCAAACATGCCCATCAGTCACAAATCAGTCACGGAACTCTAAAAAAGGCTCTCCGAGAACGCCATCTGGTTTAAACGACAGAGGAGGTCAGTTTCATGGCCATGTGCTTTAATACTCTCCTCGCACTCGTCGCACTTTGCACTCTCATCTCAAGCTGCTCGCCGGCCGCCGGCATTCCTGCGAGTTCTACCGGCCTCGCGCCGGCTGGCTACTCGACGGCTCACGTGTCGAAAGAACGCGTAACGATCACGGAGTTCGCAGATCTGCCTGAGGGCTACGCGTACGGGCCGACGGCGATTGCGTCCGGGCCTGACAAATCGCTTTGGGTTGCCGTGTGCCCCGGCTTCAGCGGCCAGGAGTGTGCGATCGTCCAAATCGCGACGTCGGGCAAAGCGCTCCACACGTACTATTATTCCCCCGGCGGATCGGTGCTCGTTTATTTTAGCGACATCGCCGCAGCACCCGATGGCACGCTCTGGGTTACCGACATCGACCCTCGGGGCGAGCAAATCCTGCGGATGACGACCCGCGGTGTGTACACAGCGTTCCCACTAGACGACCGCAATCGCCTGTTTCAGATCGCCCTCGGCAGCGACGGCGCGCTTTGGTTCACCCAAACGGGCGAGGGCAACCATGGCGCGATTGGGCGCATCACCACTGAAGGCGCAATCACTAAGTACCGCGTCGCCGGCATGACCGACGCTATTGCTGCCGGTCCGGACAAAGCGTTGTGGTTTACGGAACCCGACGCCCCGGCGATTGGACGCATCACGACCACTGGCAAGATCACCCTGTTTTCTAAAGGCTTGAGCGTCGCCGCACGTCCCACTTCGATTGCTGCGGGACCCGACGGCGCGCTTTGGTTCACCGAGCTAAGAAACTTCAAGACCGGCGCAATTGGAAGGATCACAACCACGGGCAACGTTACGGAGTACCGTGCTGGTATCACTCGGCACGAGATACCGAATGCAATAACTGCGGGACCCGACGGCGCGATGTGGTTTACCGAATACCACCCCGGCCGTGCCGGCGTGAGTTTTAATGGCAAACTCGGCCGCATTGCGATGAGCGGTGATATCACCGAATACTCGGAGGGCTTAGCCGCACACTCCGGGCCAAGCGCGATCGCTCAGGGTCCCGGCCGTGACATGTGGTTCGTGGATTCCTACGGCGACCGTACCGGGCGCGCCGCCCTTGCACCGCCGCGCTAGCGGGTTCACGCTCGGCGCAGACATAGTGCCGGCCGGCGGTCAGGACCATCGCTCGCGCTTCAGGCGTCAGTCGATCGCAGATTCAGGCGATCATCAACGGGAAGACAAAGCCGCACCGGGCCACAATCGAGAGGCTTGAAGCGGCGGCAAGTCCATTTTTGTTGACGCGTTAACGCCCCCATGGTACAGTCGTAGCGTCCAAGGGACGGCTCGGCGGCATGTTCATGCAGCCAAGCATCAAATGTAACCGCCCCTTCGTGCCATCTTTAGAAAATGGAGAATTATATGTTTAGCGGGAACTATAGGAGCGGGCTTGCATCGGCAACGCTCATCGTCGCGCTATCTACCGGCTGTTCACAGAGCAATACGCCGATCTCAAGTTTGCCGAACGCACCGGCAGCTTCGGCCGCCCGTTCGTCTCTGAGCAAGTCGATTGCGCCGCAAGCGAAAGCGATGCTTTCGCTTATTCACGGATATAACCATTCAGTAATTCCAGCCCCCGCCGGTGTCGCGGCACTCTTTGCGCCGGTGAGGCCGGATACGGCAAAGGCGCTCTACGACAGCATGCTCGTCAACGCAGACGGTAAACCGTACAGCGACATTTCCAGCCTAGGCTTCGAGTGTTGCCAAGCCGACGAATTCGGCGATGCAATGAGCCTCACGAAAACCAACGCGCGCGTGACCAAGGTTTCGGTGGTCCTCTCCTCATGGGGCTGCGAGTCCGGTTTTTGGAACACCCAGACTTGTCAAACGACCAACCGTTCCACTTTTGCAGAGCCCATTACGCTAACGATCTACGCCGTATCGTACAATACGACGAGCGAGAGGCCGGAGCCGGGTCAAGTCTTGCTGCAGCAGACTGAGACTTTCAACATTCCGTACCGCCCGTCGTTCAACACGAAATGCGCTAACACGGGCTACGGCGACGGCGGGTTCGTCGGACGGTTCGATCGCGACTGCGACGAGGGCCTGTCGCATATTATTTCGTTCAACACGCGAGCGGCCAACCTGGCATTGCCGAAGCAAGTCATCGTTACGGTTGCGTACAACACCAGCACCTCGGGATATAATCCATACGGCACCGGCACGACGTGCTACAGCGGACCCGGCGGATGCGGCTACGATGCGCTCAACGTCTCGGCTGACGGCGACGGTGGATACGTCGGCTCCGCGCTCGACTCCACAGGCGTGCAGGTCTATTTCACCGGGAGCGAGTGGTGCGGCGGATCACCCGAGGATCCCACTCGCAACCTACAGGACGACTATCCGTGCTGGACCGGCTACCACCCGGGGATCGCAGTTTACGGAGCGGGCACACTTCTAAACTAGGCATAGGGCTTAAGGGCCGCGCTAAGACAAACGGCGTGGCCCTTACTTAAAGCAAACCGCACCGGAGGTTTTAACAAAAACGTGGCCTTAGTTTTGTCGCTTGCAACTCGGGCTGAGCCATGAAACCGAATGGCACGCAGCGCCTCGCTGCCGTTGAACCGATGTCTCTGCAGCAATCGAACCGGCCTCGACGAGTCGCGGTTGTAGGGGCGGGCTACGTTGGCCTGGTGACGGGCGCGTGCCTAGCCGAACTCGGGAATTCAGTCGTATGCCTCGATACCGACGCGCGCAGAATAGCCGCGCTTCTGCGCGGGGAGCTGCCCTTCTTCGAGCCCCACCTGCACGAGATGATCGCCAACAATCATCACGCCGGCCGGCTAGCCTTCTCCGAAGATATCGAAAGTGGTGTGCGCGATTCGGGGATCGTTTTTATCGCCGTTGGAACGCCGAAAGACCATGACGACAATGCCGATCTTTCGGCCATATGGAATACGGCCGCTACGATCGCCCGCGATCTGACCGGTCCAAAAATTATTGTGCTGAAATCGACCGTACCGGTCGAGACCAGCGAAATGTTCGCGGCGATCATTGCCGAGAACGCTGTTAACCCGCACCAAGTCGAGATTGTGAGTAACCCTGAGTTTCTTCGCGAAGGCTCCGCGATCGCCGACTTCATGCACCCGGACCGCATCGTAATCGGCACGAGCAGCGCCCAAGCCGAGGCGACGATGCGGGACTTGTACGCGCCGCTCGACGCCCCATTCGTTTTCACCGACGTCCGGACGAGCGAAATGATCAAGTATGCGGCCAATGCGTTCTTAGCGACGAAGATTTCGTTTATGAACGAAATCGCGAATATATGCGAGGTCGTTGGCGTCGACATCAAGGCCGTCGCTAGCGGTATCGGCCTGGATCGCCGCATTGGGACGCACAACATGAACCCGGGAATCGGGTACGGCGGTTCCTGCTTCCCGAAAGATCTGCGAGCGCTCGAAAAAACGGCCCTCGGCCGGACCTACGACGCGGCGCTGTTGCGTTCGGTCGACGCCGTGAATCGGGCACAGATTCCGCGCGCTCTTGCAAGAATTCAAGAAGCTCTGGACGGTTCGATCGAGGGCAAGACCGTCTGCGTTCTCGGACTAGCGTTCAAGCCGAATACCTCAGACGTCCGAGACGCACCCGCGCTCCATCTGATCGAATCGTTGATTCAATCTGGCGCCACGGTCACCGCGCACGACCCGATCGCGATCGAGGGTGCTCGCGCAAAAACCGGTGCCGACGTCAAGTACTGCTCGCAGATGTACGAAGCGATGAATGGATGCGACGCCCTCGTATTGGCGACCGAATGGGATGAGTACGCTGACATCAATTTCCGGATGGTGCGGAAGCTAATGCGCGGGAACGTCGTATTCGATGGCCGTAATATCTTCGACGCCGACGAGGTCGTCAAGGAAGGGCTGCGGTACGTCGGTGTCGGCCGCGCAAAGGAACCGGTCGCTCCAGCTCGCGCACCCCAAAGCGAGCGGCGCAAGATCGCGATCTAAGGGAAAGCGAATCCTTCGACGAAGTTCCGTTGTCCCTAGTTGACATCTCATGGAGAGTCGATTCGAGGCGACGTAGCCAAGTGGTAAGGCAGGGCTCTGCAAAAGCCCCATTCGGCAGTTCGAATCTGCCCGTCGCCTTTAACGGCCCCACGTGACGCGGATCGCGGTCGTGGGGGCCGGCGCGATCGGCGGATTCCTCGCCGCGGCGCTCGCCCGGGCGGGCATCGCGGTCGCCGTCGTGGCTCGTGGGGAACATGCTGAGGCAATTCGTCGCGACGGCTTGAGCGTCGAGAGCGACCTGGGAACCTTCTGCGTGCCGGTCACGGTGAGCGAGGACTTACGCACACTCGGCGACTTCGATTTTCTCTTGCTGACGTTTAAAGCACATCAGTGGCCATCGCTGCTGGAGCAGATCGCGCCGTTCGCGGGCAGCGACACGCAGCTAGTTACCATGCAGAATGGAGTGCCGTTCTGGTACGTCCGCGAGCCGGCGTTGCGGAGCGTCGATCCGGGGGGAACGATCGGTGAACTCTTTCCCGACACGCAGGTGATCGGCTCGGTCGTTCACGTCTCCGGAGCTGTCGTCGCGCCTGGGCGTATCCGGCAGAGCGGCGGGCTGCGCTACGTGTTCGGCGATCCCGGCGGCGGTTGCGGCGGTCGTTCCGCCGACCTCATCGAGCTGTTCGGGCATGCAGGGATCGCCGCCGAGGCGGACTCCCAGATTCGTCAGACGGTCTGGCTCAAGCTCGTGAACAACGCCGGCCTCAACCCGGTCAGTGTCTTGCGGAACCTGACGATCAAGCCGATGCTGGAAGACGTGCACGCTCGCGAGGAGGTTCGGCGGCTCATGATCGAGGCGCTGCGAGTTGGGCAAGCGATCGGCGTAGTGGGCGACGTGGACGTCGACGCGAGAATTGCGTATGCCGCACGGCTCGATAACGTGAAGACTTCGATGTTGCAAGACTTCGAGCATCGCCGGCCTCTCGAGATCGACCCGATCTTGGGAGCGGTTTGCGAGCTGGGCGAGCGATACGGCGTCGAAACGCCGGAAGTGCGAAGAGCCTATGCGGCGCTCCAACGGCTCAGCGCGGGGGCGATATGATTGCGCAGGATTCGCCACAGGTAGATATTGGCGATCTGAGCGGCGTCGGGCCGAAGAGCGCGGCGCTTTTCCGTGAGTTAGGCATCGATACGGCCGAAGCGCTGCTGGACTACCTTCCGTTCCGCTACGACGACTTGCGCTTCCCGACACCGGCCGCGCGACTGGGTACGGCAGGGGGCGAGGAGAACGCGGTCGGGCACGTGGTTGCCGTTAAGGAACGCCGCGTCCGCGGTCTGGAGATCGTGGAGCTGCAGCTGCACGACGTTGCCGGCGATCTCTTTACCGCAAAATGGATCGGGCGCAATCGTTACGTCGTCGGGCGCTTTCGCGAAGGAATGCGGCTGATGGTGCGCGGGCGCGTCGAACGGATTTTTTCCGGACCGGTCGTGAGCGTCGCGCACTACGAAGTGCTCGGCGAGAATGAAACCTATCGGGGCGAGCTCGTCCCAGTCTATCGCGCGAGCAAGGAGCTTGCCACTCGTAAGATCGCGATGGTTGTGAAGAAGAACCTTTCGGATCTGCTCGAGCTCGCTCCAGCGGACCCGTTGCCGCCCGCGCTTACAATGCAACGAGAATACGGCTCCATCCGGGAAGCCTATCGCGCGATGCACGCGCCTCAGACGCCGCAGGAATCGGAGCGCGCGCACGAGCGATTCGTCTTCGCAGAGTTTCTTGCATTGGCGACGGGCGCGCAACTGCGCCGTGCCGAGCGCGAGAGCGATCACGACGCGCCGGTTTTTGAAGTGCCGGCGAACCTATTGGAGCGCATCGAGGCGACCCTCCCGTTTGCGTTGACCGGCGCGCAGCGCCGGGTGATTGCGGAAATTTGGAACGATTTAGGGCGTGACGTCCCGATGAACCGGCTCTTGCAGGGCGACGTCGGCAGCGGCAAGACGCTGGTTGCCGCGGCGGCGATTCTGGCCGCCGCCGCAAACGGCTTGCAATCGGCTTTGATGGCGCCTACCGAACTGCTGGCATGGCAGCACGCGAGCAAGCTCGCACCCTTTCTGCAACCGTTCGGCCTCGGCGTCGAGGCGGTCTTCGGCAGCCAAAGCGCGCGGTCACGCCGCGGCGCGATCGAAAAGCTCTCCAGCGGCGAGGCGTCGTTGGCCGTCGGCACGCACGCTTTGCTTACCGAAGGCGTCGACTTTGGGCGGCTCGGGCTGGTCGTCATTGACGAGCAGCATCGGTTTGGCGTGGAACAACGCGCGCGATTGCGCGGCAAGGGTTCGTCGCCGCACACCCTGCACATGACGGCCACGCCGATTCCGCGCACCTTGGCGCAGTCGGTCTATGCGGATCTCGACATCTCGCTCATCGACGAGCTGCCCCCGAACCGAACTCCGATCGAAACGTTTGCGGTTCGCACGAGCCGTTTGAGCCGGGTCTACGACTTCGTTCGAAAGAACGTCGCCGACGGGCGTCAGGCGTATATCGTCGCGCCGGCCATCGAGGAGGGGGAGAACGCGCTGACGAGCGCGATCGCAGAAGAGGAGCGGCTGCGGCGTGACGTCTTTGCGGATCTGCGGGTGGGATTGCTGCACGGCCGGCTGGCGTCGCGCGAGAAAGAGCAGATTATGGGAAGCTTCGTTCGCGGCGAACTCGACGTACTGGTTTCAACGACGGTCGTCGAAGTGGGCGTCGACGTCGCGAACGCGACCGTGATGGTCGTTCTGGACGCGCATCGCTACGGGCTGGCGCAGCTCCACCAGTTACGCGGACGCGTCGGTCGAGGGGCCGCGAAGTCGTTTTGCATCTTCGTCTATCCCGACGATGTAGACAGCGGCCGGCTCGGGATATTGACGCGCTCCACCGACGGTTTCGAGATTGCCGACGAGGATTTGCGGCTGCGCGGCCCGGGCCAGCTGTCGGGAACGATCCAATCGGGGGCCGCGGACCTGCGTTTCGGCGACTTGGTGCGCGACATCGACGTCTATCGCGCGGCGAAAGCGGCCGCCGCGCAGATCGTCGCCGACGATCCGGCGCTGGCGCGTCCGGAACACGCTGGGCTTCGAGCCGTGCTTGCCGCCCAGCCCAGTACGCGTGCGCTGCTGCTTTCGTCGTGAGGGTTCACCGGCCGCGGCGCGAATAGCGCCGCCAATGTATAAGCCTGGCATCTTCATTGCGGCCGCGACGGCCGTGCTCTTTCCTCTGCTGGCAGCGGGAGCGGGCGCAGCCGCACCCGACGTAGCGCGCGCGACCCTCTCGAACGGCTTGCGGGTCATCGTGGTCCGCAATGCGCTGGCGCCGGTCGTTACGACGGTTCTCAACTACGAAGCCGGCTCCGACGAGCAGTGGATTCCGGGCCTCGCCCACGCGACCGAACACATGATGTTTCGCGGTAGCGCCACGCTGTCGTCCTCTCAGCTTATGGATGCGGTGGGAATTACCGGCGGGGACTTCGATGCCGACACGACGCCGACGGTCACGCAGTATTACTTTACCGTTCCGTCGGCCTATCTCGATATCGCGCTGCGGGCCGAACGGTCGCGCGCCACTGGCCTGCTGATGTCGCAGAAGCTGTGGGGCCAAGAGCGCGGAGCGATCACGCAAGAGGTGCAGCAAGATCAAAGCGACGCGTTCTATAGGCTCTTCGTAAAGATGCAGGGCCGCCTCATCGGCGGCACGCCGTACGCAAAGAACACGCTGGGCACCGTCTCCGATTTCGCCAATAAGGTGAACAGCACGCAGTTGCTGCGCTTTTACCACGACTGGTATCACCCCAACAATGCGGTCTACATTATTACCGGCGACGTCGATCCCGCGCAGACCGTTGCCGAGGTGCGCCGGCTCTTTGGCGACATCCCCGCAGCCAAACTTCCCGCGCGCGAACCGGTACGTCTGCGGCCAATCAAAGCCGCGCTCTTTCACGATAAGTCCGACCAGGCATATACCGCCGTCGCGCTGGGCTATCGCTTTCCCGGCTACGACAGCCCCGACTTTGCGGCCGGCCAGATCTTGGGTGACGTCCTCTCGAGCGCGCGCAGCAACCTGGGGGGCATGGCCTATACCGGACAAGCCTTGGGCGCGGGTTTTGACGCCGAAGCCTTTCCCAAAGTAGGGCTTGGAATTGCGTTTGCCGCCGTTCCGGTTAGCGTCCCGCCGGCGACTGCCGACCGCGAAGTGCGCGGGATCCTCGACGGCTACAAGCGCACCGGAGTCCCAGACGAGCTCGTCGAGGCGGCCAAGCTGCGCGAGATTTCGCAGCTCGAGTTCAATGCGAACTCGATCGAAGGCCTGGCCTTGGAGTGGAGCCAAGCCGTTGCCGTGCAAGGCCTCTCGTCGCCCGACGATATGGTCGAGCAATATCAGCGAGTGAGCGTCGCCGACGTTAACCGAGTCTTGCAAACCTATGTCGACAACCAGCGGGCCGTCGTCGTCTACGCCGTTCCGCAAAACGCCGGCGCGCCAACGGCGAGCGGCCAGCTGGCCAAAGAAAACAACGAGATTCCGCCAAGTTCGCACGAGCCGCTGCCGAGCTGGGCTCAGCACGTTCTTGACAACCTGCAAGTGCCGCGGCAGACGATATCGCCGACCGACATGGCCCTGCCCAACGGCATTCGCCTGATCGTGCAGCCCGAAAGTATCTCTCACACGGTCGTCGTCGCGGGCGAAATCGAAAACAACGAGGACCTTCAGGTGCCGCCCGGACAGGAAGGCGTCGCCGACGTCACGGCCGGCCTGCTGCCCTTCGGAACGACGACCTACGACCGCATCGCATTTCAAACCGAGCTCGATAAGATTGCCGCGTCGACCGAGGCCGGAACGAGTTTCGGGCTCGACGTCCTGTCGTCGCAGTTCGACCGAGGAATGCAGCTGCTCGCCGACGAGGAGCTCCACCCCGCCTTTCGGCCGGCAGATTTTGCGGTCGTGCAGCAACAGACCGGAGGTGAGCTTGCCGGAGCGATGACGACGCCGCAGCATCTGGCAGACGTCGCGTTAAACAAAGCCCTCTATCCGCCCGGGGATCCCGAGCAGCGGTTCGCGACGCCGAAGACCGTCGGCGCGTTGACGCTGGCCGACGTCAAGAGCTGGTTCGCAACCGCCTATCGTCCCGACCTCGCCACGATCGTCGTCATCGGCGATACGACGCCGGAGGCGGCAAAGGCGATCGTTGAAAAGTACTTCGGGGCATGGAGTGCGACGGGGCCGAAGCCCAGCATCGATCTTCCAGCCGTTCCGCTCAACACGGCAAGCCAGATCGAGGTTCCGGCGACCGGACGCGTGCAATCCTCAGTGCGCCTGATGGAAACGGTCGATCTGGTTCGCAAGGATCCCGCCTGGCCGGTGCTGCAGCTCGCCAACAGCGTCTTGACCGGCGGATTCTACTCGTCGCTGCTGTTTCACGATCTGCGCGAAGTTCATGGTTACGCGTATTCGATCGAGAGCCGCTTCGCAGCGGACAAGACTCGCGGGACGTTCGCCCTGGACTACGGTTGCGATCCTCAAAACGTCGTGCCGGCCGAGTCACAAATTCAGGCGGTCTTGGAGCGGTTGCAGCGCGAGCCGATCGAGCCCGACCGGCTGCTGCGCGCCAAAGCCTTGCTGATGGGCGAGGTCCCGATCCGCGAGGCGAGTTACGACGGCGTTACCGATCAGCTGCTGAAGTATGCGTCGCTCGATCTGCCGCTCGATCAGAACGTCATCGACGCCCGCGCGCAACTCGATGCGACGCAAGAGAGCGTCCGAGCCGCCTTGGCCAAATTCGTTCGCCCGCGCGGCTTCGTGCGTGTCGTTACGGGTCCGGGACCGCGCTAGTGGCAAGGCGCTAGCTCATGGATTCGATCCGCGGAATTGGATTCGATCTGGATCACACGCTCGCGATCGACAACCACCTCGAGCGCGTCTGCTTTCTGCGACTGCTGCAGGGCGTGGCGTCGCGAGGTGGCCGGAGCCTCGGTACGCTTGCCGATGAAATCGATTCCGTCGATCGTCTGCTGGCGCGTCAGCGCAGCGGCGCGATCACGATTGACGAAGCGGTCCGGCTTTTCGTGGCGGAGCGTGGCTTGACGGGAGGCGATTGGTTTGTCGAGGCATTCCGGAAGATGGCCGTGGAGAGTGTCGAGGAGTTCGTCGTGCCGCTCCCGGGAGTCGAGCAGACAATGGAAGAGCTGCAAAAGCGCGGAATCCAGGTAGCCGTGTTGACCAATGGTTGGGATCCCTTGCAGAAGCGCAAGGCGGAGCAGGCGGGTTTTCGCGGGCAGGTTCTCGTGTGCAGCGAGATCGGCGAGCGCAAGCCCGCGGCGAGCGCGTTCGAACGCCTCTTGGGCGCCCTGGGCACGGAGCCGCGGCAAACCTGCTATGTTGGAGACGACCCGCGTGACGATGTCGCCGGAGCCGAGCATGCGGGTCTGCAGGCAGTATGGATTGATTGGGAAGGTCGTGAGTACCCCGCTGACTTGCCGCCGGCCGCCCATACGATCCACACCCTCATGGAGCTGCTGGCGGTCGTTCCACAGTGCGTGCGCGCGTCGTGACGGGCCGCGGCGTTCTCGCATGCATCGCCTGCCTCGTCGTGTGCACTGCGGCGACGCCGCCCGCGGATTACCAAGGGAAGCTCGTCGACCTCGAGCGGCGCTATACGATGTGGGGCCTGCAAGAGAGCCCGTCGGCCGCGACCGATGCCGGGATTCACACGTACGACACGCTGCTTGCAGATTATTCGCGGGCGACGCAAGCCGCGGAGATGGCGACGCTGCGCCAGTATCGCAACGAGTTGGCTGCGCTCGAGCCTCCAGCGGGCGCGACCGCGCACGAGCGCGTCGACTACCTGCTGATCCGCTCGAATATCGAAGGCGACTGGTGGGACCGAACCGTTTTGCGCGGTTTGCAGCGTAACCCTAGCGTGTACGAAGGCGAGTGCAGCAACGGGATTTTCTCGATCGTGAAGCGGCAGTACGCCACCGACGAGGTTCGGGTTCACGCCGCAATCGCGCGGCTGCGCGCATGTCCCCGCGTGCTCGAGCAGGGACGAGCGAATCTCACGCAGCCCGTTCGGGAGTTCGCGCAGATTGCGTCGGAGGATATTCGCGACGGCGACTCGCTGTACACGACGACGCTCGACGACATCGCGCGGGACACGTCGGTCTCCACCCGCGCCGAACTCAAGCAGGCACAGGGAGTCGCACTAACCGCCCTGCATGCCTACCGAAGCTGGCTCGACTCGCACATGAACGGCTTTGCCGCGGGTGGCTTTGCGGTCGGGCGCAAGCAGTACGATTGGTACCTCCGGCGAGTCTTGTTGCTGCCGTTCAACTCCGCGCAGGTTGCCGAAATCGGCCGGTTGGAGTTGGCGAGAGATCGCGCGTTAGAGACTTGGGAGGCCAGCCGCGACGCGCACGAGCCGCCGGCCTCGCCGCCGCCGGCCTTTGCGTCGAAAGAAGCGTTCCTCGCCTACTACGAGCGCAGCCTCGCGCGCTTGATCTCGTTCATCAACACTCGCGAGATCGTCGATATCCCGCCGTATATCGGCCCGTTTCACATCGTCGAAGTTCCGAAAGCGCTGGCCGCAACCTATCCCGGCGGCTTCATGAATCCGCCGCAGATGTTTTCCAGCGATTCACAGGGCTTCTATTTCGTTCCGGATTTCAGTTCGGCGAATCAAAGCTTTTTCGTCGCGCAGGCGCGCCAGTCGGTTTTGCCGTTGCTCGGCCACGAAGGTATTCCGGGGCATTTCATGCAGTTCACCTACGCCTATCACAATCCCGACTTCGTCCGCCACGTGCAGGGTGACGGCGTATTCGCGGAAGGCTGGGCGTTTTACGGTGAAGAGATGTTGATGCGCGAGGGCCTGTACGAGGACGATCCGGGGGCCCGCCGGCAGGTGATTCACTTGATGCGGCACCGCGCGACTCGAATCGGCGTAGATGTCGGCTTGGCGACCGGCGCGATGACGCTGCCGCAAGCGATTGCATACTTTGAAAAGAACGCCGGCATCGATGCCGACACCGCACGCGGCGAGGCAACGCGCTTCGCGATGGGTCCTGGACAAGCCATCGATTATCTCGTCGGGAAGACGCAGATTGAAACGCTGTTAGGGCTCGTGCGCGACCGCGAGGGCGACGGGTTTTCGTTGCGGCATTTTCACGACCAGCTGCTCTCGTACGGCACGGTCCCGTATTCTACGATTCGCTTTGAGTGGCTGGGTGACGATTCGTGGCTTGTGCCGTCGCTGCAGCCGATCGCGCCGCAGGAGTTCTAGAGTAGCGTGCCACGGATTACCGGTGGATCGCTCGGAAGCCGAAAGCTTCGTTCGCCGAAGGGCACGCACGTACGCCCGACGCCGGGGCGCGTCAAGGAGTCGCTCTTTTCGATCTTGCTGAATCGCCTTGACGGCGCCGCGGTTTTGGATCTTTTCGCCGGCACCGGTGCAATCGGGTTCGAGGCGGCATCGCGGGGCGCCGCGCGCGTCGTCGCGGTGGAAGGCCAGCGCGAGGTTGCCAACGCGATCGAAGAAGCGGTCAAGCAGCTGGGCATCGCGGATGTGGTTACCGTCTTTCAGGCACCCGCGGAACGCGCACTCTACCGCCTCGCGGGGCCGTTCGATATCGTTTATCTCGACCCGCCCTACGCCGACCCGGTGCCGTTGCAGCTCTTTGGCCTGATGCTGGAGCGCAAGTTGCTCGCTCCGGAAGCGATCGTGGTGTACGAACACGCCGCAAAACGAATCCTGCCGCAAATACCCGGGTATCGTTCGGTGCGCGAAGAAGTCTATGGCGATGTCGGCTTGGCCTTCCTGACGCCGGAATCTTGACGAACGGCAAGCTCGAGCGCGTGACCCGCGCCGTGTACCCGGGATCGTTCGATCCGCCTACGAACGGTCACTTGGACGTGATCGAGCGCGCCGCGGGATGTTTCGGCGAGCTTATCGTCGCCATCGTCGTTAATCCACAAAAGCGCGCGCCGATGTTCTCGCTGGAAGAGCGAGTTGCGATGCTCAAGGCGAGCGTCGCGCGCGTTGCCGGGGTGCGCGTCGAGCACTTTCGCGGCCTTCTCGCCGATTACGTAAAGGCGGCTGAAGCCGACGTCATCGTGAAGGGACTTCGGGTCGTCTCCGATTTCGAAAGCGAAATGTCGGCCGCGATGATGAACCGCTCGCTTTCCGACGTCGATACGCTCTTTTTGATGGCGGATCACGAGTACTCGTTCGTCAGCTCCAGCCTCGTCAAAGAGGTTTTCTTTCTCGGCGGCGACGTCGCCGCTCTCGTCCCCGAACCGGTTCTTCGCGTCATGGCGGAGAAACGCAACAGCTTGCAACGGAGGTAATAATGTCGGTTTATCGTGTGCTTGACAAACTCGAGGCCTACGTTCACGAAGGAACGTGGTTGCCGGCTGGCTATCGCATCCTTTCGGAGGAGCGTCTAATCGAACTCCTCGAGAAGATCAGGGCTTCCTTGCCTGAGGAAGTCGGACGGGCCAAAGCGATCGCCCGATCGCACGATAGCATGATGCGCGCGGCGCAAGAGAAGGCGCAGGCGATCGTCGACGAAGCCGCGAGCAAGCACGAAGAGCTGGTCGAAGATAATGAGATCGTTAAGCGCGCGCGCACGACGGCGGACGTTTTGCTGCGCGAGGCCGAGGAAAAGGCGCGCAAAGTTCGCGAAGGAGCCGATCGCTACGCCGCCGACGTGCTGGTCGAGATGGAGACGGGCCTGTCTGGTGCGCTCGGAGCGGTGCGCAAAGGGCGGCAAGTGCTCGAAGGCCAGCGCCAAAGCGGAGCGCGCCCGCTCGAGGAAGCCGCTGCGAAGAGCAAGCGCGCGGCTTTTGACTTACAAACGGCCGTCGACGAAACCGCCGCCTTGGAATCGGTTAGCCAGTAACTGTCTGAGCGGGCCGCGTTGCGGGCATAAGTCAGGCATGAAACAGCTTGCAACCATGCTCGCGCTCGCCGGGATGCTAACCGCGCCGGCGCTGAGCGATCAACTCGGCGGCATCTCCGGTACGGTCGTCGATGCAAAGACCGGCCAGCCGATGGCGCACGCGACGCTCTATTATTATCGAAGCCCGTATCTGGAGAACGGACCGAACCACATCCTGACGCTTCAAACGAACGGCCGCGGCAACTTCAACGACATTACGCTGAACCCAGGCCGCTACATCGTCATGGCGCGATTCCCTGGTAAGGTCGAAGGCTGCGCCGTCGATGACGTAATGGGCGGCGAAGTCACGCATCTGCGCATCGAGATCGGTCACGACGCCATCATGTGCACCGGACCACGCGTCCATTCCGCGCTCGTGGATCCCAACGCAACGGCGGACGTCTACCGGATCTAGTAATCTAGACCGGCGGGGCCGCGACGTTCGCGGCAAAAGCTTCCAGTCTCGGCCGGTCAATCGCGCGCACGCGCCCTCGGTCCAGTTCGAGGGCGCCCGCGTTTTTGAGACGTAACAAGGCACGCGCCGCCATATCGCGCACGGTGCCGGCGGCCGCTGCGATCTGCGCCTGAGAGAGGTTCTCGACGCCCGGCAGCCCGGGCGCCATTCCGACCGACGCGCGCGCGTATCCCAGCAAGAACTTGGCAACGCGCTGCAACACGTGGGCGAAGGCCAGGTCGGCGATCGTGTCGATCGAGCGGCGCCGAGCTTGCGACGAGGCGATCAAAAATCCCAGCGCCAGCTCCGCGTCGCTGCGGGCGGCGTGAAGGACCGCTTCGCTGGGAAGCGTGACGATTGTGGCGTCGGTCAAGGCTTCGGCACGCGTCGTCGCGCCGCCGCCGTCGAACGTCCCGCTCTCGTTGAGCGTGTCGTGCGTCAAGCGTTCGCCGATGGTGTGCGTCTTGCCGTCAGGTGAGAGTAAAGTGTAGATGACCTTGCCGCCCTTGACGATTCCGAGATACGGCCACACCTCGCCTTCATCGAAGATCGTCTCGCCGGCTTTATAGGCGCGCTCGCTCATCTGACCCGCCAGCTCTTTGATCGTGCTGGCCTTAGCCGAGGTAAACGCGGCGACGTAGGTCAGGAAGGCCTCGCCGTCGGCGTTTTCATCGATTCGTTCGAGCCGGACGGTCCAGCGATTAGCCCCAAGGTTGCGCGCGTCCCACGAGAAGCGCGCGGGGCGTAGCTGCGCCATCTCGTTGCGGAGGGCGCGAGGGTCCGTCTCTTCGGTAATCTCCAAGGCGCTTCCGATCGGGAGCTTGTCGAAAGTCTCGAGGATCAGGGCCGTCCTGGTCGCGGGAACCAGCGACCGGGCATCGAGCGTGATCGCGACGGGTCGGTTCATGGGCATACCACGGCGGTCTTAGGGACGCTCCGCGATGGCGCCTGCCGGTCCGCGCAACCGTTGCGGAATACTCGCGGTCCAGCAATTCGATGCAGGACAGCGATATTGTCATTCTTGCCGGAGCCCGCACGCCGTTCGGGAACCTGGGCGGCGAACTCGCGAGCCTCACGGCCACTGACCTGGCCGTCGCGGCAGCCGAAGAGGCGATTGGGCGCAGCGGCGTCCGCAAGGAACAGATCGACGAAGTGGTTTTTGGTAACGTCATTCAGAGCAGCGCCGATGCAATCTATCTCGCGCGCCACGTCGGGCTGCGGGCGGGGCTGCCGATCGGCGTGCCGGCCCTTAACGTCAACCGGTTGTGCGGGTCGGGGCTGCAAGCGATTCTATCGGCGGCGCAGTCGCTGGCGCTAGGTACTGCGAGCTACGCGCTGGCGGGTGGCACCGAAAATATGAGCCAGGCGCCGCATGTGGTTCGGGGTGCGCGCCAAGGCTTTCGGCTGGGGCAGGACGTCGCATTTGAAGATTCGCTATGGACGGCGCTGATCGATTCGTACGGCAACACGCCGATGGCGATTACGGCTGAAAATCTTGCCAAGAAATACGGCATATCGCGCGCCGAATGCGATGAGTTTGCGCTGGCGAGCCAGGAACGCGCGCTGGCCGCACAGAGCGATGGCTACTTTGCCGACGAGATCGTCGCGGTTGAGGTTCCTGGGCCGAAAGGCTCGACCGTACGGGTGGAAAAAGACGAAGGCCCGCGCGCCGGCTTGACGATGGAAAAGCTCGGTAAACTCCCCGCGCGCTTCGTGAAAGACGGCGTCGTGACGCCGGGAAATGCCAGTGGAATTACCGATGGCGCGGCGGCCGTCGTTCTGACGACGGCAAAACGCGCCCGCGAAGACGGCCTGCAATGGATGGGACGGCTCGTCTCCGCCGGCGTTGTCGGCGTCGACCCGTCGATTATGGGAATTGGTCCGGCGTTTGCGATTCCGAAAGCGCTGGAGCGCGGCGGCGTCTCCGCCGGCGACGTGGCGGTCATGGAAATCAACGAGGCCTTCGCGCCGCAGGTGATCGCATGTCTACGCGAGATGGGTGCTTCGACAGGCTCAGCTCAGGCTGCGAACCTCAACCCGCATGGCGGCGCGATTGCCTTGGGCCATCCGCTCGGCGCGTCGGGTGCACGGCTTGCGCTCACGGCGCTTCACGAGTTACGCCGGCGCGGCGGTGGCTATGCTATAGCGTCGGCATGCATCGGAGGCGGGCAGGGCATTGCAGCCCTTTTCCGCGCCGAGTAGCGAACCGGCGCGCAAGCTCTTTACCGCCGGACGATTCTGGGACGCGCTTGCGGCGCTCGTCATCGGCTTTGCAGTCTGGAAGATCTTCATTGCGCCGCGCTCGTTTGAGCCGGCCGGCGCGCATCCCGCACCTGCGGCGATCTACCAGCGGCTCAACGGCGACGCTTTTCGCGTGGCCGATCGGCGCGGCCACGTCCTGTTCCTAGACTTTTATGCGAGTTGGTGCGAGCCGTGCAAGCTCGAGCTCCCGCTCGTCGAGGCGTGGTCGCGGGAACATCCCGCCGCGACGGTCGTGGCGGTCGACGTTGGCGAAGAACGATCGATTGCCGCGGCTTTCGCGCGGCGCTACCGCTTACAAAATGTCGCGCTCGATCCGGACAGCAACGCGCGAGCGCTCTTCGCAGTGGAAGGTTTTCCGACGGTTGTCGTGATCGATCGGAGCGGATTCGTTCGAGCAAAATGGGAAGGGCTCAACCCCGCCATCGCACTCGCAATGAACAACGCGCTCTCTTCCCTCGAGCGTTAACGGCCCTTCCAGGCGGGCTTGCGCTTTTCTAAGAACGCGCTCGTGCCTTCTTTGATGTCTTCGGTATCGACCAACGTGCCGAACTCGAGCGCTTCAAGTTCCAGTCCGTCGTCGATCGAGAGGTGAGCGCCGTTGTTGATGACGCGTTTGCAGGCGGCAATGGCTAGCGGCGCCTTGGACGCAATGAGCGTCGCAATTCGCTTTGCCTCGTTGAGCAGCTCGCCGGCGGGGACGACGCGAGTGACGAGCCCAATCCGCAGGGCTTCCTGCGCGTCGATGATTTCACCGGTGAGACAAAGATGCGTCGCCATGCCTTTGCCGGCGAGCCGCGTCAACCGTTGCGACCCGCCGTAACCCGGTATCAATCCGAGGTTGACCTCGGGTTGGCCGAACTTCGCGTTGTCGCTAGCAACGCGGATGTCGCCGGCCATAGCGATCTCGCAGCCGCCGCCAAGCGCGAATCCGTTGATCGCCATTACGACGGGCTTGCTTAGACGCTCTATCTGGCGCGTCAGAGCCTGGCCCGTGCGAGCTTTGTCGGCTCCCGAACCGGCCGACGCCAACGCGTTGAGCTCCGAGATGTCGGCGCCCGCGGCGAAGGCTTTCTCTCCCGACCCGGTGATGACGACCGCGCGGACTTTATCGTTGCGCTCCATTTCGCGCAGTGCGGTCGAAAGCTCGGCCAAAAGCTGCGAGCGCAGGGCGTTGAGAACGGTCGGACGGTTGAGCGTAATAACGCCGAGCGGCTCTTCGACCGTGACCAGGATATCTTCAAATGGCATGTTCAACCTTATGATTTGGTAAAGGATGCAGGTTCCTTCGTTGGATTGCGCGGAAGTGCCCCCTGCTATACTAGCGGGCTATGTACATGGAGGTGAGGGTGCCGGTGCGCACAGCGTATCATGAGGCATTAGAGGGAACCAGACTCGACGTCGTTCGTCTCGGAGCGCTTGTCAGTGACGCGATCCGCGTCGCGGTTGATGCGCTCGACAATCGTGACGCGTCAGCGGGCGCGCGGGTCGTCGCCGGTGATGACACCATCGACGATCTTCGCCGCCGCATCGAGGCGCATTGCATCGAGCTTATCTGGCGGCAGCAGCCGGTTGCAGGCGAGCTGCGCGAGATTGCGGCCATGTTGGAAATTGCCACCGATCTCGAGCGCGTCGGCGATTATGCCGTCGACATTTCGAAGAACGCCATCAAACTCTCGGATCAGCCGATGCGGCCGCAGAAGGTTGAAATCGACCGCATTGCCAGCGTCGCGCACGGGCTCTTGCTCGACGCGATGCGCGCTTATACCGAGCGAGATCCCAACCTCGCAAGCATCGTGATCGACCGGGACGACGAGGTCGACAAGCTCTACAAGCGCAGCATCAAACTGTTGCAAGCCGAGATGCGCGCGGATCCGGAGATCATACGTCCGGGAACCCGGTATCTCTTCGTTCTGGCATCGCTCGAACGCGTAGGCGATCGCGCCGGTAATATCGCTTGGCATACAAAGGACATGATCGGCGCCGAGTGAGCACGCCGCTTAGTCGCAGCGAGTTTGGAGTTACCGAGCAGTACGTCTATTTGAATCACGCCGCCGCCGGCGTGCTGCCCGCTTCCACGGTTGCCGCGATCGAGCAGTTCGTCCGCGCGCACGCCGATAAGGGCGTTCTGGGCACGTTTCCGTACGATCTCAAGATGACCGAATATCGCGCGAAGATCGGCAGCTTCATCGGAGCGAACGGATCGGAGATCGCGACGCTGCTCAATACCGGCTCGGGCGCGAACACGGTTGCCCTCGGAATCGATTGGAGACCGGGCGACGAGGTCATACTCGGCGATAATGAGTTCCCTGCCAACGTGATTCCCTGGCTTGGCTTGCGCCGTCGTGGCGTCGACGTCCGCGTGCTGCCGATGCGAGACGAGAAGTTGACGCCCGAGCGCTTAGAACGCGAGCTCTCGCCGCGAACCCGTGTCGTGGCCGTGTCATGGGTTTCGTACGCCGACGGCTATCGCCACGATCTGGCGGGTCTGGCGATGGCGGCGCATGAAGCGGGCGCCCTTCTCTGCGTGGACGCGATGCAAGGGCTGGGCGTTTTTCCACTCGACGTAGCGACCCTCGGTATCGATGCGTTATACGCCGGTGCCGGAAAGTGGATGCTCGGCTTGCACGGCGCGGCATTTCTCTACGTGAGCCCGGAGCTCGGCGAGCGCCTGGCGGTTGCGATGCCCGGATGGCGGTCGCTCGCGGATATGTGGGATTTTCACAACTACGAGCAGCCGTTCTCGCCGGAAGCCCTGCGCTTTGAGAGCGGGACGCCGAACTTAATCGGGACGCTCTCGCTGGCCTGCGCGATCGAACTTTTCGAGCGCAGCGGGCCGCAGGCCATCGAGGAGCACGTTCTCGCCCTGACCGACCGGCTTTGTGAAGGACTTATCGCTCTGGATGCAGATTTCTCCACGCTGCGCGGACCGAGTTGCTCGTCCGGCATCGTTACCTTTAACATCCCAGGCATCGACAGCATGGCGCTCGGACGAGCGCTGGAGAACCAAGGCATCGTGACGACCAATCGCAGCGGCGGCATTCGAGTCTCGCCGCATGGCTACAATACGGCCGAAGAGATCGACGTTTTGCTCAACGCGGTCGCGCGTCAAACGCGCGCGAAAGTACCGGTTTAAGCGTTGATAGCGGCATTTCTGCTCGCGGCGGTTGCAACGACCGCCTCGTTTCCCGCGCCCGGCGCGTACAACTATACCGCCTCGATGGCCGGACAACCGATCGGGCAGTGGAACGTGACCGTGAAGCGGAGCGACTCCGCGACGGAGATCGATGAAAACTCGTGGGCGACCGTCATGGGGATGACGCTTTCGGCGAAGGCAACGCTCGCGCTCGGGCCGGATCTTTCGCCGACGAGATATGTTGGTAACTACCGCGCGGCCGGCCAGGACGTCGCCGTTACCGTTTCCCTAACGGCCGCCTTGGCGACCGTTACCGGCACGCAGAGCAACGCTGCCCGCACGGAAGCGCTCGTGCCGGATACGCACCATTTCGCGGTGATCGAACCGGGTTTACTTGCCGGTCTCTTCGCACTTCCAGCGCAACTGGCCGCGTGGAACGAGTCGACGGTGACGTGGCTTTCACCGGTAACGGGTTCGGCGCAGCCGCTGACGAAATCGGTGGCAGGCCCTCCGGCGCGACCTTCCGGTGTCCCCGCGCAAGACGTCGAGCTTTCACTGACGGGTGCGACGCCGGCCACGATCTGGTACGATCCAGCGAGCTTCATACCGGATCGGATCGAGATTCCGTCGCAGAACGCGGTCCTCACCCGCGTGCGCTAGAGTGCGGGTGAGGTTGTTACGGTCCCGTCTACTCGGTCGCGACGCCGATATCGGCCGATAGGCACCCGCTCGAGGCGCACGCCTTGACTACCTGATGATACTTGTACTTGCCGAGGCTGGACTTAAGTGCGGCCGCCTCGGTGATCGTGTCGAGTGTCGGATCACCCGGATTTGGATCGAACGCTCCGTCGAGCTTGTGAAACACTTTCCCCGCTTGGGTGTAGAAAACGCTACTCCACGTGTACGACGGCGGCGAGCCCGAGCACGACGTGACGATCCGGCCGTTCACGACGCACAGACCGACGTCGGCCCCACTGGGCTGGCTAACGGTCACGCAGAAAAGATAGGACTTCGGACACTTTGCGTCCGGCCGCACGCCCAGGTTGAGCGAATATCCGGCTTGCGCCGGCGTCGTCTGCGGGGTGTACGCGGCCCCGCTGGTCGTCTGCCCGGAGCACGCGGCAAGGCTTGCGGCTAGGATGAGCGCCGGCACCGAGCACCGGCGAAGCGTCGTTGCGTTCATAATGTTCTTCAAATCTCCCGAAAATGGCGTAGGTTTGTCGGCGCTATCGTAGCAGCCCGGCCGTACGCAAACGTTCGGGGCGCGCGGGCTTGCGCGCAGGCGCGTGTTAGGGGTCGGCGCGTTCGCGCAAAATCGAAGAGGTCATAACGGCATCGGTCATGCCATGGATAAGCTTCTTGTCCGCCGGCGCTACCGTTGCCAAAACCCCGCCGAGAACCACGCTCTCCTCACCGGTTACGAAGTAGTAGGGGCAAAGTCTCACTCGGCCTTCGTACTCGCGTATCTCGTCGCGCTCCCGATCGAAGTAGCTCTGCCGAATCAGCTTGCCTTTGTGAAAGCGCTGCAAAATGTATGGCGTCCGTTCGTACGAAGTCAACGCGATCTCAATCGCCGAGTTCCATTCCTCTCGCGTTAGATCGTCACCAATCTTTACGCCTCGCGAGCCCCATGCGAGCTGCGAGAAGCCAGACGGCTTGATGACGTACGCGCGCTCGCTCTTCGGCAGCGCGTTCAATTGGCGGAAGTCCGAGACGGGTGCGCCGCCGGCCTCCAGGCCCGCGACGACGCCTTGCGGTGGCATCGGGCGCGGATCCATTACCCAGGTCTTTGGAAAGAGGCCTAGGAGTCGCTCGAAGACGTCCTTGCCAAGCTCGTTGTGCCACAACGTTGCAAGTCCGTGGTGGTGCAGCAGCGCGAATGCCAACTTTTCCTCGAGGGAGGCCTTCGGCGCCGGCACGATTCGCACGCGATTGTGACGCGCAGCGTAGAGCATCAGCTCTTGCTTGGGCACGTTGAACAGGTCGAACAGTTCGAAGTTTCGATAGATCGCGTCGAGCCGCGCCTCGCGCCCGTCCTCGTGGCGAATGAAGAGGCCGTCTTCGCTGAATGTGACTTCCTGCGGCGCGCGCACCCACGCATCGGCAAGACCAAGGCGGCGCAACGCGTCGGCAAGCCACGACATCTCGTTTCGGTAGTCGGCGGATTCCTCGGATACGACGATCGCGACGGTCGGGTGCTCGACCCCGGTTACGTGGCGTAACATCGCCGCAAAGCCGGCCGGAATCCCGTGATCGCCTCCGGCGCTCTCGTAGCCGAGCTGGCAGTACGCTTCGGTCATAGCGCCGAGGAACCCCATTCCGCCGGGAATGCTGTCGAGTTCGGTTGCGGCAAAACCGTCGGCGGTGATGATGAGATCGGGGCGGATGACGCCTGGGACGTCTTGCTTGAAGCGGTTCTGGCGTTGCAGCTTGACGACTTGCTCGGGCTTCCCTTGGTCGAGATACTCCGCAATGAAGCCGGGTGCCGTTCCGCGCACGCTGCGATTATAGAGATTGTTGAGCGAGCGATAGAAGCGAAGAAGATCGGTACCGAGGCTTTCGATGCTGTCGAGCTGACGCTTGGACAATGCAAACGGCTCGGGGCTGACGCGCCATGCGATACGTTCGGTTTCGTCTTGAACTCGGAAGAGGCCGGGCGGTATCGCTTCGTAAAGGTAGTGCGCTTGCTCGCGAGCCGTGAGATTTGGAATGGTTGCCGTACAGGGCATAGGGAAAATGAACTCTCCTCTAGCGACAGCCGTCGGGGATCTTGGAGCTGCTGAAAGCAATGTAGCGGCGGCGCATACCCTGGCTTAGAGCAGGCGAAGCGGCCTCGTGGTTGCAGTTGGGCGCGTTGGAGCGAAGCCGAGGCTCACTTAATCGTGATCGCCCCCGGCGTCAGCAGCGCCCCCTCGAGGTGCACCAGCCCCTGGACGTAGGCCAGCGTGAGATGCAGCGTGCCCCGCAGGCCGAGCTGCGTAAGGTCCAGGCTTTCCAAGACCCGAGAGATGCCTTCGCCGGCAAGAAAGTGCAGTTCGATCGCGCGCCGCAGCGAACGGCCTGGCGCCGAATAGGTGGCAACCACCGGGACGATGATTTCCTGGGTCCCCGTGGAACGCGGCGCTGCCGTAACGCAGTAGGAGATGGTCACCGGCGTGCCTTGTACGGTAAGCGGTTCCACCGTGCACTGGGCGGCATCGGCGTTGCCGGGGGTCAGAGCCGCCGAGGCAATCAAGAGCGCCAATGCTCCGGTCATCGTAGGGTGTCTCATCATTGTTAAAGCCCCAGTACGGGTCGACCGTATCCCCGTCGAAGGAAGCTACTATGCAAATTCGGCTGCTTGCCTTCGCAAGCCTGCGCGAGATCCTCCAATCGCCCGAACGGAGCCTCAGCCTGCCTGAGGGCGCCCGAGTAGGCGACGCGCAAAAACTCCTTGAAGAACAGTTCCCGGCGCTGGCGCCGCATCGTGCGTCGATGCGAATCGCGCGTAATGGACGGCTCGTCGACTCCGACGGCACGCTACGCGACGGCGACGAGATTGCACTCTTCCCCCCGGTGGGCGGTGGATAGCGAACGCTTCAGCATCGTGCGGGGAGCCGTCGACCCGCGTCGCTTCGAAAACGTCGCCGGCGCCGGCCAGGGTGCGCTCGTGACGTTCTTGGGCATCGTTCGAAACACGGCGCACGACGGACGCGCGGTCACCGGCCTTTCGTACGAAGCTTACGAAGCGATGGCGCGCACCGAGTTCAGAGCGATTGATGCGGAAGCGCGCGAGCGTTTCGGCGACGTGCGACTATGGATCGCGCACGCGGTCGGCGAGCTTGCCGTTGGCGAGGTCGCGGTCGCGGTTGCGGCTACGGCCGAACATCGCGCCGCGGCATTCGAGGCGTGCCGGTTTGCGATCGATCAAGTCAAAGAGCGCGCGCCGATCTGGAAAAAGGAACGCTACGCCGACGGCACCGCGCAATGGAGAGCCAACAAGGGCGATGAGTAAGGTCGAGCTGTTACACCTCGACGCGCAGCGCAATCCGCTTGCGGTTCTAAACTACGAACCGCGCCGGTCGCGCCGCGTCTGCGTGGTTGCCGGGCACGGCTACTCTTCGAGCAAACAGAACCTCGATTTTCTCTGCTCGTTTCTCGCAAGCCACGGTTTGGGCGTCTATAGCCTCGACTTTCCCGGACATAAACTTGGTGCGAGCGGCGGCGAACTGCGCGGCGTCGACGATTGCATCGAAGCGATGTTTCGCGTCGTCGCGTTCGTTCGGGAACGCTCCGACGACGCAATCTACACCTTGGGGCACAGCATGGGCGGAATGACGGCGATCTTCACCGCCGCGCTCGATGCAAACGTCCGGGGCACCGTCGCGATCGCTACCGGCTTCGGTCGGCCGACGTCGTTGGAGGCGTTGCGCAGGGTGGGTGTCACCGACTTTCGCTCGTCGTACGTCGTCGGGGTTACCTTGCCGGAGCTGGTCGCCGGCGTCGAAGCGCGGTATGAGGAGCTCCTGCCGCGGCTGGCCGGCAGGCCCGCTCTGTATATCGCAGCAAGCCGCGATGCGATGGTCAGTCCGCGAAGCGTGCACGAGCTGTACGGCCGCGCGCCGGAACCGAAGACCCTGGCAACGATCGACAGCGACCATACCTACGCAGCAGAACACTCGCGCGCGGCCGTCCTAGAGTGGTTCGACGAACGGCATCCGGCACTCCAACGTTCGGAGAGCGGCGCGGAGTGAACGGTGCCGAGCGGCGGCGTTACAGCCGTCATTTGCTGATACCCGAAGTCGGATTACGCGGTCAGGAGCGGCTCGCCGCCGCAAAGGTGCTCGTCGTGGGTGCCGGAGGATTGGGTTCGCCGGCCCTGCAGTATTTGGCCGCTGCCGGCATCGGGCGCGTCGGGGTCGTGGATGACGACGTAGTGGACGAGACGAACCTGCAGCGGCAGACGATCTTTAACACCGCCGATGTCGGCGCCAACAAGGCCATCGTGGCGGCAGCGCGGCTGCACGCGCTCAATCATTACGTTGCCGTCGATGCGTTTCCCATTCGGTTCGATGAAGAGAACGCGAGGCAGCTCGTGCGCGGCTACGACGTCGTGCTCGACTGCACCGATCGGTTCCCAAGCCGCTATTTGATCAACGATGCGTGCTACTTGGAGAAGAAGATCGACGTCTATGCTTCGATCTTTCGATTCGATGGACAGCTTAGCGTGCTCTGCGCGCCTGGCGGTCCGTGCTATCGCTGCCTCTATCCGCAAGCACCGCCCGAAGAGCTGACGCCGACGTGCGCCGACGGCGGCGTCCTCGGCGCGCTCGCCGGGCTCGTCGGCGCGTGGCAAGCCGGCGAGGCGCTCAAGGTCGTTCTTGGTATTGGAGAGCCGCTCGTCGGGCGGCTGCTCCTCGTCGATAGCCTTGCGGCCCGCGTGCGCGACGTGCGCTTCGACCGCGAGCCCGAGTGTGGGCTCTGCGGCGCGCATCCGACGCTTACCAGCATTGAGAAGCGCGCCTACGAATCGGCTGCGGTGCAAAGCGACGTCGCGGAGATCGAGGCGGACCGGCTCGACGAAGCGCTGCGCGAGGCTACCCTGCTCGACGTTCGCGAACCGCACGAAGCCGTGCTCGGTTCGGTGCCCGGCGCCGTGCAAATTCCCGCATCCCAGCTCTACGAGCGGATGTCCGAGCTCGATAGCGCCGTGCGCTACATCGTCGCCTGCCGCGTCGGCATAAAATCGCTCTGGGCCGTCTGCCGTTTACGGGAAGCCGGATTCGAGCGCTTGCTGCATTTGCGCGGAGGCTTACTCGCGTACGCCGCGCGCCAAGAAGACTTCGAGTTTTTCTAGGGTGCAATGTCGATGAAGCACAAGCGGTTTGGGACGACTGGGGTGGATCTTCCGGTGATCGGTCAGGGCACGTGGAATATGCCGGAGGGCGGTACCGCGCGGCGAGATGCGCAGCGCGCGATCGTGCGTGGGATCGAGTTGGGAATGACCCATCTCGACACCGCGGAGATGTATGGCGCCGGCGCCGTCGAGCAGTTCTTGGGAGAAGCCATCCGCGGCATTCCACGCGAGAAGCTCTTTATCACGACGAAAGTACTGCCGAGCAACGCGACCTATCAGGGAACGTTCGACGCGGCGCAACGCAGCCTGGAGCGTCTCCGCTGCGATTACTTGGACCTGTACCTGCTCCACTGGCCGGGCTCGCATCCGCTGGAAGAGACGATGAAGGCTCTCGAAGCCTTAGTGGAACGGGGAACGACCCGCTTCATCGGTGTTAGCAACTTTGAGCCCGATGACATGCTCGAGGCGGCATCGTACCTGCGCGCCATCCCACTGGCTTGCAATCAAGTGCTCTATCATTTGGGCGAACGGGGCGTCGAGCACGAGCTGATTCCGGTCGCGCGCCAACGCGGAATCGCGATCGTGGCCTACACACCGTTTGGCCGCGGAGGCTTCTTACGCACGGCAAAGGGGCGTAGCGTTCTCGAGAGCGTCGCGCATAAGCACGGCGCGACGCCCCGGCAAGTCGCCCTTGCATTTCTGACCCGGGAGCGTAACGTGTTTGCAATCCCAAAAGCCGCGCAGGTGGCTCACGTGCAAGAGAATGCCGCAGCCGGATCGCTGACATTAGAACCCGGCGACGTCGTTGCGATCGATCGAGCCTTCCCGCTCGGAAGGCCGGGCCCATTGGCGACGTTGTGAGCGAAGCGATAAAGCAACTTGCGGTCCGCACCGCGCTCGAACGCGGCGCCGGCGCGGTTCGCATTACGAGCGCGCGCGCGGATGAAGAATCGCGCCGCCGGATGCAGGCGGCTTTCGCTCGCCGGGACTTTCTCTGCTGGAGCTACGACGACGAGTACGCCCGCCGCGCGACCGATCCCAGCGAGCTGTGCGACGGCGCGCGCAGCGTTATCTGCATCGCGCTTCCGTATGCCACCGCGGGCCCACGCGCCGGGCCGTTACGCGGCCGCGTCTCGAACTACGCCTGGTCGGCCGATTACCATCGGCGATTGCGCGTGCTGCTCGATGCGGTCGCGCACGCGATCGATGAGGCCGCTGGAAAGCGGGTCACCACCGTCGCCTGCGATACGCGGCCGTTGGCCGAGCGGGCGCTGGCGGCACGCGCGGGCCTGGGATGGATCGGCAAACACACAAACCTGATTTCACCCGGATTGGGCTCGTTCGTCTTTCTCGGCGAAGTCGTCACGACGCTAGAGCTGCCGCCCGACGAACCCCTTGCTAAGAGCTGCGGCAGTTGCGCGCGCTGCGTTGAGGCCTGTCCGACGCAGGCGCTGCGCGGCGATTACACGATCGACGCAAACCGTTGCATCTCGGATCTAACGCAGCGCACCGGCGCGATTCCGGTTTCGATGCGCGCGTTGATCGGCGACTGGGTATGGGGCTGCGATCTCTGCCAACTCGTCTGCCCCCCGACGCGCGAGGCCGGGCCCCTCGGCGCTGCCGAGTGGGCCCCGCTCGACCTGGAAGCCGGCCGGCCGGGGCTGGTCGATCTGCTGCGACTGCGCAGCGGCACGTTCAAGAAGCGCTTTGAACGGACCGCAATGGGCTGGCGGGGCGCCGCGGTGCTTCGGCGCAATGCCGCCGTCGCGCTGGGAAATGCGCTCGACCGGGCGGCGGTCGGGCCCTTGGCGGAGAGCCTGTGCGGCGACCCCCACCCGATGGTCCGCGGACACGCGGCCTGGGCGCTGGGCCGGATCGGCTCGCCTGCCGCCCTGGCAGCCCTGCGGGGGCAGTCGAATGTGGAGCGAAGCGACGATGTCCGCGCCGAGATTTCAATGGCGCTTCAACCCTTTCACAGCAGCCCTGGGGTATGCTCGACCAGATGAACCGGTTCACGACACCAATCGCCTGCCTCTTGGCCGCCTTCTTGTGTGCCGCGGCGCCGGGCCCGACCGCTCCCACGGGTGGGCTGCTCGACCGCATGGCCTCGCTCAACCCCAACCTTCACGCGTTCACCGCGACGCTGCGCGCGCACGTGACCATGAAGTCGTTTCCGTTCCTAACGGCGGATCTCGTCGGAACGTATTACTACAAGCAACCGGATAAGTATAAGGTCGCCTTCACGAGCGGCGTCCCTCTGGTCGCGCAGCAGTTCGACAAGCTCTACGCACACATCGAGCCGCCCTCGCGATGGCGCGACCTCTATACCGTGACGACCGTCTCCGACGACGGCACGACGACCACGTTCCGGCTCGTCCCGCACAAGCGCGGAAACGTCGAACACATCGATGCGACCGCCGACGATCGCGCGGCGACGGTCCTAACGCTGCGGTGGAACTACTATAACGGCGGCGACGCCGAGATGACCAATCACTACGGCCACCAGGGCGGCAACCTCGTCGTTGCGTCGCAAACCGGGCACGTGAGCGAGCCGGGCTACGTCGCCGACATCAGCTCGACAATCGATGACTATAAGCTGAACCCGACGCTATCTGATGATATCTTCGCAGGCGATTAGCGGCTCCCCGGCGGTGATCTCGCTGATCGACGGATTCAGCCGGCCGATCACCTATCTTCGCGTATCCGTCACGGATAAGTGCAACCTGCGCTGCGTCTATTGCATGCCGGAGTCGGGGCTACCGTGGCTTCGGCGCGACGCGATTCTTAGCTATGAGGAGATCGTCGAGATCGTGCGGGCCGCGGCAACGGTCGGCGTACGTACCATTCGCTTAACCGGCGGCGAGCCGCTGGTCAGGAAAGAGTTGAGCGGACTGGTGGCCGCGCTCGCGGCGATCTCCGGAATCGAGGACATCGCGCTCTCTACCAACGGACTGCTCCTGGAGGAGCAGATTGATGGCCTGGCTGCGGCGGGATTGCGCCGCGTCAATCTTTCACTCGATACGTTACAGCCCGATCGCTTTGAAGCCATCGCGCGCCGGCCCGGCTTGGATCTCGTGCTGCGCGGTCTCGACGCGGCAATCCGTGCCGGTCTGGCACCGGTAAAGTTGAACTGCGTCGTCATGCGCGGTCAGAACGACGATGAGCTCATCGAGTTCGCGATGCTGACGAAAGATCGGCCGGTCTTCGTGCGGTTCATCGAAGTCATGCCGGTGCACGAGAACCTCGAACTGCAGCGCGATACGTACGTTTCGTCTGACGAAATCTTAGAACGGATCTCGGCTGGCGGGCAGCTCCAACCGGTGCCGGGCCCGCACGGCAACGGCCCCGCGCGATATTTTGCTTTTCCCGGCGCGATGGGCGCGGTCGGCGTGATCAGCCCGCTCTCGCACGACTATTGCGAAACCTGCAACCGCGTGCGCCTGACGGCCGATGGCCGCCTGCGGCTCTGTCTTTTTGGCGACTACGCACTCGATCTGCGAACCCCGTTGCGCGCCGGCGCGAGTACGGACGAGCTTGCCGGCCTTTTGCGCTCGGCTATGCTGATCAAGCCCGCGCGCCATCACCTTCGCCTCGGCGAGACCTCCTCGCGAATGCGGGCCTTCTCGGAGATCGGAGGTTGAGGTTAGCGGCCGCGACCGTCACAATGGGCGAGGTTTCGCCGTTGTCCGGGGTAGAGGAGACATGGCGAGCTCCGGAATGAGAAGCACGTTGGAAACATCGGTTGCGATGGATCGAACCGCGATCGCGCAAAGACGAACCGAAGTATTAGTGCTCGAGCACCAAACCAAGCTCGCGCGCTACCTTCGCCGCATGGTTGGCGACGCCGAGGTCGCGCTCGATCTGACCCAGGACGTTTTTCTCTCCGCGTATCGCACGTTGCAGGCCGATCCGGCCCGGGAGCTGCGCGTGGGCTGGCTTTATCGTGCGGCAACCAACGCCGCGATCTCCTTCATGCGACGCCGAAAGATCCTCCACGTGCTTCCGCTCGATCGCGACCTCGATCGCAATGCGTGGCGGGTCGACGAGCACGGCGCTGAATCGGTCGATTTGCAGGCGGCGCTGGCGCGTTTGCCGGTAGAACAGACGGCGGCGCTGCTCATGACGAGCTATGCCGGATACTCGTCGTCGGAGGCCGCGCAAATTCTCGGCACCAGTGCGGATGCCGTTCGGCAGCGCGTCTGCCGCGCGATGAAAACGCTACGCCATGTAATGAATGAGGACTCGAACTCGTGAAACTTGCTTCAAACTGCGCTGCGGCCGAGATACTGGCCGGCGCGATCGCGCTCGGCGAGGCCGGTGACGAGCAGCGCCATGCCTATCGGGAACATCTCTCGACGTGCCGCCACTGCCTTGCGGCAATCGGCGGCGAACGCGAGATCGAGCGGGTCATTGGCATAGTCGCTCAGGCGCGCGATCAGGAGCGGTGGCAACCCGACCTGCGCCGAGCGCGAGCGCGCGTCTCGAGCCGCCGCCATGGCTGGAAATGGGGCGCAGGTTTGGCGACCGCAGCTGTTTTCGTCGTTGCGATCGTTGCGACGCAGCGGCATGCTCCGATCGTCGTGCATAGCGTGGCAACGCAGGACCTGGGACCAGTCGCGGCGCTTAGCACGCAGACGTTCCCGCAGCGCGAGCATCGCGCGGAGTCGCTGGCGTTTACCAGCGCGCAAGCCGCGCGCTCAACGATAACCTTCGAAGTACGGCTTGATGCACGTGGCAAGCCGGCACGATGCACGGTGGTCAAGCACTCCGGCCGGGCATTGCTCGATGCGGCCGTCTGCAATGCGGTGATGCGCGCGCACTAGGAGTCTGTCGGGCTTGGGCGCATTTCCGTCTTCGGACCGCCCTTTGCCCGAATACTTCGTTGCTCATCGGTCACGAAGCTACGGCTTCGCTCCCTCTTCTCGCCTCGTCTTCGAGCAAAGTTCGACACCGAATCCGAAAACGGCCCAAGTCCGACAGACTCCTAGCCTTTCGCGGCGTCCCGGGGGAAGCTGGAGGCGCGACCGAAATCGGCCCCATGCCGGAAAAGCCGTTCATCTATCGCTTTTCAGCCGACCTGCGCCTCGAGGATCATGCCGGCTTAGCCGCGGCGGCTTCGCGAGGCTGCGTTCTTCCGATAATTGTGATCGACGACGCTCTCGCGTCGCGCTTAAAAGCCTCGCCGCGCCGGGCCGCGTTCTTTTGCTCTGCAGTTGCGGCGCTCGCCTCGGAGCTGGGAGAGATGGGAAGCCGGCTCGTGGTTCGCCGAGGACCGGCGGCAAAGATCATCGCCGAACTCGGGCGTGCAGCCGGCGCGGACGGGGCGGCGTGGAGTGCTTCGTACGACGCGCAAGGGATCCGGGACGACCGGCGACTGCAGTCCGAGTTGGAAGAGGCCGGCTTTACCGCGCTTCTCGTGCACGACGCTCCCGCTATTCCGCCTGAGGAGGGCGCCGCGGCGCGCGGTGCCGACGGCGCCGGCTACCGCGCGTTCGCGCCGTACTTCGAGCGCTGGTGGAAGCTTGGAATCGCTTCATATGAGAACCCGCTCTTGCTGCGCTTCATCGCGAGCGAAGCGGGCGATGAAGCATTGCCGCACCCGCGCGAGTTCGGATCAGGCGAAGATGGTTCGGCAGCGAGCCCGCAAGCGGCGCGCATACTTTTAGAACGTTTCCTGGAGGATCGCGCCGCGCTCTACGGCGTTACGAGCGCGATTCCGTCCGAGAACGGAACGTCGCAACTCGCCGCGCACATATCCTTCGGAACGATCTCGGCGCGCACGATCGCACGCAGCGTGCGCGAACGGCTGGGCGATCCGTTTTCCCTGGGCGAGGAGCGAGTCTCGCTCAGACTCTTTCTGCGCGCGCTCGCGCGCCGCGATTTCTTCTTGCAGCTTTCATGGTTCTATCCCGACGCGACCGAGGCGGCGCTGCAAGAGAAGATGACGGGATTTGCGCTGGCGCAAGACCATCCCGCGCTCGACGCATGGCGCGCCGGCAAAACCGGCTATCCGCTCGTCGACGCCGGAATCCGCCAGCTGCATCAGACGGGGTGGATGCACCCGCACGTACGCGCGGTGGCAGCCTCGCTCTTGTGCTTCGATCTATCGGTGGACTGGCGCGTGGGCCGCGAGGAATGGAATCGCTGGCTCGTCGAGGACGATCCGGCAGTTGCTACGGGCAACTGGCAATGGATCGCGGGGGTCGGCGCCGACATGGCGCAGTTTCCAAGAATTTATAATCCCGAACGGCAACGGCGGCGATTCGATCCCGACGGTACGTACGTGCGACGTTGGATCCCCGAGCTGCGCCACATCCCGCGCGAAGCCTGGCACGGCCGCGCGAACGATTCACCTCAGTTGTCGCTATCGCTCTTCGAGCGGGATGCCTACCCGCAACCGGTCGTCGACCACGCCGTTGCCGCCCGGGCCTTTCTGACGCGCTATCGGGCGTTCGTATCGCCGTGAGGCATGCGCTCGTCCAGCCAACTCGTCACGACCGGAATCCGGACGTCGTCGCCGTTCCACGTCTTGATGCCGTAGTAGACGCTGGCGACTAAGAAGAGCGGGAGGAGAAAGGGCACGAGCACGCCGGCGGAGATTCCGAGAAACGGGACCTCCGCCACGAGCGAGAGGAGCGCCCAAAAACCAAAGAAAGCGACGTTGAATCCAAGTGCCTGAAATGCTTGGCGTCGCAAATTCCGAGATTGCTTGCGATCCAGGAGCGCGATGAGCGCGAGCGGCCAGAGCGGGTAACCGAGCGCGACCAAGGCGCGCGACTCCGCAGAATCCGAGGGTGCGACGATGGTAGCCGGGCCGCGTACGCTCGCCGGAGCTGGGCGTGGCGGGACCTGGCCTGGAATTTGCTGGCGAGTTGCCGTAGCCGCCTCGACCTTCGCGGCGAGACGACAACTGGGGCAACCGCCGCGTTCGTCGCGGCAGGTCGCGCAGATCGATTTTCCGCACTCGGCGCACGGCGCAACCGACGGAACGTTGGAGTGGAAGTAACAGTCCATGTAAGTCGTGCGATCCTCCTGGGTCATGCATCTTCACGTACCGTGTCGCGTGGCGGGAGGTTTCACTGCGCGGCGGCGGCAAGCCCCTACGGCGGATGAATTCCCGCTCGATTCTCTACCGTCTGGCTCGCGAGGCCCGGCCGTACTACGCGCGCCTCGGCGTTGCGATGGCCATGGGAGTCTTGGCCGGTGTTCTCTCGATCGTTCCTCCGCTCGCGTTTCGCATCATCATCAACGACGTGCTGATCCCGGCGCGGGGACACGCTCCCGATTTACGAGCGCTCTATCTGGCCTTGGGCCTGACGTCGGTCGCGCTCGTGCTGGGGAATGCCGCGATCTACGGCCAGACCTACATGACGGCCTGGAGCGGCCAGAACTTGGTGGCACGCCTGCGCGTCCGGCTCTTCGCGCGCTTGCTGAACTTGCCGCTCGGCGAGTTTGCAAAGTGGCGGCCTGGAGAGCTGATCGCACGGTTCTCCACCGACCTTCAAATGATGATCGACGCCGTGAGCGTCTCGGTCCCGCAACTCGTCGTCGCGCTGGCGACCTTTATCTCGTCGTTCGCGACGATGATCTATCTCGATTGGCTTTTGACGCTGTCGCTCGTGCTCGTCGCCCCGATCGTCTCGTTTGCGGTCTCCAATTTTCAGCGGCTGATCTCGGCGAGCACCCACCTCGCGCAGCGGCGGATCGCGGATCTCACGTCAAACCTCTCGGAAATTCTGCAAGGCCAGCGAGTCGTTAAATCGTTTGGGCGAGAGGAGTTCGAAGTGGACCGCTTTCGCACCCGAAACGACGATTTCTTCGGCGCGTACATGAAGCTCACGCAGTTCATTCAGACCCAGCCGTTGGTCGTCTCGACGATCATGGTGGCGGCGGTCGTTGCGATTATGTGGCTCTCGGTGCGCGAGGTCTTGGTCGGCCGGCTCGATACCGGTCGCGTCTTCATGTTCTGGGGGCTGCTCGTCAACTTGATGAATCCGATGAATCGCGTGGCGGCGTTCTTCGGGGACATCAGTAAGGCGATCGTCGGCGCCGGACGCGTCTTCGAGCTGCTGGACCTTCCCGTCGAGGTGCGCGATCCTCCAAGTGCAATCGCGATGCCCAGCGTTCGCGGCCAGCTCGATTACATTGACGTGACGTTCCGCTACGGAGCCGACGAACCGCCGGCGCTCAATCACATCAACGCCTCGATTGCAGCGGGCGAGATCGTTGCACTCGTCGGCCCTTCGGGCGCCGGCAAGACCACGATCGTAAACTTGGTTCCGCGCTTTTACCAGCCGCAGGAAGGCAGTGTCCGGCTCGACGGTGTCGACATCGCGGACGTCCGGCTTTCCGACTTGCGCCGCGCGATTGCGATCGTGCCGCAAGACGTTCAGCTCTTCCGCGGTTCGATTCTGGAAAACATCCGTTACGGGCGTCTCGAGGCTAGCGACGAAGAAGTTTTTGCCGCGGCTCGCGACGCGAACGTCGAAGAGTACGTCCGCGCTTTTCCCGATGGTTACGCCACCGAGGTCGGCGAGCGGGGGATGCGGCTTTCCGGCGGCGAGCGCCAGCGGATCGCCATTGCGCGCGCGGTGCTGCGGAATCCGCGGATCCTGATCCTCGACGAAGCTACCAGCTCGCTCGACACGCACTCCGAGGCTCTGATCGAGGAGGCCCTCGATCGCTTATTGCCGGGACGCACAACCCTAATGATTGCCCACCGCCTCTCGACGGTCCGCAGGGCGCACAAGGTTCTCTACATCGAGGCCGGCCGGGTCATTGAGGTCGGGACGCACGACGAACTGCTCGCGAAGGGCGGTCCCTATGCTCGCCTGCATGCGGCGCAGTTTGCGCTTCGGGCGCCTTAACGAAAGGTCCGCGGCCCGGGGACCCAAAACTATGGATGCGAAAAAAAGCAACTGAGGTTAATATAGTTAACCTCCCAGAAAGGAAATCCAGTTGAACCAGGGATTCACCGTGTGGCTCACCGGTCTTTCCGGTGCCGGCAAGAGTACTATTGCGGAACGGCTTGGGCCGGAGCTGACCGCTCGCGGCTGCAGCGTCGAAGTGCTCGACGGCGACGAAGTCCGAACCCATCTTTCCAAGGGGCTCGGATTTAGCCGAGAAGACCGCGACATCAATATCGGTCGAATCTCGTTCGTCGCCTCGTTGCTCGTCAAGCACGGCGCCGCCGTGATCACCGCCGCCATCTCTCCGTACGCGCTGGCAAGGGCCGAGGCGCGTCAGCGGATTGGTAACGACCAGTTCGTTGAAGTCTACGTGCGCTGTTCCTTAAATGAGCTGACTCGCCGCGACGTCAAAGGGCTTTACGCCAAGGCGATCGCCGGCGAGATCCAACACTTCACCGGCGTCTCCGATCCGTACGAAGCCCCCGAGAATCCCGACGTGATCGTCGACAGCGAACTCGAAGCGGTAGAGCAGAGCGTCTCGAAGATCTTTGCCGAACTCGAACGGCGCGGTTTTGTTCCGGCCGGCGCGAAGGTGGCGTCATGATCGCACCACACGGCGGCAAGCTCGTCAATCGAACCGCAGATTCTCCCGAAGCCGAGCGCGCGTTGCGCGAGGAGAGCAAAGGACTTCGTAGCCTTACGCTTACCGGTCGAGAGCTCAACGATCTTGCCCTGATCGCCAACGGCGCGCTCAGTCCGCTCGAAGGCTTCATGTCTCGCAAGGATTACGAGAGCGTCGTCGAGACGATGCGCTTGGCGAACGGATTGGCTTGGAGCATTCCGGTGGTTTTGGGAGTGACTCGCGAAGAGGCACCCAGTGTGGGCTCGCGCGTAGCACTCTACGACGGTGAAGGGACCCTTCGCGGCGTCATGGATGTCGAGGAGGTCTTCGACTACGACAAGCGGCGCGAAGCGCGCAACGTTTATTTAACCGAAGAGGAGAAGCACCCAGGCGTTGCCGCGCTCTACGAGCGCAAAGACGTGCTGGTAGCCGGCCCGGTCACGGTGCTGGCGAGCGAACGCGATCCCGAGAACCTGTCGCCCAGCGAATGCCGCGCCGAGTTCGAGCGTCGCGGCTGGAAGACGATCGTCGGCTTTCAGACGCGCAACCCGGTTCACCGCGCTCACGAGTACATTCAGAAATGCGCGATGGAGACCGTCGACGGACTGTTGCTCCACCCGCTAGTGGGCGAGACGAAGAGCGACGACATTCCCGCCGACGTGCGCATGCGCTGTTACCGGGCCCTGATTGAGAACTATTACCCGTCCAACCGGGTCCAGCTGAGCACGCTCAAGGCGGCGATGCGTTACGCGGGTCCGCGCGAAGCGATCTTTCACGCGATCATGCGTAAGAACCACGGCTGTACCCACTTCATCGTGGGCCGCGATCATGCCGGCGTCGGAAGCTACTACGGCACGTACGACGCGCAGAAGATGTTCGACAACTTCACCCCGGAAGAGTTGGGCATCATCCCGCTCAAGTTCGAAAACAGCTTCTACTGCACGCGCTGTGAAGGAATGGGCTCGCAGAAGACGTGCAGCCACGATCCGACGCACCACGTGGCGCTGAGCGGCACGCAAGTACGCGAGATGCTGCGCGCCGGTCAGCTTCCTCCCCAGGAGTTCTCGCGGCCGGAGGTTGCGCAGATCCTGATCGAAGCGTCGCGCGAAACCGCTAAGGCGTAGGGGTCACGCGGCATTCTGGGGAGCGGGTGGACGGCGCTGGTGGAGCGCAAAGCGGTTACCTTCGGGATCGCTCGCAAAGCACGTCACGCATGCGGGAAACTCGTGCACCTCGCCGACCTCGACGCCGCTGGCCTTGAGGCGCTCGCGCATCGCGCCGATGTCGTCGACTTCGAATGCCGCGCCGGTCGAAGCGCCGGGTTCAAATCCCAGGCCTTCGCCGTTGCCGATTCCAAATGTCGTGCTTCCAACGTTGAACTCGATCCAATGATCGCCGAAGGAGTCGCCGGCTTGCAGCCCGAGTACGTCACGATAAAAGTCGCGCGCCCGCGGCACGTCTCTTACGGAATAGGCAAAGAACGCAATGTCCTTGATCATGTAGCTCCTCCCGACGCGCTACGGAATTCCGTACGGCACATGCGGCTACCTTTCGGCGCAGGCGCGTCAGTCGAGCCGCGCGAAGCACGGCGCGAAGCCAAGGAGGGCGGCGATGCTGGTGCTCAGCCGTAAAGTCAATCAATCGATTATGATCGGCGACGCGATTCGCGTCATCGTCGTGGGGTTCGACGGCGACCAGGTGAAGCTTGGGATCGAGGCGCCGCGCGAAGTTCCGGTGCACCGTTTCGAGGTTTTCCAGGAGATCCACCACATCGGTTCTTCGGAGGGCGTGCCGAGCGCCTCGGGGGACGGGGACGGCCTCCGGAGCTCATAGAATGTTAACCGACTTTTCTGGAATGGCCTTATTTACGGGAGCTTTGACATTTGAACCTTAGCTACGTCATCGTTGGGTTCGTCGTCGGCGCGTGCACGGCGTACAGCGGCGTCGGCGCCGGCGCCATCACGACGCCGCTACTGATCTTCCTCGGGATTTCAACCTCGAAGGCAATCGGTTCCGACCTGCTCTTCGCCTTAGGAACCAGGCTCGTTGCGATGATCGCGCACGTTCAGAAACGGACGGTGCAGGTCTCGGTGCTCTGGCGTCTCTCTCTTGGCGGGTTCCCGGCGGCAATCATCGGCGTGATCCTCAGTGCGCAGCTGCACAAGATGCTCGACATCCACCAGCTGGAAAGCATTCTGCGGTTGGCAGTCGCCGCTGCCCTCTTAGTCTCCGCCGCCGGCATCATCTTCAATCGGCGACTCGCGCGCGATCAGTCCGCCGAAACGTCCACCCAGCTTCCAACGTTGCGCCTTGCCGCGATTGGGTTCTTCGTCGGACTCACCGTCAGCATCACGTCGATCGGCGCCGGCTCGCTGACGCTCCCGCTCCTGCTGCTTGTTGCGCCGGTCGTGGCATTGCGGCGTTTGGTCGGAACCGACCTCGCGTTTGCCGTCGTCGTGCTCGTGCCGTCTTTGATTGGCCACTGGCAGCTCGGCGACGTCAATCCGGCAATTGCCGGCTCGCTGCTCCTCGGATCGATTCCCGGCGTTTTCGTCGGGTCGCATTTCGTCACGCGGCTCCCGGAACGTTGGTTCCGCGGCGCCCTAGCCGGCGTGCTCGTCGTCGTGGCGCTGGCCCTATCGATTCCTATTCATCACGCCTAGCGACCTCGTTCTCTGCGCTCCTGCGCAACGAGTTGGTTTGCGCGGAAGAGGCTTTCGAACGTGCCGGCATCGCTCCACCAGCCTTTCATGACGTCGTAGCGGAGCTCGCCGTCTTCCAAATACCGGTTGTTCACGTCGGTGATTTCGAACTCACCGCGCGCCGAGGGCGATAGCGCGCGAATATAGTCGAAGACGCGCGCGTCGTACATATAGATCCCCGTAACCGCATAGGAACTCTTGGGCTGCGCGGGCTTCTCTTCGATTGCGACGATGCGCTCGCCATCGAGGGCCGCTACGCCGAAGCGCCGTGCGTCGTCGACCTCTTTGAGGAGGATGCGAGCGCCGGCGCCTTGCTCGCGAAACTTGGCAACGTAGGGCGCGATGTTCTCTTGGATGATATTGTCACCGAGCACGACCACGACCGGGCTGCCTTCGGCAAAGTGCTCGCAAAGGCGCAACGCGTCGGCGATGCCGCCTTCGCCTTCCTGATACGTATAATAAATGTCGCGCAGGCCAAACTCCGCGCCGTTGCCGAGGAGCCGGAGAAACTCGCCCGCCGAGTTCCCGCCGGTCACGATCATGATCTCCACAATGCCGGCCGAGCAAAGCGTCTCCAGCGGATAGTAGATCATCGGCTTGTCGTAGACCGGCAGCAGATGTTTGTTGGTCACTTTCGTCAGCGGCCGTAACCGCGTGCCGAGCCCGCCCGCCAAGATGATCCCCTTGAGAGCCTTAGGCGCGTCAGGCCGGTGCATGCTCGCCTTTCAACGGTCGCCACCACGCTTCATTGGCGCGGTACCAGGCAATCGTACCGGCAATTCCTTCGTCGAAGCCCACCTGCGGTCGCCACCCGAGCGAGTGCAGCCGCGAACTATCGAGCGCGTATCGACGGTCGTGTCCCAGCCGGTCGGCGACGTGCGCGACGTGGCGTTCCATCGAACGCCCGCATGCGCCGACGAGCACGCGGGTCAGCTCGAGGTTGGTCAGCGACGATCCACCGCCGGCGTTGTAGACGCTGCCGGCCACGCCGTGATCCAGGACGTGCAGCACCGCGCGCGCGTGGTCTTCAACGTGGAGCCAGTTGCGGATTTGTAACCCGTCGCCGTAGACCGGTACGCTCCGGTCGTCGAGCAAATTGGTAATGAAGAGCGGAACGATTTTTTCCGGATACTGATTGGGGCCGTAAGTGTTGCTTCCACGGGTGATGACGACGGGGACGTCGTAGGTCGCGTGATAGGCGAGCGCCAGCAAGTCGGCGGCAGCCTTACTGGCAGCATAAGGGCTTCTAGGCCGCAGCGGGTCGCTCTCGACGGACTCACCCTGGGCGACCTCGCCGTAAACCTCGTCGGTCGAAACCTGGACGAGACGCGAGACCCGCCCCCGGCGCACGGCTTCGAGGAGGACCTGCGTGCCCAAGGTGTCGGTGCGCAGGAAGGCATCGGGATCGTCGATCGAGCGATCGACGTGGGTCTCGGCGGCGAAGTTTACGACGGCATCGGCCTTGGCGCCGATCGCCTCGTGCACGGCCGCCGGATCGCAGATGTCGCCCCGCAAAAAGCGGTAACGAGGCGCTTGCTCGAGATCGGAGAGGTTCGCCGGGTTTCCGGCGTAGGTCATGGCGTCGAGGTTGATGATCTCGAGGCCCGGGCGCTCGTTCAGCGCAAGGCGAATGAAGTGCGAGCCGATAAAGCCCAGACCCCCCGTAACCACCCAGCGCATGCCGCGGCGCTTTCGGTTCGCCGTCCGAGCGTGCCTTGGAGGGGTGGCCCGGCCGTGCTATAATCGCGCGGCTGTCCCTTACTTCACCTCGCAGGGAGGCGGGGTGTTCATGACTCCATCGAGGTCCGCCAGCGCAGGATGGGCGGCGGGCAGGAGCCAGAAAGGTTAACCTATGACCGTCGTCACCATGCGCGAGCTCTTGGAGGCGGGCGTCCACTTCGGCCACCAAACCCGTCGCTGGAACCCGAAGATGAAGCCGTATATCTTTCAAGAGCGCAACGGCATCTACATCATCGATCTCGCGCTCACCGTACAGAAACTTCGAGAGACCTACGAAGCCGTCAGGCAACTCGCTCGTGCGGGGAAAGTGATTCTTTTCGTTGGGACGAAGAAGCAGGCCGCCGAAGTCGTGCGCGAAGAGGCCGAGCGTGCGGGCACGTTCTTCATCAATCAGCGCTGGTTGGGGGGCACCCTCACCAACTTTGCAACGATTCAGAAACGCATCGCCCGCCTGCGCGAGCTCGAGAACATGAAGCTTCAGGGCGACTTCGAACGGCTGCCGAAAAAAGAAGTTGCCACTCTGCAGGACGAGATGAACCGGCTCGAGCGCTTTCTCGGCGGCATCAAGGATATGCATCGGCTGCCCGACGCACTCTTCATCGTCGATCCGAAGAAGGAACGCATCGCCGTTTTGGAAGCGCGCAAACTCAAGATTCCGATTATTGCGGTGATCGACACCAACTGCGATCCCGACGAGATCGACTATCCAATCCCCGGCAACGACGATGCGATCCGCGCCGTGAAGCTGATGGTCGGCAAGATCGCCGATGCGATCATTGAGGGAAAGACCGAGAGCGAGAGCGCGTACGATCGAGTCGAATACGAAGCCGCACCGGAGGCGCTCGAAGACGAGGCTCCCGTAACGATGGCGGAGGCGGGACTTTGATTTCCTATCAACCCAAAGCCGAAGAGATCAAAGCGTTGCGCGAAGCGACCAGCGCGCCGATGATGGACTGCCGCAAAGCGCTGCTCGATGCCGCCGGCGACGCGGATCGGGCCAAAACGCTGCTGCTCGAGCGTGGCGCCGCTCAGGCCGCCAAGAAGGCCGAACGCGTGGCCGACGAAGGCCTCGTTACCAGCTACGTGCATTCCGGCGGGAAGATCGGAGTCTTGGTCGAGGTCAACAGCGAAACCGACTTCGTGGCTCGCAATCCGCGTTTTTCGGAGCTCTCTCGCGACATCGCGATGCATATCGCCGCGATGTCGCCGCAGTATCTCGATCGCGAGAGCGTCCCGAGCGAGATCGTGGATCGCTTGCGCGAGGAGTTTGCGGCCGGCGTACCGTCGGGAAAGTCCGCCGAGGTCGGCGAGAAGATCGTTGCCGGCAAGCTGAACAAATGGTTTGAAGAGCACTGCCTGCTCGACCAGACCTTCGTGAAGGACGATAGCGTGACGGTCGGAGACTTGATCCATCGTTCGATCGGAGCGCTCGGCGAGCGAATTCGGGTCCGGCGTTTCGCCAGATACGCCCTCGGTGATTGAACGCGACCGGCCGCGATACTCTCGCGTGCTGCTGAAGATTTCAGGTGAAGCGTTCGCCGGCGGCTCGAACAGCGTTGACGTCACCACGACGCACGCGATGGCGGCGCAGATCGCCGACGTAAGCCGCGACGGCGTCTCCGTGGCGATCGTCGTTGGCGGAGGCAACATCTGGCGTGGAAAGGTGCACGAAGAGGCGGGCATGGACCGCCCCACCGCCGATTACATGGGAATGCTGGCGACCGTGATCAACGCCCTGGCGTTGCAGGACGCGCTCGAGCGCATGGGTGTGGCGTCGCGCGTTCAAACCGCGATCGCGATGCACCAGATCGCCGAGCCGTATATTCGGCGGCGCGCGATTCGTCATTTGGAGAAGGGGCGCGTCGTCATTTTCGCGGGTGGAACTGGCAACCCGTACTTCACCACGGACACGACGGCTGCACTGCGGGCGGTGGAAGTCGACGCCGAAGCGATCCTCAAGGCGACCAAGGTCGACGGTATCTACTCCGCCGATCCGAAGAAAGATCCGCTGGCTACGCGCTTCGAACGCCTCGACTATATGGACGTGTTACAGCTCGGGCTGGAAGTGATGGACTCGACCTCCATGGCGCTGTGCATGGATAACTCGCTTCCGGTCATCGTCTTCGATATGGCGGTTCCCGGAAATATTCGCCGCGTCGTCTGGGGTGATGCGATCGGAACCTACGTGGGGCGGCAGACCGCGCCGGTCGGCGCAAGGAGCGTGTGAGCGATGGCGACCAGCGATTTTAAAGAGATCGAATCCAAGATGCACAAATGCGTGGAGGCGACTCGCGGCGAGTTCGCGGCAATTCGCACCGGCCGCGCGTCGCCGGCACTGCTCGATCGTCTCGTGGTAGAGGCGTACGGTCAGCCGGCGCCGCTCAAACAGGTCGCCGGAGTCTCGATCCCGGATTCGCGCACCCTGATGATCACGGCTTGGGACAAGGGCGTCGTTTCGGAGATTCGCAAAGCGATCGAAAAAAGCGATCTGGGCCTGACGCCCAACGTCGACGGCACCGCCATTCGCCTCGTGATACCTCCGTTAAACGAAGAGCGTCGCCGCGACCTCGCGAAGATGGTCAAGAAGAAGGGCGAGGACGGCCGAATCGCCGTTCGCAACGTGCGGCACCACGCCCACGACGAGCTAAAAAACGAGCTAAAGTCGCATTCGATCACCGAAGACGAAAATAAGCGGATGCAAGACACTCTTCAGAAGCTTACGGACAAGTACGTCAAAGAGATCGATGGCCTGGTCGTGGCCAAAGAAAAAGAGATCATGGAAGTGTGACCGAGGAGCTGATACTCGTTCCAGAGGTGCAAGCGCGGCGCGCGCTACGCAATCACGCTCTACGGCTGCACGTGCTCGCTCCTCACGGGGCGTGGCTGGGCTGTGGGGTTTTGCGCGTCCTTCGCTTGAAGATACTCGAGAACCAGTCGGCCGAGATCGTAGCCGGCTACGAGTCCTATCGGGCTCTATGACGACGTCGTTGGCCGAGGCGCGCACCGCGGCGCTGGGTTCGGATTCCGTGCCGCGTCACGTAGCCATCATCATGGACGGCAATCGCCGCTGGGCTAAATCGCGGGGTCTCCCCGCGATCGAAGGGCATCGTCGCGGCATGGTGGCGCTTCGCCACGTGACGCGGGCTGCCAGCGATTTCGGCATCCGCGTGCTCACCGTCTATGGCTTCTCGACGGAAAACTGGAATCGCTCCGCCGGCGAGATCTCGCTGCTCTTCGAGTTGTGCGTTGCGTTCGCGCGCAACGAGCTGCTCGAGCTCCAGCGCAACGGCGTGCGCGTGCGCGTAATCGGCGAGTGGGAGTCGCTCCCTTCCGCCCCGCGCGCCGCGCTTGCCGATCTGCAGGCGCAAACCGCCGGGAACACCGGACTGTTGCTCAATCTGGCGGTGAACTATAGCTCGCATGCGGAGCTTCTGGGCGCAGTCCGGGCCATCGCACAGGATGTTGCCTTGGGAAACCTGGCACCCGATGCGATCGACGAGAGCGCCATCCGGCGCTACCTTTATACGGCGGACCTGCCGGAGCTCGACCTGCTGATTCGAGCCGGCGGCGAGCGGCGGCTTTCGAACTTTCTTCTGTACCAAGCGGCATACGCCGAGCTCGTGATGTGTGACGTTTATTGGCCGGACTTCTCAAAGGACGATCTCGCGCGAGCGCTCGTGGAGTTTGCGCAGCGGGAGCGACGGTTCGGCGGGACTTGAGCCGGCGACGGGTCGTGGTCGGCCTGATCGTCGCGGCGATCGGGCTTTTCTGTGTGTTCTTCCCGTGGGCGTTCTACGGACTCTTGTTGGTCATCGGACTTGCAAGCATCTACGAGTTCAACTATCTCTGCTCGATCAAAGGGCAACCGCTGGAGTACCCGGTCGCGGTGCTCGGCGTCGTTGCATACATTGCAATGGCGGTCTTCGGGGTGCTTCACAATTGGGAAGGCGTACTGCTTGCGGGGATCGTGATCGCGGCCTTCTCGATTGGAATGTACGGCGAGCAGAAAGGCTACTTTGCGCGCACCGCTTACACCCTGCTGTCCGTCCTTTACATCGGGAAGCTCCTCACGTACTTCGTCTTCATCCGCCAGATCGCCGGCAACGGGATGTGGCTGACGTTGTACGTCATCGTCATCATCGTGCTGACGGATACCTTCGGGATGCTCGTGGGCTCGACGCTTGGGCGCCATCCGCTCACGCGAATCTCGCCGAGCAAGACCGTTGAAGGCTCGATCGGTTCGCTGGTCGTCGCCACCGCCTTCGCCATCGCCGCTACGTGGTTTGCGCCGCTGCATCTGCAGTGGTGGCAGGGCGCCGCACTGGGCAGCGCAACCTGCATCGCGGCCCAGATCGGAGATTTGGTGGAATCGGCTTTTAAGCGCGACGCAGGCGTGAAGGACGCCGGCGCGATGATCGTGGGTCACGGCGGCGTTTTAGACCGGTTCGATTCCTATCTGCTCGGCGGCGTCGTCTTCTTTGCGACGCTGCATCTACTTGGGATCCTGCAGCTTCCATGACTGCCCCTAAGCGAGTAGCGATACTGGGCTCCACGGGTTCGATCGGGACGCAAGCGCTCGACGTGATCGCGTCGCATCCGGAGCGCTTCGAAGTCGTCGGACTCGCCGCAGGTCGGAACGAATCGCTGCTTCGCGAGCAAGTGCAGCGATTCGGAGCGCGAGTTGCGACGACGATCGCCGACGGTCCCGAGGGACTGCTGCGCGTTGCCGTGTCGAGCGAGCCCGACATCGTTCTCGCTGCGACGGATGGGTCCGTGGCGTTCGACGCAGTCTTCGCGGCCGTAGAGCGCGGCATCGACATCGCCGTTGCCAACAAAGAGCTCATCGTCTCGGCGGGTGCGCTGCTCGTCCAGTTGGCGCAGCGCAGTGGGGCGCGGCTTCTACCGGTCGACAGCGAGCACAGCGCGATCTTTCAATGTCTGGCCGGGGAAGAGCGCGAGAGCATCGCCAGCATCGTTCTCACGGCCTCCGGCGGCCCGTTCTGGCGCACGTCGCGCGAAGCGATGGAGAGTGCGGATCTAAAGGACGCACTCGCGCACCCGACGTGGCGTATGGGCACGAAAAATACGATAGATTCGGCGACGATGATGAACAAGGGCCTGGAAGTGATCGAGGCCAGCCGTCTCTTCGGCTTCCCGGGCGACCAAATAGGGATCGTCGTTCATCCCCAGTCCATTGCGCATGGCTTCGTAATCTTTACCGACGGCAGCGTAAAGTCGCAGCTTGCGGCTCCGGACATGCGCCTCCCGATCGGCTATGCCCTGGCTTACCCCAACCGACTACCGTCGGTTGGGGGTGCAGAGCCCGCGGGGTCCCCCATTTCTCGAGATGCTGTTTTGCAAATATTGGGGGCAAAGCAAGGGGAGGTCGCCTTGCGGTATGAGTTCGAGGCGCCCGATCCGGTCCGTTTCCCCTGCGTCGGCCTAGCATACGAAGCGCTGGCTCGAGGCGGTACGGCGCCGGCCGTGCTCTCGGCCGCGAACGAGGTCGCCGTGGATGCGTTCGTTCAGGGTAAGATTGCCTTTGGGAAGATCTCGGCGGTTATCGAACAGACCATGGAGCGAACGCGCCCGGGGCCGTCCACTCTCGAAGGGGTTCGCTCGGCCGACCGGGAGGCCCGAGTAAATGCCCAGGCAATCGTTGAAGGAATCGAAAGGTCGTCGAATCGTTGAATCTGCTCGCCGTCGTCACCCTGGTCGGATTCGAAAAGGTCGCCACATTCGTGGTGATGCTTTCGGTGTTGATCGTCTTACACGAGCTCGGTCACTTCGTCTTGGCACGCCGAAACGGCGTGCGAGTCAACGAGTTTGCGGTTGGATTCGGTCCGCGCTTAGCGGCGTGGACGAGCCCGCGCAGTGGGACGCAGTATTCTCTGCGCGCCTTTCCGATCGGTGGCTTCTGTGCGATGGAGGGCGAAGACGGCAAGGTCTCCGAGGGCGAGCAGCAACGCAGCTTTCGCGCGCACCCCACCGAAGCCCAGACCAACTTTCAAGCAAAGTCTCCGTGGCGACGCCTTGCGATCATCCTGGCCGGACCGGCCGCCAACTTTCTGTTATGCTACGCAATCTTGTTGGTCGGGGCGTTAGCCTTCGGCGTAGCCAGCGATAAGACGAACCAGCCGGTGGTGCGTGAAGTGATTTCCGGATCTCCCGCGGACGTCGGAGGTATCCGCCCGGGCGATCGCATCCTTGCCATCAACGGCGTTCCGATGGCCACCGGAAAGAAACTGGTCGACACGATTCACGGTGCGCTGGGCAAGCGCCTCGACCTGGTCTATCTGCGCAACGGTATCCGAACGGAGATCTACGTTTCGCCGCGACCCTGTCCGCCGCAAGTTGGCAGGAACCGCGGCTGCATCGGTTTCTCCCCGGTTCCAGCGTTCGAGCGCGTCGGATTCCTTGCCGCGGTACGCGAAAGCGGCGAACAGTTCGCGGTAATCGCCGATGAAACGGTCGAAGGCATCGTGCTGCTCGTGACGCAGTTTGCGAAGTACTCGCCGCAAATCGCCGGCCCGATCGGCATGGGCCAGGCGGCGGCGACGGTCCAGGACTGGGGCTGGGGACCGTACCTTTCGTTCGCCGCGACGATTTCGTTTGCACTCGGGCTCTTCAATCTGCTACCCATTCCCGCGCTCGACGGCGGGCGCGCGGCGTTCATCATCGCCGAGTTGATTCGCGGGCGGCCCGTGGATCCCGAGAAGGAGGCGATGGTTCACCTGGCGGGCTTTGCAGCGCTGATCGCCTTGGTCATGCTCGTCGCTTTCCACGACATCACGCGCATCGTCAAAGGCCAGGGAGTGCTGTAATGCTTCGACTCCGTCGCAAGAGCAAACCGATCTTTCTCCAGAATAAGACGGGAAAGGCCGACGCAAAGAGCGTCTGGATCGGCGGCGACCACCCGGTCGTCGTGCAGTCGATGACGACGACCGACACGGCCGACGCAGATAAGACGCTCGAACAAATTTACGGCCTTGCGATGGAAGGTTGCGAGGTGGTGCGCGTCACGGTCAAGGATCCGCCCGATGCTGCGGGTTTGCCGGCGATTGTCTATCGCTCGCCGGTTCCAATCGTGGCGGACATCCACTTCGACCACAAGATGGCGCTAGCGGCAATCGAAGCCGGCGTTGCCAAGCTGCGATTGAATCCCGGCAACATTCGCGATCCCAAGAAAGTCGCGGAGGTCGTTACCGCGGCGAAGGCTCGGGGCATTCCCATTCGCGTCGGCGTCAACATGGGTTCGCTGGCGCCCGACCTGGAGAAATCGCTCGGCCATACCGCCGAAGCGATGGTGCTCTCAGCGTTGCGTCACGTCGAAATGCTCGAAGAGCACGGGCATACCGACATTGCGATTTCGCTCAAAGCCCACGACGTCGCTACGACGGTCGGGGCCTATCGCTTGGCGGACCAGCGTTTGCGCGAGCGCGCGACGCCATACGCGCTGCATCTCGGCATTACCGAAGCCGGCCTGCTGCGCGACGGCACGATTAAGTCGTCGATTGGCCTCGGGATTCTGCTGTGGGAAGGCATCGGCGATACGATTCGAGTCTCGCTGGCAGACGATCCGATCGAAGAAGTTCCGGTCTGTTGGGGAATTCTCAAATCGCTCGGCCTGCGCGAGAAAGGTTTTGAGATTACCGCGTGTCCGTCGTGCGGACGCGCCGAAATATCGGTGCTCGAGCTGGGCCGGGCCGTCGAAGCGATCGCGAAGTCGTATAACGCGCCGGTCAAGGTTGCCGTAATGGGCTGCGTCGTCAACGGTCCGGGCGAGTCGAAGATGGCGGATGTCGGCGTTGCGGGCGGCAAGGGCAAAGGCGCGATCTATCGCGCCGGCGAGCTGGTCGGAACCTATCCGGAAAGCGACCTGCTCGGGATGCTGCGGCTGGAAATCGAAAAGGTCATCGCCGAGAAGTATCCCGCCTACCTCGATGAGATCGGCGGCGCTCCGCCTACCGCGCAATCGGCGGTATGAAAAGCCGAATCGCCGAGCTGTACGGCGGTTCGGCTTGGCAGAGCCTCGGATTGGTTGCGCTCTGCGCGCTGTTCGCGGCGTCGTTGCTGGCCTTTTCCCGGCCAATCGTGATGCTCGTCGACGGCGAGCGGGTCGATACCGACGTGCCGCCGGTAACGACCGCGAACGCCAAGGCGTTCGTTCCAGTGCGCTCGGTCGCCGACGCATTGGGCGCCGAGACCGAGGTCGACGCCAAGGCGGGCACGATCAGCGTGATTCTAGGAAGTCAAACGCTGACGCTGCGCGTCGGCGACCAGCACGCGACGGTAAACGGCATGCCGCTAACGCTCAAGCACGCGCCGTTTCGCGTCCGCGGCCGCGTCTTAGTTTCGCTGGACGCCGTCGCCCGGGCGCTCAACGTGCGCGCGAGATACAACGCGCGGGAAGCACGCATCGACGTGATAACCCCCGGCATCGGCCAGGCGCCGAGTCCAAATAGCGCCGAGCCGCACTGATGAAGCGTTAAAACTCGCTGATGCCCTCGGGCTCTTCGACTGGAACGACGTTGTCGGGATTTGACTTGCGGAAACCGTAACAGAAGAAGAAGATCAACCCGCATACCAGCGCGATGACGAACCACGTCCAGGTCGCGCGCGAAAGCCCGAAGACCGCTAGGAAGAGCGAACAGACGATCCCCAGGATTGGAAAGAGCGGCACGAACGGTACGCGGAAGCTGCGCGGCAGATCGGGCTTGCGATGGCGCAGATAGAGCACGCCGGCGCAGACGACGGTGAAGGCGATCAAGGTGCCGATGTTGACCAAGTTGAGCAGGTTGTTGAGCGGCACGATCAGCGCGAGAACCGAGACCGCGACCCCCGTGATCATCGTGGTAACCAGCGGCGTCTTGAAGCGCGGATTGACCGCAGCAACGATGGGCGGCAGCATGCCGTCGCGCGCCATTACGTAGAAGATGCGCGACTGGCCGAGCAGCGATGCGAGCGCGACGCTCGTCGTCCCGGCCAGAACGCCGATCGTGATGACCCAGCTCAACCACGGCAAATGCAGCGGCGCGAGCGCATAGACGAGAGGATTCTTGATCGGAACCTTGCTCCACGGCACGGCGCCCACGAGGACGATTGCCGTCGCGCAGTAGATGAGGGTGCCGATTGCAAGCGCGCCGATGACGCCGACGGGGACGTCGTACTGCGGGTTCTTGCACTCTTCGGCAGTCGTTGTCGCCGTGTCGAAGCCGATGTAGCTGAAGAAGACGTAGGCGCCGATGGCGATGATTCCGTAGGGCTGAGCGGACGACGAGTAGTCGGCCATCCCTCCGAAGGGTCGCAGCGCTCCCCAGCCGACCGGGTTGAAGTTGTGCAGGTTGGCGGCGTGAAATAGGAAGAGCCCGGCGACGATAAAGACGGCGAGCGCGGAGATCTTCAACACCACGAACGTGTTGTTCACCGTAGCCGTTTCGCGAATGCCTACCGAGAGCAGAACGCTCAACCCGATAACGAAGAACGCGGCGACGAAGTCGTATTGCGAATGCAGCAAATCCCAGCTCGACGGCAGCCACCACGCGCCGTGCACGATGAGGTTCGACTCTTGCGCCCAGGTCGGCAACGCCCAGCCAACGCCTTTGAAAACGTCTTGGATGGCCGCGGAGAACTGCTGCGCGACCGGGGCGGCGCTGATTCCGTATTCGAAGATCAGCGCAAAGCCGATGATCCACGCAAAGAGTTTGCCCATCGTCGCATAGGCATACGTGTAGGCGCTGCCGGCGACCGGAACCATGGCACCCAGCTCCGCATAGCAGAGCGCCGCAAAGAACGAGGTGAGGCCGGCGAGCAAATATGAGATGATGACGGCCGGGCCGGCGCCCTTAACCCCGGTTCCGATCGTCGTGAAGATGCCGCCACCGATCATCGTTCCAAGTCCGATCGCTACGAGATCCTTGGCGGTCAAGGCGCGGCGCAGAATCTTGCGCTTCCCGAGTTCGCGCAGCTTATCGACGTTGGTCGTTGCGAACAGCGTAGAGAAGAACGACATTCCGCGCTCGGTTCGCACTAGGAGGCGGCCACCCCTCGGTTCCCTATTCGGGAGGCCGACTCGCCGGGTTCCAGAGATGCTCCGTGTCGTGCAGCGCGTCGTTGATCCAACGAGCCCAGACGAAGAGCGCGTCGGAGAGCCGATTCAAATAGCGTAGCGCTTCGGGCGAAACGTCGTTGTCTTCGTCGAGCAGCGCCACCACCAGGCGCTCCGCTCGCCGGCAAATCGTGCGCGCGAAGTGAAGGTAAGCGCCCGGAAGAGAGCCACCGGGATGAATGAAGTTTGCGAGCGGGGGAAGCTCGCTCTGCGCCTGGTCGATCGCGCGTTCGAGGGTTTGCACATCGGCGGCTTCGACGCGCGGCAGGCCCTCGCGGCGATCCGCCGCCAGCGTCGCCAAATCCGTGCCAAGATTGAAGAGCCTGTCCTGCGTCCACGCAAGCCAACCGTCAAGGCAAGCCGCCCGGGCTTGGCTGTGCAGAATCGGTCGCAGCGCCGCACGCGCGACCCCGATTGCGCTGGAAAGCTCGTCAACCGTGCCATACGTCGCGATGCGCGGCGCGCTTTTCTTCACGCGCCGGCCGCCGACTAGACCCGTCGTCCCTCCGTCGCCGGTGCGGGTGTAGATTCGGGTGAGTTTCGGCATACGAAGGCTGTTCGAGCGCCGCAGCGAAACGGCCCCGGTCATGTCGGAAGTGCTCGCCGGAGGCGCCGTCAAGGAGATCCCTCCAAAATCGGCCGACCTTTCCGCTTGGTATACTGCCGTGTGTCTGCGGGCTCAGCTCGTCTCGTATTCACCGGTGCGGGGATGCGTCGTTCTGCGTCCCCACGGGTTCGGTATGTGGGAGAACCTGCAGCGAGAGCTCGACGCGCGCTTTAAGGCAACCGGTCACGAGAACGCGTACTTTCCGCTTCTGATACCTGAGAGTCTCTTGATTCGCGAGGCCGAGCACGTCGAAGGATTCGCTCCCGAGGTCGCGTGGGTGACCCAAGGCGGCAACGAGATATTGACGGAACGCCTGGCGATTCGGCCGACATCGGAGGCAATTATTGGAACGATGTACGCCCAGTGGATCGAATCGTACCGGGACCTGCCGATTCTGATAAATCAATGGGCGAACGTGCTGAGGTGGGAGAAGGCCACGCGGCCCTTCCTGCGCACGATGGAGTTTCTCTGGCAGGAGGGTCACACGGCTCACGCCACCGCGCAAGACGCGCGCGAGGAAACGTTATCCATCCTCGGCCTATATCGGGACTTCGCGGAGAACGTCGCGGCGCTGCCGGTTTATTCGGGCGCAAAGAGCGCCAGCGAACGCTTTCCCGGCGCGGTCGAGACCTTTTCGATCGAAGCGCTGATGCCCGATGGTAAGGCGTTGCAGTCCGGAACGTCGCACGACCTGGGTCAGAACTTTGCCAAAGCCTACGACATCAAGTTTACCGACGCGGATCAGACCATTAAGTACGTGTATACGACCTCGTGGGGCATCTCGTGGCGAATGCTCGGAGCGATCATTATGGCGCACGGCGACGACCGGGGCCTTCGCATTCCTCCAAAGCTGGCTCCTACCCAAGCGGTTTTTGTGCCGATCGTTCGTTCTGGCGACGACCGGGCGATCGAAGTCTGCCGCGAGCTGGCACGGAAATTGACCGCCGCGGGCTTCCGGGTGCGAGTGGACGATCGCGACGAACAGCCCGGTTGGAAGTATAGCGAATGGGATCTGCGCGGGGTTCCGGTCCGAATCGAAATTGGTCCACGCGACGTGGAGGCAGGCACCGCGGTGCTCGCGCGGCGAGATCGAAGCAAAGGGGAAGAGGGCCAGCGGCAAAGCGTGGCGCTGACCGAGGTCGAACCCACGCTGCGCCGTCTGCTCGAGGAAATTCAAGCTTCCCTCTACGAACAGGCACGGGAGTTTTTGCTGCAGCATACGATTGCCACGACGGATCGAAGCGAGTTTTTCGAGCTCTGCAGCGCGCGAGCCGGGATGATCGATATCCCTTGGTGCGAGCGCGCCGAGTGTGAAGCGGAAGTCAAGCGCGCGACCGCGGCGACGACCCGCGTCGTCCGGGAGCTCCAGGAAGGCGACGTTCTTTGCGTCGCCTGCGGCGAACCGGCAAAGGCCAGGGCGTATTTTGCGCAGTCGTACTAAGGCGGCCGTCATAACGGTGCTCGCCTTTATGGCAGCGGGTTCGATCGCATTCGCGTACGCGCCGAGCGTCGCGGATCTCGACGCAACGGCGCGCGCCGTTGGCAACCGGCGCGATATCGCCGAGAGCATCGGTCGGGCAATCTTTCGGACGCAGTGGCCCGCGGAGGTCAATCAGGTCTCGGCCAACGAGCTGGACCGGCATTTGATCGTCGGAGTTCGCATTTGGGGTGTGAAATTTCACCACCCGCTGACCCGCACGGACTTCGTCGACGAAATCGTCTCGCTGACGGGAAATGTCTTCGCTGCCGCTCCGGACGCCGAAGAGATAGATTTCTGGGCGGCGGTTCCGATCGACGTGACCAAAGGCGAGATCGTTAGCGGCGATTTGGCGAGGCCGACGTCGCGTACGGTCTTTAGTTTGACCGTTCTACGCAGCGAAAGGACGCAGTCGTTGCGCGAGCGCGCTATGGAAGAAAGTGACGGCGTCTTCTGGGACGCCCAGTGGGTTCGCGACGCTTTCAGGCCCGAAACGTGAGCTACGCAAGTGTATAACAAGACGACCCTCCCCAGCGGCCTCCGCGTGGTGACCGAAGCGATGCCTGGGGTGCGTTCGGCGACGGTGGGCATCTGGGCGGACGTCGGTTCGGCGGTCGAGACCCACGAGCGCCGCGGAATCTCGCACCTGGTCGAGCACATGCTCTTTAAGGGCACGCCGCGCCGCAGCGCGCGAGAGATCGCGGAAACCATGGATGGCGTGGGCGGCAACATGAATGCCTTTACGGATAAAGAGGCGACTTGTTACTACGCGAAGGTCATCGATCGTCACGTGCCGTTGGCTCTCGACGTGCTGTCCGATATGTTTCTCCACCCGTTATTCGACCCGAAGGCGTTTGCCAAGGAACAGCAGGTAATACTGGAAGAGATCAAGATGTACGAGGACTCGCCGGAGGACTTGATCCACGATCTCTTCTTGCAAACGATGTGGAGCGGTTCGAGTTTGGGCGAACCCACGATTGGATTCGAGGAGACCGTTTTGGCCGCGAGCCCACACGACTTGCGCTCGCATATGCGGGCGCACTATGCGCCGAACTGCGTCGTTGTGGCCGCCGCGGGCAACGTCGAGCACGATCGTTTCGTCGAGCTGGTGGCCGAGCGTTTTGCCGAGTTCGAAGGCTCGTGCGTTTTGCCCGAACCGGATGCTCCGGCAACGACGCCGGCGCGGCGCGTTCGCTTCAAAGACGGCGAGCAGGCCCACCTCGTTCTCGGCAGCCGTGGTTTAGACGTCGCCGACGAACGCAGGTATGCGCTTTTGGTCTTGGACACGGTTCTAGGTGGGGGCATGTCGAGCCGCCTCTTCCAAGAGATCCGCGAAAAGCGCGGGCTCGTTTATACCGTCTACTCGTTCCAAGCCGCGTACCGGCGTGCCGGCCTCTTCGGGATCTATGCCGGCGCGTCGCCGAAAAACGTTCAGTCGTGCATCGATCTGATCGTCGAGCAGCTCGCTGCGGCACGGTCGATGCCGATCGGGAACGACGAGTTTCGGCTTGCGCAAGAGCACATCAAAGGCAGCCTCACGCTGCAGCTGGAGTCCACCTCGAGCCGCATGATTCGCTTGGGGCGGAACGAGTTTGCCCTCGGGCGGCACGTCGACTCCGAGGAAGTCGAACGGCGCATCGACGCGGTCACCGCCGGCGACGTCCAGCAGCTCGCGCAGGAGCTCTTGCTCGAAGAGAATCTCGGGCTGTGCATTATCGGCCCGGTCGACGAATCTGCTATCGATTGGAGCCGTACCGCCGCATAATGCTGGCCTCGGCGACGCCGCATCTGTGGTCGGGGAAGCTCATCGGCGCGATGGCGATCACGTTTATCGTCCAGGGTGTCACGATCGGAGCTTATGCGGCGCGGCTCGCCGGCGTTCAGACCAAACGCATCGCGACGTCGATCTCGCTCTTCAATCTCTTCGTGACGACCGGGCGGCTCGCCAACCTCTTCATGGCCTTTTTCGTCGGACCGCTCTCCGACGTGGCCGGCAACGCCGTAGAGAACGTCGCGGGCTGGCACCACGTCTTCGAGCTCCAACTGCGCCTCATCGTCTTCGCCGGAACGTGCGGCATGATCGTCTTCTCACTATTCCTACCGATGTTCACCTATCTTTTTCGTCGCGGCGTGCACTCGTTCGAGGCGCGGGGATCCGTACCGCACTCGCTGCTGCGGCTCGGTGCGCCGGCGGTCATCCGCGACGTCTTCCGCTCGGAGCGTCTGCCCGAGCTTGCCGAGCTGCGCTCCTTTAATTGGCGTGCCGTTCCCAAGCGGTTGCTGATCTTCAATACGGTCGTGATGTGCGTGTACGCAATCGGCGTCCAAGCATCGTACCTTGCGTCGGTTCTCGACGGCGGTGTCGCTCGTACCGCGATCGGCCTCTCCGGAGTCATCAATGGGGTCGGCACCATTGCCTTCACGCTCTTCGTCGACCCGACGTCGTCGATGATCACCGACCAGGCAATCCACGGTAAGCGCACCGTCCAGGAGGTTCGCTCCATGGTGTTCTATCTCTCGTTGACGGCCATCATCGGATCGCTGCTCTCGCAAGCGATCCTCTATCCGGCCGCCGTCGTCATCGAGGTGGTTGCCCGATTTGCGGGTCAGATTCATTTTTAAACCGGTAGCCGCGCTTTGCGCGGCGCTAGTGCTGAGCGGTTGCGCCGGTTCGATCGAACGCTGGATCGTGAACACGCGCGTCCACCAGGGCGACGCCGCGTTGGCCCAAGGAAGTGTTCGCGACGCGTCGACTTCGTACCGTCTGGCCCTGCGCGTCGACCCGAACGACCCCCGCGCGCAGGCCGGATTCGTCAAGGCGGCGGCCGAGCTGGCGAGGCTCGAGTTTAGCCGCGGCAGTTTCGACGATGCGCTGGCCACGGTTGACGGCGGACTCGCCGTCGATCCGCAAAGCGCCCCGCTCGCGGCGTTGAAAGCGACGATCGACCAGGCGAAGCTCAAACGCGAAATCGTCGTGTCGAACTATCCGACATTCCGGGCCGCGGGCCTGGAGATCGCGCGCGCGTATCAACAGCTCGACGCGACCAATGCGCTGCTGCGACGCGACCTGAGGCGCTTCGGCTACACGTTCGATACCGACGAACTGACGGCGGCCATCAAACGGAGTTACGAACTCGAGTTAGAGGTTGCCAAGGATACCAATCGATTGATCGTCTACCGGCAGCTCGTTTCGTCCGGGGTGCCGGAGGTACCGCCGCAGTCGACGAGCTTCGGCGCCGCCTCGCTGCTGCCGCTGCCATGAGCGGGAAGAGTCGATGATCGCTTGGCTCGAATCGTTGCCCACGCTGGCCGCAGGCCTTCTGATCGTTGGAGGGTTCGTCGTTTCCACGCTGGTGATGGGCTTTCTGGTCGCCACCTATACGCCGAAAGAAATCCGCCTGGAGCACAACGATCGTGCCGGTTTCATTCTAGCGGTTATCGGGGTCGTGTACGCCGTTTTGCTGGCATTCGTCGCAATCGGTACCTGGGAACGATTCAACCTGGCGGAGGCCCGAAGTTACGAGGAGGCGGAAGCCCTTGCAACGGTCTATCGCGATGCGGAGTCTTTTCCGCACCCCGAAAAGTTACAGGCGACGCTGCGAGCGTACGTTCGTTCCGTGATTGATGACGAATGGCCTCGAATGCGCCGCGGCGAACGAGCGGCGGCTGCAAATGCCTTCCTGGAGGAGGCCGATCGGTACGTCCGTCACTTACCCGTCGCTTCGGCCGGGGCTGCGGACGTTCACGGGCAGATGCTCTCGGCAATGGACACGGCGCTGGGAGACCGCGAGACCCGTCTGACGATCGACTTCATTGGGATCAATGGCATCATGTGGAGCGTACTCGTCGCCGGCGCGTATATTACCGTCGCCTTCACCTATCTCTTCGGCTTCGAGCGCAGGGTGATGCAGCTGCTGATGATCGGCGGGCTGAGCCTAACGATCGGTCTGGTGCTGTTCCTCGTCGTCGGCTTGGACTATCCGTTCCGCGGGAGCATCGCGGTCGGTCCCGACGCGTTTCGGACGTTGCTCGATTACTGGCACGTCAACGGGGGCTAATTCGGCAGACGTCTCGCGAATCGAGGAAGGCCCGGCCTAGCCCAGCGCGCTCGGCCTTGCGGAAACCTTGCCAGAACTGCATCGCGCTCGCCGATGGCTCGCCGGGGGAGGTCTTGTAGACCGGCCACCCGCCCTGGATCGTTGTCACGGGAAAACGTTGTAGCCAGGCGCAAAGCTCGAGATTGTGCCGCAAGCGATGGTCCTCAACCGCGATGAAATAACGCGCGCCTTTTGCAATCGCGCTCTCTTCGTCGAACGGGGTCCAAAGCAACGGGTCTTCCTCCCACCCGAAGCGATCGATGTAGTACTGCACGTCGGCGCCGTAATGCGCGATCACAACGAGCGCGCCGGGCGGCAGGGTGCGATCGAGTTCGACCGCGTTGCGATAGGCCTGCGCGTTGTACGAATAGTACGCCGCAACCGCAGCGCGGCTGGTCAGGAGCGCGATCAGCGCCGCTAAGGGAACCAGCGCGACCAGCGCGTAGCGGGCCGCCGGCGCCGCGTCGACCCCGCGCACGAAGGTCACAAAGCGTGCGAGCATCCCGCCGATGACCAAGCCGCAGAGCGGTAAGAGCGGATAAAGATAGTAGTCCACGCGTTCGACGGTCACGACGATGAAGACGTAGGCGAGACCACCCGCCAGCCACGCCCACAGCAGCGTCTTGCTGCGCGCCGTTATCCAGGGCAGCGCAACAAAGGCCGCGATCGCCAGAAAAAAGGACGTTCGACCGAGCATCGTCTCTCGCAGCATCGCCAGCGCCAGACGGAACTGCGTGCACTTGGCGGCCAATGCAGCGAGGCTGGTGAACGCACCCTCGAGCGAGGGGACGACGTGGAGCCGCGTGATGCCGCTGGCCCAATGCCACTCGGCGTAGGAGGCGACGCGGCGATCGTAGAGCCACACCAGAGCTACGGGAAGAACGACGAGCGTCGCGATGGCGGCCGGAGCCATTGCTTTGCGCGCGCGAAAGCGGTCCCAAACCAGAGCGGCGAGCGGAGCGAGTCCCAGAAGTGCGACCGGTTTTGCGAGATACGCGAGGGAAAGCAGGGCGGTCGTCCACGCGACTCCGCGCGCCGCGAGGCGTTCCCGGCTCAGCAGCAATCGCGCGGCGGCGTAGAGCGCCGCCGTCAGGAAAAAGACCATCGCACAATCGGGCATGAACGTTCGCCCGTAGTACACGCTCCCGGGAAAGATTGCGTAGAAGAAGCCCGCGATCGTACCGGCCAGGGTGCTGTCGAAAAGCCAGCGCGCAAAAAGAGCGACCACCACTATGGTACCTAAGCTGAACGCTAAGGCGATCAGGCGCCCGAAAATTTCGCGAACGCCGAAGACTTTATCGAGCGAGGCCGCCAAAAAGGGCACGATTTGAAGTTCGAGCTCGACGTAGTTCGGCGGCGGCCCGTTGTACGTCGTCTGCGGGTACATGATGTCGAACTGACGCTCGGCGAAGTTCCGCGCGATTGCGGCGGTGTCGCCTTGTCGCCAGCCCGGATGATCCATGATCGGGTTGCCGATGCCGTGCAATCGCAAGGCCAGCCCGATCGCGAGAACTCCAAGTAGGGCGGCGATCCAAGCCCTATTCACGAGCCAAGCCCATTTAGTTGAGATGCCGAAACGTCCAATACTTGTTCATGAAGAAGTTCACGAACGTGCCGGAAAGCGTCGCGACGAACCAAGTCGCCGTGAAGTGACGAATATCATAATGCTGCGCGATTGCGAAGACGATGCGCCCGGCAACCAGTGCGACCGCGGAGACGGTGAGAAACTGCAAACCCTCGACGAAGGGGTTGCGCCGGGAGCCAAACGTCCAAATTCTATTGAGGATGTAGTTGGAGACGCCGCCGACCATGAAACCGATCGCGAAATCGGCGAACCAGGAGAGCGTAGTCGTCTTCTCGAGCGCGTGCGCCACCAGAAAGTTCACGACCGTACCCGAGGCGCCGACGATTCCGAACTTTATGAATTGGCGGACCCCGCGCCTACGCAACCCAGTACCAATCGGCGAACAGGACGGTGAAGAGCCCGAGCAGCGGCAGCGAGAAAGCGAGGATCACGTTGTTTACCCACGGACGTTCGCCCCAGCGCGCCAGAATGGCGAACATCGGGAAGAGCACGAGCGCGAAGCGAGGCATGGACATCAGGTTTGACGTCGACATCGGCACGAGGATGGAGAGTGCCATATAGGCGATGTATGAAGGGCGCAGACTATGCCAGCCGGCCACCAGGACGCCGATCATCAAGAGCGTGAACGCGACCTCGAGCGATTCGTGCGCGGCCTGCGCGCCGCCGGCGTGCACCAGCTTCTCGAAGGCGTTGATCATGCTGACCCAGGGCGGAGCGAGATGCCGGTTCCAATGGATTTGAACGTGTGAGAAGTAAAGCGGATCGGCGCGCAGGACCCAGAGATAGGCCATATACGCGCCCAGTCCCAGCGGAATGAGCGCCGCGGCAAAGATCCCAAGGCGATCCGACATTTTGGCGGACTTTCGCACGGCCGACCACTCCATCAGGAAGGGGACGAGCAACAGGACTCCCTCGACGCGGGTAAGCGCCGCCAAAAATCCGACAAACCCGGCAATCCACCACCTGTGCTCGCGCATGTAATAAAACGACGCCACCGTCAGCATGAAGAAGAGCGACTCGGTATAGACGGCCGTAAAATAGACCGCCGTCGGAAAGATGGAAACGTAAAAGATCGCCCGGCGCGCGACGGCGCGATCGTACTCGTGCTCGAGCAGCTTGTAGAGGTAGAGCAGTCCGAGAAAAAAGGAGGCGCTCGAGATGAGCAGGCCGGCGATCAGATGGTTTCCGGCCAGCGCTCCCACGAGGCGGATGAGCAGCGGATACAGCGGGAAAAAGGCCATGTTGGTGCCTTGGTAACCCTGCGTCGCGATGTCGAGATAATGCACGGCGTCCCAGCGACCCCAGACCGCAAGCAACACGTGCGACGATTCTTGCACGTGCGTGCCCGCGCGCTGTCCGATGATGACCGCCGCCAGCTCGGCAATGACGACGATCGCAATACGGGTGGCGGCGAAATCGATTAGGACCTCGCGCACGGTTTGATTGAAGCGCGCGGCGATCAGGACCTTGCCGATGCAGAACAGCGCGCCGGCGAAAACGAAGAGGCGCGCGCCGTGTGTTAGCGGCGATGACGAAACGAATGTGAGCCACAGCAAGAGAAACGGCGGCCAGGTCAGTCCATCGTAACGGAGGGAACGCGCGAGCGTTATCGTCGCACGGTGCGAGAGATAGCGCGAGTATCCCAGCCACGCCGCGATTGCAAACGCCATGCCGGCGAGCATCGCGCCGATCAGGCCGATTTCGCCGGCCGCGCCGCGCAGGCCGGGAACGAAAAACGCGTACCACCCGAAAAAGCCCAGCGTCAGCCCGGCAAGCGTAACTGCGACCGGCGCCGCCCAGCCCGCAATCAAGAGATCGCCAAGCCGTAAAGCTCGCGGATGCGCTGAAGCAGAGAGATTGGTTCCCGCCGACACGGCTAAACGTCTTTAACAGGAAATGAGCCGCTTCCCTTTGTAGGCCACGAGCAGATGAGAAGATGCTGATGACGGAGCCGAGTAAGCGCCACGATCTGATCGTGGTCGGGGCCGGGTCGGGCGGCTACGCCGCCGCGCGCACGGCGCGCGACTTCGGCTGCGACGTTGGATTGGTAGACCCCGGCCCGCTCGGCGGTCTTTGCATTTTACGCGGCTGCATGCCCAGCAAAGCCCTCCTGGCTTCGAGCGACGCACTCCAGGACGCGCGCGACGCGGATGCGCTCGGCATTGAGGCGGGGCTGGTAGAGATCGACCTGCCATTCATTGCTGCTCGCAAGCGCGTTCTCGTCAAGGAGTTCGCCGACTATCGTATCGAGGGAATAAACGCGTTCCCGCTTTACTCCGGCGCGGCACGCTTTCTCTCGCCGGAGCAGCTCCTCGTTGGGCAGAACACGGTGCTCGAGGCCAAACAATTTGTGATTGCGACCGGCAGCAACGTGAGCCAGAGCGCGCTGCCGGGCTTGAGCGCTACCGGCTACGTCGACAGCGATGCGGTCCTCGAGTTCGAGCGGATTCCAAAGTCCGTGATCGTGCTGGGTGGCGGCTATACGGCCTGCGAGCTGGGACAGTTTCTCGCGCGGATGGGGGCGCGCACGACGCTGTTGATTCGTAGCGGTCATCTGCTGACTCCGAGCGACGACGATGTCGGAAACGCGCTTACGAAGTACTTCGTGGAAGAAGGGATCGAGGTCGTCGCGCGCGCGACTCTGACCGAAGTGCTGCGGCGCGGAGAGGAAAAGGTCGTGCGCTACAGTCGTGCCGGCAGCGACTACGAGGCGGTGGGCGAGGAGATCTTTTATGCCCTCGGCCGCGTGCCCAACGTGGCGGGCCTGGGCTTGGAGCAGGCCGGAATCGAGTACGATCCCGCGGGCGGAATCGTCGTAGACGAAACGATGCGCACGAGCAACCCCAACGTCTTTGCCGTTGGCGACGTTACCGGCGAGTATATGCTGGTCCACGTCGCAATCTACCAGGGCGAGGTTGCCGCGCGAAACGCATGTCTGGACGGCGTGGAGCGCGCCGACTACCGCCTCGTAGGCGCGCACACGATCTTTACCGACCCGCAGATCGCCGCCGTCGGAATGAGCGAAAAGGATCTTCAACGCGATGGCATCGCCTACGTCAGCGGACGGTACGACTTTGCCGAGCACGGTAAAGCGCAGTGCCTGGCCAAGACGAAAGGATTCGTGAAGATGATGGCCGACGGCCAGAGCGGCCGCATTCTGGGCGCAGCGATCGTGGGACCTCAGGCATCGGAGCTGATTCACGAGGTCATCGTGGCAATGAACTTCGAAGCGACGGTCGATCAATTTATGCGCATTCCGCACCTGCACCCGACGCTGGCAGAGATCTGGACCTATCCGGCTGAGATCTGCGCGGCGCAACTCGGCAAGAAGATTCCGGGCGACGAACAGGTGGAACTGGCGACGAGCGTCCCCGGTGGCTGAAGCCGCCGCACTGCGAGTGGCGATCGTGCAAATGAAGCCCGTCAAGGGGCAGTATCGCGCCAACCTTCGAACTGCCGGCGAAGCGTTCGCCCAGCTCGCGGCGGATCCGCTCAACTTGGTCGTGCTGCCTGAGGCTGCGATGACCGGATACTTTCTCGAAGGCGCGGTCTACGAGCTGGCCGTAACGGCACAGGGCTTTGCCCGCGACCTTGCGGCGACGTGGCGTGAAGCCGGCGGACAAACGGCCGATCTCGTTGCGGGGTTTTTTGAAAACGACGACGGGAACTACTACAATAGCGCCGTTTACGTTCACGTGGAGCCGCGCTCCGAACGAATCGTGCACGTCCACCGCAAGATGTTTTTACCGACGTACGGCGTCTTCGACGAAGAGCGCTTTCTATCACGCGGCCGCTATCTCGGCGTCTTCGAGACGGAGTTCGGGAGAATGGCGCTGCTGGTCTGCGAGGACGCTTTCCACGCGATCTCAGCGACGCTGGCGGCAGTCAAGGGCGCACGAGTCCTCATCGTGCCCAGCGCGTCGCCAGGACGCGGAATCGAAGCGGAAGGCGAACTGGCCAGCATCACGCAATGGCGCGACACGCTGCGATTAGCTGCAATCGAGCACGGCGTGTTCGTTATCTACGCCGGGCTCACAGGATTCGAGGGCGGCAAGGGAATGACGGGCTCGTCGTTTATCGTCGATCCGCGGGGAAACATTCTCGTACGGGCGCCCGCAACGGAGGCCTGCATCATTCGAGCGGATCTCGATTTGGGCGCGATCGACCGCGCGCGGGCGACGTTGCCGCTGCTGGGAGATCTCGCGGCGGTCTTGCCGAACCTGTTACTCGATCCGGAGCTTCCTTTGCCGCGAGGCGCACGTGACGCTACCGATTGTTGAGCCGAGCGCCGCGCTCTTGGAACCGCCGGGCCTCAATCCGGCGGTCACCGCAGACTGGCTGGCCGCGTTTTTGCGCGACGAACTCGTTCTGCGCAGAAAAATCCCACGCGCCGTGATCGGGCTTTCGGGCGGCGTGGACTCCGCGGTGACGGCGTTTCTGTGTGCGCGAGCCTTGGGACCCGAAAACGTCTACGCCATCCGCATGCCGTATCGATCCTCGAATCGGTCGAGCTTGACCGACGCGGCGCTCGTTGTTGAGGCGACGGGAATCCGTTGCGAGACGATCGATATTAGCGCGGCCGTCGACGGGTATCTGCAGTCCCAGCCGGGTGCCGATGCCCGCCGCCGCGGCAACGTGATGGCGCGCACGCGGATGGTAGTGCTGTTCGATCAATCCGCGAAGTTCGACGCGCTGCCGATCGGTACGGGAAACAAAACGGAGCGTCTGTTGGGATATTTCACCTGGCATGCTGACGACGCGCCGCCCGTCAATCCCATTGGCGATCTCTTCAAGAGTCAAGTTTGGACGCTGGCGCGGTACCTCGGGGTGCCCAAGCCGTTGATCGAGAAGGCGCCCAGCGCCGATCTCGAGGCCGACCAAACCGACGAAGCCGACCTCGGAATCAGCTACGGGCGCGCCGACGCGATTCTCGCGTGCCTCTTGGAGGGCTACTCCGACGCGGCCACGATCGAACGGGGCTTCAAGAAGGAAGAAGTCGAACTCGTGCGCCGGCGCGTCGACTCGACGCACTGGAAACGGCATCTTCCGACGACGGCCATGCTGAGCAACACGGCGATCAACGAGTTCTACCTTCGCCCGGTCGACTACTGATGTCACGCAAGCCGTTCTTTCCGGTCAGCCTCAACCTGGAAGGGCGCAGCTGCGTGGTGATCGGCACCGCCGACGACCCGGAGGCGATCGCAAAAGCCGCCGCGCTGGAGGAGTCTGGCGCGAGCGTGCGGCGGATCTGCGACGTCGCCGGGCTGCGCGACGAGGATGTGAGCAACGCGTTCTTCGTGATCTCGACCCCCCAAGATGCAGCGCTTTCGGCGCGTCTGCGCGAGCTTGCAGATCGCCATCGCTTTTTGCTCTGCTGCATCGATCAGCCACGATACGGATTCGTTGCGATGGCCGCTATCGCGAAGGCCGGGCCCGTTCGCATTGCGATCTCGACGACGGGACTCGCGCCGCGCGTTGGCAAGGTGCTCAAGAATGCGTTGCAGGGGGCGATGGACGGGCGATTCGTGCGTTTCATCGAGAACCTGGCGCAGCAGCGAGAACGCGTCCGAGCCGAGCACCCGGGTCCGGAAAGCTCGCCGTCGCGGCGCGCCGCGATGCTCGAAGCAGCTCGCGGCTTTCGTGCCGACGTGCGCTTCGAGTATCCCGCGTGGTTCGAGCAGCCCGATGCCGAGCGTTGAGATCGTTGCCGTCGGCACGGAGTTGCTGCTCGGCCAGCTGGTAGACACGAACACTCCCTTTATCGCCGGCGAGCTCGCGCGCGCCGGCATTAACGTTCACTCGACGCAGTGCGTTGGCGACAACCGCGAACGGATCGCCGCGGCGATTCGAACGTCGTTTTCTCGGGCCGACGGCATCGTTATGACGGGTGGCCTAGGCCCGACGGTCGACGATCTCACCCGCGATGCGGTCTGCACCGCGCTCGGCGTTGGAACGGAACTGTACGAGCCCGCGCTGCGAGCGATGGAGACGATCTTCGCGAAGTTCGGGCGGCCGATGCGGGAGAACAACCGCAAACAAGCGGAGCTGCCTGCCGGCAGCCGGCCGCTCGACAATCCGCGGGGTACGGCGCCGGGCTTCATCGCGTTTGGAGGCGGAGAGCAGTTCGTGGCGTGCATGCCGGGCGTGCCTCGCGAGATGAAGCCGATGCTCGTCGAGCAGGTCGTGCCGTTTTTGCGCGACCGGTTTGGGGCCCACGAAACGATCGTTACGCGCGTCATCCACACCATCGGTCTGGGCGAGTCCGAAATCGACTACCGCATCGGAGATCTCTTCCGATCGTGCGAGAATCCAAAAATCGCCGTACTCGCACACGAGTTTCGCGCGGACGTGAAGATCATGGCCAAAGCACCGGACGCCGCGCAAGCCGAAGCGATGATCGCTCCGCTTCAGAACGAGTTGGTGCGCCGGCTCGAAGACGGCGTCTTCGGCTATGATGCGGACACGCCGGCGAGTGCCGCGCTAGCGCTGCTGGCGTCGCGGCATCGGCGCCTGGCGGTCGCCGAATCGTGCACGGGCGGCCGTATCGCCGCCGCGCTTACTAGCGTGCCGGGCTCATCGAAAACGTTCGTGGGCGCCGTCGTCGCGTACGATAACTCGGTGAAGCTTTCGCAACTTCACGTGGATGCAGCGACGTTGCAGCACGACGGCGCGGTGAGCGAGGAGGTGGCGCGGCAGATGGCGCGCGGGGCGCGCACGCGTCTGGGTGCAGGCGTTGCACTGGCGACGACGGGGGTTGCCGGGCCGGACGGCGGCACGTCCGAAAAGCCCGTCGGGCTGGTTTTCTTTGCGCTCGATGACGGCACGCAACGCTCGCGCGCGTGGACCTTTCGCTTCGAGGGGGATCGTGAGACGATTCAGCGGCGCGCGACGACGACTGCGCTTAACCTGTTGTGGCGATATGCGCGCGGCGATCAGGAACCGTAACCGACTGCCGCCAGCGCCTTCTGCGTTGCCAAGGCTTCCGCAAAAGAAGGAAGCGCGTTAGCCTTACCTTCGATTCTTTTGACGAACTCGTCGTAGAGTTCCATCAGGAGTGGCACGTTGGCGCCGAGGTTTTCGTACGCGCTATACGGTGAGGGCTTGCACGTCAACTCATCCGTTTGATCGGCGTCGACCGTATAGAGCGTGAGCTCCGTCAGAGACGGCCCACTGGCAACGGCGGTGCGCTTCTCGCCGTGCACGGCGCACGTGTAGCTCTCGACCGCGGTCGTGCCGTCGGCGGTGAGCCGCGCCACGAAGCCATTGCCGTAGTCCACAAGCGCGAAGGCGCCGTCGTCCACCGTCGATTGAAACTTCCCGCGATCGTCTTCTCGCTGTGCGTTCGCCGTTCGGCGAAGCCCGACCGTCGTAGCTGGGACGTAGTTGCCGAGCCAACTCGCCTGATCGATCAGGTGCGAAAGCACCGCGCCGGCCAAGCCGCCGCCGCGCTGCGCGTCGAACCACCAACTGCGCGGACGGTGCTCGCTGCGGCGCAGCGACGAGCGCAACAGCGTAATCTCGAGATTGCGAAGGTCTCCGAGGTGCCGGTTCGCCGCCAACTCCTTGAGCGCTTGAATTTGAGGAATAAAGCGAAATTCGTGCGCGACGCCGGAGGCGGTCCCCGCGGAGTTTGCCGCATCGAGCATGGCTTGCGCGTCGGCGACGCCGAGCGCGAACGGTTTCTCGCAGAGCACGTGTTTGCCGGCCGCGAGCGCTGCCAGGACGTTGCCGGCGTGAGCGAACGGAGGCGAGGCAACGGTGACGGCGTCGAGCGAACAACCGGCCAGCATCTCGTCGCACGACGTAAATGCATAGGGGATATCGGCTTCGCGCGCGACCGTGGCGGCAGTCGACGGTGAGGCGATCGCCACGACCTCGAACCGTGGATGATTGCGCAGCGCCGGCAGATGCGCGATGGCGCCAAATCCCGCGCCGACGATTCCGATCCGTATACGTTTCACCGTTGTGTGTTATGCCGTTTCTTCGATGGCGACCTTGAGGATTTCGAGCGCTCGCGCGAGCTGCTCTTCGCCGATCACCAGCGGCGGCGAAATCGCGACGACCTCGCCACCTATCCCGGATTGGAGGAAGATCGCGCCCCCCCGAAGCGCCCGTTTGACGACCGCCGCCGCCAATGCTGCGTCGCGAAAGGCAATACCCCAGAGGAATCCGCGTCCGCGTATTTCGACGATGCCGTTGCTCGAAGTAAGCTCGCGCAGACGCGAGCCCAGCTCGGCGCCGAGCCGGCGCGCTCGCGCGGGAAGCTGCAAGCGCTCGATCTCGTCGATCGTGGCGACCGCCGCGGCGCAGCCGAGCGGATGTCCAAGGTAGGTCGAGGTGTGAAGCGCTTCGCCGCTCGAGACCGGCCAGGCGTGCATCACTTCCGACCGCCCGGCTGCGGCGCTGATGGGAAAGCCGGAGCCCATCGCTTTGCCGATACAGAGGATATCCGGGACGACGCCTTCGCGTTCGACGGCAAACCACGCGCCGGTACGCCCGAAGCCGGTGAAAATTTCATCGACGATCATCACGATCTTCCGTTCGTTGCAGATCGCTCGGAGCTCGCGAAGGTAGCCCCGCGGCGGCAGAATAATGCCGGCGCGTCCTTGGATCGGCTCCAGGACAAGCGCCGCGATGTCGTTGCGTTCGCAAAGCCGGCGATGCGCCTCCGAAGCGGCCTCTCGGGCATCAACGTCACCGTTCGCTCTGGGATAATCGAGCAGAAGCGGTTCGCCGCCGAGTGCCGCGGCGAACGGCGCCCGAAAGCGCTCGATTCCTCCCACGGCGAGCGCGCCGAACGAAAGACCGTGATAACCGCCTCGATAGGCTGCAAACCGCGCCTTGCCGGTGTAGAGCATCGCCGTCTTCAGTGCGGCTTCGATCGCCTCGGAGCCGGTGGTAGCCAGGAATATCCGATCGAGGTCCCTCGGCAGAATTTGCGAGAGACGCTCTAAGAGGCGGACGCGGACTGCCGACGGATGCACGTCGCCCATGCCGTGCACCAGGTGCTCGACTTGCTCGAGCACCGCTGCGGTGACGCGCGGATTGCAATGGCCGGCATTCGCGACGCCGAATGCGGCGGTGCAATCGAGATAGCGGTTGCCGTCGACGTCTGTCACTGTCGCGCCGTTCGCCGACTCCCAGAAGACGGGAAAATCGTCGCTTAAGTAGGTGACGTTGCGCGATTCGTGCGCGCGCAGCAGCGAAGCAAGGCGCTTGCTGCCAGGGCCGGGCACGCTCTCGACGAGACGTTCCAAATCGTGCAAACTCACGTTTCGTCCGAAACCCAGCGAACGAACTCGGCGATGCGCGGCCGCCCGCCGTGAAAGGCTCCAAGCGGCGGGGCTTGGAGCGATCCGAACGCGGTGATCCGTGACGCGCCCAATCCTGCGGCAATCGTGCGAAGCCCCGCGTCGGCTCGCGCGACCGCAAACGCTTCGGGCGCGATGCCATGCCGTTGCAAATAGGCAACGGCGGCACTCGGATCTGCGACGGAATAGACGTTCAGCGCGCGGGGAAGCAACAGCGGTGGCTCGTCGAGGGGCGGATCCAAGAGTAACAGATAACTCGACCGAGCGTCGGTAAATATTTGTTGCCCGGGCGCCGTTCGAAAGCTCGCGGTATCGCGTGCCATTGCAAGCCGAGCCGGCAATCGTGCCGATGACGTCGCGGGAAACTCGGCCGCGGCGAGCTCGATCGCGTCGCGTAGCATTTCGCAGAAATCGGACGGTGAAACCTTCGCGCCGCGCTCGATGAAAAGCGCGCGCAGCGATAGACAGCCTTCGCCATCGTAGAGCAGCATATCGCGGGCAGCTCCGTGAGCGACGGCTTCGGCGATTGGCGGCGCTGCGAGCGATTGCTCCGTAAGATAGCCTGCGCTGAGCTTCGACGGATACGCGATGAATCGCGATGGCAAGCGTAACGCGCCGCCGATTGCAGCCAGCGTTCGATCGCTGCCGAAGGCAACGACGCAGTCGAAAGCATCGAGGTCGACCGCGTCGCTCTCTCCCAGCCAGGGCCGGGCCGCAACGGCGTCCTCTAACTGCGGGAGCATCTCGGTAAGCGTTGCAAAGAACCCAGCCACCAAATGGTCTTCGCGGTCTTTGACGAGGACCTCGCATTTCGCGCACAGCGCAAAAATCGCCGGTACGATCGCAACGCCGATTGTGGTTCGGCTCGAGATGACGCAGACTCGGCCGACGGGCAAGGCGCGCGCCACGCCACGCACGCCCATATTGGCAAAACCGTCGAGGACCTCCAGCGAGCCGAGCTCACCGGCGACAACCGCCGCGATGGCATCGCCGCCCAGCGAACGAAAAAGCCGGTCGAACGCATACTCGACCACGGGCGGCGAATACCCGGAACGGACGCTAACCGCGGCCACGGCTCGGCGGCGCGGCGCATAGCGCGAATCGCTCCAAGCAGAAGCCGCGCGAGCGACGGCATCGATGATGGAGCGAACCGGCGGAGCCTTAACCATCATTTCATCTCTTCATGGGTACGAGAGCCGACTCCCCGAGGTCCCGGCACGCGCCGCGGCAAAGGAACTCGAAAATGTCTCGCGCCTGGGCTTCGCGCTTCTTTTTCTCAGTCGTCGCCGTAATGGCGCTGGCGGCGCTCATGAGCGGTACCGCCTGCACGCGCTGGGGTAAGGCGAGCGCCATTCCTGCGACGTTAGCACCGATCACCGCGCTCTACGTCAATCCAACGACAGGGAGCGATTCCAGCGGCAACGGAAGCCTGAACAAGCCGTACAGGACGTTGACGAAGGCCGTCGAGGTGCTTTCCTCGTCGAAGCTCTCCGCTTCGATCGCGATTAATCTGTCCAGCGGCGACTACACGGCGGCCAACGGCGAAAAGTTCCCCATCGTGATTCCTACGGGCGTAGATCTTGTCGGGATGAACTTTGGCTCCGGCGTGCGCCACGGTACGTTTATCGACGGTTTTGGGGAAGACACCCTCTTCGAGGAGCTGGTGCACGCTCCGCCGCGAAGTGCGTATTCGACGCTCGAAATTGCCGCGGGCATCAAGGTTTCGATGAACGAAGTCTACCTCGGCGCTTCCAAACTGAAGCTTCCAAGTTCGCACGCGTCGTATTGGTCGCTTGACGTTCTCGGTGACTTGACCGCCATGCTTTCCAGCTTTGGCTCAGGCACCGTTTCCTTGGCGCCTTCCGCGAGCGGCGCACTGCTGGCAGGGGGCACTTTAGACTGCTCCTCCTGTGAAATTCAAGGCAATGATTTTGGCCTCGGCGCACTTTCCGTAACCGTCCCGGTTTCGACTGCGTACCCGTCCGCTTCACCCACGGCATACCCCTCGTCAACGCCTACGAGCGCGCCGTCGGCACCGACGCTGACGTTGACTCACTCCAACGGCGACAGCACGATTGCGGCGAAAGTCGTGGATCTCGTTACGGATGGAAGCGTTGACGTGACGGTTTCGGGCGAGACGTTCGCGCGCGGCAGGTATGCATTCTCAGATTCGTTGCAGCCGATCATTTACGTGCAGGTGCCCGGAACCGTCGATTTTGGCGGCGGCCTCAATGCCTCGCCCGGCGGCAATATCTTCCTTGGAGCGCGCCTGTCTGAGATTTCGATCGTGCGCAGCAATGAAACGATCACCGCATTGGACGATACCTGGAATCCCTTGCAGCAGGGGGCCAGCCGGAATGGGCAATACAGGAGAACGGTTACTTTCAAGGCCGGTGCTCACGGCAAGAACGTTACGATTCTCCGCAATGCCGCCGGATCGACGGTGTGGGTCGGGCCCGCAGTGGTACCGACGCCCACGATCACCCCTTCGTCGTCGCCGAACCCGACGTAGTCCTTAGCCCCGCGGGAAGCTACCGTCTCGATGCTCGACATGCTTCAAAAAATCTACAACGCGAAGGCCGCACTGCTCGAAATCGAGCAGGCACGCGAACCCTACGAGAATCTTCGCGCTTGCGCATTAGCCCGAGTTGGCGAACGCCGCGGCTTCCTGGCCGCGCTGCAACGAGCGCCCGGCGGCGCGATCGTCGCAGAGATCAAGCGCGCGTCGCCGTCGGCCGGCTTGATCGCGCGAAGCTTCGATCCAGTCGCGATCGCACGGGGCTACGACGAAGCGGGCAGTGACGCAATCAGCGTTCTCACCGAGCGCGACCACTTTCTTGGCGAGCTGTCGTACCTCGATGAGGTGAGGGCCGCGACGTCGCGTCCGCTCTTGCGCAAGGATTTCATTTGGACGCGATATCACGTCGCGCAGTCGGCCGCCTATGGAGCCGATTGCGTCCTCTTGATCGTCGCCGGCATGGGCGACGGAGCGCTGCGTGAGTGCCTCGCCGAGGCCCGGGAATATTTGCTGGACGTTCTCGTGGAGGTGCACGATTCGCGGGACTTGGAGCGCGCGCTCGCGGTGGACGCGCGGCTGCTCGGCATCAATAACCGGAACCTGCGAACGCTGGAAACCGACCTGGCCGTCAGCGAGCACCTGCTTCCAAAGGTTCCCCCAGAGGTCTTTGCCATCAGCGAGAGCGGTATGCGCGACGCTTCCGACGTTGACCGGCTGCGCGCCGCCGGCGCCCGCGGATTCCTCATCGGTGAGGCGCTGATGCATTCGGCCAATCCAAAAGCGCTGATCGCAACGCTCCGAGAGGGTCGCCACGCAAGGCCTCAGGTTGACGGGCTGGTAGTATAGAGGGATGACGACGACAGCAGAAAAGCCACGCGCCGAGATCTCGCCCTTCAAGAACGAGGTCGTCAAAGATTTTAAGGATCCCGCCGACGTAGCCGGAATGGAGGCAGCGCTCGCCCGGCTCGCGGATCGGGTTGGGATGCACTACCCGCTTGTGATCGGCGGCCGTCGGGTCGAGACGAGCAAACGTATCCGCTCGCTCAATCCGGCCGATCCTGCGCAAATCGTCGGCAGCGTCAGCTCCGCATCGAAGGCCGAGGCGGTCGAAGCCATCGAGGCGGCAGCGAAAGCCTTCGACTCTTGGAAATACCTGTCGCTGCCCCAACGCGCCGAATATATCTTTCGCGCCGCAGAACTGTTGCGCCGGCGGCGCTTCGATTACGACGCGCTCCTAGTCTTCGAAGTCGGAAAGAGCTGGATCGAAGCCGACGGCGACATCGCCGAGGCGATCGACTTTCTGGAGTTTTATGCGCGCGAGGCGCTTCGGTACGCGGGCGAACAGCCCGTCGTTCCGATTGCCGGCGAGCGCAACGAATTGGTCTACATTCCGCTGGGAGTCGGCGCGGTGATTCCTCCGTGGAACTTTGCGGGTGCCATCATGATGGGGATGACGGCCGCCGCGATCGTCAGCGGCAATACCGTCGTCCTCAAACCGTCGAGCGATGCGGCAATCATCGCAGCCTGGTTCGTCGACCTGTTGGAAGAGGCCGGCGTACCGGCCGGCGTCGTCAACTTCATTCCCGGCTCGGGAAGCGAAATCGGCGATCTTATCGTGACGCATCCGCAGATCCGCTTCATTTCGTTTACCGGATCGAAGGAGATCGGGCTGCGCATCAACGAGCTAGCCGCTAAACCGCAGGCCGGCCAAAAGTGGATCAAACGAGTCGTTGCGGAGATGGGCGGCAAAGACTCGATTATCGTCTCCGCCGACGCGGACCTCGACGCCGCGGTCGAGGGAGTCGCGGTTTCGGCGTTTGGATTTCAGGGTCAGAAGTGCTCGGCGTGTTCCCGCGCCATCGTCGAGGAACCGATCTACGACGAGTTCTTGCAGCGACTCAAACGCCGCGTCGATCAGATCGGCGTTGGCGACCCGCGGGATCCCGCGAACTATATGGGCCCCGTCATCAACGAGAGCGCCCTTGGCTCGATCATGAGTTACATCGAGAAGGGCCAGATGGAAGGCCGGTTGATTTCCGGTGGCGAGCGCGTTGGCTCGGGCGGCTACTACGTCGCTCCGACGGTAATTGCCGACGTCGCCCCCGACGCGACGATCGCTCAAGAGGAGATCTTTGGACCCGTCTTGGCAGTGATCAAAGCCAAAGATTTCGACGACGCCATGGCGATCGCGAACAACACGGAGTTCGGTCTGACCGGCTCGCTCTACACGAGCGACGAGGCGAAGATCAAGCGCGCGCGCGACGACTTCTTCGTTGGAAACCTCTACTTCAACCGAAAGAGCACCGGCGCGTACGTCGGCGTGCATCCCTTCGGCGGCTTCAATATGTCGGGCACCGACAGCAAGGCGGGAGGCCGCGATTACCTGCTGCTCTTCATGCAAGCCAAGACGATCTCGCGCAAGTTCTAATCTCAGCGCTTCCGGAGGCTCCGGACAAGCGACCTCGGCGGGACGGTCTTTATCGAGGCCCAAGAAGGGGCTCGATCGGTTGCTTCCAAGGGTGGTAGCAACAGATCGACCCGGAATCCGCGGACGGCGAGTTTCGCTCAAATCGTCGTTTAACCGAAGTCTTCCTTGACACGCCACTAGCGCGGCGCTATGATAGCCGTCGTGCCCCGACTGACTTTAAGTCGTTTGGGGAACCCCGTAGCGTTCACAGGCGGTCGCCGCCCAGCGCGGCTGGTCCGCTCTTGGCTCGCTTTGGGGTGTCGTCGTTCCTTGAAAACTGAACAGTGCAGCAAGCGTGTAAGTCTGTGGGTCTCCGACCTCGCAAGACAACGCCTTAACGGGTAGCGTCTTCGAGTCGCGAGATTTCGTACAATTACAAGAGATTAGAGCCTGTATTGAAGGCTCCATAAAGTTTATATGGAGAGTTTGATCCTGGCTCAGGACTAACGCTGGCGGCGTGCCTAACACATGCAAGTCGAACGGGGTAGCAATACCCAGTGGCAGACGGGTGAGTAACACGTGGTCAACCTACCTCTGTGTGGGGGATAACTAGCCGAAAGGTTAGCTAATACCGCATACGATCGTTTTGAGGCATCTCGAGACGATGAAAGGAGCAATCCGCACGGAGAGGGGACTGCGTCCCATTAGTTAGTTGGTGGGGTAACGGCCTACCAAGACTCCGATGGGTAGCTGGCTTGAGAGAGCGACCAGCCACACTGGAACTGAGAAACGGTCCAGACTCCTACGGGAGGCAGCAGTGAGGAATTTTCCGCAATGGGCGAAAGCCTGACGGAGCGACGCCGCGTGTGGGATGAAGGCCTTCGGGTCGTAAACCACTGTCGAAGGGGACGATATTGACGGTACCCTTGGAGGAAGCCCCGGCTAACTACGTGCCAGCAGCCGCGGTAAGACGTAGGGGGCAAGCGTTGTCCGGAATTATTGGGCGTAAAGCGCTCGTAGGTGGATCGGCAAGTCCGCAAGCAAAGCCCTGAGCTCAACTCAGGAATCCGTGTGGAAACTGCCGACCTTGAGGTAATCAGAGGATGATGGAATTCCCGGTGTAGCGGTGAAATGCGTAGATATCGGGAGGAACACCAGTGGCGAAGGCGATCATCTGGGGTTAACCTGACACTGAGGAGCGAAAGCTAGGGGAGCAAACGGGATTAGATACCCCGGTAGTCCTAGCCGTAAACGATGGACACTAGGTGTAGGTGGTATCGACTCCATCTGTGCCGCAGTTAACACAATAAGTGTCCCGCCTGGGGAGTACGGCCGCAAGGTTAAAACTCAAAGGAATTGACGGGGGCCCGCACAAGCGGTGGAGCATGTGGTTTAATTCGACGCAACGCGAAGAACCTTACCGGGGCTTGACATCCTGCGCTATCCTAGGAGACTAGGTTTCCGGGCAACCGGACGCAGAGACAGGTGCTGCATGGCTGTCGTCAGCTCGTGCCGTGAGGTGTTGGGTTAAGTCCCGCAACGAGCGCAACCCTTGCCGTGTGTTGGTCGCAAGATCTCTCACGCGGGACCGCCGGTGACAAGCCGGAGGAAGGTGGGGATGACGTCAAGTCAGCATGGCCCTTACGTCCCGGGCTACACACGTGCTACAATGGGAGGGACAACGAGTCGCGAACCCGCGAGGGCAAGCTAATCTCACAAACCCTCTCTCAGTTCGGATTGAAGGCTGCAACTCGCCTTCATGAAGTCGGAATCGCTAGTAACCGTAGATCAGCTACGCTGCGGTGAATACGTTCCCGGGCCTTGTACACACCGCCCGTCACGTCACCTGAGTTTAGTGTACCCGAAGCCGCCCGTGCAACCGCAAGGAGCAAGGCGTCTAAGGTATGCTAGGTAAGGGGGACGAAGTCGTAACAAGGTAGCCGTATCGGAAGGTGCGGCTGGATCACCTCCTTTCTAAGGAGTACATGTCATTGGATCGTGCTCGCACGATCGCGATGACGTACATTCTAAGTCGACCACAGATAAAGCCGCCAAACCCAGGAGTCTACCGATCACCTCGATCGTAAGGCCGGAAGTTTGGTGGCGTCACGCACTACTGCACTGTTCAGCTTTGAGGGAACGACCCTCGCATTAGTTCGGCGCTTCGCGTTCGACTAATCGGCGAGATCGTTCTCGAAAGGCCATTACCGCTTTTCGCTTCAGTCTTGGCAGGCGTTTTCAAGGAAATCGCCACCGAGATCGAGGAGCGCGCGGCCGAACTGTACTACGGTACACGAGGCCACGCGCGACGAAGAGCTCGGTGGCGAGTTCCTTGAAAACTGTATAGAGAAGAACTTTCATGTGTCACAAAACACACATGAGAGCGGCCATCGGACAATCCGTGTCCGGTGGTGCAATTTTGCGTAATTTAACGTTAGAGAAAACTTAATAAGGGCATGCAGGTGGATACCTTGGTTCCACAGGCGATGAAGGACGTGCAAAGCTGCGAAAAGCGTCGGGGAGCTGCTAAGAAGCGATGATCCGGCGATATCCGAATGGGGCAACCCCCATGCCGTCATGGGCATGGACACCACGATGAATTCAATAGTCGTGAGTGAGCACACCCGGTGAACTGAAACATCTAAGTAGCCGGAGGAAAAGACATCAAACGAGATTCCCCTAGTAGTGGCGAGCGAACAGGGAAGAGCCTAAACCGTTCATGTGCAAGCGTTCGGGCGTTGCATGAACGGGGTTGTACGGCAGCCATCTCGGAGCCGAATCTCCGAGCGCGAGTCAAAAAATCGATCGTTAGTAGAAGCCGGCTGGAAAGCCGCACCATAGAGGGTGAAAGTCCCGTAGACAAAAGCGACCGATCTCGCGGAGCTGTTCGTGAGTAGGGCGGGGCACGGGAAACCCCGTTTGAAACCGGGAGGACCATCTTCCAAGGCTAAATATTCTGTGGAAACCGATAGTGTACCAGTACCGTGAGGGAAAGGTGAAAAGAACCCCTGAAGGGGAGTGAAATAGAACATGAAACCGCATGCCTACAAACCGTGAAAGGCCCATGCGCAAGCAAGGCTAATCGCGTGCCTATTGAAGAATGAACCTGCGAGTTACTTGTAACGGGCTTGGTTAAGGTGTTGAGCCGGAGCCGTAGCGAAAGCGAGTCTGAATAGGGCGTTCGTCCGTTGCAGTAGACCCGAAACCGAGTGATCTATCCATGGCCAGGGTGAAGCGTGATTAACCTCACGTGGAGGCCCGAACCTGTTGTTGTTGAAAAAACATTGGATGAGCTGTGGATAGGGGTGAAAAGCCAATCGAACTCGGAGATAGCTGGTTCTCCCCGAAATAGTTTTAGGACTAGCGTTGTGCGTTAACCCGCGGGGGTAGAGCACTGACAGGGCTAGGGGTCTTACCGGATTACCGAACCCAATCAAACTCCGAATACCGCGGCGAACTGCACAGCAGTCAGACTGTGGGGGATAAGCTCCATGGTCAAAAGGGAAACAGCCCAGATCAACAGCTAAGGTCCCTAATCGATGCTCAGTGGTAAAGGAGGTCTCGTCGCTCAGACAACTAGGAGGTTGGCTTAGAAGCAGCCACCCTTGAAAGAGTGCGTAATAGCTCACTAGTCGAGTGATGGGGCGCCGAAAATCCAACGGGGCTCAAGCATCGAACCGAAGCTTTGGGATTACTAAAATAATCGGTAGGGGAGCGTTGTGGCGTAGGCCGAAGCACGACCGTAAGGACGTGTGGACGAACCACAAGTGCGAATGCAGGTATAAGTAGCGATAAATGCGGGTGGGAACCCCGCACGCCGGAAGTCTAAGGTTTCCTGAGCAACGTCAATCGTCTCAGGGTGAGTCGGGAGCTAAGCCGAGGCTGAGAAGCGTAGGCGATGCACAAGCAGTTCATATTCTGCTACCACCGACGACCGTTTAGACTTGAGCGAACAATGTCATGACCTTCGGGACGTGGCATCGTTAGCTTAGGTCTATGAGCCGAAGGGATGACGCAGGAGGATAGATCAGCGCGCCGATGGATGTGCGCGTCCAAGTTGGTAGGCGGTGTTGTAGGTAAATCCGCAACACGTTAACGCCGAGAGACAAATGCGAGGCTCTTCGGAGCCGAAGTGATCGACTCCACGCTGCCAAGAAAAGTCCCTAGGTAGATCGTAGGTGCCCGTACCGTACACCGACACAGGTAGACTGGCAGAGCATGCTAAGGCGACGAGAGAATCCCTGTTAAGGAACTCGGCAAATTAACCCCGTAACTTAGGGAGAAGGGGTGCCTCCTTTGGTCTAGTGTTTACCACGAAAGCTGAGGGAGGCGGCACAAAATAGGCCCAAGCGACTGTTTAACAAAAACACAGGTCTCTGCGAACGCGAAAGCGGACGTATAGGGGCTGACTCCTGCCCGGTGCTGGAAGGTTAAAGGGAGTCGTCAGCGCAAGCGAAGCGGCGAACTGAAGCCCCAGTAAACGGCGGCGGTAACTATAACCGTCCTAAGGTAGCGAAATTCCTTGTCGGGTAAGTTCCGACCTGCACGAATGGAGTAACGACTTGGGCACTGTCTCAATGGGGAACTCGGCGAAATTGCAGTACCAGTGAAGATGCTGGTTACCCGCAGCAGGACGGAAAGACCCCATGAAGCTTTACTGTATCCTGATCTTGGGTTTTGAGATTGTCTGTACAGGATAGGTGGGAGCCGATGATCCGGCGGCGCTAGTCGTCGGGGAGGCAACGTTGGGATACCACCCTGATGATCTTGGGATTCTAACTAGCCGCCATAATCTGGTGGTAGGACATGGTCAGGTGGGCAGTTTGACTGGGGCGGTCGCCTCCTAAAGAGTAACGGAGGCGCCCAAAGGTTCCCTCAGGACGGTCAGAAACCGTTCGTACAGAGTGCATAGGCATAAGGGAGCTTAACTGCGAGACGGACAGGTCGAGCAGATGCGAAAGCAGGGCTAAGTGATCCGGCGGTTCCGAATGGAAGGGCCGTCGCTTATCGGATAAAAGCTACTCTGGGGATAACAGGCTTATCTCCCCCAAGAGTCAAGTAGGGCTCCTCGCTCGAGCGATCGAGCGATGAACAGTGGCTCATATCGGTGAAACCCTTTGCAAAGGGCAATACCGAGGGAAGAGAGTTTGTCGTAGAGACATTGTTTGGCCGTCGAGCTCGAGCAACACCGTTTAGCTCCCACCAATGGGAGTTGATAATCGGATCGTTGCTCGGTGACGCGACGCTACTAAAGACCACGTCGGGTTATTGCTTCCGCGTCCATCACGGGCGCCGGCAACAAGACCTTGTGGATTGGAAGTATACCGAGCTCGCGAATTTCGTGAGAACGGTGCCACGGACGTCCGGAAATGGATACTATTTTCGGACGGTGAGCCATCCAGAACTTGCGGAACTCCGCAAGTCATTCTACTCCGGCGAAAGAAAGATCGCGCCGTTCAAGCTGCTTGCGAGCGGCCTGACCGCGTTCGGTCTCGCCGTGTGGATTATGGATGACGGTGCGGCTGAGGGTAAACAGCTGCGCCTAAACACTCAAAGCTTTTCGGCTGAAGAGGCTGCGGAGCTTGCCGGTCTCATACGAGCTAAATTCGGCATCATAATGACGATCAACATGGACAAGAGTCGGCCACGCCTTCGCTGCAGTGCGGCGAGCATGGGACGCCTGGTTCAGCTGGTTCGTCCACATACGTTGCCGAGTATGCTATACAAGCTCTCCCTGTAACGACTTCTCGTTTGCCAACGAGAGATGGACGTGCTGCGCCGAAGGGCGCAAATCTATCGCGTTCATAACACGCCACCATCTCAAAAGAGATGAAGGTATAGTCTGCGCTGCAAGTGATTGCAGAACGCCACATCGACGGGGAGGTTTGGCACCTCGATGTCGGATCGTCGCATCCTGGGGCTGTAGTTGGTCCCAAGGGTTGGGCTGTTCGCCCATTAAAGCGGTACGCGATCTGGGTTCAGAACGTCGTGAGACAGTTCGGTCCCTATCCGCTGTGGGCGTAGGAGATTTGAGGAGATTGGACCCTAGTACGAGAGGACCGGGTCGAACGAACCTCTGGTGAACCGGTTGTTCCGCCAGGAGCATAGCCGGGTAGCTAAGTTCGGATCAGATAAACGCTGAAAGCATATAAGCGTGAAACTGACTCCAAGATGAGATCTCAATCCCGTAAGGGTGAAGAGTCGTGGTAGACTACCACGTTGATAGGCCGGGGGTGGAAGCGCTGCAAGGCGTGGAGCTGACCGGTACTAATCGCTCGGAAGTTTTAACTAACTACGCAACGCTCTCGTGACATTTGGAAGTTCTTCTCTGTACAGCTTTGCAAGTTTCCCGGCGCGATCGGCTCGAGCTCCGGCTCGCCATCGCGGCGGGATCCAAGTTTCTGGCGCCCATGGCGGCGGGGTCCCACCCGTTCCCATCCCGAACACGGCAGTTAAGCCCGCCAGCGCCGATGATAGTCGGGCCGCAGGGCCCCTCGAAAGTAGGACGGCGCCAGATTTTTTCCAACGAAAGAGGCACGTTGCTTAGCGGCGGGCCTCTTTCGTTTAAGGCGTCACGGCGAACTAGGCCAGCGCGACGTATTCGAACTGGCTGCGAAACTCATCGGGTTTGAGGTTCGTCTGCGCGGCAAGCTCCGCTAAGTGCTCGGGGTTGCCGAAATCCGGCGGCTCGAGTCGCACCATGTAATCTCGCGCGACACGATAGGCTTGCGAGGACGTGTCCACTTGCCGCGTGCGGATTCGTCCGGTTGAAGGATCGAGCAGGTCTTCTAGGTTGATTGGCTCCACGCGGCCGCCTGACAGCGCGATGAGCGCTCCGCTGCCGCCGCCGACCAGATAACGAACCGCGCCAAAGCCGAGCGTGCGGGTGTAGTCCAGGTCGAAGGGGACGGGCTTTGCGCAGCGCAGCTCGTAGCCGATGTCTTTTGTGTGAATGACCGAGTTGACGCCGATCTCGCTCAGGCGCTTGCGCACCGCATCGCGCAGGATCAGGCCGAGCGGCACATCGGCTAGCGGAACGTGCCCAAAAGAATCGCGCCCGAGATTACCGGCCGAATTAAAGACGTCGTCTCCAATGCGTTCCGCTATTCCCTCTGCGACGACGGCAACGCCGTACTCGCGCCCGAGCGAGCGCTGCTTCACCATCGAGCCGACGATCGTGTCCGTAACCGAAGCGAGCGTCGTTCGCTCCGGAAACTCCTCGGGCAAAACGGCAACCGTGGCGCCGGCGGCCTTACACATGCCGAGCGAGAGTGAACCGGACTTGCGTCCCATGCAGATCACGATGTACCAGCGCCCCGTGGTTCGCGCGTCCTCGATCAGCGTTTCTACGATCCCCGTTCCGACCGAGCGCGCGGTCTCGTAGCCGAACGTCGGCGCGTCGTCGGGGAGCGGCAGATCGTTGTCAATCGTCTTGGGGACCGTTGCAATGCCGATGCGGCCTTGGGTGCGTTCGGCGATCTTGGCCGCGCCGTACGTCGTGTCGTCGCCACCGATGCAGACCAAGTACCGAATTCCCAATCCATCGAGCGCGGTGACGCAGCGCTCGAGCGTCCCTTTGTCTTTTGCGGGATTCGTCCGCGACGTGCGCAGGATCGAGCCGCCGGTCGTGTGGATGCGCGAGACATGATCGAATGTCAGCTCGACGGTTTTCGGCCGGGCGCCGGCGGCAAGGTCGCGATAACCGTCGTAAATGCCGATCGCGCGCAAGTCGCACTTGAAGCCTTCCATCGCTGCCGACGCGATGACGCCGTTGATTCCAGGCGCCGGGCCGCCGCCGACCAAAATCGCTAGCGTGTCACCCATGGCCTAACTCCGATCCGGATGGAGTGGCCGAATGCGATAGATCTCGCCCGACCTGTCGTCCGCGACGAAGAGACTCCCCTTCGGCCCTACGGCGATGCCGGTCGGGCGGCCGATTCGAGTTCGGCAGCCGCTCTGAAAGCCAGAAATAAAATCCGTCCATTGCGCATTCGGATTCTGCCAATCCACCGGCTTCACCGGTCGATCGCCGTCCATTTGCACGAAAACGACGCGAGGCGGGGCCGCAAAACAGCCGCCGGCGTCCCTGTGCCAGGAGCCGTGCACCGCGGCGAAGAGTCCGCCGTGGTATCGCGCGGGGAAAGCGTACGCGCCGTTCTGGTGTTGTGGATAGAACGTGGCACCAATGATCGTCGAGTAGGCCGGAAGTTCGACGACGGGCTCGACGGTCGCGGAGCAATCGTACCCAAACCAGTAGGCGTGCCGGTTCTCCTCACATTCGGGCCAGCCATAATCGGCGTCGCCGGGATGCGCCGAAAGATTGTCGAGAAACTCGTAAGGGTGCCCGAAGGGAAGCTCGTCTTGCCCGGCATCGCCGACCCAAAGCGAGCCGGTCTCTTGATTGACGGTCAAGGCAATCGCATTCCGAATGCGCTTGGCGCGCTGCGTTAGGCCGGAGCCGTCGGAGTTCATGACGGAGACCGCAGCTCGCGTTGGATCGACTTCGGTACACGGGCTCTTTCCGCCGTCGACGGTTGCGTTGCATGACGAGCCTGCGGCGGCATACAGACGACCGCCGGCGTAGGCGACGGACGTCGTCGTGTGAATGTCGCCGTCCGTCCCCGGTACGATCGGCCCGGTGCGAACGTTTGCGATTCGCAGAACATCGTGGGCCTTCGCTTCGCCGTGGTAAGCGATGGCCCAAACGTGATTCGTCGTGGCAACGAAGACTTCGGAGCGGAAAGGCGCAAAAGCAACGCCGGCCGCGAGATCGTCGTCGAGTGTAGCAAAAACCTGTGGGCTGTCGACGTGCCCTTCGGCATCGGGAACGACGTACACGTCCCGCCCCAGCGTTCCGACGATCAGGCTACCGTTTGGAAGGGCAACGAGCTCGCGCGCTGCCGGGATGCTCGCGATCGTTTCGATCAGGAATCCGCTCGGAACGCGAAGGTTTGCTAGTTGCGTTGCAGCGCGGGCGTGTGCGCTGCAGCTACTGGTAATCAGAGCTGAAAGCAAGAGAAGAAAACGAAAGACTCCCGAACGCATCGCCCTTCTTTGCATTGGGAGTCTTATACCGAATGAAGCCGAGTTTCCCTCACTTTGGAAAGGGTGCACGTATGTGCGCGCAGGCTATCTCGGCGGTTGCCCCTGACCTGGCGGCGGTTGCCCCTGACCTGGCGGCGGGCCCTGGCCCGGCGGCGGTCCCTGATCCTGCGGGCCTTGGTCTTGCGGGCCACCTTGGTCTTGCGGGCCTGGACCCTGCTGTTGCTGATATCCGCCCTGCTGCTGCATCTGTCCGCGACGCTGTTGCATTTGCCCGCGGTGCGCGCGCGTCTGCTCGCGGTACTGATTCTGTTGGTCGCTGTTGAGCACGCCTAAGATCTGACGTCGCAGGTCGCGGCTCGCCTCGCGATCGCGAGGGCTTCCTTGCGGATGAGCCTGCGAATACTGATCGATCATCGACTGGATGCGCTGTTGCTGGTCGCCGGAAAGGTTAAGCTTTCCGAGCCGTTTCATCCAGCTGTGCTGCAGTTTAGCTTGGCTGGGGGTCGTGCGCTGGGCCGTGACGCCCTGTGGCTGACTTTGCTGGGCGTAGGCGCCGAGCGGCATTGCGAGCGCGACTGCTAAAGCGCCCGCTGCTAAAAAGGTAATCTTCATGGGCACGATCTTACGCTCTGCCGTTCAAAGGCGCCTGAAGGCTCGATTAGGACCGGGCAAGCGGCTCGATCGCGACCGCCAAGACCGCCTCGGAGACGTGGGGTACGAAGCGCTTAAAGTTGTTGTAGAAGAGTTGCGACAGTTTGCGTGCTTGCTCGTCGTAGGCAGCCTTGTCGGCCCATGCATTGCGTGGATTGAGAACCTCGTTCGGCACGGCGGGCACGCTCTTTGGAACGCTCAAACCGAAAAAGCGCTCGGTTTCGTATTCGTCAGAAATGCGGCCTTCGATCGCGGCGTTGACCATCGCTCGCGTGTGGGCGATCGCCATGCGGTGCCCGACGCCGTAAGGTCCGCCGGTCCAGCCGGTATTGACGAGCCAGCAATCGACGTCGTGCTCGTCGATCTTTCGTCCAAGCAGCCGTGCATAGGTCGTCGGGTGATGCACCATAAACGGTGCGCCGAAGCACGTGGAAAACGTCGCCTGCGGTTCGCTGACGCCGCGTTCGGTGCCGGCGACCTTGGCCGTATAGCCCGAAAGAAAATGATACATCGCCTGTTCGCGCGAGAGCCTCGAGATCGGAGGCAGAACGCCGAAAGCGTCGGCCGTCAGCATGACGATCGTGTTGGGGTGGCCGGCTTTGCTGCCCGGTACGACGTTGGGAATGAACTCCAGCGGATAGGCCGAGCGAGTGTTCTCGGTCTTCGCATCGGAGTCCACGTCGAGTTGACGCGACTGTTCGTCGTACACAACGTTTTCGATCACCGTCGAAAAGCGGTTGGTCGCCGCCCAAATCTCGGGCTCCGCAGTGGCAGAGAGGCGAATGACTTTCGCGTAGCAGCCGCCTTCGAAGTTAAAGACGCCATCCGCCGACCAGCCGTGCTCGTCGTCGCCGATCAACGGCCGGCTCGAATCCGACGACAGCGTCGTTTTGCCCGTGCCGGAGAGTCCGAAAAGCACCGCGACATCCCCGCGCTGCCCGACGTTGGCCGAGCAATGCATCGGCAGCGTCTCGCGCAGCGGCAAGAGATAGTTCATAACGGTAAAGACCGATTTCTTGATCTCGCCAGCATAGCGCGTCCCGCCGATCAAAATCATTCGCTGCGCGAAGTTCACCAAGATGAACGTGCCCGAGCGCGTTCCGTCACGCTCCGGGTCGGCCTGGAAGAGCGCGGCGTCCACGACGGTAAACTCCGGAACGAAGTTGGGCTGCGGCGTGGGCGGTGTAATGAAGAGGTGTCGCGCAAAAAGGTTGTGCCAGGCCATCTCGGTGTAGACGCGCAGCGGCACCCGGTACCGCTCGTCGGCGCCGGCAAAGCAATCGAGAGAATAAACCTCTCGCTCTGAGAGATAGGCCGCCACTCGCTCGAAAAGCGCGTCGAAGCGATCGGCGTCAATCGCTTGGTTCGTCTCGCCCCAATCGATATGCGCTTCGCTGGAGGGCTCGCGAACGAAGAACTTATCCTTCGGGGAGCGGCCGGTATGCGGACGCGTATCGACGATGAGCTGTCCACAGGGGCCCAGGACTCCTTCGCCTCGAGCGATTGCGTGTTCGATCAGCGCGGGAGCCGATAGGTTCTCCCATAGCTTGACGACCTTGAGCTTTTCCGGAAGCGAAAGAATGGCGATCCCTCCTCCTATGCCTGCCAGTACCAGGCTGCCTATAGTGCTTTCCCACGCCGCGCAGGCGAGCCTGCAGGCCGCCATTTCGCGGAGTCCAAAACAGGAAGCATGCGGTGGATGCTTTTGGTCCCGGTCCTTGCGGTTTTACCCTTTCATTTTGGATTCTTTGCGTCGGGCCCGCTGGACGCCATCACGGATGTCGCCGGCGTACGGGTTGCGCATCTGACAAAAATCGCAGGCGACGATATACGAACGGGCGCGACTGCCATTCTGCCCAACGCCGACCCATGGGATAGCAAGGTTTCCGCTGCGTTCTTTGCTTTCAACGGCAACGGTGAAATGACGGGAACGCATTGGATCGAGGAATCCGGCTATCTCGAAGAACCGGTCGTTTTGACCGATACGCTCGACATCGGGCGAGCGGTCGACGGCGTCGTGAGTTGGGTGATCGAGCACCATCCCTCCGTCGGCAGAGGCGATGACGTTCCACTTCCCGTCGTGGCCGAATGCGACGACGGTTTCCTGAACGATATCCAAGCCCGAGCGGTCACGGCCGACGACGTCGTACGGCTTCTCGATTCCGCGGCGCCCGGGGAGTTCGCTCGCGGAAGCGTCGGCGCCGGCACCGGAATGAATGCATTTGGTTTTCGCGGCGGCATCGGTTCGGCATCGCGCATTCTGCCCGCGGACCTCGGAGGATATCACGTCGGCGTGCTTGTGAACGACAATACGGGCAGCAGCCGAAGGCAACTACGCATTTTGGGCGTTCCCGTGGGAGAGCGGCTCCTCAACGACTTTCGGCCCGTCGTTCCGAAGCGGATGGCGCTAAAAGGGCGTCTCGGGCAAGGAAGCATCGTGATCGTCATCGCTACCGACGCACCGCTGGACAGCCGTCAGTTGCGCGCCGTCACCTTGCGCGCGGCAATGGGAATGGCCCGAGTCGGCCTCACGTCGTCGGTCGGCAGCGGCGATCTCATCCTCGCATTTTCTACGACACATGTCTTCCCACGCATTGCCGACTTCACCGTCGCGCCGCCAAAGGAGCCGATCCTCGAAGACGACGACACACTCGACGCGCTTTATACCGCGACGGCTGAGGCAACCGAAGCGTCGATTTACGACGCGCTCTTCGAGGCGACGACGATGACGGGACGCAGAGGCGCGACCGTCTACGCACTGCCCGTGCCCGCCGTTCTGCAGATGCTTCAAACGGCTCACGCCATTCCCTAGGAACGTGTCAACTAAGCCTTCGTTATCGCGATTGCGCCGGCGACTGGCCCTGAGGTGCGGGGACGAATTCGCGGTAGTCCGCAACTATCTGTCGCAACCCATCGATGGTTAACCCGCGCGCTTGTGGTATAGAAATAGCGCCGTATTTTGCCAAGCTCTTGCGCAGGAAAAAGCCCATCGTCGGCCTTGGCATCAAGCTTGACTCTGTTGGCGTAACGCGAAAGTACCCTTGGCTCAGCGAAATCCCAACGGCAGTTCCTCCCGGAGTCTTCAATTCGGTAACATCGGAAATGAACTCCCAGGGTATCGAAACCTTTCGATAGATCAGGAAACGTGGAGTCAGCGTCAGCATAGGTTGGCGAAGTGCAATCGCATACAAAATATTATACGCTAGAGCCAGTACCAGTATGGACGTTAAAATCACGTACATCCAGACCAAGAAGTACATATTTCGCGCGGCGAAGATCATCGTTCCACCTAATACGAGGCCTATGGGACCAAAAATAAATGCCCTCCGGAGCCGAGGCGGCACCTGTTGGTAGTGAACTGTTTCGTTAGTCATTCGCGGCAGTCAGGCTTGCTCGCATTGCGAAGGCACCCCTCCTTGCACGGCATTTGCGCTCGCTGAGAGGCCCCCTAACCCGTAAGCGTGAGCCACCCGATCTTCGCGAACGCAAATGGAGACTTGGTGCGTTCGAGTTCGCAGAGCGCCAGGCCGATCTCCGCCTGATTGCGGTGGGTGAAGAACCACGGCGGTTTTAGCCGGCGTGACGGCGGAACGAAGGCTGCGTACAGCACGGACTTTTGGCTAGATGAAAAGAGCCGGCTGTTGTGAACGACGCCGAAACCGCTGCGGATGTTGTCGGGCGTATTTCCCGGATAAGCGCCCCAGGGCAATGCTGGGAGCAAGAAGCCAACGCCGCTCCAAATATTGACGCCAATGCAGCCGTAGCGCAGCGCAGCGACGGCCTCGTCAATCTCCCGCCGGTGCTCGCGCATCGTGCGTGCATCAACGATTATGCTTGCGGCAAGATTGCCCGCCAGCCGGTCGTTGCAAAAGGCGACCGCATCCCGAAGATAGCCCTCCAGATCGCTGCCCGGGACCGTAACGACCGCCAGCAGCGGGCAAAACGCTTCCATATCGAAGAGCGCTTCATCTGCATTCGTCGAATTGGCTTCCAGAATTATTCGCGCGGCGGGCTCTCGGCCGGCGCACAGCGCCGCGTACCGTTGCTCGGAACCGGGATAGGAAGCGCCGCGGTCTCGCGCGGATTCAAAGACGCGCCGGAGTTCGGCAAGGAACGCGGTTCGCTGACTCCACCGCTCCGGAAGAACCAGAACTTGCAGCGCGATGCAGTTAAAGCCGCCGTTATGAAGCTTGGCGGTCGCAAGATGCTCGGCTTGAAAGCGCAGCTCCGTATCGCTCCACTCACCCGGAACGACGATTGCCGGGCTCACGTTGCCCAACTCGCTGGTTATCGGCTTATGACTGGCGTTGGCGCCGGCAATCGCGTCGTAGGTCGCCTGGCCGCCCGTAAGATGGATTTCGTCGACCATCGGATGCGTGCAGAGATAGCGCCCGACGTCGGCTCCGCCGTACGCGAAGCGCAGGTAGCCGGCTTCGACCAAGGGCGCGAACGCATCTTCAAAGATCGGTCCGAGCTCCTCAAAGAGCGGGTGAACCTTGAGCATGCACGCGCAGCCCGCGGCCACGAGTTTGTAGAGCACGTCCAGCGGACCAATCGATGTGATGTTTCCGGCCCCCAAAACGAGGCAGACGCGCGCCGGCGGATTGGGCCGGCGGTACCATGTGGCCATCGTTTCGGGCAGACTCTCGCGGGTGACGCCGGGCTGCATCCAAACTTCGGCGCGCAGGCCGATCTGGAGAAAGCGATCGTACGCGGCGGCCGGGAAGACGTCGACGACGAGCTGGCCGCCCGGCCGCGACCGGATGCGTCGCGCCTCTAGCACGGGCGAGCCGCGGCGCTCGATTTGCCCGAGCGTCTGAACGTAAGCGTTGAGGTGCGCGAGGACGGCCCACGGCCCGGTGATTGCTTCCTCGCCGGCAAGCGACGTCTCTGCGACGCCCTTGAGCTCCGCCGCTCGTTGCGTCCAACGGCCGGCGTTACGGCTGGTCGACCGTCGGCAGGCCGAAAGGACGGCAGCTTTCCGGCCCACCGCCAGTGACGCCCAGTCGCTCGCGCCGGCCGCCAGTGCCAGCAGGCCGCCATCGAGATCCTCAGCTAGGAGTTTATGCTCACCATCCACTGTACGCCGAACCGGTCGGTAAGCGCTCCGAACTTGCCGCCCCAAAAGGCATCCGCCAGCGGCATGTCCACGGTTCCGCCTTGCGCCAGAGCGGCAAAGACGCGCTCGCCTTCAGCCGCGTCGCTCGTCGCTAACGAGAGTGCGACGTCGTCCTCACCGTCCGGCCCGGGTCCGGGCCGGCCATCGGAGGCCATGAACTTTACGTCGCCGGCGACGAAGCTCGCATGCATGACCTTATTGCGAAAGTCCGGCTCGACGTTCGATTCCATCGGCGAACCCTGGAAGCGATTGATGCCGACGATTTCTCCGCGCAGACATTCCTTGTAAAAATTCAACGCTTCCTCGCACCGTCCGTGGAAGAAGAGGTATGGTTCCAGTTGCATTACCTTCTACGCTCCTTTCGGTCGCGCAGCTTCGCCGCCGGCGGGTGCGGCTCCGTCACGCGCCGCCTGCTTCGCAGGTTCGTTCGCTTCGCTTACGGTAAACGTTAGGGTGCCTTATTCCCGGACGTGCGCGTGAGCCAGTTCGTCCATTTACACGTCCACTCGGAGTACTCGCTCCTCGACGGCGCCTGCCGGATCGACCGCCTTTGCCGCCGAGCCGCCGAGGGAGGCGCGACGGCCGTGGCGCTGACCGATCACGGCGTGATGTACGGGGCGATGGAGTTTTACTACGCCGCGCGAGAGTTCGGTCTCACTCCGATTCTCGGCTGTGAGGCCTACCTGGCGCCGCGAGGCCGATTAGATCGCAGCGCACGGGAAGAAGCTCACGTAACGCTGCTCGCAGCCGATCTGATCGGCTACCGAAATCTCGTTGCGCTGGTATCGAAAGGCTTCCTGGAGGGCTACTACTATAAGCCACGTATCGATCTGGAGCTGCTCGAGAAGCACAACGACGGCCTGATCGTTCTCTCCGGGTGCATGTCGGGGCTCGTCGCCGCGCCGCTGCTGCGCGGAGACGAAGCGGCCGCGAGGGAGAATGCCAAGACGTACCGCGAGATCTTCGGCGACCGCTTTTACATTGAAGTGATGCGCCACGGCATGCCGGAGCAGGATGCAATCAACGGGGGCCTCGTGCGAATTGCGCACGACCTCGGCGTGCCGATCGTCGCAACCAACGATTCGCACTACCTCGAGCAAAAGGACGCTTCGGCCCACGACGTGCTGCTTTGCATCGGAACGGGCAAGACGGTCTCCGATACCAACCGGATGAAGTTCTACTCCGATCAGTTCTATTTGAAGTCCCCCGACGAGATGCACGAGCTTTGGAGCGACCTTCCCGAGGCTTGCGAAAACACGGTGAAGATCGCCCAGCGAGTGGATATTCGCATCCCCGAAAAGATCTTTCATCTGCCGCAGTTCGACGTTCCGCAGGATGCCGGCACGCCCGAGAAGAGTGACGCGGGCTACTTGCGCGAGCTGTGCGAGCACGGCCTGGTCGAGCGCTACGGCGAGGAGCGCGTCCTTACCGACCCCTCGCTCCGCGAGCGCCTGGAATACGAACTGGCGGTCATCACCAAGATGGGATTCTCTTCATATTTTTTGATCGTGTGGGACTTCATCAAGTACGCACGCGACCGCGGCATTCCAGTGGGGCCGGGTCGCGGCTCGGCGGTCGGCTCGCTAGTGGCCTACTGTCTGAAGATAACCGATCTGGATCCCCTGCGCTTTAACCTGCTGTTCGAACGCTTTTTGAACCCCGAGCGTATCTCGATGCCCGACATCGACACGGATTTCTGCGTCGAGCGGCGCGACGAAGTGATCGCGTACGTGACGGAAAAATACGGCAAGGATCGCGTCGCGCAAATCGTGACCTTCGGAACGATGGCGGCGCGCGCCGCGATCCGCGATGCAGGTCGAGCGCTAGGCGTGCCGCTACCCGACGTCGACCGGATCGCGAAACTCGTACCGTCGGGCCCTGGAGGGTTGACCATCTCGTGCGCGATCGAACAGATTCCCGAGCTGAACTCGATTTACGCGACTCGTCCGGATATCCGCAAGCTGTTGGATACGGCAAAAGAGATCGAGGGATTGGCACGCAATGCCGGGACTCACGCCGCCGGGGTGGTGATCTCGGCGGGGCCGTTGATCGAATACACGCCGCTCGTTCGATTTGGCGACGGCGGGATCAATACGCAGTACGACATGGACTGGATCGAGCGGATCGGCCTGCTCAAGATGGACTTTCTCGGTCTGCGAAACCTAACGGTGATGGAAAATGCCGCGCGTGAGATCCGGCGCACGGTCGACGAGAGCTTCGACCTCTCCAAGATTCCGATCGACGACCCAAAGACGTTCGAGATGTTGGCCCGCGGCGAGACGATGGGCGTCTTTCAGCTCGAGTCTGAGGGCATGAAACGCGTCTGCGCGGATCTGCAGCCCTCGCGTTTCGAAGATATCGTGGCGCTGGTGGCGCTCTACCGCCCGGGTCCGATGGATTGGATTCCGCAATACATTGCCAACAAGCACGGGCGTTCGACGCCGCAGTATTTGCACCCGAAGCTGGAGCCAATTCTCGCCGAGACTTACGGAACCGCCGTCTATCAAGAACAGGCGATGCAGATGGCACGCGAGATTGCGGGCTTCACGATGAGCGAAGCCGACGAGCTGCGCAAGGTCATGGGGAAGAAGCAGAAGGAGAAGATTCCGTTCTACCAAGAGAAGTTCGTCTCCGGAGCGATCGCTACGTCGGGCATCGATCGCGCGCTCGCCGAGCGGATATTCCATTTCGTCGAGCCCTTCGCCGGGTACGGCTTCAACAAATCACACGCGGCGGCGTACGCATGGATTGCGCTGCAAACCGCGTTCTTAAAGGCCAACCACCCCCTGCAGTATTTGGCGGCCTTGATGGCGTCGGTGAAAGACAAGACCGACAAGCTCGTCGAATACATCGACGAAGCCAAGAAGCTGCAGATCGAGGTGCTGCCGCCGGACGTGAACGAGTCGCTCGTCGACTTCGCGGTCGTGGGAAGCGCGATTCGATTTGGATTGGCGGCGATTAAGGGCGTCGGCGAGGGTGCCGTCCGAGCGATTATCCAAGCGCGCGACGCCGACGGGCGTTTTAGCGATCTCTTCGACCTGGCCTCGCGTGTCGACGCCAGGCACGTCAATCGCCGCGTGCTCGAAGCGCTGATCAAATGCGGTGCGCTCGACGGCCTCGCCGGGAACCGCTCGCAAAACCTCGCGGCGCTGGACACGGCACTCGAACTGGCAGCCCGGACGACGCGCGACGCCGAGCTGGGCCAGGTCTCGCTCTTCGGCGGCCTCACCACCGAGTCGGCGCCGCTAGTGCCGAAGCTGCCGAGCGTCGCGGCACCGACGACGCGCGAGATGTTGGCATGGGAGCGCGAGACGCTCGGAATGTTCGTCTCCGGTCATCCGCTCGCCGAGCTGGTCCCGGCGCTGCGGCGCGCCGGCGCGATGCCGCTGCGGGAGTTGGCGAAGCAGCAAGAGGACGCCCAGGTCACGATTGCCGGAACGGTGACGGCGGTCCGGCGCAGCCTCACGAAGTCCGGTCAACAAATCTTGATCGCGCAGGTCGCGGACACGACGGGCTTCAGCGACGTCGTGCTTTTTTCGAAGGCGTACGCGCAGTTTACCAACCTGTTCGAGCCCGACGCGATTCTGATCGTCAAAGGACGCCTCCGATTGCGCGAACGTCCCGGCGCGGCGCCCGGCGACGAACCGAACGTCGAGCTTTCGGTTGCGGCGAACGAGGTCGCTGCCTTCGTGCCGCCGCCGGTGGCAGCGATCGCCGCCGATGCGAGTGGCTGGCACGTGGACGTAACGCATCGCGAGCAGATCGACCGGCTGGCACGTTTGATCGACGAATGGCCGGGTGAAGTGCCGGTCGTGATGCACGTGCAAGGACGTTCGCAACGGGTCGCGCGCGCCATCGCGGGCGACGCGCGAGTTCGCGGCGAGCTCGAGCGGATCTTCGCTCCCAGCGGCGTGCGCCAAGGCAGCCTGGACGCCTACGGGTGAAAGTCGTTCGGGCCAACGACCAAGCCGCGCTGGCCGGCGTGCTCGATGGCGGCTGGAGCATGCCGCCGGCCGTCGTCGACGAGGTTGCGTCCATCATCGAAGACGTCGCGATGCGCGGGGACGACGCTTTGCTGGAGTATACGCGCCGGTTCGACTGCGAGGGTTTTCAACTATCCAACGTACGCGTGCCGATTCCGATGCTCGAGAGCGCGCGTTCGCTCGTTCCGCCTGAAATTGCGGTCGCGCTGGAGCTGGAAAAGGAACGCCTGTCGCGTTTTCATCGGCGCCAGCGGCAGCCCGATATCGAATATGTGGAAGAGGACGGAACGCGCTACGCGCTGGTCCGCCGGCCCTTGCGTTCGATTGCGGTCTATGCGCCGCGCTCGGGCGCGGCGACCTCGATTCTGATGGGCGCGATTCCGGCAAAGGTTGCCGGGGTGTCGCGAATAGTCGTCCTCTCGCCGTCGAACTCGGCCGGATTTTCGGCGCCGCTGCTCTTCGCGTGTGCGCTTTGCGGCGTCGACGAACTGTACGCCATCGGCGGCGCGGCGGCGATTGCGGCCGCGGCGCTCGGAACGCAATCGCTCCCGCGCGTCGACAAGGTCGTCGGGCGCGGCGGCCGTTGGACGACCGAAGCGAAGCGGCAAGTCTTTGGTCGATGCGGAGTCGACACGCTTGCCGGGCCTCCGGAGGTTCTGGTCGTTGCCGATGAGGGCGCCAACAGCGAGTACATCGTCGGCGAGCTTCTCTCCGTCGCCGAGCTTCCCGGAGTGACTCGTCTGGCCGTGCTTTCGGAATCGCGACCGCTGCTGGACGCGGTCGCTCAGCTCATCGATACGCTCGACCTGCGAGCGTTGGAGCGCAGTGACTTCGTCAGCAGTGCGATCTCGCAGAACTGCCGTCTGATCGCGGCCTCGTCGCGGGACGAGCTTCTGGATCTCCTCAATCGCTTTGCGCCCGCCTATTTGTGCCTGCAGGTGCGCGATGCTTGGGAATACTTGGAGAGGGTTTTTACCGCCGGGACCGTCTTTATCGGAGATGCGACGCCGTTGGTGAGCGGGGAACATCTGGCCGGGACCAACCGCGTGGCGCCAACCTCGGGCACCGCGCGTTTCTCGTCAAGCCTCTGTCTGGCCGATTTCACGCGTACGGTCAGCGTCGTTGAAAATAGCGCCGATCGGATGACGATCGATGCGCGAGCGTTAGCGGCCTTGGCCGATGGAGACGACCTTCCCCACCACGCGCAAGCGGCTCGAATGCGCTTCGGAAGTTGATTCGTCTCGTAGCCTTCGACGTCGACGGAACGCTGGTCGGCCGCGACCTTTCCATTGGGAAGCCCGTCAGGCTCGCGATCGAGCGGATGACCGAGGCCGGAATTGCCGGCTGCCTCGTAACCGGGCGGATGTATCGAGCGACGCTGCCGTTCGCGCGCGAGTTGGGTTTCGACGCCCCGTTGATCTGCTACCAGGGTGCGGCGATCATCGATCCCGCCTCGGATGAAGTCCTACAACACGCCGCGCTCAACAACGAGACCGTGCGAGAGCTGGTGACGATGGCGGAGCGCGACGGCATGCACCTCCAGCTCTACCGCAACGACGAGTACTATTGCGAGGCGCGCAACCGTTTCTCCGATCTGTATGCATCGCTGGCGATGACCGAACCCGTCGTCGTGCCGTCGTTGCGCGAAGCCTTTGCCTATAGCCCCGCGACGAAAGGCGTCGTAGTCGCCGATGCGTCCGACGCCGCGGCGTACGCCGAAAAGCTCCACGCCGCACTGGGCGATCGCGCATACGTCACACGGAGCCTGCCGGAGTTCGTCGAAGTGCTCGACCCGACCGTCGATAAGGGCGCCGCACTGCGGTTCGTGGCGGCGCGTCTGGGCGTACCGATGGAACAAACCGCGGCTATCGGCGATTCCTGGAACGATGCCCCGCTGCTTGCCGCCGCCGGTTTGGGGATTGCAATGGGCTCGGCACCTCCGGAATTGCGAGCGGTTGCCGACGCCGTCGTCGCCGACCTCGAACACAATGGCGTGGCGGAAGCGATAGATCGCTACGTGATGGCATGAGCGGCAGCTATCTGAAATCGAAAAGGGTCAAGCGCTCTGCGGCGGCGCGCATCCGGCCGTTTTGGATTATAATTGCGCTCGCCGGCGTGCTCTCCGTGGCCGCCGGCGCTTTTTTAGCGATGTGGTCCGGCTTCGATGCAAGGCAAGTCGCGGTTACCGGCAACCGGCGCGTCCCGAGCAGCGAAATTCTACGCGTAGCAGATATTCCGCAGAACCGAAGCATCTGGCTGGACGACACCAAGGCGATCGCCGCTCGTATTCGCGCGATTCCGCTGATCGGGACGGTCTCGATTCGCCGGCTGCCGCCGGCCTCGCTCACGATCGCCGTGACCGAACGGGTGCCCTTCGCGACTCTGACGAGCGAGGGTCAGACCGTGGTCGTCGACCGCGCGTTGCGAGTCCTTTCGCCGGCTACGGGCAACGAACAGTTGCCATCGTTCGTGCTGTCGTTGCATCGCAGCCTCACGCCGGGCACGTTCGTGAGCACGCGCGACGCGTTAGTTTTGCGCGACGTCTATGCGACGATGGTCTCGGACGGACTGACTCCGACGGCGCTGACCCTCGACCGCTACGGCGACGTTGTCGCAAGCATCTCGGGCGGCCCGCGTTTACTACTTGGTGAGCCGAACGACCTCGGGCGGAAAGTGCGCTTGATCGACGCGATTCTGGCGCAGGTCGTCCGCCGTCAACTCAGCGTTTCGGCCGTCGACGTGCGCGCGCCGGCAACGCCGGTCGTCGTCTACCGGTAGGGGCCTAGTGGCTCGTCAGATCGAGATAGACCATCACGGTTCCCTGGATGAGCGAAACCTTGATCTGGTCGGACGGCTGCAGCTTTGAAAAGTCGACGGTGGACCGTCCGGCAGTCAACGTCGTCTCTGAACCGTTACCCATTACGACCTGAACGTGTTTGGAATCGACAATTTTTTCTACTTTTACGGTATACGTGCCGTCGGGAATTGCCGTTGAGCTGACGGTTGCTGCGCGGGCGGCGGCCGGACCGAGCAACGAAAAGGTTACGACGAGCAAAGAAAGCGTGCGTTTCAAGAGCGGACTCCCAACAGATGAGTGGTGTACTTAATGAAGCATAATACCCGAACTTTGGCTTTGCTTCTAGGGGCGCTGCCGAGGTTTAACGAGTTCTTTTGTGCACAACCTCTCCACATCTTTGCGCGGGTTGTCCTCAAGGAGATAGCGCCGGGCCCGCTAAGGCTTGGCAATCCGTCCGGCCCCCTCCATCCCTAGTAGGAGTCGGGCGGCTGAGCCACAATATATTGTGGCCAACCGAGGCTTTTCTAGGATAGGTGGCTGAGCGAATGAAGCACGAGACCGTTTGCGGGCTCGACATCGGAACGACCAAGACGTGCATGGTCGTTGCGACGAACGGCCCGGCCGGTCTCGAGATCGTTGGATTTGGCGAGGCCCCGACGCTCGGCATGCGCAAGGGCGTGGTGGTCGACCTCGACGAGACGATCAAGTCGATCGAAGCGGCGACCGAGAGGGCCGAGCGAATGGCGGGGATCCACTTCAGCGAAGCGGTCGTCGGCATCACGGGCGACCATATTCGAAGTACGAACAACCGCGCGGTCGTCGCCGTTTCCGGTGAGGACCGGGAGGTTACCGCGGGGGACGTGCGGCGGGTCATCGACGCCAGCAAGATCATCAATCTGCCCAGCGACCGGCAGATCATCCACGCTCTTCCGCGCTATTTCACGGTCGACGGCCAAGAGGGTGTCAACGATCCGGTCGGCATGTCCGGCGGCCGTCTGGAAGTCGACACGCACATCGTAACCGGCAGCACGAGCTTCATCACCAACGTCCTCAAGTGCGTCGAACGCGCTGGGCTGGAGACGCAAGGCGTCGTCTTCGAGCCGCTCGCAAGCTCCGCCGCGACGCTGCTCCAGGAAGAGAAGCAGGTCGGCGTGGTGCTCTTGGACATCGGCGGCGGCACGACCGACATCGCCGTCTACTCGCTGGGCAGTGCGATTTACACGGCCACGATCCCGGTAGGCGGCAACGTGCTCACCAGCGACATCTCGCTGGGGCTGAAGACGACGCTTTCCGAGGCGGAAGACGTGAAGAAGCGTTTGGGCGCCGGCGAAAACGGAGCCGTCTTCGCCGTTCGTACGCTAGACGGCCGAGCCACGCGCGAGCACGCCACGGCCGAGCTGCGGCAAATCATCGTGCCGCGCGTCCTGGAGACCCTGCGGATGGCTCGGCAAAAGATCGTCGAGAACGTGCCGCGCGATCTCGTTCTCGGCGAAGTCGTACTTACCGGCGGCGGCGCGCTCTTGCCCGGCATCGAGCCGCTCGCGGAGGAAGTTTTCAAATTGCCCGTTCGTATCGGGACGGCCAACACGATCGGCGGCTTAACCGACGCGATGCAGATGCCGCAATACGCAACGGCAATAGGACTCGTCGTCTTTGGCACTAATGGAGCCGGTGACGATGCATCGCACGTGAGACGACGCAGCGGAATCTTCCCTCGAATCCAGCGATGGTTGGCGGATTTATGGACTTAAACTTCTTTCCGACGGAGGAACCCAAAGAAATGGCTGACGCACGACGTTCTGTCTCGGAGCCCGCGCACGCCGCGACGATCAAAGTGATCGGGATTGGCGGTGGCGGTTGTAATGCGGTCAATCGGATGCTGACCGGGGGTTTGGCGGGCGTTGACTTCTACGCGGTCAACTCCGACGTGCAGGCGCTGCGCGGCTCTTTGACCGAGAACCGCGTGCACATCGGAGGCGGTCAAACGCGTGGCTTGGGCGCTGGTGCAAACCCGACGCTGGGACGCGAAGCGGCCGAGTCGTCCCGCGAAGATCTTTCGCTGATCCTGGAGGGCGCCGATTTAGTCTTTCTGACGGCCGGGATGGGCGGCGGCACGGGAACCGGTGCCGCGCCGGTGATTGCGGAGCTGGCGCGGGAGTCGGGCGCGTTGACGATCGCGGTCGTTACCAAGCCGTTTGCCTTTGAGGGCAGAAAGCGTATGCAGATCGCGGAGAACGGCATCGCCGAGCTCGAAGCGAAGGTCGATACGCTGATCACGATCCCCAACGAGCGCATCCTGCAGGTGATCGAGAAGAAGACCCCGCTCAACGAGGCATTTTCATATGCCGACGACGTCTTGCGGCAAGGGATCGCCGGCATCACCGATCTGATCACGCAGCCCGGGCTTATCAACTTGGATTTTGCCGACGTCAAGACGATTATGAGCGACGCGGGCTCGGCGATGATGGGCATCGGCGAGGGCACCGGCGAGCATCGCGCCGCCGACGCCGCGCAAAAAGCGATCGCCTCGCCATTGCTTGAAACGACGGTCGAAGGCGCGCAGGGGGTCATCTTCAATATCACCGGCGGTCCCGACATGGCGATGTACGAAGTCAACGAGGCAGCAGAGATGATCAGCCGCGCCGTCGACTCCGACGCTCAGATCATCTTCGGCGCGTCGATCGATCCGACGATGACCGGCAAAGTGCGCGTGACCGTTCTGGCTGCTGGCTTCGGGCCGCGCCGCGGCAATCGCGCGCAGAGCTTCGCGTTCGAAAACACTAAGCTGGACGCCGTCGCGCCGGTCAGCATGGACGACATCGACGTTCCGGCATTCCTGCGGTACCGCGGCTAGGCTCCTAGGGCATAGAAGGAGCCGGCCGGGCTCTCGATCGTGGCCTATAGCGCGCGCGTGTTGTTGGACTCCACGAGTCCGGCCGGAATACGTCTGACCACGCTGGAGGTTACGTTTCCGCGCTTCGTTCTCGCGGAGTTTAATACGCACCGCCAGTTTTCAAGAAATTCGGCGAGTTCTCGGGCCGTGCCGACAGCGAAACTGATCGAGCGCGTTCTCAAAGACCCCGCGGTTCCGTTGGAGTGGGGAAAGAACAAAGCGGGAATGTCGGCCAGCGACGTGCTACCGGGTGATGTCGCGCAGGAGGCGGAGCGAGCCTGGCTCAGCGCGCGGGATGCCGCCGTGGCGCACGCGCAACGCCTGTTGGCGCTCGACGTGCACAAACAGGAGCTGAACCGTCTCCTGGAGCCGTTCCTGTGGCACACCGTGATCGTGAGCGCGACGGAGTGGAAAAACTTTTTCGAGCTGCGCTGTGCGCCCAACGCCCAGCCGGAGATTCGGGCGGCAGCGCTCTTGATGCTCGAAGCGCGCAACGCGAGCGTTCCGCAACCGCTCGACTACGGGGAATGGCACACGCCGCTGTTGCAGCCCGACGAGAGCGCGCTGGACCTTGAGACGCGGCGGCGCGTCTCGGCCGCTCGCTGCGCGCGCGTCTCATACCTCACGCATCAGGGCCTGCGCGAGCTCGAACGCGACCTCGAGTTGTACGACCGCTTGCGCGGCGACCGCCACTTGAGCCCGTTCGAGCACGTGGCGACGCCCGCGCGGGATGGCGCGTTTCAAGCGAACTTTCGCGGTTGGATTCAGATGCGCCGCGAGATCGAAGCGGCGATCGCCAAGGACGCCAACAACGCCCCCCAGGTTGGCACTTTGATCGCAAACCATAAGGGGTCGTGAGTGCTGCGTAGCGCGGTGTAGTCGCGCCACTCGAGCGAAACGAGCTCGCCCGCCGCGTAGATCGCCGGCATCGCAGCCGGCACCGGCAGTTTGGGCGGCGCTAGTTCGAAGCAATAGATTGCGACCGCGATCGCGAAGAACGCAATCAGACTCGCGCGTAGCTCCAGTCGCAACTGCACCAGGATCGTCGCAACGACCAGCAAGCTCGCGAGAAGGAGTTGCTTTGCTCCCCAGACCCCAATCCACGGGACGGCCAAGAGGCAGAGGGCGGTGGTTGCAATCGTGCGTTGGCGTCCGGTCGTCTCCCACGCCAAGAGCGTAACGGCTGGGATGGCAAAGCAGAGCTCCTCCTGATGAAGAAACGTGCCGCCGATCACGCAGCAGAGCGCGGGAACGAAGACGATTAACGCGCGCCGCCGCAACCGCGCGTTCGCGCGGGGCGCGATGATTAACGCTGCCGCCAGGAGGAGCAGGTAGGAAGCGGCTCCGGCCACGCGCGCGGCCGCCGAGGGTACGCCGAGAGTCGCCAGCGCCGACGTAAGGCTATACTGAAACGGAAACAGCAACTCCGACTGCGAGTGCGCCGGCAGCACCGCAACAACGTACTCCAGCAAGCCTTTGGGTCCGGCGATCGCACACGCAAGTGCGAGCAAACCCGCAAGCGCGGTCCCGAGCGCCCAACGCGCACGCGGGACGAACAGAAACGTCGCGACGACCACCGGAAGACCGGCGATTGGTTCGATCGCAGTTAGCGCCGCCAGCACGCCGGCAAGCTGGTCGCGGCCGCGCTCGAGCGCGAGGCCGCAGAGCACGAGAGCGAGCAGCGCAAACGGTGCAATCTGGGCGGTATTGAGTTCTACATAGCCCGTCGAAAGCGCGAAAACGGCAACCGCAAGCGCGAGCGGAACTCCGATCGCGGACAAGGCGATTGCGGACAGCGCCACCGCCAGAACGATTGCCGTCGCGTCGATCGCACGCGCGACGGGTAAGTTGGCGCGGGCGAGTGCCATGAACGGTACGAAGTCGTAGGGCGGCTGCGGAGCCGGGACGGCGATGGCTGGATTGCCGGCAAAGAGCTTGCCACGGAAGCTCGGGCCCGTGTTGATCCGATGCTCGCAGCCGTGCAACGGTTCGTAGGTATATGGGCTCGCGCCGCGATCGAACGCCAGCCCAGCGCAATAGAAGTCGGCAAACTCGTCCATCGTTCGCCACGGCAGTGCCGCGCCGAGGCGGCTGAAATCGCGCACCGCCGCGACGCTAAGCGCGAGCAATAGCAGCACGAGGACGAATCGGCGATACCGTTGCAGAATCACGCCGGCGGCTTCGCGCTTGGGCGCCGAAGAGCCCGGAATCCGGCAACAAGCAGGCCGCCCAGGGCCGCCCACGTCGGAATCTTGATCGCAAGCCACGGCAGGGGTGCGGTCCGCAGCGCGACGACATAGGCACTCCACGCCTGCTGCGCGAGATCGCCTGGACGTGCCGCTATCGCAGTGAGTGCCGCAAACGGCGCAGGCGGCCAAAGTTCAAAGCAATACATCGTCGCGGCAATAACGGTGAAGGCTCCAATGGAGACTGCCGGCGTGAGCCCCTGGCGAACGAGAATTGCTGCAACCACGAAGAGGCTCGAGAGAAAAAGCTTCTTGGTGATCCACACGTCGATCCATGGAACGGCAAGCAGGCAAAGCGCGAGCGTTGCGATCGTTCGCGACGCGGCGCGCGAGTAAGTCGCCAGCACCAGCGCCGCGGGCACCGCGATCGCGAGATCCACCATGTGGACGTACGCACCACCGACGACGCTGCACGCGGCAGGGAGATAGGCCACGAGCTCGCGGCGCTGCAACACCGTTGCAAGTCTCGACCCCAGCCAGATCCCCACGGCGAGCAACGCTGCATACGACAGCTGCCCGGCGGCGAGCGCAGCGCCTCGCGGCAGACCGGCAGTCACCAAGAGATAGGTGAGGCTGTATTGGTAGGCATATCCCGCCTCGGCCGCTGCCTGAGCCGGCAGCACGCGCCTGAGATATTCGATCGCTCCGGGCGGCCCGACGACAAGCACTCCGGCGAGCGCCATGAGAACTCCGGTAACGACCGCTGCCGCCCGGCTTCGCGGAACGAGCAGTATAACTGAGATCCAGACCGGCAGGCCCAGATGTGGCTCGATCAGCGTGAGTGCCGCGAGCGCTCCGGCGAGCGCGTCACGGCCTTGTGCGAGCGCCACTCCGCAGAAGACCAGCGCTACCAACGCAAAGGGCACGATCTGGCCGGCATCGAGCAGCAGGTAGCCGGCTGGGAGGACGAGCGCCAGCAGCGCGAGCTCGAGCGGAATCCCAATGGCGGCAAGGCCGCCGATCGCCACCGCTAGGCCAAGCACGATGGCGATCGCATCGATACTTCGCGCGGCCGGAAAACCGATCCGCGCCGCTAGCTCAAACGCCGGCAGGTCATAGGGCGGAATCGGCGCCGGAACGATCCTGTTCGGATCGCGGCGATAAGCGTCGCTTTGATTGACGCGGTGCTCGCACGAATGCAGGGGCTCGTAGCGGTACGGGTCGGCATGCAGGCCGACGGCTTCGCCGGCGCAGTAAAAGTCCTGGAAGTCGTAGAGCCGGTGCCAAGGGAGGGCGTCGCCGATCCGGGCGAAATCGCGCAGCGCGGCGATTCCAAGCAAACCGAAGGCAAAGATCAGAACGATCTTTCGCGCCGTCATTCTGGCGGGCCGTTCGACGCGCGAAGGGGCGTTTACTCGCAACGGTCCAGCAGGTAGTGCCCAGATTCCCGAGGGCCAGGACATCTGCGCGTATCGCGTTGAGAACGTATTGCGCTTTGCGCAGAGCTGGTATATAAACGTTCACACTGGTTGCCGCGGTCCTCCGGCATCTGGTTAGTGTCTTCCAAACGAAGCTGAGGTTGGGTGTGGCTCTTCGCTTTCGTACAACGCCGTTTAGGCGTTTCGTTCCTATTGCGCGCAGCATCTGTCCGCCGTCATCGCCAGCGCCGCAAGCGCCGGTCGATCGCGATGGTGCGGTCGTCGCGTATTGGTACCTCTGCCGGCGAGCGGCGCGGCGCTTCATGCGTCGTGGACTCGATCGCGCCGATCTCGAGCAGGTTGCGGCGATCGGCTTGATCAAGGCGATCGATCGCTACGATTGCACGCAAAGCGCGCCCTTCGAGGCATACGCGTGGCTTCTCGTGGTGGGGGAGCTGATGCATTACGTTCGAGACAGCGAGCGCTTCTTGCGGGCGCCCCGCGGCGTTCGCGAGCTGGACCGCCGCTGGACCGCCGCGGAACGCCGGCTTTGGGCGTTGCTCGGGCGCGAGCCCAAGGAGAGCGACGTTGCGGAAGTCTTGGACGCAACGCCGGCCGACGTTCGCGAAATACGCTCGTATCGCGCGACCAATCATATGATCTCCTTCGAAGTCCTGGGGAACTCCGAGCAACGAACGCCGCCCTGCGGCATCGACGACGTGGTGGATCGCTTGACCGTAGAGCGTATCCTTGCGGCACTTTCACCCTTGGAGCGACAGATCGTGCGGTCGATTCATCTAGACGGCGTGACGGTGGTCGAGCTGGCGCGACGGCTCGGTTATTCCAGACGGCACGTGACGCGCTTACACCGCGCGGCCATCGACCGCTTGAAAACCTCGTGCTGCGGCTAAACTGAAGTAGCGGCCCGGGCCCTCGCCGAAGGCAAGTTGCCTGATGTTTACCTACCTTACGGCGGGCGAATCGCACGGCCCGGCGCTCGTGGGGATCCTCGACGGAATTCCCGCGCATCTGCGGCTTGACATTGCCGCGATCGACGAGACGCTCGCACGGCGACAGGGTGGATACGGCCGTGGCGCGCGGATGAAGATCGAGCACGATCAAGTCGAGTTTCTGGCCGGCGTCCGCGGCGGTGAGACGCTTGGTTCCCCGATTGCCGCCGTCGTGCGCAACCGCGACTATCTGACGCCTAAAGTACGCGCGTTAATGGATCCGATCAGCGGCGGCGGCGATCCGCTGACCAATCCGCGGCCGGGGCACGCCGACTATGCCGGCGCGCTGAAGTATCGCCAGCGTGACCTGCGCAACGTCCTCGAACGCGCGAGTGCCCGCGAGACCGCCATGCGGGTCTGTCTCGGAGCGATCTGCGCGCAGTTTCTCGAGGCCCTTGGCATCGTGACGCGCAGTTGCGTCGTGCGCATCGGCGGAGTCGAAGCCGCCGGCCTCGATGACTGGAATCAGGCCGACGTGGAAGCTAGCGACGTTCGCTGCGCCGATCGCGAAGCGGCGATGCGTATGATCGAAGGCATTGACGAAGCCAAAAGCGCCGGCGATACGCTTGGGGGTCAGTTTCTCATTCGCATCGACGGGCTGCCGGTCGGGGTGGGCAGCAACCGGCAACCGGCGCAGCGGCTCGATGGAGTACTCGCGGGTGCGCTCATGGGAATGCAGACGGTGCGAGCCGTGGAGATTGGTCTCGGCATTGAGGTCGGCGCAACGCCCGGTTCCCAGGCTCACGACGCGTTTGCGCTCGACGGCGACAGCGTCGTGCGGCGCAGCAATCGGGCCGGCGGCATCGAGGGCGGCATGAGCAACGGCGAACCGATCGTTCTGCGCGTCTCCGTAAAACCGATTCCGACGCTGATGAAAGCGCTGCCGTCGGTCAACCTGCACGAGAAGACCGATGCGCCCGCGACGATTGTTCGCAGCGACGTTTGTGTGGTTCCGGCGGCGGCGATCGTGGCCGAAGCGATGGTCCGGCTCGCCTTGACGGGGCCGGTGTTGGAGAAATACGGCGGGGATTCGCTCGAAGAAACGCTCGATAACCTCGCGCGAAGCACGCAAGCCTCGGCAGCGCTTTTTTCACGAAATCTCGGCACGAACGTGAAGTGAAGCGCCACGTGGCGCTCGTTGGATTTATGGGAGCTGGAAAATCCACTATCGGACGCAAGCTCGCGCGAGAGTTGGGGTGCGCCTTCTTTGACACCGACGATCTCATCGTCCGCACCCATGGACCAATTGCAGAGATCTTTTCAAGCCAGGGCGAAGCGGCATTCCGCCGCTACGAGCGAGAGGCAATCGGAAACGTGCTGAGCGGCGCCGATGCGGGCGTCGTGGCGCTCGGAGGCGGTGCCTTGACGGTTGCCGAGAACCGCGGGTTGTTAAAGGAACGCGCCCACCGCATCTTTCTGCGCTCCTCGCCCGAGCAAATTCTGCGGCGCCTGCGGCGAAGCCGCGAGCCGCGTCCGCTCTTGGGCGCGCGCCCTACACTCATGCAGATTCGGGAGCTTTACGACGCGCGCTTGGCGCATTACGCGGACGTGGACCATATCGTCGAAGCACGGCGATTGAGCGACAGGGCGATCCTCGACGACATTTTACAGTGGCTAAACGAAAAGAAGATCGCGCTCTAGAGCGCAACGACGACCTCGGCTATCCGATATTCGTCGCACAAAGTGTGCGCGACGAACTCTTAGCATTCGTTCGATTGAGGGGCCGGCCCAGCGCGATCCTGTGCGATGCCAACCGGCACGTTCGCGTCGTAGCAGAAGAAATCGCGCAAGCGGCCGGCGACGTCCCGGTGTTGCGATTTACTTTGGGGGAGTCGCGTAAGCGACTGGCGACCGTCGAGCGCGTGCTCGACGCAATGGCGGGCGTCGGTGTCGAGCGGAGCTCGTTGGTGTTGGGCATCGGCGGCGGCGTTGCGAGCGACCTCTTTGGTTTTGCCTGCGCGATCTATATGCGCGGCGTTTGTTACGCCCACGTCGCGACGTCGCTGGTAGCAATGGTTGACGCCGCCATTGGCGGCAAAACAGGCGTCGATCTGCGCGAAGGAAAGAATCTCGCGGGGTGCTTTCGCGATCCCATCGCCGTTTTCTGCGGTGTCGACGCACTGGAGACACTTTCGGCCGAAGCCTTTCGCGAGGGGCTGGCGGAAATCATCAAGGCCGCGATCATTGAGGGCGGCGACCTTTTCAGTCTTTTGGAGGAACTCGCGCCGCATCCGTTTCGCCGCTGGCCATGGCTCGAGCTGCTTCCAGCGGCGATCAAAGTGAAGACCATGGCCGTGGCCGATGATCGGCTCGAAGCGGGCGCGCGCGCAACCTTGAACCTGGGGCACACCTTCGCTCATGCGATCGAGCGCGCGTCGAACTATTCGATTACCCACGGAAAAGCGGTTGCGCTTGGCCTGCGGGCAGCGGGGCTCTTGGCGTTGCGAACCGGCCGGTTTAGCCGCGACGAGCATCTTCGCGTGCTGACGTTGCTGGCACTCGTCGGACTGCCGTTGCAAACGTCGCTTTCACCCAATGCAATCTTCACGGCGATGCACAGCGATAAGAAGAAGAGCGGAGGGCGCTTGCGTTTCGTCTTGCCCAGGGTGATCGGCGACGTCGAGTATGGCGTAGAATGCGCGAATCGCACCGTGCGAGCCGTGCTCGAACGCATGGCGCTTCCCCCCGAGAACGTCCGTGCGTGCCGTTGATGCGCTGCCGGCCATTCGCTCGTCCCGATTCGATCTGCCGCTTACCTACGATGCAGGCAGCTTGGAGCTGGCCGTTGGAGACGTCGTTCGGATTCCGCTGGGTAAGCGCGACGTTCTGGGGTTCGTCGTTTCGCCGGTTCGCGAGGTCGACGAGCCTCCGGGCACACTCAAAGAGGTGCGCGAGCGTTTGGAGATGCCGCGAGCCTTCGACGAAACCGGGCTGCGGCTCGCGCGATTCGTAGCCGAGCAGTATCTTTGCACGCTCGGCGAGGCGATTGGGGCGGTGGTACTTGGCGGAGCGATTCCCCGCATGCGCGACTCGCTCGTTCGCGCGCAGGCGGAAGCTACTCCGGCGCGATATCCGTCCGTTCCGGAGCGATTGCTTCGCCTGATTTGGGAAGAGTTCGACGAAAACTTTGCGCTCGAATCGCTGCTCCGACATCCGGAAGCCCGGCGCGCCGCCGACCGAACGGCGTTGCTCGCGCACGTGCGAACGCTGGTACGTTCCGGCAGTCTGCGCCGCGTTCGACGAGTCGTAGAACCGCGCATCAGCGAGCGGCGCCGCCGAGCGCTCGTGCCCGGAGAGGGTCACGTCGAGGGGAAGAAGGCGCAAGGGCTAGCCGACTTTGTGCGAGGGCAGCCCGGCGTCGGCCGCGCCGAAGCACTCTTAGCCGGCTATAGCAACGGCGTGATCGCGCGGGCAATCAAGGCCGGTGCGGTGCGCGAAGTCACGCTTCCAGCGCATCGCGCGCGGGCTGCGAATCCGTCGCCCGAGCCCGTGCTGTTGCCTACGCCCGATCAAGCCTTGGCGCTGCGATACGCCGAAGCGGCGCTGGTTCGGCGACGTTTTGAAACGGCGCTGCTCTACGGCATAACGGGAAGCGGCAAGACGTATGTGTATGTCGAGGCGATTCAACACGTGCTGCGCGCCGGGGGGCAAGCAATCGTCTTGGTGCCGGAGATATCGCTGACACCGCAGACCGCCGCGCGTTTCGAGGCGGCCTTCGGCGACCGCGTGGCGGTACTGCATTCGGCGCTCTCCGAGCGCGAGCGCTTCGATGCCTGGGTCGCCTGCGCGCGTGGCGAGGTGGATGTGGTCGTCGGGGCGCGGAGCGCCGTCTTCGCCCCCTTGCAAGACGTTCGCTTGATTGTCGTCGACGAATCGCACGACCCGTCGTACAAGCAAGAAGTCGTGCCTCGTTATCATGCGGTTGCGGTCGCCGCGGCGAGAATGCGCCTCGAGAGCGGAATGCTGCTGCTCGGCAGCGCCACGCCTTCGCTCGAAAGCTACGCTGCGGCCAAGCAAGGACGAATCGCGTTGCTCGAGATGCGGGAACGCGCCACCGCTCAGCCGCTGCCCGCCGTCCAGATCGTCGATCTGCGCTCGGAGTTCGAAAGCGGCAACCGCGCGATCTTCAGCGATGCGCTCGTGCAAGCATTGGGCGACCGGCTGGAGCGCAACGAGAAGAGCATTCTCTTCGTCAACCGCCGCGGAAGTGCCGGCTCGCTGATCTGTCGCACCTGCGGAAGCTCGCCGCATTGCCCCCGCTGCAGCATCGCGCTCTCGGTGCATCGCGTGGAAGGACTGTTGCGCTGCCACTATTGCGATTTTCAGAGGCCGATCGTGACGGTATGCGCGGCGTGCGGTGCGAAAAGCATCGCGGCGCTCGGCATCGGCACGGAGCGGGTCGTCGACGAAATTGCGCGGCTCTTTCCGCATGCGCGAGTCTTGCGAATGGATTCCGATACAACCACGCGCATCGGGGACCACGCGCGCATTTTAGCGGCCTTCGAAACCAGCGGCGACGTCTTGGTCGGAACCCAGATGGTGGCCAAGGGCCTCGACTACCCGACGGTAACGCTGGCCGCGGTCGTGGCAGCCGATCTCGGTTTAAATCTGCCGGACTTCCGCGCCGGCGAACGCAGCTTTGCCTTGATCGCGCAGGTTTGCGGGCGCAGCGGGCGCGGCCGCCGCGGCGAGGCGATCGTGCAGACGTACTCGCCGGAACATCCGGCGATTGCGTTCGCGGCGCATCACGATTACGATGGCTTTGCCGCGCTCGAACTACGCGAGCGCGGCGATCTCGGTTTTCCGCCGGCTCGCCGGCTCATCTACGTCGGCGTCATCGGACGAGATCGCGCGCGCGTGATCAGCGCTGCTGCGCGGTACGCCGAGATCCTTCGAGAATCAAGTCTCGCCGAAGTGCTTGGACCGGCGCCATATCCGGTCGCGCGAGTGAACGAGGAATGGCGTTATCGGATCGCGCTGAAGACCGCGAGGCCAAAACCGTTGCGGGCGTTTATTCGGGAACGACTTCTTCCTGCAGCTCGAGGCGATTCGAAGACTCGCCTCGCGATCAACGTGGATCCTTAAAGGCGGCTACTTCTTGGCTTTGGTGGATTTCTTCACAGTCTTGGCGGGCGCGACGGCGGCGCGTTTTATCGCCTTGGCCAAGCGCGATTTCTTCCGCGCTGCCTTGTTCGGATGAATGATTCCCTTGCCGGCTGCCTTGTCGTAGGCGCTTTCGGCCACGAGCGCGGCGGCGTTCTCGGTCGACTCGACGGCTCGCTTAAAGAGTGTCTTCAGACGGTTCTTTTCGCTCTTATTGCGCGTTTCGCGCTTTTCGGATTGCTTCGCCCATTTTACGGCGGCCTTGATATTTGGCACGGCGTGTATCATAGCAGGGTGGCGCGACGGGTGTCCAGGGCGGCGAGCAGGATTCTGCCATAACTTTCGTAGCGGCTTTGGGCGATCCCGCCGGCCGCGACCGCTTCCTTGACGGCACAGTCGGGCTCCTGGAGATGGGTGCAATCCGTGAAGCGGCAGGCTGAGACGAGCGGACGCATCTCTCTGAAGCTGTCGGCCAAGCGTCCGGCCTCGACCTGGCCGAGGCCAAACTCGTTGACGCCCGGGCTGTCGATAAGGAAGCCGTTGGGCGTCCGGTAGAGCCGGGCGGAACTCGTCGTCTGGCGGCCCAGCCCTTGGCGGGAGACCTCGCCGACGACCGACTCGCCCCCCAGCGCGCGAAAGATCGTGCTCTTCCCGACTCCCGAGTTTCCGACGAGCAGCGCGCGCCGGTCGCGTAGAATGCTGCGAAGCGGGTCGATCTCGCCGCTTTTGGGGTTGATCGCCACGCTTGGATACTTGAGGCCGCCGTAAAGCTCGAGCAGATCGCGCGATAGGGCCGGCTCGGCAAGGTCCGGCTTGGTAAAGACGACGGCCGCCTCGATCTCTTCCAGTTCGGCGAATGCGAGGAGCTGGTCGAGTGTCGGCAGACGGGGAGCCGGGCTAGCAAGCGCTGTGACGGCAACGAGCAAGTCGACGTTGGCGGCGATCGTTTTCGTGCGACCGGTCGCGCTGCGTCGCTCGAGCGTCCCGATGCGCGGGTCGATGCGTTCGACAACGGTTTGTCCGTCCTCGAGAATCCGGACGTGCACGACGTCTCCGGGAACGGGCATGGAGCGTCGTCCGGTCATGCGTCGCAGTTGCGCGATTCGCGGCACCGTCTCGCCATCGATCGATATCCATGCGGAGTTCTTTCCGGTGGAGACGACGAACGCTCGATGTAACGTGGGCTACCTTACCATCAGCAGTCCGGGAAGCCCGGACGAGTCGCGACGCGCTGCAATCGAAGCCATCGCGCGACTTCGAGGCGGCCGCGCGATGTGGCGTATCAATCCGTCCGCAGGACGTTCGTACGCACTGCTCGAGCTGCCCGACGGCTTCGATCCCAGCGAAGTTTCAATCGCTCCGGGAGAAGTCGTATACCAGACGGCAGTCATTGCCTGGGCAGTTTTCCCTACGGTTCCCGAAGCCTTGCCGCAACTTTATGAAGCTTTGGGCGGAGCGGGTCGCCCGGGGGGCGTTCTTGCTTGCCGCCCCTGCCCGCAAGGTGCGATCGTGGAATGGGACCCCGATTCCGGCGGCATCGAGATCGTGATGAAGGTCGTGGACGTCGAACTGCGCCGATTCTGCAGCGGGCGGCGCGCCGAGTTGCTGTCGCCCTTGACGCCGATGTTGTCGGCCAAGATTGCGGCTTCCGGTGTGGCGGCTCCGGAAATAGCAGCGGACCGTATTCTGGAACTGCTGGTCGATGTTTAGCACGATCGCCCAGTACGTTACCATCTCCGATGTCGTCGACGTCCTCGCGACGAGCATTCTGATCTACTACGTGTTGCTACTGATTCGCGGGACGCGAGCGGTGCAAATTTTGATCGGCATTCTCGTGCTGGTCGGGCTACTTGGCATCGCGACGCTCTTTCATCTCAACCTCCTGGGGACCATCTTGCGCCTGCTCGTCGTCGGCGTGTTGGTCGCGATTCCGATCGTCTTTCAGCCCGAGCTTCGTCGGGCGTTGGAGCAGATCGGGCGGGGCGGCCTCTTTCGAATGACCGGCGACGAAACCGAGCCGTGGCCGGGCCGGCCGGAAGACCGAACGATCGCGGCGCTCGCGCGAGCCGCGTTCTTCCTCAGCGAAAACCGCCGTGGCGCTTTGATCGTGATCGAGCAGCAGAGCGGCTTGCGAGAGATTTGCGAGACCGGCACGTTTTTACACGCAGACGTTTCCGAAGAGCTCCTGCTGACGATTTTTACCCCGGTCTCTCCGCTGCACGACGGCGCGGTGGTCGTGCATGAAAGCCGCATCGAGGCCGCGGGGTGCCTGCTTCCGCTGGCCGATCGCGCGCTGACCGGCGTGCGTTTGGGAACGCGCCATCGAGCTGCCCTTGGGTTGAGCGAACAGACCGATGCCGTGGTGCTCGTCGTCTCGGAGGAGAACGCAAGTATTCGAATTGCGCGAGCCGGAAAACTCTCGCGCCCAGTCGACGACGAGCAACGTCTGACCAAGATGCTTCTGGCGGTCACGCGACCGCCTCGCCGCGAAGGTCGCCGGCCAAACGATTTAATCGCACACCTGCGAGCCCGGCTGCGCGCGCCGCGCGAACGTTCTAAACCGCGCGTTTCCTGGACCGACCTCTAGCACCGATGGATTTACTTCGAAAGAACTTCGGGCTCAAGCTGCTGGCGGTGGCGCTCGCGATCGTCGGTTGGGCCTATTTTCGCTTCGCAACCAATCCGCTTCTTGCCAGTGGGCAGGTAGACCAGCAGCTATCCGTCCCGATCGTGTCGGTAAACTTGCCGTCCGGTTACGTCGCGCATTTTACCGATCGCGAGGCCCTGGTCAGCGTGGCGACCAAACGCGGTGAGCCCGGCATCAAGCCCGAGGAGATCAAAGCCGTGCTGGACCTGTCGAATAAAGGTGAAGGAATCTATAACGTCCCGGTCCAGCTCGTCGCGCCCGAAGTCGCGGTGCAGAGCCTGAGCCCGGCCTCCGTCACCTTGACGATCGAGCGGCTCGAGGACCGCGCCTTTCCAATCGTGGTGCATTACATGGGCCCGCTGTCGCGCGGCATCGTCGTGAACGCGGTGCGCATTCGTCCGAGCGTTGCGACGGTGCGCGTGGCGACCTCGGCGCAAATTTCCGGCGTGCACGTTGACGTGGAGTTGCCCAGCGAGCCGAAGACGATCGACGAGATGGTGCGGCCGATCGCCGTGGATGCTTCGGGCGGCGAGATTACCAGCGCTTCGGTTTCACCCGATCTCGTACGCGTCCAGATGCGGTTCGTCCCCGCCGTCGCCAAGTGACTCCACTCTTCGGAACCGACGGCGTACGCGGCGTTGCAAACAGCGAGCTGACTCCAGAGCTGGCCTTTCGTATCGGCCGCGCCGCCGCCAACGTATTGCGCGACGGCGGTGAGAAAGGTCGCCCGTTCATCGTCGGACGGGATACTCGAATCTCCGGCAGCATGTTGGAGGCGGCGATCGTCGCCGGCATTACCTCGGTGGGCAGCGACGCGCTGTTGATTGGTGTCGTGCCCACGCCAGCGGTAGCGTGCGTCGCACGTCAAACCGGAGCGGCCGCCGGCGTGGTAATCAGCGCCTCGCACAATCCGGTCGCCGATAACGGCATCAAGTTTTTTGCAGGCGATGGTTTCAAACTGTCCGACGACGTCGAGCGGCGAATCGAAACCGCAATCGATTCTTCCGATCTTCCGCGACCGGTTGGAACCGCGGTGGGCGTGGCGCGGTCGGCCATGAATTTAGCGCGGCACTATTATCACGAACTTTACGCCGGCGAGCCGGATCTGCACGGGTTGAAGGTGGTCGTCGATGCCGGTTTTGGGGCGGCCTTCGCGATCGCGCCCTACGTATTGCGTAAGCTCGGCGCCGACGTCGTCGAGCTCAACTGCGAAAATGACGGCTCTCGAATCAACGTCGAGTGCGGCACGACGGACCTGCGGCAGCTGCAAGCCGCCGTGCGCAGCTATAACGCGAGCGGCGACGGCCACACCGTGGGCGTGGCTTTTGACGGCGACGCGGACCGCGCGCTTTTCGTCGACGAGACGGGCGCAGCCGTTAGCGGCGACCACGTGCTATTCGCCATCGGGTGTGCGATGCACGCGCGCCGGGAGTTGGCCGGCGACACGATCGTTGCGACGGTGATGAGCAATATCGGCTTCGAGCGCGCACTGCGAAACCACGGCATAGCGCTGATCCGAACCGCCGTCGGCGACCGATTTGTGCTCGAGCAAATGCGAGAGGGCGGCTATACATTAGGTGGGGAGCAGTCGGGTCATCTGATCGATCTTCGGTACAACACGACCGGCGACGGTCCACGGACGGCCGTTACGTTGTTGGGTATCGTTGCGGCTGCGAAAACGCGACTGTGCGAACTCGTGACCGAGGTTCAAGTCGCGCCGCAGGTGCTCGTGAACGTGCGCAGCAACGGCGATGACGTCTTAGCGGCACAGTCCGTGCGCGATGCAATCGCCGCAGCGGAATCCGACCTCGGCTCGTCGGGCCGGCTCTTGATCCGGCCGTCTGGAACCGAGCCGCTGATTCGCGTGATGGCAGAGGGTGAGGACCGGGCGCTGATCGAGCGCGTCGCTGGTCGGGTTGCTCTACGAATCGAGCAGGAGGTCAAGCGCTTAACGTCGCCGTAAGGACCCGAAATCCGGAAGCGGAGGAGCCCGGGAGGGCGCGCCAGCGGAACGCCGAAGCGCCCCGTATCAAGGGTCTCCCGAAGAGCGTAAAAGTCTCGTCGGGGGCTCTCGTGCCTGATGAAAGGTCACTGAGTCGGGACATGTGTCCCGAGCGGGGGATATCCCGGTAGGGGTGAGTGGGCCGGTCGGCCCTAGGGCGAATCTTTCCCGCCCGAACCCGTCAACTAACCCCGCAAGTGTCGTGAAAGAGGAGCGATTTCTTGCGTCACGCGTTAGCTATTGGGGCATTTGCCCTTCTCGTTTCGGGTTTGGGCGCCGTTGCTCAAGCCCATACCGCGTCCAGCATCCAGTACACCGGCGCCTCCAGCAGCTCGGCCAACGCCCAAGCGCTGAGTCCCGACGTCGCCGAGTGGACCTCGCGGTTGATCATGACCGCGCCGGAGCGCCATCGCGGCGGCGTCGAGCGGTTCGCCGGCGGCATCCTTGCCAGAACATCCAAGATGGCCCGCGCGCTGACCAGCAGCGCGCTACGCTTTTTGGGCGTGCCTTATGTCTTCGGAGGCACGAGCACTTCCGGCTTTGATTGCTCGGGCTTCGTCCAGCACGTCTTCGCGATGCTGGGCGTCGGCTTACCCCGTACCGCGGACGCGCAGTACGATGTGGGCAAGCCTGCGGTGGGCGGACCCCGTCCGGGAGACCTGGTCTTCTTCGATACCTATGGCGGCGTCTCGCACGTCGGCATCTACCTCGGGAAAGGCCAGTTCGTCCACGCCAGCTCGAGCCACGGAGTGATGGTGAGCCATCTTTCCGACTCGTACTGGGCGGCGCGCTATGTGGGAGCCAAACGGCTGATCGCCAGCCGCTAGAGCCTTGGGGGAGATTTTCCCCCCAGCATCGCGTGTGTCACCCTGAGCGCAGTCGAAGGGCTGAGCCAGTAATGTCATCCTGAGCGTAGTATTGTCATCCTGACCGTAGTCGAAGGACGAAGGACGGGCTTGCCGTTTGTCGTTCCATGGTAGTGAGGACGATGTGAACGACGCCGTCGCAAGGTCCGATGATCCAAGGACTGCGGACCGAGGTGTCGTGCGAAGGCAAGCCCTTCGACTTCGCCTCAGAACAGGCTCGCAACGATCAGTATGAACGACGACTACTTGACAAGCGGCGTGTGCCAGGCGTCTGACACTGAGCTGGGTTATGCTCGCTGTTGTGAAACGCATCGAGCGCGTTCGCCTCTACCCAACGTCGCGCCAAGCCGGCGCGCTGACGGTCATGCTCGACGTGACGCGCGACCTCTACAACGCGCTGCTGCAGCAACGCCGCGATGCGTATCGTCTTCGCAAGGTCAAGGTAACGGCCAAAATGCAGTACGCGGAGATCACCGCGCTGCGCGCCGAAGATGGGCGCCTGCGAGCCGTTTATCGCGAGGCTGAGGACGCCGTGCTGCATCGGCTGGACTTGGCCATGACGGCCTTCTTCCGGTGCCTCAATCAGGGTGAGACGGCCGGTTTTCCCCGCTTCAGGAGCTGGCGGCGCTGGAAGCAGCTCGCGTTCCCGCACGGCGATCGGGCGCTACGCTTCGACCACGCGCAGCAGCGCATGAGCATCCCCGGCGTCGGTGCCGTGAAGCTGCGCAAGGGGCGACAGGTCCCGGCGACTTACGGGCGTGCGTGGGTGGTGCGCAAGAATGATCGCTGGTATGCCTGCTTTGAGTGTGAACGCGCGGTACGGCCGTTGCCGGCAACCAACGAGGTGATCGGCGTCGATCGCGGAGTGCACGTGCTGGCGGCGCTGTCCGATGCCCGTTTGATCGCCAATGCGACGGTGGGAGAAAAGGGCAAAGCCAAGACCGCGCGTCTGCAGCGTGAGCTGGAGGGGGCGACGGTGCGGGATGGCGCGCGGCGGGTGACCAACGACCGCGAGCATCGTCGCGTCAAAGCATGGAAACGCCTAGCGCGCGCCAGGGAGCGGCAAGCCAATGCCCGACGCGATTATGCTCATAAAGTCGCCCGCCGGCTGGTCAATGGCGCCGACGTCATCGCACTCGAGAAGTTGTCGGTGCGGGCGATCACCCGAAGCGCCAGAGGGAGCATGGAACGCCCCGGGCGTAACGTGCGCGCCAAGGCCGGCTTGAACCGGGTAGTTTTAGATAGTGGATTTGGTCTGCTTCGGCAGATGATCGTGGCGAAAGCGGAGGAGGCTGCGCGCACGGTAGTCGAGGTGGATGGTCGTTTCTCGTCGCAGGAGTGCTCGCGCTGCGGGCACGTTGCGCGCGAGAGCCGCCGAAGAAGGCGCTTTTGTTGCATTCGGTGTGGTCATCGTAACCACGCCGACGTCAATGCGGCGCTGGTGATTCGGGGGCGCGCGCAGTTGGCGCGCAAGAGTGGGCTACACCCGGCCGAGGACGCCGGTCGCCGCGGTCAGGATACCGCGGCGCAGGCACACACAACGAACTGCGAAAGTAAAGCGCGATGGGGTGTCGCCAAGCGGTAAGGCAGCGGACTTTGACTCCGCCATGCGTTGGTTCGAATCCAGCCACCCCAGCCACCGCTTTGACGGAGCCTGACAGCCACCCCGGCGATGCCCTCCGCGGGCCAATAGATACGGGTGCCGTCTAATGGCGCGTGCGCTGCACATTACCAATGGCGACGGAGCGCTCTATCTCCTTGGTAAGGCGGGCATCTTAGGAACGCACCTCGCATGGCGCGACGCGCTTAACGACGGCCCCGTCCCCTTTGGGTTTTCACTCGAGAAAACAAGCGAGACGCGCGCACCCTATCTTGCATCGCGCGGTTACGGCAGTCCAATTAAGCTGATCCACGACTTCGAGCGGCGCGACGCGCAAGTTCGCCGCGCGGCGGAGTTTGAGGAGGTCGTGCTCTGGTTCGAGCACGACCTTTACGACCAACTGCAATTGCTGCAGGCGCTGACCTCACTCGAGGAGTTGAATCTCGAGCCGGGCCGCGTTGCCACCATTCAAAGCGATCATTATCTTGCAAGCATGACCGTCGACGAGATTCTGCCGCTGCTTCCAAGGCGGCGAACCGCTACGGCCGCGATTTTTAAATCCGCGCGGCGAAACTGGGAACGCTTTACCTCCCCATCACCCACCGAGCTTTATGCCGCGGCGGGAGAAGATGCGATCGGCCTGCCGTTCTTGCGCGCCGCAATGCAACGCTTGTGCGAAGAATATCCATCGGTGCGCGACGGTCTCTCGCGCTCGCAGCGTCAAACGCTCTTAGCAGTAGCCCAGGGTGCTGCACGCTCAGACGAACTCTTCACGCGCACGCAGGCGCGAGAAGAAGCCTCCTTTATGGGCAACCGCGCATTCGGCGTCATGTTCGACGAGCTGCGCGCAGGCGAGGGAGCGCTCATCGAGGGGAACGACGAGAGCTTGGTTCTGACGCCCCTAGGCCGCCGAGTTTTGGCCGGCGATGCGGACTGGCTCGACGAGCATCGGATCGATCGCTGGATCGGCGGGGTCCATGTCATCCCAGAGAATCTCACCCGCTGGGACGAAGACGCCGCGGGCTTCGTATGAGTACCGGATGAATATCGTAGCAGCTATGCAAGGCCGAGCTTACTAGGGCCGCGAAAGGCGACCGCGCAGATGACACATGACGAACTAAGCATAGACCTCAAGACCGAAGATGGCGGAGAGACGCTGATCTTCCGGCTGCGAGGGAGCCTCGATCTCGCGACGGCGCCGGCGGTTCGGGCGGCCTTGACCGACGCAACCGAACGGGGCAGCCACAACCTGATCGTCGATTTGACGCAGCTCGAGTTTCTCGACTCGACGGGTTTAGGCGTGCTGATCGGCGCGCACCGCCGGACGACCGAGCGCAGCAAAACCCTGGGCCTCGTCGTCAACGACGGGCCGATTTTACGCTTGCTGAACATTACCGGCCTGATCGTCGTTTTTTCGGTCTACCGCTCGCTGGAAGACGCCCGCCGCGACCGCGATCGCGTTACCGCCGCTCTCTAGCTTCCGTACGCCTCGTCGAGCAGTTCGACGATATGTTTGACCCTGGCCGCATAGCCCGCGTCCCGCAGGCCGGCCGTCACCTGCATCGCGCAGCCCGGATTCGCCGTGACTACAATCGTCGCTCCGGTGCGTACGATCGCGGCTACCTTGCGTTGCTGTAGGCGCGCGGCCATTTCCGGCTCCGTTAGGTTATAGATCCCGGCGCTTCCGCAGCAGACGGTGCTCTCGTCCATTTCGACCAATCGAGACCCGGGAATTAATGCCAGCAGCCGGCGGGGAGCGGCCGAGACGCGCTGTCCGTGCACGAGATGACACGGTTCTTGATAGGTGATCGCGGCGTTGATGGCGTGCGACGCCGGTCCCAGGTCCATCGCGTCGAGAACCTCGCTAATGTCGCGCACCCGCTTTACGAATGCACCGGCGCGCGTCGCCCACGACGGATCTTTTGCCAGAAGTTCGTCGTAGTGTTTGAGTGCGCTGCCGCAGCCGGCGGCATTCACCACGTAGACGTCGGCCCCACTCGCCTCGAAGACGGCGATATTTCGCTTGGCAAGCTCGCGCGCGAAGTCCGGCTCACCGGCATGCGTCGCGATCGCACCGCAACACCCTTGCCCGGCCGGCACGATTGTGGTAAGGCCGGCCCGGCGCAGCATGCTTACCGTCGCTTCGTGAACGTTGCCGAAAGCCACCGCCATGATGCAACCGGTGTGAAGAAACGCCACGCCCTTGGCGTTGCGGGCTTCGAATCGTTGGCCGCGAGCGCTAAAGAACGAAGACGGGATTCGCGGGGCAAGCTTGGCGGCATCGCCGAGGCCGACGACTCGGGCCAGCGACGTGAGGCGCGTCTGCTGCGCAAAGCGAAGGATTCGTGCGGCTGCGCGCATGAGCCGCAGATCGGCAAAGAGTGAGTGCGACAGGAAAGCGCGCGCGAAACGGCGGCTGGGCGGCTCTGCCGGGTTTGTCTGGCGGATCTGGGCCCGGGCGGTTTCGACGAGTTGTCCGTAGCGGACGCCTGACGGACAGACGGCTTCGCACGCGCGGCAATCCAAGCACTGGGACATCTGCTCGAGAAACCCCGGGCTGCGCAGGTCGAGGCGCGACTGCGCGACGTCTTTGATGAGACTAATCCGGCCGCGCGGGCCGGATGTTTCTGTCATAGTTTCGAGATAGGTGGGGCAGGACGGCAGGCAGAGCCCGCAGCGAATGCAGGCGTTATAGATGGATGCGTCTTGCTCGATCATCGACAGTGGTGGCTTCGCCCGCAGCGAGCGAGCTTTCCCGCCGGACCGGCGAGCAAATCAGTGGAGGCAGCGTGAAAAAACGAATTAAGGTGGCGGTAACCGGCGCGGCCGGACAGATCGGCTATGCGTTGCTCTTTCGGGTCTCGTCGGGTCAGATGTTCGGTCCCGAGACGGAGATCGAGCTGCAGCTTCTCGAACTGGAAGCGGCGCTCGGGACGCTGCGCGGCATCGTCATGGAGCTCGAGGACTGTGCGTTTCCGTTGCTCAAGAGCGTTCGCTATGGATCCGACGTCAACGAAGCAATGGACGCCGTTGACTGGGCGCTGCTCGTCGGCGCCGTTCCTCGCAAAGCCGACATGCAGCGTTCCGATCTCCTGCGCGTGAACGGCAAAATCTTCACCGAGCAAGGCCGCGCCATCAACGATCATGCGTCGCCCGACGCGCGCGTCTTCGTCGTCGGCAATCCAGCCAACACCAACTGCTTGATCGCGATGAACAACGCGCCGCGGATCTCGCGGGACAACTTCTTCGCGATGACCTCGCTCGACGAGCTTCGCGCGCGCGCTCAGCTGGCGCGCAAGGCCGGCGTCGACACGACGCAAATCGCCAACGTCGTCGTTTGGGGCAATCACTCGCAAACGCAGTTCCCCGACTTTGCGCACGCCACGATCGCGGGCAAGCTGGCTCCCGAGCTGCTCGACCGGCGATGGCTCGAGGACGAGTTTATAACGACCGTGCAGAACCGCGGGACCGAAGTCATCAAAGCGCGCGGGGCCTCATCGGCTGCCTCGGCGGCCAACGCTGCCATCACTGGCGTTTACAACCTGACCCACGACACGCCGCCCGGCGAACGGTATTCGGTCGGCCGGTACTCCCACGGGGAGTATGGAGTTGACAAGGGATTGATCTTTTCGTTCCCCTCACGCACCGAAAATGGCGTCTCCCGAATCGTCGAAGGCGTTACGCACGACGAGTTCGGCAAGCGCAAGCTTCAAGAGACGCTTGAAGAGCTGCGCAAGGAGCGCGATGCCGTGAGGGAGCTTGGCCTTATTCCCGCCTAGCGACTAACGGACTCGCCAGCCTCGCAACGAAGTACGGTTTTATGAGCGGTTCCCCGGGCAACGATCCCGACCTGGATCTTATTCATGTGAACGTTGCTTCGCCAGCTGGAGCCTATACGGTCGGCAGCATCTCCTTTTTTCGTTACATCCTTCGCCTGGGTGAGCTGGGGCTGCGGCTTTCACTTGCGGATCAAGAGGCGGTCGACGTCCTGTTAGCGATTCCGCATGCGCTGGGGCCCGAAGAAGAGGTGGCTTTTGTCTCCGGCCGCGGCTGGCGCGTCGTTCCAGCCCAAGGCGAGATGGATTGGCCGGTGCTCGAAGCGACTCCGGAGCGGCTTCATAGCGCTTTCGAACGAGCCCGCAGCCTGCTCTGGACCCATGCCGCGCGCTTTCAAGTGAGCGCCGGCGAAATTGCCTCGATCGAGGAAGAGCTCGACGCCGTCTACGGCGTCTTGATGCGCGCGCAAGCCGCCGGCGTCGCCGTCAACGTATCCTATGTAGCCTAGGCTCCCTGGGTGAAGGTACTTTTCGACTTCCCCCTGGTTGGCGCGGGGGGCGAGCCCATTTCATTCTCCCGTACTGTCCATTCGCACGGCGTCGCGCGCTTGCCGCCGGCAACGGTGCTGTCATCGCCGCTTCGCTACGTGCGTCGTCTTCGCATTGGGAAGCGCGTGGTCGAGCTTACGCTCGAAGAACGTGGCGGCAGGCTGGTCGCACAATCGCCGTCGCGGCTGGCGCGTGGCGACGCCGAACGCGTGCAAGCTCTGGTTGCAAGGATGTTTCGCTTTCACGACGACCTGACGCCGTTTTACGCAAAGCTCGCCGGCGATAAACTGCTCGGGTGGGCGAGCGGCGGTGCGGGACGGATTCTTGCGAGTCCGACCGTCTTCGAGGATGTCGTGAAGACGATCTGCACGACCAACTGCGCCTGGTCGGCCACGGTGCGCATGACGACGGCGCTCGTCGAACTTGGCGGCGGCGCCTTTCCCGAACCGGAACTGCTGGCGGCAACGTCCGAATCGTGGTATCGCGGCGTCGCGCGAATGGGTTACCGCGGGCCATACGTGCGGAGCATCGCGAGCGACGTCGCCGCCGGAAAGCTCGACCTCGAATCGCTAACGGATTCGGCGCGTCACTCCGACGAGGAGGCCGAAGAAATGCTCCTGGAGCTGCCGGGGATTGGCCCGTACGGCGCAGCTCACGTCATGCAGTTGCTCGGGCGGCATCGACTGCTCGTCCTCGACTCGTGGACGCGCCCAACGTATCTCCGCCTCACCGGAAAGAAGCGGGCCGCCGATTCGACGATCCGCCGCGCCTTTTCGCGTTACGACGACTATGCTGGGCTCGCGTTCTGGCTCTTCCTGACGAAGGACTGGATCGAAGAAGCATAGATGGCAAGCCGTTGCCTTGCGATAGATTCGTAGCTGCTTGCCTGGGCCGCGTCGATGGCATTTTGGAGAAAGGTCGCATTGTCCGAGCCAATGCCACTCGGCCCGGCCACCATGAGATAATCCAGTACGTTGAAAACGCCGGGTCCCGAATACGTCGTCATCTATAACTCCCCAACGTTCTCAGCCGCGTGAAGCATTGGCTCGGCTGACGGTAACGCCGAAGATATTGTGCGCTCCGTCGGGATGATCAATGCTCTTTTTTGGCTGGCCGCCCTTCGGATACCGCCAGAAATCCAAGAGACCGGCGAGGTTCCCACGGACGAGCCCTGCGCCGATGATTCTTCCGTCACCGGTCCAAAACGGATAGTCGCGAGAGCTGCGATCATGATTCGTCTTGAGAATCGTCGGACCGCTAACAATCCCCGTCGATCCCGAGACCTGCACCTGGTAGGTGTAGATTGGACCCTTTGGGCCGCCTGACCGGTCAGTAAGCACAAACGCCTGGTATGCGTCTACCCACTGGATGCTGCTTGGATCAATCCGCTGACCAAGCGTGATGTCGTTAAGGCTCTGACCGCCTGCAGAAAGCTCGGTGAGGTAGCCGTCGCCGTCAGCGAAAAGATCGCCCGTCGCGTCATAAGAGCAGTAGAGAAAGGAGCCAACGTTGGAATCGGAATACTGCGTTGGCGGGCCTTGCCCATCGGGAAAAACCACTACGTCACCACGATAGTACGGGGGGTCATCTGCCGATATATTTGTGACGGCGACGTTCCCGGTTGTAGGATCGAAAGCGCAGCCCAACGGGTCGCCCGGGTCGCTTAGCGTTGCGAACGGTTTGATTCCTCCGTGAGCGTACTCGTAAATATAGCTCTGAAAGCCTGACCCTTGCGAAGTCACAAACACATCCCCCGTGCTGTCGGAGCAGAGCCCAAAGAAATCCCCCGAAGCCACGGTGATCTCTCCAACTAGTTTCCCTTTTGGATAAGAAAAGGCCAAGAGCTGATTATGATTAGAGACGTAGAGTAGATCCATACTCTTCGCGGCCGGCAGCATCCAGCCGTGCGAAGGCGTTTGATTCCCGAGCACGAGAGGATTCCCGGCAGCGTGCGTAAGCGGCAGTGCAACCCGCGTAGTGGTCGTCGAGCACCCTGCGAACAGACCTGCAACGAGCGCGAGAGGAATCGCACAGCGCAGTTTCATGACATCCCCTTTAGCTTACTTGCCGACCATAAGAAAGTGCGCGACCCCGCCTGCAACTCCTAGGTCATCGAGGGCTCGCTGCAGGGCAGCGCTGTTGCGTTCGCCCAGGCCATTTCCCGGCAGGACGCCATAGTCGGCGGCGTTGAGAACGTTAGTATCCATCAGTTGCAGGCTCCCTATCAAAGTTTGTTAGCCTTTGCGCAGCAACCTTTTGTGCGTGGATTCGAGCGAAGCGAAAGGGTGCGCGTTGCTGTAATACGATTGTAGAGCCCCCCATTCGTCAATATGCCGGCAAACTTGTTTTGCTTGCGAATAGCGGGGATACCGAGGATAAAACGGGGCTAATACCTGATTCGTTGCGAAGCAAGTAACATTCGTCAATGTTTTCGCAGAGCGCCGAGCGGATTCTGCTGCGCGTGGCTATGCTTTGAATGCAAAGTACACCGCTCCGACGATGAGGGCGTAGCTGACCAGATAGTTCCACTTAGGGACCTGACCGAAGACGAGAAGCGCGAAGATCGTAAACACCACGAGCGTGATTACTTCTTGCAAGATTTTCAGTTGCGTGAGGCTGAGCGCGCTGTAACCAACTCGGTTTGCCGGAACCTGAAAGCAGTATTCGAAGAATGCGATTCCCCAGCTTGCGATGATGGCAATGAACAGCGGACTCTTGGTGTTCTTCAGGTGGCCATACCACGCGATCGTCATGAAGGCGTTGGAGCAAATCAGCAAGATAATGGCAACGGCGACGGGATAACGGGTCGGAATCTGGCTCATGGGCTCTTCGTACCCTAAAGCCGCGGAAGGGAAGAAGAAGGTCGCCTAGCGGTCGGGCATACGGTCGCGCGGGTGGGCTTCGTCGTAGGCGCGGCGTTTGTGCCCCATCGCGAGCTGCAAGTAGATCCCCGTCGTCGCCAGGCTTTCGTGGCCGAGCAACTCGCGGACGGTCTCCAGGTCGACGCCGTTTTCGACGAGATGCGTGGCGAAGGAATGGCGCAGCGTGTGTGGGCTGGCGTGCTTTTGAATGCCGCTCACTCGGTAGATGTTGCTGAAGATCCGCCAGACATGTTGCGGCGTAAGTGCTTTGCCGCCGCGTCCTAAAAACAGCGCTGGGTCGGAGCTGCGAGGCCGCACCCGCAGATACGCCTCGATCGCTTCTGCGGCGGTGTGGTTAATCAGCACGCTCCGCTCTTTGTTCCCTTTGCCGGTCACGCGAATCGTTCGTTCGGCGAGGTCGACGTTCGCGAGGCGCGCCCCGGCAAGTTCCGCGCGGCGCATGCCGCTGGCGTAGAACAGCTCCATAATCGCGGCGTCCCTTAATCGCGCGGCATCCGTCCGGCCGGCGAGCGACGTCCGCAACAGCCGGCCGACCTCGTCGACCTTCAGCGGCGCCGGTTTGCGCTTGGCGACCGCAGGCCCGGGAATCGCCGCCGCCGGATCGTCGGCCAGCTCGCCGGTAATCTTCAAGAATCGATAGAGCGCCTTGATCGACGACAGCTTGCGGCAGACCGTCCGGCTGTCGTACTTCCGGGCATCGAACATGTACGCAATGTAGCGCCGAACGTGCGTCGACTTTACGGCACGCAGTGACGGATCGGCGAACTCCTCGGGCCGCTCGTCGTGGCTGCGCCGAATGAAGGCCGCGAACTCCTGGAGATCCCGCTCGTAGGCAGCGACCGTCAACGGGCTACGTTGGCGCTCGGTCAGCAGGTACGCGGCTAGGTCCCGAACGCAGCCTTCTGCCTCTGAATGCGACATAATAAATCTTTTATCGCATTCGAAGGGAAGAAAGTCAAGGGCTCCTCGCTCCGAGAAAAGGCTACGAATCCGCGAGAGGGTAGTTCCCTCTCTCCCGGGGTTCGGCGAGCTATCGAGGATCTGACGTCATGCGGCTTTGGCTTTTTCCGGCAATTGCGGCGCTCTTGAAGGCATGCAACGGCGGCGGAGGCTCCGCGAGTTCCGAGTCTCCCCGGGACCGCGAACCGGCCTGTGACGGGCTCGGAACAGGTGATTCACAGTTTCCAAGCCGGTAAGGACGGATCGCACCCAGAGCCCCTGCTGATCCGCGCCGGGAGCGCGCTCTACGGCACGGCGATCGCAGGGGGGCTAAGCGCTGCGGAAACGGCTGTGGGACGGTCTTTAAGTTCGCACCCTGAGGCGTTCGCCGGTTAGCTCCCCGGACACGTGACGATCCACGCGGTTAGCTCGAGCTTCTTGAGGATCGCGGTCTCGTTGTATTTAGCATCGCTCGGGCACGTCTTCGTCAAAAAGCGCTGCTTGTTCGCGAAATACTCGACGTCGACGACGAGGCGGTTCTGATCCGTGTAGCGCGTGAACTGCTTGCACCAGCCTTGCGTGAAGCACTGCTCGACGACCGCGAAGTCATACACCTTCACCAGATCTTTTACTTGGCCGTTATCGCCCTTCTGATCGGCCGTGAGGCCGTCGGCATGAGCTTGCTGCGCAACCCAGGTGTCGTAGGTTAGCTGCTCGGCGTACGTCAGCGGAAAGCCGGTCCTGTTCTGATAGCCGTCGAGATTGTCGGGATCGACGCCGTCAAAGCCCTTCTTCTTGCAGAGTGCGAGGCGTGCGGCCATGATCGGTTCGAGGACCGACGTTTGGCGGATGTCGAGCCAGCGCTCGCCCTTCCAGTGCCCGTCTTTGTGTCCTAGTACGCTTTTTGGAAATTCCTTGGCATCGGGTCGCCAGTTTTCCCACGTTCCAACGGAGATATAGCACATGACTTTGCGATTCATCGCGTGAAGCTCGCTGACGACCGACGCCTTCGTGTCGAACATGTCCAGGTCGTAGATCTGGGCGTCAACGCTGAGGTCGAGCTTCCCGTCGTACTGGATTTGATAGCTCTCGCCGGCGGTGGGAATCCAACGCGACGAAGTAAGCGGAACACTCCCCTGGGTCGATGGCACGCCGGGGGAGAATGGGGCGGAGCCGCCGCAGCCGGCCAGGACGAGCGAGCACGCGACCACGCAATAAATCAGACGTATCATTTGTGGCCAGTATACCACCATGACCGCAGCGAATCGCGCTCAAGGTGAACCGGCGCCTTCTTCTCCTCCTTCTCATCGGTCTTGGGCTAGGCGCCTGCACTACCACCAGCCCCTACGTCACCACCGTCGGAGTTCTCAAAGCCGGGGACACGCTCTCGGTGCGTGTAGCCGGCGCGCAATTCAGTGCGTTTGCTCCCGAAGCCCGGCAGCGACGCGACCTCTTTACGGTTTCGGCAACCGCGCTTCAAAAGGGCGCTACCCCGCCCGCACCGCTGCTGAGGCCGGCGGTGCATGGCCTGCTCGTAACCGCGCCCGTTCCGCTAGCGGCGCTTCTGGTCCGCGTTCCCGATCGGGTGGACCTCGTCGTCTATTCGCAACGCGGCGACGTGAGCGTCACAGACATTAGCGGTAATGCGCGTATCGTCGCGAGCAATGGTAACGTCACGCTCATGTTGCCGGGTTACGCCCAGGCCATGGTCGGCAAGGGAAATCTGTTGGTCACGATGGGCGCGAGCGATTGGCCGGGGACGCTGCACTTCTCGACGCAGGACGGCGACGTGCAGCTGCGGGTCCGCGCGACCGTCGGGTTCACCGTCCACTTGCACACTGACGACGGCGCGCTCTTTACCGATTTCGGCTTACGCGGCGTCTCGAGCGGTCACTCCGAAACCATCGATGGCAGCGTCAACGGCGGTGGGCCGCGTCGCATCGACGTCGAGACGGGTTCGGGCGGGGTCCAGCTCTTACGTTTGCAGCCGCAGCCGTGAGCGAAGGGCTTCTTGCGCTTTGACCAGGCGAACCATAGCGTCGTTGTACGGAGTCGGCGTCGCCGTCCGGCGCCCAAAGGCTACCACGGCTCCGTTGATGTGATCGATCTCGCTGGGATGCCCCGAAGCCAGATCGTAGGCCATCGAACTCTTCGAATCGGCACCGATCGCGACGACTTCGGTGACGTACCGCCATGGATTGACGAACGGAAGATTGATCTTGAGCGCCGCGGCAACGCCGGCCGTTTCTTCGGCGAGCGCTTCGGCGAGATGCGCCGCGTTGGGATCCTTGGGAATATCGCCGGCGTCGCAATCGAGAATCGCGGAGAGTGCGTTGATCGACGCGTTAACGACAAGCTTTCCCCAAAGGTGCGGTCGGATATCGTAGACCACCGTCGCGCGCAAACCGCTGCTATTGAGCAGTTCGGTAACGGTGCGCGAAATCGAGGACGACGCGCTCGTCGATCCGATGATCGTATTGCCGGCTTGAGAGCTGTGGACGTGGCCCGGCTCGATCGTCTGCGACGACTCGGTGGTGATGCCCAGGATTACCGGAACCGCCCCTCCCAACGCCGTCTTAATTGCATCTTCGTTGCCGACCCCGTTCTGCAGCGAGATGACGGGCGCCGTAGGATTGAGCTCGCCGGCGAAGGCGCGCAGCGCCCGCAGCGTATCCACCGCCTTGACGAACAGGAAGAGCATCTGCGAGCCATACAAATCGCGCGGCCGGTCTGCAATCGCTACGAAACGCGCGGGCTCGTCGTCAACCCGTAGGCCGTTGCGTTCGACGGCGCGAGCAACTTCTGCATTGTCGTCGAGCATCGTTACGTTGCAATTTCCGGCGAGATGAAACCCAAAGAGGGTCCCCATCGCACCGGCGCCGATGATGCCGATATTCACAAAGCCACTAGAACTGATACTGCAGGCCGAAGGTATTTCGCCGCGACGCATGCGTGATGTCGCGCTGTCCGAAGAAGAGCTGCGCGCCGGGGGCGATCTTGAGATTCCCGTACACGTCGATCATGGGGTAGGTGAGATCGTAGATGCGCGTTTCAAGGCCGAAGCCGTGCATCGGCTGATACTGTCCGAGCAGGCCCATCTGCGAGTAGAGTACGCCTCCGGCGAGGTGAAAGTCGCCCTTATTTCCCTCGAGCAGCGCGTTCCACGTCGTATTGTTTCCGATCGCATTGGCGCCCGCGATAATGCTCGTGCTGCCGTGCGGGAGCAGCACGAGATTGAGGTCGCCCAGCGGACCCTGGCTGCTGGTCAGCACCGGATTCAGGCCAGGGTTGTGTTGCGGGGAGAGTCCGCTCAGGCGTACCTGAATTGCAATGAGATTGCTGGCCAACTTGTTGAGTTGGCCTTGAAGCCGCGCGCGCGCCTCGGGCGAGATCCCCGTGCCCGGCGGTGTGGCGCCGGTCGGAAGTGGCTCAGGATATGGCGAGACGCTCGGCAGGACGGCCGGGATCGGCGCCGCCCCGGTGTCGACGCCGTAAACGTTGCTCGTCCCTCCGAGCTGCCCCAAGAGCGAGTTCGCCTTCTGCATGACCGCGTCGAGATTCGCGACCGTGCTGCGCACCTGCGCCTGAGTTTGCGGATTGCCCGTTACCGTTCGCAAATCTTTGGTGAGTGCGGCGATGGTCGCCGTCGTGTCCGCGATGCTCTGCGTCGTCGCCAGGAGATTCGTTTTTAGCCGAGGATCGGTAGCAATACCCTGCAGTGCACTCATCGAGCGGTTGAGCGCGACGGCCGTTGAGTTAAACTGATCGAGCAAGACCCCGACCTTCTTGGAGTCGCTGGTTGCGGCGGTGTTGAGCGTCGCGGAGAGCTGCTCGACGTTGGTGCTGGCCGTCGTGAGACTGCTCTGTAAGTTTGCGCCGAACGCCAGCAACTCGTTTGAAAGCTGCCGTACCGTGCCTCTCGTCGTGATCGTCAGCTGGTTGGCGTTGTCGAGCGTCGCTTGAAGCGTGTCCAGCAAATGCGGCGTACGCTTCTCCAGCAGCGCCATCACGGAGTCGAGGCGCTTGATCTCGCCCTGCCCTTCTACGAGCAGATCGCCGATGGTCGCGGCATTGGCGCCGCGTGGCTGCTGGTCGATGGGCAGGACTTCGCGTGGGAGCAATGCGATCGGCGGATTTTGCTTCGGCGGAATGATCACGACGGCGGGAGTTCCGGTGAGCGGAGCTTCGATGAGAAACCGCGAGTTGACCGGTACGTTGATCTCGTGGTTCATCGCGAGGATCACGTCGACCGTGTTATCCGGCAGAAGCTGCACCGACTCGACCGCACCCGCGTCGACGCCGCTAAAGAAGACTTGAGCCCCCGGCGTCAAGCCGGACGCGGACTCAAAGCGAACCCCGACGCGATATCCGCTATGCCGCGTGCCGAAATCCGTCACCAGATAAAAGACTCCGAAGAGCAGGAGCAGCGCGAAAAGCGTGAACGCACCGACCTGGGCCTGCTTCGTCATACTTCTCCTTATTAGTCTCCCGGCGCAAAGAGCCTAGGAAGCCTCGGCGGCTCCCTATATTTGAATCGGCCCCGCCTCGGAGCCTTGGAGGAACTGCTGAACGATTGGGTTGGGGGAGTTGCGGATGCGGTCGGCGGTGTCGTAGGCAATGATCGCTCCCTCGAAGAGCATCGCGATATAGTCGGCCATCATGAAGATGGAGGGAAGGTCGTGCGAGATCACGACCGCGGTCCCATTGAGCTTCGAGCGCAGTTTGAGAATCGTCTCGGTAATCAGCTTGCTGACGATCGGATCGAGGCCCGTCGTGGGCTCGTCGTAGAGCACCAGGGCTGGCCGGGTAACGATGGCGCGCGCGAAACCCGCGCGCTTGAGCATGCCCCCCGAAAGTTCGGCCGGCAGATCGTCGTACGCGTGAGCGAGCCCGACGCTATCGAGCGCATCGAAGACCGTTTGCCGAATCTCCGTCTGCGAGAGCTTCGTGTGCTCGCGCAGCGGAAGGGCAACGTTATCGCCGACGCTGAGGCTATCGAGCAGCGCCGCGAACTGAAATGAAAGACCGATCTTTTGCCGCATGACGTTGATCTGCTCTTCCGATAAGTGGCACAGATCGCGGCCGAGCACGTAGATGTGGCCTTCGTTGGGCAGCAGCAGCCCGTCGAGTAGCCGCAGAATCGTCGATTTACCGGCTCCCGAGAGCCCGATCACGCAGGTGATGGCCCCTTCGACGATGTCCAGGTTGCAGTTCTTTAAGACGATGCGCTCGCCGAACGACAGCGACACACCGTCGACTTGCGCGATAAGACTGCGGCCGTTGGAGTTCATCGGGTGCCGAAAAGCAGTAGCGAGAGCACGAAGTTGGAGATGAAGATCAGAATGATTGCCAGCACGACCGAAAACGTCGTGGATTGCCCTACTCCGGCTGCTCCACCGCGAGTGGAGAGACCTTGGTACGCGCCGACCATCGCGATGATCGTCGCAAAAACGAAGGCCTTGAGCAAGCCTTTGACCACGTCGGTAAAATCGATTGCCTGACGGACGGACTGCATGAACTCGTGGTACGGGATGTGGGCGTACTCGCGAGCGATCCACGCGCCGCCAAGAATCGAAACGACGTCGGCGAATATCGTCAGCAGCGGCAGCATCAAGAGCAGCGCCAGCAGCCGCGGCACGACGAGGAAGCGCGACGGCTCCAGACCCATCGAGCGTAACGCCTCGACCTGTTCGGTTACGACCATCGAGCCGATCTCGGCGGCGATCGCCGCACCGACGCGTCCGGCCACGACGACCGCCGTAAGCATCGGTCCGAGCTCGCGCACGGCGCCATACGCGACCGCTCCGCCGACGAAGCTGGAAAAGCCGTACGCGACGGCTTGCTGGGCCGACTCGAGCGAAATCACCATGCCGGTAAACAGCGATGTTAGCAGAACGATGACCAGGGACTGCACGCCGAGCAAGGCGCACTGCGACACCGTCTCCCCGACGCGTATGCGCAGGCGAACCAGGAAGCCGAGTGACTCCGTGGTGAGCAACGTCACGCCGCCGGCGTATTCGAAAAAGTCGTTGGTCGCGCGCCCAACCCGAGCGAGAATTCTCACGGCGCCGAAGCCTCGAGGCCGGCCAGCGCGCTCAACACGGACTGCGTTGCCTCGATGCGCTTGACGGCGACCCCGCGCTCGGCGGTGAGATTGAAGACGACTTGATTGCTGCGCTCGAGGCGACGATCCACGTCGCGTAAGTGGGCGCGCGCTTCCCGATCGAAGCTCTCAAAGTACCGGCGCACGGCTGCATGATAGGCTTGCTGCGCGCCGGCGTCGACCTCGCCCTTTTCAAGTGCGGTTTCGATTGCGCGCTGGGCCCGTTTCATCGCGGCATCGGTAATGTGGAAGGCCCCCACGCGCGTCGCCAGATCGCGCAGCGCCGGATCAGCCGGCATGAACGGACGGAGCGGTCAGCGCCGCGCGCTGCACCTCAAAGAGCCGGCGAATGCCGCCCTCTGCCAGCGCCAGCAGCGCGTCGAGTTCACCCCGGTCGAACGGCGCAGCTTCGGCGGTGCCTTGCAGCTCCACGAAACGGCCGGCGTCGGTCATAAAGACGTTCATGTCCACCAACGCTGCGCTATCCTCGTCGTAGGCGAGGTCGAGGAGCGGACGGCCGCCGACAATTCCGACGCTGGTCGCCGCTACCATCGCCTGCAACGGCCAGCGCGCGCGCTCGGCCGGATCGAAACGCGTGCGCAACGCCAACTCGAGCGCCACGTACGCACCGGTCACCGCCGCGGTCCGCGTTCCGCCGTCGGCCTGAATCACGTCGCAGTCCAGCCATACCGTCCGTTCGCCCAGCTTCGCCGTATCGGTGACGGCGCGCAGCGCACGCCCAATAATTCGCTGGATTTCGTGGGTTCGGCCGCCCAGCCGTCCTTTGGAGGATTCGCGCTGCGTCCGCTCTTGCGTGGCTCGCGGCAGCATCGCGTACTCGGCGGTCACCCAGCCGAGCCCGCGCCCTTTCATCCAGACCGGAACACGATCCTCGACCGAGGCGGCGCAGAGGACGCGCGTGTTTCCTACGCTGATCAGCGCGCTGCCTTCAGCGTATTTTAGGAAGCCGGGTTCGATTGAGACTGGCCGCAACTCGTCGGGCGCTCGTCGGTCGAAACGAATCACTAAAACCTCGAGCTACTCGACCGTGACGGTTTTGGCCAGGTTGCGCGGCTGGTCGACGTCTTTGCCCTCGATGTCGGCGATGTGGTAGGCCAGCAACTGCAACGGGATCACGTTGACGATCGGCGAGAGAAGCTCGTGAACTCTCGGGACCCAAAAGACGTGATCGGCCACGCTCTTTGCTTCGGCGTCTCCCCTATTCGCGACGACGATCACCGGGGCTTCGCGCGCCTTCGACTCCATGAGATTTGAGAACATCTTCTCCCGAACGCGGTCCTCGGTCATGATGCCGACCACGGGGACGCTCGAATCGAGCAAGGCGATCGGACCGTGTTTCATCTCGCCGGCCGGATAGCCCTCAGCGTGAATATACGAAATCTCCTTCAGCTTCAGGGCGCCTTCGAGCGCGGTTGGGAAGTTTACGTATCGGCCGATGAACAGCACGCTCTGCGATTTGCGGATTTCGCGAGCCACGCGGCGAATTTCATCCGAGGTGTTGAGAACGACGTCGACGGCCGCCGGAAGCAGCTTCGTCCCGTCGGCAATGGCGCGCAGGCTCGCCTCGTCTGCAGTTCCCCGTAAACGCGCGAGGTAGAGCGCGAAGAGCGTCAACGCGGCCACTTGCGAGATGTAGGTCTTGGTCGCGGCCACGCCGATTTCCGGGCCGCCGCGCGTGTAGAGCATGCCGTCCGCCAGCCGCGTTAAATGGGATCCGAGCACGTTGCAGATTCCCAAAACGCCACAGCCCGACTGCTTTGCAATCCGCACGGCTTCGATGGTATCCGCGGTCTCGCCCGACTGCGACATCGCAATGACCAGCGTCGTTGGATCGATGACCGGATCGCCGTAACGAAACTCGCTGGCGAGCTCCATTTCGACGGGCAGATGCACGAGCGACCGCAGCAGATACATGCCGACCAAACCTGCGTGATAAGCGGTGCCGCAACCGGTGATGGCGATCTTGCTTAGCCCTTGGAGCCGCTCGGGCGTGATCGCTCCCAGCTCGGCACCGAGGTGCACGTCGCCGAGGTCGTCGATCCGGCCGGTCAGCGTCTCTTTGATGACCTGCGGCTGCTCGAAAATTTCCTTGAGCATGAAATGCTTGAAGCCGCTCTTCTCGGCCGAGCCCGGGTCCCAGGTAACGGAAATGGGTTCGCGCTCGATGCGCGATCCGGCGTAGTCGGTCAGGCGAAATCCGTCACGCCCCACGACGGCGATCTCGCCCTCCTGCAGAATGACCTCGCGTCGCGTGTATGGCAAAATAGCCGGCGTATCGGAGGCGACGTACATCTCGCCCTCGCCGATGCCGATCACCAGCGGGCTCGCACCGTTGCGCGCAAAGACCAGGTGCTCCGGATCGTCGCTGGAGATCACGCCAAGGGCGTAGGCTCCGCGAACTTCCCGGAGCGTACGGCGCACGGCCTCTTCCAGATTCCCGTCGTAATGCAGCTCGATGAGGTGAGCCAGTACTTCGGTGTCGGTTTGGCTCCGAAAGACGTGACCGCGCTCGCCGAGGCGCGCGCGAAGCGACGCGTAGTTTTCGATAATGCCGTTGTGAACCACGGCGATCCGCTTGGTGCAATCCAAATGCGGATGCGCGTTGGCATCCGACGGGGGGCCGTGCGTTGCCCAGCGAGTGTGGCCGATGCCGACGGCACCCGCGAGCGCCTCGCCGTTGCTTAGGCGCTCGGCAAGGCGCGAGAGCTTCCCCTCTGCCTTGGTGCCGGCCAGCTTGCCCGAGGCGTCGATGACTGCGATGCCCGCACTGTCATAGCCTCGGTACTCGAGGCGCCGTAGCGAATCGAGGATGATTGGGACGCTGTCGCGTTGACCGATATATCCGACGATCCCGCACATGTCAGCCTATTTGATTCCCTCGCGGGTTCGCCGGTACTCGATCTTTCCGTCGGCAATTTCGTCGAGTGCGATCGAAACGGGTTTGTTGGGGTTGATGGTTTCGCGGTCGACGAGCGGCTCGCTGGCGAAGTACTCGCGGCGATCGGTCGCGGGAAGCTGCTGCACGCGAATCCAGTTGTTCAACTGCCGGGCGCGCTTGGTAACGATATTGACGAGACTGAACTTCGAGTCTGCGTGCTCTAAGAGTGCGTCGAGGTCGCCGAATACGGACTTCGTCATGTTGCCTTTCGTTATGACGACTCGACGCGCCGAATCGAGTCGTCCGGGTAGCGGTGAATGCGAAAGCGCTCCGCCTGTAAAATTGCCTCGAGGTCGCGAACCGCCTGTTCGGGGCGATCCTGCTCGTTGACGACGATATAATCGAACTGGCGGATGAACTTCATCTCGCGAGTCGCAATTTCGAGCCGACGAGCGATCTCCTCGTTCGTCTCGGTTCGGCGCGCGAGCAAGCGCTCGCGGAGATTCGAGAAACGATCCGGAACGACGAAGATCAACACTGCGTCCGGAAACGCCGCCCGAACGGCCAGCGCGCCGTTGACCTCGGGCTTCATGATGACGTCGTAGCCCTCGGTCAGACTTCGCTCGATGTAATCCCGCGGAGTCCCGTAAAGGTTGCCGTTGTACTCGCGCGACTCCAAAAGACCGCCGCCGTCGCGTACCCGGCCAAACTCCTGCCGCGAGAGGAAGAAGTAGTGCTCCCCGGCCTGCTCCTCGGGGCGAGGTTCACGCGTCGTCACCGAAACCGAATACCGCAGGCTCGGCCGGCGCCCTCGGAGGGCCGCGACGAGCGTGTCCTTCCCGGCCCCGGATGGCCCCGAGACCACAAACAGGAGACCCGGCCCCGTGATCAACGCAGGACCCCCTTCACGCCGGGCGCGCTTAGGACCTCGAATTCGCTCAGCAGAGCACGTTTTGCATCGCCGCGATCACGTTGGCGTCGGGCTGCGCGCCGGCCGGGAGCGTATAAGTGGTCCGCACGGCCACACCGTCGTGGACGGCGAACCCCTCCCTCAATGCCAAACCCCCTCGTAACGAAAGGGTCGCGACGCCGGCCGCAGCCGGGCAGGGCGCAAAGGGGTCGCTGCTGCGCAGCTTTCCGCCGGGGTTGTGCAGCAGGGTGTCGATCGCCACGGCCGATGCCAGATCTTGCAACGTCCCCGGAAAGGTTTTTCGGCGTAATGAGTACTCTTCACGAGCGGCGCCGCTGCCGCGGGACCACGCATCGCTTGAGCCCGGAATCGCCGTCCAGCCCTTGGGTGCCGGCGAGGCAGCGCTGCAAGCCGCCAGAGCGATGGCGATGAGAGCGATTCTCTTCTTCACGCCGGGAAACGTTTGATGCAGACCGATTGGGTCCTTATCGCCCGTCTGGCGCGCGAGCTCGAAGAGCGGTTGCGCGGCGATCGCGTCCAAGACGCCGGTCTGCTGCCCGACGGCCGAACGGCGCTGGTGTTTCGGCATGGAAGCGAACGAAGCGTCTTGGCGATCGACCTCTTCTCCTCGCCGCCGCTCGTAACGCTCGAAGACGGCGAACTAGGCATCTTGGAAGAACCCGGTTTCGTCCGAACGCTGGCGCGCTCGCTTAAGGGGATGACGCTCGCGGCCGTTGCCTCGCGCCGTTTTGACCGGCTGCTGCGCTTTCGGTTTTCAGCGCGCTCGCGTTTTGGAGTCGGTGAAGAGCTCGAGCTTTATCTCGAGTTGGTTCCCCGGTTCGGGAATATCGTGTTGGTGAAGGGCGATACCGTCGTTGGCGCCCACAAGGAGTTTACCCCAGCGGAGAACCCGCGGCGCGCGGTTGCAGCGGGCTGGGCGTACGCCCTACCGCCGCTGCCCGAGAATCCGCGTACGATCGACGATCCGCCGGAAGGTTCGGTCCTGGATCTTTTGGCCCGCGCGCGGGACGAGCAAACGCGCAATGCACAGAACGCGCGCGACGTTCGACGCCGCGATGCGTTGTTACGTCGTTTGAGCGACCGCGAGCGCAAACTGCGCGACGAGCTGATCGGGCTCTCCGGCAAGCGCGCCGCCGCAGCGCGGCGCGAGGATATGCGCGCGCAAGGTGAGAGCATCTTCGCTACGCTGCACACGCTGACGCAGGACGAGCGCGAAGCGGCGAAGGAGCGCGCCGCGAAACTCTTTGCCGAGTATAAGAAGCTCGGCAGCAGCCTGCCGCATATCGCCGAACGCGAACGCGTCGTCGCGGGCGCGCTGCAAATTGTCGACACCTTGCGATGGGAAGCCGAACGTGCCGGAAGCGAGGACCTCCAGGACGTCGAGACGGCGATCGACGAGATGCAACGCCGCCGGCGCGTCGCGCCGCGTCCCACGGCTCGAAAACGGAAACGGCGGATGCTCGAGCTGCGCACGCCGGCCGGCTCGCGCATCGTCGTGGGCCGGTCGCCGGTCGAGAACGCCGAGCTGACATTTCACCTCGCGCGGCCCGACGATCTCTGGTTTCACGCCCAAGGGGTTCCGGGCGCGCACGTGATTCTTTCACGCGACGATCGAGGGCGAGTCCCCGACGAAGACCTGCAGGTAGCGGCATCGCTGGCGGCCTTTTATTCAAAGGCGCAGGCGGCCGCATCGGCGGCTGTGGACTATACGCTGCGCAAGCACGTACGCAAGCAGCGTGCCGCACCGCCCGGCCTGGTGTGGTATACGCACGCAAAAACGATCGTTACGCAACCGCAGTCCATCGGCGGGCTGGAGAAAGCTTAGAAGGACACGGCGGCATAACGCGCAACCTGGACTGTAATCGCACCACGAATCCGGGGAGGGCTACGTTGAAAAATCCATTGGACTCGCTCTGGGGCACCGTCATCAGCGGCTTCGTTTTAACCGCGCTTCTCTGGGCCATCGCCAGAGCGATCGTTTCTCACGCAATTGGAGCGGGCGCATGAGCGCCTCGAACGATTGGATATTTCGCTGGGTTCACATCATGGCCGGCATCATGTGGATCGGTTTGCTTTACTTCTTTAACTTCGTCAACGCCGCTGCGGTAAAAGAGGCGACGGCCGCCGGCGAAGCGGGCCCGATCTCAAAATACATCATGCCGCGAGCACTTCTCTATTTCCGCTGGGGAGCGGTCGTTACGTGGATCTTCGGAGCCGCGCTGCTGGCAAACTTTCCCGGGCCGGCCGGCATGAACGGCTTCGTCGCCGCCTTCACGTTCCAAGGAGTGATGGCGCCGATCGGTTTTGGAGCGTGGCTTGGAACGATCATGCTGCTCAACGTCTGGGGCGTGATCTGGCCAAACCAAAAGAAGGTGTTGGGCATCGTCCCGGCCACCGATGAAGAAAAGGCCAAAGCCCGGCGCGCTGCCTTCATCGCGTCGCGTGCAAACACAATGCTTTCCATTCCGATGCTCTTCTTCATGGCGACCGGACCGTCGTCAATGTCCCAAGGAATATATCACTAGTTACAAGGGAAGGTCAGATTTAGTCTGGATCGAGGAGCCGAGGGACGAAGTTTACTATGGTAAATGAGGACCGAGGCGACAAAGAGCCAGGCTAAATCTGACCTTCCCTACCAAGCGAGGATGATTTTGCCGATGTGCGCGCTCGACTCCAATCGAGCGTGCGCGTCGGCGGCGCGTTCGAAGGGATAGACCCGGTCGATCACCGGAACGATGGGATCGCGTTTTGGCAGCAACGGCCAAATATGCAGCTCGAGTTCGAGCGCGATTGCCGCCTTCTCTTGCGCCGTGCGGGGACGGAGGCTCGATGCAAGAATCGCCGCCCGCCGGGCAAAGAGTCGGCGCAGATCGAGCTCGACGCGTTGGCCACCGGGCATCGCGACGCAGGCGATGCGACCGTCCAGTGCTAGACACTCGAGATCTCGCGCGATATAGTCGCCGCCGACGATGTCGACGACGACGTTCACGCCGCGACCTATTGTGAGCCGCTCGATCTCCGTGACGAAATCGCTCGTGCGATAGTCGATCGCGGCGGCGGCTCCCAGCCGCACGCACGCCTCGCATTTCTCGGCGCTGCCCGCGGTGGCAAAGGCTCGCGCTCCTAGCGCCGTCGCAAACATGATTGCGGTCGTTCCGATTCCGCTGGTACCGCCGTGCACCAGAACGGATTCCCCCGCGCGCAATCTGGCGCGCGTGAAGAGATTGTCGTAGACCGTGAAGGCATTCTCCGGAAGCGATGCGGCTTCTATCGCACTCCAACCCTCGGGCACCGGCAGCACCTGTCCTTGCGGGACCGTGACGTACTCCGCATAGCCGCCTCCGTTGGTCAGCGCGCAGACGCGGTCTCCGACATGCCAGCGCGCAACGCGCTCGCCAACCGCCGCGACCGTTCCCGCAACCTCGAGGCCGAGAATTTGCGACGCGCCGGCGGGCGGTGGATAGTTTCCTTGACGCTGCATGACGTCGGCATGCGTGACGCCGGCCGCTTCGACGGCAATCAGAGCGTCGTCGGGGCCCGGCTGCGGCGCCGGCATCTGCGCAATCTTCAGTACCTCCGGTCCGCCTGGAACGTCGAAGGCAACGAAGCGCATCGTTCTAATAGACTGCGTTGGGTTCGTCGACGACCCCGGCAGGTTTTAAAAGGCCGCTCATGCTTCCCAGCGACGAGACGATCTTTCCGGTCTTGTGGTTGATGACGGCTACCAAGTCCGTAGTTTTGTCGGTCACGAAAACCAGCGAGTTGGTTTTGTCGATCGCTAAGCGTGAGGGCGACGACCAGTGCGATCCAAGCTTTCCAACCCTCTCGAAGGGCGGCTTGATGACCTCGACTGCGCCGGGGTCCGAGGAGTCGCAAACGACGAGATTGCCATGCTTGTCGAGTACCATACCGCCGGCGTAACCCAGCCTGACGCCGACCGATGCCGCGTTGCGGCAGAGCTGCGAAACCTTCATGGCTTGCATCTTCTTCTTGGGGCGCTGCTAATCATGGCGGCCCGCGAGGAACATGGCGTCGCCGAACGAGTAAAACCGGTACGCGCGCGCAATCGCTTCGCGATAGGCGTCCAACACGCGTTCGCGCCCGGCAAAGGCGCTAACGAGTGCGAGCAGCGTCGAGCGCGGCAGGTGGAAGTTAGTAACCATTGCCCCAGCAACCTCAAAGCGAAAGCCGGGACGGATGAAAATGTCGGTGACGTGTTCGCCCGGCTTAATGCAACCATAACGCTGGAAGTTTCCCTCGAGCGCACGCACCACCGTTGTTCCGACCGCGACGATCCGGCGCCCGGCGACCCGAGCCTCTTCGATCGCCGCCGCCGCTGGTTCGCCGATCGCGTATGCTTCGGCGTGCATCACGTGGTCGTCGAGCCGCTCGGCAGTCACGGGGCGAAACGTGCCGAGCCCCACATCGAGCGCCAGACGCGCGATCTCGATGCCGCGATCCTGGATTTCGAGCAGCAGTTCGGGCGAAAAGTGGAGCGAGGCCGTCGGTGCGGCGACACTGCCCGGAACGCGCGCAAAGACCGTCTGGTATCGTCGCGCTGCCTCGGCCGTCTCGTTATGAATGTACGGCGGCAGCGGCATCTTGCCGGCTCGGTCGAGAAACGTCTCCAGCGGCAGCGTCAGCGAGAACTCGATCTCGCGCATGCCGTCGGGCAAAACCTTTCTTACCCTCGCGTCACCGAACTCACCGAAGCCAACGTGGTCGCCTTCGCGCAGCCGCCGTGCCGGTCGCGCCAACGCGATCCAGGCCGGCGCTTCGCGATTGTAGCGGAGGGAGCCGGCCGGATGAAGCAGGAGCAGTTCGACGCTCGCCGTACCGCGCGTGCGCTCGCCGAAGAGACGCGCGGCGATAACTCGAGTTTCGTTGAGGACGAGAAGGTCGTCGTTGCGAAGTAGCTTCGGCAGCTCGCGAAAGACTCGGTCGTGCGTGCCGTCGCCGTCGAGCACCAACAAACGGCTTTCGTCGCGCCGGACCGCCGGCTGCTGCGCGATCAGTTCTTTAGGCAGCTCGTAATCGTACGCCGCCGCGTACCGCTCATCGCTCGAGATCGTTGACGACCGTCCCCGGGAAGTAATGCGTTAAGATTCCCGCAGCGTCGGCCCCTGCGAGCGCCATTCCATGCGCGCCCCACTGGCACAAACCGACACCGTGTCCCAAGCCACCGCCTTCGAGATCGATATCCGGCGAGTCGGGCCAATGCTGCACCGCGGTGATCAGCAAACTGCGCAGCGTACGCGGGCCGACGGCTCGGCGAAACGCGCTCCCTTGTACGGTAACGCTGTCGTTGCGCCCGACGAGCTCGATGACGCGGGCGCGCCCACTGGCATCGCGTTCGGCAATGCGGAGATCGACGAGATCGCCGATCGATGCCAGTGAGGCCGGGAGGCTTGACGCAATGCTCTCTAGCGTAAGGGACGAGCTCCAACGAAAGTACGGAGAGTCGCTGCATGACGTACAGACGACGCCTCCAAGGTACGGAATCGGGAGACCACCCCAGGCATCCGACGATGCTTCGGTGTGTCCGCCGCAGCACGACGAATACGCGACCTGCGCGAAACCCGCGTTAAAGCGCAGCACCTTACCGGCGGTGGCGCTCACCGCGGCAGTCGCGTTGGGAGACTCGCCGTCGACGCCGCGATAGACTTGGTCCAACTCGGAGGGCACCAGATCGTAGGCGTGGCGTGGATCGCTGCGCTGCAAAACGTAGGTGCGGGCGCAGATCGACTGCGCTTCCAGCGCTGCCGCCGGCCAGCGCGGCGACATCTCTGCCGGAACGACGCTGCCGACGTACGCTTCTAAATCCACGAGATTCACGACCTGGCCGTCGTCCAGACGCGTGAAGCTTCCGCGATACAGCCGCCCCTGGAAGGCAAAGGTTCCGTCCGCGGCGGGCGAGGCTTCGCCCGGGCCCAACAAGACGCGCAACTCGGGCCGAGCCGACGACATCGCCGGATCCGCATCGGTTTGCGCCCGCGCGGCCCGCGCGACGAACAGCGGCGCGGCGGCAAGCATCAGAAACGTTTTGCGTCGCACGGTTAGAGCAGACGTTCCTGCGCAGCAGGCGGGCCGCCGGCGAGCCCGAGGTGCTGGTACGCCTGAGCCGTCGCGCGCCGGCCGCTCGCCGTTCGGGTGATAAAGCCGGCCTTGAGCAGATACGGTTCGACGACGTCTTCCAGCGTCTCCGCATCTTCCGTAAGCGAGGCGGCGATTGCGGCGATTCCCGCGGGGCCGCCGCGATACTGCTTGACCAGCGTCTGGAGAAACGCGCGATCGAGCCGGTCCAGGCCGAGTTCGTCGACGCCCTCACGCCGCAACGCGTCGTCGGCAACCTCGGCCGTGATGCGCCCGTCTGCGCGCACTTCGGCGAAGTCGCGGACGCGCCGTAACAACCGGTTTGCAACGCGCGGGGTACCGCGGCTGCGCGCCGCAATCATGATCGTCGCATCGACGTCGATCGGTACGCCTAAGACGCCGGCCGAACGGAGAATAATCCGCTGGAGTTCCGCCACTTCGTAATAATCGAGATGGTGCACGATGCCGAAGCGTTCGCGCAGCGGCGCGGTCAGCATGCCCGCACGGGTGGTCGCGCCGACGAGCGTAAAGCGCTTGAGCGGAAGCTTCAAGGTCTTGGCGTACGCGCCGCGATCGACGATAAAGTCTATCTGAAAATCCTCCATCGCCGGATAGAGAAACTCCTCGACGACGCGTCCCAGGCGATGCACTTCGTCGACGAAAAAGACGTCGCCGTGCTCGAGCGAGGTTAGGATTCCCACGAGATCCTTCGGCTTTTCGAGCGTGGGGCCGCTGGTGGGGCGGAAGTTTGCGCCCAGCTCCCGGGCGATCAGGCCGGCCAACGTCGTCTTGCCAAGGCCGGGCGGCCCGTAGAAGAGCACGTGCTCCAATGGTTCGTTGCGCTGCTTCGCGGCGTCGATCGCGATTCGCAGATTCTCGACGACGCGTTCTTGGCCGACGTACTCTTCGAACGAGCGCGGCCGCAAACTCGCACCAAATACCTCATCTTCCAACGTGTCCGTCGGATCGACGACGCGCTCGAGCGCCGGCTCCGGCGCAACGTCCGCGGGACCCAACAACCGCTTGCGCGCCTTCGGCTCGCTCATGGAGTCTGCTTCGCCGACTTGGAACGGTATATCTCCGCCAAGAGTTGCTCGGCCTGATCGAGCTGCGGTTCGCGTTCGAGCGTCTGGCGAATCATCGCTTCGCCTTCAGCACGCTTGTACCCGAGCTGAACGAGAACCGCGAGCGCTTCGTCGGCGAAATCCGGGATAGAGGCCGGCGCGGGAGCCGGAGCATCTTGAATCAGCAGGAACTTCGCGACCTTTCCCTGCAGCTTCGCGACGATGTCGCGCGCCTTTTGCTGCCCGATGCCGGGAAGCGACTTCAGCAGGTTGTAATCGCCGCGATCGATCGCGGCGGCGATCGTCGACATCGGCAAAGAAAATGCCCGCGCGGCAGAACGCGGCCCGATGGATGCGACGGTCAGCAAGGCTTCAAAAAAGTCGCGCTCGATTGCGTTGGTGAAGCCGTAGTAGGTGAATCGGCCGCTGTTGCCCTCGAGGTTGACGACGGCATAGATCTCGAGAATCACACGCTCGCCGGCCTTGGACGGAACCTTCTGCGCGATGCAGGGGGGTAAGACGATCTCGTATCCCAACCCGCCCGTTTCGACGATCGCGGTGTCGCCGCTTCGCTCGATCAGCGCGCCCGAGATTCTAGCGAACACGGGTTAGTTCAACCGGGGTCTCGAGCACGTTCAGGAACGCGAGCGCCAGGGCCAGAGCGTCGGAAACGTCGTGCGGTTCGGGGGCTTGCCGCAGCCGAAGCAGACGCGTCACCATCGCATTGATTTGCTCCTTGCGCGCGCTCCCGGAGCCCACGAGCGCCCGCTTTACCCGCGCGTGACCGAGGGTGTGCACGGCGATGCCGGCTTGCGCGCCGGCCAAACAGAGCACGCCTCGCGCGTGTCCCATTAGGAGTGCCGCACGGGGATTCTTATAGCTGGTGTACAGCTCTTCGATCACGATCGAAGCGGGCTGCACCTGCGAGATCACTTCCGTAATCCCGGCGTGGAGTTCGTTGAGGCGCTCCTCGAGCGTGCCGCGCACGCGCGGCACGACGACGCCCGCTTCGATCAGATGCACCGTCCCGTTGCGGCGCTCGATGGCGCCGTAGCCGGTGATCCGCAAAGCCGGATCGATGCCGAGAATGCGCAGTGAACTGGCCGGCACGTCAGAGGTTCTTTACGGCGGCGGCGTTCCGTTGACGGTCACGCCGACCGGCGAGCCCGGCGCAAGCGCCGTACCCGCCGCCGGCACGGTTCCTACGACCTTCCCGTCTGCGCCGAGAGTGGTCGTGTACTCCCATTTCCCAACGGAGTACCCGGCAGCCGAAAGCGTCTTGATGGCTTCCGCTTTAAGCATCCCGTTGGTGTCGGGGACTTCACCAGGAACCGAGAGCGTTATGACGATGGTCGTTCCTTGCGGACTCTGACCCGGCGGCGGGTCTTGCGCCACGACGGTGCCGTTGTTCGTGCTCTGTTGCACGTACCGCACGCTGTATTGGAACCCGGCGGCGGTAAGGGCCGCAATCGCGGCGGTGTACTCCAGACCGGCCACGTTCGGAAGGGCCGCCAGAGGTCCGCTGCCCGCCGGCGGCACGGTGCTGACCGGCAACCCGCTGTTGACGACGACGTGCACCGTCGCGTTTCGATCGAGCTTCGTGCCGGCCGCGATACTCTGCGACGCAACGGTATTGGGCGGCATTCCCGCGACGCTCTGCGACGTGTCAAGCGTTATTCCCAAGGCGCTGGCCCGCGACTGTGCGCCTTCGACCTTCATTCCGACGAAGTTTGGAACGATGACGGGTGCCGGACCGTCGGAGACGACCAACGTGATGCGGCTGCCTTCGGGAACTTTTGCTCCGGGTTTTGGCGTCTGGTCGATCACATTGTCTTTGATCGTGTTGTCGAAGTGGCGAACCAGCGTGACCGCAAAACCGTTTTGCTGCAAGGTTCTCGCGGCGTCGTTGGCGCTGTAACCGCGCACGTCGTCCAGGCCCAGCAACGGCTTTCCGTTGCTGATGACCAGCTCGACGACCTGGTTCTTCTCCACCTTCGTTCCGGCCCGCGGCGACTGACGGATTACATGATCCGGCGGGATCGTCTCGCTCGCGCTCTTGGTAAATCGCGTTCTCAGGCCGGCATTTACGACGGCTTGTTGCGCTTCCGCTTGGGTCATGCCGGTGTAGTCGTCAACGACGACACCCGTTCCGAACGACGGCAAGGGCCGGGCGAACAGAAAGTAGCCCAGCGCCGTTGCGCCGATCAACGCGAGAACCAGCACGGCGGCGATCCATGCCCCTCGGACCGAACGCCGCGGCTCTTCTTCCTCTTGCGAAAGGTACGGACGATCGGGCATCGGCGAACGTCGCGGCGGCAGCGAACTGCGCGTGCTCCGCGGATGGCCCGGGGCATCGTCAGTGATGCGAAAACCCGCGACGCTGGGACGCTCGCGAGCTTCGCGTAGCGCCGTGGCAAGCTCGCTCGCCGATTGAAACCGGCGCTGCGGATTCTTCTGCAGCAAGCGATTGACGATGGCAGCCAACGCTGGGCTGATGCCGCTGGACACAACGTCGATCACGGGAACTGGGTCGCCGATGTGCTTGAGCGCGACGGTTACCGCCGACTCTCCGGTATACGGCAGCTTCCCGGTGAGCATCTGATAGAGCACGATGCCCATGCTATACAAGTCGGAGGTCTCGTGAAGCTCGTGTTCCTGCGCTTGTTCCGGCGAGATGTAGTACACGCTGCCCATCACGAGTCCCGGCCTGGTGAGCGCCATCGTTTGCTGCGAGACTGCGCGCGCGATACCAAAATCGGAAAGCTTCACGACGTCGTCTTTGGTCACCAGGATGTTCGCGGGCTTGATGTCGCGATGGAGGATGCCTTGTCTGTGCGCGTAGGCCAGACCGCTGGCGATCTGCGCGGCATAGTCGATCGCGACGGGTTCGGGAAGGCAGCCGTCCGCGGCGATGATCTCTGCCAGCGTCGGACCGTCCACCAGCTCCATCACGATGAAGTAGGTCTCGCCCTCGTGGCCGACGTCAAACGTGTTGACGATGTTGGGATGCGAGAGCTTCGCCGCCGACTCGGCTTCCTGGTAGAACCGGCGAACGAACTCGCCGTCCGCGGCGTACTGTTCGCGAAGGACCTTGATCGCGACGCGCCGGCGAAGCAAGATATCCGTACCGCAGTAGACGACCGCCATGCCGCCTTCGCCGAGCTTCCGATCCAACCGGTAGCGGTTGTTGAATATCCGCTCTTCGATCAATTCCCCGAGTTCCCCAGCGCCGCTTTGAGCACGTCGCGCGCGATCGGCGCGGCGTAGGTGGCGCCGTATCCGACATTCTCAACGACGATCGCGACGGCGACGCGCGGATGCTGTGCGGGCGCGAAGGCGACGAACCACGCATGCGACCGGCCTAGAGGATTGGTCGCCGTCCCGGTCTTTCCGGCAACGCTCACGTGCGGTAGTTGGGCCGGCGTCCCCGTTCCACGTTCGACCACCGCGATCATCATATTCGTGACCTTCGCGGCCGTATCGCTCGATACCGGGTTTGTGAGCGTTGCGGTGGCCGAGACGCTGGCCGGAATGCCGTCGCGCACGACTTGGCGGACGACGTAGGGACGCGGTTCCTGGCCGGCATTTGCAATCGTCGCGCCGACCAGTGCCATCTGCAGCGGTGACACCAGCAGCGCGCCCTGGCCAAAGCCCATCTGCGCCAACTCACCGGGCACGATCCCGGCCTTCGGAGGCACTCGAGCCGGCTCGGCCGGTAGTTGAAAGTCCAGCGGGCTGCCGATGCCCCAGCGGTCCAGGTAGGCATAAAACGTGTCCACACCCATTTTGAGGGCAATCTGCGCGAAATCGACGTTGCTCGAGAGGGCAAATGCCGTCGTAAGGTCGGCGTTGCCCGTCGCTTCGCTTTCGTTGTCGTGCAGCGTAAAGTCGCCGATCTGCAAGTACCCCGGATCCTCGAAGCGCGAATCCAACGTAACGGTTCCGCTGTCGAGCGCGGCCGACGCGGTAAAGATCTTAAACGTGGACCCGGGCGGATAGAGGCCGTCGAGCGCGCGATCGAGCAGCGGCGCGCGCGGATCGTTGCGCAGCTCCGGAAACGCTGCATCGAGCTCGTTGGGATCGTAGCTCGGTACGCTTCCGAGCGCTAAAACCGCGCCGGTCTGAGGATCCAAGACCACACCGGCCGCGCGATCGTAGCGCGATAGCAACGAATAGAGTTCCTCTTGAACCGCCGGCACAATCGTCGTGACGACGTCGGCGCCTGCCTCAACGTTGGTCGAGCCCCGCAACGCGCCGGCGATTTGCTCGAGCTGCGCCAGGGGATCGCCGCTCGAGTCGGGCGGGGTAAGCGCGCGGTCGAAGGCCTCTTCGATGCCACTGGTGCCGTAGCGTTGTGAGACGTAGCCCACCAGTGCCGCCGTCTGTGCGCCCAACGGATACTCACGTTTCCCGCCTTGAGTCTGCGCGAGCACCGTTCCGTCGCTCGCGACGATGCGGCCCCGGTTCGCGTCGAGCAACGCGTGGCGCGGATTGCCGGGACGTTCGGCGATCGCAGCAGCGATGACCAGTTGCACGTACGCCTGGCGAATCACCAGAACGATGAAGAGAATAACGAAGCACGTCGCCAGATCACGAATTCCGCGGTTGGTCATGCTTCTCGGAGCACTGAGTAGCCCAACTCGGTTTTGACGGCCATGTAGGCCCGCGAGCCTTCGGTTGAAATGATCGTATTTACCAGCGACAGCGCGAGACTCTGCGGAACCTCGCCGATGGCGAGCACTTCTTGCACGCCGAGTTCTTCGAGCAGCGGAGGAGCGACGTATGCGCACGCCGGCACGCTTTCGAAATGCCGTTCCTCATAAACGCCTTCGTGCCAGGGACCACGTTTGCCGAAGGTTTGGGCGTGGTAATCCCAAGCGCAGAGCTGGCGGTCCTTCCAGAAAAACTCGTCGCGGACGCACAAGGAGCGGCACGCCGCGCAGGCGACGAGGTCCCCGTGCGGACGCGCCAGCCCTTCGCTGATTTCGTCCGGAAGATCCTCGATGTTGAGCACGCTGCGTTGGTCAACGGTCTCGGGAAAGGGAGTCTCCCACCCGATTCGCACGAGGATTTCCAAGTCGCGAATCGAGGCGATGAAAGCGTGGTCGTCCTCCGCCGGAAACGTGCGATCGATCCACTCCGGGATGCCGGCGGCCGGAATAGCCACGTCCTGCCGGCCGTTGCCGACGCAAACCCCGCGCGGGGTCCACGCCAACGGGATCAGACTGGCCGTCACGAGCGCACCCTTTCGGGATTCGGCCGCCGCACGAAAGCTGCTGGTACCGGCTAGCGTGTTGGCGTTGCCGCCGAGGATAAAGATGCGCGGCTCAGATACTCCTGCAAGCTCCGCGGCGGCCCGGCTTTGCTTGCGAGCGCCTCCGCCAGTCCCCGCGCGGTGTCTAAACTCGTCAAACACGCAATGCTCGCTTCGACCGCAGCGCGGCGAATCTTGTAAGCATCGGAGATTTCTCGGGGTCCTTTGGCATCGTTGATGACCAAGTCGACGGTGCGCGAAGCGATGATATCCAAGACGTGCGGCGAGCCGTCGGCAATCTTGTTGATCCGCTCGCTCGCGATGCCGGCTGCCTGGAGCAGCAGGTGCGTCCCCGGAGTTGCGACCAGGGTATGTCCCAGCGCGGAGTAGTTGCGAAGCACGGCAATGGATTCTTCCTTGTTTTCGTCGGCGATGGAAGCCAGAATGCGGGCGCCCGTACCCGGCAGTCGAATACCGGCCGCAAGAAAACCCTTCCGGAGCGCTCCGCCGAACGTATCGTCGATTCCGAGCACCTCTCCGGTCGACTTCATTTCCGGGCCGAGAATGGTTTCGACGCCGCGCATTTTTGAAAACGAAAAGACCGGCACCTTTACCACGACGTACGGCACGTGGGGAACGAGCCCGAGGCCATACTCCATATCGCGCAGCCGTTCGCCGAGCGCGATGCGCGTCGCGGCGGCGACGATGTTGATTCCGGTGGCCTTTTGGATAATCGGGACGGTGCGGCTCGCGCGCGGGTTGGCTTCGATGATATAGAGTTGCTCGTCGTGCAAGACGAACTGGATATTGATCAGGCCGCGAATGCCGAGCTCCCGCGCGACTGCTTGCGTGACGCCGGCAATGCGCCGCTCCATTTCCGGACCGATCGTTTGCACGGGATAGACGCTGATCGAGTCGCCGGAATGGACGCCCGCGCGTTCGACGTGCTCGAAAATGCCGGGAACGAGCACGTCCTCGCCGTCAAAGACCGCATCCACCTCGAGCTCGAGGCCGGGCAGATACCGGTCGACCAGGAGCGGTGCTTGCGGAAGTATCGGCGGCGCGGATTCCGCGTAGGCCGCAAGCTGCGCCTCGTTGTAGACGATCTCCATGGCGCGGCCGCCCAGAACGAACGATGGGCGGACGAGGACCGGAAAGCCCAACTCGCGAGCGATCGCTCGGGCTTCACGAAAGCTGCGCGCTGCCTTTCCTTCCGGTCGCGCAACGCCCAATCGAGACAACGCCGCGTCGAACTGCTCGCGATTTTCGGCCATGTCGAGCGACTTGCGATCGCTTCCCACGATCTGCACGCCGCGCCGGGTCAGCTCGCCCGCAAGATTGATCGCCGTCTGGCCGCCGAAGGCGAGCATAACACCGCGGGCGTTCGTTGCGCGATACACGGCCTCGACTTCATCGGCGCCGGGCGGCTCGAAGACGAGCGTGTCGGATATGTCAAAGTCCGTCGAGACGGTCTCCGGATTGTTGTTGATGACGACCGGCGATCGGCCCGCGTCTTTGAGGGCCCACGCGGCGTGAACGCAACTGTAATCGAACTCGATGCCCTGGCCGATCCGAATCGGGCCGCTTCCCACCACGACGACGGCCTCCGCGGGAGTCGGACGGATCTCGTCTTGCTCGCCGCGCGACAGGTAGTAGTAGGGCGACTTGGCGGGAAACTCTGCCGCCGCCGTATCGACCATTCGAAACGCAACGGCGCCGCCAGTTCGACTGCCGCCGCCGGATTCCGCTGCGACGATCTCGGCGAGTTCGTACAGCCAAAAGCGGTCGATCGCCGACAGCTCGTGCACGCGTTCGATCGCCGGCGCCGGATCGCCGCCGCTGCGCCGCAATAGTTCGCAGATGGCAAAGAGCCGCTCGTGCGTCGGACGTTGGACGATCGCTTCCAGCTCGGCGTCGCTCCATTCGACCAGCGGACCGGTCAACGTCTCGCGGCCTAAGTCCAGCCCTCGCACCGCTTTGAGCAACGCGGCCTGAAAAGTTCGGCCGATGCCCATTGCTTCGCCGGTGGACTTCATCTGCGTGCCGATGGCCGTGTCGGCGAATGGAAACTTGTCGAAAGGCCAGCGCGGTATCTTCACCACGACATAGTCGAGCGCAGGCTCGAACGCAGCCTTGGTGATGCCGGTGACGGGGTTTTCGATTTCGTCGAGCCGCTGACCCAAGGCGATGCGCGTTGAAATCTTAGCGATCGGATAGCCGGTCGCTTTCGAAGCGAGAGCGGAGCTTCGCGAGACGCGCGGATTGACCTCGATGATCGCGTACTGGCTGCTGTAAGGATCGAGGGCAAACTGAATGTTGCAGCCGCCTTGAACGTCGAGCGCGCGAATGACGTTGATGCTTGAGGTGCGCAGCATCTGATACTCGGCATCGGAGAGCGTCTGCGACGGCGCGACGACGATCGAATCGCCGGTGTGAACGCCGACCGGATCGAAGTTCTCCATGTTGCAGACGACGATGCAGTTATTGTTGCCGTCGCGCAAGACTTCGTACTCGATCTCCTTCCATCCCAGAAGTGACGTTTCGAGCAGCACTTGGTGGATGAGGCTCGCATTGAGACCCGCGTCGAGGGTCGCGCGCAGCTCCGTTTCATCCGTCACGATGCCGCCGCCGGTGCCGGCTAGGGTGTAAGCCGGGCGTACGACCAGCGGATATCCTGCCGTTTTTGCAAACGCGACGCCCTGCTCGATGTCGGTGACGATCGCGCTCTCCGCGACCGGTTCGCCGATCTCTTGCATCTTAAGTTTGAAGCGCTCGCGGTCTTCCGCCAGCCGGATCGTCTCGATCGGCGTGCCGAGCAACTCGATGCCGTAGCGCTTTAGGATGCCGGCCTCGTCGAGTTCGACCGCCAGGTTGAGGCCGGTCTGGCCGCCCAGCGTCGGCAGCAGCGCATCGGGCCTTTCCCGGGCGACGATCTCTTCGATCGATTGCACCGTCAGCGGCTCCAAATAGACCGCGTCGGCAACCTCGGGATCGGTCATGATCGTCGCGGGATTCGAGTTGACGAGGACGACTCGATGGCCTTCCTCGCGGAGCGCGCGGCACGCTTGGACGCCGGCGTAGTCGAACTCGGCAGCCTGACCGATGACGATCGGTCCCGACCCGATGACCATGACATTCCGGCGCGACATGCTCGGGCCGTTGGTTTATCGGATTGGCCGGTCAGTCCCTTTAGGCCTCGGCGGCGCGTGCGAGATCGTCGAGGACGGGGACGAAGTGTTTGGCCATCTCCTTCCGATCATCGCACCGAAAATCGGAGCTAACGGCCCCGAGATCGTAACGCTCTGCGCGATCTTACTTCCGGTTCCGTCGGGCGTAACCTCGCAACTGAACGTGAACGTCGTCATCGGCCTGCCGCGGTTGGTCGTCATCTTGCCTTTCGTTCCGTCCGCGATCGGACCGTCGACTTGCGCAGACGAAATGCCGGAGTTCCAGCGGCTCCAGTTGTTCGGATCGCGCCAAACGCTCCAGACCTTCTCGGGAGATGCAGTCGTCGAGCGGGAAACACCATAGGTCTTCATCGAGCGCCCCTTTTCGGGTCGACCTCTTCCCTCAGGGCTTCCGTTTACCTCGGACCAGCGCGACTTACGGTTGGAGCCGTACAATCTCCCAATCGTTGCCGCTGCGTTTGTATACGATACGCTCGTGCATCCGATTTGCTCGCCCTTGCCAGAACTCGAAGTACGCCGGTGCCAGCAGGTAGCCGCCCCAGGAATGAGGGCGGGGTACCGCTTCATCCTCGAAGCGCTGCTCGAAATGCGCGAACCGTTCTTCAAGGACGGTGTGAGATTCGATCGGCGCGCTCTGTTCCGAAGCCCAAGCGGCCAACTGATGCCCGCGCGGACGCGAATCAAAGTATTCATCCGATTCGCTCTCGGGAAGTATCGAGATCGCGCCTTCAATCCGCACTTGGCGCTCCATCCAAGGCCAGAAGAGCAGCGCGGCGGCAAACGGATTCTCGGCAAGTTCGCGCCCCTTCCGGCTCTCGTACGACGTAAAGAATCGCAACCCGCGACTGTCGAGGCCGCGCAAGAGCACCATTCGCGCGGCGGGACGATCGTTCGCACCGACGGTCGCCAGGCACATCGCTATTGCCTCAACACGACGCGCGCCACCGGCCGCTTCGATCCACTCGCTCAACCGTGCGATGGGATCGCCGTTCACGGGTAGCGTCCCAATCCGAGGCCGGCCAGAAACGCAAGCACCATCCCCACCGCGCCGGCGATCGCAAACGGCAGCGATGCGTCGATGCGTTTGGCTTGCAGCGATGTCGTTCGTCCCAGCGTGGAGAGCGCGTCTCGAAGCTCCGTGGCACTCTCGACTCGCGCGTAGGCGCCGCCGCTGGCCTGCGCGTAACCGCGCAACGCGTCCTCGTCGATGGTGGCCTCCTCGTTCGTTCCCGGAATCAGGCCGCCGTTCTCGGTGCCGATGCCGACGGTGTACACCGGAATGTGCTGCGCTCCCAGGCGTTGCGCAGCCTGCATCGGATCGGTCCCGGTATTGTTGACACCGTCGGTGATAAGCACGACCACGCGATGGCCCTTGCGCGGCAGCATTCGCGCGGCAAGCGTGAGGGCATCGCCGATCGCAGTGGCGCCATTGGGTGGGGGAATCTCGTCGAGGCCCGAGAGCACCGCTTGATGGTCGGCGCTCAGCGGCACGACGACGGCCGCCGCGCCCGCGAACGAAATGATTCCGATCTTCGTACCGGATGGGCTCTCGGAGACAAAGGCCCGCGCCGCAGCTTTTGAGGCTTCCGCGCGCGTTGGGAAGACGTCGGTTGCGGCCATCGACCCGGAAGTGTCGATGCAGATGAAGACGCTCCCGTCGTGCGCCGGAAGCATGAGCTGCAGATGCGGGCCGCCGATGCCAAGGACGAGCGCCGCGAACGCAACGAGCCAGAGAGCCTGCAGCGCGCGCGGAATCCAGGTTCTCGGCTTCGCAGCAATCTCGAAGAAGGCGATGCTCGAGTAGGCCAGGTCGTGCGTCGTCGCGCGCCGTTGCAAGCGCGCATACAGAACGCCAAAAACGATGAGCGCGACGACGCCGAGCCCGAGGCGCAGCGGATGGTCGATCGTCACGAGCGCAATCCGAAGGCAGCCGCCAGCGATGCGGCGCCGTCATCTTCGCGCAAAAGCCCGGTTCGCCAGTTCGCCGCCTCGAAGCGCCGTAAGAGCGAAGCCTCTCGTGCGCGAACGGCCGCCAGATAGCCCGCGCGCTCGCGCGCACCGATGTAGCCACGCAGCATGCCGCCTTCGGCCCCGCGCAAGCGGACGATGCCCGCCAGAGGAAGTTGGTCGTACCACGGATCCCGGGCGATCAACGCGGTGCAATCGAACCGGGCGCCAAGGCCTGCCAACTCGCGATCGACGCTCGCATCGAGGTCGTACCAATCCGAGATCGCCAGCAGCGCCGTTCCGCGCGGCAGCGCGGCGTAGGCCGTGCGCAACGTTTTCGTTAGATCGAATGCGCCGGTATCGTCACGCAGTGCGACCGCGCGCCGCGAGCCTCGCTGCAGCGCGGCCGGCGTGATCGAACCGCCGGCGATGCGAATGCAGCGATCCTCAGCGGTCGCGGAACCGAACCAGTCGGTGACCGCTTCGCGTGCCGCCGCGAGCAACGGCCGCTTTCGGCCGACGCCCATCGAGGGCGAGGCGTCGAGGATCGCGGCTAGCGTTAGGGTCACGTCTTCCAGCACGACGCGCGTTTGCAGCTCGCCGGAACGGGCCGTGGATGCCCAGTCGATCCGGCGCACGTCGTCGCCGGGAACGTACGCCCGCAACTCGACGAACTCGTAGCCGTCGCCGCGGTAGACCGTTGGCGATCCGGCGCCGAAGTGACGCGGTCGCCGGCGCGCTCGCAGCAGCGCGTCGCGGATGGTCACGGCGCGGGGATGGCGGCGATCATCGCGTCGATGACGGCATCGGCGCTCACATTCTCCGTCGCGAGGCGATAGTTGAAGCCGATTCGATGGCGCAGCGCCGATGCGGCGACCGCTCTGACGTCGTCGGGTAGGGCAAAATCCCGCCCGACCAAGAGCGCGCGGCCGCGTGCCAAGAAGGCCAGCGCGAGGGTCGCTCGTGGGCTCGCGCCGTAGTCGATCAGCCCCGCGGCCTTCAAGGTGGCACCGCTGGCCGATTTCACGCTGACACTCTGCGCGGCGCGGGTAATCGCGACGAGATCCACGATATAGCGCTTGAGTTTTTCGTCCACGTGTACGGCGTGCGCCGCGGCGCGCCAGGCGCGCACGTCGTCGAGCGTCGCAACGCAACGGACTGGCTGGGTATCGGCCATCGCGAAGCGGTCGAGAATCTGCAGCTCTTCTTCACGCGTCGGATAGCCGACGTTGATCTTCATGAGGAAACGGTCCATCTGCGCGATCGGCAGCGCGTAGGTACCCTCGGAATCGAGCGGATTCATCGTCGCCATGACGACGAACGGATCGGGAAGCGCGTGCGATTCCGGACCAATGGTGACTTGACGCTCCTGCATCGCTTCGAGCAATGCGGACTGCACCTTGGCGGGCGCTCGATTGATCTCGTCGGCGAGCACGACGTTGGCAAAAATAGGACCGAGCACCGTCGCAAAGCTGCTCTCCCGTTGATCGAAGATTCGCGTTCCCACGATATCGCTCGGCAGGAGGTCCGGCGTAAATTGAATTCGCTTGAAGTCACCCTCCAGCGCGGCGGCCAGCGAGCGGCACGCCAACGTTTTTGCCAGGCCGGGCGGCCCTTCGAGCAGCACGTGTCCGTTGCAGAGCAACGCCAGCAGCAGCGACTCGAGGACGTTCTCTTGCCCGACGATGGTCTTGGCGAGCGCGTCGTGCAGATCGCCGGGTTGGCGCTGGATCGTCACGTCAGCGAGGCCGCATAGCGTTCGAGCGCGGCGCCGGCATCGTCAATCGCACGGGGCAGATCTTCATCGTATGTGAAGGCGCTCCGCTCGAGGGCAACGAGCAGGTCGCGCAGAGTACCTTCACTGCAGCCGGGCCGTCGGAGCACATCGGCGAGCGTTTCGCCTTCAGGCGCACCGATAAACCGCCAGATCGCGGCGCGAACGCTGACCGCGGCCGATCGCGTCCGCTCGGCGCGAAGGACCAGAAGCGCATCCTCGATCTGCCGACGCCGCCGCTCCGCTTCGCTGAGGAGCGACGCTTCGAGTACCGGTGCGTGCTGGTACGAAACCGGCACGGCAGGTGGTGCGGCAAGCGGCGTGCGTCGGCGGAGGAGGAAGAGGGTCAAAACCACAGCCCCGACCACTAGCGCGAGCCAAAGAAGCGCCGCAAAGATCGGGCCCACGTGCGCGAATAGGCCGACGGCCACGCCGTTTGCAATGCGCGCCGCCGACGAATGCACCGAGAGCGGCAGGTCGTTAGTAAACCACTGCTTCGGTTTGCCGTCGCGCGCGTCGATCGCTTGAAGCGTTGCGGGCGCAATCACGATCCGGCCGTCGGCATGGGCGACGACGGTTACGACCTCCTGATACCGCGTTCCACTCGGATCGCTGACCGTTTTGCGTTCGTCGCCGAGCAGCTCGAGCTGCGCGAGCATCGGAAGCTGGAGATTGTTGATTTCGCTGACGTTCTCGCGGACGCGCAGCGTAACGATGACGTGGAACGGTACCTCGACCTGCGGCTGCGTCGTGTCGGCCGAGAGCGCGAACGATTCGACGGTTAAGCGCTGCAGCGTCTGCGTCTGCGCGCTTCCCGTAGCGGCGAACCACGCGGCGGCGACGAGAATCAGCGGCGCGGTAAGTTTTCGAGCCATTGCGCAAAGAGATAACGTGCGTCGAAGGGCCCGGGAGAGGCCTCAGGATGAAACTGCACCGCCTCGACGGGCAGCGTCCGGTGGCGGAACCCCTCGTTGGTACCGTCGTTGAGATTGGTCATCGTTGCTTCCAGTTCGTCGGGCAACGAGCGCGCGTCAACGGCATAACCATGATTGTGCGCGGTCACGATCACGGTGCCTGCTCGCAGCTGCATCACCGGTTGATTCCCTCCCCGGTGACCGTACGGCAACTTATAGGTTTTGGCGCCGCATGCGATGGCGAGAAGCTGGTGGCCGAGGCAAACACCGAAGAGCGGTTTTCGTCCGATCAGGCGGCGAAGCTCCTCGATCGTCTCCTCCAAATCTGTGGGGTCGCCGGGTCCGGGCGAGATAACGACGGCATCGGGATCGTAGGCCAGTACTTCTTCGGCGGTTACGTTGTAGGGAACGACGGTCAGCTGCGCGCCGAGCTCCTGCAGTTGCGTAAGAATAGCGCGCTTTACGCCGCAGTCGATCAGCACGATGCGAACGTTCTTCCCCGATCCTTCCGAGAAGACTTCTTGCGTCGCCACGCTGGGTACGAGCGCCTTCGTGTTTGCGCTCCGTACGAACTCGGCGAGGTTGCGTTCGGCATGCTCGAGCGCGGCTTCGCCGGTGGCCAGCGCGGCCCAAATCGTTCCGTGCTCGCGCAGCGCAATCGTGATCGCGCGGGTATCCGCGCCGACCAGTGCCGGCACGCCGCACTCGTCGAGCCACGACGGGAGGCTTTGCTTTGAGCGATAGTGCGACGGATGGTGTGCGATCTGCTTGATCACGGTTCCCGCGGCGCACGGACGCCGGTACTGGGCGGCGGTGCCGGAGATCCCGTAGTTGCCGATCATCGGATAGGTAAACGTCAATATTTGTCCCGCGTATGAAGGATCGGTCAGCGCCTCTTCGTACCCGGTCATGCCGGTAAAAAAGACCGCCTCGCCCAGCGCCGTTCCATGCACGCCGAGTGCATTACCGTCGAAGCGGCTGCCGTCAGCCAAAAATAATGCAGCCGGAGTCGTTGGCGCCGTCACGCGACTAGCTCGGGTGCGCGATAGCGCAGCTCTCCGGCGACGATCGTCGCGAGCACTTTGCACGGCAGGCGGCGTCCCGCAAAGGGCGTGGATTTACCTTTCGATGCAAACGTCGCCGGATCGACGACCCACGAGCGTTGGGCAAAGATCGTCACGTCGGCCGCCGCTCCCGGCCGCAGCGTTCCGCCGGCGATCCCGAGAATTCGCGCGGGATTCACCGAGAGCAGCTCGACGAAGCGCGTCAGCGGTAGGTCCGGCAGCGCGTCGGCGTAAGCGCCCACGGCGATCTCCAATCCGGTAAACCCCGGAGCCGAACTGGCCGCATCGTTCTTCTCCGCCTCCGTATGCGGGGCGTGGTCGGTCGCGAGGGCATCGATCGTTCCGTCGCGCACGCCTTGGCGCAGCGCGGTAACGTCTTCCTCCCAACGCAGCGGTGGATTGACGCGCGCGGCAGGCCCGATTTCGCTCGCATCCACAGCCGTAAAGGTGAGATGGTGAGGCGTCGCCTCGCATGTGACCTGCGCACCATTCACGCGCGCCCCGCGCACAAGTTCTAATGCGTCGCGCGTCGAGAGGTGCGCGATGTGCCAGCGCTTCCCGGTCTCCGCGGCAATTACGAGATCTCGCGCAACGATGAGATCCTCGGGCTCGCAGTGCGAGATAAAAGCGCCCCGAACGTTACGCGCACGTAAGGCGGCGTCGCCCAACAGACGTGCGTCCGCCACGGTGTCGCCGTCGTCGGAAAAGCCGACGGCGCCGGCTTCCGCCAGCGCCGCGAAGTCGCATGGCTCGCGGCCCATCCGCCCCAGCGTGATCGCGCCGATCGGGTAGACTCGGCAACGCCCAAAACGTTGGGCGTGCTCGCGAAGCCATTGCAGCGTCGCAGCGGAATCCAGGGCGGGGTTGGTGTTGGGCATGCATGCCACACTGCTAAACCCACCGTGAACGGCGGCCTCCGTGCCGGTGGCCAGCGTCTCCTTTTCTGGAAAGCCGGGTTCGCGCAGGTGCACGTGCATGTCGATAAAACCCGGCGCGACCACCGCACCGGTGGCGTCGAGCACGCTCTCGCCGCGATCGGATTCGAGATGCTCGCCGATCTCGGCGACGATGCCGTTTCGGATGCGCACGTCGCGGACGGCATCGAGCGACGCGACGGGGTCGACGACTCTGCCGCCCGTGATAAGAAGGGACGTCATGAAGGTGCTTACAGACTCCTCGCGTTAACGAGCAGGTCGAGGACGGCCATGCGAATGGCGACGCCGTGATGCACCTGGCGTGCATAGCGCCAACCAGCAAAGTCCAGCACGGAATCGTCGAGCTCCATTCCGCGATTGTAGGGGCCCGGGTGCATGACGACGGCCTCTTTACGCAATAAACGCAGCCGGCGCTGGTCGAGGCGGTAGGCCGCGACGTACTCTTGATCGGAGATCGGCATCTCGACGAAGCGCTCTCGCTGAATTCGCAGCAAGACGACGGCATCGACGTTTGGCAAGATCGCGTCGAAGTCGCGCTCGACGCGAACTCCGTCGCCGGCATAGGTGCTCGGCAAAAAGGCTTCCGGCCCGACCAGTACGACCGTGGCTCCGAGTCGCGAAAGACCGCGGATCGCCGAATGCGCGACGCGGCTGTGAAGAACGTCGCCGACAATCGCAACCGCACGCCCTTTGAGTTCACCGAACTCCTCGATGAGCGTATAGATATCGAGCAGTGCTTGCGTTGGGTGCGCGTGCACGCCGTCGCCGGCATTGACGACGTGGCCGTCGAAACCCAAGGCGAAGCGCTGCGGAAAACCGGCTTCCGGGTGGCGTACGACCAAGACCGAAATCCCCATCGCGCCCAATGTCATCGCGGTATCTTCGAGCGTTTCACCCTTGCTGCTCAGGCTCAGATTGCGCGGCGCGAGGTTGACGACGTCGGCTCCCAGACGCAGTTCGGCCATGTTGAAGGAGGTGAACGTCCGAGTGCTGTCCTCGAAGAACATGTTGACGCAGGTTTTGCCCGCCAGCCGGCGTCCCGGTGGGGCTGCCTCGAACTTCGCGGTCTGCTCGAAGATCGCGGCGATCTCTTCGCCCGTAAGATCGTCCAAATCGATTAGGCTACGGCGGATCCGCATCGGCGTGTCCTAATATCGTCACTTCGTCGGAAGTGCCGGCTTGAGGAGAGAGCACCACCTTGACTCGTTGATTCGGCGCCGTCGGCGTAAAGCGACCAACGTAGTCGGGTTGAATCGGAAGTTCGCGCAAGCCGCGGTCGACCAGAACGCAAAGCCTGATGGCCGCCGGGCGCCCAAGGTCGGTCACGGCGTCCAAGGCTGAACGAATCGTTCGGCCCGTGTATAAAACGTCGTCGACGACGATCACCATCCGGCCCGAGACGTCGACTGGAATTTGCGACTCCGGCAGCTCGTGCATCACCCGGTCGTCGCGGTAGAGATTGATGTTCAGAAAGCCGAGTGCGGGCTTGCGTCCGCTGATGCGCTCGATCTCGGCCGCAAGCCGAATCGCCAACGCCTCGCCGCCGCGGCGCACGCCCAAAATCACGAGCCCCTCTTGGGCCTCGTTCGGTTCGACGATTTCGTGGGCGAGCCGGGCGATGATTCTCGCAATCTCGTCGCTTCGCGCCAAAACGCCATGCGCTGCCGTCGCCGTCATGCCGGTTCCTTCAAGGCACGCAGCGCCGCTTCGGCTCGCGCCAGATCGGTGCGATATGCTTCCAGTTTTTCACGCTCTTTGGTAACGATCTCCGGGGCTGCCCTCGAGACAAAGGCTTCGTTCCCGAGCTTCTTCTCGCCCCGGTCGATTTCCGAGAGCAAATGCGCAACCTCCTTGCGATAGCGTTCTTCCAGCATGCCGTGCGGCGCGTGCACGCTGACGCAGCCAAGCGCTTCGTCCAACGTGCCACTGCTCGCGGCGGATCGCTCGATCGTGGCCGTGCAGAAGAGAGCGAGCAGCTCTGTCATTTGCTCCGGCACGTTCGCCGGAACCTCGAGTACCACTCGTTCCTTGGGCGGCAGACCCAACTCCGCCCGCAAATTGCGCACGCGCTCGACCGCTCGTTTGAGCGTTTCAAAGCTTTGCGCCTCGGCTTCAAACGCCGGAATCTCGAGGGGATCGGGCCAAGTCGCCGTCACGATCGTCGGTCCGTCGTGCGGCAATGCTAGCCAAATCTCTTCGCTGATAAAGGGCGCGACCGGATGCAGAAGCCGCATGGCGTTATTCCAAACGAAGGAGAGCACGGCTGCCCGGCTCGAGCGGTTTCCCTGCGCCTTTGTTGCTTCGAGATACCAGTCGCAGACTTCGTACCACAGGAAGCGCCAGACGCTCTCGGCCGCGTTGCCGAAGTCGTATGCGCCCAGCAGCTCGCTGATGCGCACGACGGTCTCGCGAAGCCGAGTGAGGATCCAGCGGTCGGCCGGCGTGAGCGCTTTCGCCTCCGGCAGGACCATCGCCGGAGGCAAACCTTCCGGCAGCGAAAGCATGTAGCGCGTCGCGTTCCAAATCTTGTTGTTGAAGTTGCGCGCCTCTTCGCAACGCGACTCCTGATAGCGAATCTCCTGGCTTTCGAGCCGCATCTGTCGCAGGATCGAGAGCCGGAACGCGTCGGCGCCATACTTCTCCGCAAGCTCCATCGGATCGATGGTATTCCCAAGCGATTTCGACATCTTCCGCCCGGCCGCATCGAAGACCAACGGCGTAATCACGACGTCGCGGAACGGAACGCCTTCCATGAAGTGCAATCCCAGCATTACCATCCGCGCCACCCAGAGGAAGATGATCTCTCCGCCGGTGATCATCGCTTGCGACGGATACCAACAGCGCAGCTCCGGCGTCGATTCCGGCCAGCCGAGAATTGAAAAGGGCCAAATTCCGCTGGAGAACCAGGTGTCGAGAGTATCCAAATCACGCGTCAGCTCGCTGGTTCCGTGGACTGCGAGCGCGATCTCGAGCGCCTCTGCTTCGCTCTCGGCGACGACTTCGCGACCGTCGGGCGTGTACCAGACCGGCAGTTGGTGGCCCCACCACAACTGGCGAGAGATGTTCCAATCGCGAATGTTCTCCAGCCAATGCTCGTACGTGCGCCCATGGCGCTCGGGGATAAACCGGACGCGGCCGTCGCGATACGCGTTCAACGCAGGCTTTGCCAGCGGCGCCATCTTGACGAACCATTGCAGGGAGAGCAACGGCTCGACCACGTCGCCGCTGCGTTCGCTGGTCGCAACCGAATGCCGATGCGGTTGCGCCTCGAGAAGCACGCCACACCGTTCCAAATCGGCAACGATTCGTTCGCGCGCGTCGAAGCGATCGAGTCCCGCGTAGGGGCCGACCGTGACCCCGGAGCCGGCGATTCGAGCATCGAGCCCGATAACCGACGGCATCTCCAAGCCGTGCCGTACGCCGATCTCGTAGTCGACTTGGTCGTGCGCCGGCGTTACCTTGACCGCGCCGGTGCCGAACTCCATGTCGACGGCTTCGTCGGCCACGATCGGAATCGCGCGGTCGAAGAGCGGCGGCAACCAGACGCTTCGCCCGACGACGGCCGAGTAGCGCGGGTCCTTTGGGTGAACCGCGATGGCTACGTCGGCGAGCATCGTCTCCGGCCGCGTGGTCGCGATCTCAATGCCGTCGCCGCGATCTTCTTTTGAAAATGGATAGCGAATGCGCCAGAGCATGCCGTCGCGCTCGACGTACTCGAGCTCCGCGTCGGAGACAGTCGTTTTGCCCGTCGGATCCCAGTTCACCAGTCGCGTGCCGCGATAGATCAGGCCTTCGCGATAGAGCGCGACGAAGACCCGGCGCACTGCCGCCGAGAGCCCCTCGTCCATCGTGAAGCGCGACCGCTCCCAATCGGGTCCGAAGCCGAGCCGGCGAAACTGTGCATCGATCTCGCCGCCGTAGGTCCGCGACCATTCCCACGCGCGCGCGATGAAGGCTTCCCGGCCGAACTCGTCCCGTCGGCGGCCTTCCTTTGCCAGAGCTTTTACGAGGACTGCCTCGGTGGCGATTGCAGCGTGATCGCTGCCGGGCAGCCAGTCGGCATTGTTCCCAAGCATTCGGTGATACCGCGTGAGCACGTCCATCGGGAGATAGGTCGAGCCGTGCCCTAAATGCGCGCGCGCCGTTACGTTGGGCGGGGGCATGCAGATAATGAACGGCGGCCGCGCCGGATCGGGCTCTTCGTGAAAGTAGCCGTTGCGCTCCCATTGCTCGTACAGGCGTGGCTCGACCGCCTGCGGATCATAATGCTTGGGGAGGTCCATCGGAGCCCCTGCGTTCCGCACGACACGCAACGCCGCCTCTCAAATTCCGCCGCCGGGATTCGGGTATGCGGATGGGATTGGGGGCCCCTAAGCGGGCATGTCTTTCTTTTGTTCGTGGTAGATGAGCGCCGGCGCTTCCTTCTTCTCGATCACGTCTTTGTTGACGACGCACTTCTTAACGCCTTGGAGCGACGGGAGGTCGTACATAACCTCGAGCATCGTCTCTTCGAGGATCGAGCGCAGCCCGCGGGCGCCGGTCTTGCGGCTTTGCGCCTTGTGCGCAATCGCGACCAACGCTTCTTTGGTGAACTGCAAGTCCACGCCGTCCATGCTCAGGATCTTTTGAAACTGACGAACGAGCGCGTTGCGCGGTTCGGTGAGGATCCGGCGCAGCGCCAACTCGTCGAGCGCGTCGAGCGTCACCACGATCGGCAGACGGCCGATGAACTCGGGAATCAATCCGAACTTGAGCAAATCCTCGGGCATTAGCTGCTGGAAGAGCTTGCCGACGTGCAGGTCGCGCTTGCCCTCGGGGTTCGCGCGGAATCCCATGTTGTTGGCGGCGACGCGCGATTCGATGATGCGCTCGAGCCCGTCGAACGCTCCGCCACAAATGAAGAGCACGTTGGTGGTATCGATCTGAATGAACTCTTGGTGTGGATGCTTGCGACCACCCTGCGGCGGCACGTTGGCCGTCGTACCTTCCAGAATCTTGAGCAGCGCCTGCTGCACGCCTTCGCCGGAGACGTCGCGCGTGATCGACGGGTTCTCGCTCTTGCGTGCGATCTTGTCGATCTCGTCGATATAGACGATGCCCTTCTCCGCCCGCTTCACGTCGTAGTCGGCGGCTTGGATGAGCTTGAGCAAGATGTTCTCGACGTCTTCACCGACGTAGCCGGCCTCCGTCAGTGACGTAGCATCGGCCATCGCCAAGGGGACGTCCAAAATCTTCGCGAGCGTCTGCGCCAGATAGGTTTTGCCGGAGCCGGTCGGCCCGACCAGCATGATGTTGGACTTCTGCAGTTCGACGTCGTCGGCGGCTGCGCCGGCATTGATTCGTTTATAATGGTTGTAGACGGCGACGGCTAAGGATTTCTTCGCGCGCTCCTGCCCGATCACATATTGATTCAGAATGTGATTGATCTCTTTGGGCTTCGGAATGTTCCGCAGCTTCAGATTCTCGTCGACGTTCTTATAGAGCTCCTCTTCGATGATCTCGTTGCAAAGCTCGATGCACTCGTCGCAAATATAAACGCCTGGCCCGGCAATGAGTTTGCGGACCTGCTCCTGCGATTTGCCGCAGAAGCTACATTTTAGCTGACCCTTATCGTCTCCGAATCGAAACATCGCGCGCCTGGGGCTCCTCCACTCCTTCTACGCCGGCACCGGCAGGCTATCACGGTTTGAGATAATCTGGTCGATTATACCGTAATCCTTGGCCTCTTGGGCAGTCATGTAATAGTCCCGTTCGATGTCTTTGAGAACCTGTTCGAGGGGCTTTTTGGTGGTTTCCTCATAAATTTGGGCCACGGTGTGGCGGGTCGCGATCAGGTCCCGGGCCGCAATTTCGACGTCGGTGGCCTGCCCGCCGATCTGCGAGACCCAGGGTTGATGAATGACGACCTTCGAGTTGGGCAGGGCGTAACGCTTGCCTGGGGCGCCCCCCGTTAACAGAATCGAGCCCATCGACGCCGCGAATCCCATGCAGATGGTCGCCACGTCGGGCCTGATAAAGCGCATCGCATCGTAAACGGCCAGGCCGGCGGTAACGCTCCCGCCTGGGCTGTTCAGATACATATCAATATCTTTATCGGGGTCTTCCTTCTCCAAAAACAGGAGTTGAGCGATCACAAGGCTTGCGAGGTGGTCCTCGATAGGGCCACCCACGAAGACGATGCGATCCTTGAGGAGCCTCGAAAAGATGTCATACGCTCGTTCGCCGCGGGCCGTTTGCTCGACGACCATCGGCACTAAATGTTGCATCTTCACCCGGCTTAACTACGACGCCGGCGGGGAAGTTTCTTCGTTTGGAACGACCTCGGCGTTATCGATCAGCAATTCGAGCGTCTTACTCCGCACGATGCCGTCCATGAGCGAGAGCAAATTATTGCCCAGCGCCTTGCGTATTCGGGCAGCGGGCTGACCGTAGCGCCGCGAAAGAACCTCGAGTTCAGCCGCGATGTCGCCGGGCGTCGCCGTAATATTTTCCGCCTTGGCAATTTGCTCGATCAGCAGGGTCGTCTTTACGCGCGACTCGGCCTCGGCGCGATGACTCTCGCGTGGTGCCGCTTCGGCCTCTCCGCCAGATGCAGTCGCAGCGTCCTCCGCTATACGGTCGATTTCGCCTTCAACCATCGATGGCGGCAGCGCAAAATCGTGTTCCGCCAGCAGGCGTTCCAGTATTGTATTACCGATGATGCGGCGCGCCCGTCCGGTTGCTACTGCCGCGAGCCGGCGGCGCAAATCCGCTCGCAACTCCTCCAGGGTCTGATTGTTCGAAACCGCTTTCGCGAGTTCGTCGTCGAGCGGCGGAAGCTCGAACTCTTTGAGATCGTGCAGCTTCACGGCGAAGACGGCCGGCTTTCCGGCGACGGCCGCAGACGGATAGTCATCTGGAAAGCGAAGCTCGACGTTCTTGCCATCACCCGGAGTCATGCCTACGATGCCGGCGACAAATCCCGGAACGAATCGGCCCTCGGAAAGCTCAACCGTCTGCCCCGCGGCTTGGCCCCCTTCAAAAGGTACGCCGTCGATCGTGCCTTCGTAGTCCAGCGTTGCCACGTCGCCAAGCTGAGCGGGACGCGAGACCGGGACGAGGACGGCCCGCTCCTTGGCTAGCGCCTGCAGACTCCGCTCGACGTCCTCATCGGTCACTTCGACCGGCGGCCCGCTAACCGAGAGGCCTTTATAAGGCCGCAACTCGATGGTGGGCCGCACTTCGACGGTGGCCTTTAAACGGGTGGGGCGCCCCTCGCTCTCTTCGAGAACCTCCAGTTTCGGCCGGTCGACCGGGTCCAGATCGTGCTCGCGAACCGCCTTCGCGTACGCCTCGGGCACAACGTCCTCGACGGCTTGACTGGTAACGGCCTCGCTGCCGTAGGCCTGCTCGAAGATTTTCCGAGGTACCTTCCCCTTGCGGAACCCGGGGAGCCGGGCCTCCTTCACCAGTTTGCGAAAGGCGCGATCTTCGGCCTCAGCAAGCTCCTGGCCGGTGATCGAGAATTCGAGCGCCACTTCGGTTGGGGCGAGGCGTGTCAATGTCGAGCTGGTCATAAAGAGAAAATTAGCGGAAGACGAGATTCGAACTCGCGACCCTCGCCTTGGCAAGGCGATGCTCTACCACTGAGCTACTTCCGCGTCGACCTCCTGGGGGGTCCCCGCCGGAATATGCCGGTGGGGGGCGCGCAGTACGTGGGCAAGCAGAGACTCGAACTCTGACGGGTCGCCCCACTGGATTCTAAGTCCAGCGCGTCTGCCAGTTCCGCCACTTGCCCGGCGACCCGATAGATAGAACGTGCTCGGTGCTTTTCCTTCAGAATCTGCGGATGCGCAATAAGCGACCCCCGCAGATGTTCTCTGCGGGGGCGTTTGACTTACACCGCGAGGGACTTGAACCCCCAACCAAGTGATTAAGAGTCACCTGCTCTACCAATTGAGCTAGCGGTGCGACCGGCGAATTCTTTCGGGAGAGAAAAACTGCGCCCTCCGGGACTCGAACCCGGGACCAACGGCTTAAAAGGCCGCTGCTCTACCGACTGAGCTAAAGGCGCTTGACGTTCTTTCTGGGGTGACTGACGAGGATCGAACTCGCAACCTCCGGTGCCACAGACCGGCGCTCTAACCTATTGAGCTACAGTCACCGTATGGGAACCTTCTTCCCTTTCGGCTGCCCAGCATTCACGCTCGAGCGGCAACCCATCCTGCGCCCGGAGGGACTCGAACCCCCATCTTCGAGTTTAGAAGACTCGTGCCTTATCCTGTTAGACTACGGGCGCAAGTGAATGGTCGGGGCGACAGGAATTGAACCTGCGATCCTCCCGGACCCAAACCGGGCGCTCTACCAAGCTGAGCTACGCCCCGACGCGTGTGGCCATCGAAGGGTCTCGACCGTTCTCCGACGATGACAGTTCGCGCAGCGGACCTCACACTTCGCGATTTCTCGAACTATCCTCTGCCATGCCGTTCCTATCCGAAGCAAAGTGCTGATGTCTGACTCTTTAATGCCTCTCACGTGATCGAACTCAAGGACGCGCAGGTCGGCTTCGCCGTAATCAACGCAAGGATGAGAGTAACCCCGCGCTGATTGCGCGCGCGGTAAAGCGGGGTATTTATCACGCGCCGCTGATTATGAACTTTCTCGTTTCGGCGATAGTGAGCCTTACTGTATTCGTTCTGACATGCTCGGCAGCGACAAGCGAGGGCGTCGCGATGTTTGGCAAAACGGTCGAACGGAAGTGGCTGATGGCAGACTCCACCTTTCTTCATATCCAACACGGTAGCACTCCAAAGTGCCACCAGTATTGCACAGTGGAATGTTGTCGAACTATTTCTCTTAGATAATAGTCGCTAAAAAAGCAAAGAATGATAGCCAACATACGTTGAGAGATCGCCTTGAAATGCGGCGGCGGCAAGCAGCGAAACCTCTTCGATCATCAAACCGGCGCGCACGGCCGCACGCGCAATCCGCACGTTCGATCCCGGAATCAACGCTGTGCACCAAGCCGCCCCGTACGTGCGCGTCAGCGAGAGCAATGCATACGCGAAGATCTGCACGAGATAGGCTTGCGACGCGCAGGCTAACGGCCCAATGCGACCGTCGGGCCAGACGTAGCCATACGCAATAAGCTCACCGCGTAGGAAAAACGCGTGCCCGGTCGCGCTGCGCGCGAACTGTTCGTGGTCCGCGTCGCGCGCCGTACCGCGCGTCTGAACGTCAAGGCCGCGCAGGCCGAAACCGTGAGAGACGGGATCGACGGTATCGACTTCAAACCGGTAATCGCCGGCGGCCATCTTTGCCAGCTCCTCTTCTCGCGGAATGGCGCCGGCAAACCGCACCACCGGCTCGCGCAATATCATGCGTTGGCGCAAACCCAGTACCAGGCTCCCGGCATCACCAGGGTCGACGCGCATTGCGCGCGCGCGATCCCCGGCATCAGAAAAAGCCTCGGCCAACAGCGCGCCGCCCACACCCGTGCCGCGATACGACGGCTCGACGAAAAGATCGCCCAAATAGCGCTCGTCTTCGGAGTCGTGTGCGACGGCGATTCCTACGCTTTCGCCGGCGTCGCGCGCGACCCAAACCGTCCCGCGCTCCGCGGAGTCTAACGCCAGCCGGATCGCCGCGTCGTCGCAGTTTCGCCGTCGCTGGATCGATCGAACCTCATCGCCGCCCGCAACTCCGATCGCAAGATCAGACACGGTCGCGCAACGCTGCGAGCAACGCATCTGCAGCGCGACGCCGGTGGCTAACGGCGTTCTTCTCCTTCTCGCTCAGCGCGGCGAAGCTGCGGCCCGACGGCGGATGGAAGAATAACGGATCGTAGCCAAAACCGCCGGCCCCGGTCTCGACCTCTAAGAGGTAGCCGGTCACCTGACCGGTCGCGACAATCGGTTCCCGGCCCGGTTCGATCAGCGCCAGCGCGCAGACGAACCGCGCCGCGCGACGGTAGGGCGGGACGCCCCGCACCTCCGCCAGCAATGCAGCACGGCGTTCCGGCCATCCGATATCGGCTCCGCCGTAGCGCGCGGAGTAAACCCCAGGCTTTCCCTCGAGCGCATCGACTTCAAGTCCGCTGTCGTCGGCAAGCACCGCTCCCTCGATCCCCCGTTCCCGCAGCGTCGCGGCGAGCGCGTGGGCTTTGATCAGCGCGTTGCCGGCATAGGTGTCGGCATCCTCGGCAACGGCGGAGTACTTCCTCGGCTTTGCCAGTTCGAGTTCACTCCGCGCAAAAATCGCCCGCAGCTCGCGAAGCTTTCCCGCGTTCTGCGTAGCGACGTACGTCTTCACGTGCCAAGCCGCAAGACGGCCATGAACGCCTCCTGTGGAAGCTCGACCTTGCCGACGCGCTTCATCCGCTCCTTACCAACTTTTTGCTTCTCGAGAAGCTTGCGCTTACGCGAGATGTCGCCGCCATAGCACTTCGAAAGCACGTTCTTGCGCATCGCGGTGACGGTTTCGCGCGCGACGATTTTTCCGCCGATCGCTGCCTGGATCGGCACTTCGAACATCTGGCGGGGAATCAGTTCCTTGAGTTTCTCGGCCATCGCGCGTCCGCGGGCAATGGCTTTGTCGCGCGCGACGATAAACGAGAGCGCGTCCACCACTTCGCCGTTGAGGAAAATTTCGAGTTTTGCAAGATCGCCCTCGCGGTAACCGATCACCTCATAATCGAGCGAGGCATATCCTTTGGTCCTCGATTTGAGCGCGTCGAAGAAATCGACGATCACCTCGATCAGTGGCATTTCGTACGTCATGATCACGCGGCCGTCGTGCAGATACTCCATGTTGTCCAGCGTACCGCGCCGGCCTTGCGTGATCTCCATGATGGCGCCGACGTACTCGGGCGGCGAGATGATCGTCGCCTTGACGTACGGTTCCTCGATCGAGGCGATCGTCGTTGGCGGTGGGAGTTTCGAAGGATTATCGACCATCAGCTCGCTGCCGTCGCTGCGCACGACGCGAAAGAGCACCGACGGAGCGGTTGCGATCAGGTCGAGGCTGTAGTTGCGCTCCAACCGCTCTTGCACGATCTCCATGTGCAGCAGCCCCAAGAAACCGCAGCGAAAGCCGAATCCCAACGCCACGGAGCTCTCGGGCTCGTAAAGCAGCGCCGCATCGTTGAGCTTGAGTTTTTCGAGCGCGTCGCGCAGCGCGTCGTATTGCCCCTCGTTCGGATAGAGGCCGCAGTAGACCATCGGCACCGCTTTTCGATAGCCGGCCAGGGCGATGTGAGCCGGATTGGTCGTCGACGTAATCGTATCGCCGACGTCAATCTCGCCCAACGATTTAATGTTCCCGATGACGTAGCCGACGCTGCCGAGCTCGAGCGACTTCGTGGGGCGCATCTGAGGCGCGAAGATGCCGACCTCCGTACATTCGAAAACGCGCTGGTGCGCCATCGACATAAAGCGAGTGCCGGCTTCGAGACTCCCGTCCACAACGCGGACGTAGCTTACCACGCCGCGATAGGGGTCGAACTGCGCGTTGAAGACCAGCGCGCGCAGGAGGTCGCGATGGCCTTTCGGCGGCGGAATTCGATGGACGATCGCTTCCAGAATCGTTTCGACCCCGACCCCGTTTTTCGCGCTGGCTAAAATGCATTCGCTGCGCTCCATCACCAGCAGCTCCTCGATCTCGCCCATCACGCGCTCGGGATCGGCGGCGGGCAGATCGATCTTGTTGATCACCGGAATGATCGTGAGATCGTGCTCGAGCGCCAAGTGATAGTTCGCCAGCGTCTGCGCCTCGATGCCCTGGGCCGCATCGATAATCAGCACGGCCCCTTCGCAGGCCGCCAGCGACCGCGAGACTTCGTACGAGAAATCGACGTGACCCGGCGTGTCGATTAGGTTGAGCTGATATTGCTCGCCGTTGAGTGCTTTATAGTTGAGGGTAACCGGGTGCATGCGAATCGTGATGCCGCGCTCGCGCTCGAGGTCCATTGCGTCGAGCGCCTGTTCTTCGAGGTCTCGCGAGGCAACGGTGCGGGTGATCTCCAGCAAGCGGTCGGAGAGCGTCGTCTTACCGTGGTCGATATGCGCGATGATGCAAAAGTTGCGAACGTTGCTCGCGACTTCGATACGATGAGGGCGATCGGTTTTAAGAGGCAAGGCGAAAAGGTCAGAAGACCGGTATGCAGCTATCGAAGGCGAGATGCGCGAGCGCTGGACGAACGAGAAGCTGCAATGCGAAGAACAGAATCAGAAACGCGAGATCGAAGCCTCCCAGCGGTGGAACGATCCGGCGGATCGGAATCAGCACCGGCTCGATGATCGACGCCAGGTAATAGATCCATCGCCCCCGGCGCAAATCGGGGAACCACGACGTAATCGCATACACGAAGAGCAGCATCGTGTAAATATTGACGACCCATAGTAGTGCCTGTGCCAAATCGCAAACGAGCAAGTTCACGTTCGGCCCGTTCTACGAAGCCGCAGCGCGAGCCCGCTCGATTGCTTCGAGCTCCTCGGGCGATGCTTGGACGGTCGGTTTGAAAGCCGTCACCGGTTTTCCGAAGGTGCGCGTGCCGTCGCGGGAATAGATGCTCGTCACAACCACGCCGTCTCCCTGGCGATTGAGGAGCGCCAAAGCGTAGGAGAGGCCCGACTCGCTATCGGTGAAGGCATCGTATCGCACGAAGCCGCAGCGCGAAAGGTCGGTCGCAGCGAGCGCCTCGAGGCGCCCAAGTCGCGCGGCGTCGCTCTCCACGGCTGCGCGCAACGATGCGTCGCCGCTTTCGAGCGCGGCAAGCCGCCCAGCGGCGCCGCCGGCGCCTCCTGAAATCAAACCGTCGTGCAGCTCGAGCAACGAGCCGGCACGCCGTAGCGCACGGCGCACGACGGTGGCGTGATAGATGGCAAGCGCCAACAGGGCGCTTGCCAGGGCCACGACGGCCGGATAGATAGGTTGAAGCTGTTGCATAGTTAAGGTTCTTAGGACCACGACGAGAGTCAGGTGGATCACGGCACCCGTAAGGGCTCGCTTACCGTTGCTACCTTCCGGTTCTGGCGGGGTTCACAAGGTTACGCCGCGTGAAGCCCAACTCCCATCATGGCCAGGCAATGATAGCATACGCCCGGCAAGCGCGAGGAAGCTGCCTTGCCGTCGCCAACGATGCTTGGATGGTTCGGACGTTATTGGCGGCAGGCATGACAGTGATAGCATCTACGGCGTCGTTCCACCTTGAGAGCAACGACATTATCGCAGCTCACGCCATTCCCAAGGTCTTCATGGCGCGCGCGTGCGGCGGCACAAACCGCTCGCCTTCGCTTGCCTGGAGTGGGGCTCCGAGCGGCACGGCTTCGTTCGCCATCATTATGCACGACGCCGACGCTCCGATTCCGGGCGGCTTTTACCATTGGGTTCTGTACAATTTGCCCAGCGGGACGCACCGGCTCGAGCCGAACGTCAAGCTCGCGGCAGATCAGATCGGCCAGACGTCGGCTGCTCGCGCGGAGTATCATGGTCCCTGTCCACCCCCGGGGCCCGCACACCACTACGTCATAACGGTCTATGCGCTCGATCTTTCGCGCGTCCCAGCTCCGTCGCCGCTGCGCGGCGCAGAACTGGAGCACGTGATCGACGGCCACGTGCTCGCTCGCGGAGTTCTCGAAGCGACCGCCTCGACTAGCCCTTGATTCCGCGAAGCCGGACCGTATCCTAACGGCGTCGAAGACTCGCCGCTAATGGACGAAGTCATCATCAAGGTCCGCGAAAGCGGTCCGTATCTCGTACGAGGAACCGTCACGCTTACCGACGCCGAAGGAAATCCCTACAGCGTCGAGGGCGGAAACGTCGCACTCTGCCGTTGCGGCGGGTCGCAGACCAAACCGTTCTGCGACGGCACGCACAAAACGAATGGATTCGCGTCGACCGAGCGGGCGGCGCCGCTAGAGCAGAGCGCTCCTTAGGTGCCCTCTTATCTCAGGGAAGGCCGCGTCCCGCATAAGCGCCACATCCAGTTTCGTCGCCCAGACGGCGGCCTCTACGCCGAGGAGCTCTTCTCGACCAAGGGTTTCGAAAGTGTTTACTCGCTGATCTACCATCTCCGGCCTCCGACCGCGACACTTGACGTTCGCCCGTGGACGCGTCCAGCATTCCTATTCTCGCCCAACGAGCCGCTGCGCAATCGTCATTTCAAGACGCCGCAGCTCGCGCTCGACGGGACGGACGCCATTGAATCGCGCACGCCGCTGCTGGGCAACGACGACGTGGTCATCTCGATTGCGAATGCGCAGCACCCGATGGAATACTTCTACCGCAACACCGGCGGCGACGAGTTGCTCTTCATTCACTCCGGCGCGGGCGTTGTCGAAAGCCCGTTCGGCGAGCTCGCGTATCGAGCGCACGATTATCTCGTCATTCCGACCGGTACCACGTACCGAATCGTGCCGGCATCGCCAACGCGCATGCTCGTCCACGAGCTGACCGGCACCGTCGCGATCCCGCGCAGGTATCGCAACGAGTTCGGGCAGCTCGAAGAACACGCGCCATACTACGAGCGAGACTTTCGCGCACCGGTGCTCAAGCCGCCGGTTGACGCGCAAGGCGAATACGAAGTTCGAGTCACCAGCGGCGGGCGCCATGCAATCTACGTCGTTCAGAACCACCCCTGCGACGTCGTCGGCTGGGACGGCTACTGCTATCCTTACGCCTTCAACCTCGAAGAGTTCGCGCCAATCACCGGAAAGCTGCATCAACCGCCGCCCGCCCATGCGACGTTCGAAGCGCCGGGCGCGGCCTTCTGCGCCTTCGTGCCGCGTCTGTTCGACTACCATCCGTTGGCGGTTCCGGTGCCGTACAACCACTCGAGCGTTGATTGTGACGAAGTGCTCTACTACGTCAGCGGAAACTTCATGAGCCGGCGCGGCGTCGAGGAGGGCTCGATCACGCTCCACGCGGCCGGCGCGCCGCACGGGCCGCAGCCCGGCGCCGTGGAGGCGAGCCTCGGCAAGACCTCAACCGACGAAATTGCCGTGATGGTCGACACCTTCAAGCCGCTGCTGCTCGCGGAAGCGGCCGTTGCTTGCGAGGATCCGAGCTACTTCCGGTCGTGGATCGAGGCGCCGGCGAGCGCGTAAGCCGGTTCGATTCGCCCGCGCGCGCCGCCAAAGCCGATTCGGCGCGTGCCCGAGCGTTCGCACCATCCGCGCAGCGTGACTTCGTCTCCATCCTCTAAGAAGCGACGACTCTCGCCGTCTGTGAGAGTGATTGGACGCTCTCCGTTCCAGGTTAGCTCGATCAGACTTCCCTGGCTTCCCGGTTCGGAACCGCTAATCGTTCCCGATGCAAAGAGATCGCCCGGCCGCGTGACGGCGCCGTTCGCCGTCGCGTGCGCGAGCTGTTGCGCGACGTTCCAATACATGCCGGCGAAGGTCGTCTGCGAGATCGTCTGGGGCGTGATGCCTCGCTCTTCCATTTGCTGCGTCTGAAGATCGATCGCGAGGGAAATCGCATACGCCCACGGTTCGTCAACGCGTAAGTACGCCAGCGGCGATGGCTCCTGAGGCGGCCCTTGCACGCGAAACGGCTCCAACGCTTCGAGCGTCACGATCCACGGCGAGATCGTCGTTGCAAACGATTTACCTAAGAACGGCCCGAGCGGCTGATACTCCCAGGCCTGAATATCGCGTGCGCTCCAATCGTTGACGAGCAGCAGCCCAAAGATATGCTCCCGGGTATCGCCGATTGCGATCGGCTCTCCCAAACCATTGCCGGGACCGGTGACGAATCCGACTTCCAGTTCGATATCGAGTCGGCGGCTCGGACCGAAGGTTGGCGTCCCATCGGCCGGCGCCTTGCGCTGGCCGGACGGCCGGCGAATCGCCGTTCCGCCAACGACGATCGTGCTCGATCGCCCATGATAGCCGACCGGCAGCCAGCGCCAGTTCGGCAGCAAAGCATCGGCATTCGGACGAAAGAGCTTCCCAAGATTCGTCGCGTGTTCGATCGACGAATAGAAGTCGACGTAGTCGCCGATCTCCATCGGCACGCGCATCGCGACGGTATCTTGCCGGCAGAAGAAACGTTCTGCGCCTCCTTCCCGTAAGCGCCCGTCGCCACCGGCGCGAAGCAGCGCCGAGATCCGTTCTCGCAGCGGCAGCCATGTGCTTCGCCCCGCCGCCAACAGCGGATTCAGCACGGGCGCCTGCAGCAGCTCGCGCTCGCAAACGTCCTCAAAACATCCCGCTTCGGCCGATTCGAAGAGGTCGAGTATCTGCGTGCCGATAGCAACGCCGATGTGCCGAACTCCACTGCGCTCGAAGACGCCGTACGGCAGATTTTGAATTGGGAAGTCGCTATTGGGCGCTACCGCAATCCACGACTCCAGCCGCGGGTCGGTCGTCTCCGCCCCGCTCATCGCGCCGAAAGAATCCCAAGGGCCGTGAGGTCGTCAATCGGCTCGGTGAAGCTGCAGCTGCCGTAGGCGACAAACGCGCCGCGCCGGCAAGCCTCCAGCGCCTGGACGTCGACGCGTTCGTCTCGCCAGCGAAGCGCGTCGCTTCAAAATAAAACGCGCCCGGCTCCTCTTCTGCAACGATTTGCCGCAGCGTTTCGAGTCCGGCGCGCGGCCTCAGGGCCGCTGCCGCCAAAATATTCAAGAACCCGTGCATCGTGAAACCGCTTTGCGCATTGAAATGACGGACCGGATGGTGCAGGCCTGCGGTCGCTTTGAACGGCACGCGCGCCGCGACGGCTGCGGCAATGAAGTCGGCGACTTCATCCACGCTGGGAAAGGCCTCCGCCGTCAGTCCGCCACAACGCAGCTTTGCACCGCAGCCGGCGTGCATCGCGGCGCTCATCGCGCGGTCGACGACGGCTTTCCACGCTCCGCGGCGGGCGAACTCGACGTAGATCGGAAGCTGGGATAGTTTCGCCCTCTCCAGGAGATCGCGCAGACGCTCCAGAGGCTCCTCCGGCGCGCGATCCTGCGTGAAGGCGGCCGGTAGGGGAACCTCGAGGGTCTCGATCGCAACGCCCCGCTCTCGCAGAGTTGCAACTGCGGCGATGCTCGATTCGATGGATTTCAGCCACGTGACTGCATCCGAGCCGCCATCGAGGATGACTGAAAACGGGCCGTCGCCCGTTAGCGGCGAGGAGGCCAAGGTCGTCGCCGGGACGATGAATCGCCCGAGCATCCATGCATGCGCGCCGTGCCGCGCCGAGCGGTATTCTGCGGTTGCTTGCGCGAGCGGAAGGTTCGCCGGGGGAAAGAGGCCGGCGTAGTCGATTAGCTCCGTAAAAGCGCTGTGAACCGACGCCGGGCCAGCGACCTTTGTCTCCATGAAGGCCTGTGTTCGCGACAGGGCCGCTGACGCGCCTTCGCCAAGTCGCTCCGATATGAGCACCGCGACCGAGGCGCGCAGCAACCCGCTCGCGCAAATCGACTGGGATTACGTCGAGTTTTATGTCGGTAATGCTAAGCAGGCGGCCCACTATTACATGTCGGCCTTCGGATTCGATCAAATCGCCTACGCCGGCCCAGAAACCGGCGTGCGCGATCGCGTCAGCTATTTGTTGGCGCAGAATAAGCTGCGCTTCGTGCTGACCGCAAGTTTGCTTCCCGACGACGAGGTGGCACGCCACGTCGCCTTGCACGGCGACGGCGTCAAAGATATCGCGATTCTCGTCGAGGATGCCAACGCCGCCTTCCAGATGGCCGTCCGCGGCGGCGCTCGCGTCCTGCAGCCTCCGACTGCTTTTGACGATGAGAACGGCCGCCTTATACGAGCGACAATTGCCACGTACGGCGATACCGTCCACTCGTTCATCCAGCGCGACGGCTATGCCGGTATCTTCGCCCCCGGCTTTGTCGAAGCGCGCAAGAGTATCCCGACCGCGAAGAAGCCGGGCCTCTCGTTCATCGATCACTGCGTCGGCAACGTTGGTTGGGGTGAGATGGACGCGTGGGGCGACTTCTACGGCCGGGTCTTCGGGTTCTCGCAGCTCGTCTCGTTCGACGACAAAGATATCTCGACTGAATACACGGCCCTTCGCTCCAAGGTGATGACCGATCCGCGCCATCAAGTGAAGTTTCCGATCAACGAGCCGGCGCAGGGGAAGAAGAAATCGCAAATCGAGGAGTATCTCGATTTTTACCACGGGGCCGGCGTGCAGCACATGGCCATCCGGACGGACGACATAGCCGCCACGATTCGGGCCCTGAAACACAACGGCGTCGAGTTCCTCGATACTCCTGACTCATATTACGACATGCTCGAGGAACGCGTTGGGAAGATCGACGAGGCGATGGATACGCTACGAGAACTGCGCATTCTCGTCGACCGCGACGACATGGGCTACATGCTCCAGATTTTCACCAAGCCGCTGCAGGACCGGCCGACCCTCTTTTTCGAGATCATTCAGCGCAAGGGCAGCCTTTCGTTTGGAAAGGGCAACTTCAAGGCACTGTTCGTTTCGATCGAGCGCGAACAAGAGAAGCGCGGGACGCTATGATTACCAGCACCAGCCTCGACCGGTCGAGACTGCTCGACTGGTACCGCAAAAACCGAGAACGTTCGGCCTCGCTTTTCGCGCTAATTCACGACGATGCGTTCTACGATCGCCCGATCCCGCTGCGCCACCCATTTGCGTTTTACGAAGGGCACATTCCGGCGTTTAGTTATCTGACGCTCAACGAACGGGCGCTGCAGGAGGACCCGCTCGACCCGCTGCTGGAGCACGTCTTCGAACGCGGGATCGATCCCGCGACGCTCGATGACGCGCGGCGCCACGAGCGGACCGACTGGCCCCACCGGCGTGCCGTGGCGGCTTTTGCCGCGGAGTGCGACCGGGCCGTCCTGCGCGCGTTGCAGTTCGGCCCGATCGAAGATTCGACGGTTCCGCGGTTGGTGCGGGCTCAGTCCGCTTACACAATCCTCGAGCACGAGGCGATGCACGACGAAACCCTGCTCTACATCGTGCACCAACTCGATGCCAGCCGCAAAAGATTCGTCGCGCAACGTCACCAGGATCACGCACCGCCCCCGAACCGCCAGCGCGTGGTCGAGCGCGGCATCGCTACCCTTGGGGCGCAACCCGGCGAAATTCCGTTCGGCTGGGATAACGAGTTTGGCCGCACGCCGGTCGACGTTCCGGCCTTCGAGATTGCAACGTATCCCGTTACTAACGGCGACTGGCTGCGGTTTGTCGCCGAGGGTGGATCCGTGCCGCACTTCTGGAAGGAAGGCGACGGCGAGTGGTCGCTCCGGCTTCAATTCGAGACGATTCCGTTACCGCAGTCGTGGCCGGTCTACGTGACGCACAAGCAGGCGCAGGCCTATGCGCGCTGGGCGGGCTCGAGATTGCCCACGGAGGCCGAGTTCCATCGCGCGGCCTTCGGCACTCCGCAGGGCGACGAGCGCGCCTTCCCGTGGGGTTCCGAGGCTCCGGCGCCGCACTTTGGCAACTTTGATTTTGCTCGCTTCGATCCCGAGCCGGTCGACGCGCATCCCGCCGGTACGAGCGCTTGGGGCGTCGCCGACTTGATCGGCAACGGCTGGGAGTGGACCTCGACACCGTTTGGGCCGCTCCCCGGTTTCGAGCCGATGGCATCGTACCGGCAGTATTCGGTCGACTTCTTTGACGGCAAGCACTATGTGATGAAGGGAGCCAGTCCGGTGACGCCTCGCGAGCTGATTCGCCGTTCCTTCCGGAACTGGTTCTTCGACGACTATCCGTACATGTACGCAAAGTTCCGGTGCGTGTCGCTTTGAAGACCCCCATAACCGTTGCCTACGGCGACGGCATCGGGCCCGAGATCATGACCGCAACGCTCCGCATCCTCGACGCCGCCGGCGCGCAGCTCGAGCTCGAGCGCATCGAGATCGGCGAGTCGGTCTATAAGAAAGGCTTGAGCAACGGCATCGAACCCGCTTCCTGGGAATCGCTGCGCCGCACGAAGGTCTTTCTCAAGGCGCCGATCACGACGCCGCAAGGCGGAGGTTTTAAAAGCCTCAACGTTACCGTTCGCAAAACGCTCGCGATGTACGCCAACGTTCGCCCGTGCGCTTCATTATTTCCCTACGTCGCGACCAAGCATCCCCAGATGGACCTCGTCATCGTCCGCGAGAACGAGGAAGACGTCTACGGCGGCATCGAGCACCGTCAGACCAACCAGGTGGCGCAGTGCCTGAAGCTGATCTCCCGCCCGGGCAGCGAGCGCATCGTCCGATATGCGTTCGAGTACGCGCGCGCCAACAAACGCAAGAAAGTCACCTGCTTCACCAAAGATAACATCATGAAGCTCACCGACGGCTTATTCCATCGGACGTTCGACGAGATCGCGACGGAGTATCCCGACATCGAGCACGAGCACTGGATCGTCGATATCGGGGCGGCTAAGATGGCCGATACGCCCGAGGCTTTCGACGTGCTCGTCATGCCGAATCTCTACGGCGACGTCCTCTCCGACGTTGCCGCTCAGATCACCGGCTCGGTCGGGCTCGCCGGGTCGGCGAACATCGGCGATCATTGCTCGATGTTCGAAGCGATCCACGGCTCCGCACCGCGCCGTGCCGGCCAGAACCTCGCTAATCCGTCGGGACTGCTGCACGGCGCCATCCTAATGCTGGTGCACATCGGGCAGTCCGACGCCGCCGAGCGGGTTCACAATGCGTGGCTGCGCACCATCGAGGACGGCGTGCACACCTACGACATCTATAAAGAAGGCACGTCGAGCGAGAAGGTCGGCACGGCTCAGTTTGCCGATGCGGTGATCGCGCGCTTGGGCGAGAAACCCGCCCACCTCAAGGCGGCCGAATACGCGAAGGGCGTGCATATGGATCTCGCGATCCGCTCCGCGAAATCCGCCGCGAGCAAGGCGCGCGCGGGCGTCGATCTCTTCATCGACCGGCCCGACGGCAATCCGGACGGCATAGCTTCAGCGATGCAGGGGTTCAACGTTGAAGGCGCGCGCTTAACGATGATCAGCAATCGCGGGACGAAGGTTTGGCCCAATGGCAATCCCGACACCTATTGGAGCGATCATTGGTCCTGCCGGTTTGAATCCAACGGCACGCCCTTCACCGCCGGTCGCGTCGTTGCGCTGCTCGACGCGGCCAACCGCGCGGGCTTTGACGTCATCAAGACCGAGGGGCTCTACACGTTCGACGGCGAGCGCGGCTACTCACTCGCGCAAGGCGAGTAGGTGTATGGACTGCACTCGCGTTGATCCCGAGGTTTGTCCATAAGAATCGTCAGCTTGTTGCCGAGCGCAACCGAGATTCTTTTCGGAATCGGTGCCGGCAATGAGGTCGTTGGCATTACGCACGAATGCGATTTTCCGCCCGAGGCGCTCATGCTGCCGAAGCTTACGTCGGCCTCGACGCCCGGCGGGACCGCGTCAGCGGAGATCGACCGGCACGTGCGCGCGGCGGTTCATGCCGGGTCGAGCCTGTATCATCTCGACAGCGCGCTGCTCGCGCGACTCGAGCCCGACCTCATCGTCACGCAGGAACTTTGCGCCGTGTGCGCGGTTTCATACGAAATCGTCGACTCCGCCGCGAAGCGCCTACGATCCGATCCCCGCGTTGTCTCGCTCGAGCCGCTGTCCGTGCAGGACGTCTTTGCGAATATTACGCAACTCGGCGGGATCACGGGCCACTCGGCGCAGGCTCATGACCTCGTTGCCCAGTTAGAGTCGCGCGTGGCAGCGTTGCGTGCCAGGACCGCGGACACCGCAGAACGGCCGCGCACGTTGGTTCTCGAGTGGACCGATCCGCCGATGAGTGCCGGCCATTGGATTCCCGAACTCGTCGAGCTGGCCGGTGGGATTCCGATTCTTGCCAATCCCGGCGCGAACTCGCAGCGGCTCGAGTGGAGCGCAATCGCGCAGGCCGAGCCGGAGGCCGTTGTTGTCGCGCCGTGCGGCTTCGATCTTGCCAAAACGCGCGGCGCGATTGAAGAGCTCGATGCAATCAAGGCTTGGAGATCGCTCGCCGCGCGACGCGCCGGGCGAGTCCTCGCGCTTGATGGCAACGCCTACCTGAGCCGTCCCGGGCCGCGCCTGGTCGATGCGGCCGAGATCCTCGAGCGGTGGTATACTGAGGCCGCGGAGTACGCTGGATGACCGCGCTTTCATCGACGAGAGTCGATCGGGGGTGAGGAAAGTCCGGGCTTCATAGGGCAGGGTGCAGGATAACGTCCTGTCGGGGCAACTCGAAGGAAAGTGCCACAGAAACATACCGCCTCAAAGAGCGGAATTGGGGGCCCCGGCGGCTTTGCCGCTGGGGGGCGCGCAGGCGCGAAGCGCCGGAGCGCCTCTTAAAATAAGGGGGTCCCCAAATTGCGAATGCAATTTGGGGTAAGGGTGAAATCGTGAGGTAAGAGCTCACGGAGTTGCGCGGTGACGCGCACTCGGGCAAACCCCACCCGAAGCAAGATCGCTCGATTTTATGGACGGCCCGTCCGAACGAGCCACATCGCATCGAGGCGCCCGGTAACGCGCGCCCCAGAGAGATGGTCATCACCCACTCGTGGGGACAGAATCCGGCTTACAGGCGTGCTCCGCCGAAACCGGTGGGGCATGCGGCGCGTCTTAGCGAATGATGGAAAACCAGATAATGAACCAGCAGCAGCATTTTACTCCCGATATGACCGTCGACGAAGCGTTCAAGCTCCATGCCGGAGCGCGGCGGGTCTTCGCGCGCTTCCATTTAGGCGGTTGCTCGAACTGCGCGATCAGCGAATCGCACACGATCGGCGCCATCAGCGTTGATTATGGCATCCCGTTGCCGATGCTCCTCGACAACCTCAACGCACTCTTCGACCAGCGTACGCTTTCGGTCGGCGACCATGTTCGCATCCCCGACGACATCCGTTCGAAGATCCCGCAGCTCGCCAACGTGGTGGAGATCGGCGAGATCACCGGCGCCGAAGGCGGTGCCTACACGGCCGACTTTGGCGACGTTCGCCTCCAAGGGCTAGCCGAGGACTTCATTGCCGTCGAAACCGAGCCCGCAGCGAGCTAGGGGCTTTCCTACAGTGGGTGGCGGGTGGTGAAGCCTTCATCCATCCCGTGCCAGTAGCCGACCTCCTCCTCGCCTAGCTTCCAGCAGAGATAGACCGGCTCGTCGCCCTGCATTGAGGGGAAATCGATCAGCCCAAGGTCGATGTCTTTAACGACGCAGCCGTACGATTCGATCCGATAGATTAGCCGCCCGATCTCGTGTTTGAGTTCGGCGAATCGGGGCGCGGGCAGCGCGGAACGCATGCCGGCCAGGCGCGGACGATTCGCCGGCTTGGCGTGGTGGTGGAGGGCCGGATCCGACTCGAGCAGCTTGATAGCAAGCTCTCGGCGCCGAGTCAGCAGCTCTTCGATCAGGGGCTCCAGCTTGCAAATGAGGGCGTTGGCCCGCTCGGGCGAAAAGAGCTTCATATGGGTTCCCTGCGCATCGTCTTTGTCACGGGGCTCTCCGGTGCCGGCCTGAGCCAGGCAATAAAATCGCTTGAAGACTTGGGCTTTTACTGCATCGAGCACCTTCCTCCCGCCGTTCTCGAAAGCGCGGTGGCGGCGCTCGAGCAATCGGGAGTGCGGGATGTTGCGGTGGCCCTCGACGTTCGCGGCGACGCGCGACTCGGTGACGCTCGCGCGGCAATCGATCGCGTCAGAGGTACGCACCTGGTGCAGGTCCTCTTCCTCGACGCTGCCGACGATCTGCTCGTCCGCCGGTTCAGTCAGACGCGGCGGCGCCATCCGTTTGCGCAAACGGGCTCCGTGCGAGAGGCCATCGACGCCGACCGGCGACTGCTCGCGCCGTTGCGCGAGCTCGCCGATGTGGTCATCGACACCACGAACCTGACCCACGGTTCGCTGAAAGAACGAATCGCGGCAGCCTTCGTGACGGATCGTCCGGTGCGCCTCGCCGTCACTTTTGTTGCCTTTGGCTTCAAGTTTGGTTTGCCGACGGACCTCGACCTACTCTTCGACGTGCGTTTCTTGCGCAATCCGAACTACGTTGAATCGCTAGCGGACAAGACCGGCGACGATCCCGCCGTCGCCGCATTTATCGAAGAGGACGACTCGCTCTCTCCATTTCTCGCCAAGGTTACCGATTTGATCGACTTTCTGCTACCGTGCTATCTGGCTGAGGGCAAGTCGCAGCTGACCATTGGTGTCGGCTGCACGGGCGGCCGCCATCGCTCGGTGTATGTGGCCGGCCGGCTCGCGCGGCGTTTCTCCGGCGATCGCCGGATCGAGGTCGCATTCGAAGCTCGCGATCTCGTGCGGGCGGCCTGATGCGCCAGCGCTTTGCCCGATCGTTTGGGTGGCTCTTGCCCGGCGCCGGCGTGAAGCGCTGGATTCTGCTCGCTATTTTTGGAATCGTTCTGCTGCTCGACGCCGTCACGCGCTGGCTCATTGCGCTGGGCAGCGGGATTCACGTCAATGAGATGCTCGACGGCATCGTCGTCGACTATTTTCCGCCGGCCTACCTCACCGGAATTCTTTGCATCGCCGGCGTTGCGTTTCTCGGCATCGGCGTCACCATGTGGATGCGCGCCGTCGCGCGAATTGCCGGAAGCCGGCAACCCAAAGGCTTTCGCGATGCTTTGGCGGGCCGGCGCCTTCAGCAGGGCTACAAGATCGTGGCCATCGGCGGCGGCACCGGCCTTTCGACATTGCTGCGCGGCCTTAAGCGGCGCTCGAGCAATCTCACGGCCGTCGTGACGGTGAGCGACGACGGTGGTTCCTCGGGGCGCCTGCAAAAAGAACTCGGGGTTCTGCCGCCGGGCGACGTTCGCAACTGCCTCGTCGCGCTCGCCGATGACGAGGCGATGGTTACCGACCTCTTCCGCTACCGGTTCACCGAAGGCGAGGGTCTGAGCGGACACTCGTTTGGGAACCTCTTCTTGGCGGCAATGACCGGCATCACCGGAAACTTCGATCGCGCGATCAAGGAATCGAGCCGCGTGCTCAACGTCGTGGGGCGGGTTTTACCGGCGACGCTAGGAGTCGTCAGACTCTGCGCCGAGCTCGACGATGGCACGATTGTCGAGGGCGAAACGAACATCTCGCTGACGAAGCGGCCGATTAAGCGCATCTTCTTCGACCCCCCGGCGGCCGCGCCATTGGAGGAAGTGATCTCGGCGATTCGCGATGCGGACGCCATTGTTTTGGGACCCGGATCGCTCTTTACGTCGGTCGCGCCAAACTTCTTGGTAAGCCGCATCGCGCGCGAAGTCGCCGACGCAGCGGCGGTAAAGATGTACGTTTGCAACGTTATGACGCAGCCGGGGGAAACCGACGGGATGACGGCCGCCGATCATCTCGAGGCGTTGATTGCCAATGCCGGCGAACGCGTCTGCGACTATGTGATCGTGAACGACGAACCGCCTTCGCGCTTGTTGTCGGCGTATGCGCAAGAGGGCCAAGTGCCCGTGGCTCCCGACGTGGAGCGAATTGCCGCAATGGGCTTCCACCCCGTGTCGGCGGCCGTGATCGGCGAGACCGAGATGGTGCGTCACGACCCCGATCGCCTGGCTACCGTTGTTTTGGGAATCATCGACCGCACGGTCGCCGACCGGGCAACGCTGGTAAAGCCGGCGAGTGCCTATCGGCGCTCGACGGCCTTAGGATCCAGCTAGTGGGGAGGGGGGGTTGCCGTAGTGCTCAGCGTCAGGTTTAGCGTGAATGGTTTCCCCGGCTCGATGGTCGTGCTCGACGATTGCGCCTGATAGCCCGCAGCCTCGACCGCGTAGTCGGCGATGCCGCTGGGAACCTTGTCGATCGAGAAGCGGCCGGTTGCGTCGCTGGTCGCCGTTAAGACGGTATCGACCGTGACCAGCGCGCCACGGATCGGTGCGCTCGTGGTGGCGTCGACGATCGTTCCCGACAGGCTCGCAAAACCGGCAGCCGGCGGCAACTCGTCGGTATTACATCCCGGCGTTGCCAAGTAAAGCAACGCGATTACGATGGAGAGCCTGGCCACGAGCGAATTCATAGGTGATGGTGTTCGCCACGCTGAAGGCGGCGCTCCTATGGCAAGTACCGCGCCATCGTCCGGAACTTCAAAACTCGTCTATTGCGAATCGGCATTAGACGCTATCGGCCACACCCCGCTGGTAAAGCTCAACAAAGTAGTCGACGGGGCCGCATGCCTGGTGCTTGCCAAAGTCGAGTACGTTAATCCCGGAGGCAGCGTCAAAGATCGCCCCGCAGTCGCGATGCTGGACGCCGCCGAACGCCAGGAACTGCTCAAACCGGGCGGCACGATCGTCGAACCGACGAGCGGCAATACCGGCACCGGCCTGGCAATGGCCGCCGCCATTCGCGGCTATCGCTGCATCTTAGTGATGCCCGACAAAATGTCGCGCGAGAAGGTCGACCTGCTGCGCGCCTATGGGGCCGACGTTGTGCTAACGCCCACCAACGTCGCGCCGGATTCACCAGAATCGTATTACAGCGTCGCCAACCGCCTCGCGTCGGAGATACCCGGCGCGTTTCAGCCGAATCAATTCCACAATCATTTCAATCCCGACGCGCACTATCATACGACCGGCCCGGAGATTTGGGAGCAGACCGGTGGCGCGATCACACACTTCGTCGCGGGCATCGGAACCGGAGGAACGATCTCCGGCACCGCTCGCTTCTTAAAAGAAAAGAATCCGGCGATTCATGTGGTCGGAGCCGATCCCGAAGGGTCGATCTACTCGGGTGACATTCCCCGCTCGTACGCCGTCGAGGGCATCGGCATGAGCTACTTGCCCGAAACAGTGGACTTACGCGTGATCGACGAGATGGTCCGCGTTTCGGATCGCGATTCGTTTTTGATGGCGCGCCGGATCACACGCGAAGAGGGGTTGCTCGTCGGCGGATCTTCGGGAACCGCGGGTGTGGCGGCGGTCCGGCTTGCCAAGACGCTGCGACCCGACGCAATCGTCGTCGTCATCCTGCCCGATTCGGGCCGGGGTTACATGTCCAAGATCTTCAACGACGATTGGATGATCGCCAACGGCTTTCTGGCCGATGCGAAGCGGCGCGCAACGGTCGGCGACGTGCTGCGCAGCAAAACGCCGCTGCCGCCACTGCTCACCGTGCAGCAGGACGACACCGTGAAGATGGCGCTCGACCTGTTGCGGCACTACGAAATCTCGCAGCTCCCGGTAATGCAGGGGAGCGAGCAGGTTGGAAGCGTCAACGACGTTGGCGTGATGCGCAGCGTCTTCGATCATGCCGACATCATCCATCAACCGGTCAGCGAAGTTATGGGTCGCGCCTTTCCGGCACTCGAACAGTTCGAAGAGATCGAGCTTGCCTACAAACTTATGACGCTGGCCAATCCGGCCATCGTGGTGACCGACGACGGCGAACCGATTGGGGTGCTAACGCGCCAAGACATCATCAGCTTCCTCTCCACCAGCTCCGGCGTCGTCCGTCCTTCGACGCCGTGAAGTTCGCAACCAAGGCGATTCACGTCGGGCAGGGGGCCGACCCGACGACCGGTGCGACGATCGTCCCAATCTATCAGACCTCGACGTATACGCAAGAAAAAGTCGGGCAGCACAAAGGCTTCGACTATAGCCGCACGATCAACCCGACGCGCGTCGCGTTAGAGCGTCAGCTGGCTTCGCTCGAGGGAGCGCGATATGGCAGTGCTTTTTCCAGCGGCATGGCGGCGACGTCGGCGGCGATCAACCTGCTCTCGGCGGGAGATCACGTCGTTGTGGGCGACGATCTCTACGGCGGCACGTACCGGCTTTTCGAGCGTGTTTTTGCACGCTACGGTCTCGCCTTCACCTACGTCGACATGCGCGATCTCGAGGCCGTCGCCGCCGCCGTTCAGCCGAACACGAAACTCTTCTGGGTCGAAACGCCGAGCAATCCGCTGCTCAACGTCGTCGACGTCGCGGCGGTTGCGGCGATGCGGCGCGCCGATCAAATCGTCGCGGTGGACAATACCTTCGCAACGCCATACTTCCAGCAGCCGCTGGCGCTGGGAGCGCAGATCGTCGTTCATTCGACGACCAAGTACATCGGCGGCCACAGCGACGTCGTCGGCGGCGTCGCAATCACCGACGACCCCGAGCTGCACGATCGGATCAAGTTCGCGCAGAACGCGGCCGGCGGGGTTCCCGGGCCGCACGATGCGTGGCTGACGATGCGCGGTGCGAAGACGCTGGCGGTTCGCATGCGCGAACACGCGCGTAACGCCCAAATGGTTGCCGAGTTCCTCGAGTCGCGCGAGGACGTCGCACGCGTGTACTATCCCGGCCTGCCGTCGCATCCGCAGCACGAACTCGCGCGCCGCCAGATGAGCGGCTTCGGCGGAATGCTCTCCTTCGTCTTACAGGGCTCGGTCGAGCGCGCGCTCGATTTTGCCAGCCGGCTGACCTATTTCAGTCTTGCCGAGAGCCTCGGCGGCGTTGAATCGCTCATCTCCCATCCGGCGCGCATGACGCACGGTTCCATTCCAAAAGAGGAGCGCGAACGCCGCGGCATCACCGACGCGCTCTTGCGGCTCTCGGTCGGAATCGAAGATATCGAGGACCTGATCGGCGATCTTCGCCAAACGTTAGATGCTACGGCTGATAGAGCGGATAGCGAACGGCCGTTACTTGCTTGAGAACTCGGAGCGCCTCTTCATCACTTCCGTCGCCCATGCGCGTCGTCTCCGCGAGCACGATTCCGCGCTGACCGTCGGCCCAAACGACGGCATACTCTTTCTTCGCATCGAATCCGCTTCCGTAGGCAACTTCAACAAACGTCGCCGGCATGCCGTTGAGCAGCGCCATCGGCGTCTTGTTGCGAATGAGCGTACCCTCTTGCGCGCCGTGGGTCTGGCTTTCAAACTGCCCCTCCCACTGAGCGGGGTCGGCGGTGTAGCCTTCCATGGAGAGCGTGATCGTCCGCGCGTCTTCTTTGCCGGCGTTGAGAACCCACAGGGCAACGGGTTGCAGGTCGTCGCCGAGCTGCGCTAGCGGGATATCCTGCCGTTTCACCAGGATCGCATTGTCCGGAGCCGTGAAGTTCATCGCCGCATCGCTATAGGTATGCGGGTCCGGCGTCGGCGTAGGAGGCGGCGGAACCTGCGCGAGAACGCGCGCGCCGCTCGCCACGATCAACAGCAGAACAAAGAAAAGTCCAATTCGTTTCATTCTCGATCCAAAACGGCGGCAAGCGCCGGAAGCGAAGTTTCGTGCCGGTATCCGGTATTGCGGTGATCGTCGTCAAATTCCTCGTGGCGCACCTCGAGCCCGAGGCCACGAATGCGCTCGGTGACGACTCGCGCGCCGATATCCAGGTTGTATTCGTCGCGCCGCCCGCAGTCGAGATACCGAAGCCGCAGTCGCGCCAGCGCATCGCGACGCCCGGCGACGCGTTCCGCCGGATCGAAAGCAAGCCAGCGCGAGAATACGTCGTCCCGTAGCTCGCCGGTGCGACGCTCAAACGGCAGCTCGAAGTCGTAGGGCTTGGCGCTCCGCGGCGAGTAGGCGGCCGCATAAGCCAGCATCTCCATCGTCGTATAATCGTCCGCGGCCCGCTTGGGCTTGCGTTCGAACGCGTCAACGTACGCGGCGATGTCGAAATCGTGCGCTTCAAGGCTCCGGTGCACGGTCGCGAACGCCGGAATGTGAGCGTACCGAAAGTACGAGTCGCCGCTGTGCGAGGCAAACGCAGCGAAAACGCCCGGATGCTCGAGCACGAGGTGCATCGCTCCGAATCCGCCCGAGGACTTGCCCAAGACTGCGCGCCCGCCTTCGGACGCAATCGTTCGATAGTTGCGGTCAACGTGGCCGACGACATCGCGTACCGTGTACGTCGCATAAGCCCCGTTATGGATCGAGTCGACGTACTGCGAGCCCCCCAACTTCGTAAATCCGTCGACGAGCACAAGCACGACCGGCGGCATGCGTTTGGTTTCGATCAGCCGGTCTGCCCACTGCACGACGTTGGTCTCCCATGGCCGGGATGAAACCATCGCGGAAACATCGCCGGTATAGCCGTGCAAAACATAGAGCGCCGGATACCGGCGCGAACCGGCGGGATCGTATCCAGACGGCAGGTACACGCCGACGGGTCGCGTCGCCGGATCGCCAAGCGGATTGCCCGCGAGCGCTTCGCTGTTCACGAAATCAACGTGCAGCGTTCCATCCAACCCTAGCAACCGCGAAAGCGCAGAAGCGTCATGCATCTGATTTTCTTTCGTCGCACGAAGAGCCCGCGCCTAGCACCGCGAAGCTCAGCCACCGTATGAAGCGCGCGATCGATCTGCGTGGTGCCGTTTCGATCAACGTCATTACGATGATCGGCATCGGCCCGCTGGTGACGATTCCGCTCGTCATCGCGGCGCTGGGCGGTCCGCTCGCGCTGATCGGCTGGATAGCCGGTGCGATCGTCGCCCTGTGCGACGGCATGGTATGGGCCGAGCTTTCGTCGCAGTTTCCCGGATCGGGCGGAACCTATGTGTATCTCCGCAACGTCTTCGGCCCCGAGGGGCTCGGGAGGGGGCTCGCCTTCCTCTTCAACTGGCAGTTTCTTTTGTATGCGCCGTGCCTCTTGGCCAGCGGCTATATCGGCTTCGCGAACTACGCCGCCTATCTGTATCCGCCGCTCACAAATGGTCTTCTCCACGACCTGGCCGCCATCGCGATCGGCGGCGTCACGATGATCCTGCTCTATCGGCGGACGTCGCAAGTTTCGGCTTTGAGTGCATTGCTCGCAATAGCGGCGACGCTGACCGTCGCCCTGGTCGCACTGGCGGGGCTGTCACATGCCGACTTCACGCGCGCGTTTCACTTAAGGCAACCGATTCAGCTTGGCGCTGGCCTGCTCGCGGGGTTCGGTACGGCCCTCTACATAACGCTGTACGATTACGTGGGTTATGCCGACGTGGCGCTGCTTGGCGACGAAGTGATTCGCCCGCGCCGGACGATTCCGCTTTCGATACTGCTTTCCGTCTTGCTCGTCGCGGTTCTCTATGTACTCCTGCAAATCGGCGTGCTGGGCGTCGTGCCGTGGCAATCGCTGCTCGATGCACACGGTCAACCGACAGCCCAGGCGCAATATGTCGGGGCCTTCGTCGTCGAGCACACCTGGGGTCGAGCCGCCGCGCTTGCGATCACGCTACTGGTTCTGGTGACCGCTTTTGCCTCGCTGTATGGGAACCTGCTCGGATTTTCGCGCATCTCGTTTGCCGCGGCGCGTGACGGCGCGTTTTTGCCGGCCTTTGCGAAGCTTCACCCACAAAAAGAGATTCCTCACGTGGCGCTTTTGGCCGTCGGCATTCTGTCGCTGATTGCCAGCCTGTTTACCCTCGATCAAGTGATCGCGTTCTTGACCGCCGGCATCGTGCTGATTCAGGGCGTCGCGCAAGTCGTTGCGCTCTTTTTGTTGCGCCGGCGCAAGGTCGTGGCGCCGTTTCGAATGCCGCTCTACCCGCTGCCTGCGATCCTAGCGCTCGCCGGATGGTTGCTGGCGTTTGCCTACACGGGCACCGCTGCCATTGCGCTGGGTCTCGGCTGGCTTGGTGTTGGCGTGGTGGTTTTTCTCATCGCCGCGCGCAAGGAGCGCTGGTGGCCCTTCATTGCGCTGCTTCTTTTTTCGCTCGCTCTTCCGGCCCCGGCCCTCGCCGCAACGACCGTGCCGAGCTGGCTGACCTGGAGCACGTCGCGTGTGACCGCGGAGCGCGGCTACCCAGTCTTTATGGTCGACGGGAAACCGTTCTTCGTGTACGGCGCTGCTTTCTTCTACGAGCGCATCCCGCGCGAGCGCTGGCGCACGACTCTTCTTGCCTACAAGAACCTCGGCATTAATACCATCGACCTCTATCTCATTTGGAACTGGCACGAACCCTCAGAAGGCGTCCGCGATTTCACGGGCACCACCGACCCCCGCCGGGATCTCATCGGCTTGTTGAAGCTGACGCACGAACTCGGCTTTAAACTGATTCTTCGGCCCGGCCCCGTGATTCGTAACGAATGGCGCAACGGGGGATATCCCGCGTGGTTGCTGCAGCGCCCGCAATATAACATGCCGTTGCACGACGTCCTTGAGGGACGCTACCCCGCCACCGCCACGTTGCAAAACGCCCACGCCGACGCAGCCGGGGCGGAGTGGCTCGCCAACGCGCAACATTTGGGTTCCTCCGGGCAATGGCTCACCGACGTGCTGCGGAGCGTCGAACCCTATTCGCGCGACGTGATTGCGATTGCGCTCGACGACGACCAAGGCGCCTATCTCGACAACGACACCTGGCCGGCGCCGCACTGGCACGCGTATGTCGACTGGCTGCGCCGCACGGTGGCGTCGGTCGTGGGACCGCGCGTCCCGCTCTTTATCAATACCTACGAGATGAAGGTTCCCAGTACATCGCCGGCGTGGGCCTGGGGCGACTGGTACCAAAGCGACGCCTATCGCATCGGCGGGCACGATCTCTCGGATCTCGATTTCGCAACCGGCCTGCTGCAGACCCAATCGAATTTTCCGGTGATGCAGTCGGAGTTTCAAGCAGGGTGGCTGCAGGGCGGCGACGAGGGTGCTCCGCGACCGAGCGATCCGACGAACACCGCGATTGCGCTGGCCGAACTGTTGCGCGCCGGCGCGCACGGCATCGTCAACTTTCCGGTGCAGGATACAATCGATCCGCACGGCTGGGAGGCGCCGTGGGCGAACTGGTCCTACGCCTGGGATGCGGCGCTCACAGTCGAGCTGCGTGCGTCACCACGCTATGCGGCCACGCGCGCTGTGGGCGACCTCGTGCGCCGGTACGGCGGCGCGCTGGCGCAAACGCACGTGGCGGCGGATGCGTCCATCATCTGGCCGCCGAGCATGTTCGTACCGGGAAGTTTGAGCAACGCCGACTTCACCGCGTTCGCCGATGCGACGATCGCGATGCAGCATGACTGCAACAGCCGCGGGCTCACGTGCACGCTCGCCGACCTTCGTAATTTTTCGGGCGCGGGCCCACTTCTTCTCTCGGTCTTGCCTTCCGGTCCGGCCGTGGGACGCCTCGAACCCTGGGCCGTGTCACGCCTTCAGGAACTACGCCAAGCCGGACGGCTGCTCGCCGATCCGTCAGCCGTCCGGGTCGCCGCGCGCGAACGTCGGCCTCCCTGGACGACGCTGCTGTTAGCCGACAGCGGCGCTTACGCTTTTCTCGTAGTCGTCAATCCAAGCGATGGGACGCGACGCTTTGGGCACATCGTCGTTTCGCTACGGGGCCGCGCGAGAACGATTGCGCCGTTTTCGGTCGCCGCGCGCGGCGTGCGCGTAATTCCCGTCGGCATTTCGGCGCCGGCGACGACGGGGGCGCCAGTAGCGCGGCTGGGAACTCCGCCGCCGTTTCGGGATCCCGACGGGACGTCGATAAGCAACGCGCGCTTGCGAGTTGTTTTTGCTCCGTTTGCCGGCGCCCGAGTCGCCGAGCTTGGCAACGGGCAGGCTAATGCGGCAACGAGCATCGGGCTCTTGAGAGACGCGATCGATCCTCAACCGTCCGCGTCGTCGCGCGACTACATCGCGGCCTACACGCACCCGATCGCAACGGGCACGTTTAACCGGGCATACACCTGCAGCAGAAACGACGCCTTCGCAACCGCTCGGATTACGTGCTCTTACGACGCTCCCGACCTGCCGCAGGAGGGCGCGCTGTTTACGCGCACGCTGACGTTAGCGGGTGGCAGCGAGGACGTGATCGTGGACGAGCAGTTTGCGCCGCACGACGCGCGCTCCACCGCGCGGCTCGAGAGCATCTCGGGCTTCGCCTTCGCGGCGGGGGACGTGCTTCTCAAGGCGTCCGGCGGGGATGCGGTTGGAATACTCCACGGCCGGCAGCTAACGATGCTGCGCTGGCATTACGGAGACGTCGCGCGCCTCGATCTGCGCACGACGCGCGGCGCAGAGCTGGTAACCCTGATCTTCGCGCGCCGGTCAGTCGAGATGCGGCTTGGGATTCGGACCGTACAAAACGCCGCCGAGGCTCAGCGGCTGCTCGACGCGAATCAGCCGTAGCTTCCGGGGAAGTGGCGGAATGGCAGACGCAGCCGCCTCAAAAGCGGCCGAGGCAACTCATGTGGGTTCGACTCCCACCTTCCCCACCAGATTTAAGCACGAAAATGGGCCGAAAACGGTGCGATTGGTGACGGATTGGTGACGCGAACTGCTTCTCCCGAATAACTGCGTCCTCGCTTCCGGTGCTGCCGCTGCCAAATCCAGAGATGGGCGCGGCGATGCAGCCCCTCGTAAAAGAGCCGCCGCTTTCGCGCCGATATGACAACGGCCTCGCGTCAGCGAAGCCGTTTGCACAGATCCATTAGGCGAACCTTAGCAGCCTGAGACGGATCTCCTCGAGTTCAGAACGAGCCGGGACATTTTACGGGTCGGGCATACCACTCTCATTAAAATTCTGTACTTTGCCCGTGTTACCGTCTATAACTATTGTTCGCCCCCCCGGCAGATAAATGATAGACGTTGGCCACCGGCTTGGGCCTAACCTAGGAATGTTGAAGCTTATCGAGGGCAGCCGACGATAGAATGCCAGGGCTAACGCGGACGCGCCCTGGCTCACCTTCGGAAAGGCCACTTGACTGGTGAGTTGGAGGGTGTTTAAGTTCACCCATTGCTCAAAAGTTAGACCGTTTGAGGTCAGGTCGAGCGCCGTAACCGTTTCGTCGGAGCCCGCCGTGTCGACGAACCCGTCGTAGTTGGCACTTAACAACAGTTTCCCGTCCGGATCTGGTGACACCGTTTTAATGAAAGGAGTATAGAAAAGCGATCCAGTCGTTTCATCGAAGGCACCTATCGTGACGCCAGACGTGCACGTCGGAGCGTAAACGAGCAGCACGGTTATCGGCTCGTCTCCGACGATGACGGGTGCTGGGGGCACGAGGCGATCGAACGATGTTTGGCCGACCGGATAGTCGTCGCTTGCATTATATCCGCCACTGACGTTCCAGAAGGAAAACTTGTAGGTACCACCCAGAAGTGATGGCAGTGTTTCCCCTATAGTGAGCCCCCCCCCAAAGGTCCCTGAATCCAATTGCGCCTCAGTCATGGTGTTGCCTCCGGACCCCGCGCTGTACGTTGCGCCGCTCTCTACTTGACCGTAGAAGCCCTGGGTAACGAGTTCTATGAGTCTCGGAAAGCCGCCCACGGGCTCGGGTGGTGGCGGCGGCGGAGACGGTCGAGCCTTCGGACCACATGGCAGATACACTATATAACCAGTAACCCGGGTCATATTGATGTCCTCTAGGCCGACTAGGCCAAGCAGGTAAGGGACGAGTGGATTCAAGGCGCCCGCTTCGAGCCCCTCTCCAATACAAGCAGCTATGATTTCTTGATTTCGCCGAGCAAAAGGCGACCGACGTGCATTTCTGGCGAGGGTGGAAAAAGTCGGCTGGTAAGGGGCTTGTCGTCTTCAGTTGGTAGTCAACAGAATCTCGCAGCCCCGTTCAACGGCTTCGCGAATCGCGAGGCCGTTTTTCTTTGCGGGCGCCTTTTCGTTTCAAGACCTTTAAATAACTCCGCGCCGACTTCCAGTCGCTCGATAAGCGTGCGTTCATGCGCCTCATACCGCTAAAAATCGCCCGTGCAACGCAAGGCGATCCGACGCCTGCGAAGCTCATGCGCCCATTCCGATCACCGGGCTGAGATATATCAGGCCGCAGCGAGAACTTCCGCTGGGCGTCGCGGACTTCCACGACGAGGTCGGCATCGGCAAAGCCTATCGAGTCGGCTGGGAGGATCTCGGGCGGAGTTTCGTTCCGTGCAATTGGGAAACGTTCGAGTTGTGATTCATCGTTCTGCCTCGAACCATGTCGCTGAGAGTCAATTGCAGCGGTGAGACGTCGACTCCGATAAACCTTCCTTGCGCGTGATCCAGATCGAGAATCGTAAACAACGTCGCGGAAAACAGCAGGCAAAAGATTGCGGCGAGGAGCCCGTTCGGAAAGTTTGCGCGCCCCAAGGAGAGCCCGAAGAGAAACGCGGCACTCAACGTGGAGAGAGCTACCAACCCGATTATGACGCCCGGCACGTGACTGTTGAATGCCGCCGTCTGCTGCTCCCCGATGTCGATGATTTTGATGACCGACCCCGTGAGATCTAAGAAAGTGTTCCGCGTGTCTCGTCGTGCGACGCCCGACGCAATCGTCCACAGCCGGTCCTGCACGGCCTCGCTCTTCTCGATGGCGCGCCGCTCCGCGCCGGCATCGTTGACAGCAGCATACACCTCGAGGACGTGCGCGCGTATTCGATTAGGACACTGCGGAATCGAAGAGCTTCGCTGGCGGGAAGAAAATCGGCGCGCAAATAAGCGGTGCGGATGGCATTGGCTTCGCTCACGACAAGCGCGCGGCGAGCCTCGAATCGGTCGGCGGCGCGCGAATACGAGAACGCGAGAATCAGCGCAATGAGGCCAAACATGGCCGTATGACCCGGGCCCCACGCCCAGCCTTCCTTGTCGTTCGTGCTCTTCCCGTGCCGAGCCGCGAATCGGTAGCCGAGAACGAGCACGAGGAGCGAGAAAGGAAGAACGGCCATGAAATAGATGAGCGGATCCAGTCGGTCGAGCATGATTCAAACTACGCCCGCTTGGCGAAAGCTCCTCGAAATGCCAAGGGGGCTTTCGGCGACTCTGTTTGGGAAGGATTGCCGCGGTTTTCGTGGCCTGCAAAGCTAACGTCGCAAAATGCTGCGTGGAAAGCGCCAACCTCGCCAACGTTCCATCTCCTGAAGTTTACCGCCATATGCGAGAAGGCTGGCGACCGGAAATCTTCCATCGGGCGCGCCGGTGAAAGCGTGCAGGACGGTTTCCTCCCCTGAGGGCGTCACTTTGAAAACAGTGCCGTCGCCGCTCGAGCCACCGCCGGAGTACGTTGTACCGTAGAAGTTGCCTTTGTACTGAATCCGAGCGGCTTGCGGACCCGAGCTGTCCGAGCCGGCCGCAAAACTGTAAATTATGGTTTCCTTACCCGTGTTTTTCCCGGACGGTACGATCTTGAAGACCGTCCCGTAGGCTTTAGATCCGCCCCCCAACCGTCGTCCCGTAAAGCGCGCCGTGAAAGTCGAGCAGGCTGCCGTACGGCGTTAGGCCGTCGCCGCTGCCGCTAAAATCATGGAGCACCTTCTCCTCGCCGGATGTCGTGATCGAAAGGGCGGTGCCGCCCCGTTCCCCGCGCTCGTCGTACCGTAGAGTGTTCCGTTCACGTTGATCAAGCCGGCGATCGGAGTTGCGCCATCCGTACCTCCGATGAACCTGTGTAGGACGGTTTCGGAGCCGCCAGGCGTCACCGAAAAGACTGTCCCTAGATTTGCCGTACCTCCGCCGGCCGTCGTTCCGTACAGCGTGCCTCCAACGTTGGTGAGGCCGGCGTACGGGGCCTTAACTTACTATCGAGGCGTTATCTCGAATTTGGTTGGAGGAATCTTCCTGATGCAGCCCGTGTTGACTCGGTTCAGTACGTCAAAGAACGCCCTCACAATCGCTTGCGCGCATGCATTGGCGGCAGCGGACGGACTGGCGAACGAAACGTGGGCAACGTTGGGAAAGGTCACGACCGTCGCATTTCGTAGCGTCCGCGCCGCATAGGCGCCAAACGATGCGGCAGTTTGGGCATCGTACTGCGCGGACATAACGAGTGTCGGTATCTTGCTGCGCGTCACGTCTCGCACTTCAGGAGAAACGCTCGGTACGTTCCAGACGCGACAGTTCTGGCGCATGAACGGCAGGTTGGGAGCGTTCTTCCAGATGGAATCCGAAAACATCGGGAACGCGCGCTGGCCGGCGTCAACGACCTCCTTCTCGGTTTCGTAGGGCACCCATTCACCACAGGAGACGCCGTAAAAGAGGCCGTTTCCCAACACGCCGATGCCGGCGGGATTGAGTTTTGGCGCGGCCCAGGTTGACGCGATCGGGCCCGCATTGCCATGCGCCAGCGCGTCTATCGACGCCGGCATCTTGCCGGCAATGTGCGTTCCCGGCGACACGGACCATTGCAGGAGCATGCCCCCGCTGACCATGACGTCCACTTTTCCAGAATGCCCGGGCACTTCGACCTGGAAGGTTTTCGGCGACGCCTCGTAGCGGATTACCAGTTGCTGCCACGTTGCGGCGATGTCCCCGTAGCGTTGGCGACACGGAGACTGCGCGCGGCACGCTTTGAAGACCGCGTTGATTCCTTCGGCAGCGCTCGCCCACGCCGCGGCTCCGCCGGCGAGAGACGGCGGAAAGACGCCGTCAATGCCGACCGAACGGACGCCGCCCGGATGCAGCCGCATGTACGTGAGCGCTAGATCGGTTCCGTAAGATATCCCGAAGATATTCCACTTCGCAACGTGCAGCGCAACCCGTAGGTCTTCGAGATCGTCGGCGCTCTCCAGAGTGTTGTACGCGCCGAGGCCGGCGGTCCGCGCCGCCAGTTCTCGGCGACATTTGAGCGTTGCAACGGCGTATGCACGTCCGGTCGCCGGAGCGTCATACGGCATGTTCAGCGTCTCGGCAGCCCAGCGATCCACCGGATCGCACGTCAGTTTCGGATCGGCGGTATAGGTGCCGCGCTGCGACATGAAGATCACGTCGCGATTCGCATTGAGCTTTCCAGCCATCGCCAGCGGGATCTCGATGATTGCGTCGTCTCCGGGGCCGCCGGCAAGCCAGACGATCGGGTCGCTATTCCGACTCGGCGACTTTGCCGGGATTATGGCAACGGCAAGAGTGATCTTCGGGCCCTTGGGCTGATGCCGGTCTTCGGGAACGGTGAGCCGTCCGCAGCGTGCGGTCTTCAGTTCTGGAATATCGTCCGGTGTACTCGGACAGGGGCCTGGAACGAATGACGACGCACCGGGGCCCACCGGCGTGGGACCCGTTCCAGCGCCGCACGCTGCGAGAATGCAGACGAAACTAACAAACAACGCTTTGAAGTTCATTTAAAGTTGACTCCGGCGGCAGCATTCGCGCATGCCGTGTCGACCGAGTGCGGATGCGCTAGAAACGATTGGAAGATGCGTTGCGCGCACGGCGACTGTGCGATTACCCAGTGCCCAATCCCCTCGATGCGCACGTAGGTTGAGTTCGGCAGCGTGCTAGCGGCGTAGGCTCCCCACCGCGCGCCGGTCTTCGCATCGATCGTGCCTGACACGACCAAGGTCGGGATAGCGCTGCGAACGCGAATGCGCTGCGACGGCGGCCCCACCGGAACGTTCCACACCTGGCACAGTTCGTGTTCGAACGGCAACTGCGGCGCATTGATCAGCACCGAATCCGGCAGCGTCGGGAACTCGCGCCGTCCGGCGCGCAAAATCGCCGACGGTGATCCGTACGGCTCCCACTCGCGGCAAATGAAGCTTTGCGTCATGCCTTGCGCTTGCTCCGGAACCTCAGGTACGCCCGCCCCGGCCGCGCGCGCTTCCAAAAACATTCGTGGATCGCCGTTCGCCAGGTTGAAAAGCGCGGCCGGCATATCTTGGGCCTTGGGTCGGTTTCCCACCGCCATGTTCACGATCGTGCCGCCATCCAACACAACCTTCACCGCGGGCCCACCCTGCGGCGGAACGACTCGACGAACGATCGGGGCTGCCTCCAAGCGCTGTACCGTTTTAATGAAGGTTCCGAGGAGGTCGGGATACTTGCTATTACACGCCGGTTCTGCGCGGCACTCGTTGAAGACCGCGGTAATCCCCTCCCGGGCGCTGCTCCACGTCCAGGGAAGACTGACGATGTTTGGTGGCACGACCGAGTCTATAATGGCGGTTCGAATACCATCGGGATGATCGCGCATTAGCGAGAGTGCAAGATCGGTCCCGTACGAATATCCATAGACGTTCCATTGATGGATGCCCAGGACACTGCGAAGATCGACAAAATCCTGTTCGTTTTCCGTCGTGTTGTACGCGCTAAGATCGATGCCTTGATCGATAAGTCGCCGATGACACGCGGCCGCTGCTTTAGCTTGGGCCCGCCCAGTCGAGGGCGCATCGTACACGAGGCTGATTTGGCGCGCATAGTATTGGTCGAGCTCCGGGCAGTTGAGATCAGGTGCGTCGTACAGCGTCCCACGCTGACTCATGATGATGAGATCGCGATTGCGGTTGACGCCGGCATGCACCAAGAAAGGCGTGTCGAGAATCGCGGCTTCGCCGGGACCACCGGCCGCGAATACGACTGGATCGGGGCGAGCGGGCTTCGAGCGCGAGGGTATAATCGCAACCGCGAGGCGGATGATCCGGCTCTTGCCGCTCAAACGGTTTTCCGGCACGATCAAGAAACCACAGCGCGCATGCTGTAGCTCCTTGAAAGGCTCCGGCGTTTTCGGGCACGGTGCTGCTTCGAACCGCGGCGTCGGACGTGCGCCGGGCCCTGCGCTGAGAACCGACCCTGCAGAACAGGCGCCGATCGCGAGCACGAGCACAGAAAGCGAGAGCACCGAAAAGCGACTACGTATCAACCGATTCTCCTAAAAGGCGTCCGTAGAAGCGTCCGTTCTTCCGTTATCGGGGGACGCCCTCCGCCCGGGACGCTCCTATTGCCGCCCTTAGTTATCGGGATCGTCGAAGTTCGCGTAGTAGTGCGAGCCATCGCAAAACGGTTTGTTCTTCGAGTGGCCGCAGCGACAGAGGGCGTAGTGCTCGAGCGAGGCACCTCGATTGCGCGGCTCGCCCTCCAGCTCGATGCCGCCGCGCACCCAATAGCTTTGGTTGTGCGAAACGAGGATCTCGGCTTCGCGCTCCTCACCCTCGTAGCGAACGCCGTCTTTGATGAAACCGAGTGCGCCGGAGGGACATTCCCGGACGATCGCCTCGATCGCCTCGGCCGGCGCACCCTCAGGGGTGACGAAAGGCTCGCCTTTAACGTGGAAGACCTGCGGCAGATGATCGGTGCAGTTGCCGAAGTGCGAGCAGGTGCCACGATTGTCGAGCACCGTGATCTCTTTACTTTCGTGCGTGTCCAGCCGGTCGGGCGTGCGATCCGGCTGCTTGATGCTGCAGAAGTTGATCCGTGCGTGCGTGCCGTCGCAGTAGGGTTTAAAGTGAGATCCGCCGCAGCGGCAGAGCGCGAGGATCGGGCGCACATTAAGAGTCTCGCCTTTGGAGTTGGTGAGCTTGCGCAGGTTGCGCACGATGTACGGACCGTCGAGCTCCGGGCGGATCGTCGTGCGATTGCCGCGGCCGTCACATTCTTCGCGAACGGCTTGCGCAAACTCGGGCGGGATAAAAGGAGTCAGGTGTTCGGCAACCGATTCGAGCGCGGCAGCGGCCTCCTGCACTTCTTGCGGTAACGTTGCCTCTTTCGCGAGGTTCGTCAAACGCATCGAGAGATCGTAGAGGCGTTCGAGGAAAAAGATCCAGGCGGCTTTGCGGTGCGAAAGTAAGCGCACGTTCTGGGTGATGCCGAAGGGCGGCCCCGCCGTCAGGCCCGGATAGTTGGGGCCGGCCGGCATCCGCGCGAGCGCCTCGCCCAACGGACGCAGCCCGGACGCCATCATTCGCAGCGTTCCGCGCGAGAGGAGGCGGAGTTCTTCTTCACTTTCCCCGCCATGCGCGAAGAAGCGCGCAAGCATCATTAGCATCAGCTCGTAAACGCTGTTGAAGATTTCGGCGAGCTCACGTGACGAGGCGTCGGTGATCCGATTCAAACCGCCGCTCGGGCCGATGATGCGCGTTGCCGGATTCGTGAGCATCTTCCGAAACGGTTCGAAGACACGGCCTTCGGATTTCGCGCGCTGCGCGAGGCGTTCGTATTCCTCGTAGATCTTCTGGAAGACGTGAAAATGCGCTTCGGGATGGTGGCGCGGCGGCGCTTCACCCTGTTCGATGATACGCTCGACGGCGCGGTGCGCGGAGGCCGCATCGTGAACGCGAATCAGCTTTCGGGGAAGGTCGAGATAGGTTGGACGGGCTTGGTCCTCCGGATCGCCGATAAAGAGCCGGTCCGGACTCATCGTATCGAACGCGGTTTCGATCTTCTTGTAAAACTCGCCGATCGTCCGGAAATCGACGTCGAACGGTTCGATCGCGTTTTGCTGGCGAACGATATCGTCGTGGTCGATCTCGGCGGTGGTGCGCCGGCGAATGCCGTCGCACAGCGGGCGGAGATGCGCCGGAATCGCTTCCTCGGCCGGCATCTCGTAACACATGAAGCGCTCGATTAACTCGCGCGAGAGTGGCTCGAGCGTGATTTCGATTCCAAACGGGAACGCCGTTGCGGGGAGCGGAAAGTTCGAGCGCAAGAAGTGCGGCGCGCCGCCAACCGCGGTTAGAATATTGGAGACCTGGGCGAGGTGGAGCATTTCCTCGACCGCGACGTGCGCGATCTTCTGCTTCCACCCGCGAATTGCCAGCAGCTCGTCGTGCGTGATGCCGCCTTCGTCCGGGCGCATCTTGATGGAATATCCGGCGTAGAGGTAGGAGCAAGCGAGGTCGTGCTCCAGCTCCGATGCGCGCGTTAGCAGATACAGCAGTTCTTCGCGCGTTTCGACCGGCGAAAGATGAGTCTCGGCAGCAGGGCTCATGCCGCTTAAACCAAGGCTCTCCTGGCGTGGGTTGCGCAGCCACGGAGGAGGTCGTCATGCTTGTCCTCGACGAAACGCCCTGCCTTGCTCGTATGTCAAAGCTGATCTACATCACAAATATGTCGCTCGACGGTTACGTCGAGGACAAAACCGGTGCCTTCGATTGGGTCGATCCCGATCAAGTACACGAGTTTATTACTGAGTTAGTGCGGCCCATCGGAACCTATCTCTATGGGCGGCGACTCTATGAGACGATGGCCTACTTTGGCACGGCTCCGATCGAGGGCTATCCGCCCGAACGCCGCGACTTCGCGCGGATCTGGCAGAAGGCCGAAAAGATCGTCTTTTCACGAACGCTGACGAGCGCTACGACTCGCAGCACGCGTATCGAGCGGGACTTCAACATCGAGGGTATTGCGAAGCTCAAGCAGGAATCGGAGCACGACATCAACATTGGCGGCGCCGAGCTTGCGGGGCTTGCGCTCGAAGCAGGCCTCGTCGACGAATGTCACCTGTTTCTCAACCCGGTGATCGTCGGCGGCGGAAAACCGGCATTCCGAGCCGCCTTGCGACGGAATCTTAAACTCCTTGAGACGCGCCGTTTCGGCGCCGGAATTATCCATCTTCGCTACCACATACAAGGTTGACGCGCCCCCCTATCCGCGCCGTTCACAGGACTTTTCAAGGATCGCCGCACGGCGCGGCAGTTCCAAGCGCTCGCTATCGCCGCATTGCTTTGCGCGACCGGCGCGACCCCGGCCGTGCCTCAAACGCCAGGCTCAAACGTATTGATGACTCAATGCGACCCGCATCCATACAACAATGCGACCTCGTCGGAGTTCCGGGTCACCCCGTATAAGACCGGACATCGGGCAATCTTAGCGATGAGGTACCAGAACGAAGCGGACGTCCCGGCAACCGCCGTTGTGTTCGGCCTGGTCTCCGGTGGGAAACTCCTGGGACTCGGCGAGGACGACGGAAGATTTGCCCGGGATGCCGTGATCGATCACGTCGTATTCCTGAGTCAGCAAATATTTCCACTCGGCCTGCAAACGCACTGCGTCGTGCTCAGGGTTAAGTACGCGAACGGCATGGCCTGGTTTAACCCAGAGCCACCGATTTTTTAAGCCCCGCTTCGGTGGCTCGAACGTTTTCGAATACCTCGTTATACTCCATTGGCGCGACCGTCAGCGAATACGAGAACTAACGTCTTTCAGCCCGGACTGACCGTATGGGCTCGCTGCGGCCTGTCCGTACGCTTTCGCACGCTCGGCGTGCTAACTTAAGAGTGAAAAGGAGAACATTTTTCATGCGACAGAAAAATTGGCGCTTAATAATCAGTGGTCCGATTTTCATGGCCGGCGCCATAGCCTTTTTTGGATGATGGCCGGTCAGATGCCGCAATCGACTGACCCCAGCGGCATGATGCGAGATGTCGGAGAGGTTTCCGGCCTCGTCGCAGCGATCGGCCTCGCCTTGCTGATTGCGGGGCTACTCGGGTGGCAGGGCCTCTCGAAGAAGCGCTAACGGTGGCGAATAATCGCACGCCCGCGCCGGTTCTCGCGATCGTCGTGACGGCGGTCTGGGGGTTTCTCTCGGTTCCGGGCTTATTGATCGCCGTGGCTGGCGCGCCGATGGCGTTCGACTCGCCGGGATCGGCCGCGAATCCCCTGGTCTGGGTAATCGTTTTGGGTTTTCTTTCGTTTCCCGTTGCCTGCGTCGTCTCGATCGTTGCTTCGTGGTTAACGTGGAGAATGCCGAAGGTGCGGGTAGCTATGGCGTCCATACCGCTGCTCCCAATGCTCACGATCGTCGCGGCAATGGCGCTCTCCTCGGGACTAACGAATCCGTTTGGCCCGATGAAGGAGACCCGCCTGGAGCAGCCCGGCATCCGGCAGGCCAAGGCACCGCAAGCCCCGACGCCGGAAGTCTCGTCGCTTCTCCCAATACCCGCCGTACCGCCGGAATCGACTCGTTAGAGAGAACGAACGCTAAGCCACGCGCGGACCGTGCATCGGTGGGTTCGGGCACGTCGCGGTAGAGGTGAAGGGGGCCGCGCGAGCGATCGTGCAAGCGGCGGCCGCGCAGAAGGGCGTTTGGCCCGATCCGCCCCGGTAGCGCCCCGCACGGAGTTCGAACGCTTTCGTACGGCCGGCCCGCTAGAGTTAGCGTCATGCTGAATAAACTGACCCTGTTCGTAGCCTGTCTAGCTTTTGCCGCTTCAGGCCCCGCGCTTGCGAGCGGTTCGACCACGGCTCCAAGCGCGACTGCCGCGGTAAAAGACTTCTACGGCTGGTATCTCGTGCAACCCAACCATGAATGGACGGCGCATCTTTCGCAGATCAAGTGGACGTTCGATCCGACTCTTTACACGATGCTGCAGACCGTTTTGCATAGTAAGGCCAACCAAGAAGAGCCGGTGCTGGACTTCGACCCGTTCGTCAATGCACAGTGGGATGCGGCGTCGTATGTCCTGGGAACGCCGGTCGTCAAGGGCGCTGAAGTGCGTATCCCCGTCATCCTCAATCCCGCCGAACACCCAAACCCGAAGACGACCCTTACAGTCGTCATGCGAGCGGACGCATCGGGCCGCTGGGTAATATACAACTTCATTTACGATGCAACGTTCAATCTGCGTGACTTCCTGCGCAAGCAGATCAAGAACGGCGGGAGCTGACGCCTCACTCGAGAACCCACGAGAGTTCTCGTCGCGAGTTTAAATCGAAGCGATCGAAGATTGCCGCAATATGCGTTTCGACGGTGCGCTCGCCAATCGCAAGGATCTCGGCGATTTCACGATTGCTTCTTCCTTCCGCGGCGAGGCGCGCCACCTCCGATTCGCGCGGCGTCAGACGATCTGCGCCGACGCGAGGTCCTGTTCTTACCGGATGGGCAACGACGTCTCAGCCGTAGCGGTTGACGCCGCCGAGTATGACACGTACAGCGAGGGCGGCTGGATCACGGTTGATGGAACCAGCATCTCGTCGCCGTTCTGCGCCGGCATCTTCGGGCTCGCCGGAAACTCCACGGGCCAAGACGGCCGGCGTACCTTCTGGAAGCCCAAGTCGCATCGCAACGACCTCTACGAGGTCAGTGGCCGCTACACCAGTCAAGGCGGCTGAGGTTCACCTGACGGCATCGGAGCCTTCTAGAGTAAAACCCGCGAGGCCGCGCTCTTCGCGCGGCCTCGTTTCCAACGGTATCGTTGAACTTCGTGGCGAAAACGAGCCTCGTGACTATACCGTTTAAACTCTCGGCGCTGCTCGCTATCGCGTTCGCCATTACCGCCTGCAGCGCAGGCGGCAACTCAACGAGCGTGCCGTCAACGCCTGGCCAATCGGAGGCGGACGCTCGGGCCGTCCCGGCATGGCAAGCTCAGCACCTGGCGCGGCCGGCTTGTGCGCGAGCAGCGCGAGGCCAGGCGCAATGTTTGACCCTCATTGAATCCGCACTCGGCGACACGTACTCGGGAGGCTGGACGCCCAGCGATTTTCAAGCGGCGTACAAGCTTCCGTCGGGGACCAAAGGCAAAGGCCAGATCGTCGCCATCGTCGATGCCTACGACAATCCCAACGTGGCTCCCGATCTTGCGGTGTACCGCTCGACGTTCGGCCTGGGAAGAGCGAAGTTCAAGAAATTTAACGAGCACGGACAACAGAAGAACTACCCGCCGGGAGATTATAACTGGGGCGTCGAGATCGACCTCGACGTTGAGATGGTTTCGGCCGTTTGTCCGGCATGCACGATCTATTTGATCGAAGCGAGTACCGCATACTCGAACAACGACCTAAGCGTAGCCGAAGCCGAGGCCGTCACGCTGGGGGCCCACGTCGTGAGCAATAGCTGGATCTGCTACCCGACGAGCTGCAGCGTCGACGCCGGTGACTTCGCGACCGCGGGCGTCGCCTACGTTGCCGGATCCGGCGACATCGGCTACAACGCAAACGGGCCGCCGGAGGCATTAGGAAACGTGATCTCAGTCGGCGGGACGCTGCTTTCGAAGACCGGCTCGGGTTACAGCGAAACCGTCTGGGACGGCTCGGGGGGCGGCTGCGCGACCGGCAACAAAAAACCGGCGTGGCAACACGATCCGGACTGCGCTTCACGCACCGACGCCGACGTTTCGGCGGTCGCCTGGGATGTCGCCGAGTACGACACCTACAACGAGGGCGGTTGGTTCACGGTCGGTGGCACGAGCGTCGCAACACCGCTAACTTCCGGGATCGTCGCACTCGCGGGCAATGCCGGCACGTCGCACGCCGGTAAGAAATTCTGGACGATGAAGGCCTCACAACGCAGCAAGGATCTGCATTATATCAGTAGCGGTAACGACGGAAATTGCGGCGGGGAGTATCTCTGCACGGCCGGGACGCAGCAGTTTGGGACGTATTCTGGGCCGAGTGGGTGGGGCACACCCCATGGCCTTAGCGCTTACTGACTGGGAACGGGGTCGGCGTCGCGTTTTAACGTCCAGAAGGTCTCGTCGGGCCCGCTGGCTTCTACCGTGGTAGGAGACGCCGGCATAGAACGTCACGTTTAAAATCGAGACTCGAGTCGGATTCTGCAAGCGGCACTCCAAGAAGTACTTCGCGTGAGAGACCGATGCTGCTACGAGCGCACCGCGCTCTTCGTGCGAGAGATACTGGGCATCGCCGGACGAACCGGCCACCAGAAAGAGATCGTCGCCCGCATGCATCAGCGAGGAATGGGCTATGCCGCAGGTTCTAATGACGCCGTCGCTTACCAGAAGCGAGGCATGTATCCTTACTCATGCCAAGCGCAACCTCATGAAGCGTCGGCGTGGCTCATAAGCCACACCGCAGTATCAACAAGAACGCCGCCACATAGGCAGCGCCCCGGCTAACAATAGTCGAGGTTCGCATGAGCCGGTCCTCCCGCCGGAGCCCAACCCGGTAAGGACGCGTACTCAACGCGCGGGAGTCCTGCGCGGCCGCGAAGATTAGAGGGAGGTCGACACGTAGATAAAGCGATTCGACAGATCGAGGGTGAAGGCGCGTCCGGCCCAAAACGAGTTCCCAACGTCGCAGTCGTAGATCAGGTTACCTAGGCTTACCGCCGGTTGGTCGACGGCCGTCAGGCGCGCTCCGTCGAGCGCGATGGAAGGAATCTGGATGCTCGAGCCGCCGCTGGGGATCAGCCCAATTGAAGCGGCAAACGTTCTGTCGATCGTGATCCCCTGCGAGCCGGTATCGATTTCGCATAGCCCGGTCTTGCCATCACCAAAGTTGAAGCGGGCGAAGATGCCGAGCGCGATTCCCAGATCGTCCTGCAAGACAACGGGAATCTTGGTCTCGGGGCGGATGCGATCGGGGAACGTCTGCGCATCCTCGATGATGATCTGGTCGTTATGAAAATCGAAGGTTGTCGCGATGTTGCGAAACGCCGTCGCCGAGATCAGTCCCCCGATCCCAGTGCCGTCGAGCCCATTCCATATGCCTACGTTTGGAGCCTCGATGCGCACGCCGCCGAGTGCCAGCGTGCGGACCTTCCCGACCGGTAGATCGACGCGCTCTCCGGTGAGCCGAAGGCTTACGTATTTTCCGCCAACGACGACGAATCGCCGGCCCAACTCCGTCGAGAGCACGTCGATGCCGGCCCCAAGATTGACGAGCATCGGGACCGCCGCCGATCCGTCGACCGAACCCTGAACTTGGATCAAGCCGCCCTTGACTTGCGTGAACGGAATCGTATCGACTGCAAGCACGGGTCGCGGAACGGTGCAGATAAGCACCGTTGCCGCGACAACTGCGATGGTAAGCTTCGTTACCTTACTTACCCGATGAGATATTGACGCTGACCGCGTTCGACGCGATCCCGTTGGCGACGACGACCAACGTGCTGGCCCCCGTGCCGATCGTGGATGGGACGTCGAACATCGTTGAGACGACCTTCTTCGAGCCGATGCCCATGAAGCTGTGGTCGTGCGTCTTGGCGTAGACGACGGCTCCGGATCCGTTATTGGTTATTCTGACGAGCGGATAGTTCGTCGCTTGCGTGTCGTCGTCGCCATAGAAGTTCGCTTGCGTGAACCCGTTGAGGCGCTTGCCCGAGAGCGTGTACGTGCTTCCAACGGTAAGCGTCTTGGAGACTTTCGTGATTTCCGGTGCGATCCCGGGGTAGATTTTCTTGCTGCCCGTGTAGATCTCGATGTCGCTCGAGCCGTCGTCCTCAAGAACCTGACCCGTCGGTAGCATCAACGTTCGAATATTATAACTCGAATCGTTTACCGCGTCCGCCGGACTTGTGACCGCGACGTTCTTCTTACCGTTAAAGATGAAGAACGACGCAGGCGTCTGATAGACTCCCGGGCTCCCGACGGCGAGAACGCTGCCGTCGGTAAGCACGGTGCTGGGTGCATCGGCCGCGTCGAGCTGCTGGCTCGCGACTTTAGGCAGATTCGGGCCTTGCGTCCACTTGCCGTTCGCACTGTAGATCGCGCTCAAGCCGTTTGCGCCCTCGACGTAGACCGTGCCATCCGGCCGCATCGATTGCGGCCCGATCTCCTCGGACTGCGTGAGGTTCACGCCAACGCTTCCGGCCGTCGACCACATGGAGTTCTTTGGATTGAACACCTCGGAGTTCTCCTCTCCGATAACGTCCGCCGTGAGCACTTCGCCATTGCGAAGCAACGTCCAACCTTCTTCGCTATTCGCATCGTGCTTGCCGCCCGAGGCTCCGCCGACTTGCGTCCACGCCATCGTGGCTTCGTCGAGCTCCGCTTGATATTCGGTGCAGCAGTTACCAATCATGTACGTGCCGTTGGTGAGGACGACGCTCTGACCGTCGCCGATTTCGGACCAACCACTTGGACCAGAGACGGCCGTCCAGGTGTTCGCAACCGGATCGTAGATGGCGCCCAGAGCCGTCTCGTCGCCGACGCAGAAGTTGTACTCGCCACCGTTGACGATCAACTTCCCGTCGGAAAGAACCGCCGATGCAAAGTAGAGCGGCCCGTAGTTTGACGGCATCGGAGCGACGGTGCTCCATTTACCGTTTTGGTAGCTTCCGGTGCTGTCCGGCGTTAAGCGATACCAGTTCGGCGTGCAATAATCTTGCACTAAGACGGTGCCGTCGGTCATCAAGAGCGCGGTGGCGGGACCGTTCGACCACGTGTTGAGATTGGCAAGCTCTTGCCACCCGCCCGCTTTTGCCCGGGCGCGCATCGCCGCCGTCACCACATGCCGGCGCGGCGGCGGGCGAGGCGGCGTGCGTTGCAACCGCAAAAACTTCGGAAGCTTTGAGTGCACGGCACCGGCGGGGGCCTGCGGAATACCGCCGACCGGCGCAGTCGGGCCGGCTCCGCTGCAAGCAGCAAGTAACGACGCCGTTACAAGGCTTGACACGACAAGTCGTAAACGTGACATGAAAATGACTCCTACAACCAGCAACGGGGCTGGGAAAGATTGGTTACCGCTTCTTTTTGCTGGTGGTTTTCCGTGCCCCGGCCGCGGCCTTTCCGGCTTTCGATCCGCTCTTCTTGCGCGCGGTACCGGCGCGTGCTCCACGTTTTGCCATGACCGCTTCCTTGAGCGCCTTGGCGGGGAGGAACTTGAAAACCCGCTTCGCCGGGACCTTTACCTGTTCTCCCGTCGCGGGATTTCGTGCCATGCGGGCCGCGCGATCTCTCACTTTGAACTGCCCGAAACCGGGAATCTTGACCGCATCACCCGAAACGACGCCCGCCTGAATGTCATCGAAAAGGCCGTCGACGAGCTCAACGGCATCCTTGCGCGAAATTCCGAGGCGTTCTGTCGCCGAGCGCACGAGATCTTGTTTATTCATCGCTTCCTTTCGTGTAAAAAACCAGCCTGCAATCGAGCTAGATTGTTCCGCGCAGCTTGCTACGAAATGCTGAGGGACTCCTTTTGGTGACCTTTCATTCCGGCCGTCTGCGTGGAAGCGTGGGCGTTCCCGGGGATAAATCGATCTCCCATCGGGCGCTCATCGCGGGTACCGCGTGCAACGAGCCGCTCGTTGTCTCCAATCTGAATCCGGGCCGCGACGTCGAGGCCACGCGCGCCGCGCTCGTGGCGCTGGGCGTGCGGATCGAGCGCGTCGGCGACGACCACATCGTGCACCCCGCAACGCTCGCGACCCCTCCACGAACGCTCGACTGCATGAACTCCGGGTCGACGGCCCGGATGCTCCTGGGCGCCTGCGCCGGCGCCGGCATCGTAGCTCGCTTCGACGGCGACGAGTCGCTGCGGGGGCGCCCAATGGAGCCGGTTGCGGCGCAGCTTCGCGCCTTCGGCGCAAAGATCGAGACGGAGGCCGGACACCTTCCGCTGCGGCTCGAGGGCCGGCCGCAAATCGAAACGCGCCACTTCATTCTGCTTTCACCGTCGGCTCAAGTAAAATCGGCGCTTCTTTTTGCCGGTCTGTTCGCGGGAGTTCCGGTGCGGGTGGACGGCGACCGTGGCTCTCGCGACCACACCGAACGGCTCCTTGCCTATCTTGGCGCGAAGATCGAATGGGATCAGCGCTTCGTCAAGCTCGAACCCGAACCGCTGAAAGCGAAGCCGATTGACGTCGCGGGAGATTTTTCTTCGGCAGCCTTCTTCGTGGCTGCGGCGGCAATCACGCCCGGAAGCTCGATCCTCGTCTGCAATGCCGGCGTAAATCCGACGCGCACCGGGCTGCTCGATGCGCTCGCAGCGATGGGCGCCGCGATCGAACTGCGCAATCCCCGGACTTCGTGCGGCGAGCCGGTTGCCGACATCGCGGTAGAGTACCGGCCGCTGACGGGCACAGCGATCGGCAGCGATCTCGCACTGCGAGCTATCGACGAACTTCCGCTTTTAGCGATCGCGGCGGCGTTTGCAACCGGGACGACGACGATAGCCGGAATCGCGCCGCTGCGATCCAAGGAGTCCGACCGGGTTGCGGCCACCGCCGGGCTTTTGAAGGCCGTAGGAATAGAGATCGCGGCCGGGCCCAAGAGCCTCACGATCGCTGGAGGAACGCCGGCCGCTGGGGGCGCCGTTCTCCAAACGCATGGCGATCATCGCATCGTGATGGCCGCGGCCGTCCTCGCCTGCGCTGCCGGGCCGCTGGCCGTCGATAGCGACGCCAGCCTGGACGTTAGCTTTCCTGGCTTTTCTGCGGCGCTGGAGCGCCTTCGCGCCGCCTAGGACTCCTAAGCTGCCGGTTCGGAGGCCTTTGACTCGCGCGGCTTTGCCGGGGCCACGGGCGCACTCGCCTCGCCCGCCGGTTTCTCGGTTTTCTGGGTCTTCTCGGTCTTTTCGGTCGTCTCGGTCGTCGCGGTCGTCGCGGGCTTTTCGGCGGTCTCGGACTTCCCGCCACCCGACGAGCGCCGCGAGTCCGTTACGTAGAAACCCGAGCCTTTGAAGAGCACCGGCGCGGCATTGAAGACGCGCCGAACGGGAGCACCGCAGACCGTACACGGATCTTGGTACGTCTCGTTGAAACCGTGACGCACTTCGACCGTGTGCCCGCACGCGGTGCACGCGTAGTCATAGAGCGGCATGCTTAGAGTATACCGGGTCTTAGCACTCGCGGTCAATGAGTGCTAGCTTGGCTGGTTTTCTAAAAATCGGCCAAAACCGGCGCGTCGCGTTGGTACTCGACGAGCCCCTTGAAGTGAATCAACGAGTCGTCGAGCGCGCTCGAGAAACGCCGTCCCCGCTGCCAGCGATCCAGCAGGCCGCCCAGCTTCCCATGATAAGCGGGATAAGCGAGCAGCACGTGCAGTTTCGAACACGATGTCCGCCGCTCGATTCGGAAATCGAGGCGACGCCGCAGCGAAAATGCGCCGACCAGCGAGAGCCGGTAGTTCGCGATGAACGCGTCGACTTCAAAAAGCTGTTCTTCATCGCCGGGCAAGCACGAGCGGAGGGCAACATCGCTTCCGAGGCTCAACTCGGATTGCGAACTCTGCCGCCGCGCGCTACGCAAGAACGAAAGCCAGACCGGCCATTTCTCGACGGCGCACAGCAGCGCGAAGGCGTCTTCGGGCGGACAATCGAGCTCGAGACTCGCGCTGTGCGATTGAAGCCCAGTCACAAACGCAGTATCTGCGATGAGCATAGTAGCGTGGGTATTCGCGCCTGTGCCCTTAACCGTCCTTTAGGAATCTATCCACATGTTGATGTGGATTTCTATGAACTTATTCCACAGCCACGAACGAGCGCGCAAAGAGCACGAGTGTGGTGACTCCCACCGGCAATGCGGCTTCGTCAATGCGAAAAAGCGCGCTATGCGCGGGGTGCACCGCTCCGGCGGAATCGCTGCGCACGCCCAGACGGATTAGGAGGCCCGGCACGCGTTGCGCGAAGTAGGCGAAGTCCTCGCCGCCCATCGTCGGCTGCGGCCGTGCTACGTGTATCTCGCTGTTGGCACGCACGTACGCGGCAAAGCGCTGCGCGAGCGGCTCGTCGTTGACGACCGGCGGATATCCACGCACGACGTGCACGTCCGCGGCGACGTTATATGCCGCCGAAACGCCCGCAACGATGCGCCGCACTCGTCCTTCGAGCGCATCGCGTACGGCGGGATCGTGTGCCCGCAGGGTGCCGCTCATCCTGACTTCGTCGGCAATTATGTTATTACGATATCCGCCGGAGACCGTTCCGATCGTCACCACGGCACTTGCAAGCGGATCGATCTCGCGCGCGACGACGTTCTGCAATGCAAGCACGATTGCAGCCGCAGCGGGAATCGCATCCACCGCGGAATGCGGATAGGCGCCGTGGCCGCCGACTCCTCGCACGTTTACGTACAGCTCGTCGGCCGAAGCGTTTACCGGCCCGGGTACGATGCCGATCGTTCCCACGTCTAACCGCGAATCGACGTGAAGCATCGCGATCGCTTCAACGGCCGGATCCTCGAGCGCACCTTCTTCGATCATCGGCAGCGCGCCACCCGGGCCTTCTTCTGCTGGTTGAAAGAGCAACACGACGACGCCGGCAAGCTCATCTTTGTGCGATTGAAGCTCCGCCGCGGCTCCGAGCAGCATCGCGGTGTGCGCGTCGTGGCCGCACGCGTGCATCTTTCCATCGATCTCGGAGGCGTACGGCAACCCTGTTCTCTCGAGGATGGGCAAAGCGTCCATATCGGCGCGCAAGGCCACGGCCGGCCCGCCGGCGGCCCCGTCAATTCTTCCGACAACACCCGTCTTCGCGACGCGGCGGTGCGCGATTCCCAGAGAATCAAGTTCCCGCTCGACCAGCGCTGCGGTTTCGTTCTCCTCAAAGCCCAGTTCGGGGCGGCGATGGATGGCTCGCCGGAGCTCGATGACACGCGCGGCAAGCGCCTGCGTTACTTGGACCGCCATGCGAACCGAGGTTCCGTGCGGAGTGGTGCTCGCCTTCCGAGCGGCGAAGGACCAGACCCGCAATGATGACCGCCGACCTCGCGCTTGCGCTCCTGATCAACCGCACGAGCGAGTCATTTCAGGCGAAGGCGCCACTTTATATGACCTACACCGAGCACACGCACATCAGCGCGCCGAGTTTGGGGCGGTCGCAAGACATCAACCGATCCGTATCGGTGCGCGTCGCTGACAATCTTGCCGTCATGCAGGACCTGCCGGCCGGCGCACAGCGTACGGGCCAGGCTTTTCCTCTCCCGCCGTATTTCGATGCATTGTCGGGCTTCTCATACAGCTATTACGCCGGGCCGAAGCGGGTCGACATAACCGTAAATCAAGGGCGCCTGTACTTTTTCCCGATACCGCAGCCGGACCCCAGCGTCAACGTGGTCGTCCCGTATAACAGCTACTGGGCGGCGAGCTACGCGCCCGACTCAACCGACGCCGCGCTGCACGTGCTGATCGACCCGACGCCGCGCATCCAAGGCCTCTATCCGTCGGAGGTCGTCGAAGACGCCGCCACGCATCTGCCGGCGCGAGTCGAATACCGCGCCACCGGCGCGGACGACGAAGTGATCTCCTTCAACTACCAGGTGATCCAAGGCTACTGGGTGATCGCGCATTTCACGTTTACCGCAACGCAGCACGCGATAGGTATGCGGTTCAAAACGATCACCGACGTCACGTTCAGCGATATCGCATTTCCCTCTGAGCCTCCGGATCCACGTCTTGCAGGAACGCCGACGCCATCTCCTGAGCCGACCTAACGCTCCTTACAAATGCATCTCCGCCGAAGCGCGCACGTACGCGACGGAGCCGTCGATCGCGCACCCAAAGAATAGACCCAGTAGCAACGCCGCCGCAAACAGCAGCGGCATAACCTTCGGCCCGCGTTCTTCGACGAACGTCCGTCCGACGGCCGCCGTCAATGCCCGCTCAGCGCAAGCCCGAACGGCCAATACCAAAGCCGTTCGTTCACGACGGCGACGGCACCGCCGATTGCGGTTCGAGCTTGAACTCCTCCTGTGCCGGGTGCCCGACGCCGTTTTTCGACGGGTGATCTTGCGGCGCGACCCACATGTAAACGTTCGGGATCAGCAGCAGCGTCAGCACCAGCGAACTCAACACGCCGCCGATTACGACGATGCCCAAGCTCGAGCGCGACGACGCGCCGGGGTCCAGCGCCAGCGCCAGCGGCAAGTTTCCAGCCAACACCGAAAAGCTCGTCATCACGATTGGGCGGAATCGAGTGTGCGCGCTTTCCTTGATGGCCGAGAGCTTATCGAGCCCGCGATCGCGCAGCGTGTTGGCGTAATCGACCAGCAAGATTCCGTTTTTCGACGCGATGCCGATCAAGAGAATCGTCCCGATCAGCGAAAACAGATTGAGCGTTCGGTGGGTGATGAAGAGCGCGCCGATTGCGCCGATCGCGGCTACCGGCACCGAAAAGATGATGATGAACGGCGAAACGTAGCTATTATAGAGCGCGACCATCAACAAGTAGACGAGGATAACGGAGACGATCATCGACAGCCCCATTCCGACGAGCGTCTGATGCATGAAATCCTGCTGTCCCAGCGGCGCCGGGCGCACCACGATATTCGGCGGCAGGTGGAGCGATGGCAGGCGCTTGAGCAGTCCATTCTCGACCGCCGAGAGTGACGAGTTCGGGGCGTAGTTGCCTTCGACGTGGATGACGTTGTTGCGATCGGTGCGGGTAATCAGCGGCGACGTTGGAGTGGATTCGAATCGGGCGATATCGTTCAGGTAGACGATGCCGCCGCTCGACGAGCGCATCTGCAACCGATTTCAAAACGTCCAGACTCGTTAGATACGATGCCGGATAGATGACCTGCACCTGCTCCAAACCGGCGGTCGTCTCGAACTGGGTCGCAACGTTCCCGCCAAAGGCAGCGCCCGCCGCCTGCGCGGCCTCCCCGAGGTCCACGCCCAATGCTTGCGCTTTGTTGCGATCGAATTGAATCGAAATCTCCGGGGCGAGTTGGGTACCCGTGCTGTTGGCACTCGTTGCGCCCGGCACTTTCTCGAGCAGGCCAAGCACTTGCTGGGCGTAGGCAGTCGGATCGCCTCCGGTTACGTCGGTAACGAGAAAGTCGATCGGCTGTGCGTTTCCGCCCGAGGTGGCCGTTGAGGGGACGACGACGGCGGTCACGTCGCGCGGGAGGTACTTTTTGGCGATCGTTCGGAACTGTCCCAACCAGTAAGTCGTCGGGTGCTTCCGGCCGTCTTTCAACCAGACGTGCACTTGGCCGACGTTGTTCTGCGAAACGAAGCCCCCAAAGGGGGCCGCGTACGCTCCGGCTACTGCAGTATTCGCAAACGTATCGGGCGTGTTGAGGATCTGTTGCTCGAGACCGAACGTGCCTTTCTCGACGGTCTGGATCGGCGTGCCGATGGGATACATGAGCTGGATGTAGATCTCGCCGCGGTCGACGGGCGGAATGAACTCCTCGCCTACGGCGCCGACGCGCGACCATCGCCAGCGCGAGACCGAACGTGCCGGCGCAAAAGAGTGCCACGAGCCTACCGTGACCGAGGCTCCACGACAGCGCGCGTTGCGTATACCAGGCGCGAAGGTCGTCGAACTTGGCGCCGAACCAATCGACAACGCGCCAAGGCTTCCAGTGCGAGCGCAGCGCCCACAGGCCGGCGAGCGTCGGCGTGATCGTAAACGAAACGAAGAGCGAAGTCAGGGTCGAGATCACGACGACGATTGCGAACTCGGCGATCTGCCGTCCGACCTGCCCTTGAATAAAGGCGATCGGCAGGAAGACGACGACGTCGACGAGCGTTATCACCACGGCCGCGGCCCCGATCTCCTCGCGGCCTTTGACGGCGGCCTCCTCGGGCGGCTGCTTCAGTTCGGTAAAATGGCGCTCGATGTTTTCGAGTACGACGGTTGAGTCGTCGACGAGAATCCCGATTACTAGGGACATGCCCAGCAGCGAAATCGTATCGATCGTGAGGTGCATCGCCTTCATGACCGTAATGGCGATCGCCAAAGACGTTGGAATCGAGACGCAGACGACGATCGCACTTCGCCACGACCGCAGAAAAAAGATCATGGCGATGCCGGTGAGAAGGATCGCCAGCATCAGGGTCCGCGTGACGATGTTGATCTGCTGCTTGGTGAACGTCGACTGAACGTGGATGACGCGGAACTTAATTTCGGGAAACTGACGCTCGATCTGCGGCAGCGCGCGCAGCACGTTGTTGGACGCGTCGACCTCGCTCCCCGTCGCTGCCTTTTGCACCTGTAAAAAGAGACCGGGCGTACCGCTGATGTGGGCGTACTGAAGGCGCGGTTCGTAACCCTCCGTTACGGTCGCAACGTCACCGACACGGACGACCGAGTTCGTAGCCGTCCATGGATCCACGACGCCCGGTAGTGCCGAAGTGCCACCCCCGTAGCTTTCGACCTGGGCCCCGGTCGAGTTCGCCGTGCTCGAGCTGCTCGTACCACTCGCGGGCATGATCGCCAGGTTGCGAACGCTATCGAGGTTTTGAATGTCGCCGCGGATATCGATGGTCGTCTGACGATTCGGCTCGTATGCAAATCCGCCGGGCACCCGTTGGTTGTCGGCTTGGAGCGTGGCTATAACGTCGTTCAGCGTCAAGTTCGCCGCGGCAAGCCGCGCGGGATCCACGACGACTTCGTAGGCCGGTGTCACTATGCCGCCGACGTTGGCGAACGAGATGCCGGGGACTTGTTCGAGCTGCGGTGCGATGACGTTGATCGCATAGAGCGCCAGACGCGACAGCGAGAGCTTCTGCGAGTAGAGTGCGAGCGTGACGACGGTCGATTGCGTGGGATCGTAGAGGTTGACCGTCGGCGGCGTGAGGTTTGTCGGCAGGTACTTTTCCGCAGCTTGAATGGCTTTGTTCGTCAGCGCGAGATCGGTCGCCGTATCGGAGTTAATATCGAAGATCGCGCTGATCGAAGCTTGACCCTGTTGGACGACCGAATTGAAGGTTTGCAGATCGGCAGTGCCGGCGAGGTTCTGCTCGATCGGTTGGACGATGTTATCGCGCATCTCGGTAACCGAGGCGCCGCTGTATTGCACCTGAATCGTGACGGTAGGCTGACTGACGTCGGGATACAGCTCCTTGACGATCGTGGCGGTCGAAAGAATCCCCGCGAACATCATCAATGACACGATGACGAAGACGAGCGTCGGCCGCTCGATGAAGAGCCGGGTGAGGCTGAACTTCACTGCCGGTATGAGACCTTTTCGCCGTCGCCGACGCTGGTTTGACCGTTGCTCACGATGCGCGTGCCGGCACGCAGGCCGCTGACGACCGAGGTGGTTCCGTCGGTCCCGACCTCCGCGACCGTCGCGGTCTTTACCGTGTCATCGGGCTGGACGGTGATGACCGCATCGTGGTTATCGTCGGTGAAGGCCGTGACGGGCACGCGCACGCCCGCGACGGGTAAGGTTGCAATCGTGCCCTGCACGACCATGCCCGGACGCAGCCGTTGCCCCGGATTGGCGAGCAACACCTTGACCTGAAAATCGGTCGAACCCGGATTGATCTCGTTGAGCACTCCGGCGACGCGCCCGCGGAAGCGTTCGTTGCCTTCCAGGTCGGCAGCCGTAACCGTTGCCGGCGACCCATTTTGGATGCGCGCGACCTCTTCGCTGGACGCATGAAGCACCGCGTAGATTGGATTGACCTGCTGCAAGGTAAAGATTTCGCGCGAGCCGGGATACTCGCCCGGATTGAGGTTGCGATTGACCACCACGCCGTCGATCGGCGAAAGGATCGTGGCTTTGGCGATCTGCACACGCACCTGATCGGCCTGCGCGAGTGCCACCTTTTCTTGAGCCGCCGACTGCTGCACGGCCGACGCCTCCAGCCCCTGCCCGGAGAGCGTTCCGTTGGCTTGAACGTTGGATCGTGCCGCCGCGAGCGTCGAGTTGGCCGTCTCGAGACCCTGTTGATCGTTGTGAACCAACGTCGCCTGCGCATCGACCGCTTGCTGCGAAATGTAACCCTGGGTCAAGAGATTCTGATCGCGCGTGAGGTTCATCGTGTCGTTGTCGAGCGTTTTTTGCGCCTGGCGCACGGACGCTGTGTCGGCGCGCAACGTATCGACACCCTGCGCGATCGACAGCCCACCCTGAAAAACGGTGTGAACGGTGTTGGCATGACTGCTGTTTGCCGTCGCAAGATCGGACTGCAGCTGCGCCTGCAAATCGGCCGTATCGAGCACCGCCAGCACCTCGCCGGCGTGCACGGTGTCGCCCTCGTGCACGTACACGGCGTTGGTCGGCTCCGAAAGGCTGCTTTGGACGGCCACGTTCTGGTACGGAGCGACGACGCCGGCCAGCCGCCGGGCCGGCTCGATGCTGCCATAGGCGGCAAGCGTCGTTTGCACGTACGGCGGCTGGCTAGCTTGCGCAGCCGGGCGGCCGCCGCAGCCGCTTGCGGCTAGGGAGATCAACGCAACACCGAGGAAGACTGGAAAGAGGCCGTCGCTTCGTTTCATGAGCTTCCAAGATTTTACCGAAAGCGGCGGCCGGCAGTCCTGGAGTGAGTCTGAGAATGGACGTGGCGGGCCAAAGGCCGCGGGTGCTCGTGGTCGACGACGAGCGGGGCCTGCGAGAACTTCTCGAGTACGGCTTGGGCCGTGCCGGCTTCGTGGTGCGTAGCGTAACCGAAGGCTCGGCGGCTCTGGCGCTCTTAAGTTCCTGGCCGCCCGACGTGATCGTCCTCGACGTGATGCTGCCCGACGCCGACGGCTTCGCACTCTTGCCCGAGATCCGCCGCATGACCACGGCGCCCGTGGTCATGCTCACCGCGCGCACCGAAATTGCGGAAAGAGTCGCCGGCCTTTCGGCGGGCGCCGACGATTATGTCGGCAAGCCGTTCGATTTCGAAGAACTGGTCGCCCGCCTGCGCACGCTGCTGCGCCGTCCCGCAATGGAGCGTCGCGAGACGCTAACGTATGCCGATCTCAGCATCGATACGCCCAGCCGCGCCGTCTATCGCGGCAATCGGCGAATCGAGTTATCCGCGCGCGAGTTCGATTTGCTTCACGTACTTGCCCAACGCGCCGAAGAAGTGCTCACGCGTTCGGAACTGCTCGACCTGGTATGGGGCATCGATCGCGACGTCATCCCCAACACCGTCGAGACGTACGTTTCGTTTCTACGCGCCAAGGTCGATAGCGGCGAGCCGGTAAAGCTCATTCACACCCTTCGCGGCCTCGGCTACTCGTTGCGGACCGGTGCGCAGTGAGAACGCGATTGGCGCGCCGCATGCAAACGCTTGCGGCAATTGAGATTTCGATCGTGCTCGCCGCCGTCATCCTCGCCGGAGCGCTCTTCGCCTTCGGCGCCTACGCTCGCAGTGTGTCGAACGAACTGAGCGGCACGCTCGCGCAACTTCAAATCGCCCTGATGCGGACTTCCCTCCCCGATGCGCGCGCCGGTGGAATCTTTGCGGCATCGTTGCTGCTGGGAAGCGGAAGCGAAATTGTTTTTCTTGATGCAAACACCCGCGTCGCGGTCTACCGGGCCCACCGCACCGATCCAAAGCCCGTGGTCACCGTACGGCCTCGCGGCGATCTCTCCGGCGACCCGCACGCCTCAGGCCCGCTTTCGCGGGTCATTCTGGGTCTCGCAACCGCGTTCGGACTCCAGTCGCTCAACGCCCATCTCGGAAACGTCTACGTGGTCGTGAAGAGCAACGATGCGGCGCTCGTGCGCACCGTTACCTCATTCACGCTGCCGCTGCTCATCGCGCTGGCGCTCGCCGTCATCTGCGCGACGCTGGTGGCTCGAACGCTTACCCGGCAGGCCTTGCGGCCGCTCGACGACGTTACCGCCGCGCTAACGAGATTTGCGTCGGGTGACTTAACGCCGCAACCGATCGCCGCCGACGAACGCCACGAGCTTGGGTCGCTGGCCGCCGCGTATAACGGTGCGATCGAGCAGATGGAGCGCGCATTTGCGGCGCGCGACCGGGCGAACACGTCGATCCGGCAGTTCATTGCCGACGCCGGCCATCAGTTGCGCACGCCGCTCACCGTCGTGCAGGGGTTCATCGCAATCCTGCGCCGGGGCGGCATCGAAAGTGCGCCGGACCGCGACCGCATCTTGCAGACGATGAACGATCAAAGCCGCATCATGGGTGCGCTAATCGATAAGCTGATTCTCTTGGAGCGTTGGGAGGGCTTGCAAGCCACGGCGACGGCAGCCCCAATCGACGTCGGAACGCTCGTCGCCGACTTGATCTCTCCGATTGCCGACGCACATCCGGAGCGTCACTTCGACGTCTCGACGCAGAACGGAGTGCTGGCGGCAATCGATCCGACGGAGCTGGGATACGTCGTAACGAATTTGGCCGACAACGCCGTAAAGTACGGCGAAGGCGATATCGCCGTTCGGGTGAGCGCACGAGACGGAACCGCGGTCATCGAGGTTGCCGATCGCGGCCCAGGAATTCCCTCAACCGACGCAGCGCGCGTCTTCGATCGCTTTTATCGCGGAGCGCAGCGTGACGTCTCCGGCTCGGGGCTCGGCCTCGCGATCGTCAAGCGCGCCGTCGAGCGCGCCGGAGGTACGATCTCGCTCGCTACCAGCCCCAACGGCTCGCGCTTCACGGTGCAGCTTCCCCGCGCGTGAATGGCGGAGAGGGTGAGATTCGAACTCACGGAACGCTATTAACGTTCGCCCGCTTTCGAGGCGGGTGCCTTCAACCACTCGACCACCTCTCCAAAGCTGAGGGTTGGGACGCTTGGGGTGCTAACCCTTCTTCACCCCGGCGCGCTTGTGGCGAAAGAACTCTTGCAGTTGCGCGGCGGCTTCGGTTTCCAGAACGCCTGCCGTCACCTCCAGCCGGTGGTTTGTGAGCGGCGAACGCAGCACGTCGAATGCGCCGCCGTCGGCGCCTCCCTTGGGGTCGCGCGCGCCGTAGACGAGTCGTTTGACGCGGGCCGCGATCATCGCGCCCGCACACATAAGGCACGGCTCTTTGGTCACGTACAGCGTCGCGTCGCCCAGACGCCAAGTTCCAAGACGCTGCGCGGCCTCGCGTAAAAGCAGCATCTCGGCGTGCGCGGTGGCGTCGCGCCGGGACTCTTTTTCGTTTTTCGCTTCCAATACGATGTCGCCGCTAACGAGCACCGCGCCGATCGGCACGTCGCCGGCACAGGCTGCCTGCTCGGCAAGCTCGAGCGCTCGGCGGAGATAGGCTTCGTCTTCAGTCATGCAGCGATGCGCGCCCGGAGGGATTCGAACCCCCGATCCCAGCCTTCGGAGGGCTGTGCGTTATCCAGCTACGCTACGGGCGCACGGTTTGACGTCAACGAGCTGCGTCCGGCGGCGCGCCGGCGCTTGGGATATGCTTGAAAAGATCGAGCTTATGGTCCACGAGCGTGCGATAGAACTTACGCACGCAGTCGGGGTGTCCAAAGAAGTACGTTCTCGCATATGCCAGATCTTCTCCGGAGCTATCCGGCACGTAATGCGAGATTTCGATTTCCTCCATCTGCGCCCGATCGACCGGATGGGGACAGAAATCGCATGGAATCGTTGACATGACTTTGATTACCTCAGAATGAAGCCGGCCGCCTCTGCTGGAGCGGCCGGACCCTGTCGTTCTGGCTCGGGTAGGACTTGAACCTACGGCCAAGGGCTTATGAGTCCCCTGCTCTACCACTGAGCTACCGAGCCGTAGCCGCCCGCGCGCGGTTTCGAGACCGCAGTATACCAGGACCGCTCCAGGCGGACAACGGGTTCCGGCGCGGGCCTCTAAGCGATTCGGCGACTGCTTGGAAGTTACTTTTCCCCGGCGCCAGGGGCTGAGCGGTTGCAGGCATATGTCTGGCCGCCTGTGGCCATGCAACGTGGAACTCTGCGCGCAAGCCCGAGTTACAAATGGTACGCCCTGGCAGCCGTGATGCTGGCTGCGGTGATGGCGCCGCTCGATTCGAGCATCGCAAACGTTGCGCTCCCGGCAATCGGTCGCGGCTTCCACACGGCTGTCGACGGCACCGAGTGGGTCTTGATCGCGTACATGCTCACGACGTCGTCCACGCTCGTGCTCTTCGGACGCCTCGGCGACATGTGCGGGCAGAAGCGCGTCTACATGCTCGGCTTTATCGTTTTCGGCCTTTCATCGCTGGCGTGCGCGTTCGCGCCCTCGTTCTCCGTGCTCGTCGCCGCACGCGCGGTCCAGGGATTCGGCGCCGCGATGCTCATGTCGTCGACCCCCGCAATCATTACCGATGTGTTCCCCACCCACGAGCGCGGACGCGCGATCGGTCTCAACGGCGGCGCCGTTGCGCTCGGGCTTTCGAGCGGCCCAGTTCTTGGCGGCCTCATCGTTACTTCGTGGAGCTGGCGCTGGATTTTTATCATCAACCTGCCGATTTCCATCGCGGCGCTCGCGATCGCGGCATTCGTCTTGCGACCGGAACGCCGGGGAAACGAGGGTTTTGACGTTCCGGGTGCGCTGCTCGCGTTCACCGCGCTTTTCGCGATAGCGCTCGGGCTCTCTCGCGCGCACGTTTGGGGCTGGACCTCGATTGCGACGCTCGGAGCGCTTCTTTACGGCGTCGTCGGCGTCGCCGCTTTTCTAAGGGTGGAACGACGGGCCAAGGCGCCGGCACTCGACCTCGAGTTGTTCAAGAATCGAACGTTTGCGCTTTCGGTGCTCGCCGGCATGCTGTACTTCTGCGCGCTTTTTTGCGTCATCTTCACCATTCCGCTCTCCGCGCAAGTCGCCATGGGACGCAACGCGCTCCAAGCCGGTCTCTTGATCCTACCGATCTCCGCCCTCAATCTTTTTCTGGCGCCGGCAGCGGGGGCGCTTTCGGACCGCGTGCCCGCGCGCTACGTCTCAACGGCAGGCGCTGCGTGCTTTCTCATCGGGTCGCTGCTTCTCGCGGCGCAGCCGGCCCATCCCCATTTGTGGTTTCTCATCCTTGCGCTGGTGGTCACCGGAGCGGGTACCGCGGTCTTCACGCAGCCGAACAACAGCACGATCATGGGCAGCGCTCCCGCGAATCGACGCGGCATTGCGGCAGGCGTTCTCGCAACCGCGCGCACGACGGGTCAGCTCCTCGGCGTCTGCATCGCCGGGGCGATTTATTTTCTGCGCGCCTCGCAACTCGGTCCGCTCGCGCATTCGTTTCTGCCGGCAAAGGCGGTATTTCTCGGCGTCGCCTGCATCATGTTGTTTGTGACGGCGATCTCATACTGGCGCGACGAACCCGGGAATCGCGGTCGGAGGGACTCGAACCCCCAACCTACAAGTTCGTAGCCTGTTGCTCTATCCAATTGAGCTACGACCGCATATTCCGCCAGACTTCGGAGAGGGAGGGATTCGAACCCTCGATACGACTTTACATCGTATAACGGTTTAGCAAACCGCCGCCTTCAGCCGCTCGGCCACCTCTCCACGCTTTACTAACCACGATTTTTTCCGCTTTTTTCCGATTGCTAACCGTTTGCTAACGCGGTCGCTCTCCCTCCAATACGTGCGCGTAGGTCCAGAGCGTTAGGAAGGTGCTTTGGTGCTCCTATTCCGTGTCGACCGGCCTGTTGGACGGCGGCTGATGCAGGAAGTATTCGCGCTTATATGACGACGGGATTTGCTCAAACGTCCGCGGCGGCTGCGTAAAATCGAAACTGTCAACGATGCTGTGGGCGCGTCCGTCGGTCGTTCCCAGCTGCCCCAAGTTCCAGTTGTCCTCGACGAACCTCAGAATGCTGCCGAACTCATACTGCGTGTGCGAGATATAGCCGGGTTTACTCCGCGTGGCCTCACGTGCGTATGGCGACACGATGATGGCCGGAACGCGAAACCCAAGGCCGCCCCAGTGGTCGAAGAACGGCGGGGGCTCCGGATCGTAAAAGCCTCCCCAATCGTCCCAGACGATGACGATGGCCGTGGATTGCCAGTACGAGCTTTCACCCAGGGCGTTGACGACGCTGGCCACCCACGACGGCCCCGTGTCGTTGCCTGCGGCGCCGGGGTGATCGGAGTTCGCTGCGTCGGGAATGACCCACGAGACGTCGGCAAGCTCACCGCCGGTGATGTCCTTGAAGATGTTGGTCTCGGGGGTCGAGATATTCGTGTGCCATTCGGAACCATACCGAACCGGGGCGATCATGTCGAACGCATTCCAGAGCCCTCCGGCGCCCTTGATTCCCGGCGTGTAGTACTTCCACGATACGGAGGCTTGATCGAGCAAATCGCGCAGGGTCGGATAGTAGCTGCCCGACGACGGAAAGTATTTCGTGCAAGGGAAGGGCCCTTTGTTGTGATTGCCCTGGATGGCGCCGCCGGTCCACAGCAGATACGAGGTCTTGGTGTTTGCTGGCGCGTCGCATCCCCATGGCGACGCACTAGGAAAGTCAACGAGGCTCTCGGTCAGCGACTTATTGTACGTTGTGCCGCCGCGGATTAAATCCTGATGGCCGGTGAAACTTCCGCTGCCCTGCGTCTGGAACATTTGATCGGCGAGCACGTATTGTTCCGCCATATCCCAATACGGCGCGATCTCTCGAGGGTTCACGTATTGGTACGGCTTTGTGCCCGCCGGTCCACTAGGGCAATTCTTGCTGCCGCCTTCTAAATAGAAGCCGTCCATCTTCCCGCCATCATAGTCTTCGATAAATCCGTTACGAGAATGACCGAAGTCACATTTCTCGGCTAGGCTGACCTTCTTGAGCGCGATCGTCTTGCCGTCCATCTTGCCTTTGGTGGTTCCACCGGCGCCGGGAAAGGTCGCGAAGAAATTATTAAAGGAGCGGTTCTCTTGAACGATGATCACCACTTGCTTGATCGGCGAACTGGACGAACTGGCTTTGCGGCTCATCCCCTGCTGTATCGCCGGAACGGACGACGCTCGACCGCCGCAACCGCCGATTGCCGTGCTGAAAGCCGCCAGAAGTAAAAACGTGCCGGTACGAACGCCCATCAATGCACCTCCGCTTTGGTGTAAGCGGCGCAGTTCTCGCATCAGTGCGCCCGGGCCTTTTCAGGCCTGCCTACAGGGGCGCGGTTGGGCCTTCCAGCGGTCGCTCGGGAACGATCTCTGCAACGACCGTCCTCCGGCGTATCGAAGAGCGCGACATTAGCGCGTCGAAGCCGGCAACGCGTCCGGTGGGAAGCACAAAGCTTAGCGCGGACAAGAGCATTAAACAACCGTCGATTGACGACCAGCCGCTCAGCGTCGCAAGCGCTCCCCGAGCGGCGAGATAGTTGAGGGGCAACAGAACTCCAAACAGGCCGCCGATGCGCGAGAATAGTCCGAGAACCAACGAGATGCCGACGCACACTTCGCCGAAGCGCACGAGTTCGGCGAAAATGGTCGCGTTCGGCGCAACCGTGTTGACGAGAAAACCGTGATACGGCCCCGTCGCTTTGGCAATCCCATTCTGCAGGTACGTGCCGAAAGCGCCGCCCGGCGGCATGAACTGCGCACTGTGAAGAAACTTGGGAACGCCGTGGATCAGCCAGACACCTCCGGTTACGAATCGCGCCAGCGCGAGCCATCCGCCGTAGGTCCGCGACGAGGGGAGTTTCACGCCACAACCTCCTTATCGGCCTGCACCAGTCGTGCGACCATTGAGGCCGCTTCGCTCGCGGCGTTCGGCCGCGCCAGGCGCCTCGCTGCTGCAATCATCTTCTCTTGTCGCTCTTTATCCCCGAAAATCGCTTCGAGCATCGCCGGCAACTCGCTGGTTTCCGAGGTGCGCGCGGCAGCTCCGGCCTCGACGAGCACGCGCGCGTTGCGCTCCTCTTGCCCGGGCAACGGCTTACAGAGGACCAAAGGCACCTGGGCCACGAGTGCTTCGGCCGTGCTCAAGCCGCCGGGCTTCGTTACGAGCACGTCCGCGGCGTGCATGTAGTCGTAGACGTTATCGACAAAGCGCAGCACGCGAACGGGATGGCGGACGCTTTCGGCCGCTTCGGTGAGACGGCGTCCGATCCGCGCGTTTTTTCCGGCGATGACGACTGCTGCCAGCGGCGTACGGACCAAGTCGAGTTCACGGAGCATGCCCTCGAGCGGAGCGATCCCAAGGCCTCCTCCCATCAGCAGCACTACGTGGCGGTCGCGTGGGAGATCCAGACGCTCCCGCAATGCATCGCGCGGCTCCTGCGATCGCGCGAACTCGGGACGCACTGGGATTCCGCTTACGGCGATCGCTTCGGCCCGCACGTGCCGGACGAGCAATGAATCCCGCATGGCGTCGGTCGCCACGACGTAGCGGTCGATATTCCGATGGATCCAAAACCCGTGGACGGCAAAATCCGTCACGATCGCGGCGACGGGCGGCGCATCGCTAAAGCGACGCTTGTATTCGGCCATCGCTCCGCACGGGAACGCGTGCGTGCAGACGACCGCGTCGGGACGTTCGCGCAGCATCAGCGGCCGCAGATTATCGGCGGTAAACTGATGCGCCCAAGCGCGAAACCTCCCGACCTCCGTGGCTCGCTCGGCGCGATCGTAGATATACCGGTACATCTGCGGAATGGTTTTAACCATCTGCAAATAGCCGTCTGAGACGACGCGCGAAACGACCAGCGCGGCATATTTGTACGAGTCCAGCACTCGTGTCTTTGCCGCCGGGTCGAGTCGCCGCAGCTCGTCGGCGACCGCGTTTGCGGCCGAAACGTGACCGACCCCGACGCTGGCAGACAGGAATAGGACGCGAATTAGCCGCGCTCCTCGTCGGCAGCCCCGGCTTCGTCGCCTTCGTGAACGTGTGCCAAGAAGTCGTCGAGAATCTCTTGTGCGAGCTCATCGTTCTCCAAGAGGTTTCCGGCGAGGTCGGTCACGATGAACTCCTCCTCACCCTCGTTTTCCGGCTCGTGCAGCAGAACGGCGTACGAAACGCTCTCCTGGGGATCTTCGAGGATGCCCACGACTTCGAAGGGCAACACTATGCCCTCGTGGGTCTCGATGTTGAGTACCTCTTTAAGCTCGAGCGGAGCCTGCGGCATCGCGCTTTCTCCGTTGGAAGATGGCATTGCCTAAGTCCCTTCTATTGTAGACAGCGTGCGACGTTGGCTTGGTGTTCGGCCAAAGTTTTGGCGAACGCGTGGCGGCCGTTGCCGCAGTAGACGTAGTAGAGGTTCTCGCTCTTGGCGGGATGGAAGGCCGCCGCGAGCGACGCGAGGCCCGGATTTGCAATCGGCGTCGGGGGCAGTCCCACATGAACGTAGCTATTGTAGGGCGAGTCGATTCTCAAATCGGCGAAAGAGAGCGCGCTCTTGTGCTGCGGCAGCGCATACTCGATCGTCGCGTCGACCTGCAGCGGCATCCCAAGGCGGAGCCGGTTGTAAATTACCGCGGCGATTTGCGGACGGTCGGCTTCGCTTTTGGCCTCTCGCTCGACGAGCGAAGCGACGGTAACGGCTTGGGGGACGTTCACGTGCAGCGCGCGCGCCCGCGACGCGGCGTCGCGAGGCAGCTCTTTGAGAAATTGCTCCGTCAGAAGTGTTGCGATCTGCTCCGGCGCCGCTCCCAGCGGCATCAGATAGGTGCTCGGGAAGAGAAACCCCTCAAGGCTTTTTGTGCGAGCGCCGTCGACAAGCAACTTCTCTTGCATGAAATATTGCCGCAGCGCAGCCGAGGAACCCAGACCGTCGCCCTGCAGGCGCGCTGCGATCTGTTCGGCGGTAAAGCCTTCGGGAATCGTGACCCAGGTGGCGACTTGCGCTCCGCCGGTTACCAATGCGTGCAGAACGTCGCTCTGCGTAACGCGCGGTCCGAAGCGGTATTCCCCGGCTCGCACCGCCGCATCTTCGTCGCGCAACCTGGCAAGTATCCGAAACGTCAGCGTGTTGTCGATCACGCCGGCCTCCGCAAGCTGTGTGGCCACTTCGTCAAAAGTCGTGCCGCGCTGGATCACCAGTTGCTGCGACGTTTGGGGATGCGATCGGTCCGCGGCGACCACGTACCAGAAGAGGCCGCACGCGACAATAGCGACGGCGAGCAGCGAAGCGGCGCCCGCGGCACACCGCACGACGAATCTCACGCGCTCGGCTCGTTTCGGCGCCGCGCGAGAAACGATTCGAGGATCAACGCAGCCGCCATCCGGTCCACTATCGTCCGGCGCTTTTGCCGCGAAACGTCCGCAGCTATCAGGCTTTTGGTCGCCTGGGCAGTCGTGAGGCGCTCGTCCACGCGGTGGATCGTACCCGGGAAAACCTCGCGCAGTTTCTCGACAAACGCATCCATCTCGCGCGCCGCGATGCCGCGATCGCCCGCGAGCGTCAACGGATCGCCCACGACCAGCTCGGCGATCCCATAGGAATCGGCCAGCTCTTTGATTCGCGTAAGGTCTTCCCGCCGGTTCGTCCGGTCGATCGTGGCGACCGGAAGCGCGAACGTGGCGCTCGGATCGGAGACCGCGATGCCGATGCGCTTGCTGCCGACGTCCAGCGCCATGATCACGCGCCAAGCCCACCGAGATAGGCCACGGCTTTCGGGCGGCGGCCAAGATGATGTGCGATCAGCTCGGCAACGGCATGCGTTGCCGCCGGCGTTGCGTGCAGTGCCGCGGCCCCACCGCCTTTGGGCACCGCGAGCGCTCGCAGGTTGGCGAGATCTTGCGCCGTCAGTTCGGCCAGATCGCGCCAGCGTTCGCGGCACGCTCCGTCGACGAATCCGCCGGCCTCCGCGTCCAGCCACACGCTGCCGGCCGCGAGCGCGCCACCGCATTGCACGCACCGGTCCAGCGGCGGAGCCAGACCGAGCAGGTCGAGCAGGCGAAGGGAAAACCGCGGCAGCAGGCCCAGGGGTTCCGCGCAAGCCGCAATCGATCCGATGGCGCCGGCAAGCAGCTCGTACACCTCGGGAAGTGCGAGGTCGGGTTCGCAGAAGGCGTCGATCGTCTCGGCAATCAGCGAAACGACCGCGTAGCGCTCGGGCTCCACGAGCGTCGGCCACGGCGCCGAGATCGTTTCAGCCGAAACGATCACCTCGAGCGTTCGGCCGCGGTGCATCAAAAAGTCACACTCGTTGGCCAGCTCCAGCCGCCCCGCCAAATGACTGCGCATGCGGCGAACGCCTTTGGCAACGGCATCGAGTTTGCCGCGCTCGCGCGTGAAAATCGTCACGATGCGATCGGCTTCGGACAACTGGCGCCGGCGAAGGACGATGCCGCGGGTTTTATAAGCGCGCGGCGGCGTCAGAATCCTCCGATTGTTGCTGTTGATTGATGCTGCCGTTGGTATAGATACGAACCGCGAGGATGCGACGGCCGCGGGTTCGATCGACGCGCAGGCGCGTATGATCGTCCGCGACGATCTCTTCGCCTTCGTTGGGAAGCCGTCCGAAGAGGCCGACCGTGTAACCGCCGATCGTCTCGAAATCCTCGGTCGGAATCGCGGTTCCGAGCTTCGCATTGACGTCTTCGATATTCGTGCCGGCTTCGACCACGGCTTCTTGTTCCGAGATGACCGAGATCGGCTCTTGCTCGTCGGCGTCGTGCTCGTCCCGAATCTCTCCGACGATCTCTTCCAAGAGGTCTTCCATCGTCACCAGACCCGCGGTCCCGCCATATTCGTCGACGACGATTGCCAGTGAAAACTTGTCGCGCTGCATCTCTCGCAGAAGCTCGGAGATCTTCTTGGTCTCCGGGACGTGTACCGCCGTGCGCATCAAGGAACGCACGCTCGCGTGAGCCAGCGAACCGTTTGCAAGGGCGACTAACAGCTCGCGGTCGTGAATGACGCCGACGATATCGTCTTTCGATTCCTGGTAGACGGGCAGCTTCGAATAACCCTCGGCGGTGACCACGTCGAGAACGCGGCGCGGCGAGTCGTCGATCGAAACGGCGACCATCTCCGGGCGCGGCTTCATCACCTCACGTACGATCGTGTCGCCGAACTCCATCACCGAATGAATGAGCTGTCGTTCCTCTTCCTCGATCACGCGCTGCTCCGCACCGACGTTGACGAGGACCCGAATATCTTCTTCGGTTACGTACATCGTCTGCCCGTGCTTGATATGAAACGCTTTGAGAATTAGATCGCTCACCATCTGAAACGTTCGCGCAATCGGAGCGAGCACGTATGAGGCGTATCGCATCGGGCGCGCGAGGCGCAGCGCCCAGCGTTCGCTGTCGCCGGTCGCGACGGTCTTTGGGATGATCTCTCCAAAGAGCAGAAAGACGACCGTCATCACGATCGTCGAAAGGACCGCCGCCGACGGGAGGCCGAGCGAGATCGCGACGTAGGTGGCCAGCGAATCGGCCGCCAGCAACACGATCGTGTTGCCGACGAGTATCGACGTCAGGAAACGATTCTTATCATCTAAGAGCGTCTGAAGGTCGCCCGAGCCGCGCACGCGCCGGTCGGAGATCGCCCGGGCACGCAGGCGGGAAATCGAAATCAGGGCCGCCTCTGAAGCCGCAAAGAAGGCCGCGAGCAGGACGAGCACGACGAGCGCGATGAGCTCGTACGGCAGGCCGCCGGGGCTACTTCGGACGGGGTCGGTGTTCAAGTCGGCGCCATTATAACACAACGTGGGGCCGCACCAGCACGTAGATCGCTAAGGCGACGAGCGTGCCAAGTACGGCTCCCCAGAAGACCTCGAAGGGGCGGTGGATCTGAGCCTCCACGCGGCTCTGGGCAACCAAGAAGGCGACGAAATAGGCCAGGATGGCGGCGAGCGGTTTCTGGTAAAAGAACGCGAGCATCGTCGCCGCGGCAAACGCCAGCGCCGCGTGTCCCGATACGGCTCCCCCTTGGAGCGCCGAGCCGCGGCCGACCCAGGCCTTGGCAAAGATCGTCGCGATCGCGACGACCGCCAACACGATGAGCGCCACGTTGGCCGGCACGGCTTTCACCGCGATGAAAACACGGGCCTCGCCGCTCATGAGGCCTTGATAAAAGATCAGGTAGGCGGCCAGTACCGCGCCGATTGCAGCAATGAGCACCGCCCCCGCCGCCGCGTCTTTGGCGCTCTTTGCCAGCGGGTGGTGCGCGACGGTCAGCAGGTCGACGATCGACTCGATCGCGGTGTTCATCAGTTCCATGCTGAGCACGAGCGCGACCAAACCAACGGTCGCAATCACGTAGACGCGATCCAAACGCAAGACGAGCGTCGTTACGAGCACCAGCGCCGCAATGAGAAAGTGCACGCGCATGTTCGGCTGCGTGCGGGTCGCATAGATTATGCCTTCGAAGGCGTTGTGAAACGAGCGGAAAAACCGGCTGCGCTCGACGGCAAGATAGTGCGGCTCGCGTTTGCCTCGCTCGTCGGCAGGTTGGTGCATCAGGCTTTCGCGGCGTACGGCCAGGGAAGTGCGATCGCTTCGGCCAGTTGCCGTTCGCGAAGTTCCATCGCGTGCCGTTCGGCGGCGATCACGTGATCGTGGCCCTGCAGATGCAGCAAACCGTGAATCAGCAATCGGTAGATTTCGTGTTGAAGCGGGGCATCGTAATCGGCTGCCTGGCGCCGCGCCGTATCGACCGAAATCACGACGTCGCCCAATAATCGCTCACTGGGCGCCGGCATTCCCGTACCGTCCATCGGAAAGCTCAGCACGTCGGTCGGTGCGTCCTTGCCCCGATAGTCGCGGTTGAGCGCGCGCATCGCCTCGTCGCCGACGAGCGTCAGCGACAGCGCGCCGGACTCGCCGATGGCGCCGAGCAGCCGCCGGGCGGTTGACACCAGCGCGCGTCCGTCCACGCCGCTGCGGCGCACGTCATTTCGGTAATGGATCATTGCTATACGCGCGGACGATGCGCGCCACCAGGGGATGACGCACGATGTCGCGGTCGTCGAGTTCCACGACGCTCACGTCTTCGATATCGCGGAGCCGAGCGGCAGCCGTCCGCAGCCCGCTGCGCTGCCCCGCCGGAAGATCGATCTGCGTTACGTCGCCCGTTACGACCATCTTCGAGTTGCTACCCAACCGCGTGAGAAACATTTTGAGCTGGTCGTCGGTTGCGTTTTGTGCCTCGTCGAGGATCACGAATGCGTCGGCGAGCGTTCGCCCGCGCATGTACGCCAAGGGCGCAATCTCAAGCGTGCCACGCTCCATGTACTTGCTGACCAGCGAGTCTTCCAACAGGTCGTTAAGCGCATCGAAGAGCGGCCGCATATAGGGATCGACCTTTTCGCGCAGGTCGCCGGGAAGAAATCCCAAGCGCTCGCCGGCCTCGACCGCCGGTCGCGAGAGAATCACGCGCGCTGCCTCGCGCCGCTTCATCGCCCGGACTGCCATAACGATCGCGAGATACGTCTTTCCGGTGCCCGCGGGACCGATCCCGAACGTGAGTGTCGACTCCTCGATCGCGCGCACGAACTGGCGTTGACCGGCCGTCCGCGGCCGCACTTCGCGTCCCCGCTCGGTTCGCACCAGGGTGCTCGGGAGTGCAACGGCGGCATGCTGCGTCGCGGCGTCCGAGAGCGCCAATGCAAGATCTTCCGGGGTTATGTGGGCGCCGCCAACGGCGGCGTCGAGCACGCGTCGGACGACGCTTTCGGCACGCGTGACGGCGGCGGCCTCACCAGCGAGCAGTAAACGGTCGCCGTCGGCATGGACTGCGACGCCCAGCGTCGCTTCAATGGCGGAAAGGTTCCGGTCGTACTCTCCAAAGAGGCGAACGCGGTCGGAAAGCTCGTGGAGGTCGATGGATCGCTGGGCGGTCAACCCTACCGGTATTCGTCGTTGATGCCCCGGGGCTTTCCAAGCACCTCCGCGGCGATCACTGCCCGGACGAGCTCGGACCCAGTCCCGAACAGGGAACGCTGCCTCGGTCTAGGCGCTTCCGGAGCGGCCGCACGCTCGATTCGCGGGGCGGATGCCGGCCTTGGCGGCGGTGGGCGCGGCGGAGCTGGAGGCGCCCCGGGCGCTGGGGGCGGCGAAGCGGCGGCAGGGGCCGCCCCCTGCACCTGGGCCAAAAGCGTCTGGACGAGCCGTTGCCGCGCCGCATTATTGTCACCCTGAGCGGAGTCGAAGGGCTGCGACTCGCTGAGCTGGCGAAGCAGCGCGCTTCGCGCAGACGATGCAGTGTCGCTCTTCGTCACGGGAACGACGAAAGAGGTCACGCGCGCCCCCTGAGGCGCGGATTTTGCCTCAGTCCGTGAAGCAACCTGACGGCGCGCGCTCGAGACCATGCTGCCGACCACGCCGACGATCAAGAAGACGACCCAGATGAGGATGCCGACGTCGCGCATCGGGTCGCGCTACTTGTTCGCCGGACCCGTAAGCGGTGGAGGCTGCTGGGCGTCGGTTGCCGCTTCGGTCGAAGCGCCGATCGACGAGCGCATCTCTGTATCGGCCTGCACGTTCTTGAGCCGGTAGTAGTCCATCACGCCGAGATTGCCGCTGCGGAACGCTTGAGCGATCGCTTGGGGTATCGTAGCTTCGGCCTCCACGACCTTCGCGCGCATCGCTTGCGTCTCGGCCTTCTGCTCTTGCTCGGCGGCCTGAGCCGCATATTGGCGTTCTGCCGCTTTTGCCTGTGCGATCCGGCGATCGGCCTCGGCTTGACTCGTCTGCAGCTCAGCGCCGATATTCTTGCCGACGTCGACGTCGGCGATGTCGATGGAAACGATTTCGAAGGCCGTGCCGGCGTCCAGGCCCTTGGCAAGAACGGCCTTGCTGATGCGATCGGGATATTCGAGGACTTCTTTATGGTCGACCGCAGCGCCGACCGCCGAAACCACGCCCTCACCGACGCGCGCGACGATCGTCGGTTCGCCGGCGCCACCGACGTACCGATCCAAGTTGCTACGCACCGTGATCCGGGCTTTGACGTTGAGCTGAATCCCGTTCTGGGCCACGCCCTGAAAGATCGGCGTCTCGATGACTCGCGGAGTCACCGAGGTCTGCAACGCCTCGAGAACGTTACGGCCGGCCAAGTCAATTGCCGCGGCGCGCTGCCACTCCAAGGGAATCTGAGCGCGTTGTGCGGCGATCATGGCCAGCGTCACGTTTTCGACGTTTCCGCCGGCGAGAAAGTGCGATTGCATTTGATCGACGGTGAGATCGAGACCAGCCTTGCGCGCCCGCACGTAGTTGGTCACGATTACGCCGGGCGGGATCCCGATCAGACGCATCCTCACCAAAGCGATGATGCCCAGCGGAACGCCCGCGGCGATCGTTCGAATCCAAAGGCCGATCGGAAAGTAATACAGGAACGCGAAAAACGCGATGACGACGATGAAGATGACGACGGCGCCGCTGACGGCAATCATGTATGCTCCTAACTATGTAGCTGGTTCGACGAAAATCCGAGCGCCTTCGACGCGCACCACCCGGATTGGGGTACCTGCGGCGATGAACTCGCCGGCGGTCAGGACGTCGATTCGCCGTCCGTCAATCGAAGCGATGCCGGCGGGGCGCAGATAACTGGTCGCCGTTCCGGCTCGGCCGCGCAACGCACCAAAATCGCTGCTCGTTACGTACTCCGGCCCTTGGGCCGCAGAGAGCGCCAACCGCTGCGCCCAAGCGTTCTGAGGAACGGCCCGCACCGTCAACGTGAATCCGATAACGGTAAGAACGATCGCCGTAGCGATCGTTTCGACGCCCACGAAGAGAAATGGTAACCCGAAGGCCAGCAAGACGGCGACCAACAGCGCGCCGGCCCCCAAAATTCCCGGAAGGCCGTGGCCCGGAACGACGTGCAGCTCCCACAGAATGCCGATCAGTCCGACGACGGCCAACGCGACGACGAAGTCGTTGGAGAAGCCGGCGTAGACGTGGGTCCCGAAAAAGAGCGCGAGCGCGCCTACACCGATGATGCCGGCGATTCCGTGCAAGGTTTGCATCTCGATCAAAAGGCCGAGCATGCCGAGGGTCAGCAATAACCCGCTGACGACCGGATCCGTCGCGAAGCGCGCGAGCATTTCGCCAAAGGAGTACGATTGCGTCACCAGCGGCGCGCCGGCGAGTTTCAGCTGGGCAAGGGCCGCATTTAAGTCCGGCGCGGTCCCTTCGGCCACGCCGGCGCGTACGGCGTCGTCGGTGTTGAGGGTGAGTACCATTCCGGCCCGCTTATATTGCGGAAGGCTGGCGTTCTTGTCGACCATCGCCCCAGCGATTTGTGGACTGTGATGCGTGCGTTCGGCGGTCGATTCGAACTCGCCGCGCAGCGCCGAGATGATCTTGTCGCTGGGTGGAACCGTGCCGCCCGCTTCAACGGGCTCGGCCGCGCCGATCGAGGCACCGGGAGCCATGATGATACGGTTGGCCGAGAGCGTGATCAATGCCGCGGCGGAGTAAGCCCGTTGCGCGACGTAGGCGTCGACCGGCTCCTGCGCGCTAAAGAGCGCGTCGCGAATCCGAAACGCCGAGCTTACAAGACCGCCGGGACTGTTGACGGACAGCAGGATCGCGCGCGCGTTGGTCCGATTGGCTTCGTCGACGGAGCGCTCCACCAGGTGCGCCATGCCGTCGTCCACGGTTCCGGTAATCGGGATGACGACGACCGGCCGGTCGATCGAGGACGCGCCGGCGATGCCGGCCAGACCCAACAGAAGCAACGAGCACGAGACCCAGGCCCGCAACCGTAATACCTTCATGCCGGTAGCTACCTTGGCTCGGTAGCAGAAGTTACGCGGACAGCTCTTCGGTGACGATCTGGCGGACGAGATTGCCGTCCGCGACGCCTTTGAGCTGCGGCATCACAACCTTCATGACCGCCCCGGCATTGCGGGACTCGGCCGGCAACTCGGCAAGGACGCTTTGGACGATCTCGCGGACCTCCGCAGCGGAACGTTGCGGCGGCAAATACCCGACCAGAATCTCTCGCTCGGCGCGCTCTTTGTCCGCCAAATCCGTCCGCCCGGCCTTTTCGTACTCGGTCAGCGAATCGCCGCGCTGCTTTACCAGCCGCGTGACGACGTCGCGCTCGTCGGCATCGGAGAGTTCTTGACCCGCTTCAGACCGTTTGTAGATAAAACCGGAGAGGGCCGAGCGCAGCGTATCGAGGCGCAGTTGATCGCGCGCCCGCATGGCATCCTTGAGGTCCGCAGAAATTCGGTCCTTGAGCGTTCCCACTTCGCGTTAGAGCGTGCTAGGCGCGGCGCTTGCGAGCCGCAGCCGACTTCTTCTTCTTGCGAACGCTGGGTTTTTCGTAATGCTCGTGTTTGCGCGCTTCGGCGAGGATCCCAGCCTTCTGGGTGGCCTTCTTGAAACGGCGCAGAGCGCTCTCAATAGTCTCGCCTGGAGCGATGCGAACTTCCATTCTGTTGACGACCCCCTCTCGGCGCGCGTCATGCGCGAAAAATTAGACCCCGTAGGGCCTCGAACCGTTAGGGTAACACAGCCCTGCCAGAGCGTCAAATCTCAGCCGGGCGGCCACGACATCTGCCGGCCGGCCAGTACGTGCACGTGTACGTGGCCGACAGTTTGGCCCCCGAGCTCGCCGGTATTGACCACCAAGCGAAAGCCTTGCTCTCCGCCGCGATCGGCGCCCAACTGCGCGGCGACGGCGATCAAGCGCGCCGCCAGCGCCGGTTCGCCTCGCGTCAGATCGGTGATCGTTGCGTGATGCGAAACCGGGATTACGAGCGCATGCGACGGCGCTTGGGGGTTGAGGTCCTCGATCGCGATCACGTCAACGTCCCGAAGAATGGTTTTTGCGGGCACCTCGCCGGCGGCGATTTTGCAGAAGATGCAGTCATCCATCAACGCCCTCGGATCGTGAAGGTCCAGGATTTCGTCGTCGTATTTCCGGCCAGGTCGGCGACGCGCACGGTCACGCGGACCGGACCGTTCGGATATTCGTACGAGGGCATGTATTGAATGAACTGCGACGTTCGCACGCATTCGGAGGTAACGTCGCGACCGTCCACCCAGAGCATCGCACTCGACGGATTCACCGGCACCGCGTCGGCGGCGAAGCTCGCATAGACCGCCGGGCGGCTATTGTTGACCGTCGAACCGGCATCGGGCGCAAAATCGGCGATCCCCGGCGGCGTGCTCGAGGCCGATATCGTCTGCGGCGCCGCGGCATGGGCAACGTCAGGCCCCGACTCGAGCCGTCCGATCAGCGCGTCGTCATCAAAGTTTGCGCCTCGGGGAATGATGTAGCTTCCGTCGTAAACCCCGGGCGATCGTTGTTGCATCGCTTGATTGGCCACGTCGGAACCGATGTCGAAGGTCGCGGCCGCACCCGGCGTTCCGTGCACGGTCACGTGAATCGTATCGCCCGCACGTAGCGGCCGCGACGCGTCGGTCTCGACGCTATCGATCGTGACGCGCTGCGCCAGCGTCACAATTTTCCGGCTGGCCAGGATCTCCCGCACTTCGTTGGTCTCGACGTTGTAGCGAACGCTGACCGCGTCGTGGGGTTGTAGATCGGCGAAGCTGGCGGCCTTTCCGTTGAGCGAGATCTCCGCCGTGCGGGCGGGCGAAATCACTTGGCCGTCGTCCAACACGAATTGATTGCCGGCTATGGCGACGATGTGACCGTTTCGCGAGCCGAACTCGTCGATCACGCGCTCGACGTGGCCGTCCTTGCGCATCTCGACTCGTGCGAAGTCTCCCGGGCGCACGTCGCCGAGCTCGCCAGGCGAAGTAACGTCGACGTTGACGTCCTCGACGTCAATGGCCGCATTGGTTCCGATTTTGATGGTCTTGACCCCGCCGTTGTATCCCAGCGTGAGCGTCGGCGGATCGGAGAGCACGTCGACGGCCTCGACGGTGCCAAAGCGCGCCCATCCGCTGCCAACCGTAATCAAGCCGCGGCTGGAGCGTCCCACGAGCTGCGCGACGATCGTGACCGTGTTGCTGCGCCGGTCGAAATGCGCCTGCGCGCCGAGCACGTCGGTGAAAAACCGCAACGGAACGTAGAGGACGTCCTTGATCTCCAGCAACGGTCCCTCCAACAGCAGCTGGCTCGTGTCGACTTGCGCGATTCGGCTTCCAATCGTCAAGACGACGGTCTTGGATCCGATCTGCGTCGCGATGCGATTGCCGGAGCGGTCGAACGCCAAGCCGAGTGCCTCGATCGTGCGGCGCACGGGCACGTACAGTAGGTTGTGCTCGAAGCGCGGGCCCGGATTCAGCGACAGCACGTTGCCGTTGATGACGATCCCTATCGGTCGCGGCGCCGAGGCAGCCAGTAGCAATAGCGACAGCACCGCAAGGGCCACTCGCAGCCCCGGTGAAGGGGCAGATCGCACTTCTATTCCAGTACCTCTCGATAGACGTCGGCAGTGGCTCGCGCACAGCGATCCCACGTCAGCCGTTCGGCTGCCTCCCGCCCTAGGTTGACCGAGCGCTCGCGGGTACCCTGGTCGGTGAGCAACTGCTCGAGCAGACTTCTCAGCCGGTCGGCGTCGCGGGCCTTAAACGTCAGTGCCGCGGACTCGAGCGCGCTTGGCAGGGAGTCTTCGCACGCGAGGACCGGGCAGCCGGCGGCCATTGCCTCCAGCATCGGCAAACCGAAGCCTTCGCGCAACGAGGGGTGCACCAGCGCCCTCGCCCCCGCGTAATATGAGGCGAGTTCTTCGCTTGGGACTTCCCCCAGTGCTACGATCGCGCGCGACGAGGTGGCGCGGCGCTCGAGCTCTCCATCGAAATCGTCGGGGCCCGTGACGTAGAGGTCGACCGGAAGGGCCGCCGGCAGCGCCGACCACGCCGTAAAGAGCGTCGCGAGATCCTTGTGGCGGCGGTGGTTCCCAACGTAGAGCAGGTACGGACGCTGCGCAACGTGCGGCGCTACCGCGCGCGAGAACGATTCGGCGACTCCGAGCGGGATAACCCGAATCTTCTCGCGCCGCGTGCCGAGAAAGCTTACCAGGTCCTCCACGGTCCGCTCGTCGTCGGTAATCACTCGCGCCGCGCGCAGACACGTCCATCGCACGAGCGTCTCGTAATACGGGCGCACCTTCGACTTGAAGTACGCAGGAAACCGCAAGTGAATCAAATCGTGAATCGTTACGATGAAGCGCGCGGGCACGACCGCCGGCACGTACTGTGAAAGAAAATGGACCAGGTCGACGCGCGAGCGCGCAATCGCCAGGGGCAGCCGCACCTGCTCGTCCCAGCCGAAGTTTCCTCCCCGAGCGAACGGGATGAAGGCAAACTCAGGCGCGACGCTCGGCAGGCGTGCGACCAGCTCGCGAGCGTACGTTTTCATGCCGACCGAGAGCTGACGAGTCAATCGCGCGTCCAGTCCAACGCGCGCGGGGCTCATTGAAGTAACGCTTTCCTCATCGCAACCGCCGGATAGAACGCCGAATGGTACGCCACGTACCATCCGCGCGGACCGTCGAGCAGGGCGCCTTTACCGAGCAGCAGCCACGCCAGCCGCGCGAAGCCTTTGGCGCACGCGCCGAGCAATCCGGGAAACGAGCGGCGCAGACGGTCCGCTTCCAGCGAGGTGTAGCGGTCGTACTTCGCCCGGTACGTGGCAACGTCGGGGTAAGAAAAATGCAGCAGCGTGCCGCGAAGCTGGCCAACGGTACCCGTACTGCTCCATGCCTCGTGCAGAAGGGCGTCGCCCGACGCCGCCGGATTGGCTTTCAACGTCACGCGATCGGTGCGAAAGAGTCGCAGCAACGGCTCGTCGCGCCACATCCGCAGCGGATGGCCGCAGAAGTACGTCGTCCGCCGCACGTTATATCCGTCAACGTCGCCGGTGGCTTCGCAGATCGCCTCGCAGAGCACGTCGTCGAGCGCTTCGTCGGCGTCGAGCATCAGCGCCCAGGGCGTTTGGACCGAAGCCAGTGCGAACCGGCGTGCATCGACGAAATCGGTCCATTCGCGCTGCACGACGACCGCGCCGGCACCCCGCGCGAACTGCACGGTGTGGTCCCGCGAATACGCGTCGAGCACGAAAACGTTGATGGCGCGCGGCAGGCTCGTGAGGGCACGTGGCAGATTGCGCTCTTCGTCGCGCGTGAGTACGACGGCGGTGATTAGGCCTGGGTCCAGGTCGCTGCCTCGCGAAGGTCTGCTTGTCCGGAGAGGCGTTCTTGGTGCGCCAGTGCCGCGCCTATAAAGTCGCGATAGAGCGGCGCGGGCCGGTTGGGCCGCGATTTAAACTCCGGATGCGCTTGCGTCGCAACGAACCATGGATGCATGTCGGGTGGAAGCTCGACAACTTCGACCAGCCGCGTCTTGCCGATCGTGTGATGGCCGCTAAACCGCATTCCGTGTTCCTCGAAGATCGGCCGGTAACGGTTGTTGAACTCATACCGGTGACGGTGCCGTTCGCTGATCTCGAGCGTTCCGTAGGCTCGTGCCGCTTGGCTTCCCTCCTGCAACGTGCAGGCATACGTGCCCAGCCGCATCGTGCCACCGTACATCTCCAGGTTGCGCTGATCGGGCATAAAGTCGATCACGGGATCGACGGCCGTTTCATCTACTTCACTGGTCATCGCATCGGGCAGTTCGCACACGTTCCGGGCAAACTCGACGCAGGCGAGCTGCATTCCGTAGCAGATGCCTAGAAACGGAATCCCGTGCTCGCGCACGAACTGAATCGCTCGCAACTTGCCTTTGACGCCGCGCGCGCCGAACCCCGGAGCTACCAGCACGCCGTGCGCCCCGCGCAACACGTCGGTGCCGTCGTTCTCAACCAGCTCCGAGTCGATTCGCTTGATCTCGACCGATGCATGGTAGAAGACGCCGGCGTGCGCCAGCGCCTCATTGATCGAAATGTACGCGTCCTTGAGCTCGACGTACTTGCCCACCAGCGCGATCGTGACGTGGCGTTCCGGATGAAGCAGACGGTCGGCGATCGCAACCCAATCGTTGAGCGACGGGCGGGTCGGCGGAAGGTTCAGCTTGCGAATCGCAGCTTGTGCCAATCCTTCGGCTTCGAGATTGAGCGGCACTTGGTAGATCGTACGCGCATCGCCGTTCTGCACGACGGCGCTGGGCGGGACATCGCAGAAGAGCGCGATCTTCTCCTTCAGCTCCACCGGCATCGGTAGCGCCGACTGCGTGCGGCAAACGATGGCGTCGGGAGAGATTCCGATTCCGCGCAGCTCGCGCACCGAGTGCTGCGTCGGTTTGGTTTTGAGCTCGTCGGCGGCTCCGAGATGCGGAACCAGCGTCAGGTGGACGTACATCACGTTTTCATCGCCAACGTCGTAACGCATCTGGCGAATCGCCTCCAGGAACGGCAACGACTCGATGTCGCCGACGGTCCCGCCGACCTCGACGATGAAAATGTCCGCGCGGCTGGCTTCGGCAACGCGTTTGATGTGCGCCTTGATCTCGTTGGTGATGTGGGGAATTACTTGGACGGTCGCGCCCAGATAGTCGCCGCGGCGCTCCTTTTCGATGACGGAGTTGTAGACCTGACCGGTCGTGACGTTGTTGTGGCGCTGCAGGTTCTCGTCGATGAAGCGCTCGTAGTGCCCGAGATCGAGGTCGGTCTCGGCACCGTCTTCGGTCACGAAGACCTCGCCGTGCTGGTACGGGTTCATCGTACCGGCGTCAACGTTGATGTAAGGATCGAGTTTTTGAATCGAGACGCTAAAACCGCGCGCCTTAAGCAGCCGTCCGAGGGAGGCGGCGGTGATGCCCTTGCCGAGCGAACTCACAACACCCCCGGTGAAGAATATAAACTTCGCCATCTCGGGAAGTTCTTGTTCTACCCGCCCGCGCTCGGCACCTAGCCGCAGTTGATCCTTAGGTAGCGGTCGAGGCCGGCGTAATCCCGGCCCACCGCGACCGTGGAGTACGGTAGCTCCGCCTTCGCGATCGCTGCGAGGCCCGGCAGCGACGGCGGCGCAGCTTCCAGGAGAATCAGAGCACTGGGGTTCACCAGCCCAGGAAGCGCGCCGAGCAGCCTGCGATAGAGGGCGAGCCCGTCGGGGCCGCCGTCGAGCGCTTCTCGCGGCTCGTACGCGACGGGATTGGGTTTCCCGGCGATTTCGGCGGTCGGGACGTACGGCAGGTTTGCGACGGCGACATCAAAGCGCTCCGCGCTCACCGGCTCAGTCAGGTCGCCGACGTAGAAACGACAGCGATCCGCGACGCCCCAGCGGCGAACGTTTTCGTTAGCGATCGCAACTGCGGCAGGCGAAATGTCGGTTCCGTACACGGTCGCGCACGTTTCGGCGGCGATCGTGCAAGCGATTGCTCCGGAGCCGGTGCCGACGTCGAGAACGTGCAACGGCCGGTCGCCGATAAAGCGCAGCGCTTCGTCGACGAGGTGCTCGGTCTCCGGGCGCGGGATCAATACGTTTTCGTCCACCAGGAACTCGCGCCCGTAAAAACCGGCGCTTCCGAGCAGATAGGCAACCGGCACGCCCCGCGATCGCTCGCCACTGAGCCGCCGGAATGCTTCGGTCCCCTGCATCGACGGCGTCGCATCACCATGAGCGACGATCCATGCGCGCCCGCGATTGAGCGCGTGAGCCAAGAGCAGCAGCGCGTCGGCGCGCGGCGAGTCGCTGGAATCGGCCAAGAGTGCCGTTCCCTCCGCCAAGGTTTGCGCAACGCTGCTCACTGCGCTTCGCCTGCGAGCTGCCGCGCTCGCTGATCGGCAATCAGTTCCTGCGCGATCCGCCCGAGATCCCCGTCGACGATCGCGCGAATATTTCCGAAACTGCGGTTGATGCGGTGGTCGGTAACGCGGTCTTGCGGAAAGTTGTAGGTTCGAATCTTCTCGGAACGCTCGCCGCTACCGACTTGCGACCGGCGCAGTGAATCTACCGCTTCTTCTTGCTCGCGGCGTTTGCGATCGTAGAGGGTAGCCCGCAACATCTGCATCGCCTTTTCGCGGTTTTGCGTCTGCGAACGCTCCTGCTGCGACGCGACGATAATGCCCGTCGGCACGTGGGTGATGCGAATCGCCGATTCCGTCTTATTGACGTGCTGGCCGCCGGCGCCCGAGGCCTTATACGTGTCGACCTGAAGATCCGACGTCTTGATCTCAACCTCGGCGTCGTTCTCGACTTGCGGCAATACCGCGACCGTCGCGGTGCTCGTATGAATGCGTCCCTGCGCTTCGGTCGCCGGCACCCGTTGAACGCGGTGCACTCCCGATTCGTGCTTCAACGTGCGGTACGGCTGATTTCCGTTGACCGTAAAGACGATCTCTTTATAGCCGCCCGCGTCGCTCAAACTCTCCGAAACCAGCTCGACCTTCATCCCCGCCGATTCGGCAAAGCGCATGTACATGCGCGCGAGATCGCCGGCAAAGATTGCCGCTTCGTCGCCACCGGTACCGGCGCGGATTTCCACGAAAACGTCCTTGGAATCGTCGGGATCTTGCGGCACCATCAGCGCCGCCAACTCGTCCTCGAGTGCGCCGGTACGGTCGAGCAGCGCGCGGTTCTCTTCCAGCGCCAGCTCGCGAAGTTCGCCCTGTTCCGACCGCGCAAGCTCCTCGTTGGCGTTGATCTGCGCGCGAAGGTCGGAGATCTGACGCTGCGTTCGCACCGGGGGTTCGAGTTGCGCGCGCTCGCGTACCAGCGCGGTGTAGCGCGTTTGGTCGAAGCCGCCGGCGGGATTGGCCAACTCGGCTTCGATTTCGTCGAAGCGGCGAGCCATCGTTGCTAGGCGCTCGGTCAGCGCATCGGTCTGGAGTGCCAGTTAGAGTGCGGCAGCCGCCTTCTTAGCTTCGCGCTGCTTCTGGCGGGCTGCGGCCTCCTCTTGCTTCTTGCGCGCGGCGGCCGAGCGCTGATTGAACTTATCGACGCGACCCGCAGTATCGACCAACTTCTGCTGTCCGGTGAAGAGCGGATGACATGCGGCGCAGATCTCGACGGCGATCTCCGGGATCGTGGAACCAGTTACGAACGTGTTGCCGCAGGCGCAGTGAACTCGCGCCTCGGGATACCATTTGGGATGAATCTTAGTCTTCACAGCTTTAGCATTATATCAGAGAGGGCAAGCGCCAAATCCACAGGAGGCAAGGGCGCGGCTCCAAAAGGCAGGACCCGTGAAGTCGTCTTCCTTTTTCGCCATTGTTGGCGCCACGATCGTCGCCATCGCCCTCGTTGGCGGCCTACCGCAAGGCAGGGTTGCCGCGGTTGCCGCAACTCCGCCGCCCACGCCCCCGCCGATCAACGCGCCCCCGGCCATGACCCCGCAGCCGGACTCCTCGATGCTGCCGCAGCCGGCGGCAACGCTCTTCCCGCTCGGTGCCCCCGCCAAGAGCACCAAGAGCACGCCAACGCCCAGCCCGCCGCCAAACTCTCGCAAGGGCCTCGACGGAGTCTGGGAAGTCGAGATTCAGCACCCGACCACCACCGATTACACGCACTTCCAGCTAAAAGAGCAGGGAGCCGCGCTAACCGGCACCTACCTCGACGCCAAGAAGAAGCAGTATCCGCTTGTCGGAACCGTCGACGGGCAAGACGTGCGCTTGATCGTCTCGCTGCCAAACGGCACGACGCTGCTATTGGAAGGCAAGCTGGACGGAACGACCGACATGGTCGGAATGCTAACATCGACCGGCGGGCAGATCCCCTTTACCGCGTCCTATCGCGCGAAAGAGAAGTGGATCGAAAACGTCAGTCCGTCGCCGGGCGGAGTATCGCAACCAGGCGGCTACACGCCCCCGTAGGAAGCCTGCTTTTCGTCCAGGTCGTTGTCGGCTCGGGCCTCGATTACCGTCAGTAAACTTCGGCCCTCGCCTCCTAGACCCGAACAAAAATCAGGCTTCCTAGTGTTAGCGACTTTCGGCTAGGCGGCGTTCGACGTATGGCACGAGGCCGCCGGCGTCGATGAGCGACTGCATGAACGGCGGAAACTCGGCCGCGCGGTACGTCGTGCCTTTGGTTAGATTGCGAACGATGCCACTTGCGGGCACGACTTCGATTTCGTCGCCCGGCTCGATTCCGTCGACGGCTTCGGCCGATTCGAAGATCGGGAATCCGATGTTCAGCGCGTTTCGGTAGAAGATTCGAGCGAAGCTCTTGGCGATGACCGCCGAGGTTCCGGAGGCTTTAATCGCAATCGGCGCGACTTCGCGACTCGATCCGCAGCCGAAGTTGGTATCCGCGACGATGATGTCGCCGGGCTTCATCTTCGACGTGTACTCGGGATCGAGCCCTTCGAGCGCGTGCTTCCCGAGCTCCGTCTTATCGATGATGTTGCAATATTTTCCGGGAATGATTACGTCGGTATCGACGTTCTTGCCGTACTTATGCGCGTGGCCGCGTAGCGTCGCTTCCACGTTACACCGGCACCGCTTCGACGACGCGGGGATCGGTTATTCGTCCCGTAAGCGCCGATGCCGCGCAGGTTGCCGGCGAAGCGAGGTAGATTTCCGCCTTCGGCGAGCCCATCCGGCCGACGTAGTTGCGATTGGTGGTCGAAATGGCGCGCTCGCCGTCTCCGAGCGTTCCCATATGCCCGCCGAAACAGGCGCCGCAGCCCGGCGTGTTGACGGCGCAGCCGGCGGCCGCAAGCGTGGTGAGAATCCCCTCGTCTGCGGCTTGCATCCAGACTTTCTGCGAGCCTGGATTTACGATCACGCGTACGTTGGGGGCGATCCGCTTACCCTTGAGGATTTTTGCGACAACGCGCAGGTCGTCGATGTAGCCGTTGGTACACGAACCGACGAAGACCTGATCGACCTTCAGGTCGTCGCGCGTCACGTCTGAGATCGGATGCACGTTGTCGGGCGTGTGCGGACAGGCGACTTGCGGCTCCAGCTCGCTAATATCGATCGCGATCACGCGCTCGTAGACGGCATCGGCATCGGCCCGCTCGACCACGAACGGACGATCGGTCCGCTCCTTTACGTACGCGATGGTCTTGGCGTCAGCGTGGAAGATGCCGTTCTTGGCGCCGGCTTCGATCGCCATGTTGGCCATCGTGATGCGTCCGGTGATCGAGAGTTCGTCGACCGTCGAGCCATGATATTCGATCGCGCGATAGGTCGCGCCGTCAATTCCCAACTCGCCGACGGTCCGCAGCATGATGTCTTTGGCGTACACGAACGGCCCCGGCTTTCCGCTGTAGACGAGCTTGATCGAGGCGGGAACCTTCAACCACACTTCGCCCAAGACGAAGGCCGCGGCGATATCCGTCGAGCCCATTCCGGTTGCGAAGGCCCCGAACGCGCCGTACGTGCAGGTGTGCGAATCGCCGCCGACGATCAGCTCGCCCGGTGCAACCAAACCTTCCTCGGGAAGCACGACGTGTTCGATCCCGCCCCGGCCAACGTCGAAGAAGTGCTCGATCTCTTGCTCGGCCGCAAACTCTTTCATGAGGCGTGCGAGCCCCGCCGATTGCGCGTCCTTTGCCGGGACGAAGTGGTCGGCGACTAGCGCGATCTTACTCGAATCGAAGACTTTGCCGGCGCCTTTAATGCCGCGCATGACGCCGATGGCAACGGCCGCGGAGAGCTCGTTTGCCAAGACGAGGTCGACCTTGGCGTTGATGATCTGCCCCGGCTCGACGCGTTCGAGCCCGGCATGCCGCGCGAGAATTTTTTCGGTGAGTGTCATCCCCATGATAAGGGCATTATAGCGCGAAGTAGCCCCCGGGACCTTCGAATGCAGCACGAGCACAGATTCGGCTTTGCAACGCGCGCGATCCATGCCGGAACCCCACCCGATCCGGCAACGGGCTCGCGCGCCGCGCCGATCTACCAAACGGCGGCGTACGTCTTCGGCTCGACCGAGCAGGCGGCCGAGCTTTTTGCATTGCGCAGCTACGGCCATATCTACAGTCGCATCAGCAATCCAACGGTCGCCGCATTCGAGGAGCGCATGGCCAGCCTCGAAGGCGGCCTTGGGGCGATTGCGTTCTCCAGCGGGCTGGCCGCGCAACTCTGCACGGTACTCTCGCTGGCGCAGACCGGCGACCATCTGGTCTGCGCGCAAAACGTCTACGGCGGCACGGTGACTCAGCTTAGCGTGACGGTCAAGCGCATGGGCATCGAAACGACCTTTGTCTCCGCGGAGAATCCGCAGGAGACACGCGCCGCGATCCGTCCCGAGACGAAGTTTGTTTTCGTGGAGACGATCGGTAACCCGTCGGGTGTCCTCGCGGACCTCCGCGCCTTCGCGGAAGTGGCGCACGCAGCGGGCGTGCCGCTGGTGGTGGACAACACGTTTGCCACGCCGTATCTCTGCCGCCCGATCGAGCTGGGCGCCGACATCGTTCTGCATTCGGCCACGAAGTTTATTAACGGGCATGGTACGGCGATCGGCGGCGTCTTGGTCGAATCGGGGACGTTTCCGTGGGGAAACGGTCGCTTTCCCTTGCTCGACACGCCGAGCCCCGGGTATCACGGAAAGGTTTTCACAGAAACGTTCGGCGAGTACGCGTTCTTGATGCGAGCGCGCGCCGAAGTGTCGCGCGACGTCGGCGCCGCAATGTCGCCGATGGATGCCTGGCTGATGCTCCTCGGCCTGGAAACCCTGGAACTGCGAATGGACCGTCACGTGCGGAATGCGCGCGCGGTCGTCTCCTTTCTTCGCGATCGTCCCGAGGTTGCGTGGGTCCGCGAGCCGGAGATGGGGTCGGTCTTTACCTTCGGACTGCGCGGCGGCCGCGAGGCCGGACAGCGTTTCATCGACGCACTCGACCTTTGGAGTCACCTCGCCAACATCGGCGACGCCAAGAGCCTCGTCATTCATCCGGCTTCGACCACGCATTCGCAGCTCTCCGGCGAAGAGTTGCGTCTGGCAGGGGTCGAGCCGGAAAGCATCCGTCTCTCGGTCGGCCTCGAAGACGTCGACGATTTGCTCTGGGATCTCGACAACGGCCTGCGCGCAGCCGGATGATTCTTTCAACCCCGGCACAAATTCGCGACCTGCTCGCGCGCGCGCGCACGGTCGCGATGGTCGGCGCATCGAGCAATCCGCTGCGTCCGAGCTACACCGTCTTTTCCTACCTGCGAACGCAGACGCCGTACGACGTCACGCCCGTCAATCCGACGCTCACCGCGATCGACGGCATCGAGGCGTATCCAACGCTTGCCGCATACGCGGAGCGGCGCGGCGCGCCAGACGTGGTGGATGTCTTTCGCAAACCCAGCGAAGTCGTCGGCGTCGTCAACGACGCGATTGCTGCCGGAGCAAAGGCAATCTGGTTCCAGTATGGCGTCATTAACGACGAGGCGATCGCGTTTGCGGATCAAGCGGGTCTGGACGTCGTCGTCGACCGTTGCGTAAAGGTCGAGCACGCGCGCTTCCGCGGCGGCCTCTCGATGAATGGGCTCAACAGCGGTTTGATCACATCGCGTCGCGCCTTATAAGATCGAAGCGGGGGTTAGACAGGCATAAGGCGGACGCGCTTGCGCAGGGGGGCACGGACCTTTCGTTCGAACGCCGCATCGGCGGTTAGCAGTACGTCGCCCTCAGCTTCCGCGAGGGCCAGATACAGGCAGTCGTAAATGGGGTGATCCAGCCGCTCCGCCAACTCGGCGGCACGCGCCGCGTAAGCGCGTGACGGTACGATTCGAATGTGGTCGAACGTGCTAAGAAGGACCGCGAGAGCGGGAATGCTTCTGCCCGCTCGCCGCAGCTTCCAAAAAGAATTCAGAGTTTCGGGAATTACGAGATCGGGCGCGGCGAGTTCTTGGCCGATCAGCATACGCTCCGACTTTGGGTTGCCCAACGAGGCTACCAGAGCGGTCGCGTCAACGATCAACGTGCCCGGTCCTCGCGCAGAGCGGCGAGGGCGGCGTCGACATCGAAGTCTAGTTGGCCCTGTTTTCGCAGCCGATCAAGTTCATTGACGAACGCGGTACCGGAATAGGGACCTTCGGCTTGGAGTGCTGCCAGCGCTTCAGCTTGGAGCGATCGCCCATTCCGTTTAGCGCGCGCTTTGAGCCGCGCAACCGTCGCTTCGGGCACTTTGCGAATAAGTATGTCTCCCATGCTATCGTTAATGATAGCGGTGACCAGATCGCGGGTCAAGCAATCTAAGAAGCGCCCGCTAAAGGTTTACCGAGTCCGAGCGCCGTCCTCGCAAGTCCTCGGAGTCAAGCGAGCAGCCACGCGGCTCCGCATCGGCTGCCCGGCCTAGCAAGACGAGGCCGTCGGCGTCCTGTACACCCAGGTCTTCCGTTTGGATCGCGATGCATGACGAGCGGTTCGATAGATCGACGTGCAGGAGCGAGCCGATCTCACCACATGGAAGGGTCGCACGATCGGGGCCGACGACGCGCGTCCGCAGCCACGGTGGACCGATCTTGCGCCGCTGCGAAATCAGTGCGCCGGAGGGCGCGCGGTCGTAGTATTGCGATGAGAGTTCCGTCATCCCATACTCGGCAACGACTGCCTCAGGATCAACGCCGAAGCGGTCGCAGGTTCTTTCGTACAGTTCCTCGCGCGATACCATGCGTGAACGTCCTTTGAATCCGCCGGTTTCCATCACGCGCGAGCCCGGCGGGACCGAGAGGCGCAGCCCTTCGCGCTCCATCTCGTCGAGCGCGTGCACAAGCGCAAAGGCGGTCGCTGCCAGGCAGACCGGCTGACTTTCTGCCACCGAAGCCTGCAAATCGGTCTTGAGCGTTTCGAACAACAGGTCGCCGTCGCGCAGGTACCAGCCGGTTTTTCCGTCGCCGCGCTCCTTCGCGACGCGTTTCATCATGTATCCCAATGACGAGTGCGGCGACTCGAGCGGATTTGGCACGCAGTTGAAGTAGCGTAGCGCGGCATCGTCGGCAAGCATGAAGCGATCGAACCCGGCCAGCAGCGCGGCATCGTAAAGCCCGGTCGTTTCCAAGTAATGGCGGCCGGGCTTGCCGTCGGTGGTGCCGCTGGTTTCAAAGGATACGGCCGCGTCGCGCGCATCGAACGTTGCGAGCGTTGCGTCTTTGAAAGCCGGGGCGGGAACCGCGGGGATCGCTTCCCACGACCCGGGCGGATTCGCTTGCGTGATGCCGAGCCGTTCGCAGTAGCGCGCGTAGGGGGCGTTATAGCGAAGTTGATAGTCGAAAAGCCGCAAGGCGAGATCGTTGAACTCGCCCTGCGCTAGTCCCGTACCGCGGCGGTGCCAGGCGCCGATGATGCCGAGGATTTCGCGATCGAGAGCCTGTGATTCCGCAGAGTAGTCCAAGGTTTCCGTCCCTTCGTCCTTCGACTCCGCTCAGGATGACATTGCTGCCCTCAGGGTGACAGGAGTTAGGGGGTCGCGGACACCAACTCGACGATCGAGAGTTCGGCGGCATCGCCGGGGCGCACGCGCGTCTTGGTGATTCGCGTGTAGCCGCCGCTGCGGCCCTTACACGCGGGAGCGATCTGCTCGACGAGCTTCTTCACGACCGCAGGCTCGGTAAGGAACTCGGCGATCTGGCGCCGGGCGGCGAGGTCGCCGGCCATCGCCGTCGTGATCAAGCGCTCGGCGATTTTGCTGATCTCTTTCGCTTTCGTCGAAGTCGTTTCGATCTTTTCGTATTTGAAGAGCGAGGTCGCGAGATTTCGCAACAGCGCCTTCCGATGACCGTCGGTGCGCGAGAGCCGTTTGTACGCAATAGAATGCGGCATGTTCGTTATAACGCTACGACTGGCGCAGCGCCAACCCCCTCTCAGCCAGAACCTGTTTGATTTCGTCGAGCGACTTCTTGCCGAAATTGCGCATCTTCATGATTTCGTCTTCCGTCAAGTCCAGCAGCTCGGAGACCTTCGAGATGCCGGCGCGTTTGAGGCAGTTAAACGAGCGGACCGAAAGGTTGAGTGTCTCCACGGGGATATCCCACTCGTTGGGGGGCGCCTCCGGAAGCGGCTCCGCGCGATTGGTGAACGATACGAAGAGATCGAGCTCCTCTTGCATGATCGTCGCCGCAGTCGACAGCGCGTCGTCGGGCGTGATCGAGCCGTTGGTTTCGAGTTCGATCGTCAAGCGGTCGAAATCCACGCTCTGCCCAACGCGCGTATCGTCGACGGTAAAGTTGATCTTGCGAATCGGTGAAAAGATCGAGTCTAGTGGAATCAACCCGATCATGTGCTCGACGTTGCGCTGACGGTCGGCCATCACGTAGCCGCGGCCCTTCTCGACGCCGATCTCCATCGTCAGCTTCGCGTCCTTCGCGGAAAGCGTGGCGAGGCGGTAACCGGGATCGAGAACCTCGACGTCGGCATCGGGCACGATGTCGCCGGCGGTCACTTCCCGGGCACCGCTCACGGAGAGCGTTAGAACCTTCGGCTCGTCGCTGTTGAGCTTCACGGGCAGGCCCTTGAGGTTTAGCATCAGCGCGATCGTGTCTTCCACCATCCCCGGGATGGTGGAAAACTCGTGCAGCACGCCGTCGATCTTCATGTACGTTACCGCGGCGCCCGGAATCGAGCTGAGCAGGACGCGCCGCAACGCGTTGCCGAGCGTGATTCCAAAGCCGCGCTCGAGCGGTTCGATAACGAACTTGGCGTAGTTGTCGCGACGTTCGCGAACTTCGATGGTCGCGCCGACCGGCGTTTCCAACATCGTCATTGTTTTGAGTTGTTTCCTTTATTGCTGCTTACGTTATCCGCCCGCCGTCCCCGACGGCAGACGATCGTACGCCTAACAGCGGTAGAGTGGTTTTTAGCGGGAGTAGTACTCGACGATGAGCTGCTCGTCGACCGGCGTGTCGATTTGCTCCCGCGGAGGCGGTTGCAACACCTTGGCAGTCTTCGTTTCGTCGTTCCATTCGAGCCAATCCGGTGGCCGCCGGCTCTGCGCCACTTCGAGGTTCGCGCCGAAGACCGGCGACTTTAGGCTCGCCGGCGCGATCGTGATCGTGTCCCCGGCGCGCACGACATACGAGGGAACGTTGACGATGCGACCGTTGACTTTAAAGTGGCGGTGCGTCACGAGCTGGCGCGCTTGCGCCCGGCTCTGCGCCAAGTTCAGGCGGTAGATCACGTTGTCGAGCCGCCGCTCGAGCAGCTGCAGGAACGTTCGACCCGTTTGGCCCGGAACGCGCGCTGCCTCGCGAAAATAGTTTCTGAACTGCGTCTCGTGAACGCCGTAGTAGCGACGCATCTTCTGCTTCTCGCGCAACTGACGGCCGTATTCCGAGACCTTCGTCCGGGATTTGCCGGCCGTTTTCTGGCCGGGAGCCGTGCCGCGCCGCTCGACCGCGCACATGCGGGAGAGGCACCGGTCGCCTTTCAGGAACAGCTTGATCTTTTCGCCGGTCTTGCTGGCCGCGGTTTCGCGGCGGCAGAGGCGGCAGACCGGCCCGGTATATCGCGACATCGGCCTACACCCGGCGCCGCTTGGGCGGCCGGCAACCGTTGTACGGTATCGGCGTCACGTCTTTGATCATCGTGATCTCGAGGCCGGCGGCCTGAAGTGACCGTATTGCGGCCTCTCGGCCTGCGCCTGGGCCTTTGACCAGCACTTCGGTGGACTTCATCCCGTGGTCCATCGCTTTGCGGGCCGCCGCTTCGGCAGCCATTTGGGCCGCGAACGGCGTGGACTTCTTCGACCCTTTGAACCCGAGGTTTCCCGCGGACGCCCACGAGATGACCCCGCCGTGGGGGTCACTGATCGTTACGATGGTATTGTTAAACGACGCGTGGACGTGGGCGACGCCCGACTGGACGTTCTTTACTTCACGCTTCTTGCGCGTCTTCGTTTGCTTCTTGGCAGCCAAAATCTCTCCCGATTTACGACGTGATGGGTCCGCGGCACCATGAAGGCGCCAAGAGGTTATATTACCTTAGGGGGCGTCGCCCGGTCAAATCTAGGGGCCCGGTCATTGCGACCGAGCCCCTGCCAGTTCACCCGCCCAGTGTCATCCTGAGCGGAGTCGAAGGGCTGCTATGGGTAGAGGATCCGGAATCCGAGCCCTGCGAACGGACCGTTGTAGTTGCGATTGATGGGAGCGTTCTGTTTGTTGCTCCAGTTGTCGCCCATCCACCCGAGGTCGATGAAGATCGGGCTGTTGCCGATCACGTAGTCTACGCCTACCTGGTACTTGAGGACGTTGTAGGCCAGGCTATATGACGTCGGATTGATTGGAGCGGTGGTGACGTTGTTGTACGTCCCCTTGGCGTTCGGGTAGTACCAGACGCTGCCAAAGAACGAGAGCGGCTGGTTGAGATCGGGCAACTTCTCCGCACCGAAACCGAACGAGTCCATATTCGGGTAGCCGTAGTTGTTCGAGAGCCACATATAGCCCACGCCGATGTAGATCCGCGGCTGTAGAACTCGCACGGCGAAGCGTCCCTCGGCGTCCTGGTCTTGCAGCGGCGAAGTGACGAGAACCGGCGAGCTGCCCTGCCCTCCAATGGTCGAAACGTAGCATTCCGGATAATACTGGGACGAACCCGGAATCTTGCCGTTGCAGTTGTGCGGATACTGGTAGCGCTCGAACGTACCTTCGAGCATGAACGGAATGTTGCCGAGACTGAACTCACCTGCACCGCGAACGTCGAACGAGCTCGTGCCGGTGTTGCCCGGGCTGAACTCGTTGTAGACCTTGGGCGAGATGATGTAATCGCCCGCCGCGAAGAACTCGCCGAGAACCGGCCGAGGCGTCGGCGATGGCGGCGGGGGCGGCGGGGGTGCCGGCGGCGGCGGAGCCGGGCTCGGCGGCGGCGTCGCGGGTATGTAACGCACGACGACCAAGTGGCGGTCGGCCACCCACAGCACGTAAGCGCCCATGCCTTCCGAAATGACCCGGACCGGCACGAGCACGGCGCCCTTATACATCATCGGCGGCACGTCCAGTGGACGCGATTCGCCGTTGATAATCACTTCCGGTTTACCGACGGTGACCTTCACCTCGGCGCCGGGCTTTGAAACCGTTGCGGTTTGACTTCCCGCATCCCAGGTAACCGTTGCGCCCATCTGCTCGAACATCGAGCGTAGCGGAATCAACAGCGTCCCCCCTTGGACCAGCGCGGCCAGTACGCGCCCTTGCTTGAGGACATCGGGCTTGCTGTAGACGTGATGATCGTTATAGAGAATCGGAATCTGGCCGGACGGCGGAGATCCGAAATCTGCCGTCGGGGTTGAGCTTGTCTGCGCGACGCTGTTGCCATTGTTTCCAGACGTCGCATTTGACGGAGCCGCAACCGCGCTTAGCCCGCAGAACGCTGCGATCAGCGCGGCGAGTACTCCGGTGCTCAGTTGTTTCAAGAGTGCCTCCTTAACGCTAGGACCCGAGCGGGTGCCTGCAGCGCCTGCTCGGTAACAAAGACACGATATCCGCTATTTCCCCGAGGCGCAACGCCACAAACGCGCGCGCCTGCAGCCTAGGCTCAAAATCTCATCGAAAGCCAATCAGATAGCGCGTTGCCTAGCAGGCGCAAGCCTTCATAAAAACAACGCCGGCTGCGAAATCCGCAGCCGGCGTTGCCAGAGAGCCTCTCCCTGCTAGAACGGAATCAGGAACCCGAGCCCGACGTACGGACCGTTCATTGTGTACGAGATCGGAGCGTTATTCTTGTTGGCTCCGTTCTCGCCGGCCCAGCCCAGATCGAGATAGACCGCAGGCACGAACGCCCACGAGATTCCAACCTGATATTTCAACACGTTATAACCGAGACCGTACGACGTATTCGGCGGACCCTCGGTCGACGTGGTGACGTACGTGCCGTTCATGTTCGGATAGTAGTACACACTACCGTAGTAGTTGAACGCCGTGTTGGGATCGGGCAGCTTCTCGAGGCCGAAACCAACCGCGTTCATGTTCGGGTAACCGAAGTTGTTCGAGTTCCACATGTAGCCGACTGCGATGTATACGTGCGGCTGGAAGATGCGATAGCCGACGCGGACATCCAAGTCGCGATTGACTGCGGTGAACGCCGGCACGTAGGCCGAACCGCGGCTGCCGATCGTGGTGACGAAGCACTCTGCTGCGTTTTGTATCGTAGCCGACGATTCCGGAACGCCGCAGTTGTGCGGATACTGCCAGTTCTTGAAGTCGACTTCGACCATGAACGGCAGGCCGCCCTGATTGAGTTCCACGCCACCTCTGAACGTGTACGAGCCGTTAGCCTGATTTCCAGGGGCGAACTGGTTGTAGATCTTCGGTGAGATCAGGTAGTCGCCCGCGAGGAAGAACAGGTTGGCCGGTTTCGGCGGCGGCGGCGGGGGCGGGGGCGGCGGCGGGGGTGCCGGCGGCGGCGGAGCCGGGCTCGGCGGCGGCGTCGCGGGTATGTAACGCACGACGACCAAGTGGCGGTCGGCCACCCACAGCACGTAAGCGCCCATGCCTTCCGAAATGACCCGGACCGGCACGAGCACGGCGCCCTTATACATCATCGGCGGCACGTCCAGTGGACGCGATTCGCCGTTGATAATCACTTCCGGTTTACCGACGGTGACCTTCACCTCGGCGCCGGGCTTTGAAACCGTTGCGGTTTGACTTCCCGCATCCCAGGTAACCGTTGCGCCCATCTGCTCGAACATCGAGCGCAGCGGAATCAACAGCGTCCCCCCTTGGACCAGCGCGGCCAGTACGCGCCCTTGCTTGAGGACATCGGGCTTGCTGTAGACGTGATGATCGTTATAGAGAATCGGAATCTGGCCGGACGGGGCAGTTCCAAAATCTGCCGTCGGTGTTGAGCTCGTCTGCGCGACGCTGTTGCCATTGTTTCCAGACGTCGCGTTTGACGGAGCCGCACCCGCACTTAACCCACAAAACGCTACGATTAGCGCGGCGAGTACTCCAGTGCTCAGTCGTTTCACGGGTACCTCCTTAAGTAGACAACGTTTTAGCGGTAACTAGCTTCCTTACCACATGCTAATACACGAGCTGGCGCCCAAAGGTTCTGCCTTCCCGTACAAGCACACGATACGCGTTATTGCTCGATTACGCAACGTGGTAACCGCCAGAGCCACGCCGCCCCGACGAACGTCTCACATAAGGCCAGCCCGAAAGCGACCTGCGCAGCTTGATGTCCCGTCTCCAGTCGAAGGCCCTGGAGAACCGCGGTCGTCAGCGCGGGCGCGATGATCTGCGGCAGGACGATTGCCAGGTTCCAGATCCCCATCGCCGCCGCCATTGCATCTTTCGGGAGCAGGCGACAAGCAATCGCCCAGTCGGCTACAAGAAAGACCCCCCAGCCCAAACCGGCTAGCAAGGTTGCGGCAGCCACACCGGCGATGCCATGGGAGCCGATGAAGAGAGCCAACGCAGCGATGAATCCCGCCGCGCCCCCCGTGGCGACGAGACGCTTATCCATCCGATCGCTCGGACGAGCCGCAAGTGCCGCGCCCACGGCCCCAACTAACGTAAAGCTGACGATGAGAATGCCCGTCTCGCGTCGCCCGGCGGCCAATGTCGCGGGTCCAAGCACGCCATCCACGTAGAAAAGCAGATAGCCCAGCAGTGTATAAAAGCCGATGTAAAGCAGAGCGCGCGAAATGAATAGGTCCACGAATGCGCGCGTGATCGGCGCTCGCTTCTCCGCTCCGGCCGTCGGGAGGCAAAATGTCAGGCGGCGCACGTGCGCGGACGTAACCAGACACGTAGCCAGAAGCAGCGCGCTCAACGATGTGCCCAGCGTGCGGGCGCTGGAGATAAAGCTTGCGGCCAGCGCCCCGATCGCGTTGCCGGCGCCTTGAAAGGCGGCCATCCAGGACGACGCGATGCCGGTGTGCTCGCGATCGACGAAATCCGGAATGATCGCCTGATAGGGTCCGATCGCCAAGTTTAACGCCGCTTGCACCGCTACGTAGGCAATTGTAAGCCCGGCCAGCGTGCGAGCACCAAAGAAGAACTCGATCGCGACGGCTCCCCCCAGCGCACCGGCGACGTAGAACTCCACGCGCCGGCTGCCGCCTTTGCGCCGCGCGTCGGAATAGAATCCGACGACGACCTGAACGATGGCGGCGACGACGGCGCCGGCCGTAGCTAACCGGCCGTAGGCGATCAGCGAGTCTGCGGGAGCCAGTTCGATAGTGCGCGACTGCAGCGAAATTCCCAGCAACGCGCCCCAAACCGCTTGAATGCCAAGCCAGAAAAGTGCGAGCCGAAACGGATTAGCGGTTTTTGGCTGCATAACCGTATTCCGCCGCCGTATCGACGTCAAAGGCCAGCTCCGGAGCGCAGCCGCGCACTGCACGCGCCGGCAGTTGCAAGACCCGTTGCGCGGTCGCTTCCAAGCTCGCGATGGTCAGACGACCGACCGCAAACCGAAGCAGCGCCGAAGGACCGACCAGGCTTGCCATACGCCACGGACGTTTGCGCGACTCGAAAATAGCGGTTGCCGCTCGGGCGATTCGCGGCGCGCTATTCGGCGGCAGGAAGAAGACGCCGCCGTTGACCACACGCTCGCCGGCGAGCGTAATTCCGGTTGGCGGCGCTTGGGGAAAGCGCGCTGCGTAGACGAAAAATTCCGCGAGCGGCACGCCAAGCGCGCCACTGGGTACCCGTTCGATGAACTCGCGGACTGCCGCGGCGTTTATGTACGGCAAGTCGCTGGTCGCGTAGAGCAGGGGCTGTCCGTCTTCGGGCCACGCTCGCAGCGCGCGCAAAAGGTTTTCACTTCCGGAGGGACTCTCTTCGACGAACTGCTCGACGGCCGTTCCGCAGGCCTCGCGGACTTCGTCGCCCCCGATTACTGCGATCCGGTCCGCACCACAACCGCGTAACGCGTCGAGCACGCGCGCGAGCATCGTCGTGCCGCGCACCTGAGCTAGTGCCTTCACCCGCGTTCCGGCTGCCACTGCAAAAGCGCCGTCGATTCGGCCTCCTGCGGTAACGACCGCTTTCACTGCGGGGGCACGCTACTTCTTGGCTATCGTCTTCTTCTTGCCGGCGACGGTGCGTTTTGGACCTTTACGGGTGCGAGCGTTCGTCTTGGTTCGCTGTCCCCGAACCGGCAAGCCGCGGCGGTGACGCATTCCGCGATAACACCCGATGTCCATCAAACGCTTGATGTTGCCCTGGACTTCCCGGCGCAGATCTCCCTCGACTCGCAACTGGAGCGAATCGATCGCATCGCGCAGCTTCTTCTCGTCCTCTTCGCTGAGCGCTTTGACGCGCACGTTCGGATCCACGCCCGCAAAGGCGAGCAGTTTGCGCGCCGTCGTCGGGCCGATTCCGAAAATATACGTAAGCGCAACCTCCACGCGCTTTTCGCGCGGAAGATCGATACCAGCGAGACGAGCCATATTCTTTAAATTTCCTCTTTCATCAAGGCTGAGCGCCGTTGAAGCGCTATCCTTGAACCTGTTTGTGTTTTGGATTGACCTCGCAGATCACCCGCACTTTTCCGTGCCGCCGAATGATCTTGCACTTCTCACAAATTTTCTTGACCGATGGTCTGACTTTCATTTTTCTTGCCTTTACACTACTTATATCTATACGTTATTCTGCCGTGCGTCAGGTCGTAGGGCGACAGTTCGACCAAGACGCGATCCCCTGGGAGAATACGGATGAAGTTCATCCGAATTTTTCCCGAGACGTGAGCCAAAACGCGGTGGCCGTTCGTCAACTCGACCCGGAACATCGCGTTGGGCAAAGGCTCCACGATGGTGCCGTCCACTTCGATCGCCTCTTCTTTGGGAGTGGCGGTCTTGGCCGCTTTTTCGACCGGTGCGTTGCCGCGAGGCGGGCGCCCGCCCCGCTTACGCGCCATACACCCTCCCCGAGCGCCTCACGCAATAGCTTCCCTCGGCGGCCGGTATCTTTCGACCTCCGGATCCTCTGCGTAGTCGCGCAAAGTCAGAATCTGGGGCCCGGCCTCCGTAACGGCGATCGTGTGCTCGAAGTGCGCTGCGAGTTTACCATCTGCGGTAACGACTGTCCAGCCGTCCTTCAGAATCCGGACCTTGGGGCCTCCCTGCGTGATCATCGGCTCGATGGCCAGCACCAGACCGGGTCGCAGCTCCATCCCAGCCCCCGGCTCCCCGTAGTTGGGAACCTGGGGCTCTTCGTGCATCGCCTTGCCCACGCCGTGCCCCACCAGCTCGCGGACGACGCCGTAGCCATGCCCCTCGGCGTGGCTTTGCACGGCCGCCCCGATGTCGCCCAGGTGCTTGCCGCGGTGCATCTGCGCGATCCCGACCGTCAAGCACTCGCGGGTCACGTCGAGCAGGCGCTGTGCCGTCTGCGAAATGTTGCCGACCGGAATCGTCACGGCGCTATCGCTGACGTAACCGTCGAGCGTCGTGCCGATATCGATTGAAAGCAGATCGCCGTCGCGCAGCACGCGCGACCCGGGAATTCCGTGGACGACTTCGTCGTTGAGCGAAGCGCAGATCGATCCGCAAAATCCGTTATAACCCTTAAAAGTGGGGATCCCGCCGGCCTCACGGATCCCGCGCTCGGCCAGGCTGTCCAACTCCTGCGTCGTCATCCCCGGGCGCGCAGCCTTCATAAGCCCGGTCAACACGCGCGATGTAATTTTGCCGCTTGCGCGCATGATCTCGATTTCGCGCGGCGACTTCAAGGTTACCATCTTGTCCCCGGAGCTTCCGCCGCACCGACGGCCGCAGCAATCCGCTCGGCCACAGACTCGACGCTCGCCAGCGCGTTGACCTCCACGAGCTTGCCGGTCTTCCGGTAATATTCGATCAGCGGCCTGGTCTGCGCATCGTAGACGTCCAGGCGCGTCGCCACCGTGTCGGCGCGATCGTCGTCGCGTTGGACCAGCTCGCCACCGTCTTCGTCGTCAATGCCGGCGACCGTTGGCGGATTGGTCAAGACGTTGTACGTCCTGCCGTTGCGCGGATTGGTCCAGCGTGAGGCGAGTCGCGCGATCAGCGTCGGGCGGTCGGCGCTGAAGAGAATCGCGCATTCCAGCGGCCATCCGCGGTGTCCGAGCAGTTCGTCGAGGGCCTCCGCTTGCGCGACGTTGCGCGGAAAGCCGTCCATCACGAAACCGGTCGGCAGGCTTCGCAGCTCGCGTTCGATCATCGCGATGACGAGCGCGTCGGGAACCAGCTCGCCACGCGCCATGAATCCTTCCGCTTCGCGCCCGAGCTCCGTTCGCTCGACGCAGTTGCGGCGGAGAAGGTCTCCCGTCGAAATCTGCTGCAGACCAAAGCGCTCGTGAAGGATGCGCGCCTGCGTGCCTTTGCCGGCACCGGGCGGCCCAAGGAAGACGACGCGCACGACTAGCCCCGCGTTCCTATCGCTTGATGAATCCGCGATAGTCGCGCATCGCCAAGCGCGCTTCGATCTGCGTGATCGTGTCGAGGGCCACGCCCACGACGATCAGCAGCGAGGTCGAGCCGAGATAGAACGTGGTCACCGAAAGGCCGCGCTGCAGCGCTCCCGGCAGAACCGCGAGCAGTCCGAGATAGATTGCGGCCGCTGTGGTGATTCGAATCAAGATCTTGTTGAGATAGTCGACGGTCGGCTGGCCGGGGCGAATCCCGGGAACGAAGGCACCCGTCTTCTTCAGGTTGTCGGCCACGTCGCGCGTGTTGAGGACGATCGAGCTATAGAAGAACGTGAAGACCACGACGAGCAGAAAATAGACGATGTTGTAGAGGAAGCCGTTGGGCGTAAACCAGACGTTGAGCCACGCCGAGAAGCCCTGCAGCCCCCGCTCGATTGCCGGCCAGAGACCGGTGCCCACGACTGCTTGGCCGCGGCCGAACCACGAGAGCGCTTGCTGCGGCAAGAGCAAGATCGAGATCGCGAAGATGATCGAGATGACGCCCGCGTTGTTGAGGCGCAGCGGAATATAGGTCGATCGCCCGGCGAACATCTTGCGCCCGACGGTCCGGCGCGCTTGCTGGACCGGCACGCGGCGCTGCCCTTGATAGAGGAAGATGATCGAAACGATGATGACGATCGCGATGGCGATATAGAGCAGCAGGTTGAGGAGCGATTCGGCGCCCTGGCTGGCCGACGCGTAGGTTTGCGTAACGTACTGCGGATAGCGCAGGACGATGCCGATGAAGATGATGAGCGACACACCGTTGCCGATGCCTTTGTCGCTGATCTGCTCGCCGAGCCACATCAGGAAGAGCGTACCGCCCACCATCGCGACGATCGCGTACAGCAGATACCAAATGCTGGTGTCGTAAAAGACGCCGGAACGCTCCATCGAAACCGCCATGAAGGTGGCCTGAACCGTGCCGAGCACGATGGTCAGCCAGCGAGTGTACTGGCTAATCTTTTTGCGGCCTTCCTCGCCGCCTTTCTTGGCCATCTCTTCGAGTTGCGGCATGACGACCGTCATGAGCTGCATGATGATGGACGCGTTGATATACGGGGTGATGCCCATCGCGATGATGGAGAGCTTCTGCAGCGCGCCGCCCGAGAGGAAGCCGAGCAGGTTATAGAACGCGCCGCTCTGCAGCACGCGTTGCCACGCTTCCTGGTTTACGTTGGGCAACTGCACGTGGATCATGAAGACGAACCACGCAAAGGCGAAGAAAACGAAGAGAATCCGCTTCCGGATCTCCGGTACGAGCACGGCCGCCCGCAGGTTATCGAACACTATGCTTGGTCCGCGGCTTCTTCGATCTGCGCTCCGGCGGCCGCTAGCGTTTCGCGCGCGCCCTTCGAGAAGAGCACGTCGCGGAATCGCAGACCCGCCGGGAGGGCGATGCCGGGGCCGCCGTCACCGAGAATTTTTACGCCGTCGCGCAGCGCCTTGAGGACCCCGCGTTCTTTCAGCGACTCCGGGGTCACGTCGACGCTGGCGTCCCACTTGGCGAGCCGGCTCAGCTTGACGACCGCGAGCCGCGTGCCGAAGTGACCGGTATCGCGCGCCTTCTGCGAATATCCGCGCCCGTGCGGTAGACGCCGAGCCCACGGAGTCTGACCGCCTTCGAAGGCCGGCCCCTTGCCGCCGCCGGAGCGGACGGTCTGACCCTTGCCGCCTTCGCCGCCGGTCTTGACCATGCCCGAACCGTGACCGCGACCGATGCGCTGGCGCTTCGGGCGGCTTCCGGGCGCCGGTTTGAGGGCGCCGAGTTTGAGAATTTGTTTTTCTGCCATGTGATTATGCCGCGTAGATTTCCTTAACGGTCTTGCCGCGCATTGCGGCAACTTGTTCGACGGTTCGCAGGGAACCGAGCGCGGAGACGGTCGCCATCACGACGTTGATCGGATTGGTGGTCCCCAAACACTTGGTGAGGATGTCGTGGATGCCGGCCAGCTCGAGGACGGCACGCATCGACCCCCCGGCAATAACGCCGGTGCCGGGCGCCGCGGGCTTGAGCAGAACCGTCGCAGCGCCGACTTCGTGGCGCACCTCATGGGGAATCGTTCGCTCGACCATCGCCACGGTGACGAGGCTCTTGCGAGCGGCTTCGACGGCTTTGCGAATTGCCTCGGGCACTTCGGCCGCCTTACCGATGGCGAAGCCAACCTTGCCTTTGCGGTCGCCGACGACGACGAGGGCGCTAAAGCTGAAACGTTTGCCGCCTTTGACGACCTTGGCGACGCGATTTACGCGTACGACCGTCTCTTCAAAGCCACTATTGTCGCGTTCGCGACCTCGGTACTGCATCAGAAAGTCAACCCCGCTTCGCGAGCAGCGTCCGCAAGTGCGCGCACGCGTCCATGGTACTTGTATCCGCCCCGGTCGAAAACGACTGCGGAGATGCCGGCGGCCTTCGCTTTCGTTGCGATCGCCGAACCGACCGCCTGAGCGGCTGCCAGGTTCGTCTTAGAACTCAACCCGGTTGCCAGCGATTCGTCGAGCGTCGACGCCGTTGCCAGCGTGTGCCCCTTCGCATCGTCGATCAGGACGGCATAGATATGATGCAGCGAGCGGCGCACGAAAAGCCGCGGCCGTTCCGGCGTGCCGGAGAGCTTCTTTCGAAGACGCATGTGGCGCTCGCGCCGCGCCCCCGCTTTGCTGGTCACTTCTTTCCAGCCTTTCCGGCCTTACCGAGTTTCTTGCGAATGTGCTCGCCTTCATAGCGAATGCCCTTGCCCTTGTACGGCTCGGGCTGGCGCAAGCGCCGGATGTCGGCGGCTACCTGTCCCACAGCCTGCTTATCGATGCCGTCAACGTGAATCTTCGTTTGGCCTTCGACCGATAGCGCGACGCCCTTGGGCGCTTCGAAGGCGACCGGATGCGAATAGCCCAGGCTCAACGTCAGGTTCTCACCCGACTTGGCCACGCGGTAGCCGACACCGCTGATCTCCAGACTCTTGCGAAAACCCTTGCTGACGCCCTCGACCATGTTCGCAATCAGCGTGCGCGTCAAACCATGCGCGCTGCGATGCTCCTTGGCATCGCCTTTGCGACCGACCAGGACCCTTCCGTCTTCGAGCTGGACGTCAACGACGCGGGAAAGAATCTGCTGGTGCAGCTCTCCCTTCGGTCCGCTGACGCGCACGACGTCGTCTTCGACCTTCACGTTGACGCCGGACGGTACGACGACGGGCAGCTTACCTATGCGAGACATGGCCGCACCGCCTTACCAGATGTACGCAAGAACCTCTCCTCCGACGCCTTGCTTCTTCGCGCGCTTCCCCGACATGATGCCCTGCGGCGTCGAGATGATCACCAAGCCGAGCCCGCCGAGGACTCGGGGGATCTCCGTCTTGCCCGTGTAAACGCGCAGCCCGGGACGAGAAATGCGGCGAAGACCGGTGATGATCTTCTCCTTCTCAGGCCCGTAGCGAAGCTGAATGCGAATCTTGCCTTGGGGGCCTTCGGCCACCCGTTCGAAACTTTCGATGAAGCCTTCGTCTTGCAGAATTTTCGCGATGGCCGCTTTTGCGCGCGAGGCCGGCACGTCGACCGTCTTGTGGTTGGCCGTGTTGGCGTTGCGGATGCGTGTCAGCATATCGGCAATCGGGTCGGTTATCGACATGTGCTCGTGCTCCTTACCATGAGGCCTTCGTGATGCCGGGAACCACGCCGGCATGCGCGTTCTCCCGGAAACAAATCCGGCACATCGCAAACTTGCGCAGATAGCCGCGCGGACGCCCGCAGACTTTGCAGCGATTGTGCCCCCGCACCGAAAACTTCGGGGTGCGTTTCGACTTTACGATCAAACTCGTTTTTGCCATTCCTAACCCTTCGCTTCCGCGGGTGTCGAAGCGGCCTTCTGCAACGGCAAGCCCATCGCCACCAGAAACTCCGAGGCCTCCTCGTCGGTCTTAGCCGTCGTGACGATCGTCACGTCCATGCCGCGCGTCTTGTCGACTTTGTCGTAGTTGATCTCCGGAAAGACGAGCTGTTCGCGCAAGCCTAAGTTGTAGTTGCCGCGCCCGTCGAACGACTTTGCGGGAAGCCCGCGAAAGTCGCGGATACGCGGCAGCACCACGTTGAAGAGCTTGTCGACGAATACGTACATCCGGTCGCCGCGCAGCGTCACCTTGGCGGCGATGTTCATTCCGGCCCGCAGCTTGAACGCCGCGATCGACTTCTTCGCCTTAGCGACCACGGGCTTTTGCCCGGTAATCGCCGTCAGCTCGCTAACCGCGGCGTCGAGGGCTTTCGGATTAACGATCGCCTCGCCGACGCTCATGTTCACGACGACCTTCTCCAACTTCGGAATTTGATTGACGTTCTTGTAGCCAAAACGCTCCTGCAACTGACCGCGAATCTGCTGCTCGTACCGTTCCTTCAGACGCTCCGCCACCGCTTACGCTCCCTTCGCCGATTCGCGCGCGGGCTCGCCGCAGCGCACGCAGATGCGATGAACGGCACCGTCGGCAGCGCGGCCGCGGCGCAGCCGCGTGGGCGCTTTGCACTTCTCACAGACATACTGCAGGGCCGAAAGCGGCAGCGGTGCCTCCTTCTCGATGATGCCCCCACTCTGAGTGGAACCGCCCATATTCGTCGCCTTCGAGTTCTGTTTGGTATGCCGCTTGACGACGTTGGCGCCTTCCACGGTGGCAGTCCCGGCTTCGATCTGCACGGCCTTGATGGTTCCGTGCTTGCCGCGTTCCTTGCCGCGCCGAATCATCACCGTATCGCCCTTAATGACGTATGCCTTCGCCGGCATCCTAGAGTACCTCCGGTGCGAGCGAAGCGATCTTCAAGAAACCGCGCTCGCGCAGCTCGCGCATCACCGGCCCGAAGACTCGGGTGCCGCGCGGGTCCAAGTTATCCTTTTCACCTTTGATGATCACGCAAGCGTTGTCGTCGCAGCGAACCACCGAGCCGTCCACACGCCGCATCGGGGCGCTGGTCCGGACGACCACGGCCTTCACGACCTGACCCTTTTTTACCGCAGCGCCGGGAATCGCACTCTTGACGGTGCCGACGATCACGTCGCCGACGTGCGCGTAAACGTGGCGCCCGCCACCGGTGATATGAATCACGAGCAGCTCGCGAGCGCCGCTGTTGTCGGCAACCCGCAGACGAGTCTCTTGTTGAATCATTTGACGCGCTCCACGATCTCGACCAGACGCCAGCGCTTCTCGCGCGACAGCGGACGGCACTCCGCAATCCGCACGACGTCACCGATATTGGCTTCGTTGCGCTCGTCGTGCGCCTTGAAGCGCGTAGACTTGCGCACGATCTTGCCATAGACGGGATGCCGAACGCGCGTCTCCGCGACCACGACGATCGTCTTGTCCATCTTATTCGACGCGACGCGCCCCTGCTTAATGCGGCGGCTCCCTCGGTCCATCTCTTGGTTTGAGACTTCGTCTCGAACCACGACCGGGGCCGACGAGTTGTCAGGCTGCTCCATGCTCGGCCTCCGCTAGACGCTTCTCGTAGATAACGGTTTGGATCTGCGCGTACGAACGGCGCATCGCGCGAATCTTGCTGAAGTCGGTCAAGTGACCGGTACGCAACGCGAAGCGCAGCGTGAAAAGCTCGGACTTTGCGTCGCGGGCCTTTTGCTGCAGCTCGTTGACGGTCAGATCGCGCAATCCGTCGAGCTCGCTCTTCTTCACTGTGTTTCCTCGCGTGAGACGATCTTGGTGCCGATCGGAAGCTTTGCGGCGGCCCGCTCGAGCGCTTCGCGCGCGACGCTGGGAGCGACGCCCGAAAGCTCGAAGAGGACGCGCCCCGGCCGGACGACCGCGACCCAAAACTCCGGGTTTCCCTTGCCCGAGCCCATGCGGACTTCGGCCGGCTTTTTCGTCGCCGGCTTATCCGGAAAGACCTTGATCCACACTTTTCCGCCGCGTTTGATGTGACGCGTCATCGCGATACGAGCCGCTTCGATCTGACGGCTGGTCATCCAACACGGCTCCATCGCCTGCAAGCCGAAATCGCCAAACGTCAACGAGTTGCCGCGAGAGGCCATCCCGGTCATCCGGCCGCGCTGAACTTTGCGCCACTTTACGCGTTTTGGAGTCAGCATTTTACTCGCTCACCTCGCTGGGCGGCGCGGGCGGCGACGGCGGCTCCGGCGCGGGCGTCGGCGGCTCCGGCGCGGGCGGCGGCGGCTCCGGCGCGTACGTCACCGGTTCCGGTGCCGGCGCGGGCATCGAAGGTTCGGACGCGGCCACCGCAGCTGGCGTAGGACCAGCAGGGCGACCGTCGCGGCGTCCTCTGCCGCCACGCTCGCGGCGTTCTCGGCCGCGGTCGGGGCGATCGCGAAGGGCTCCGTCGCCGCGCGGCTGATCGGGCAGCACTTCGCCACGATAGATCCAGACTTTCACGCCGATGCGCCCGAACGTCGTAAAAGCTTCGACCTGCGCGTAGTCGATGTCGGCGCGCAACGTATGCAGCGGCACCTTTCCGTCGGCATTATGCTCGGTTCGCGCGATCTCGGCGCCGCCGAGGCGCCCGGAGACCTGCACCTTGATGCCACGCGCGCCGGCGCGCATCGTGCGCATGATCGACTGCTTCATCGCGCGGCGAAACGCAATCCGCTTTTCAAGCTGATCGACGATGTTCTGGGCGACCAGCCGCGCGTCGAGCTCGGGGTGCGAAATCTCCACCACGTTGACGGCGACGCTCTTGCCGGTGAGCTGCTCCAGCGTTTTGCGAATCTCGTCGATGCCGACGCCGCGCTTGCCGATAATGATGCCGGGCTTAGCGGTGTTAACGATGACTCGAGCTTGGTTCGCACGGCGCTCGATCTCGATCTTGCTGATCGAAGCGGAGCGCATCCAACGATTGAAGGATTTACGAATCGCGACGTCTTCGTGAAGCCACTCGACGTAGTGCTTTTTCTCGAACCACCGGCTGTCCCACGTGCGCGTGATTCCCAAGCGCATGCCGACCGGGTGAATCTTTTGTCCCACTTAAGCTCCCTTGGCGCCTGCCGCAAGTTTGCGCGCGCCGGCTTTCTTCCGCGTTGATTTTGCCGCGGGAGCGGCTCCCGGAGCCGCGCGACGCGTCGTCCGAGCCGCCTGAACCGATGCGCCGGCCGACTTCCTGCGAGGCTTTGCCGGCGGGGTTTCGCTGACGATCACCGTGACGTGCGAGAGGCGCTTACGCTTAAAATACGCGCGGCCTTGCGCGCGCGGATCGACTCGCTTCGTGAAGCGGCCGCCCGGGCCGCCGTCGACCGTAATGCGAGTAATGTAAAGTTCGTCGGCATTCATGTCGTGATTGTTGCCGGCATTGGCCACCGCGCTGCGAACGAGCTTCTCGATCGGCTCGGCAGCGAAGACTTCGGCGAACTTGAGGAGCACCAGCGCCTCGCGCACGCTCTTACCGCGAATTGCGTTGGCGACGCGCCGCAGTTTTCGCGGCCCGGTACGCACGAATCGCAGGTGAGCGACGGCCTGAGGAGCCCGTTCCGTCACGTTTTCACCGTCGCTTTTTCACCGCCGTGACCGCGGAAATGCCGCGTCGGCGAGAATTCGCCCAGCTTGTGACCGACCATATTCTCCGTAACGTAGACCGGGATGTGCGTCTTGCCGTTGTGCACGCCGATCGTGTGACCGACCATCGTCGGCAGCACGGTCGAATCGCGGCTCCACGTCTTGATGACGCGCCGCTCGCGCGTCTCGTTGAGCTTCTCGATCTTCCGGACGAGATCGGGCGCGACGTACGGACCCTTCTTTAGCGAACGCGACATTATTTCGAGCCTCTCCTACGAACGATCATCTTGCTCGTGCGCTTGTTCCGCCGCGTCTTTTTGCCCATCGTCATCACACCCCACGGCGTCGTCGGCGGACGCCCGGAGGTCGAGCGCGCTTCGCCGCCGCCGTGCGGATGATCCACGGGATTCATCGCGATGCCGCGAACGGCCGGGCGCTTCCCGAGGTGGCGAGAACGGCCGGCTTTGCCGATGACTTGGTTCTCGTGCTCGACGTTGCCGAGCTGACCGATGGTCGCGCGGCAGTCGATGTGAATCCGGCGAACTTCGCCCGACGGCATCCGGACCTGCGAGTATTGGTCCTCTTTGGCCATCAGCTGCGCCGAAACGCCGGCAGAACGCACGAGCTTACCGCCTTCACGGGGCCGCAACTCGATGTTGTGGATCACCGTGCCGACGGGAATATTTCTGATCGGTAAGGCGTTGCCGATCTTGATGTCGGCGCTCGGGCCGGACTCCACCAGCTCGCCGACGCGCAAGCCGAGCGGCGCCAGGATATAGCGCTTCTCGCCGTCGCGATAGTGCAGCAGCGCGATGCGGCACGAACGGTTGGGGTCGTACTCGACGGTCGCGACCTTCGCGGGCACGCCGTCCTTCGTCCGCTTGAAATCGATGATGCGATAGATCTTGCGCGTGCCGCCGCCGCGATGGCGCACGGTAATATGACCGTTGTTGTTGCGGCCGGAATGCTTCTTGCGAACTTCGATCAGCGAGCGCTCGGGTTCGACCTTGGAAAGCTCCGAAAAGTCCACCGTGGTCAAAAAGCGCCTGCCCGGCGACGTCGGCCGGTATTTCTTAACGGGCATGATTATTGCTCAAAGTAGTTGACTCCGCCGAGCTCGATCTTCTGACCGGACTTGATCTTGACGATCGCTTTCTTATAGTCGCTCATTTTGCCGCGAATGCGTACGCCGCGGCGCGCCGAGTTGCGCGCCTTGCCTCGCACGTTGATCGTGTTGACTTCCAAGACGTTGACGTGAAAGATCTCTTCGATCGCATGCCGGATCTGCGTCTTGGTGGCTTGCGGGTGTACCACGAAGGTATACTGCTGCACCAGCGCGTCGGCCATCGCTTTTTCCGTAATGCGCGGTGCTACGATGACGTCACGAGCGTCCATCGGCTTGCTCCCGTTTTTCGGCGAGGCGCTGGGTAAGCGCGTCGTACGCAGCGGTCGTAAAGTATAGCCGGTCGAAGCGCAGCACGTCCTTGACGTCCAGCGCGCCGTCGTCGGTGAACCCGACACGCTTTAGGTTTCGGCCGACCCGTTCGATCTCGGCTGCATGGGTTTCTCCGCGGGAACAGACGATCAGCGTCGTCGGTCCCTCGCGGGCCGCCTTGGCGCTCCCGAAGAGCAGCTTGGCAAAGCCTGCCGTCTTCGCGATCGAAAAATCGGCCGTCTCCAACAAGGTGACGGCGTCGTTATTGAAGCGGTCGGCCAGAGCCGCTATAAAGGCGACTCGGCGTTCCTTCTTATTGAGCGACTCGACGAAGCTGCGCGGCTGAGGACCGAAGACCACGCCACCGTGACGCCATTGCGGCGAGCGAATCGAACCCTGACGCGCACGGCCGGTGCCTTTCTGCCGCCACGGTTTGCGCCCACCGCCCCGCACTTCGTCGCGCTTGAGCGTCGAAGCAGTTCCGGCGCGGGCGTTGGCAAACTCGCGGTGCACCGCCCGGTAGATGACCGTGAGCTTATCGCCAAAGTCGCCATTGAGAACCGCCGGCGATTCCATCTGCCGGACGACTTTTCCGGAGGCATCGATTACATTAGGCATTACGCCTTGCCCCTGAGCGCCTTCACGCTTTGGCGCACGAGCACGAGCGCGTTCTTGCCGCCGGGTACGGCGCCGCGAACGAGCAAGAGATTTCGCTCTTCGTCGGCCCGAACGACCTCGAGATTTTGCTGCGTCGTGCGATCGACGCCGTAGTGCCCCGGCCGGCGGCTGCCGAGCACGGTGCGACCGGCGTTGGTGTCGCCGTTGGACGCGGGCTGACGGTGGATCATCGAGCCGTGGCTTGCGCCGCCACCGCTAAAGTTATGGCGTTTGATGGCTCCGGAGAAACCATGGCCTTTGGAAACGCCGACGACGTCAACGCGATCGCCGGGCTCAAAGCCGGTGACCGTCACCGCCTGGCCCAGCTCGCAGCCTTCCCCAGCGATGCGGAACTCGCGAACGAAACGAACCGGCTCGACGCCCTGCTTCTTGAAGTGTCCGGCCTGGGCTTTGGTGAGGCGGCGCCGCTTGATGGGCTCAAAACCCAAAGCAACGGCCTCGTAGCCGTCTTTTTCCTTCGTCCGCAGACCGACGACCGTGCAGGGACCCGCCGCGATCACCGTAACCGGCACGTGCTTGCCGTCATCGGTGAAGATGCTGGTCATCCCGACTTTACGGCCAAGGATGTTCTTCATTCGCCTGTTTCTTGTGAGAATCGCCAGGCCACGGAGCCAGGCGTATTGTAGTATTTTTTCCGCCGGAACGCATCGCAAAGCGAACCGGCATGAACCGCAACTTCGGCAGTGTATCAGGGCCTTGGCGCAAGGTCAAGGCTGTGACGCCTTCGGGTCAGGTAAAGGCCGCCAAACCCGTTATCTCTTTGCCCACGACCAGCGCGTGCATCTCGCTGGTTCCTTCGTAGGTAAGCACCGATTCCAAGTTGTTCATGTGGCGAATGACGGGGTACTCCAGCGTCACCCCGTTCGCGCCGAGAATCGTCCGCGCTTGACGGGCAATCTCGAGCGCCTCGCGGACGTTGTTGAGCTTGGCCAGGCTAACCTGCGAGGGATGGAGGCGGCCGCCGTCTTTTGCCCGCCCGAGATGCAGCGCCAGGAGCGCGCCCTTGTTCAGTTCGACCAGCATGTCCACCAGCTTGCCTTGGGTCATCTGAAAGGCGCCGATCGGCCGGTCGAACTGCACGCGGGTCTTGCTGTACTCGAGCGCCGATTCGTAGCAGCTTCGCGCGGCGCCGATCGCTCCCCAGACGATGCCGAAGCGCGCTTCATTTAAACACGAGAGCGGGCCCGCCAGGCCGGAGCCCAGCGGCAGCAACGCGCCGGCCGGAAGACGGCAATCGGCCAGGACGAGCTCGCTGGTGACCGAGGCGCGCAGTGACAGCTTCCGCTCGATATTGGTTGCCGAGAAGCCTCGGGTGCCCCGCGGCACGATGAAGCCGCGAATGCCATCATCGGTTTGCGCCCAAACGATGGCGAGATCGGCGATGGATCCGTTGGTGATCCACATTTTCGTGCCGTCGATGAGCCAATCGGACCCGTCCTTGCGCGCGTAGGTCCGCATGCCGGCGGGATTGCTGCCGAAGTCCGGCTCGGTCAGGCCAAAACAGCCGATCAACTCGCCCCGCGCCATCGGCGGCAGCCACTGCTGCTTCTGCGCCTCGTCGCCCCAGCGATGGATCGCATACATCGCCAGGGATCCCTGAACCGACGCAAAGCTGCGAACCCCCGAGTCCCCGGCCTCCAACTCTAAGCAGGCGATCCCATAGGCCACGGCGCTCGCGCCCGCGCAGCCGTAGCCCTCGAGATGCATGCCGAGCAGTCCGAGGCGCCCAAGCTCCAGGCCCAGGTCGCGCGGAAGCGTTCCCTCCTCGAACCATTGCGCGACGTGCGGCAGCACCCGCTCGCGAACGTAGGCGCGCACGGTGTCGCGAACCAGACGCTCTTCGTCGGAGAACAGCCCCGCGACGTCGATGAAGTCGACCGGGTCCGGCACGCAGACTACCGCTTGAGAACGCGCGCGAGTTTATCGAAGAGCGCGTCGGTCGAACGCTCGAACTGATCCTCGAAGCGCCTCCAGAGCAGGCGCCCATCGGTATCGGACAAGATCGCGTCAACCCGATATTCGACGGCAGTCTCTTTGCCGATGGTCGAGAGGTGGAACCCGTGCGTTCCGTCCATGCCTTCGTTTTTGAAGCGCCAAACGATCCGCTCTTCCGGAACTGTCTCCTCGAGCACGCTGTGGATCCCTAGGTGCCATTCTTCGGTCCGGCCCGGCGTGAGCGGCCCGGGAGAACGCATGAACGGCTGCGAGGCAAAGGGCCAGATCTGGTCGCCCGAAGTGCCCATCTCTTCGAGCAGGTGGTAGATGCGGCGCTTTGTTCCGTGGAACGAACGCGACCGGAGCTCGTGAAGGTCGATGGGCATGGCCGTTCGCTTCGCTCAGCGAAGCGCGACAACCCCTTACGCAAAAAGCGGGCGGCGACGAGTTGGCGCTAGTCTTCGGGTCTTTTGACGAACGGCAGCTTCGCGGTCAACTGCGATTCCTTCTCCGCCAGCTTCGCCAGACTCTGAACCACCACGATCGCGACTATCGTGATGATCACGGCGTAGATGAGCTCTGCGACGACCCCACTACCCGGTTTGAGAAAAAGCGCGATGAAATCGCTGATGAATTTATTCCACGCGCCGGCAGCGATGAGACCGAAGGCAACCGTGGCCAGGCCGATCATCGTGCTGAGGTAGGTCGATTTAACTTCCATCCAGGGTGCTTAAATGGAGCAGGCCGGATGCCTTCGCTCCGGCCCGTATGGTTACCAAGCCAAAGTACGGCCTAGTTCTACGCTGAACGTTGCCAGCGATTGACGCATTGCGGTACGAGATCGCGGCTCCAATGGGTGAACTGGCTCCTCTTAAAAAGCAGCCAGTTCCACAACTCAACGGCCTGAGCAGCGACGAAGGGACTCAGGTCCTGCTAAAAGTAGCACGCGCCCGTTGAATCGTCAACGAAAATTAACGCTCGCCGAAAGGAGCCCCGCGCCGGCCGGAGCGAGACCGCTTGGAAGCTGGCTAGGCTTTGAGTTCGATGTCAACGCCTGCCGGAAGATCGAGATGCATCAGCGCGTCCATCGTCTTCGGCGAGGCTTGCAGGATGTCGATTAGTCGCTTATGCGTCCGCATTTCAAAGTGCTCGCGCGACTTCTTGTCGTTATTCGTCGAGCGCTGCACGCAGAAGCGGTTGATCTCGGTGGGCAGGGGCACCGGACCGCTCACGAATGCGCCGGTGCGCTTGGCGGTCTCAACGATCCGCTCGGCCGATTGATCGAGCACCTTGTGGTCGTACGCCTTGAGACGTATGCGGATCATTTGCTTCGCCATTACAGTATACGCTCTATTCGCTGACGGACGTTACGACGCCCGCTCCGACCGTCCGGCCACCCTCGCGAATCGCGAATCGCAGGCCTTCCTCGCAGGCAATCGGCGTATGGAGTTCCACGTCCATCTGCACGTTATCGCCCGGCATCACCATCTCAACGCCGTCCGGCAGCTTGATCGTTCCGGTTACGTCGGTCGTCCGAAAATAGAACTGCGGCCGGTAGTTTCCGAAAAACGGCGTGTGCCGTCCGCCCTCCTCTTTGGAGAGCACGTACACCTCGGCTTTAAACTTGCGGTGCGGTTTGACGGAGCCGGGCTTGGCCAGCACTTGGCCGCGCTCGATTTCGTTGCGATCGACGCCGCGAAGCAGCACGCCGATGTTGTCGCCGGCGATTCCGGAGTCGAGGAGCTTTCGGAACATCTCGATGCCGGTCACGACCGTCTTCTTGGTCTCCTCTTTGAGACCGACAATTTCGACTTCTTCTCCCACCTTCACCTGACCGCGCTCGACGCGACCCGTGCCGACGGTACCGCGTCCGGTAATCGTGAAGACGTCTTCCACCGGCATCAGGAACGGCTTATCGACCTGACGCTCCGGCTGGGGGATGTAGTCGTCGATGGTGTCCATGAGCTTGAAGATCTGGTCGGCGTCAGCGTCGCCCTTCCGTCCGCTCGAGTTAAGCGCCTTGAGCGCCGAGCCGCGAATGATCGGGGTGTCGTCGCCGGGGAAGTCGTACTGCGACAGGAGCTCGCGGATCTCCAGCTCGACCAGCTCGAGCAGCTCTTCGTCGTCGACCATGTCGACTTTATTGAGGAAGACGACGATGCGGGGAACGCCGACCTGGCGCATGAGCAAAATGTGTTCGCGCGTCTGCGGCATCGGGCCGTCGGTTGCGGCAACGACGAGCACCGCGCCGTCCATCTGCGCGGCGCCGGTAATCATGTTCTTGATGTAGTCGGCATGGCCCGGACAGTCCACGTGCGCGTAGTGACGCTTGGCCGTTTCGTATTCCTGATGCGAGATGGCAATCGTAATCCCACGCTCCTTCTCTTCGGGAGCGTTGTCGATTTGATCGACACCGACTTTCTGCGCCAGCCCTTCGGTCGAAAGGCAATGCATAATCGCAGCCGTCAACGTCGTCTTACCATGGTCGACGTGACCCGTCGTGCCGATATTCACATGCGGCTTATTCCGCTCGAACTTTTGTTTAGCCATCTCTTTCCTTTCACAGCGGGTTGCACTTCGCGCAACCCTTTGGCACTACGCGGGGCTTCCGGCACTTCGCGCCGGAAACCGCCGCTGCGTGCCCCCGCGCCTACTTCGCGGCGCGGGACCCCAGTTTTCGTTCGCCGACTCCGCGGCATGGGTCCCCAAATTAGTTCACCGCACTATCGTGCAGTGCGCCCTTTTACTTTAAAACACGGACCCAGGCGTACTGGATGCCTCTTTTTCCGCCTTACGCGGTAAACGCCCCCATTCCAGGGGGCGCCACGACCCGAATGGTATCAACCAAAACCTCTCAAGTCAACGCTCCGGCCAAGGCATTTAGGCTGGGGCCAACTTCTTGCCGACCGCCTTTGCCACGATCTCTTCTTCGACGGACTTCGGCGCCTTCTCGTAGTGCGAGAACTCCATCGTGTACGTCGCCCGCCCTTGTGTCGCCGAACGCATATCGGTCGCGTAACCAAACATCTCGGAGAGCGGCACGTGAGCAGTAATCACCTGGGCACCGCCCGGCGCCTCTTCCGTGGCATGGATGGCGCCGCGCCGGCGGTTGAGGTCGCCGTTGATCGCGCCCATGTACTCTTTGGGCGTCGTTACCTCGACCTTCATGATCGGTTCGAGCAAGATCGGCCCGGCTGCGCGGTTGGCCTCTTTCCAAGCCATCGAGGCCGCGATTTTAAAGGCCATTTCCGAGGAGTCGACCTCGTGGTAGGAGCCGTCGAAGGCGACTGCCTTGAAGTCCATCACGGGGAAGCCGGCAAGCACGCCGCTTTGCGCCGACTCGCGAATACCTTCCTGGACGGCTTTGCTGTACTCCTTGGGAACGGCGCCGCCGACGATCTTCCATTCGAAGACGAATCCGGTGCCGGGCGGCTGCGGCTCCACGCGCAACCAAACATCACCGTACTGTCCCTTGCCGCCCGACTGGCGCACAAAGCGGCCTTCCTTTTCGATCGTCTTGGTGATCGCTTCCTTATAGGCGACCTGCGGCTTGCCGACGTTGGCTTCGACCTTGAACTCGCGGCGCAAACGATCGAGGATGATCTCGAGATGCAGTTCACCCATGCCGGCGATGATCGTCTGCTGGGTCTCCTCGTCGGTGCGCATCCGAAAGGTCGGATCCTCTTGCGCGAGGCGCGTGAGCGCCAAGCCAAGCTTATCCTGATCGGCCTTGCTCTTGGGCTCGATCGCCTGATGAATGACCGGCTCGGGAAAAGTAATCGATTCCAGCGCGATTGGCGAGCGTTCGTCGCAGAGCGTGTCCCCGGTGCGGGTGTCGGAGAGTCCGACCGCCGCGGCAATATCGCCGGCGCCGATGGAGTCGATGTCCTCGCGATGGTTGGCGTGCATCCGCAGGATGCGACCGATGCGCTCCTTACGGCCCGAGCGCGAGTTGAGCACGTAGCTACCCTTGTTCAAGACGCCCGAATAGACGCGGAAGTACGTGAGATTTCCGTAGGGGTCGGTCGCGATCTTGAAGGCCAGTGCGCAGAAGGGTTCGGCGTCGTCGGCCTTGCGAGTGATCTCGTCGCCCGTTTTCGGAGCCTTGCCAACGATTTGCTTGGCCTCAAGCGGCGAGGGCATGTATTCGACGACCGCGTCGAGCAGCGGCTGAATACCCTTGTTCTTGAACGCCGAGCCGCAGAGCATCGGGAGAACCGTGCCCGCGATCGTCGCCTTACGCAACGCCGTCTTCATGCGGTCGATCGGCAGTTCTTTGCCGTCGAAAAACATCTCGAGAAGCTCGTCGTCCTGTTCGGCGATGGCCTCAACCAGGTGCTGGCGCCACTCCATCGCCAGCTCGCGCAGCTCGCCTTCCACTTCCTCTTGCGCCATCGTCGAGCCGAGGTCGTCGGTGTAGACCGTCTTCTTCATCGTAAAGAGGTCGACGATGCCTTTGAACTTGTCTTCGGCGCCGATCGGCACTTGAATCGGAACGACCCGCGCGCCCAGACGTTCGCGAATCTTGTCGACGACGTTGAAGAAATCGGCGCCGACCCGGTCCATCTTGTTGACGAAAACGATCCGCGGAACCTTATATTTGTTGGCTTGGCGCCAGACGGTCTCCGACTGCGGCTGCACGGCAGCTACGGAGTCGAAGAGCGCCACCAAGCCGTCGAGAACGCGCAGCGACCGTTCGACTTCGACGGTGAAGTCCACGTGCCCAGGCGTGTCGATGATGTTGATGCGCGTGTCGCGCCACGTGGTCGCGGTTGCGGCCGAAGTAATCGTGATGCCGCGCTCCTGCTCCTGAACCATCCAGTCCATCGTCGCGGCGCCGTCGTGCACTTCGCCCATCTTGTGCACGCGACCGGTGAAGAAAAGGATGCGTTCGGTACAGGTCGTTTTGCCGGCATCGATGTGCGCGGCAATGCCGATATTCCTCGTGCGTTCGAGCGGAAATTCCCTTGCCATGGTCTTTTTATCTAGTAGAGTGGTTACCAGCGATAATGGGCGAAAGCTTTGTTCGCTTCAGCCATCTTGTGCGTGTCTTCACGCTTCTTGATCGCGGCACCGGTGTTATTAGACGCGTCGAGCAGCTCGCCCGCGAGCTTCTCTTCCATCGAGCGCCCGTTACGGGCGCGGGCAAAAGCGATGAGCCAGCGCATCGCCATCGCTTGGCGGCGATCGGGCCGCACTTCCATTGGCACCTGATAGGTCGCGCCGCCGACTCGGCGAGGACGCACTTCCACCAGGGGCATCGCGTTGGACAGCGCCTGTGAAAAGATCTCCATCGCGTCGCGACCGGTCTTTTCCGAGACGATATCGAGCGCACCGTAGGTAATGTGTTCGGCGGTCGATTTCTTGCCGCGAAGCATAACCTTATTGATAAAGCGCGCCAGCACTTTCGAGTTGAACTTCGGGTCGGGCAGAATCTGCCGCTTGGGAGCCGGTCCTTTACGTGGCATTACTTCTTCTTCTCGCGCTTGGCGCCGTATTTGGAGCGGCCTTGCTTGCGGTTTGCCGTGCCCGCGGTGTCGAGCGTGCCGCGAATGATGTGGTAGCGAACTCCAGGCAGATCCTTGACGCGCCCGCCGCGCACGAGGACCACCGAGTGCTCCTGAAGATTGTGGCCGATGCCGGGGATGTAGGCGGTCACCTCTTCGCCATTAGTCAACCGGACGCGCGCGACTTTACGCAGCGCCGAGTTCGGCTTCTTCGGAGTAACCGTCTTAACTTGAGTGCAGACACCGCGACGCTGGGGATTGCCACTTACCTCGAATGCGCGCGTCGGCAGATCCGGATGGCCCGGCTTGGGCCCGGTCAAGATCACGCGAAATGCCCGCGTCTTAACCTTCTGCTCGGTCTTCTCTCGCCCGCGGCGCACCAGTTGGTTAATCGTTGGAATGGCTTGCTCCCCACAAAAGTAAACGACACAAACAACGGCCTCACCCGCAGGTGGGACCGGACACTAACTATATCAGGGCCTGTTTTTCGCGTCAAATGGGGGGCGCAATGGCGGCAAGCGGCGGGCTGCACGAAAATCCGCGTTTGGGCGTTCTGGACGGCTTGCGAGGGCTGGCCGTCTTGCTCGTCCTTTGGTACCACGTGTGGGAGATTTCGTGGCTCTCACCGCCCTCTTGGCTTGCCTTCCTGCCGGCGACCGGCTTCGCCGGCGTCACGCTCTTCTTCTTTCTATCCGGCTTCGTCATCTCGTACCCGTTCTTCCGGGCGGAGAGGTTCGGGAAGCCGCCGCCCGCCTGGGGCCATTTCGCCTGGCGGCGCTTCATCAAGATCGTGCCGTCGTACGTGCTCTCGATCGCGGTCGCGTATGCGCTTGGCTACGCTCAGAGGCAACCGAGCGCAGCGCTCTGGCCGGACCTCACCACCCACCTGCTCTTCATTCATACTTGGTTTCCCGACCGGTACGGCAGCATCAACGGCGTGCTCTGGACGCTCGCCGTCGAAGTCGAGTTTTATTGCGTCTTTCCGCTGATCTGGTGGGCGTTTCGACGCCGGCCCTGGTTTTCGGCCGGCGCGATGATCGCGATCGCTTGGATCTGGCGCGCTTGGCTGTTCCAGTGCTGTTCCACCACGCTCTTCGGGCACTATGAGGAGAACCTCCCCGGGTATCTCGACATCTTCGGGCTGGGAATGCTCAGCGCATATCTCTTTGTCGCCCAGGGGCATTTGCTGCAGGCCCCGGCGATGCGTCGTACCGCGCCGCTGATTGCGCTCGGCGGATTTGTGGCCCTCTGGCTGCTGCTAGCAAACTGCTTCGCCTCCAGGTTTACCGAGCAGTGGTCGGGCGTGTGGCAAATCGATCGCCGGCCGTTGCTCGGCCTCGCTTTTAGCGCGATGGCATTGGGTTCGCTCGCGAGCCCCCGCTGGTGGCAGATCCTTCTGGACAACGCGCCGATGCGATTCCTCGCGACGATCTCGTACAATCTCTACCTCTACCACCAGATCGTCGCGCGCGAGTTGCTCTGGCATCACCTCCCGCCGTACTCCGGGAACCCTCACCACGACACACAATGGCAAGCCCGGTATACCGAGCTTGCCTTTGCACTGGCCATCGCGGTAGCGACGGCGGCAACTTATCTGTTCGAACGCCCGCTATTGCGGCTGCGGGGTCCCCGTAGCCGCGCGAGAGCCGGTTAAAGCTGTGACTTGAAGATGCTCTCGGTCAGATTGGCGATGCCGGGAATTCGAACTTCCTTGCCCTGAAAACCGGTGACGGTCGTCCAAATCCACAGAACGATCGAAAGCAGCCACAAGATCGGATAGAGTATCCAGAGGTGGATGAACATGAGCACGGTCCAAAGGACAAAGTACACGGCCCACATCGTGATCGATTGCGCCGCGGCCCATTTCACAAATTTATTAGTGCCGCCGCCGACGAGCATAATAATGCCGCCAAGGAGCGTGAACAAATAAGCGAGCCCGGCCGCCACGTTCGGCTCCAGCCCGAACGGCGTATCTTTGGGAGGTTCGGTCACGGACATAAATGCTGCCCCTTTCGGCTCCGGCGCGATTTGCAAGCTTTTGCCGGACTTGCTTTGCTTAACAAGGGCGACGAACCTTTATCTAGCGCTCGCTCGTAACAGGCTGCACGCAGACGTGCGGGAAAGGGCTGCACGGTGAGTCGCAGGATTGAACCCGAGGGCTGGCCGCGGCCCAGCGGATACGCCCATGGCATTCTTGCCGAGGGCCGCTACCTTGCCGTCGCCGGTCAGATCGGGTGGAACGAGCGCTGCGAGTTGGTCGGTGAAGGCTTCATCGAACAGGCCCGGCAGGCGCTGCGCAATGTGGTGGCGATACTTCGCGCAGCCGGCGGGCAACCCGAGCACCTCGTCCGGCTGACGTGGTACGTCACCGATAAGCTGGAGTATCGCGATAACCTCGCCGCGCTCGGGAAGGCGTATCGCGAGATCGTCGGCTTGGATTTTCCCGCGATGGCACTCGTGCAAGTTGCCGGTCTGCTCGAAGACGGCGCGAAGGTAGAGATCGAAGCGACCGCGGTTCTACCGCGCGAAACGCAGTCCTGAGCGGAGTCAGAAGGGTCAGGGTGACAATGCCCGCAGCTTATACCGTTGCAGTTTGCCGGTTTCGGTTCGTGGTAGTTCGCTGACGAACTCGATCTCGCGCGGCGCTTTGAACGGCGCGATCTGCGCTTTACAGAACTCGCGCAGCTCGTCGGCCTTGGCGCTGGTGGCGGCGCGGCCGTCGACGAGCACCACGAACGCCTTGACGAAGTTCGTCTCTTTCGCCGGATCGCGCTTGCCTACGACCGCAACTTCTTTGACGTCGGGGTGAGCGATCAGCGCTTGTTCGACTTCGGGACCCGAGATGTTGTAGCCGGCCGAGAGAATCATGTCGTCCATGCGCGAGACGTACCAATAGTATCCGTCGGCGTCGCGGCGATATGCGTCGCCGGGATAGTTCCAGCCCCCGTGCACGTAGCTACGCTGACGCTCGTCTTGAAGGTATTTACAGCCCGTCGGACCTTTGACCGCCAAGCGCCCCACCGTGCCATCCGGCACTGCGTGCCCGGCATCGTCGTGAATCTCGGCGACGTATCCGGGAACGACACGCCCCGTCGAACCCGCGCGCACTTCGTGCTGCGGCGAACCGACGAAGATGTGCAACATCTCCGTGCTGCCGATGCCGTCGAGAATCGTGAGCCCCGTCGCCGCATACCATTGCTCCGAGACGGCCTTCGGAAGCGTCTCGCCGGCGGAGACGCACGCGCGCAGCGTTGAGAGATCGTACTCGAGCGCCTTTGCTGCCATCGTACGGTACGCGACCGGCGCGGTGAAGATCGTCGTGACGCCAAAGCCGGCAACCGCTTCGAGCAGTTCCGTCGGGCCGGCCTTCTCCAACAACAGCGTGGCGGCGCCGGCGTGGAGGGGAAACAGCAGCAGACCGCCCAGGCCGAAGGTAAACGCCAGCGGCGGACTTCCGCAGAAGAGATCGTCGCGGCGCGGCTGCAGTACGCGGTCGCAATAGGTGTCGCAGATCGCCAGCAGATCGCGGTGGTAATGCATCGCCGCTTTCGGCGTTCCGGTGGTTCCGGAGGTAAACGCAATTAGCGCGACGTCCTCCGCAGCCGTGTCGGCGTTGGGGAATTGCGTCGAGGCATCGCGCATGAGGCTCTCGAGCGAACTCGGCTCCCGCACATCGCCGTTGAAGTAGAGCGTCTGCGCGCCGCCCGAGGCCCCGCAAGCGACCTCGAGTTCGTCGCGCAAGCGAACGTCGCACAGCACATGCTTAACCTGCGCCTTCTCCATGATGAAGCGCAGCTCGGCGGCGCGATACTGCGGGACCGTCGTTACCGCAATGCCGCCCGCTTTTAACACCGCGAACCAGCACGCGGCGAGCATCGGTGTGTTCGGCGCGCGAAGCAGCACGCGATTCCCCGGCTCAAAGGCGGTCGCTTCGACCAGCACGTTGGCAATACGATTGGCCGCATCGCGTAAATCCGCGTAACTCCAGCAAACCCCGCCTTGCGCGACGATGCAGCGCCGTGCGCCTTCGCCGTTCTCGACGCGAGCGTCGAGCAGGCGCGATGCGGCGTTGACGCGGTCCGGATAATGCAGATCGGGAAGATCGAAGCACAGCTCCGGCAGCTCGTGCGGTGGCGGCAGGCGCTCCTGCGCGAACCGGTCGCTATGGGCCGTCAGTGAATCGCCAGCGTTTCGGCAACTCTGATGCCGTCGGTGATCGTCTGCAATAGTTTCGTTCCCCCCGCGCTATAAACGGTGACCGCACTCTTTCCGCCGTCCGCGACGTACAACCTATCCGCCGAATCGAGCGCGAGCCCAAGGGGGCGGTCGATCCCCGCTACGATTTTTCGCCGCGGCTTCGTCGCCCCGGGCGCGTAGACCGTAACCCAGCCTGGATTGCGGTCGAAGCGGCTCAGCGGCGCGCTGGCCACATAGAGCAGGCCTTTCGAGTCGACAGCGAGCGCCGCCGGTTGCGAGATGTCGCCGGTGACGATGCGCGCCGGCGCGGAACTCCCCGGTTCGTAGACGCTGACGTACGGCTGCCCGTGATGGTAGCGGCAACGCGGACAGTTGAGCACGAAGAGCTCACCGGACGGCGCGAAACTCAGCGCGCGAGGTCCGTCGATACCGCTCTTGATTCGCCGCACCAACGTTATCCGGCCGGCCCGCTGCGCCGGCGCAAAGACCGCGATTGAGTCGTCGCCTGCGACAAATAGGTTGTCGTTCCCGTCGACGGCCATCGCGCAAGCCCCATTGCGCAGATGACGCGTGTAGTCGTATTTCATTCCCCCCGGCGTAAAAACGTTGATGCCGTCACCGCAGTTTGTGGCGTACAGATAACCGCGACGGCCGACGGCCAAGAACGTGTCGTCGGTTAGCTCCTCCGATCGCAGCAGCTTGAGGCTTTGCGCGTCGTAAACCGCGACGTAACCCTCGCTGATGCCGCCGTTGGCGACGAACAGATTCCCACGATTGTCCAGCGCGATGGCGCTGGCTCCCAAACTTAGGCTGAGCGTGTGCAGCGGCTTCGAGCTGCCCAGCGCGTACTGCGATAGCTTGGCACCCCCGACATAAAGGAACGGCTCCTGGGCTACGGAGACCGCGGCGGGCAGCACTGGCTGGCTTGGCGCGCCCGCTCCGGCGCACTGGGCGCAGCAGAGCAGAAGGGCGGCGAGGCTCGCAATCCGATAGACCATGAGGCTGTCCTCCAGAATGACCTAGGTCATCTTCTTTCGAAATCCGACCGGGTAGTCCCCTCTACTTTGCCAAGAGTTGCTTTGCGATGACGAGCTGCTGAATCTCACTGGCACCTTCGTAGATGCGCAGCGCGCGAACGTCGCGGTACAAGCGTTCGACGATCTCGCCGCGCGTAACGCCGCGGCCGCCGAAAAGCTGCACCGCTCGGTCGCAGACACGGCCCGCCGCCTCCGTCGCAAACCACTTCGCCATCGCTGCCTCGCGCGTGACGCGCGCGCGACCGCTGTCCTTGGCCCACGCCGCGCGGTAGACGAGCAGCGCGCTCGCGTCGGTATCGGTCGCCATCGTCGCAATCGCCGCTTGCGTGAGTTGCAGGTCGGCCATCGGTTTGCCGAACAGGTGCCTCGTCTTCACGTGCGTTACCGACTCGTCCAAAGCGCGGCGCGCGAAGCCCAGGGCCGCCGCACCGACGGTGCTGCGAAAGACGTCGAGCACCGTCATCGCAATCTTGAAGCCTTCGCCCTCTTGGCCAATTCGGCACTCCTGCGAAACCGCGACGCCGTCTAACCGCAACGAGCCCAGTGGATGGGGCGAAATCGTTTCAATCGGTTTCTCCGCGCGACACCCCTTGGTAGCCGCATCCACCGCAAAGGCGCTCAGGCCCTTGGGGCCGTCGTCGCCCGTTCTGGCGAAGACGACATACAGATTTGCAATGCCCGCATTGGAGATCCACGCCTTCTCGCCGTCGAGCACGTAGCCGCCGTTTTCGCGCCGCGCACGCGTCGTCAGCGCGCCGGCATCGGAGCCGGCCTCAAACTCCGACAACGCAAAAGCCGCGATGCAACGGCCCGCGGCAATCTCCGGCAAGTAGCGCCGTTTGAGTTCGGCGCTGCCGCACAGTGCAATCGGTCCGCCGCCCAAGCCTTGCATCGCGAAGGCAAAATCGGCAAGCGCGCTGCGGTACGCCAGCCGCTCGCGCGCAAGACACAACGTTCGCACGTCGAGCTCGGCACGAACTCCCCCGTACGCGCCCGGCACGCAGGCTCGCAGCCATCCGCCCTCGGCCAGCGCGCCTACCCACGCGCGCGAGGTTGCGGCGGCATCCAACTCGTCGCCGGCAACCGACGCATCGTCGAGCCAGGCTTCGAGGCCGGCGGAAAATGCGCGATGCTCTTCGTCGAACAGCGGGAGATCGAGCACTTAGTTTCCTTCGAACCGCGGCGGCCGTTTTGCAACGAACGCTTCGTAGGCGCGGCGGAAATCGTTGGTCTCCATGCACGCCGCCTGCGCGCGCGCTTCCGCGTCGATCGCTTCAAGAAGCGGGAGTGCCCATTCTTCGAGCAACATCCGCTTCGTCATCGCGTGCGCCATGCTTGGGCCTTGCGCGATCGTGCCCGCCAGCTCGAGCGCGCGTTCGTTCAACGACTCCGGCGAGCAAAGCTCGTTATAGAATCCCCAATCGTACGCCGTCGTGCCCGGCAGCGCGCGACCGGTGTAGAGCAGCTCGCTCGCGCGGCCGAGCCCGATGAGGCGGGGCAGCATCGTGCACGCACCCATGTCGCATCCGGCTAATCCCACGCGCATGAAAAGAAAGGCAACGCGCGAGCGCTCCGTTCCCAAACGCAGATCGCTCGCCATCGCCAGGATCGCGCCGGCACCGGCGCAGATTCCGTCGACCGCGGCCACGACCGGCTGCGGACACGCGCGCATCGCCTTTACCAAATCGCCCGTCATCTGCGTGAACTCCAACAGTTGCTGCGAAGAACTCCGTGTGAGCGGCCCGATGATTTCGTGCACGTCGCCGCCCGAGCAGAAGTCGGCGCCGGCGCCGGTCAGTACGACGGCTTTAACGGCGGCGTCGCTTTGCAATGAGGTGAACAGATCGGTCAGCTCGCGATACAGCTGGAACGTCAGCGCGTTCTTGCGAGCGGGCCGGTCCAGCGTAACGGTGAGTACCTTCGCATCGAGCTGCGTTCGCGCGCCGTTCATCTGATACGAAATGGGAGATCCTCTTCGTCGGCGTCCCCCGCACTGTTCCGCGCGATCACGCGCAGACGATACGAGCGAACGAAGATCGGCGGCGTATCGAGTACGTCGAGCGTGAACGCAAAGCGTCCCGGCCCTACGTGGGGCACGTTGATCGAGAACAGACTCGTACGCACCTCAACGCTGGCGACGTCGGTGCCGGTAACAAACCAGCCCGACCAGTGCTGGCCACGGCGAACGTCAAGCGCGGAGAAACGCATTCCCAGAATCTGTGGTGGCGCGTCGTTCGGTTCGGCCTTCGGCGTGGGCAGCACCGAATAGGGTCCGACGATCGCGTTGGCCGGCACGGGCGGAAGGCGCGATCCGCATGCGACCGACAGCAGTGCGAAGCAACACGCCCCGATGCGAAGCAGCACATCGACGGTCGTACGGCCTTACCGCGACGCCACCTGCTCGATTTAGAAGGCACCTCCAAGCATCGGGCATAAAGGCGCAGGATAATGCAGAACGCGGCCCCGCGCAGCCTCGCGCTCGATTACGCGGTCGGCATTTGCGGCATCTGGATTTCCGGCGGCTTTTTCCTCGATGCGTGGGCGCACGGTCACGTGCCGGTCGAAAGCTTCTTCACCCCGTATCACGCCGTCTTCTACTCGGGAATGCTGGCCTTGGTCTGTATGGTTGGGGCCTTTATCTTACGCGCGCGGCGGCTTGGCTACGCTTGGCCGGACACCGTCCCGCGCCCGTACCGCCTGGCGCTCTTGGGCATTCCAATCTTCGTTGCCGCGGGAATCGGCGATATGTTCTGGCATCGTTTCTTCGGAATCGAAGAGGGCGTCGACGCGCTCCTCAGCCCGACGCACCAGATTCTCGGGCTCGGAATCTTTCTCGTCGCGAGCGGCCCGATTCGCTCGGTGCTGGCCCAGCGCGATGCCACAACATATTCGCGCCAGTTGCCCCTGGTACTCGGTCTCGCCACGTGGCTGATCCTCACGCATTTTGGCACGGCCTATGGTTTCGATCCCGGCGCCGGACGAACCAATGCCCCTCCGCCGATCGCACCCTTTACCCCGGACTATCTCACGGCGCTCTCGATCGGCTACTACAAGATCGCCAGCGGCGTTCTCAGCATCATTCTCGAGAGCATCTTGACCGCCGGCTTCGCGCTCTGGCTGGTCTCGCGCATTCGCCCGACTCCAGGAACGATGACCGCGCTCCTGGTGCTCGGGAACGCTCCGGCGGCGGCGGCATTTACCAATCAAACGCCGCTGCTCGTCGTAACGATCGTGCAATCGCTGATTGCCGGCATCGTCGCCGACATGCTCGTCGCGCGCTTCGACCCGTATCCGTCCCCAGCCAGGACGATCGCATTCCGCGCGTTTGCTATCGCCGTACCGATGACGTACACCGGCGTCTACCTGCTGGCGACGTTCTTTGCCGACGGCATCTGGTGGGACTGGAACGTCGCGCTCGGGTCGTGGATTTGGTCGGGAGTCTGCGGCTTTGCGCTGAGTCTCCTGATCGCCGCTCGCCGAACGGCGTGATCGCCGTCGGTCTGTTCTGCGCCGCGCTGCTGCTGCACGGCGCGACGGCCTGGCGCTACGGCTACTTCCGCGACGAACTCTACTTTATCGCCTGCTCGAAGCATCTCGCCTGGGGCTACGTCGATCAGCCGCCACTGGTCGCCGTGGCCGCGTGGCTCGCCGCTCCGGCGGGATATTCGCTGGTTGCGTTGCGCGCGCTCCCAATTCTCGCGGTCGCCGGAACCGTCTATCTCGCCGTGCGGCTTACCAAGGAACTGGGCGGCGGCGCGTTCGCCCAAATGCTCGGCGGAGTCGCAACGCTGTTGATCCCGGCCTATCTGCTGCTGGGCAATACGCTGACGACGACCTCGTTCGAGCCGTTCTTTTGGACGCTTTCGATCTATCTTACGATTCGCATCGTTCGCACTTCGGCGAGTAAACGGCCGCGGCTGTGGCTCGCGCTGGCCGCCTCCGTGGCGCTGAGCGCGTACGCGAAATACTCGATCGGGCTGCTGGTTGCGGCATTGATCGCCGGCCTGTTGTTGACCAACGAACGCAGAGCGTTGCGAACCCCATATTTAGCGGGTGTCGTTGCACTCGTGGCGCTCATGCTCGCGCCGAATCTCGGGTGGCAGGCCACCCACGGCTGGCCGTTCCTGGAGGTGGTCCACGGCGACGCCGCCCACCGACCGTCGTTCGCCAACGGCCTCACGCTGGAGTACCGCAGCCTCGCGAATAACGCGGTGGCCTTTCTGCTCGAGCAGCTGCTGTACACCAATCCGCTCGCAGCGACGATCTGGGTGACCGGAATCGTCGCACCGTTTCGCGTAGCAGCGCTACGCGATTTGCGCTTTATCGCAGTTGCCTACGTCGTGCTCTTCCTAGCCGCCGTGGCGCTGAGCGCGAAGGGCTATTACATCATCGGCATCTATGCAGCGCTGCTTGCGATCGGCGCGGTGGCGATCGAGCGCGTTATTGCCCCGTTGCGCGCAACCGCGTTTGCCGCGCTCGTTGCGGTGGGCATTCTGGCGCTGCCGCTTTCGCTGCCCGTTCTGCCGGTGGATGGGCTTATCGCTTACACCAAACTCCTCGGCCTGAGCGGGCGCGACGGAACCCCGGCGCATCTCATTCAGCCGGTCTTCGCCGAAGAGTTCGGCTGGGACCGGCTGGCGCGGGATGTCGCGCAAGTTTATTTTGCGCTTCCGAACGATGTCCGCGCGCGCGCGGCGATTTATGCCGACACGTACGGCGACGCCGGGGCTTTGGACTTCTTTGGCCCGCGCTACGGCTTACCGCCGGCCATCTCGAGCCAAAACAACTACTACCTCTGGGGAACGCGCGGCTACGCCGGCGCGACGCTGGTGGCGATCGGCGCGACGCGCATCGACCTCTTACGGCGGTACTACCGCAGCGTCACCCTCGCGCGCACGTCCTCCGAACCGTATAAATGGGTCGTCGAAGGGCCGGCGCCGATCTATCTCTGCCGCGACCCCATCGCGCCGTTATCCGAGATCTGGCCCCACCTGCGCTGGTTCGGCGCTTAAAAACCCGGGCACGATCATCGCGACGCCGGTTTGTGAGCCGGTAAGCAACATCAAGACTCCCTCCGTTACCTCCTCGACGGTCGCGATGCGGCCTTGCGGATTGTTTGCGGCTAAAAACCGGCGCGTCTCTTCTTCATCTCTCCCGGTTTTCGCGGTGATGTTCGCGACGGCACTTCGGAGAATATCGGTCTCCGTGTAACCCGGACAGATCGCATTGACGGTCACGCCCGTTGCAGCGACCTCGGCGGCGACGGCGCGGGTGAAGCCGACCACGCCGTGTTTGCTCGCGCAATAGGCCGCGATGTACGGCGCGCCGGCCAGGCCCGCGGTGCTGGCAACGTTTACGATGCGCCCCCATTGTGCCGCCGTCATTTCTGCGATGACTTCGCGCGTGCAAAGAAACGTACCGGTTAAGTTCGTTGCGATGATTCGATCCCACATTTCGGAGGAGGTGCGCGCCAGCGGCGCCGACTCGACGATGCCGGCATTGTTCACCAAAATATCAATCGGCCCGTTGGCGTCGCGGCACTCCTGAAACGCTCGCCGGATCTCGCTTTCGTCGCCAACGTCGGCCGTGGCGCAAAAAACCGTGTCGCCCTTCGACAGGCTCAGGGTGGCAAGGGTGCGGCTCACGATGCTGACCCTCGCGCCTTCTTGCACGAGGCGCTGCGCAACGGCGAGGCCAATGCCGCGCGATCCGCCGGTTACGACGGCGTGTCTTCCCACGATACTCACGATGCCGCCTCGCGGGCGCGAGCTGCAAGCCGTTCGAGCTGCTCTTTCCCTGAAAGGTACTGCACGGGCCACGGCGCCTCTTCGTAGCCGAGCTGTGCCGCGGCGTGCAGCGTCCAGAACGGATCGGCTAAGTGTGGGCGGCCTAGCGCCACCAGATCGGCGCGGCCTCCGGCGAGAATCGCGTCGACTTGATCCACGTCGGTTATGTTTCCGACGGCCATCGTCGCAATTCCGACTTCGTTGCGAATCTTATCAGAATACGGCGTCTGAAACATGCGGCCGTAGACGGGCTTGGCATCCGGCGTCGTCTGCCCGGCCGAAACGTCGATGAGATCCGCGCCCTCCTCCTTGAACGCGCGGGCAATCTCGACGGCAGCGTTGCCGTCGATGCCGCCGTCCACCCAATCGGTCGCAGAGATGCGGACCGACATCGGCCGTTCTGCCGGCCAAACCGCGCGCATCGCGCGGAAGACTTCCAACGGATAGCGCAGACGATTCTCCAGCGAGCCGCCGTACTCGTCGCGGCGATGGTTTCGTAGCGGCGTGATGAACGACGAGAGCAAATAGCCGTGAGCGCAGTGCAGCTCGAGCATGTCGAAGCCCGCTTCGAGCCCCATGCCGGCAGCCCGTGCAAAAGCGTCGCGAATCTCGTCCATCTCCGCTCGGCTCAACTCCGCGGGCACCTGGTTTCGTGGCGAGTACGCAATCGCCGATGGCGCAACGACCGGCCACGTGCCGTCGTCGAGCGGCTCGTCCATGCCCTCCCAAAGCAGTTTCGTCGCTCCCTTCGGGCCGGAATGCCCGAGCTGCAGGCAGATCTTGGCGCGCGACGATGCATGGACAAAATCGACGATCCGCTTCCACGCGGGCACATGTTCGGGCAAATACATGCCGGCGCAGCCCGGCGAAATGCGCCCCTCTCGCGTGACGCACGTCATCTCGGTAAAGACCAAACCCGCGCCGCCGAGCGCGCGCGTCCCGAGGTGGACGAGGTGAAAATCACCGGGCGTGCCGTCCACCGAGCTGTACATATCCATCGGCGAGACGACGATCCGGTTTTGCAGCTCGAGTCCTCGCAGCGCAAAGGGTACGAACATCGGCGGCACCGAGCGGCCGCCGAACCACCGTTCGATCCGGTCGACGTACGTCGTGTCCCGCAGGCGCAAGTTCTCGTGACCGATCCGCTGGCTGCGCGTAAGCAGACTGTAGGCGAACTGCTCGGGCGGAAGCGTTGCATACCGCGCGACGTTTTCGAACCACTCCGTCGAGTTGCGCGCGGCGTTCTGCAGCTTGAGAACTTCGAGCTTGCGGCTTGCCTCGTATTGCTCGAGCGCCCGCGCCAGGCCGGCGGTCTCCGCAACCGCCAGGGCGTCGGCCAGGCCGATGGCGTCCTCCATTGCGAGCTTGGTGCCGGAGCCGACGGAGAAGTGCGCGGTATGCGCCGCATCGCCTAACAGAACGACGTTGCCGAAGCTCCAGCGTTCGTTGCTCACGCGCGTGAAGTTTAGCCAGTCGCGTCCACGCAAGTGTGCGCTGTTGGTCAAAAGACGGTGCCCGTGGAGATACGGCTCGAAGAGCTGCTCGCAAAACGCGACCGTTTGCTGCGTGCCGGCCGTATCGAGGCCGTGCGCCAGCCAGGTCTCCTCGCGGCACTCGACGATGAACGTGCTAAGTTCTTCGTCAAAACGGTAGGCATGCACGGTGAACCATCCGTGCTCGGTCCGCTCGAAAATAAACGTGAAGGCATCGAGCGGCAGCGTCGTGCCAAACCACACGTAGCGGCAGCGGCGACGCTCGAGGTTGGGCCCGAACTCCTGCGCAAAGCTTTGACGGACCCGGCTATTGGCGCCGTCAGCAGCCACCAAGAGATCGCAACCGTCGCGCTCGGCTTCGATGTCGGTGACGTCGGTTTGAAAGTTCAGCTCGACGCCAAGCTCGCCGGCCCGCTGTTGCAGGATCGAGAGCAGCCGCTTGCGCGAGATGCCACTAAAGCCGTGGCCTCCGGATCGAATCGTATGCCCGTCGAAATGGATCTCGATATCGTCCCAATGGGCGAACGACTCGGTGATTTCTCGCCGCGTCGGCTCGTCGGCGGCCTGCAGATTCTCCAGCGTCGCGTCGGAGAAGACGACGCCCCAACCAAAGGTATCCAGAGGCCGATTCCGCTCGACGATTCGAACCGGCCACGAGGGACGGCGGGCCTTGATCAGTATTCCAAGGTAAAGGCCCGCGGGACCGCCGCCAATGCAGGTTACACGCATGAAGGACGCTTACACTTTGATGAGAGGCGCTCACGAATCCCGCTGCGCTGTGGTATTCTACGCTTGAAAAGTGATGCGACCGGCGATTGCGCTCGTTTTATCCCTGTGCTGTTTCGGAATCGCGCCTACCCCGGTGACGCTCTCGAGCGGATTATCGGGGACCCGCACGACGATCCCGGTGACCTTCAACGGCCGGCGAAGCTCCTGCATTTTAGATACGGGCAGCTCGGCAATCATCGTCTCGCCAATGCTGGCGCGCAACGTGGGACTCGCCGGCGAGCGTGGCACATTTGAGGTCGCACCCGATGGCCGAAGCTACGCCGACCGAGAGTCCGCAATTTCACGCTTCGACGTTGCCGGCCACGCGCTGCACGACGTTCACGCGCTCATTTCATCGCATTTAACGGGATACAGCGCGCTCTGCGGCTACGATTTCTTTATGCGCTTCCCAACCCTCATCGACCGCGAACATAGCGCGGTCACGCTCTTCCCAGCACCTTCGAAGATCGCGCGCATGCACTGCCTGCCGGTCAATCTCGCGCCCCGCGTACCGTTAGCGCGGGTCGAGATCAACGGCGCGTGGCGAAGCCAGATCGTGCTCGATTCGGGAATGGCCGGCGGCGGAGCGCTCTGGGACGGCACGCGCGCGTACCAGGCAGGCTTTACCAGCGGCTTCTCGTGCGGTGGGTCGGCAAATATACGGCTCGCGGCCGGCACGCCGGCAAGCTCGATACCGATGTGCACCGAGCCGCAGCGGCCCGACGGCTACAACGGAATCATCGAAACGAATCTTCCGGACGTCCACGCCATGGCGGTGGACTACCCGCACCGGCGGATCTGCTTCGACGTCGCCGGCTATTCGCCGGCGTGGGCTCGTTTCAACAACCTCCGCCCGCTATAGGAAATCCTTCGACTGCGCTCAGGATGACAAGCTCTTCTTCCGGGCGATGAGCAGCCCGTCGCAGACCGGCACGAGCGCCACCTCGACGCGATTGTCGCGGCCGGCTTTGAAACTGATTGCGCGCAGGGCTTGGGTGGCGGGATCGTCCACCGACTCGTCGAGCACCGCGCCGTCCCATAACACGTTGTCAACTAGAATCAAGCCTCCGGCTCGCACCAGCTCGAGAGCGTCTTCGTAATACGTGTCGACGTTGACTTTATCGGCATCGATAAATGCCATATCGAACGGCTCCACCTTCGCGCGTCGCAGCCCTTCGAGCGTCTCGATTGCGGGAGCGAGGCGCAAGTCGATCTTGCCCGCCACGCCGGCGTACTCCCAGTACCGGCGGGCTACCGCGGTCGTCGCTTCATCGACGTCACAGGCCAAGATATAGCCGTCAGGAGGCAGCGCCAGCGCCATCGCCAGGGAGCTGTATCCGGTGAAGACGCCGATTTCCAAATACCGCCGCGCCCCGATCGTGTGCGCCAGCAGCGCCATGAGCTGTCCCTGCTCGGGGCCGATCGCCATGCGCCACTGCGACAGACGCGCAGTCTCTTCGCGCAGCTCGCGAAGCGTCGGGTGCTCGCGAACCGTGGAATCGGCGATATACTCCGCAATGGCGGGGTCGAGAATCGAACTTTTTGCAGTCATCGCCGTCATGATACCACGGTAGCCCGCCCCTATGCTCTGCAAAGATCTCCGCCGAGGCGCTGTTGAAACACGTTACGGAACGAACATTATTCGTCCGTTGAAGCGTCAACGGGACGGCGCGATTTAAAAGTAAGCTCCGAGACGCCGGATTTGTCCAGCTCGCCCAATCCCGCAGCCTTCATCCGCTCGAACTGCTTGAACGCTGCCGCCGCAAGCGGGAGAGGGAGTCCCGCCTCTTTTGCGAGCGCCAACGCGATCCCGCAATCTTTGGCGGCGTGTGCGGCGGAGAAATAGACGTCGTGCTCGCGGTGCTGCATGTCGGCGCCGTCGGTTTCGAGCACGCGCGAGTTCGCGCCGGTTTGCGAGAAGACTTCGCGCAGCAAGTCGAGGTCCAAGCCGAGCGCATCGCCAAGGCCGAGCCCTTCGGCAAGTCCCGCGGTGTTGACGTTCATCACCATGTTAACCAACGCTTTGACCTGCGCGGCTTTGCCGGCTTCGCCGACGTACTTCAGCGACGCGCTCATCTTTTCGAGCAGCGGTTTGACGCGTTCGAAGACTTCCGGCCGGCCGCCGGCCATCAGGTACAGCGTGCCGTTTCGCGCCTGCGGTATCGAACTCGCCATGCAGGCCTCGAGTGAGTCGCCGCCGCGCCCGGCGACGAGCCGCTCGACCTCGCGATGGACCGCGGGCGATACCGTAGCGCAGTTCAAAAAGATCCGGCCGCGCGCGTTGGTCAACAGCGAGTCGCCCTCCGGTGCGAAGATCGTATACATCGCGGCATCGTCGGTAACGACGGTCACGACTACGTCGGCAAGCTCGGCGACACGAGCCAGCGACGAGCACACCTCAGCGCCGGTTTCCGCGGCCACGGCGGCAGCGGACTCGGGCCGCACGTCGTAAACGGCCACGACCGGATACCCGACGTCGTGCAGGCGCCGCGCGATATTTGCCCCCATTCGCCCGGTGCCGACGAAGCCGATCTTCACGAGAACGCTATTGCAGCAGCCGCCCACGCTTGCCCTGCAGTGCTTCCCAGAAGGCGCCTGTGGGCACTCCGGACAACTCTGCCATGTTTTGCCTCCTGTCGGGGGCACTACCTCACTCTATCTAAGGAGATTCTATTGCGTACATCACGCGCTATCATTGCTGCGGCAGTTCTGCTCGCAGCCCTCGTTCCGGCCGCGAGCTTTGCCCAGGTCGAGAGTACCCCGATCCCCGCGCCTCGCAAACCGGACTTTTCGTCAAGCAGCTTCATGGCCGGAACCTGGACCTGCTCGTCCAAGAGCTCGCGTCGCCCCCGCGCCTTTACCACCATTTCCACCTACTCGCTGGATTCGACGGGCTACTGGATGAACGAAACGTCCACGACTCCTAAGACGTCGTGGGTTCCGACCACGCTGAGAACTTGGGATAAGATTACGTACGATCCCGATGCCAACCGTTGGGTCGACGTAACCTACGGCGACGGGGGCGCTTACGGGCTAGCGTATTCGAAAGGCTGGAACAACGATCAGATCGTCTGGCACGACATCACATTCGCGCCAGGGCCCGACATCAATAGTCAAACCGACCTTACCACTACTAAAGTTAGCCCCACCAAGATAACGACCACGTCCTCGTTCACGGAAACAAAAACAGGTCGCCGCGTAACCGTCGCGACGACCTGCATGAAGGGCTAGAACTCTTCTTCGGGTGGGTTTTCGGTGAAGGGAGTCTCTTCCTCATCGCCCTCGTAGGCGGGCTTTTCGTCCTCGTAGACGACGTCTTCGTCTTCTTCCTCGAGTTCATAGCCTTGCGGACCCTCGACTTCATCGTCGGGGGTCTCTGCCTCGTCCTCGAAGACCTCTTCGGCTTCGATTTCCGCAACCGGCGCTACGACCGGCGGCGCGATGATCGGCGCGCCGGCATCGAGCGGTTTGCTATCGTCGATTTCCTCTTCTTCCTCTTCCTCGACTTCCTCGACCTCGACCGGCGCTTCGGCAACTGCTTCGCGCGTTGCGACCACGGTCTGCGACACGACGCTCTGCTCGTCGCCCATTAGCAGCCCATACTCGCGGCGCTCGCTCTCGCCCATTTCGTCTTCGGGTGTCTTGATGTCGACCTCTTCGCGGTTCTCGGTGAGCACCTTGACGTCGAGTGCAAGCGATTGCAGCTCCTTGATGAGGACCTTGAACGACTCCGGAACGCCGGGTTCCATCACGTTCTCGCCTTTGACGATCGCTTCGTAGGTCTTGACGCGTCCGACGACGTCGTCGGACTTCACGGTAAGCAACTCCTGGAGCGTATATGCCGCGCCATAAGCCTCGAGCGCCCAGACTTCCATTTCGCCGAAACGCTGACCGCCGAACTGCGCCTTGCCGCCCAGCGGCTGCTGCGTGATCATTGAGTATGGACCCGTCGAGCGAGCGTGGATCTTGTCGTCGACCAAGTGCGCGAGTTTGAGCATGTAGATCAGACCCACCGTGATCGGCCGGGAGAAACGCTCGCCGCTGCGCCCGTCGCGCAGCCACGTCTTGCCGTCGGCCGGAAGGCCGGCGTCCTGCAGCCATTCGGCGATGTCTTCGGCGTGCGCACCGTCGAAGACCGGCGTCGCCACGCTCATCCCAAGCATGCGCGCCGCCCAGCCCAGATGCGTCTCCATGATCTGTCCCAAGTTCATGCGCGACGGCACGCCGAGCGGGTTGAGCACGATGTCGACCGGCGACCCGTCCTCGAGATACGGCATATCCTCTTCGGGCAGCACTTTGGCAATGACGCCCTTGTTGCCGTGACGGCCCGCCATCTTATCCCCTTGGAGAATCTTGCGCTTCTGCGCAACGTAGACGCGAACCAAGTGGTTAACGCCGGGCGAGAGCTCGTCGCCGTTTTCGCGCGAGAAGACCTTGACGTCGATGATCTTGCCCTTCTCGCCGTGAGGAACTTTCAGACTCGTGTCGCGAACCTCGCGAGACTTTTCGCCGAAGATTGCGCGTAGGAGCCGTTCCTCGGCGGTCAGCTCGGTTTCGCCCTTAGGCGTAACCTTGCCGACGAGGATGTCCTCGGGACGCACTTCGGCGCCGATGCGAATGATGCCGCGCTCGTCGAGATCTTTGAGCGCGTCCTCACCGACGTTGGGAATATCACGCGTGATCTCTTCGGGCCCCAGCTTCGTATCGCGCGCTTCGCATTCGTACTCCTCGATGTGAATCGAGGTAAAGCGATCCTCTTTGACCATGCGTTCGCTGATCAGGATGGCGTCTTCGTAGTTATAGCCTTCCCACGGCATGAATGCCACGAGCACATTTTGGCCCAAAGCCAACTCGCCCTGATCCGAAGACGGACCGTCGACGAGCACCTGACCGGCCTCGACATCGTCGCCAACCGCCACGATCGGGCGCTGGTTGATGCACGTTCCGGCATTGCTGCGCACGAACTTGAGCAGATCGTAGGTCTTATCGATGCCCTCGGCGTTTCGCACGGTAACGCCTTTAGCATCCACCGCCGTAACGGCGCCGGCTTCATCGGCAACCAGCAGGCTCCCCGAGTCTTTGGCGGCGCGATACTCCATCCCGGTGCCGACGATCGGCGCGTCGGGGCGCAGCAGCGGCACGGCCTGACGCTGCATGTTCGCACCCATCAACGCCCGGTTGGCGTCGTCGTGTTCTAAAAACGGGATCAGCGCCGTCGCAACCGAGACGATCTGCTTGGGCGAAACGTCCATGAGCTGAACGCGCCCAGCCGGCTCTTCGATATACTCCTCGGCATAGCGGCAGACGACCGAGTCGGCGGTGATCTTTCCGCTCGGCGCGTCGACCGGCGTGTTGGCCTGCGCGATGATGTATTCGTCTTCGCGATCGGCGGTGAGATAGACGATCTCGTCGCTGACGATTCCCTCACGCACGACGCGGTAGGGCGTCTCGATGAAGCCGAACCGGTTGACGCGCCCGTAGGTCGCCAGCGAACCGATCAATCCGATGTTCGGACCTTCGGGCGTCTCGATCGGACAGATGCGGCCGTAGTGCGAGTGGTGGACGTCGCGCACTTCGAAGCCTGCGCGTTCGCGCGAGAGGCCGCCTGGGCCGAGTGCCGACAAGCGCCGCTTGTGCGTCAACTCCGCCAACGAGTTGGTCTGGTCCATGAACTGTGAAAGTTGCGAGGACCCAAAGAACTCTTTAATCGCGGCAACGACCGGCCGAATGTTGATCAGCGCCTGCGGTGTAACCGTCTCGATGTCTTGTACGGTCATCCGCTCGCGCACGACGCGCTCCAGGCGCAGCAAGCCGACGCGGAACTGGTTCTGCAGCAGCTCACCGACCGAACGAACGCGGCGATTGCCGAGGTGGTCGATGTCGTCCTTGGGCACGATGCCGGTCGCGACTTTGATCAAGCGCCGAATCACGGCCACCATGTCGCCGCGCGACAGACATCTCGCACCGATCGCCGGCATCTCGAGTCCGGCATCGGCGTATTCGTCGATCACGACGCTCGGACGCTCCACCCGAGCGTCGACGTCGGGATTCTCGATGCGGTAATGGAACTTGCCGTTGAGCTTGTAGCGGCCGACTCCCGCGAGATCGTAACGCTTCTCGTCGAAGAAGAGCGACTCCAGAAGTTTCTCGGCGTTCTCGGCATTCTCGGGCTCGCCGGGACGCAGCTTCTTGTAGATCTCTTTGAGCGCGTCCTCGCGGGTCTTGATGTCTTTGTCTTTTTCGATCGAGTTGCGAACCAGCGGGCTGTCGTCGAAAAGGCGCAGAATCGCCTCATCGGTCTCCCAATCGAGCCCGAGATCGGGGCGCGAGAGCGCGCGGATGAAGGTCGAGACGTAGATCTTGCGATTCTTGTCGATGCGAACGCCGATGGTACCCTCGGTCTCGTCGTTCTTCGTACCGTTGTCGGTCTCGAACTCGATCCAGGCACCACGGTTGGGGATGATCGTCGCGTTATAGGTCGGGCGCGAGTTCGTGTCGACGTCTTGGCTGTAATAAACGCCCGGCGAACGCACGAGTTGGCTCACGATCACGCGCTCGGCCCCGTTGATCATGAAGGTGCCCTTGTCGGTCATGAGCGGAAAATCGCCCATGAATATCTCTTGGTCGGGGATGCCTTTGATTTCGCCCGACTCCGCGGTAATCAAACGAACGCGCACGCGCAGCGGCGCGCTGTAGGTCATGTCGCGCTCGCGGCACTCCTCGATCGAATACTTGGGCTCGCCCAGCGAATGCTCGCCGAACTCCAGAATTAGGTTGCCGGTGAAGTCCTTGATGGGTGAAATCGAGGTGAAGGCCTCCGCGAGACCTTCGGTCTTAAACCAGTTGAAGCTCGCCTTCTGCAGCTCGATGAGGTTGGGCACTTCGAGCACGTGGGGAATTTTGCCAAAGGAAAGCCGTTTGCGCTTGGGCCCCGGATCAGGGCTCTGCTCGACCGTGAACGCCCCGGTAGGCATCGGAAAGGTCGAGGGCATGGCGTTCGAGGTGCTGATTCCGTCCATCCCAACCTTCGACGAGGCACTAGGCCGCCTCGACCTGCCCTTGGTGTCGCCCGAGCTCTTCGCTGGGGACTTCGGAGCTGTCGTCTTCGCCATTACTCTCTTTCTCGGTGGATAAATGATAAATAAACGATTGCGGGTCTGCTATCTTGCCTCAGGGCACACCAAAAAGACGAAACACAGGCTCCGTTTACCGGAGGTGTCTCGCCCTTCTTTTTATGGCGGCTATCAAGCGCCCCGGGGCATAGGGGACGAGTTTATCACCCGTCGCCGGGAGCGTCAAGGATACCTGCTGGGCGGGTACTGGTTCAGTTTGACTTTTGTCGGAGGAATCAAACCCCGTCGCGTCGTGGCAGGTACAACTTACCCATTCGCCTGAAAACTAATTCCTTACTAGCGGTCGCTTGCTAGGCTTTTAGTTGCCGCGTCCATATCAAGGCGGCAATCGCCAGCAATAGCACGACCACAATCTCCAAGAAAAACTGCGTATGCATTCCACGACAGAAAGTCACGTAGGAGTTGGCCTGGCAAACACTCATCTTCGGTGCGTCGTGAGCCCATAAGCCCAAGATTGCGGCAAGGGCGAGAACGGCGATGATCAGCCAAGCAGAGCTTCTTTTCATGCCGCCATTATAGCGCCATGGGGAGCTTTCGCTCCCCCTTACCGCTCAGCTTTCAAGCTGAACCAGTGCCCGCCCAGCAGGGAGTGGGTCAGTTTGACGGGGCGACTCTTCGGACGCGCGGCAAGGGCCGGGGCCAGGCTTCCGTGCAAGACTCGCTGGCTAGAGAGGCATAGTGGCTGTCAGTAGGGCGAGCGAGCGGATAAGCCTAGCGGCCTACAGAGGCCGGCGCCATTTCGCGTGCGTAGATCTGCCGGACGCGGCCGGCGAGTGCCTCCCCGGTAAGGCCGAAGAGCGCTCGCTGCTTCTCCTGGGAGTCATGCTGCACTAATACGCTCGGAACGCCGATCCGTTCCACCCGTATTTTGAGTCCGTGATCGGACACGAACTCCGCAACCGCCGAGCCGAATCCGCCCGCGAGCGAGTGCTCTTCCAGGGTGATGAGGTGGGTGTGCTGCCGGTCGAGCGCGAGCAGCAGTGCCTCGTCCAGCGGCTTGGCAAAACGGGCGTTGATGATGGTGATTTGCGGCCCGTCGCTCAAAGCATCGAACGCGTCGAGCGCAATGTCCACACTCGTACCGTAAGCCATGATCGCCACGTCGCGGCCGCGGCGCAACAGCTCCGCCTTCCCATGGACGAGCGGTGCGAGCGGGAGGTCGTGGCGGCCGCTGGTCGAGCCGCGCGGATAACGGATCCCCGAAGGCGCGTTGAGCGAGAGCGCGTGCTCCAGCATCGGCTGCAGTTCAGCCTCATTGCGCGGCGCCATCAGCGTCATGTTGGGCAGCGTTCGCATGAATGCGATATCGTAGAGACCCATGTGCGTCGGGCCGTCGTCGCCTACGAAACCGGCGCGGTCCATGCAGAAGACCACCGGCAGGCTCTGAACGACCACGTCGTGCACGACTTGGTCGTAGGCCCGCTGCAGGAAGGTCGAGTAGATCGCGCAGACCGGCCGCAACCCGCTCGACGCCAGGCCGGCCGCAAAGCAGACCGCGTGCGCCTCGGCGATGCCGACGTCGAAGTACCGCTCCGGAAAGCGTCTTGCAAACTTCGCCAGGCCGGTGCCGTCGGGCATGGCGGCGGTGATTCCGACCACGCGCGGGTCCTTTTCGGCAACCGCGATCATCGCGTCGGCGAAAACGTCGGAAAACTTCGGGCGGCCGCCGGGCGCACTCTTTTTACCGCCGTTGCTCGGCTCGAACGCGTTGGCGCCAATGCCGTGAAAGGTTCGCGAGTCTCGCTCGGCCGGTTCGTAGCCTCTTCCTTTGATCGTACGAACGTGCAGCAGCACGGGACGATCGAAATCCTTTGCGGTTTGCAGCGCGTCGACGAGCACGTCGTAGTTGTGGCCGTCAACCGGGCCAATGTAGCGAAATCCAAGCTCCTCGAAGATTACGGCGGCCTTTTCGGCGGGGCCGATAAAGTGCATCGCGCCGATCTCAGCGCCTTCGATGGCCCGCTTCGCCGCCGATCCCAAAGGAATGCGCTTGAGCATCTCCTTTCCGGTTCGCCTAACGAAGTTTGCAAACGGTTTGGTCCGCAGGACGGAGAGATAAGCCGCAATCGAACCAACGTTCGGCGCAATCGACATCTCGTTATCGTTCAAAATGACGATGAACGGGCTTCGGAGCGCGCCGGCATTATTGAGCGCCTCGTAGGCGAGCCCACCGGTCAGTGCGCCGTCGCCAAGCACCGCGACGACGGTTTCGTCGCCGCCGACCAAATCGCGCGCTAACGCCATGCCGAGCGCCGAAGCGACGGACGTGCTGGCGTGACCAGCCCCAAAGGGATCGTACGGCGATTCGCTGCGCATCGCGAAACCCGAGAGCCCGCCGCCCTTGCGGATCGTCCCGAACCGGTCGCGCCGGCCGGTGAGGATCTTATGGACGTACGTTTGGTGGCTGACGTCCCAGACGAGTTTGTCGGTCGGGAGGTCGAGCACGCGGTGCAGCGCCAGCGTCAGCTCGACGACGCCGAGGTTGGGCGCGAGATGCCCGCCGTTGACGGCACACGTGCTGACCAGAAGTTCGCGGATCTCACTTGCGAGGACGTCGATCTCTTCGCGCTTCAGCCGTTTGACGTCGGCCGGGGAGTCGATGCGCTCGATTACCATTGGCGCGATATACGCACCCGCCCGCCGATGCCCTGCGTTGCGCCAAGCACCAAAGCGGCCAGCCGCGCCGCGCGCGGCGCCTCTCGTGCCAACCACGCCGCTTGGGGCCAATTCTTCGGTTTGAGCATCGCCCGTAGCGGCGTCGCCCATTCCCCCGACAGCTCGCGATGCGGCGTATCGAGCACCACGCGCACCGCCGCAACCCTCGCCGCTACGATGCAACCCGTCTCCATATCGACCCCGGCAAATCCTCGCGCCGCCCACATTTCGCGCGTGGCGCCGTTGACGATCGCATCGGCCGTGAGCATCGGAGCAAACACCGGCTCGACTCCCAAGGAACGCGCTCCCTGCGCCAGCGCTTCGACCAACTCGCGATCGCAGATCAGCGTCTCGCCGCTTGGGCGGCGAACCTCTCGCGGAATCAAGACCGTTCCTGTCGGAAGATCGGCCCGCAATCCCCCCGCGAGGCCGCAACTCACGACCGTGTCGCCGATCGGGAGGCGCAAATTCGCGAGCGAAATCCCGACCTGCACGACCCGTGCCTGAGGAAGCACGCGCCGCAACGCTTTGCATTCCAGCGACGTCGCCGCGACCAGGGTGACGTCCGGGTTTGCCGGCGGAGGCATCGTCATCGGTGCATCGTAGCATGCTGGACACCCTGACCCTCACAGGCCCAAGGAATTCCCCTCGGGTAGCATGAGTCTCGCACTTTCGGGAAAAAGGACCCTGTCATGACAACGTCCAGCCAGCCATTCCTCACCGACATCACCGAGCTGCGCCGGCGCGCAAAAGAGAATATGCAGCAAGGCGCGCTCACCCAAAACTACGGAGGCGACGTCGCACAAGCGATAGAGCTTCTGCAGGGCGCTTTGGCCACGGAAATCGTTTGCGTCCTCCGCTACACGATGCACAACATCGCCGCGGTCGGCATCGACAGCGAAAGCGTCAAAGGCGAGTTTGCCGAGCACGCCCGCGACGAAACCGAACACATGGAGAAGATCGCCAACCGCATCAATCAGCTTGGCGGAACGCCCAACATGGATCCGGCGGGCCTCAATACGCGCTCGGCGACCGAATACGGCACCGCAACGAAGCTGATCGACATGATCAAAGAGAATCTCGTGGCGGAACGCATTGCGGTCGAGCACTATCGCGATCTGATTCGTTTCTTCGGCGACAAAGACCCGACCACGCGCATCATGCTCGAAGGTATTCTCGCGCAAGAGGAAGACCACGCCAACGACATGCACGATCTGCTGGTCGCGCACGAAGGCAAACCGTTTTTGAACTCCTAGGCCATACCCGCGTCCCGGTACCACTTGACGGCGCGTTCGAGCGCCGTCTTTATTAGAGAGGCTTCGTAGCCGAGTTCGGTGCGCGCTTTGGACGAATCCGCGTACATGCCCTCGCGCGATAGTCGCACGCCTTCCAGCGGAACGTTCGGCTCGGAGCCGGCGATCCGGCAGCGCAACTCATCGCAATACGCGGCTCCCAGCGCCAAGGCATAGGGCGCGCGCCATTTCGGCATCGGGCGCCCGGTTACGTCGGCCAGCCGCTGCCAAATCTCGTCCATGGCGAGATTCTCGCCGCCGATCACATAGCGTTCGCCGATTTTCCCTCGATCCAATGCGGCAACGTGGGCGCGCGCGACGTCCTCAACGGCAACCAGGTTCATGCCGCCGCTTCCCGGGGCTTTTGCGACGATCTTCCCGCGCGCAAAATCGAGCACGAGCTTGCCGGTGGGCGTCGGCTTCGAATCGCCCGGCCCGACCGGGGCCGTCGGAAGCAGCGCGAGCACCGGAACGCGCGACGCAAAGGCGGCACGTTCTTGATCGAGTTTGGAGCGGTGGTAGCCGCTGTGCGCGTGACCGAGCGTTGCCGAACTCGACGTTAGGACCACCCGCTCGACGCCGGCGAGCTCGGCTGCGAGCATCAGGCTCGCGGTTCCCTCGACGTTGACCGCCGCGATCTCGCGCTTGGCGCGCGGCGCGAACGTATAAAGCGCCGCGCAGTGAACGAGGTAGCGACATCCTTGAAGCGCGTGCGCGAAAGCGCCGACGGTTCTTAAATCGCCCTCGACCGGCTCGGCGCGCCCATCAACCTGCCTCCCCCCGCGGACGAGGGCGCGCACTTGATAGCCGGCATCGAGCAGCTCACGCAGAATGTGCGAGCCGACGAATCCGGATGCGCCGGTTAGGAAGACGCGATCGCGCTGCGCGATCGGAGCCCTAGCTTTCGACGGCAGTCAGGCGCGCGTCGAGCGCGTCGAAACGCTGGAGCACCTTCACCTCGAACCGGTCGAACCGCGTCTCGAGGGCGTCAAGCCGCTTCTCCAGGCCGCCAAGCCGAAGTTCGACCTTCTCAAGGCGACGCGCGAGGCCGGCCACCTCGGCCTCGAGGCGTTTGAAACTTTGTTCGGTCGCATCCCTTAACGAGAGCACGGCCGCAAGAATCGCTTCTCCGTTGATCATGCGCGCTAGCTTACTCTACTCTTATTGTCAGGACGTCTCCTTGCAGCAAAAGGCCTGCCGCAAGGTCGCACGGTAGTACGGTGATATGAAACTTCGATTTCTAGCACTGCTAGGCGTTATAAGCGTCGCGTTTGTGGGATGCGGCGCCATCGGCGCAAACGCGTCGCCTCCAGCCCTTGCAATCTCGCCCGCCGCGGCCGTCGCGCAAACAGCCGCGGCCGCGTACTGCAAACAGACCGGCGGCGAAGTCGTACTTCGCCGCCCTGTCTACGGCAGCAACTCTTCAAACCTGCTCTTCCTCGCAGGCGAACGACCCTTTTGCCAATACACTAGCAAGAAAGACGGCTCGCGCATCCACATTCTGTTGGAGACGCTCTACACGACAAAACCTTCGCTGGCCGCGCTGGCCTATATCTTGAAGCCGACGGTCGGCTCGTGCGGCGGAAATCCCGCGTCGTGCTACTGCACGCTATTGGGCGGTTCGGACCAGTTCGGCGGAACTTCGGGCGCCGGCGGCGGCTGGTACAATAAAAACTCGGTCGACCAAACGCTGGAAGCCTGCATCTTTCCCGATATGTCGTCGATCGACTCGTGGGGCTTGACCTACCACGCCAACGGCATCATCCGCGGCATCAACTTACAGAAAGTGATGCGTTACAAGTACCCGGGCACCGCGGGCTAAATCGCTTCGATTTTAGCCATCATGCCTTGATCTTCATGGTCGAGGATGTGGCAATGAAACAGGAACTCGCCGCGAATAAGCGGGTCGCGGAAGTCCATCAAGAGATCGAGCGACCCCGGGACGCCTTTGTTTCCGCTGGCAGAGCGATGCGGGATGATGAAGCTGTCGGCCCAGAACGGGTGGCTGACTGGGACGCCGTTGATCTTCTGCACTAAGAAGTGCAACTGGTGGATGTGAAAGTCGTGCACCTCTTGGGTGACGTTCACCACGTGCCACTCTTCAACCGTGCCGACGTGCACGACGAACATCGGCTTGGCTTTGGTCGAATACGCTTTGCCGTTGATGAAAAACTCCGGCTTTGAGTTCTCGCTAAAGATCACGACGCGCTTGGTCGCGGGTGGCGGGAGCTGGGTTGTGTAGACGTTGCGGGGGAGTGGCGAGCCGACGGCGAGCGGTTCAGGCAAAAGCGGGGCGCGCACGCGGCCCTGCGGCGCCTTGAGATTTGCAAGAAGTATTTCGGGATCTGGATCGCCGTTGGGTCCGGTGTTATAGCAGAGCGTCCGGAACTTCGCGTGACCGCTCGCGGGCCCCGTAACGACGAACTCGGCACGCGAGGCCGGCGGTACGATTAGCGTCGATTCCATCTCCGTCGGCGGCGTTCCGGGATACGTATCCAGCGCAAAACCGTCGATCGCAACCAGCTCGAGCTTTTCGCCCTCGATGTTGAGTCGCAGCGTCTTATGCCCGGTCGCATTGAGCAATCGGAAGAACTGCTTTTCCCCCGGCGCAATGGTGATGTCCGGACGCACCGCGTCGTTGAGCGAAACCGTCAGATGGTCTTTGGTCGTGCAGGGCGAGGTGTTGCTGTGTTGCGGCCGCACGTCGTCGCCGATTCCCGTCGCGCGGACGACGATGAGGCGCTGCTTCATTTTCGACAGACCCGGCAGATGGCGTTCGAGCCCCTCAACAATAATCGCGCCCGACATGCCGCTCTCGCCGACTTGAAAGCTGGTCTCGCCGTGCACGTGCGGATGGTACCAGTAGAGGCCCGGCTCCTGATTGGTGGGTACGTGGACGACATAATGCAGCGTTTGGCCGGGCAGAGCGAGGGTGGTAAGAACGTCGTCGCCCGGCTTTTTCGGCGACGACCCGAAGCCGTGGAAATGCAGATTCATGTCATCTGCGGTGCCCATGTCCGTCATCGGGCCGGGCGGCATCCGGGGCGGCGGCTCGGTGGGAAGTTGGTCGCTCACCTTGACGTCGATCGAATCGCCCGGTTCGACCACGATCGTTGGAATGACCTGAAGCGCGCCTTTGTAAGCGAACGTCGGCTGCCCCGTCGAATAGTTCTCCGTAGCAACCAGCGAGAGTCTGGCGACCCCGTCGACTGAGCGAACGACGGGCGGTTCCGGAAGCTCGGCGTGGAGTGACTCCCGCGCTCCCACATCAACCAAGGGAACCTGCGGCAGGGGGTTGGCCGGACCGCTGCCTCGGCCCGTGCATGCAACGAGCCAAGCGAGCGCTACCGCTAAACCGATGCGGCTAGACTTCACCCGCCATTAGTTCATTGCGGCGCGAATCGATTCCTTAATGGATCCCGTCGTGCGAATGACCGCCGTCGGCTCGTAACCGCAATGCGCCATGCAGTTCTCGCACGACTCATGCTTGCCGCGCCCATATTTGGACCAATCGGTCTCCTCGAGCAACTCTTGATAGGTGCGCGCGTAGCTCTCTTTGCTCATGAGGTAGCAGGGGCGCTGCCAGCCGAAGACCGTGTAGCACGGAATTCCCCACGGCGTGCATTCGAAATCGACCTTGCCCTCGAGGAAGTCCAAGTAGAGCGGGCTGTGATTGAGGCGCCACTTGCGGCGCTTACCGTCGGCGAAGACCTGCGTGAAGATTTCGCGGGTTTTCTTTACCCCCAGGAAGTGCTCTTGGTCGGGTGCCTTTTCGTAGGCGTAGGCCGGCGAGATCTGCATCATGTCGACTTTGAGGTCGTCGTTGAGATAGTCGAGCACCTCGCGAATTGACTCGGGACCGTCTTGATCGAAAAACGTCGTGTTGGTAAAGACGCGAAAACCGGCGGCCTTTGCTTCTTTGATCGCATCGATCGCTTTGTCGAAGACGCCCTGCCGGCAGACCGACTGATCGTGGCGCTCGCGCATGCCGTCGAGATGGATCATCCAAACGAAATAGACCGAAGGCTTGAAGAGATGAAGCTTCTTCTTCAGCAATAGCGCGTTGGTGCAGAGAAAGACGTATTTCTTGCGCTTGACCAACTCCTCAACGATCTGCGGCATCTGGTCGTGCACCAGCGGCTCGCCGCCCGCGATCGAAACCATCGGCGCGCCGCACTCTTCGACCGCCGCGATGCACTCTTCGACGCTCAAACGCTGGCGAAGAATCTCGTCGGGGTGCTGGATCTTCCCGCAGCCCGCGCACGCAAGATTGCATTGCAGCAGGGGCTCGAGCTCCAGCACGAGCGGATACTTCTTCTCGCCGCGCAGGCGCTTGCCGGCAATGTACTTGGCAACGGCGATCTTCTGTTGGAGGGGCATGCTCATAGGTTAGCTTCCTTCAGGGTCGGTGGCCTGATGTCATTTGCCAGGGCCATTGTTGGGAAGAGATGGCGATAAAGGTGATAGTTGATATAAAAGTCGCGAGGGAAACCGGTTCCGGTGCACTCGGGCTCATCCCAGGTTCCGTCGCCGCGCTGCCGCTCGCACAGATAGGCAAGACCCCGTTGGACCGCCGGATGTTGCGAATGGCCGGCAAGTTGCAGCGAGAGCACGCCCCAGGCGGTTTGCGACGGCGTGCTGCTTCCGATGCCGGCGAACGACTCGTCGGCGTACGAGTGGCAGCTTTCTCCCCAGCCGCCGTCGGGATTCTGCACCGAGAGCAGCCACGCGACCGCGCACTCGATCATGTCTTCGCCGGTGCGTAAAGCGGCGAGTGCCGAGATCACGCACCACGTCCCGTAGACGTGATTGACGCCCCAGCGCCCGTACCAGGAACCCCACGGTTTTTGCGTCGCGCGCAGATACTCCAAGCCTCGGGCGACGGCCGGATTCGACACACCCTCGCCCAGGGCCGCGAGCATCTCGAGTACGTGCGCGGTTACGTCTTCAGTCGGCGGATCGATCATCGCGCCGAAATCCGAGAACGGCATGCGATAGAGCAGCTCGCGAGTATTGTCCCGATCGAACGCAGCCCAGGCGCCGTTGCGCGAGTCCATCGCCAGCGTCCAGCGCCGCGCGCGCTCGACCGAATCGGCGACGGCAGTGCGTTTGCCGCCCTCGAGCAGCGCCAGCACGACGATCGTCGTGTCGTCAATGTCGGGATAGGCGTCGTTGTCAAACTCGAAGGCCCAGCCGTTACCGTGCGTCTCGTTGCACTTCATGCGCCAGTCGCCTGGCGCATCGTCGGGAATCTGTTCGCGCAGCATCCACGTAACCGCGCGCTGCATCGCGGGGTGCGACTGGTCGAAGCCCGCAATCGCGAGCGCGCGCACGGCCCACGCCGTATCCCACACCGGCGACATGCAGGCCTGGAAACGCCAATCGCCGCGCTCGTTGATGATGAATCGGCGCATGCCTTCGATGCCTTTGCGCATCACCGGATGCTCGACGCCATAGCCCATCAGGTCGAGCGCGATGAGCGAATAGACCCACGGCGGCTGAATCCCGCCCCAACTTCCGTCGGCCTCTTGCCGCTCAACGATCCATTGCGCTACCCGCCGCTGCGCATCGTCGCGAAACGGTTGAACCGGCAGACGCTCGTAGAGCTTTTGCAACTTCTCGACGTACATCAGCCAATGCCGCGACCCGGTCACGCGCTGCATCTCCTTCTCGCTTCCCGGCGCGACGATTTCGCTCACGTCGACGCCCAGCTTGCGAATCGGGCGCTTTGAGACGACGATCGTCAGCGGTGCGACCGTTCCGCGCGCCCAGCAGGCAAAATCGTACAGATTGAACGGCATCCAGAGCGGAAAATAGACCAACTCGGGCGGCAACGACGGCACGCCCGACCAGGGATAGACGCCGAAGAGCGCCAGCCAAATCTTCGTGAAGACCCGCGCGTTTGCCACGCCGCCCTGCTGCAAGATCACGTGCAGCGCCCTGCGCATCTCCTCGCGCGCCGGATCGACGCCCAGCACTTTGAGCGCAACATACGCTTCGATCGTCGTGCTCAGATCGGCCGGCCCGTCGTAGTAGAGCGCCCACGATCCGTCGCTGCGCTGGTGCCTCAGCATATGGCCGATCGCCCCCGCCGCAAACTCGTCGTGCGCTAAGCCTAAGAAGCGAAACAGCAGCACGTGCTCGGCCGTCATCGTGACGTTGGTCTCGAGTTCGCCCGACCACCAGCCCTCCGTGGACTGCTCGCGCAAGAGCCAGTCGATCGCGCGCTTCAAACACCGATCGACCTGCAGATCGGTATTCGTCATACCGAGCGCAGCGCCGCCGCGGCCAGATTGCCGCTGCGCACGGCGGATTCCATGGTGTCGGGCCAGCCGGTCTCGGTCCACGAGCCGGCGATCGCGATCGCGGGATGGTTCGTGCGCTGTTCCGTTCGCGCTGCGCCGACGCGCGGCAGCCACGTTGCTTCGGGGTTGCGCGTGACCGCACTTCGAATCAGCGTTGCCGGTTTAAGCACCGGCAGAAACGTTTGCGCTTCGCGCCAGGCGAGCGATTCTAGTTCCGCGGTCGGTTGGCGCAGATACTCGTCGGCCGCGCTGAAGCTGCAGCATAAATAGCCTGGTTCCTTTTCGAAGATCCACTGCAGCGGCGATTCGAGCGCCGCCACGAAATCGCGGCCGATGGTTCCACCGTCGTGCCAGAGATGGACGTCGATAATCGGATACGGGTCGTACTTATCGAGATTTTTGACGCCGTAACGCGCGGGGTCGCCGAGAATGCGCTCCGCCTGACGGGGGCCGACCGCGAGCACGACCGCATCGAAGGGGGTGCCCGTGTCGCCCTTCGACAGGGTCAGCGTGACACGGGGGTCGCTCAGGGTGACCGAGGTTACGGGTGTTGAGGTGTGGACGGCGTCGAGTTGTTTTGCGGCGGCGGCCGCTAGGTGCGCGAGGGGGACTTTTGAGAAGCCGAAACGCGCGGCGCCGGCATCGCGTAAGAAGGCGGTCTTTAACACGAACATCGCGTCGGATGCTCCGACGCGATCGAATGGCGCGTTGAGCGCGGGAACGAAGAACGGATCCCAAAAGGCCGCCCGCTCTTGCGCGCCCTGGCCATTCCGCGTCAGCCACGTCTCGAAGGTTTCGTTCGCGCGGGGTTGGCTGAGCAGCGCCGCCGCAAGTGCCCGCGCGATGCGCAGCTTTCCGGTGAGGCCAAGGTGCGAATAGCTCGCAAACGAGCCGATCAAATGAAGCGGCGCCGGCAGCGCCGCGGTACGAAGCCGTCCCGCTTTGCCGCTTCGCGAAATAATCGTCGCGTCGAACCGCTCTTGCAAATGAATCTGACCGTTCATTCCGACGGCCTTCGCAAAGTTGACGAACTCCGTGCAGCACGCCAAAAAGACGTGCTGGCCGTTGTCGACCTCAACGCCGTCGATCTCGAAAGAAGTGGCACGCCCACCGAGGATCCGGCTTCGCTCGAAGAGTTCGACGTGCGCCCCAGATGCTTTGAGCGCAAGACCTGCCGCTAAGCCCGCGAGCCCGCCGCCGACGACGGCTACGCGCTCGACAGCCACGACCGCACCACCACGAGGAGCTTCTCCGTCTTCGAGAGCGCGGCACGAGCTCGCAACGGAAGCCCGGGCTCGCGTTCGATCTTCTTGAGCAGCTCTTCGTAGATCCCGGCCATCGTCTGCACGCACGCGGCGGGGCGGCGCGGAATATAGCGCAGCACTTCGTATCCCGTCTCAAAATAGGTTCGCGCGCGTGCGACCTGCTCGGCGATCAGCTCGTTCCACCCCGGGCGGATCTCTCCCGAAAAAAGCGCCGATTCCGGAATATCGAAGCGCGCGAGGTCGTCCTGCGGCAAATAAATTCGGTTCATATCGACGGCATCTTCGCGAACGTCGCGCAAGATGTTGGTAAGCTGGAGCGCGAGACCGAGATCGTCGGCACGCTCCAGCGCGATCGGATCGCTGAACCCAAAAATGCGCACGCACATCCGGCCGACAACCGAGGCGACCAGATTGCAGTAGTCCTTCAGATCGTCGAACGACTGATACCGCGCTTGGCTAAAATCCATCTCGACGCCGTCGATGAGCATCTGCAGCTCTTCTTCGGGAATCGAATACCGCTCGATGGCCTCGGAGAGGACGCGCAGGATCGGGTCGTCGCCATAGTCGCGGTTCACCGCTGCCGAGATACGCGCGCGATGCACGGCCAGGCGCGCCGGCAGATTTTCGACTCCAACGGTGTCCGCCTCGTCGTCCACTTGCCTGGCAAAGTTGTAAAGCGCGTAAATCGCCATCCGCTCGTGATGGCTGAGCGAGATGAAGCCCCAGTAGAAGTTGCTCGCTTCGCGCTTGGCCATGTCCCGGTTGAAACGCTCGGCGCGGAGCTGGTCGGAATCGATCACCATCTATGCCGGCCTCCGAGAAAAACTCTCTACTGCGGCGCGGAGCACCACCGATACCTTCGTCGGCGTCGAAAGGCTCGGCCGTTCCTGCTCGGTCCGGTAGCCAAGCGCTTCGATGGCATCGCAAATCGCCAGCCCTCCCATTCGATAGAGGGCCAGCTGCAGCCGGAGCGCTCGCGGAACATAGGCCTCGAGCCGCTCCCCGGAAGCAAGCAAGGAACGCGCCCGGCGCACCATCCGCTCGGCGGCTCCCGACAGACCCACCGCCGCGACGTCGCTTTCAACCAAATATTTGCGCCCGATGGCGGCGTCACGCCGAACGTCCTGCGCGTGATTGGCCAGTTGCAAGCCGATGCAGACGTCGTCGGAAAGCGACTCCGCGGTCGCATCGGTTACGCCGAAAACTCGCAGGACCATCCGGCCCACTGGCGCCGCCGAGAGCCGGCAGTATGCGTCGAGCTCGTCCCACGCCGCATAGCGCGTGACGCGCTGATCCTGCACGTTCGCCTCGATCAGGTCGAAAAACGGCTGCGCCGGAATGGCGCGGCGCGCGACCGTGTCCGCCAACGCGACGAGCACTGGATGGACCGGCGGCACGCCGGCAAAAAGAGCGCGAACCTCGTCGTTCCAGCGCGCCAGCCGCGCCGACGCCGTGCGGCCCGGACTCTCGTCGCCGAGATCGTCGGTCGTCCGGCAGAAGGCGTAGATGCGCATCAGATCGCGACGCCGCGCCGCATCCACAAAGCGCGACGCGACCGAGAAGTTCTCGTAATGCCCACGCGTCAGCACGCGGCAATACTCATCGGCGGCCCGCAAATCGAGATTCACCGGCGCGCCTCGATCGTCAAGATGGGATAGGCTTCAACCTTGGCGTGGGCGGGCCTATCGGACTTAGTCCACTTAGTCAAGTTCGCAGTTCGAGCCGGCCACGCAGCTCGGCCGGTCGTTGAGCGCCCACGCAAAACATCGCGACGCGCAGCGTCTCCAGGTATTCGCGGGCGACCTCGAGCGCCGCTTCGAGGCCCTTGTCGGCGGCGCGAAGGAACGGCCCGGCAACTCCCACGAGGTCGGCACCCAGCGCCAAAGCCTTGGCGGCGTCGAGACCGGTTTGGATTCCGCCACTGGCGATCAGCGTTCCCGCCGGGGCGACGGCGCGCGCCGCGACGACCGCTTCGGCCGTCGGGATGCCCCAGGCCGCGAAGGCTCCGGCGACTCGCGCGCGCCACGGCTCGGCGATCCGGTAGCGCTCGACTTCGCTCCACGACGTGCCGCCGGCACCGGCTACGTCGACCGCCGCAACCCCAGCATCGAAGAGCGCGCGAACGTCCGTTGCGCCGATGCCCCAGCCGACCTCTTTCACGACGATCGGAAAATCGGCATGCGCGCACAACTCGGCGATGCGCGACAGCAGTCCGCGAAAGCATGTGTCGCCTTCAGGCTGAAGCGCCTCTTGCAGCGGATTGAGATGCAGCACGAGCGCGTCGGCTTCGAGCATCTCGACGAGTCGCCGGCACTGCGCCAAGCCGTAACCCTTGTTGAGTTGCACCGCGCCGAGATTTGCGAACAGCAAAACCTCCGGGGCGTCCGCGCGCACGTCGAAGCTTTCGAGCGTCTCGGGAGACTCGAGCAGCACGCGACCGGAGCCCAAACCCATCGCCAGGCCGTAGTGCGCCGCGACCTTCGCCAAGCGGTGATTGATCGCCGTGGCCTCGGGCGTTCCACCCGTCATGCACGAGATCAGCAACGGCGCCGTAAGCCTACGCCCGAAGAGATGGATCGACGTGTCCACGTCGGCCAGATCGATTTCCGGCAGCGCGCGGTGCGTCAACCTGTAGCGCTCGAAGCCCGCGGTCAGGCCCTTCGCGCCGACGTCCTCTTCGAGGTTGATTCGAAGATGCTCCGCCTTTCGCGACGGCGTCGAACGATTAGGCAGCTTGTCGCGCAACGTAGAGTGCGACTTCCGCAAAAACGTCGAGGTCTTCTTTGCTGGTGCACGGCCGCAGCGCCCCGATGGCCGCGAGCGCGAACTGCTGCGCGCTTTCGCTATCGTTCGTCTCGCTGGCCATTCCCAGCGCACGTCCTGCTTGCGCGAAGGTTGCTGCTACCTCGGGGCCGGCTCCGCCGATGATCGCGCCGGCCTGCAGCGCAGCTCCGGTCAGCGCGCAGCGGCCTTGCATCGCGGCCTCGCGGTCTTCGATCGCCTCGAGGACGGCTTCGCCGACGAGTCGCGCCACCTGGAGGCGGCACGCCGGATTGCCGACGTCGCTGGCAAGGCTACGAAATGCCAAGGCATAGAGCGCGTCGCCCGCATTGAGGCTCTGCCCGAGGCCCCAACGAACGATCGTCGCGGCGCGGACGTCGGCAAGCTCGTCGTGCAACAGCATGAAGCGATCGAAGAGATCGAACGCCGCCGCGACGGGAAGCGCATCGGCCGTATCGCCGCCGTTGGCCGAACACGCCCAGAGCAACAGGCAAGGCCGAACCGGATCGCGGGCATACGCGATCGGGAGACGCTCGGCGATAATGCGTCCCGCGACGGAGTCGAACGGAACGACGATCTCGCTAAGATAGCGCTCGAGGGACGCGCGATGCGCGCTCAGCGGAATCACGCCGGCTCTTGCGACGGCCACACGGGCGGCGGCAGGCGCTCCGTGAGGTAGCGGGCGCGCGCACTAGAAACGCCCAGCAGGTTGTCGAGGCTGGTCAACTCCAGCAGCCGTCGCATGTTGCTCTCGCCAACCAGCGCCTCGAGCCGATGGCCCTCGCCGGCCAAACGCTTGTAGAGCGCGATCAGCTCGGCCAGCGCCGTTGAATCAAAGAAACTAGCTTCGCGCAGATCGACGAGCACGTCGCCATCGTTTTCGAGGGAGCCCAAGACACCCCGAAGCCGTTCGCGGTTTGAGACGTCCCATTCGCCCCGCAGCGTGACCACGCGCGAGCCCTCAAACTCGGAGATTGCGATCGCTTGGTCTTCTTCTTCGAGCATTCCCGATAGTTTACATCAGGAGCCTCTGCTTAGCCCTTTAGAACTTGAAGTAGATGAAGGTCGGCGAGACGCCGGGCCACGAGAAGAGCGCGAGCGCCAACAGTAAGCCGGCGAGCGCTCCCACCTGGATGCCGGGACGCAGCCCTTGCCAGGCCGGCGTCATGCTCCAGCGGTCGAACACCAGGCGCGCCGCTCCGAAGGCAACGATGCCGGCGGCAAGCACTGCCAACCATCCCGTCAAAAGCGACGCGCCCGGTCCACCGGCGAAGAGCGCGCGATACACCCCAAGCGCATCGGCGAAGGTCGGCGCCCGGAAGAGAACCCAGCCGAGCGTGACGATCGCAAACGTGAGCGTAACCCGCGCGACCAGCGCGACGCCTGCCGGCGAACTCCCCTTTCGGCCGATGCCGAACAGCCGCTCGATGCAGAGCATCGTGCCGTGAAAACCACCCCAGGCGACGAAGGTCCACTGCGCCCCGTGCCAGAGACCGCCCAAGAGCATCGTGACCATCAAGTTGCGCAGCGTTGCCGCTAGACCGTGACGGCTTCCGCCGAGCGGAACGTAGAGGTAGTCGCGCAGCCAGGTGGAGAGCGTGATGTGCCAGCGGTGCCAGAAATCGCCGATGCTCGTCGCGAGATACGGCATGCGAAAGTTCTCCGGAAAGACGAAGCCCAACAGCCTCGCGCAGCCGATCGCGATGTCGCTGTAGCCGGAAAAATCGAAATAGATTTGCATGCTAAAAGCAAACATTGCGCTCCACGCCGCGAGCGCGCCCGGATGGCTTGCAATCCCATCGAAGTACGCGTTTGCCACCGACGCAAACGGGTCGGCGATCGCCGTCTTCTTCAGCAGCCCGAAACCGGCGCGCGCCAAGCCGTAACTAACGTCGTCGGGACCCGGCGGCCGCCACGAAAACAGCTCGCCGAAGAACAACCCGGCGCGGACGATCGGCCCGGCCAGCAACTGCGGAAAAAACGACAGATAGAGCGCGTAGTCGAGCGGCTTTCGCACGGCTACCGTGCGTCCGCGGTAGACGTCGACGAGATACGAGATACTTTGGAACGTGTGGAAGCTGATGCCGATCGGAACGAAGAGATTGACGAGCCACGGATTGGAGTGCATGCCGGCTAACGCCGCGACCGTACCGCTCCCAAAGTTGGCGTACTTGAAGCTCCCCAAGAACGCAAGGTTCGCGGCGACACCCGCCCCGAGCAGCAGCTTAACGTGCCGCCCGCCGGCCGCTTTCGCGCGCTCGACCCAAATCCCGATCGCAAAATCGCTTGCCGTCAGAATCCACAAGAACAGCACGTACCACGCATTCCACCGCGCGTAAAAATAGTAGCTGGCAACCAGCAACACATAACGCCCCGCGCGCCGCGGCAACCAATAAAACAGCGCCGCGACAATCGCAAAGAACAGCCAAAACTCGTACGACTGAAACTGCAGCGGAACCCCAATTCCGCACGCCGCCGCAAACCACGAAAGCGAGTGATGCTCGGGCTTGGAAGCCAACAGCGGAACAATCGCGAGAGCCGGTGCGGAGTATGCCGGCCGAGCGGTTAACCTGGAAATTAGCGAGGCCGGCATACTCCGCGGCGGCGAGGCCGGCATACCTCGTGCCGGATCGGCTGACGAAGCAGGCGGATGAGAAAGCGCCCGCGCAACGTCGGACCCCAGGAGGCGGCTAAAGCGTAAGCTGCCCTCGCGGTTGAGGTGATCTTCGTCGGCGAAGAGTTCCGGGCGTTCGAGCGCGAGATACTTTGTGGCCGGAATAAGGTGGGCGCCGTCGTTTTGGGCGATCGCGACGAGCGAACCGCTGGGAAGTTGCGACGGCGAGCGGTGCGCGGGCCGCGTCGGAATGCGAACGAAAAAGACGGGCGTTCCGCCGGCCGTGTAGCGCGCGACGATCGGCGCCAGCCACTGCTGCCGGTAGCGGGCGTACGAGAGGCTAGGCTTCCCGGCCGCGAGCACTTGCGTCGCGATCGCGGCGCGCGCGGCATCGGTCGTTCCAGGCGGATAGACGATCGCGCCCGTTGCGAAGTCGACATGCAGGCCGGCGAGCGTTTCGCTTCGCGGGTGGGCGGCAAGCGGATCGTACGCCGGTGAGTTGCGGGCCGCGTCGATCGCCGCCACGCGCGCGAGCGGATTGGCCGCGAGCGCCTGAACGTCGTCGCGCAGTTCGGTCGCCCGCCAGAAAAGGTCGATGCCGTTCTCGACGCGCTCGCGCGGGTCGGAGAACGATCCGGCCAGCTTGGGAAGGTCCGTTAAGCGAGTTTGAAAGACGACGTAGCGCAGATCCATCGGACGGTCGTCGCCGTCCAAGCTGCCGATTGCGCTGTCGTCGTCGCCGTAGGTGTCGACCGCGATGACGACGGCCGCAAAGCGGCGAGCCTCCGGATCGATCGCTCGGACGAAGAACGGCCAGCAGCGCGGCGTCGTGCCGGGCACGCCGCCGTTGAGAAACCGCAGCGTGCCGGCAGCTTGGCTCGCCGCCTGCGGATTCAAACCGGAGTAAATCCGCGAGTCGCCCAAGACCAAGACGTCGCGGCGCGGATCGCCGTGGAAGGCTCGGAGTTGAGCGATCGCCGATTCAAAGCCGCCGGTGCTCGAAGAGGGATCGAGAGCGGCGTGGTAGAGAGGCGTGCGAAACGCGAGCACGTCGATCAGCGCGAAGAGCGCAAATGCGGCAACCAGTCTCTGCACCGGACGGTCCCTTGTTCGAGAATGGGTACGAGGCCTTTAATGCCGCAACGCGACGACCCGCCGGTCGCGCTGATCACGGTGACCGTCATGCTCGGACTGATCATGGCGATCATCGACACCACGATCGTCAACGTCGCCCTCAATACAATCGGGGGCAACCTCGGCGCGACGGTCGATGAGGTTGCATGGGTTGCAACCGGCTACATCCTGGCAAGCGTGGTCGTGATGCCGCTCAACGGCTGGCTGACCGCGCTGCTCGGGCGCAAGACCTTCTACGCGATCTCAATAGCGCTCTTCACGGTCTCGTCGCTGTTGTGTGGCACCGCCCGTTCGATCTGGGTCTTGGTCTTTTACCGCGTGATTCAGGGACTCGGCGGCGGAGCGCTGCAGCCCACTGCCCAAGCGATTATGTTTGAGACATTTCCTCCACAAAGACGCGGCGCTGCAATGGCCATCTTCGGCATGGGCGCAATGGTCGGGCCGGCGATCGGCCCCGCCCTGGGTGGGTGGATCGTCGACAACGCAAGCTGGCCGCTGATCTTCTATATCAACATCCCGATCGGGATCGCCGCCTTTCTGATGACGCTGGCCTTCATTCCCAGTCCGAAGTACATCGCAAAACCCAAGGGCGGCATCGACTGGATCGGCGTCGGTCTGCTCACTGCCGGATTAGCCTCTCTGCAGTTCGTGCTGGAGCAGGGCGAACGCGACGAGTGGTTCTCCTCGCAGGCAATTCAGATCCTTACGGTGGTTTCAGCCGTTTCCTTAACCGTTTTCGTCGTCAAGACGCTACGGGATCGCTACCCAATCGTGGACCTTAACGTCTTCAAGTTCCGATCGTTCTCAATCGGATCGTTCTTGGGCATCATCATGGGCTTTGGGCTCTACGGCACGGCGTTGATCTTGCCGCTCTTCTTTCAATCGATCCTGGGATTCACGGCGTTCGATACCGGCATGGCGTTGATGCCGGGTGCCTTTGCGACGGCCGCTTCAATGCTGATCATCGGCCGGATTCTCAATCGCATCGACGGGCGCTGGTCGATCGTCTTCGGAACGCTCCTCTTTGCGTGGTCTACCTGGCTCTTGGGCGGCCTGACCGTGCAGGCGGGTTATTGGGATGTCTTTTGGCCGCGACTCATCCAGGGATTCGCGCTCGGGTTCCTCTTCGTTCCGCTCACGACGATCTCGCTCGCCGACGTTCCGAGGGCGGAACTGGCCGGCGCGACCGGTGTATTCACATTGCTCCGCCAGCTCGGCGGCAGCCTCGGCATCGCGATCTTAACCACCATGCTGACGCACCAGACGGCCGTTGCATGGAACGTCCTCGCCTCGGGTGTCACCCAAACCCACGGCTACTCCGCCCAACAACTGACGGAAATGGTGAGTCAGCAATCCGCCATGATCGCCTACAACTATCTCTTCCGCGTCACCGCCATCGTTTTCGTGCTTTCCACTCCGCTGATCTTCTTCATCAAAAAACCGCAGTACCGCCCCATGGCGGTTGCGGTCGCCGCCGAGTGATCTATAATGAATCGGATGAGCCAGGGATTCTCTCTCTGCCGGGCTTCGCGTTATCTCTTGGTCGCCGGATTCTTCGCGGCGGCGACCGTAGCCGGTACCCGCGCGGCCTGCCCGGACGTCTCGGATTCCTATTCGTCCAACCTCTTTAACACGGTCACGAAGGGTGTCGCATTGGCCGACGCATCGTGTACCACCGAGGGTGAGCCCCTCGGCGCCTCCTGCAACTCCTTCGTCGGAATGGTCATCGATAAGGCGTACGAGCAGCCCGATCTAAAAACCACCGGCGGGTACCTGAGCGTCGCACAGCTCATCGCCTACCTGCCGTCGAGCACGACCTGGACCTTGATGGGCCCCGCGGCGAGCCAAGACGTGCTCGACCAGGCGCAAAGAGATGCCAACAACGGCGTGCCGGTCATCGCAGTTTCAACCGATCACGTGGCGTTGCTCCTTCCGAGCCCGGCTTTGGTGCTTTCGCGGGGTTTTGCGAACCTGTGCGTGCCGATGTCCGCAGCACACTTCGCCGGCGATCCGAGCCGCAACTACGCGTCGGGGCCGCTCTCCCTTTCGTGGCCGCTGCCCGACGGCGTTTCGATCTGGGAACGAACGGGGCCGCTGCTGCCTCAACCCCCATAGCAAGCGCCTGGTTGTTTGAGGTTTTTCTTTTTTAATCGAAAGGGTTGCCAGGAAGCAAGCAACGTAGTACGAATATGCGCAGGCTCTACCAAAACATTAGGAATAGGTACTAATGATCGTAGCGAAAGCGAAGTCGGCCTTATGAGGGTCGCGTACTCCCCTATCCCCGTGCGCGCCCGCGACTGCAGCGAGGTGTAGCGCGTGGAAGAAACGCTCGGACGAATAACCGGCCTGGCGGGATCCAGGATCATGGTCACCGGCCAAAACGACACTCACCGCGGCACGGCCGTATGCGTCGGTTCGATGGTCGTCATACGCGGCAAGGAGAGCGACGTCGTCGGAGTCGTCGACTCGCTGGAACTCGACGCCGCCTCGTTTCAGCGGCGCGTCGCCGTCACGCCTTTAGGCGAGATTACCGGTTCGCAAAACGACGGCGCGACCTTCCATCGCGGCGTCTCGCATCCTCCGGCTTTGGGAGCTTTTGTCGTTCCGGCAACGAGCGCCGATCTCACGAGCGTGTACTCACGGCCGTCGACCTCCAACGTTAGAATCGGTACGCTGAGCCACGATGAATCGCAGCCGGCTTTCGTTATGGTGGACGAGCTTCTTTCAAGGCACTTTGCCATAGTGGGCGCGAGCGGATCCGGAAAGTCGTGCGCCGTGACGTTGATCTTGTCGGCGATTCTCGCCGACCAGCCGAACGCACACGTCATTCTGCTGGATCCCCACAACGAATACACTTCGGCGTTTGGCGATCTCGCCAACGTGCTCAATGTCGATAACTTAAATTTGCCGCTCTGGCTCTTCAATCTCGAAGAGGCGATCCGAATTCTTGTGCGGGGCGGAACGCACCAGGAACAAGAATCTCAGGCACTCATTCTAAAAGACGTGATTACCAGGGCGCGTCGCCACAACGCCGGCGTGGACCGCTCTGCCTCAGGGATTACCGTGGATACGCCCACGCCGTTTGCCGTCCACGACATCCTTCGCTTCCTCAATGAGGAGGTAGGCCGGCTCAATAAGGCCGATGGAGCCATCTCGTATCTACGCCTGCGGGCTCGCCTGGAATCGTTACGCGAGGACCGGCGTTTTTCGTTCTTGTTTACCGATACGTTAGAGAAACAAGATTCGTTATCGAAACTCGTCGGCGACCTTCTGAGCATTCCGGTCGCCGGAAAGCCGTTAACGATCATCGATCTCTCCGGGGTGCCATCGGAGATCGCAGATGTGGTCGTCTCGCTGTCGTGCCGGGTAATGTTCGATTTCACGTTATGGTCCGATCCGGAGCGCCGGCCGCCGATTCTGCTTGTCTGCGAGGAGGCCCATCGCTATCTGCCGCAAGACGAGCGGACCGATTTCGCTGCGGGCGCCCGAGCCATCACGCGGATTGCTAAGGAGGGCCGCAAGTACGGGTTATCGCTCGCGCTCGTCTCGCAGCGGCCGTCAGAACTCTCGCTGAGTGCGCTATCACAATGCGGGACGGTTTTTGCGTTGCGGATGGGAAACGAGCACGATCAGCGCTTTGTTGAGCGAGCGCTACCTGAGAGTGGCTATGCAATGCTCAGCGCGCTGCCGAGCCTGCCGGCGCAACAGGCGGTCGTTTTTGGAGAAGGCGTTTCCATTTCGATGCGCGTCCGTTTCGATGACATACCGCTCGCGCGCCGGCCGCGCAGCGAGAGCGCGACCTTCACCGAAGCCTGGCGAGAGGATTCGGCGGGCGAGGAGTTTCGCGAGGAAGGGATCCGCCGTTGGCGCACGCAGAGCCGGAGGGCGTAGCTACCTCGCGCTAGCGATAACCTCGCGACTGCGCTTTACCTCCGCAGCCTGTTGCGCGATGCGCGCCGACAGCTCCGCAATCTCGCTGGTAAGCGACTCAGCGTACTTTCGCGCATCTTCGACGTCCTTTTCCGCTTGAGCGCGCGCAGACTGACAGGCGGTGACGCCTGCGGCGGCCTCCGCCGCTTCTCTTTGCGCCGCCGCCTCATTCGCGGCCAGCTCCTTTGCACGAGCTTCACGTGGCTCGAGGGCGGAGCGGGTCTGGTCTGCGAGCCGGCGCGCATCCCGTAACTGCTCCTGCAGCTCCTCTACTTTCGCCTTCGCAGCCTCGGCATCAACACGCGTGGTCGCGACGAGACTATCAGTCTCTTGGCGTTCGGCTGCGAGCGCGCGGTGATGCTCCACGGCGGCGTCAGCCAGCTCGATTGCCTGCTGCTCGAGGGTCATTGCTGCCTCGGCCTTTTCCTTAGCCGACTTGTAATCCGCGACGGCCCGGGCGGCATGGGCTTCCGTTTGGAACCGCGCTTCGAGCTCGGCGACCTGGAGCAGCAGCGCTTCTGCCGCTTTGCGCTGCTCCGCTACCAGCAGAAAAACATCGTCGGACATCGCAGGTTCCGCCTTCCTTTCCCCGTTGAGAGCCGGCGCGGAGGCCGTGACCTTCGCAACTTCCGCTTTGGGTTTTTCTTCGATGTGCACATTAATGGGCAAGATCACGGGTTCTGGGGCTGCCACCTTCACGGCCGGCTCGGCCACCAAAGGTTGCATTGCCCTAGATCCGGCTGCTGCAGGTTCGGCTACCACAGTCCCGGCCGGCGGATCCGCCGGCGCGTTTCCCTTATTCGGATCCCCGGCCTTCAAGTCGTCGAGGACTTTGCGAAGACGCGAAGTCTGGGCAGCGGCCCGCTCCGACGTTTCCGTCCCTTCCACGCCGTCCGAAAAGTCGTCGCTCAGCCGGTTAAAACCGAGGCCGGCCGCAAATGACCCCCAACGCGCTCGCCAGTCGCTGGACACTATAAACTCTCCTTACCCGTGCCTTATTCAAGCGGGCCGTTATTTTATCATTGCCCTCGCCCGGCGGCAATGCCGCTACGGCAGAATCATGACGGGCTGGACGATATTCTCTTGGCCGAAGCCGTCGGTAAAGCTCGCGACGACGACGTAGCGAGTCGGAACCGAAACGGCGGGCGCCGGGAGCGCAACGACGTCGGCATCGGTGCCGACGTCGAGATGGGCTATTTCGCGCGATTGGCTATCCGCAAGGGAGACGCGCAGGCCGTTGCGGGGCGAGAGGATGCGAATCTTGATCGGATTGCCGCTTTTCACTTCCGGGGTAAGGACCGCGAAGGTGCCGTTTGCGGGGCCGTTCGCGATCGATCCCGATCCGGATTCGTCGTCGCCCACAACCTGGGAATCGCCGCTCATGGGCCGGCCCGCTAGATCGGCCACGACCATTCCGGCCGTCGATTGCGCGCTCGTCGACCCTCTGGTTACGTGCACGAGGACGCGCATCTCTCGCACGCCGGAGAAATATGGAACGACGAACTGCGTCTCACCGAGGCTCGAAAAGGGCTTCTGCCCCCAGATCGTCCCATCGAGACCGAGTAGACGCACGTAGCCTCTCTCCGCCGTAGCAGCATAGGAGACGTCGACCATCTGACCGGGCTTCGCGATGACCGGGGAGACCGAAATCGACCCGATTCGCGCGACCTTGGCGCGGGCGCCCGACAAGGGCGGGATGGTTGCATTGAGAACACGCGTCTCGTCGACGCTGCCCAGCGGCCCCTGCATCATCATGCGTAGCGTGTACGCGCCCGCAGCCTTCGCCGCCGGAAGGGCGATCGGGATCGACCCGGAGTGTTCTGCGAGCGGGCCGCCCTGTAGCAGGCGTCCGTCTGGGGCGGTGACCGCGTAGGAAAGCTTGCCGATGCCGGAGGCGCCGTACTCGGCTCGAACCGTCGTGCCGGCGAGCGCGATCGGAGGGACGGCAAAAGCCGCGATGCGCGGCAACACGCCGCCGAGCGCCGCCGCCGCGGCGATTGCAAGAAGTCCAAAGAGGAGGCTCGCAGCCGCCACGACCGCGTACGAGGAGGCCTTCCTTACCGTGGGTGCGGGCGCTTCGACGATGCAGCGGACGCCTTCGCCGGCGATCTCGGCAACCGCGCCGTCGAAGGAGGTAAAATCGCTCGGCCAGACCGGCACGCGCGTCTCCGACGTGGAGAGCGGCCCAACCTCGAAGGGAACGGGGTAGGCCATCACCGGTTCGCCGTTACGCGAGACGACCCACGTGCGGCACAGCAAGACGGACCTCGTGCCATTGATCACGTGCAATGCGTAGGTCGCGACGCGATGACGCCGGTCGTAACCCTCGAGCGCGAAGAACGCCGAAACCGTTCCGGCCGGCGTTTGAAGGGCAGTGCCGGAACGGATGCGAGGCCGCCGCGCGAGCCGGCCCGCAGGGCGCAGCGCGAGCGCCGAGCCTAGGGGAGCAGGTGGTGCGTCAATTGGTGATGTGATATCTCGAAGCGACCCGGAAGTTCACCGTCGTGTTCGGTAAAACGAACGGCAAGAACGTGAACGGATAGGTGATGTAGACCACGACGAGATTGCCCGGCGCATTACCCAGCCCGATAGTCGCCCGACTATGCCCATGAGGCCGGGATTCACGATGCCGATGTCTTGGCTGAGAATCCAGTCTGCGATGTCCTGTATTCGCTGGGATCCGCTCGGCGGGCCATCTGCATTGCAGTGATCGAGCAGCGTACACTTCGACCCTCGAACGCTCGCCCAGCGAGTACCTTGCTGCGCCACGTTCGTGAGGAATGCGTAGGTGTACATGAGCCGTCCAAAGTCAATTAGCCCAAACGTCAGTCCCAACATCACGAGCATGACCAAGACGGTTTCCGGAAGGCTGCTGCCGCGCTTACGATGAGTGTTTTTCATCATTGCTGTTGCACCCGCAAGTAGTCGGAACCGCTTACTGTGACGTGCGCCGCAATGCCTGGGTACGACACCCAGGGAGCGTACATTGCGCTCACGGTCACCTTGATGTAGTAAACGGTGTTCACGGGCGGGGCCACCTGACCCCAGGAGCACGCCACGGGCGGCAAAACCCCGTTAACCGAACAAAGGTGCTGATATGTAACGGTAATCGGCGTCGGAAGGTATTGCGCGTCGCCCGTCGCCCAGGTATTGATTCCGTTGAGGTCGGCGGCCGTCATGAGGTTCGCAGAGCCGTAGTTGGCGCCCGAGCGAGCCGAGGCTTGTGCGAGAACCGCATAGGTGGCGTATCGTCCCACCTCGAGGATCCCCATGAACATGAAGATAAATGCCGGCGCTAGCAGAGCGAACTCGATCATCGCCGTGCCCGCCTGCGAGCGAAGCAGGCGCGGGCGCAGTCTCCTAATCGTTCGCAGAATCATTCGACGATGACCACCCTTCGTACAATATTTGAGGAGTTCGGAATCGTAACGGCGTTGGCTGCCTGTCCGACCGACGAGAGGAACGTTGCTGCGCCAAAGACCAAGACAACGTTGCCGGTGGTGCAACAGTACTGCGCGGTTGTTACCCCCGGAGCGTAGATCAGGCCACTGATATTAGTCAGCCCCCCAATGAACTTCGGATTGATGCTATTGCCCGGGACCTGATAGTAGAGCACGCCGCTGTAACTCCCGCTCGACGGCGGACTCAACGACGAGCCCGAGCCCGCCAAGACCCCCGAGAAGTCCGCGGATCCGCCGGCGGTAACGTAGAAGGTCACGCCGGTTCCGCTGAGCGTCGCACTGGTGAAAGTTAAGGGGCCGTTGATCACGTAGGTTCCCGGGTTCAAGGTTACCGCACCGCTCAGCGAGAGGCTACTGTAGCAGCCCGCAAAGATCGCACCGCCGGTTTGAGACACGTGCCGTGCATCCGCTGACCGAAGGCGGACTGGCGACCATAGCCGCGCAGCCTGCGATCTCGGGACAGGGATTCTGGCTTTGAATCATCGGCGTCGGCGCCGCTACCGGAAACGTTCCGCCCGACGGCGCCGCCCCGGCGTAACCGATCGATTGGGCTTTGATCGTCGCGCTCGCAAAGCTCGCCGTATCATTCAAAAGGATGCCGCAATTGGGAGCGGAGATGTTGGCACCGGCGAAACTCGAAGAAACTGCCGGGCTTAAGAGGTAGATGCAACCGGGGTTGGTCGTCTGCATCTCGGCGACGGCCGTGGTCGCTACCGCCATGCCGCTGGGTGCGTTGAAGAGTCTCAGAAACCAGGTCGTCGTCTGCGGCACCTTGATGTTGACGTAGACAGCGCAGTTGTCGCCCTGATACGGTCCGTCTGTTATAGTCGGCGGGTTGTCCACCTGGACGAGTACGCTTCGCGACTCGGCGTAAAGTTGTCGACCTGGGAATCGTTTTGCGCGGCCGTCTTGGCATCGGATTGGTCCGGACAGCCGTGCGTAACGAGCTGCTGTGCGCCGGCCACGGCCGCGGCGTCCGCAGCGGACTGCATCCGCATCTGCTGATAGTCAATGTACGTGAGGTCGACCGCAAGCGCGCCGACCCCCATCAGGACCATCAGGCATATACCAATAAAGGGCAGCACCTGCCCGCGTTATCCCATCCGTTTGTTCAACCCACTACCTCCTTAAGGGGCGGCCAAGCGTCATCTTAACATTAGTGGCCGGGCAGCGGCTATAGTACGAACGTACCCGACCGATTAAAAGTTACCTCGTTAGGATCTCCGGAGTCATAACGAAGACGACGTCGCTCTGCTGATTCTGATAGGAAGTCGAGGTGAAGAGCTTGCCGAGGATCGGGATCTCAGCAAGGATCGGAATCTTGGAGATCGTTCGCTTTTCGATCCGGCTTACCAGGCCACCCATGAGAATGCTCTCGCCCGGCCGCGTGATAACATCCGTCGTCAGTTGGCTTATGGTTAGCGCCGGGATCGTGAACCCGGAGACGACCACCGCATTTGTATAGTCCAGGGCCGAGATCTCGGGCGCGATAACCGCCTCGACCGAGCCGTTGCCGTGAACGGTCGGGGTGACGTTGAGCTGCACGCCGTAGGGCTGGTACTGGACGTTGATCGCTCCGAGGCCGGTCGACGTCACGACCGGTATAGAACCTCCGACCAGAAAAGTCGCCTTAGCCCCCGGGATCGTGACCAAATCCGGACTCGAGAGAATCTTAGCGTGCCCCTCCTGCATGAGGAGATTGAGCGTCGGCGCCAGGGTAATCGTGCGGTAGAACGGCCCGATCGTCGCCGCCAGCCCCGGCGGCCGTATGGATTCGAAGAAGGGAATCGAGGGCGGGATCAGCTCGGGCGTCGGCTGGCCCTCGACTGGCTGTGCGCCGTAAAGCTGGATTCCCAAGTTCGATGTGGCCGTCTTGTCGACTTCCAGGACGTAGACTTTAATATCGATCAGACTGTCGGTCAGCGAGTTGAGACGGTCGATGAGCTGTCCGTTGCTGGCCAGGTAGGGGCCGGCCAGTCCGCGAGCCCGGTCGAGGATCGCCTGCGCCGTGACGGCGTCGGCTGCGTTGCCGCTGACGATGACGTTGCCTTTGCCGTCGGGATCCACTCGGACCCCGCTTGCCCCGGGGATCGATGCGATCGCGCGCTGCAAGTCGCCGAGATTCTGCGAGATCGTCACCGCATTAACGATCACCACAACCGGGTTCTGTGCCTTCAGGAAAGGCTCGAAGCGGGCGATAATATCGGAGATCTGTTGGAACTGTGCGCCGTCGGAGACGGTTCCGCGAACGACGATCGAATGGTCGAAGTTCACGACCTGGACGCTTGGCGCGGAGATCGCGCTGCGAAGCATCTGAGCGAGATCGTCAAGCTGCTGCTCGGTGACGGTGACCTCGTAGATCTCACGCCGGCCGCCGGCCCAGATAAATATGGTGGTATGCCCAGCACTCTTGCCGTTAACGACAACCTGCGAGGTTCCGACCGGCACGACGCCCGCGATTCGCCCGTCGCCGACCGCGACGCGGGTGAGTCCCTCCGCCCTCAGTACGACCGAGTGCCCCGATTGGATCGAGAGGAGGGTCACTTGGTCGGCAAAAACAGGCCGGGCGTAAAGGCTCAACCCTAATACAATGGCCCCCGCGATAACTCGGCGGGTAAGCGAATTCATCCAGTCTCCTCCGGGACGCGACTGCATGCGGGTGCCTGGTAGGCGAACCGCTTTAGGGGATTATGCCACGGATTTTTATGTTAATGTATTAACGCATTAAAAACGTTAGATTAAAAATAACCGGCGCTCCCTTGCCAAGGGGAGAGCCTTAATGTCATGATACACCCGACCAGGAGCATGGAGGTTTACATGCGGCCTATTATTGGGCTAGTTGTCGTCATAGTCTGCTCGTTGTACTCGGCGCCTTATATCGCCGAGGCGGCTCCAATGGGCGTTCCGCTGGCCAGGGTGGCTCACCGGGCGAACCTTCAGTATGCTTGGCTGGCTTCGGAGCGTGCCGTCCAGCTGAGCGGTCCCGGCCTCGTTCTCGTGATTCGGCCGGGTGCCAACCTCTACGACGTCAACGAGCACGTCGAGGTGGCGGCGATCCCGCCGGTCTATGGAGCGAACGACATCTACGTGTCGGCCGCCGTTGCTAGCCGCATCGAGCAGCTGGCATCGAAGGCCTGGCTCGCCTTCTCCCAGGCGCAGGAGGACATTGCGCGCAGTGAGGTGGCCGCCGGAAACACGACGGTTATCCCGGAGCTGCAGGGGATCATCGTTCTCCACGTTCAGCCCCTCAAGGGCCAAGAGGCACTCCTCGTAACGGGAGAGGCGCCGCCGTCGGTACCCGTTCGCATCACACTGCTTGCGACGCTCTCCTCCGATCTGCCCAACGTCCTGCTTAGTCGTAGCGACCTGACCTCTAGTCCTACGGGAACGTTTCAAGCGATCGTCCCGATCGCTTCCGACTATTTCCGCAGCAGCTTCATTCATGTGCTCGCCACATCCGTTCCAGGGGTCACGTCGGCTAGCGCGCAGATCCTGGTCGATGCGCCAAACGCAGGCGTCGTAGTCCCCGCCGAAGCGCAACCCAGCGGCATCTGGTAAAACCGCGAACCCACCAACACTAAACGCATAAGGAGATCGAATGATTACCAACCTTATGGCAATGATCCGCGACGAAGAGGGCGCGACGATGGTCGAGTACGGCCTGCTCGTCGCCCTGATCGCGCTCGTCGCCATCGTCGGCGTCGCCCTGCTCGGCACAAACCTCACCACGCTGTTCAACACCGCGGCGGCCTCGATTTAATAGCGAAAAGGCGCAGCATCGCCGTTATCAAGTTTTTGGCGGCGCGTAACCAAACGAAAGCCTTCCACGTTACTTACTCACAACGTAAACCTACTCACTACGTAAGCTTATTCACTACGTAAACTTATTCACTACGTAAGCTTACTCACTTCGTAAACTCACTCACTACCCACCACCACCAACTAAGGAGATAGCATGATCACCACCCTCAAGACAATGATTCGCGACGAAGAAGGCGCGACGATGGTCGAGTACGGCCTGCTGGTTGCCCTGATCGCACTGGTTGCCATCGTCGGCGTCGCCCTGCTCGGCACGAACCTCACAACCTGTTCAACACCGCAGCAGCCTCAGTCTAAGAAGCTCGAGCAACCAAGGATACGGGGCGCGGCCGCTCGACGTGGCCGCGCCTTCTAACCCATTCCTGTGCACAGAAAGCGAGAGTAAGACACATGCTTAGCCGTTCGGGCGCTGTGGCGCGACGAAACGGGTGCGCAGCTCGCGGAGTATGTTCTCCTCGCAACACTTATTGCGATCGTCTGCATCGTCGGGCGTGACAGCCTTCGGCCAGGCCGTCGCCGGTCCTCTACGCTAACGCGGCGAGCAGCTTTGAGGAGATCGCTCCCCGGCATTTAAAATCATGCCCCTTGCTATCTCGTTGACACTGGCCGGCTGTCTGGTCGCAAGCTATTGTGACATTCGTACGCGCCGCATTCCCAATTGGCTCACCGGATCGCTCGCCGTCGCGGCGATCCTCGTTCACGCCTTCGCCGGCATTCACTCCGTCGTCGGAGAGCCTCGCCGTTATGGCGGTTTTGACCGCGGCGGGCACGCTCGTCTACGCGCTGGGGGGAATCGGCGGCGGCGACATCAAGCTCGGCATCGCGGCCTCCGGCATGCTCGGCTTGCCGCTCTGCATTCCATTCCTGCTCTACACGGCGATTGGGGGAGGCGTGCTCGCGATCGTCTTCATCGTCTCGCGGGGGAAGGTGCGCGAGACCGCTTCACGTGTTATGCTGACGGCAATGGGCGGCTCGCGGGGCGTTGTCGCTGGTAAGAGCGAAACACTGCCGTATGCCGTCGCCTTTGCGTTCGGCGCGATCTTGATCGTGCTCTCGCAGAGCGTCGCACCGTTTTTAAGGATAACCGTGTAATGAATACTCGCCGCACAACCCTCCTGATCGCGATCATCCTAGCCATTGGCACCGGCTGGCTAACCCTCACTTACCTCTCCTCGCTGCGGCCGCCGCCGAACCAGTTACGCGCCGTGCTCGTGGCAACGCAAGAGATTCCGGCGCGCGTGCGCATCGTCGGCGACGATGTTCCAGACCGAGATGCGGCCCGCCCAGTCGCTCGAACCCGATGCCGTCTCCAACCCCAATCAGGCCGTCGGCGCGCTTACGCTCGTGACGATACCCGTGGGCGGCCAGATCACCTTATCGAAGATCGGGACGAACGTCGCTCTGGCGCTGCCGGTGCGGCTACGCCCTGGGATGCGCGCCGTGAGCATTCCGATCGATCGCGTCAAAGGTGTATCCGGCATGATCTTGCCGGGCGACCGCGTGGACGTCATCGCGATCCCTCCGGCAACGTCGGGAGGCCCGCCGCCTAAGGCCGTCACGATCCTGCGCGGCATTCGCGTGCTCGCCGTGGGCACCAATCTCGAGGATCCCACCGCCACGCCGTCGCCGGAAGAGATGGCCTCGGCGACCGTAACGCTCGAGGTAAACCCCAAGCAGGCCGATATGCTGGCCTGGGCCGATGCTAATTCGAATCTCCGGCTGGCGCTGCGTTCGCCGCGCGAACCGATTCGCTCCGAGCCCGTGGAAGAGCTGACGTTGATCGGCAACGGCGCAGCACCCGGACCGGCGCCGGCAATCGGTCCTCCGGCCCCCGTCATCGGGCCGCCCGTCGGCATGCCTGCACCGGCCCCCGCGCACGCCCCGTCGAGCGGGGTCCAGATCATCATCGGCGACGAGATCGCAACCCCCGGCCCGCTCCATTGAAGACGATGGCAGGCGACTCGCCCGTAGCGCTCTTCATCGGCTCGAAGGGCGGCTCGGGCACGACGACGCTCTGCACGGAGCTTGCGCAAGCGATGAAAGCAACGGGGAACGTCGCTCTGGTAGACGCGGACCTGACGGGACGCCGCAGCATCGCGGTGGTCCTCGAAGCGGTGCGCAGCCTCGACGCCGCGCGAACTGACGCCGAGATTTCGAGCGTCCGCGCGGACGGCATCACCGTCGTCGAGCTCGATCGATCGCTACGACGCCGTCTTCACGCTCGGCGAGCGGCCGGTGGAGGCTTTTGCCGCCGGGATGACGGGCTTTAACGCGATTTTAGTGGATGCGCCGCAGCCATTCGCGGCAGTGGTGCGCCCCTTCGTCACGCGGGCCCGGCGATTCTTGGTCGTGCTCGAGCCGACGCTCTTGGGCATCGCGGGTGCGCAGTCGTTGATCGCCGATCTCCAACGCTTCGGCATTCCCTCCGATCGCATCGCCTTGATAACGAACGTTCGCTCGGCCGGCGAGCCCGTTCCGCGGAGCGAGATCGAGAGTGCGCTGCAAAGCCAGGTCGTCGCCGAAATCCCGCTCCTAACCTCGCGTGCTTACGCCAAGAGCATCGCGGCGCTCCAGCAATACGTCGAGAGCATTCCGCCCAACGACGTCCTCTCGATGCTGCAGCCTTCAACGGGGTCGCCGATCGGAACGCACCGCAATGGTCGCGCCTCATCCGTCGCAACCTCGCTCGAGGCTAAACGTGACGAGCTCAAACAACAGATTCACCAAGCGCTCTTGCGCGAGGTCGATCTCGTTTCGGCGAGCGGCGCGCATACCGATTCCGCGAAGCTTATCGAACTGCGAGCGAAGATCGAAAGCATCACGTCGGATCTGATTGCCGAGCATGGCTTCGACGGGTCGGCCGAAGAGCTTGCGGAGTTGCGTCAAGATATCGTTGACGAAGCACTCGGCTTGGGACCGCTGGAAGACCTCCTCAAAGACGATGACGTCACCGAGATCATGGTCAACGGGCCGCAGACGATTTACGTCGAGCGGCGCGGCATCATCGAGCCGACGAACAAGCACTTTAGCGACTCGGAGCAACTGCGGCTGATCATCGAGCGGATCATCACGCCGCTGGGCCGCCGAATCGACGAATCCTCGCCGATGGTCGACGCGCGGCTTCCTGACGGCTCGCGCGTCAATGCGATCATCGAGCCGGTCGTCGATCGACGGCTCGACGCTGACGATTCGGCGCTTCGGCAAGAAGCGGCTGACCGCCGACGACCTCATCAAGATCGGTGCCGTGCCCGCGGTGGTGATGGACTTTCTGCGTGTGGCGGTTCAAGCGCGGCTCAACTGCGTCGTCAGCGGCGGAACCGGCTCCGGAAAGACGACCTTCCTCAACGTTCTCTCTTCGTTTCTACCGGATCGCGAGCGAATCGTCACGATCGAAGACGCGGCCGAACTGCTGCTCAATCAGTCGCACATCGTTCGTCTCGAGTCGAGGCCGCCGAACGTCGAGGGGTCGGGAGAGATCCGCATCCGCGACCTCTTCCGTAACGCGTTGCGTATGCGTCCGGATCGAATCATCATCGGCGAGTGCCGCGGCGCGGAGGCGCTCGACATGCTTCAGGCGATGAACACCGGCCACGACGGCTCCTTAACCACGATCCACGCCAACAGCCAGCGCGATGCGCTCTCGCGCGTCGAAACGATGGTGCTGATGGCGGGCTTCGATCTTCCGGTGCGGGCGATTCGCGAGCAGATCGCGAGCGCGCTCGACATCGTCGTGCACACCTCGCGCCTGCGGGACGGATCGCGAAAGCTCGTTGGCGTCAGCGAGGTCGTGGGGATGGAGAGCGATATCGTGACGATGCAGGAGATCATTCGCTTCTCGCAACGTGGCGTTGATAAGGAGAATAAAGTCGTCGGCGAGTTCTGCTATACCGGCGTCCAGCCGATCTGTCTAAAGCGATTCGAAGAGTACGGAATCCCGTACGACTCCAGAGATCTCAACCAGCTCGCGCTGCTCCAATCGTTATGGTAACGACGCTCGCTCCGTATGCGATCTTCGTCGGCGTCGCGGCGACGATCATCTTAGCGTTCTTCTCGCTCTGGAGTACCGTCAACGAGCGGGCTACCGCGAGGGTCCGCGGCCTGAGCGACCAGCTCGACCGGGCGGACATCCGGATGAAGCCGCAGGACATCGTACTCACCGTTGCAAGCATCGCCGCTCTGTCTGGATATCTCCTCGTGCTGGGGCTGCATCCAGCTCCGTTGCTAGCGATCGTGCTGATACCGGTCATCTTCGGCGTCGGCCTTCTTCGTCTTTGGCTTTTACGTGAAGCTGAAGATGCGCCGGCGGCTCGAGGCGTTCGTCTCCCAGTTGGAAGTGGCATTGCACCTGATGGCGGGCGGAACTCGGGTCGGGTTGAGCATGCGTCAAGCATTGGCGGCGGTCGTTGACGAACTCCCGGACCCGGCAAGCT
>CAWBEA010000004.1:0-144157 GCA_963787705.1 Vulcanimicrobiota bacterium | reverse complement strand
ACGAGTTTCGGCGCGTGATCGGGCAGACGACCATCGGCGTCAGCATGCTCGACGCGATCGACGATCTTGCGCGACGGATGCCGAATAACGAGACGCTTATGGTCGCGCGCGTTTTTCGCGTTCAATCACAGACCGGCGGCGATCTTGCCAGAATTCTCGATCAGCTCGCCGATACGATCAAGGGCCGCCGCCAGGTCCACCGTAAGATCGGCACGCTCACCGCCGAAGGCAAAATGAGCGCCATGGTGCTGATGGCGATCCCGATCGGCCTTGGTCTCTTCATCTGCACCACGCAAGCAAACGATGGGGCACGCACTGCTCTACACGCCGATCGGACACGTGACGATGTTCATTGTTGCCGGCTTGGAGACCGGCGCCTATTTCTGGCTTGCGAGCCTCTTGCGGATCAAAGTATGATGCTCGCACTTCTCGGCTATGCGATCCCGGCGCTCTTCGCCGCCGCCGCATTCTTCTTCGTCCTGTCGCTGCTGCCGTCGAAAAGCGTCCTCACGCAGCAGCTCGAGGAGTTACAGGCTCGGGATTCGTTCCGGCGCGACCGCGAGGAATCTCCGCTCGTAACCAAGGTTCTGACGCCCGGTCAGCGCACCGCGCTTTGGCGATTGTTCGCCGAGGCCGGATGGTACACGACGACGCCTACGAAGTTCTTCATGCGAATCATCGCGGGTACGTGCTTCGGCGCGCTCTTAGCGCTGCTGCTGTGGAAGTTTTTTCACTTCAGCTCTTCTTGGCTGCTCCCGGTGTTTGCGATCGTCACGTTCCTTGGCGCCTACTCGCCGTTCTTCACCCTCAACCAAGCGATTGAAGCGCGTAAGGTGGCGATTCAAAAGGCGTTACCGGAGTTCTTGGATATGATCGCCGCGACCGTACAGGCGGGGCTCGCGCTTAACTCAGCGCTGGGCTACGCGGTCGACGTGGCGCCCGGGCCGCTCGGCGAAGAGATCAAAGAGGCGCTGGCCGAGATTCGCCTCGGGCAAGCTACGAGTTTCGCCGCGTGATCGGCCAGACCACCATCGGCGTCAGCATGCTCGACGCGATGGACGACCTTGCACGACGCATGCCGAACAACGAGACGCTCATGGTCGCCCGGGTCTTTCGCGTGCAATCGCAGACCGGCGGCGACCTGGCGAAAATTCTCGATCAGCTCGCCGAAACCATTAAGGCCCGCCGTCAGGTCTATCGAAAAATCGGCACGCTCACCGCCGAAGGCCGAATGAGCGCCTGGGTGCTCATGGCGATCCCAGTCGGCCTCGGTCTCTTCATCGTCACCACGCAAGCAAACATGGGGCACGCGCTGCTCTACACGCCGATCGGGCACATGGTGATGTTGATTGTTGCCGGCTTGGAGACCGGCGCCTATTTCTGGCTTGCGAGCCTCTTGCGGGTCAAAGTATGATTGTCGCACTTCTCGGCTATGCAATCCCGCTGCTCTTCGCCGCCTCCGCATTCTTCTTCGTCCTGTCGCTGCTGCCGTCGAAAAGCGTCCTCACGCAGCAGCTCGAAGAGTTGCAGGCTCGCGATTCGTTCCGGCGCGACCGCGAAGAATCTCCGCTCGTAACGAAGGTCCTCACGGCCGGTCAGCGCACCGCGCTCTGGCGCCTGTTTGCCGAGGCCGGATGGTACACAACGACGCCCACGAAGTTCTTCATGCGAATCATCGCAGGCTTGTGCTTCGGCGCGCTCTTATCGCTGCTGCTGTGGAAGTTTTTTCATTTCAACCCAACCTGGTTGCTCGCGGTGTTTGCAATCGTCACGTTCCTCGGTGGCTACTCACCGTTCTTCATCCTCAACCAGGCCATTGAGGGGCGTAAGGTGGCGATTCAAAAAGCTTTGCCCGAGTTTTTGGATATGATCGCCGCGACCGTGCAGGCCGGCCTCGCGCTCAATTCGGCCCTGGGTTACGCGGTCGACGTGGCTCCCGGGCCGCTCGGCGAAGAGATCAAAGAGGCGCTGGCCGAGATTCGCCTCGGACGAGCGCGGGCGGACGCGCTCAAAGCCGCCGGCGACCGGACGAATCAGCCGGACTTCAGAAATGCGCTTCGAGCCATGACGCAGGCGGAGCGCATGGGTGCGAACATCGCCAACATCCTCACCGACCTCGCTCAGGATGCCCGGCACCGCCGCTTGATGTTCGTCGAGGAGATGGCAGCAAAGCTGCCGGTCAAGATGGTTTTCCCAATGGTCTTCTTCATGATCCCCGCGATCTTCACGATCATTTTCGGCGCCGTCGCCGCCAACTATTTCGCGCCCAAGCCGTGATCGGAATCATCGCCGCAGCGATCTTTTTCGGCTCCATCGCATTCATCGCCGTGCAGGCGAGCCGTGCCGCGTGCAGCGGCGTCTCGCCGGCGCCGGACGGCCCTCCGCCGAGCACGCCCCCCACCGCGGCGCTGATCGCGGCCGCTACGCTGCTGGGAGGGCTCGTGGTCGCGCTAGGCGCGACGCCGACGCAGATTGGAATCGCTGCACTCGTCGTCTTTGCCCTTGTCGCCTGCTGGTGCAGCGATATGCTCTGCGGCATCCTGCCCGATGTCTTCACGCTCGCTCCACTCGGGCTACTGCTCGTCTTTGCCTTGACGCAGCGCAATTGGGGACTCATTTTCTCCGCACTCGTCGTGTTCGTGCCGTTCGCCGGGGCCGCGGCCTTTTCACGTGGTTATGGCATGGGCTGGGGCGATGCGAAGCTCGTCGCGATCGTCGGAGCGGCGTTGGGCGCACCGCTTGCAGTTTTCGCGCTATTCTTTGGCTGTGCCGCTGCAGTCGTCGGGCATCGGCTCGCCGGGTGGCCGAGCCGTCCCATCGCGTTGGCGCCGTACATCGCAGCCGCTGCAGGCATCGCGATTCCGCTTGGCCTGCTCCACTGACGTGGCACGTCTGCGGAACCTGCGAACGGGGAACGTGGTCGCCGATGATGTCGAAAAAGCGAACTCGCTCTGGCGGCGATTCACTGGCTTTCTCACGTACGGTAAGATCCGCCCGGACCAGGGCCTCTGGTTCGATAACTGCTCCGCGATTCACACGATCGGGATGCGCGAGCTGCATCGACGCGGTCTTCCTCGCCAAAGATGGTCGCGTCATGCGGATCGACTACTCCGTCGCACCCTATCGTCTTGCAGTAACATGCGCCGGCGCCCGCGCCGTCATCGAACTCGGGGCAGCGCCGGCGGAGCGGCGCGATCTTCTGGTTGGCGACCTGCTCGCGCTGGAATAGCCGCGCTCCTCGGATGAACGAGCGCTCCAGAGGCCGGTTAACACTCGGCGACTTAGACTTTCGCAGCAATAGCATTGGGTTTTTGCGCCTCCTCTTTGCCGCGACCGTGGTGTGGGCGCACGCATTCCTGCTGGGAGGCTTCGGCGAAGATCCACTCAATCGCCTGAACGTCAACGCTCCGACCACCGGCTTCTTGGCCGTCGGCGGCTTCTTCGTTCTAAGCGGCTTCCTGATTACGCGCAGCTACCACACCGTAAGTTCTGTCGGCCGGTTCATCTGGCACCGTTTCCTGCGGATCTTTCCGGGGTTCTGGGTCTGCCTGGTCGTTACCGCATTCGGCCTGGCTCCGCTCGCATTTGCGTACCAACATGGCACGCTGCATCACTACTTAGCGGAGGTTCCCGCCCCGTGGTCGTACGTAACGAGTAACTTCTTTCTTGCAATCTTTCAGCAGCGCATCGGAACGCTTTTTGCGCACCTCCCAAGCCCTTTCTATACGAACCTCTCGCTCTGGACGCTCAACCCCGAGTTCTTCTGCTATCTCTGCCTCGCAATCTTCGGGGCAGCGGGCGTCATCCGTCGTGCTCCGGCGGCAATTGGGATCGTTGCGCTGCTGCTCTTTGCCGCGTATGTAGCGCTGCTCCGGCACTACGGCAGCATTTACCTCATCGACGTCGAGGCGCTGTTCGTCTACTTCGCGTTCGGCGCGTTCGCCTACCTCAACCGCAACCGCATTCCGATATCGCCGTGGATTGCCGCGCTCTGTTGTGCGGCGTTGCTCGCGACCCTTACAACGAAAGGCTTCGCGTACGTGGTAATTCCGTGCGTTGCGTATCTGACGCTCTTTGCGGCGGTGCGCCTTCCGCTGCGGGGCTTCGATCGCCGCGTCGACCTCTCATATGGCCTCTACATCTACGCCTTTCCCGTGCAACAGCTCCTTGCGATGTACGGGATTCCAAAGTATGGTTTCGCCCCGTACTTCTTGTGCGCGCTGGTGATCGCGCTCGCCCTCGCTGCCGCGAGCTGGTTCATTATCGAGAAGCCGAGTCTTTCTCTCAAACATCTTACTCTCGTTCCCGCTCGCGCGCGCAGCGAGCGGCCGGCAGAATAGCCGGCGTGCCGTTACGGATCTCCGCCGACCGCGTGCTACTCTACGGCATTGCGCTCTTTCTCTTTGGAACGCTTCCGGCGTTGCTCGGGCACCCCGGCGACTGGCAGCGTTTTTGGGCGGGCGGGGCCACCGTTGGAACCTCGGCGCTATTTAACGAGGGCGAGCACCTCGCGTTTCAAGCGACGCGCGGGATCGGCACGGGAATCTGGACGTATCCGCCGGCCTTCGCCTGGGCTTTTCTCCCCGCCGCGCACCTAACGATCGCCGCGGGCTATGCGATCAACTTCGTTTTCATGCTCATCCTGGTTGCGTTCTCAGGAGCGATCCTTGCAGGGATATTCGGATTCCAGCGCCGGTTTGGCGTCATCGCGGCGCTCGCATGGCAGCCGGCGATCTACTCAGGCGACGTCGGGCAGATCGGCGCCATATGGCTCTTCCTTATCGCGCTCGCCATGGCCGGAGCCGCCCAGGAATCCTCGCTGATCGTAGGATTAGCGGTTGGGTTTATGCTGCTTAAGCCGACGATCGCTCTTCCGTTCGTGGCGCTGCTCCTCGTGCGCAAGCAATGGCGAGCCTGCGCGATCGTGGCAATCTGCGCCGGCGCGTGGTACTTGGCGAGCGTGGCGGCGACGGCGGGCGAGTGGGCGTGGATGCCTCACTACGTCGCCGTTATTCGCACCCTCCACGATGTCGACATGGGCGCCGTCTATAACGGCATCACCTTACCGATGATTCTGATTCGCCTGGGAACCGCGCAAGCGTTTGCGATCGCGATTGGAGCGATCGCATTCATCTGCTTCCTGCCCGCGCTATCGCGAGCCAGCGTCCTCCTAGCGATGAGCTGCACGTCCATTCTTTCGCTCGCGCTAAGCGCTCATGCGTGGATGTACGATGCGACGCTCATGCTCCCGGCGTTATTTTACGCGATGGCCAAGCTCGCGGAGCCATGGCGAACGAGGCTTATAGTGGCAGCATATTTGCTCGCCGCACTGTGGATGCCAATCGACGCCGCGATCCGGTTTAACCCGCTCGCCATCATTACGCTGGGCGGAGCGGCGTTATGCGCCGTAGCGCTCTACGGCAAAGCGAAGCGACCGCAACTTGCGGGCTGAGCCTCGCTACGTGAACTGCTGCACGCCGGAGTCCGCGATCGCCGGCTCCTGGCTGCTCCGATTGAGAGCGAGGTATTTTCTGCCGGAGATGAATGCGCAGCCGTAGAGCAGTGCGACCACAACCAAGAGCGTACGGTATCCCAAGAGCAGGCTCGAATACTCGAGAACGCCGCCGACCATTGCCCCGAGCAGGTTCGTAGCAAAAGCGATCGTCGAGGAGCTCACCTCGCGGAACCGCTGTGCGAAGACAAGGTTCGCCAGAAAGACCGGTGCGAACGCGAGCGAGACCGCGACGGCGAGCCGCGCCGGGACGTCGAGCGAGAGGACGAGTTCCGGTGGAATCGCCCAGGCGAGAGCGAGGCTGCCGAACAAAGCAAGGTAGAGTAGGTTCGGCTGACGCAACCGAGTGCGCCGCGCAACCTCCACCGCGGCGAGGACGGAGAGCAGAATGCCGAAGAAAACGAGCGCGTTAACGAACCACGTCGTCCCGAAGAGCAGCGCGAACTGCACGACGTTCTTCGTCTCGAGCAGCAAGAACGCCGCGCCCATGAAGAACAGGTCGAGATAGCTTCGCATCTGCCCGAGCGGGCCGGCCGCCGCGCGAATCAAGACGAACGAAGCCAGCAGAATCAGTCCCAGCACGGCGAGATACAACGGCGGAATCGAGCGAGTCCGCAAGTAGGGGAACGGATAATCGTCGGTGACGGGTGCCGGGACCGCTCCGACGCTGGGACTCCACGTCGTAGCACAGGCGACGCCGCCCGGCTCGCGGCCGACCATCAACAGCCCAAACCACGCAACCCCACCGTAGGCATCGATGCACGGCGGATGCCCGAATGCGACCTGCAGCGTGTTGGCGTACCGGTCGACCAACCACTTTTCGCGATAGTAGTTGTACATCCCAAAGGCACCGCCGGGATTGAGATGCGCGCGCGCCGTGCGCATTGCATCGAGCGTGAAAAGATAACTTTCCAGCCGCAGTGCAGACTGTCCGGAAACCAGCGCGAGCGAGTCCGGCAACGCAAAGAGGATGAGATCGTACGTGCTGTGCGTCCGCTGGAGGAAGGCCCGTCCGTCGTCGACGTGGATCGTCACCCGTGGATCCTGATAGGGGCGATCGGGATTGAGCAGGCGCCCGAGTGCGTAGATGCGGGGATCGATCTCGACGGCATCCACGTGCTTCGCACCGTGAGCTAACGCGATCGCAACGTCCGAGCCGCCGCCCGCGCCGACGATGAGCACGTTACGCAGTGGATTTCCGCGGATTCGCGCGTACGGCACGAAGTAGAGCGGTTCGAGCTTCTTGCGCCACGCCATCGACTCGATCCACTGATGCGGAATGCCGTTCACAGCGAGGCCAGTGAGCCCGGGTCCCTTCGAGACAGCGTAAATCTTGTAGTATGGCGACCAACTCAATCCCGGCGTCAGCGACTCGCGGCCGAGCATAACAATGAGCCCGAGAGCCGCCACAACTTGGATGAGGCGGACCGTCGGCAGACACGACACGAGGAATGCGATCGCGACAACTGTGCCCCAGACGACCGGAGGAGCGCCCGTAAACGAGAGCAGCGAGAACGCGACGATTCCCGCGAGGCTCCCGAGAATATCGAGACGGTAGGCCTCGAGTGCCTCGAAAGCCGCGAAGGCGCGCGCGACGCCTTGCGCGATCGCAGCCATAACGACCGCGACCGCGAGGAAGATAATTGGGAGCATGATCCACATCGGCAGACCGCCGGGGACGGTCCCAAAGTAAATGAGTTCGTTGCCCGAGCGGTTGATCGTCACCGGGAAAAGCAGCACGAAGCCGATCAGGAACGTTAGTAGAACGATCGACCAAGGAAAGAGATCCGTGCGCGACCGCGCTCGCAGAAAGCCGACGCCGATGCCGAGGAAGCTGCCCAGCAGCACGAAGTTCGAGAAGTACGAGAGGTAGATAACGTTCTCGCCGGCCCATCGGATGAGTGCCAGCTCGACGAAGAGCATGAGAAAGCTCAGAAGGACTAGACGCCCTCTACCGCCCATGCGGCATACTTTCTGCAACGAGCACACGCGCACCCCCGCGCTCCGCCAGTAGCGCGGCGCACGTCGCGAAAATAATCAGTCCCGCCCAGGTCGGGAGACGTAACAGCCACATCACCGGACGGTTCGTCACGTCCGGGAGCACGAACTGACGCCAACTGTACTCTGCGAGGCGCGGATCGATCGGCGGATAGAAGTGTACGATGCCCCGCCGGATGTCCGCGCGCGGCAGACGCGATAAAGCGCGAAGAGTCCTGCGATCATCGCAGTTGCTACCAACGCCGTGCCGAGCGTCACGATTCGGTCGCCTCGCGAAAGCATGTACGCAAGGTAGGCGACCGGAAAGAGCGGCGCCAGGAACATCGCAGCGGACGTCGCGAGCATCCACGGCACGACGAGCAAGATGAGTGCGGCGAACAGCCAGGCCCGCTGCGCTCGCGTTTGCGTGAAGAGCAGGAGGCAGGCCGGTATCGCTACGGCGATCTCTTCAGTATGCACGAAGGATCCGCCAAGCACCGCGAAGGCCGCCGGGACGAGCACCGTTAGGGATGGATCATCGAAGCGCCGTGCCAGTCGCAGCCCTACGAGCACGCCAACCGCCGACACGATCACGTACGAAATGCTTCCAGCCGCCGCGGCCGAAACATCGGTGACGCCGAGGGCGGCAAGCACGGTCGCGAGGCTGTATTGATTGTCCCGTGACACCTCCGAAAGCACATGCGCCGGAGCAACGGCGGTAAAGTATGAGAGCGTCTGCGCTACGCCGCTGCTTGCGACCGAGATAACGCCCAGCAGCGCGGCCGCGAGGATCAGTGCAAGGCGGACTCGCGCACATGCGACGAAGAGTCCTATCGCTGCGGGAAGCGCGACCTGCGGCTCGACCATCGCGATCGCCAAGGCCGGCACGGCAATCGCGAAGCGGCCGCGTTGCACTGCGAGCGCCGCTACGATTATCGCCGCAAACGCGATCGGCATGACGTTGCCGGACCAGAACGAGCTGAGCCCCAGCGAGAGCACGAGCGCGCCCCAGGCGACCAACATCGGCTGCCGCGCGATGCGCGCCAACGCGTACGCCGCCAAGAGTAAGCTCAGCGCAAGAGCCATCCACCACAGGAGCGCAGCTGCAGCGAACGGCAGAAAGGTCAGCGGAGCGAAGAACGTCAGCGCATAGGGCGGATAGGGCGCAGGCACCGTCACGTTCTTGGGAGCGCGATAGTAGGGTGCAGGCGTTTTGCCCTCACACTCGTGCACCGATGCGGTGAAGTAGGGATTGCGCCCCTCACGTTGCGCCAGCGCCGCGCAGTAGTACGCCCGAAAATCAATCATCAGCCAGCCGCCGGCGCGGTCGCCGGCGAACTGTCCCGCAAACGGCAACACCGTGCCGATGACGGCCAATGCGATGGCGAAACTCGTGCGCACGGCTAGCGGGGCCCGCGCGAAGCGTACGCCGTGGCGCGCGTCAGCAGCAGTACCAAACCCGCCCATGTGGGCACGCGCAGCATCCACGCCGAGATACTATTCGTCGAACTCTTCTGGGTGAAGTTGCTCCACGTCGCTTCGGCCAGGCGGGGGTCGATCGCAAGCGCTCGCGCGTGCGTGGCGACGCCCGGTCGCGGCGCCGGCCAGCTGAATTAAGCCCCACAAGAGCACGGCCGCCGCGAGCGCTGCGAGTAACGCGATACGGGCGTTGCCGTTCCAGTAGCGCCATGCGAGATACCCCACCGGGAAGAGCGGCGCGAAGACGAGCGCCGGCGAGACGGCCCACGTCCACGGCACGGCGAGCAGTAGCAGCGCGAAGGCCGCGAGCGATTGCTGCTCTTTCCTTTCGCAGAAGATAAGCAACACGGCGGCCGGCAGAGCCGCCGCGATCTGCGTCACGTGAATGAAGCTGCCACCGAAGACCGCGAAGGCCGGCGGAATGCAGACGAAAAACGCATTATTTCCCGTCTTTCGTGCGAGCAGTCCGCCAACGAGCGTTCCCAGCGCCAGCATCGCGCCGTACCAGACTAACCCCGCTCGCAGCGCAACGCTCTCCGGCGCCCCGAGCGAGAACAGCACCGCGGTCAGACTATACTGCGTATCGCGCGAGGCTTCCGAGAGCGCGTGCGCGGGCAGCACGCTCGTAAAATATTCGAAGTTGGTCGCGGGGCCCAGCACCGCAAGCGAGACGATCGCAAGAACGCCCAGCGCCGAGCACGAGCGTCAATCGCGTGGGGGGCGCCCAAACGGCGAGCGCGATGCAAACGGGAAGCCCGAGATGCGGCTCGATCATCGCGCCCACCGCGAAGAGCGCGGCGGTCCGCCAGCGATTTCGCCATGCGAAGTATGCCGCCGTGCAGATGCACGCCAGCGCGAGCGGAACGACTTCGCCGAAGGGGAGCGAGATCGTGCAGAGCGAGAGTGCGAAGACCCCAAGCGCGACCTGCCACTCGATGGCGGCAAATCGTGCGAGCGTTGCGATGCAGGCCGCACACGCGCAGAGCAGGAGCATCGTCCAGAGGGTCGCCGCGATAACGAACGGCAGCGCCCCGAGCGGCACCAGCGCCGCAAGCGCATAGCCTGGGAGCGGCGCAGGAATCGTTACGCCGGGATTCCTTTGAAAGAAGAGATTCCGGCCGATACCGATTTCGCAGTTCCGCAATGGCTGCGCGAGATACGGATTTGCGCCCTGTGAGGTAACGCGGGCCGCGCAATAGAACGCGCGGAAGTCTCCCATGAGAAAGCCGGTCCGAGTGACGACGGCCGTCTGCGCAGCCAGCGCGGCAAGGGAGGCGAGGAGAATGGCGGCCGTAATCCGGTTCATCCAGCGGTCCCGTTTAGCGACCGCGTCGTTCGTGTGCTATAATACGCCCGTCTATGCGACGTCCCGACTTTTTGTTTAGCCTGGCCGGCGCCGCGCTTGCCGGCATGTCGCCGATGGCCGTTGCGGCGGCGGTCCCCACCGCGACGCGGCGGGTGCTGTGGCTGCGCCGCGCGGGCTACAGCGATGAAATCGTCGCCCCGTTCTGCGTCGACGGCCGGACGGTCTATGAGCCTGGCTATTGGCAAATCTGCTGGCTCATGCGCGATCGCCACGTCGCCCCCGGCGCAGGGCTACGTTCGAGTCGACATTGTCGAGATCGAGGCGCTCTGGGAAGTGCAGCAGGCGCTGCTGCTCCACGGAATCCGCGAACCATTGGTGATCACGAGCGGCTACCGTACGCTGCAAACGAACAATGCGACGGAGAATGCAGCCCGCAACAGCATGCACGTCTACGCGAAGGCCGCGGACATGTACGTGCCCGGCGTCTCCATGCGCGATCTCTTCGATGCGTGCTGGTCGCGTGCGATCTCGGGTGGAATCGGCTACTACGACGATCACGTCCATCTCGACTCCGCGACGCGCCGCTGGTGGGTTGGTGATCTACCGGTGCCCGAGTTTGCGCGCACCGCGCCGGGCTAGGCGCCGGCGGCGAAGCGCGTGTCCGGCCAGTGCGCCCGCTGCCGGCCGGTCGAGATCTCCGAAAGCCGTTCGAGGACGCTAAGATGGCGCCGTTCGAGGTTTGCGGCCTGTAAGGCTACCCACGACCCGCTCACATGCCCGATCAAGAGCGACCCCGTATGAAGCCCTTCGGCCATGCGGTAATGTACGAGTGCGGCTTGCAATTCGCCGCGGTCGTATTGCTCGTCGCCATCGTCTGCGTGGGCGATGAAACGCTTGACGTCGACCACGACGTTATCGGGATCGATGGAAACGTCGCTGTGACCCGTCCTAAAATAGATTTCGACTTGGTCGAAACCGACGAGGTGCGCAATGGCTTTACGAATGTTGGAGCAAGCAGTCCGCAAGCTCTGGGCCACGAGATGCTTGTCAACGCCGGGCCAGAAAATTTCGCCCAGCTCTCCGCGCGAAGCGATGCCGCCCGACTTGAGTGCGAGGTACTGGAAGATTTCGCGGTCGCGCCGTCTGATCCACTGAATCGGACGTCCGTCAATTTCGGCTTCGAACCATCCAAAAAGCCGCACCCGCATTGGAGAGGCCGGGAGCGCGCTAGCGTAGCGATGATACAAGGCGCTGCGCGACAGAGCGCGCAGCGCACGATAGCCGCCGGCAGTGTGGATCACGAAAAGGCCTTGTTCCTCGAGCGCCTGCAGTTGTTGCAGATTGTCGAGCTGCGAGCCGGACATTAATTTGCCGACAAGCGCGGCATGATCTTCCGGCGCGTCCGCCAAAACGGAAGCGACGAATTCGTTGAAAAAATGCCCGCGACGCGTGCGCCAATTTCCGAAGGCTTCTTGGAGGCTGCAGTTATCCTCTGCGGCTTTACAGATCGCACCGCTCACGACCAGCGGCCAGCCCTCGGTCTGCTCGAGCAGCCGCACCACGTCGGCATGTACGAAACGCACGCCGCACGTTTCGGCCAGATGGCGGATCTCGTCGGCACAAAACGCCAAACGCTCGGCATCGCAGAGTGAAGCGAGTCCTCGAGAGACCAAGTCCCTGACGTGGAATTCAGCGCGCGAACGGCAGGCAATGAGCAACGACACCCCTTCAGGCACCTCTTCGACCAGGCGCAGGATGGTGGCGACCCCGTCCGCGGGCGCGACGGCCGCACAATCGATGGCCAACTCCAGCGGTGCCCGCTCGGCAAGCGCGCGTAAGAGTTCCTCTTGCGAAGCGAAACCGTCATCCTCTCCCAGCACGCCGGCCAGCTCGCTCCAGACCACATCCTTCGTCGCACCGGCAGCAAGCGCGTAGTAATATCCATTTGCTGCCCGATGGCGTAGATAATCCAGTAGTGCCATCGTCTTGCCGAAGCCAGGCGGAGCCACCAAAAAGCGAACCGGGGCGCTCTTAAAGCGCTCCAACCATTCTTCGATTCGCGCGCGGCGCACGATCGTGGGACCCTGGCGTGGCATGCTTCGATTCATGGATTCCCAGAGGGGCTCATACAAATTACCTCCCTGGATGCCCAGTATATAATCTTTTCTTTGTCCGTGCAACCAGGCGGCTTACAGTATGAGTAACCAGGCGCTCTCTTATCCGAGGAGCAAGCCCGCAAAATGCTCGATAGCCCGGGCCCTCCACCGCATTTCATAGTTTAGCCGGCGGACGACGTTGCGAGCTTTGATTGTCGTGGCCTGCGAGCGAACGATTCGCTCGGTAAGCTCGTGGTCGCCGCGTAACCTCGGTCTCAGGAGATCCAGAGTCGCCAGGGCCGCGGGCGGATGCGAGCCGGCGAAATGCAGCAAGCGCGGATAGACCGGCTTGAAATATCGTACAACATCAAAGTCCGCGAGCTGATCCTGCGGCAGCACGTCGCCCGGTGCGCCGAGTGACGAATACTGGCGCCCTTTCTCGGCATGGCGACGAGGTTCGAGCGTGTGCCCGTAGTGTGCGTACACGTAGGGCAACGCGATCCGCTTGCCGGACAATCCCACCAGTCGTTCGTGCACGGTCCCTTCCCACCGCAGGCCCGATCGGTAGCGGAAAAACATCATCCGCCGCTCGATCGAGGTGTAATATTCGAACGATGCAAAGAAGTGCCACGTGTAGCCGTCCACGAAATCGTACGCCACCGGAAGGCCGGCGAGACGTTCTGCGATGCGGCCCACGCAGGCACCGTGAACTTCGTCGGCATCGACGAACGCGACCCAACTGCCGGCGCCGAGTTCTTCGTGGATGCGCAGACAAATATTTCGGGCGGCGGCAAACCCGCAGAACGGAGTGCGATCGACGACTAGCCGGCCTTCTTGCCCGAAGCGGCTTGCCGCCAAGACCGCGGCGTGAGGCGAACCTCCAGGCGAGTTGTCGTTGACGATCAAGAGCGTCGCGGAATCGGCAATCGACGCGAGCATCGCACTCAAGAACGGTTCGTCGCGCGCTCCTAGAATCAAATGAGCGGCCACGTCCGCCGGCGGACTCATGGTCAGTGCTTTAATCTTTCTACTTTAACCGCCAAAGCGGAAGGCTCGTCGTAGGAGAAAATATTCGTTATAAGGCCGATCGTCTGATAAGGCTGGGACGTTGGAACCTGAAGGCGGCATTAGTGTTGCAAATGGCACCTGATGGCTCAGGATATCACGTGCCTCGGCCTCGGCACCTTCGCCCCCTGCCCATTCGACGAGATCCCTTCGCGCCGCTCGCGGCATTCGCGCGACGAACTCTTTTGCGCTAGGAATAACCAGCGGCGCAGCTGAGGCGATGAAATGCCATCCCACGTTACCCTTGAATGCGAGTACGTATGGGAACGATTCCTTTAGCGCCAACGCGACCGATTGGGTAAGTCGTGGCTCTGTCAGCGGGAGCCACTGTGCCAGAATGCCTCCCGGTGCTAGCCGTTTCTTGAGGATATCGTAGAACTGCACGGAGTAGAGCAGAGAGGATCCCGCCGCCTCCACCGGAGGCGGCGGATCGAGCGTAGCTACGTCGAACAGCTCGTCGGTTCGCATTAAATAGCGGCGCCCATCATCCGCGACGGTGCGTTCGCCCGAATTCGCCAATATCGCAGGCGCATCAGGGTAGAAGAAAGCAAAAGATTCGATCACGGACGGCGACAAGTCGACCGCGGTAGTGTTCACGCCCCATGCCGATAGCGAGCGAAACGTGGTCCCCATTCCAAAACAAATGGCGAGTGCGCGGCGCGCGTGCCCACGAAGAGCCATTGGGAGATGCGCCATGACCTTGACATCCATATTGCCCAACGCCGTGATGTGGACGGCATTCACCAGGAGTTGCTTCGAGAGGCCGGTGCCGTATGCCACAACGGAAGCAGCGTAGTCCCGCCGGACCTCAACCGGCCTCGGATAGAGTGACGCGTCGTCGTAAGCCCGACTCAGAAAAATGGCCACCGCCGCCGTAACCGCGGCCGCCGTCAACGCAAGGAAGCGTCTGCGCGCGTCGCGGCGATCGATCAGAACTAACGCCGCCAGCAACGGAAAAGCCAGGAGAATCATGGACCAGCGTATCCCGACCAAGGGCAGCAAGAGATAGCCGGCGACTAACGGGCCTAAGATGGCTCCGAGGATGTTTAGAGCATAGAGCCGGCCCCCGCGGATGGCGTCTCCTCCGCCGAAGCGATCGACCAGTCCCGGCGTCAGAAAGCCGAGAAATCCGCACAGCGGCACAATACTTAGCAATGTTTGGAGAACCGACTGATCGGTTCGTGGGTCGCCAAGCACGACGGGCAACAAGGATAGAGGAAAGAGCCACGCGACGGCGCCTTGCACGGAGAGTTCCGGATTTCGCGAGATCGCGCTGCGATAAATCGAAGAACCCACGTATGTTGCAATCAAATATGTGGCCAGAATTAGAGCAAACGCATAAATTGTCGTCAGCAGCACGAAGGTGAAATCGCGTGCCCAACAGACCTCCATGCCGACACTGGAAAAGCCCGTAATAAACAGCACGGCGCGTGCCCAACCGGAGCGCTGGACCGGCGTTCTCCCGCTCTCGACAACGGCCGCGCCTTGCTGAGGCCGGCCCAATGGTACCGATATCCCGAGTCCAATGGCGATCGTGGCAATAGCAGCGTTAGCGGCCGCGGCTAAAGTATACGTGCCACGCAAACCAAAAAGCTCGATCAAAACCATCGCGGTCAGAACAGCTCCGGTCGCTGCGCCAAACACGTTAGCTGAATAGAGAAAGCTGAAGCTCTCGCGAGCGTCTGGGTTGACGCCCCTCACAAAGGCCATCATAAGCGGGATCGTGGCTCCCATTGCCACGCACCATGGAAATAGCGCAACGACGATGCACGCAGCCGACAGGAAGAGGAACGTTGCGGAATTCGCTGCCCCGGCTTGAACTAATAATACCGCGGACCAGTTAAACAAATTCGGTACGACGAACGCGCCGATTGCAACGAGTCCCTCCGCTGCCGCGTAAAGATAGACTGGTGAGATGCGAAATCTCCGAGTCGCGAAGGCTGCTAATCGCCCCCCGAAGGCAGAGCCTATGCCGAGTCCTAGCATAAAGACCGAAACGACCAAAGACAGCACGGGCGTAATGATGCCGAAGTGGGCAAAGGCTAGCCGGGTCCAGAGCACCTCATAGAGTAGGCTGCAAAACCCGGAGACGAAAAAACAAACGAAGATGAGCGGATCGGTCAGACGACCGGCCAAGGCGCGGTGCTGCACGGCGACCCCAGCGGACCTCACGGCCTCCCAGATCCGTGTTCGAACACGAACGTTAGCGCCGCTAACGCCCCACGCCCAGATGTGAAATGCGCGCCACCATGAGCAAGATTGCGCGAGCTTAAGCCCATCGCCGTAGACGTTCTACATCGGCGAGGTCGATCTTTCAATCTCTTGACCTTTCCGTCCGATTCCGAGAACCATTTGGAGCGACTTGGCGACACGCTGGCTTTGGCGCGTTGAGGGCGGGTGGTATACTCCAAGCGGATGAAGACCCTCGGGGTTGGCCTGATCGGAATTGTCGGCATACTAGTCGCGGCTTATCTTTATACGCACCCTCCGAAACTCACCGCTGGAGGCAAAGATTTTAGCGCGTTCTACTGTGCCGCCCGCGTCTTGTCTGCTGGGGCAGACCCATTTCACTACGAGCCGGTGCGCTCGTGCGAGCACGAGAACCGGCAGTGGCCCAGACGCAGTGACATCGTGCCCGCTCCGCTTCCGCCCTACGCGCTGGGCATTCTCATTCCGCTCGCTCGATTGCCGTACGCACAGGCCAGTTTGCTGTGGTTCACGCTGCTCGTCGTAAGCACCCTGGTCATAGTTTGGGCGATCCGCCAGTTGGCGGACTTACCGTTCCTCGTTGTAGGGGGGTGCGTCGCGGTCGCCGTCTTACTGCAGGCAATGCCGACCGGTGCGCTTGCCCCGATTCCGCTAGCGCTGCTGTGTACCGCTGCCGTGATGCTAACGCGCAAGCTTTGGAACGTCACCGCCGCGCTCCTGGGTTTTGCCTGCATCGAGCCCCATGTCGCCCTTCCAGTTCTCCTCGCTACGTTCGCTCTCGTTCGGGAAATGCGTTGGAGGATCGTAGCAGTCGTATTTGCGGTTATCTTGTTTTCGTTGGCGCTGGGGGGCGCAGCATTGAACGCTGAATACCTAACTAGCTATCTGCCCGCGCATGCTTTCTCTGAGCTTGGGTATGTAGCGCAATTCGGTTTGAGCTCGATGCTCCACAATTTTGGCGTTCCCGACAGTGCGGCGCTCGCTATTGGGAGCGCGCAATATGCGCTCTTCATTATTGCCGGCATTTGTTTGGCGCGCTCGCTTCGCCGCGAGATTCCCGCCATGACCGTGCTCGTTCCGATGGCGTTGGCGGTAACGGGCGGGCCTTATATCCATATCACGCAGATCGCGGGCGTCCTTCCGCTCGCGTTCGTAACTGCGAGCGTAACCCGCTCAAGAGTGGCGTGGGCCGGCATTGCTCTCTTAACCATGCCGTGGAATCTCCTCAACGCCTTCACCCCGAACACGCTCGTGGTTCCTCGCGCCGGCGAAGTCATGTCTCGGGCACTTGCGCACGAAGCCACCGCGGGCGGATTCGCCTATATTGCGAATGCGCTTGTCTACCTGGGTATTGCGTGCACATTTTGGAGCGTCTTGGCGGGTCGCAATCGGCGGCTAAATTGATCCCCGCCGCCAAGTCGCGCGGGCCAACGGAGTTTCCGCCAGCTGCGCGAAGTCGAGCACGATGCCGCCTTTGCGCTTGGCCGTCGATGCGCGCGTCATCGCCGAGGATACGCGCGGGATCGGGCGATACGCGCGGGCCGTGCTACGGCGGCTGGTTCTGCGCGACGATCTCGAGCTAACGCTGCTTGCCGACGGATTCTTTCCGCAGCGCCGGCGCGGCGCATACGTTCGCGCGCTCGGCAACGGCAACTTTGCGGTGCGATCGAAAGTTCCCAAAGACGCCGAAATTATCTGGCATCCCGCCAACGGCACCTTCTTCTCCTCGCGCGTTCCCAGCGTCGCCACGATTCACGATGCGGTCCCCTTCCGCTATCCGGATCGCAATCCAAAGCGCTCCGAGAATGCGCAACGCCCGTTCTTGCGGTCGGCATCCACGGCGAGGCGCGTGATCGCCGTCTCGGAGTTCGGCTGCGGCGAGCTGCGCGCAATGCTCGACCTCCCGCTGGAACGAATCGAAGTAATTCTGCACGGCATCGAGCCCACGTTTGCGCCAGGCGCGGCGGAGCCGCTGCCACTGAGTTTGCGGGGCCGGCGCTTCTTGCTCTTCGTTGGCGACCGGATCGGCGAGCCGCGAAAGAACTTCGACCTGTTATACGAGGCCTATCGGCAGGCGTGGCCCGCTCTCGATGGGCCGCTTCTTGCCATCGTCGGGCCACGGGCGCCGGAGCTGCCGGGAGTCGTACACGTCGGAAATCTCGGCGACGACTTGACGGCCGGCGGCAACGAAACGCTGCGCGCCTGTTACCGCGGAGCCATCGCATTGACGCTGGCGTCATACCACGAGACATTCGGCATGCCGATGCTCGAAGCGATGGCGTGCGGAACGCCCGTAGTGGCCTCGCGGGCGAGCTCGCTCCCCGAAATCGGCGGCAAGGCCGCCCTCTATGCGCCTCCGGACGATGCGCGCGAATGGGCCGCATCGCTACGGCGCATCGTCGAAGACGAGGAGCTTCGGCATTCGCTTCGCGCGGCCGGACCAGAACGAGCGAAGTTCTTCAGTTGGGATCGAAGCGCGGAACAGCACGTGGCGCTCTTTCGCTCGGTCGCCCGATGATTCACCTCGGAGTCGACGCATGGAACCTCCCCGGCGATCATCGCGGAATCGGACGCTATCTCCGTGAGATTCTGCGGGCGTGGCGGGAGCGCCACACGGTCGAGGTGACGTTGATCGTGCCCGAATGGCATTCGTGGACGGTGCGGGGGCGCTACTTGCGCGAGGTCGAGCCAGCGCAGTATCGCATCGTTTCGCGACGAGGGCACGCGCGCGCGGGCTTGGACGCACTGTGGTTTCCATTTAATGGGTGCAGCTGGACGAACTTCACGCTGCCTGCGACGGCAACGTTGCACGACGCGTCGAACTTCGTCGTCGAAGACTATGCGCCGGAGACACAGCGGATCTTTCGAGCGGCAGCGGAGCGCTGTCGAGCGCTAATCACCGATTCGCATTTCGCGCAGGGCGAGCTCGCGCGCGAGTTACAGGTTTCCCCCGATCGGCTCGTTCCAATTGAACTCGGCGTTCGTTCACCGCGACCGCCCAAAGACGTAAAACTCGACGTAACCTCACTCGGGCGGTACGTCCTTTACGTCGGAACCGCCGAGCGGCGAAAAGGCTTCGATACGCTGCTCGAAGCGATGGCTCTCTTAGCGCACGACCGCACGGACCTCTCAGTCGTCGTAACGACGCGTCTCGACCGTAGCTTTGCATTGCCGTCGAACGTGCGACTCGTCGAGCTGGGATATGTAGACGATGATACGCTGGCGGCACTCTATCGCGCGTGCGCCGTTCTCGCCTTTCCATCGCGCTACGAAGGCTTCGGCTTGCCAGTGCTCGAGGCGATGAGCTACGGTGCGCCCGTTATCGCGTCGAATGCCTCCTCTTTGCCCGAAGCCGGCGGCGACGCCGCGGCGTACGTTCCGCCGGGAGACGCCGCGGCGCTTGCGGCGGCGATCGCGCGTGTTACTGGAGATCGCGCATACGCAGACGAACTGCGCCACCGCGGCCTGGCTCGGGCCGGGGCTTTTACGTGGGATCGAACGGCAACGCGAACGCTCGAAACAATCCAAGGGACGTTATAGCCCCGTGGCTCAATCGGAAATCCATCTTGCAACCGGAATTGCGGTGAGGGACCAACGCCTGCTGATGGTCGCGTCACGTTATGCCAATCAACCGCACCCGTTGTGGAATCTGCCTGGGGGGCGCCAACAGCCCGGAGAGCTTCTCGTAGAAACCGTGGTTAGAGAGTTTTACGAAGAGACCCACTTGCGCGTTCGCGCTGGCGAGCTCGCCTATGTCAGCGAGAGCTACGACGGCGACCGGCACTTTCTCAACGCGACGTTTTTGGTGGAGGTTCAGGCTAAGCTCGGGATGGCGCCGGAAGGGATGACACCGGGAGATCACGTTGTTGCGGTAGAGTGGGTGGCGTTGAGCGACCTGCGCGAGCGAATCGCGGTCGCTGTCGTGCGCGAGCCACTCGTCGCCTTTCTCGAGGACGCCCTCGAGCGACGCTATGCGGGCTATCACGAGGCGGGAGTTACGATTGAGTGGCCTGACGATTCCGCCTGATCTGCCCCTTCCAGTCCTCGCGCTCGAGCGCGTACGCCATCACGTCCACCGGCCTTCCTTGCACCGTCGCGCCGCGCGGGAGCGTGGCTTCAGTTTCGAAGCCGCTGCGTTTGAGGACCGCGCGCGACGATTGGTTCTCCGGCAGACAGTAGGCGCGAATTCGCTGAAGGTCTGCCTGCTCAAAGCCCTCTTCGATCAACGCCAGAACCGCCTCGGTCGCGATCCCGCGATTGCGATACGTGCGCACGACGCTGTAGCCGATCTCCGCCGACAGACGGTCGTGCTCGGAAATACGCAGCGAGACCCAGCCCAGCGGCGGGCTCGTGGGCGCGGCGAAGTGCATGAGCCATTCGAAGCGGCCGACGATTCCAGGACCGAAGCGCGTTGGCCGCGCGCCGACGGCTCGGAGAAACTGCGCGCGCTTGAGGTTGGGCAAGTCTTGGTAATCCCGCAGATCCGGTTCTTGTAGCACGCCCCACAGGGTCCCGGCGTTGGCAGCGGTTACGGGCACCAGGCGTAAGCGCGCGGTTCGAATCAACCTCATCGCGACCGCGCTCGCCCTTGACACGCGCACCGCTGCGCGTGATGGCAGCCGCGATGGATTTGGCTGCTGCCTACACGAGCCGGTCGCCGGCGTGGGTTGACTTCACCGGCACCGTTTCCTCGGCGCCGCGCTTCTTCTACGGCTCGCGGACGCATTGCATGCACGAGGCCTTCGACGTCGCGAGCAGCGCCGGTTCGTTGGAAGTCGTCGATAATGTCGGCATCGCGCCGCGCTGCCCGGTCCAGGCGGGCGACGCGATCGAGATCTGCGGCCAAATGGTGCACGACCCTGGAAAGCTGCCGATCGTTCATTGGACGCATCACGACCCCGAGCACGACCGCCCCGGCGGATTCATTCGCTTGCACGGGAGGCTGTACGCGTAGGAGCCTGCATCTGCAGCAGCTCGGGAATCGTGACGAAGCGGTAGCCGCGGCGCTTGAGCGCCTCGACGATCAAACGTGTCGCCGCCACGTCGGCGCTGCGATCGCAGAGGCGTCCGGCCGCATGCATCCGCGCGCAGACGAGCCCGCGGTTGCCATCGTGCAGGGCGATGATGGCGCCGTCGTCGACATACCGCAAGACTCGCGCGGCAATGACGCGTGCCGGCGGGTATTCCCAATCGTTGGCAAGCGGAACCGACCACATCACCGGCGTGTAGCCCAGCTTGCGCACCTCGCCGAGCACCAGCCAGTCGCGCCCGCCGAACGGCGGCCGCATGATCCGCGTGTGCACTCCGGCCGCCTCGAAGATCGCCCGGTCGGTGCGTTCGAGCGTGCGGCGGAGGCCACTCTGCCCGTCGAGCACCAAGTGCTCGTGGCTCCAGGTATGATTCCCGATTGCGTTTCCGTCGAGCACTTCGCGCCGCACGACGTCGGGGTACGCCGCCACCGCGCGCCCCACGACAAAAAAGGTCGCGTGAACCCCTTCGCCGCGCAAAACGGAGAGCAGTTCGTCGGTGTACGGCGGATTCGGCCCATCGTCATAGGTGAGCGCGACGACGCGCTCGTTCTTCGGGCCACTGACCAGCGTCTTACCGAACAGCTGGCTGCCCGGGCTCTCCACCAGTTCGTAACCTTCATAGGCGACCGCGCCCAGCAATGCCAAGACGACGGCTGCGAGCGTTAGCCAACGCCGCTTCACGCGATCAACCGTGGGTGCCGCGAATGCGTTCCTGCGCGGCGGCGACGTTGTGGCGAAAAACGTCGGGGCCAAAATCGCGAAAATCCTTGATGATCTGTTCGTAACGCGGATCCGCGACTTCCGAGCTCGACACGTGCAGCAGATCGCGCGGCACGCCCTTGGAGAGGTCGATGGTATACTGCCGGCCGCTCTTGGTCGCCCAATACTGCGGGTCGGTGAAGGTGACGGTGCGTTGGCCGTTCTGGTAGTCTGCGAGCTGTTTCACATAGACGGTATAGTGCGCGTTGGCGTCGGGCAACGAGGGCTTGTCTACCAGATCCCAGACTCCGTCTTGAACCAGCCGGCCAAAGAAAAAGCTTACGTCGTAGACGCGCGCAGGCGGCGCGTTCACGGTGATCTGCCGTCCGTCGTAGCCGCGAATCGAGTACTGAAATGACGAGACGCCCTCGACGTCCGACGTGCGGTATTCTTCGGTGTCGATCGGCGGCTTGGCGTAGTGGATCGTCAAGCGGGCATAAAGTTCGCTCGGCGCCCTTTGCGCGTGGATTACGGGCGCGAAACGCCCCATCTCCCCCGCACCGTAGATGCGCCACCCCAAGATCACAAAAACCACGCACAGCGCGACGATCACGATCTCGATGGGGAAACGCCGCATGTACGGCGCCTACTTTGTCGACGGGCGGGCTTCCTGGTCGAGCACGCGGTTCACCAACCGGTCGGCCAGGACGTTCTGCTCGCGGCGCACGTGCGCGATGTCGACATGATCGAAGCTTCGCAAGAGGCCGCGCGCCCGCTGGTACAGCGGCTGGAGGCTCTCATGCTTCACGCGGTATTCGCCAAGCAGCTGCTTGACGACCAGCTCCGAATCCAGGCGAATCATCAAACGGCGAATTCCACGTTTTTCCGCGGCTTGCAAACCAAGCAACAGCGCGGTCCATTCCGCGACGTTGTTGGTGGCGATGCCAAGGTAGGCGTCGACCTCCTCGATCGTCTCGCCGGAGGCGTCGAGCAGGACCGCGGCACTGGCTGCAGGGCCTGGATTGCCGCGTGAGCCACCGTCGGCAAAGAGCGTCGCTTCCATACTTGCGCGGGCTTCGGCGGTAACGAGGCATAGACCGCCCGCTTCTCGGGTACATCACCCTCATGACGCAATCGTTCCTCATTCGAACCGCCGCCCTCGTGCTCGCGACCGCCCTGGTCTGGGGGCTCCCGCAGGGAACGCCGGCGGCGACCTCGTGGACCTTCTACGGCATAACCGTCCACGTTTCGACCCAAAACATTAAGGTAGAAGACCCCAAAACCAAACAAGTCATGAGCTTCTTGCTCGTTCCGAAGTTCGACCAAGTCTTCTCTGCCGATGGCAAAACGACGTATCAGATGGGCAAGGTCAAGGCCGGTCAGTACGTCGCCGTCGTCTATGACCGCAAAGCTCTGGGGTCGGCGCACGCCGACAAGATCTATCTCATGGATAACGCAAATCAACGACTCGGTGCCCAATAGCGCTCCTTCCACGCTAGGCGAGAGCGCCGGCCAGACGCCGGCGCTCTCTTAAACGCTGCCCGCGAGTCTATCGCTGCTGGTCCGGGAAGAAACCGACGATCGTTCCATTCGAATCGGTGACGAACAAGATTGGCTGCGAACCGTTTTGGAATACCGCGCTATAGTGGTAGCCCTGATATCCCTGCGACGTATCGTGCTTGACGAACCGCAGTTGTTCGAACGCACCCAGCGATGAGAACGAGCCGCGGACCTTCGACATCATCGCGGGGGTCAGGCCGTTTCGCACCGTTGCCGACATGTTTGCCGAAGGTACTCTTTCGGCCATTACGTCGGCGAAAAATCGGGTAAAGGTTTCCGTCAGCGAAGTGCTCGCCGGACCTGCTGCTTTTGGTGTCGGTTGGTCTTGGAAGAAACCGGAGATAACGCCGCTCGAGTTGGTGACAAAGACGACCGGTTGCGATCCCTTTGCGAAGACGGCCAGGTAATGGTACTGAAGGTATCCTTGCGAGCTGTCTTGCCGCACGTACTGCAGCCGCCGAAACGCGCCGAATTTGCCGAGGTCGCTGCGGACCTGCGTCAGCATCGTTGACGACTGCGACCTCAACGTCTCCGAGATATCCGGGGGCACATGGCCGGCGAGAACGTCGCTAAGGAACGTCGTGAACCGCGGCGTCAGTTCGGCAGCCGGAAGCGCCGCCGGCGCGGCGACCGCCTGCTGCCCGATGGCAGCTGAGCCGAGAGCCATCACTAGCCCGGCGAAAGTCGCGCTAGCGAGAATTTTACGTATCATAGGCACCAAACTTCGAGCCGGGGGGCCGCCGGACCCCACCTGGAGTAATGAGGCTCTGATGAGATGGGCCCTCGCGGCACTCGCGATGCTGCTCACGCCGGCCGTCGCGCTGCCGCAAACCGCGACCACCCAACAGATTTTCGATGAAAGCTTCCGGCGGCTCCAGTCGTATCCGGTGCCGCCGTTTGCGATATGGACGGCCACTTGGCACATTCGGGCGCGGCCGATGGGGTATTACACCGGCGAGTCGTCGTCGGTTGAAGTGCACCGGTATGCAGTGCGGATCTCCGACGGAATGGAAAACATTAGCGACCCCTCAACGGACGGGAAGCTTCCTCCGGCCACGATCGAGCCCGAATTCCTTGGTCCGTTTGCTTGGACGATGCGATCGTCGGTACATATTGCGCCCGCCGGCGGCGGCGAGGTGATGATGCAGCCCGACATCGCCGGACTCAAGACCATAGCGAGCGTCGTCGCGATAGCCAAGCCATCGTACGCGATCGGCAGCGGTTCTCAAACGGTCGAATCCGTCAACGGGCGGGCGGCCTATCATTTGGCGTTGCGGCCGAAGGACGAACCGCGCAAACATAATCTGCGCGACTTGTGGATCGACACCGAAACCCTCGATCTGCTCAAGGCGCACTTCGTCGGAACGTACCGGCCGGTTCCGCAGGCGCCGGTGAGTCCAACCGACGTCACCGTCTATTTTCGCCAAGTGGTGGGATGCTGGGTGGTTACGCACGCGCTGTGGACCTACGACGATCCACCGATGTCATATCAGTTCGACGTTCAAAACGACGAGATCGGTTTGCCGGCTACCCTTCCGGATTGGCTCTTCGATACCGCCGCCTATCGTGAGCACGAAGCGGCCGGCGAGCCCGATTATCTTGGTTCGTTACTCGAGCAGATGCGAAAATCGGCGAAGCCGTAGCCGGGCGCCGCCGCGGCGGCTATTGGGAATCGGGGGCGCGATAATCGTTCTGTTGCTGGAGGAAGAACGACGGGTACTTCGGCGCCTTGATCGGAATGAAGGCGCGCGGCTGTTGGGTGAAGTCGAAGCAATCGCCGCTCGGCGAGGCGGCGCGCTTGTCCGCCGCCGCTAGCTGATCGAGACCCCAAAGGTCCTCGGCAAAACGCAGCACGCTGGCCGTCTCGTATTGCACGTGCGAAACGTGGTCTTTCTTGGCATACGGCGAGATGACCAGGAGCGGCACGCGAAACCCAAGGCCGTCGGGTCCCATGTAGGGAGGCTTGACGGGGTCGTAGAGGCCTCCCCAGTCGTCCCATTGCACGAAGATGGCGGTCGTATTCCAGAACTTGCTCTTGCCGACGGCGTTGACGATCGCCGAAACCCACGAGGGCCCGTAGCCGCCGCCACAGTTGACGTGGTCGGAATCGCTGCAAAGCGGCGTGATCCACGTAAAGTTCGCGAGCTTCCCGGCCTTGACGTCGGTCAAGAAGTTTTTCTGCGGCGTAACGATGTCTTTTTTCCAATCCGCTCCGTAGTAAATGTGCCGAACCGCCTGATAGCTCGACCACCAGCTCCCGCCTCCGCTCGAGGGGTTGCCGTATTTGCTCGTATAGAAACGCCACGACAGCTTCGCTTTGTCCAGTTCGTCGCCCAGGGTCTGGTAGTCGAAGCACGCCTGTTGATACGAACCGTACGTGCGTTGCGCAGTGATAGTCGCCACCTCATCGCTGGCTCCGCCGGGGCAGCCCCAAAGCCCGAACGGCAAATCGACGCTCGACTGCGCCTGCGCCGCGATGATGTACTGGTGAGCGACAAAGCTCTCGTCGAGCTGCGATTGGAACATGTGGTCGGCGACGACCCACTCGTGCGCCATGTCGAAATACGGTTTCGAGTCGCTGTGCGGAACGTACGCGTACTGTGGATCCTTGAACGGACCGTCGAAGCTGGTTTCCTTATCGAATCCGTCCATCCGGCAGTCGGTCCCGGGCAACTTCCCGGTTCCGTGGCACGCCGCGAACATCGCCGCCGCCGAATGGTCGATGTCGTACGCGCCCCCGCCCAGGGGGTACGGCCGAAGTTCGATCGTCTTCCCGTGGGAGTCTTTCCCGCTCGGAACCGTATCGGCGCCGGGGTAGCCTTGAAAGAGGTCGTTGAAGCTGCGATTCTCCTGAACGACATAGACGATATGATCGATCTTGCCGGCGCCGGTCGCGAAGTTCTGTATCGAGGAAAGCGACGGAAGCGCGCTCGAGCTGCGGTCGTTGCACGCGGTGAGCGCCAGCGCCGCGGCCAGCACGAAACAAAGCGTCCTCATTCGGTATCCAACGGTTCGTTCGAAGGCGGCCGATGCAGGTAATACTGAAGCGGATACTTTGCCGGAATCACTTTGAAGGCTCGCGGCGGCATATTGAAATCGAATGCGTTGCCGATGCTGGTGGAGCTAGCGTCGTTCCGCCCAAGCGTGCCCAGGTTCCAGTTATCTTCGATGAAGTGCAGGATGCTGCCGAACTCGTACTGCGTGTGCTCCACGTGCGCCTTGACGTACGGCGACACGATCAGCATCGGGACGCGGAAACCGGGGCCGCCTTGCCAGCCGGGGGCCGCCGGCGGGGCCACGTGATCGTAGAAGCCGCCCCAGTCGTCCCACACAATCACGACCGCAGTGGAATCCCAGTAGGAGCTTTTGCCGACGGCATTGACGATCGATGCCACCCACGACGGACCCTTGTCGCTCTTTTCGGCGGGGTGATCGGAGTCCCAGGCGTCGGGAGTGATCCACGATACGGCGGGCAGCTTCTTTTTTGAGATGTCGGTAAAGATGTCGGTATCGTTCCGCGTGATGTTGTTCTTCCACTCGGAGCTATAACGCACGGCTTTGATCGCATCGAACGCGTTCCAGATTCCGGCGCCTTCGCATTTGGGGCACTTGGTGTACGGGTAGACCCTCACCGCATAAAACTTCCACGGAACGCTTTTTGCGTCGAGGAGATCGCGCATCGTCGAATACGTCAGGCACGGAAACGGACCGCCGAACTCGTAGACCTTACGCGTGGCGCGTTTGATGACGGCCGTAACCAAGCGTGCCGGATTTCCGTCGCAGCCCCAGGGAAAATACGAGGGCGTGTCGATCAGTGCTTCGTTGCTCGAAAGCTGCGTGCCGCCGGCGATCAGGTCCTGATGCGCGGTAAAGCTTCCGCTGCCTTGAGTTTGGAACATCTGGTCGGCAAGCACGTACTGCTGCGCCATGTCCCAGTACGGAGCGATATACTTCGGATCGACGTACTGATAGGGATAGGTGCAGGCCGGGGTGCCGCTTCCGCGCACTCCCCCGCCCTCCAAGTCGAAGCCGTCCATCTTGCCTTTGTCGCGTTCGAGCTGGAAGCCGGAGTAGATGTGATCGAGATCTTCATTCGCCCGATAGCCGTACGATTTGGGGAATCCATTGCCCATGAGATCGACCTCGGTCAACGGGATCGTGGTGGGTTCGGTAATCGGCACGGGGCAACTCTCGGCAATCGACGCCGGCATCGCCGCCGCCTCACCCGTCGTGGTCCCGTCGGCGCCCGGAAACGTCGCAAAGAGATTGTCGAAGCTGCGATTCTCCTGGATGACGATGATGACGTGCTGGATTTTGCTTGACCCCGAGGTCGCGGCTCGGACCCCGGCGTGCATTACGGAAGGAAACGCCGGCACCGTGCCGGGCGATCCGCCGCCGCATGCGAGAACCGTCGCGCTCATGGCGATGAAGGCCAACCAAATGCCGGCGGCGCGTAAGTGCACCGGACGAGTCACTCCGTATCGACCGGGAGACCGGACGGTTTCTGGTGCATGAAGAACCAGCGGGAATACTTCGCGGGAATCCTCTCGAACCTGCGCGGCTTTTGCGTGAAATCGAACATGTTGCCCATGCTCGTTGAGGTTTCGTCGGTCGTTCCGAGGCGGCCGAGATTCCACGTATTCTCGATGAACTTGATGATGCTCCCGAAGCCGTAGACCGTATGGGAAATCTCGTTCGCCGGCACGTACGGCGAGGCGACGATCATGCCCACGCGAAAACCCGGGCCGCCCTGATTATCCAGCGTCGGCGGCTCAACCGGATCGTAAAAGCCGCCCCAGTCGTCCCAGACCACGATCACTGCCGTCGAGTCCCAATACGAGCTCGAGCCGATCGCGTTGACGATGCTGGCCACCCATGACGGTCCCATATCGGACTTATAGCCCGGGTGGTCGGAGTTGAGCGCATCGGGGACTACCCATGACATCGCAGGCAACTTGCCGTTCGCGATGTCTTTTAGGATATTGGTCGGCGGGTTAGAGATATGCTCGTGCCATTTGCTCTTATTCCCGTAGATCGAACTGATGACGAGAAACGCGTTCCACATGGCGCCGACCGAGTGGTCCCTCGACGCCGGCGCGTAGTATTTCCACGAAACGCTGGCGGGATCGAGCAGATCCGCCAGCGTCTCGTAGTTGCTTCCCGACGACGGGAACTCGTTCGTGCAGGGATACGGCCCCCGTCGCGCCTCATACACGAGACCCGTCGTGATGAGCGAGGTTTTCGTCCCGGGAGGCGCGATGCAGCCCCAAGTGTTTCCAGTCGTCGGATCGTCGATTAAGCTGTGCGTCGAGTCGATCGCGCTGCCGCCGCGGATCAGATCCTGATGCGCGATGAAACTTCCGCTGCCTTGCGTTTGGAAGAGATGATCGGCCAGCGCGTAATCGGTCGCCAGCGTCCAGTACGGCCGGACTTGATCGGGGTTCACGTACGTATACGGCAAGGTGCCTTCTTCCTTTCCGCTCATCACGAGCTTGACGTGGTTGAAGGCGTCCATATTCCCTTTGTCATACGCAGTCTTATAACCGATGTAGGTATGGACGAGATCTTTCGTCGGGGCGAGGTCGGCCTCGGTTAGTTTAATCGAGACCTGCTTTGCCTTCTTTCCCTCACCGATGAGTTCCAAGCCGGTGGTCGTTCCATCGGCGCCCGGAAACGTCGCGAACAAATCATTGAACGTACGGTTCTCTTGCACCACGAGCACGATGTGCGTTATCGGATAAGAAGAGGTGCTATGGCGAGCGGCTGATTGAAAAGGCTTTCCCGAAGGAACCGCGTTCGAAGCGCCCCCGCAGGCACTCAGGGCGACGGCCGCGCCAAGCAGACTCGCTATTACGTGCGATCGTTTATTCATGACCTCTTCTCAATCATAGCTCTCCCGAACCGTTTCCAGCAACGTTTGCCCAAACTCTACCACGGTACCGTCGCCGTCGAGCACGTCAACGCCAAAACCGGGATACAAGCTGACGAAGCGATCTTGCTTCCAACGGGCCACCGACCAACGGTCGCGCGCTGCCTTCTCGTAGGGCCAGGAAGGCATCCCTTCCCGGTCCGAGCGAATGTCGCGACCGTCCGACGTACGGACTCGCACTTGGAAGCCCTCGACGCGGGCGATCTTCATTTCTAAGGTGCCGATTCTCATACGAGTAATGGTCGGGCTGACTGGATTCGAACCAGCGATCTCTAGTCCCCCAGACTAGCGCGATAACCAAGCTTCGCTACAGCCCGTTAGTTTTTTTCTCTCCGAGCGATTCTTCGGCAACGAAGGCCGGTACCTTGCGAGCGGCCTTCAGGCGCCGAGGATTTCGACGAGCGCGCGCAAGGCGAGGCGATAGCTGGCGGCGCCGAGGCCGCTCACGACGCCTCGGCAAGCGGCTGCCGTGACGCTCGTGCGGCGAAATGCTTCGCGGCCGGCCACGTTCGACAAATGCACCTCGACGACGGGGATGCCGATCGCCGCGATTGCGTCGGCGATCGCATAGGAGTAATGTGCGTAAGCGCCTGGATTAAGCACGACGCCCGCATAGGTTTTGCGAGCCGCGTGAAGTGCGTCCACGATCTGACCTTCGCCGTTGTACTGCTCGCACCGTACCTCGACGCCGGCGGCGGACGCTTCGCGCGCGAGCGTTTCGTTAAGCTCGTCGAGCGTCTGCTTCCCGTAGACCTCCGGGTCTCGTTCACCGAGCAAATTCAGATTGGGGCCGTGCAGCACCAAGACGCGCATGATGCTGCCTTCGTGGAGGAAAAGCGCGAGCCTTTGAGCCAGAGGCGCTCATGCCCGACATGATTGTGGCAGCATCGGCCGCCGGCGCGCAGATAGCGGTGGCCGCCGCCGTCACCACCGACCTCGTCGCCGAGATTCGCGACCGGCACGATCTGTGGCCGACCGCAACCGCGGCGGTGGGGCGCCTCACGACCGGTGCGGCGCTTTTCGCGGCGACGAATCTCAAAGGCAACGAACGAATTTCGCTGCAGATCGCGGGCAACGGTCCTCTCGGAACGGTGGCTGCCGATAGCTGGCTGCTCGACGACCGGACCATCGGCGCGCGCGGATACGCGCGCACTCCGCAGGTCGAGCTTCCCATCGACGCGCGCGGAAAGTTCAACGTCGCCGGAGCGATCGGCGAAGGGTCGCTGCACGTCACTCGCTCGAGTGAAGGCGGTCAACCCTATGTCGGGGTCGTGCCGCTGGTATCGGGTGAGATCGCCGAGGACCTCGCCCACTATCTGGGACAATCCGAACAGACGCCCAGCGTCGTCGCGCTTGGCGTACTCGCCAATCCGGAGGGCATCGTCGCGGCGGGCGGCATTTTGGCTCAAGTGCTGCCGGGCGCGGACGAGCGAGCGTTATCGGAGCTCGAGCGGCGCGCGCTCGCGATGCCACCGGTTACGCAGCTCATCGCGCAAGGCGCCGACGCGGCGGCGCTGCTGCGCGTGCTAACGGGCGACGACGACCTTCGTTCCTACCGAACAATCGACGTCCGCTTCGCCTGCCGCTGCAATCGCGCGAAGGTCGAATCGGTTCTACTGGGTTTGGGCGCCGACGAGATCCTCGCGCTCACACGCGAGCGAGATCTCACCGAAGCAACGTGCGAATACTGTAAAACGCAATACGTCTTTACATCAGAAGAACTCCGCCAACTGGTGGAAACCGATACGTAGCCGGACGGCTTGTCGCAGCGACAGTCCGAGGGATAGGGCTTGGCTGGGGCGCTTCGATGGTGTCGACTGCTGGCGTGATAAACCAAGCAGTTCCGGGTTCGATTCCCGGGCGCTCCAGCCGCAACGACTGACTGCTGTTGCGAAGTCGTTAGCGATGTGCTATCCTCGGCTGATATCACGCCAGCAACACATCGAAGCGCACGAGGCGCCGCAGTAATGCGGTGCCTCGTTCTTTGATAGCTTGCGTGATCGCCTAGTCGCCCTTCGTCCTTCGATTCCGCTCAGGATGACAAAAGAGGCGTTTAGGGTGACAAACTTGGCACGACGCGGATGAAGCGGCGTGAGCCGACGGAAAGAACCGCGGGTTCCGTCGCGGTCCAGAGCTGCTTTTGGTCCTTTGCGACTTCGCCATCGATCTTAACGGCATTGCCAACGATCAGTCGCTCGGCTTCGCGCCGGCTTTGCGCGAAACCGGCTTTGACGAGGATGTCGGTCACGCGTCTGCAATCGCCGATTTCGATTTCGGCGAGATCCTCGGTGGGAATCTCTTTGCGCTGAACGGTGCGCTCGAAATACTCGCGCGCGGCCGAGGCGGCCTCTTCACCGTGATAGCGCGCGACGATCTCCGCAGCGAGGCGTTTCTTCTCGTCCATCGGGTTGAGCCGAGCGGCCGCGAGCCCGTCAGCCAACTCCCGGATCTCGCGCTCCGGGCGAAACGCAGCAAGGCGCGCGTAGACCGGAAGCAGCTCGTCGGAAATCTTCATCAGCTTGCCGAACTGCGCGGCGGCCGGTTCGTCGACGCCGACGTAGTTGCCCAGCGACTTGCTCATCTTCTTCTCGCCGTCGAGCCCGACGAGCAATGGTACGGTCGCGCAAATCTGCGGCCGCTGCCCGAACTCCCGCTGAAACTGGCGCCCGAGCAGCAGGTTGAAGAGTTGATCGATTCCCCCAAGTTCGACGTCGGCTTCGATCGCAACCGAATCGTAGGCTTGAGCGACCGGGTAGAGCAGCTCGTGCAGCGAGATCGGCGCGCCTGCATCGTAGCGTTCGCGAAAATCGTGGCGTTCGAGCATCTGAGCCACGGTCGTCTTCGCTAAGAGCTTCACGAGGTCGGTGAAGTTTAATTTGTCGAGCCATTCGGAGTTGTAGCGGATCTCGATTCGCTCGAGATCGACCACTTTGCCGGCCTGTTCGGTGTAGGTCTTCATGTTGGCTTCGATTTCTTCTTGGGAAAGCTGCGGGCGCGTGACGTTGCGCCCGCTGGGATCGCCGATGCGCGCGGTAAAATCGCCGATGATCAGTGTGACGTGATGCCCCGCCTGCGCAAAACGCTGCAACGGGTGCAGCACGACCATATGGCCCAGGTGCAGATCGGCGCTCGTCGGATCGATTCCCAGCTTGACGCGCAGCGGGCGCCCGAGCGCAAGCCGTTGCTCGAAATCCTGCGCCGTTTCGACGTGATCGAAACCGTCGAGCAAATTCGCGACGTTTGCGTTCACGGCCCCAGCTCCACGATCGTAACGCCGCTCGAGCCTTCTTCTTCGGTGCCATACCGAAAGCTCGTCACCGCCGGATGGCCGCGCAAGTACTCCTGCAAACCGCGCCCCAGCAAGCCGGTGCCTTTCCCGTGGATCAACCGCAACGGTGAGTTGCCGGCCAGCAGGGCATCGTCAATCCAGCGCTCGACCAACGGCTCCGCTTCGGTGTAGCGTTTCCCGCGCACGTCGAGCGCTGCCGTCGTGCGGCCCGCCGCCGCTATGCGCGTGTCAACGCCCCGCGTAGCGGTTCGGACGCTCTTCGATTCGCCGGCCTCGCGCCGAACGTCGCTCTTCTCCACCATCATTTTCATTGAACCGACTGCAACAAGCAACCTCTCGTCCCAATCCTCGGCAACGACGCCCTCCTGGTTCACCGACAGAATGCGAACGCGATCGCCGGGCGCATAGGTTCGCTCGTCGCTCGCGCGCCCTTCTTCCGGCCGAATTCCGAGGTCGCGATGAATCTGCTCGATCGTCTGCGCCAGCAATGCGGTCTGCGATGGCGTCACCCGCGCTCGCCGAGTTCCCGTTCGCTGGGAACCCGACTCCGCCGACCGGCGCTCCAATTCGCGCACGAAATCGCGAAGGGCCTGTTGCAAGCGTTCTTCGGCGCCGGTGCCGAAGCGGCGGCGCGCTGCGTCGAGGTCGGCGCGATCGTGCGCCACCAGTTCGCGCTCGCCCGCGAGGTCGCGCCGCTCGTGCTCGAATCGCAGACGCTCTTCGCGTAACTCGCTGTTGCGCAACGCCAGCTCGGCTAGCGCCGCTTCATAATCGCGTTCGCGATCCTCCAGCAACGCCGTCGCGCGTTCGACGATCGCCTCCGAGATGCCGAGCCGCGCGGCCAGGGGAAAGGCTAGCGATTGCCCCGGCGCGCCGAGGTCCAGTTCGAAGGTCGGCTTGAACGTCGCCGGATCGAAGCGCACGCTGGCATTCGCGACGCCCAGCGTGGCGTGCGCGAAGAGTTTCAGCTCCGTGGAATGGGTCGAAACGATGGCTCGCGCGCCGCTAGCGAGCAGCCATTCCAGCATCGCGATCGCCAGCGCGACGCCGGCCGTGGGCTCGGTACCGCCGCCGATTTCGTCAACGATCGCCAGCGTACGCGCGTTTGCGCCGTCCATCACTTCGCGCATCCGCTGCAGGTGCGCCGAAAACGTCGAAGTGTTGGCGACCAGCGATTGTTCGTCGCCGATGTCGGCAACGACTCGCTCGAAGCGTCCGATACACGTACTCGATCCCGACGGAAGCTGCATGCCGCAGTACGTCATCACGACGAAGAGCCCGGTCATCTTTAATGCAACCGTCTTGCCGCCCATGTTGGGGCCGCTGATGACGAGCAGCCGCGTTTGCTCGCCGAGCGTCAACGACTGCGCCACGGCGCGTTCGTCGAGCAACGGATGCCGGCCGCCGGCAATCGTGATCGCCGGTTCGTCGCTCAGCTCGGGCATGATCGCGTGGCTGACGCGCGCGAGTTCGGCCTTCGCCGCGAGCAGATCGAGGGTGGCCAAAACTTCGACGTTGGCGTCGATCTCGACGGCCGACCGGCCGACGTCCGCCGACAAGGCCTGCAAGACGCGTTGCACCTCGCGCTCTTCTTCGATTTGCAGGGTGCGGACGCGATTGTTGCTCTCGAGCGCCGCGAGCGGCTCGACGAAGAGCGTCTGTCCGCTCGAGCTGGTGTCGTGAACGATACCCGGCAGCGCGCCGGCAAGCTCGGCTTTCACCGGAATCACAAAGCGCCCGTCGCGAATCGTGACGACGCGATCTTGGATAACCTTGGCATACTTCGCGCCGTTGAGAATCGCGCTGATGCGGTCGCGCGCTTCCGATTGCGCCTGGATGAGGCTGCGACGGATTCGACGCAGCGCCGGCGAGGCGCGATCGAGCACCGTGCCGCGTTCGTCGATCGCGTCGGTGAGCGAATGCTGCAGCTCGCGCAGCGGCGTGTACGGCGCCACGACCGCCGCCAGATCCGGGTGTTCTCGCACCGCTTTATACGCAGCCGCAGCAGCCGCCAACGTATCGCCGACAGCACGTAAATCAACGGGGCCCAGCGTTTGCCCGACCGCAGCCGCCTCGGTCAGCGTAACGGTTTCAACGGCCGGCATGATCGAGACGTCGGCGCTGGCCGCCAGCGAGCGCATTGCCTCAGTGCGCAGCTGCTCGCGGCGCACGAGCTCGAAATCGGAGTGCGGCAGCAGATCGCTTGCCAAGGCACGGCCGCGCTGGGTGCGCGTCGCGCTCACGACCCGATCGCGCACGCCGGCAAAATCGAGCGCATCGAGCGTGCGCGAATCGGCGATCGTCCCTAAGATGAGAGCTTCTTCTTCACCAGCTCGTTGGCCAGCGCGGGATCGGCCTTTCCCCGCGACGCCTTCATCACTTGGCCCACGAGAAAACCGAGCACGTTGACCTTACCCGCTTTATAATCGGCGACGACTTTTTCGTTGGCCGCGAGCACTTCGTCGACGAACGGCTCGACCGCGGAAGGATCGCTGGTTTGCGCCAGACCTTCGCGCTCCACGATCGCGTCGGGCGACCCGGCGCCTTCCCACATTCGGCTGAGAAGCTCTTTGGCGATCTTGGAGTTGATCCGTTTGCTCTCGACCAGCGAGATCAGCTCGGCGAGATGCTCGACGGTTACCTTGGAATCGGCGACGTCGACGCCGGTCTCGTTGGCCAACCGGGAGAGTTCGCCAAGAACGAAGTTGCTGGATTGCTGCGCGTTGCCGCTGCGCGCGACGACCGCGTCGAAGTAGTTCGCCAGCGAAACGTTGTCGACGAGTTGTGCGGCCACGTTGACGCCCAGACCGTACTGCACGGTGTAACGTTCGAAGCGCTGCCACGGCATCGTAGGAAGTTCGGACTTCCAGCGCTCGACGTCGTCGCGCGCGACGGCCAGCGGCACGAGATCGGGATCGGGGAAGTAGCGATAGTCGTGCGCCTCTTCCTTGCTGCGCATCGGATGCGTGACCCCGTGCAGCTCGTCCCAGCCGCGCGTCTCTTGCACGACTCGACCACCCGAATCGAGGATTTCGATCTGGCGAGCGATTTCGCTGTCGATCGCGCGCTCGACGGAACGAAACGAGTTCATGTTCTTGATCTCGCTCTTGGTGCCGAGCTCCGTCGCACCGGCCGGCCGAATCGAGACGTTGGCATCGCAACGCAACGAGCCTTCCTCCATCTTAACATCGCTGACTCCGAGCGCCAGCAGTGTCCGGCGCAGCGACTCCAAGTAGGCGACGGCGTCGCGCGCGCTGTGCAGTTCCGGCTCCGAGACGCACTCCATCAGCGGAACTCCGGCGCGATTGAAGTCGAGCAACGAGTACGAGCTGCCGGCGATGCGGCCGTCGCCCGAACCCGCGTGCGTGGATTTCCCCGTGTCCTCCTCCAGATGAATCCGCGTCAGACGGCACTGCTTCATCGTGCCGTCTTCCAGCCAGTACTTGACGAAGCCGCCGATGGTCAGCGGCATGTCGTACTGCGAGATCTGGTAGTCCTTGGGCATGTCGGGATAAAAGTAGTTCTTGCGATCGAACTTCGAAAAGGCGGGAATCTCCGAACCGAACGCCAGACCCGTTCGGACGATTTGCTCGATCGCTTTGGCGTTGGGCACCGGCAACGCGCCGGGCATGCCGAGGCAGACCGGGCACGTCTTGGTGTTGGGCTCGCCGCCGAACTCGTTGCGGCAGCCGCAGAACATCTTCGTCGCCGTCTTCAGCTCGACGTGACACTCGATTCCAATGACGGCTTCGTACTCGCGAGTCACGCGCGCACCGCCCCGGTCTGCGGAGGGTTGGCGAGCGCGAGATTCGTTGCTCCTTCGTACGCGGCGGCCGCGCCGAGCAGCAGCTTTTCGCCGAAGAGCGGAGCGCACAACTGCAGGCCGATCGGCAATGGGAAGTTTGCTCCGTCGGGCGTCGTCCAACCGCACGGAACCGAGAGCGCCGGCAGCCCGGCCAGCGACATCGGAATCGTGTAGTAGTCCATCAAATACATGCTATACGGATCGCTCTTGGCGTTGAACTCGAAGGCCGGGCAGCTCGCCGCCGGACACGCGATCAGGTCGCACTGCGCGAAGGCGCGCTCGAAATCGCGCGCGATCAAGGTGCGCGCTTTTTGCGCGCGCACGTAATAGGCGTCGTAGTAGCCGCTCGAAAGCGCGTACGTTCCGATCAGGATTCGCCGTTTGACTTCGGGCCCGAAACCGGCGGCGCGAGTTTCGTCGTACATCGCTCGAACGTCGTTGCTCTCCACTCGCAATCCATAGCGGACGCCGTCGAAGCGCGCGAGATTCGACGAGCATTCGGCCGGCGCGATCAGGTAATAGGTTGCCAGCCCATAGTCGGCGGTCGGCAGCGAAACTTCGACCAGCTCGGCGCCAAGCCGCTCCAACTCGCGATACGCCGCGCGATAGAGCGCGTCGGAACGTTCGCCCAAAGCTTTGGTGTCGAACTCGCGCACGAGGCCGATTCGCAAGCCCGCGAGATCGGTGCGCAACGAGTCCGCGGTGCGCTCGACCGGCCGGTCGAGCGACGTCGCGTCCATCGGGTCGTATCCCGCCATAATATCGTAAGCCAGCGCGGCGTCTTCGACCGTGCGCGCGAGCGGCCCGATTTGATCGAGGCTGGAAGCAAACGCGATCAAACCATAGCGTGAAACTCGTCCGTACGTCGGCTTGAATCCCACCAAGTTGCAGAACGCGCCCGGCTCCCGAATCGAACCGCCGGTGTCGCTGCCCAATCCGATTGCGGCCTCGTAGGCGGCGACCGCCGCGGCGGAGCCGCCGCTCGATCCGCCGGGGACGCGGCTCAGGTCGTAGGGATTGCGCGTGACGCCCAGCGCCGAGTTTTCGCACGAGCTGCCCATCGCAAACTCGTCGCAGTTGGCCTTCCCGATCGGGATGGCGCCGGCCTCGAGCAAACGCGCAACCGCGGTCGCGGTATAGGGCGCGATCCAGTGCTCCAAGATCTTGCTGCCGCAAGTCGTCCGCGTGCCTTCCAGACACATGTTGTCCTTAACCGCGATCGGCACGCCAGCGAGCGCGAGACGTTCGCCGGCAGCGATGCGCTCGTCGACGCGCGCGGCGTGGGCCCGCGCCATCTCGCCGAGCACCGTGAGGTAGGCCCCCACCTCGCCTTCGACGGCTTCGACCTGCGCGAGCGTCGCGGCCGTGACTTCGGCCGCACTGACGCGACCGGCGCTTACGTCGCGCGCGATTTCGGCGGCGGTCATTGTGCGATGATGCGCGGCACGCGAAAGAATCCGCCCTGGCGTTGCGGAGCTCCCTCGAGAACGACCTCGCGATCGAGGCACGGCCGCTCGACGTCCTCGCGCAGGACGTTACGCGATTCGACGACCTGTGCGGTCGCCGGAACGCTGGCGGTATCCAGCTCTTCGAGCGCGCGAACGTGCCCGAGCAGTTCGCCCAGCTCCTTCGAAAAGCGTTCGATCTCGTCGCCGGTCAGCGCGATGCGCGCCAGCTTCGCGACGTAACCAATATCAATCGTGTCGGGTGTCAAATCTCAAAATGCTCCAACTGGACCAGCGTCTCGACGTGCCCGGTTTGTGGAAACATATCGAAGGGCTGCACCACACCGAGGCGATAGCCCTTGGATACCAAGAACTTTAAATCCCGTGCCAGCGTGGCCGCGTCGCACGAAAGGTACCAAACGTTCCGTACGCGAGCCCGCGCTATTGCGCTCAGGACGACCTCCTCGCAACCTTTGCGCGGGGGGTCGAGAAAGACGACGCCGGCCTCTTGCAACGTGCGTGCCACCTTGGGAAGGGCGACCATCTGCTCGACTCGGCCGGCCTCAAACCGGGCGCAGCCCTCTAACTCGTTGAGACGGGCGTTTGCCTCGGCTTCGGCGATCGCATGGCGGTTCTCTTCGATGCCGGTAACGTTCCAGCCGTGCCGCGCAAAGTAGAGCGCAAAGGTTCCCGCGCCGCAGTAAAGGTCGACGATGTTGCCGGGCGGTTTGAGCCAGGGTTCGATGAGCTCGAAAATCCGCTCGAGTATCTCGAGGTTGATTTGGAAGAACGAAGCGGCCGAGATGCGGTAGCGAAGGCCGCCGGCGGACTCCTCGATCTCACCCTCGCCGTCGAGCAACTGATAGTGCCGCCCGAGGATGGAGTTCTCGCTGGCGGGACCGTAGGAGTTGCCGAGCCCCGCCACCGCGGGCAGCTCCCGCCGGAACGACCGCGCGATGTTTTTCGCGTCACCCATGGCGCCGGTCGTTGTCACCGTGAGCACGACTTGGCCGGTGGCACGCGCGACGCGCGCGACCAAATGACGTGCGCCGCGAAGCATCGTTGCAAAGGTTGAATCCCGGCGTTGCTCGACCAAGGCGGCCAGCACCGCGTCGAGCTGCGGCGTTACGATCGGGCAGGCGTCGATCGGAACGACGTCGTGGGAGCGTTGCCGGTAAAACCCCAGCGCCGGCGGCTTTGAGCGGTGGTCGACGACGACGGCCATTTTGTTCCGGTAGGCGCGTGGCTCGTTCATGCCGATTGTTTCGCGCACCTCAACTTCGGGGAAGCCGCCGATGCGCAGCAGCGCGTTGCGCACGACGTCGCGCTTCCATCTTAGCTGCGCGTCGTAGGCAAAGTGTTGGAGCTGGCAGCCGCCACAGGCTCCGAAGACCGGGCAGAAAGGGCGCGCTCGCTCGCGCGACTCGACCAGCAACTCAAGCATCTCGGCGACCGCGTAGCGCTGTTTGACCGTCTCGATACGAACGCGCGCCCGCTCGCCGGGGAGTGGTCCAAAACAAAAAACGACGATGCCGGACGCTCGGCCGACACCTTGTCCGTTAGCCAGAACATCCGTAAATTCGATTTCGAGTTCGGCGCCGGCCCTCAGCGCGCTAGGCGCTGTGTCGCTGCTCGTCAAGCGCCTTGAGCAACGAATTCGCTTCGTCGATCAGGTGTTGGATGCGTTGCGTCGTCGGATCCTCGCACGGCTCGCTGGATGCCAAGCGGTAGACCACGTACCCTAGCACTGCGGTGAGGCCCGCGAGGCCCACCCCCAGCCCGATCCACAGCATCTTACGCGACTGCATTCTCCTCCTATTCGCGGCGTGGGGCGTCCAGTCCCTATTTCTGCCCCGTGGAAGCGCTCCCGGTCAGGCGAACGTCGTCCACGAACTGCTGCGTGGAGAGCTTCGAATAGCCGTCGCCGTGCACGCCAAAGTACAACCAGAAGGTTCGTCCGGCAAACGCGCCGAGATTCCACGTGCCGCTCACCCAGTTTGGGTTGTTGTTGACTGACGTGTAGAGGTTGACGACGACGTTCCCACGACCGTCGAGCAGATCGGCCTCCTGATAGGCGAAGGTCGTGTCCGATTCGTTGGAAAGCTGATAGAGCTTCGCGGTAAGCACGCCGCCCGCCGGAATCGTTACCTCTTGGCAGACGCCGGAGTTTCTCATGGGTTCGCTGCGGCCGTTTGCCGTCCCCGAATACTCGTCGTAAACGCCGTTAAACGGATGATCGCGCGTCACATACGCGCGCACGTCACCACACTGATACCAGCCGCCGTCAACGACGCCGCTTTCGAAGCCGGGATTCGTGACGACGTTTGCGCCGTAGTTGGGAGGGCGTTGCACGCTGTGTTTGGGAACCATGAAGTGCCCGACGACCGTTCGCCGGTGCGGCCGCACGGGCGCTGCCGTCGCCGCCAACAGCGCGCAGGCACAAAGCGCCGCCGCGAAACGGTGATCAAGCCGCGCCATCGGCCGCCTCTAATGCGATTCGCGTGATGCCGCCCGGCGTAAAGCGCTCCGGCGGCTCGAGGTTCAGCACAGCGAAGATAGCGTGCAGCACGCCGGCGTGCGTCACGATCGCGGCGGCAGCAAAATCTTGCCGTGTGAGGTCGTCAAGAAAGGACTTGGCGCGTTCGCAGACCTGCGCGAACGATTCGCCGCCTTCGGGCGCGTACAGCTTGGCCGCCGTGGGACCGAGGCCCGCGAGGTGCGGATAGGCTGCAACAACTTCGTCCCACGTCCGCCCTTCCCAGTGCCCGAAATCGAACTCTTGCAGACGATCGTCAACGAGAACCTCGACACCGCTTGCCTCGCCGAGCATTCGCGCCGTCTCCGCCGCGCGCGCGAGCCCGCTCGAATAGATTCGGTCGAACGGTTCGGAGCGCAACGTTCCGACGACTGCCCGCGCTTGGGCGCGTCCCTCCGCCGACAACGGCACATCCGTCCTTCCTTGGAAGCGTCGCAGCGCGTTCCATTCTGTCGAGCCGTGGCGAATCAGCGTGAGCCGCACGGCCACCAGCGTTCGGGTTGACGACCATTCCCTCTTTCCGAGGAGTTGGCTAGGCAAGCGCCAAGGGGCAGTTCGCAGTTGTTCCGGGCTTCACATCGGGAGAGGTGGCAGAGCGGCTGAATGCACTCGCTTGGAAAGCGAGCAGAGGTGATGAGCCTCTCGAGGGTTCGACTCCCTCCCTCTCCGCCAGACTGACGCCTAGCCTATGGCCCTAAACCCGCACCAGTTCACGTGGGTCCTTAAACGCCTTTCTTCAGCACGAGCGACAGGTCGTCCGAATAGCCGTCGTTGTACGTTCCTTCAAGGCGCGTTGCAGTGACGACGACGCGCGCCGTGCGCGCATGCGCAGGCACGGACCCCGTTGCCGTGCGCTCAAAGAGTCCGGTCGTAGTGTGGCGGTTGACTGCCGTGACCGGGCCGATCCGTCCTGCGCCCAGCGCATTACCGGCAGCGTTCAAGAACGTGACGGCCATCTGCGCGTTATCCTCTTGGCTGCCGTAGCCGCCGAGCCATCCGGCCAGAGTGTACGTCACGCCGCCCGAGTCGATCGCCTGTGCGCCGGAAGAAAGATCGATCGTCTGCGTTGCCGTCGACTTCGCGACGTTGCCGCCGCCGAAGAAGTTCTTCCCGCGGTCTGAGGGACCGGGTGAGTTTTTATCGGGGAATCCGCCGCTGGCCCCATACTGGACGGCCGTGAACTCTCCGGTTGTCGTCCACCCGGTGGGCTTTACGATCTGACTATTGCTCGGGGCTCCAGTATCCGATTCGGCGTCCCCGTTCACGATCAGATTCGTCCCAAACAGCGTGCTCGCGCCCGAGGGTGCCTGGGCGCCTGCGGGCGCCGCGACGAACCACAGCGTTGCGCATGCAATAATAAGAATAGTTTGAAGTCTCATCGTCACTCCGTTCGCAACGCCCGCCTCATCCCATTTTTACATCGCGCCGCGCTTTACGTGTCAGTCAGACGCAAGCGCACGGAGATTCCGCAACGGCGCTGCTCCACTAATCATAGTAAGGGAAAGCCGAAGAGGGACCACCGCGCCACCCGTATTTTTATCGCGTTTGATCTATCTGCGCTTGACGTTAGAAACGGCACGCCCCTCCCCTGGGTGGCGTGCTCAAAAGCCGCACCAACTCACGCGCGCCGTGTAGGTCAGCGTCGTGCGCCCGCCCGCCGGAACGTTCAGTTTCCAACTAGCGGTCGAGGCCGAGGATTTCTCCTAATCATCGGTGCCGCGATCGAGATGGCTGAGCCAAAAATCGAAGCTCGCGCGAGCTTGAGCCTCCAGCATTGCATCGCCGGGAATCACTTCGCGATTGAGCCGATGAGCGAGACGCGAACGGTCGCCGTAGTTCGCATCCATGACCATGTCGGCGTTTTGGAGCTGCGCGATTAAGTCGTCGGGCAGCGATGCTTCGGGCGGAAGCGTGCTGACGACGATCTCCGGCGGATTGGAAGCCGGCCACGGCTTAGCTTCAAAACGGCGGCAGGTCTCGACCACGCGCGTCTCGTCGCGCCCCCAAACAAAGGTGTAGGCGTCGTTCTCTTGCAGCACGGAAAGAATCGCGCGAGCGGTGGCGCCGTAGCCCAAGATACCGACTCGCTTGAGCGAAATCGGCTCGTCGAGAAAAGCCTCGATTGCGGTGCGAGCGCCGGCGCCGTCGGTCGTCGTGCCGAGCGTTTCGCGCCCAAAAAGAATCGTGTTGACCGCTTCGATTCGTTCCGCTTCATCGGTTCGCGCGTCACACGCCGCATAGGCTTCCTCTTTGAGCGGGTACGTGATGTTGCAACCGGCAAAGCCGTCGGCTCGGAGTCGCCGAATCACTCGAGCGCCGTCGCCGCGTGCGACGCGAATCGCGATGTATTCGCCGTCCATACCGGCCTCTTCGAGAAATCCGCGATGCAGCGCGGGGCTCGCGGAGTGCTCGACCGGATCGCCGATCAGCGCCAGCCGTATCATCTGCGGCCGCGCAACATCAGCCGTTCGAAGAACCGAAAGAATCGAGTCACGGGAAAATCCTTGCCCTCGATGGGTTCGGTCAAAATCGTATACAGCCCGCACAGCTTGCCGCCCAGGACGTCGGTGAAGAGTTGGTCGCCGACAACCGCGATCTCGTGCCGGCGCATGGCCAGCCGCCGCTTTGCTCGCAAAAACCCAAACGGCAGCGGCTTGAGGGCGTTGGGGATGCATTCGACCTGCAACTGGGCCGCCAACAGGTTGACCCGGCCCGATTGGTTGTTCGAAAGCATCACGATCCGGAAACCCCGCTCGTGGGCCCGGGCGACCCAGGACACGTGTTCCTCACCAAGCTCGGTCTCGCGGAAACCCAAGAGGGTGTTGTCGAGGTCCACGATAAGGCCGCGGATTCCGGCAGCCTCGAGCTCTTCGTGAGGGACGTCGTGCAGGCGTGGAGCGAAACGGTCGGGGCCGAGCATAGGGCTTGCGTTCGCAACGGTTATCCCCGGTATCCTCGGGACTCTCCACACGCCCTCCACTCGCCCGCTCGCTGGCCGAGGGAACTGTCCACATCTTTGCCGACCTAACCACAGCGGACCCACAAGGATTCCGCTGAGAACCACAATATCTTGTGGTATGCCGCTTGATGTGGCACAATAGGTAACCTACCGGCCTAAAGCGCAGCCATAAAGCTCGAACGCGTGTTCGTAATTACCGAGGAGTTCGAATGAAGTTTTCGCGCACCTATTCCGCCCCTGAAAATCCCTATGCGGGCGTGGCTTTCGAGCCGCGGACCTCGCGCATCGTCAACCCTGACGGGTCGGTGATCTTCGAGGCGAAGGACGTTATGGTTCCCGCGTCCTGGAGTCAGGTCGCCGTCGACGTGCTGGCGCAAAAGTATTGTCGCAAGGCCGGCGTTCCGAAGTGCACCACGCGAGTCGTCGAGGAGGGTGTGCCCGACTGGCTCCAGCGTTCGATTGCCGACGGCAGCGCCCTCGAGGAGTTGCCCCGCGACGAACAGTTTGGCGCCGAGCGCGATGCGCGTCAGGTCTTCAACCGCATGGCGGGGTGCTGGACCTACTACGGCTGGAAGTACGGCTACTTCGATTCCGAAAGCGACGCGCGAGTCTACTACGACGAGATGTGCGCGATGCTGGCCCGCCAAGTCGGCGCCCCGAACTCACCGCAATGGTTCAACACCGGCTTGCATTGGGCGTACGGCATCTCCGGCCCGGCGCAAGGGCATTGGTACGTCGATCCGTCCGACCAAACGGCTCGAGCCTCGGCCGACACCTTTTCGCACCCGCAGGTCAGCGCGTGTTACATCCTCGGGCTCGAGGACGACCTCGTCAACGAGGGCGGCATCTTCGACGGCGTGTTGCGAGAGGCGCGCATCTTCAAAGGCGGCTCGGGCAGCGGAGCCAACTTTTCAAAGCTTCGTTCCGCGGGCGAGAAACTCACCGGCGGCGGCACGTCGAGCGGCTTGATGTCGTTTCTCAAGGTCTTCGACCGTGCGGCGGGCGCGATCAAATCGGGCGGCACGACGCGCCGCGCCGCCAAGATGGTCGTCCTTAACGCGGACCATCCCGACATCGAAGAGTTCGTCAATTGGAAGGTGCGTGAAGAGCGCAAGGTCGCGGATTTAGTCATCGGCTCGCGCATCTTTGAAAAGCAGCTCAACGCCATCATTTCGGCCGCGCACGACACCCGCGTTCCCGACGCCGCGCGGCTGGATCCCGCGCTCAATGCATCGCTGCGCAACGCCATTCGTGAGTCCATCGATGTGGGCGTTCCGCCGGGTGCGGCGCAGAGCGCGCTGGATTATGCGCGACAAGGCTATACGCGGCTGGAGATCGAGCAGTACGACACCGCGTGGGACTCCGAAGCGTACATCACGGTCTCCGGGCAGAACTCGAACAACTCCGTGCGGCTGACCAACGGGTTCTTCGGCGCGCTCGACCGCGACGAGGATTGGCTGCTGACCGCGCGCACCACCGGCGACGTCGTCAAACGCATCAAGGCGCGCGATCTGTGGGAGCAGATCGCCGTCGCAGCGTGGCAGTGCGCCGATCCCGGCTTACAGTTCGACGACACGATTCAAGAGTGGCATACCTGTTCGAACGACGACCGCATCAATGCCACGAACCCGTGCGTCACGGCCGATACGCTGATCGCGACCGCGGACGGTCCGGTGCGAATCGGCGAGCTCGTCGGCAAAGCGGTCTTCGTGATCGGCGGCGACGGCAAGCCGCATTTCGTCAACAGCATCTTTCCCACGGGCACGAAGAGCGTGTACCGTTTGCAGACCGCCGGCGGCTACGAGCTCGAACTCACCTCCGATCATCAGGTGTGGACGGAAAACCGCGGCGACGTTCCCGCCCGCGAGCTTCGATCCGGCGACCGGCTCGCCCTGAGCGGCTCGGGTTTCGGCAACGTTTCGCTCGACGAGCGCCTGGCATTTGCTGTGGGAACCGCGGTGGGTGAAGGCGACGACATCGAGGCCGCGGTGCTCACCGACGTCAACGCGGGAATCAACGCCGCGAAGCAGGCCTCACCGGCGCAGGTTCATTCGGCGCATGCGTCGCGGGTTAAGACGCGCAGCAAGGCCGCAATTCACGGAACGACCGGAGGCCGCCCGATCGTCGAGTTCTGCTCGTACTATGCCTCGATCGAGGAAGGCAAAGCGCGCAAGATCTTCACCGATGCCGTCTACGACCTCGATCGTCCAACGACCGCAGCGCTCGTTCGCGGGCTTTACACGGCCGATGCGACGGTTTGTGAGGATCGCGCGGGCGTGGTCTCGATCGACCTTCCGTCGGCGTCGTCGCCATTTTTGAAGCAAGTGCAGTACATACTCCTCTCCTTTGGAGTTCGCTCCGAACTTTGCGCCGAGAGTCTACTTCGAATTCCCGCGGGATTTTTGAGCGCGTTCGAACGTTCGGTTGGCTTTCATCAGGCCTCGGTCAAAGCGACGGCCCTAGCGCTGGTCGCCGGCAGCGGTGCACCGGCCTCCGAAGATCTGAGCGACGAGTTCTTCTCGTTTGAGCCGCTCGGCCAAGCCGACGTTTTCGATTTAACCGAATCCGAGACGCAGCACTTTGTCGCAAACGGTCTGCGAGTACACAATTGCTCAGAATATGTTTTTATAGATGATACCGCGTGCAATCTAGCCAGCGTCAACTTGGTTAAATTCCTCAACGACGACGGTAATTTTGATGCCCAACGCCTTGCCCAAGCGGCTCGAATCTGGACGACGACGCTCGAGATCTCGGTCACGATGGGCCAGATGCCGTCGCGGCGCATCGCGGAAAAGAACCACGGCTACCGCACGCTGGGATTGGGGTATGCGAACCTCGGCACGCTGTTGATGCGTTTGGGTTTGCCGTACGATTCCGAGGAAGGCTTCGGGTGGTGCGCCGCGATCACGTCGCTGATGACCGGCGCCGCCTACCGGACCTCCGCCGAAATGGCTCAGCAGCTCGGTCCGTTCGCGCGCTTCGAAGCCAACCGCGACCCGATGCTGCGCGTAATTCGCAATCATCGCAGCGCCGCGTATGCTGCCGATCCCGCAACGTACGAAGCGCTCACGGTCACGCCCGTTACCCATGCGCCGACGCTCTTTACCCAAGCCACCTGGGCGCTGGCGCGCAAGATGTGGGACGATGCGATTTCGATCGGCGAAGTTGCCGGCTTCCGCAATGCTCAGACCGTCGTAATTGCGCCGACCGGATGCCTTACCGGCACGTCATTAATTTCCACCGATCGCGGCCTCACGCGTTTACAGCGGCTGGGCAACGTCGAGGGGCGCCAATGGCAAGATATCGACATTCGCGTCCTCACCGACGACGGCGAGCAGCGCGCAAGTCAGTTCTACATTAACGGCGTCGCTCCGACGCGGCGCATCAGGACCAATAGCGGCTACACGATCACCGGAACGCCGGAGCACCGCGTCAAGGTCGTCGACCGCGCCTCGGGCGAGTTGATCTGGAAGCGCTTCGCCGAAGTGGGTCACGGGGATACCGTTGCGCTCTCGATGGGCGGCTTTGCCGGAAGTCCGCAGGACGTTAACCTGCCGCCGCTCGGTGAAGAGCATTGGACCGCCGATTTCACGACCACCGCGCCGACCGCCATGACCCCGGGTCTGGCCGAACTCGTGGGCTACTCGATGGGCGGCGGCACGCTGCACGCCAAGGGCTTGCGTTTGCGCGTCGCCGAGGAGGACGGCGACGTGCGCGATCGGTTGATCGCTCTGGCGCGACAGCTCTTCAACATCGAAGCGACGGCCTCGCAAAAGGGCACGCATACGGAGATCGCGATTCACTCGGTTCCGCTTGCCATTTGGTGGCAGGCCTGCGGCTTTGCAAAGCACCATCCCGCAAGCGACGCGCGCGGCAAGACCTACGTGGCTCACGTCCCCGATGCGATTCTCGCCGCGAACGACCCGCTCGTCTACGGCGCGTTCTTGCGCGGCCTTTTTGAGGCCGACGGCACCGTCGTCAACGGCGCGGTTCACCTTTCGACGGCGAACGCGAGCCTGGCCGACGACGTGCGAACGGTCCTTCTGACGCTCGGCATTCCGACCAATACCCGCATCGACAAATCCGGCTGGAGCGGCGCCGATCTCTACGTGTTGCGGGTTCGCAACGCAGACTACGCGCGCAGCTTCCTGAAGCGGGTCGGCTTTATCGGCGAGCGCAAGCGCAGCGCCGTTCGGCCGAGCGACACGTGGCAGGGGACCAAGGGCGACCGCGTCTTCGTGCGCAAAGACGTTCTGCGCACGCTCGTTCCCCATTCCAGCGAGATGTATCCGCGCACCGCGCTCTACGGTTACCGCCATGCCGGCGCGATCAGTCGCACGGCGGCGTGCGAGCTGCTCGAAAAGACCGGCAGCGTCGAGATAAAAACCGCGCTGACGTTCTTCTACGACGACGTCGCCGAGAACGAAGACGGCGGGGAGCAGTTCACCTACGATCTCTCCGTGCCGGCCAACGTCACGTACTTCGCCAACGGCTTCATCTCGCATAACACGATCGGCCTGGTCATGGACTGCGATACGACCGGAATCGAACCCGACTTCGCGCTGGTCAAATTCAAGAAGCTCGCCGGCGGCGGCTACTTCAAGATCGTCAATCAGTCGGTCGATGCCGCGCTGCACAAGCTCGGCTACTCGCAAGCGCAGATCGACGCGATCGAGATATACGCCAAGGGCACCGGCACGCTGGAAGAGTCGCCGCACATCAACCGAGCGACGCTGCGGGCCAAGGGCTTCGACGACGAAGCGGTTGCGCGCGTCGAGGCGGTGCTTCCCAGCGCCTTCGAGCTGCCGTTCGTCTTCAATAAGTTCGTGCTCGGCGAAGAGTTCTGCAAAGAACGGCTCGCTTTAACCGAAGCGCAGCTCAACGACTGGAGCTTCTCGCTCCTGCGCGACGGTCTTGGGTTCTCAACATCGCAAATCGAGGAAGCTTCGGCCCATATCTGCGGCCGCATGACCGTTGAGGGTGCGCCGTATCTCAACGACGAGCACCTCCCGGTTTTTGACTGCGCCACGCCGTGTGGCAAATACGGTTCCCGTTACATCCGACCGCTGGCGCATATTGACATGCTGGCCGCGGCTCAACCATTTGTCAGTGGAGCCGTGTCAAAAACTATCAACTTTCCGCAGACCGCGACGATCGAAGACGTCAAGGAAGCTTACCGTTACTCGCACCAGCGTATGATCAAGGCGGTAGCGCTCTATCGCGATGGTTCGAAGCTCTCGCAGCCGCTGGCGGCGAGTTACGACTTCGGCAACGACAACAGCGAGACGGAGGCGGCGAGTTCGCAGCCGCAGCCCTTCGCGACCCCGATGCAGATTGCCGAGAAGATCGTCTATCGGTACATCGCCAAACGCCGGCCGATGCCCCAGCGCCGCAGCGGCTACACCCAAAAGGCGACGATCGCCGGACACAAGGTCTATCTACGCACCGGTGAATACGAAGGCGGCCAGCTTGGCGAGATCTTTATCGACATGCACAAGGAGGGCGCGGCCTTCCGCTCGTTGATGAACAACTTCGCGATCGCGATCTCGTTGGGGCTGCAGCACGGCGTGCCGCTCGAAGAGTTCGTCGAAGCCTTTACCTTCACGCGCTTCGAGCCCAACGGGCCGGTCGTCGGACACGACCATATCAAGATGGCGACCTCGATTCTCGACTACATCTTCCGCGAGCTGGCCGTCAGTTATCTCGGCCGCTACGACCTCGCGCACGTGGAACCATCCATGCAGATGGATGCCATGGGTCCCGAAGCGCGCGAGGATTACGTCGCCGAGGAAGAGGGTGGCGTCAACGTTCGCCCGGTGGGCGTCGCCGAGATGTTCCATCCGGTAAGCACGCATCTGCATCCAGGCCAACAACCAAGGCCGGCCGCGCCTGCGCTGCAACCCGCACCGACCGTTACTTCCGGCAGCACCGGCAGCCCCGGCGGCGGCGCGGCTGTCGCCGTGATGGTGAGAACTGAGGCGATTAACGCTTCGAAAGCGAAGGGCTACACCGGCAACGCGTGCTCGGAGTGCGGCCAGCTCACGATGGTCCGCAACGGCGCGTGCGAAAAATGCGATTCCTGCGGATCGACGTCAGGCTGCAGCTAAAGGGAATGGTCGGCTCATTCACTATCGGGAATGAGATAGTCGTCGGGGAACTGATGCATGAAAAACTTTGGCGGCAAAGGGGCCTGGATTTTGACGAACTTGGCCGGCGCTTGCGAGAAATCAAAAGCGTCGGCAGGTGAGTTCGCGCGTGTGTCGGCTTTGGCCATCTGAGGGAGGCCGAAAAGATCCTCGGCGAAGCGCAGTACGCTTGCAGTTTCGTAGTGTGTGTGCGAGACGTGATCGTGGATAACGTACGGCGATAGCATGACCAGCGGCACGCGGAAGCCCAAGCTGTCACGATCCTTGTATTCCGGCGCCACGGGGTCGTAGAGCCCGCCCCAATCATCCCACTGGATGAAGATCGCCGTCGAGTTCCAGAACTTGCTTTCGCCCACGGTGTTCACCAGCGCCGAAACCCACGACGGTCCGTAGTCATCCGGGCAGTTGGTGTGGTCGGAGTCGTCGCAGACCGGCGTGATCCAGGTGAAGTTCGCAAGCTTGCCGGCCCGTACGTCGGTGATGAACTTCCAATTCGGGGAAATGACGTCTTTCTTCCAATCGGGCCCATTGTAGATGTGGTTGATGGCCTGATAGCTCGACCAGGTTCCGCCGTTGCCGCTCGAGGCGCTACCGTACTGGCTGGCGTAGAAGCGCCACGAAAGCTTCGCCTTGTCGAGTTCGTCGCCAAGGGTTTCATAGTCGAAGCACGCCTTCTGACTCCCTTTGACAGTCCGCTCCGAGGTGATCTTCTGGACCGTAAATCGCTCGTCATCCTCGCAACCCCAGAGGCCGTCCGGCAGGTTCGCGCTCCAGGCTGCCTGCGCTGCGATGATGTATTGATGCGCGACGAAGCTCTCGTCGAGCTGCGACTGGAACATGCGATCGCCAAGCGCGCCTTCATGCGCCATGTCGAAGTACGGCTTGGACTGATCGTGCGGCACGTAGACGTACTGCGGGTATTTAAACCGAGCGGTAGACCACTCGTTATTGAAGCCGTTCATCCGGCAATCGGTCCCACGCATCGTCCCCGTGCCGTTGCAGGCTTCGATCATCGCCTGCACCGAGTGATCGATGTCGTAGAACGCGCCGAGCTTTGAGGGCTTGAGCTTGATCGTGTTGCCTTTGGAGTCTTGGCCTTCCGTGACGGTATAGGCGCCCGGATAACCGTAGAACAGGTTGTTGAAGCTACGGTTCTCCTGAACGATGTAGACGATATGCGTTATCTTGCCGGCCCCGGTCGCATTGAGCGAGCGCAGCGCGTTGCCGCTCTGCATGTACGGCAAGGGCTGAGTAGAGCCGAGACCACGCGTGCCAAGCGAGCAGCCTCCGAGCATGGCCGCGCTCGCGCAAATGCCAAGCACAAAGCGCTTGATAACCGGGACTCTCATCTCGCAACCATTCGCCCAGCGTGGCTGGGTTCCATCGCACGCTCTTACGGGATCTTCGTGATATACCCGTTGGTGAGGCCCGCGCCGACGTAGACGCCGATGACTGTCTGTCCGTAGACCGAGTTGGCGCTGACGGGACCAATAACGGTCGCGGTGCCGGCGGTCCAGTTGCGAATCGGCAAGAAGAAGCCGTACTCGAGGGTTTTGTTCTTGAGATCGAAGTAGTCGCCGATCACGTTATAGTTGCCGGGGCCGCCCGCTCCGGTGATGCCTTCGAAGTGGGTAAGGATCGACTTCGGCCAGGTGTAGACGAGCATTTTGGTCCCGGCGAGGTTGCGCACGTACGCGTGCGTGCCGGTCTTATCGGTATAGCCGCCGGCGATTGCGACGGCATTGCCGTCCATCCAAATGCCATAAGCCGTCGAGCTGATTGAGCCGGGAAACTCGAGCGTCGAGAACTTCGCGGTTTTAGAGTCGTAGATGAATGCGTGTCCCGATGCAGGATAGGTGCCCGAATCGGGGAGCGCGGCGCCGGATTTTATGGCATCGTAGTTTCCTACGACTTTGTAGGCCGCGTTGCCGTAGTTGCTGTGAGCGATCGTGTAGTTGCACGATTTGGGCGAGCAGAGTTTTGCCGGAGCATTGACGGTTAGATACTTCTTGGTCGTCGAGTCGTAAACGAACCCGTCAGCGCCCGTCTGACCATTTTTCTCATAGCTGCCGACGAGCCGATAGCCCGTCTGCGTGACGGCTGGGCCGTACACGCTGGTCTTCGCCGATCCAGGATACTTAATCGGCGTCCAAACGCCCGTCTTTCGATCGTAGACGACGCCGACGTTCGATCCGTTCTTGCGATCGACGAAGCCCGTGATCAGGTTGCCACGGATCCCGGTCAAAAGGGTTCCGACCGCTTTCGGAAACTGGCTGAGCGGAACGTCGAGCGTTTGCAGCACCGGCCCGTCCGAGCTGAAGCGCAAGAAGTTCGTTTGCGTAGAGGTTTCTGTAGACATTCCCGGCACGGCTCCGAAGCTGCCGGAGCGGCCTCCGGCGGCGCATCCGGCCAGCAGCGCGATCGAGAGTGCTGCGGTAACGGCCCGCGCGCATGCGGAGTTAAAAGAAAAACTCATAAAGACGTCTCACTATTCATAGAGAAGCACTGCGGCCTCTTACCAGAAGCGCAGCGCCGAGGAAGAATAACGTAGCCCCATCTTAGCACCAAGAGCGCCGTCTCGTAAGCCCCTATCGTCAGATCCCTGGCGGATTTCGGCGTTTCTCTCGCGATAATACGTAAACGGCTTCGCCCCGTTGCAACCCCGCCTGCCCCGGGAGCTATGCACCGCTGGGCAGAAGGCCAACTGTGGGCAACCAAGCTCGAGGTGAACTAATGCTTCGTTCTTCGTTATCGTCGCTGCTCGTGCCGATCCTGATCGCAGCATCTGCCGGCGCCGCGACGCCGGGAATTCATACGATCCGTCACGTGATCGTCATCATGCAGGAGAACCGCTCCTTCGATAGTTACTTCGGAACGTTTCCCGGCGCCGACGGCATTCCGATGCGTGACGGGGTTGCGCAGGTCTGCGTTCCCGATGAAGCGACCAAGACGTGCGTGCGGCCGTACCACGACACCAACGACGAAGATACCGGCGGTCCCCATGGCTCGAAGGCGGCGGATCTCGACATTGACGGCGGAAAGATGGACGGCTTCGTCAACATCATGCAAGGCGCGCAGAGAACCGGCGGCTGCCCGACCGACATTCCGACGTGCGTCGTCAAAGGCCACGAAACGACCGTGATGGGTTATCACACTTCGCAAGAGCTTCCGAATTATTGGGCGTACGCGCGCAACTTCGTTCTGCAAGACCACATGTTCGAGCCGGTGCGCTCGTGGAGTCTGCCGGCGCACCTCTACATGGTTTCGGAGTGGGCCGCGGACTGTCCGAAGATCGGCGATCCGGCGAGCTGCAAGCCGGAGCGGCAATATTTCACACAACGGGATTTTCCGCGCGACCTCTTCGACAAGGACGACCCGCAGGCACCCGGCCGTCCCGACTATCCTTGGACCGACTTAACCTATCTGCTGCACGCGAGCGGCGTCAGCTGGGCTTACTACGTGATGGACGGGTTCGAGCCCGACTGTGATAACGATCAGAGCAGCTGCAACCTCAAACCGCAAAGTGCGCGAACGCCCGGCATCTGGAATCCGCTGCTGTCGTTTGACGACGTGAAGCAAGACGGGGAGCTTTCAAATATCAAAGACACCTCGACCTTCTTCAGCGACGTTCGCAACGGCACGCTGCCGGCGGTCGCGTGGCTTGCGCCGGGAAACCGCTATAGCGAGCATCCGCCGGGGCGAATTAGCGCGGGTCAGGCCTACGTCACTGGTGTTATTAACGCGTTGATGCGCAGCCCCTATTGGGATTCGACGGCGATCTTCTTGAGTTGGGACGATTGGGGCGGCTTCTACGATCACGTCGCGCCGCCCGACGTAAACTACTTCGGTTACGGGCTTCGCGTCCCGGGGCTCGTGATCAGCGCGTACGCGCGCAAGGGATACATCGACCATCAAACACTCAGCCACGACGCCTACGTGAAGTTCATCGAAGACGATTTTCTCGGCGGCCGCCGTCTCGATCCAAAGACCGACGGCCGTCCCGATCCGCGCGACGGCGTCGCGGAAAACGCGCCGCAACTCGGCGACTTGCTGAACGACTTTGATTTTGCGCAACCGCCACGGCCGCCGCTTATCTTGCCAGGCGGCATCGATCCCCCGTATAAACCAGGCTACACCGGCGCTCCGTAAGAAGTCTGGCGACTATGAAAGCTTCTGGCCCTGATGCCTGACGACGAACTGGCCCCGTTTTTGCGGGCCGCCAAAGAACGCGGCATCCCGGATGACTCCATCGTTGGAATGCTACGGCAAAATGGCTGGTCCGAGCGGCGCATCTACCGCGCGCTCTCCGAACAGTATGCCGGCAGTCTGGGTGTGCCGGTGCCGCGCCGGGCTCAGGCCGCCGGGAATGCTCGCGATGCCTTCCTCTACTTGCTGAATTTCATCACGTTGGGATTTTGGACGGTGGCCCTCTGGCAAATTTGGGACCGTCTGGTGACGCGCTGGTTTCCCGACGCACTTTCCAGTTCGTCGGGAACCGAACTGCGTGAGGACATCGCCTGGCAAGTCGCACTCATTCTTGTAAGCTTCCCGATCTTCGTCGTGGTGCATTCGCTTATCCAGCGAGAGCTGGCGCGCCGTCCGGAGCTTTATTATTCCGCCATCCGCCGCTGGCTTACGTACGTCGCGCTCGTGCTGACGGCGATTCCGATCGTCATCGACGCGGCGTATACCGTCCAACAGTTGATCATGGGCCAACTGACGATCCACTTCTTCATGGATACGCTGGGTCTTCTGGTTATCGGCGGCGGCATCTTTGCATACTATCTGCTGACGATCGATCCCCCGAAACGTACGTCATGACCGTCTCGCGAGCGATCGCGGCGGCCGCCATCGTTATCGTCGCCGCTATCGTGGTGGCGGCCTTCCTTACGATTGGACCCCCGAACCGCGCGCGCTCGGAGGCCCTGGATCGGCAACGCCTTCGGGACCTCGGCGACGTCGCGGCGGAGCTGCACGAAGATCATAGCGCGGGGCCGCTGCCGGCCACACTTCCGCACCCTCCCCACGACCCCATCAGCGGAAAATCTTACGACTACCAGCGCTTGAGTAATACTCGTTACCGGCTCTGCGCAAACTTCGAGTTGCCGACGCCGCCGGAGCAACCGAATAATCCGGACGCGAGTGCGTTCTGGCATCACCCCGCCGGGCGATTCTGCTATACCCTCGACTCCGGAAATCGGGTCGACTCAACGCTCTGACCGTCAGCCCGAGAAGGGTTTCGGGACACCCTGGCGCGATATCGCTACGATGAAGCGTCTGTGGATTTTCGTCTTTGTTTTGGCTGCCGCGATCCCGCTGGGCGCTCGCGCGGCCAGTTCGACACCGCTGCAACAGCTCTTGAGCAAACTGCAGTGGCGCAGCATCGGCCCGTACATCGGTGGCCGGGTCGTCGCCGTGGCGGGCGTCGCGAGCAACCGAGACCTGTTCTACATGGGCGGCGTCGAGGGCGGCGTTTGGAAAAGCACCGACTACGGCCAAACCTGGAGTAACATCAGCGACGGCAAGATCCCCGGCATTGCCGATTCCATCGGTGCGCTCGCGGTAGCGCCTTCCAATCCAAGCGTCATCTACGCGGGAACCGGTGAAGCCGACATTCGCAGCGACTTCGATAGCGGCGACGGCGTCTATAAGACGACCGATGCAGGTAAGTCGTGGTCGTACGCCGGCCTGCGCGATACCCACATGATCGCGAAAATCGTCGTGGATCCACGCAATCCGCAGATTGCGTACGCGGCCTCCATGGGACACGTCTTCCGGCCAAACTCGCAGCGCGGCATTTTTAAGACGATCGACGGCGGAAGAACCTGGAGCAAGGTGCTCTACGTCGACGACAACACCGGCGGCATCGACCTCGCGATGGATTCCCGTAACCCCAACGCTCTCTATGCGGCAATGTGGCAGGCCCAGCGGGTCCCGTGGAAGCTGACCAGCGGCGGCCCCGGAAGTGGGCTGTACAAGACGCTCGACGGCGGCCGGCACTGGACGAAAATTTCCAGCAACCGCGGCTTTGCCACCGGATTGCTCGGGAAGATCGGTGTCGCGGTAGCGGCGAGCGATCCGCGCATCGTGTACGCGATCGTGCAGGCGCACGACGGCGGCGTCTTCCGTTCCAACGATGCCGGCCAAACGTGGAAGCGCGTCAACGCCGAATGGAAGCTGCGCCAGCGCGGCTTCTACTACATGGCGCTCACGGTCGATCCCACCAACCCACAGGTCGTCTATGCGCCGCAGGTCGACGGCATCTACAAAACGAGCGATGGCGGGAAGACGTTCACTCTTATCGACATCCCGCACGGCGACAATCACATCGTTTGGGTCAACCCGCGCGATCCCAAACTTCTGCTGGTTGGCAACGACGGCGGCGGAGTGGTTTCGGTCGACGGGGGCGACCACTGGAGCGACGATCACAATCAACCCACCGGACAGTTCTATCACGTGGCGCTCGACGATCAGTTTCCATTTCACGTCTTCGGCGCATCGCAGGACGAGGGCGCGTACGAAGGCCCCAGCGCGGCCGTCGGCCCCGGCATCGGTCCTGACGAGTGGCACTCCGTCGCTTCGGGCGAGAGCACGTTCGTCGCGCCCGAGCCCGGCGACCCGTACGTGACCTACGGCAGCGGATACTATAGCTTCTTAGCCCGCCTCAACCGCATTACCGGCGATACGAAGAACGTGAGCCCGTGGCCGCGCTATATGTCGGGCACCACGTCGGCAGAGACGAAATACCGCTTCGGCTGGACGCATCCGATCTTTTTCTCACCGGCCGATCCGCGCGAGCTGCTCGTCGCGTCACAGGTCGTCTTCTCGAGCATGGACCACGGCCAGACGTGGAAGATTCTCAGCCCAGATCTCACGCGCAACGATCCGTCGACCGAAGGGCAAACCGGCGGCCCGATCGACAACGATCAAACCGGCGCCGAAACCTTTCCCGACATCTCGTCGCTCGCGGTTTCACCACTCGACGCTAAGATTCTGTGGGCCGGCTCGGCCGACGGCTTAGTTCACGTGACCACCGACCACGGTGCGACTTGGAAGCCCGTCACGCCGCCGCAACTTCCCCAGTGGGCGCAAATCAGCTCGATCGAACCGTCGCATACCCAACGAGGCACGGCCTATCTCACGGCCTCGCGGTATATGTGGGACGACTTCCACCCGTACGTCTTTGAAACGACCGACTTCGGCAACGATTGGATCCCGCTCACCAACGGGCTGCCCAGCGATCAATACGTCTTCGTCGTGCGCCAGGATCCGTTAGTGCCGGGTCTGCTCTTTGCCGGGACGCGCAGCACCGCCTACGTCAGCTTTAATGGCGGTCAAGCTTGGCAACCGCTCACACTGAACTTACCCGGCGTTCAAGTCCGCGACTTCGCAATCGACTCGCGTGAAGGCGAGCTGGTCGCGGCCACGCACGGACGCGCCTTTTGGATTCTCGATAACCTCGCGTACCTCGAGCAGCTCGCAAACGAGAAGACCCTCTCCGTCGCAAGCCTGCAGCTTTTCTCTCCGCAGGCCGCGTGGCTCACGAATGCGTACGGCGGCCCGGATTCCGATATTCCGAACTTCGGCGATAATCCGAAATATGGGGCGGCGGTCTTCTTCATCGTCCCGGCCGCCTACCGCGGCGAGCGGCCGTTGACGCTGTCGTTCTTGGATTCGACCGGCGCAACGGTTCGCAGCTTTTCGCTGCATCCGAAGAAATCGAACGAGCCGAAGCTGACCCCCGAACAGGAAGATAATCTCGACGCGGTTTCGCAGCGCGCCCGCGACTTGGAAAAGCTGACGGCCGTCAAGCCTGGACTCAATCTCTTCCAATGGGACATGCGCTACGAGCCGGCGTACGAGGTCCCGGGCGTCCGCGTTCTCGAGTCCGACGACTTTCCCGATAGCAGCGACGGCCCGACCCTCGTTCCAGGTGCGTACAGCGTGGTGCTGCGGTACGGCACGCAAACGCTTCACGCCGGGTTCAGCGTGGCGCTCGATCCCCGCATTCACTCGTCGACAGCCGACCTCGAAGCGCGGTTAGCCTTAGAGATGCAGATCCGCGGCTCCATCGACTCGTTGGATCGCGCGATCGTCGCCGCGATGGACGGCCGCAAGAGGATGAGCGCGGCGCAAGTGGAGGCCTTCAACAGCGCGATCGCCGACCTGGTGCTGCTCGACGTTCATTCGAGCGAAGCCGATCTGCTGCACGAAACCAAAGTGCGCGAGCAACTGGGTTTCTTGCTCAACTCACTCGAAGGCGCGTATCAACGGCCGACGGCCGCCGAGTATGCGGCGTATAAGGATCTTGCGGCGCTGGCGGCGGCGGGCGAGGCGCGCCTGAAGGCTCTCGGGCCGTGAAGGTACGTCGCGCCGGATTTGCCCTCGCGACGGCGCTGACGCTTGCGGGCTGCGGTCAGTTCGCCGCCTCCGCGCCGCCGGCGATACCGATGGTCCGCTTCGAGACCGCACCGCCTCAATGCAAAAATCAACGCTCGCGCCCGAAATACGCGCAAATCAGGGTGAAGCTAAAAACCAAAGCCGATTCGTTCTGCGTTCCGGAGTTTCACGGGTTTGGCGGCACGATCGAGTACCCGGGCGTCGAGCGATCCGTGGAGCTGGTGCTTCGCTCGAGTACGAAAAATATTTACGACGAGCCGCTGCTCGGTTATTCGGCAGCGCCGATCTTCTACTTGAACCTTCACTTCCTCGCCGGGACGCATTTTGCGACGAAGTTAAAGTCGGCAGGTGGTCTTACCGGCGCAACAATCCAGTCCGGCCAACCCTATACCGCCTTCGGAATCGTGGCGGTCGGTCATCTCGTACTGAGGTTTCCGCCATGCTATACCGTCGCGACGCAGGGCCCGTATGGCGGCGTGCTTCCAGGGTTAGGCCACCTGTTTAGCGATACCACCATTACCGGCGCCGGATACGGCGTCGTCGAGATCTATCCCGGCATGCAAGTCAGCCAAGAGTGCTAAGAAACAGTTACCGTTAGGAGCAACTATGTCGTTTCCGCGTCCCCGGCTGCCCGGATTGCTTGCGATCGCGGCAGTCCTCGCGTTTTCCGCCTGCGCTCAACACGGCGGCACACTCCTTCCAAGCTCCTCCCAAGCGGTCGCAACTCCCGATCGCAAGCCACCGAAGTGCAAAGGCCAGGTGAACGAGTCGGAATATGCCACGCTTAAGGGGACTCTCAAGACTAGTGGGGGCTCATTCTGCATTCCGGCGTACGGCGGCTTTGGCGGTAAGCTGAACTATCCGAGCCTCAGTCCGTCGATCACGCTCACGTTGAGCACGAGCACGCAGAACTACGACAACTTCCCGACGCTCGGCTCGGGAACGCCGATCTTTTATCTTGCGTTTACCACCTCGGGCGGAGTCACGTTCGGCGGCAACATCAAATCGGGCGGCGGCCTTACGAGCAAGCAAATCATCGCCGGCAACCCGTACAGCGCCTACGGCGAAGCGTCGATTTACGGCTACAAGGTGAAGTTCGGGCCATGCTCTACGACCGCGACCAAAGGGAAGTACGGCGGCGTGATCGGCGGAATCGGCGGGCTGCTAAAGAACGAACAGATTCCGTTTAAGGTCAGCGGTGTAATCGAGATTTATTCAGGCGAGCAGTCCGGGTCGCAATGTTGACTCCAGCGCGTCGTCGGGCTCTTGCGCAGGGGTAATGATCCCGGCGAGATTGAGCGGATCGTAGGCGCCGAGCGGCAACGTCTCGACGCCTGCGCCGGTTCGGCGCACGGCGCGCAACGCGTCGATCGCCTCCGGTAAGGCAAACTGTTCGCCGACGAATCCGGCGACGAAGCGGCCGCCGCGAATCTCACCGCGCGCCTCCATCCGGCGCAGCGCAATCAGCAGCTCGCGCCACCGCGGCGCAAGGCTCTCGCGCGCGATAACGTCGCGGAAGACCACGCCCCAGCGCGCCAGCAAACGCCGCGCGAAGGCGTCCGGTGTGATGCTCTCGGTCGTCGCTTGCAGCAGCGTCCAGCGTCCGCTCGAGGAGCGGGGTCGCGCGCGAAGGCCCTTCTCACCCAACCGGCGTTTCGCATCGCTCAGCGAGCGCAACGCGTCGAAGCCGTCGGCGGTTACCAAGCCCGCGGCGACGAGCTGCCACAGCGCTTCTTCAACTTCGCTGGGCAGGCGTTTGGTGGCCCGCACGATCTCGGCAAAGAACGGTGCGCGTAGCCGATCGACTTGTTCGAGAACTTCGTGCGCGGCGGCGCACAGCGCTGCGACATTGCTTTGACGGCGAACGACCAGCTCGTCGGCGTTCGCGCGCATGAAGAGCGCAATCGGTGCGAGGCGCGTCGGACGGACGCGCCTGCTCTCGGCCGCATCTCGCGGTTCCAATGCCGGATGCGGCGAAAGGCGTCCCCACATAACGTCGCCGGCGTAGCACAGCCGGTCGAGAAATTCGGGCTTATAGCCGGCGATCCGCGACGGAAGGATCTGTCCCTCCCACGCGACCGACGGAATCTCGTAACCTTCCAGCTGCCGCACGATTTGGAGGGTACCGTCGATTCCATGCAAACGCGTCGCCGGCGTCACGTGCTGCCAGCGTTGCAGGAAGGCCATGTATTGCGCAGCGGTTACCGGCTCGATCTCGCGGCGCAAACGCCCGATCGTCAAGCGATGAATGCGCGCGAGCACGCGCCGATTGCACCACTGCTCGCTTTGTGCCGCCGCGGTGAATCGGCCACGCAGCACTTGCCCTTGCGTCTCAAGACGAAGCAGCGCCGCCATAATCAACTCTTCGTCGACGCTCAAGCGTTCCGCCATCTCCGCCGGCGCCATCGGGCCGGTCGACTCGAGCCAGCCGCGCAGAATCTCGGTAACGGCCTCCTCGCGAACCGGCGAAGCCGCGTCGTAGGCCGCGCGTGCAATTTCAAGCCGCTCAGCACAGGTCCATGCTTCGACTCCGCTCAGCATGACACTGAAATGCATAGCTCTGCGCTGCGAAACCAGCTCGTCGAACCAAGCCTGCCAGTGCGCGACCGGCGGCAGCACGATCAGCGTCGTTAGTGCGTCGTGCAGCTCGTCGGCATCGCGCACGACGGGCCACGACTCGGCCGCGACTTCGGCGATCGCAGCGGGATCCAAGATTCCCGCGCCGTCCACGTCGTCACGCGTCGTTCGCCGCAACTGCACCGCCCGCGCGCGCCGTTCTTCCAGCGGCGCGTCGTCGAGAAAGGCGTACGGATTAGCGTTGAGGATCTCGTGGCAGAAGACCGACGGCTCGGGCGTGTCGATAGCAACGGTTTTTAGCGCGCCGCTCTCGATGTCGCGCAGAATCGCGAGAAAGCCGTCGAGGTCCATCGCTTCGTGCAAACAGTTGGAGAGCGTCTCGCGCACCAACACGTGGTCGGGAATCCGAATCGGACCGGTGAGGTTCTCGGGGCACGCGGCTTGATCCGGGAAGACGGCCGCGACCAAATCGTCCGCGCGCATCCGGATTAGCTGCGGCGGCACCTTGCGGCCACCGCTGAAGCGCAAAATCGCCAGCGACCGGGTGGCGTTCCAGCGCCAGCGCGCGGCGAACATCGGCGCGGGCAGCAGCGCCTGCGTGAGCGTCTGCTCGGCGCTCGCCGATTTGACGAACTCGAAGACGACGTCGAGTGGAAACGCGTGCTGGTCGGTCAACGAGAGCACGATGCCGTTGTCGGTTGCGGCGGCCTGCAGCTCGAGATTGAACGAGCGGCAGAAACGCTTGCGCAAAGCCAAGCCCCAGGCGCGATTGATGCGCGCCCCAAACGGCGTGTGCAGGATCAACTGCATGCCGCCGCCTTCATCGAAGAAGCGTTCCGCGACCAGCGTGCGATCCGTCGGCACGACGCCCAGAATCTTCTTACCGGCGCGGACGTACGCAACTGCCTGCTCCGCGCCCGCGCGATCGATGGCACATTCTTCTTCGAGCCACGCGATCGCGGCCGCGTCGTCGCGCTCGTCGATCCCTATGCGCACGGCGCAGACCTCGCGCGAGAGTTCGATGGTGCGCCCGCGACCTTCGCCGTTCCAGAACGGAATCGACGGCGGGGCGCCGTGCGCGTCCTCCACGCGCACCACGCCGGCCTCGACGCGCCGGATCTTCCACGAGTTGGTGCCGAGAAGGAAGATATCGCCGGCCATGCTTTCGATCGCGAAGTCTTCGTCCAGCGAGCCGATAACGTGGCCCTCGGGCTCGACGATGACGCTGTAGTTGGCCGTATCGGGGATTGCGCCACCGCTGGTAATCGCGGCCAAGCGCGCGCCTCGCCGCGCGCGCAGCCGGCCGTTCACGCGGTCGTAGTGCAGATACGTTCCGCTGCGCCCGCGCGAGGTCGCGATGCCGTCGGCCAGCATCGAGAGAACGCTCTCGAACTCCGAGCGCTCGAGATCGCGATACGGAAACGTCGTGCGAACGGTCGCGTAGAGGGTTTCCACTTCCCATTCGTGCTGCGCGCAGGCCGCGACGATCTGCTGCGCGAGAATATCCAGCGGAGCTTTTGGAATCTCGAGTGCGTCGAGCGCGCCCCCACGAATTGCGCGCACCAGCGCCGCACACTCGAGCAGTTCGTCGCGCGTCGTTACGTAGAAGATGCCCTTCGGCTTGGCGCCAACCCAGTGACCCGAGCGCCCGATGCGCTGCAACGCCACCGAAATCGCGCGCGGCGAACCCAACTGAACGACGAGATCGACCGAGCCGATGTCGATGCCCAGCTCGAGCGAAGCCGTCGCCACGACGACCCGCAGTTCGCCGCTTCGCAAGCGCCGCTCGACGTCGAAACGCATCTCCCGCGCCAGACTGCCGTGATGCGGCATCGCGAAGCTTTCGCCGAGGCGTTCGTTGAGCGCAAAGGCGACGCGTTCGCTCATGCGGCGCGTTCCGACGAAGACCAGCGTTGTCTTATGCTTGTGAATCTCGGCGGCGACGCGGTCGTAAATCTCGCCCCACATCTCTTTGCTCGCCACTGGGCCGAGTTCGTCGCTGGGAACTTCGATCGACAGCTCCATTTCGCGGCGGTGCCCGACGTTGACGATCGTCGCACGCTCGCTCAAGAACTGCGCCACCTTTTCCAGCGGACGCACGGTCGCCGAAAGCCCGATTCGTTGCGGTTTTTTCCCGGTCGTCTGGACGACCAGATGATCCAGGCGCGCGAGCGTGAGCGCCAGATGCGAACCGCGCTTGTCCGCTGCCATCGCATGAATCTCGTCGACGATCACCGTCGTAACGCCGGCGAAGAGCGCGCGCGACTTCTCGGCCGTCAGCAGGATATAAAGCGACTCGGGCGTCGTGACCAGTACGTGCGGCGGCTTTCGCAACATGCCCTGGCGCTGGGTCGCGGTGGTATCGCCGGTGCGCACGGCCGAGCGAATCGGCGCCATCGGCAGGCCCCGCGTTTCGGCAAGCGCGGTCAACGCGGCAAGCGGCTTCTCCAAGTTCTCGCGGACGTCGTTGGTCAGGGCCTTGAGGGGCGAGACGTAGACCACGAGCGTGCTATCGGGCAGCGTGCCCTCGGTCGCGCGGCGCACGAGGTCGTCCAAGCACAGCGTGAAGGCGGCCAGCGTCTTTCCCGAGCCGGTCGGAGCGGAGATCAGCACGTCCTCGCCGGCTCGAATCGCCGGCCAGCCCAGGAGTTGTGGCTCCGTGGCGGCCGTAAAACTGGAGTCGAACCATTCGCGAACGAGCGGATGGAAATCGTCGCGCATCTCAAAGGTCAACCGCCCGGCCCCGTAAAGAGATGCGCGCCAACCCGGCGGGGGGTCATCCATTTGGGCGCTAGATGCGTTCTAGAGAGCGTGAAGATTCGTAACGCTATCGCCTTCGTTCTCGCCCTTGGCGTCGGGGCGGCAACCGCACCGGCGCCGGCAGTCGCCCAGGGCACAACCGAGCGAGTCGTGCTCGCCGGAGGATGCTTCTGGGGAATGCAGCTCGTCTTCGAAGAGCTCAAAGGCGTCGACCGCGTCGTAGCCGGATACTCCGGCGGCAGTGCCCCGACGGCCCACTATGAGATCGTCAGCACGGGCGCGACGGGACACGCCGAATCCGTCGAGATCACCTACGACCCGGCGAAGATTTCGTTCAAGTCGCTGCTGGACGTGTACTTCCAGGTCGCGCACGACCCGACCGAACTCAACCGGCAAGGTCCCGACGAGGGCACGCAGTACCGCTCGGAGATTTACTACACGACCGATGCGCAGCGCGCGCAGGCCGTCGCCACTATCGCGCACCTCCAGGCAGCGCACGCCTTTCAAGCACCGATCGTAACGATCGTCGCGCCGCTACGCGGATTCTATCCCGCCGAAGCCTACCACCAAGAGTTTGCCCTGCACAATCCGCACGACCCGTACATCGTCTTCAACGACCTGCCGAAGCTCAAGCGGCTGCGCCAGGAGTTTCCGGAGCTGATCAAGGCGAACCCGCCCGTTCCGGCTTAGCGAAGTTACGACGGCGCGTCGGTAACGTGCTGCGCGTACGACCGCGGATCGAAGTACCATTCCGGTAAAGCATCCGGAAAGGTAATCTCCGTGAAGTCGTAATCCACGGTGGCGTCGATCCCGAGATAGTCGGCGTCGCTCTGGTACGTCGGCGTTCCGTGGATGTGCGTGACGATCGGCATGTTGTGCATCCAGCCCAGCGTGACCGTAAAGAGCATCGGATAGACCTTCTTGCCGCCATCGCCTTCGTCGTAAAGCTTATCGGTCGCGATCACTTCTTGCAGCTCGAGAGTCTTGGCGTCAACGTACAGCTCACGCAGTCGATTTCGATCGGGATCGCGGCGAGCCTGAAGGCTGACGTGAATTTGACTGCCCTCGTTAGCGATCCGCGTGACGCGGTAGTCGAACTCTCCCAGCGCCGTGACGCTGGCAATCGTCGGCGGCAGGCTGCCCGTCGGTTCCGGAGTCGGCACGAAGTCACGTGGGCTGGTGTGCGGACGGATCGGTGCCGGCTCGAAAAGGTCGGCCGTTGGCGGCCCCGGATCCCACGGCTCGTTAAACGAGGGTCGCAGGAACTCGAGGGTACCGCGAGCCGAGCCGTGATAAACGCGGCGGCCCAACGCCGCGCGATCCGACGTTCGGCACCAGATGTGATAGGTGTAGCTGTTGAGCAGATCGGGATATCCGTCGTCGAGCGTCTGCTTTCGAATTAGCGTGTAGGTGATGTACGGCGGCGGCGGCCGATGCGACCGGAACTGCCGTCGAATCAAAAAGAGCAATCGCTCCGGCGACGGAAGCGGAATCGGCGTCGCAGCTGCGGGTCGCGACGTAGCGGCGACCTGCCATGGCGGCACCTTCTGGCCGGCCTGCGCCGACAACGCAATCACCGCGCATACGGAAGCAAACAAGCATGCTAATAATGCCTTCACCGTCGACGAGCTAACGCGTCACCGCGGCGCCATTCGGATCGCCCCGTCCAGGCGGATCACTTCGCCGTTGAGCATCTGGTTCTCGGCGATGTGCCGCGCGAGCGCTGCATATTCCGCCGGCTTTCCCAGACGCGACGGGAACGGAACTTGTTTGCCCAGCGACTCGCGCGCAGGCTCGGGCAGACCCGCCAGCATCGGCGTGTCGAAGATTCCGGGTGCGATGCTCATCACACGAATTTGATGTTGCGCGAACTCGCGCGCTACCGGGAGCGTGAGTCCGACGATGCCGCCTTTTGACGCGGCATAGGCTGCCTGACCGATCTGCCCGTCGTAGGCCGCCACCGATGCGGTGCAGACGATGACGCCGCGATCCTCGCCTGGCTCGACGGGGCGTTCGATCATCTTGGCCGCCGCTAATCGAATGACGTTGAACGTGCCGATCAAATTGACCGCGATGACCTTGGAAAAACGCTCCAGCGGCAGAGGGCCTTCGCGGCCGATGACGCGCTCGGCCGTCGCGATGCCGGCGCAGTTGATCGCACCGTTCAATCCGCCGAAGGCTTCCGCTGCCAGATCTACCGCGCTTTGAACTTGCGCGCTATCGGTAACGTCGGTTTTCGCAAAGCGTACCGTAGCGCCGATCTCGCGCGCCAGTTCATTTCCGCGATCGCTGACGTCGCAAATGACGATATTGGCGCCGGCGCGCGCGAACTCCATGACGCAGGCCGCTCCCAGTCCGGAGCTGCCGCCGGTAACGATAAAAGTCTTTCCCTGTAATTGCATAGGGACAACTGCTACATCTTGGCGAGGGCCATATCCTGGATTGACGAATAACTAGCTCCTTGCCGAAGAGAGCCTCGCGACGCTCGAGCTCCAGCGTGGGGCCGCTCGTTTCGCTGATCGCATTGATCCTTTTCGCTGCCGCCGCCGGATGGTGGCTGCTGCGGCCCAAACCGCACCCCGTTTCTCACTACGTCTTCCAAACGCTTGCGCCGTCCTCAGAGCCGTCGGCTCCGGCGGCAACGCCCGTCGCAACGCCGGTCGAAACGCCTGCGGCGACTCCACTCCCGTCGGCAGCGCCGGCTGCGTCGCCCACGTCCACGCCGGCCGAAAACGCCCAAGGCCCGGAACTCGCGCTGATCGTGGACGACTGCGGCCAGTGGATTGCGACCGAGCGCGGATTCGTCGCCCTCGATATACCGTTGACGCTCTCGGTCTTACCCGACGTCCCCTACACTAGCGTCATCGCCGCTGAAGCATCGGACGCGGGGAAGGGCGTGATGCTCCATCTGCCGATGGAGACGCTCTCCGGCCTTAATCCGGGGCCCGGAAAAGTTACTACCGAGATGAGCGACGCGCAGATCGTGGCGCAAGTTCAAAGCGACCTCGCGGAAGTGCCTCTCGCGCGGGGCGTCAATAATCACGAAGGCAGCAAAGCGTCGGCCGATCCCCGCGTGATGCGCGCGGTAATCGGCGTGCTCGCCGAGCACAAGCTGTTCTTCATCGACTCGAAGACCAACGCTGCGTCGGTCGGCGAGGAGACCGCGCGCCAAATGGGAGTTCCGACGGCGGCGCGCGACGTGTTCTTAGATAATCGTGCCGATGTAGCATATAGCGAAGCGCAGCTTTCGCAGGCGGCTGCCATCGCGCAACGCACCGGGAGTGCCATAGCGATCGGGCATCCGCGTCCAACGACGCTGGCAGCCGTACGCGCGATGATTCCCAAGCTCCAGGCACTCGGCATCCGGTTCGTTCTCGCCCAAGACCTCGCCGGCAAGAACTGACACTGGGAGTTATTCGCGCAAATCGGGGGAACAAGAGAGTATGACCGAGACCGTCGCCTTTTATGGTACCGGAATGCTCGGCTCGGCGATGGTTCGCGCGATGCTGCGCCGTGGCCTCACCGTGCACGTGTGGAACCGTACCCCAGCTAAAGCGCAAGCCCTCGAAGCGGACGGCGCGCGCGTGTTTACCGATCCCGCTGAGGCAGCCGGCGGCGCCGAGCGCGTGCACCTCTGCCTGAGCGACGACGCGAGCGTCGACGCCGTCTTGGATTCCGCGCTGCCGGGAATCGCATTGGAATGCCCGATCGTCGACCATTCGACCGTGCTGCCGCAACGCGTCGCCGAGCGGGTCGCGCGGCTCGAGGAGTCGGGGCGCGCGTTGCTTCACGCGCCGGTCTTCATGGGGCCGCCGATGGCACTGGAGCGCAGCGGCGTGATGATGGCGTCGGGCAACCTGTCGCTCTTCGCGCGCCTTCGTGCTGCGCTGGAAGCAATGTGCAGCGACTTGCGCTACCTTGGCGAACGCCCGGACCTCGCGGCCATCTATAAGCTGATGGGGAACGGGATGATTCTGGCGGTGGTCGGCGGGATCAACGATGCACTGCGCATGGCAGAAGAGCAAGGTCTAGCTCGCGCAGAAGCCTACGAGCTTTTCGCCTTCTACGATCCGGCGGGGCAGATTCGTGGCCGCGGAAAGCGCATGGCCAACAACGAGTACGATCCGCTCTGGAGCGTCGACATGGCGCACAAAGACGCCGTGCTGATGCAGGCCGCGGCCCACCACGAACGCCTGCCGGTCATCGACGCCATGGCGGCCTTGCTGCGCAACGTTTCGGATCGCGGCCTGGGCGATCGCGATCTCGGCGCCGTCGCCGAGCGTTAGTCGCCTGCAGCTCATGGATCTGAACCCGCAGGCTCGGCAGATGGCCGATGAATCCATGGTGCGAAACTTGGACGCGCAAGCTCGCGCGATCTGGCCGCAGGAAGTCCCGCTGCTGCAGCGTTACGAGCTGCCGCCGAACGCGTCGATTCTCGATGCCGGTTGTGGCACCGGTGAAGGCGCATCGCGCATCGCCCGGCTCTTTCCCGACGCGCGCGTTCTGGCCGTCGACATTCTCGACGCGCACTTGGCACGAGCACGGTCGCTGTACGACGATTTGGCTCCGCGGCTAACGTTCGAAAATCAAAGCATCTTCGCACTGCGGGAGCAGACGGGGAGCTTCGACCTGACCGTCTGCCGCCACGTGCTTCATTCCATCCCGCAAGCAGGCGCCGTCATCGGCGAGCTGGCGCGCGTGACGCGGCCCGGAGGCTACCTGCACCTCATCGCCGAGGACTACGGGATGCTTCATTTCCAACGTGGCCGGGTCGACCCGCAAGACTTTTGGCACGTCGGCCCCCGCGCCATGGAGCGCGCTACTAATACCGACCTCTCGATCGGGCGAAACACGTTCGGGATACTCGCCGCGCTCGGTTTAGAGAATATTGCGATCGACTACATCGTGGTCGATACGATTCGCGTTCCGCGCGAAACGTTTGCAACGATTATCGCCGCCTGGCGCGACGGATACGCCGGTGCGATCGGAGAGCTGACGCCGATCAGCCAAGAGTCGGCGATCGATTACTTCAACGCGATGATTGCGAACATCGCCGACCCGATGGGCTACGCCGTGTGGATGGTTCCGGTCGCGAGCGCTCGCATACCCATCTCCGGGACCGTATGAAAGCGCTGCGGATCGAGGAGTTCGGCCCGCTGGCAAACTTGCGCGTCAGCAACGTGGAAGAGGCGCCGCTGCCTGCGGATTGCGTGCGCATCAAAATCGAGGCTGCCGGCGTCAATCCGAGCGACACCGGCGTTGCGTTGGGCCACTTTCCGCAGGTAACGCTTCCGCGGATTCTCGGACGCGATTTTGCCGGCCGTGTGATCGAGGGGCCGGAAGACTTCATCGGGACGGCGGTCTGGGGTTCCGGCGGCGGCATCCTCGGACTGACCCAAGACGGCTCGCACGCCGAACACATGGTGCTGCCGATTAATGCCGTGATCGCGCGTCCCTCGCATTTGAGCGCGGAGGCGGCCGCCGTCGCCGGGGTGCCCTTCGTGGCCGCTTGGAGCGCGCTGGTCGAGCTGGGCCGTTTCCAAGCGGGTGAGTGGGCCGTCATCTCGGGTGCCGGCGGCGCCGTGGGTTCCGCGGCGGTCGCGCTGGTGAAGGCGCTGGGCGGGCACGCCATTGCGCTGGATCTCTCCAACGTCGACCTCGGGCGGCCGCTGAGCGGTCTCGACGTTGACGGGATCTTACGTTCGGATACCGACGACGTCCCCAAAGCCGTCCTCGAGCTTACCGAGGGCCGCGGCGCAGACGTTGCCCTCAACGCCGTCGGCGCCCCCGTCTTCGCCCAACTCGCCGAGTCACTGGGAATCGCCGGTCGCATGGTCGTCTTTTCGGCTGCCGGCGGCCGCGAGGTCCAACTCGACCTCTTCATGCTCTACCGGCGCCGGCTACAGCTCTTGGGGCTCGATACGGCCCAGCTCGACCTGGCGCAAATTGCCAAGCTCTATGAAAAGTTCGGCCCGCTCTTTGAATCACGCGCGCTGACGCCTCCGGCCGTTGTGGCGCGATTTCCGCTTTCGGCGGCTCGGGAAGCTTACGAACGTGTCGCCGGCGGCGCGCTGGGCAAGGTAGTGCTCATTCCAGGCGAGGCGGAGGAAGCGGAAGCGGCGTCCGCCGAGGCAGCGGCGACCCAGTCCAAACCGGGCGCGGAGTCACCGGTGGCGCTGGCGTGAAGACCGTCGCGGGGGGAGCCGAGGGCGCCGCGGGGTCGAAGGGCGTCGGCGTCGCAATGCCGTTTCGCTTCGGAAGGCGCACGAGCAGCCGCCGGCGTTTGGGCTCCCAGATGAACGACGCCCCCAACGCTTGCAACACCGGCGCAACCGCCACGTACGCACCGTCAAACTGATCGGGAACCGTTTGCGCAAGGCGAACGCGCACCCACTGCGTGCCCCGTTGGATGACCAGCGAGTCGCCCTCATACCAAACGCGGTCGGCCAATCGAGTCACCAGCGGATCGACCGGCGCAAAGACGCGGCCGCCGGCCACATATGCGCGCACGTAGCTTGCGAGCGGGCGGCCATCGACCAGAATCGCTACCGGAACCGGTGGGAATAGCGGCACGTTCCCACGATATACCGCTTGCGATGCGGCGACTCATCTCCGCTTTTCGTGAAGCCCTGCTTCGCTACTCTCGCGACGGCTGCGCGTTTCTCGCGCAATCGGTCGCGTTTAACGCGATTTTCTCAGTGTTTCCACTCGCCGTTCTGGTGTTGAGCGCCGCGACGCTCTTCTTTCCCGATTCGGAGCACCGGACGTTAGCTTTCGTGAATACGCTGGCGCCCGCGCTGCACGACTACATCGCGAAGAACCTGTATACGTATATCTATGGGCGCGGTATTTCGAGCCTGATCGCCGCCGCAGTTCTGCTTTGGTCGGGGAAGAATCTCTTCATGGGCCTGGCGTTCGCGCTCGATCGGGCACTCGCCGTGCCCAAAGGCCGCCCGCTGGTGCACAATCTGTTGCTGTCGTTCGTGATGCTGCCGGTTACTGGAATACTCTTGCTGGTTGCAATCGCGCTCCCGATCGTACTCTCGGTAACGTTCCACGTCGCCGGGATTCACGATCCGCGCCGCATCACGCACATTCTGGCCTACTTGATCTCGATCGCGCTGGTCTTCATCGTAGCGGTGGTGCTCTATCGCTGGCTGCCCAACCGCCGCAACTCCTGGGCATTTGCCTTCCGCGGCGCCGCCGTGGTTGCCGTCGCTTGGCCCGCGGTGCAATACGCCTTCGCCGCGTATGTTACGCACGTGGACTTCACGCTGATCTACGGAGCCCTCTCGGCCCCGCTCGTCTTGCTGCTGTGGTTTTACTGCATCGGCTCGATCTTTCTCTTCGGCGCCGAGTACAGCATCGCGCTCTCGACCGGATATCAAGGAGCCTCACGCGAAGAGCCATCTGCTCATGGCTGAAAAACGCAAGACGTACCGGTTAGCCGGCTTGATTCTCTCGTGCTCGCTCCTCGGCTTCATCGTGGCGGCGACGCCCTCGCCCCAACCCTCACCGCAACCGCCGCCGCAGCATTCGCCGTCGGCGCAGGCCTCGTCGACCCCATCCTCCCTGGAACAGCAGCCCGTCATCCTCGTCTATCCGTTCGACGTGCAAACCGGCGCGGATCCACGGATCGGGACCGCAATCGCTCAGATTCTCGGCCAGGAGATGGCCGCGGCCGGCGGCATCACGGTGCTTGCGATTCCCCAGGGCGTAAAGCGACCTGATTTTCTCGACAACGCTCGCACCGCTAAAGCAGACTTTTATATCAGCGGCTACGTGACGCCGGTCGGAGAGTCCGCCGCGGTCGTCGAGCAAGTGGTCAGCGTCGAAAGCGGAGTCATTCTTTTCTCGCAGACGGCACAGGTCTCGAGCGTCGCGGACGTGGCGTCGCAATCGCTGCTCGCGCGCGGGCAGATTCTGGCATTCGTCGGGCGCGAAACTCAGAACGTCGGAGCGCAAACCGCAAATACGCCGGCCCCGACCTCGAGCAACGGCGCGCAAGTTCCGATCTCGGGCATCACGAACATCGTCGATTCGGTTTTCAAGCACAAGGGAGCGCAAACGCCGTCGCCCGCTCCGGTGGTCAAGCCGTCGCGCGGCATCATCATTGCGCCCGTCACGGCTTCGGGATCCGTCGCACCCGCCGAGCTGACCAACGCGCTGCGCGAACTCTATCTCGCACTCAACCGCCGGTTCGTCACGCAGATGACGTCGGTCACCTCGCCGCCGGAGCAATCGGCCGATGCGATCTGCGGCCCCGACCGTGACAATACGATCGCAAGCGGCACGCTAACCGAGACGCCGGGCAAACACATGACGGCCACGTTCGTCTTGCTCGTCTACACGTGTTTCGGCGCACCGCTGGAACGCGAAGTCGGCAAGGGCGCGTCGCTCAAAACGGCGGTCGACTCCGCCGTCGCCGCTTACGCCGCGGCGCACCCCGAGAACAGCTAATCGAATAAGCCTGCGGGGGGATCGATGAGGATGCGGCGCGCATCGAGATCGATCTCGCGAACGATTGCACCTACCATCGGTACGAGGTGCCCCGCAACCACGAGCATATCGCCGGCGGGATAGTGTTCCACGTGCTCTACGGTTCCGTAGAGCCTGTCGTCGGTGCCGCGCACGGTGCAGCCGACGAGGTCCGCGTCGAAGTATTCGCCCGCGTTCAGCACGACGTCCCCACGCGGAGCGTAGAGTACGGCGCCGGCGAATGCGCCCGCGGCGTCGGCATCGTCGACGCCCTCGATGCGAATCAAGAGACGCCCCTTGTGCGGCCGGACCTGCGTCAGCCGAATCGCTGACGAACTCTCTTTGCCCTCGCAGCGCAGCACTGCACCCGCAGAAAAGAGCGTGCGACCCGCGCTGGTCGGGTCGCACTTGAGCTCTCCGCGAAGGCCGAAAATGCCGGCGATCCGGCCTACCTCAATCTCCGTCATCCGGCTGCGGATCGTCCTCTGAACCTTCGGCTGCCTCTTCGCTATCCAGAATGTCGACGGCGACGCGTCCTTCCGCGGTTGCGCGAACGATCGTGCGCAGCGCGTGCGCGACGCGGCCGCTGCGGCCGATAACTTTTCCCAAATCGTCGGGATGAACGATCAGCTCGATCACCGGTTGCGCGCTTTCGTCCACGAAGAGTTCGACCGCAACCGTGTCGGGATTCGCCACGAGCTTGCGCGCGAGAAACGAGAGCAGCTCGGTTGCGCGACGGTGTCCGGCCCACGGGTCGCTCGAGGGAGTGTTTGGCCGTCGCTCGCGGCGCATCGGCGGCCGCCCGGGTCGCGGCGGCGCTTGACCCGAACGCGGCGGCGCTTGACCCGAACGCGGCGGCGCTTGTGCCGAACGCGGCGGCGCTTGCGCCTGCGGCGCGCGCGGTGCCGGCGCCCGGCGCGTGGGTTCCCGCTCTACTTCTTCGACAACCGTTTCGCTAAAGAGGCCAAACTCGTCGTCGAACGCGCTCACGACCCGTCGCCCTTTGCGCCCTTGGGTTTGCGCTTGGTCTCTGGAATCGGGCCGCGTTCGACCAGCCCCTTTTCGGCGAAGAGCCGGCGAACGGTCACCGAGGGCTGCGCGCCCTTTGCCAGCCACGCTCGCGCCTTCTCTTCGTCAACCACCACGGTGCGCGGCTCCGTGCGCGGATTGTAGTGCCCTAAGATTTCGATGAATCGTCCATCGCGCGGCGCCCGCGCATCGGCGACGACAAACCGGTAAGCCGGCTGCTTCTTGGCGCCCATCCGGCGCAATCGAATTCGTACCATTTTTTCCTACAATGCTTTCGTTACGAGTTAAGACGGAAGCGAGGGCAAGAGCGCTCGCCGCTTCTTTCCGCCAAGGTGTTTGGTCAACTGACGCGCTTGTTCGAACTGTTTGACGAGCCGGTTGACGTCGGAAACTTGCGTACCGGAGCCGCGAGCGATGCGCTTACGGCGCGATCCGTTGAGCACGTCGGGATTCCGGCGCTCGTTGCGCGTCATCGAGCAGATAATCGCTTCGACCTTCACCAGTTCGCGCTCGGGAATTTCGAAGTTCTTGGGCAGAGCGCGCGACAAACCGGGGACCATCTTCAAGAGATCGGTCATCGAGCCCAGCTTTCGCATCTGGCGCATTTGCTCCAAGAAGTCTTCGAGGGTGAAGGTTTGTTTGAGGAGCTTCTCTTGCAGCTTGCGTGACTGCTCCTCGGAATAGAGGCTCTGGGTCTTTTCGATCAGCGTGAGCGCATCGCCCATACCGAGAATGCGCGAGGCCAAACGATCGGGATAGAACGGCTCGAGCGCCGTCAGTTTTTCGCCGACGCCGACAAACTTGACGGGCGCGCCGGTAACGCTGTGAATCGAGAGCGCCGCGCCGCCGCGCGTGTCGCCGTCCATCTTCGTGAGAATGACGCCCGTGATGCCGAGGCGATCGTGAAATCCCTTCGCGACGTTGGTTGCCTCTTGACCGGTCATCGCGTCGGCGACGAGCAAGATCTCGCTGGGTGCGGCTGCGGCTTTGATCTCCGCCAACTCGTCCATGAGCGCTTCGTCAATCTGCAATCGTCCCGCGGTATCGATGATAACCGTCGACAGTGCAAGACGCTTGGCTTCGGCGAGGCCTTCGCGAACGATCCGCACCGGATTGCTCGTGCCGCGCTCAAAAACGGGAAGATCGATCTGCTTACCCAGCGTTTGCAGCTGGTCGATCGCCGCCGGGCGATAGACGTCGGCGGCAATCAACAGCGAACGCCGCCCCTGCTCCTTGAGGCGCAGGGCGAGCTTTCCGGCCTGGGTGGTCTTTCCGGATCCTTGCAAGCCGACCAGCATGATGACCGAAGGCGGCGCGTCCGCGAACTGCAAACGGCCGCGGGGCGAGGTGCTGGACGGCCCGAGAAGCTCGACGAGCTCCGCGTGAACCACGGTAAGAATCGTCTGCGCGGGCGTCAGCGATTCCAAGATGTTCGCGCCGACTGCCCGCTCTCTGATGCGCGCGACAAAGTCCTTGGCCGTAGCCAGCGAGACGTCGGCTTCGAGCAGGGCGACCCGAACTTCGCGCAGGGCCTCGTTGACTTCGCCTTCGGTTACCTTACCTCGTCCGCTTAGGCGCTCGAAGATCGCGCCGAGGCGGTCGCTGAGTTGATCGAACAACGATAGCTACGGCGTCGTGGAACCCGGCGTCGTTTCGTCAATGCGTTTGACCGCATCGCCGACCGTCTTGATCTTCTCCGCTTCCTCGTCGGGAATATCGATGTTGAACTCCGTCTCGAACGCCATCACCAGCTCGACCTGGTCGAGCGAATCGGCACCGAGATCGTCGGTAATGGACGCTTCGGGCGTCACTTCCGACTCGTCGACGCCGAGTTGTTCGACGATGATCTTCTTTACTTTATCGAAGGTGGTGGACATTTCGTCTCCTTTCAAAGCGTGTCGTTGCCGAGGTCACATCAGGACCCCGCCGTCAACTACGAGCGTTTGTCCAGTGATGTACCCGGCGGCATCAGAGCAGAGGAAGGCAACCGCTCCGCTGACGTCCTCCGGCTTCCCGGCTCGGCCGAGAGCGGCTTGTTGAATCAAGAACTCCCGGGCAGCACTGGGCATTTTTTCCGTCATGGCCGTTTCGATGAGGCCCGGTGCGACGGCGTTGACTCTTATATTCCTCGAACCCAACTCCTTTGCCAGCGATTTGCACAGGCCGATGAGTCCGGCCTTTGAAGCGGCATATGCCGCCTGGCCGGCGTTACCCGCAATCCCCACGATGCTGGTCATGAGCACGATCGAGCCGGCACGCTGCTTCATCATCGGTTTCGCGACCGCGCCGCAGAGCGAAAAGGCCGATTTTAAGTTCACGTCGAGCATTCGATCGATCGTCTCGGGCTTTAGTCGCAGCAGCAGTCCATCGATGGACTGGCCGGCATTGGCGATCGCGCAGTCGAGGCGCCCGAAACGCTCCAGCGTTTCACCGACGATTCGGTCCATCGACTCCCGATCCGTGACGTCGGCCTCGAAAAGCTCCGCGGTCGCGCCCGCGCGCGCGCTCGCGCAGGCGACGCCGGTCTCTTGAAGCGCCGCGGTGTCGCGGCCTACGAGCGCGACATCCGCTCCGCGCCGGGCGAACTCTACGGCGATCGCGCGCCCGATGCCGCGGCTCGCGCCGGTCACGAGCGCGATTTTGCCGGTCAACATCATACCGTCGCTCCGGTCGAGCGTTCGATCTCGACGCGAAACTTCTGCACGCCGGCGAAATCGCTGACGACGCTCACGGCAGGGACCCTTGCGCCCGGCTCGTGACCCGCGAGCATTCGCTTCATCAAGGGGCCGAGCACGCCACCGGCTCCGAACTCGACGACGCGATCCAGGTCGTAGGAGAGGAGCCGCTGCGCGGTGTCGTGCCAGCGCACCTCTTCGACCACCGAGCGAACGAGATTGGCTTTAATCGTGGCGACGTCGCGATAGGGTTGCCCGTCGAGGTTGGAGATCACGTCGAACTGCGGCATCGCGAAGTGACTCTTTTCAACGACGGCTGCCAGGCGTTCCACGGCGGGCTCCATCAGCACGCTGTGCCAGGCTCCCGATACGTTGAGCGGCACGACGCGTTTGGCGCCGGCGGCCAGCATCGGCGCCGTCGCGGCTTGCACGGCGTCGAGGTCGCCGCTGATCACAATCTGTGTCGGCGAGTTGAAGTTGGCCATGGAGACTCGGCCCACGTTCGCGCTGCGCAACTGTTGCAATACGTCGCGCACTTGCGCGGCCCCCAATCCGAGAACCGCCGACATGCCGCCGCGCGCTAGCTGCGCGGCATGCTGCATCGCCTTAGCGCGCTCGTTTACGATGCGCAGCGCTTCTTCGAACTCGAGCGAATGCGCCGCGACCAGGCTGCAAAGCTCACCGAACGAATGGCCCGCGGTAACCACCGGCTCGAACTCGTCGCCGACGGCTTCATAGAGCGCCACGTTGGTCGTAAAAATTGCCGGCTGGCTATACTCGGTTTCGCGCAGTTTTTCTTCGGGGCCCTCGCGCTGCAACTCGAGAAGGTCGTAGTCGAGCACCGCCGCGGCACGGTCGAAGATGCCGCGCGCCGCCCGCGAGTTCGCCGCAACGTCGCACCCCATGGCAACGCACTGCGACCCTTGGCCGGGGAAAACGGCGCCAAACCGCATCTACGCAGCCCATCTCCAAGCAACGGCGCCCCAAGAGAGGCCGCCGCCGAACGCGACGAAGACGATCAAATCTCCGGGCTTCACGCGCCCGGTTCGAACGGTTTCCGAGAGCGCCATCGGGATGGATGCCGCCGAGGTGTTGCCGTACTCCGAAATGTTGATCACGACTTTGTCGTCGGGCAGGCCCAAGTACCGCGCGGTCGCGTCGATGATGCGCTTGTTGGCTTGGTGCGGAATCAGGAAGGCGATGTCGTCTTTGGTGAGGTTCGCTTTGCTTAAGACCGAGCCGGTCGATTCGACCATCTTGTTGACGGCGAGCTTAAAGGTTTCGCGCCCTTGCATGTGGATGAGATGCAGCTTCGCGTCGAGCGCCGCATGATCGATCGGCTCGCGAGATCCGCTCCCGTGGGCGTATAAGAGTTCGGGGCGGCTCCCGTCGGCACCGAGATCGGAGGCGAGGAACGAATCCTGCTCGGACCGCTCGAGAATCACGGCGCCCGCCCCATCGCCAAAAAGAATGGCGGTCGAGCGATCGCCTTTATCGAGAATCTTCGAGAGCGACTCGGCTCCGATCAGCATAACCCGGCGGTAGACGCCGGAGCGGATGAGGCCCGACGCAATCGTCAAACCGTAGATGAAACCGCTGCACGCGATCGCGATGTCGAAGGCCGGCTTTTCGCGGACGCCGAGCCGCGTGGCGACCAGACAGGCCGTCGCCGGAAAATAGTAGTCGGGGGTTACCGTCGCTACGATAAAGCAATCGACGTCGGTCGCTTGGAGTTCGGCATGCACGAGCGCGGCCTCGGCGGCCGCAGAGGCTAGGTCGCTTGTCGCCTCGCTATCGGACGTCCAATGACGGCGCTTCATTCCGGTGCGCGTCGTGATCCATTCGTCCGTCGTATCGAGCCACGCCTCGAGATCGTGATTCGTCACGACGCGGGCCGGCGCGTAATGGCCGACGCCAACGATCTTCACGCCGCACAACGACACCTAAGCTTAACCGGCCGGCTCGTCTTGTACCTTGATGACCTGCCTGCCGTTATATGTGCCGCAGTTTGCGCAGGCAAAGTGAGGCCGCTTCGGCTGATGGCATTGCGGGCACTGGACGGTCGTTACCGCGCCGAGCTTCCAGTTCGCCGCCCGGCGGCTGCGCGTCTTGCTGCGCGGCGTCTTCCATTTTAAGTTCGCCATGATTCTCCGTTCAAAAAGTCTATTGGGCGCGGTCGCACGAGCATTCGCCCATATTTCTATTCGCCCCGCATATGCCGCAAAGACCGAGGCAGTCTTCCTTGCACCGCAGCCCCATCGGCAGAACGCTGAGCACGGTCTGTTGCGCGAGGTCCGCCACGTCGAGCCGTTGACCCGTCAAGACATTGCTCTCGCCGAACGGCTCGGCGTCACGTCCGTGGGAGGGGTCGAGCCGCTCGTCGACGTCGACGTGCACCTCCAAATCGACGTCTTCCAGACAGGCGTCGCAGGGGCCGTGAACGCGAGCGTCCACGGTTCCTTCGACCGCCAGCATTCGGTCCGCTTCGCGCAGCTCCAGCGCCACCCGAACCGGTTCCGGAAACGCGATCCCCTCGAAAGGCTCGATTGGCACTTCGTCGGCAATCACCATTAACTGGCGACCGCCGGCGAGAAGCCCGCTGATGTCAACCCTGTGCGAACGATCCATAAATGAGACCCGCCGCAGCACGAGGCCCCGCCAACCAGGCAGGGCCGCCACGACTTTGCCATTCTAGAACCCGCACCGCTCCTTGTCAAACGCCGCGGACGCGGGATAGAGGCGTGCATGAGCCTCGACCCGGTTGCCTCCCGCCTCGCCGCCACGGGCGTCGCGTTCGCCTCTCAAATCGAAAGCGCGGCCCGCCGTAACGGCCTCGATCCCGGCCTGCTTGCTGCGGTCGCCGCGCAAGAGACCGGCGGCCCCGATACCAACGCGGGCCACAACATCGTGGGCGACGGCGGCCACGGGCACGGGCTCTTCCAGATCGACGACCGCTGGCACCCTTTCGCCTCGACCGGAGCGGCCATGGATCCGGGCAAAAACGCCGACTACGCGGCCGGGATGCTCTCGGGCCTGCTCAAGCGCTACGGCGGCGACGTGCACGAGGCGCTCTCCGCCTATAACAGCGGCTCGCCGACCGCCACCGGCACGAAGACGCGCTGGGCCGACGGCGCCGACCTAGGCTATGCCGACTCGGTGATGCGTCACTACTCGCGCCTAACGGGCAGCCCCGAGCCGAACGAATCGGCGCAGTCCACCGCCATTGCCGAATCGAGCGCCACGGTCTCCTCGGTCGGCGCACTCGCAGGCGCGGCGCAGAGCTATCCGTTACCGGCACCTTCGCTGCCGGCGCCTTCGTTGCCGAGCATCTCGCACGCGCATTCGTACCATCGGCAACCAACCGATTACATGTCGCTCCTGGGCGACGACACCGACGAGACAGACTCGTAAGAAAAGGAGATCACCCGATGAGTTCATTGTCTTCCATCCACGAAGGAACCATCTCAGCCAGACCCTTCCATAACGAGGAGAGCGGCCGCATCGGCGGTTCGCACGATCACCGTGTCGCTGGTACGCGCGATCACCGCGTCGCCGGGACGCACGATCACCGCGTCGCCGGGGCACACGACAGCGGAAAGAGTGGCATGCTGCACGGTTCCGATAAGAGCGGTAAGGTGCACGGATCGGGCGGTGGTCGCGGCGGCTCGGCGCGCGGCGACTCGAGCGAATCGCCCGAGAACGCCGCGATGGCCGAGGTCAACGCCCTTATCTCATCGCTCGGCTCGCTCTCCAGTCAGGCTCAAAGCCTTCCTTTGACGCCGCCGACCCTACCGGGTTTGCCGCAGAGTCAGGGCTATCAACCCCAACCGCTCGACTACGCCTTCGACGGCTCGAATTAAGCGTTCGCTAAAGGAGCAACGATATGGCATTCCTTCTTCCGGCTCTCGAAGGGCTCGGCTCGGGGCTTCTCGGCAGTGCGATCGGCGGGTCGCTGGGCAGCGGCATCGCCGGCAACGCACAAAACGCCGCGATGAATGCGCTCAACACTCAAGACGAAACCTTCCAACTCGGCATGTATTCATCCGAGATTCAAAATCAAGAACAACTGCAAGTGCAGTCAGAGGCCTTCGATCAGATGATGGACGAGCGCAGCGAGAACATGCGCGAAGTCGACACGCTTCGAAACGTCGACATGGCTCAGCGCAAAATGGACGATTCCATCACGAAGAAGTTCATCCAAAGCATCACCGAATGATCGCGCCGCTTCTGGTTCACCGTAACGAACGTGCTGCCACGGGGCGCGGCGGTCTCGCCGCGACCCGCGGGGGCACGCAGGCGCCCCCTCCCTCCAACGGAGATGCCGGCGGGCAGGAGCAGATCGTCGCGCAACACCAGGCCTTCGACTTCGAAGCGGCCGAGCGCGCCGAAATCTTGCGCGAACACGAGGTCCTCCAGACCATGCTGATGGCGCACCTCAAGAACGAGGACGAAATTACCAAGAAGTGGATCGCCCTCATCTAAAAGGAGCCTGGAACAAGCTCCTTAACTCTCCCCGGTGTCGGGCCGTTAGCTCAGCTGGTTAGAGCGCATGCTTGATAAGCATGAGGTCCCAGGTTCGATCCCTGGACGGCCCACCAACGCGAACCCTGACGCAGTGCGCTGGGATAGTACCGCGACGCAGCGAACGTACTAGGACGCTGATCGTTCACGGAAGCGAGGGGTACGGCAAAATGAAGGGCTTGGATTTTGGTCGCCGTGTGTTTTGCGCTTGCGTGGTTGCGGCTTTGCTTGCGGGGTGCGGCGCGCAGCCACCGATCGGCGCGCCCGGTGCAATACCGCAAGGCGGCTTGAGCGTATCTCCTCGAGCCGCGGCGCTTCGCCGTCTAAGCACGCCGTACTATCAGGTACTGTTCAGGTTTAGTCGCCGCCGCAACCCTCGTCGCGCTATCGGAGGAGCAGGCCCCGAAGGCTTGATCGCCGTGCGTGGCGAGCTGTATGGCACAACAGCGGGAGGGGGCTACGACGATCTTGGCACCGTCTACACCATGAGCACTCGCGGCACGAAAAACGTGCTACATCGTTTCGGTTCCGGGTCCTACGCGAACGACGGCGTTAACCCCGTAGGCAACTTGACTGAGGTGAAGGGCCTGCTGTATGGCGCGACCGTTGTCGGCGGCAAATGCGGATCCGGGAGCGTTTACAGCATTAGCACGACCGGCACGGAGACTCTCCTGCACAGTCTCTGCGGCTCTGACGGAATTCAACCTTTATCCGGCTTGGTCAACGTGAATGGAACGCTGTACGGCTCGACCCAATACGGCTCTTCTGGGAGCAACTGGGGAACCGTCTACAGCGTCACCACATCGGGTACTTTCAAAACTCTGCACACGTTCACCGGCTCGCCGGACGGAGCCGAGCCGGCTGCGCCGTTGCTCAACGTGAACGGTACGCTGTATGGCACGACGGCTTACGGCGGCTCGGAGCAGTCCGGCACCGTCTACACCATAGACGCGACGGGCAAAGAGAAGGTGCTCTACAGCTTTCAAGGCGGCTCCGATGGTGCACTCCCCTTCTCGGACTTGATCGACGTGAAGGGGACGCTCTATGGTACGACGCTTGAAGGCGGCGGTAATCACGTCGGCTGCTCCCCATCGTATGCCGGCTGCGGAACCGTTTACAGCATAAGCGCGACGGGCCACGAGAAGGTGCTTTATTCGTTCGGCGGCAGCGGCACATTTGGCGGCGCCGATGGCGCAAGTCCGTGGGCGGGCTTGCTCGAGTTAAATGGCTCCCTGTACGGCACGGCGAGTGCGGGTGGTTCGGACGGCTTGGGAGTCGTCTTCAGCCTCAGTCCGAGCGGGAGCGAACAGGTTTTGCATAGCTTCGCCCGCGGCTCCGATGGTGCAATGCCTTTCTCCGGCTTGATCGACCTGAACGGAACGATTTACGGGACGACCTCGGAGGGCGGTTCGACTTTGGGCTGCAAACGTTTTGGCGGCAGCGGCTGCGGAACCGTCTTCACTTTAGCCCCATAGACGATTGTAGGCTGCGCATGCCGTGGTGGCCCGAATCCATGGGAGAATTGTAAGTGGCTCAGCTGCTAGTAACGATAGGGCCGTGGCTGGCGGTCCTGGTTTCGATTTACCTGGCGACCATAACACCGAGCTATTATGCACATCGCCCTCGTTGGCTGATCGCAACGATACGCACGTCGGCCGCGTTCTACGGAGCTACGATTGTCCTCCGGCAGATCTTCATCGCCACGAAAGCCGATACCGCCGGACTCGTCTGCGCGATCTTGGGCTTGATAAGTGTCGGCGTGACGTTGATTGCGTTGGTGTACGCGAGAGCCGGTCGGTCGACGAAGCCAAGCTAACCGGATGCGCGCGCGAACGGCGTCGGGGCGCCGCCGAACTCGAGCGTGCCGGTAGCCGCATAGTTCCCTGAAGACCACCGGCACGAGATTCCGAACAACCTCAATGAGAACCGCGGTTGCAGCCGCGGGCGACACGAATCGGCAGCAGCGCTACTGGTTAGCCAATGCGAGCCAGTGACTTCCGTCGCGGATTTGCCAGCTCGTCGGATTTGCAGTGCGGCTGCGGTACGTTCCGTCGCCGCCCGCACAGCCGCCGCCCGCGCCGAGCGCCTGTGCGCAGAAGCTTACGACGATGTACTTATTTTTGTAAGCGAGTTCCTGAGACGTGCAGGCGGTCATCCATTTCGGATAACTGTGCATCCCCCAGTCCGAAGCGAGCACGACATCCCATCCCACGATATCCTCGTGCGCGGTTCGCGCCTTGTACAAAATGCAGTCGTTGAGGCCGAGAATCATCGGGGCGTGCCCGGCCACATTCACGCGAAGGACGCTCGTCCCAAAACGCGACTGGTCGGCACTCGACATCGCATACGGAATATGGTGCGCGCATCCGGCGGCCAGCACGATTGCAAGCACATATCCTTCTTTCCTCGCCATGGCTGCGCATGGTTCGAGGAACGAAACGCTTACTCAGCCTGCAGGCAGGGATTCTTATCCTTCGTCGTCGTCGCCGCCGCTATCAATGTCGTCGATGTTCTGGTCGCCATCGGGCGGAGAGTCCGGGTGCGGATCACCCGGTTCGGAAGGACCGGCAGGTGTGTACATTTTTGTATCTTACCCACTTTATTGACGGCGACGCGGCGCGACCCACGCCTTTTGTCAGCACGAATAGCGCGCGGGACCAAGGCCGTCCTAATCGCGTTGCGCAGGGTCTTGCGGGTGACTACCGTAGACCGGCTGCAAGCCGCCAAAGCAAACGCGGAGGCGATTACGCAGGCAGCGTACTCGGCGCGGGGCGGCAACCTCACAAATACCTATTAAACCACTGCAGGGTTTGCGTTAGGATGTCGATTTGGTTGGCGACCTTCTGCGGCCCGTGGCCTTCGCCGGCGTAGACGATGAGTTTGGTGGGAACGCCCAGCGTCTCCATCGCGTGCCAAAACTCGAACGCTTGCGGCGCGGGCACTTCTTCGTCGAACTCGCCTTGGAGAATGAGCACCGGCGTTTTCGATTGCTCGATGAACGTGATCGGCGAGCTTTTTGCATAGACCGCAGGATCCTGATAGACCGACGCGCCGAAGAACGGAATCATCCACTGATCGATCTTGTTCTGACCGTAGTAGGACTGCCAGTTGACGATGCCGGCACCGCCAACGATCGCTTTGAAGCGCGTCGTCTGCGTCTCGGCCCACATCGCCATATAGCCGCCGTAACTCCAGCCCATAAGGCCCAGGCGGTTCGCATCGATCGGCGCCGCCTTGACGGCCGCGTCAACGCCCGAGAGGTCGTCGCGCCAGTCGCCATAGCCGAAGTCCTTGATGTTGGCGCGCGTGAAGGCTTCGCCTTGACCAAAGCTGCCGCGCGGGTTGGGCATGAAGACGAAGTAACCTTGCGAGCACAGTGCGCTGACGTCGCGATTGGCAAAGGTGGGGACCGCCTGCGCGGATGGGCCGCCGTGGATCATCGTCACCATCGGATACGAGCGTCCCGGATCGTAGTCGAGCGGATAGACGAGCCAGCCCTGAACCGAAAAACCACCGCTCGTCCAGCGAAGCGAGACGGCCTTGCCGTAGAAGCGAACCGCGTGCGCGTTGCGGTTGGAAACCTGGTGCAGCGCCGCCGGCGGACCGGCCAAGATTTCGGGCGGATCGTCGAAGGTCGAACGCACCAGCGCGATCGTCGAGCCGCCGCGAATGCTCGACCAGCTCCAGATCGACTCATCGCTTCCGTTCAGCGTCGTCACCTGGCCGCTCGCGATATCGAGCCGTAGCAAGTGCATCGCGCCGGGGACGTGCGCGACCAGATCGAGGCTGGACGCGTCGTTCCAGCGCAGAGATTGCACCGAGAACGAGGCACCGGGCGTAGCGTTGTGCGCTTCACCGGTGCCGGCATCGACCAAGTACAAGTCGCCGCCGGTCGATCCGAAGTCGCTCATGATGCCGCCGATCACCGCGACGCGGCTTCCGTCGGGAGACCACTGCGGGTCGTTCAACTGAAAAGCGGGCGCGAAAAGGTCGCGCATCGTGGCGTTCGCGACGTCAACGCGCGCCAGCCGCGCGATCCACCAGTTATTGTCGCCGTTTCCTTTTGCATAGGTGACGGCAATCGCGCCGCCGTCGGGAGACCAGCCGTACTCGTAGACGTACGAGTCGGCGGGCGTCAGATTGCGAAGCGCGCCGGTCGCAACGTCTACCATAACCAGCCGCTGCTCGTCGACGACCGAACCGATGACGCCGACGTCGCGCGCGCCCGGAGCCAGCGCACCGGCCTTGCGATGCGCCGCGGCAATATAAAGAAAGGCCACCGTTTTGCCGTCGGGCGACCACGTCAGCCGCGCCACGTTGCCATTGAGCCGGCCGATCTGCCGAACGCGCCGCCCGTCCGCGCCGGCAACGAAGAGCTGAAGTTGCCCCGTCGATCGCGCGTCCGACAGAAAGGCGATCGCGCGGCCGTCCGGCGACCAAACGGGACCTTCTTCATCGTAGAACGCTGTGCTCGGTCCGGCCGTAATGCGCACCGGCGCCCCACCGGTAAGCCGCTGCAGATAGAGTGCATTCGAGCGAGGTGAATCGAGCAGATGACGCGCGTTATGGAAGCCCTCTTGCCAAACGACGGCGTCTCCGGTTGGAGAAAGTCCGACGCCGCCGAGATCGTGTACACTATAGAGGGCCGTGAGAACCTCGCGCATCGTCGGTGCCGCGAGGGCCGTACCAGGTGCGAGCAACGCAGCTACAGCGAAGGCCCACGCCCCAAGGAGCAAGCGTTTCAAACTCAACCTCCAGCCATTGCGCCGACGACGAGAAACGGCTCCCTGCCGTCGGCCACCGGCTGCGGGAGCGGCGCGTCGGACGGCTGGTGTGAGAGGTCCGTCTCGCAGGCAAAGAATCGCACGTAGGGCCGGCGCCGCTGCGTGACGTGATCGCGAATCGTTCCGCGGAGCATCGGGTAGCGCGACTCGAGCGCGTCGAGCAGCGCGCGTTGGGTCAGCTCACCGGTTATTTCGAAAGTGACTTCCCCGTTGACGCGCGCGAGCGTTCGCAGATGCGCCGGCAGGACGACGCGAATCACGGCAGCGTTTGCGCTTCGACGGAGAGGACCGCGGGGAAGTCGCGCGCGATGGCCGTCCAATGGTCGCCCGAGTCCGAAGAGGCATAGACTTGTCCGCCCGTCGTCCCAAAATAGATGCCGCACGAGTCGAGTTTGTCGACGGCCATTGCGTCGCGCAGCACGTTGACGTAGCAGTGCTCCTGGGGAAGCCCGTTCGTCAATGCCTCCCACTCGTTGCCGCCCGTGCGGCTGCGATAGACGCGCAGCCGAGCGTCGGGCGGGAAGTGCTCGGAGTCGCTGGTGATCGGAACGACGTAGATCGTTTGCGGTTCGTGTGCGTGGACGTCGATCGGAAAGCCGAAGTCGGTCGGAAGATTACCGCTGACCTCGCTCCAGCGCTCGCCGCCGTCGTCGCTGCGCATGACGTCCCAGTGCTTCTGCATATAGAGCGTATCGGGATACTTGGGATGCATCGCAATCCGATGCACGCAATGTCCGACCTCCGCATCCTCGTCGGGGATGCCGTTGGAGCGCAGTCCGCGGTTGATCGGACGCCAGCTCGCGCCGGCGTCGTCGCTGCGAAAGACACCGGCAGCCGAGATTGCGCCGTACATTCGCGCCGGGTCGCGCGGGTCGAGAAGAATTGTGTGCAGGCACATGCCGCCGGCGCCGGGTTGCCAGGACGGTCCGGAAGGGTGCGTGCGCAGCGCCGAGAGTTCTTCCCAGTTTCGCCCGCCGTCGCTCGAGCGAAAGAGCGCCGCGTCTTCAACGCCCGCGTAGACGAGATCGGGATCGTGCAGCGAGGGCTCGAGATGCCAGACGCGCGCGAACTCCCAGGGATGGGGTGTGCCGTCGTACCAGGTGTGCGTTCCGGGTTTGCCGTCGTAGACGAACTGGTTGCCGACCGGCTCCCACGTTGCGCCGCCGTCGTCGGAACGTTGAACGAGCTGCCCGAACCAACTCGTCGACTGCGAGGCGTAGATGCGGTTCGGATCGGCCGGCGAGCCTTTCATGTGATAGATCTCCCAACCGCCGAAATGCGGGCCTTCGATCTTCCAGTCCATCCGTTTGCCATCGGAAGTAAGGACGAACGCGCCCTTGCGCGTACCCACGAGCAGCCGTACCGAACTCATAAAACTCCCTTTGAAGTGGCGAAGTATCGCACCTGCGCCCCTCGAAACTACGACGGATGGCGAATGGACGGATCGGCACGGTTGCTATGGTTTTGGCTTGCGCAATCGCCGCCTGCTCCAGCAGCACCGGCTCTTCGGTCACAGGCGTCCCGTGGGCCGCGCCTCTCGCGACCAGGGACGATCGCGCGACACCGATACGGCACGTAGTCTTCGTCATACAAGAGAACCGCTCGTTCAACGATTTGTTCATGGGCTATCCTGGCGCCACGACGCAACGCTATGGCTACGATGAGTACCGCAATAAGATTGCCTTGCAGCCGGTCGGACTTGTAACGGATTGGGATCTGGCGCACGACGCGATCGGCTTTTTTGCAGCTTGCGACGGCAGCGGGAAACTACCCGGCACCGATTGCAAGATGGATGGCTGGAACGAGGAGCTTGCATCGCAAGGGCATCCCACGAACCCCGCATACGCATACGTGCCGAGGAGCGAGATTCGGCCGTATTGGACGATCGCGCGAGAGTACGTCCTCGCAGATCGCACGTTTGCGTCGAACCTCGACGGCAGCTTTGTTGCGCACCAGTACGCCGTCGCGGCATTTGCGAGCCGGGCTGTGAACTACCCGGTCTCGACGTGGGGATGCGAGGGCGGACGGCAGGATACAGTCGCGACCTTGACCGCGGAGCGGGGCTACGGACCCAACATTCCGGCATGCTTTCGAAACCCGACCATCGCCGACGAAGCGGACTCAGCCGGAGTAACTTGGCGCTTCTACGCGGGGACGATCGGCGGCGACGGCGGTTTCTGGTCGTCCTACCAGGCCGACCGCAAGATCTTCAGCGGCCCCGACTGGAAGGCGGACGTCATCAGCCCTCAATCTGCGTTCTTGACCGACGTCGCGAAAGGAAAGCTCGCGAACGTCACATGGATCGCGCCGACATTTGAGGCGTCGGACCACGCGGTGTTGGACCAGGGGCAGGGTCCCGCTTGGGTTGCGAGCGTCGTCAACGCCGTGGGGACGAGCTCGTTTTGGAAATCGACCGCAATCTTCGTTATCTGGGACGATTGGGGCGGATGGTTCGATCCCGTGCCGCCCATCCATGAAGATTACGACGGCTTGGGATTTCGCGTACCGCTGCTCATCGTGTCGCCGTACGCCAAGCAGGGCTACGTGTCGCACGTCCAATACGAAACCTCCAGCGTTCTGCGCTTTCTCGAAGACAACTTCGGCCTGGGGCAACTCGCGAAGAGTGACGCACGCGCCAACGATCCCGCGACCGACGCTTTCGACTACGCGCAGAAACCGCGGGCATTCAAAAGGATCCCAGGCGGTAAGCCGCCGGCGTACTGGATTCAGCTAGAGCGCTCGTCTTCGACGCGCGGCAGGCCGGCGAACATGCTCGGCGACGACTAAAAAAGAGACCCGGCATCTGCCGGGTCTCTTTTAGTCGAGCTAGTCGATTAGCTACCGTTACTACTGAGTAGCGATCCCGATCTCGCCGGTGAGGCAATCGCTGGTGTACAAGCAACCCTCGATGTATTGATAGTACTTTACCACGCCGTGGCTATTTTTGACCTTCTTGACGGCGGTGATCGTGTCGTCACTCGGGTTGCCGGGGTTCGGGTAGAACGATCCGACGATCTTCTTGTAGAGCTTGTTTGTTTTCACCGAGTAGATGCCTTCGTACCACGTCAGCGGAGGGAAGTACCCTGACGAGCAACCGCTTCCCGATTCATTGTAGCAAATTTCGAGAACGGCCGGCGTCTTTTTCGACACGGTGACGCAGGTGAGGTACGCGCTATTGCACGACGCCGTGAACTTCTTGGCGCCGACGACCGTCAGGTGAAGGTGAGCCGAATGGCCCATCGGGGCTACCGCTTGCGAGCTGCTGGGAATTGCTTGCGAGCCGCCGCTGCTGCTAGAGCATGCGGAGAGCAGCAAGCCCGCCGCAATCGCGCTACTCGCGCAAAGATTCATAAAACGCACGTTCCAACTCCTTGAAGAGACTAGCTAGAGAGTTGTTGCATGCTACTTAACGGAGACGCTTTCCTGCAGACCGACACATCATCCACCAGCTTGCTTGATATGCATCCGAAACAGCAGGCGCACGAAACTTATAAAAGTGGCGACGGATGGCGGGGCTCGTAGAGCCCCATTCGCTCTCCTCCGGGAAGAATCAACGTCGTCACCAGACCCCAGCCCCGGTCGGCAACGGGACCGTCGGTCTGAATGCCCCGCGAGGCAAGGTTTTCTACCGTTTCGTTGATGTTGTCGCAAATCAGATAGACCTCGTGTTCCGGCTCGCCGTCGGTTGCATGCACGCCAATCTCCGCCGGCGGCGCCATAAAGATCGGCCAGCCTTCGCCGGCGTCCACCGATGGAAGCTCCAGCACGTCGCCGAGAAACGTTTGCACTTCGTCTGCATGGCGGCTAAAGAGAATCACGTGCATACCGGTTACCATCGCAATAGTTCCTTCAATCGGGCAGGTGAATCGCGAATCGCTTGCGCCGGCTGCGAAAACCTCCGACGAGCTCCACGGAACTGCGCGAGACTCCGTAGGCGACGGCAAGCGCGTGTATGCATGCCTGATTTGCGGCGCCCTCGATCGCGCGCTCGCGGACGCGCACCACAATCGACTTGCCCGTGCGGTCGATGCCCGGCGCGCGCGAACCCGGCTTAACCGTCACGTTAACCAGCGTCCTCGCCACGGGTGATGGGTTCGACGGTGCGCGATTGGACGCCCCTTACGCCGGCCCGCCTGCGAGATGCTGGGCCGTGAAAACGACTGCCAAGATGACGAGCACAACTCCGGCCACCCGCTGAGCGTCTCTTCGGTGCCGGCGCCCGAGCCTCTCACCAAACACGAGCCCGATGGCGGTAAAGAGGACGGTGCTGACGGCGACCGTCGCAAGCAGCGGTGGAAGCGGCCGAAGTAACTTTAAACGTCGGCGGAGCCTTCTCGAAGCTCTCGCGAAAGATAAAGACGCCCATGCAAGCTAGCACGGCAAAGCCGACGTAAGGCGCGATCGCTCCCGCAATTCGCCCGGCACCCGTGCCGATGACGTAGCCGACGGCTTACCCTTACGCCGGCCGGCGTACGCTAATCGGCTAAAACGAAGAGTTGCTCAAACTTGACTAACTTGAGAATGCGCTTGACGCCGGCGCTTGCTCCAGCCAAGGTAATAGACTGCCCCTTGAGGCGAAATCGCAGGGCCGCGAGTTCGCGCAAGAACGTCGAGTCGATATACGTGACTCTCGTGAGGTCTATGGTGACGGGGCTGTCTGCGCGCAACGCACCGAACAGAGCCGCGACTTGCTCCTTCCGGCTCAAATCGTACTCGCCGTCCAGCTCGACGCGGCGAGAAAAGTCGGTACGCAACTGCTGCATCGTTCTCAATCATAACGTTCCCGAATGCCAAAATCCTGAAACGGCCCTGGGAACGAATGGTGGAGATGTGGGGACTCGAACCCCAGACCCTCTACATGCAAAGCAGATGCTCTACCAGCTGAGCTACATCCCCACGCTGCGAGGATACTACGTTTTGGTGGCTGCCTTTTTCATCCTTTGACCGCTCGACAAGCTCAGGCCGGCAAGACCCTGGGAAACGGAGGAGTCGCACTTTGCGCCATGAAGTGGGGCGAGTTGCGGCAGCCTGAAGCCGATGGGGGCATAGCTCAGCTGGTAGAGCATTACGCTGGCAGCGTAAGGGTCAGGAGTTCGAGTCTCCTTGCCTCCACCAAGAAGCGCTCGTTCTTGCGGGCGTTTTTCTTTCGCTCCGGGCGACGTTCCATTCGGTTGCCGTCGGCTGAAAAATCGGGAGCCGAACCGCCGTTCGCGGCGGCTGCCGAGATACGCGGCTCATTGACCGACGCTTATCGCCACGACGAGCCCCTTGGCGCTTACGATCGCTTTATACGGATAACCGCCAGCGGTGTATTTCCATAACTTCGCGCCTTGCTCCGCGCAAAGGGTGTTGTTGGCGACGACTTTGCCTTGTTGGCGGTTGGCCGGCGTATTTTTCGAGCCGAGGATGAACGGCGCCAGCTCGATCTCCCATGCATAGTAGCAAACATCGCCCAGCAACGTGCGTCCTGCGTCATGCAGCGAAGACCCGGAAATCGTCACGCGGACGATGCCTTCTTCTTCGCCATTTGCGCCCTCGTCGCTGAGCGTCATATACTGCACGCCTCGGCCATTCGCACAGCATTACCCCTACTTCTTTTACTCGGCTAGCAATGCCGGAAGCCTCTTGGGCTTAGCCGTCTACCCAGTGCTGCTCGAACCGTTCTTCGGCGTCGCACTTCAGGGTCGAATGTGGGCAGTGGCCTATCTCACGCTCGTCGTTGGGCTTGCTGTCTGCGGCTTCGTTACGTGGCGGTTTGGTGCCGGCCCGGATCGCGATCCCGGAGCGTCTGACGGCTCGGGCGCACAAGCTGCGCCGCCGTGGCCGCGGCAGCGAATACGCTGGATCGCGCTGGCATTTGTACCGGCAAGTCTGTCCTTGGCAATCACGACGCACATCACGAACGAGGTCGCCCCAATCCCGCTGCTATAGACGCTGCCACTCGGAATATATTTGCTGACATTCATCATCGCGTTTTCACGCCTGCCGATCCTCACACCAGAGCGGATCGGTCGAGTGTTGCCGTTTACCATTCTGCCGCTGCTTTTGTTGGCTGTCATGGCTCGGCATATTTTTCGAGCCGAGGATAACGGCGCCAGCTCACTCTCCCATGCACAGCAGCAAACATCGCCCAGCACGTGCGTCCCGCGTCATGCAGCCAAGATCCGGAAATCGTCACGCGGACGATGCCTTCTTCTTCGCCATTTGCGCCCTCGTCGCTGAGCGTCATATACTTGCCGTCCACATCGCGGCACCGGGCGCTCTTAACTGAGGACATCCCACGCGGACTATCGCTTTCACATGTCCGCGCATAACGACACACATCGTCTCCCGTGAGTTCATATTGCCGTCCCACATCGCGGCGATCCGCCGGGAGTGTCGAACGAATAGTTGAGAGGAAGCTCGATCATCGACGTAGCGCCGGAGAGCAAAACGCAAACGTCTCCCGTGGTGTTGTTCTCTCCTGGGACGAAGAGGTTGCCCTCATCGTCGTAGCCGGCTGGGGACATCATGTCGCAGGCCGGTCGCCCGCTATAGCAAGTTGATTGAGAGCCGCTCTTGCCGCCTTTCCAAACGCAGACTTGCCCTGGGCCGGTGCGCGTATCCCGATCGGTCACCGCGAGATCGTTGCCGGCGTCGACCGAGGTCCCGGCAGATCGTTGCCGGCGTCGAACGAGCATCCCCACGCCTGACCATCCGTGCTGAACTTCTTCAACGGTTTCGTGCCGCCGTGCGCGTACTCTATCGTATCGCCGTTGAAGTATTCCGTGGTGTACACGTCGCCTTTTGCGTCGACGCACCCGCCGAACGGGTCGTCGAGGCCGCTGAGGGCCCCGACCCGCTTGCCGGTGTCGTAGTCGTACACGCCGACTCTGTGGCCGTCGAGCGACACGTACAGCAGCGTCATCTTACCTTGCGCTTGCGGCAACATCCACGACCTGCCCGCATCGACATTGGCCGCGACAGCCGGAAGTTCGCGCAGATAAGGGGCGTGGCGACGCGGCTAAGGCCGCGAATCGAAGGAGGTCCGGCAAACGCCGGACCTCCTCGCTTAGTTAACTGCTAAGATCCAATAGATACTCTTAGGGGCCAACGTTAAAGCCGACATCCGCCGCAAGGGAGCCCGAGAGTAAGATTTCTTGTTTATAGAGATATTGCTTCGTCGGCTTGGGCGGTTTCTTGCCGATCACGATGGTATCGACCACGTACGTTCCTGCGGTGGAGCCGCCGCAAACCTTGATCTTGTCCTTGCACTTGAAAGGACCCGTCCATTCTGCAGTCATCTGCTCGATAGGATCACATGATTGAGAGTTTGCCTTGCAGACGTTGCCGCTCCACGTGTAGTTACCGGTGTCCGCGCATGGACTGCTCGTCGGGCCGTCGCACCAGTCGATCACGAGACCGTGCTTTCGGGAGACCGTGTAGCAGGCGAGGTACTTTTTGGCGCAAACCGCGGGCAGCACCCCTTTGGAAGTGGCCGTAGAGCTGAGCTGCGCTCCGGAGTCGCGGAATCCAGCCGGCGAGATTTGGTTGGCCGCGAGGGGCACGGGAGAGCCGCTGCTCCCGGCACAGGCCGTAAGGGCAAAGACCGCCGCCGCGAACGCAGCAGGCAGAGACCGACGGCCGAATTGGCAGATCACAAACGAACCTCCTCATCGCAATTTGCAGTAACAACGAGCCCCAAGCGACCCGTTCCTGGGCGCTCAGTCGAGTGGGGAATAGGGTACGCACAAAGTCTCTCGTTACCTCTGCTCGAATCCCCAAAGGCGGTTTAATCCAAGGCGGCCAAGCCCGTTCAGACTTTTTTCATCTCCAATGCTTACTCCTAAACAGGGAATAAGGGAGGAATCATGCCCAGAGAAACAGTCTCAACCCGAGGAGCGTTCGTTCGCAGCGCGATCTTATTGCCGGCACTTGCCGGCTTGTTCACCACAACCGTCCTGGCTGACGATACCAAGGTGACGCCGTCGTCGGTTCAATATCAGACAAAACCCAACGGCGACAAACAGTGCTCGAAGTGCAACTTCTTCATTCCCGGGCAAACGGCCGATGCGAACGGTACGTGCAAAATCGTCGACGGGGTTATCTCTCCGAGCGGCTACTGCATCGCCTATAACGCTAAGTAAGTCGCCCGAGCTCGCTTAGATGAGCCGCGTGCCGACGAAAACCAATGTCAGGGCGACCGCCGGACGCAGCCAACGTGTTTGCATTCGTCCGCATAGTTTGCTGCCGATATACACGCCCGGTAACGAGCCCAGCAACAGATTCATTACTAAGAGCAGGTTCACGTCGCCCATCGTCCACCGGCCCGCCGCGGCGGTCGGAATCAAGAAGGCGGCATAGGCAATGTCAGAACCAACCAGCTCGGGCAGGCCGACGGCCGGCAGCACCAGCGTCAGCAGCGGCAGCGTGATCGAGCCGCTGCCGATCGAGGTGATCGTAACGATCAGACCAACGACCGCGCCGATCGCGGCGACGCGCACACGCTGCGAACCGCTCCAGGCGAACTCGCCCGACACAGCCGCATCGGCGCGCTTGAACAGCGGCCGCGCGATCATGATGGCCGCGGCCAAGAAGAGCGCAACGCCGATCGTGTGCCGCGTCCACAGCGTTATCAACTTAATGTCGAAATGCGTTCGCAAATAATACAGCAGCCCCACCCCGACCAGAGCCGCCGGTATACCGCCCGCCAACAGCGCGATCGTGATCTGCCAGTTGACCGTGCCTTGCCGGTTATGGAGATAAGCGCCGTACAACTTCGTAGGAACGCTGTAGAGCAAGTCGCTCCCGACGGCGACCAACGGGTTTACTTTTAGTGCCAGGACGAGCAACGGCGTCATGATAGCGGCTCCCCCAACACCGGTCAGGCCGACAATCGTCCCGACTACCAATCCGATGAAGACCAACTCCAAATTCACGAAAGAGGAACCTCCTGCAAGTAAAGATGATTTGAGACAACAAATCCAAAGAATAGTAACCGAAGTTATCAATAATTGAAAGAGGAGGTCCGTTCGTTCGTGGCTTTTGCCACTACTCAGGGCGTTCGAAGAGCCAGCGCGAAACGGCGGCTTTGACCAAGTCACGCTCCACCGCGTGGATGCGCTCCATGAGGTGCGCCTCTTCTTCTTTTGGCTCAACGGGCACCGGCTTGCGCGCCAGCACTGGTCCTCGGTCGGTTGCAGGCGTCACGCGATGGACCGTCGCCCCGGCCCACCGGCTACCGCCGGCGAGCGCATCGTGAACGGCACGCGGACCGCGAAACGCCGGAATCCGCGTCCCGTCGGGGAGGCCGACGTCGTCGCGGCCGGGATCCAGCGGCAGAAACGCCGGATGGAGGTTGAGCATTTCGGGAAACGCCGCCACAAAGGCATCTGAGAGCAGATGCATCCAGCCGAGCAGCAGTACGAGATCGGGCGCTTCGCTGCGGACCACGTCGAGCAGCCGCTCGTCATACAATGCGCGCGTCTCTTCGTTGCGGCGCCACGCCACCACGCGCGCCGGAACGCCGGCGGCGCGCGCTCGTTCGATCGCACGCGCCTGCGAATCGTTGCTCACGAGTGCCACGATCTCGATCGGAAGGCTGCCAGTGCTCGAGGCATCGGCGACCGCTTGAAAGTTGCTTCCGTTCCCCGACGCCATTACGAGCGTGCGCGGCCGCGGCGCAAGCAGTGCCGCGCGATCGAACTCTTCTGCGACGACCGCGGCCACGGTATCGGCATAGTATCGGACGAGCCCTTCGCCGCTCACCGCGGGAATCAAGGCGCGAGCATAGCCCCGTTCGCGCAGCGCTTGCAGCGCGCGGCGCAAAATGAAGACGCCGAGCCCGGTTTTACGCTCCTTCCTCACGACGCCAAAAGGACCGAAAAGCCCGACGTCGCGCTCGCGTGCCAGTCCATTGAGCCAGCGAAACTTTAAGCCGCGCGCATCGAGCGTCGCAAAGCCGATCGGCGCGTCGTCGCAGCGCGCGACGATATTTACGCCCGCTGCGGCCTCAGAGCTCCACGTGCCGCTAAAGGTTTCGTCGATCCACGCCAGCGTGCGATCGCCGGCAACTTCGGTCGCTAAGGCAGATGGGTCCGAGGGTAATGCGGAGAGGTCGACGACGAGATTGCAGAGCGTCGCCACGTCAGGGATGAACGACGACGCGCGGTTCCTCGCCGACGCGCGACTCGATCCAACCGACGACCTTCGCACCGGGAACCGCGCCGACCGCCGCCGCGGCATCGGTGACCGGCACGATGAGCGTGAAGCCAACGCCCATATTAAAGATACGGTATCGCTCTTCGCCCAAATCGCCGCGCCGGACGAGTTCTTGCAGAATCGCGGGTACCTGCCAGCGTTGTTGCTCGAAGACGGCCTTGACGTTCTCCGGCAGCGTGCGCGGGAGATTCTCCAGCAAACCGCCGCCCGTGATGTGCGCCATCGCCTCGACCCGCGCGACCCGTTGGATCGCGCGTACGGATTGATAGTACGACGGATGTTCGGCGAGCAACGCATCGGCATACGTCCCACCGTCAAACGGAAGGTTCCATTCGTCGCGCGAGATCAGCGAACGGGCGAGCGAATAGCCGTTGGTATGCAAGCCCACCGCGGGCAACCCAATAATCGCGTCGCCTGGCTCGACGCCGCCGAGCCGCTCGAGGGCTTCGATCTCCACCATGCCCACGATGGTTCCCGCGAGATCGAAATGCGCGGGCTGATAGAGCCCCGGCATCTCGGCGGTTTCGCCGCCGAGCAACGCGCACTCGTGAAGGCGGCAGGCTTGCGCGCAGCCGCGAACAATTTCGGCCGCGACGGCCGGATCGAGTTTCCCCACCGCGAGGTAATCCAAAAAGAAGAGCGGCGATGCGTTGCAGACGAGGATGTCGTTGACGCAATGATTGACCAGATCGGCGCCGACCGTCGCGTACCGTCCAAGCTCGGCTGCAATCACGACCTTCGTGCCGACGCCGTCGGTCGAGGCAACGAGCGCGCGGCTGGGGTCGCCCGGCATGCGAAAAAGCCCCGCAAAGCCGCCGATCGCGTCGAGTTGGCCAGCGTGACGCCATTGGCCCAGCACCGCACCATAACGCGCGACGGCTTCGTTTCCGGCGCTAACGTCAACGCCGGCTCGCGCGTAGCTGTCCGAACCGCTTTTTTCCTCTGTACGAGGATTCTCCCAGCTTTCTGCCATAGGCTGGCAGTAGTTCACCATCGGAAAGGTCCACCATGCAAGTTCGTCTTACTCACGATGCGCCCGGCCACGTGCACACCGGAGCGCTCGTCGTCCCCTTCTTCTCGGATACGGCGCTCGAATCCACGGCCAAAGAGATTGATGACAAACTCGGCGGCGTAATCGCCGACGCGCTGGCCGCCAAAGAAATCCAAGGGCGCCTCGGTGAGAACGTCCTCATTTATGCGAAGGGCGAGCCGTATCAGCGCGTTCTCGCGGTTTCGCTGGGCGAGCGCGCGCGCTTCGAGCCCCACTTTCTTGCGCGCTACGCAGGCAGTGCGGTGCGCTATCTCGGTCGCCGCAATATCGAGCAGATCGCGATCGTGCTTCCATTACAGGCGCAAGGCCAGGAGGCTGCGTGCGCTTCATTTGTGAGCGAAGGCGCGATCACCGGCATCTTCGAGACGACCTTGTACCAGGAGAAGCCTGACCGCCGCAATGCTATGACCGAGGTTGCCATCATCGCCGGCAACCTCAACCAAGCCGAACTCGAACGCGGGATCGCGCGCGGAACCGCACTCGGCAATGCGGTAAACCTGGCGCGCCGGCTGGCAATTACGCCGGCCAACTTGATGACACCGACCCGCCTGGCCGAAGAGGCGACAAAAGTTGCCGAACAAAACGGGCTGGAGATCGACGTGCTCGACGAAGCGCGCGCGAGCCGCGAGGGCATGGGATCCTTTCTCTCGGTCGCGCGGGGCAGCGCGCAGCCGCCGAAGTTCATCGTGATGCGCTACAACGGCGATCCGTCGAGTAAAGAGCTGCTGGCGCTCGTCGGAAAGGGAATCACGTTCGATACGGGCGGCATCTCGATCAAACCCGCCGAGCGGATGGAGGACATGAAATACGACATGTCCGGCGGCGCCGGTGTGATCGCGGCGATGTCCGCGATTGCAAAACTGAAACCGAAACTCAATGTCGTTGCCATCGTTCCGGCAACAGAGAACATGCCGGGAGGTAAGGCGACCAAACCCGGCGATATCGTGACGGCTATGAACGGCAAGACGATCGAGGTCATCAATACCGATGCCGAGGGCCGGCTAGTCCTGGCCGACGGGATCTGCTATGCAAACAAACTCGGCGCGACCAAGATCGTCGACGCGGCAACGCTGACCGGTGCGTGCGTCATCGCGCTGGGCCATGCGTCGTCGGCCGCCATAACCAACGACGACGCTTTCGCCGCCCAGTTCTTAGCTGCGGCCAAGCCCACCGGCGAACGCTACTGGCAAATGCCGTACTACGAGGATTACACCAGCGCGATGAAGAGCGACATTGCGGACTTGAAGAACACCGGCGGTCGTCCCGCCGGCACGCTGACCGCCGCCGCGTTCCTGCGCGAGTTCGCGGACAAGACGCCGTGGCTGCATCTCGACATCGCGGGAACGGCCTATCTCGAAAACGAGTCGCCCTGGCAGGCGAAGGGCCCGACGGGAACGCCCGTGCGCGCCTTTCTCTCGCTGGTCGAATCGCTCGCCGGCCAGCCCCTGATGGACGGCGTCTCCGGCAACGGTGCGAGGTCAGCCGAGCTGAAGGTGTGAAAGCCAGCGAGAGCGCGCGTCCTTACGAGCCGGAGAAAAATCCGGCGATACGCCGCTTAACGGCGGGCGCCATCAAACGCCGAAAAGGAAAAGCGCTTTTCCCGATTGCAACCGCCTACGACGCTCCATTCGGGCAGTTCGTCGAACGCGCCGGTATCGACGTCATCTTAGTCGGCGACAGCGTCGGCAACGTGGTCTTGGGTTTCGACGAAACGACGCCGGTCACGCTCGAAAGCATTATTTATCACACGCAGGCCGTCGTGCGTGGAACGACTCGCGCGCATATCATGGCCGACATGCCGTTCGGGTCCTATCAAGTAAGCAACGAAGACGCGTTGCGTTCGGCGATTCGGCTCGTGAAAGAGGGCGGCGGGTGCTCGGTGAAACTCGAGGGCGGGCGCGATCAAACCGACCGCATTCGCGCGATCACCGGCGCCGGGATTCCGGTCGTCGGCCACATCGGCGTCACCCCGCAAACGGCCGGGCTTGGCCCGGGCTTCAAAATGCGGACGCATCGCGACCGGCTGATCGACGATGCACGCGCCGTCGAAGCGGCCGGCGCCTACGCAATCGTTCTCGAAGTCGTGGATTACGAGATCTCTCGCGAGATTACCGAAATGTTATCGATTCCAACGATCGGCATCGGCTCGGGCCCGCACTGCGATTCGCAAGTACTCGTGCTGCACGATATCCTCGGGATGTATCCGCACTCGCCGAGTTTTGCCAAACGCTACGCTGAGATCGGGCAACTGGCGACGCAGGCGCTGGAGGCCTACGCCGAAGAGGTTCGCGACCGCACTTTTCCCTGCTGAGGAATTTCGACAATGCCGACCAGTTGGCACTCAGGCGCGCTACGGTCGCGGCATGCTGGAAACCAACGACTGGTCCGACCCTTTGGTTATCGCGTTGCGCGCTTTCGAACGCGTCCTTCTTGCGTCCGACGAACGCCCTCGAGCGCGTCGAGCCGGCGTCGAATCGCCCGTAGTTCCTCGACGAGCGCAAGGCCACCCGCCGCTAGATGACCGGCCTGTGCCGGCGACGGTGATTCCGTTGCGTCCTCCACGTCGCTAGCGGGCGCCTCGCGCACGCGCGCGCCCGCGCGCTCGAGCGCGGCGGTGATAAAGCTCTGTGCGCGGGCACGCGCGGCTTCGCCGGATTTACGCCCGATCGGGCGCACGTCCACGAACATCGCCGACTTGTTGGCTTCGACGAAGAGGCGCGCTTCTTCGCACTCGAGACCATAGAGCGTCTCCGCGGTCGTTCCGAGCGCGCGCGCAAGGCGAACGACGATGCTGATTGAGGGATTGAGCCGCTGACCGGCCTCGATCTTAAAAAGCGTGGGGTGATTGACCTCGGCGCGGCGAGCCAGCTCGTTCTGGGACCACCCCAAAGCACGGCGCCGCGCGGCGATTCTCTTTCCCAGCGTCACTCATCTGGACTGTAGCGCCGCGCAGCCGCGGCCCTTGAACCGATTGGTCTTGGCGAATGGCTCCTAGACTGGTGAAGCCATAGCCTCGTGGCCGGCGGGAACGTTGGGATATTCGCCGACGAAACAGCCGAGGCACATTTCGCTGCGCGTCCGTCCGACCGAGGCGATCAAGCCGGCCAAACTCAGATAGCCCAAAGAATCCGCCCCCGTCTTGGCGCGGATCTCTTCCACCGTGTAGTTTGCGGCGATCAACTCGCCGTAGGTTGCCATGTCGACGCCGAGATAGCAGGGATGCTTGATCGGCGGCGACGTGATTCGCAGATGCACTTCTCGTGCACCCGCCTCGCGCAGAAGCGCGACGATCCGGGGCGTGGTCGTGCCGCGCACGATCGAGTCGTCGACGACGATGACGCGCTGGTCGCGCAGATTCTCGACCAGCGGATTGAACTTGAGATGCACGCCGCGCGCGCGCATGTTCTGGTCGGGGCTGATGAAGGTCCGGCCGATGTAGCGGTTCTTGATCAGGCCTTCGATATAGGGTAACCCGCTCTCGGCGGCATACCCGATGCCGCCCGCGACCGCAGAGTCGGGCACCGCCATCACGACGTCGGCGTCGACGGGATGCTCCTTGGCCAACTGACGCCCCATCGCATAGCGCGCCATGTAAACCGAGCGGCCATTGAGCTGCGAATCGGGACGCGCAAAGTAAATGTATTCGAAGGTGCAGAGCGCCGGCTCCGCGGCCTCGACCGGTGTGAGGTGCGATTCCAAGCCTTGCGCGCTGATGCGCACGATCTCGCCGCGCTCGATTTCGCGCACGTACTGCGCGCCGATGGTGCCCAGCGCGCACGACTCCGATGCGACGACGTAGCCGCCACCGTCACTGAGTTTGCCGAGGCAAAGCGGCCGTACGCCCCAAGGATCGCGAAACGCGTAGAGCTCGTCTTGCGTGCAGAGCACCGTCGAGTACGCGCCGCGAGCCCGGGCGATGACCGCCTCGATCCGTTGCAGCATCGTGCCTTTGGACTCGACGATCAACTTGGCCATTACTTCGGAATCCGACGTCGCCTGCAGGACGGTCGTCGGCGACAGCGTTTCGCGAAGCTCGTCGGTATTGGTGAGGTTTCCGTTATGCGCGAATGCGAAGTCGCCCAGTTCGCTGCGCTCGAGCAACGGCTGCGCGTTCACGACGATCGAGGAACCGCTCGTCGAATAACGCGTGTGGCCGATCGCAATGTAACCGCTGAGGTCGCTTAAGATGTCTTCGTCGAAGATGGCGCCGAGCAGCCCCATCTCCTTGTGCGAGCGGATCGTGCCGCCGTCGGCTGCGGCGATGCCCGCGGACTCTTGCCCGCGATGCTGCAGCGCATATAGCGCGAAAAACGCGAGCCGCGCGGCATCGCGCCCGGGTGCGAAGACCCCCGTTATCCCGCACATCTCACGCCATTATAGCAGGCTGCTAGTCCGACGAGCGCCTCCCACCGAAAATCTGAAGCAAGGCAAGGAAGATGTTGATCGCATCGAGGTAGATGCTCGTCGCCATGAGGACCGGCGTCAAGCCGTCTCCGCCGGCGCGCAGCCGCGCGAAATCGATCAGAACGAGGCCGGAGAAAATGACGAGCGTCAGCCACGCATAGGTCTCCGGATGGATGAACTTCACGAAGATCGAGATGACGCCGAGCACGATCAGTCCCAGCAGCGCAATCATGAAGATGCCCTGGAAGCGGCGTAGATCCAGCCCCGTCGCATAAACGATGGCGGCAAGCGCGAACATCCCCAGACCCGTCGTTAGGGCGGCGTTGACGACGACGTCGGAACCAAAGGCGCGGACGTACTGGCCGATAACCGGCGCGATGCCGACGCCTTCGCAGAACGTAAAGGCATAAAAGAGCAACAGCGACAGCGGTTCGTTGCGGCGGACGGCATTGATGGAGATGAGCAGCACGAAGCCGACGATCATCGCGATGAGGCCGACGCCGGGCGCGAGGTCTTGGAATAGCCACGCCGCAAGCGCCGTTATGCATAAGCCCAGCGCGGTAATTCCGAGTACTTGCGCCAGCAGCGACCGCGTGGGAACCGCCGGCGCGAGCGGTTGCCCGAACTGGTTTTGCGGTTGAATGCCAAAAGCCATGACGACTTCTACTATCCTCTTTCCGAGTGCTAGGTTGCAGGCCCGGCGATATCCGTGCGGTAGGTCAAGGCGGCGCTCCCCAGGCGTCCGGCGAGCCCCTTGACGCTTTCGTAGGCTCGCGAGCGGGCTTCGTCGAGGCTCTCGCCCAGCGCGGTAACGGTAAGAACGCGTCCGCCTCCGCTACTGACGGTGCCGTCCGCCAGCGTTGAGGCTCCCCAGAATGCCTGACAACCCTGGGGAAGCGAAACGTCGGAATCGAGACCCCGCAGCGGGGTGCTGCTGCGCGGGTAATCGCTGGTCGCGAGTACGACTCCGACGCAGCGTTCGGGCGAGACCGTCGCGAGCGAAAGGTCCATCGCACCCTGCGCGGCGGAGTGCAGCAGCATCGCAAAATCTCCGCCGATGCGCGGTACGAGCACCTGCGTTTCGGGATCTCCAAAACGCGCGTTGAACTCGATGACGTGCGGCCCGGCGGCATTCCACATCAGCCCGCAGTACAACACGCCGACGTACTCTTCACCCTCTGCAAGAAGTCCCCGCAGCAACGGCGCGAGGATGCGTTCGCGCACCGCAGCATCGAGATCGTCGGGAAAACCGTTCGGCGGCGAGTAGGCACCCATGCCCCCGGTATTTGGACCGCTATCGCCGTCGCCGGCACGTTTATAATCGCAGGCAGCTGCGAACGGCACGATCGCGCGTCCGTCGCAGATTGCAAAGACGCTCACTTCGCGGCCAGGGATCGCCTCCTCGAGCAGCAGGTCGAGGCCGCCTCCCGGAATCCGGCCGCCTTCGTACCAATCGGTGACCACGGCGCGCGCCACATCCGCGTCCGGCGCAATGACGACGCCCTTACCTGCGGCAAGTCCATCGGCTTTAACAACGACGCCGCCTTTCCACTGCGACAGCGCGCTGCGCGCTGCGTCAAGCGAATGGATGACGATCGCCTTTGCGGTCGGAATGCCGTGACGTTCCATGAAGCGTTTGGCGAAGATCTTGCTCGACTCCAAACGTCCGGCAGAACGGTTGGGGCCGAAGACGGTAATCCCGGCTTCCCGAAGCCGATCGCCAACGCCGGCGGCGATGGCCGTCTCCGGGCCGAGCACGACCAGGTCGATACCTTCGCGAAGGGCGCGATCCGCTAATCCCTTGCCGTCGGTTGCAGAAATCTCCCAGTTTGCTCCACGCGAGGCCGTGCCCGCATTTCCCGGCGCGGCAAAGATCGCTTCACAGGAGGGCGATAGCGCGAGCCGCCAGGAGAGCGCATCTTCGCGCGCACCGTTACCAACAACGAGGATTCGCACCATCGACTCCTAACGGGCCCACATGCTCGTCGCCATGTTCACGACCTTCGCCGCCAGCAAAAAGGAACCGCTGGCCGAGGCGATCGGGCGAATTCATGCGGGCTTCCTCGCCGCGGGTTTTGGCGAACCGTCGGTGCGTTTTTCGCTTGCCGACGCCCCCGTCAACCCGGAAGCAGGCGCCGTGGCGGCCGCGATGGGCCTCAAGCGGATCTCGAGCGTCTGCGGCAAAGTGCGCAAGACGGTACAAATTCCCATGGCAGTCGCCGAAGCGCAAGGGCAATCGGAGGCCGCGGCTCAAGCGGACGGTTTGGAGAAACGCGAAGCGATTCGCTCCGTCGTGCGTGAGTATCGAGCCAAGATACCCAAGCTGCTCGAAAGTCTGCCGCACGATTTTCCCGATCGGTTGGGAGAGGCTGGAACGCCGCCGGCGTTCGAAACGTCCGGACCGAAAAAGCCCGAACTCACCCGGGCCTTCGCGACGATGGGGTACAGTTGTCTTCGTCGTGTGTGCCTTACCGCGCAATCCTGCCCGGGAACCGGCTCCTCACCGGCATGCGGCTCACTCTTGAGCAGCGACTCTGCTCACCCCGCTCACCCTGGCTTGCGCCTTCGAGCGCGGTTGTCGTCCGGGCGCGAGTGTTCGCTTTCCCGCCGACTAGATACAACCTACCACGCCAAAGTGCCATACGCCTGACACACACACTCTGTCAAATTTATTCGTCGTTCGTGCTGATCGCTGCGCCGCTTGCGCTTCGCACGGCACCTCGGTCCGCAGTCATTGGATCACCGGTCCTTGCGACGGCGTCGTTCACATCGTGTTCACTACCATGGTCAAACGGGCGCGTTCACGCTGCGCCGTCGCACTCCCGGAAATTTGACCGTGAAGCTCAGGCTCGACGTCGGGACCTGGAGCAATTCGCTCGTCGCCTTCATGCAAGTGCTGGGCATGATCGGTGGGCGCGGCTTTAAAGCGTCCTTGTCGCTGCCGCCCTCACGGCACGCGGCGCGCGGGGTTGTGCACGGCATCGAAATGACCGGCCAGTTTTCGATCGGCGGCCCGGACCGGTGGCGCCAGATCGTGGACAATCTCGCGGCGCTGGTCGCCGAGCTCGACCGCAGCTTCGTGCCTGCGGTCGAAGAGATCTCCGGCCCCTCGCCGGCATGGTTCGAGCCCGACTCCGCATAGCGCGTCACTCCCACTCGACGGTTGCCGGCGGTTTCGTCGTGATATCGTAGGCCACGCGATTGACGCCGCGTACTTCATTGACGATCCGCGACGACATTCGCTCCAAGAGCGCATGCGGCAGACGTGCCCAGTCGGCGGTCATGCCGTCCTCGCTGGTAATCGCTCGAATCGCGACGAGATTTGCGTAAGTGCGTCCGTCACCCATGACGCCGACGCTCTTCACCGGCGTCAGCACGGCAAAATACTGCCACGGGTGCGGCTCGAGCGGCGCGGAGTCGACCTCTTCGCGAACGATCGCGTCGGCCTCGCGAACGATCGCCAAACGCTCCTCGGTCACGTCGCCGATGATCCGTACCGCCAGACCCGGACCGGGAAACGGTTGGCGCGATACGATTGCATCGGGCAAGCCGAGCGCCGCACCCAGCACGCGCACTTCGTCTTTAAAGAGCGCGCGCAGCGGCTCGATCAGCGAGAGATTCATTTCATCGGGAAGGCCGCCGACGTTGTGGTGCGACTTGATCTTTTGGCCGGCTTTGCTCTGCGGCGTCTTCGATTCGATGACGTCGGGATAGAGCGTGCCCTGCACGAGATATTTGACGCCCGGAATCTTCGCGGCCTCCTCGTCGAAGACCGCGATGAACTCGTGGCCGATCGCCAGGCGTTTGCGCTCGGGATCTTCGATACCGGCCAGCTTGCCGAGAAATCGCTCGCGCGCATCGACCGCGACCACGTTGAGATGGAGCACTTCTCGAAACGCCGCAACGACTTGTTGCGCTTCATTCTTTCGCAACAAACCGTGATCCACGAAGATGCAGGTGAGCTGTTCTCCAATCGCGCGCGCGACCAGCGTTGCGGCGACGGCGGAGTCCACCCCGCCGGAGAGCGCGCAGATGGCTTTATCGCTGCCGATGCGTTCGCGGATATCCCGCACCGAGCTGTCGAGAAAGGATTCCATCTTCCAATCGCGGCCCAGGGCGGCGATCTCGTGCAAAAAGTTGTCGAGCACGGTCCGTCCGTGCTCGGTGTGCACGACTTCGGGATGAAACTGCACGCCGTAGATCTTCTTCTCCGGGTTGCCGATTGCGGCCACCTGGCAGCGCGCGGTCGAAGCCAGCGCGCTATATCCGTCCGGCAGCGCGACGACCGAGTCGCCGTGCGACATCCACACCCGCGACTCTTCCGGAACGCCATCGAAGAGCGGCGTCTCGCGACCGGCTACTACCAGCGTGGCCGGACCATACTCGGCGTGATCGAGTTGCACCAGCTCGGCCCCGATGTCGCGCGCCAGGAGCTGCATGCCGTAGCAATTTCCGAGAATCGGTACGCCGGCCTCTACGATCTCCGGATCCATCTTCGGCGCACCCTCGGCTAGCGTGCTTTCCGGGCCGCCGGAGAGAATCAGCGCCGCGGGCCGCTGCAATGAGAGCGTACTCCAGGGAACGTCGTACGGTACGATCTCGCAGTAGACGCCCAGCTCTCGCGTCCGGCGCGCGATCAGCTGGCTGTATTGCGCACCGAAATCCAGGATCAGTACGGTGGGCGGCATCGCCCTCCCTTACGCAGCGGCGGCCGCAGCGGCGTGAAGGGCGGCATCATAATCGGGTTCGCTGGCAATTTCGGGGACGATCTCGACGTACGAAACCGTGCGATCTTTGCCGATCACGACGATGGCACGCGCCAAGAGGCCCAGTTCGGAGATCAGCAAGCCGTAGTTCGTGCCGAAGCTGCGACTCCGGTAGTCGGAGAGCATCTCCAGCTTAACGTCGCCTTCGGCCGTGCACCAGCGGGCCTGCGCAAACGGCAAATCCATGCTCACGACCGCAGCCTTCACCCCTTCGGGAAGCTCGCCCAGGCGATCGTTGAACTTCTTGGATTCAAGGGAGCAGACGCTCGTGTCGAGCGACGGCACGACGATCAATAACGCGGCACGCTTACCTTCGTCGAGAAGTATCTCCGGAGTGACGGTCGAGAGATCGCCGGAGGTCAGCGCAAAACTGGGCGCAGGATCGCCGCGCCGCAGCGCCGGCCCCAGCAGCGTCATCGGTTGTCCTTTGAACGTCACCAGGCCGGCACGCTCTTGAACGTTGTCAACGGTCATGTACTACCTCCAGAAAAGCGAATCGAATGAATTCAGGTCAACACATCTGGGAGCCGTTTGGTGTCGCGGGCCATTACGACTTCCATCGCAATCCGTTCGCCAACCGAGACGTCGCGGCCCCAGCGATAGGCCGAATAAGGAGTGAATCGCGTTCCCGGTGAGCCCGGTATCCGAAGCGACACGTCGTAGCAGACGAGCTCCTTTGGGGGACCGGCCGCTACGATGCATTGCAGCGCGAACGGTCCGATGACTCCGGGCGGTCGCGCCTCTCGCGCGGCACGGACGAAACGCTCGCCCATGACAAAGGCCGGCTCCAACATCGACTCCACGACCGTCGCCGCTACGTGGCCGGCCTCTTCCAAGCGCATCGTGATTCCGCGCACCGCTTCGAACGCCGCCGGCGGTACGTTGCGGAAGCCCTCCAAGTTCGTCTGCCGCCGCGTATCGGTGCCGCTCAACTCGAGCTCCTCTAAAAGCGGCGAGTAGAAAAAGTTGAAGTTCACCGAGGGGCCTAGCGCGTATTCCTCGATTCTCGCCGATGCAAGGCCCGCCGCGCTCAACGTCCCTTCGTCCATCAGGTGATCGGCCGTGGCGCGGTACTCCTCCGGCGACGACGCGAGAAAGAAGGCGCGCTCAAACGAAACGCGCGCGTGCGGCGCCTTGACCATCACCAGGCAATCGATCTCGTCGGGAGACGCATAGCGGCGCGGGTGTCGAATTCCCGCAGCTCGCATCAGCGCGTATTGGTCGATTCCCTTTTCGGTGCGCTCTTCGGCTTTGAGTAAGGCGCGGTTTCCGAAAAACGGCACCAGCATCCGCCGCTCGATCTCCTCGTACTCGTACTTTTCGTGGAGGTAGACCTCGAAGGAGCGATTTGGAACGAAGATGACGTTCTCACGAAGCAGCCGTTGCTGCACCTCCTCATCCAGGATATCCGAGAACGCTTGCAGTTGGAGCACGGCGTCGACGCAGCCGCGGCCGACGGGCTGCTCGCGACGAGCAAAATGCCGTAGGTAGGTCTGCTCGCGGCCCTTGGCGGTAACGACCAGGTTGCGCAACGCTTGCGCGCGCGCGCCGTACGCCACCTCGAGCGCCGAGTGGCTTCCGATCGAACAGAGCGTGAGGCGAGCAGGGTCGTAGCCTGCGAGTGCGCTGGTTACTAGCTCCTGGCTCATGTGCCGAGCAGTTGCCGAGCCTGCGAGCTGTCTTGGTACTCGACGGTCAGGATCGCCCTGATCTGGCCGGCCGTGCGCTTGGACTGATCGTCGCTCATGCGCTGCAGCGTGTTATAGCACCAGAAGAGCAACATCGGCAAGTCGCGATCGCGCGGATAGACTTCTTGCATGGCGACGATCGCTTTCGCGACGGCGAACGCCTCGTCGCTCTCACGATTCCCGTAGTTGTAGTTCAACATGTAGTTGATCCGCTTGAGCCGGTTCTCGATCTCGAGAATCGACATCCCTCGCGGCCCGAAGTACTCATCGGCCGGCGCGAGCGTGGTGAGGTATGCGTCGTGCGGAATCGAGGTCACGGTCGCGATGACGCGAATCGGATCGACGGCCTTCAAACGCGCGAGAAACGTCTGCGCGTTGGTGAAATCGCCGGCGGTGTAGCCGTTGTTGCCCGGCGATGCGCGCTGCGCCGAAGCGACCAGCTCGTTTCCCCAGTTCGTCGGCAGATGCGCGACCGGAAAGTTCGGCGCCGCGGCGCGCTCAAGAGCCAGGCTTCGCCATGCCGGATCGCGCGTCAGCAGCCACCCGCGCCAATTCGCCTCGACCCGGATCAACAAGGCATCGACGTCGCCCGGATAGGCCTTGATGTTGGCGGTCGCATCTTCGTCGGCATAGCGCGCCAAGACTTGGGGCTGGTCTTCGGAGTTCACGCGGGCCATGAGCCCCTGCGCCTGCGAGACGGTCGCGAAATCTTGCGAATGCTTCATCGCCCAGTCGGCCGCCTCACGCACCCACCAAACGGCGCCGTCGTGGTTGGTCAGAGGGTTATAGTGCAGGCCGCTTCCAATTTGCACGGTCAAGGTTGCGAGCACGCCGTAGTTCGGGTCTGATGGATACTGCAGCGAGTACGCCCGGCCGGCATCGAAGATCGTGGCAAGATAGATTTGTTGAGGGCGAAAGCTCCAATCTGCGGCGGCATCCTTCGCGTAGGCGTCTTTCATCTGCGCGTAAAGCACCGCCGGGTCCGCTTCGAGCGTCGCATCGCTCTTGAGGGGAAGCACGGCGGCACCGCACAGCAGCGCGGCGGCCAGGCCTTTAGACCACGCTCGAGTCATCCAGCACCAAACCAAGGTTGTTGGTTAGCAAAGCATTCTTGATCTCGCGTGCGATGCGGCGCCCGGTGGACATTGGCTCTGAGTAGTTCAGATACGAGTACGGCGAGCCGTCAATGAAGAGATTCGTGCCGGCGACGATGCGCGCCGAGATCTCCATGACGTAGAACTGTATGTCCGGCGTGATGATCGTCTCGATGCAAAATGCGCCGAAAAGGCCCTTGGGACCGCAGATTTCCTTGCTGACCCGCACGACGTCGTCGCCCATTCGCAGCGCTTCGGCCAGCATCGACTCGCGAAGCGAGACCGGCTGATTGCCGACGACGACGTACGAAGGGCTGACGTCCATGCCTTCCTGGGCGGCCGCCGGAATGCGGCCTAGAGAATCCACGTTGGTCTCATAGCGGCGGTCCATCGACATAATTTCAAGCTTGTTCTGCAGCGGCGAGTAGAAGTAGTGAATGTAAAGCGGTACGCCGATGATGTATTCCTGAATGATGTAGGCTTCCTTGAGGTGCGTCGCGCGCGCTTCAAAGTCGTGGGCGTCTCTAATGAACATGTAGCCTTTTCCGCCCGCTGCCCCGTAGAGCTTGACGATAACCGGCCGGTCGATTTCCGCCCCGCTGCGAAACTGCCGCGGCAGTTTGAGCCCGGCCTGGGAGAGCCACTGCCGCTGCAACTCGCGGCTCGCCTCCCAATCGAGGACCGCTTTGTTCCCGAAATAGGGAACCGTCATCTTTTTGTGCTGCTCGAGCGAAAGATAGGCCACAAAGGATCCGTGCGGCACGATGATGGCTTTGCGGCGCTCGAGTTCATCCATCAAGTTCATGAACTCGGCGTAGCGCTCCAGTACGATCACCTCGTCGACAAAGGCGAAGGAGCGGTAGAGCCGCTCGGTATCGCGATTCGAGATGGCGAGCGTCTTAAAGCCTTCGTCGTGAGCGCCTTTGAGAATTTGCAGCGCCGAATGGGACCCTAAGGTTGCGATTGTGTACGGACGGTTCATATGTGCGGTCTTAGACTACTCGCTCGCGCATGGAATGTCCCGTTCCATCGCATAGCGCATCAATAGACGGCTCGTTCGATCGCCGGATTGCACAAAAGTCGCTCTACCGCGGCGCGCAGCGCCTCCCGATCGAGCGCGGCGTCGTGGGACCCCGAGAGGCGCCACGCAGTGGCCACGGGCCGCCCAGGGTGACCAGGCTCCAACAGCTCAATCCAAACTTCACCTGAGCGCGGGATCGCCTCGTCGAGCACGGTCACGCGATGTTTGTTTGGATTGAAGATCGTTTCGTCGGTCGTGATGCGCTCGATCAGTGCCGGCACGTCGCCGCCGTCATCGAAGAACCAGATTTCGCTGCGTTCGACCCGTTCGACCGCAACGCCCAACCGGCGCAACGCGACCGCCGCGGTGAATGCGGTGTTGTCGGGTATCTTGAGGCTGATTGCGACGGCCCGCGTCATGACGCCAGTGCCTGCACGAAGCTGCGAAAGAGGACCGAGCCGCCGGAGGGTGCGAGAACGTCGTTGCCTCCGCGGCGGTCGAGGTGGTTGAAGTTCCAGGCATCGCGCTCGGGGTGCGGCATGATTGCAAGCACGTTGCCCTCGCGATTTACCAAGCCCGCGCACCCGAGCGCGGATCCGTTGGGAATCGCGGCTCCGTTCACGCTGCCGCTTGCATCTGCATAGACGAAAGCAAGGTGGCCGCCGGCCACGATCTCGCTCAAGTGCTCGGAACTGGCGGCGAGGCGCCCTTCTGCATGCGCGGCCCAAGCGGGCACGAGCGCGTCCTGCGGCAACGCCGCGGTAATTGCGCAACGCACCGGTTCGATTGCGAGCTTCATGTAGACGTGGCGGCAGATGAAATGCGGCGCAGGTCCGTTGCGCGTGAACGCCGCGGTCGGCCGGCGAACCGGGCCGGTGCCCGGCACGAGACCGGCTTCGAGCAGAATCTGCGCGCCGTTGCAGATGCCGAAGACGAGCTTTCCACTCGCGGCGGCTTCGATGACGTAGTCCATCATCCGGTCGTGGGCCGCGATCGCTCCCGCCCGAACGCGATCTTCATAGGCAAAGCCGCCGGAGAGCACGTACGCGTCGTATTGCGCCAAGTTGTCCGCCTGCGACCAATGGACGATCTCGGCGTCACCGCCGCAGTCGCGAAGCAACCGCAGCGTTTCGTCCTCGGAGTTCGTTCCGGGAAAGACCGGAACCGCGATCCTGGCGCTCATGGATAGAGCGCCGCCAACGGCTGCGACCAAACCTCGTGCAAATACTCGACATCAAAGCGAGTCCCGTTGACCATCAGTTCGGGCGCGTCAATCGTCACGCCGATTTGAAGCGTTCCGGTCATATCCATGCCACTGTCGGGAGCGACTTCGCAGACAAAGCCACCGGCTTCGCACAGCGGATTGCCAAAGTCGATCTCCGCGCCGATCTTTCGCCCCGCCGGCAGAGCGTCGAAAGCCAAGCGCGTAACCGCCGTCAGCATTCCGCCGTCGGCGACGACGCGGCAGGCACGCAGAACGCCGCGCGCAATTGCATCTCGCACGATTGCAAGCGCGGCGCGTTCGGCGTCGTACTCGATGCTCGGAAGCGTTCCCTTGACGCCGAGCAGCTCGGCCAAGACCGATCCGCCCGCGACGAGTTCACGGCTTCCAATCCACAGCAGCGGCGAGCCGGCTGCTTTGAAGCCCGGCGTCACGACGCTTGCGATATCATTGATGGCGCCGATGCACGCGACGATCGCCGAGGCGGGAATCGCGCGCCCATCTGAAGCTTCGTTGTAGAGGCTGACGTTTCCGGAAACGAACGGCAGGTCGAGCTCCGCTGCAGCGCGGCCCAATGCCTCGACCGCCGCGACAAACCCACCGTACTGCTCGGCCTTTCGGGGATTGCCGAAGTTCAAACAATCGGTCAAACCAATCGGGTGCCCGCCGACAGCAACGACGCGGCGCATCGCCTCCAGGACGGCTTGCTCGGCGGCATACGCCGGATCGATGCGCCCGTAACGCGGATTACCCGCAACCGCGAGCGCGACGCCCAGGCGCGAGCCGGGGACGGCTGCCAGGACGCCGGCGTCGGCCGCGCCGCGCGGCAGAACGGTGCGCCCTCGTACGACGGAATCGTAACGCCGGTAGAGCGGCTCCCGCGAGCAGACGTCGCGGTGCGCCAGCACGCGTGGGAAGATCTCCTGGAGGTCCACCGCCGGAAGCTCCTGGGCCGCGGCGCCGTGATAAATCTTTTCCGTATAAGGCAGTTCGTCGTGAATCGATCCGGCGAGAAACTCGCTTTCGACGTCCATCACGACCGCGCCGCGATATCGCAGAACGTATTGTTGCCGCACGGTCACCTCGCCGATCGCCGTGGCGCGCGCGTTGTAGGCGACGTCCGGGAGGCCGAAGTCCTCGTTATAAATCTGCAGCAGCTCCCCAACGAAATCCGGTGGAACCACCCAGAGCATCCGTTCCTGCGTCTCTCCGACGGCGATCACCTCGGGCGGCATCCCTTCGACCGCAACGTTGACTCTGTCGAGATCGATCTGGGCGCCGTATCCGCCGTGCGCCGTAACCTCCGCCGAGCATCCAACGATGCCGCCCGCGCCGAGATCTTTAAAGGCCGCGCCCATCTTGCGCTCGCGCAAGAGCGCAAAGACGCGGTAACTCGCGCGCATCAAAACGTTTTTGAAGAACGGATCGGGGACTTGCACGGCGCCTTTGTTGAGCTCCGCGTCGCTCGCATCCAGCGCGACCGATGAAAACGACGCTCCGCCGAAACCGCTGGGATCGGTCGCCTTTCCGACGAGCACGATCTGCCAACCTTCGGCTCCTTTGGGCACGTAGGAGTGGATGACGTCTTTCTCGTTGACGATTCCCAGCGCGACGACATTGACCAAACAGTTCTCGTTGAAGCCGCGCTCGAAGTAGACGTCGCCGGCGAGGTTGGGAACGCCAATCGCATTTCCGTAGGCGCCGATCCCGTCCACGACCCCGCGCGCGACGTGGCTTTGATGCGATGCAAGGTCTTCGCATCGGCCGAAGCGCAGCGGATCGGCCACCGCAACGACCTCGGCACCCATGCAGAGGACGTCGCGAACGATCCCGCCGACTCCGGTCGCCGCGCCTTCGAAGGGAACGACTTGAGATGGATGGTTGTGCGACTCGTGCGCGACGACGACCGCGTAGCGCTCGCCGTCGTGCGTGCCAAGATGGAGAATTCCGGCATCCTCTCCCGGCCCGAGGATCACGCGCGGCCCGCTGGTGGGAAGGTTCTTTAGGAAGCGGCGGCTCGACTTATAGCTGCAATGCTCGCTCCACGCCGCATCGAAGGCGTGCACCTCCACGACTGATGGATCTCGGCCGAGCCGCTCGGCGATGCGCTGCAGCTCCTCGTCACGGAGGTTAACCAAGCGCAGTCTTCTGCGACGCCTGCGGAGCTTGCTGGAGCGACGCATCGGCGTGAAGCACGACCGACCGCGCATTGGCCTGCATCAACAGCGTGCGTCCAAAAAGCACGGTGTCTTCGAGTCCAAATATCTTCGCGCATTGCATCATCACTCGACCGATCTCCTCGCGGCCGTCGACGACCGGCGCCGACGAGGCCGCTTCGAGCATCGAACGCAGCAGCTCGTTTTCGCCGACCGGAATAACGACGAGACGCGCGAAGCTCGCTTCGAGCTGCGCCATGAGCTGGAGCACGAAACCCGGCGTCGACGCGGCATTGGCCACGTGGCGTGCCGTCGGGACGCCAAGCTGGCCGAGCGCTTTGACGATCTCATTCGCGCGCTCGACCTGCGCGGCAGAATCGGCAATCACCGCGACCATGCCCGACCGCATCACGGGAAACGTTCCAACAAAATCCGCGACCCGCTCGTAGGCCTGCTTGACCATCTCCAAGGCCGGCTCGTCGACCGTTTCGAGATTCCGGTAGAGCTGCTTATCGAGCATCAGCTCCTCCCGGCCTTGCGGCCAGATCCGCCACGAATCGTTGTCGATCACGTCGGCGATCACGAGCTGACCCTGATTCTCGCCACCCGCGAGCCGCCCGAACTCGATCTTGAGATCCGCCAGCATGACGTCGAGCTTTCGCCACGCATGCGACAGGATGTCGAACGTTAGCCGCGCGAGCTCCGTCATCGCGCCGACCTCTTGCGGCGCGGCGATGTTGCGCGCAACGATTTGATCGGGCGTGATCATCGGGTCGTGTGCCGCATCGTCTTTAAAGAAGAACTCGATCACGTGCGGCACGAGTAAGGTTCCCCGCGCGAGGCCGGGATTGCGCTTGGCAAACGATCCGGCCGCCACGCCGCGGGTCACCACTTCGAGGGGTATCATGTTGGCGCGTCGGACCACGGTCTCGTTGTTGTCGTCGTCCTCGCCGCCGTTGAGGTAGTGCGTCGGCAGACCGCAGAGATTGAGTAGGCGAAAAACGCGCGCCGTCGTCTGCGCGGCCAGGCGCCCCTTACCGGCGATCACGTTTCGGCGAGCGCCGTCGCCAGAGGATATCTGATCGGTCTGCGCGACGACGAGCTGATGGGGCTGACCGGGGTTCTCGTAGAGCACCTTCGTCTTGCCGCGCGCGATTTCGATGCCTTTGTTCACCTCAGGCGTACCTCGGTTTGACGGGGGAAGGGCGGTAAAACGTCGATGCGGTCGGCCAGCAGCCTGGCGCGCTGCGGCGCGGTGCCGACGTGACCGCTCGGGTCGAGCAAGCGCCGTATCTCGTCCGGTTGGACGAGTGCGGTCAACTCCGCGCGCTCCGTCAAGAGGTGCGCAAGCGGATTTTCGTCACCGCGACGAACTGCTTCCCACGCTTCCATCGATGCACTACGCAACGCTTCGTGCAAGAGCTGACGGTCTCCGCCGGATCGCACCGCTTCCACTATAACGGCCTGCGTGCCGGTGAAGGGGGCATACGTTCGGACGTTTTGAGCGATGCGCCACTTTTCGACGCGCAGCCCTTCGATGACCGTGCGGGCGAGCGTCACCAACTCGTCGGCGCAGAGCAACGCCTCGGGCAACACGATGCGACGGTTCGCGCTATCGTCGAGCGTTCGCTCGAGAAGGTTGGTCGCTGCATTTTGCCAGGTGACGTCGGCGTAGCCGGGCAGCAATCGAGCCAGCGAGTCGATCCGCTCGCTCAGGATCGGGTTCTGCTTGAACGGCATGACCGAGCTTCCGACTTGCGATTTCGCGAACGGTTCTCCCAACTCACCGAAGCCCGGGCTTGCCAGGACGCGAACGTCAGCCGCGAACTTCGAGAGCGACGCCCCGAGGCCGGCCAGCGCGGAGAGCAGCAAGTAATCGAGCTTTCGTGGATAGGTCTGCGTGCTGATCTCGCGAGCGGTCAGCCCAAACTGCTCTAGCACGTAAGCTTCGATCTCCGCCGAACGGCCGTTCTCACCGAGGAGGCGTTCGTAGGACGCGGCGGTGCCGACGGCGCCGCGCAGTCCCTTCGTCGTGAGATTATCGAAGACAAACCGTAAGTTTTCGTCGTCGACGAGCAAGTCTTGGGCGTAGCTTGCGAAGCGATAGCCCAGCGTCGTCGGCTCGGCCGGCTGCAGATGCGTGTAGGCCATGCAGACGAGATCCGCATGCGCGCGGATCTTCGCACCGAAGGCCACGAGCAGTTCGCGCAAATTCGAACCGACGTATGCGAGCGCGAGCCGCAGCCGATAGGTTTCGACCGTGTCCTCGACGTCCATCGACGTCGCGCCGAGGTGCAGCTTTCCACCGCCGATCTTTGCCTGCGATGCAAAGACGCGGATCTCCGCCATCAAGTCGTGGTGGATCTCACGCTCGACGGCCAGCGCCGCTTCGATGTCGATGTCGCCGGCGTGCGCGCGGAGATCGTCGAGCTCGGCCTGCGCGACCAGGCCTTGCGCGAATTGCGCTTCGGCCAGGGCGACCCACACGGCGCGCCAAAGTCGCCGCCGCCGCTGCTCGGAAAACAGCGAGCGAAGCTCCGCGCGGCCATATCGCCAGGAGAACGGCGAGGCGTACGTTCGATGATCCATGGATTTGAATTGGCCTTCGCCCTACGGGAAGCCGCGGCCTCGTCACCGTAGAACCAGCGCAATGAAAGCGGCCACGGCAATATTGGCAGCCGTCGTAGCGTGCTTGGCGGGATGCACGAAGAACGGCTCGGCGCCCGGCGCGCGCCATTCCTGGACGCATGCCGGCGTGCTGCGCATCGCCGTTACCGAGGAGCCGAAGAACCTCAATCCGTTGCTCGCCGGTACTACGATCGAGATCTTCATCGACCGCTTGATGTTCGAGCCGCTGCTTTCGGCCGACGCGCGCGGCAATACCGTGCCCATGCTCGCTGAGGTGGTGCCGTCGCAAGCCAACGGCGGCATCAGCGCCGACGGTCTCACGATCACGTACCATTTGCGCCGAAACGCGTCGTGGAGCGACGGCGTCCCGGTAACCGCGCGCGACGTCGCCTGGTCGTGGCAAGCGATCGAGAACCCGAACAACGACGCGGTCTCGCGCCACGGCTACGACCAAGTGCGGGCAGTCGACACGCCGGACGCACACACCGTCGTCGTGCATTTGAAGCGGCGCTTTTCGCCCTTCGTGAACACCTTTTTTGCCGAGAGCGACCAGCCGTACGAAATTCTCCCCGCGCACGTTCTTGCGCGCTACGCAAACGTAAATAGCTTGCCCTTCAACGCGCGGCCCAGCGTCGGCGACGGGCCGTTCCACTTCGTGGAATGGCGGCGCGCCGATCGCATTCTGCTCGAGGCAAATCCTCGATTCTTTCAAGGGCCCCCGAGACTGAAGCGAGTCGAAATACTCTTCGTCCCCAACGAGGACTCCGGGACGAACTTGCTGCGTACTCACGCCATCGACTATCTCTATCAGCCGTCGATTCAAACGTACCCGACGCTACATTCCTTGCCAGATGCGCGCAGTGTCTGGGTCAACGCCAACGGCTTCGAGGGGGTGGAGTTCAATCTATCGCATCCGCTGCTGTCCGATGCTCGCGTGCGGACGGCAATCGCGGCGGCGCTTGACAAACCGTCCTTCACGGTCGCGCTAACGCACGGACAGACGGTTCCGGCGACCGAAGATCTGCCCAACTGGATGTGGGCCTTCGATCCGAGCGTGAGGTCCGTGCCGTTCGATTTCGCGCGCGCGAAACAGCTCCTCGCACGAGCCGGATGGGTCGCCGGTCCCGACGGAATCGTCCGAAAGCATGGACAGCCGCTGGAGCTGCTGCTGGTAACCGATAATGCCAGCGCAACGCACCGGTCGGAGAGCATCTTGATTCAAGCGGCGCTCAAGCGGATCGGCGTCGCCGTCGACGTGAAGTACTATCCGTTCGACCTGCTCTACGCACCGCAAGCCATGGGCGGCATCCAGCACGGCGGAAAGTTCGACATGCTGGCCTATGACTGGTACGCCGGCATCGATCCGGATAACTCGTCCGAACTTACCTGCAACAACTTCCCGCCGCACGGCTATAACGACCCGCGCTACTGCAGCGCAGCGATGGACGCCGCGCAGGCCGTTGCGCTATCCCATTACGATCGCGCGACCCGTCGGGCGGCGTACTCAACGATCGAGCATCTCCTCGCGGGCGATAACCCGATACTCTTCTTCTGGTGGCAGCGCCAGCAAGAGGCAATAAGCGTCGACTTCCACGGCTTCGACCCTAACCCGGTCGTCGAGTCCTGGGACGCATGGCGGTGGAGTATTTAAAACAGCATTGAAAGTTTTGAGGTCAGGAGAAGCCTTAGTCAATGCCTCAATCTGCCGGTAGCCTTCTTGGCAAGAGTCGCAATAGCAGACGACGCTCGTAATCGGGGTACCAGAAGCTTCGATTCCTACGCTCCCGCATGCGCAGCGAGCGATTCGCATTTCCTGCATACGACCGTCCTATTCGAGTCGCCGCCGGATGATTCCGGCGGGTTGCGGGCTAGCGCGACTCGCTGCGAATTGCCGGAGTAAGAAAGGCCGCAATGGCGACGACGGCGGTGCCGACGCAGGCGATCGTCATCGCGGCGTGCGGCGAGCGGTGGTCCGCAACCCAGCCAAAGAACGTCACGCTCGGCGCCATTCCGGCGAGGACGAGCAATCGGACCGCGCCCATCAGTCGCCCAACCATGTGCTCGGGCGTAACGCGCATGCGAAAGCCGATGATCTGTGCGATCTCGAAGTTCGCCAGTGCATTGGAGCTGGCCCAGAAGAAGGCGGCCAGCCAGATATTCGAGACGAGCACCACCGGAATGAAGAGTATCGCGTCGATCAGATAGGCGCGTGTGAGCGAACGCCCGAGAGGCCAGCGTTCGGCGTAGCGCGCCGCCACCGAAGCACCCGCGATCGCGCCCAGCGCCGAGATCGCGAAAAAGAAACCGACCTGCTGATCCGTGGCGTCGAAGCCCTTCTTGAGAAAGGGAATCAGAATTGCATAGCAGCCGAAGCCGAAGATGTTGAGCGAAAAGGCGACGAAGGCTTGCGCGCGCATCCCGAGATCGGACCAAAGCGCGCGGTACCCGAGCGCGACGTCGCCGAGAAAATGCCGCAGCGTCGGTAGGCCCGTCGTCTTCTCGGGCCCCAGCGTCGGAATCGACACCAGCGACAACTGCGAGCCCAAGTACGTGAGCGCGTTAATGGTAAGCGCAGGCAGCGGGCCGAGGGTCGCGAAGAGCGCGCCGCCGATCGCGGGCGTCACGAGATTCGACGTGTTTTCGGCAGCCAGGAGCAGCGCAATCGCCTTGGTCGACTGTTTGCTGCCCAGAAGATATGGAATGCTCGACGACTGTCCGCCCAAAAAGCCGGCCGCGCAGATTGAGATGATCACCAAACCGCCGTAGATCATCGGCAGCGTCAACACGTGCATCGCGTACGCAACGGCAAAAAAGCTCATCACCAAAAAGCGCACGGCATCGCACCCGATCATCAGCTTGCGCCGGTCGAGCCGGTCGGCCAGCGAACCTCCGACCAGCGCAAAGAGCGAGAACGGCGCCACTTCGCAAATAAAAGCCGTGCCGGTCGAGAGCGCCGAATGCGTGAGGTGGTAGGCTAAAAGCGGAATCGAAAGCATGCGCAATCCGTCCCCGACGAAGCTCAGGGATTGACCGGCAAAATACCGCCGAAACCCGCGCGAAGCAAAGATGCTCGGCGCGCTGACCTCGCTAACCATGAGTCGGGCAGGATACCGCACCGTCGCCGCTTCGTCAAGCGGCGGCGATCAAGTTCTTAGCGGCGCAAGTATTCGGCGAGACCGACGCTGATGCGATCGACCAGCGTTTTGTGGTCCTCCGGATCGTTTCCGGCCCGGCCGGTCACGACCGCTTCAATTCCCGCAAGGGCGCCTTCAAAGGCGATTCGGGCGCGGCGAACGCCGATGCGCCGGCCGAGCGGACGCAGGGTGCGTTCGCGCCAGCGCATGCGCTCGGGAATTTGGCCACCCGGCCGTGCCGCCTCCCACAGGTAGCCGCTTTCGGTCGCTAGCGCCGCAAAGAGCGCAACTGCCGCGCCTCGGTTCTCCGCAAAAAGCTCGTGCGCAATCTGCAACGCCGTAGCGACGTTGCCTTCCACCAGTGCGCTGGCAAACTTGTAGGCCTTTGGATCTCCAATCGTCAGCGTTTCGTGCTCCAGATCGGCCAGCGTAATCTTCTTCCCCGCCAGCGTGAGCTTTTCGAGGTCGTTACGGACGGTCGTTAAATCGGCGTCGCTGCGCGCCAGCTCGGCGACCGCGCGTGGCTCGGCAGTCGCCTGCAAGCGTTCGAGCGTCTCGGTAACAAACCGCGCGCGCGTCTGCTCGTCGGCGGTTGTGTCGATGCGTAAGGCCGCGCGCCCGGCCAAGCTGCCCAAGGATTGCGGGCGAGCACTGCGCGGCGCGAGCAAGTCGCTAACGAGCAGCGTATTGCCTTCAGGCACCTCTTGCGTCAGCGCAAGCAGCGCGCGGCGAGGATCGGCGCGCAACGTTTGCGCCTCGCTGACGACGACGACGCGCCGGTCGGCGAGAAACGGCATTGCCTGCACCGCCTCGCGAAGGCGCCCCATATCGCCAAGGTCTTCGGGTGAGAATCGCGAGAGATTGAGGTCGCGCACCTCGTCGGGCAGTAGCCGGTCGAGTAGAACGTCCATGGCGCGCTCCGCCAGCGCGCGCTCCGTCCCCTCGACGATCACGAGCTTGCCGATCGCCGGCTGCTTATCGAGGAAGTCGTAGAACTTCACGTGCCGTATATTCTCATGGTGGCGAATCCCGACCCTCACCGCGAACTCTTCATTTTGGGCTTGCTCCGTCGCCAGCCCCTGTCGGCCTACGCGATCGACAAGATCATCCGCGATCACCTCCCGCTCTACCGGCGCTTTCGAGGTGGAAACCTCTATCAGTTCGTCGACCGCCTGTCGGAAGGCGGATTCCTTCTGCAACGCAGCGCGGCCGCTCGTCGTGGACCGCGAGAGTCGAAGTTAGTGTACCGGCTGTCCAGCGCGGGCGAGACGCGCTTTCAGGAGCTCCTCCGTCGCGTAATCATTGACGTTCAGTCGAGTGATGCCGCCTTGGAGACGGCGCTCGTGCTGCTGGGACAGTTGCCGCGCGACGAAGCGCTCTCGCTCATGCAGGGCCGGATGCGAGAGATTGAAGCGCACGAGCGGCGACTCAAACGATTGTTCGGCGAGGCTCGGGAACGCGGGGGCGCCGGGCATTTCGCTGCGGCGCATGCCTACCATCGAGCGAACAGCGAGCGCCGCTTTTTACAGGACGCGCTGAAGCGGCTGAGCGATCGAAAATGGGAGCCTAACTGGATTCTCGACGACGGCCCGATAACCGACGTCAAGAAGGTCATAACGTGAGGAAAACGTGCAACCCGATCAGCGTCCCGACGATGCACGTGATCGCAATGTGCCACCGCCGCAAGAGCGAGCGGTAGGCACCAGGCGCCTGAAGATTGAGGCCGACGAAGACTTGGAGGCATAGACCGCCGAACGCGAGCGTCGCGATCCAAAGGTTCGTGCTGCCCAGCGCGCCCATTGCGCTCATCGCAAACATGCCGTGAATCGCGCCTGCTGCCAGCACCGCGTATCCGAGTACGAAGTGCGGCCGCATGCGTTTTACGAACGCACCGGAAGCAAAACGGCGAAGGCACAAACCAACGAGGGCGGTCGAGCCAAACAACACAACGGCTAACCACGCCGCCCCATCACCTCTGCCGAGCATATCTCGCACTATAGGCGCTTATTGAGGGGCCGGGTCGCGAAGCGAATGCGAATTTACTCCAAAGCGAACTAATCAGGAGACGAAGGCGCAAGCCGTTCCAGCGGGCGACGGCAAAAAGGAGGATTGTGCCGCTCACCGCATTCTCGCTTCGCAACCCCGTCGCGGTTACGCTCTTCTTCGTGCTCGTCGTCGCGTTGGGAATCCTAGCCGTTGGTCGCATGGGCCGCAGTATCTTGCCCCCGATCTCACTACCCGTCGTAAGCGTCGCTGCAGCCTATGCCGGCGCGAGTTCAAACGACGTCGAACGCCTTCTCGTCGAGCCGATGGAAGAGGAGATTCGAGCGCTTCCGGATATTTCGCGAGTCTCCGCATCGGCGCAAAATGGCATCGCCGAAATCGTCGTCCAGTTTCGCTTCGGCAGCAACCTCGAAACCGACCGCGCGAACGTGCAGAACGCGGTGGAAGCGGCGCGGGCTAATATGCCCGTCGATCTCGTTCCCCCGGTCGTTTCAAAAGACGACCCGGCACAAGCGCCGATCCTAGAGGAATCCATCTCCACCGTTCTCGTCTCGCCCGCCGACCTTGCCGCGTTCCTCTCCCGGCGCATCATACCGGCTCTTCGAGCAACCATCGGTGTTGGAGCCGTCGAGAGCTCCGGCGCGGTTACCCGTCAGTTCACGGTGCGCCCGCGCATCGGTGCAATGGACGCGCTGGGTGCGACGCCGCTCGACCTCGTTCGCGCCGTCGCTGCCGGAAACGATCTGCTGCCGGGCGGTCTGCGCCGCTCAAGAATTACCCAAGCGACGATCGGCATCGATTCGTCCATGACGTCGGCGCCGCAAATCGCACAGCTGCCCGTTCCGGTCCCGGGATCGCTACCGGCGCGGCTTGCCGACGTCGCATCGGTAACCGACGGTTATGCGGATCGCTCCGTCCTTTCGCGAGTCGACGGCGATGAGGCCGTACTCGTCTCGGTCGCGCAGGCGCCCGGTGCCGACTCGCTCGCAACGATCTCGGCGGTCCGGCGAACCTTCGCCCAGCTCGCACGGAGCTATCCGTACATCCGCTTTGAAGAGCTGCGGACCGATGAGCCATATACCGACGCGGCAGTCGCCGGCGTTCTGCAAACGCTGGGAGAAGGCGTCGTTCTAACGACCCTCGTGATGCTGCTGTTCCTCCACGCATGGAGAAATGCGCTGATCTCCGCGATCTCGATTCCCACCTCGCTCTGCGCCGCGTTTGTAACGATGTGGGTGGCGGGCTTCAATCTCAACGTCCTCTCGCTGATGGGCCTTTCACTCACGATCGGGATCTTGGTCGATGACTCGATCGTAATCATCGAAGCGATTCAGCGAGCCGCGCTGCGCGGACTTCCCGGGGATGAGGCAGCGCTGACGGGACGCAGAGAGCTGGGCGGTGCGGCGTTTGCCATTACCTTGGTCGACGTTGCCGTATTCTTGCCGATCGGCACGATGACCGGAATCGTGGGCGAATTCATGAGAGAGTTTGCGCTAGTCATCGTTTTTGCAACGGCCTTTTCCTTGTTGGTTTCGTACACCCTCACGCCAGTGCTAAGCGCGCGATGGGCGCTGAACCGTGGTGCCGCAACTCGCAAGGATCTACCGTGGACGATGCGCGGCCGGCTATTCTTGCGCGCCGTTGCTGCATGGCACGCGACAATCGATGCATTCAATGCGTGGGAGAGCGGCTTGGCGGACCGGTATGCCCAGCGTTGGCTTCCGGCGGCGATCGGCTACCGCCGAACAATCGCGGCGGCGACGGCGCTAACATGCGCGGCATCCCTCGTACCGCTTCTTCTGGGATGGATTCCGGCAGAGTTCTCGCCACCGGTAAATCGCGGCGAACTCAACTTCGATCTCACGATGCCGCCGGGGACGCCGCTCGAAGTGACCGACGCGGCGGCGCAGCAAATCGCGCAGAGACTCCTGCAAGACCGCTCGATTCGGCACGTCAAGAGCAGTGCGGGCCAGTCGTTTAATGGAAGCGCAGACATCTTTGCAAGCAACGTTGCACGGATCGGCATCATCTTAGAGAATCCAAGCGCTGACGGTCGGTCGGTGGAAGGCCGGGTCCGGTCGTTGACGACGATTCTGCCGTCGGCATCGCTCGCCGGTGCGGGAAAGGGCATGGGCGGAGTACCGGCCGTCAGCTACGATCTCGGCGGCGATCCCGCGCTCATTGACGAAGCGGCTCGCCGCGTCGCGATGGTACTACGGCAAAACCCGCTCGCCGCCGACGTGCGCACCAGCGACCTTGGATTACAACCGCATTTGACCGTTGAGATCGACTTCGGCAAGAGCCGGCTTCTCAATCTCTCACCCGACGACGTTGCGCAGACTGCCCGGATCGCGACCGGCGGAGCCATCGTCACCAAAGCGCGGCTCGACTCGGGCCTCGTGAATGTCGTCCTGCAAGCCAAAGAATCGAGCGTGGGTAGCCTCGACGCCCTCCAACGATTTCAAGTTCGCAGCGCTGAAAACGCACGAATCCCGCTGGCCGACGTGACTCACGTTCGCGCGGGGTACGAGCCGACGATCATCCAACGCGAGAACGGCGAGCGCGTCGTCTCGGTAAGCGCAAACGCCGCCGGGGATGCCCCGATCAGCCTTTTGACGTCCTCCGTTGGGCGCGTGCTGCGCGATCCGAACTTCCTCCCGTCCGGCACGCGGATCGAGCCACGCGGCGATATCGCCCAGTTTCTCGATACCGTCGCACGAATGCTCCTGGCACTCGGGCTCTCGGTCGTGGCCGTGTACGTTGTCCTTGCAATTCTCTATCGCAGCTACACGCTGCCGCTGGTCGTCATGCTCACGGTACCGCTGGCGTCGATCGGCGCGTTTGGCAGCCTCTTCCTACTCAACGCGCTGCACGCGGTGCTGCCAAGCCTTGCGCTCCTGCAGGCACAGACGCTCAACCTTTACTCGATGCTGGGGATCATCATGCTCGTCGGGTTGGTCGCCAAGAACGGCATTCTACTGGTCGAATATGCGGAACGCGCTCGACGAGACGGCGTACCGGCGGCGCTCGCCATGACGCAAGCCGCGAAGACGCGGCTTCGGCCCATCTTGATGACGACGTTTGCCATGATCGCCGGAATGCTTCCGCTCGCCCTCGGAGAGACGGTGGGCGCCGAATATCGCAAAGCCTTGGGAACCGTCGTAATCGGCGGCCTGTCAACGTCGTTACTGCTTACCCTGTTCGTCGTTCCGATCGTGTACCTTTGGCACCTCGAACGAAGCCCGCGCCGCGAAAGCGCTACCGTTATTGGACTTTCACATACTTTGTTACCACAACGACACGCTTAGCGTCGACGTGATCCGCTTTGGTCACCACGCCGTACACGTAGAGCACTGCGCCGGGGACGACGTCGGAGAGGCTGCCCATTACGACCGGCGTATCGTCGGGAAAGAACAAGACGACCTGTTTGCCGGTGTCTTTCGAAAGCGCATCGGTTTGTCGCGCCAGGAGGTCGGCGTACAGCGTGCTGCGTTCGGCTCGCCGTACGCGAACGGTGATCTGGACGCTTTGACCGATTGCGGCCCGAGAGAATTGCGTTAGCGACATGGGAATCGGTGGAGGCCCCATTTGCCCCAAGACAGGCGAGGCAGCCGCCCAAAATGCGGCGCTAACCGCCAGAGTGTAGAAGCATTTCATAGGCGAATCCTATTTCAGGCGCGCGCTCCCTACAAGGATGCCGGCGCGGAATATTACTTCGCTGGGAACTAAATCGCGACTCTGCCCGCTACCAGCACGCGCGGGCGAAGCTCGAGGTCGGGGATCGACTCGACATACGGCGAGCGAACGATACCGCATTCGGTCACGAATGCCGCGATCAGGTGCCCCGGCGTTACGTCGAACGCCGGATTGTAGACGGCTGCGCCCTCGGGGGCGACGCGCCGGCCGGCAAACGAGCTGACCTCTTCGGCGTTGCGCTCTTCGATTGGGATCTCATCTCCACTGCGGATCGCGAAGTCGAACGTCGACCGCGGCGCAGCGATATAGAACGGAATTCCGTGATGCGCCGCCAGGATCGCAAGCGCATAGGTGCCGATCTTGTTGGCGGTATCGCCGTTGCTCGCGATCCGGTCGGCGCCGGCGATCACCAGATCGATGCCCTTGCGCTGCATCGCGATGGCGGCCGCGGAGTCGGCCATCAGGATCGCGTCCACACCAGCCTGTTGCAGCTCGAGATAGTTCAGGCGAGCACCCTGCAAAAGCGGCCGCGTCTCACAGGCAAAGACGTGCGGTTTCTTGGCGCCTCGCTGCGCGGCGATGATGACGCCGAGCGCGGTGCCGCCGCCGGCGGTTGCGAGCGGTCCCGTGTTGCAGATCGTCACGATCCGCGCGTTCTTCGGAATCAGCTCGAAGCCGTTCTCTGCAATTGCCGCGTCGATGGCAATCTGCTCTTCGTGGATCAGCTTGGCTTCTTTGAGCGCGTCGCCGGCCGCGAGAACGCGGTCGACGGCCCACGCGAGGTTCACGGCCGTCGGCCGCGCAGCGCGCACGCGGCTTGCTTCTTCGAGAAAGCGCACGTCATCGGGGATCGTCCGGCGAAGCAGCGCCACACCGTACGCCGCAAAGACGCCGATGCAGGGCGCGCCGCGGATGGCGAGGCTCTTGATCGCGAGTTCGATATCGGCGACCGTTTGCGCGCGCTCGTAGCGTACGTCATGGGGCAGCAGGCGTTGGTCGAGATAGCGCACGGCGTCGCCGTCCCACGCGACCGGGATGAATTCGCTCACCGAAAGCCGGCGCGCGGGCCGCTGGCCGTCAGAGTTAGTAACGAGGCCGCGGCCAAGCCGGCCCTATATCCCTTGTCGCCGTCCTTGGGGTCGGCGCGCTCTTCGGCCTGCAAGAGCGTGTCCGTCGTGAGCACGCCGAAGCCGATCGGAACGCCGGTAACGAGTTGGACGTCCATGATGCCGCGGGCGCATTGGCCGGCGACAAAGTCGAAGTGCGGCGTCTCGCCGCGAATGACGGCGCCCAACGCGACCAGCGCGTCGAAGCGGTCGCTATCGATCAAATTTCGGCACGCGAGCGGCAGTTCGAAACAACCGGGCACCTCAAAGAAGCTGACGTGCTCGTCGGCGACACGGCAATCGCGTAACGCGCGTCTCGCTCCGTCCACGAGCCGGTCGGCGATGTCGGCGTGGAAACGCGCCGCAACGATCGCAAAACGCCGCCCGGTGCAGTCGGGCTTTGCGGTACCGCTTGCGCCGTTCGGCTTCACGATGCGACGACTTCGTCGAGCATGTGACCGAGCTTGGAGCGCTTCGTGTCGATGTAATGTTTGTTGTGCTCCGTCGGCGTCGTCTGCAGCGGCATTCGTCCCACAATCTTGAGCCCGTACCCTTCGAGTCCAAAGATTTTCTTGGGATTATTCGTGATCAAGCGCATCTCTTTGACGCCGAGGTCGGCGAGAATCTGCGACCCGATCCCGTAATCCCGTTTGTCGATCGGCAAACCCAGTGCGAGGTTGGCTTCGACGGTGTCGGCGCCGCGATCTTGAAGTTCGTAGGCTCGCAGCTTGTCGGCCAGCCCGATGCCGCGACCTTCCTGTCGCAGGTAGAGAAAGACGCCACGGCCCTGTTTGGCGATCAGCTCCATCGCCGCGTCACGCTGGGCCGCGCAATCGCAGCGAATCGAGTGCAGGGCGTCGCCGGTCATGCACTCGGAGTGGACGCGCACGAGAATATCTTTGCCGTCGCCGATCTCTCCCATCACCAGCGCGACGTGCGTGTTTTCGTCGATCGCGGTGCCGTAGGCAATGCCGGTATAGCTTCCAAATACGGTGGGCAGATCGAACTCGGCGATTTTTCGGACGAGCTTCTCGGTGCGCATGCGGTAGGCGATGAGATCCTTGACGGTGATCAGCTTGAGCCCGTGCCGGTCGGCGTAGCCGCGCAGGCCCTCCAAGCGTTCCATCGTTCCGTCGTCGGCCATGATTTCGCAGATGACGCCGGCGGGAAAGAGTCCCGCAAGCCGCGCCAAGTCGACCGCCGCTTCGGTCTGTCCGGCGCGCACGAGCACGCCGCCTTCGCGCGCACGCAGCGGAAACGTGTGCCCGGGACGCAAGAAGTCGGCCGGCTTTGCTTCGGGATCGAGCAAACGTTTGATCGTCGCCGCACGGTCGTGTGCGGAAATTCCAGTTGTCGTCAGTCCACGAGCTTCGACCGAGACGGTGAACGCGGTTTCGTGGACCGCGGTATTATCGCGCACCATTTGCGGGATGTGAAGCTCGTCGAGCCGAGCGCCGGGCATCGGCACGCATATCAATCCGCCGGCGTGCTTGCGCATAAAGTTGACCGCCTCGGGGGTCACCATCTGCGCCGCCATCACGAGATCGCCTTCGTTTTCGCGGTCCTCATCGTCGAGGACGACGACCATCTTCCCGGCTCTTACGTCCGCGATGGCGCCCTCGATTGAGTCGAAGGGGCTCGCGGCATCGCTCAGTTGCTCGCCAAGGGAAGGAAAGACGGCGGCCAGGCGCTGGAGGGTCCGGTAGGAAGGTTCGCGGCGGCCGGCGCGTAGCAGCGAGATCGCCGACTCCGTCAAGCCCGCGCTTTCGGCAACTTCCGCGGCGGTGAGCCGCGCCTCATCCATCGCCGAGTTCAGAAGATCCGCAAAGGGGGCCATGCTCCAAGCCTAGCTTGGACTTTACAAATGTCAAGCCACCCGAAACCGGGTTCCGGCAGCTTGACTTGGCGGGTTAAACGGCCCCTGCGAAGCTGTTGAATAACGTTTGCAGGTTGATGCCGAAGGTTTGGATGGCGACGAGGGCCACCATAGCGATCACCGCGATGAGCAGCGCATATTCAACCATCGACGCGCCTTGCTCGTCGCGCATCATGAGCGTGACGCCAGTTCGCATTCTGCCCTCTCTGGGATGCGAGCTATCGGCAGACGATCTTACGCGAGATGTATCGTCTGCGGAAAGCAAAAAAAGGCCAGGAGTTAAGATAGGGACACCAGCTGAACCGGCCGGAATTATACCATGGCCCCAACCTAGGTGTCGAATTTATTCCTTTCACCAAAGGAGCACTTGCTTGCTAAGCCCTCTAGGGCCGGCGTCCGTCGAAGAAGCGTTAATGGGGCAACTTGAAGCGCACTGCCGTCGTGACATGATTAGTCGAAAACGACGATTGGTTTGACGATCCGCGACTCGGCCAGCTCGCGATAGGCGCGTGGGACCTCGTCGAGCCCGATGAGGGCCGCGCCGATCTTTTCGGCCGTGACGATTCCACGCTCGATCAGCGCCAACGCCTCGCGCGTGTCGTTTGGCCCGCACGAGTAGCTGGCGACGAGCCGCAGATCGCCGAAGTAGAAACGCGTTGGGTCTACGGCTACCGCAACGTCGGGCGGAAATGGAGTAAACATTACTACCGTGCCGCCACCCGCCGCCGCCTCGGTTGCGGCTTTCAGCGCCGCTGCCGTACCGGGGCCGCAGATCACGACGTCGGCGCCGCCCGTAAGCACCCGGCCAACGTCGTCGGGATGGAAGGCCACAGCACCGTTACGCTCCGCGATCGCGCGCCGCTGCTCGATGAAGTCGCTGCCGAAGACTTCGGCGCCCAGCGCTCCGGCCGCGAGGACGTGCAGCAATCCCATCACGCCCAGGCCGATCACGTAGAGCCGATCACCTTTTTGCACGCTGCTGCGGCGCAGCGATTTAACGACGCAGGCGAGCGGCTCGACCAACGACGCATCGCGAAACGGGACGTGCGCCGGCAACGGCAGCGTGTCGCGCTGGTTTTCGCGCGAAACGCGAAAGTATTCGGCGATGCCGCCAGGTTCGATCTTGGTGGCGCGCCAAGTCGCGCACTGCACGTGATCGCCGCGCCCGCAGGCGCGGCACTCAAAGCAAGGCGCGTGGTGATGAACGAACACCCGATCGCCCACGGAAAGCGCGCAATCGCCGGCGACGGCCGCCACGATACCGGCTGGCTCGTGGCCGAGCACGAGCGGCGCTTTTCGCGCAATGTACCAGCCCATGACGTCGCCGCTGCAAATCCCACTGGCCATCGTTCGCACCAACAGCTCCCCGTCGCGCAGCACCGGCACGGGGCGCTCTTCGACGCGCACGTCGTTGACGTCGTACAGCACCGCCGCCCGCATCTTTTGAGGCGTCACGGTTCGATCAACAGCTTCAGCGCGTCGCCGGTATCGAGCCGTTCGAAAGCCTCGGCGATGCGCTCGAGCGGATAGGAATCCGAAATCAAGCCGGTCAGCGGCAGCGCGTGGGCTGCGATCAACTCGTAGGCGCTCCGCACGTCGCGTGGCGTGAAGTGAAATGGCGCGAGCAACGCGACCTCGTCGTAGTGCAGCCGCGCGGCGTCGAACGAGACGCGCGTCTGCGCCGGTAACCCGGCAAAGAATGAGACCCGCCCACCCCGCCGCACGAACGAGGGCGCGCGTTCCCACATCTCGACGCTTCCGGTGCACTCGATCACGGCATCGGCGCCGCGGTCGCCGGTTCGCTCGGCAATGACGTCGCCGATCGGCGATGCCGTTGCATCGATGCTTTGCAGCCCGAGTTCGCGTGCCAGGGCGACGCGCTGCGGCCGGCGACCGAAGAGCAGCGCCTCGACGCCTCGCCGCTGCAACAGCAGGGCGTGCAGGATTCCAAAGCCGCCGTTGCCGATGACGGCAACGACCGATCCGGGGGCCGGCGCGAGCAGCTCGAGCGAACGAACGACGCACGAAAGCGGTTCGAGAAATGCGGCCTGAGCGTAGCCGACGCCGACGGGCTTGCGAAAGCAGTTGCGCTCGACGACCCGTTGCGGAACGGCGATCAGGTCCGAGTACGCCCCCAAAATCATCGTAGAGAGCAGATCCTCGCAGAGTTCTTCTTGCCCGTTGCGGCACCAATAACATTGGCCGCAGGGTGCCGTGTGGACGCACATCACGGGATCGCCGGCGGCAAAGGCGATGACGCCCGGCGCGACCGCTGCGACGTCGCCGGAAAACTCGTGACCGAAGCGCGTCGGCAGCGGCATTTTTGGATGACCGCGACGATACGTCTTCAGGTCCGTTCCGTCGGTCAAAGCGGCGCGCACGCGCACGACGATCCCGCCCTGCGGCGCCGGCGGCACTGCTTCTTCGCGCAACTCGATCGTCTTCGGTGAGACCAGCATCGCGACGCGCGAGCGATCCGATGCGATCACGCTGATAAGGGTGCGACGCAGGCTAGCAAGGCCGAGCGAATTGGTTCGGGTAACGGATGGCTCTTCTTCGTCTCGCCATCGATTGCCGCCACAACGAACGTCAGCACCGCGCCCGCCTCGCCCGTCCGCTCGTTAAAGAGGACCGTTTTCCAGCGCACGCTCGAGGAACCGACGCGTTCGATATGCGTCCGCATTCTCAGCCAATCGCTCATCATCGCGGGCGCGTGATACTCCGCCTCCACCCGAACGCGCGGCAGCCAAAAGTTGTACTGCGTGAATACCGACTCGTACGGAAAGCCGAGTTCGGCAAACATTTGCATCTCCGCATACTCGGCAAAGCGCGGATAGGCCGCGAAATACATGATTCCGACGACGTCAACGTCGGCCCATTGCACTTGAAGGCGCGCTTCGAACGTGCGCGCTCCCTGGGGGAGGGTTTCTTTATAACGCGCCATGGGCCACGTAGCGGGCGATGGGGTCGACTTCGAGATTGACGCGGCTGCCTGGCGGGCGCGCGCGCAGCGTCGTGCGCGCGATCGTTTCCGGGATGAGCGCGACCTCAAACCAGCCGTCGCCGGTCGCGGCGACGGTCAGGCTGATGCCGTCAACCGCGATGAATGCCTTGGGCGCGATCATTGACGCCAGCGCCGGGGGAGTCTCGACGCGCAGCCGTTCGCCTTGCCCCTCGGGCGTCCGTGACAACACCGGGGCGGCAGCGTCCACGTGACCGTAGACAAAATGTCCGCCGAGCCGGTCGCCGACGCGAAGCGCGTATTCCACGTTTACGCAGTCGCCGGCCACGCGATCGCCCAGAGTGCTGCACGCCAGCGTTTCAGGAACCACGTCGAACGCAACACTCTCTCCGTCGATTGCGGTTGCGGTGAGGCAGACGCCGTCGATCGCGATCGAGTCGCCTGGCTGCGGGCGTTCCGACTCCACACCCTCGCACCGCACGGTTAGTTTTGCCGCGCCGCCAGCCACGGTGCCCCGGTACCGGATCAGGCCGCTAAACATCGGCGAGCGTTCCGCTAATCACGACGTCGTCGCCCTTTCGCTCGACGCGATCGAATCGCAACCGTACGCCCGGCGGAAGCAAATCCGCGCCCGCGAGGACCGGCACCGCGCTTGCGCTCTGCAGAAAGAGCGGCGCGATCGCCCAGTAGAAACGATCGACGTGGCCGCCGGCGATCAACTCCGCCGCCAAGGTGGGCCCACCTTCACACAAGACGCTGTAGACGCCGTGCGCGCGCAACCCTTCGAGCGCTTCTGACAAGCCGAGCGCGAGACTCTCCGGGGGTCCGACGCCGATCACGTCGGCGACGTCGCGCAACTCCCCCAAACGATTTGCCAAACCGCTGGGAGCCACAACTATCGTCTTTGTGTAGCCTTCTTCGCGATCGAAGATCCGGCTGGTCGCCGTGACGCCGCGGGTTTGGCAGAGAACGACTCGCACGTAAGGACGGAGGCGATGGTGAGGCGGACGAACCGTCAGTCGCGGATCGTCCACTCGTACGGTGCCCGCGCCGACCATCACGGCGTCGTGGGCGATGCGCAGTTCGCGTACGTAGCGCCGCGTAGCTTCGGACGTCAACCGCACTTCGACGCCCGGCCGGCTCGCAATCGCACCATCGAGGGACATCGCCATCTTCAGCGCAACGTACGGACGCTGCAACGTCGCGGCGCGCGCAAACGGTTCGATCAAATCGCATGCAATCGGATCCTGCGCAACCGCAAACTCTACGCCGCCTTCGCGCAGCTCGGCGGCACCGCCGTGCGGCGTCGGATCGAGCGTGCCGGCGACCACGCGCACGATGCCGGCTTCAACGACGGCGCGCGTGCAGGGCGGCGTACGGCCGACGTGCCGGCACGGTTCGAGCGAGACGTAGAGCGTCGCGCCGCCGGCGTCGCGCCCCGCTTGGCGGAGCGCGTTGGTCTCGGCATGCGCGTCGCCAGCGCGATGATGATACCCTTCGCCGACGATTCGGTTTTCGCGCACGACGACCGCGCCGACCGGCGGATTTGGAGACGTGCTGCCGATGCCGCGGGCCGCCAGCTCGTAGGCACGGTGCAAGTAAAGCTCGTCAAGCGGCGTCAGCGAACGTTGGAGGTGCTCCACGGCTTGGGGCTGTTCGCCACGGCAACCACTATCGCATCGTCCACCAGGCCGCCGGCTTCGCGAATCGCGTCGGCACAATCGCGGAGCGTCGATCCGGTCGTGCAGACGTCGTCGAAGAGCGTCACGCGCAGACCGGCAACGCCGGCCGCACTGCACGAAAACCGTCCCTGGGCGGCCAGGCGTTGCGAGCGCGACCGCCCACGCTGCGCGTCGCCGGATCGCTGTTCTAAGGCCAGAACGACCCGGGCGCCGGCGATCGCAGCCGCGCACCGAGCCACAAGCGCAACGCCGTCGAGGCCGCGCATGCGCCGGCGCTTGGCCGTCGTCGGAACCGGAACGAGGGTCGCGCCGGCCGTAACCAAGGGCGCCGTCATTCGTCCCAACGCCTCGGCCACGTCCCGGCGCCCATCTTTGAGCGCCAGCACCGCCGCGCGAAGCGTGCTTTCGTAGGGGGCAGCGGCCGCCACGCGCAGCGACGGCAGATAAATGGCGATGGCTTTACCGTCCGGGCGACACGCGCGACAGAGCCCGGAGCCAATCGCGTTGCAGCCCGCGCATTGCGCGGGGAAGACGAAGTCGAGCAGCGGCCGCCAGTCCATACCGCTCGATCACGCCGCGGCGACCAAATGTCTAGGTCGAAGCCTCCACGGCAACCAGTGCGTCGTCGAGCACGCTTTCGGGCTGGACGACGTAGCCGCTTCCCACGATCGTGTCGCGCAGATTCGCGCGTGCGCCGATCGTCGCGCCGTTCCAAAGGATGCTGCGCTCCAGCGTCACCGCGGCATCGACGCGCACGCGATCGCCGATGATGCTGGGGCCTACGATCGATACGCCGTCGCCGATCGTGGCCGACGCGCCGATGCGCACCGGACCTTCGATCCGGACATTGCTCCCCAGGCGCGCCGAGGAGTCGATGCCATTCGACGTTGTCTTGGGAATCTGCACGACGCCTTCGAGCACGTCGTAACTCGCGCGCCGGTATTCGCCGGGCGTGCCGATATCCGCCCAGTACGCACCGCGCGCGTGAAATCCATAGAAGGGCTCGCCCGCGCCCTGCAGTGCCGGAAAGACTTGTTTGCCGAAATCGTAGAACTCCGCCCGCGGGATATGGTCGAAAATCTCCGGTGAAAAGACGTAGACGCCGGTATTGGCCAACTTGCTGCGCTCCATCCCCCGCGGTGGCTTCTCCTGGAAGCCGACGATCTTTGCGCGCTCGTCGAGGACCACGACGCCATACTGATCGACGACGTCGCATTCGACAAGTCCGATCGTCGCAATCGCTGCTCGATTGCGATGAAACTCGAGGAGCTTGTCGAGGTGAATGTCGGTTACTTCGTCGCAACCGATCACCGCAAACGGCTCGTCGTCGAAGAACTCTTGCACCTTCTTGAGGCCGCCGGCACTTCCGAGCAGCTCGCTTTCGTACGAGTAGTGCAGCTTCACGCCGTAGCGCGAGCCGTCGCCCAGCGCCTCGACGATTGCATCGGCGAGATAGTGGACGTTGATTGCAATTTCGTCAAAGCCGTAGGCTTTGAGGTAGCGCATCAAATGCGCGGCATTCGGAACGCCGGCAACCGGCACCAGCGGCTTGGGAACGGATTTGGTAAGCGGATAGAGCCGCGTCGAGAGCCCGCCCGCGAGAATCATCGCTTTCACCGCAGCTCCTCGAGCAGAATCAGCCACGCAAAGCGCGGAAGGGCGAGCTGTCGCCGCCAGCGCCGCGGTTCTTTGATGAGCCGGTAGAGCCATTCGAGGCCCAACCGGCGAGCGATGCGTGGCGCGCGCGTGACGCGCCCGGAAATTACGTCGAACGAACCGCCGACGCCGATGCCTGCCCCGCAGCCGGTTTCGCGGAGATGCGCGGCCAACCAAAACTCTTGCCGCGGAGATCCCATGCCGGCAAAGAGCAGACGCGCCCCGCTTTGGGCGATGCTCGCAACGACGGCGGGCGTCTGCTCGTCGGTGAAAAATCCATCGCGCGTGCCGGCAACCTGCAATCCCGGAAAGCGAACCTCCAAAATCGCGGCTGCGTCGGCTGCGACGCCGGGCGAGCCGCCCAAGAAATAAACTGGAAGACCCGCCGCCGCCGCCCCCTCACAGAGGTGCTCCAGCAGTTCGACGCCGGTGACGCGCTCGCGAAGCCGAGCGCCCCGCCGCCGCGCCACCCTAAGCAATCCCACGGTATCGCAGAGCGAAAGGGCGCAGGCGTTGACGACGTCCCGAAAACGTGCGTCACGCTGCGCGTAGACGACCATTTCGGTCCCGAGCGTGACGATCTGCGCGCCACTACCTTCGCGGGCATCGTCGAGAATGCGGCGCGTTGCCTCGCCGGCGTCGAGCACGTCGAGCCGGCAGCCGAGAATCTGCAGCGACGTCACCGGGACTCGACGGCGTGCGACGCGTAGGCTGTCAAGATCGGCCGCAAGCGATCCGCGACGTTTTCCGGAATTTCGTCGAGCGGAAGGCGACAGGATCCGACCTCGAAGCCGAGCTGTCGCATCGCCCATTTCACCGGGATTGGACTCGTCGTAGAAAAGAGCACGTCGATCAGCGGCAGGAGCGATGCGTGAATTCGCGCCGCCTCTTCCACACGTCCGTTCCGGTAGGCGTCGAGCATCGCGCGGTACTCGCGCGAGCAAAGGTGCGACGCAACGCCGACGACGCCGTCGGCTCCCAGCGCCAAGCAGGGCAGGAAGAGATGGTCGTCGCCCGACCAAACGATGAATCCGTCGGCGCGGTCGCGCAGAATCATTCCGATCTGCTTGAGGTCGCCGCTCGACTCCTTGACGCCGGCGATGTTGCGGTGCCGCCGCGCAAGCTCCAGCAGCGTTTCGGGCAGCATGTTGGCGGCGGTGCGGCCCGGAATATTATAGACGACGACGGGAAGCTGCGTTGCTTGCGCTATCGCGCCGAAATGGCCAAGCATTCCGCTCTGCGTCGGTTTGTTGTAATAGGGTACGACGGCCAAGATTCCGTCGGCGCCGGCGTCGGTCGCCTCCTGGGTCGCGCGCACCGACTCGCGCGTTGAATTCGTGCCGGCGTTGGCAATGACGAAGGCGTCGCGGCCAACCGCCGCTTTCACCGCCGCGTACAGCGCGACGCGCTCCGCGGGTTCGAGCGTCTGCCCTTCGCCCGTCGAGCCGGCGAGAATCAAGCCGTCGTTTCCGCGATCGACGAGCCAGCGCGCCAAACGCCCCGCTTCATTGAGGTTGACGTCGCCGCGTTCGTCAAACGGCGTCACCATCGCGGTGAGAATGACTCCAAGTTGCGAGTTCATAGGACTGGATCTCCTCGGTCGAGGCAAAACTGCGCGTGGACGGCGATCTCGGCGCGCTCGGCCTCCGCGGCGGGAACGAGAATGGAAATCGTCACGTTGCTGTCGGTGCAATGGATGATCTCGACGTCGGCTTGCGAGAGCGCTTCGGCCACTTGATGGACGACGCCGGGCGCGTCGCGCATTCCAGTACCAACGACCGAAAGCTTCGAGCAGCCTTCGCGCACCCGAACGGCGAGATTCAAATCGGAGAGCAGACTGCGAATCTCGTTACCACGGTCGCCCTCGACGACGAATGCCACGCCGGCTTGATTGATCGTAACTTGGTCGATCGAGATCTCGGCTTCGGCGACGCGCCGAAACATCTCCAGCTCGGTCTCCATTCGGCGGCTCGGCGATTCGATGTCGCCTCGAATAATACGAACCCAGGTCACGCGGCCCGACGACGTCACGCCGGTCACCGGCCGGTGATGGTCAACGTTTTCGTCGACCACCGTCCCCTGGTCGCTGTGCAGACCCTTGACGGCATAGCGCGTCCCGGTGCGGCCGGCATATTGTGCGGCTTTCGAATGCATCACCTTTGCACCGTGGTTTGCCAGCTCGGTCATTTCAGCGAGCGAGGCGCGCTCGATCGTCCGCGCCTGAGGGATGCGCCGCGGATCGGCGGTCATGGCACCGCTTACGTCGGTATAGATGTCGACGCGCTGGGCTTCCAGGGCGTGGCCGAGCGCGATGGCCGATAGATCGGTTCCGCCGCGGCCGAGGGTGGTAATCGTGCCGTCTTGCGACACACCTTGAAAGCCGGCGATCACGGGAACCGTTCCGCGTTCCAACAGCTCACGGATCGCATGAGGCTCGACGCGGAGAATCGTTGCGTCGCCGGCGCGCTCGTTGGTTACGATGCCGGCCTGACCGCCGGAAATCGCCACGGCCGCCACGCCTTCGGCGCTGAGCTCGTCGGCGAAGACGGCGGCCGCGACCAGCTCTCCGGCAGAGAGCAGCAGATCGGTATTAACGGTTCCGCTGCGGCCGTCGACGAGCAAGAGCAGCGAGTCGGTCGCATAAGGTTCGGGAAAACGGCCCATCGCAGAGACCACCGCGACGGTCGCAAAGCCGGCCTCGCGCGCGTCACGCACGCGCTGATAGGCGATCTGCCGCTGCTCGCGCGTACCCACGGAGGTCCCGCCGAACTTTAGCACCGCCACTTTTTGAGACGTGACATTCATGCCGCGAGGTACCCTTTCTCGAGCAGCAACTCGAGAATCTGCACCGCGTTGGTTGCGGCGCCTTTACGCAGCTGATCGCCCACGCACCAGAACGCAAAGTTCCGCCCGCCATTCTCCGATCGGAGCCGGGCCACGTGCACCTCATCGGTCCCTTCGACCTCGCGCGGCGTCACGATGCCGTCGCGGTGAAAGACGATGCCCGCCGCAGCTTCGAACGCCGCTGCCAGCTCGGCACAACTCGTCTCGCGCTGCGTCTCGACAAAGACCGCTTCGCTATGCGCGGTGCGGACCGGCACGCGGACGGAGGTGACGCTGATCGTCAGCTCGGGCAGGCCGAGCATCTTCTGGCTCTCGTCGCGGACCTTGCATTCCTCGCCGCTCCATCCGTCGGCATCGAAGGCCCCAACCTGCGGCACGACGTTGCGCGCCAACGGGCGGGGAAAAATCGAGGGCGCCGGCTCCGGCGCTTCGGTGACGAGCGCGCGTTCGTCCGCCGCCAGCTCGTCGAGCCCCGCGCGGCCGGCACCGCTGGCCGCCTGATAGGTCGCGACGCGAACCCACGTCAAGCCGGCGACGTCGCGAATCGGTCGTAATGCCGTGCAGAGAAGGATCGCCGTGCAGTTCGCGACCGGAAAGAGCCGATGCTCTGGCCGCACCACGTCGCCGTTAACCTCGGGAACGATCAGCGGCACGCCCCGCTGCATGCGGAACGTGGCGCTGTTGTCGATGATGACCGATCCCCGCTCGAGCAGTCCCGGCGCATATTTTTCGCTGGCATCTTCGCCACCGGCGAAGAAAACGACGTCGAAGCCGCGCAACGCTTCGTCGGATGCGGTGCGGACGTCCAACCGGGCGCCCCGAAAACGCACGGCAGCGGCGCGGTCGCGCGAGGCAAACGGATGCAGCTCCGCGACGGGAACGTTGCGCTCCTCGAGCACCTGCACGATCGTTTCACCGACCGCGCCGGTCGCGCCGACGACGGCGACGTTCACGCGCTCTCCTCGAGAATCGAATCGAGGCCGACCGAAAGCCCGCGGCGATTCACGACGGCTCGAACGGCGGCCAGCATCCCGGCCACAAACGACTCGCGGCTCAACGAATCGTGGCGAATCGTCAGCAACTCTCCGGTGCCACCCAGCAACACCTCCTGATGCGCCAGCAGTCCCGGCAATCGCACGCTATGAATGACCGGTGCTCGTCCGCCGGCGCGTTCCATCGCCGCTGCCGTCGCTGCGGCGGTGCCCGACGGCTTGTCTTTCTTGCCGGCGTGGTGCAGCTCGACGATCTCCGCATCGGGAAAGTAACGCGCTGCCTGTTGCGCAAAGCGCATCATCAGCATCGCACCAAGCGAAAAGTTTGGGACGATGAGCGCGCCGACGCCGTGCTTCTGCGCCTCTGCATCCAACGCCGCGCGCTGGTCGTCGTTCCATCCGCTTGCACCTACGACGGTATGCAGCCCGTTGGCAACGGCTTGCAGCGCGATCTCGAAACTGCCGGGTTGTGTCGTTAGATCGAGCAGCACATCGGGTTTGCGCGCGAGCACTTCAGCAAAGGAATCGAAGACAAAATGCTGCGGATCCGCGCGACGCGCAAGCCCGCAGCAATACTCTCCGCTCGCTTCGAGCGCTTCTCGCGCAGTCGTGCCCATCCGTCCCATGGTGCCCGCCACCGCAACCCGAACCATTGGGGTCAGGGGTTAGATTTTTTCGAGTGGCGCGTACTTGAGCATCAACATCTTCTGACCGACGTTGGGGAAGTCAATCGTGACGAGCCCATCGCCGCCGGCACCGACGATGTTGTCGATGCAGCCCTCACCCCACTTAGGATGACGCACGCGGTCGCCAGCTTCGAGGCCGAGATGCACGCCCGCGCCGGCCGACTCGTGAATCGCCACCTCGCGCCATCGTCCGCCCGCCGGACGCGCGAGCGGAACGCTGTCGCTCTCGAGAATCTCGACTGAAGGCAGCTCCTCGATGAATCGCGATTTTGGGTAGGCGTACGTGTTGCCGAAGAGCGCGCGCCGTGCCGCATACGTGAGGAATAAACGGTCGATGGCACGCGTGATGCCCACGTAGGCGAGACGCCGTTCCTCTTCGAGTTCGGTCGCCTCGGTAAGCGCGCGGCTGTGCGGAAAGACGCCTTCCTCCAGACCCGTGAGAAAGACGCTCGAGAACTCCAGACCCTTGGCGCTGTGCAGCGTCATCAACGTCACGTAGGATGCATCTTCCTCGAGGGCATCCAGATCGCTCACCAGCGCGATGTTAGCGAGAAAACCTGCCAATGACGGTTCTTCGTCGACGGCTTCGTACTCGCGCGCCACGCCGACGAGCTCCTGAAGGTTCTCCAAACGCGCGCGGGCGTCGTGCGTATCTTCACTCTGAAGCTCGCGTACGTATCCGGAGTCTTCCATTACGGCGACAAGAAGGTCGGCGATCCCCATGCCCTTCGCGCGTTCGCGCAAGTCGCCGATGAGTTCCGCAAAACGTTCGAGCTCCTTGAGCTTTTTAGGAACCGCCGCGCGCAGCAGCTCGCCGTTGAAGACCGCCGCGCCCACCGAGACGCGCGACGCATTGGCCGACTGCACCAGCGCCGAAAGCGTCTGCTGCCCGATGCCGCGCCGCGGGACGTTGACGATTCGCTTGAACGCCAGGGCGTCGGACGAGTTCATGATATAGCGCAGGTACGCGACGATGTCTTTGATCTCGGTGCGCGCGTAGAAACCGACGCCGCCGATGACGCGATACGGAATCCCCTCGGCGAGCAGCGCCTCTTCGAAAACGCGCGACTGCGCGTTGGTGCGATAGAGAACGACGAAATCGCGGTAGGCCGCGCCCTCGCGCACGAGGCTCTTTACCTTTTCGACGACGTAACGAGCCTCGTCGCGCTCGGTCGCCGCCGGATAAACGGTAATCGGGTCGCCCTCGCCGCGCGAGGTAAACAGCCGCTTTGCAGCGCGCGAGCGGTTATTGGCGACCAGCGTGTTTGCCGCTTCGAGAATGCGCCCGGAGCTGCGATAGTTTTCCTCGAGCTTAAAGACCGCCGCGCCCGGAAAATCTTCTTCAAAGCGCAAGATCATGCGGTAATCGCTGCCGCGCCACGAATAGATCGATTGATCGTCGTCTCCGACGACCGTGATGTTTCCGTGATGGGCGGCCAAGAGCGCGACCAAACGGTACTGGGCGGCATTGACGTCCTGGTACTCGTCGACCAGAACGTATTCGAACTTGCGCTGATACTTCTCGCGCACCGTTTTGTCGCGCTCGAGAAGATCGATCGCGCGTACGATGAGATCGTCGAAGTCCAGCGAGTTGGATTCATTGAGCCGCCGCTGATACTCGGTATAGACGTTGGCTAGGCGCTCGCCCAGAAACGAAGTTTGCTTCTGTGCGAACTCGCTGGGCCACACGAGTGCGTTCTTCGCCTTGTCGATTTCCGCAAGGCAAGCACCCGCGGCGAGTTGGCGCTCGTCGTAGTCGAGGTCGTCGAGAATCTCGCGAACGAGCTGACGCTGATCGGCGTCGTCGATGACGGCAAACGTCGGCGCGATCCCGATCCGGGAACCGTCGCGACGCAAGATGCGCACGCACATGGCGTGAAACGTGCCGACCCACAGATCGCGCGAGATCGCGCCGACCATGCGTTGCAGACGCGACTTCATCTCGCCGGCCGCCTTGTTCGTAAAGGTTACCGCAAGAATGCGATCCGGCGCGACGCGCATCTCACTCAAAAGCAGAGCGATGCGGTGCGTCAGTACGCGAGTTTTTCCGCTGCCGGCCCCGGCAAATATCAAAACTGGGCCATCGGTCTGCCGGACGGCGGCAGACTGCACGTCGTTGAGGATTTCCGTTTCCAGGAGCATTTATAGCCATTCGCCGCAAGGGTCGTTAATCCTTGTTTATGGCGAAACTGCTACGTTTACAGCAGGTTCAACGCACCGCGCGAAGCACTCGCTCCCGCCGGAGGGCGAGCGCATAGGCCGCCGCAAGCAAAGCTAAGGTGGACTCCGCGCCCATATTGGTGTTGACGGCGTCTTCTTCCAGACCATCGCAGCACCCACCGCCCTGCGCCATCACGATTCCCCGCGAGTTTTTCCCGTAATACCACTCGGTTGCGAGTTCGGCGGAGGCAAAGTGGGCGACGTCGCAGGTTAAATCGAAGGCCGCAAGCTCGGCTTCGACCATTGCGCAAGCTTCCAGGGGCTGCTGCGCGTACCGGGCGCGGTGTCCCCCATGGTAATACCAGCCGTGGTTCCCGATCGGAACGTGGACGCCGTTTTCGGTCGTGACCGCTTCGTAGAACGCAAGCGTCCGCAGGCCGAGCTCATGAAAGCGCGGCTCCGCCAGCGCCCGGCCGGCCCGGATCATGGCTTCGCAGAGGCGCGCGTTATCGTAGAACATCGCGTTTTCGAACCACGGCCAGTCGTCGGAGACCGTCGCTTCGTAGGCGGCGCGCATCTCGCCGGCGAGTAGCCGCAACGCATCGCCGTATTTGGGATCCTTTGCCGACGTAAACGCGTGTGCCAGGCCGAGGGCCGCGTACGCGCGAGACCGGAGATGCCCCAACGAGTCGATGGTCGGAAGAGCGCGATCGAGACGCTCGATGCAGACGCGACGCCACGGCGACGGCGCGTGGGCGATGCCGTAGCCGAGCGCCCATATCGCTCGGCCGCAGCTGTCGGGCGTGCCCACCTCGTCGCTCCAGCGGCGATCGTAGTCCATGAAGTTATGGAACCGGCCGTCCTCCATCTGCGCGTGGACGAGGAAGGAAAGATAGGTCGAGGCCAGCCGGTGACCCAGCCGGTCGTTCGGGTTGAGACGCAGATAGGTGAGAGCAACCATGAATGCACGCGACACGTCGTCGGTGCAGTAGCCGGTCTTACGATTGGGCACGGTTACGAGCGCGTGCTGAATAACACCAACGTCGTCGGTGAGTGTCGCGAGATGATCTAGCGGCGGTATCGCTCGCGTGGGTCGCGTTTTATGCAGAGTTCACAAGCTCCATCGGACCGCGCGGGCAAAGCTCGCTGAAGAGGCGCCCATATTGCATCGCCACATTCGGCCAGGTCATCTGCCGCCCGAAGCGGTAGGCACGCCGTTCGGTCGCGCGGCGCAGCGCCGGATCGTCGAGCAACATATTGAGGCGGCTCGCGATCGAGGCCGCATCGCGGAAGCTGCAGAGAAAACCGCGATTGTGCGCCAAAAGCTCTTGCGCGTAAAGGTAGGGCGTCGACACGATCGCTTTACCGCATCCGACCGCGTAGGCCAGCGTTCCACTCACGATCTGCGCGGGATTGAGATACGGCGTGAGATAGATATCCGTGGCGGCCAAGTAGCTGACGACTTCGTCGAAATCTAAGTATTTGTCGATCAACTGCACGTTATAATGCAGGCCGTACTGACGCACCATCGCCGTTAAGGATTCGCGATAAGATTCGCCTTCCTGTCGCCGCACTACCGGATGGGTCTCGCCGAGGATGAGATAGAGCGTTTCCGGGTGGCGTTTGACGACGTCGCGCATCGCTTCGATCGCGAACTCGAGCCCCTTGCCGCGGCTAATCAGCCCAAACGTGGAGATTACCGTCCGTTGCCCGATGCCGAACGAGGCTTTGGCCGCGGCCGTGTCTTGAAACGGCACGTCGGGCACGCCGTGATGAATGACCTGAAGCACGTCGGGATCGATCCCATAAACCCGCTCGAGCAGGTTCCGCCCGGTCTCGGAGAGCGCGACGACTTTCGAAGCCTCTTCGCAGAGCGCTTTGGTCACGCGCATGTAGGTTTCGTCGGGGTCGGGCAGCACGGTATGCATCGTCAAAACGGCGGGCTTATCGAGCATGCTCATGAAGTCGGCGAGCCACTCGCCGCGTTCGCCGCCGAAGAGCCCGTATTCGTGCTGAATGTTGACGAGATCGACGGGATAGATGCTGACGAGTTCGGCAGCCGACGCATAGCTCTCGCGATTTTGCTCGCGAATGCGGGCAACGACCTCGGGGTCGTACCGTCGCATCTCGGCGCCCGGTTCGTCAATAGCAATGATCGGGCTCGCGAAGCCGAAAGCCTGGTCGTATGCATCGACGACGTCTTTCGTGAAGGTCGCGATGCCGCACTCACGTGGCGGGTAAGAGCCCAAGAACAAGGCCTGAGGGGGAAGCATTTATGCGGTCTCCTCCAGTGGTGGACACCAGTTTACCCCCGGACGGATGCAGCATAAACCGAACTGCCCCTCGGCGGGTCGCCCTGTCATCCTGAGCGCAGTCGAAGGGCTATCCAGGCGAGCCGAGGCGGGATCCCGGCGCGATCGTGGCTCCGGGCCCGATCGAGAAATCGTGCCCGACGACGCTGCCCGGCCCTATCTGCGCCTTCGGTCCGACGGTCACCCGGCTGGCCAGGATCGCCTGCTCGATTACGGCGCCCGAGCCGACGCTGACGCGATCCCACAGGACCGATTCGCGGATGATGGCGCCCGCGCCGATGCTGCAGCCCACGCCGAGCACGACGTTGGGGCCGACCCTGGCGCTGGCATCAACCACGACGTCGCCGGCAGCGTGAACCGGCGGAACGACGCCGGGATGACCTAGCAGTGCCTCTCTCCCTTCGCCGGTAATTCCCAGCTCGACGAGCAGCGGCATCGTTCCACTGAGGATATCCCGGTGTGCGGCAAGGTACTGCTCCGGCCGCCCGAGATCGAGCCAATAGTCGTCGGTCGTGTACGCGTAGAGCGCTTTGCCGGCGGCGATCACTTGCGGAAACGTTTCGTGCTCGATCGAAACCTTGCGGCCGGCGGGAATAAAATCGAGGATCTCTCGCTCGAGAAGATAGGTCCCGGCGTTGATCTCGTCGGTCGGTTCTTCTCCTTTGGGTGGCTTCTCAATGAAGGCACTGACTTTCCCGTTGGCATCGTGCACCACGCAGCCAAACGGCGACGGATCGTCGACGCGGATCAAGTGGAGCGTTCCGATGCCGCCTTTGCGTTGATGATATTCGCGCATCGCGGGCAAATCGAGGCTCGTGAGGATGTCGCCGTTGAGCACGAAAAACGGGCCGGTGACGTGCTGCTCGACGTTCTTAAGCGCGCCGGCCGTTCCGAGCGGCGTCTCTTCGATCGAATAGGTCACCTTCATTCCGAGGCGCGAGCCGTCGCCGAGATAGTCCACGATCGCTTGCGGCATGTACCCCGCGGCAAGAATAACGTCGCGAATCCCGGCCGCGAAGAGACGCTCCATCGTTCGCGCCAAGAACGGCACGTTTACGATCGGCACCATCGGCTTTGGGGTGCCGTAGGTGAGCGGCCGAAGGCGCGTTCCCTCGCCCCCAACGAGCACTATTGCTTGCACGGCAACGTTAGTTCGGCGTTCACGTTGCGGCTACTTGCCGGAAACACTGCTTTAATGCCATACGGTTGGCGCTTTGACCCGATAGGCTGGCTTCATGCCAAAGCTAATTTATGATTGGGCGCTGGTGCAGGCGTATCATGACGAGGGGCACGGTTTTGTCGAGTGTGCGAAACGTTTCGGCTTTTGCCATACGGCGTGGATTAAGGCCATCAAGCGCGGCGCACTAAGAGCCGCGCCAACGCGGTTTCGCGATCGGCGACGCAAGTACGATTGGAGCGAGGTTCAGGCATATTACAATGCCGGGCACATATACGCGGAATGCATAGCATTTTTTGCCTTTCAGCGCGACACGTGGACAGCCGCCGTGAAACGCGGCGAGTTGCAGGCTCGGGCGAGAGCGCTTCCGCTCAATGTGATGTTCGAGCGCAAGATGGCGCGTGGGTCGATCAGGCGGCGCCTGCTGGAGCTCGGCCTCCTAACGAAGCGCTGCAACCGGTGCGGCATTGACGAATGGCAAGGGCGCGCGCTGACGATTCACATCGACCACATCAACGGCGTAAAGGATGATTGGCGTCTCGAGAATCTCCGAATGCTTTGCCCTAACTGCCACAGCCAGACGCCAACGTTTTCGGGGCGCAATCTGAAGTTGCGCTCCAAGTCAGATTCGCCGGAAAGTACTCATGAGAAAGCTTCATGACTGGCCTGCGGTACAGCGGCTCTACGACCAAGGCTTTCGGGCAGAACAATGCCGGGAGCGCTTCGGGATCACTTTCTCCGCTTGGTCCATGGCAATCCGGCGTCGTAAGCTGCACGTCAAGCCGCTCTCTCGCCGCCGATACGAATGGGCAACTGTGCAAGCTTTTTACAACGAGGGCAATTCGTTCTACGACTGTATGCGACGGTTCGGATTCTGCCGAGCTTCGTGGCATAAGGCTGTTAAGCGCGGAGAAATTCGGCCTCGGCCGCTGGGACGTCCGCTGGCGCAGCTGCTAGCAAGCAGCAATAGCCGAACCAACATCAAGAGACGGCTCATCCAGGCCGGGCTCCTCGAGAATCGTTGCGAGGAGTGTGGGCTCGTGGACTGGCTAGGCGAGCAACTGACTGTTCAAATTGACCACATCAACGGAGTTAAGGATGACTACCGCCTCGAGAACCTCCGCATGCTTTGCCCCAACTGCCACAGCCAGACCAGCACGTACGGCCGACGGCCCTCAAAGCGAGGCGGTATTGCATGAGAGGCCTGGGTCGGCGTAGTATAATCGTTCGCTGCTATTCCCGATTAGCTTAGCTGGTAGAGCGGCGGACTCTGAATCCGTTGACCCTCGTTCGAGTCGAGGATCGGGAGCATCGCGGCCCTATCGTCTAGAGGCCTAGGACGCCGCCCTCTCACGGCGGTAACGCGGGTTCGACT
>CAWBEA010000003.1:0-492526 GCA_963787705.1 Vulcanimicrobiota bacterium | reverse complement strand
CAGCCTCGATGCTGGGGATCGTGTTGCGTGCGATTACTGCTTCGAACGGAAAAGAACCCCCCGCGAGCGCTTCATGCTTTCTTGGGCGACTGCTAACGTTGCGTGTCGAATTTGATGTAGGCGGGGACGGAGGAGCGGAATCTTCATCGTCGCGCGCAGAGTGTGCTTCGGCAAGAATGGGCAGGCGGTGCACGGAGTCGCGGTCGCAAGTGGTCGGAGCAGCCGGGTCCAGGGTGTGCCGTAAGGCCGAGCGCAGCTCGCCCTGGACGCGGCTGCTATCATGCGATCGATCCGACTTCGTGCAGCGCCGATAGCGGCTCGAAGCGCGAGGTCGTCTCGGAAAAGCGCTGCGATTGGTAGCGATAGGCTTGCATTTGTGGTACAATTTCGGTACAGAGTGTAGCAGACTTTCGCCCGCATTATAATGCAGGTGAAACTATGAGTCCCGCAGCGTCAGCAGTTCGCGCGGGACTTTTTCTTTTGCGGAGGTGAGGTCATGATAACGAAGGCGGTGCCGGCGCGTGCCCGTACCCGTACGTTCGCGATCGGCGTGGACTACATCACCGAGCACACCCATCAGCGCGCCGTCGCGAGCGCCGGTCACTCGTTCGAGGGTGGCGTCCGCTACGCGAGCGCACCGGAGAAAGCCGAGTGGGTGCATCTACGCGGCGTTATGTCGGTGGAGACGGCAGCGATCGAGATGGAGGCGGTTGCGGCGTTGTCTAAGCGCTGCCGCGATCCGGTCTATCACCTGATCATCGCCTACGCCAAGAACGAACGCCCGACGCGCGAGCAGGTGGTGAGCGATGCCCAACGGCTGCTCAAGGCAAGCGGTATGGAGAAGAGCCAGTACGTTCTGGCCGCGCATAAGGACACCGACGACTTTCACGCCCACGTGATCGCCAATCGCATCGGGTCGGATGGGAAGGCGAACGATCTCTGGCACGAGCGGATCAAACGCGAGCGGGTTTGCGCGGAGATCGCGGCCGAGCGCGGCTGGGCGATCGTGGTCGGGCATCACAACCGCGACATCGTGCAGCGCGTCGAGCATCTCTACGCGCCGCCACCCGATCCAGAGCGGCGGCTGAGCGACGGCGCGTATCGCCGGCTGCACGAGCGCGGCGAGTTGCCGTGGCAGGAAAGTGCACGGCCCTACGTGCTGGATGCCGTCGATCGCGCCAAGGACTGGAGCGACCTGCATCAGCGCCTGCGTGCGCACGGCGTCGTCGTGAAGCTCGTTCAACGCGGTGAGCGCGTTCAGGGGCTCGCATTCGCCGAGGGGTTGGATCGCCGAGCGCCGGGCTGCGCGGCATCACGCATTGATGCGCGCTGCGCGCTGCGAGCGATGGAGTCGCGATTCGGTCCGTTCACCCCTGCGCGCGAACCGATCGCTGAGATTACGCGCTCGACGTCGTGGCCCGATACGGTTCGTCCAACGATTTTGGCCGCCGTCGATGCCGCGAAGACGTGGGGCGATCTCAGCCAGCGTCTCGATCGCGACGGCATCGTCATCAAGCTGATCCAGCGCGGTGCGCGCGTGCAGGGCCTCGCGTTTGCAGCGGGCAGAGATCCCGAAGCGCCAGGCTGCGGCGCGTCGCAGATCCATCCGCGCTGCAGGAAAGCCGTCCTCGAGCAGCGCTTTGGTCCGTGTCCGTATACGCCAGAGCGGCCGACGAAGCGCGGCCGCAGCGCTGTCAGCGATCGCGCGGAACGCGAAGCTCCTAACGACCCGCGGTGGGTGCTGCGCGACGCCCAACGCATCGCCGACCATGCCCGGTTGCGGTCAGAGTACCGAGCGTACCGCGAGCGTTTCCTCAGTGAACGTGCGCAGGCAATGGGCGCACGTCGGGATGGAGCTTGGGAGCGCGAGCGGACGCAACGGCAGCGCGATGCCCAGCGGCGCCGCGAAGCGCGCCTGCTCTTGCGCGCAGTGGCGCGGCTGGGCACGCGCGGTGTCATCGCCCGGCAGTTCGCGTACTGGTCGGTCGACGCGGCCATCGGCCGCCGGCGTGCGCGGGAGCATGACGCCGCGCGCGTGCGCTGGGAGGCGACGAAGATCGTGCTGGCGTCAGAGCGGAGGCTAACGCGCGAGGAGAAGCCGCTCGCCTATCGATCGTTCGTGAGCGAACGGGCGCGTTCGGGCGATCTGGGAGCGCAGCGGGTCCTCGATGCGCTCGTTGCTCCGACGCGCAACCGGAGCGAGCACGTACCGCACCGTGAGCCTCGTCCGGTGACACTGGCCGAGATACGTCTGCGGCTCAACGTCATACGCGCGGAGGAAGAGGGACGCTATCAGCGGGCTCGGCTCGAGCGCCAGCACCTGCAGCACGTCGAGCGTCCGCCGTCGTTCGAAGGAGTTCTCGCCACCGAGCGGCAGCGAATTCACGAACGCGCGGCGGAGGCTACCCGCTACACGGACGCCGAGCGTGTTCGGCTCGCGCAGCTCGCCAGAGAGAGGCGGTCGTGGAATCCGCTGACGCGCCGCGCCGCTTCAAAGGAAGAAGGACGATTGCACGGCGAGCAGCGATCGCGCTACAAAGAGAGGCTGGCGGATGCAACCCATGAGTTCGAGCAGCGTGACCTGCCGCAGCTTGAAAAAGATATAGCCGGCCACGAACGCGCCTACCGTCACTACGTCGCCGCGTCGCTGAGCCTGGAGCGGGAAATGAATAAGGCGCGTACCGCTCGGGACGAGGTACCGAGAATCGAGCAGCGACTGAACGTCCTCGAGCGGGCCGGCGTCGCGCGCATCGATTGCGACGCTGCAATGGGCGCCGCACGGCTCGACGGCCTTGCTGCGGCGATCGAGCAGCAGTATCGAGCTCTGCCGAACGAGATTCGGCGAGACGTTGAGTACAGCATTCGCAAAGAGCAGCGTGCACGCGACTCCATGACGATAGGCCGATAACATTCGGCCCGACCATCGAGCCGTTCCGTTCTCGGCAGAACCACAAGGGGTGGGTGACCAGACATGACCACACAATCGATCAGGTCGATTTCGCCCGGCGCGCAGAGCGCACGCTTTGCGGACCTGCCGGACATTCTAACCCCACACGACGTCATCGCGTTTCTGCCAATTGGGCGGAACGCGGTCTACGATGCGATCAAGCGGCAAACGCTCAAGAGCATCCGTGTGGGCCAGAAAATCCTCATCACGAAGGCCGCCCTGCGAGAGTTTCTCGGCGGAAAGGTCGAATAATATCCTCGCCTGGACCGCGGAAAGAATCCATGGCAAAACCAAAACACCTTGGGGTCAAGAAGTACATGATCGTCTATGACGTGCCCCCGCAAAACGGAAAGGGCCGTCAACAAAAGCGAGAGATCCTCCGCGGCGTGACCAAACACGAGGCGGAGTCATTTCTTGCCAAACGCATCGAAAGCGTCGCGCGGGGCGAGTACACTGCAGACGCGGACATGACCATGTCCGACCTCTTCGACAAGTTCATGACGCACAAGGCAAAGCGCCTCGAAGCGACGACGATCGATCGATACAAAGGCATCATCGCCACCTATCTTCGCCCGACGTTTGGAAAGATGCGTTTGACCGCACTGCGCAAGGCGCATCTCATCGAAGCGTACGAGAAGTGGCAAGCTGAGAAGCAGACGAGGCGTTCCGGTCGGACGATTCGGCACGTGCATGATCTGCTGCGGGCGACGCTCAATTGGGCCGTTAGTCTTGACTACGTCCAAACCAACGTTGCCGGCAAGATCACGTCCGACGACCTTCCCAAGGCCTTCAAACCCGAGAGCACGGTGCTCAACGAGAACGAGCTACGCCACCTGCTGGCAGAGGCGCGGTCGCCCACCTTCCTGGCAAAAAAGCGCGGCACCGTCTCGTCGCTTCCCTGGTTCTATCCGGCGTTGGTCTTTGCGGCCTACACCGGGGCCCGGCGCGGCGAAGTCTTGGCTACGCGCTGGCCCGATCTCGACTTGGACGGCGGCACGGTTACGATCCGTGAATCGCTCGCCCAGCCGCGCTCGGGGCTCGCGTTCAAGCGGCCGAAGAACGGACAGGTCCGCACGGTTACGATCACTTCGGAGCTCGTTGCCGTCCTGCGCTCGCACAAAGCGAGGCAGGCGGCAGAGCAGGTGCACCTGGGCGAAAGGTACCACCGGGACGACCTGGTCTTCGCGATGCCCAATGGCATGCCGGTTTCTCCCGAGGCCTTCGGGGCGGCATTCAAGCGGCTCGTCGAGCGGGCAAAGGTCGCGCGGATTCGGTTACACGACCTGCGAGACACCCACGCTTCGCTCTTGGCAAAAGCTGGCGTGCCGATCGAGGTGGTCAGTCAGCGACTCGGTCATAGCTGCATCGGCGTCACCGTCGATCGTTACGTGACCGTCTATCGGGAGCGTGATGCGGCGGCCGCCGCAGCATTCGCGCGATTAGTCGCGTGACAAAAACGAAAAGCCGACGTGACAATTCCGTGACAAGTCGGCTTTTCTAGACCGGTAAAAGCGCCGGATTCCCTCGTGAGATATGCGTTTTAGTTCTTAGCGCCAACGGGAATCGAACCCGTCTTTCCGCCTTGAAAGGGCGATGTCCTAACCGATAGACGATGGCGCCGCGGTGCCCCCTCACGGTAGCGGCCCTTAAGGGGCTTGTCAACGCTGCGCTTGCCGGATAGGCGCGCCGACTACCGAACCGCGAGCTTGTTCCCTGGGCGGCGACGCACCGGGACGGGTTCCACGTGCCTCGATGCCTGGCTGACGAACCAGACGCAGAGCAGCGTCAGCAGAGCCGCATCGTCCAGCGCACCGAGAACCGGTATATCGCTGAAGATGTCGATCGGCGAGATGACGAGCAGCGCGATCGCTGCGGCGATCAATTTGAGCGGCAGCGGGACGCGCGCGTCCCGCACCAGCGGCACGGTCCGGAGGATGGCCGTCTTTGCTACCAGGAATAAACGCATGAGCCTCATGATGCCATACTACCCGGGGGGCCGCCCACTGTTTCACGGCCCGTCCGCCCGATTCTTTAAGGCACCGCAAGCACCTGATTGGTTCTGCGCAAAACGAGTACTGTGGCATCGTCGCGCATATCCTGGCCCGCGTAGTTTTTGACGGTTTCGAATAAACAGTCTGCGAGTTCGGCGCAGCGGAGATCGCGGTGGGCAAGGATCGTCTCTTCCAAGCGCTCGATCGTAAAGAGCTCGCCTTTGCTATTGGTTGCCTCCGTCAGGCCATCGGTATAAGTCACCGCCAGATCACCAACATCGAGCGCCGTGACTTCAGAAGCGTAAACCAACCCGCCATCTACTCCTAAAACTAGGTTTCGACTGGGCAGAGTTTCCACCGAGGAGCCGCCGGCTCGGAGTATTAAAGGCGGTTCGTGCCCAGCATTGACGATCCTCATTGATCCAGACGAGGCGTCTAGCGACCCTATCAAAAAAGTAATAAAGTGATCGCTGCCGCGCAGGTCTTCGGTAACAACGTCATTCACATGAGCGGTGATTGCGTCGAGTTGCTCACTGCTCAGCGCCTTGACTAACCCGCGGACGAGATAGCGTAGCATCAGCGCGTTTAATGCGGCGGAAAGTGACTTCCCCGAAGCGTCGCCCAGGCCGAAGATCAGCTTCTGCTCGCCGACCGGAAAGAGATCGATGTAGTCGCCGCCGACCTGCCTTGCCGGAGAAGCGCGCACTCCAATGTCCAGACCGGCAATCGTCGGCACTTTAACGGTTAGCAAAGCCGCTTGGATGCGCTGCGCCGCCAGGTTGAAGTCGCGCTCGGAGTCCGCAAGCGGGCCAAACGCCCGATACAAGGACGTCCACACAGCTACTTGATACCCCGATGAGCTCGCAAGTGCCTGTCGCCGGCTACCGTGAGCGGCCTAGTGCGCTTGGTTTGGGTGATCGCCCGGGAGCTTCTCTTACGTGAGGTTTTACCGATTCGATCAGCACTTGGAGTTTGGCATTATAGGTCTCATCCGATGGTGCCAAACCTTCGAGCTCACCGATCGTCTCCTCGCCCTTTGCGTGCACGGTAAGCTCGTGGTCGATCTTTTCGAAGAGCTAATACTTCCTTTATTACGCCTTTGGCTTAAACGCCCGATCGGCGGCCGCTCAGCGCTCGCGCGATAAACAGCAGGACCACGGCGCCGACCAATGCGACCAAAATGCTGTAGACGTTGATCCCGGTTATGCCGGAATGGCCGAACAAGCCGAAGATCCAGCCACCCAGAATCGCGCCGACGACCCCAATTACCAGATCCCCAATTACGCCCCCGGGGCCCTCTCCGGGAACGACGTATTTTGCCAGAAAGCCTGCGATCAATCCGACAACGAGCCAAATGAGAATGGACATATTATTGGCCTTTCCAGGTTTTGAAATGTTACTTCGGACCCGCGCCCGGGCGCGGGACTTCTAATCGTTTTGCAACGCTTAGTTAAATTCTCCCCCAATTCGCCGATTTTGAAACAGGCGCGTTAACCTCATGCCGGCGGCTTGGTCACCGCTGTTTTTCCGTCGGCGAAGCGGCATGACGTGCTCTGTCGCAAAACCATGTTCATGCCGATCCATAGAATAATGATGACGCCGATGACGACAAGTGCAGCGGGCTGACCGAGTTGATGAATCAGCCTTTCGATCGTCCGCTGGTAGAGCGAAGCTTGGCGATCGTGCTCCGCGTGAAACTCGGCGATCGAACGAACTGTGAGCCGCCGAGGGGCAACGCCTTGCGCCGGATCTCGCTCGGGCTTTCGGTTCCCCTGCGAGTCAAGATACCACAGTACCCGGGGCGGCGCCGGCTGCTTCACGAACGGCCGGGATAATGCAGCGCCGTAGTTTTCTGAATGCGCTCGCCGCGCTAGCCGGCGCGCCCGCGGTAGCGCGAGCGGAGGACGGGAAGTCGCCCGCAGACCTGATCGTCACCGGCGCGACGATCCATACGGTCGACGATGCGTTCCCTACGCCTCAAGCGTTTTGCGTGCGTGGCGGGATCTTTGCATACGTGGGCTCGCGTGACGGTGCAATGGCGCTGCGCGGGCCGCAGACGCAGGTGCTCGACCTCACCGGTTACACGGTGCTGCCCGGCTTAATAGACGCGCATCTCCACCTCACCGGGGTTGGCCTCGATCTTGCGGAGGTCGATCTGTTCAAGCTACATTCGTACGCGGACGTCGTTGCGAAGACCGCCGCTTTCGCTCGGGCCTCGCCGGATGCGTGGATTCTCGGCGACGGCTGGGATCAAAACCTGTGGCCCGGAAAAGCGTTCCCGACGCACGAGCCGCTCAGCGCTGCGATCCCGGACCGGCCGGTTGCGCTTTCGCGCCTCGACGGCCACGCGGTTCTCGCCAATGCGAAAGCCATGCAGCTTGCCGGCGTCACCAAGTCGACGCCCGATCCCGCCGGCGGCCGCATCGTGCGCGACGCGCAGGGAAATCCAACCGGCGTCTTCGTCGACAACGCGCAGGATTTGATCTACCACAAAGTGCCCCATCCGACGCATCAACAGCTCGTTCGGGCCACACGCGCCGCCATCGTCGAATGCAATCGTTGGGGGCTGACGACCGTCGCCGAGCCGGGCACCAACGACGCGCGCCTCGCCGCGCACGTCGAGTTGATCGAAGCCGGCGAGTACTCGATCCGCAACTATGCGATGCTCTGGGACGACGCGGCTCTCATCGACAAGCACCTGCAATCCGGAATCGTCGAGAACGCCTACGACGGGCACCTGTGGATTCGCGCCGTAAAAATGTTCGCCGACGGCGCGCTGGGATCGCGCGGCGCCGCCCTGCTCGCGCCGTACTCCGACGATCCGCACAACACCGGCTTGGTCGTCACGCCCCAAGCACACATGCAGACCGTGACCGAGAAGGCGCTGCGCGCCGGATTTCAGGTGTGCGTGCACGCGATCGGCGATCGCGGGAACCGAATGGTACTCGACGCCTACGAGGCGGCGCTCTTATCGGTCCCATCGCACGATCCACGGCTGCGCATCGAGCACGCACAGGTGCTCAGCCCGCAAGACATCGGCCGTTTTGCAACGCTCGGCATCATCCCGTCGATGCAGACGACGCATCAGATCAGCGACATGGCCTGGGCACAAGCGCGCCTCGGACCCCAGCGCGTGCTCGGCGCCTACGCGTGGCGATCGTTACTCGACACCGGCGTGATCGTCGCCAACGGCACCGACGCGCCGGTCGAAGCGGTGAGCACGCTTCGCACCTTCCACGCCGCGATCTCGCGCCAGAACGAACGCAACGAACCGCCGGGCGGGTGGTATCCCGATCAGCGAATGACGCGCGACGAGGCGCTCAAGTCAATGACGATCTGGGCCGCGCACGCGAACTTCCAAGAGACACTCCTCGGCTCCATTACGCCGGGGAAGTATGCCGATTTTGTGGTGATGGATCGCGACTGGATGGCCGCACCCGCCGAAAGCATCATGGAGACGCGGATCGCCGCAACGTATCTCGCCGGGCAGCGCGTCTACGATGGTTCGAGCAGCGACGCATCCGAGCGGCGCTCAAAGGCCCGCCGGAGCGGCTGCTGCGGTCGCGCCGCGTAGCAGCTATTTTGCCATTGAGTCTGAGGTCAGGGTTAGCGTGGTCTGGTAGATCGTCGTCGACACGCCGCCGATTCCCGCGTGGCGGTCCTCCGTTTTGTATTCTTCGATCGAGACCGGCACAAGGCGCTTGCCGCTGTAGTCGATTTTCGTCTCGGAATCCGACGTGACGAAGCCCTGCGACTTGTCCTTGACGTGGCGCTGCTCGTCGATCTTCAACTCGCCGCCGTCGTTCGAGTTGATCGTATAGTCGGCGGTCAGTGACGTGGAGCCGCGGTTGATGGAAATCGCCCAGTGGCCTTTCTCGTCGACTTTCGCCGGGTCGACGAAGTTCGCGCCGAGAAAGCGCAGGAGGGTATACTCTTCGATGTTGACCGTCTTGCTCAGATCGCAGATCACGTCGGTGTTGCCGTAGACCGCGCAGGTCGCGGGAGCGGCCTTTCGCGTGTCGATTCCCTCCTCGCTGATCACGACGAGAAGCCCCCGATCCGCTGCTTCCCGCAGAACGTCGACGGTCATGGTGCCCTTGTCGTCGAGCGTCCCGCTGTACGTGCGATTTCCGGTAGAGCCGGCCTCGTTTGGAACGGCGCCGTTTTCGCGCATTTCGAAGGTAAACGAGTAGACGAGGTGCCGGAGAGGGGCCGACGTGTCGGCTCCGGACGCAGCCGGGGCGAGAGCCGCGCACAGGATGGCCATTGCGGCTAAATAACGCATAAGTACTACGACATTTCTCTCGTCAGCATGCGACCTCCCGTCCTTCGACTGCGCTCAGGATGACACGTCGACAGGCTCAGGATGACACGGGGGGAATGGCGAAGGGGCGGACCCATGAAGAGATTTTCGATCACCGTCTTACTGCTCGCGATGGCCGCCTTCACCGGCGCTTCAACCCCGCCCGCCTCGCAAGGCTCGGCCCCCGCGACGTTCCGAGTCTTGCTCGACACGAGTAAAGGACCGGTCGTTATCGTCGTCGACCGTCATCTCGCGCCCCACGGCGCCCAACGCTTCTACGAGCTGATCAAGGCGAAGTATTTTGACGGCGCTCGTTTCTACCGCGTGGTGCCGGACTTCGTCGTGCAGTGGGGTGCGGCAGCAAATCCAGCGGTGACCAAAAAGTGGAGCACAACCATTCCCGACGATCCGCCCAAAGCGTCGAACACCCGGGGGATGGTAACTTATGCGGCAACGTCGGTACCGAATAGCCGCTCGACGCATATGTTCATCAACTTGGGCAACAACGCAAGGCTCGATGGGATGGGGTTTGCTCCGATCGGCCACGTCACCAGCGGAATGTCGAACATCGACCACATCTACTCCGGTTACGGGGAAGTGCCGGACCAAGATTTAATCGCGGCGCAGGGTAACGCCTACCTCAAGAAAGCGTTTCCAAAATTGGACTACATCAAGACGGCCCGAATCGTCACATCGCCGTAGCACGGTTCACGTTGCCGTAAACGGAGGAGCAGATTGAACTCATGGCCTTCTTCGATCGATCGAACGCGATAGCAAAGCCCGGCTTCAATCGGTGGCTGGTACCCCCCGCGGCGCTCTGTATCCATCTCTGCATCGGCGAAGTATACGCCTTTAGCGTCTTTACCAAGCCGATGTCGCAAGCGATCGGCATCACCGCTCCAAAACCCGGGGTCGATTGGACGGTGCCCGAACTCGGATGGATCTTCAGCCTTGCCATCCTGGTCCTCGGGCTCTCTGCGGCGTTCGGCGGTAAATGGGTGGAACGCGCGGGCCCGCGCAAGGCGATGCTCGTCGCAGCGGTTTGCTTTAGCAGCGGCTTGATTCTTGCGGGCGTCGGCGTCAACGCGCACTTGTTGTCGCTGGTCTATCTCGGCTACGGCGTCGTCGGAGGATGCGGGCTCGGCATCGGTTACATATCGCCCGTCTCGACGCTGATTAAATGGTTTCCCGACCGGCCGGGCTTAGCAACCGGCACGGCCATCATGGGCTTTGGCGGCGGCGCGATGATCGGTGCGCCGCTTTCCGTCCTCCTCATGAAACACTTCGCGAACGCATCGGGCACCGGGGTTGCACAAACGATGATCGTGCTGGGCGTTGTTTATTTCATCTGGATGTTCGTGGGCTCGCTGATCGTGCGAATCCCACAAGACGGGTGGAAACCGGCCGGCTATGTCGCGCCGGCCGTATCGCAAACGATGATCACGCGCAAAAACGTCGTGCTCGAATCGGCGTTGCGGACGCCGCAGTTCTATCTCCTCTGGCTCGTCCTGTGCTTGAACGTCACCGCCGGAATCGGTGTGATCGGCCAAGCCTCGCTCATGATCCAAGACATCTTCGGAGTGACGGCCGTCGCGGCGGCCGGGTTCGTCGGGCTGATCAGCCTCTTCAATATGGGAGGCCGAATCTTTTGGGCGTCGCTCTCGGATTTCATCGGGCGTAAGCAAACCTACGCGATTTTCTTTATTGTGGGTGCCGTTCTCTACGCTTTTGTACCGACGTGGGGGCATCTGCACGCCATCGTACTCTTCGTCGTATCATTTCTGCTGATCATCAGCATGTACGGCGGCGGCTTCGCGACGGTTCCGGCATATTTGCGGGATCTCTACGGGACCGTCAACGTCGGCGCGATCCATGGCGCGTTGCTAACGGCATGGTCGGTCGCCGGAATCGCAGGACCGGTGCTCATCAACTATATCCGAGAGTACGAGATCCACCACGGCGTCGCCAAGGCCGATGCCTACTCCGTTACGATGTACCTGATGGCGGCGCTCCTGGTCGTCGGGCTCCTCTGCGATCTGGCCGTTCGCCCAGTCGCGGAACGCTATTATCTCAAAGAGCAAGTCCAAACCTGAGGTTTTTGTAACGATGGATCAACTTGAAGAACGCATGCGGCCCGAAGACAGCAACACGACAGCCCTCGTACTGGCGTGGCTCTGGGTCGGATTACCACTGGCCTGGGGAATCGCCGTCACGATCAACAACGCGGCGAAGCTCTTCCAGTAGCGCGTGACCTTTGCATCGGTCGACCAGTATATCGCCGCGCAGCCGGCTGCCGCGCAAGCCGCGCTTTTGCGCGTCCGCGCGGCGATTCGCGAAGCCTTACCGCAAGCGCAGGAGATGATCTCCTACAACATTCCAGGCTACAAGCTCGAGGGCACTTCGGTCCTGCAGTTTGCCGCATCGAAAGACCACTACGCTCTCTACCTCGCGACCAAGCCGGTCATGGAAGCCTTCGAAGACGAACTCCGCAGCTGCAAGGTCGGTAAGGGTACGATCCGTTTTTCATATGGAGATCCCGTACCGGAGAGCCTAATCCAACGCATCGCGCGATTTCGCGCCGAATTGAAGGTAGCAGGATGATATTAGCTCTGGGCGCCGTTTTCGCCGCGTTGCTCGCGGTCGTGCAGCCAGCGCAAACGGCGACCGGTATTCCGCTGGACGCCCCTTGGAAGGTGACGATCTACGATCTCGCTCGCTCGAAGTTCCACCATCCGGCGTGGGGCTGGCAGCACTCGGAGCGCAACTATCGCATCGCACTCGAACTCGCAAAAGGCGACGGACTGCGGGTCGACACCGACGTGCTCTTTGCGGCCGCGTTCCTGCACGATATGGCGGCGTTCATGCCGTGCGTGGACACAAAACTCGAGCATGGCGAGTGCGCCGCGGAGCAGACCGGTGCGATCCTTCGCGCTGCCGGGTTTCCCATGGAGAAGCTCGACGCCGTCGAGGCCGCCGAACGCGGCCACATGTATTACAGTAACCCGGGAAAGCAACCGGAGGCGATCGTGCTTCACGACGCCGATTCACTGGATTTTTTAGGTGACATCGGCGCCGCCCGAATGATCTCGTTAACCGGTGCAAGTGCGGAGAGCTTCGCTCGCGAGGTCAAGACGCTGCGTTCGTTCGTGCACGACATCCCGCCGCGGCTCATCACGAAGACGGCGCAAGCAATGGGCGCCGTGCGCGCCGCCGAACTCGAACGCTTTCTCGATGCGCTCAACGCCGAGACCTTCGACGGCCAGGCGATGTAGCGCGGAGCCTTCTTTTCTAATAATAAGGTGACTAAACAAATGACCACTTCGAAAATACCCGGAAGACCCAAGCACTCCCGAGTCTCTGAGCTTATGCTTAAGCCGCGCGAAATCACTGCTGCCGATTTCAAGGCAAGCTGCAACGAAATCGTGTGCGAAGTCGAGCTCTTGGGTACGGAGTTCGTGATTATGAAGCAGGGCAAGCCCGTTGCGCGGCTGGTTCCTGTGCAGCATGCGAGCGTCGCGTTCTGCGGCTCGCTCAAAGGCATGATCTTGGAGGAGCACGATCTCATCAGCCCGGTCCGCGTAAAATGGGAAGCTCAATCCTAGCTGGGGAGTGCAAGCGCTAGCGGGGCTTGACAACCTGGATGTTTAACAGTAGTGTTATATAACACTATGGTTAATAGTTCTCAGAATCTCGATGCCGTGTTCGCCGCGCTCGGCGATCCCGTCCGAAGACAGATCGTCGAGCGGCTCGCTCGGGGGCCCTTGTCGGCCGGCGAGATTGCATCGGGGTTTTCGATATCGCAGCCCGCGATCTCGAGGCACCTTCGCGTGCTGGAAGAGTCGGGGCTGCTCGAACGCCACGTCCTCGGCCGCGTGCACACCTGCACGCTATCGCCGGCCGCCATGAAAGCCGCCTCGGGCTGGCTCGACAAACAGCGCAACTTCTGGACGGCCGCGCTCGATCGCCTCGGCGATCTCCTTGCTGAATCTCCCAAACGAAAGAAGATACGATGAGTACTACACGTACGCCGGTCGCGCCGGCACTCGTACTGCGCCGCACGTATGCGGCTCCGCGGCAACGCGTTTTCGACGCCTGGACGAAACCCGAGCTTGCGACGAAGTTCCTAGGCACGGGCGCCGTTACCGTACCCGAAGCCCAGATGGACGTTCGGACCGGCGGTTCCTACAACATCGTCATGCTGATGGCCAACGGCGAGCGCTGGAACGTCGGCGGTACCTACCGCGAGGTGCGTCCGCCCGAGCGGCTCGTCATGACGTGGCGCTGGGAAGAAGACAAGCCCGAAGACGAGCACGACACCCTCTTGACGCTCGAGTTTAACGAGCACGCCGGCGGGACAGAACTGATTCTAACCCACGAACTGTTCGCGAGCGAAGCCTCGCGCGATTCGCACCAAGACGGCTGGACCAAAATCATGGAACAGCTCGCGGCGACTCTCTAACGGAGGAAGAAACGAAAAATGATGACCCGTCACAAGACCGGCACGCGTCAAGAATGGCTCGCGGCCCGGTTGGAACTCCTCAAGGCCGAGAAAGAGCTGACGCGGCGTAGCGACGAGCTGGCGCGGCGCCGGCAAGAGTTGCCGTGGGTTCGACTCGACAACGATTACCGCTTCGAGACCGACGAGGGAACGGTATCGCTCGCCGATCTCTTCAAAGGGCGCTCGCAGCTCCTCGTGTACCACTTCATGTTCGGGCCCGATTATACCGCCGGGTGTCCATCGTGTTCGTCGATTGCCGACGGCTTCAACGGCATTGCCGTCCACCTTGCGAATCACGACGTGATGCTGTGGGCGGTGTCGCGCGCCCCACTCGCCAAGCTGCAGGCATATAAAAGACGCATGGGCTGGAGCTTTCCCTGGGCGTCATCGTCCGACAGCAGCTTCAACTTCGACTTTCGGACGTCGCAGACCAAGGAGCAGCAGCAGTCCGGCACCGGCGAATACAACTTCGCGCCGAACGACATGCGCGAGTGGCTCGCAACCAGCAACGAGAAATCGTGGTCCGGCCGGTTCGCGACGAGCACCGGGACGGACGTGCCGACGTATATGCAAGAGTTGCCGGGCGTTAGCGCGTTCGTGCTCGAGGACGGCGTAGCGTACCACGCGTATTCGGCCTACGCGCGCGGCGTCGACGGGCTGTGGGGAATGTACCAGTGGCTCGACCGTGCGCCGCGCGGGCGCAACGAGAACTTCGACGACGCGCCGTGGTTCCGGCGCCACGACGAGTACGGGAACTGACCTAGTTCGGAAGTTCTGCGATATACTGATGGGCGAGGGCGATCGCCATGCTGCCCTCGCCCACGCTCGAGGCGACGCGTTTCATCGAGCCGTGGCGAACGTCGCCCGCCGCAAAGATTCCGGGAATGCTGGTTTCGAGCAGATACGGATCGCGCGCCCACGTCGCGCCATCGGGCTTGAGGTCGAGGACGTCGCGCCCCGTGCAAACAAAATCCTGTGCGTCGCGAATCAACCCGACCGGCAGCCACTCCGTGTCGGGCTTGGAGCCGATGAAGATGAAGAGCATGTGGGCGGGAAACGTCTTCCGCTTGCCGGTCTTATACTCGACGTCGATCGATTCGAGATGGTCGGCGCCGCTAACGCTGACGCACTCGCAGACGTACTCGATGCGAACGTTCTCTTTCTTTTTCAGCTCGTCGATGAGGTATTGCGACATGCTTGCCGCGAGCTTCTCTCCGCGCACCATGATGGTCACGCTGCGCGCGTAGCCGGAGAAGAGTATCGCGGCCTGTCCGGCCGAGTTGCCGCCGCCGATGAGAAAGACGTCCTTGTCGAGAGATTCCAGGGCCTCGCTGCGCGAGGCGCCGTAGTAGACGCCGCGCCCGAGCAACGGCTCGGAGCCGGGAAGTGAAAGCTGCCGCCACTCCACGCCGTTGGCCAGGACGATCGCCTTGGTTTGCACGCGGCTGCCGCAATCGAGCACGATCGCGTGCGTCGTGGCCGATCCGGCGCGCGGCTCGATGCCGGTCGCTTGTCGCGAGACGATAATCTCCGCGCCAAACCGCTTCGCCTGATGGAAGGCGCGCGAGGCAAGATCCTCGCCCGAGATGCCCGCGGGAAAACCGAGATAGTTTTCGATTCGCGACGACGAACCGGCCTGGCCGCCGGGTGCGCGGCACTCGATGAGTACCGTCCGCAAGCCTTCGGACGCGCCGTAGACGGCTGCGGCCAAGCCCGCCGGCCCCGCGCCAACGATCGCGACATCGTACGTCGTTTCATGCGGCGCCGTTTGCAGCCCCAGGCGTTGCGCGAGCTCCGGGTACGCGGGATCGATCAAATACGAACGATCCGCAAAGACTACCGCAGGATAGCTGGTATTGCTTCGCAGCTCTTGCGGCACGTTCGCGGCCTGGATTGCGGCGGTGTCGTTGGGCTCGAGCCAGCGAAAGCCAATCTTATTGCGTGCGAGAAAGTCTCGCAGCTTGTAGCCTTTTAGATTCTCGCGATGGCCGAGCACCGTAACGCTGATGAGCGGCGTCGCGATCGATGCGTTCTGCAAGCCGGTAACCCGCCGCGCCATCGAAGCGAGGATCTGACGGTTTGCGTTCGGGCAGGTTGCGACCAGTTCGTGAAAGTCGATCGCTTCGAGCCGCATCAAGCGCGACGGCGCAGCCGCGCGAACGCCGGCGAGAAAGCCCGATCCGAGCAGCAACGGCACCTCGCCGAAGAAGCCGCCGGGCTCGACGACGTCGACGACGTGTTCGGCACCGGCGATCGTCTTGACGATCTCGCAGCGGCCCTCGACCACGACGTAGAAGGTCGCGGCTTCGCCTTCGAGCACGATCCAATCGCCGGCGTTCACGCGAACGTCGGCGCTGCGTGAAACAATCGTTGCGAGCGCCTCGTCGCGCGCGGATTCAAAAAGCGGAAGGTGGGCGAGCGCCTCAGGCGTGATCATACGGCGGCTTAATGCGTCGAAGCAGCTCCACCCAACGCGTACTCGCCGGTACACGTGAAGTTCACTCCGCCGTTGGCGCCAGGAGTGTACGTGCAGCTGCCCTTTGCGTCAATGCCCGTCATCTTGCCCGTGCCGCCGATGGCCTTAAACTTGCCCTTGCCCGACTGCATAACGCCGTTACTCATCGTGAACGTGACCTTGTACTCGTAGAGGACCTTGTCGCCGCTTGCAAACGTTTCCACGTAGATGCCGCGAGCTTTTATGCGAGCCGCCGTGACGTCGTCGCTCTCGGCGAAGGTGCCGCCGCTGGCCGTGACGCCGGCGATTTGGTCTTTTACCGTGCAGGCTCCGCGCGCGATTGCGAACGCGTGGCCCGCTTTGTCGCCCGCCGGGATGCTTTGCGTGTCCGGCTTGGCACACGCGCCCGAAAGCGTGTAGCTGGTTCCTGTCGAAGCGGCCGCGGCGACGGCGAAGGCCGCGCAGGCGCACAGGATGGCCGTGATTATCGTTTTCATGTTTAGCGCTTCCGCAGCCGCCGGAGGCTTCCCCTCCTCCATCCTTCGACAAGCTCAGGATGGCAGACAAGCTCAGGTTGACAGAGGTTCGGTTGGCAAAGCGGCTTTTGCGCGGTGGGTTCAGAAGTGCCGATTTATGAAGCGAATTGCATTTTTGATTGTTGGGCTCGCGATCGCCGGGTTTCCGGCTGCGGCGCCGGCTCAGACGGTAACCGTCAACGGTCAGCCGCTGTATCTCAATCCGGGGCCGATCGTGCGCGCGGGTCGCGTGCTCGTTCCCTTGCGCGGCATCTTCGAGCGCCTCGGCGCGTCGGTCGTCTACTCGGCCGGCACGATCAACGCAACCAAAGGCGGCACGACCGTCTCGCTGCGCATTGGCTCGACGCAGGCGGAGGTTAGCGGCGAGCCAACGACTATCGACGTCGCACCGTTCATCGTCGGCGCGACGACGTACGTCCCGCTGCGCTTTATCGCGCAGTCGTTAGGCGCGGGAGTCGGGTACGACGCGTCCACGCACGTCGTATCGATCACGATATCCGGGGAGGTCGTGCCGATCCGTCCGCCGCGTCCGCCGCGTCCGCCGCGCCCGCCCAATCCGCCGCCGGCGCCGGTCGTCAATCTGTACGGGCAGCAGCCGGCGCCCGGCGAGCGAGTGGCAAACCGCTTCGCTACGATTGCGGCGCAGTTCACGCACCGCGCCGAGCCGGGAACCGTTCGCGTCTGGCTCGACGATAACAACATCACCTCTCGCACCGCGATGTCGGGCAACGGCTTTTCGTACAAGCCTCCGGCGCCGCTGGACTCCGGTTCGCACCGCGTTCGCGTCGCCGGTCGCGGTAGCGACGGTTCGGCATTCGATCGCTCGTGGTCGTTCTCGGTAGCCGGCACGCAGCCGCCGCCGGCTAATCCGATCGATCTGCGTGCGAAACAGCCGGCGCCGGGCGCGAGCGTGACCAACCGTTTCATCGTCATTGCCGCCGAGTTCACGCGCGAGGTTGACGCAAGCAGCGTGCGCGTGCTGCTCGACGACAACAAAATCACCTCGCGCAGCGGAGTATCGGCGACCGGGTTTTCTTATAAGCCGCCGGCGCCGCTGGACTTCGGCTCGCACAGCGTGCGCGTCACCGGACGCGGTCCGGCCGGCGGTTCGCCGTTCGACCGGTCGTGGTCGTTCTCGGTGAAACGTTCTGCCGAGCCGCCGTTGAGCGTGACCATCAACCAGCCGGCACCAAATACTCCGGTGGGACAAACCTTCGTGATCCAGGGCAGCACGGTTGCAAACGGTCACGTCAAGGTGACGGCCGGTGCGACGCCGTCGTTCACCGGTCAGTTCAACGATAGCACCGATGCCGGCCCACGCGGCAACTTCAAGATAAGCGTAAACTTGAGCACGATGCCGGGTCAGCAGGCGGTCAGCGTAAAAATCACCGTCACCGATCCGGCAACGTCGCGCAGCACGGAGACGACGCTGCAACTGCGCTTGAAATAAACGTAAGGCCCTGATGCACGCCGAGGAGCTGGCGTGCGGCAGGGCCTTTGTTTCCGGCTTCGAGATGCGGAGAAGCCGAATCTATGGCTGGATTGCGGTGAAGTGAAAGGATCGTCATCGAAACGCCGCCGCAGCCGTAGCTGTACAAGTTCGCCAGCGGCGGCGAGGTGTTGTCGCCCGCGGGCGTGACGCTGATATCCGGAGCCATGCGAAGCACGAACACGTGCTCTTCCCGAGATGCGTCCATACGCTCAATCTAGCGTGGCGGACGTTCCAAAGCGTTGGGCTCAGGCTTTTAGCGTGGGGCGGTCGGGCCAGGCTCCTCGCGGCGGCCAGATCGAGATGTCGGCCGTCGCCGTTATCATCGCCCGCGCGCGGGCGAGCGCCATGCACGGGTCGGTCGCGTTGGCGACGGTCATGCGCTCCCCGGTGTGAAGCGTTACGTTACTCAACTCGAACGCGCTTGCGACGTACGCCTGGGGTGTTTTTCCGGAGTCGCCGACCAACAGCGTGACGGCCGGCGACACGGCGCTATCGCGTGCAGACGGTGTCGACTACCATCTTCGGCCCGCCGAGCAACACCTCTTCAGAGGTGAACTCGTTCGGGTTTACCTTCGCGATCGTATTACGAAGTTTGATGCTCGCGCTCATGCCGCCGACAAAAGAACTCGCGGTGTACGTCGAGCCGTCGGCGGAGGTGGCGTAGCCGTACGAGCCCTGGTTATCCACCGACGCCGACCAGTACAGCTTCGAGCGATCGTTGTAACCGTAGTAGCGATCGCGAGAGTAGCCGGCAGCCGATACCCGGGAGTGGAGCGTATTACCGGGCGCTACACTAAAGACGTTCGCCCCGTGCCGCGTGCTAGCCGGAAGCTTGCCCACAGCCGGAGCCTTCGTGGTGCATTTCCAAGCTTCACCAATGAAGTAGTTGAACGCGTCCATTTTACCGGCGAGCGGGCCGGTTGCGGCCGGCGATGGATTCGGAGAGACAAGCGCGGCTACGAGGACGATCGCACCAATCGAAATGCGGCTGCACGAATCAGCGTTTCTCATGCAAGCGCCCCTTCGGTGCGCGTGGGTGGAGTCCCATGACGCAGGTGGGCGAAACTATTGGCGGCATGGGCCTGTAGAACCGGGCAAGTGCACTACGGAGTTCGCTTCGGCCTCTGTTTCGCGTTTGCGCTCGGGCTGACGTGCGGCTTCGCGCCTGCCGCCGTACCCCAGGAGTTCTCGTTTACCGTCGCGCGCGCTCCTCACCCGTTGGCCCTCGACGCGAGTCTCGCTGACCCCGCGTGGGCGCCGGGGAAGGTCCCCGATGGCACGGGGCCCTGGCAGAACGTCACGACTCGCGCGCCGGCCAACTTTCCGACAACGGCCTACCTTTTGTACGACGATAAGAACCTCTACGTCGGATTCAAAGCCGATCAAGCCGGGGTTCCAGTTGTAGCGACGCAGACCACGAACGACGTAGGCTTTGGAACCGACGACTTTGTTGGCATCGGTTTGCTCAACGGTGGCGGCGGCAGCCAAGCCTATTATTTTGAAGCCACACCTCGCGGGATCCGGTACGAGCAGGCCAACGAAAACGTGCGCTTTCGGCCGCGCTGGAGCGCTGTGGGGAGAGCCTCTGACGGAACGTGGAGCGCCGTTTTGATCATTCCGCTCAACGTCTTGCGCGTGGCACACGGCGGCAAGCAAACCTGGCGACTACAGTTCGTCCGTCAGATTGCGGCGCGCGGCGAGCATCTCGTTTGGGCGTGGAACCCGATCATGGGCGACTCGCCCAGCGGCAATTGGCCGACGTTCCAAAACGACACGCGCTTTTGGGCGGGCGGAAACTTCGACATTGCCGCTTCGGCTGCGGCTGCCCCCAAGCCGCGCGCCGACATCTACGGCTTGGCCAGCATTGGCGAGGATCGCAATCTCTTTCAGCAAGCCAACGGGCAGTTTTTGCCCGAGAACGTGCGTTCGTTTGGCGGCGACGTCAGCTATCCGCTGACCCCGACGATTCGTTTCGTCGGGACGCTCAATCCCGATTTTTCCAACGTCGAGATCGATCAACAAACGATCGAGCCGCAAGAGTTCCAGCGACAGCTCCTCGAGTACCGGCCGTTCTTCTCACAGGGCGCGGCCTTCATCAACGCCTCCTCTGGTCCGCGGACGCCGACCGGCACGAACGTTAACGCTCCCTATCTCGCATTTTATTCGCCGTCCGTCGGGCCGTTCGATAGCGGCGGCAAGGTCGAGGGAACGTTCGGCGACCAAAGTTTCGGCGTGCTGACATTTCATGGATACGACGAAACGACGAACAACACGTTCAGCGATCAAGCGTATGGCTACGAGCACGCGCTGCCCAACGGTTCGTTCATCTATTGGAGCGACGGCGTCTTTGCCAACCATAGCATCGCCGGTACCGACGATACGATCGAAGCCGGCGCCGAAGCGCGCGACTATTCGAACGGCATGATCTACTATTTCGATCACGCGTTCGAGAACGGCACGTGGGTGCCGCAAGGCAACGCCGATCTCACGGAGTTCTTCGTCGACCGCCATAAGGGCAATTTTGAGGTCAGCGGCGGCTATCTCGACGTTTCCCCGAACTACAATCCGATCGACGGCTACAGCGCCAACTCCGATATCCGCGGGCCGCAGTTTTATACAGATGTCACCGGCGCATCGCCGGCGATCAAGAACTACTCGCTCTTTTTTGCCGCGGATCGCTTTCTCGACGACTCGGGGGCCGTGCATCAGGCCGACACGCAATTCTTCGTCAATGCAACGTTCAAGAATCTCTTCTCGCTCGACGGCGTGGGTGAAGCGGTCGGGCAACTACGCTCGTATGGCATTCCCGCCGGACCTGGTTGCACTGGACCGATCGTTTACCAGTCGAGCTTTACCGGCTATCCCTGTTATCTCGACGGCGTAACGCAGCCATTCAATCTCTACCAAATTCCCATCGGCTATCGCGACGGCACGCCGTCTCCCGTCGATGCCAGCTACCAGTGGGGTCCGTTCGGCGACGACTACGTGCATCTGTTCACGCTGGTCACCAGCCGGCCCCTGGGGAAGCGCTTCAGTCTCGGGCTGGAGTACGACGGAACCTACGAGCGCGCGTTCGCCGACGGCGAACTGGACTCACAGTGGCTGCGGCGCATTTCGTTGGGTTACAACGTCAGCAACGAGAGTAGTTTTAGCCTCGAGTTGCGCGATATCAACGGCCTGGGTGGCTTCGCGACCTCCTACCAGGTCGGCAACAACCTCGCCGTCGCCTACCACCAGCGATTCCCCGCGGGCGACGAACTCTACGTCAACTTCGGAAGCCCCGCTTCCGGCGCCACGCTCAATCGTTTCATCGTGAAGTTCGTCCTTCACGCCGGCGCCGACGAGGGTACGTAAGGGGCTACTTCGCGTCCCAGCGCTCGGCGCCGATCGGAAAGCCAAGCATGTTCCGCGCGAAGCCGGTGACGCGTGAGTTCATCACGTCAAAGTACCTCAGGTAATCCAGCGGAACCACCGGAACCCGCTCGTAGACGATCCGCTGCAGCGTTTGAAAATCGGCGCCCCGCCTGCGAGGATCGGAGGTAACGGCTTGATTCCGGAAGGCCTCCTCGAAGCGGCGGTCGCAGAACCGCGAAATATTGTCGGCTTCACGGATTTGAGCGCATGCGAAGACGACGCTTTGCTCGGGATCCGCACCGCCGATCCACCCCACCAATGCGATGTTGAACCGGCCGCTGCGAATCGGGCCCGCGGGAGCGTTAAAATCGGTCGTCGGAAACGTTTTGATCAGCACGTCGATTCCTACGGCTGCCAGTTCGCGCTGGACGATGGCGGCCACGCCGGCGAAGCTGCCGCTCGGCATTACGAAGAGCACTTGGAGCGGCACACCGTTCTTCGTGCGCACGCCACGTTCCAGATGCCATCCTGCGGCGTCCAGATTTGCATTCGCCGCCCCCTCGTCGTGAGCGACCGGCGCGAGGTCGCGATCGTGCCACGCGAAGACCGGCGGCAAAAAGGTTGCAGCCCGCGGATAGAGGCCGTGGAATAGTCGTTCGATCTGCGCAACGTCGAGCGCTTGGGATATTGCCCGGCGCACTCTGAAATCGTCGGTCGGTGCGGCGGCGTTCTGCAACTCGAGCATATCGATGCCGTTGATCGAGGTCGCCGCGGTCCGGATTCCCGGAAGCGACGCCGCCTGGAATACCTGCGGCGGCAAGGCTCGAGCGAGATCGATCCCTCCGGAGCGTACTGCGACCAAAGCCGCGTTAAAATCCGGAATCATCTCCAACTCGATGCGCCGGAGCTTCGGGCGCGGCGAGAAGTAAGGATTGGGCTCGAGCACAATACGATCGCCGCGGCGCCACTGCGTCACGCGAAAAGGTCCCGTGCCAAAGGCATGCTCTTCCCAGGCGGCGCCTTGCAGCGAGGTGCCGGTAAACGCGTGCCTGGGAAGAATGCCGAAGGCAAAGTCCGATTGCGCGAAGAGTTCGCGCACGGCTGCATTCCACGGAGCGCGTAAGCGTACGACGACGGTGTACGGATTGGGCGTGCTCAGCGAGCTGACGCGACGATACGAATCTTCGCTGAGAACCGGGTTTTTAGGATCCACGATCGCCGCGAACGTAAAGGCGACGTCGGCTGAGGTCAGCGGCGTTCCGTCGGCGAAACGGACTGCGCGGCGCAAGTGGTAGACGATCGTTCGTCCATCAGGCGAGATATCGCCGTTCGCTCGGGTCGGGATGCGGGTTATCAGAACCGGGTCGAGGCGATTCGCTGCGTCGACGCCTACCAGCGTCTGAACGAAGAGTAAGTCGAAACCGATGGTGGCTTGATCGTGCGCCAGCAACGGGTTGAGCGAGGACGGGTCGTCTTCGTCGGCAATTCGCAACTCGTGCAGCGTCGCATACCTGGCCGGACCGCTGCTGCGCGAGCATCCGGTGCACGCGAGCGCCGTAGCGAGCAGGATGCCGACCGCTCGTATGCTAGCGCCGATCGCTCGCCGCCTGCCCGTAGCGAAACTTTGCCCGTTCTCGCGCCTTTGCAGCCTCCACGTCGCGGTCGCGCGGCGGCGCCTGCGTAATCAGCGAGTCGAGCAGCTCGCGCGCCGCGCCGGTTACCCGATCGACTGCGCGCTCGAAGGCCGGCTCGTTTGCCTTCGACGGGCGATTGAAGCCGCTGAGTTTTCGCACGAACTGCACGGCCGAAGCCCGAACCTCTTCTTCGGTTGCCGGGGGCGCGAAGTTGTACAAGGTCTTGATGTTACGGCACATGAAACCTCCGCTTGTTGACGTTCAAGATTATCTCCCTCGATCACATCGTCCTCAATGTGTCCGACGTCGATAGGTCACTCGCCTTTTACGTGGACGGTCTGGGGCTCGAGCCGGTCCGGCTCGATGAATATCGCCGCGGGGACGTGAAGTTCCCATCTCTGCGAATCAATGCGGGCACGATCATCGACCTGTTTTCACCCAAAATGCGACCGGGTGAAGCGCCGCCAGCCGCCGCGAACTTGAATCATTTCTGTCTGGTCGTCGACGGCGGCATCGACGAGATCATCGCCCGCGCGAGTGCGATGAAGGCAACGATCGACGAGGGCCCGGTCGAAGTTTTCGGGGCGCGCGGAAACGGGAAGTCGATCTACATCTCGGATCCCGACGAGAACAAGATCGAGCTGAGAAGTTATGCGTAGTGCCGTTGCGGCGAGTTTCGCCTTCGTTTTTGTGCTTCTCGCCTACGGTTGCTCGGCAAACGCAGCCGTTCCATCAAAGTGCAGCTCGGAGGTGCCCCCAATGACGCAGACGCGAGTGGTCCAAGCGCAGAACGATCTCGGGTTCTCCCTGCTGCATGCCGTCAGCGGCAAGGACGCCTTCATCTCGCCGTTTAGCATCGCGCAGGCGCTCGGCGTCGTCTATCTCGGCGCTCGTGGGGCGACGGCCAAAGCGTTCGTCAAGAGTTCGGTCGTACCGCCGGTCGACGCGTCGGAGTTTGCCTGCGCGTCGCAGAACCTGCGAGCCGGCCTCCCCCGGACCGACGCCGACATCGCACTCGAGCTTGCCAATGCACTGTGGATTCGCCAAGGTCTTTCGCTCAAAACCGCGTTCGTCGAGAAGGCGAACGCGGCATTTGGTGCCGACGTGTCGTCGCTCGACTTCGGCAACCCCGACGCGCTGCGCACGATCAATGCGTGGGTTAACCAACGCACCAAAGGGCACATCCCGACGATCCTCAGCAGCCTCGAGGGTGCCGAAGCGATCGTCACCAACGCGGTCTACTTTAAAGCGTTGTGGGAGGAGGCGTTTACGCCGGCGCTGACCTCGCCCGCCAACTTCATGGGCGCGACCGCGACGACGAGCGTCCCCTTCATGAACCAGACCTCAACGTATTCGTACTACGCCGGGACTGGATTCGAGCTGGTGCGGCTGGGCTATCGCGGAGATCGCTTTGCGATGTACGTCGTCCTTCCGAAGCAGGGCACCGGCTTAGCGATGGAGAGCACGCTCCGAGACGCGTTTGCAACGGCGCTCGCTCACGCGACACCGCGGCACGTGAACTTGCACCTTCCCAAGCTGCACCTCGCCTACCAAACCGATCTCGTTTCGCCGCTGACGGATCTCGGTCTCGGCGTCGCCTTCTCCGACGGCGCAGATTTTAGTGGAATAAGCGATACGTCGCTGAAGATCAGCAACGTCATTCATAAGACCACGCTCGACGTCGACGAAGCCGGGACGACCGCGACGGCCGCGACCGCCGTCGTAATGACAGCCACCGCCAGATACGATCCCACGGTTCCGATCGTCGTCAAAGTGGACCATCCGTTCTTTTGCATCATTCGAGACGACAAGACCGGCGCGGTTCTTTTCCTCGGAGCGATTAGCGACGTCCCCGGGTAGCGACTCTCAGGAACGATAGATCGCCGCGTGCTCTGCGAGAATTTGTGTTTGCTGCGCGTAATCGACGGCGAGCGACCAGTTTCCGCGATCGAACGTTCCGCCCAGCATGATGCCGTCGTTGCGCGGAAACATGTAGATGCCACTAGCGAGATAGATGTAGTCGACGTCGGGCTGCGGTTCGAGCACGGTGAGTTGCCCGCGTATTGGGATCAATTCGTCATCGTTACAGAGGGCGCGCGCGCCGAGGCCCGTGCAGTTGAGGACGACCGGTTCGGCGAGGTCGTGCATCTGGCGTAGCGACGCGAACGTCCGCACTTCGATCTTCCCGCCGCGAAGGAGAAAGTCGCGCATGACGGCGGGGAGGTAGGTGTTCGGCTCGATCAGCATCGTCGTAAAGCGGCGCACCAGTGGAACGGCAAACGGCGTGGAAGCGGGCTCGATCGTCTCGATGTCCTGATACAGGTTCTCGATGCCGGCCGAGGTGGCATAGTCGAGCTCGCCTCGGTCCGAAGGCAAACGCTTGAGATCGTAGTTGTCGATCCACAGCACACCGTAGGTGGGGCCGGCCATCAACTGAAAAACGCGATTGGCAATCGCGGCCGCGCGCCGGAACGTTTCGAGGAACTCGCTGGTCGCGTCTTGCGCCGCGAAGACGACCGTCGGGGTCCACTGCGCGCCCGCGATGTTGGACGTGGTGTTCGGCGGAACGCTCGAGGCATAGATCGTGACGTCCCATCCGCGGTCCTGCAGAATGCGCGCCGTTGAGAGACCGATCACGCCGCAACCGATCACGGCGGCGCGGCCGGGAGATCGCGCTGACAGCAGATCGGCCGCAAGCGTCGCACAGCCCCATGAGAGGCTAAAGCCGCCGCCGCCATGGCCGTAGTTGTGAACGATCGTCTTGCTGCCGAACGCCTCCGCGCGCAGCACGAATCCGTGCGGGCGAAAAGGCCGCAGGCCGACGACCGTGCGAATAACGCGCGCCGGGTCGACCTTCACCCGAGCCAGCGGGGGTGCCGATCGCGCTTGCGCGAGACCGCGCAGCGGCACTGCGGCCATTGCGCCGGCCGCCGAGGAGATGAAGCCGCCACGCGAGAGTGCCGAGCGTTGAATTATCGCGAGATCTTCTCGAGCGCCTCGGCAGCATAGCGCCTCCGCCGGGATCCTCCATCCGAGGCATGGAGAAATTCGATTTCCACTTGTGAGTCGGGATGGACGGCGGTGACGATCGCTTCTTCATCTTCGCCCTTCACGACAACATGATCACCGAGACGAATCACTTTGCAACTCCATAATAGTTCCTGGCAAAACTCATACGAATTCCACAGTACTCGGAAATGGCTCCTTCGGCAATGGGGTATTCACATCAAGGATATCCAAAGTGTTGCTTGAACCGCGCTTTCGTCGTCGTATCCCCGGGAACCAACATAATGCCGAACTGGTTAACCTTGCCATCGGGATAGATGCCGAAGCGATATTCGAGCTGCGCATCGCTAAAAGCAATGTTGAACCGGTAGGTCGTTATGGCTGAAGCATTTGTATCTGACGAAACGAACGTGACCGACTCAGGATCCCCAAAAAGCTCGCGGATGCCGGCCGCCAGCGTTGGCTCCTCCGCCGGGCGCGGACGACCAAATACCAGTTCAGACGGGTCTAAGTCGCCCGCCAGGTACCGCTCCAGATACACTCTAGCTCTCGTTTCAATAGCGGGATCGAAATTTGGATTGCTGCTCATCTGCGTCGCCTCTCGCTCCACGAACGACTCGTGGCTAAGGATTCTCGTCTCAGCCTGAACATTCTTCCCCGGTGTGCGAGGAAGACCCGAACGAAGGAACAATGGAATGATGTTCGTTTCGAGTGCATTATGAGAATATTGATAGTCGGCGCAGCCGGCACCATCGGAAAGGCGGTCGCTGCGGAACTCTCGCAGCGGCACGAAATCGTAACGGCCGGCCGTTCGAGCGGCAAGCTTCGCGCCGACATCGCCGACGCCGCGAGCCTGCGTGAGATGTACGCAAGGGCCGGCAGCCTCGATGCGGTTGCATGCGCCGCGGGCAACGTGCACTTTGGTCCGCTCGACTCGATGACGCCCGAGCAGTTCGACATCGGACTGCGCGACAAATTGATGGGACAAGTCAATCTCGTGCTTGCCGGTCGCAGCGTCGTCCCACCGGGCGGCTCGTTCACGCTAATCGGCGGCGTGCTTTCGCACGACCCGATTCGCTTAGGAGCCTCGGCCTCGATGGTCAACGGGGCGCTGGAGAGTTTCGTAAGCGCCGCGGCGATCGAGTTGACGAGCCACCGCATCAATCTGGTGAGCCCGACGGTGCTCGAGGAATCCATGGCCGTTTACGGACCGTATTTTCGCGGATTCGAGGCGGTGCCGGTTCGGCGCGTCGCGCTGGCCTACTCAAAGAGCATCGAAGGCGCGCAGACCGGTCAGATCTACCGAGTTTTATAGCTCCCTCGCATCGCCAACCCGGGGTATAGCGGTGCAAAGCTCCACGGATGGTCGCCGGGACCTATCGGCCCGGCAACAGCGATGGCCGGGAAAGAACTCTTCGCGTCGAAATGGCGTCGCCGCCGGATGATTCCGGCGGCAATAGGGAGTGACTATGCTGATACTTGCGGCAAGATGCATCGGAAATCCCGAACGCAGAAATGACATTATGCGCATTACCGCGGCGATCGTTCCACCTTCGAGAGCGGAAGTCGGCTGCATTTCGTACGAGATTCACGAACGGCTGTCCAGCGAAAATGAATACTTGTTCTTCGAGGAGTGGGCGGACCAGGCAGCTCTAGACTTTCATTTTAACACGCCGCATTTTCAGGAGTTCATTAAGGAGTTCACGCAACTGCTTCAGGCACCGCCAAATATACGCATCTACGAGGTTGCCGAATCTCGTACCCTGCAGTTATAGGTCTATGTCCGAGCCAAGCCAGCTCTACGCCTGCGTCCGTCTGAGCCGAGAGCGGCTCGATGAGCTCCTGAATAGTGCCCTCCCCGACCCGAGCGGTGACGCCGACGTCCTGGACTGGCTTGCCAGCGCCGAGTACTACGGCGAACGCTACACGCCCGAGCTGCTTCGCGAGCGCATCCTCTCCGACTCGACGACCGTCGGCGCGTGGGTCGACTGGCTGACGGCGCCGGCACCTTACGGGTTTCCCTTGCCGGCGCGCAACAGCTACGATGACGCTACGCAAATGTGGACCCTCGCGGCGCTCGACTTCTCGGAGAACTACGACGATTTCGCCAAGGCGGTCGCGATCTTCCGCGAAGCGGCTCGCTACAAGGACCTGCCAGGTGACGACGGCCTGCTCATCTACGGCTACATGTTCACCAACGATAATCGCGTAGAGGTGGCGTTGCGCTTGCAAATGGGCACCTCGCAATTCCTTGGCGAAAGCGATGCCGCAACGCTCGTCGCCGAGGCCAACATCGTCATGGAGGAGTTGATGGCCGAAGGCGCCGCCAACGCGGGCAACACCGACGACCCGTAAAGCCCGGGTTCGGCGCGAGGGTACTCGTAAGACGCTTGCTGCGCTGGGATAGCTGACGGCTGCGGCGAACGGCTCTTAGCCGTCGATCCGTTTAGGCTGAGGCTGTGGGGTAGCGTTGACCGATACGACGAGCTACTCGAACGGCACGCGTAGGCGAGGGGTCGATTCGTAGGGATTCGTCCGCACAAACCTGGGTTCATGGTGGGCCTGGTAGGATTCGAATTCTCAACTATTTTACCTCGTAGCAAATCGCCCTCTCTCACGTTGCTTCGTGCTTAGTGATAGTTCCCAGATACCGATTCGTAACTCTTGGAGTTTCTGGATCGGTGGCTCAAAACGAGTAAGGGAGCATTGAGCGCCGGAACGTACCGCCAGTATGAATCGCACGTTCGCGAGCATCTGCGTCCGTCTCTTGGGAAGCGTTTTGCTCGTTGATCTGGAGCGTTCGCCTGAACGTATCGAGGAAGCAATGGCGACATGGGACCGCAAGGACGGACTCGATGGAAACCTATCAGCCCGCTTCACGAAGTCAGTCTGGAGCACATTGAGGACTGCTTTAAATAAGGCCAAGCGGTTGCGCATTATTGCAACGAATCCGTGTGAGTTCATCGATCCGCCGCGCGTCGAGCGCAAAGAAATGAACGCGCTTAGACCCAGCGCAGGTGCAAGCCTACCTTGAAGCGTTCGACTATCACGGACATTAGCGCGGCAATCGCTACCGCTATCGGAAGCGGGTGTCGGTGCGGCGAGTTGCTTGCCTTACGCTGGCGTGATGTCGATCTCGAACGGGGAACGTTGCGCTTGGAGCGATCCCTCGAACGTGTATCAATTCTCACGGCCCAGCGCGTCCGATATGAGCTTGCCTTCAAGGAGCCAAAGTCCAAGCGGTCACGCCGTACCATCCCACTTCCGCCCTTCGTTGCTGAGCAGCTCGTCGCCATCGCCTCGAACAGGCGGAGAGCTTCCTTTCGGCGGGCGCAGGACGGCCCGGTCCCCGACACTCTGGTCTTTGAAAACGACGGCCAGCCGTGGATACCGACCACGTTCGGGATGCTCTTTTCCCGCCTTCGCGACGCCGTCGAAGCTCCCAAAGGTCCGGCTGCATGACCTCCGCCACAGCTATGCGAGTTTGCTGCTACAAAGCGGCGCAGACCTCAAGGTCGTTTCGACGGCACTCGGTCACTCGTCGGTCGCGATCACCGCCGATATCTACGCGCACGTCTCGCCGGTTATGCTCCAGTCTGCCGCGAACCGGCTCGACGCTCTGATCGAATCCGGGCGCAAAGTCAGCGGCCAATTAAGCACACGGAGCCGTCCGATTGTTCCGAGTTGTTCCGAGTCAAACGCTGCTTTATGGTGGGCCTGGTAGGATTCGAACCTACGCGCAACCAGTTATGAGCCGGCCGCTCTACCGCTGAGCTACAGGCCCGCGCGACGGTGATATTCGCGAAGACGAGCGAGAGCCCTTAGGGACTTGCTGACTCCCGATTTGTAGTGTATAATCTCCATAAAAGGATAGCCCGTTAATGACCGCTCTTGCTTACCCCGAGACCCGCTACGCCCCCTCCGCCTTGGTGGACATCGCGTCCCGAGAGGAACGCAAGCGGCTCGGTCCTTCGGCTTTGAAGGCGTTCTTCAACATCATGGAATGCTGGCATATCCGCGACGAGGACGCGATGGGTCTCTTGGGCGGAATGGCCAGCAGCACGTATTACGCGATCAAGAAGTCGCCGCGGCGCACGCTCGATTCCGATACGATCCTACGGATCTCATATTTGATCGGCATCTTCAAGGCGCTCAACATTCTCCACAGCAAGGCCCTGGCGGATCGGTGGATCGCTCTTCCAAATAAGAATCCGATCTTTCGCGACACGCCACCACTGGAGTACATGATTCGCGGGGGTATCCCGGCAATGCAGACCGTTCGCCGGCTGCTCGACGCGCGTCGTGGCGGTATCTAGACCGTTTCCCAAGACCTCGCTCGTTCGCCGGAACGACACCCACCGCTTCATTGCGTCGAGACATGGAGAGAGCGTCCTCGGGCGCATCGCCGATTCAAACCGGCACCTGGTCGATCTCTTCACGCTCGATAATGCCACCAACGATCGTCTCCTCGTGGAAGGCGGCATTCCGGCCGGCATCGACAGTCACGAGCTGGTTTTTGGCATTCCCTACTACCGCATCGTCAACGCAAGCTTTACGCATCCTCATCCGCTCGGTAGCCGATTTAACGGGCCCGATCGCGGCGCGTGGTACTGCGGCTTCGAAATCGAAACGTCGCAGGCCGAGGTTGCCTATCGCAAGACGGTCGATTTGGCGGAGGTCGGGGTGTTCGAAGACGACGTCACCTACGACGACTACACCGCGGACTTCAGCGCCGAGTTCCACGATGCGCGCGATGCCAAGCGCTTTGCTCGATACTTGGATCCCAACAGCTACGTCGCGTCGCAGAAGCTCGCGGAGGAACTCCTAGCGATCGGCTCGCTCGGCATCGTCTATCCGAGCGTGCGGCGCTCCGGTGGCACGTGCATCGGGTGCTTTCGGCCGGCGCTGGTGATGAACGTGAAGAAACGACTCACCTATCGCTTCGTGTGGGACGGTTCGCCGGCGCCTACGATCACACTAACGTAGGAAGACTTTGGCGCCGGCGTAGCGGGCAGCCGTCCCAAGCTGTTCCTCGATCGCCATGAGGCGATTGTATTTCGCGGTGCGATCGCTGCGGGAGAGCGAGCCGGTCTTGATTTGGCCGGCCCCCGTGGCGACGGCGAGATCCGCAATCGTCGAGTCTTCGGTTTCACCCGAGCGGTGTGAGATGACGACGCCGTAGCCGGCCTTCTGCGCCATCGCGATGCAGTCCAGCGTTTCGGTGAGCGTTCCGATTTGGTTCAGCTTGATGAGAATCGCGTTGGCGGCGCCTTCGCTGATCCCGCGCTCCAGAAACTGCACGTTGGTCACGAAGAGATCGTCGCCGACGAGCTGGATGCGATCGCCGAGCGCCGCCGTCAGTTTTTGCCAGCCCGCCCAATCGCTTTCCGCAAGGCCGTCCTCGATCGAGACGATCGGATAGCGGTCGCAGAGGTCGGCGTAGAGCGCGATCATATCGCCGACGCCGGCCGCGCGATCGCGCGAGAGCGGATAGTACTTACCGTCCTCGTAAAACTCGCTCGACGCGGGGTCGAGTGCAATCGCGATGTCGGTGCCCGGCTTATAGCCGGCTCGGTCAATCGCAGCGACGATGAGGTCGAGCGCCTGGTGCGGCGTCTCGAGCGGAGGCGCGTAGCCGCCCTCGTCGCCGACGAGCGTCGGCAGACCGCGCTCGTGCAAAATCCGGCCGATTGCGTGAAAGACTTCCGAGCCATAGCGAATCGCTTCGGCTTCGCTCTCCGCACCGAGCGGTACGATCATGCACTCCTGGAACTCGAGTGCCCCTTCCGCGTGCTTGCCGCCGTTGATCACGTTCATCATCGGAACGGGGAGCGTGGCTGCGGCGGGGCCGCCGAGATACCGAAAGAGCGGCATCGATAGACTGACCGACGCCGCACGCGCCACCGCAAGCGAAACGCCGAGGATCGCGTTGGCGCCGAGCTGCGACTTGTTCGGAGAACCATCGAGCTCGATCAGCCTCTGATCGATCTCGCGCTGCGCGGTAGCATCGAGGCCTTCGATGGCGGGCCCGATCAGGTCGTTCACCGCCATCACGGCTTTGCACACCCCCTTGCCGCCGTACCGATGCGGGTCCCCGTCACGCAGCTCGACGGCCTCGTTCGCTCCGGTCGACGCGCCCGAGGGCACCATCGCCTCTTCGACGACGCCGAAGTTCGTAGCCACCGCCACCGCGACCGTTGGATTGCCGCGCGAATCGAGCACTTCGCGTGCGTGAACGCCTTCGACGGACGGATTGCCGCCGCCGCGCAGCGATTCGAGCGTCACACTTATTCCGTGATCCAGCGCTCGAGGTCGTGACGCCGCGAAGCGAAATCCTTGTCTTCGAAGAAGATCGGCAGCTCGCGCTCGGCGCTGGCGGCGCTGTCGCTGCCGTGCACGAGATTGCGCCCGATCGTTTGCGCGAGGTCGGCTCGAATCGAGCCCGGAGCTGCGGCCAGCGGGTCGGTCGCGCCGATCAGTTGACGGCAACCGTCGATCGCGCGTTCGCCCTCGACCGCAAGCGCGACGAGCGGGCCGTTGGTGATGAAATCGACCAGGTCGTTGAAGAACGGCTTGCTGCGGTGTTCGGTGTAGTGCTCGCGCGCACGATCGCCGGTGAGCTGCATCAGCTTCATCGCGGTGATCACGTAACCACGCCGCTCGATGCGCGCCGTGATTTCGCCGACGAGGCCGCGCGAAACGGCGTCGGGCTTACAGAGGATGAGCGTTCGTTCGATAGCCATAGAAGCGCGATACGGCGCCTGGGTGGCTGGGTCATCCTTCGACAGCCCTTCGACTCCGCTCAGGGTGACATGGGCGGAGCGCCGAACGATGAATTGTGCCGTATCGGAATGTAGCTCGAGAGCTTGCGGGCAGCCCGTTTGCTTCGATCGAGTATCGCGAAGAGACCGGGAGCACGAATGTGGATGCGGCGGAACTGCTCGGCGACGATTCGTACGGCGGTCACACGATCGTCGCGGAGTTCCAGCGCCATGGCGCCGGCCGCAAGGGACGAGCGTGGCACGCGATGCCGGGGACGGCGCTGCTCTTTAGCACGATCTTGCCGCGAAAGGTGGCTGTCGACCGGCTCTGGCTCGTGCCGTTTTGGGTCGCGCTCGCAGTACGAGCGGGGTTACGCGAGTGCGGCGTCCCGGCGACGCTGCAATGGCCCAACGATCTGCTGCTGCACGGCCGAAAGTTGGGCGGAATTCTCTGCCAGTCGCGCGTGACCGCAGCGACGGCGCGCGTCGCCTGCGGCGCCGGCATCAACGTCCACCACTTAGCGGGCGCCGGAACCGTCATCGAGCCGCCTCCGGCCTTCTGCGACGAGGCCGCGCACGTCGATCGCGCCGCGCTGCTGACCGCAATCCTGCGCACCTACGACGCAACGCTCGCGATGCTCGACGACGCGCCGGGCGTTACGAGGGCGTGGGAAGCGGCCGCCGAGCTACCGGGACGGCGCTATCGAGTCGCAAAAGACGACGGGCGAGAGCCTTTTGAGTCAAGCGCGCAGTCGCTCGAAGAAGGCGGCGGCTTACGCGTAATTCGCGACGACGGGAGCCGCGAAACGGTCGAGATGGCGGACGTGCGGATCTTGCGTTAAGAACTCCGCGCGCGGGCCAGGCGGCGGTCGCAAATCTCACAGAAGTGCGGCATCTTGTTATCCGTCTCGAAGATGGAGTTGGAGTAGTACATCGCGCAGCGCGCGTTATAGCAGTGCTTGAGCCCGAAGGTGTGCCCGAGTTCGTGAACGCACTCTTTGAGCGTCCGCTGGAAGAGCACGTTGAAGTCGCTCGCCTCTCCGTAAAAATCCGAGCGAAGCCGGTGCACCGAGACGACCGCGATGGCCTGCGCCTCGTCGGCATCGCCGAAGACAAACCGGTGCGACGTCTTGTACAGGTCGAAATCGGTGATCGCCAGGACGGCGTGACCGGGCTCGGGGTGGGCCCGCTGCACTTTGGTAATCAGGGTGGAGACGAAAAGCTGCCCGCGCGTCGCGTTGAGCGTGCTGCGCGGCACGACGAGCGATCGTTCGACGCGCGCACCGGCGATGAAGCGTTCTTCGAGGCACGGGGCGAGACGGTCCAAAAACACGTGGTCGACAGTGTTGATCGGCACGATGCGGATATCGCAATCCATCTCGGGAGGCTAGGGTTCTCGGCGAAAATCTAGGTAACCTGCGGCGCGGGTGTCGAAGTCGTCTCGGTGATCGTCGGAGTCGGCCTCGACGTGGCGGACGTTTCGCGTTATCGGTTCGGCGAGCGCGAGCTCGCGTGGTTCGCGCGCAAAGTCTATACCGAGCGCGAAATGGCCTACGCCATGCGCAAGCGCAACTGGGCGGAACGCCTCGCGGGATTCTTTGCCGCCAAGGAGGCGGCACGCAAGGCCTTCGGGCACGCGATTCCGTGGCGCAGCGTGGGCGTCGGGCACGAGCGCAGCGGCAAACCCATCATCGAGCTGTTCGGTTGGGCCGAGCGCCTGCCCCAGGAGCGCGGCGTGCGCGCAATCCATCTGACGATCACGCATAGCGCCGAGATCGCCGCCGCCATCGTGATCTTAGAATCATGATCTACGTCTTGACGCCCGAGCAGATGCGCGCCGTCGATGCCGCGGCCGTCGAGCAGGCCGGCGCGAACAAGCTGATGCGCAATGCCGGACGAAGGATTGCGAAGCGCTTAAGAGCGATGGCGAAACCCGGTGCGCGAATCGTCGCCTTCGCCGGCCCGGGCAATAACGGCGGCGACGCGTTCGCCGCACTCGCCGAGCTCGCCCCGGAGTACGACTGTACGGTCGCCGCCGATCCCGCGGGGCAAGGATCCGAGGCGCGCGACGCGGCGCGCGCTCGCGCAAAAAAGGCCGGCGTCTCCATCGTTGTGCTGCCCGCAGATGAGGACGAAGCGCGCACGCTGCTCGAGAACGCCGTCGGCGTCGACGGAATGTTCGGAACCGGCGCGCGGCTGCCGCTCCCGGAGGCCTATCGCCATCTCGCGCGCGCGCTCGACGGACGGGAGCGCGCGGTGCTCGCGATCGATATCCCCAGCGGCATCGATGCGCTCACCGGCGCGGTGAGCGACGACGCGGTGCGCGCGACGCTCACCGTGACGCTCGCCGCCGCGAAGCCCGGGCTCTTGCTGGAGCCCGCGCGCGAATTCGTGGGCGAGCTGTGGTTCGCCGAGATCGGTATCGACGATGCGCTCCTGGCCGCGCAACCACGCACGTTCGCTACCCTCGATAACGCAGAGTTTATGGAACTCTTGCCGCGGCGTGCGGCCGATACCGACAAGCGCGCGGCCGGTGCCCCGCTAATCATCGCCGGGTCGGCACAGTTTCCGGGCGCGGGGATCCTTTGCGCTCGTAGCGCGGCACGCGCCGGTGCGGGCTACGTTACCGTCGCTACGCCGAGTTCTGCAGCCGGCACCTTGCGAACGCACCTCGTCGAGCAAGTCGTCGTCGCGCTTGCTGACGACGCGCCGCCCGAGGCAATCGCGCAGGAGCTACTCGACATTTCAAAGCACAACGGCGCCGTCGCGATCGGCCCTGGGTTGGGGCTCGACGATCGCACCGGCGACATCTTCCGGCTTTTTCTCGAAAAAAACCAGTTGCCGGTGGTCGTGGATGCCAGCGGTCTCTTTCATTTGAGCAAGCACCTCGATCTGCTGCGCGGCAAGCCGTGCGTCGTGACGCCGCACGCCGGCGAGTTCGCGCGGCTCTCGGGGCGCGGTACGATCGCGCCGGGCATGCGGGTGGAACGCATCGTGGAGTTCGTCGACCGCACCGGCATCACGACGCTGCTCAAAGGCTCCGATACCCTGATCTACGACGGAGCGACCGTTCACATCAATTCCACCGGCAGCAACGCCCTAGCGACGGCGGGAACCGGCGACGTGCTCACCGGCATCATTGCAACGCTCCTCGCACAGGGCCTCTCACCGGTTGACGCCGCGCGCACCGGTGCCTATTGGCACGGCTTGGCGGGTCAACGCGCCGCGGAACAACGCCGCGTCGGCGTGGTCGCGGGCGACGTCGTCGACGCGCTCGGCGACGCGCTTCCAAGCTAGGAGGCTTTCGTCGCCGCCGGTTTCTTCTTGCCCTTTGTGCGCTTCATCACTCGTTTTGTGTCGGCATCTTCTAGTGCGGCATGCCTCGCTTGGGATTTTCTAATCAGGTCTCTGGGCAGCGCGATGATTTTGCTCAGGGCCTTTCTCAAGCGAGCGAATGGGCCCGAGCGCTTCTTCTTCCGCCGCTTCTTAGCATTTGCCATCCGCTACGCTGCACGGAGTGCTGCGATAAGGGGCGCGACGAAGTCGCGTACGCGCGCGGCCGCTTCTTGGCCGCGTGTGCCGGCGTACGAATCGATCAACGCGCTGCCTACGACGACCGCGTCAGCGAGCGACCCGACGTCGCGCACGTCTTGCGGACGGCTCATTCCAAAGCCGACGGCGAGCGGTTTATTCGTAAGGTCGCGCAGCGAGCCAAGCTGACGGCGTAGTGGAGCGAAATCCGGAGCGTTCCCGGCGCCGGTGACGCCGAGTCGCGAAACGACGTAAACGAAGCCGGTCGCCGCATCGGCGATGCGCGCCGCACGTTCGTGCGGCGTCGAGGGCGCGACGAGCAGCGGCATCGCCAGTCCACGCGCTGCCAGCGCAGCGCGCAGCTCCGCGCTCTCTTCCAGCGCGACGTCGGGAACGATCGCGCCGGCGATGCCGGCTGCCGCCGCCTCGTGCGAGAACCGTTCGACGCCGAACTGATAGACCGGGTTATAGTACGTGAAGAGCACGACCGGCGCGCAGCGTTCGCGGCACTGCGATGCAAGCTCGAGCACGCCGCGAAGGTGCGTCGCGCCGCCCAGCGCCCGCTGACCGGCCGCGGCGATCGTGGGGCCGTCGGCGAGCGGGTCGCTGTATGGGACTCCCAACTCGATGACGTCCGCACCGGCGGAACTCAGCGTCAACAGAATGGCCTCGGTCGTCTCGAGATCGGGATCCCCCGCCATCACGTATGGTACGAACGCCAGGCGTTTCTCGCGGTGCGCGCGCTCGAAAACCTCTTCTAGCATCGACCGATGTCTTTGTCGCCCCGGCCGCTGAGATTCACCAGGATCAAATCGCCCGCACCGCGCTCCGCCGCGAGTCTGCGCGCGAACGCGATCGCGTGCGCGCTCTCCAGCGCCGGTAGGATGCCCTCGGAGCGCGCGAAGCCGTGGAAGGCTTCGATGGCTTGCGCATCGGTAACGTTCACGTACGCCGCGCGGCCGCTCTCTTTGAAGAACGCGTGCTCCGGTCCAACGCCGGGATAGTCGAGGCCGGCGCTGATGGAGTGCGTCTCGCGCACTTGGCCCTCCGCACTCTGCAGCAAATAGGAGCGCGAACCGTGCAGCACCCCGACGCTTCCCGCTTGCAGCGACGCGGCATGCTCCTCGCCGTCCAGACCTTTGCCGCCGGCCTCCACGCCCCAGAGCCTCACCTCGGTGTCGTCCACGAAACCGGCAAAGATGCCCATTGCGTTGCTGCCGCCGCCCACGCAGGCGATCACGTCGCTGGGCAAACGCCCGTAGCGCTCCAAGGTTTGGCGGCGCGCTTCGATGCCGATGATCTTTTGGAACTCCCGCACCATAAATGGATAGGGATGCGCTCCCACAACGCTGCCGATCACGTAGAACGTATCCTCTACGCGTTGGGCCCAGACGCGAAAGGCTTCGTTGGTCGCATCTTTGAGCGTCTGCGTTCCGCTGGTTACGGCGTGCACGTTCGCGCCGAGCAAACGCATCACCTCAACGTTGAGTGCTTGCCGCTCGATGTCGCGCGCGCCCATATAGACGTCCACCGGCAAGCCGAACTTCGCGCCGACGGTCGCCGTCGCGACGCCGTGCTGACCGGCGCCCGTCTCGGCCAGCAGCCGGCCTTTGCCCATGCGCCGCGCGAGCAATGCGTGACCCACGGTATTGTTGATTTTGTGCGCGCCGGTATGATTGGTGTCTTCGCGCTTCATCACCAACAGCACGGGCGATACGTCGGCGGCGTATCGCTGCGCGCGGTAGATCGGCGAAGGACGGCCCGACGAAATCGCGGAGCACCGCATGGTACTCATCCCAAAAAGCAGCATCGGCGAAAGCCGCCGTCATCGCGCGTTCGAGCTCGTCGAGCGCGGCGATCAAAACTTCGGGAACGAAGCGGCCGCCAAACTCACCGAAGTAGCCGCGCGCGTCGGGCGCACTCATGCGCCACGCACCGCTTCGACGAAAGCGCGCATCTTCGCCGGATCCTTTTGGCCGCCGCTCTCGATGCCGGTGCGGACGTCGACGCCAAACGGGTGCGCGCGCCGCACGCATTCGGCCACGTTTTCGGGCGAAAGGCCGCCCGCGATGACGACGCGCCGCGTGGCGGCGATCGGAACGATCTGATTCCAATCGAACGTCCGGCCGGTCCCGCCCGCCATTCCGTCCTGGCGCGCGTCGAAGAGCACGCAGGCCGCCGGAAAGCGTTCGCAGCGCTCCTGAAGGAGCGTCGTGCGGTCGTCGATGTGGATCGCTTTGATCGCGCGCCCGCCATAGAGCCGAACGAACTCCGGCGTCTCGTCGCCGGAAAACTGAAGCAGCGCGTTTGGAAAGAGCTCGCGCACCGCATCCACATCCGAGCGTGCCGGATTCACGAAGACCGCAACCGGCGCGATTGCCGGCGGCACGCGGCGCGCGATCTCTGCGGCTGACTCAAACGAGATGCGACGCGGCGACGGCGCGAAGATCATGCCGAACGCGTCGGCCCCAGCTTGCTCAGCCAGCGTGACGTCACCGAGCGACGTGCAGCCGCAAAACTTAATCCAGGCGTCAGCCATGCGAGCCCACCTGCTTCGCGCATTCGAAGGTTTGCCATGCGGCACCGCTGCGCAACAACGCTCGCGCGCGTTCGAATGCTTCCGGAAGCCCGCTTTCGACGCCCACGACGTAGAAGACGACGGCCGCGTTGAGCGCCACGACGTCGGCGGCGGCGCTGCGGCCGCCGTGCAAGATTTCCACGAATGCGTCGCGGCAGACGCCGACCGAGCCGCCGACCGGCGTCCCCAAGTTCCCCGCGATGCCGAACTCGGACGGCTCGAGGCGCCATAGGCGCGCACGCTCTTCGTCGAACGAATAGATGAGCGTCGGCGCATCGCCGGCGACTTCGTCGAGGCCGCTGCAGCCATGCACGACCGCACCCCGGCGCACGCCCAGCGCGCGCAAGGCGGGGCCCACGCGTTCGACGAGTTCTTGCCGCGCGACGCCGACGACTTGATGCGTCGCGCGCGCCGGATTGGTCAACGGGCCCAGCAGGTTGAAGATCGTTCGTACCCCGAGCTCGCGGCGAACGCCGGCGGCGTTGCGCATCGCCGGATGGTACCGCGGCGCGAACATAAAGGTAAAGCCGCATTCGCGCAGCATCGTCGCGGCAAGTTCCGGCGAAACCTCGATGGGAAATCCCGCCGACTCCAGCACGTCGGCGCTGCCGCACGCGCTCGATGCTGCGCGGTTGCCGTGCTTCGCGACTGGAATGCCCGCCGCCGCAACGACCAGCGCCGCCATCGTCGAAATATTGATGGTATTGGCATGATCGCCGCCCGTCCCAACGACATCGACGACGATCGGCAGGTCGTGCTCGACGTGGAGACTGCGCTCGCGCATCGCGCGCGCCGCGCCGACGATCTCGTCGACGCTCTCGCCTTTGAACGCAAGCGCGGTCAGCAGTGCGCCGGCCTGGATCGGCGTAAGGGTCGCGTCCATGACGTCGCCGATGAAGGCCGCCGCCTCGTCGGCCGAGAGATCCTCTCCGCTCAACACGCGCCGCAGCAGTGGTGCGAACTCAGCCACGCAGAAAGTTTTCGACAAGCTGTTCGCCGCGTTCGCTGAGCACCGACTCGGGATGAAACTGCACGCCGTGCACTGGCCGGTCGCGATGCGCGACGCCTTGAACGACGCCGTCCTCGCTATGCGCGGTGACCCGCAGCGTTGCGGGAATGGTCGACGGATCCAAACAGAGCGAATGGTAACGCGTTGCCGTCAGCGGCGACGGCAGGCCGGCGAAGACGCCGCTTCCGTCGTGCTCGATGTTCGAGGTCTTGCCGTGCATGAGACGCGGCGCGTGCGTCACGGTCGCGCCCAGAACTTCGCCGATCGCTTGCAGGCCCAAACAGACGCCCAGGACGGGCATTCCTCGCTCGATTGCCGCGCGGAGCACCGCCATCATCCGGGGCGCATGCTCGGGCCGGCCCGGTCCCGGACCGACGACGAGTGCGTCGTACCGCTGCAGAATCGCGGGCTCGAGCCGCGGATCGTCGTTGAGCAGCACGTTGGGCGCGACGCCGCGCGACGCCAGCAAATGCACCACGTTGTAGCTGAAACTGTCGAAGTTATCGACGAAGAGCACCCGGTGCGCTTGCTTCACGACGGCGTTCCGAGCACCGCGCGTGCGATGCGCGTCTTGTGCAGCACTTCTTCGTACTCGGCAACGGCTTCGGAGTCGGCGACGATCCCCGCCGATGCCTGCCACCATGCGCGCTGTTCGTGCACGTGGATGCTTCGGAGCGTGATACAGGAGTCGAAGTCACCGCCAAACGACCAGCGGCCGATGCTGCCGGCGTAAAAGCCGCGCGTCACCGGCTCGAGATCGTCGATGAGCTGCATCGCCCGCAGCTTCGGCGTGCCCGTCACGGTGCCCGCCGGGAATCCTGCGCGGAACAGATCGAGCGCGTCGCAATCGGCACGAAGCTGGCCGACGACGTTGGAGACGATGTGCATGACGTGGCTGTACCGCTCGATCTGCAGCAGCTCGTCGACCCTGACGCTGCCGTACTCGCAGACCGTGCCCAAGTCGTTTCGCCCGAGGTCGACGAGCATCACGTGCTCGGCGCGCTCCTTCTCGTTGGCGAGCAGCTCCTGCGCAATCCGCGCGTCCTCTTCGTCGTCATGTCCCCGTGTGCGCGTGCCGGCGAGCGGGCGCAAACGCGCCCGGCGCCCCTCCAAACGCACGAGAAACTCGGGCGATGCGCCGAGCAGCTGCCCGAACTCCGTGTCGACGTAGAACATGTACGGCGACGGGTTGTAACGCCGCAGCGCGCGATAAAGATCGAAGGCTTCGCCCTCCAGCTCGGCACCGAAGCGGATTCCCAGCTGCAGCTGATAGACATCGCCCTCGAAGATTCGGCGCTTCACCTCGGCGACCAGTTCGAGGTAGCGCTCGCGATCGAGCGATGCCGAAACGTGCTCCGTCGCGCGCAGCGGCCCCGGAAACGACGGCCTTGCGGTGAGCAACCGCTCGAGGTAGCCGTCGATCCGGCGCTCGAGCACGTCTTCGTCGGCGCCGCTCGTCCAGATCGTCAGCAGGTCGGTGAAGTGATCGAAGATCAGCCAGGTTGCCGGAATTGCGACGTACGCTCCCGGCATCGCCGGTTCCGACGGCGTTCGAGCCGGCAGCCGCGCCTCGGGCCGCGCAGCATCGTACGAAAACGCGAGCAAGGCACCGCCGAGCGCGCCGCCGGGTGTCGCGATGCGATGCTCGCCAACGAACGCGCGCACGCGATCATACAGCTCGGCGTTTGCTTCAAACTCGGCGGCCGCGAGATAGTCGAGACCGATAAACGAGTAGCGCGAGATGCGCCCACCGCTCTCCACGCTTTCCAACAGGCACGCGGCCCGGGGATTCGCGAGCGCGCGATAGGCGCCGATTGGCGTCAAGACGTCGGCCGGCACGACTCGCACCGCGGTGGTCGTCATGCGAGAAGTGTCTGCAGGGCGGGTTCGTCGAGAATGTTGATGCCGAGTTGTTCGGCTTTGGTCAGTTTGCTTCCGGGTTCACTGCCCGCTACGACATAATCGGTCTTTTTACTCACAGAGGCGGTGACTTTGCCGCCGGCGGCAACGATCATCTCGGCCGCCTGCTCGCGCGTGAGGTTCGGCAAGGTTCCCGTTAGGACGAAGGTCTTGCCGCTCAGCGCGCCCGCTGTCTTAACGCGTTTGGGCGCGCTCATCACGACGCCGGCTTCGCGTAAGCGCTCGATCATGTCGCGGTTGGGCTGCTGTCTGAAGAAGAGCGCGACGCTGCGCGCCACCTCGGGGCCGATTCCTTCACTGCGCTGCAACGTCGCCTCATCGGCGTCGGCGATGGCATCGATCGTCCCGAAATCGTCGACCAAGATCTGCGCCGTCTGCGTTCCGACAAAACGCATACCTAGCCCAAAGAGCAAGCGGGCGGGCCCGCGCTGCTTCGACGCCTCGATGTTGCGCAAGAGGTTTTCGATGCTTTTCTTTCCCATTCGGGGAACGTCTGCAAGCGCTTTTTCGTTCAACTTAAAGGTGTCGGCGATGTCACGCACCAGATTGAGCTCGGTCAACTGTTGCGCCAAAACATCGCCGATACCCTCAATGTCCATCGCGCCGCGCGAAGCAAAATGTCGTAGGCGCTCGTAGGCTTGCGCCGGGCAGGCCGCATTGGTGCAACGCGACATCGCTTCGTCCGGGGGATGATCGACGTCGGAGCCGCAGACGGGGCAACGCTGCGGCATTTTAAATTTTTGCTCGCGACCGGTGCGCTCGGAGACTATGGGACCGACGACGCGCGGTATCACGTCGCCGGCGCGCGTGACGAGCACCGTGTCGCCAATCCGGATATCGTTGTTCTTGATGTAGTCGATGTTATGCAGCGTCGCGCTCTTGACCGTAACGCCGCCGATCTGCACGGGGGCTAAAACGGCGCTGGGGTTGAGCGTTCCGGTCCGGCCCACGGCGATCGCGATGTCGACGAGTTTGGTGCGCGCTTCGCGCGGTTTGAACTTGAAGGCAATCGCCCAGCGCGGATCGCGCGCCACCACACCCAGCCGCTCCTGCTGCGCGAAGTCGTTCACCTTGACGACCACGCCGTCGATTTCGTAGTCGAGCGAGTCGCGCTCCCGCTCGGAGTTCGTGCAATACTCGATGACTTCATCGAGCGTCTCGGCCAGCCGTACGTGCGGATTGACGGGAAAGCCGAAGGCTCGCAAACGCTCGAGCGCATCCCACTGCGTTTTTGGAGCCGAGCGATCGCTTTCGTCAACCGCAAGCTGATAGGCAAAAAACGAGAGCCGGCGCTTTGCCGTGAGCGACGGATCGAGTTGACGCACTCCCCCCGAAGCGGCGTTGCGCGGATTCGCAAATGCCGGCAAACCCTCGCGTTCGCGCTCGTCGTTAAGCCGCTCGAAATCGCTCTTGCGCAGGTACACCTCGCCCCGCGCTTCGACAAATTTCGGCGCGTTTCGCGTAGAACGCAAGCGCAGTGGGATCGTCTTAATCGTTCGCAGATTGGCGGTGACGTCTTCGCCGACGCGCCCGTCACCGCGCGTTCCACCGCGCGCCAATGAGCCGGCACGGTAGTCGAGTGCGATTGCGAGGCCGTCGATCTTGGGCTCGCAGACGTACTCGACGGCGGCGCCGGCGAGCTTGCGGGCGCGCTCGTCAAATGCGCGCAGCTCGTCGACTGAAACCGCGTTAGCCAAGCTCCGCATCGGACGTGCGTGTTCGTACGGCGCGAAGCGTTGTGAGGCGACAGCGCCGACGCGCTGCGTCGGTGAGTCGGGCCTCCGGAGTTCGGGGTGTTTACGTTCCAGCTCGACGAGCTCGCGCAGGAGCGCATCAAACTCCGCATCGGTTATCTGCGGATCGTCGAGCGCATAGTAGCGGTAGTTGGCCTCTTCGATCTGCGCGCGCAACTCATCCGCCCGGGCGGCTCGGCTGGTCATTTTGCCTGATTGCGCCGGTGACGCCGTAGCATCCTCGGCGCGCATCAGCTCACGATTCAGACTTTTTTCATCACCCTGGCTTAGGCTCTGCGGCATTGTCCCTCCAACCCTCAAGGAGAACCGACTATGCGTTTTATTCAACGAATTGCTATTGCCGGCGCTGCCGCCATGGCCGTGGTCGCCTCAGCCGCTCCCGCCATGGCCAATGGCTACAACGGCAGCTGGCCGGTAACAATATCACACTCCCAGCGCAGCAACGGCACGGGCTGCCTGACGCTGACCGGCTATGGTCGCGCCGGTACGGCGTCGCTAGTCTTTGGCAGCCAGAAATACTCTTACGGATCGTTCGTAGTCGTCAACGGCATCCTCGTGTCGAATATCACCGAACCGCTATACGGTCAGAACGGCGCCTTGATGTTCATGGCTCACGCAAGCCACGGGCATATCGGCCAGGGCGTCTTCGAAAATATAGAAGGCGGGTCTAACTTCGACTACGGCGCGTTAGCGTTCGGCATGAAGAACGGCTGCTAGCTCGGGACGCGCCGGGAGGCTCAGGCTTCGACGGGGACGCGACCGGTCTCCGCCAGGTCGTGCAGAACGAGCATATTCTCTTGTTCGATACGATCGAGTTCGGCCGCATCGGGGCGATGATGTCCGACGGCCCGCTGATCGCGTAAGACCGGAACGAGATAGGCGCCGGTAAACGAGGTTTCGCTCTGCGCGACCTCTTCGGGCGTTCCGGTCGCGACGACGGTTCCTCCACGATCACCGCCTTCGGGGCCGAGATCGATCAGGTAATCGGCGGTTTTGATCACGTCGAGGTTGTGCTCGATCACGAGTACGGTATTGCCCATTTTCACCAAGCGCTCGAGCACTTCAAGGAGCTTGTGGATGTCGGCGAAGTGCAATCCGGTCGTCGGTTCGTCGAGCACGTAGAACGTGCGTCCGGTCGAGCGCCGCGAAAGCTCGGTTGCGAGCTTGACGCGCTGCGCTTCGCCGCCCGAGAGCGTCGTCGCCGGTTGGCCCATCTTGATGTAGCCGAGCCCCACGTCGCAGATCGTCCGCAGTTTATTGTGTACGCGCGGAATGTTGGCAAAGAACTCGTTGGCTTCGTCCACGCGCATCTCCAGCACATCGGCGATCGTCTTCCCTTTATACTTCACCTCGAGGGTCTGCGCGTTATAGCGGCGCCCCTTGCAGACTTCGCACGGCACGTAGACGTCGGGTAAGAAGTGCATCTCGATCTTGATGATGCCGTCGCCTTGACAGGACTCGCAGCGGCCGCCTTTGACGTTGAACGAAAAACGCCCGGGCGTGTAGCCGCGCATGCGCGCCTCGGGAACGAGCGAAAAAAGTTCGCGAATGATGTCGAACGTGCCGGTATACGTCGCGGGATTGCTGCGCGGCGTCCGCCCGATCGGCGACTGATCGATCACGACCATCTTGTCGAGCTGCGCGGCCCCTTTGACCGATCCGTACGTTCCGCCCGGCGGCTGGCGATGCAGATGCTGATTGAGGGCCCGCACGAGCACCTCGTTGACCAGCGTGGACTTGCCGCTGCCGCTGACACCCGTCACCGCGGCGAAAACGCCGATCGGAAAGCGCACGTCGATCCCGCGCAAGTTATTGGCCTTGGCATTGCGAACCTCGAGCCACCCTCGCGCCTCACGGCGGCGGCGCGGGATCGGAATGAACTTACGTCCCGACAGGTACGCGCCCGTCTCCGAGGCCGGGTTGGCGATCACGTCGGCGAGCGTGCCCGCGGTGAGAATCTCGCCGCCTTCCGCTCCCGCGCCGGGTCCGATATCCACGACGACGTCGGCGGTCCGCATTGTGTCTTCGTCGTGCTCGATCACGATCAAAGTATTGCCGAGGTCGCGCAGCGTCTTGAGCGTCGCCAGCAAACGGTCGTTGTCCCGCTGGTGCAAGCCGATCGACGGTTCGTCCAAAATATAGAGCACGCCGACGAGCGCGCTGCCGATCTGCGTCGCGAGACGAATGCGCTGCGACTCCCCACCCGCCAGCGTCGTGGCCGAGCGCGAGAGCGTCAAGTAGTTCAGCCCTACGTTGGTCAAGAACCCCAGGCGCGCGCGCACCTCCTTGACGATCTGGTGGGCGATCTGTTCTTGGCGCGGCGTCAGCGTCAGCTGGCGAAAGAAAAGCTCGAGCTGCTCGATCGACATGCGGGTAAGCTCGTCGATGTTCCGCCCGCCCATGGTGACGGCCAACGCTTCGGGCTTCAGGCGCGCGCCTTTGCAGGACGGGCAGATCGACGCCGACATGTACTTCTCGATCTCTTCCTTCACATAGTCGCTCGACGTCTCGCTATAGCGCCGCTGTAAGTTGTTGACGACACCCTCGAACGATGAGCGGTACTCCCACGTCTTGCCGCCGCGTGACGTGTAGGCAAAGGTTTGCTCGCGATCGGTTCCATAGAGGATCACGTCGACCACTTCGTCGGAGAGCTGCTCGACCGGCGTCGACGTCTTCACGCGATGGTGGCGCAGCACGCGTTCGAGCTGCTGCATGTAATACGGGTTCATCGACGGATACCGGCCGCTGCCCAGGTTGCGGCTCCACGGCACGATCGCGCCTTGGGCGATCGATTTACTGCGATCGGGAATCACTTTCCACGGATCGATCTCGATCTTCTCGCCGAGGCCGCTACATGCCGGGCACGCCCCGTAGGGTGAGTTAAACGAAAAAAGCCGCGGCGCAAGCTCTTCGAACGAAAGCCCGCAGTAGACGCAGGCGAAGGCTTCGCTGAAGGTCAGTTCTTTATCATCCAAGAGAATCGTGACGATACCGCTGGAGAGGCGCAGCGTCGTCTCCACCGAATCGGTGAGGCGCTTGCGAACGTCCGGCTTGCGAACCAGCCGGTCGACGATCACCTCGATCGTGTGCTTGCGCTTCTTGTCGAGAACGATCTTCGATGAGAGTTCCTTCGTCTCGCCGTCTACCCGCACGCGCGTGAAGCCCTCTTTTGCAATCTCTTCAAAGAGCTTGGTATACTCGCCCTTGCGCCCGCGAACCAGCGGCGCCAACAACACCATGCGCGTGCCTTCGGGCAACTCCATGATCGAATCCACGATCTGTTCGCTGCTTTGCGTACTGATCTCGCGGCCGCATTGATAACAGTGCGGCGTGCCGACGCGCGCGTAGAGCAGCCGCAGGTAGTCGTAGATCTCCGTCACCGTACCTACGGTGGAGCGCGGATTGCGCGAGGTGGATTTTTGATCGATCGAGATCGCCGGCGAAAGCCCCTCGATGTAATCCACGTCGGGCTTCTCCATCTGCCCGAGAAACTGCCGCGCGTACGACGAGAGCGACTCGACGTACCGGCGCTGTCCTTCGGCGTAGATCGTATCGAAAGCCAACGAGGATTTGCCCGAGCCGGACAGGCCGGTTATCACGATCAGCCGGTTTCTGGGCAGCACGAGGTCCACGTTCTTGAGATTGTGCTCGCGCGCACCCTTGATGACGATGGAGTCTAGGGACACGGTATCTAGGAGACACCGATGGGCGAAAGAAGTATGCGCCCCACGTCGGCAATCGAGCTGACGGTCGCATCGGGAGGCGCCGCGCCGGGCGGCAGCTCCTCGGCGCGAACGTTGAGCCAGACGGTGAAGAGCCCGGCCTCGAGGGCCCCCCGGATGTCGCGATCGTAGCGGTCGCCGACCATTGCCGCACGAGCCGGCGCGCCGCCCAGCGTGCGGCACGCATGCGCGAAGAGCAAGGGGTCGGGTTTGATCATGCCGACCTCGTCGGCGAGAAAGATCGCATCGAAGAACTCGCTGACGCGCAGGAGGGCGATCTTTTCTCGGTGCGTTTCGGAGAGGCCGTTGGTCACCAAGCCCAGCTTGATACCACGCTCTTTGAGCGACCGCAAGAGATCCAGCGCGCCGGGGAACAGGGTGTAATACTTAGGGCGGTAGGCGTTGTAGCGGTCGGCGCTTTGCTGCGCCACCTCGGGATCGCCGACCCCAACGCTCTCAAGGGCAGTTTGCCACATGCTCGCGCGAACGCGCGAGAGCTTGACCTTCAGGTCGTCGGCCGAAAGCCGGTGCCAAAAGCCCTCCGCTTCCGTAACGTAGGCCGCCTTGAGGGCGAGCGCGTCGATGCCGTGCTCGGCGGCAACTTCGCGCGCGACCTCTTCGGCGGCGGACTGAAAGGCATACGTATCGTCGTGAAGGGTGTCGTCAAGATCGAAGAGCACGAGCTCGATGCGGCGCAACGAGGCAGCCTCGCTATTGCATCGGCGTGAGCCGCATACCGGCGATCTTTCCTTGCCCATCGATCCCGATGAGAAAGTCGAGCTTCGCGCCGTTCGAAAACGTTACGAGGTAGACGCCATAGCGAACGCCGGTTTGCGTCCCAGCGTGCTCTTGCTCGAACTTTACGGGGGCTCCGAGAGTTCCAATGCTGCTCTTGACGGTTGCCAGCTTATCGTCGGTGAGCGCGGTGCTCATCTCCGTCGTCAGCGCCGTGCGATCGAGCTTGCCGCTCTGCAACTGGGCGAACACCGTCTTGGCCTGGGCCAGCATCGCCGGATCCGGTGACGGCGTCGGCCCCGTCTGGGCCGGCATGGGAGCCGCCGGAGGCGGGGCGGGCGCCGGCGGCGGTTGTTGCGGCTGTGCTACGGGTCCGCTCCCAGGGCCGGTTCCGCCCCCAGGGGGTACTGCGGCGATCGTGCTCGCGAGGAGCACCAGTGTCAGAAGCGTCGTGCGAATCATGTTGGCTCCTTTCATAAGGACGTTATTTAATCAAGGGATCGTTAGCGAATATTGGGGAGGCGCTGCGCGAGGTAGCTCCAGCCTTCGGACGAGATCGTCACCGAGCCCGCGAACGGCGTTGCAAACTCATAGATGACCGCGAAGAGTATCGCGATCAATCCCACGAGAATCGCCGTCATCAACAACTGTGCCGGCCGGTTCTCGACTCCGAAGATGTAGCAGAAAGCGACCATTGCGAGCGCCCCGGCGATCAACGCAAACCAAAGAATGACCGGCACGGCAGGCGCCGCGTAGATCAACCGCCGGCGCCGGGCGTCGAGAAGACGTTGCGCGTTCGCGATCGCGGCTTGCTGCGCGTTGACCTGCCGCTGGTTCGTTGGGAAAGTGTCGTCAACGCGATAGGTGGCATCGTTGAGCAGGGTTGTGCCGGTGTCGGGAACGTCGCGGTCGCCCTCCATGGCCGGCCACTCGACGCGGATGACCGTTTGCGCGTACTGTGCCAGATCGCTACGAATCTTCGCGCGATCCGCCGGCGCGAAACCATCAACGACGTGATACAGGTCGCCGGCCGCGTCGATCTCGTCCTGGACATTGGCGACCGTTGCATCGTACTTCTGCCACACGACCACGACAGAGAAGCCCAGCAGTACCGCGTAAAGGACGCCGACCGCCGAAAAAAGGTAGCCCGCGACGTCGTTATGGCGCCGGAGTACTTCGGTCTTAAAGCGCCGTTGCACAACGGCGTGCAGTCCCACGAATGCGGCCACGACGGCGCCGATGATCAGGAGCTCGACCAGCGCCTCGGGCACGTCGAGAAGCGTACGGGTTAGAGCGGCCGCCACCTCACCTCAGTTACTGACGAGCTCGGCTAGGGCCTTGTCGAAAATCTTCGGCGCCCGTCCTCCGAAAAGGATGCCTTCGTTCCCCCCGATTTGCCTGCGCAGCTCGATGAGCTCGTCGCGCAGCGCGGCGGCCTTTTCAAACTCCAGGTTCGCCGCCGCCTCGCGCATCTTTCGCTCGAGGTCGCCGGACATCTTGAGCGCGACGTCGCGCGGCAGCTTATCGAGCTTGAGCTTGGCCGTATTCTCCGCCGTGGCGCCGACCATGCTCAAGATGTCGTGAATCTCCTTACGCACGGACTTCGGTTCGATGCCGTGCTCGAGATTGTATTGCACCTGCCGCTCGCGGCGACGGCGCGTCTCGCCGATCGCGCGGGCCATCGATTCGGTCATGACATCGGCGTACATGATGACCTTGCCCTCGACGTTGCGCGACGCGCGGCCAATCGTTTGAATCAGCGAGGTTCCGCTCCGCAGATACCCCTCTTTGTCAGCATCGAGAATGCCAACCAACGAGACTTCGGGGAGGTCGAGCCCTTCGCGCAGGAGATTGATGCCGACCAAGACGTCGAAGACGCCGGCGCGCAGGTCGCGCAGAATCGCGACGCGCTCGAGCGTATCCACCTCGCTGTGCAAATAGCGGACGCGCAGACCGTTCTCGATCAGATAATCGGTGAGGTCTTCGGCCATCTTCTTGGTCAACGTCGTGACCAGCACGCGTTCCTTGCGCTCCGCGCGCAGGCGGATCTCTTCCATGAGGTCATCGACTTGATTGCGCGTCGGGCGAACCTCGACTTCAGGATCGACCAGCCCCGTGGGCCGAATGATCATCTCCACGACTTGGCTGCTGCGGCCCGTCTCGTACGTTCCCGGCGTCGCCGAAACGTAGACCGCCTGCACGATGTGATCGTCGAACTCGTCGTAGGTAAGGGGCCGGTTGTCCAAGGCGCTGGGCAAACGGAAGCCGTGCTCGACCAAAACCTGCTTGCGCGAGCGGTCACCCGCGAACATGCCGTGCACTTGCGGCAACGTCACGTGCGACTCGTCCACGAAGAGCAGCCAGTCCTTAGGAAAGAAGTCGATCAAGCACGAGGGCGTCGAGCCCGGTTCGCGCCCGGTGAGGTGGCGCGAATAGTTCTCGATGCCGTTGCAGTAGCCGACCTCGCGCAACATGTCGAGGTCGTAGCGCGTGCGCATCTCCAAGCGCTGCGCTTCCAGCAGCCTTCCGTGCCGCTTGAAATAGGCGAGCCGGTCCTCGAGCTCGGCCTCGATCGACACGATCGCGCGCTGGAGCTTTTCTTCGGGCGTGATGAAGTGCTTGGCCGGGAAGATCGTCAGCTCGCGTTTGCTCTCAAGATATTCGCCGGTGAGCAGGTTGACGACGTTGATCGCTTCGATCGTGTCGCCGAAAAAGTTGATGCGGTGGACGAGCTCTTCCTCGACGCCGACAAACTCGAGCGTATCGCCGCGCACGCGGAAGGTTCCGCGCACCAAGTTGAGGTCGTTGCGCCGGTACTGCATGTCGACGAGCTTGCGCAGGAAGACGTCGCGGTCGACGTCCTCGCCGACGCAAATGCGGGCCGACATCTCCATGTAGTCCGAGGGCGAGCCGAGACCGAAGATGCAGGAGACCGAGGCGACGATCAGCGTGTCGCGGCGCGTCAGCAGCGACTGCGTCGCGGAATGGCGCAGACGCTCGATCTCCTCGTTGATCGAGCTGTCCTTTTCGATATAGGTGTCGGTCGACGGGACGTACGCCTCGGGCTGGTAGTAGTCGAAGTACGAGACGAAGTACTCGACCGCGCTTTTTGGGAAAAACTCCCGGAACTCGGCGCAGAGCTGGGCGGCGAGCGTTTTGTTGTGACAGAGCACCAGGGTCGGTTTTTGGACGAGCTCGATGGTGCGCGCCATCGCCATCGTCTTGCCGCTCCCGGTCACCCCGAGCAGCGTCTGGGTACGGTCGCCGCGTAAAACTCCGCGCGCCAGGGCGTCGGTCGCCTTTGGCTGATCGCCGGCCAGCGCAAAGGGCGAAACCAGCGCGAACTCTTGAGCCACGCTTCTTAAAACAGCCTTCGAGGGCCGAACGATTCAGCCAGCGAACGTCCCCCTCGTGCAAAGCCCGCTTCTCTTCTGCGGAAACTCCAATCCGCAGCTGGCCGAAGAGATCGCCAAACGCCTGCGACTGCATGTCGGTAAGGCGCTGGTTTCCGAGTTCAGAAATGAGGAGACGCGGGTCGAGATCGGCGAGAACGTTCGCGGGTCTGAGGTCTTCGTCGTCCAGTCCATCTGTAAAACTGCCAACGGCAAGGGCGTCAACGATGCGGTGATGGAGCTGCTTCTGATGATCGACGCGTTACGGCGCGCCTCGGCTGCCCGCATTACGGCGGTGATTCCCTACTACGGATATGCCAAGCAAGACAAGAAGACCAAAGGGCGCGAGCCCATCTCGGCCAAGGTGATCGCCAATCTGCTCAAGGTGACGGGCGCCCGGCGCATCGTCACGATGGATCTGCACGCGGCGCAGATTCAAGGCTTCTTCGACATTCCGGTCGATAACTTGATGGCGATGCCCGTGCTCTGCAACTACCTTAAAAAGGAAGGTCTTTGCGACGACAAAATCGTCGTCGTCTCACCCGACGCCGGCGGCGTGCACCGCGCCGAGCTTTTCGCCAAACGGCTGAACAGTACGCTCGCCATCGTCTTTAAGCGGCGTCCGGAGCCCGACGTCTCCGAGGTTACCGACATCGTTGGTGACGTTGCCGGAAAAGTCGCAGTCGTCGTGGACGACATGATTTCAACCGGCGGCACGCTGGCCAAAGCGGCCGGAGCGATCAAGGCGCGGGGAGCGACCAAAGTCTACACCGTCGCGTCGCACGGGATCTTTGCCGGTGAAGCGGTCGAGGTGCTCGAACAGTCGGAGATCGAAAAAGTGCTGGTTACCAACACCATTCCGTTCGAAGATCACGGCAACCATCCAAAGTTCGTACAACTTTCGATCGCGCAGGTCTTTGCCGACGCGATCCATCGTATCGTCACCAATCGTTCGGTCTCGGAGCTCTTTGCAGGCGACGAAACCGTCGACGGCGTTCTGGCGCCGCCGGCACCGGTCCCCGAAGCCGTTGCCGCCCTGTAGAAATAGAAAAGGAATATCGTGGCTAGCAAAGAGTTGACACTCTCAATCGAACACCGCACAAAACTCGGAACTACTGGGTCCCAAGCCTTGCGCGCGCAAGGGAAGATCCCGGCGGTCGTCTTTGGGCACGGGACCGTTCCCGATCATATCGCCGTGGACGCCCATGCGTTTAAGGAGCTGCTGCACCGCGCCGGTCGAAACGCCATCATCACGCTGACCGACGACGGAAAGAAGCCGCAGACGGCGTTGGTCCGCGAAGTGCAAACCCACCCGGTCACGCGACGCATCGTCCATGCCGATCTGCAGCGCGTCTCCGCCGACGAAACGATCAGCGCTCACCTTGGAATTGTAACGGTCGGCGTGGCCATCGGCGTCAAGGAGATGGGCGCCGTGATGGACATCGTCGCCCACGAAATCGAAGTCGAGGGTCCGGCCAACCAGATTCCCGAGCACCTGGAAGTAGACGTGACGGCGCTCGGCATTCACGACCACGTGACCGCGGGCGACATCCCGCTGCCGCCGGGCTTCACCCTGCTCTCGCCGCCGGACACGCTCGTCGTGACGATCGAACCGCCGCGGACGCACGAGGAAGAGGCCGCTCCGGCCGAAGGAACCGCCGAACCGCAAGTGATCGGCGCCGAACCGGCCGCACCCGAGGGGAAGGGAACCTAGCTGGCGGAGACGGCCGTCCCGCGGCTGGTCGTCGGGCTCGGAAATCCGGGCGCGCAATACGCGGCAACTCGCCACAACGTCGGCTTCATGGTCGTCGACGAGGTGGCGCGCCGGTTCGGCATCACGAGCTGGAAGAAAAAAGATGCAGCGCAGCAAGCCTACGATTCGGCGCGCCGCATCGTCTTGGTCAAGCCCACCTCGTTCATGAACCTCAGCGGGACGCCGGTGCGTTTGATTTCGGCGTGGTATCGAACGCCGCCGGCCGGCGTGCTGGTCGTGAGCGACGACATGGACCTGCCGTTTGGGAAGTTACGCATGCGTCCCAGCGGCGGTCATGGCGGTCACAACGGACTGCGTTCGGTGATCGCGACGATCGGTGAAGAGTTTCCACGCCTGCGCGTCGGCCTCGGGCGTCCGGAGTTCGACAGCGTCGACCACGTGCTCAGTCAGTTCAACGACGACGAGCGCAGCATGCTGCCGGAGATTATTTCGGCGGCAACCGACGGCGTAACGTTGTGGATCGACGAGGGGCTCGAAGCGGCGATGCGGTTCGTTAATAAGTGGGCCCCTGGGAACCCTACAGGCTCTTATGGACAACCCGATGGAACGTGATTGATCGCCGCGACGCGTATGCCGGTTCCCGGGGACGCGTACAGAAAGAGCATCGCGGCTAGTTCGGGGCAGACTTCTTCCATGCGCTGATCGCTGTCGCGGACGAGCGCGCGCACGGCATCGGACGGGTCGCCGGTGAGTGCGACGGCGTACCGATCCGCCGAGAAATCGTACGAGCGAAACGCCACGTTGCGCACCGGAACGGCGACGATGTAGAGCAGCGCCAGCAGCGCGCCGACGATCGTGAGGCGCGAGAGTGGATCGTCGTCGCGGCGGAAGCGGAAGCGGTCGGCGATCACGACCGCAAGCGCTGAAAAGAGGATGATGATGCCACCTTCGATCAGAGCGATGGCGAGCAGGTCGTGGTGCGCGACGTGCGCCAGCTCGACAGCCACGTCGTACTCCAGCTCCGCCGGCGTGTCGCCCGCGACGAGCGTGTCGGTTAGCAGAATCTTACGCGTCGAGCCGATGCCGATGATTGCCGCTTCGCCGATCGGCGTGTTGCGCACGCCCTCCACCCCAACGTGGAGACCGCCCAAGCCGGCGCGCACGAGCACGCTGTGCGTGCGCGCATCGAGGCGCCCGGCGAGCGGGTGAATCGTCCGCCCAAAGACGGCGACGTAGGGGCTCGCGTAGGCCCAAATGACGCAACCCGCGAGAATCCCCAAGACCGTGTAGACATACCACTGATGCGTCCGCTGCACCCATCCGAGTACGACCGCGGCGATCAAACCCGCGATGAGCATGCCCAACAGCGTGTGAAAGCCCCACGAAACAAGCCACCAGCGTGTCAGTTCCAAGTCCATCTGCATGATGCGCGCCACGCGATACAAGTAGAAGGCGGGCAGCAGCGAGGCGAGGCGCGCCAGGACCGCGAGCGATGCGCCGAATGCAAAGCGCTGCAGCCAATCGGAGCGGATTCGACGGCGCAGCCAGTCCCGAAGGCGCGCGGCGCCCCCCGAACTCCACAGCCAAAACAGTGCCGCAGACTCGCAAAGGAAGATGAGCACCCATCCGGGCAGCGTCCAGTGCGCGCGGCGTAGCGCCGCCGCCTGCCGCTGCGGATCCACCAGCCGCGTCGCGGGCTCGCTCATCAGCGCCGCGCTGCTAAGAGTATCGACCCGAAGATCGAGCGCGTTGGGCCGCTCGACGGCTGCGGCCGTGCCGAAGCCAAACCCAAACAGAGCGAAGAACAGCGCGGCTGCGACTATGCCATTACGCAAAGAAGCGCTCCTTTGCTTTTGACTCGCTGGCGCTCGCGTGTCTCACGAAGCCCTCTTTCGGTTGGAGCTACCTACTTCTTCTGCATTGGACGCGCCGGATTTCCCGCAACGCGTTCGCCTTCGGCAACATCCTTCGTGACGACGGAACCGGCGCCGGTCAACGCCCCGTCGCCAACGGTGACGGGAGCGATAAGCGACGTATTCGAGCCGATCGCGACGTTGCGCCCGACGACCGTTGGATGCTTCCGCTCGCCGTCGAAGTTGCAGGTAATCGTCCCGGCGCCAATGTTGGTCTCTTCTCCGATCGTCGCATCGCCCAGGTACGAGAGATGGCTAACTTTGACGCGGCGGGCCAGATTCGATTTCTTGATCTCGACGAAGTTGCCGACGTGGGTTTTGTCGCCGAGCCACGTCTCAGCGCGGAGATGAGCGAACGGCCCGACCCAGACGTCGTCGCCGATCGTGGTGTCGCTGACGACGCTCTCGCGCACCGTGACGCGCTCGCCGAGCTTGGCGCTGGACAGCCGGCTATTCGGACCGACGACGCAGTTCCGGCCGATCTCCGAAAACCGCGAGATCGTCGTGTTGGGGTAGAGCACCGTGTCGCTGCCGATGGTGAGCTCGGGTTCCAAATAGGTCGTGTCGGGGTCGACGATCGTGACGCCGTCGCGCATGTGCGCGGCGCACAGTCGCGCGTTCATCTCTTTGCGCGCCTGTGCCAGCTCGACGCGGTCGTTGATGCCCAGCACCGAAAGATGATCGGTCGCCGGCACCGGTCGAACGCCTTTTCCGGCGCTCACGAAATTTCCGACCAAATCCGTGAGGTAATACTCGCCCTGTGCGTTATCGGTATGGAGGTGCGACACGGCATCCCGCAACGCAGCCTCGTCGAAGGCGTAGATACCCGCATTCATCTCGTCGATCGCGAGCTGCTCGGGGGTAGCGTCACGAACCTCCACAATTCGTTCGACGCGCTCTCCGCTGCGCACGATGCGCCCGAAGTTCGACGGCAGGGGCATTTTTACGGTAACCAGCGCCATAACGGCGGCGGCAGCGCCCCCCGCATCGAGCGAACCGGCCATTCCCGCCAGCAGCTCACCGGTGACGAGCGGCATATCGCCGCAGACGACGACGAGCCGGCCCGATCTTGGCTCGAGCCGGTCGAGCGCGACCGCAACAGCGTGCCCGGTACCCAGCTGCTCCTCTTGCACGACGCTCTCCACGTTGAAGCTTTCGATCTCGTCGCGCAGCTCCGCGTTGACGACGACGACGATCTCACCGATTTTGGCCTGGCGCAGCGCCTGCACGACGTACCACAGCATCGGACGTCCGCAGATCTCGTGCAGCACCTTGGTGCGCGCGCTCTTCATGCGAGTGCCTTTGCCGGCGGCTAAAACAATGGCGCGAATCACACCGCTGCCTCCGGGCTTTGCAAAAGGGCCTCCCACTCTTGCAGCTCGCGTTTGCTGGGCGTGCCGAGCAAATCGAGCGCGCTTCTCAGCCGCTCGCGAACGAGATCCCGCCCAAGCAGCTCCATCGAATCATAGAGCGGGATCGAGGTGGGGCTGCCGGTGATTGCAATGTAGAAAGGTCGCGCCACCTCGCGGGGCTTCTTGCCGAGGGCGGCGGCAATCCGCGCGACCACACCCTCGATCGCCGAGGCGTTCCAGGTCGCGAGCTTATCGAACTCGGTTAAGCTCAAAGTAAGCGCGCAACGAATAGAAGGCGCGTCGAGTTTGGCGCTTTCGAAGGACTGCGCCGTCAATGCCAGCCGTCCGGAGAAAAGAAAGGCCAGCAGCGGGCCCAAGTCGCTCAAGCGCTCGATGCGCGGCGCCGCAAGCGCGGCGATGCGCGTCAGGCGCTCCGGGGAAATCGCCCACTCCTGCACGCGCTGCACGAAGCTCGCGGGATCGAGGCGCTCGCGGATGTAGCGACCGTTGAGCCAATCCAGCTTCGCCAAGTCGAAGACGGGGCCGCCGATCGGCAAGTGCGCGACGTTGAAGCGCTGCACGATCTGCGGAAGATCCAGCAGCTCGTCCTCGCCATCCCCCGCCGCGTTGGCGAGCAGCGCCAAGAAGTTGATCAGTGCCTCGGGCAGGTAGCCCATCTCGCGAAAGAAGAGAATTCCCGTCGGGTTCTTGCGTTTGCTCAACTTGCTCTTATCGGGATTGCGCAGCAGCGGAAGATGGAGCAGCTGGGGCGGCTGCCATCCGAAATACGAGTACAGCAGCAGATGTTTGGGTGCACTGGAGACCCATTCTTCACCGCGAAAGACGTGCGTGATCTCCATCAAGTGATCGTCGACGACGTTGGCGAGATGATAGGTCGGCATGCCGTCCGATTTAACCAGAACCTGCATGTCGACGCTGGTGTACTCGAACTCGATCGGACCGCGACGCAGATCGTTGACGACGCAGACGCCTTCGTCGGGAACTCGCAAGCGCACCACGTAGGGCTCGCCGCCGGCTTCGCGCGCCGCCACTTCTTGTGCCGAATATGTGAGACAGTGGCCGTCGTAGCGCGACGGCCGGCCGGCGGCGCGTTGCGCGACGCGCATCTCTTCCAAACGCTGCGGCGTGCAGAAGCATTTGAACGCGTCGCCCGACGCGAGCAGCTTCTCCGCGTACGAGGCGTAGATGCTCGAGCGTTCGCTCTGCCGATACGGCCCGAAGGGGCCGCCGACGTCGGGCCCTTCGTCCCACGCAAGGCCGCACCAGCGCAGGGCTTCGAGGATCACCCCTTCGCTCTCGGCCGTACTGCGCGCTCGATCCGTATCCTCGATGCGCAGGATGAAGTCGCCGCCGTGCTGGCGCGCAAAGCAGTAGTTGAACAGCGCGACGTACGCCGTACCGACGTGCGGATCGCCGGTCGGAGACGGCGCGACGCGCGTGCGGACTCGCGTCGAATTCAAAGTGTTTTAAGCCGCAGGCGTTCTTCGCTTACCGCACTCGCGCGTCACGAAGTCCACGATCGTTTGCAGCGGCGCGCCGGGGGTGAAGATCTCACGGACGCCAAGCTCTTTGAGGCGTTTGGCATCCTCCGGCGGAATCGTTCCGCCGCCGAAAAAGACGATGTCTCCCGCATCCTGCGCTTTGAGCTGCTCGACGACGAGCGGAAAGAGCGTCATATGCGCGCCCGAGAGAATCGAGAGGCCGATACCGTCGGCATCTTCCTGGACCGCCGTCTGCACGATCTGTTCGGGCGCCTGGAAGAGTCCAGTATAAATCACTTCCATGCCGGCGTCGCGCAACGCGCGCGCGATCACCTTCGCTCCGCGGTCGTGACCGTCGAGGCCGGCTTTAGCGATGACGACGCGTAACGGCCGTTCGTTCATCTCGCATCTCATCTTGGCGGCGGCTCAAGTGAAGCGCCTCTTCGAGCTTCCGCTTCACCTGGGCGAGCGTTCGGCGCACGCGGTGGACTTCAAGGTTGGATTCGAACATCTCTCGCTCCGTCATAGCACCGCTCTCTCCGTATAGCGCCCGTACACGCTCGCCATCGCTTCGACGATCTCGCCCTCGGTAGCGTACGTGTTGACGCAGTCGATCAAGTGCGGCATCAAGTTATCCTTCGGATCGCGGCAGGCGGCTCGCAGGCTTTCGAGCGTACGCCGCACCGCGGCATCGTCACGCTTCGTGCGTAAGTCTCGTACCGAGGCGGCCTGCCCGCGCTCGGTCTCCTCCGTGATCTTCAGCAAGTCGATATTTGCCGGCTCGTCCTCCTTGACGAACGCGTTTACCCCGACGATCACGCGGTCGCGCGTCTCGATCGAGCGCTGGTACCGATAGCTGGCTTCGGCGATCTCTCGCTGGAAGAAGCCGGATTCGATCGCTTCGATCACGCCGCCGTACTCGGCGATTTGGGCGAAATAGCTCTCTGCCTGAGCCTCCATCTCTTCGGTCAGCGCTTCGACGTAGTACGAGCCACCAAGTGGGTCGACCACGTTGGTTACGTTCGTTTCGTAGGCTAAGACCTGTTGCGTGCGCAGCGCGATCTCGACGGATTTTTCCGACGGCAGCGCCAAGACTTCGTCCATCGAGTTGGTGTGCAGCGATTGCGTGCCGCCGAGCACGGCCGCCATCGCTTCGAACGCGACGCGAACGATGTTGTTCTCCGGCTGCTGGGCGGTCGCACTGCAGCCGGCGGTCTGCGTGTGGAAGCGAAGTTGCCACGATCGCGGATCCTTCGCGCCGTACTTCTCGCGCATGTGGCGCGCATAGATTCGGCGCGCCGCCCGGAACTTCGCGATCTCTTCGAAAAAGTCGATATGCGAGTTGAAGAAGAACGAAAGGCGCCCGGCAAACGAGTCCACGTCCATTCCGGCGGCCATACAGGCTTCAACGTACGCAAACCCGTCGGCCAGCGTGAAGGCCAGCTCCTGCGCGGCGGTCGAGCCCGCCTCGCGAATGTGATAACCCGAGATCGAGATCGTGTTCCACTTCGGCATTTCGCGCGTGCAGAACGCAATCATATCCACGATGATGCGCATGTGCGGCCGCGGGGGAAAGATCCACTCCTTCTGCGCGATATACTCCTTGAGAATATCGGCCTGGAGCGTTCCGCCCAGCTTCGCGCGCGGGATTCCCTTCTTCTCGGCCGCGGCGATGTATTGCGCCAACGCGATGCAGGCCGGGCCGTTGATCGTCATCGAGGTGGTGATGTCGCCCATATCGATTCCGTCGAAGAGCACCTCCATGTCGGCAAGCGAATCGATTGCGACGCCACACTTCCCCACTTCGCCGCGCGATTGCGGCGCGTCGGAGTCGTAACCCATCAGCGTCGGCATGTCGAACGCAACCGAGAGCCCGTGCTGGCCGTGCTCGAGCAAGAAATGATACCGCTCGTTGGTTTGGGCAGCCGTACCGAATCCCGCAAACTGGCGCATCGTCCAGAGGCGGTCGCGATACCCGTTGGGATGGATGCCGCGCGTGTACGGATACTCGCCGGGCCACGCCAGATCTTCGGCAAGATCGAGGCCGGCGACGTCCTCCGGAGCGTAGACGACTTTTAGCGGAACGTCGGAGATCGTGCGGTCGACGGCCCCCGAGCCCGGGTCCTTTCGCGACCGCCCTTTAGCCGATGTGGCTTCCCAGCGGCGATGCTGCTCCTCGAAGGCCGGAGTAGGTTGCGCGCCCAGCCCACTGGGTCGGTCGATCATCTTAGCCATGGCGGCCGAGCTTTTCGACGCAAACGCCCGATTCTCCCCAAGCAAGCTCAGGGAAGCTGGAGTCCGAACCTAGAGATGACGCGGTCGGCCGCCTCGTACGGATCGATGCCGGCCGAGTCTTCGCTCTCGAGCAAACGGTCCAGACGCTGCTCGATGCGTCCCATCGCCAGTTGCCGCACTTGGTGCACGAACGCGTCCCGCCGGCGCCCCTCGATCTCGCCGGTTTCATTGAGATAGGCCATGTGGCGCTGGATCGCCGCCCAAAGTTCGTCGATTCCGTCGCCGGCAAGCGCCTGCGTCGCGACCAGCTCGGGGATCCAGCCCTTCCATTCCAGCATCTCCATCGCCGAGCGAATCTCGCGGCGGAGCTGATTGGCCATCGGGTGATCGGCCTTGTTGACGACAAACACGTCGGCGATCTCCATGATTCCGGCCTTGAGCACCTGAATCGAGTCGCCGCTCCCGGGCTGCAAGGCGACGAGCGTCGTTTGCGCGAGCTCGGCAATCGCAATTTCGCTCTGCCCGACGCCCACCGTTTCGATTAAAACGACGTCGAAGCCGAAGGCGTCCATCAGCGAGACGGCGTCGGCGGTCGCGCCGGCCAGCCCGCCGAGGTGACCTCGGCTGGCCATCGAGCGAATGAAAACCGCTTCGTCGGTGAAGTGCTCGGCGAGACGGATGCGGTCGCCGAGCAGCGCCCCGTGCGAGAACGGCGAGCTTGGATCGACGGAGATTACGCCGACGCTCTTACCGAGTCCACGCGCTTTGCGGACGAGCGCCGACGCCAGCGTCGATTTCCCGACACCCGGAGGTCCCGTGAGCCCGATCGTAACGGCGCGGCCCGTTTTCGCATAGAGCGCGCGGACGATATCGCGGCCGCGGCCCGACTCCGCGCGCGAGATGGCACGCGCGAGCGCGCGCGGCTTGCGCATTTCGAAATCGCGTAACAATGCGTCGTCCGTCATCGTCGAAGCCTGTTTGCGGCTCTGTGCAAGAACGGACCTCCCTGGCGCGAAGCAAACAACTCTATAGTGCGGTCACTCGTTGCACGGTCACTCGCGATCCTCTGCGCGATCGCCGCCCTCTCGTACCTGCTCCCCGGCCAGATCGCCGGGCAAACGCTCGTCCTCCCGATGACCGGGCGTCGCACGCGCGCCATTGAGACCGCGCACCTCTTTCACACGTTGCTCCACGACTTCTTCCTCGAGGACGATGCAACGACGTACGTGCAGACCGGCGACATTCCGGCGATGTGGCTGCGCGACTCGTCCGCGCAAACGATTCCCTACATTCGCTATCAGGCCGTGTATCCGGTCCTGCGCGCCCGGTTCGCCGGCGTGATCGAGCGTAACGCCCGCAACGTGCTGACGGATCCCTACGCCAACGCGCTCGACGCCGACTATCACATTTGGGAGCGCAAGTGGGAAGTAGACTCGCCGGCGTGGCCGGTGATCCTCGCGTGGGTCTACTGGCGCTCGACGCAGGATCGGACCGTCTTCACCCCCGACCTGCACCGCGCGCTGCGAACTATTGTCGCCACTTACGATTGCGAAGAACGGCACCGCGCCTGCAGCCGTTACGTTTATCCCTATCGCGTTCAGACCGACGACACCTACAACGGCGGCACCGGCCTGATTTGGGGCGCTTTCCGCCCCTCGGACGATCCGGTGCGCTTCCGGTTCAACATTCCACAAAACGCGATGGCCGTGGTCGCGCTACGCGACGTCCAACGGCTCGCGCTCGACGGTTATGGCGATGCACCGCTTGCCAATCGGGCTCAAGCGCTGGGAGCGCGAGTCCAAGTGGGCGTCGAACGCTACGGGCGCTACTTCGACACCGCCCGTCGCACGTGGATGTATGCCTATGAGACGGACGGCTTTGGCCGATATAACCTCATGGACGACGCTAACATTCCGAACCTTACGACGTTGCCCTATATCGATTGGTGCTCGGCGTTCGATCCGACGTACTTGGCCACGCGAAAGTTCGCGCTCAGCGCCGCCAATCCGTACTTCTTCTCTGGAAGATACGCAGAGGGACTCGGCAGCCCGCATACCCCGTATGGGTACGTGTGGCCGCTGGGCATCATCGGCAGCGCGCTCACGGCGACATCTTCGGCGGAGGTGGCCAACGCGATCACGACGCTCGCCGAAACCGACGGTGAAAGCGGCTTGTTTCACGAAAGTTTTTATCCCAACGGATATTGGCGCTACACGCGCCCCGAGTTTGGCTGGGCGAACGCGGTGGGCGCCGAACTCTTATTTCGCAGCTTGGCGGGCGATTCGGCGACCCAGTTTGCATGGAATGGCCCGATCGAACCCTTCGAACGCCGCTCGCGCACGCCAACCTTGGTCCCGATGCTCGTGCAGATTCACAACGCAGCCGAGCTGAACGCAACGCTCGGCCGCCTGTTACACGTGACCGGCGGCCTCATGCCGCATGCCCCAAAGTAGTCAACGCGATGTGAACGACGCGGTCGCCAGGTCCGGCGATCCAATGTCTGCGGACCAAGGTGCCGTACGAAACGCAAGCGACGCATCGATCAGCACGAACGACCGGTACTTGACAAGTCGTGTGTGCCAGGCTTCTGTCACTGAGCCGGCTTATGCTCGACGCTGTGAAACGCATCGAGCGTATTCGGCTCTACCCAACGACGCATCAAGCCGCCGCGCTGGCGGTCATGCTCGATGTGACGCGCCAGTTGTATAACGCGTTGCTGCAGCAACGCCGTGATGCCTATCGACTCCGCAAGGTCACAGTAACGGCGAAGATGCAGTCCGCCGAGATCACGGTGCTGCGAGCCGAAGATGGGCTGCTCCGAGCGGTCTACCGCGACTGCGAGGACGCGGTGCTCCATCGTCTCGATCTGGCAATGAAGGCATTCTTCCGTCGCTGCAAGCGCGGTGAGATTCCAGGGTTTCCCCGATTTAAGAGCCGGCAGCGTTGGCACCAACTCGAGTTCCCGCACGGCGATCGTGCCTTACGCTTGGATGGAGTGCAACAGCGCGTGAACGTCCCCGGCGTCGGTGCCGTTAAGCTGCGCAAAGGGCGGCAAGTTCCTTCGACCTACGGCCGCGCCTGGGTGGTGTGCAAGAGCGATCGCTGGTACGGCTGTTTCGAATGCGAACGCGCGGTACGGCCCTTGCCGGCAACAAACGAGGTAATCGGCGTGGATCGCGGCGTGCACGTGCTGGCGGCGCTCTCCGATGGGCGGCTCATCGCCAACGCAGCGGTCGGAGAGAAACGTAAGGCCGCGACCGCGCGCCAGCAGCGTGAACTCGAAGCCGCTACGGTGCGCGATAGTGCCGGGCGAGTCATCAACTGCTCCGACTATTGCCGCACCAAAGCCCGTGAACGCCTAGCTCGCGCGAAGGAACGGGAAGCCAATGCGCGGCGCGACTACGCTCATAAGGTCGCGCGCCGGTTGGTCAACGGCGCCGATGTGATTGTGCTGGAGAAGCTGAGCCTGCGCTCGATGACCCGCAGCGCCAGAGGGAGCGTGGAGTGCCCAGGCCGCAACGTGCGGGCCAAGGCCGGTTTGAACCGCCGGTTACTGGATAGTGGATTTGGTCTGCTTCGGCAGATGATCGTGGCGAAAGCGGAAGAGGCGGCGCGCACGGTGGTCGAGGTAGAGAGTTGTTTCTCGTCGCAGGAGTGCTCGCGTTGCGAGCACGTTGCGCGCGAGAGCCGCCGAAGAAGGCGTTTCTGTTGCGTGGGATGTGGTTATCGTAATCACGCCGACGTCAACGCAGCGCTGGTGATTCGGGGGCGAGCGCAGTTGGCGCTCAAGAGTGGGCTACCACCCGGCCGAGGAAGCCGGTCGCCGCGCAACCAGGCCGCGGCGTGGGCCCACACAACGAAAAATAAGGGGAGCCGGATACCCTGTCGCCAAGCAAGTCCCATATGAATCAGGGCTACTACCGCTATCCGTCGATAGCAGGCGACCGCATAGTTTATGTCTGCGAGGACGACTTGTGGAGCGCCTCGGCGCACGGCGGTGACGCCATTCGGCTTACCGTGAGTTTTGGTACGTGTTCGTTTCCCCGCATTTCGCCCGACGGCGAATGGATTGCGTTCGTCTCGACCGATGAGGGAAACCCAGAGCTGTACGTCATGCCGGCGCGAGGCGGCGAACCGCGCCGTCTGACTTTTCTCGGAGCGACGATGGTCTCGACGATCGGATGGAGCCACGATGGAACCGAGATCCTCTTCGTCGGAAACCCGACCACCTGGTACGAAGGCGAGACTCGGCCCTTCATCGTTGCGCGCGACGGTGGCGATCCGCGAGAGCTCGACCTCGGGCACGGCCGAGTCATCTCGTACGGGCCCGATGGAAGGCTCGCCATCGGTCGCAACGCGGCCGATCCGGCGCGTTGGAAGCGGTATCGCGGCGGCACGTCGGGTGAGATTTGGGTGCAAGCGCAGGGCTCCGACCAGTTCGTGCGGCTGCCGTTACCCGACGGAAATCCGTGCTGGCCGATGTGGATCGGAGACCGCATCTACTTCTTGGCCGACCACGAAGGCATCGGCAACATTTATTCTTGCGAGCTCGACGGAAGCGGCATTCGCCGCCACACCAATGAGAGCGAGTACTACGCACGCTTTCCCGCCACCGACGGCCAGCGCATCGTCTACGCCGCCGGCGGAGACATCAAGCTGTTCGATATCGAAAGCGGAAGCGTGTCGCTCGTCGAGGTCGAGACGCACTCCACCGCGCCGCAGCTCGCGCGCCGCTTCGAGAACGCGGCAGAATCGCTCGAGCAGTTCGCGCCGAACCCCGAGGGGACGCAAGTAGCCTTCGATTCGCGCGGCCAGACGTTTACGATGCCGCTTTTCGAAGGGGCCGTCATTCGCCACGGCGTGGGGAGCAAGGCGCGCAGCCGGCTCACACGGTGGCTGCACGACGGCGAACGGCTCGCTTCGGTCACCGACATCAATGGATACGAGCAGATCGCCCTGTACCGGGCCGACGCGTCGAGCGAGCCGCGCTTGGTCACCAGCGGAGACATCGGCCGCGTGACCGACATGGTCTGCTCGCCCTCCGACGACGTCGTCGCCTTTGCGAACCACCGCCACGAGCTGTGCGTCGCGGACCTCGACGACGGAAAGGTTCGTGTCCTCGATTCCTGCCCGTCGCATCGCATCACCGGTTTGTCTTTCTCGCCCGACGGGCGGTTCTTGGCCTACGTTTGGTCGCCGGCACAGGGCACGTCGATCATTCGCGTCGTCAAGGTTCGCTCGGGAAAGATCCACGACGTGACGTCGCCGTTACGGGCGGATCAGTCGCCGGTCTGGGATCCGGACGGCAAGTATCTGTATTTCATCTCGACGCGCGACTTCAATCCCGTTTACGATGCGCTGCAGTTCGACTTGAGCTTTCCGCAGGCCAGCCGCCCGTTCGTCGTGACGCTGCGTAACGACGTGCCGTCGCCGTTCGTGCCGAAGCCGAAGCCGGTTCATCAAGATCGCGAGCACGATCACGGACGCGCGAAGAACGGCAAACCGCAGAAGCCGTCCGACGTGGAGATCGACTTCATAGGAATTCAGGGGCGCGTGCTCGGCTTTCCGGTTGACGAGGGGGACTACCAACAAATCGTTGCGGCGCCGCAACGCGTGCTCTTCACGCTTTTTGCGGTCAAGGGAATTAAACCGGCGCGGCGCGAGGATCTCGACAAGGACGATCACGGAACGCTTTTAGCCTACGACTTCGAGCAGCAGCGCCTTGCAACGATCGCCAACGAGTGCGACGAGATTCAACTCGGCGCCGACGCGCGAACGCTGATCTATCGGTCCAACGACCGCTTGCGAGCGATCGACGCGCTCGGCGATCTGCCCGAAGAAGGTGAAGAGCAGAAGCCGGCGCCCGAACCGGGGCGCCGCAGCGGCTGGATCGAGGTCGATCGTGCCAGCGTCGAGATCGTCCCGCGCGACGAATGGGCGCAGATGTATCGTGAGGCGTGGCGGCTTCAGACCGAACAGTTCTGGGTCGAGGACATGAACGACATCGATTGGGACCGCGTCTTCGATCGTTATGCGGCCGTGCTGCCGCGCGTGCGCACGCGCACCGAACTCTCCGACCTGATTTGGGAGATGCAGGGCGAGCTGGGCACGTCGCACGCCTATGAATGGGGCGGCGACTATCGCGAACCGCCACAGTACCAACGCGGTTTCTTGGGAGCCGATCTGCGCTGGGACGAGGAGCGAGGCGGTTACCGCATCGAGCGCATCTACCGCGGCGACTCGTGGAACCGCGAGAGCGATTCGCCTTTGGCGGAGCCGGGGTTGGACGTGCACGAAGGCGACTGCATCGTCGCCATCGGGGCAAAGCGCTTGTCGCGCGAGGTTACTCCCGGCCGGCTGCTCGTCAATGCGTCGAGTCGCGACACTTCCGTAACGTTGCGTTCGCGCAAAGGCGAGGAGCGGATCGTGCTGGTCAAGGCGCTCGCAAGCGAAGCGGCGCTGCGCTATCGCGCGTGGGTCGACGAAAACCGGCGGCTGGTGCACGAGCGAACCGGCGAACGCGTGGGCTACCTTCACATTCCGGACATGGGACCGTGGGGCTTCTCCGAGTTTCATCGCGGCTATTTGAGCGAATTCGATCGAAAAGGATTGATCGTGGACGTGCGCTATAATCGCGGCGGCCACGTTTCACCGTTGCTGCTCGAGAAGCTCGCGCGCAAACGTGTCGGCTACGATATCCCGCGGTACGGCGCTCCGCAACCCTATCCGCCCGAATCGGTGAACGGCCCGATGGTCGCGCTGACCAACCAGTTCGCAGGCTCCGACGGCGACATCTTCAGCCACTGTTTCAAGCTCTACAAGCTTGGGCCGCTGGTCGGGAAACGCACGTGGGGCGGCGTCATCGGGATCGATCCGTACCACCACCTTGTCGACGGCACGCTCACGACACAGCCGGAGTTCTCATTCTGGTTCGTCGACGTCGGTTGGAGCGTCGAAAATCGCGGAGCCGATCCCGACTACGACGTCGACATCGCGCCGCACGATTTTCGCGACGGAAAGGATCCGCAGCTCGATCTCGCGCTGGCGCTCATGGACGGCGCACTCGCGGGATTCCAAGAGGTGCGGCCCGATCTCTCGACGCGTCCGTCACTTCCGCTGCCCACGCTGGCGTGACCTGGCCGCGGCTCGCGGCCCTGCCGCGTTTCGCGGCTTTCGTAATTCCCGCGGCCGCGTACTTCGCGAGCGCGTCCGCCGAGCCGGGGTCGTGGGATACGGCCGAGCTTCAAGGCGTTCCGTATATCTTAGGCATCGCGCATCCGACCGGCTTTCCGCTCTACACGCTGGTGGGGTACGTCTGGTCGCACGTCGCGATCGTTGGTTCGGTCGCCTTTCGCATGAATGCGATGAGCGGCGTTGCGATTGCGATAACGGCGCTCGCCGGATATGCAGTCGCCCGCGAGATCGGCGCGAACCGTTGGGTTGCGCTCTTTGCCACGCTCTGGTTTGCGTTCACGCAAGATGTCTGGGCGCACGCGGCGCGCGCTGAGGCGCAGGATCTCGCCGTCGCGTGCGAAGCGGTCGCGATCTACGCCTTCCTCCGATGGATGCGCACGGCGGACGCCCGCTGGTTCGCGGGTGCCTTTGCGCTCTGCGGGCTCGCGATGGCCGCGCATCCCAACGCGCTCTGGTTGCTACCGGGTTTGCTCGTCGGCACGCTGGTCGCCGTGCGCAAGCCGTCGCTGCGGCTCACCGGCGTTTCGCTCGCGCTGATGCTGGCAGGTTTGGCGCTCTATCTCTATCTGCCGTTGCGCTCGGCGTACGTCGTTGCCCATGGCCTGGACCCAACGATTGGATTGCAAGGCACCAACGGCGGCATTTTTTGGAACTACAACGACCCCCGCACGCTCCATGGGCTCGCATTGGAGTTGACCGGCAGCCAGTTTCATACGCCCGGTTATTTCGCGCAGGCATTCAACCCGCTGCGTATCGGGGATGCGCTGTGGGCGTTCGTGACCGGCACTCAGCAGCAGTACGGCACGTTTGCGACCTTTCTAATCTTGGCTGGGTTCGCGGCGGCGTGGCGCCGGAACTGGCGCACGGCGCTGGTGCTCTGCGTCGCCTGCACGGCGGCATTGCTCTTTTCCATCGTCTATCCAAACGAGAGCGACGTCGGCCGGTATCGTCTGCTCGCCTCGTGGCTGGCCGTTCCATTATTCGGGGCGCTGATGGCGGAACCGGAAAGTTCTGCAAGGCCGATATTGCGCTTCGCGCTGATACTCTTTCTTGCGATCGGCGCCGGTACGGCGGTTGCGAATCACCGTGCATTCTTTCATCACGCGCCGGGCGAGGGCGGGCGGTGGGTGATCGACGCCGTCAGTTATACCGTGCCCGCACCAAGCCTCGTCGTCACACCGTGGCTGGACGCAACCTCGCTCGCCTACGGCGCCTACGTGGACGGTTCGCTTCGCGGAATTAGCATTGTTTCCGACAACGAACTGCGCCTCGCGCTCTACCGGCGCTGGGCGGCGCACAATCGGGTCTTCGTGCTCGTCAATCCGCACGACGTGGGCAGCCTGGCCGGCGCGCGACATTATGCGACGCTCGACAGCTATCACGAACTCTACCTGGTGGAGCCGCAAAAATGAACGTTCTACGACTCAACCGAACGGCGACGATCGCCGCGCTGGTCACCTTCGTGCTGCATCTCGCCGCCAATCCGCACTACGGTTTCTTCCGCGACGAGCTCTATTTCATTATCTGCGGATTTCATCCGGCGTGGGGCTACGTCGACCAACCGCCGCTCGTCCCGCTCTTAGCCGCGAGTTCGCAGATCTTCGGACATTCGCTCTTTTTGCTGCGCGCTTTGCCCGCGGCATTTGCTGCCGGCGGAGTTTATGTCGCCTGTCTGCTCGTTTTTGAGCTCGGCGGCAGCACGTTTGCGGCCGTGCTCGCGAGTGTGGCATTCTTCGCGGCCCCCGTGTTGCTGGCGTTCGGCCAGAAGGCCGGGCCGGACATGGTAGGCATGTGGCTTTGGCCGCTCGCCGCGTTGTACGTGCTGCGAATCGTCAAGGGCGCCGACCCGCGCTGGTGGCTGGGCGCCGGCGCCTGCATGGGCATCGCGCTCGAAAGCAAGTACAGCGTGATCTTCTTCGCGCTCGCGCTGGTCGCGGGTTTATTGCTGACGCCGCAGCGCCGCGTTCTGTTTTCGCGCTGGTTTCTTGGCGGTGTCGTTGTGGCAATCGCGATCGCGCTGCCGAACCTCGTCTGGCAAGCGCTGCACGGCTTCCCGATGTGGGAACTGCTGCGCAACGGAGCACAGGGGAAGAATACGGTCACTCCGCCGGCGCTCTTTCTGTTTCAACAAATCATCCTGACCAATCTCTTCCTCTCGCCGATCTGGATCGTGGGATTGGTTTGGCTCTTTTTCAACCGCACCGCGCGTTTTTTAGGATGGGCGTACGTGCTGTTGATTACGATGATGATCGCGCTGCACGCCAAGCACTACTACCCCGCCAACGTCTATCCGATTCTGATGGCGGCCGGAGCGGTAGTGCTCGAAGGCTGGACGCGACGTCTGGTTGCCATCCGCGCGCTACTGGTAGCGGGAGCGGTGGCGGCCGCACTCTTCTTAGCACCGATTACTCTTCCGGTGCTCTCCGAAGAGCGGACGCTCGACTATGCGACCTTCGTGTCGCAGGCGCTGCACATCAAGAAAACCACGTTGCAAACCGAGCGTTTCCGTACGTCCCCGCTGCCGGAAGATTTTGCGGACATGCACGGCTGGCCGGAACTGGTCGCGACGGTTGCGACGATTTACGCCGGCTTGCCACCGGCGCAGCGAGCGCAAGCGGCGATCGTAGCGAGCAACTACGGCGAAGCCGCGGCGATCGATTTCTTCGGCGGGCGTTACGGCTTGCCGCCGGCGCTCTCCGGCCATAACAACTACTGGCTCTGGGGTACGCACGGCTATAGCGGAAACGTAGTCATCGACGTCGACGGCGACTGCGGACGAACCGATTTTCCCGGACTCTTTCGCAGCGCCCGGCTCGTCACGCGCTCCAATCCGCGCTGGGTTATTTCATACGAACAAAATATTCCGATCTCACTCTGCGAAGGCATCACACAGCCGTTGACGGCGCTGTGGCCGAAGCTGCGGCACTACATCTAGGGCGGCTTGCCCGGCCGCAGGAAGTGTAGGCTGAATCTGGCATTCTCTTGCAAGCAGGCCGCAAATATGTTGGCTTCGATCTGACCCTTCCAGCTGTCCCCAACCCTCAAGCGTGTCCTATCAGGGGGCAGCTTCGCCATACATTTGTCGTCCGGGTGAAGGACCATCAAAACTGCTCTGTGGCGTGCGGTGACCGTCATCTGTTTATTTGATGGGGGAAGTAAATCGGCATCGTTGGGGCCTTCTGCCTAGCGGAACCTAGTGCGTTGCTAACCAAGTCTCGATCGCGGTGAACAGCGCCGGATCGAGATATGAGGGTGTAAAATATTCGCCGCCGGTTGAGGCCTCGTCCGCCGCCAGCTTGAGGAAAAGATGATCGTCGTCTTGTACCATCACGACGGTCACGTCGCGATGCGCGTTTTGCGCGGCTTGCACCAGGCGGGGCGTGTCTGCCGGCAAAACTTGGATGTCTTTCGTCCCTTGAAGAATTAAAATCGGACACGGGACGTGCGCGATGAGCGCCGCCGGATCGATGCCAAAGGAGCTTTGCAACCATCGCTTCTCCGCGCTCAGCTTTTTGCCCGATGAAATCGCGTCGAGCCCGGCCTGCACTTGCTCCTCCCTCGCCGCACGATTGGCACTCGAAACGTTGCGAAGCAGCTGCTGCTTTAAGATCTGCTCGAGCGGAAGCGCCGGAGGCGCCATCAAGACGATCCCGCGCAAATGCCCGTCCGCAATCGCGATGCTCGGCGCGAGCTCGCCGCCTTCGCTGTGCCCGAGAACGTAGATTCGTTTTGGATCGATGCCGGGTTGCGAGCGCAGATAGGCGATCGCGTCACGCGCGTCGGCGATCAACCGGTCGCGCACCGGAAACTTGCCGCCGCTTTTGCCGCACGAGCGCTTGTCGTAGCGCAGAACCGCGTAGCCGTCGTTCGAGAGCCGGTTCGCCAGCTGCGCGAAAATCTTATTCGGCCCGATCGTTTCGTCGCGGTCGATGCAGCCGCTTCCGTGCACCAGGACGAAACCCGGGAGCGGCGTCGCCGCCGCGTTCGGAATCGTCAGCGTTCCCGCGAGCGTCACGCCGTCGCCGGCCGTTAACGAAACGTCGCGAGAGGAGTACTGCGGCGATGGCAACGGCAGCGGTGCCGGCGTTGCCGGCTTCGGCAGCGGCGTCACGGCTGAATCGTAGGAACGCAGGGCGATCGTCAGGTCTTGCGCGGGCAGCTCGAAGCGGTCGAGCACGTACGTTCCTCGATGGAACCAGAGGATTGCCGTCTGGCCGTCTAGCTCGACCGACAGTCCTTCCTCACCGAGCGGAATGCCCTGAGGTGGCGACGGCGGGTGGCCGGTAACGGTCACGGGCACTGCGACGAACGACCCGCAAACGCAAGCCAGGGTGAACCGCTTCACGCCTGTGGTGGCGAGCATGGCCGGGATGAGCGCAAAACCCGCAGTCATGTTGTCGCTGACGAGAAATGGGGCGCCGGCCGGTGCTGCGATCGTCTCATGCTGGCCGTCCGCGGCCAGCGTCGCTTCGTTTCCGGCGAACGTCAGAACGACATGCTTGCCGTTCGCATCGGCGACGTAAGAAAGATTGGCGAAGGTCGCCTCCGGGATTTTACGTTCGCTGACTACGGTGCGCCCTGGAAGGGATCCGCTCTCGCCGACGTCAAGCGTGCCGCCGCTGCGTCGAATAAGGATCGTGCTGCTGCCGACGCTATGCCCGCCGACGTTCCAGTCGTAGTGGTACGTGCCGTTGGGAAGCAGCGCGACCGCCATCAGTAGCGATGCGATCATCGAAATGCACAGTCCAAGAGATGGTCGTTAACCATTCCGACGGCCTGCATGAACGCATAGCAAATCGTCGGACCAACGAAGCGAAACTCGCGCGCGCGGAGGTCGCGGCTCATCGCTTCCGATTGCGGCGTGGAAGCTGGAACCTCCTCGAGCCGGCGCCAGCGGTTGCGGATCGGCTTACCGCCGACGAACTGCCACACGTAGTTGTCGAACGTGTCGAACTCCTGACGCACCAAGAGCAAGGCGCGCGCGTTGGAAACCGCCGACTCGATCTTTGCGCGGTTGCGAACGATGCCGGGGTCGAGCATCATCCGTTTGATGCGCGCCGGCGTCATATTGGCGACGAAAGTCGGGTCGAAACCGCCGAAGAGCTGCCGATACCGCTCGCGCTTGCGCAGGATCGTCGCCCAGCTCAGGCCTGCCTGCGCGCCTTCGAGCACCAAGAATTCAAAGAGTCCGGCGTCGTCGTGCAGCGGCACACCCCACTCCGTATCGTGGTAAACAATCATGTCGGGCGTTGTGGCCCACGGGCAGCGTTTCACGGCCATCGGCGGCATTAGCGACTCCGGCATTGCAGGCTTCGCCGGAATCGCTTATGACTATGGCTATGCGCCCGGACCTCGTCCGCAGGATTCCGCTGGTCGCCGCGCTGGCGACGCTGATCGTCCATCTTATCGGAAACCCCCATTACGGCTTCTTCCGCGACGAACTGTACTTTATCATCTGCGGTTTCCATCCCGCATGGGGATATGTCGACCAGCCCCCCGTCGTCCCCCTCTTAGCGGCGAGCACGCAGTTTTTCGGGCACTCGCTCTTTGCGGTGCGCGCGCTCTGCGCGTGCTTTGCGGCAGCATCGGTCTACACGACGTGCCTGCTGGTCATCGAGCTGGGGGGCGGCGCGTTTGCCGAGGGCTTCGCCGCGCTCGTCGCCGCGCTCACACCCGTATTGATGGATTTCGGAATGAAACTCTCAACCGATACCGTCGGGCTCTGGCTCTGGCCGCTGGCGGCGCTGTACGTTCTGCGCATCGTCAAGGGAGCCGATCCCCGCTGGTGGCTCGCAGTAGGTGCGATCTTCGGCATCGCGATCGAGAGCAAGTACTCCGTTATCCTGTTCGCGGTGGCCATCGTCGTCGCGCTGCTGCTGCTCCCGCAACGGCGCGCACTCTTCACGCCCTGGTTCGCTGCCGGTGTGCTGCTCGCGGTCGCCATCGCACTGCCGAACGTCCTGTGGCAGGCCGCGCACGGATTCCCCATGTGGACGGTGCTGCACGAAGCCGGCGAATATCGAAACGTCGCGTTAACGCCGCTTGAGTACTTGGCAACGCAGCCGCTCGTTACGCACCCGTTGCTGGCGCCCGTCTGGCTGATCGGACTGGCGGCACTTCTTTACCGACACCTGACGCGATTTCTCGGCGTCGCCTATCTGCTCTTGATCGCTGCCATGATCGTGTTCCATGGCAAAAACTACTATCCGGGCGACGTCTACCCGATTCCGATCGCGGCCGGGGCCGTTATTATCGAAGCGTGGACGGCGCGCGCGACCGCGTGGCGGCCGGTTCTGGCGCTGTACGCGTTGACTGCCGGCATCATCCTCGTTCCATTGCTGATGCCCGTTCTACCGGAAACGACAATGTCGGCCTACACTCGAATTGCGCAAGGCGTGATCGCGCGCAACATCGATCTCGCGCGCAGCGAGCGCACGACGATCGGGACCTTACCGCCGGATTGGGGCGATATGCACGGCTGGCCGGAGCTGGCCGCGGCCGTGGCGCGCATCTACCGTTCGTTACCACCCTCGCAGCGCGCGCAGGCAGCGATTCTAGCGAGCAACTATGGCGAGGCGGCCGCGATCGACTTCTTCGGGCCGCAATACGGGCTACCGCCGGCGCTCTCCGGAAACAATCAATTCTGGCTGTGGGGCACGCACGGTTATACCGGCAACGTCCTCATCGACGTCCACGGCGACTGCGAGGGCGACGCACACTTATTCCGGACCCGGCAGATCGTGACGCGGTTTTCCAATCCTTGGGGCAGACCGTTTGAAAACGGCTTTCCGATCTCGCTCTGCGAGGGAATTACGCAGCCGCTCGCCGCGTATTGGCCGAAGCTCAGGAGCTATATCTAAGGATCGATTGCGCTTAGCAGCGTGGGATGCACGCGATCGGCGAGGCGCCAAGGTCGCTCGGGCGTTACGATGTCGTGCGACAGCGGGAGACCGGTTAAAACGCTGAGCTCGACGGTTTCGGGGCGGTGCCGCTGCCACCGCCGGTAGAGCCGGCGAATCGCGTGGTTGTTCACGGCTACCTCCGCCGCATTGGTGACGATCGTCACGTGTTGCGCTCCCGGGCACTCCGTAAGCGCTTCATCGAGCAGCGCTCGCGCCATCCGATAGGATTGCGCGATTGCGTGCGTCGCATAGCGCGGATAGCCGCACGCTGCGATGTGCCGGTCGCGCAAGATCGGATTCCACCAGAGAAAACGATTTGGGAGGCGGAGCAACCGTTCCGCAACGGTATTCATCAAACGATTCGGTATCAGCGCGACACCGAAGAACGGCGCGATCGGCACGCAGCGGTCAACTTCGAAATGCTGCCCGATCCAAGCTGCAAGCAGTCCACCTAGTGAAAAACCAGCCACCGTTACGCGGTCGCCCAACTCTCGCGCGATCGTGACGTACTCGACGACCGCTTTGTAGAGATCCTCGGCGCGCAAGCGCTCCAGCGCCGGCGATAACCGGTCGGCGTGGCCGTGTCGCGGCAAGCGCGGCACGACGACGTTGTGGCCGCGTTCGTAAAGGTCGGCCGCCACGCGCTCGAACTGCGCCGGACTCGCGCTTAGTCCGTGGAGCAAAACGACCGAACGCGGCGTGCGCTCGCCGTGCACGTACGCGCGCGTACGGCCGCTAAGGGATACGCCGGGATGATCCCGAGCGACAAGCCGCTCGAGATGATCGAAGCAGGTAGCCAAGGGCGTGTCCTTAAGACGGGAGAGGTGCATATCCTCTCGGACCAAGCGCAAGAATTGATCGCGCGCGAAGAGCGTTACGGCGCGCATAACTATGCCCCGCTGGACCTGGTGGTCGAACGGGCGGAAGGCGTTTGGCTTTGGGACGTTTCCGGAAACCGTTATCTCGACTGCGTCAGCGCATACTCGGCCCTCAACCAAGGCCACTGCCACCCGCGCATTTATGCGGCGCTTGTCGACCAAGCGCTCCGGCTCACGCTGACGTCGCGCGCGATGCGCAACGACCGCATGCCGGGATTTCTCGAAAAGCTTACGCGCCTGTGCGGATACGACAAGGCGCTACTGGTAAACACCGGCGTTGAAGCCGTCGAAACGGCAATTAAACTCGCGCGGCGCTGGGGCTACCGGCGTAAGGGCATTGCCCCAGGTGAGGCGACGATCGTCGTCTTCTCGAACAACTTTCACGGCCGAACCATGGCGGCCGTCAGCGCTAGCACGACGCCGGAATATCGCGACGCCTTCGGGCCGTTTCTGCCGGGTTTCGTCGTCGTCCCGTTCGGCGATGCCGAGGCGCTCGAACGGGCCCTAACGCCGCAGACCGCTGCCGTGCTCATCGAGCCAATTCAAGGTGAAGGCGGCGTCATCGTGCCCCCGGCCGGTTATCTCAAGCGCGTGTGGGGCCTCTGCCGCGAGCACGAGGTCTTGCTGCTCGCCGACGAGGTACAGACCGGGTTCGGGCGGACCGGCGATCTCTTCGCCTGCGATTACGAGGGGGTCAAGCCCGACGTCCTGATCGTCGGCAAGGCGCTCGGCGGGGGGTTCTACCCGGTCTCGGCCGCACTGGCAAGCACGACGCTGATGGAGCTCTTCGGGCCCGGCGACCACGGCAGCACCTTCGGCGGCAACCCACTGGCCTGCGCGGTGGCCGAGGCCGCGCTCGACGTAGTCGTCTCGGAAAATCTCGCGGCTCGCGCGCGCTATGCCGGCGCGGCCATCATGCAGGGGCTCAGGGCGCTGGCCTCACCGCTGATCGTCGAAGTTCGCGGCCGCGGTCTGCTCCTCGGCGTTGCGCTCAACGTCCCCGCCAGTCGCCTCTCCGAGGCCCTCCTCGAGCGAGGCGTCGCGGCAAAGGAGACGCGCGAATATGTCCTGCGCGTCGCGCCGCCGCTCGTCATCGACGACGAGGCAATCGCCTATTTTCTCGATCGCTTTGCCGACGCCATAGCCTCTCTGAACGCCCCTTGACACTCCCCTGCCCCGGCGTGATATGGTTGGCGAGCCGAAGCAGCGGGTCGCTCCGCTCACCGGATGCCCTCGGGCGATCCGGTCTTCACCGAAGGAACTTACGGCTGGTTCCGCAGTGGGGTTGCTCCGGCAGCGCCCTTTTTTTTTGGAGATGAGCTCATAGCAAGACCCCTGCGCATCAACGATCAGATTCGCATTCGTGCGGTTCGGGTGATCGACGAAAACGGACAGCAACTCGGAATACTGCCAACCGAAGACGCATTGGCGCGCGCACGACTCGCGGGACTCGATTTGATCGAAGTTTCGCCGACGGCTCAACCGCCGGTCTGCAAGATCGCCGATTTCGGGCGCTTGAAGTACGAGCAGTCGAAAAAGGACAAGGACGCACGCAAAAAGCAGCGCCACTTCGAGCTGAAGGAAGTGAAGCTGCGACCGAAGATCGAGACGCATGACTATGAAACAAAAGCAAGAATGGCGGAGCGGCTATTGCTCGACGGGAGCAAGATCAAAGTGACGATCATGTTTCGCGGTCGAGAGATTACGTATACCTCGTTCGGGCGCCGGCTGCTCGACCGCATGGCCGAAGACATGACGCCACTGGCAACCGTGGAGCGCGAGCCGCGGCTGGAGGGCAAGAATATGTTCATGATTCTGGCGCCCCGCGCGACGCCGAACGGTCCACCGAAGTTTTCTACCACTCGCGAAAAAGAACCTAAGCCTGCCGTCGCAGAGACGGTATCCGAGGAGCAGACCAGTGCCTAAAATTCGAACCCACCGAGGAACCGCTAAACGCGTGAAGGTCACGGGGACCGGCAAGTTGCTGCACCGTCACCAGTTCGACGGTTGCGGCCACATTCTGAGCAAGAAGAGCCAGAAGCGCAAGCGCAAGTTCCGTAAGGATCAACCGACCTTCAAGGGCGATCTGAAGCGCTTGGCGCCGACGATTCCGTATCTGCTTTAAAGGAGACGTAGAGAATGTCACGCGTCAAACGCGCGGTTGGAGGTCTCAAACATCGCCGCAAGGTGATGAAGCTGGTCAAGGGCTTTCGCGCCGCTCGCCGCCGCAACTATCGCGTCGCAAACGAGGCACTCCTTAAGTCGCTGGCCTATGCGTTTCGCGACCGGCGCGTGCGCAAGCGGGATTTTCGCTCGCTGTGGATCAGCCGCATCAACGCGGCGGTTCGCCGGGAGGGCCTGTCCTACTCCGTTTTTATGCACGCCCTTAAGAAGTCTGGGGTAACGCTGAACCGCAAGGCGCTCGCCGAACTCGCCATCTCGGACCAGAAGGCGTTTGGCGCGCTGCTCAGTCTAGCCCGGCAGGCGGCGCAAAAATGACGGCGCCCAAAAGGCCCACGACGCTCGATATCTAATCCAGCGCATATGCGACGTTTGAGTTCCGTCTTTGCGACGGCGCTTTCGCTCTGCGTTCTCCCCCAGGCCGGAACTTTGCCGGTAAGAGCCGATACAGGATTCACCTTGACTTCGGCGCTTTCCGACCGCATCGACCAAATGGCGAAGGCACAGGTCCATGCTGGGCGCACGCCCGGCATTGCCGTTGGAATCGTCGAAGACGGCCGGATCGTCTACGCGCGCGGCTTCGGGTTCTCCGATCTCAGCAAGCACGTGCCGATGAGCCCGGACACGCAGTTCTACGCCGGCGGCCTCACCCGGCAATTTACCGCGGCGGCCGTTCTTCTGCTCGTGCAGGACGGGAAGCTCGCGCTCGACGATCACGTCTCCAAGTACGTTCCTGAGTTTCATTTGGGCGCAACGATTTCGATCGCGCAGCTGCTGGCGCAAACCTCCGGCCTCCCGCCGTCTTCGAGAATCCCTGGCGTTTCGGCCGATCGCACGCATCCGATCAAGCTCGCCGCGGTTCTCGCGGCGCTCGATCAAATGAAGCTGGTCGCTGCGCCGGGCTCCGTGTACGCCGACGATCCGATCAACTATCTCTTGGCCGCCTTGATCGTCGAACGCGCCAGCGGCGTTCCGCTCTCCGATTATCTCGAGCAACATATCTTCATTCCACTGGTCATGGACAACACGTTTCTTGCCGGCGACAGCGGCATCTCGGCGCAGCATGCGATCGGCTATACCCGCACGTCCCACGGGTTCGATCCCGCGCCGGCCTGGGATCCGTCGTGGCTGGGCGGCGATGGCGGCTTGGTTACGACGATCTACGATTTGGCGAAGTGGGATGTTGCGATGCCGATCTTGCTGCACGTCGATTCCGTGCGAACGATGTTTGCTCCGTCGGCAAATAACGGGCCGACACGCTACGGGATGGGCTGGATCATCGATCGTCGCGGCGGCAAGGATTTCGTATGGTCAGATGGAGACATCTCGGGCTATCGCGCGATGAACGCGCTCTTCCCGGTGCAACACGTCGGTGTCATCGTCTTTTCCGACGCCGACTCGCTGCACTTGCCCACGACGATTCCCGAGGGAGTTGGAGGGCGCATCCTCGATTTGATCGTGCCGCCGGCGACGACGCATCTGAGCAACGCCACGATCGAGCGGGCGAGAGAGTGGCTGATGTTGTTGGCCTCGGGGCACGTACGGCGCGACGAGCTGACGCCGTCCTTCAGCGCTTACTTAACCGACGATCTGGTCGCGCACCAAAACCTCGCCGGTTTAGGGCCGGTGCAGTCGATCGTGCCCGTTTCGAGCACGGTAGAGTCGGACGGCGATACTTTGTATGAGTTTCTCGTGCGTTATCGCTACGCGCAGTACCATTATGACTTCGAAGTGACGGCTCAGGGAAAGATCGACGGACTGAGACTGGTTGCTAGATCTCAGGATGGCTCTGATTTGGTTCAGATCGAGGAGCCGAGGGGCGAAGTTTACTTCGGTAAATGAACCCCGAGGCGACGAAGAGGTGGGCCGAATCAGGCCCATCCCATTCCTTAGTCGTCGCCGTCGGCGAGGCGGCGGCCTGTAGCCTCCACGACCTTACCCAACATCGTAACCGCTTCGGCGCGAGTCGCATTGCTAAACATGAAGCGTAGGCGTTCGTCGGCATCCTCGACGATTAGGACCGAGCGGCGCCCCAGCCGAACCGATGCAATGAGCGAGCTCAAGTACGCTTCGTCTTCAGGCGCCAGCACCGAGTCTTCCGGCCCGATAATGGGCGGCTCCAGTAGTCGTTTAATTACGGCATCAATGTCGCTGGGTATTTCCACCATTAACCTCCGAGACCCGAATCAGCAGAATCCACCGCGCTGAATAGCAATGGTTCAACGCAGAATTGTCCCTTACATACAACTATCGACCGACGTGACTTCCAATTTCACCTCGCCCGCCCTTCAGCCAAAATAAAGCCAGCATGGTTTTCGCGTCGGTTGTGCCCTCAGCGACCAGGCGCCATGCCGCCTCTTGCGTGAATCGCCCTATCTCGATTCGCTCGTCCTCGTCGAAATCCGTGGGGCCCTCAACTAGTTCGCCGGCGTGGAAAAGATGCATGATCTCGGAGCAGAATCCCGGAGTCGTCCAAAAGGAGCCGATCTTCGTGAGCCTGCCCGCGCTAAAACCGCTCTCTTCGCGAAGCTCGCGCCGCGCGCCATCAAGCAACGTCTCGCCGGGTTCGCACGTGCCGGCGGGAATCTCCCAGAGCATAGTCCCCGCCGGATGGCGATACTGGCGCACCAAAACTAGCTCGTCGCTTGGTGTCGTCGCCACGATAGCGAGCGACGCGCCATGTTCGACGACGTCGATGCGATGCGTGCTTCCGTCGTCGTACTTCACCTCGTCGACGCGAACGGCAAACACCCGGCCTTGAAAAACCCGGTGTGATTCGATTGTGCGCGGCAGTGGATCCATTTGCATGACTTAGCGGAACGGTGCGACCGTGCCTCGTAGAAACCGTTCCATGCCGCAACCGCCATCGTCGGTCATGACGGAAATCGCCTGGCTCGGCTTTTTCCTCGTCATCTTCGTTGCCGCGGTCTATCTGCTGGTGCGAACGCTCGTTCCACATCATTTCAACGACAAAGTCGCGATCATGCTCGCTGCGATCGTAGCCGGACTCATTATGATCGGCGCACGTGCGTGGTTTGCATCGCGCTCGCGCAGGGGCTAAACCGTGGCGACGCGGTTGGGAGTTCACGCCGAGCGTTTAAAGAACGTTGCCGCCCTGCAAGTTGTAAAGGGACGGCGCGAAACTAACCGCTTCGCCTTCGAAGGCCCAACGCTGCTCGAAGAAGCGCATGCCGCTGCGTTTCCGATCGAGGAACTCTACGTAACGCAGGCGGCCTACGACGCGACGCCGCTGGTACGCGAGCTCGACAACTCGGGAACGCCGACCTTTCTGGTCGAGCCGGTCAGCGCGACGCAAATCTCCGATCTTGCGACCCCACCCGGAATTGTCGCCGTGGCCCCGATTCGCTTTAGCAGTTTGGGCGAAATTTTTGCCCAGGACGGCCCGGCGGTCGTACTAGCCGACGTCGGCGACCCGGCAAACGCCGGGACCCTGCTGCGGTCGGCCGATGCCTTTGGCGCTGCGGGGGTCATCTGGGGCTCGCTGGGCGTCGAGCCGTTTCACCCAAAGGTGGTCCGGGGCTCGATGGGCGCAATCTTTCGGCTGCGGCTCGCGGGCGGCGACCCCGCCGAGGTAGCAGAAGCGGCCGTTGCGGCCGGCGTGCGGCTCCTGGGACTGGCCGCGAAGGGTGAACCCCTCGACGACCAGGACTGGAGGCAGCCCGCGGCGCTGGTCGTGGGGCACGAACGGCATGGTTTGGGGCGCTGGGAGGCCTGCTGCGCGCGCCTGATCGGCATTCCGATGGCGGGTTCGGCGGAGAGTCTTAGCGCCGCTGTGGCGGGTTCGATCGCCCTTTACGAGGCAACCCGCCGGGGGCCCGGCCGGTAACCTTAAGGTTTTGTCAAGAGAGTACTGCGGGCCCCAAAAGTCAAGACTACCGGGGGCAAAACTCGCATGGTATACTCAGCGCATTCCGCGACCGTAAGCCGCCCCGGAGCAGACGGCTCAGAAGGAGACTTCAAAGCGCTATGGCAACGTCCAATCTCTTCTGGAGGCTTTTCGCCCAAACGGGTTCCATCGACGCTTATCTGGCTTACCGAAGGCTTCACGCGTCCCCAACTGCAACATAAACGACCCTCGGCCACGGGGGCCGAACGAGAAGTCTAAGCCGAGTTTTAAAGCGCCTGGTAGCAAAGAACACGCCGGGCGTTTTGCTTTGGAAGAGCTATGACTGAACTCGCTATCAAACTCGACGACGTTTCGCAACGATTTGCCGCTGCAGTCGATCGCGCGAACGACGAGCAGGCGCTCGAGAGCGTTCGCGTTGCATATTTGGGCCGCAACGGCGAAGTTACGACCGTGCGGCGCGCAATCGGAGCGCTTCCACCGGGCGAGCGCCCGAAGGCGGGCCGAGTTATCAACGACGCCGTCGCCGCGATGGAGCGGCGGCTGCAGGCGGCGCACGAAACACTCGAGTCTCGCCAGTTCGACGCCGAGCTGTCGTCGTCGATCGACGTTACGTTTCCGTCCATTCGCGGGGCCGCCGGCTCGATTCACCCCGTTCGTCGAATCATCCAGGATAGCTGCGCCTATTTCGTGCGCCACGGATTCGCGGTCGTCGTCGGCCCGGAAGCCGAGCCCGACTACTATAACTTTGACGCGCTCAACATTCCAGGCGATCATCCCGCACGCGAGGGCTTCGACTCATTTTGGATTAGCGATACGCTGCTGCTTCGCCCACACACGTCGCCGATGCAAATTCGAACGATGCAAGCGCACCAGCCGCCGATCGCCATCGTCGCTCCGGGAAAATGCTTTCGCCGAGATGCCGTCGACGCGCGACACCTGTTTCAGTTTCATCAAGTCGAAGGACTGCTGGTTGCCGAAGGCATCCATTTCGGGCATTTGAAAGGCATGCTGACGGGACTGTGCCGAGAGCTCTTCGGCGCCGCGCAGAACGTGCGGTTTAGGCCCTCGTTCTTTCCGTTTACCGAACCGAGCGCCGAAGTCGACACGACGTGCCCAAAATGCAAAGGCGCGGGCATGCTTGGATCGCAATCTTGCAATATGTGCGGCGGCTCGGCGTGGATCGAACTCGGCGGCTCGGGAATGGTCCATCCCAACGTGCTTCGCGAGGTCGGATACGACCCCGACCGTTACTCCGGCTGGGCTTTTGGTTTTGGCGTCGAGCGCTTGGGCCTGGCTCGATATGAAGTCGACGACATCCGCCGCTTCGTCAAGAGCGATCCCGACTTTCTCGCGCAGCTGAGTTGACGAGGAGAGCACCGTGCGCGTCCCCATAAGCTGGCTGCGCGAGTTCGTGGCGTTGCCTCCCGATGCGCAAGCGATCGCGGACCGGTTGGCAATGCTGGGTTTTCCGGTCGCCGAGATCGAACGGCGCCCGGCGATCACGGGGGTGGTTACCGCGCGGATTAAGGCCCTGGAGAAGCATCCGAACGCCGATCGCCTGCAGGTCGCGCAGGTCGACGTCGGCGCCGGCGCTCCGCTGACGATTGCGACGGCCGCCACCAACGTGGCCGCCGGCCAAACGATCGCCGTCGCAACGATCGGCGCGCAGCTTCCGGCGCTCACGATCGCACCGCGCACGATGCGGGGCGTTGCGTCGCAGGGCATGATGATTTCCGCCGAAGAGCTGGCGCTGCCCGGCGATTGGTTCGAAGACGGGATCATGCAGCTCGAAGCGGGCTGCGCTTTGGGCGTTGACGTCGTCGATCTCTTCGGACTCGATACTGCGGTCCTCGACGTCGAGATTACCACCAATCGTCCCGACGCGATGTCGATCGCCGGGCTGGCGCGAGAGCTCGCCGCTTCTTACGGCACCGAGTTGCGGCTGCCGGAGTTCGTCAACCCCGGTCGCGACGCGGAGCCGCCCGGAGAAGAGCCGGCGGTCTTAATCGAATCGGGCGACTGTTATCGTTTCATCTCCCAACGCATCGACGGCGTGCGCGTCGCACCCGCACCCGCCTGGATGCGCGTTCGCCTCGCGCTCTCGGGCCAGCGCCCGATCAACAACCTCGTCGACGTTTCGAACTACGTCATGCTCGAAACCGGCCAGCCGCTGCATTTTTACGATGCGCAAGCGATCCATGGCGGGCGTTTGATCGTCCGCAGCGCCCGCGACGGCGAGAAGATGGTCACGCTCGACGACGTCACGCGAACGCTTTCCCCGAAGGCGCTCGTTATTGCCGACGACGAACGGCCGCTCGGTCTTGCGGGACTGATGGGCGCCGCGGTAAGCGAAGTCGGCCCCGAAACGACGGCGATCGTTCTCGAATCGGCCAACTTCAACGGTGCGCGCGTCCGGCGCATGAGCAACGCGCTCGCGCTGCGCACCGAGGCTTCGGCGCGTCACGAAAAGGCGCTTCCGGTGGCACTGACCGATCTCGGGGCCGCGCGCGCCGCGGCCCTCCTGCGCGATCTCGGGGCAACGGTCTACCGGCCGCACGCGTACGGCGAGCCGGTAACGCGCGCCGCGGCCATTGCGCTAAAAGTTGCCGACGTGCAACGCCTCCTGGGGCTGCCGCTTACACCGCAAACAATCGAGTACCACCTCGTAGCGCTCGGTTGCGAGATTGACCGCGTCGACCCCAAGACGCTTGCGGTTATTCCGCCGCCCTGGCGTAACGACTTGGCGATTGCGGCCGACTTGGTCGAAGAGGTTGCCCGCATCGAAGGCTACGAACGAATTCCCGTCGTCGTCCCGTCGGTCGCAGCGCATGAGATTTCGAGCGCCGCCTTTGACCGAGAGAGCTGGATCGCACAGGTCGTAGCCGGCTTGGGGTATCGCGAAATCGTCACGCAATCGCTGCGCGGTGCCGGATCGGTGGAAGTTCGAAATCCGCTCTCCGACGAGCAGCGCTTCCTACGCGATTCGCTCGCGCCGGGAATCATCGAGTATCTCGCGGAGAACGCGTCGCCGCTCCGCGTCTTCGAGATCGGCGAGGTCTTCGGCTCGGCTCAGAACGGCCTGGTCGAGCAGTCGCTGCTGACGTTCGGCTTTTCGGTCGACTCGCTCGAGGAGCCGCCGTGGCGCGACTCCAATTTTCTTGCGCTCAAAGGAGATTGCGAGCGGCTCCTGCGGACGATCACCGGACGCGACGCCGAGGTGACGCGCGGTGCGCAACCCGGGCTTCATCCGGGAAAGACGGGGCTGGTTACCCTCGACGCGCGCGAAGTCGCGCATTTGGGGCGCATCGATCCGCGAACGGCTAAAGCCGCCGGTTTGGACCGCCCCGCGTATCTCTGCGTCGTCAACATCGCATCGCTGCCGCCGTACGAAACGCCGCGCTACCGCGTGCCTTCGCGATATCCCTCGACGTATCGCGACCTAGCTTTGGTCGTCGATATCGACGTCAACGCACGCGACATCGAGCGCGCGATCGTTGCCGCTGCCGGCAGCCTCTGTACCGGCGCTACCGTGTTCGACGAGTATCGCGGTCCGCAGATCGGCGAAGGGCGCAAGAGTCTGGCGGCCCGCGTCACGCTCCAGCGTTTCGATGCCACCATCACCGACGAAGAAGCCGATGCGACCGTTTCGCGGTTGCTCGACGCACTGAAAAAAGAGTTTGGAGCGGAGATTCGGACTTGATCGCGGGCATCGCCTGGCCCGATCTGATTATCGTCATCATCCTGGGGATCGCGGCGTTCAAGGGCTACTCGCGGGGCTTCGTTTCCGAGCTCGGCGGAGCGGTCGCGGTAACGGGCGCCTTGGTCACGCCGTGGCTTTACAACGGGAGCTTGGACGCAGCCATCGAGCAGGTGACGAAACTGGGCCCGGGCTCGGCGCACGTTGTCGGAATGTTCGGCACGGGGCTGCTCACGTACGTCATCATTCTCTTTGTTGCGCGACTGCTTGGCACGATCGCCAAGCTTCCTGTGCTGGGCCTCGGCAACGCGCTCGGCGGCGCGCTCATCGGCTTGCTGAAGGGTGCGATCCTGCTATGGCTCGTCCTCTTCGTGGCGCTCTTCTTTCCGCTCTCGCCGGACATCCGTGACGGCCTGCATCAATCGCGGCTGGCGCCATTCCTCGTGACCTACGACGCGCCGCTGGACGACGCGATGCTCTCGACGATCCCCTGGTTCGCGCGCCCGTTCGTCCTACCGTACTTTAGGCGACACCACTTGTAAGTTCGAACTGCGCCGCCTCGATCGCATCGAAGGCTGCTCGGAAATCGCTCGCGGACACGTCTCCCATCGTTCCAAAGCGCACGATCTTTCCCGCAAGCTCGGCCTGACCGCCGGAAAGCACGATACCGTACTCCTCGCGCAGCGAACGCAGGAGCGGCGTGGGATCGATGCCGGGCGGCGGATAGGCGGCGATGACGGTGTCCGAATGCGCGCCCGGCATCGAGAGCAGCGTAAACCCCAGACGTCGCAGCTCAGCGCGCACGAGGTTCGCAAATCCGGCGTGCCGTTCGAAGGCGGCCTGCATTCCGCCGGCGTGATAGGCAGCCAGCGCGGCGTCGAGCGCGAAGACGATGGAGATCGGTGGCGTCCAGGGCGTTTGGCCTATGTGCGAAAACTCGAGCGCGCGGCGCAGATCGAAGTAGAAGCGCGCCAGCGCGCGGTTCTCCAGACGCGCTCGCGCGCGCTCGCTCAAGGCAACCATGGCAACGCCGGGCGGCGCGGCGAAAGCCTTCTGCGAAGCAGTCGCCACCGCATCGTAACCCCACTCGTCCATGCGAAACTCGCTCGCTCCAAGGCCGCTCACCGAGTCGACGAGCGTGATCGCACCGTGAGCACGCAGCATCGGCGCAAGCGCCGCCATATCGTTGGCAACGCCGGTCGAGGTCTCGTTGTGCGTCAGCAAAACGCCGGCGATGCGCTTTTCCGAATCCGCGTGGAGCCGCGCTTGCAGCGCCGCCGGATCGACCGCCGCTCCGAGCGGCGTCTCTAACGTCTCGACCGTGCAGCCGTAGCTCGCGGCGATGCCCGCAAAGCGCTTTCCGAATGAACCTACCGGACACGAGAGCAACCGCTCCCCCGGAGTAAACAGATTGGCGACCAGCGCTTCCATGCCGCCGGTGCCCGAACTTCCAAGGATCGCGATCTCGCCGCGAGTCCCGAAGACCGGGCGCAAGGCCGTGATGATACGCTCCAGCATGGCGGCGAACTCCGGTCCACGGTGATCGATCAGCGGGCGGTCCATCGCGCGCAGGACGGGCGGCGCCACCATCACCGGCCCGGGAAGGAATAGCAGTTGCCTCGGCATCGAATACTGCTTCGATGAACGTCGAAAGCATCCGCTTGACCGAACTCTCGGCATGCGCCGGCTGCGCCGCGAAACTTGGCGCGGCGGAGCTGCGCGGCGTGATGGAACGCGTCTCACCCGCGACCAATGCGCGCGTGCTCGTAGGATACGGCAACGCCGACGACGCCGGCGTCTACTTGCTGCGTGAGGATCTCGCCCTCGTCCAAACCGTGGACTTCTTTCCGCCGATCGTCGACGACCCGTACGATTTTGGAAGAATCGCGGCAACCAATGCGCTCTCCGACGTCTACGCGATGGGCGGCAAGCCGTTGACCGCGCTCAATATCGTCGCCTTTCCCGAAGACCTCGACCTCGCGATCCTCGCGCGGATCCTCGAGGGCGGCGCTGCCGTTGCCCGCGATGCGGGAGTTGCAATCGTTGGCGGCCACACGATCAAAGATGCCGAGCCGAAGTACGGCATGGCGGTGACGGGCGTCGTCGATCCGCAACGCGTCGTCACCAATGCGGGCGCGCTACCCGGCGACGTGCTGGTGCTCACCAAGCCTTTAGGCACGGGGATTCTCACGACCGCGCTGCGGCGCAACGCCATCGCGCCGAGCGACTTGGCCGAAGCGGTTGGGTGGATGACGACGCTCAACGAGGCCGCGGCCGCAGCCATGCTCGCCGCGGGTGCGCATGCAGCTACCGATATCACCGGCTTCGGTTTACTCGGCCATGCCGAGAGTATGGCGCGCGCGTCGCGGGTGCGCTTTCTCTTCAATTCAACGGCGGTGCCGTTGATGGCGCGCGTGCTCGAGCTTATCGGCGACGGCATCGTCCCCGGCGGCACGCGCCATAACGCAGACACGCACGCGGCCTTCACCGAGTTTGCGCCGCCGGTCCCCGCGGCCGTGCGGATGGCGTTCTCCGATGCGCAAACGTCCGGCGGGCTGCTGATTGCCGTTGCGAGCGAAAGTCTTCCAAAGCTGGTACGCGAATTGAACGACCGCAGCACGATGGCTGCGGTCATTGGCGAAGTGCGCGAGGGAAGCGGGATCGAGGTTATCGTTTAAGTTTGCGTTTGCGCTCCGGAGCCCGTTTGACTGCGCCGTTTCGCCGCTTCGCTTGCGCCGAGCTGGGACGCCGCATGGGGACGACGTTATTCGCCGGCGCGTGGTCCGAGCCCAGCGGCACCGGCGAAATCAGCCGCTTCCCCAACGCGTGATGCAGGACTTCGGAAAGCTCCTCGACCGGAATGAAGGTCATGCTTTCGCGAACTTCTTTGGGAATGTCGTCGAGGTCCATCTCGTTGCGCCGCGGCAGCAAGATTTTCGTGATGCCGGCGCGCTTCGCACCCAACGTCTTTTCTTTGATCCCGCCGATCGGCAGCACTTGTCCGGTCAGCGTGATCTCGCCCGTCATCGCTAAGTTCGCATCGACTTTGATGCCGGTCAGCATCGAAGCGATCGAAGTCGCCAGCGCGATGCCGGCCGAAGGCCCGTCCTTCGGCGTAGCGCCCGCGGGAAGGTGAATGTGGATATCGTGCTTTGCAAAGTAATCGTCGGGTAAGCCCAACTCCGCCGAACGCGACCGCAAGAACGAGACCGCGGCCTGCGCGCTCTCCTTCATCACGTCGCCCAGCTGTCCCGTCAGCACCAGCTTACCGGTTCCCGGCATCGACTGCGTCTCGATGAAGAGAATGTCGCCGCCGACTGGGGTCCAAGCCATGCCCGTCGCCACGCCGACCGAGGCGACGCGCTTGCGCACTTCGTTGAAGAATCTCGGCCTGCCCAGGTACTCGACGAGGTTCTCCGGCTTGACGCGCGCCTTATAGCGCGCGTTCTCCGCGATCTTGCGCGCGATCTTGCGGAAGACGGTTCCGATCTCGCGCTCGAGATTACGAACCCCGGCTTCTCGCGTGTAGTCGTTGATGATCGCGCGAATCGTCGTGTCGCCGATCTGCGCCTGAGAGTCGCGCAAACCGTTGTACTTGCGCTGCTTCTTGAGCAGATACCGCTTCGCGATTTGGAGCTTTTCGAGCTCGGTATAGCCCGAGAGCGTGATGATCTCCATGCGATCCCGCAACGGCGGCGAGATCGTGTCGAGCGTGTTCGCAGTGCAGATAAAGAGCACTTGCGAGAGATCGAAGGGCAGATCGAGATAGTGGTCGCGGAAGTTGTTATTCTGTTCCGGATCCAAAACTTCGAGCAACGCCGACTGCGGGTCGCCGCGAAAATCCGCGCCGACTTTGTCGATCTCGTCGATCATCATGACGGGGTTGCGCGTTCCGGCGTCGCGAATCGCGCGAACGATCGTGCCGGGCATCGCGCCGATGTACGTGCGCCGATGGCCGCGAATCTCGGCTTCGTCTCGGACGCCGCCCACCGAAAGGCGAACGAACTTGCGTCCCATCGCCCGAGCGATCGACTGACCGAGCGAGGTTTTTCCGACACCCGGCGGCCCGACGAAACAAAGGATCGGTCCGGTCAGCTTCTTTTTGAGCTTGCCGACGGCCAAGTACTCGACGATCCGGTCCTTGATTTTTTCGAGGTCGTAGTGATCCTCGTCGAGCACGGCACGCGCGGTCGCGATCTCGATGTGGTCGGGCGTCTCCTCTTTCCACGGCAGCGTCACCAACCAATCGAGGTACGTGCGAATGACGCTGTACTCGGGGCTGGCCTGGGGAACTTTCGAAAGCCGGTCGAGTTCGCGGTCGGCCGCCTTCTTTACGTCGGGCGGCATCGCCGCGCCGTCGATCTTCGAGCGCAGTTCGTTGTTCTCGGCCTGCTGCGGGTCGACTTCGCCAAGCTCTTCCTGGATTGCGCGCAACTGTTGACGGAGATAGAACTCGCGTTGGTTTTTCTCCATCTCGCGCTGAATGTCGCTCTGAATCTTGTGACCGAGCTCGACGACCTCCAGCTCCTTGGTGAGAAGCATCGTCAGCTTGCGCATGCGCTTGGCGGTGTCGCGTTCCTCGAGAAGCGCCTGCCGGTCGGCGGTCTCCAAGCGCATCGTCGAGGCGACGAAATAGGTCAGCACCACCGGATCGGTGATGTTGGCGACCTCCATCTCCATCTCGCGCGGCGCTTGTGGAAGATACGAAAGCAGCTTTTGGAAGAGTCCGGCAAGATTACGCTGCATCGCGACGAGCTCTTCGTTCTCGACGGTCGAGTCGGGCAGCTCGGTGTAGGCCGCAACCATGTAGGGCGCGACCTGCGTGAACTGCTCGATGCGGAAGACCTGCTGACCGGCAACGATGCACCGCAGCGTGCCGTCGGGAACCTTCAGCATCTTCTGGATGACGCCGATCGTGCCCACCCGCTGCACGTCTTCGGGACCGGGATCCTCGATCTCGCGGTCGCGCAGAACGGTTAACCCGATCGGCTTTCCTTCCCGCAGCGCTTCTTCAACGAGTTGAATTCCGGACTTCTTGACGACCGCCAACGGAATGACGGTATGGGGAAACAGCACGGCCTCTTGGAGCGGCAGAATGCCGATCAAGTTGGCGGGAACGATGTCTGGACTAGATTTTTGAGCCATCTGTATTTAGGAATGCGTCCTTTTTACCAAGATGTGGAGTTCGGTTCGGGCCGTCGGCTGGTAGGCCATTGCCGCAATCGGCGCGACGACGATCAAGAAACCGTCTTCGTACGTCGCAGCGATGCGATCGTATTCCACCGCGACCGGCAGGGTGATTCGTTTCACGAACTCGCCGTGCGCGATCTCCTTTTGTAGGAACGAACCGCCTCGCAACCTAGCGCGGCGGCGACCGCCGATGATGAGGCAACGCTCGTCGAAGACGACGCGCAGACTCTCCGGGTCGGCTCCAGCCACCTCAACGACCACGACGATCCGCCGCTGATCCTCGTCCACAAAGACGTCAGCATTCGGCGCGAAAGCACCCAACCGGGCTCGAACGACGAACTCCATCAGGGGCAATAACCCGTCATCTTAGCACTCGGATGCGGCCTCTGCTAACGTTGTCATCCTGAGCCTGTCGAAGGGCTACATATTGGGGTCAGGAAGCGGGCGCGTGGCCGGCCAGACGACGCACGGGATGAGCTCGACGCGCAAGGCGGATAGGGCGGCGGGCGGTATCTGCACTCTAAAGTACTGAGGGTACCCCGTCGGCTTGCCATAGCGGCTCTGCGGCGGAAACTCGTTGTTCGCGACGCCTGCGACGTGGGTCGAGGCCAAGACCGCGTTGATCGCGGTGGCGTTGGCGGCGGACATGTACACGCTGGTCCGTTGGCCGAGCCACGTGCCGCCATCCGCGGTGGTGTAAAGGAAGCCGATGGTCTGGCCGCTCATCATGGTTGACGTCGAGACCACCTCATCGATCCGGGTGAGCTGCATGTTGCGGTCAACCGGCTTCATGAGGACCTTCGGCACGGGCCTAGGCGAATCGAGGCACGCGCCGCTTTCGATCGGGGGCTGCGATAGCGGGGGCTGGGGAGGCATTTGGGCGACGGTGATACCGAGCACGGCGAGGACGAAGGTTGCAGTTGCAAACATGACGCGGCAGTTCGCTGGAATGTGGACATTCCCCCGATGAACGCGGCCGCACCCAAGCTGATTCGTCTCCTAGGCGGCCGGGACGCCGCACTCATCGTGATGGGGGGCATCATCGGCTCGGGCATTTTTATGAACCCGTCGGTCGTCGCCCGCTTTGTCGGCAGCGGCTTTCTAGTGATGGCGGTTTGGGTCGCCGGCGGTGCGATCGCACTTCTGGGCGCCGGCATCTTCGCGGAGTTGGCGGCGCGGCGTCCGCAGGACGGTGGACTCTACGCGTATCTGCGCGACGCCTTTCATCCCGCCCTTGCCTTCATCTTCGGCTGGACGCTGCTGCTCGTCTCGCAAAGCGGCGGAATGGCGGCGGCGGCCGTGACGTTCGCGAACTACTTTGCGACGCTCACGACGTGGCACGCCTCCACCGCGGGAGTCGCCGTCGTTGCAATCGGGGCATTCACCGCGATCAACGCGCTGGGTGTTCGCACCGGTACGACGACGCAAAACGCGTTCATGGTAGTCAAGATTCTCGCGATCGCTGCATTCGCCGCGATCGGTCTTTTTGTGGCACGCGGCACTGCAGCACCGATGCCGGTCCACGCGCCGGCAGCCGGAGCACTCGCCGCGATCGGCCTTGCGATGGTGCCGGTGCTCTTTGCCTACAGCGGCTGGCAAACATCGAGTTTTATGACGGCGGAGCTGCACCAACCGCAAAAAACGCTCCCGCGAGGCCTGATCGCCGGCGTTGTTCTGGTCGTGCTGCTTTACTTGGCGGTCAACGCCACCTGCCTGCACGTGCTTGGCATCGCCGGATTGGCGGCGACCAACACGCCGGCATCGCAGGTCGCCGGAATCGCGTTCGGTCCGATCGGTTTGACGATCATGGCCGCCGTAATCGCCCTTTCGACGCTGGGTTTTTTGAGTAACCAAATCCTGACGTCGCCGCGCGTCTACTTTCAGATGGCAGCGGACGGCACATTTTTCAAGCAACTCGCCTGGGTGAACCCGCGGACGCACGCACCGGTGCTCGCAATTGTGCTGCAGGGGCTGATCGCAATCATCATCGCGCTCTCCGGCAGCTACGACCAGATTCTCAACTACGTTACCTGCAACGATTACATTTTCTTCGGGCTTGCGGCGATCGCGCTGATCGTCTTCCGCAATCGCGACGCGCGCGATCCAGCAGCGCCCAAACCAGCCTTTCGCATGCCGGGGCACCCGGTGACGACGCTGCTCTTTTTGGCCGCTGCATGGTATGTCGTTGGCGATACCGTGCTGAAGTCGCCGCACGATACCGGCATCGGCATCGGGATTCTGCTCTCGGGCCTACCCGTCTATCTGCTGTTCACGCGCCGTCGCGCGACTTGGGCAGAGTAAGGTGCGTTACACCGCGCGCATCGCATTCATAGCGATTTTGGGCTTGTTCGAGATCGCCGCAGCCGCCGTCTCGATCGGCTCCTTTCAAAAATCCGTCGGCACCTATGGATTCTTGCTGAGCAGAGACGTGACGTTTGCCGAGATCGATCCTACGTCGCTCACGGCGCGCGCCGGAATCGTCGCCGGCGACCGGTTACTCTACGAGACGCTGCCGTTACGGGGACGCCGCTACGCCATTCTCCAGGAAGAGGTGCCCGGGGGAGCGCCGATCGCTTTTGCAATCGTTCACGACGGTAGGACTCGCTGGGTCACCGTGCGCGCTACCGACCTTCTGGCGATCGGCCAGACGGAATCGTTGACCTACGCGATTGCCGGGCTCGCGATGGGAATCGTCGGCCTCGTGCTCGTACTGCTGCGGCCGAGCCGAATGACCTGGGCGTTCGCTTTGATCGCTCCGGCGCTGCTGCTGCCCTTCGACTGGATCTTTTGGGCGCAGCAGTCGGGCGGAACCGCCGCAACGCTGTTCGACATTCTCGTCGCGCTGATCTATGCAACGCAGCCTGCCGCGATGATGATCTTTGCGAGCCGCTTTCCCAACGACCGGCCGACGGGAGCGGCGCGACTCGTCGACCGTCTCGGCCTGCCGGCCGGCGTCGCCATCGCCGGCCTCTATCTCTATGCGTATCTCGAGGTGCGGTATTCGCACGCCCCACCAATCCATCTGTTCTCGCTCTACGATCTCTCCGTCGTCATTCCGGGGCTTGCCGCACTGCTCGCGCTCGTATCCACGTACGTCACCACTCGCGGTGCGGCCCGCAGCCGGCTCGTGCCCGTCATCGGAAGCTTCGCGTTGCTCATTCTCGCCGACGTGCTCCAGCAGCTCATCGGCGCGCATACGACCAACAACACCGTGAGTTTCCTGCTGGCGCTACTCTTCTCGCTCTGCCCGGCGCTCATCGCGGCAACGGTCGCCTACGGAATCATCCGTCACCGCGTGATGGACATCAGCTTCATCATCAGCCGCACGCTGGTTTACACGATTCTGACGCTCGGAGCGGTGACGCTCTTTACCTTGATCGAGTACGTCTTCGGCCGGGTACTGGAACATCAGGGCGCCGCGACGATCCTGAACATTTTGGCCGCGGTCGGTTTGGGCGTGTCATTCAATCTCTTGCACAAGCACCTCGATGAGTGGATCGATCGCTTTCTATTCAAGCAGCGGCATCTCGCGGCGCAACGCCTGGCCGCCGTCGCGCGCGGGTTGCCGCACGCATCGACTGCTGCCGCGATCGAGGCCGCGCTGGTCGACGAGCCGGTAGCCGCGTTGGGACTATCGTCGGCGGCGGTCTTCCGCCACGAAAAAAGCACGTACCGCCGCGTTCGAGCACATGCATGGACGGACGACGAAGCGGCCGAGCTCGCTGCCGACGATGCGCTGGCGCTGCGACTGCGCGCCGATCTTGTCGCCATAGATCCCAGCGAAGTGCGCTGGCCGCGCAACGATCTCCCCAACGGCGACCGGCAAATAATCTACGCCGTCCCGATCATCGTCGGTCACCATCTCGAAGCAATTGCACTCTACGGAGGCCACGGAACCGGTGAGGATCTCGACCCGGACGAGCGGAGCATTCTGCGCAAGCTCGCGGCCGCCGCCTCAGCGGGATACGATCACATCGTCGCGGTTGAGCTTCGCACGCGGTTGAGCAACGCCGAGAGTGAGAACGCGACGTTGCGCGGCGTGGAGCGAAAGCTCACCGAGCTGCTCGGCAAACGCCTGCAGCCCTAATGCGGATGTTCGTGGGCCAGTCGATCGCGCCGGCGGGTGACGCGTTTATAACTCCCGCCTGCGGCAGCGAGCCTCCCGTCCCGCGTGCTTTTCGCTGGAACGATCGCACGCTCGAGGTCTGCGCGGTTCTGCGATCGTGGCGCACCACAAAGGCCGATCGCGGCGATGCTTACCTCAAGCGTCACTGGCTCGAGCTCGAGACCGCGTCTGGCGAAAGGCTCGAAGTCTATTTCGACCGCGAAGCGCGTCGCGGCGCGCCGCGATGGTGGCTTTATACGCTAACCACGGGGCCGGGCGGATAAAATCTCCGGCAGCACCTCGGCTGCGGATCCTCGCAGCGTACACGCAACGCGGTCGCTTATCGGAGTCGGCTCCGGATTGATCTCGGCAACGAAGGCGGTGCGATTATAGTTAGTCGCGAGCGCAGCGGCCGGATAGACGACGGCGCTGGTTCCGACGACCAGAATCACGTTCGCGCGTGCCGCGGCTTCTTGGGCGCTTTGCCAGACAGCTTGCGGCAGCGATTCGCCGAACCAGACGATGTCGGGACGCCAGCGCCCGCCGCACGCGTGGTCGATTTCGTCGAGCGCAAGACCGGCAGCATCGAACGGGCGGCGGCCCTTACAGTTGGTGCAGCGCGCTTCGCGCAGGCTGCCGTGCAGCTCGAGTACGTTGCGCGAGCCGGCGCGCAGATGCAGCGAGTCCACGTTTTGCGTGGCGAGGGTAAAGTCGTCAAACGCATTTTCCAGCTCGGCGATCGCAAAGTGGCCGGCGTTGGGTTGGGCTCGCTCGTGCGCAGCCCGGCGCTCGTTATACCAAGTCCAAACTAAAACCGGATCGCGCGCGAATCCTTCGGGCGACGCCAGCTCTTCGACGCGATGCGTTCGCCAAAGACCGCCCACCCCGCGAAACGTCGGCAAGCCACTCTCCGCCGAAACTCCCGATCCCGTGAGTACGAAAACGGATTTTGCGCCGCGCAGTGCCGCGACGAGGTTATCTGGCGGCATGGGTGGCTCGGTCAGCGCCCCGTTACCGGCTCCATCAGTTTCTGCCACTCGTCACGACCGATCCGCAGGTGCTCTTCGTCGAGCTGCGCCAGCGGCTGCTTTACGAGGTGCTCGCGAGCGCACAAGTCTTGCTCATCGGTCTGCACGTAAAGCAGGCCGGTAACGAACTCGCCGCGGACGCGCGATTCGTGAATGATCTTGAGGGCCGTGATGTCGTCGGTGGGATCGTAGTCGATGTCGAGCTTGCGCAGCACGACGTGAGACCCGTCGTCGAGTTCGACGGAGCGAACGGTACCGGGCTCGTAGTCGACCGCGATCTCGCGGCCGCCCGCGATGTAGTCGGCGGTGTGGAGAACGACGTCGTGCTCCTTGACGTAGGCATAACTCTTGGTCGAGCCTTCGTGGTCGTTGAACGTCACGCAGGGGCTGATCACGTCGAGAATCGCGGTGCCGCGATGCGAAAATGCCGCCTGCAACAGGGGCACGAGCTGCTTTCCGTCGCCGGAAAACGAGCGGGCGACGAAGGTCGCGCCCAGCTCGATTGCCAGCCCGCAGATGTCGATCGTGGCGTACTCGTTGACCTTGCCGCCTTTTTGCTTGGAACCGACGTCGGCGGTCGCCGAAAACTGCCCTTTGGTGAGCCCGTAACAGCCGTTATTTTCGACGATATACGTGCAGTCGACGTTGCGCCGGATCATGTGGCAGTACTGTCCCAGCCCAATGCTCGCCGTATCGCCGTCACCGCTGATGCCGAGGACCAACAGCTCGCGGTTGGCAAGCTTGGCTCCGGTGGCCGCCGACGGCATGCGCCCGTGCAGACCGTTGAAACCGTGGGCCTGCTCGACGAAATAGGCCGGCGTCTTCGAGGAACACCCGATGCCGCTCATCTTGGCGAGCTTATGCGGCTCGACGCCGTAGTCGTAGAGCGCCTTGATCAAATGGTTGGTGATGGAGTTGTGGCCGCAGCCCGCGCAGAGGGTGGTGGGAAGGCCTTTATAGACTTCGCGAGCGAGGCCGATGATGTTTACGTTTGCCGTCATGATTATTCCGCGACCACTGCCGGCGCGCGCTGCGCGTCGAGCAAAGGATCGATTATCGCGTGGGCATCGATCGGCACGCCGTTGTAGTGCCGGATCGACTCCAGGCGGCCGATCAAGTGCGTTGGAAGCTCCGTTCGTAGAATGCCGTAGAGTTGCCCGTCGCGGTTCTGTTCGACGACGTAGACCACGTCGTGACGCTTCACGAAGGTGGCAACCTCCGGCGAGAGTGGCAGCGCGCGCACGCGCATATAGTTGAGCTCGATTCCCGATTCGCGCAAGAAGTCCAGAGCTTCCACGACGGCGTGATGCGTCGTGCCGTACGCAAGAACCGCTACCTTCGAATTCTTTTTCTCCGTGACGACGGGCGCAGGGACCGCCCTCCTGGCCGTCTCGGTCTTACGGTTGAGCCGATCGAGGTTGCGCTGCCAAACGTCGGGGAGTTCGGAGTAGCGAGCCTCCTCATCGTGCCCGGTGCCGCGCGTGAAAAACCCGGCGCCGGGATGATTGGTTCCGGGAAGCGTGCGATAGGTAATTCCGTCTTTATCGACGTCGCGATAGCGGCCCCACGACTTCATCGAACCCAAGTCGTCGGCGCCGAGCACCTTTCCGCGATCGAACGGCTTCTCGGGATAGGGAAGCGGCGGCGTGAGCCACGGGTTCATCCCCAGATCCAGATCGCTGAGCACGAAGACGGGCGTTTGAAACCGTTCCGCCAGGTTGAACGCATCCATCGCAAACTCGTACGCTTCCGCGACGGTCGCCGGGAGAAGCACGATGTGTTTGGTATCGCCGTGCGAGAGCGTGTACGCAAACGACACGTCACCTTGCATCGTTCGCGTCGGCAAGCCGGTGGACGGGCCCGCGCGCTGGACGTCGAAGATCACGCCCGGGACTTCGGCAAAATAGCCGTAGCCAGCGTATTCGGCCATCAGCGAGATGCCCGGGCCGGATGTCGACGTCATCGCGCGCGAGCCGGCCCATCCGGCACCAAAAACAATCCCGGCAGCGGCCAGCTCGTCTTCGGCCTGGACGATCGCGACGCTTCGTTCGCCGGTCTCTTTGTCGATGCGATAGCGATCGCAATACTGAATGAAGTATTCGCAGAGCGACGACGACGGCGTGATCGGATACCACGCGGCGACCGTGCAGCCGCCCATGACGCAGCCCAGCGCCGCGGCGCGGTTGCCCTCCATGAACATCAGGCCGTCGGTCTTTCCGGTCATCGGCACCAAACGCCAGGGGTCGTGCTTCTCGAGATGCTGCTGCGCGTATTCCACGCCGACGCGCACCGCCGCGAGGTTCAGCTCGACGGCCGATGCCTTGCTGCGAAACTGCGTGCGCAGGCTCTCTTCGATCGTCTCTAAGGGAATTTCGAGCAACTGCGCGAGCACGCCGACGTAGATCATGTTCATGAGATATTTGCGTAGGTCGCCCTTGTCGGCGAAGTGCTCTTTCGCGAGCGCGGCAAACGGCACGGGGTAGTAGATCAGATCCTCGCGCAGCGTGTCGCCCTTCACCGGATAGTTCTCTTCGTGGACGACCGCGCCGCCCGGCTTGACGCCGGCCACGTCTTGCTGCCACGTCGCCGCGTTGAGCGCCAGCAGCACGTCGAAATCGCGGGCGCGGCACTGATAGCCCAGCGCGCTGACGCGCACGTCGAACCACGTCGGCAGACCCTCGATGTTCGAGGGGAAGACGTTCTTCGGAGCGACCGGAATACCGAGGCGCGCGATGGCGTTGGTCAGCACGAGATTGGAGGATTGGCTCCCCGAGCCGTTGACCGTCGCCACGCGAATCGTGAAATCGTTGACGTTACGCGCGGGCATGAAGATGAAGTTATCCGTCGTGCCGACTCGGCCTTCTATGGGCAGGCAAGCTTCATGGATGGAGCCGGGCTCCGAGGGCCGAAGGTTGTCACGATGCTTGCGCTCGCTCATATCGTTCTGCATGCCGGGTTTTGCGGCGCCGTCGCGCGTGCCCCGGCAGGCACCAGCATCGCGCTGCGCGTCCGTCTGGCCGACCGAATCGGCCGCGTGCAGGTCGACAAAGCCTACAGCTTCCAGCGTGGCGACGATGCGGAGGCGATCGTGGAGTTCGACAGCGCCTTCGGCCTCTATCGGCTCGATGTCGCAGCGCCCAAGTACCGCTGCTCGGCAACCGATTACGTGTACTTCATTGCGGGGCAGGATCGCAGCATAACCGAGAAGCTCAGCGATCCGCCGGTGCCGCCGCCCCCAACGCCGCTGCTGCTCTCCGGAACGGCGCCGCAATCCTTCCTCTACGTGCAACCGACCTTCGTCAGCTTCGACAAGAGCGCGGCGACGTGCGGCAAGCCGGTTCCCCAACCGCTGCCGCTGCACATCGTGGTCGAGAACGACCAGGACTCGTATTACGCGTGGCTCTATTCCGACGCGTCCGGCAATACGCAGCAACAACTCACGCTACGCCTGCGAACTCCGACGCATCAATATCACTACGTGCGAATACCGATGCCGTTTCCGGTTCCGTGGGCCGGCTGGCCTCAAACCATTATCCTCAACGTTACCGAGGATATGGTCGACGGGCTCGCCGGCGAACAAGTCAATACGCTGCTGTGCCCGAAGTTCTGGAAAACGTCGGCCGGCTAGTAGCGGCGCTGCGTAACCTGAAAGCGAATTTTGCCGGAAGGCTGTCGCGTTGAGGCACCGGTTGCCGCAGAGTCTTTGGTGAGTTGCAAGTCAACGGATATCTGCGAGTAGACGCTGTTGGTCGGCAGATGCCCGCGCACGTCGTGAACGACGAGCGGAACCGACGCCGCGCGGTCGTAGACGAACTCTCCCTCTTCCAGCACGTGGAGCTGCCGCCGATCGAGCTGCCGAATGTCACCCTTTGATTTTACGACCAACAGTCGCCCGTCGTTCTGCGGGGCCGCGCTCAGGTCCATGGTGAGCAACGTTAAAAACGCGCCCTTTGAGAGCGCGACGGAAAACTTCTGCTGCCACGACGACGGACTCGCCGGTAGAGCTGCGCTAAAGAAGTTCTGTGCCAGCAGCGGTAACAGCACGAGCGCGCTGTCGGACGGATACGGCGGCACGTTGTCGCAACGAACGTCGCCGTTGGCGTAGACTTCGCACTCCGCAGCCTGTCGTGGCCGCAGGGTGTAATACCACCAATCGCTTGCCCGGACCAGCACGCCGCCGTCGGGCGCCCGACCGAAGATATCGACGGACATCGTGCCGTTGTAATAGCCGTTATTCGGCCGGGCGTTCGGATAGATCGCGAACGCGTACTCGAGATGGCGGACCGGGGTGGCGGGCGTCGTGCCGGCCAGTGCCAGCAGCACCGCTAAGAGCATTCCTATTCTTTTCATCGCACTTTCCTCGCCGCATCTAAGCGTAGCACCCGCTGAGGCTGGCGGTCCTTGAAAGGGCCTGGGAAGGAAAAAGGCCCGGCGTTTTGCGCCGGGCCCGATGCGTTGTCTCCCGTCACTGGGAGGTTACATCATGTCGTAGCCGCCCATGCCGCCGCCGGGCATGCCCGCCGGCTCTTTCTTGGGCTCGGGCTTATCGGCGATGAGCGTTTCCGTTGTGAGGATCAGCGCACCGATCGACGCCGCGTTTTGTAACGCTGCCCGCGTCACTTTGAGCGGCTCGACGATGCCCGCCGTGAACATGTCCACGACCTCGCCGGTCATTGCGTCGAAGCCGAACGGCGCGCTCTTGATGCGGACCGCATTCACCTGAACCGAACCTTCAAATCCCGCATTGTCGGCGATTTGACGGGCCGGCTCTTCGAGAGCTTTGCGAATGATGCTGATGCCGATCTTCTCGTCGGCCCACGTCGAAGCGTGACCGTTTGCCTTTGGAGGCTCGTAGCGATCGATCGCTTTGATCGCGTGAATCAGCGAGGCGCCGCCGCCGGGGATCATGCCTTCCTGCACGGCCGCGCGGGTCGCGCTCAGGGCATCCTCGATGCGGTGCTTCTTCTCTTTAAGCTCGGTTTCGGTTGCCGCGCCGACCTGAATGACCGCCACGCCGCCCGAGAGCTTCGCAAGACGCTCCTGCAGCTTCTCGCGGTCGAAGTCCGAATCGGTCTCCTCGATCTGCTTTTTGATCATCTCGATGCGGCCCTTGATGGCATCGGGCTTGCCGTTGCCGTCAACGATCGTGGTCTCTTCCTTGGTAACCGTGACGCGCTTGGCCTGGCCGAGCTGGTCGGGCGTTACCTTGTCGAGTTTGAGTCCGAGCTCTTCGGAGATCACCGTGGCGCCCGTGAGCGTAGCGATATCCTTGAGCATCTCCTTGCGGCGGTCGCCGAAGCCCGGCGCCTTGACCGCAACGGACGTGAACGTGCCGCGCAGCTTGTTCACGACCAGCGTCGCGAGCGCTTCACCCTCGACGTCTTCGGAAATGATGAGCAGCGGCTTCTGTACCTGAACGACCTTCTCGAGCAACGGCAGAATGTCGGCGATCGCCGAGATCTTCCGTTCCGTTACCAGAATGTACGGGTTGTCGAGCACGGCTTCCATGCGCTCGGAGTCGGTAACCATGTACGGCGAGATGTAGCCCTTGTCGAACTGCATGCCGTCTTTGGTCTCGACTTCGGTCTTGAGCGTTCTGGACTCCTCAACGGTGATGACGCCGTCCTTGCCGACCTTCTCCATCGCTTCGGCGACGTATTCGCCGATCTCAGGATCGTTGGCCGAGATAGAGGCGACCTGGGAAATCTTCTCTTTGGTATCGACGTCCTTCTTGAAGGACTCCATCTCCTTGACCGCGATCTCCACGGCCTTTTCGATGCCGTGCTTGATCAGCAGCGGATTGCTGCCCGCGGTCACGTTACGAAGCCCTTCGCGAATGATCGCTTGCGCGAGCACGGTCGCGGTGGTCGTGCCGTCGCCGGCAATGTCGTTGGTCTTCGACGCGACTTCTTTGACGAGCTGGGCCCCCATGTTTTCAAACACGTCGGGCAGCTCGATCTCCTTGGCAATGGTCACGCCGTCGTTGGTGATCGTCGGCGAACCGAATTTCTTGTCGAGCACGACGTTGCGACCCTTGGGGCCGAGCGTCACCTTTACCGCATCGGCGAGGATGTTCGCACCGCGCTCGAGCGCGCGGCGCGCGCTTTCATCGAATACGAGTTGCTTTGCAGACATTTAAAAATTGAACTCCTTAGACGCCGGCCGGCACTTTGTCGACGATGGCGAGAATATCTTTTTCAGGAATGATGAGGTACTCGGTGCCGTCGATCTTGACTTCGCTTCCCGAGTACTTGCGGTAGAACACACGGTCGCCGACCTTGACCTGCATCTCGACCTTCGTGCCCTTATCGGTCACGCGGCCGCTTCCGACGGCACGGATCATGCCCTCTTGGGGCTTTTCCTTGGCTGTATCGGGGAGAAAGACGCCGCCGGTCGTCTTGTCGTCTTGCTCTACATGCTCGATAACGACGTTATCGAACAGGGGCTTCAGATTCACGTAAACCTCCAGCTAGTTGAATTCGCTCTTAACACAAGTTAGCACTCTCAGCGCAAGAGCGCTAGCCGTGCTATCCTAGCAGAGTCCCGGGGAGAGTGCAAGCACCTTGGCAGGGCTTTAAGGGGAGCAAAAAGCGGGCAGGCCCTCGCCTTGCAGCACGAGGTGGAGCCGCGACCAAATCATCCCTCCCGGTATTCCGGGAGGGCCTTCTCTTTTTCAGGAACACAACCGACAGGCATGATCGGAAGACTGCGCATCTCGCTGCCGGCCCTGCGCCACAACGGCGGCGTTCTTCGCCGGCTGGTCGGGCCGCAACGCGCGGCCTTCGTTGTCAAGGGTAACGCCTATGGACACGGCCTGCTGGAGACGGCCCGGGTAATCGAGCCGCTCGCAACGCGCCTGTGCGTCTACTGCGTCGAGGAAGGTTTGGCCCTTCGAGCGGCGGGAATCGCGGCGCCGATCCTGGTGCTGGGGCCCGTGCCGCCCGAAGTGCTCGACGAAGCGCTAGCCGCGAACCTGGAGCTTGCGGTTTGGAACGTGGGGCCGTTTACGCGGCGACTCGCCGTCGCGGCGGGCAAACGCCGAACCCGCGCGTTCGTTCACGTAAAGGTGAATACCGACCTCAACCGGCTCGGCGTCGAGCCCGAAGAATTGAGCGGCGCCGTTGAAGGCCTCGCGAGCGCTGCGGAAATCGCGGTGGGCGGGATATTCTCGCATCTTGCCGCGGCGGAAGAGATCGACTCGCCCTACACGATGCACCAGCTCGGAGCCTTCGAACGAGCGCTCCTTGGAGTCAAACCGTTGCTCGAGCGCAGCGGGCTCGCGCCAATTCGACATATCGCCGCGTCGGCAGCCGCGATGTTGTGGCCGCAAACGCACTTGGACATGGCCCGCTTCGGCATCGCGCTCTACGGATTGATGCCGTCGCCGCAAACGAGTGCCGCGATGAAAGAGAAGCCGCTCGACCTGCATCCCGCGCTCTCGTACGTCTCCGAACTCATCGTCGTTCGCGCGGTTGCCGCCGGTGCTTCGGTCGGTTACGGCGGAAGCTTTCACGCCCCGCGCGAGATGCGCATCGGCGTCGTTCCGGCCGGTTATGCCGACGGCGTGCCGCGCGCGTTGTCGAATCGCGGCGCGTTCGTCGTTGACGGCGCGCTCTGTCCCATCGTTGGCCGAGTCGCGATGAACATGACGCAGATCGATCTGTCGAACGCGCCGAACGCGCACGTTGGATCGGTGGTGACGCTCATCGGCCGTGACGGCGAGAGCGCCGTTACGGCCGAAGACTGGGCGGAATGGTCCGACACGATCAACTATGAAATCGTAACGCGCCTCCCGAGCGACCTCCGGCGCGAGTATATTGAATAAAATACGCCGCGTAAGGGAAGCACTGATTTAGTTCAGATCAAGGAGGCGAGGGGCGAAGTTTACAATGGTAAATGAACCCCGAGCCGACGAAGAGCTGGGCTAAATCAGGGCTTCCCTAGGAAACTGCAGAGATTGCGGCGGGTAAGTCGAGCGTCCCGTTGTACAGCGCGCTGCCGACGATGCAAGAGTCGACCGCCCGCGGAACCGAGCTTTTCAACAGCGCCAAGTCGTCGATATTCCGCGCACCTCCACTCGCCGTAACCTTGACCGGGGCGGCGTTGGCAACTGCGGACAGCGCGTCGATGTCGTAGCCCTCGCCCATACCGTCGCGGCGGATCTCGGTAAAGATGATTCGCGAGACACCCCACTGCGCGACGCGGCGCACGAGCGCGTCGCGATCGACCGGCGTACGCTCCTGCCAGCCGTGAATGGCAACTTGCGTGCCGCGCGCGTCGATACCGGCGATGACTTTACCCGGAAAGCGGTTGATGATATGACGCGCCAGCCGTTCGTCTTCGACCAGCAGCGTCCCGAGAATGATCTCGCAAGCGCCGGCCGCCAAGGCGCGTTCCGCGTGGGTAACCGTACGCAACCCGCCGCCGGTCTGCACGGGAACTTCTACGGACCGGCAGATCCGCTCCACCGCGGCGAGGTTCTCGCCGGAGCCAAAGGCGCCGTCGAGATCGATCACGTGCAAGCGACGCGCCCCTTGCGCCACGAATGCGGTCGCGCGTTCTACTGGGTCGCCGTCATACTCGGTCTCGGTCGTGGGATCGCCCTGCTTCATTCGAACGCACTTGCCGTTGCGCAAGTCGATCGCCGGCACGACCAACACGTGTGACGTTAGCCTCGTGCGCCATTTGCGGCCCGCTTTTCGATCGGCACGTACGGCCCCGCAACTGGCCCGTCGTACGTCGCTTGCGGGCGTATCAGGCGGTTGTCGGCGAGCTGCTCGAGAATGTGTCCGGTCCAGCCGGCAATGCGCCCGCAGGCGAAAAGGCAGGTAAACTCGTCACCGGGGATTCCGAGATCGGCCAGCACCGGTGCCGTATAGAAATCGACGTTTGCGTAGATGGTGTTGCCCGGTTTTTTCTCTTGTAAGACTTTGCGGCTGGCCTCTTCGACTGCGTGCGCCGTTTCATAAAGACGATCGCGGCCGGCGTAAGCGGAAAGCTCCTTCGCCATCTCCTCGAGATGTTTCGCGCGCGGATCCCGAACCTTGTACTCGCGGTGCCCCATACCCATAATGCGTTGTCCGCGTGCGAGGATATCTCGAACGAAAGGCTCGGCGTTCTCCGGTGTCTTCACGTCGTTGAGCGTACGGAAAGCGGCCGTGGCAGCCCCGCCGTGCAGATCGCCTTGCAGCGTCGCAAGCGCAGCAGTTACGGAGCCGTACATGTCGGCGCGCGTCGATGCCGCGACTCGAGCCGCAAATGTCGAAGCGTTGAACGAATGATCGGCCAACAGAACGAAATAGGTATCGAGCGCGTCCTCCTCGATTTTATGGGGCGCCTTGCCCGTACGCATGTAGAGAAAGTTTCCGGCTTGTGAGAGATCGGAGCGCGGGGCGATGGGATCGAGGCCGCGGCGAATCCGGTCCCAGGCAGCGACGATGGTCGGCATCTTTGCGATCAGCTCGATCGCCGTGTGCACGTCGGAAAGGTGTTCTCCTTGAGCGTTCACCGGCGAAAAGAGTCCGAGACCGCTGACGATCGTGCGCAGGATCTCCATCGGCCACGCCGTTTTTGGAACGTTCTGCATGGCATTGACCAGTGGCTCGGGGAGCGCGCGGCCGGAACCCAGCTCGCGTTTCAACTCGTCGAGCTGGTGGCGGTTGGGAAGCTGGCCGTAGAGCAGAAGGTGGACGATCTCTTCGAACGTGGCGTTGGGCGCAAGATCGTCGATGTCATAACCGCGATACGTTAGGCGGCCGATTGCACCTTCAACATTACTAAGCTCGGTAGACCCGACGACGACGCCTTCGAGACCCCGATCGACAACGGTTGGCAAGGAATCCTCCAAAGAGTGGTAAGCTACACAACGTCTTTCGACAGCTGCAAAGTTTCGACTTTCCCGAAAAGGCGCCTCGTCTCACAAGGCATCGGTGCCCTGGCTGGTTGAAAAGCGCTGCCATGGACGCACTCGACCTCGCGCAGCGGCCGCCCCGCAGTCCCCGCGACCTCTTGCCCGGCCTAGATCTCCTGATGGCGGCGAGGACCGTCGACAAGATAAGAGCGACGCTACCGGGCGGCAATCTCGGTCAGTATCAAATCACCGGTTTCAGCTCCAGCCTTCTCAATAGGCTCGGAATCGTCGAAGGGTTGCTGCGCGAAGCGATCGCACGGGCGGGGTCGGACGAAGAGGTCGCCGATTGGATTGCACGGCATAGCGATCCGGCACGCTACGCAGAGATAAACGCCTCACTCGAACGGCCGACGGTCGGCGAACGCCTCGACGATCCCGAGTTCGTGCGGCGCTATCCAGTGGCCCGCCGGCTGGCGCCGGAGTCGTCGCGACTCGATCTGCTGGTTGCCGACGATGAAGAGGCGTTTAAGTAAGGTTACGATCGGATGCGTTTACTTACCTCGGCGCTTTGTGCAACCGTCGCGAGCAGCCTGCTCCAACGCTGCGCCGGCAACTTCTCGGTTCCAACGTCGCGTGTCGTGCAGCTCCGCCAAAGCCGCGCGCATCAAAAGCGATTCCATCGAGCGGAATTTACATTTCGCAGTTCTATGGTAGCGAGATCTTAGGTTACGCACCCTCGAACAAGCAGCACCGGCTACCGCTTTGCAACGTCCGCGCAGGCATGTACGTCAACGACGTTGCGGTTGATGGCCAGGGCAACCTGATCGTTCGCGGCGGCGCAAGCAAAAACGTCGTCGTTTACCAGGGTCCGAAGATGTGTGGAAAACGGCTCGGGCCGTCCACGATCCGTACGGACAGCCGTCGGACGTGGCCAGCGAGGATGCGGCGAACGGAAAGATCGCTGTTGGAAATATCCGCGGCCACGGCAGCTCGCCGGGCAGCCTCTCGATCTGCACGCTGCGAGCCGGCTGTACGAGCAACCTAACTAATCCGAAATTAAACGCAGCCGGCGGAGTCGCAATGTCGAACGGCGGCGACTGCTGGATCGATGCAATGCGCACTCCCGCCGGCGGTGCAGCGCTGATCTACTTCAAGGGCTGCGCGGGCCAGGGCCAAGAGGCCCGCCGTTTCAACAGCAAGTCCTACGGTGGAATCGATATCGATAACCAGGGCAACCTCGTGATCGTCAGGCGGCGTCAGTGGTCTCCATCTACAGCGGGTGTAATCCCAGGTGCACTCGCATCGGCGGCCCTTATCGGATCAAAGCCAAAGCTTTTTCGGCAAGCTCAACGCCGCGAACACCGGCTTCGTAGCCGTCGATCAAACCAACGGCGCGGTCGACTTCTACTCCTACAGTACCAAGGCAATCAAGTTCGAGTACTCCTTCAGACGCGGCCTCCGAATCGACCTAGCTCCCCAGGGCATCGCTCAAAATCCTCGCTCGGCGCAGTAGCGGGAAAAGAAGGGGATTATAAAGGGTTCGCGAGCTCGAGCGGGCAACCTCGAAAGTCCCATTTCCGATCTACTTGCCAAGGAGACTTATCGCATGCGTTTGTTTACTTCGGCGCTCTGCTCGGTGGTCGCGATCGGCCTCATCAGCGGTTGCGCCAGCAGTGTGTCGCCCTCCAATAGCTCGATTCCCGGCGTCGGCTCCGCATCGCGCCCGATCAGTGTGTACGACGACTTCACGCCAGTGCGCGCGATCTCGGTGCTTCACGAGATCGTTCCGGAGGCAAAAAAGAAGAAGCCACCAACCACCGGAATCTACGTCTCAGAGTTCGGTGAAACCGAACTCTTGGGTTACGCGGCGGACAACAAAGCCAATAAGGCACCGATCTGCACCGTTGACGGCGTTTCAAGCGTCAACGGCGTTGCCGTCGACCTCAAAGGCAATCTGATCGATCCCGATGGCGGAAGCGGATATGTCATCGTTTACCAAGGTCCGGGGATGTGCCCGAAAAAGCAACTCGGACTGATCTCCGACACCTACGGGCAGCCCTCCGACGCGTCGACCGCCGACGGCGCGACCGACACGATCGCCGTCGGCAACATCGTGGGTAAGAACTCGACGCCGGGAAGCCTGTCCCTCTGCACCCTCAAAGCCGGCACTTGTACGACGAACCTCACCAACGGCGTCATCTACCACGCGGGCGGCGTCGCGATGTCGCCCAGCGGCAACTGTTGGCTGGACGCGAAGACGAGTTCCACCGGCGGCGCGGCGCTGGTCTACTTCAAAGGCTGCGCGGGCGGCGGCGTCGTGGCCAAAGGCTTCAAGCAGACGTACTACGGTGGAATCGACATCGACAACAAAGGGCAATTAATCATCAACGACCTCGATGACGAAGACACCTACATCTACAGCGGCTGCGATCCGACTTGTAAAGTCGTCGGCGGCCCCTTCATGCTCAAAGGCGAAAGCTTCTTCGGCAAACTCAATGCGGCAAACACCAACTTCGCCGCCGTCGACCGGACCAACGGCGATGTCGACATCTACACCTACACCGGCAAATCGATCAAGTACGAGTACAGCTTTAGCAAAGGCATTACGCTCAGCTCGAGCATCATTCCCGAAGGAGTCGCACAGCTTCCGCGTTCCAAGGAATAGCGCAGAAATAGCGATCGTTTAGTAGTTGAACCCGCGGGCTCGCTTCGGCGAGCCCGCTTTCATTCTTACGCGACGGCGTCGCGAAGCTGCGCCCGCGCGAGCGCGTAGTTGACGAGGCGTTCGATCAACGCGTCGAAGCCGATTCCGACTGCGGCGCAGGCGTCGGGCAACAGACTCGCCGGGGTTAAGCCGGGGAGCGAGTTAATTTCCAACAGATAGGGCCGGTTGTCCGAGCGAATGATGAAGTCGCTGCGAGAGTAATCCCGTAAGCCCAGCAGCCGGTGCGCCGAGAGGCCGAGCATCTGCAAGCGCGCCGCCAAACCTTCGTCGATCTTCGCAGGAACCACGTGGGTGCTGCCGCCGGGCGCGTATTTTGCGTCGTAGCTGTAAAACCCGTCGCGGTTGGCGACGATCTCGACGATCGGCAACGCCTCTTCTCCCAGAACCGCGCACGTGAACTCGCGCCCCTCGACATACTCTTCGGCTAGTATCTGCGCGTACGACTTCGAGGCCTCGAGCATCGCGTTGGTCCACTCTTCGTGCGTCCGCACGATCGTGACGCCGTTCGACGACCCTTCGTAGCGCGGTTTGATTACCAGCGGCAGGTCGAGCGATCCCGGCAAGAGCGGCAGCGTTCCGCCGGCAAGATCGAACAAATCCCAGACGGGAGTCGGCAGGCCTTCGGCCGCGAGCAACTTTTTGGTAAGGTGTTTGTCCATCGAAAGCGCCGCGGCTTCCAAACCGCTGCCGGTGTACGGAATCGAAAGATACTCGAGCAGCGCCTGAACGTGCCCGTCCTCGCCGCCGGGACCGTGCAGCGCGATAAAGACGACGTCGGGTTTGTATTGGTGCAGCGCCTCGATGAAGCGCTCGTCGTAGTCGAGCGATCGCGCCTCGTAGCCCAGCGTTTGCAACGCGCGCAGGACTTCAGAGCCGGACCGGATCGAGATCTCGCGTTCGCCGCTGCTGCCGCCCATGACCACGGCAACCCTGGCCCTGGACCCACCGTTACGTTGCATCGATAAAGACTCCAACCAGATGCACTTCCAAAAGCAGCTCGATACCGCAGCGATCGAGCACCGCACCTCGGATTCGTGCGAGCAGCGTGGCGACGTCGCGCGCCGTCGCGCCGCCAACGTTGTTGATAAAGTTCGCGTGCAGCGATGAGACTTCCGCGCCGCCCTCCCGCCACCCCTTAGCGCCGACGGATTCGATGAGCGCGGCGGCCTTTCCACCGTCGGGGTTGCGAAAGCACGATCCGGCGTTGGGGAGCGCAATCGGTTGAGTCGCCTTGCGCCGCACCAGGCGCGTCTGCATCTCTTGGCGCACGTCGCGCGAGTCCGCGCAAGGAAATGCGAGCGTTACCGCCGACACGACGACGTCGCGCTCGAGCGTCGAATGGCGGTACAAATAGCGTACGCTGACGCGATGGGGCTCCGGCCGGCTCGGTGACTGAACCCAAACGTCGCGGACGAAATCGCCGATTTCACGATCGGTGCCGGCATTCATCCGCAGCGATCCACCGACCGTTCCGGGAATGCCCGCCAGCGAACCTATCCCGGCGGCGCCGGCGGAGGCCGCCTTCGCGGTGACCAATGCCATGCCGGCCGAGCCGCCGGCTTCGACGACGACGTTGCCGTCTTCTGGGTGCACCTCGACCGCGGCGAAACCGCCGGCCAGCCGGATTACGATGCCGCGAACTCCGCCGTCGCCGACGAGCACGTTGCTCCCGGCGCCGACGACCCACCACGGCAGCTTGCGACGTAAGCACAGCCGCATTAGTTCCGCGAGTTGCGCCTGCGTTTCGGTAGTTACCAAGGCATCTGCCGGGCCGCCGATCTTCCACGAGGTATACGGCGCAAGCGGCTCGTCGAATCGCACCGCGTCGCCGAAGGTCGCGCGTAGCGCTTCTTTATCGACCGGCTCGAGGAGGCTGTGCAACGCCTGTCGCGTCGTGACGCTCATCCGCGCGCCGCCGCCGCCAGACGTCCGGCGACGTCGGTGATGTTTCCGGCCCCGAGCATTAGAACCAGGGCGCCGGCCGGCGCCTCCGCCAGGATGCGGGCCTCGAGGTCGTCGACGCTAGCCACGTAGCTCACGTGCGTGCCGTTGATCGCGAGCGAGTCACCGATGGAGCGTTCGCTCACGCCGGGAATCGCTGGTTCCGACGCCGCGTAGATCGGCGTGAGGTAAACGCTATCGGCGCCGCGCAGCGAGTCGGCAAACTCCGCCGCCAGATAGGCCGTGCGCGTATATCGATGCGGTTGAAAGGCTACAAGCAGCGTGCCGCGATGGTAGTGGCGCGCCGCCGCGATCGTCGCACGAACGGCGGTGGGGTGATGCGCGTAATCGTCGACGATCGTCACTCGATCGTTGGAGAGCAAGATATCGAAACGCCGGCGTACGCCTTGAAACGATTTCAGCGACGTGGCAATTGAGGCGAACGGCAACTCAAGCGCGCATCCCACCGCCAACGCAGCAAGCGCGTTCTGAACGTTCATCGCTCCGGGCACTCGCAACTCGACGGTGCCGAGCGTGACGTCGCCGTCGAGCGCGTCGAACGTCGAGCCGAAATCCTCAAAGCTTACGTTGGCCGCTCGGATGCGTGCGTGCGCCGCCAAGCCACAGGTTACCAGACGGGCCCGAAGCTCGTGAGACGTTAGCGAAGCCGCGAGCGCGTTGTCGACGCCGACGATGGCGAGGCCGTCGTCGGGCAACTTCGCCAGAAACTCACCGAAGGCGCGCACCAGGCCCGGAAGCTCGTCGTCGCTGGTTAGATGATCGTTTTCGACGTTGGTAACGATTGCGATGTTCGGTTCCAGCAAGGCAAAAGAGCCGTCGGATTCATCGGCCTCCGTCACGAACCAGGGCGAGGTTCCGTCGTAGGCGTTGGTTTCCAGGGACACGTCGAGGCCGCCCAGCGAGAGACCGGCATCGATCCCACCGCCGCGCAGGACGGCATGCGTCATCGCGGTCGTGGTCGTCTTTCCGTGCGTTCCGCAGACCGCGATGCCGCGCCGCCCCGAAAGTAAGCGCGCGAGCATCTCGCCACGGTGTAAGACCGGCGTTCCGGCGCGCACGGCGGCGACGTACTCCGGATTGCCGCGATCGATCGCCGAGCTGACGACCACGACGTCGGCCCCGCGAACGTTAGCGGCTTGGTGGCCGATCGTAACCCGAATGCCCTCGCCGCGCAGGCGTTCGATCAGCGGCGTCACGGCAACGTCCGAACCGGTAACCTCGACGTTGCGCGCGCGCAAAATGCGAGCGATCGCGCTCATGCCGATGCCGCCGACGCCGACGAAATGGTACGTCACCCCAGCACCTTCCTCAAACCAAGGTATCGATCCGCGCAAGAATTTGCGCCAATGGATCATTTTGAGCGAGCTGACGAGCATTGGACGCCAGCGAGGCCAGGCGTTCCGGTGCCGTCGCCTCGGCCAGTACGCCGGGCAAAGCTCCAGATGCCAGCTGCTGATCGGTCACTACGAGCGCCGCACCGGCAGCTTCAAAGCGGGCGGCATTAGCCCGCTGGTGTGCCTCGGTTGCAAACGGATACGGCACCAAAACCGCAGCCTTGCCAAGCGCCGCCAGCTCTCCGAGCGTCGACGCTCCGGCTCGCGCAAGAACCAAGTCCGCGACGGCGTAGGCGTCGCCTATCTCGTCGAGATACGGCCGCGCGACAAACGTTGCGGTTCCCGCCTCTTTCGCCGCGCGCACGGCGGCGCAAACCTTCTCGTACTCGGCAGCACCCGTGAGCGCAAGCACTTGCCAGTCCGGTGGAAGCGCATTGCTCTGCAACGCTTCAAGCAGCGCATCGTTGATCGCGCGCGCCCCCTGGCTGCCACCGATTGCCAGAAGCACCGGCTTGGCGGGATCGAGTCCGAGACGCACGGCGGCCGTTTCGCGCGACGGCAAGCTTCGGAGCGAAGAGCGAACGGGAACGCCCGTCGGCCGGCATTTAGCCCGCAAGCGTTTCGCAAAACCACCGCACTCGCCCCAAATCTCGTCAACCATCGGCGCGAGCAACCGCGTCGTCACGCCCGGCGCGAGATTGGGTTCGAGCAAGACGATCGGCGCGCGCGAGAGCCCCACGAACTTCCGGATGCGTGCGGCGAGCGCGACCGGAAAGCAGACGTAACCGCCGGTAGCGACGACGAGATCGGGACGCGCCGAGGCTAAGAGCGCGAGGCTTTGGAGCGTTCCTTTGACGTTACGCGCAGCGGCTCGAAGAAGATCGAACGATAGACGCCGCGGCAGCGCGTGAGCGGAGACGGTGTGGAGCGGATAACCGGCCTTCGGCACGATCGTCGTCTCGAGCCGGTCGGCGGTGCCGATGAAGGCGATCGTCGCGCGCGAGCGCAGCGCGTCGGCAATCGCGATTGCCGGATAGAGATGGCCTCCGGTACCGCCGCCGGCAAAAACGACGGTCACAGCGCTGCGTGGACTCTGCGATGGCGACCCACATTGGCAATCAGTGCAACGGCAATGAGATTGACGACCAGCGAGCTTCCTCCGAACGAGATGAACGGCAACGGAACGCCGGTCACCGGCCACGACGACGAAACCACGCCGATGTTCACAAAGGCCTGAATCGTGATCATCGCGCCGCATCCGATCGCGAGAAAGAACCCAAATCGGTCGGGTGCGGCCAACGCGATCTTGATGGCACGGTAGGCCAGCGTCACGAAGAGCGCGACGACCACCAGCGTGCCGATGAGGCCCAGTTCTTCGCCCAGCACCGAGAAGATGAAGTCGGTGTACTGTTCGGGCAAATAGAAGAACTTCGCGCGCGACGCACCCAGCCCCACCCCGAAGATTCCTCCGCTGCCCAGCGCCAGCAATGACTGAACGATGTGAAAGCCGGTGTTGAGTGGATCCTTCCACGGATCGACGAAGGCAAAGACGCGCGCGCGCCGGTATGGGCTGGCCAGCACCGTAAAGACGGCGAACGGAACCGTCGTTAACGCGATCGCGGCCAGATGAACCAGGCGCGCTCCGGCTGCAAAGAAGAGCGCGAAAGCCGTAAAGAAGAGGAGGCTTGCGGTGCCCATATCCGGCTCTTTGAGCACCAGCACCGCCATGATCGCCACCGGAACGCAGAGCGGAAAGAGCCCGCGCCCAAGCGACGTAATCCGTTCGCCGCGCGACGACAAGACCGCCGACAGGTAGATGACCAGCGCGAGTTTGGAGAACTCCGACGGTTCGAAACTAAAGCTCAACGTGCCGATCCAGCGGCGCCCGCCGTTCACGCCGAGACCGACGTGCGGCACGAAGACCATCGCCAGTGCAACGATCGCGCCGGCCAAGAGGTACGGCGCTGCGCGACGCAGGCGCTGATACTCGAGCCGGTAGCAAAAATAGGCGCCGCCGAGTCCGACCGTGAGCCAAATCAACTGCCGCTTGAGGTAGTAGGCGACGTCCCCATGCTCGGCATACGCCGTCGCGCTCGACGCCGAGAAAACCATGACGAGGCCGATGGCGACCAGCGCGGCGACCGTCGTGAAGAGCCAGACGTCGAGCGGCGCCGCGACGTACGAGCGCAGGCGGGTCTTGCGTTCCGCATCGCGATTGGCGCGAAGCGTGGCAGCGTTATGCACCCGCATGCTCCCGTTGCGACGTGACTGCCGCACTAAACTGTTCGCCGCGATCCTCGGCCGAGTCAAACATATCGAACGACGCGCAGCCGGGCGAGAGCAAGACCACGTCGCCGGGTACGGCCAGCTCGCGCGCGCGCTGCACGGCCTCTTCCATCGAGAAGGCTTCGACGACGGCGACCTCGCCGGCCGCCCGCCGAATTTCCCGGGCCGATTCGCCGATTGCTACCAGCGCCTTGACGTGCTGCGCGATCGCCGATCCCAGCTCGCCGAATCCGATGCCTTTCGAACGGCCGCCCGCGATCAGCACGATCGGCCGGTCGTAGCTGCGCAGCGCCGCGACCACCGAGGTTGGAATCGTCGATTTCGAATCGTCGACGTAGAGCACGCCGTCGATCTCGGCAACCGTCTCGAGGCGGTGCGGCATCGGCGCAAACGACCGTATCGCATCTCTCAGCGAGGCCGGGTCGCAGCCGACCGCCAGCGACGCGAGCAGCGCCGCCATAACGTTCTCGATGTTGTGGGCGCCCTGCAGCGGGATTTCGCTGCACGGCAAGAGCGGAATCGGGCGCGGATCGCCGGTGACCGGGGCGTAGGTTATCACGCCGTCGCGTAAGTACATCGTGGCGCGTTCGCTTCCGTTGCACGTAAACCAGAGCTGGCGCGCTTGGACGCGAGCGTTGCCGTGGCGCCACGCGAGCGCTTCGATTCTCGGATCGTTAAGATTGCCGACAAACCAGTCGCTCATCGACTGATTGGCGCAGATGCGGTACTTGGCTTCGGCATACTCATCCATCGAAGGGTAGCGGTCGAGATGGTCGGGCGCGATGTTGAGTAAGACGGCGACGCGCGGTTTGAACGCGCGAATCGTTTCGAGCTGAAACGACGAGACCTCGGCGACGATCCAGTCGGCAGACGTCGCCCCGGCGATCTCCTTGATGAGCGGATTGCCGATGTTCCCGCCAACTCGAGCCTGGCGGCCGCAACCACGAAGCAGATGTCCGATCAGCGCCGTGGTGGTCGACTTTCCCTTGGTACCGGTGACCGCAACGATCGGCGCCTTGCAAAGCCGATAGGCCAGCTCGATCTCTCCCATGACCGGCACGTCGGCCCGGTGAATGGCGCGGACGACCGGAGAAATCGGTGGAACGCCGGGCGATAGCACCGCCCAGGAAATCGTTTGAAGGATACCGTCAAGCGCGTCCGGCTCCACGAAGCGCGCGCCGAACGACTCCGCCGCCGCGATTGCTTGGCTCAATGCTTCCACGGGCTTCTCGTCGGTCGCGTAAAGGGAGACGTTGTGGTGAGCGAGGACTTCCAAGCTCGCTAGTCCGCTACGGCCCAAGCCTATGACGAGTATCGCATCGCCAGCGTGAAGTTCAAGCGTATCGGTCATCGCACGATGGTCCATCCTAGCAGCGAACAGATGAACGATGCAAGCCAAAAGCGGGCAGTGACTTTGGTTTCCGGCCATCCGCCCAACTCAAAATGATGATGCAGCGGGCTCATGCGCAGGATGCGCTTGCCTCGCGTCGCTTTGAAATAGGAGACTTGGACGATCACCGATAGCGCTTCGGCGACGAAGACGCCGCCCACGACGACGAGCAGCAGCATCTCGCCGGAAAGAATTGCCGCGCCGCCGAGCAGGGCGCCTAGCGCGAGCGAGCCGGTATCGCCCATGAAGAGCTTCGCCGGATGACGATTGAAGATCAGGAACGCAGCGCAAGCGCCGACGCCGGCCGCTGAAGCGATTGCCGCCGCCGGCACGTTGGACTGTGCGGCGACGAGCCCGAAAACGATCAGCGGCGGAATGACGCTTCCGGTAGCCAGGCCGTCGAGGCCATCGGTGAGATTGACCGCGTGAATCGTGCCGGTAATTGCCAGAATTCCCAGCAGCAGCCAGAGCCAATGCGGCGCGATCAGCGCGAACGTTCCGGCATGAAAGAGCGTATCGGTAGGAAACGCGGCCACGCCGGCATCGATCGCGCGCAGGAAGATCACCGCCACCAGCGCCGTTGCCAGAAACTTCGTACGCGCTCGCAAGCCGCGCTTGGAGCCGCCGCGCACGGTGATCATGTCGTCGACGAAGCCGATTAGCGCGCAGCAGACGACCAGAGCGACCAGTTCCGGCAAGAGCGCCACGCGACCGGCCACCAGCGCTCCCAGCAGCGCGGCCACAAAAACAAGGCCGCCCATCGTCGGTGTCCCCGTCTTGACCTGATGCGTCTGCGGCGCGTCTTCGTACGCGTGCTGCCGAAGGCCGAGCCGACCGGTAAGCAACAGCAGCGCCAGACCGGCCGGAACCGCGATCGCGAAGCCAAAGAGCGCCCAGAGCAAGAGCGTGGTGGCGTTCATCCTTGTGCGCAGCCCGTCGCGGCATTTAGCAGGGGATTATCGCCGGATCCGCGCCACTTGAGCACCACGACCGGAGTCTGTTCGTCGCTGTTGCCGTGCGGGTTGTCGAGCAGCGCCCCTTCGACGCAAGCTGCGCAGACGTTGCCGGATGCGCCGAGAACCTTTGCCTTCTCCAAGTCGTTGGCGTCGACGACGGCGCAATCAATGCCGCTGCGCCGCTCGAAGTCTCGCGCGAATGCATCGGGGTCGCGCGGAGCAAAGACGATGGCGCGTTCATAGGGGGGCATCGTGCCGGTGTAGCCGTCGAAGGCCGCAATGGCCTCGCCCAGCAACTCGTAAAAGACGCCGCGGCGGCCGGCGAGCCGGCCGGCCAAGTGGGCCAACGTAGCATAAACTGCTCTCGGATATCCGACTCGATCGATGACCAGCTGCATCGACTCCGGCTGGCTGATCGTCGCCATCGGCCCGGCATAGCGGCACAGCAGATACGCCAGCTTCGACGGCCGCACGCGCTCGGCAACGACGAACTCGCCTTGGGCGATCGCAAGCGCCGTCTCGGAAAGGGCGACGACGTCGCCGGCTCGCGCAATGCCGGCTACCGCCTCCGAAACCAATGCGGCGAGGTCGTCGCCGGGCCGCACCAAGCGCGTCCGGACCGGAATGGCCTTCAGTCCTTCGGGCGTTTCCGGCCGCAGCACCGCCAGCGTCGATACGGTGCGGCTCACGCGTACAGCTCCTCGACGATCTCCTCCAATTTATACTTGCGCGAGCCCTTCAGCAGAATCACGTCGTCGCCGGTCGCGTGTTCGCGAAGCCAGGCTGCGGCGTGCGAGTTGTCCCGAACCGGCACGATCTGCGACGCATGAAGACCGGCACGCCGCGCGCCGCGCGCGAGCGCAGCGGCGAAGTCTCCGCTGACGAGCAGCACGTCGACCGTGGTCGCGGCATGCGCGCCGACACGTTCGTGCAGGCTCTGCGATTCGTCGCCGAGCTCCGCCATGCTCGCGAGCACGGCGATTCGACGCGAGGCGGTTTCGCCCGCGAAGGCGTTGAGTGCCGCAATCATTCCGCTCGCATTGGCATTATAGGCGTCGTAAATGACGCGCGGACCGCCCTCGATCGCGATGCGGTCGTACCGGCCTTGCGGCAACTGCAGCGCGGGAATCGCGGGAATCAGATGCTCGAGTGAAACGCCGAGCTGAAGCGCACCGGCGATTGCCGCCGCAAGATTGGCGCGATTGTGCAGGCCCGGTACGTGCGCTTGAATCTCATGCTTCGAGCCGGCGCCGCGCTCGCGCGCGAGTAGGCAGCGCTCGCCGACGAGCGCCGTAAGCGGATCGAATGACGGACTCAGCTCCGGCGCCGGTTCTTTCGTAACCGCGGCAAACCACCGAGGCCGCTGCGCCAGCTTGCCTGCGCGCGCGATCGAAACCTCGTCGCCCGCGTTGAGTACCGCCGACGCGCCCTTCGAGAAGAGCGCCCACTTCGTCTCGGCCAAACGCTCACGCGATCCCATGATCTCGACGTGCGCTTCGCCTATGTTGGTTAGGATTCCGACGTGGGGTAGGGCGATGTCGACTAAGATCGCAACGTCGCCATAAGCGCGCGCGCCCATCTCGACGATCGCGACGTCGTGCGCCTCGTTCGATGCACTGAGCAGCACCCTGCTCACGCCAATCTCGTTGTTTTCATTGCCGGGCGCGACGAGCACACGGTCTCCGAAGTGCGCCCGGCAGAGTTGCGCGAGGAACGTCTTCGTCGTCGTCTTGCCCGTGCTTCCGGTAATACCGACGACGACTCCCTTGAAGAGCTCGCGGGCAAGGCGCGCAAACTCCAAGTGTGCGTCGTTCGTGCGCTCGACCAGCATCGCGGGCACGCCGGCGACCCGGGCCGACGGACGGTCGAGCACGAGTAGCGCGGCGCCACGCTGCACGGCTTGCGCGGCGAAATCGTGACCGTCGAAACGCTCGCCGTGCAAGGCGACAAAGGTGTCGCCCGGCTCGATGCTTCGCGTGTCGGTGCTTATGCGCAGCGTATCCGGTGCGGCATCACCCTCGAAGAGCGTGGCGTTCGACGCGGCGACCGCACGATCGAGCGGCAGCCTCATCGGGGATTACCGAGCATCGCGAGTGCCGCACGCGCGACGGCCGCATCGTCGAACGGAAGCGTTTGCTCACCGACGATCTGATAGGGCTCGTGCCCCTTGCCGGCAACGAGCACGACGTCGCCGGGGCGCGCCTCTGCGATCGCACGCTCGATCGCGAGACGGCGATCCAGCTCGACGACGTGCCGCGCGCCGTTTGGGATGCCGTCGAGCATGTCGTCGACGATCGCGCCCGGTTCTTCGCCGCGCGGATTATCGCTGGTCAGATACAGCCGGTCGGCGAGTCGCGCGGCGACGGCTCCCATTTCGGCTCGTTTTCCGCGATCGCGATCGCCACCGCAACCGAAGACAATCGCAATTGCGCCCGCAGTCGTCTCGCGCAGCGTTTGCAGCGCATTCTCGAGCGCGTCGGGCGTGTGCGCGTAGTCCACTACGACGTCGATTCCCATGCCTCCGACGCGTTCCATCCTTCCGGGGACGCGCTGCAGCATCGCCAACCCGCGCGCGATCGCCGCATCGCCGATCTCCAGGAGCTGGGCTATGCCAATTGCGGCCAGCGCGTTCCAGACGTTGAAGCGCCCGGGAAGGTGCAGCTCGTAGGCGTGCCCGTTGACGGTAAAGCGGCTGCCCGCCGGCTCGAGCACGATATCGCGCGCGGCAAGATGCGCGGCGTACTCATTTCCGTACGTGACGACCCGGCGCCCCGCGCGCTCGAGTTCGAGCGCCCATTGCCGGCCGTAAGGGTCGTCGACGTTGAGCACGCAGGCGTGCGTCAACTCGAAAAGATGGCGCTTCGCAGCGGCGTAAGCGCCCTGCGATTCGTGAAAGTCGAGATGATCGCGCGTGACGTTGGTGAGCGCCGCTACCCGGAAGGTAACGTCTTCGACGCGCTCGAGCGCTAATGCGTGCGAACTAACCTCGACGGCCACCGCTCGCGCGCCGTCGTCCCGCATGGCCGCGAGCAGCGCATGCAGTTCGGGCGGCAGCGGCGTCGTGTTGCCCAGTTGCCAGCGCCGCGAAGCCAGCTCGGCACCAACGGTGCCGATGACGCCGCACGGTATCGCGGCTGCATTGAGAATTGCCGCAACCATTGCAGTCGTGGTCGTCTTGCCGTTGGTTCCGGTGACGCCGATCACGTGGAGCCGTCGCGAGGGGTCCCCGTAGAACGCTGCCGACAGAACGGAGAGGGCCCGCTTTGAATCCGCGACGCGAATGACCGCCGCGCGCGCGGGCTCCGCAACCTGCGCGCTCTCCTCGACGACGACGGCGGAGGCGCCACGTTGAATCGCTTGCGCGGTGTAGAGATGGCCGTCGGTGTGACTGCCGCGCAGCGCCACGAAGAGCGCGCCGGGCGACACGGAACGCGAATCGATTTCGATGGCGGTGACGAGTTGCGTGCGGTCGCCGGTGACGTTGGCCGCCGGGAGTCGATCGAGCAGCGCCGTCAGTGCGATTTGCGGATCAGCGGCCATTGCGCGCAACGATGCCGCCGGGCAAGACGCCGGCGTGCAGCATCGCCGCACGCGCGATCTGTGCGAATGCCGGGGCGGCAACGACGCTGCCGTAATACGAACCGATCGGCCGTTCGACCTTCACATAGATGACGTAGCGTGCGCGCGGATAGGGAACCATGCCGATGAAGGAAGCGGCATAATAGCCGGAGAGATAGCGTCCGTCAACGACCATCGAGGCCGTGCCGGTTTTTCCCGCGGTAGCGTAGCCCGCGACCTGCGCGGTCGGGTCACCGGTGCCCCGCACCACGACGCTCCGCAAAAAGCTGCGCAGCTCGGCGGCGGTCCGCCGCGAAAAGACGCGCCGAACGACTCTCGGCTGCGTGCGCCGCACGAGGTTTCCTTGCTGGTCGTAAACGGCGCTGACGATTCGCGGCTGCATGAGTAACCCGCCATTCGCGATCGCGCAGTAATACCGAGCCATGGCAAGCGGCGTTACGGAGACGCCTTGGCCAAAAGCCATCGTCGCCAGCGAGGAACCGCTCCACTGATCGGGCGGCGGCACGATACCCGGATTCTCTCCCGGCAAGCCGACGGCGGTAGGCGTCCCGAAGCCGGCCTTGCGCTCCATATCGTAAAATGTCTTGCCGCCGATCGAGAGCCCGACTTCCGCGGCGCCGACGTTATGCGAGTATGCAACGATTTGCTCGAGCGTCTCGCTGCTGCCGGTCCCTGCCATGAAGCCGTCTTCCGCATTGTGAATCGTTCGGCCGCCCACTTCGAGGGTGTCGTGGGCGGGAAAGCGGGATGCCAATCCAACCTTACCCGAGTCGAGCGCGGCGGCCGCGGTGACCAGCTTGAAGGTGGAGCCCGGCTCGTAGGCATCCATGACGGCGCGGTCGCGGCGCGCGTCTTGGCCATAGATCCAGAACCGGTTTGGATCGAAGTTGGGCGCGTTTGCCAACGCAAGAATTTCGCCGGTCGACGGATCCATAACGATCGCCGTTCCGTCGAGCGCATGGTAGGTGCGTACCTGTTCCTGTAAAGCTTGCTCGGCGGCAAACTGCAGGTAGGGATCGATCGTGAGCTCGAGGTTGCTGCCCGGCTGCGCCGGCGAGACGACGCGTTCTCGCCCGAAGGGAATCGGCCGCCCGAACTCGTCCGCTTCGAGCGTTACGCGCCCCGAGTGCCCACGCAAGACGTCGTCGTACGCATACTCAACCCCGTCGAGCCCGTTTTCGTCGGTGCCGACGAAACCCAAGACGGTCGAGGCTAAACGTCCGGCCGTATCGACCCGCAGTCCCGTCTCTTCTTCCTTTAAAGCGACGCCGAGCAGATTTAGGGATCGAACCCGCGAGGCCAAATCGTGCGGCACCTTGCGCGCGATCCAGGCAAACCACAGATGCCGGTCGTGCATCGCCGTTACGACCGACGGATCGAGCTTGCCGAAGATGCCTTGCAGCTTCGCAATCGCTACCGTCGGGTCGACGATCTCGCGGGGTACCGCATAGACGCTTTCGGAAGGAAGCGAACGAACCAGAACGTTGCCGTAACGATCGAGGATGCTGCCGCGCCGCGCGAATACCTCGACGGTATCGGAGCGCTGCGCCAGCGCCTCCTTTGCATACAGCGGCCCCTTAAGAGCTTGAACGTCGCACAAGCGCCAGGCAAGAAAGAGCGCGACGAGCACGCATGCATAAAACGAGATTCGAGCGCGCATCGGAGCGACGCGCGTGAACGTTCGACGGTGCATCGCGGCCGTTGCTTAGGGGTGCGCGGCTACTGCCGGCACCAAGAACCCGGCAAGTGACGAGAGCAATGGGAAGTGCGATCCGGCTCGGGCCACCCGCGGCTCTTCCTCGCGCACGACCGCAAATCGCTGCGGCGCGCGCATGCCCAAACGCGCGGCCAACTCGGCAAGCCGGTCGTCGGACCGCAATGCGGCGAGTTGGTCGTCGAGGCGCATCGTCTCTTCCTGCAGCGCCTCGCGCTGTGCCGCCGCTCGCGCCACAGCGTAGCTGAGCCCCGTCAGGCTCGACGTCAGCACGACGTATCCCATCAACAGCGCGAGAACGCACAACAGCGCGGCGAAGACGCGCACCAGCGTCGTGTAGCGAGCGCGCGACGCGCGCACTTTTCGCGCCGCGGTTGCGGCCCGAACGGTGCGCGGGTTCTCGATGCGCGAGCTTCGTTCGAAAGACTGAGACGCAATCACTTATTCGGCTCCCTTGCGCTGCGCGGCGCGAAGTTTGGCACTGCGGGAACGGCGATTTTCGGCGAGCTCGCGCCGATCGGGACGGATGGGCCTCTTCGTAAGAACGACGAGTCGCTCGTCGTCACGGAAGCCTCGCTTCACGATTCGATCCTCGAGCGAATGAAAACTAATTGCCACCACGCGCCCGCCGGTGCGCAGTCGCGCGACTGCCTGCGACAAGCCTTCGCGCAAAGCGCCCAGCTCGTCGTTGACGGCGATGCGCAGCGCCTGAAAGACGCGCGTCGCCGGATGGATGCGTTCTCGTTTTCCGGGGCGTTGCACGATGCCCGAGATAAGGGCGGCAAACTCCGACGTGGTGTTGGGCAGGCCAGCGCCCGCGCGCCGCGTGACGATCGCCCGAGCGATTCGCCGAGCCGACCGCTCTTCTCCGAATGCAAAGAAAATTTCGGCCAGCTCCCGTTCGCTCGCGGTCGAGAGGACGTCGTAGGCGCTCGACCCGTGGGTAGGATCCATCCGCATGTCGAGAACCGCCGGCTTACCCACGGAGAAGCCGCGCTCCGCATCGTCAAGCTGCATCGACGAGACACCCAGATCGAAGAGAACGCCGTCCAGCGACGGGATCTCGCAGCCGTCGAGGACGCGACCGAGATCGCGAAAGTTCTCGTGCACGAACGTCAATCGCGGGTCGGCAAGCCGTTGCGCAACTTCGGCGGCACGCGGGTCGGCGTCCAGTGCGATCAAACGACCGTTCCCGAGCCGCTCCAAGATCGCCGCGGAATGGCCGCCCGCCCCGAAGGTTGCGTCTAAGTAGATCCCGTTTGGAAGAATCTCCAAATATTCGAGCGCCGGGCCCACCAGCACGGGAACGTGGCTCAGCATGGCGGCACCACATTCTACAGCCCTAGCTCGCCCATGAAGTCGGGCACGTCGCCCTCGGGCGGCGTCTGGAAAGCGTAGCGCTCCTTGGCCCAAATTTCTATCCGCGTCAGCAGACCGACGGAGACGACGTGCCGTTCGATGCCGGCGTACGCTCGTAGCAGTGCGGGAACGACGACCCGGCCTTGATTGTCGCAGCCGACCTCCTCAGTGTGCGCGAAGAGGTAGCGCACCGAACGGCGATAGCGGTCGTCCTTATTCGGCACCCCCTCGAGCCGTTCGCAAAACTGGGCCCAGGTCGCGCTGGGATAGAGTGCCAGGCATTGGTCGGGGGGCGCGATGGTCAGCACAAACTGGGCTCCTAAGCGCTCGCGAAAGCGCGCGGGCACAATTAGCCGGCCCTTTTCGTCAAGGGCGTGTTGCTCCGAGCCCGCAAAACGGGGAAGTCCAGCCTGCAAATGCTCCTCCGAAGCGCACCACTAGGCACTACTTCACACCACTATACGCCCCACGATTCCCTTAACGCAAGGTTAGTGCCCGCGGTGAATGCTTTGCTCGAACGTTTGTTCGAGCGTATTTCGGCGCAGGTCCGGTAGCGAAATTGATCAGAGCCCGGTAAAAACCAGGCCCTGAGTAGACTCGACTGCGCCGCGCTCTTGCGGCGATGCGGGCTCGCTTTTAGGTCGTTACGACCTTACGTTCGCGACGTCCACCGTGGCAATGCCGAGCTTTTTTCCGTTGAAGTCCCTGTCGATGAAGTTCACGGTGCAGTGGCCGTTGCTGGTGCCTGCCGTGATGGTCCACGAATTGCCCGATCCCATCACCGTGACGATGTCCTTGGTCGTGCAATGATTGTCCCGAACCGAGAAAGTGCCGCCTTTGGGCCCCCTGGTCTTGACCATCGCCGACGTTTTCGAGGCGGTGAGTCTGACCGCACGGGGACGCACGGAGACGCCGTTGTCGGGTGGGAACTTCATTCTCTGTGCGATTGGTGCGCCTGCGGTTTGCGCCTGCTGCGACGACGCGTTCGGGAGAGCGCCGGAGCAACCGGCGAGCATCCCAGCGATGGCGAGCGTTGCAACGGATGCGATAAAGCGAGTGAAACCGGCCACATAGAATTTCTGCTTTTTCTAGACGAGTCTGCGGTTCTTACGGTGCAAAAGCAAGCCTCCTGCCTAACAATAAGACGCCATTATCACACTTGGGCGATGCCGTGCTCGAAGAAATACGTTCCGTAGATGCTCGCGCGACGTCGCACGCAAATCTCGCTATACGATCGCCGAGCATCGCGCTCGCACCCGATGCGCAAGGCAAGCCCACCCGGCAGCAGCTGCGCCCCAGCCTTTGCGCACCATAAGGCAGCGGCCGTTCCGCGCCTGGGTCCGCTCAGCCAACTTCAAGGCTTCGCAGCTATGATCGCGGGCATACCAGGCCGGTTATTTCCAACCGGTGGAGCGTTAGATTTGGCTGTGAAAGTTGACGGAAATCGAGTGGATTGCGGTGGCTTGCTCGTGCTCTTCCAGCGGCCTGCCTGCCAGGCCTGACTGCGCGCTGAGAAGAAAGCCGACGGTGCGATGACGCGTCTTTTCGGAATCTGTGGCCTCCTGGGACTGCTCTACGGATGTAGCGGGGGTTACCTGCCGTACGCCTCCCACTCGATGGATCCGGGGAGCCTCGATTCGCTCGTTACGAACGCCTCCCAGGTCAACGGGGTTCCGCCGGGGCTGGTGCGGGCGGTCGTCATGGCAGAATCGGGAGGAAACCCGTCGGCAATTAGCATTGCCGGGGCGCAGGGCCTCATGCAGTTGATGCCCGGTACCGCGGCCCGCTGCGGCATCGCCGATCCATTCGACGCCACGCAGAATGTCTCGTGCGGCACGAGCTACCTGCGCTCCCTGCTGAACCGGTATCACGACAACGTTACGTTAGCCGTCGCGGCATATAACGCCGGACCGGGAGCCGTGGATCGCTATCACGGCGTGCCTCCCTATGCCGAAACGCGGGCGTACGTCGTGCGCGTGCTCAACGCGTACCGCAACTATTAACCGTCGGGGCACCGGCGCAAACCGCGAATCCGGCTTCTCTCGATGACCACGATCACTCACCACCAGCCCCTCCCCCGCGTCAGGCTCGCGTTTTTACGGCTGCCGATTCTCGACAGCTATTTACTGAAAGAGATGCTCGGCCCGTTCTTCTTTGCGCTGGGCGCGTTCTTGCTATTTTGGGCGCTCAACATCTTCTTTCTTGCCGCCGATTACATCATCAATCAGCACGCGCCATTCTTTTTGGTGCTGCGTTTCGTGGTATTTCGCATCCCGCAGGCCACGCCGATGGCGTTCCCCTTCGCGTCGCTTTTTGCCGCGCTGTTGGCGATGGGACGGGTCATGGGCGACAACGAGGTAACGGCAATGCGTACGGCCGGCATCTCGGTCATGCGAATCGCAGCGGCTCCGCTGCTTTTCGGCCTCGTGATGTTTGTGCTTTCCTACTCCATCAACGAGTGGGTCGCGCCGGCATCGGTCGATCTGTCGACGCGGACGTTTTACCAGATCATCTATCATACGGACGCGCTCCCCGTCGAGCCGCAGTTTTTTCGTAAGGATCCCGACACCGGAAACACATTCTACGTCGGCCAGGTCGCACCCGATAACAAGACGATGCTCGACGTGCAGATCTTCAAGCCCGCAAAATACGGCCCATGGAACGAAACGCTTCAGGCGAAGTCGGCCGTCGTGCAAGGCAGCGTCCTCAACCTGCACGAGGTGATCGACACTCGCTACAACGACGACGGATTTCTCACCAACCAGCAGCGCGTCAAGAGTATCTCGATCGGCCTGCCGCTTGGCGAGACCGCTTCGCAGTTCGTCAGCCAGGTGAATAACGATCCCTGGACGATGAGCAGCAAGTCGCTACGCACGCAAGTAAATGCACTTCAGGCCCAGGGCATCGGTGGCACCGCGATGGGAAACCTGCAGATCAATCTTGCCGACAAGTTGTCGTGGCCTTTCGCGTGCATCATCGGGGTCTTGCTCGCCGTTCCTTTGGCGTTGCGTTTCGGTAAGCGCGGGCGCACGCTCGGCATCACCCTTTCGATCATCGCGTTTTTCGGCTACTACCTCATGGTCTCGGCGGCTTCGGCGTTTGGCCGCAACGGGGCGCTCAATCCATTCCTCGCGGCCTGGTTACCGAACGTCATCGTGGGCGTCGCGGGCGCCGTCCTGCTTTGGCTGGAAGAGCGCTGACGACGTGCCGGCGCGGGTGCTAAGACGTCGCGGCTTAACGGCCGCCGCGGTGCTGGCTGCCTACGTTATAAGTCTCTTCCCGCTCTGGGCACAGGCTGCGAGCGGGCAAGATCAACAGCAGCTTGCGCTGCTGCTCTTCAATACGCAAAGCTGCGCGCAGCATTATACCGATAACGCGGTGACCGTAGCCCAAGCCACCGCGACGGCCGCACCTCCGGCCACTCCCGGGCCCCCCAACGTACCGCCGGGTGTGAGCAACGGCACCTACACGCTGAATCCGACCCCGCATCCGTTCCCCGGTCAAACGCCGCCGGTCACTCCGCCGCCGATTCCGTCGGGGACACCCAACCCGTTGGGATCGACGGAGCCGATCTTTCTGGTGCGTGGCGGTGAAACGCCGCCTCCGATTCCGCCAGCGGGACAAGCGACGCCGGCACCGACTCCGGAACCCACCGGAGTCCCGACGCTGTCGCCGGGGTACATTGCGGTAATTTCCGATACGTGGACTGGCAACCGCGTACGCGGCAAACCGAGCGACGCGATCGGCAACGTGCACATCTATTACGCCGACGAAGAGATCGTCGGCGAGCGAGCGCACTTCGACGGCGTTCGAACGATGATTATCACCGGCCATCCGTTTATCGTCAACCACGAGCATAACTCCATATTGGACGCCGACGTGATCATTTTCGACACCGTCGAACAGACGGCGAAGCTCGTCGACGGTAAAGGGGCCAGCGACGAAGGGCTGGAGCGCGGCCTGGTTCATTTCTCGGCGAACGACCTGTACACGAGCCCCGATGGAACGGCCCACGGCGACAAGCCCTACGTCACGACGTGCGAGAACCCGCGCGGCGGTTACCATATCACGGGCAAGAACATGGACGTCTATCCCGGCGATAAGATCGTCATCCACAACGCAGTGCTGTGGCTTGGAGCAGCGGCCATCTTCTATCTTCCCTTGCTGATCATTCCGCTGCGAAGCGTCACCAGCAACCCGGGGCACGCGCGGTGGTTCCCTGAAGTCGGCTACAATTCATACGAGGGCGCCTGGATCAAGATCCAGATTCCGTTCGGCAAAGACCAGTACTATTACGGCTACTACATCGTCAACTATTTCACCAATGAAGGTCTCGGCCTCGGCTACGTCGGCTTCTATTCCAGCAAGCGAGGCCGCCGCAGCGTTAGCCTGAACCTTTACACGCTCAACAATCGCCAGCAAGGGGGAACGCAGACGAACTTCGCTCTGGCAGAGCAAGAGAATATTTCGCAGCATCTCAAGAGCAACTTTCAATTTTCGTACCAATCGAACTACGGGCCGCTCGTGAGCATCCCGCCGAATGAAACGATCGCCGAATCCATCTCGCACCAAACGACGCAGACGTCGCAAAACTATAGCTTCAGCCACAGCTCCGTGGGCGGCCAATCCAGCAGCGATAGCTTTACAGTCACCGATACGCGCCAGTTCAACGAGAACCTGAACCAGACGACCACGTTCGATGAGAGCGACAGCAATGCAAGCTTTGGCGGGACGACGTCGTTCAGCAATCAGTCGGAGTTCGACTACCTGCTGCAATACACGACTTCGGGCGCGGATTATCAAATGGAGTTCGACAAGCTCTACGGTCTGGAGACCGCCGGCATCGACAAAATCCCGGAGTTCGAAGTCCGGCCCTCCAGTTTCTTCCAACACTTTTTCATTCCACTTTCGGCCGACCTAACCGTCGGCGAATACAGCCAGCCCTCCGGCGAAGGCCAGCCGGAGAGCCTCGCGACGTGGCGCGGCGACGCGAACTTGGTCGTTGGCCCCGCCGAGGAAAAGGTTTTCGGAAGCGATTTTCAAGGCACCGTGACGATCGACCAGTACGCCTACGGCACCGGTGACCTCAAGGCTGCCGTGGAGCAAGACTTCAGCTTGACGACGCCGATCAGCTCGCACATCGTCAACACCGCGACTTATAACGAAGCCAACTATAACGGGCCGGCTCTCGTGCCGTTTCAATATCTCGACCAGCAACCGACGATGAACACCAAGAACGCGCAAGACCTGGTCCGTCTCTTCAACGACGACGTCTACGCATTTTCGGTGGGCTGGTCGACGAACTTCGACGGCATGGCTCAGCCGTTGAGTTATCAGCTCTCCGCGCGGCCGTCGCCCCGCTCGGTGGTGTTGCTCAGCGGCTCGTTCATTCCCGGTCCGTATCAAGGCTTCGAGACGACGAACCTCCAGCTCTCGACGCCTTTCGGCCGCGATGCGTCGTTGCAGTTCGTGACCAATCTCAATTGGAAAGGCCCGGGAGAGATGATCGCCGACAAGATCATCTATTACACTCGGACGATCGGCAACTGTTATCAGCTACTGGTGCTCTACAACGAATCCCAAGCGGCGGTCAACGTCGGCTTGAACCTGCTCGCATTTCCAACGCAAACCGCCGTCTTCCAAATCGGCTCACCCCAGCAAGTTGTGCCGACCACGTTTAACTTCTAGGGGTCTCAGCGTTTGACGTGACGCTTCGGAACCGCCCGTCGCTCCGCCTCCGGCTCCGCTCCTGCTGCGCTGCCTCGTCGCTCCGGCATCCATGCCTGCGCTCCTCGGTCAGAGCTTCCTCGGCATCACGTCAAACGCTGAGACCCCTAGAAGTTAAAGACTCTTTTAAAAATAGAATTGCAGTCGGAGTTATGGCTCGTCGCACGGAGGGTGGCCGCAGGCGCAGGCATCCGATTCGAGACTCGATTCGGACGCGTCCTGGCAGAAGTCGCTGCAAAAAACTTCCCCGGTTCCGACGGGCGAACTTACCGTGCAGTTGCAAATGTCGTAGCTGCACTCGATGCCGAGCTCTAGGGACACGGCGTGGCCCTGATGGGGTTATTCGAAATCTCGATGCTTACGATCTGGGCCGCCGGGTCCGAGGGCGTGAAGAGCCCGAAGTAGGTGTTGTCAAAAGGCTCCGTCATGCAGAGCTTCGGCGATATAAACTGCGGGTCGGTGGGACCGCCCGCTCCCATTGAATCGAGGAAGAACCACTGACCTTGGCTGGCCTCCGTGGCGAAGGCGTTGAAGGTCCAGATATTGTTCGGGCTCGCGCTCGGCGAGGGCGAAGGGGATGCGACGCCTTTAAAGATGGCCTTTTGAGCGATCATCGAGAACTCTGTGCCTTGACCGTTGCTGTCCGGGTTATAGGTCAGCTGGCCCGGCGTGGTCCCAAGCTTAAGCCACGCTGGGGGAATGTGAGGATTTTGATTTCGAACGAACTGCACCGCCTCGGCATACGAGGTCCCGGCGGTGCCCAACGCAACCAAGGCGAACGAATAGCCCGCCCAATTCGTTTGCACGGTGTCGGTCGACGGCGTCACTCCGGTTCCCGACGTATTGAAGACGATCATGTATTGATAGTTCGTAAAGTTGAAGGGAGATTGGACGTCATAGTGTATCGCTATGTATCCCGGAGGCGCGCCGCCGGGCCCCAAACCCGGAGGATTTGGCGTAACCTGACGACCGCACGCCACAACGATGAACGCCGTTACTAGCACGACTACAAAACCGAAACTCAATCTGCGAATCATGGTCTCCTCGCTGTCCTTGCGCGATGCAGGCCTTGCTGCATGCGCGGCCGTTCTTTTAGCAGCGGCATTTCCAAAGATTGGGGCAGCCTGGCTCGTCCCGTTCGGAACGGCAATAATGTTCTGGCTTTGGCAAGGAGCTTCCTGGAAGCGCGCAGCGCTTCTCGGTTGGTTAATCGGGTTCATTTTTTTTGCAATCGATTTCGCGTGGGTCGGACATACGGTCGGACGCTACATCGGCGCTTTCGGACCATTTCTCGCATTCGGCCCCGCATTGATCGAGGCGCCTTTCATCGCGTTAGCCGGCGCACTCGGCGCGATTGCCTACGCTCGCATGCGTCCCGGCGTAGCGCCGCTCGCCGCTGCCGCCGCGTTTACGATCTGCGAGTGGCTGCGATCGATCGGCGTGCTGGCCGCGCCGTTCGATCAGCTCGGTTACACGCAAGCCGATACGCCGCTACGAGCGATCGCCGCCTACGCGGGAGCCTACGGCATCACGTTCGTCCTGTGCGCGCTTGGGGCGTATGCCGCGGATTCATTGCATCGCAAAACCTGGCGCCCTCTGCTCGCGGCGACCGCGTCGACGGCCATTCTCACCCTCGGCGCGTGGACGTTCTGGCCGGCGCGCGCGCTTGCGCCTCCAACGATTCCGGTCGTCGCGGTGCAAGCCAACATTCCGCAGTCGTTTAAATGGAACGCGCTCGCGCTGGCGGTTCGCCGTTACACGGCGATGACGCTTGCGTCGACTCACTTACGTCCGCGACTGATCGTTTGGCCGGAGACGGCGATCCCGACGGCGCTCGACCTCGACCCGTATCTGCTGGACCAGTTTTCAGACCTCGCACGCCGGCTTGGCAGCACGATCGTCGCGGGCGGCATCGATTCCAGCGGCCGCCGAGTTTATAACGCACTCTATATTTTCGCGCCTGACGGTAGTTCGAAGATTTATAAGAAGCGCCAACTCGTGGCCTTTGCCGAATGGTTTCCGGGCCGAGCGTTCCTCTCGTGGCTGCCCTACATCGGCGCACTCAACGGTGGTCTGACGCCGGGCGGAACTAACGGAGTCTATTCTACCAGCGCGCTCCCCATCGCCCCGCTCATCTGCTGGGAGTCGGCATTCGCCGATCTCGCCTACGCCCAAATGCAGCGCAATGCCCAAATTCTCGTCGTGAGCACCGACGACGCCTGGTTCGGAACCACGTCCGGGCCGTACATGCACGCACAAATCGCGCAACTCCGAGCCGTCGAAAGCGGCGCTTACGTCGTGCGCGCGGCGGCTACCGGCATCAGCGGAATCATCGCGCCGGACGGACGGTGGCAAGCACGCAGCCGTCTCGAGCAACAGACGACCGTCGCCGGTAAGGTCGGCCGGCGAGTTCCGACGCTGTTCGCTCGCATTGGTCCGACCCGCGTCGCGCTGGCACTGATCGCGTTGTACGGGCTGCTCTTCCTCGTTCCGCGAGTACGGGGGGAGTAGCGGTCTCGTGCGCATCACCAAGACCTGGCGCAAACGGCTGCTTATCGGAGGCGGAGTGCTTCTGTTCGTTTACGTGGTGGTGGAGATCGTGCTGGCAGGCAGAGGCGTGCCGCCGATTCCGCCCGCTCAGTTGCCGATCGACCTCCGGGGCGGCCACGTGCTCAACAATCACATTACGACGAAATCCTGGAGCTTCGACTACGACCATGCACGGCTTTCACCCGACGGCCTGAGCGGCAGCGTTGACGGCGTGCGCAACGGGGTGGTCTTCAGAAAGGGAAAACCCTACCTACGAATTTCGGCGAAGCACATTCAAGTGAACATCACGACGCTCGATTTCACCGCCGTCGGAAAGGTGCACGTCGAACGGATCGACGACCCTGAAAAGCGCTCGTTCGACACGGACCTAGTGACGTGGACGAACGACGCCAAGGTTTTGCGCATGGCGCATCCGAGTTACGTTCGTTCCGGTGGTCAGACGCTCGTCATCACGAATATCACCGTCAATTTTGACGACAACAGCATTCATCTCGGCAAGGTCAGCGGGGGAGTCGAACTCCACCGCTGACTTGCGGCCAAGGACCTAGTCTTTATCGCCGAGTTTTTTCTTTGCCTCGGCGATCAGTTTCTTGACCTTCTGTCCGCCTTTATGACCGATCTCTTCGTAAAAATCCGAGCCGTATTTTTCCTTTACGACCTTGCCGCCCTTTTGGCCGATCGTCTCGTAGAACTCGACCCCGTGACGATCCCGAGTGGCCTTTCCGCCCTTGCGACCGATGTCCTCATAGAACGTCGAACCGTAACGGTCGCGCACGGTGTCGCCGCCCTTCTTCCCCGCTTCGCGCACGGACATCTCGCGCTTTGGCGCGCCGCTTTTTTCAGCCATAACTCGTCACTACCGAAGGGTTAAGCGTTAAGATGCCGTCGCCTTTCGTTTGGGGCGCTGGCCACCCTTTTGGCCGATCACTTCGTAAAACGAGGGGCCGTATTTACTTTTGGTGGCTTCCCCGCCCTTACGGCCGATTTCTTCATAAAACTCGGACCCGTACTTTGCTTTAACACGCTCGCCGCCGCGGCGACCCGCCTCGCGGACGCTCATGCCGCCCGACTGTCCCAAATCCTGTGCCATGTAAGTCGATCCTCCTTGGTCTAGCATATACTCCTTTCCCATACAAGCGCTTGGCAAACTCGGGATTTGCTGAGAATTTGGGGTCGGAGGGCGAATTTGGCTAAAAGGCGTTAGTGAAGTGCGTCGTAGACGGCGCGAGTACGCTCGCGTAGATGGTTAAGGTCACCGTCATTTTCGATAACGAAGTCAGCACGCCGGCGCGCGACGTCGGGATCGACCTGAGCGTCCATTCGCGCCCGTACTCGCCCCTCGTCACTGCGGTCGCGCCCGACGACCCGAGCGATCCGCGCTTCGAGGGGGGCAACGACCACGACGGATTTGTCCACAAGACGATCGTACCCGGTTTCGAATAGCAACGGCACGACGTGGACGATCGGCTGCCCCGCTCCGGCATGCCGCTCGCGTTCCAGCGCGAGGCGGCGAATGTGCGGATGCAGCAGCGCATTGAGCCGGTCGCGCGCGGCGGCGTCGTTAAAGACGATGTCCGCGAGCGCGGCTCGGTCCAACACGCCGTTTCGCACGACTTGCGGCCAGATTCGCGCGACGGCCAAGAGTCCATCGCTTTGCGGAGCTACCACCTCACGCGCAACGGCGTCGGTATCGACGACGAAAGCGCCGAGTTCGCCCAGGATCGCGGCGACGGCGCTCTTCCCTGCTCCGATGCCGCCGGTTAGACCAACGCGCACGGTGAGACGCTACGGCTCGGGCAACGACTCCGGGGACGCCGTCGCAGGCGTGACGATTTCGCCGATCTCTTCCTCGACCGCGTACTTTTCGATCTCCTCGAGCGGTACGTCGGCGACGTGCTGGATGGAGGCCGTAATGCGGCGGGTTGCATGATTGATCGACACCAGCGTCACTTCGACTTCCTGGCCCGCGACGAACTGAGCCGCCGCGTCGAACTCGCCTTTGGGTACCATGGCGAGAATCCCGGGAATCACTTCGACGAGCATGTAGTTCGGCGTGACTTTCACGATCGCAGCCGTCAGCTTGTTGGTTTCGTACAAGCGGTCGGCGTACTGATCCCACGGATCGGGCAAGGCGTGCTTGAGCGACAGACTGACCTTCTTCGCTTCGGGATCGAACTTCATGATCTCGACCTGGACGACGTCGCCGATCTTCACGACTTCGGACGGGTGCTTGATTCGCGAGTACGAGAGCTCGCTGTTGTGAATCAATCCATCGATGCCGCCAAGGTCGACGAACGCGCCGAAGTCGGCGAGACGCACCACGACTCCCGAGCGAATTTGTCCGACCTCGAGCGTGTCGAGGAGCTCTTGCTTTTTCGCTTGCAGCTCTTCTTCTAAAACGAGCCGCTGCGAAAGAACGACGCGATGGCGTTTGTGATCGAGGTCGATCACTTTCAGCCGAAGGTGCTGATTGACTAGCTCGTCGAGATTTCCGACGGGCTGACGGCGGATCTGCGAGGCTGGGACGAATCCGCGCATCCCCAGATCGACCAACACGCCGCCTTTGACGACTTGCGTGACCGTCGCTTCGATGACTTCGTCGCGATTGTGCGCCTCGATGACCTTCTCCCACGTTTTAAGCGCGCGGGCTCGGCGCTCGGAGAGAAAGAGTGTTCCGTCCATCTCGTCGATGCGATGAACCATCACTTCGATGGTGTCGCCGACCTTTAGCAGTTTGGAGTCGATGGCGAGCGACAACTCGCGGAAAGGAAGTACGCCTTCGGACTTTCCGCCGACGTCGACCAGCACTTCATCCTTGTCCCGTTGGACGATCGTGCCGGTGAGAACTTGTCCCTCGTCGAGAACCTTGAGCGATTCTTCGTACAGGCGCTGCTCGAGCGCCAGTTGATCTTCTTCTTCAGTAATGGGAGCGACGTGCGTTGTTGAGATTTGAATATTCCTACCTTCGTAATTTTTTTTATCGTTGACATCTCCGGCACCACCACGTTCCACGCTGCGCAACTACGGTGCGCACGATTCGGCTTGTGCGGCACCGCGAGCAAAGCTCGCCGTGCCGGCCGTAAACCCTAAGATCGTTTTGAAAACCACCTTCTAGGCCTTCGGCATCCACATAATCGTCAACGCTCGTTCCGCGCTTGGTGATGGCGCGTCGCAAAACGTTAACGATGGCGTCATGTAAGCGGCGGGCCGCCGCTCTTGTCAATTTCCCTGCGGGCCGGTTCGGACGGATCCGAGCCTCCCAGAGGGCCTCGCAGGCGTAAATGTTGCCTATACCGGCGATGCGTCGCTGATCGAGCAAGAACGCCTTGATCGACCTCGTCCGCCCCGCCAGCATACCGATAAAGGCCTCTGGTGTAAAGCCGCGGGTGAGCGGTTCCACGCCGAGATCGCGGTCCCACGCTTCTCCGGCCTCAACCAGGCGCATTCGCCCGAACGTCCGGACGTCGGCGAAATGCAGCCGAGCGCCGTCCGCGAAGCGCAAGACGACGTGCGACCGCGGGTAGTCCTGGCCCTCGCGCGGGGTCACGACGAGCCGGCCCGTCATTCGAAGGCTGACGACGAGGGACCGGCCCGAGTCGAGCTCGACCACTGCGTATTTCCCGCGACGGCGAGTCGCAACGATGCGGCTTCCAGCCAGGGCCCGTGCAAACTCCACGCCGCTCGGTGCCACGGCCATGCGAGCGAGTCTCACCTCGGCCGCTGCGATCGTCTTGCCGACGACGGACCGGCGGAGGCCGCGCACGATCGTCTCAACCTCGGGTAACTCGGGCATCCTTCGTCCTTCGACAAGCTCAGGATGACAACGTTTAGGGTTGCGGCGGCTGGGCGGCGCGCAGATCGAGTTTAACGCCGGCAGCGATTCCGTCGGCCGAGGCTTCTCCCGCGGCCAGCTCGATCACGTACTTCGCTTGCGCTCCCTCTCGAGGTATTTGTTCGTCCGGCAGCGTCGGCGCAACCACTCGCACGTTGCTGAAGACGCGTCGTACGGTACCGTCGGCGGCCACGAAGATCATGTCCAGCGGCACCAGCGTGTCTTTCATCCAAAAATCGATGTTCTCGTCGCGTTCGAAGACGAAGAGCATCCCGGTGTGCGGCGAGACGACACGGCGATCCATCAGGCCATGTTCCCGCTGGCTTTCCGTCCGTGCGACCTCGAGCGTCAGGTCGGCCTTGGGAGCATGGACGGCGATCGTCGCGATCGCCGTCGCAACCACAGTCGTAAGCACGGCTACCTTAAACATGCTCGAGCCTTTCTGCGTTTATCGCCTCGACGTCGTACCAGTTTCGCCCCGCTTTGAGGGTCACTTCCAGCGGCACCGATAGTTCGACGGCGTTCTCCATGTGTAAACGAACGAGGTCGGCCGTCTCGCTCAGTTGGTTCGCCCGCACCTCGAAGATGAGTTCGTCGTGAATCTGCAGCAGCATGGTGGCATCGAGTTCCGAATCCCGCAAAGCGCGATCGATTCGCACCATTGCCAGCTTCAAGAGATCCGCCGCACTGCCTTGCAGCGGCGCGTTCGTCGCTTCCCGCTCGGCTGCGGCACGTAACATGTAGTTGCCCGACGTCAAGCCTGGCATGTAACGCCGCCGGCCCGCAATCGTCGAGACGTAGCCATTGCGCCGACCGTCTTCGATCGTGCGATCGATATAGGCGCGCACGTCGGGAAAGCGCGCGAAGTACGCGGTCATTATTTCTTTGGCTTCCGCGCGGCCGATCTCGAGACGTTGCGCGAGCCCAAAATCCGACATCCCGTAGAACAGCCCAAAGTTGACGCTCTTTGCCATCCTGCGTTGATTGTGATCGACCGGCACGCCGGGTGCGATGCCAAAGATTTGGCGCGCGGTAAAGTCGTGAATGTCTTGCGACTGCGCGAAGGCCTGGCGCATCGCTTCGTCGCCGGAGAGATGCGCCATCAAACGAAGCTCGATCTGACTGTAGTCCGCGGCGAGCAAAACGTAGGCGTCGCTCTTGGCTACGAAGGCGCGGCGAATCCGGCGTCCGAGCTCGCCGCGCACCGGAATGTTTTGCAGGTTCGGGTTGGTGGAAGACAGGCGCCCCGTCGCCGTCGCGGTTTGATTGAACTCCGTGCGCAAACGCCCGTCCTTTGGATCGACGAGCTGCGGAATCACGTCAACGTACGTGTTCTTGAGTTTGGTAACTTCGCGCCATTCCAAGACGAGGGCGCAGATCGGATATTCTCGCGCCAACCCTTGGAGCACCTCAACGCCGGTCGCCCATCCGGTCTTCGTCTTTTTACCGCCTGGAATGTTGAGCTTTCCGAAGAGCACCTTCCCCAGCTGCTGCGGCGATCCGATGTTGAACTCTTCACCAGCGAAATCGAATATGCGCTTGCGTAACTGCTCGGCAGCCGTGTCGACCCGGTCGCCGATGATCCGCAGTTCGTCGGGATCGATGGCGACGCCGGCCGCTTCCATTCGCGCCAGCACCGGCGCCAGCGGTACCTCCAGCTCTTCGTAAAGCTGCAGCTGCCCCCGCCGCTCGAGCTCCGTTCGGGTTTTGGCGATCAGCCGCAGCGTCGCGTCGGCGGCCGCGGCGGGGTCGCTGGGCAATCCCAATCCCAAGAAGCGCGAGGCGGCATCTTCGAGGTCGGCAAAGCCGCGCGCCGGATCGAGCAAGTGCGCGGCGATCATTGCATCGTCGCCAAACTGCGTGCCGCCGATTCCGGCGGAATGAAGAACGTGAAGCAGCTTCTTGACGTCGTAGCCGCCCGCGCGCGAAGAACCATCGAAGAGATCCTGGACCGCACGTCGCACGTTTTCGTGGGCAAGTGCGCTCGCGGAAAAGGCGATGCCTTCGCCTTCGCGCGCCGTCGCTCCGATCGCGTCGCCGAGCTGCGCAAAAACGATTTGCCCGGCGCCACGCAGCGAGAGCAACTCGCTCGCGAGCTGTGCGAACTCCGGCGGATCGACCGACGGAAGATAGCTACGGTAGTTGCCGGTGACCTTCGCCGCGATCTCGAGGAGCGGTAGATCGTTTGGCGGCTGGAGCCTTGCCAGCAGCGTCTTGAACTCGAGCTCGCTATAGAGGCGATAGAGTTCGTGGCCGGCCGGCGCGCTATAACGGCTCTCTTCCCAGTCGACGCTCAGCGGCAGATCGCGGCGGACGACCGAGACGGCTCGGCAAAGGCAGGCCTGTTGGCCGTACTCCTCGATCAAACGTTCCAACTTCGGATTGCCGGCAAGGGCCGGATGCAAGACAAGCGCGTCGAGCGAGCCTGCCGCCTGCAGAAGTTTGCTCGCCGTCTTTTCGCCGACGCCGGGAATTCCGGGAAGGTTGTCCGACGGATCCCCTTTGAGGCCGCGGTAATCGGGCAACTGCGCGGGTTCGAGCCCGAAGCGTTCGCGAACGGCGAGCGGGTCGTAGCGTCCCAGCTCGGTGATGCCGCGCTTGGTCACCAGGACGGTGACGCGGTCATCGACGATCTGCAATAAATCGAGATCGCCGGTAACCACGATCGTTTGCTCGCCGGCCTCTTGCGCCTGGCGCGCGAGCGTCGCGATCACGTCGTCGGCCTCTTGGCCTTCGATTTCAACGACGGGAATGCGATAGGTCGCCAGGACTTGGCGCACGAGTGCGAACTGCGAGCGCAGTTCGTCGGGCATCGCGCGGCGCTGAGCTTTATACTGTGCAAAGAGGGCGACGCGTTCCGCCGGCATGCCCTTATCGAAGGCCGCGAGCACGTGCGTCGGCTTCTCGTCGGCGATGAGTTTGTTGAGCATCATCGTAAAGCCGTAGACGGCATTGATCGGCGTCCCGGCGCTGGTCGTCAATCCGGGGAGCGCAAAAAATGCGCGATAAACTAAGCCGTACGTATCGAGCAGCATCAGCGCCACGTTCAGCGAACCTCGACGATCGACGAGCCGGCGCTCACGCTGCCGTCGTCGGAGATATCGAGCGCCGTCAGCAAGTAACGGCCTCGCGCCGGCAACTCGACCGCGATTCCGTCGGCGCCGCCGCGTGCGACCTTCCAAGAGACGGTCTCGGTCTGCGCTTGCGGCAGCGACTCGTCCGGCGGCGGTTGCGTCCGCCGAACGAAGCCGAGAATCTGCGCGTGGTTGCCGGTCGAATCCACCGACGGATGCCAGGTGATCGCTTCGGGGGCACTGCTTTGAGTCGTCGTTAGACCAATCGCCAAGAGCGCGGGAGCCGAGGAAAAAAGCGCACTCCCCGAGGGAGTTCCGCGGCTGATTCGCACTACGAACGTACCGTGGCCTTCGCCCCCTTGCTCAAACGCAACCCGCGCGTCTTCGCCGGGTGCAAAATGATCGCTTCGCACCGACAGGCTCGAGAGGTGCGGCCGTCCCGGCGCGGAGAGCGACAGCGGAACGGTACTCCACTCGATGGCACCGTCGCGAACGAACGCGGCGCCGACGCTCAGCTCCCCCGCCGCGTTGGCAGCGCGCAGCTTCGCGGCCGCGTGGCCCCCGCTGGTTGCGGCGACGCTATTTTCTAAGCCCATAGCGCTCTCGAAGGTGATGAGCGCATCGCCCTGCGACCCGGGCGCATCCGCGCTAACCGCGACGTCCTCTCCCGCGCGATACGAGCCGGCACCGACGGAGATCCTCACGTTCGGGCTTCTCCCGTCCGTGGTTGGCGTTGAGGCTCGGGGGTCGATCTGGACTCCGGCTGCATCCGTAGCGCGGCCGCCGTGGTCGGTCGATGCAAAGATCAAGTTCGTCCCCAGCTCGGGCGAGGTAAAACTTCCGCGCGCGTGCCCGTCGTCGTCGAGCGTGATTTGTTGCTGTTGCGTCGAGCTTCCGTGGATCAGTGCGACGGTTACGCTCGCGTTTGCGAGCGGTTTTCCATCGAGCGTCTCTCCGAAGACGTCGAAGGTTAACGGCGTGCCCAAACTTTGCTCGGATCGATCGACGTTCAAACGAATTGCCGCCTGCGCCGTCGGCACGATGACCCGCGTATCGGCGGTGGCTCCGTCCGATTCGACGTGCACGCCGTAGGTCGAGCCAAGGTCGTCGAGCGGTCGCGGAACGTCCACCGTGGCGTTGCCGCCGGCGTCGACGCGAACCGTTTCGGCCAGCCACTGCGTCGTCGCCCACGGCGTCCCTTCGGGCGAATATCCCAAGTAGACGTGTGGGGAGCGGACGACCGTTACGCCGACGGAAACACCGCCGCGCGAAGCGTGCACGAGCAACGGAACGTCCTCACGAAAATCGCACGTCGTGCCGCACGTGGCGCTGACGTCGAGCGACAGATCGCCGGCGTTGGAATCGACGTGCACGGTGGCGCCGCCGGCCCCGCCATCGACTTGCGCCAGCACGGTGTAATCGCCGGCCGAAGCAGCGGCCGGAATCGTCAGGGCCGTGGAAAATGCCCCCGCCTCGTCGATCGGAACGTGGCGCGCGGCGATCGTTCGTGCGCCGTCACGGAGCGAAACGAGCGCGGTGCCGCTGCCGGCGCGCAGAACGCCGTTGGCGCGCGTGCGCGCAAAACCAGCGACGCGAACGACTCCGCCGGCGTGAACGACCGCAGAATCGGTTCGCACGCCGACGAGCGTAGCGGGAAACGGTGGCTGCGGCAACAGGCTCAAGAATGCGTAGCTGTCGCCCCACTGCGCGAGTGCAAAGACGGGACGCGACGGCCGGTTCCAGCGCACCAGCCCGTCGCCATCGGTCAGGGCGACGACGAAAGAGTTATTGACGACCAGCTCCACGCGCATCCGCGACAAAGGCATGCCCGTGCCGAGATCCATGCCATAAAAAAGAAAGCCGCTCGGCGTCTCTTTGGAGATAAGGCCAACTCGCGAGCGATTGATCCATACTTGTTCCCCAACGTCGCCTCGGCGCGCTTCGACGACGAAGAAGCCCTCGCGCGTTCCCAGCGGCAGGTTCACCTGGTTCGACGTAAATTGATAGCCGCCCGGCGGCGTGAAATTGAACGTGAGTATCGGATGGCGCCGGGCCGTATCGATTGCACGCGGATTAAAATTCGAGCCTGCGGTCAGGACGTCTGCGGGGTTGACCGCGTAGACCGAAAAGGCCACGGTGGCACTTGAATAGGTATCCAGCCGCACCGTGGCCGCCTTCCACGGGTTGCTCGAGTCGCCGGCAAAGAGTTGGAAATACGAATCGAGGCGATGCAAATCGACGATCGGCCGCTCGGCTTGCGCGGCGGAGAGGTTGAGCGCGAAGGCGAGCAGAGCAACGGCTACCAGACGAGCGGCCATCTTCGTCAGCGCTGTTTCGGCAGGTTGAAGCGCGAGGCCCGCGTAAAGCGGAGCATCGTGGACGAACAGGCGGCGGGAGAGCGACCCACCTCGACGCGGTGCCGTTTCTGCGGCTTTGAAGAAGGCGCGGACGAAGCGAGAACCGTGCGCGAAAAACCGCACCTTCAAGTGGTCGTTGCCTGCGGTTCGTGCGGACACCCCTTCGCGGTGCTCTCACGCAACTAATTGTGAAGTCGCTCAGCTGGAGTACTGTAGCGCTCGCGCTAATCTTGAGCGCTGCCACCTTCCCGTGCGTCGCAGCAACCTCGACTCCGCCGCCGCGGCATTACTCGCTTCCCACGGTTCCTTTGCACACGGAAGCCATCGTCGAGGTCAACAAAAAAGGGCAGGTCGTGCGAATTAAATCGACCAAGCCGTGCAAGGTCTCGTCGTTCAACATTCAAACGTTCGGGAACGCCTTACAGATGTGGATTCGGCGCCCCGACGGCACCGCTGAGATCGGGCTCTATCGCGTTTCGTATGACTACGATCCCAAGACGCACGGCGTCACGCGCAAAGTCGCATTGGTTTCGGCCGGCGGCACGTGGGGCAACGACGAAGGCGCCGCCAACGTCATGATCGAGCAAGCCAGAAAGACGGCGGAAGAAGAGAAACAACACGAGGCAGAGCAGAACGCAAAACTGCCTTCGCTCAACCAGATACGCGGCGGTTCGCCGAGCCCCAAACCCGAGCCGCAGATCACCCTTCCACCCGCTTGAAGTTCCTGACGTACCGGTCGGATGACGGCCGGCTTCGTCCGGGCGTTCTCGAAGGCGATATGATTCGCGCGATCGCCACGCCGACGCTGCGCGAGTACGTCGAGCTGGCACCGCACGAGCGCATTGCCTGGCACACCGCCGACGAACTCGTTTCGCTGCAAAGCGTCACGCTCGATGCGCCGATTCGCCCGTCGCGCAACGTTTTTTGCGTGGGGCGCAACTATCTCGAGCACGCAAGAGAAGGCGCGCGAGCCGCCGGGCGCGAGCTGCGGCTCCCCGACGTTCCGACGTTTTTCACCAAAGCTCCCACGGCAATCGCGGCTCCCGGAGCCGCCTTGCGCCTCCAGGCGCGAGTTTCGCGAGAGTATGATTTTGAGGCCGAGCTCGCCGTCGTCATCGGAGCCGAGTGCAAGGACGTTCCGGAGGACCAGGCGCTCCACGTCGTCTTCGGGTACACCGCGCTCAACGATGTTACCGCCCGCGACTTGCAGCGCGAGTACGGTCAGTGGTTCAAGGGCAAAAGTCTGGATTCGACCTGTCCGGTCGGGCCGTGGATCGTCACCCCCGATGAAGTGGGCGACCCCCAAGCGCTCGCGATAAACTTTCATCGCAACGGCGTGGAGAAGCAGAACAGCAATACCGGCAAGATGATTTTCCCGGTCGCGCGGGTGATCGCCGAGCTTTCGAAGGGCATGACGCTGCTCCCGGGCGATATTATCGCCACGGGTACCCCCGAAGGCGTAGGCTTCGCGCGCAATCCCCCAGAGTTTCTCGCCGACGGCGACGTGCTCGACGTCTGGGTCGAGAAGATCGGACATCTCGAGAACACGGTGGCCATCGCATAATCGCGCGGCCGTGCGAAGGGCGCCGTCGCGTTGGGGCCGTATGAGAGGACCCGACCAATGATTATTGCCGTTCCTCGCGAGGCTGCGGTAAAGGAGCGCAGGGTAGCGCTCGTGCCCGAAACGGTCTCGCGATTCGCTAAATCGGGTGTGGGCGTTAGCGTGCAGCGCGGAGCCGGCGACGCCGCTGCATTTCCCGACGAACTCTACGTCGCCGCCGGCGCGAGCCTCGCGGAGGACGAGCGCTCCTTGGCCGTCGCGGCGGACGTCCTAGTTACCGTCGGCCGCCCGAGCGACGGCGCACTCGTGAGCCTGCGCGAAGGCAGCGTCGTCGTGGGCTTTCTCAATCCGCTCGGCGATCCGGCGTTTACGCAGCGGCTCGCGGCGGCGAAACTCACCGCCTTGGCGATGGAGATGATTCCGCGCATCACGCGCGCGCAGTCGATGGATGCGCTCTCCTCCCAAAGCAACATCGCCGGTTATAAGGCCGTGCTGCTTGCCGCCACGACGCTGCCTAAGTTCTTTCCGATGCTCACGACGGCCGCCGGAACGATTCCACCGGCGAAGCTGCTCGTGCTGGGCGCCGGCGTCGCCGGACTCCAAGCCATCGCGACCGCGCGCCGCCTTGGCGCGGTCGTCAGCGGTTACGACGTGCGCGCCGTCGTCAAGGAACAAGTGATGTCGCTCGGCGCACACTTTCTCGAGTTCGACCTGGGGACCGACGCGCAGACCGCGGGCGGCTACGCCAAGGAACTCTCGGCAGAAGAACAGGAGCGCCAGCGGCAATGGATGACCGAGCAGATCGGCGCCAACGACGTGGTCATCACGACGGCGCTCGTTCCGGGCCGAAGAGCGCCGGTCCTCATCACCGCGGCGGCGGTCGCCGCGATGAAACCGGGCAGCGTCATCGTCGATATCGCCGCCGAGGCCGGCGGCAACTGCGAGCTGACCGTCCCCGATCAAATCGTCACGACGCCCAATGGCGTCTCGATCGTCGGCACGACGAACTTGCCGAGCACGATGCCGGCCGACGCGAGCCGCCTCTACTCGCGCAACGTCCACGCGCTGCTCTCGCCGTGGATCAAAGACCGCGTGCTGGAGATCGACATGAACGATGACGTAGCCAAAGGCGCGGTCATCGCGCGCGACGGCAGCGTCTTACTTGGAGGAGGCAAGTCCTGAACGAACTCGCGACCCTCGTCGGCCCGCTTACCGTGCTGCTGCTCGCGGTTTTCGTGGGATTCGAAGTGATTTCCAAAGTACCGACGACGCTGCACACGCCCCTGATGTCGGCCACCAACGCGATCCACGGAATCGTCCTGGCAGGAGCGATCGTCATCGTTGCGGCGCTGGCCGGCGTGACCCACGGCCCGCTGCTCACCACGCTAGCAGTGGCCGCGGTAACGCTCGGAGCGATCAACGTCTTCGGCGGCTTTGCGGTGACCGAGCGAATGTTACAGATGTTCCGGCGCAAGGGTGATAAGTAAATGAGCGTTGCGGTCGACTTCGCCGATCTCGTCGCCATCGCCCTTTTCATCTACGGCCTGCACGAGCTGAACTCGCCGGCCACGGCGCGCCGCGGCAATCGCCTCGCGATGGCCGGAATGGCGATCGCGCTGGTCGGGATCATCATTCAAACTGGCGGCGCCGGTTGGCCATCGGTGGTCATCGGGATTGCGATCGGCGGATTGGTTGGAATTTACGCCGCGCTCAAAGTAAAGATGACCGCGATGCCGCAGATGGTCGCGCTCTACAACGGCGCAGGCGGCGGCGCGGCGGCATTAATTTCCACGGTCCGATACTTCACGGCGGCTCCGGGTGCAAACATCGATGCAATCGTCGCGGTCTCGCTCGTGCTCTCCGCAATCATCGGTGCGATCAGTCTCTCCGGCTCGATTATCGCGTTCCTCAAGCTCCAGGAGGTCATGACCGGACGCCCGGTCACGTATCCGGGGCAGCAAATCGTCAACGGCGGCGTTCTGCTCGCGATACTTGGCCTCGCAATCTGGTTCGTCGCGACACTGGGAGTGCTGCCCGACTGGGCCTTCCCCACGCTTCTGCTGGCCGCGCTGCTCCTCGGCGTCTTCTTCACCTTGCCGATCGGCGGCGCCGACATGCCGGTCGTAATTTCGTTGCTCAACTCGTTCACCGGCGTGGCCGTCGCGATCACCGGATTCGAAATCAACTCGACGCTGCTGATCATCTGCGGCGCGCTCGTCGGCGCAAGCGGCACGATTCTAACGGTCGCGATGAGCCGCGCGATGAACCGGCCGCTGACCAACGTGCTCTTCGGGGCGTTCGGCTCGGCCGGCGGATCGGAGCCCGCCGCCGGAAGCGGCGGCCCGCAACAGATCCGTGCGACAAGCGCCGACGACGTCGCGGTGATGCTCGCCTACGCTTCCAAGGTGATCTTCGTGCCCGGCTACGGCATGGCGGTCGCACAAGCACAACACAGCGTTAAGGCGCTGGCCGATCAACTCGAGAAGCGCGGCGTCAAAGTGTTGTACGCGATCCATCCGGTCGCAGGGCGCATGCCGGGACACATGAACGTCCTGCTGGCCGAAGCCAACGTGCCCTACAATCAGCTGCTCGACATGGAGGACGTCAACACGGAGTTTCCGACCGCCGACGTCGCACTGGTGATCGGCGCGAACGACGTGACCAATCCGGCCGCGCGGACGGTTGCGAGTTCGCCGATCTACGGCATGCCGATTCTCGACGTCGACAAGGCCAACAACGTCGTCGTACTCAAGCGCTCCATGCGGTCGGGCTTCGCCGGAATCGAGAACCCGCTCTACGAGCTTCCCAACACCTCGATGCTCTTCGGCGACGCCAAGGCTTCGGTCGACTCGCTGACGGCGGCGGTCAAAGCCGTATAAACTCAGCGTCCCGACGCCAACGACGCCGGTAAATCGAAACGCCGCGGGGCTGGAACGCAACGCAGCGGCTTCTTGGTGTTCGGTGCATAGACGCAGACGGCCCGGCGATCGTGAATTGGGCTGTCGTAACCAACGTTGGCAACGTAGAGATTGTTTTGCCCGTCAACCGTCAACGCACGCGCATAATCCACGCCCCTTTCGATCTGATAACTCGGAGTCGATGCGCCGGGCGGGTAGACGGAGATCGTTCCGCGGCCGACGCCGCCGGAGTCGTTCGCGACGTAGAGCGTTGCGGAGCTGTCGACGGCAATGGCTTGTGGACTCTGTATCCCGGTTGTGATCGTTCGCAAGACTTTACCCGAATCCGCCTCGTATTCGACGACGGTCGGAGACCCGCTTGGCTCGCCATTCATTACGAAGAGATCGTTTGAAGGGTCGAGTGCAATCTCCGCCGGCCCCGTCACTCCTTGCGTAATCCTGCGTAAAGGTTTGCTCGATCCCGGCGCGTAGACCGTCACCGCCGGATGAGGGTAACTGCCGTTGACCACATAGAGGTCATCGTTTGTATCAACGGCCAGCGCGAGCGGCAGGCCGATACCCTTCGTGATTGTGCGAAGCAACTTCGTCGTGCCGGCCTTATAGACGTCGATCGAACTTTTGCCGAATCCGTACTCGTGGCACGACGGGCATGAAGCAACGTAGAGATTGTTCGCGCTGTCCGTGGCTACCGCCCACGCGTAGTCCTTTTCGATTTGGCGTGATGGCGTGACGCTGCCGCGATCGTACTCCGTAACGGAGCCGTCGTAGATCTGGTCTACGATGTCGTACAGCCGTCCCGAGCGGTCGACCGTAATGACGCCCGGATACGCTGCCCCTTTAGTAATTTGTTCGACGACGCCGGTGAGCCCGAGGTTATACAGCGTAATGCTGCCGCGGCCACAGCACTCACTTACGAACACGTACGACGCGGGCGTGTGGGCGGCGCTACCGGCGACCGGCAGGAGCGGCGAGGCCGGGTTCGCCGAAGGCGTGGTGGCGCACCCCGCGAGCAGGGCGGCCGCGACGGCCCAAGCGTGGCAACGAAGATTGGCGATATTCATATCTGCCCTCCAAACGCCTAGGGCACAATAGTAATTCAGGTCACTTTTCCTGTCAATCGAGATTCCCCGCGGTTGCTTCACTTCAACCGCCAGTCGTACGCGTTCCACGCCGGCAGGAAGGCGTTGGGGGCAAATCCGCGCAGCCGCCTGTCATACGCATACACGTAATCGGCGTTGAAGAGATAGACGATCGGAACTTGGTAGGCGACGATCGTCGCGATTTCGCGATAGAGGCGCTTGCGCACCGATTCGTCGGTCTGCGCAAGCGCTTCGTCTTCGAGCCGGTTGACGCGCGCATCGCACCAGCGCATGTAGTTCGACGGCGCGCCGCAGCGCAGAACCGAAGAGTCGTCGGGATCGGCGCCCATCGTCCATGGCACGTAGGCGAGATCGAAGTTGCCGGTTGCGAGCACGCCGGTTTGCGGCAAAAAGAGCTGGGCGTTGCTGACCGACTTCACCGCCACGTCGATACCGCGGTCGCGCAGCGCGGCCTGAACCGCCGTCGCGACGCGCACGCCGGTCGTCGATTCGGGAAACTGAACGTAGACCAGCCGTAAGAGATTTCCATCGCGCTGGCGCATACCGTCCGCGCCGCGGCGCCAGCCGGCCGCGTCGAAGAGGCCATCGGCGCGGGCGGGGTCGTAGCCCGGCTCGCGCACTGCGGGATCGAACGCCCAAGAAAACTGCGGCTGGATCATGTCGGTCACCGGATAGATGCCGAGCGTAATTTTTTTCGAGATTTCGCTACGGTCGATCGACATGGCAATCGCGCGCCGCACCGCGGGATCGTCGAGCGGCGCGTGCCGCGTATTGAGTGCGAGTCCGGCGACCACGGCGGTCGGTACCGTGACGAAACGCAAATGCGGGTCGCCGCGCACGACGGCGAGTTGCGCCGGCGCGAGCAGGTTCCAATCCAACTCGCCCGATTGCAGCAAGAGCAGATTGGTCGAAGGGTCGGGAACGGTTCGAATCGCGAGCGTCGCGACCGCGGGCTTACCGCGCCAGTAGCGCGGATTGGCAACGTAGCGCAACCCTTCACCGCGTCTCCACGACTCAAAGCGGAAGGGACCGTCGCCGACGCTCGGTTCCGAATTGAAAGCGGCTCGCTCCAACGGCGTCTGCGCTCGCAAGACGTGCGCGGGTAGAACGAACTGCGGTGAGATGCCGTACGAGAAGTACGTCGTCGCCGCGGGCGCCCACGGCCGGCGCAAATGAAAGACGACGGTGCGAGGTCCGGGCGCCAACGCACGGTCGATAAGGTCGTAGCCTTCGTGCGAGCGCACGGGATTGCGCGGATCGAGGATGGCCTTCAAAGTAAACAGGACGTCCGCGGAAGTAACGGGCCGGCCGTCGCTCCACTGTACGCCGCTCCGCAGCCGATACGAAATCGTCCGGCCGTCGGCTGAGATCCCGCCGTTGGCCCGGGTCGGCACGACCTCCAAAAGCGCCGGAACCGGCCGCCCGGCCGAATCGCGGTCGATAAACGGCTCGAAGGCCAGCCGCGCCGCCTGAAGCTCCACCGAGGCGGCGTCGGGCGTTAAAAAGAGCGGATCGAGGTTTTGCGGATCGGCGGCCAGATCGAAGCGAACCGTCCCGCGTGGAGGTTGGGACGGTGGGGTGCATCCGGCGCTCCAGACGAGTCCGGCCAACCACAAACCTATAGTGGCCACGCGGCGGCTTGCGCCGAATGGATTCCTGGTGGTATGCTTGTGCTTCCGAAAATTATTCGGAACTTTGGACCTCCTAACAACTATGATTTCAAACATTGAAGGGCTCGACGAGCTCGACCTGCGGATCCTCGACGCGTTGCAGCGCAACGCGCGCTCGACCTTTAGTCAGCTCGGGACGTTGGTCGGCCTCAAGCCGCCCGCGGTCCACGACCGGGTGAAGCGGCTCGAGCAGCGCGGCTATATCCGGGGCTACGGAGCAAAGCTCGACCCGGCACGTCTGGGGATCCATCTTACCGCCTTCATTAGCTGTTACACCTCGCCGGACTGCGCCTATGACGAGTTTACGCGCACGCTCAGCGAGATGCCGGAGGTCTGCGAAGTGCATTCCGTCGCCGGCGAGGAGAGCTTCGTCTGCAAGGTGGCAACGCGCTCGACGCAACATCTCGACGACTTGCTCGCGCGGCTCAAAGCGACGCCCGGCATGGCGCGCACGCGAACCACGATCGTTCTCGGAATGCCGTTTGATCGCGGCGGCGTGACGGTGCAGCTGCGGTGACCGCTCCATCGACGGCGCCCTGCCATCCGCTCGGAGTTCATCGCGTTCTCGAGCCGGCCGGGGCGATGCCCCAAGATGCCTGGAAGCTCGACAACACGGCCGCGGCGGGTGAAAACGAAATTCTGTGCGACGTCGAGGTGCTCAACATCGACTCGGCTTCGTTTAAGCAAATCGCCCAAACTTGCGAGTTCGATCCGGGTCGCATCGGCGACCACATCGTCGCAAACGTTCGCGCGCGCGGCAAGCAGCACAATCCCGTCACCGGGAGCGGCGGAATGTTCGTCGGACGCGTTTTACAAATCGGCGAGGCGCTGCAGGAGACCGTCGATCTGCGCATCGGCGATCGAATTGCGTCCTTGGTTTCGCTGACGCTGACCCCGCTGCAGATCGACACGGTCACCGGCGTGGACGTCGCGACGGCGCGAATTTGGATTCGCGGCAAAGCAGTACTCTTTGCGAGCGGGCTGTGGACGCGCTTGCCGGAGGACTTCGACGAAGAGGTGGCTCTCTGCGTGCTTGACGTCGCCGGCGCTCCCGCGCAAGTGCGGCGCCTCTGCTCGGTGGGACAAACGGTCCTGGTCGTCGGCGCCGACGGCAAGAGCGGTTTGCTGGCGTGCGCGCAAGCCAAGGCCTGTGTTGGAGAGACCGGCTGCGTCATCGGCATCGTTCCCTCCGCGGATACTCCCGGGGCACGGCTTCTCGTTGGTGAGGCATTGGTCGATGAACTGATCGTCACCGACGCGCGCGACGCCGTCGCATCGAGCCGGCAGGTCGAATCGGTCGCGCCGCAGCTTTCCGACCTCGTGATCAACTGCGTGAACGTTCCAGGAACCGAGCTGTGCTCGATTCTCTGCGCCCGCGATGGCGGAACCGTCTATTTCTTTTCGATGTCGACGTCGTTCACCGCCGCCGCGCTCGGTGCCGAAGGGGTCGGCCGGGACGTCACGATGATCATCGGCAACGGCTATACGAAGGGTCACGCGCAAATCGCCCTGCAGACGCTGCGCGATCGTCCCAAACTGCACGCACATTTCAACCAAACCTACGCAAGGAAACCTCGATGACCCAAACTTTTGCGCTCGCGCCACACGTCAAACCGCCCGTCCCCCCAGAACAGTTCGAGTACAAGCAGCTGAAGCAAGGCGAGTTTTGGCGCCACATTCCGGCCTACGCCGAGGTCGAAGAAGCGACATTTCTGGATCATTTGTGGCAACAGCGCCAATCGGTGAAAACTGCCGAAGAGTTGCTCGAGACGATTCGCGGCGTCTGTTCGTCCGAGTTCTACGCAGATGCGGAAGAGGGCTTTCGCCAGGCTCCGATGGCGGTGCGCGTCTCACCTTATGCCATCGCGCTCATCGATTGGAGCGATCCAATCGACGACCCGATTCGCCGGCAGTTCATCCCGCTGGCCTCGGCGCTGCTGCCCGACCATCCGCGTCTGACGCTCGATTCGCTTCACGAGCAGCAAGACTCGCCACTCCCGGGACTCGTGCACCGGTACGTCGACAAAGCGCTCTTTCTGCCGCTGGCCGTCTGCCCGGTCTATTGCCGTTTCTGCACGCGCAGCTATGCGATCGGACCCGATACGGAAAACGTCGACAAGATCACGCTGGCCCAGACGCCGAAGCAATGGCAGGAGGCGTTTGCGTACATTGCAAGCCGCCCGGAGCTGGAAGATATCGTGATCTCCGGTGGCGACGTGTACCAGCTGGCCCCCAAGAACATCGAGCTGATCGGCAACGCGCTGCTCGACATTCCGCATCTGCGCCGGCTGCGCTTCGCAACCAAAGGCCCGGCGATCATGCCGATGAAGCTCATCACTCACAAGGAGTGGCTCGACGCGCTCACCTCCATCGTGGAACGCGGGCGGAAATGCGGCAAGGAAGTCGTGCTGCACACGCACTTCAACGCGCCCGAAGAGATCACGTGGATCACTGAAAAGGCGATGCGCCTGCTCTTCGAGCGCGGGATATTTACCCGGAATCAGTCCGTGCTGATTCGCGGCGTCAACGACACCCGCGAACGCATGCAGCTTCTGACCAAGCGGCTCGGCCACATCAACGTGCACCCCTACTATGTCTATATGCACGACATGGTCAAAGGGGTCGAGGAGCTGCGCACCACGATCGCGACCGCGGTGGACACCGAGAAGTTCGTTCGCGGGAGTACCGCCGGATTCAACACGCCGACGTTCGTTTGCGACGCACCGGGAGGCGGCGGTAAACGCGACGTCCACTCTTACGAGCTTTACGATCGCGACAACGGCATCGCCGTCTACGCAGCACCAAGCGTGAAGCCCGGCAAGGCTTTCCTCTACTTCGACCCGATCGATCAGCTCGGCGCAGAAGCCCAAGCTCGTTGGTCGGCGCCCGATATTGCCGACCAGATGATTCGCGAAGCCATCGACCAAGCGGGTCTGGAGAACGATCAGTTGGTTCTAGCGTAAAACACTCCCTACGCGTCTTTCAGGGGCCTGCTCTCGTGACGAGCAGGTGAGCGTCGACACCGTCTGCGACGCACCGGGCGTGGCAAATGTAACGTCCATTCCTAGCGTCAAGCCCGGCATGATACCCGGTGGCCCCGGGCTAGCGTAAGGATCACTCGCGCGTGATCAGACGCGTGAGGTGGTGCTATAATCGGCCTATGCACGTGCAAATACCGTTGTTTGCAAGCGACGAAGACCTGCTGCGGATCTCCGCACAAAATCCAGGTTGGCGAGTCGAGCGGACCGCCGCCGGGCAGCTGCTGATGAGTCCGCCTGCCGGCGCCAACTCGTCGCGGCGCAATGCACGCCTAGCCGCAATCGTTGACGAATGGGCGCAATCGCACGGCTACGTCGCCTTTGACTCGAGCGGCGGTTTCCGTTTGGGCGCCTCCGAGGTTGTCTCGCCCGATGCATCGCTCGTCGCAGCCGAGAACTGGGCGAAGCTCGGCGACGAAGAGCGCGAGCTTTTTTATCCCGGAGCGCCCGCCATTGCCATCGAACTCTGCTCGCCGACGGACGAGCCGGAAAGAATGCGAGCCAAGCTCCAACGGCTGCGCGAAGCCGGGACCGCATACGTCACCTTTATCGACCCCTATCGGCGCACTATTTGGACGGAAGGCACGCCACCCGGCGGGTTCGACCTTAATTTCGAAGAACTCTTAGATTAGACGGCGGCACGCTCTATCCGTCGAACTTCTACAGCGGTATTACTCGCGCGATCGCGCGCATCGGAACGGGACCGGCGGGACGAAGCGTAACGAGCGGAGCCGTTTCCACGCGCGCTCCCGGTTCGAGCGTAAACCGATAGCTGCGCAGCAGCGTTTTTAAAACGATCGTCGTTTCTCGCAGCGCAAACTCGTCGCCGATGCAGCGGCGCGCCCCGCCGCCGAATGGAATGTAAGCGAAGGGCGGCGGTTCGGCTTCGAGCCAGCGGTCGGGCTCGAACGCGTCGGGATTCCTAAAGTATTGCGGCTTGCGGTGCAGCAGCAGCGGCACCATGAAGACCGTCGTTCCTCCTGGAATGTGGCTGCCGTCGCTCAAGGTTACGTCGCGCAGCGCCTCGCGGCCGATGATCCATGCCGGCGGGTACAGCCGCAGAACCTCTTTGACGACCCGCTCGAGATAGTCGCGGTCGCCGTCGCGCGCGGCTAGCGCGGCGCGCGAGTCGACTTCGTCGTTTTGCGCGAGCAGAAAGAGCGACCACGTCAAGGTATTGGCGGTCGTCTCGTGCCCCGCCATGAAGAGCGTCATGATCTCGTCGCGAATCTGTTCGTCCGATTGCCCTTCGACGGAGTTTGCCGCCAGGAGCATCGATAGGGCGTCGGCGCGGTCGCGGGGATCCGCGCGGCGGCGCGCGATGAGGCCGTAGACGATTTCGTCGAGCATCGTGCGGGCGCGCCAAAAACGTCGCGTGCTCGGCAACGGCAGGCGCGTAAGCATCGCGCCGGCGGGCGTAAGCATCTTTGGAAACTCGTTCATCATCAGGCGCAGCGCCTCGCGAACCAGCCTCGCCGACTCACTCTCGTCGCTTCCGAAAAGCGTCTCGGTGGCGATTCGCAGCGTCAACTCGGTCATCGCGCCATGGGCATCGAAGAGCTCATCCGGCGTAATCCGCTCGACGAACTCGGCTGCATCGCGCTCCATGATGCGTGCGTACTCCGCAATGCGCTCGCGGTGAAACGCCGGCTGCACGATGCGGCGCATCTGCCGGTGCAGCGGCTCTTCGCTGGTGAGCAAACCTTCACCGAGCAGCAGGCGCAGCACGCGCGTTCCCAGCGATTTCGAAAACGCGTGCTGCTGTGTAACGAGGATGTCCTTGACGAGAGCGGGCTCGTTGACGAACACGTACGAACGCCACGGAAGCGAAAAGGCCAAGATGTCGCCGTAGCGCTGCGTCATCTCTGCCAAGAAATCCGGGAAGCGGCGGAATGGAACCGGCAGGAGGCGCTGTAGCGTCGTCCAGCGGTTCGGTCCCGGGATCCGAGCGCTCATTTCCCGCTCGTGGCCCGGTAGGCGGTAACGTCGCCGAAACGGCAGACCGCGCGATACTCGCCTCGCGCGACTTCCGAGGCAACCGCGGGGCGCATGCGGAGCTGGAACGCGGTACCGGGGAAATCGTCGGCGTAGACGAGATAGTCGACGCCTTTCGTCAGGTCGATGGTCGCCCGCGGCCGCTGCGCCGCCACGGCAGAGAACCACTCGTCGTAGGTTGCAACCGACGCGTTCTCCGGAACGCAATCGAACGCGCGGCGCGCGTCGGCAAGATCGTGATAGTACGGATGCAGATAGTGCAGCGGGTGCATCGGATCGAACGCAATCAGGAAAATGATGCAGAGCGCCGCCGAAACTGCCGTCCAAACTTTTGCCACGTGCAGGCTGGTCTTCCGCGCCCGCACGACGACTCCCATGATGGTGGCAACGAGGAGCCACGGTATCCACAGCGCCGCATAGTGGTCGCCCATGCGCCAAACGTAGCCGGAGTTCGCGAGCAGCACGACGGCGCCGCCCGGTAGCGCGAGCGCTGCCCACCACGAGAACAGCGGCAAGAGGGCCAGCGGAACCAACGCCTCCAGCACGTAGGTAAGGCGTCCTAGGGTAAAAATTGAACTCGCGAACTCACGCGGATGCGTGAACGGTGAGAGCACGAGCGCGAGGGGACCATTCGCGAATGAGTACACGTAAAAGTGACTCGGGCCCCAGCCGCCAAAACGCAACGCGAGAACGGAATAATAGGCCGCGAGTACGGCCACTGCGCCGCAAGCCAGTCCGGCTCCGGCGATGGCGGTCGCCATCGGCTTGAGCGGACGCCGGTCGAGAAGACCGAGCCCCGACGCCGCGGGCCGCAATCCGATTGCGACCAACATCAGGCCGAAGAAGACCAGCGTCAGCGCGGCATCTTCGCGCAACCCAACCGCGACGATCGCACACGCCGCAAACCAAAGCCACTTGGTGCGGTCGGCTGCGACGAAAAGGCCCAAAACCAGCGGCGTGAACAGCCCAAGCTCGTGAAACTCGTCGAAGCCGAGCGCGAGCAGCGGCGGGTAGAGCAGCGTGAGGAATCCCAAGCGTTCGGAAAGTTTTGGTCCGGCATATGGGCGCGCGAGCGTCGCGACCAGCGGCGCGCACGCCACGGTTGCGGCGGCTTGCACGAGTTGTAAGGGCAGCGCGCTGCGCGTTAGGCCGACGAAGGGCCAGAGCAACCCGAGCGACGGCGAGAAATGATAGCGGAGGTGCGTGCCGTTCTCGACGCCGTTTCGCATTCCGTTGAACGCATCGGCGACGATTTGGGCGAAAGTGCCGGTATCGGAGCCGTAGGTCCAAAGTTTCGCTCGCACGCACGCGAGCGCGGCCAGAACGGCAAACTCGATCCCGGCCCAAAGCCAAACTCTCACGAGCAGGCACGCTGCGGCCGATTGACCAACCGCGCAGGACGGTGAAGAATATTTGCGTCTTCTGCGGATCCCGCCTCGGGAACGATCCGGCCTACGCATCGCTCGCGGCCGCGACCGCGCGGGCCATCGTGCGCGCCGGATACGGCGTGGTCTACGGCGGGGGCAGCGTCGGTTTGATGCGCATCGTTGCCGATGAGGCGCTGGCGTGCGGCGGCGAAGTGATCGGAGTCATTCCTTCCGCCCTGGCCGTCAGCGAGATCGCGCACCAAGGATTGACCAGGCTGCACATCGTGTCGACAATGCACGAGCGCAAGGCGTTGATGAATGACTTCAGCGACGCCTTCCTCGCGTTGCCGGGCGGCTACGGCACGATGGACGAGTTCTGCGAAGTGCTGAGTTGGCGGCAGTTGTGCATTCACGACAAGCCCATCGGGCTTCTCAACTACCGGGGTTACTACGATGCATTGCTGGCTCTCTTCGACTCGATGCTCGCCGAGGGCTTCCTTACCGAGCAAACGCGCGGCCTCTTCGTGGACGCTCCTGAAATCGACGAGCTTCTGCGAGTAATGTTTTAGCGGTTCCTAGCTCGGTTCTGCGAGCGCAGTTGTAACGATCCGCTCCTGCTCGGCCGCGTGCTGGCCGGCGTAGCCTTCGCTGGGGCTTGCGCGATAGCCGCGCCCGATGTACTCGATATCGAACCCGTCGCGCTTACCTTCGAGAAGCCGCCGGCGTACGAAGGCTCGCGCGCCCATGTTTTTCGGCTCTTCTTGCACCCAAACGATCTTCTTGAGCTTTGGATAGCTCGCGATGACGCGGTTGATCTCGCTAACGGGCAACGGCGCCAGGAGCTCGATGCGCGCGATTGCCGTGTGACGCAACGAGTTGTACGCCGGCTGCGCGACGAGATCGTAGTAGATCTTCCCACTGCAGAGAATCAGCCGCTCGATCCGCTCGCGATCGAGTTTTCGCGGATCGTCGAGCACCGGCGCGAAGCTCCCGCTGGCCATTTCGTCGAGCCGGCCGGCAGCAATGTCGGCGCGCAGCAACGACTTCGGCGTCATCACGACCAACGGCACCGCAATCGGCGAACGGGCCTGCATGCGCAAGAGATGATAGTAGTTGCTTGCAACGGACGGCTCGGCAACTCGCAAGTTTCCTTCCGCGACGAGTTGCAAGAAACGTTCGGGGCGCGCGCTGGAGTGCTCCGGACCGGCGCCTTCGTAGCCGTGCGGCAGCAGCAGCGTCAAGCGCGAGGTTTGGCCCCATTTGGCCTGGCCGGCAGCGATAAACTGATCGACGATAATCTCTGCGCCGTTGAAGAAATCGCCGTACTGCGCCTCCCACAGTACGAGCGCGTCGGGCTGCTGCGCCGAGTACCCGTACTCGAAACCCATGCAGGCGTATTCCGAGAGCGGGCTGTTTCGAATCTCGAAGGAGGCCTGTTCCGGAGCGAGATGCTGCAGAGGTATCCAGAAGAGCTGCTCGGATTTTTTGGAGCCTGTCCGCAGCTCGGTTAAAGGGTGAAAGACGTCGTGGCGGTGGCTGAAGGTCCCACGCTCCGTATCTTGGCCGGTAAGCCGAATCGGCGTGCCTGCGAGCAGCAGCGAGGCAAAGGCGAGCGACTCGGCCGTTCCCCAGTCGACGATTCCGCTCTCCTCGATGGTTTTTTTGCGCCGCTCGAACTGGTTGCGTAGCTTGCGGTTGAGTTCGAATCCCTCGGGTACGGCGGTCAGCGACTCGCTCCAAGCGATCAGCGCAGCGCGATCGGCCACCGGCAAGAGGGTACCGTCAAAAGTGTTGCTTCCGGAGATCTTTCGACCGCCGGTGTGCGACGGCGTCGTACCTCGCACGGCCCGGCGAACCTCTTGCAGGCGCTGCGTCGCCGCGTCTTCCATTTCGCGCGCACGATCGGCCTCGATAACGCCCTGATTGACGAGCTTATTGGCGAACAGCTCGCGCACCGTCGGATGGTTCTTGATCCGTTCGACCATTTCGGGCTGCGTGTAAGCCGGCTCGTCTTGTTCGTTATGGCCGAAGCGCCGGTAGCCGATCAGATCGATGAGTGCGTCGCGCCCGAATGCCCGGCGAAAATCGACGGCAAGGTGGACGGCTGCGATGCACGCGTTGACGTCGTCGGCGTTGACGTGCACGATCGGGACGTCGAAGCCTTTGGCCAAATCCGAAGCGTATCGCGTCGAGCGAGCGTCGTCCGGGTCGGTCGTAAACCCGATTTGATTGTTTGCAATCAGATGGATCGTGCCGCCGGTTTCGTAGCCCGGCAACGATTGCAAGTTGAAGACTTCGGCGACGATGCCTTGACCGGTAAACGCGGCATCGCCATGGATGAGAATCGGCACGGCCCGTTTGCGGTCGAACGACGGGACGCCGTGCGAGTGGTCGGTCTGCAGGGCGCGCGCGCTGCCTTCAACGACCGGATCGACGGCCTCGAGGTGGCTGGGATTATGGGCCAGCGTAACGTTGATGCTCTTCCCGCGCGAGGTTTCGAACGTTCCGGTTGCGCCGTGATGGTACTTGACGTCCCCCATCACGTCGTCGTCCCCAACGGTTCCGCGATACTGTGCCGCCTCGAACTCGGTCATCACTTCTTCGTACGGCATGTTCACGACGTGAGCGATCACGTTGAGCCGCCCACGGTGCGCCATGCCGAGGACTGCATCCGCCACGCCGTCCTCCGCCAACATGTCCAGCATCTCTTCGAGCATCGGCACCATCACGTCGAGGCCTTCGCCCGAGAAGGTCTTCTGACCGAGGAACGTCTTGCGCACGTAGCGATCGAAGGCTTCGACGCGGGTCAGGCGCTCGAGCAGCTCGATCTGCCGCTCTGGCGTCTGCTCGAACTTGTTTCGTCCCGATTCGATGTAATCGCGCAGCCAAACGCGCTGGGTTGCGTCGGAGATGTGCTCGATCTCGTAGGCGATCGTCGAGCTGTAGGTTTCCCGCAGACGCGGCAAGACGTCGGCTAGCGTGTTGCCGGGGACCTTGACGTGCAGCACGCTAGCGGGGATTGCGCTCTGGAGCGCGGGCGTCAGACCGTACGTCTGTGGCTGAAGCGACGGGTCGCCGACGGGCTCGGTACCCAGCGGATCGAGATTTGCGGCAAGGTGACCGTAGAGACGGTAAGCCGAGACGATCGCCATGCCGGCCGCCGCGGCGCGCAACATCTCGTCGGAGGGGCGCGCCGTCGCCGGGCCCGCCGGCGCAAATGGAAGTTGAGCAACCGGCGCCGCTTGCAGTCCGAGCGACGAGAAGACCGCTTCGTAAAAACCGCCGGCGCCTTGCAGCAGCTCGTCGACGCTGCGCAGATACTCGCCCGATTGCGCGCCTTGAATAACGCGGTGATCGTAGGTGCTGGTGATTTGCATCACCTTCGATACGCCGAGAAGACGTAGCGATTGTTCGTTGGCGTTTGCAAAGCCGCCGGGATATCCGATTGCGCCGGTTGCGATGATCGCGCCTTGTCCTGGCATCAAGCGCGGCACCGACGCGACCGTTCCGATGCCGCCGGGATTGGTCAACGTGAAGGAAGCGCCGGCGATGTCATCGGCGCCGAGCTTATTCGCGCGCGCTTTTGCGACGAGTTCCTCATACGTCGTCCGAAACGCGGCAAAATCCAGTTCGCCGGCGTTGCGGATGACGGGCACGATCAAGAAGCGCGTGCCGTCCTTGCGCTCGCTGTCGACGGCAAGCCCGAGATGAATGCCCGGCTCGACCCGCACCGGCGCGCCGCTCTCGTTTCGCCGAAACGAATAGGTGATGAACTGATGATCGCGCGCCGCCGCAACGAGCGCATACCCGATGAGATGCGTGAACGAGACCTTCTCCGTGCGCCCGGCCGCTTTGATCGCGCCGGCCAGTTCTTTGCGGCGAGCGTCCAGCACGTCGACACCGATCGTTCGGAAACTCGTGGCCGTCGGGATCGAGAGACTCTGCTCCATGTAGCCGGTCAGCGCGGCGGCCGGACCTCGCAAGGTAGTCGTTTTCGTGCCCGGCGGCAGCGCGGGGAGCGGCGTTGCTGTCGCGGCCGTACGGCGGCGTGCCTGCGCTGCTTGCTCGACGACGTCGGAGCGCAGAATCAAGCCGTTCGGCCCCGACCCCCGAACGAGCTTGAGATCAACGTCGAGCTGCCGCGCCACGCGTCGCGCCGGTTGGTCGGCAAGGCCTTCGCCAGCAGCCGCGGCCGGAACGCTCGCGGGAGGCGCCGGCTTTGCAACCGGTGCGCCGTTGCCCGCAATTGGCTGACGAGCGGCCGCCCCGTTTGTCTGCGATGTGTCGATCTGCGCCAGGACCGCTCCAACCGAGACCGTCTCGCCCTCGCGCGCCGCAATCTGGGTCACGACGCCCGAGACGGTCGCCGGCACCTCGACGTCGACCTTGTCGGTCGTCACCTCGACGAGGGGATCGCCTTCGGCAACGAAGTCACCGACGCGCTTGCGCCACTCAACGATCGAGCCTTGGGTAACGGACTCGCCCATTTCGGGAAGCGTTACGCTGACCAGGGTGCCTTCCAAAACAGCTTCATTTTATCTTTTCCGGCGCCCGGGGCCTACGACTCCGCACCGGTTCGGACGAGGGATTGCCTAGAAGTACTTCGCCGGCAAGGCGCCCATTACGACCAAAGCGTTCTTGCCAAAGTGTGGGCGCGCGTGGCTCAGAACGAACGCGGCCACGTCGTAGGACTCGGAAAGCGAGAGCGATCCCGGCGCGTTCTGCGGCATGTTGTAGCGAATGAAGCCGGTCATCCGGTCGGCGTGCGCCATGCCGGCGCCGCTATTGAACGAGTGCGCCCCCCACAAGGGCGGAAATCCCGCGGTAGCGATGCCGCCTCCATTGGCTTGGTGGCACATCGAGCACTTGCTTGCGTAGATCTTGGCACCGTCGTCGACGTCCGCGGCAACTTTCGGCAAGGGCACGATATAGCGATCGTCCTGCGGTTGTTTGGCGCCGACCGGAACGCCGCGGGAGAGCCAAGCGATATAGGCGACGATGGCGATCATTGCCTTGCTCGAATAGGCCGGTGCCTTTCCGTTCATGCTGTACAGGAAGCACTCCGCGATGCGATCTTGCAGCGCGATCACGCGGTGCGCGCGCTTGTTCCATTGTGGAAAACGGCTATAGACGCCGATGAAGCTGCCGCCACGTGGCTGCGTGCCCGCCGCGATGTGGCAGGCCGCGCACGACATTTGAGCGCGGACGTACGGCTTCATCAAGCGCGCAGTATCGACGATAATGGCGTGTCCGTCGGCGATCGCTTCGCCGACCGGTCCCGCCGGCAGCGTCTTCGGATCGTACGCGGCCGTGGCCGTTGGCGCCGGGGCCGTTTGCGTCGTGCCCCCGGCACACGCGGCTAGAAGGAATGTGACGGCAAAAAATGCGGCGCGCATTTGGACCAGCACGTCAGAGAACCAGCGTCAAATACGTGTACCCGTACTTCGCCTGCAGAACGGCGATGGCTGCCACCATGGACGGTACGACGACGGCACCCGGAATCAGGTGAGTCAGAATGTCGCCGGCCACCTCCGTGGCGGTCATCGAGGAAGGTGCGAAACTTCGGCCGACGATCGCGCGAGCCTGCTCTTCGACCGCAGTATGGCAAGTCAGGACGATCAGGCCCCGCTGCTGCAACATCTCAATCGAGGCGTCCTGGTACATGCCTGCGGTGTCGTCGGGATCGGCACGAAGATCGACGGACGCACGTCGCTGGAGGAAGACGTTTGAAACGATCGGCGCACCCGCTGTATCGCTCAGCTTGAAAAACTCCCCGAGGCGATAGGTACTCCAAACGGAGTCGGCATACGCATAGACTGCCGAGGGACCGTGTCCCGCAAGCGCGACCGCAATCGAGCTGGCGGGGTAGCCGAAGCCGAACTGGAGTCCGTTCAAGGCATTCTTCACGTTCACGAGCATGCTTGGGCGAAATGCAACGGCCTCAACGACCTGACGGATCTCGGCCGGGCGCCCGACCGCCTTCGCAAACGTCGCGGCATCGAAATCGGAACGGCGCTCGACCAAGTGCGCACCGCCGGGAACAACGGCGGCCGCGGTTGCCGAAGCCGCGAGAAAGCCCTTGCGATTCATCGCGTCATCTCTCCGTCAACTCTTTTCGTCTCCCTGCAAAATTCGAGGTCCGGCCCGCTCGCCTAGCCAAAAGGAAGAGCCGATGGCGAGCTTCACTGCAGTTGCCGTAGCGCTCTTCCTCTTCGGAGGCGTTATCGGAGCCGCGATCGGATGGCTAGCCGCGCGGGCGGAAAGCGCGGGGCTGCGCGCGACGCTCGAGCAAACGCAGCACACCGGAGAGAAGGCAATCGAAGCGCTCCTGGAGCGCGCGAAGAACGAGCTGCGCGAAGCGACGGCGCTGCGGGCGAGCGAACGTGTCGGCGAGCTCGTCTCACCGGTCACGCAAAAGCTGGGCGAGTTCGACCGGCTCATCGCCGATTTGGAGGCGACCCGCCAACGCGATGCGGGCAGCCTGCGCGAGCAGATCGACCAGCTGTTGGGGCGGACCGACAAGCTGGAGACTGCGACCTCGCACTTGACCACGCAGACCTCGACGCTGGTAACGGCGCTGCGCAATCCGGCCTCCCGCGGCAAATGGGGCGAAATGCAGCTGCGCAACGTCGTTGAGAAAGCGGGCATGCTGGCGTTCTGCGATTTCTCCGAGCAGCAGACGGTGGCGCTCGAGGAAGCGCGCGTCCGTCCCGACATGACGGTAAACTTGCCGGGCGAGCGCTGCGTCTTCATCGACGCTAAAGCGCCGACCGATTCGATGCAGGCCGCGCTCGAAGCAGCCGACGACGAGACGCGAAAGAGGCTCGTTAAGCAGCACGCTCGAGCCTTGCGCGACCACGTCGATGCGCTTGCGCGCCGCGGCTATCAGACGGCCAAAGGCTCCGCGGATTACGTCGTAATGTTCGTCGCCGGAGAAGCCTTCGTCAGCTCGGCCTGCAGCGAAGACCCGGCGTTGATCGAGTACGCGCTCGACAAAGGCGTTCTGATTACCGGACCGTTGACGCTGATCAGCCTGCTGCGAACGTTCGCGATGGGCTGGCAGGCGCTGCGGCAAGAAGAGAACGCAAAGCGAATCGCAACGATCGGCCGCGTGCTCTACGAACGCGCGTTAAAGTTTTCCGAGCATCTCGCCGAGGTGCGCAAGCACCTCGAGCGCTCCGTCAATGCGTTCAACGGCGCGGTCGGCTCATACGAAACGAAGCTGCTTCCCCAGGGGCGCAAACTCAAGGACGAGGCGTCGCTCTTGGGCGAGGAACTTTCCGAGCTTCCGCCGATCGACGTCGTGCCGCGCGGCGTTACCGCGCTCGATACGCCGGGCACCAGCAAACGTCTGCCGCGCTCGCAGCAGCTCTTCGCCAACGACGACGCCGTCTAGGGAACCTCTAAGGCGACTGCGTCGCAGCGGGAGCGTGATCCGCAGCCCAAGCCTTGAGGGCGTTCAAGGTGTTCTGCACGTGCAACGACGGATCGAGGCTGGTGTACGTATAGACGATCGTGCCGTCGGGAGCGATCACGTACGACGTGCGATTCGCATACTGCGGGTGCTGCGCAAGAACGGCGTCGTAGGCTTTCATGACCGTTCCGTTCGTGTCGGCCGCGACGGCGAACTTGCTGCGGCATTCGCTCACGGAAAACTTCTGCAGCTTGTCGAGCGGATCGTGCGAAACGCCAATGACCGTCGCACCCAGCGCCTTGTACTGATCGATGGCGTCGGCAAACTCGTGCGCTTCGATCGTGCAGCCCTGCGTGAACGCCGCCGGATAAAAGTACAGCACGACCGGCCCCTTCTTTAGCGAGTCCGCTAGGTCAAAGGTAAAGGCGTTTCCGCCTTGACTTGCCTGGAGCGTAAAGTCGGGTGCCTTGGTCCCAATCGCGAGCGCGGCCGACGCGGGAAGCGGAGAGATGGCGGCCGCGACGAGCGCCGCGGTCAAGTAGCGTCGAATCATCATTGCGGAGCCTGCTCGCTCCGCCGTCGATACTCCTTCGCAGGGGAGGCTCGTTGCGCTTTTCGGATACCGCGCGGCCAGTCTCGCGGCGTACACTGTTGTAGTATGACGCCTCCAATGAAAGCCTTTGTGATTGTCGCCGCGCTAATTGCGCCGGCGTTCGCTATTCCGGTTGCGGCTTGCGCTCAACCCGAGCCGTCACCGAGCCCAACCGCCCAGGCGCAGGCGCCGGCGGGCGCTCCCGACTCGAGCACCGGCGGTTTTGACGCAAGTAAACTCACGCCGGCGCAACAAGAAGCGCTCCGGCTCGCCATCATCAAGACGTCGCAGAATCCCGTGGGCAACATCACGGTCGTTCCGTTCCAAAACAATTTCAACTACGGCGTGGGTCCATACGCGCGCCTCCAGTACAATCTCAACGTGCAGCCCGTCATACCGATCATGCTCTCCCCGAGCATGACGCTGATTGCGCGCACGATTTTCCCGATTATCAACCAGCCTTCGGCAGCGCCTCCGGCCGTCTGCCTTTCGCCAAACGGATGCCCCTCAACGTTTGGAATCGGCGATACGCAAGAGCAGTTCTTCTTTGCTCCAAAAACTAAACCGGATCAGCTCATTTGGGGCGTCGGCCCGATATTCCAAGCTCCGACCGGCTCGCCGGACTTGTTTACATCGGGCAAATGGTCGGCGGGTCCCGACGCGGTCGCCTTGATTATGCCGGGAAAATTCGTGCTGGGAGCGCTGGCAACGCAGCTCTGGTCGTTTGCGGGACCATCGTCCCGGCCCACGGTCAATACGTTCTTGCTGCAACCGTTCGTGAACTACAACCTCAAGAACGGATGGGCGCTATCGACGTCGCCGATCATGACGGCGAACTGGGGCTCCGCGCAGAATAAGTGGGCCGTTCCGATCGGCGGCGGCATTGCGAGAACGTTCAAGGACGGCGATCAGCTGATGTCGCTCGCGGTATCGTACTATACTTACATAACGCGACCGCTGAGCTCGCCGCAGACAAACCTAAAGGTCGTGTGGAGCCTCCTATGGCCCGTAAAGCGCGGAATCGACATCGGCCAGCTACTGAAGGAAGCCCAATAAGCAGGCTCCTTAGAGCGGGGATGCTCGACTAGGCCCACGAAGCAGGCAAATACCTGCTTTGCCTGCGCGGGCCGCGATTGGCCACGCACACACCATAGGAGATCTTTTTTTGAAACGTCTTGCTACTTCACTCTTTTACGGCGTCGCAATAGCGGCGCTGTCGCTTACTGCGGCGATGGCCGCCCCGCCGAGCCTCACCGGATCCTGGGTCATTCAGCAGACCGGTGCCAACGGCACCACGAGCGGGACCATGACCATAACCCAGTCGGGAATGGGCATCGTCGGCGAGAATGCGAAGACCGGAAACGGATACACCGGTGAGTTCGTCAACGACACCCAGATCAACGGGAAATGGCACGGTCCGGGCGGCGCCGGTTGGCTGACGATCTACGTCACTCCCAACGGTCATAGCTTCAACGGCACGTGGGGCTACAACGGGCGGGCAGCCAACGGCTCGTTCGTCGGCAATAAGGTTCTGCCGCCGTCGCCGATTACGGCTGCCGGAAAATGGAATCTTGCTGGTGCCGGCAACGCCGGCGGTTTCCTTGGGCCGATGAGCTGCAAGGAATCGGGCGTAACGGTAGTCTGCCACGTCGGCGGCGCCATCGTGATCAACGGTAAGTTCCGGACCAAGGACAAGGTCAGAGCGACGTGGGTTGGCCCGGATGGTAAGGGATGGTTCTCGTTCTGGTTCAACGGCGACAACAACAGCTTCAACGCCGTGTGGGGCAACGGCGCGGACACGACGCCGGCCGTGGGCCGCGTTGTCGGTCAGCGCGTCCTCCAGTAAAACTCTAAGAGCCAAGAAACAATAATGGCGAGCGCGATCGTGCGCTCGCCATTATTTATGCAGCGGTTCCTTAGAGGTTGAAGGTATATCCGAAGAGCGGGCCGCTCATGTTGAACTTTTGAACCTGCACGTTTGGCGGGAACGAAAAGTAGTTCAGCGTACGATACGTAAAGACTAAAGTCTGGCCGTGATCGAATGCGTAGCCGGCTCCGGTCATGCCCTCCCACGTCTGATTGTTCACGCCGGTACTCGTTCCAAAATCGATGTAGTACGGCACGAAGATATGGCCGTTTCCGAAGAACGCCTTGCCCCGAAGCCCGGTGATAACGTCGTTCGTTATCGTCGAAGCGAGAACGGTGCCGTTTGCTGTGGCGGTTCCCCGCCTGTCCGAGATCGTGGCATCGTAGCCCAAGGTCAGGTTTATCGGTGTCTGACGCAATCCGAGGAAGATGCTTAGATCGGCGTCGTGACCCCGTGCGAACGTGTAACCTGCGGCGCCCTCCCAGATCCGCGACGCAATCCGAGCCGAAGTACTAAGACCTAGCCGAATTTGACGCCTGTCCAACGGCCCACTGATCACCGCGGTTTGGCCGGCGTTGGCAGTCGCGTTCGCGTAGATGTAGTCTCCGAAGACGTCGAAGTTGCCTTGGCGTATGTCGAGCGCACCCATGACGGCCGAGTTTAGTTTGGAGACGTAATCGCTCGGCGTGGTCTGAAAGTTGAATAATTCCGTACTCCCGGCATGCCGCGGCAAATTGGGAACGTTGTACTGGAACGTTCCGTGCAGCGTGGGAAGCCATATATAAGGCGCAAGCGTTACATGGGTCTGCCCGTCGTACTGCCTGTCCATCAGCGTCGGACTCGCCGCTGGAGCGGGGGTCGGCGCAATCGTATCCTGCGCCAAAACGACAGACGTCGCACCTGCGAAGGCAGCCGTCAATAGAAAAACAGACGAAGCGAGGCGCTTCGCAGAAGTTAAAGCATTCATCGCGCTCGATTCTACCGGGGAGCGCCGGTAGCGTCTATCCCAAAGACGCAAAACCGCTGCTCGGGCGACCGATTGCGTTAATGGGACAGCGGTGCTTCGCTTCGGGGGCTATCATCAGAACATGGCCGCCAACGCGCCTGCCAGGTACACCGCCCGCATCGAGGAGTCCATCAGCATCGCGGAGGACGTTGCTTATGAAAGGCTGTCAGCCGGTATTCTGGAGTTCACCGTGCGTGCCGCGATGGCGCGCTCCGAAGACGAAAGCGAGTGGGAGTACGAGGAACTGCGCCGCCGAGGATTAGGCGGCATTCAGATCTTCCGCAACGGAAAAGCCCTTTGGACCGATCGCGACGCTTTTGAGGCCGAACTGGCCGAAGCTCGCCGCTCGACCTGCGCCGACCGTTTCGGTGCGAGCAACGAACTCGATCCGGGCTTTCTCGAGGAGCTCGACCGAGATCTACGGCGGCGTTGGCGACTCGCCGGCTATGAAGTTCCCAGCCTACTAGAGAGTATGAAGCTGCTCTTTTCGGAGCTCGAGTCGGACGCGCAGGATCGCATTGCCGATGCTCGCCGGGCCTTTGCCGGTGAAATCGTGACCTCTGCCTGCCACGACGTCTATGAGGTGCGCAACGTTTCCGAGGGCGACTCTCCGAACATCTCGCGGTAGTCGGCCGTGAAATGCCCCATGTGCCAGAAACCCCATGCGGTAGCTACGTCGATGACGCGAGTTCGCGTTGGTTGCGGATGCTGCAGCGCTTGCCGAACGCCGCTGAGTCTTTCTCGCTTGAAATAGGCCATCGGGCTACAACCGGTAACCGCTTGGAAAGCATTGATAAGTGAACGCAAACGCAATCCCGAAACTTCGCTCAGATCCACGAGCGTCACGGTTTTATCCAGGTGCTCGCGCATGTAAGCTTCGCAGACTCGCACGGCGGCGACACGCCGGTTCAACGACACGGACCGCTCGGCCGTCGTGCCGTGACGCCCGGCGAGAGCGTCGGCCAGCAGCGGCAGCAGCGCGCGCTTGACCAACGCGCGCGTCGAAACGCGTCGCAGAAAGCCCATCGATTTCGTGGAGTCGCGCGATAGCCACTGCAGATATTCGCGAAGCCGCTTTGCAAAAAAATCGTTGCGTTCGAGCCAGACGTCGCCGGCGCTTTCCATCAAGATTCGCGCGTCGGGCGAGTTTGGGAAGTCGCGCGCAAGCCGGCTCGCGTCGGTCGTTACGGAAAGGAACGCCGACGGCCCTGCAGTGCTAAGCCAGAGGGACTCCCCGGAGGCGGCCACGTGTCCCTCACCCACGCCGGTCCCGAACCAACGAGCCGACGTCGAGCCGCTGGCGAGAACTCCGACTATAAACGTATTGGGCTTGAGACGACCCTCGAGCTTGAATCCGAGGTTGGAACCATGCCAACGAACGCGCATCGCATCGAGTCTCACAACGCGATGCTCGGATTCAAACGAGCCCGGCTCCATCTGCGTCCAGGTGACGGAGTCAGGCATCAAGGCCCCGTTCTTGCCTCCTGGCATACCTTAAGATGCTACCGCCGGCCTGGGAAAATGATGGGAAGGGACGCGAAAGCGTTCCATCGCTTAAGCCGCGTCCTCACCCAGCTCGGCGACGTCGCGGCCTAAAAAATAATTGAGCAGGGTCCTGATGGCAGCGATTGCCGCGAGTTTTCCGATGTCTTGCCACGTAGGCGCGACGACGCTGCGAATGATGTCGGCAGCCAACTCGAGCTCGAGCCCCAGCAAAAGCCACATAGCGAAGCCCACCCAAATCCTTTTGCGTTCCTTAAGGGTTGGGCCACGAAGCAGAGATAACAAGGATTGATAGATGGCCTTACTCGCGCCAAAAACGATAAAGAAAACCGCCGCTATCTCGATTAGGCGCGCGGCGATTCCAGCGATGACGGTGAAGGCCTCGTTGAACGCTACCAAATTTTTGCCCCGGCTGCGGCCATACTCGACCGACGAACGCCCGCCCTGCAGGCAATCGAAGGAATTCTTGCCCCCAAATGCTGCTAAAGTGGACGTTCCTCCAATAACGGCGAACAACGCTTGAGGATGATTACGGACTGATGGAGACCTGGGTGAACGGACTACCCGACGGAGTCTTCTTCGCGCGTTTAGCGATTGCCACGGCGCTCGGTTTAGCGATCGGATTCGAGCGGCAGTGGCGGCAACGGACGGCTGGTTTGCACACGTTGACCCTCGTTGCGGTCGGCGCGGCGCTGTTTTGCGCTATGCCCGGACTGGGCGGAAAGGTCTCGGATCCGTGGCGCATCGCCGCGCAAGTCGTTACAGGTGTAGGTTTCCTCGCAGGCGGCGTTATTCTGCGCCAGGGGTTCGACGTACGGGGACTAACCACGGCCGCCACGCTTTGGGCGACGGCCGCCGTCGGCGCCCTTGTCGGCAGCGGTTTCGAGTTGCAGGGGGCTGTCGGTGCGGGCGTTATCGTTGCCGTCAACGCCTTCTGTCAGCCGCTGGCCGATGCCATTTCGCGGATACCTCGCCCGGCGTCGGAGAACTTCACGACCGCATACGTTCTGCGCGTGACATGCACGGTGCCGGCGCAAAGGTCCGTACGCGAATGCATTATCGGCGAGGTCGGAAAAACATCGCTCACGCTGGTCGAACTGAACACATCCGCGCCGAGCGACGGTTCCGTTGACATCGTTGCGACCTTGAACAGGCCCGGGCGTGACGACGGCATCTCCGAAAGAATACGTAGCGAGATCGCCGCTCTTCCCGGCGTGACATCGGCCAGCGCCGAATCCGCCGAGCACGTCGTGTGAAGTCGGCGCAGCAGGCGATCATTAACAGGCACTAGCGGTGCTACTCTCGTATGCAGTCTTGCGCTTACGGGATAGAACGCGACCACTCGTTCGAAGTATGCTATTCGAACGATCGAAGCCGATGGCTTCGGTATTTTAATCTTTTAAGCAAGCAACTAAGCCCAACCGAGAAAGGCTTCGATAAATGCCCGCCAAGAAACCGAATATCCTCATCCTTTGGGGCGACGACATCGGCATCTGGAACATCAGCAAGTTCAGCAATGGCATGATGGGATACCGGACCCCGAACATCGACCGGGTTGCCAACGAAGGCGGCCTCTTCACCGACTACTACTCTCAGCAGAGCTGCACCGCAGGTCGCGCCTGCTTCATCGCCGGCCAGAATCCGATCCGCACCGGGCTCACGAAGGTCGGTATGCCGGGGGCCACGGTTGGCCTCCAGCCGGAAGACCCGACCATCGCCGAACTGCTCAAGCCGCAAGGTTACGCGACCGGACAGTTTGGTAAAAACCATCTCGGCGACCGCAACGAGTTCTTACCGACCGTGCACGGCTTCGACGAGTTCTTCGGCAACCTGTATCACCTCAACGCCGAGGAAGAACCCGAACTGCCGGACTATCCCAAGGATCCGCGCTTTCTTGCGGCGTTTGGGCCGCGCGGCGTCCTGCATTGCAAAGCGACCGACGTCGACGATGCGACCGTGGACCCGCGGTGGGGGCGCGTCGGAAAGCAAACGATTAAAGATACCGGTCCGCTCACGAAGAAACGCATGGAGACGGTCGACGAGGAGATCACCGCGCGAGCTCTGGAGTGGATGGAGACGCAGGCGAAGGCCGACAAACCGTTCTTCCTCTGGTACAACTCAACTGCCATGCATTTTAGAACGCACGTTGCGGAGAAGAATATCGGCAAGAGCGGCCAAGATCCGTACAGCGACCGCATGGTCGTACACGACGAGCAGATCGGCATGATGCTCGCCAAGCTCGACGAGCTGGGTATCGCCGACAATACAATTGTGATGTACTCAACGGACAACGGCCCGGAGAACGACACCTGGCCCGACGGTGCTAATACGCCGTTCCGCGGGCAGAAGGACTCCAACTGGGAAGGCGGCTGGCGCGTACCGTGCTTTATCCGCTGGCCGGGCATGATCAAACCCGGTTCGGTCTACAATGGCATCGTCTCTCACATCGACATGTTCCCGACGCTGTTGGCTGCCGCCGGCAACCCGGACGTCACGCAGCAACTTCTCGACGGCTGCACCGTGGGCGACAAGAAGTTTAACGTGCACCTCGACGGCTACAACCAGATTCCATACTTCTCCGGTCAGGCGAAGGAAAGCCCTCGAAACGCCATCGTGTACTTCAGCGATGACGGCGACGTCATCGCCGTGAGGGTCGGTGACTGGAAGTTCAATCTCGCAGTGCAGCGCGCGAATACGATGCAACAGTGGGCAGAGCCATTCGTGAAGCTAAGGCTTCCGCACATTGTGAGCTTACGCCGCGACCCGTTCGAGCGGGCTGACTTCAACTCGAATACCTACTTCGACTGGATGGTCGATCACGTACCTCAGATGTACATGATGCAGGCCGTTATCGCGGGACAGATCGCGGACTTCGAAAAGTTCCCGCCGCGGCAAAAACCGGCATCGTTTAACCTGGACTCCGTGATGGAGCAACTAAAAACGCCGCACAGTTAAGCGTATCGCATGCGTCGAATCGGGAGAGCCCCCATACCAAGTGTGTCCGCTTAGTATGGAGGGCTCCCCTGAGACGCTACCGGTACCAGTCGCTGATCCGTTCTAGAACGCTTGTCAATTCTTCGAGCACCGGGTTGGGGATTGGTTGGCTGTGGAATTGATTGAGGCAGAACGGGTGGGCGGGCCATACTTGCTCGGCTTTGACGACATTTATTCCATCGAGCTCAACGAGTGAAACCCGCCGATTGCCGCGCGGGCAGAATCTTCTCCACGCCGGGTTGAATAAACTCGAGTATGGAAAGCTCGATCGGCGCGCGGGTTGCCGAGTTTTACGAACGTCACCCCTACCCGGCACCTGTCGATGACGTAGAGGCGTACGGCGCCTCCTGGGACGACCGTCGCCGGCGAGCCGAATCGCATCTCTTTTGGCCGGCCGAGCCATACCGCGACGATCGCAGCATCCTGGTCGCCGGCTGCGGCACCACGCAGGCCGCTCACTACGCATTGCGCTGGCCGCGAGCGCAGGTGACCGGCATCGACGTTAGCGCGGCGAGCATTGCATTCACAAAAGGATTGAAACAAAAATACGCGCTGGATAACCTCGAAGTGCGTCAACTATCCGTCGAGCGGGGCGCCGAACTCGGCCGATCGTTCGAATACGTCGTCTCGACCGGCGTGCTGCACCATTTGCAAAACCCGAACGCCGGTTTAGCGGCTTTGCGCGGCGTGCTCGCTCCGAATGGCGCGATGCATTTGATGGTCTATGCGCCCTACGGTCGCGCCGGAGTTTACATGCTGCAGGATTACTGCCGACGCCTCGGCATCGGTCACACGGAAGCCGAAATTCGCGACCTTGCCGCGAGCCTCAAAGCGCTTCCGCCCGACCATCCCCTCGCGCCGCTGCTGCGCAACTCGCCCGACTTCGCGAGCAGCGCCGGCGTTGCAGATGCGCTGCTCCATCCCGCGGACCGTTCCTACTCCGTCCCGCAACTGATCGACTTTCTCGAACGCGCCGGGTTGTCGTTCGCGCGCTGGGTGCGCCAGGCCCCATACCTGCCGTGGTGCGGTGCGCTTACATCCGCACCGCATCATTCCAAACTGGTCGAGCTAACGGCAGAGGCGCAGTACGCCGCTATCGAACTCTTTCGTGGCACGATGGTCCGGCACAACGTCATCGCTTTTAGGAAAGAGCGACCCACTGAAAATGCCTGCGTCGACTTCGACGCCGGCGCCTGGCTGCGGTTCGTCCCCGTTCGCCTGCACGGCACGATCGTCGTGCGGGATCGGCTGCCGCAAGGGGCAACGGCAGTCCTGATCAATCGCAATCACACCTATACGGACCTTTATCTGCCGATCGACGCGCAGCAGGATCGGCTACTCAGTGGGATCGACGGAGAACGTACGATCGCCCAGATATGTGGACCGCGGGGCGATTTGGATCTCGCGCGCTCCTTTTTTCAGCAACTCTGGCGATGGGACCAAATCGTGCTCGATACTTCTGCAAGCGCCGCGCCGTTCTGATGCAAAGCGGGTGGTTTACATGGGACGCAAGTTGGACGTGGGGCATCGCGCTCATCGCGTGCACCGTGGCCCTGCACGTGAGCTGCGTCGTGCTCGCCGCCGTAGGATTACGCAAGCTTCGAATAGCGCAGACAGGCGGAAAACACCCTCTCTTTAATACTACCGCGGGCTCAGTCATCGTGATCGTAGCAGTCGCGTGGCTGTTGGCACTCGCTCACGCTTTCGAGTGCTCGATTTGGGCGACTGCATACCTCCATCTCGGCGCGGTCGCGAACCCGGCGGACGCGATGCTGTATTCGATTGATTCGCTGACGACTCGCGGCACGTCGGGCTTAGTGTTGCAGCATCAGTGGCTCATGATGGGTGCGATCGAGTCCATCAACGGCCTGCTGCTTTTCGGCATCAGCACCGCATTTCTGTTCCATGTCATGCGCGGTTGGCTGCCGGACTTCACGGTACGGCTTCCTTAGATATTGCGAATCGTCACCGCGAGGAACGCCGCGCACGACGCGGTCACCACGATCGTTACGGCCCAGCCGGCGCACGCGAGCCAGCCTTGGATTCGGTTCTCGCCCATAACGGCGCGGTTTTGCGCAATTGCAACAAGGAAGCAAAGCGTCAGCGGGGTCGCCAAACCGCCGGCCACCGACGCCCAGTAGAGCAGCGCGATCGGGGAGAATCCCGCAAACGCAAACGCGGCCGATACTCCCAGCGATCCAAGGAGAACTCCGTAAAAGATCCGCGCTTTGCCGATGGGCGCGTCGAGGCTCCCGCACCAACCGAACGTCTGAGTTACGACGTAGGCGCTGGTCCCGGCCAGAACTGGAACGGCGATAACGGCCGAGGCGAGCAATCCAATCGCGAACAGCATCGTGGCTGAGCCGCCGGCCAACGGCGCAAGCGCGGCGGCGGCATCGGCCGCAGTTTGAATGGGTGCATGAGTTTTGCCCAACGTCGCCGCCGTCGCTACGAGGATGAATAAGAAACAGACCCCAGGCGCCAGCGCTCCCCAGGCGGCATCGGCCTTCATCGAGCGCGCCTCGGACGCTAACGTCCCGCGTTCCGACACCTCGATCGACTCCCAGTAGTAGACATAGCTCGTCAGCGTAGTTCCCAGCAGCGCGAGTGCTCCGGTCGCGACCGGAACCGTAAGCTCGAAATGTGGAATCACGAGCGAGCGCGCAAGCACTCCCCAATCGGGCTTTGCAAGTACGGCGCTTATACCATAGCAGATGAAGATCAGAGGAAGAAACGAGAGAAAACGCTCGACGTGCAAGTAGGATCGGGACACGAGAAGCCACGCAACCGCGCCGGCAAACGGGAGCACGAAGTAATCTCGCGATATGCCGGTGAGGAGCTTCAGCGATTCGGCGCCGGCCTCGAGGTCTGCGCTCAGCGTCATGATGTTGACCACCAAGATGGCGCCGAGCGCCAGCAACGCCCACGTCAGGCCGTAGTGTCGCCGAATCGCGCCCTGGATGCTCGTCGGAGAGATCGCGCCGATTGCGGCGGCGATGCTCTGAACGACCGCGATCATCGGCAGCAGCAGCAACACCAACCAGGAAAGAGCGTATCCCGTAACCGCACCCACGACGGCGAGGCTCGCCACCGTCGTCGGATCGGCGTCGGAGGCAGCTGAGACCAGACCGGGCCCAAAACGGACCGCTCTGCGAGTCATGAGGTTCTGCTTTCTTATTCACACGGGCAAGGCATCCCCTAGGGCGCGGCGTAACATCCGCGCTATGGCAAGCACAATTACAGCACGCGAGTTCAAGCTTCTGCTCAAGCCGGGGCGATTCCAAACCAAACGGTCCGTTCTCGAGTTCAACAATGAGTTGGCAAAGATAGCTGACGATCTCGGGGCCGAGTACGAAGGCTTCGATCGTGTCGATTCCGAGCTTCGCGAAGTACGATTCTTCGATACACCGGATTCCGTGTTCCGCAAGAACCACATCATTCTCCGGCTCCGGCGCGACCGATCGAGTGGCTGGCCGGACGAAACGTGGGAAGTGACGTTCAAACGGCGTTCTCCCAACTTTAGGGAATCGGCCGACTTCGATGTGACGTCGTCGATGCAGGACCTAACGGTCAAGATGAAGTTCAAGGAGGAGATCATTCGCGGTGACGCTCCGCGTACGATAAAGAGCATCTTTTCGAATAACTATATTGCGTACTATCCAGTCCAAAACTTCGAACTTCCCATGTCGCGGATCATCGAGCTTTTTCCCGGCCTCAAAGCGCTCGACCTCGACCCGACGCAGAACGTCAAAGCGGTGAATGATGCTCGAGTGCTGGAGATTGGGGCTCGGCTAGGAATATTTACGTTCGGGAAAAACGCGGTCGCCCACGCCGATCTCGCGGTCTGGACCCGCCCCGCTACCGACAAAATGGACGTGCTGGTTGCGGAGTTTGGCTGGTCGTACCACATGCGCGGCGAAGCCGGCAAGGAGCAGAAGGCGCACGAAGCCGCCGATAGTTTTTTCAAAGCAATCCAGGCGCCGCTCGAAGACGAGCTCTTCGACGGCACGACCAAAACGGCGCTGATCTACGGCCAGGCAGAGGTCTGAGCGACCTGCGAAAATGGAAGCGGGCGCCAAAGGCGCCCGCTTCTAGAGTGCTACCGGTACTTTAGGAGCCGGCAGCGTGCGCGGCCGCAGCCTTTGCGATCTGAGCTTTGACCTCTTCCAGATTGAATGAAGCACCCTTCTGCATGGGCGGGAACTCAATCGCCGTCTGCGCGACCTTAGCCACAACCTCTTGCACGAGCACGAAGCGCCAGAACTGGTACACGAAGAAGTGGTAGTAGTTTAGTGAACCGCTCATGCCGGTTCGTTCGAAGGGATCGAGCCGCAGGTTGACAAGGATCGGCCAGTCGACCTTGACCGTCCCGCCCAGCCAGCCGTTGGGCTGATCCACAAAGCGGTATTTATAGTCGTTGACGCGCACGGCGCCGAGCGTGCCTTCGGCAAAATAGAAGATCTCGTGCCGGTTCGACGGCCCTTTTCCGGTAATGCAATCCATCTGATTGTAACCGTCGAGGTGCACTTTGTACGTCCGGTCGCCGAGCTGCTTTCCTTGTTGTAGCTCCGCAACGATATTCGGGTTCCCCGCTGCCGCGACGAACGTTGGGAACCAATCCAGACCCGAGAAGATTCCGTTCTCAACCTTGCCCGCGGGGACTTTGCCCGGCCAGCGCACGATGCAGGGTGAGCGGAATCCGCCTTCGAGCACCGTCCCTTTGCCACCCGCGAAGGGTGTCTGCCCGCCATCCGGCCAGGTGAAGTTCTCCGTGCCGTTGTCGGTCGTAAACATCACGATGGTGTTCTCGTCGAGGCCGTCGTCCTTGAGCTTCTGCATGACGGAGCCGACGATGTCGTCGAGCTGCGCCATTCCGGCTTCCGACTCCGACCAGCCGTTTTCCGACGTGCGCATGCCTTGGTACTTAGGGGAAAGATGGGTTACGACGTGCATGCGCGTCGGGTTGAGCCAAACGAAGAATGGTTTGTTACTCGCTTTAGCTTTGTCGATGAATTTTACGGCGTGGTCGAGGATCTCGTCGTCGACGGTTTCCATGCGATCGGGGTAGAGCGTCCCCGCGTCCTCGATCCGCTGCTTGCCTACTTTTCCCCAACGCGGATCGACCGTCGCATCGTCGGCGTCGGTTGCCCAGCAATGCAGCATGTTGCGCGGCCCGATCTTATCTTTGAGCGCTTGCGGATAGTTGGGGTGTGCTGGGTCTTCCATGGCATCGAGGTGATACAGATAGCCGAAGAACTCGTCAAAGCCGTGAAGCGTCGGCAGATATTCGTTTAAGTCGCCGAGATGGTTCTTTCCGAACTGGCCCGTGGCGTACCCCATCGCTCGCAGGGCCGTAGCGATCGTCGGCGCTTCGGCCGGCATTCCTACCTTGGCACCTGCCTGACCGACGGTCGTCAAGCCCGTGCGAATCGGCAGCTCACCGGTGATGAAGTTCGCGCGGCCGGCAGTACAGCTGGCCTCCGCGTAGTAATCGGTGAATCGCATTCCTTCGGCTGCCAGCCGATCGAGATTCGGCGTTCGGCTCGCCATCATTCCCTGATGATAGGCACCAATGTTAAACCAGCCAATGTCGTCGGCCATTATGGCGACGATGTTGGGTGGACCTAGAGCAGGCATAGCCGGCTCCTTTCTCGCAAGCGCGAGCGAATAGTTGATATTGAGCGTCGATTAGGTAGAGCGTCAACCGTAGCACCCGCGCGAGGGAATGCGCTATCCAAAAAGCGCAAAAGACGCGAACCACCTTATGCCCCATTAAGAGAGGCAAGGCGAGTCTAGCCCAGGCCGCGAAGCAAGTTTCTCTCTGTCTGAGGAGGCGCGCTGATGAAACCGGAAAATATCGCGGCAATCGTGACGCTGGTCTCGGTGATGCTAAGCGCCGGGCTCGAAATCAACGTCGAGCATTTGGTGGATGCGCTGAAGAACTACGGCTTGCTGACCCGGGCGCTGCTTGCCAACTTCATCATAATTCCCGTTTTCGCGGTGCTGCTCGCTCGAACGTTGCACCTCGATGTGTATATCGCGATAGGATTTGTGTTGATGGCGCTCGCACCGGGGGTTCCGTTCTTGGTTCGCGCTGCGGGGCGCAAACTCGGCGGCAGTCTCGGCTTCGCAGCCACGCTTGCGTTTATCATGCCGGCGCTGTCGATCGTCACGATTCCCCTGAGCGCTCGTTTCATCTTCGGGGCCGCGCTCATCGCCCCGGCGGAGGCCGCAGGAACTATTCCCTTCGGACGGATCCTCATGACGCTCGTCGGCTTCCAGCTCGTGCCGTTGCTCATCGGGTTGCTGATAGCCAACCGCGCTCCGGCGCTCGCGGCGAAGCTGCGGCGGCCGCTTTTACTCCTGTTCTTAGTCGCCGTCGTCGCGTTGCTGGTGATTCTCAGCCCGGTGCTGGCAAAGGCCGTTACTTCCATCTACGGCTCGCACGGCATGCTGGCGATGGTGATTCTCGTGCTGCTCTCAGTCGGGACCGGCTGGATTTTCGGCGCCCCGGAGGTCCAGAATCGGCGAACGCTGAGCATTGCCACCGGGCTTCGGAATATCGGTACGAGCGCGGTCATTGCGACCGCGACCTTCCCTGGCACGCTGGTTGCGCCAACGGTACTGACCTATTTCATCATCCAAATTCTCGTCACCCTAGTTTTTCGCGTCTACTTCCGGCGAACGGCTTCGCGCGCCGCCGCAGCCTAAGGAGCATGGCATGACACCGCTGATTCTGTCGAAATTTGGATTCTGGACGCTCGGGACACTCGATTATATCTCGCTGATCGCGGCGGGCACGAACGCGTTTAACGGCGCGCTGCTCGCGCGGCGGCCGGATCACTACAAACATTTTACCGTGGCAGGCGTGATTATTCTGGCGTATGCCGGCGGTATCGGCGGCGGCATCGTGCGCGACGTTCTGGTGAACAAAGTTCCCGCGCCGCTCGAAAATCCGTGGTACCTCGTCGTATGTCTCGTAGCCGCGTCGGTGGCGCTCGTCGTCGAATACTACAGCGAACTGCGGTTTAAGGACGGCCTCTTCCAGTTCATGACGGCCTTCTCGTTGCCATGGTATGCGATCGTCGGTGCGCAAGCCGCGCTCGCGGCGCATTTGGGGTACGCTGCCGCGGTTATCATCGGCATAATTGCCACCACCGCCGGACGCTGGATCATCGACATCGCCTGTAACGTGATTCCCAAACAGCTCGTCCGTGGTGAATTCTTTGTGGGCGCCGCCGCGCTGACCGGGATCGCCTACGTCATATGTGATCAGGCGGGGTTGCCGGTCCTCGCATCGACGGCGATCGCGTTCGTCGTCGGGTTCGGATTCCGTTTGCTCTCGCAGTTCTTGGGCTGGGAAGAGTGGGAGCCGTGGGAGCCGACGGGACTCGACGCTGGAGAAAAGACACGCAAGACTCTGGGTGAAGGCCTGCAAGCAGAACTCGGCCAGTCCGCCGCGTCAGAACGCAATGCGAAATAGGTGGCCGGCGAGCGAATCGACGAATCGGCGCTACGGCATCCGCACGAACGGCTGATCTTCGTCGGATTGGCCGTCCTCAACTTTCTGCTCATGGGCGCAGCCATTGCGCTGATCGTGCACGATCCCGGGTGGCTGAAGCCGTATCCGTTTTTAAGCAAGGAAGTGAATCTTCTGCGGTTCCTTGCGATCACCGCGCTCGTCGGCATACCGCTGCTCGTCCTTCGCCGAAATCGGCGCGAGGCGTCGGTTCGCGGCAATTCTGTACGGCTTTCAAGGGAGCAGTTCCCCGAGGTCTATGCCGTTCTCGAAGACCATTGCCGTAGGTTGAAAATGCGCGACATTCCCGAACTTTTTCTCAGCGGCAGCAGTATAGAACCGTTCTCGAAAACGTACTCGTCGTGGCGCGAGAACTACATCGTGCTCCACCAGATCATCTTCGACATCGACCTGAAAAAGACGATGGACGTGGTTACGTTCACGCTCGGCCACGAATTGGGAGCGATTCGGCTCAATCAGACGGCGGTGTGGAACGAGATGCTTCTCACGTACGTTTCGGCGATCAAGTGGCTTCGTAATCCGCTGGAGCGGGTGCGAATGTACTCACGCGATCGTTATGGCGCGACGCTTTCGCCCACCGGCTTCCGAGGTTTGCTCATCAACGCGATCGGGCGGCGGCTCATGGACCAAGTAAACATCGAGGAGTATCTGCTCCAGTCTCGCCGCTACGGCGGCATCTGGGCGGCTCTCGACGTTTTTGCCGAACCGAAACCGCAAGTGCTGTCTCGTCTCCAACAGTTACGCGCGGCGGGATTCAAATACAAACCTCGATAGGCTCCATTTAGCGAATCGGCAGTTCGAGCATCCGGATGAGGCCGAAAATCAACGCTCCAAAACCTGCGACGACGATGACGATATGACTGGGAAATCGGAACTTGGTGCTGATGCCGGCGAGGAACGATACCGCGGCAAAGATCACGGTGAGCCGAACGTACGCGTCGCCGCGTTCGTTGGCAGCCGTGGCCTTTTCGAAGTCTGCTGCGGCGAGCGCGTCTAGTCGCGCGGCATCCCTGCCGGTACGCAAACTGTATTGCGGCATCGCGAACGGTGAGGAGGGCGCCGCCGGATTCGTGCGCGGTTTCGTCGCCAACCACGCGTCCACCGCGCGCTTCATCTCGGGCCGGAATCGCCGATAGATGAACGCCTCTTCGTCCGTGCGTCCCGCCGCGATCGAACCCACGTACTGCAGAAACATGCCGACGTCGATGACTTCAAGGGTGTTGAAACGGCCGGAATCGGCGGCAGCGGTTACCCGCTGGGCGGAAGACTCGTTATACAGCCTCGACTGGAGTGCCGTCCATCGGGCTGCCTCGTACCCGCACCAAGCCGTCAGCACGGTGGCGGCCGAGATGAGCACGACCGAAGCGAAGTCGACCCAAACATCGAATTTCGACTCGCTCTTCCGGATCGTCATGGCCGCATTTTCGCTGCCGGCTCCCATTACGGCCTTTGGCGCCGATGCGTTATCAGGGAAAATCTATGATTACCCGCAAACAGTAGAACGTAGATGAACCCAATCGTATTTGGTTTGATCGCGTTCGCGTGCCTTTTCGGTGGAGCACTTCTCGGCATGCATCTTCGAAACGCTCTTCCGCAACATCATATGAACGAAGATTCCCGGCACCTGCTGCAGACCGGTCTCGGAATCATCGGCACGATGGCCGGGCTCGTTCTCGGGTTATTGGTCGCCTCGGCGACGAGTTCGTACAATGCGCAGCGCAGCGAAGTGGACGATGCCTCCTCCAAGGTCGTATTGCTCGACCGCGTGCTGGCGCATTACGGGCCAGAGGCCGGCGCTCCGCGCGGGGTGCTCCGGCAGACCGTCCAACGGGCGCTCGATGCGGTCTGGCCGCAAGAACGCTCGGGCGGCCCCGGCCTGCGACCCTCGGCCGGCGCGGAGGTCCTTTTGGATGAGATTGGCGGGCTCGCACCCAAAACCGAGGTTCAGAGTGCGCTCAAACCGCAAGCCATGGCACTGCTCATGAATCTCGCGCAGATCCGTTGGTTGATGTACGAGCAGGCCGACACGTCGGTCTCGATGCCGCTCTTGGTGCTGCTGGTCTTCTGGTTTACCATCACCTTCATCGGGTTTGGCCTGTTCGCACCCTGGAACGCGACGACCGTCGTTGCGCTGGCGCTCTGCGCGACGGCCGTTTCGGGCGCGGTGGTCGTGATGCTCGAGATGTACACGCCCTTTCAAGGATTCATGCAGATCTCCAGCGCTCCGCTCCGCGAGGCGCTCGTCCATCTCGACCGCTAAGGAATATGAACAAAGACAGCTCAACCGAAACACCGCTCGTAACTCATCGAGAGTTCAAGCTGCTGCTCAAGCCGGAGAAGTTTCCCACCCGGCGCGCGCTTTTGGAGTTCAACGAAATGCTGGAGGGCATTGCCTCGAAGTTCGGCGTCCATTACGAGCCCGTCGAGTCAATCGACTCGCAGCTTCGGATCGTGCAGTTCTACGATACGAAGAATGAAGATCTCCGGCGCAACAAGTTGATCTTTCGCGTTCGGCAAATCCGCCAGGGCTGCTGGCCGGATGATAGCTGGGAGCTAACGTTTAAGTGTCGGGCTGCGGGCTACGATAAAGCAGCGAGCTTCAACACGAACACGACCTTTACCAAGCTCCAAAAGAAGAAGTTCAAGGAAGAGCTGATCCGCGGCGAACTGCCCGGCACGATGCACAGCATCTACTCGAACAACGTCATCGTGGAATATCCGGGAATCGACGTCGCTAGTTTCCCCATCTCGCGGTTGATGGAGGCCCTGCCGCACCTCCAGACGCTCGGATTGGATCCGAACGAGACCCTATCGGTCGTCGCCGGCGCGAGGGTCTTCGAAATTCAAGCGACGCTCGGAACTTTTTCCTTCGGTCACGGCGTAACGGCACGCGCGACCCTGGCGCTCTGGGCGCGGCCGATTCCGGATCGTTTCGAGCCGCTTGTAGCGGAGTTTGGGTTCTCGACGCACGTGCTGGGGACCGCAAAAGAAGAGAAAGCGCAGGCCGCTGCGGACGATTTCTTCAAAGCGCTTCAGTTCCCGCTGCGGGATTGGCTCGCGAGCGGAACGACGAAGACCGCGTTGATCTACGGCGACGAGGAGCGAGCTGGATAATGGATCCCTTACCATCGTGGAACGACGGGACGGCGAAGTCGGCGATAGAAAGCTTCGTACGCGCGGCAACCGACGCCGGCGGCCCGCAGTTCGTCCCTGAAGACGAGCGGATCGCGACGTTTGACCAAGACGGAACGCTGTGGGTCGAACATCCGATCGTCACGCAGCTCGCTTTTGCGCTCTCTCGCGTCTTCGTACTCGCGCCCGAAAACCCGAAGTGGAAGGACACCGAGCCGTTTAAATCCGTCCTCGCGCGCGACCAAGCCGCGATCGCAAAATTCACGATGCAGGACCTCGAAGCGATCCTAATGGCAACCCACGCGGGCATGGCAACCGGTGACTTTCACGCGATCGTCTCGGACTGGATCACCGAAGGCAGAGATCCGAGGTGGAACCGGCGCTACACCGAGCTCGTTTACCAACCCATGCTCGAGGTAATGCAGTATCTGCGGGCTAATGGCTTCAAGGTCTACATCGTAACGGGAGGCGGTCAAGCCTTCGTCCGAACCTTCGCGCAACAGGTTTACGACATTCCACCCGAGCGCGTCATCGGCTCGGCCGTAAAAACGAACTACTCTTATACCAAAGAGGGCCGTGCCGTACTCGTCAAGCAGCCCGCGTTGCTCTTTTTCGACGACACAACTGCGAAGCCCGAGGACATTTATTTGTTTCTCGGGCGCCGCCCGCGAGCAGCATTCGGAAACTCGGATGGCGATCGGCCAATGCTCGAGTATACGGATGGAAACAGCGGCGCGACCCTGACGATGCTCGTGCTGCACGACGACGCCGACCGCGAGTACGCTTACGGTCCGGCAAACGGGCTACCGGACTCGAAACTCAGCCCTTTCTCGCAAGCGACGTTCGACGAGGCGACGGCCAAAGGCTGGCCGGTGATCAGCATGAAGAACGACTGGAAACGAGTTTTCGCTTTCGAGCCGTAGGTTGCGCGGGCTCTTACGCGTCTTTGATGCAGCGGAAACCGAGATGGGCCATCCCAGTATCGATCATCTGCGGCGATCGCGCGGCGGGCCGAAACCGCAAGCAGTAGTTGGGCGCGCAGAGGAACGATCCGCCTTTGAGGACCTTGCGCGGAATGCGAAAGTTCGGCTGCGCCGGATCGTAGCTTTGCTCCATGCTGGGCGCCCGGCCTCCGCCCCCGCAACAGGGCGACGGCTGCACGTCGCGGCGCGGGACGTACCAATCGCTGGTCCACTCCCACACGTTGCCGGCCATGTCGTATAAGCCGTAATCGTTGGGAGCAAACATCCCTACGGGAGCGGTGCGTGCGTACCCGTCGGTAACGAAATTCTGCCATGGGAACTGCCCTTGCCACGTGTTGGCTGCCGGCTTCCCGTTGGGCTCCATTTCGGCGCCCCACACGAAGTCTTCACCGCTGCGGCCGCCGCGCGCGGCATACTCCCATTCCGCCTCGGTGGGTAGACGCTTTCCAGCCCACTGCGCGTAGGCTTGCGCATCCTCATACGCGATGTGGACCACCGGGTGATCGGGCCGCGATTCGAGCGAACTTCCCGGGCCCTCGGGGTGGTTCCAGCATGCGCCGTGGACATATTCCCACCATTGGCTCCAGTCGCGAAGGTCGACGGGGCCGCGCGTCGGCCGAAATACGAGCGCGCCGGGGACGAGTTCGCCGGGAAGCGCTCCGGGGTAGTCCGCCGGGTTGAGTGGCCGCTCCGCAACCGTCACGTACCCGGTCTTGCGGACGAACCGCGAGTACTCACGATTGCTCACCGCATACGTATCGATAAAGAAGCCGGCGACCTCCACTTCGTGCACCGGCGCTTCCTCGGGATAAAACTTCTCCGACCCCATGAGGAAACGCCCCGATGGGATCCATTTCATTCCTTCCGGAGTCGTTTGCTTCGGAACCGCCTCGTTAATCGTCATGGTGCTTCCTCCGGCCAATTTTACCGCCGGGTGAGAATCGGGCGAGCCACGGGCTCGCCCGATTCAGCTTCTTCTTGCTGGAGGACGTTACTGGAGGACGCGCTGACCGACGACGCGGCCCACGGCCGGCGTCGTGTCCGCGCCGTTGCCCCACACGGCGTTGAAGCTGTTGTTATCGCCGTTGAACCAGAACGAGAACCAGCCCGAACCGCTCGGGCCGACCCACGTCGCTCTGACCTTGTCCTTGGTCCGGAACTTGCCGTTGATCACGATGACGCCGCCGACGTGGCAGACCACCGTTACGCCCGATTCCTTGCAGCTCATCGGCCCAAGGAAACCGCCGGCGTTGCCGGCACCGGCAAGATTCCATTTTCCAGCAGCCGTAATCGGCGACGGCGGCAGAACCTTATTGCCGACGAACGAGCCGTTGGCTGCTCGCCCGTTGTAGCCCCACGTGCCGTTGAAGCTGTGACCGTTGGGGGTGACGTAGATCGTCAGCCAACCGGCGCCCCCCGGACCGTGCCATTTTCCGTTGATCTGGGTGTCGTTGACGAACTCACCGGTGTATCCGTTTCCGGTCTTCGCATTCTCGCCGACGATGCCCATTCCCGACTGGGTTATCGTGATGTTCGCAGTGGTGGTGCCGTTGGCACCGGTCTGCTGAACGACCCAGGCTCCCGTGAGGCTCGGTGGGGCCGCCATCGCCGGTGCGATCGAGAGCGCCGCAATCGCGACGCCCCAAATTAGTGCAGTAGCAAGACGTCTCAAGAAATTATCTCCTTCGTAATGTTCGGTGTGCCCCAAACCGTTCCCAACGGCCTGCGGACCCTCTACTAGCTTAGCGCACCTCGCGGAGGGGCGGCTATCCTAAAACCGCAAACGGGCGCGGGACTACAACCCCATAAGCCGCGCCAGCACCACGCGTTGTATCTCGTTGGTACCTTCGCCGATTTCGTTGATCTTTTGGTCGCGGTACATCCGCGAGATCGGGTACTCGTCCATGAATCCGTAGCCGCCGTGGATCTGCAGCGCCTCGTTAACGACGCGATGCGAGAGCTCGCCGGCAAAGAGCTTCGCGAAGCTGGCCGCTTGGACGTAGTCCCGCCCCCGGTCCTTCTCCCACGCCGCACGCAGCATCATCAGCTTCGCGTGCTCGATCTGCGTGAGCATATCGACGAGCTTGAACGAGATCGCCTGAAACTTCGAGATCGGCTGGCCAAATGCGTGACGTTCCTTCGCATACGCGAAGGCCTCATCGTACGCGCCCATCGCCAAGCCGATCGAAAGCGCCGCGACCGAGATTCGACCCCCGTCCAAGATCGAGAGAAACTGGCGGTAGCCCTCGCCTCGCGGGCCGAGCAAGTTCTCTTGGGGCACTTCGGCATCGGCAAACGAAAGCTCGCGCGTGTCCGAGGCGCGCCACCCCATCTTGCGGTACTTACGGCTGCGGGTGAAGCCCGGAGTCTCTTGAGGAACGATGATGTTCGAAATCTCGCGCGAACCGTCGGCTCGCTTTCCCGTCACCGCTGTTATCGTCGTGCCGCCGCTGATCTCCGTGCCCGAGTTCGTGATGAAGGCCTTGGTGCCGTTGATCACCCACCTTCCGTCACGCAGCAGCGCTTTAGTCTGGACGTTCCCGGCGTCGCTTCCGGCACTCGGCTCGGTTAGGCCGAAGCCCCACAACATCTTTCCCTGTGCGAGCGGCACCAGATACTTCTGCTTCTGAGCTTCGGTCCCGAAAAGATAGAACGGCGTGGCACCGAGGGAAACGTGAGCCGCCATCGTTATGGCCGTCGAAGCATCGGCGCGCGCGATTTCCATAACGGCCAGCGCGTAGCTCACGGTGTCGGCTCCGGCTCCGCCGTACTCTTCCGGAAAGGGCAGCCCCATGAACCCCAGCTCCGCCATCTTCGCAATCAACTCGTACGGAAAGCGCTCTTCGCGATCCATCTCTTCGGCGCGCGGTCGCACCTCGTCGTGCGCGAACTCGCGCGCCAGGCTCTGGATCGCCTTCTGCTCGTCGGTTAAATCGAAGTCCATGGCGGAGGTATAGCCCCTAGTCTGCGAAAAACTCCTCTCCCAGCGATGATCTCATTGCGCGGCGTTTCGCTCGTCTATCCTAACGGCGTGCGCGCCCTGGACAACGTAAGCCTCGAGATCGGCAAGGGCGACTTCGTCTTCCTCGTCGGTCATTCGGGGACCGGCAAATCGAGTCTCCTGCGTTTGCTTTACCGGGAGGCCGCTTCGACGGCCGGTGAAATCGTCGTGGACGGCATTCGCGTCGACCGTTTGCGGCGCAACCGAGTTCCGGCGTTGCGCCGCCACCTCGGCGTCGTCTTCCAAGACTTCAAACTGCTTACCGACAAAACCGTTTGGGAGAACGTCGCCTTCGCGATGCAGGTAACCGGGGCGCATACCCGCGACGTCATGCGGCAGGTGCCGCGCGTCCTCGATCTCGTCGGCCTGTCGCACAAGAGCCGCATGTATCCCAACGAGCTTTCGGGCGGCGAGCAGCAGCGCGCAGCCATCGCTCGAGCGCTGGTCAACAACCCGAAGATCTTGCTCTGCGACGAGCCGACCGGGAACTTGGATCCCGTCAATACCACGGAGATCACGGCACTCTTGCAGCGCATCAACCTCAAAGGAACGACCGTCGTCGTTGCGACTCACAATCAGGCCGTCGTCGACCGGATGCGCCGGCGCGTCGTGCGTTTAGAAGACGGCCGGATTACCACGGACGAAGAACGAGGTTACTACTATCTTGGACTCGGGCAAGGTCAAGTTCTTTCTGGGTGAGGTGCTGCGCAACTTTTCGCGCAACACCGGCATGCAGGTTACCGCCATCGGCACCGTCGCCATCACGATCGTCTTACTCGGCCTCTTTCTCTTCGTGCGAGCGGCGCTCGCCGACGCCGGCAACCGGCTGCTGGATCAAATCGAGATCTCGGCCTACCTCCAATCGGGTGCAACACCGGCGCAGGCCGCCGCGGTCGGTCATTTTCTCGCACAAGATCCACGCATCGCGTCGGCGCAGTTCGTGCCGAAGAAGCAGGGGCTGGTCGAGCTTCGGGCGCGCACCCGCGGCTCGATCGACACTGCGCTGCTGACCGAGAACCCGCTGCCGGACAAGTTTCGAATCAAAGTTCGCGATCCCGACCAAGTCGAGCCGGTCGCGGCGACGGTCCGCCGTTTGACCGGCGTCGATAATGTGGTCTACGGTCAGAAGATCGTCCAGCGATTGCTCGCGCTCGGGGCCGTGCTTCGCCGAGTCGGCATCGGGCTTATTTTGGCATTCGTCGGCGTCGCCGGGATCATCATCTCCAATACGATTCGCTTAACGGTCTTCGCGCGTCGCCGGGAAATCGCCATCATGCAACTCGTCGGGGCTACGAATACCTACATCCGCCTCCCGTTCATCTGCGAAGGCTTGCTGGACGGCATCATCGGCGCACTCGTGGCCTTGGGTCTGCTAGAGATCGCCCGCGCCGCGCTGTGGCATCGGCTGCTCGAAGCGCTGCCGTGGGTTCAACTTACGGCGATGCCAGTCGACGCTCGTATTCTGGCCGCGCAACTGGTCCTGACCGGGGCCGCCATCGGCGTCCTTGCATCCTGGATCTCCGTGGGACGTTTCCTGCGGACGTGAAGCGCCTCACGCTTCACCGGACGCTTTGCCTCGTTCTCATCGCCGCGCTGCTACCGGCTAGCGCCGCGGCGAGCGGGCCGACACTCGAGCAGCGGATCGCCGCGGAGCGGGCCAAAGCGCAAGCAATACAAATGCGTCTGCACGCCAAACGGGCCGAGCTTGGCACGGCAACCCTGCACTACAACGATCTCCAACACCAACTCGACCAAACCAACGCTGCGATCGACGAGGTGAACGGACGGATCGATTCGCTCGCGGCCCAGCAAGCATCGACGCAGCGCCACATCGCCTGGAATTCGATTCAGCTCGAGGCTGCGCAGCGGTCCTTGCGGCTGCACGACGATTTGCTCAAGCACCGTCTGGTCGATATCTACGAATACGGCGACCTTAGCTATGTCGACGCGCTGATTGCGGCGCGTTCGTTCAGCGAGTTCGTCGAGCGTTGGGAGGATCTGCGCCTGCTCATCGCCGCAAATCAGCGAGCCGTGCGCGCGCGCAAGGCGGCCGAAGCTCGCGTGGCAGCGGTTGAAGCCGACCTCGAGACGACTCGCTTGCAACTGCAGCAAGAAGAGCAGGCCCAAGACGAAGCTCGCAGTCAGCTCGGATCGCTCGCTGACGAACGCCGCAACCTCGTGACGCTCGCCGGAATCCACCGGCACAGCGTCGCCACTGAAGTTGCCGAGATGGAAGACCTTTCAGCCGCCGAGGAGGCCTCGTTGGAGAGGCTCATTCTGGAGCGCGAGCGCGAACTGGAATCAGAGCAGCGCGCGGCCGGAATAGCCGGCGGCGCGGACCGTTCGGGCGCCTCGGGCATGTTCTCGTGGCCGGTCACCGGGACGATCACCTCGCCGTTCGGCTGGCGTTCCAATCCCTTTGGCGGCGCGCCGGAGTTCCATCAGGGCCTCGACATCGCCGCGCCGTCCGGAACGACCGTGACCGCCGCGGCCGGCGGGACCGTGATTATGGCGCAGTGGTACGGCGGCTATGGAAACTACATCCTGATCGATCACGGCGGCGGCTACTCAACCGGCTACGGACACCTCTCGGCCCTCTACGTCTCGTCGGGGCAGTCGGTCCAACGCGGGCAGGCCATCGGCGCGGTCGGCTCGACTGGGCAATCGACCGGCCCCCATCTTCACTTCGAAGTTCGAATTGCGGGCAAACCGGTTGACCCGGCACCCCGGCTCCATTAAGACTAAGCGAGTAATCTACGTAAAAGAGAAACTTGCGGGCCTTCGAGCCGGGTACTGATAAGGGGACTATGAGCCTTTCCATCCGCCTTCTGCTAACGGCAATCATCGCACTCGCCTTGGTGGCGGCAACTGCACTCTACCTCGAATTCCGTACCGGCACGATTGCCGGGCAGCCGGCGCTCGAAGTGGCTACGACCGGCGATCTGCGCGATCTTCTTCCAACGACCGATTCGCCGGCATCGGCGGTCGCCGATCTGACGTTGCGGAGACTCGAAATCGAGTACTACAAGCCGATCACGCCGGAGACTCCACTCGACGGCGAGCGCAATGCGTTGAGGACGTTCTTGCACTCCAAGAAGATCGGCGATGCGTCGCTCCCCGCGCAAACGGCCAACGGAGACGAGGTCGCCGACGGCGCGCATGCGGCCGCTCTTCTCGCCTACGCCCAGCAGCATTACGGCACCACCCTTGGGACGAGCGGGAACGACGACCTTACCAACGCCGCGCTTCGCGGAATCATGACCTCCGTCCACGATCCATATACCGTCTATCTCTCGCCGCAAGAGATTCAAGGACTCAACGAGTCGCTCTCGGGCGGAAACTTCGGCGGCATCGGCGTCTACATCTATCAGCTCAAGGACGGTCGCATCATCGTTGCGCCGATCGAGCATATGCCGGCGGCGAAGGCAGGAATGAAGCCCGGCGAGATCGTCGACGCGGTCGACGGCAAACCCGTTCGCGGCCTTCCGATCGACCACGTTGAGACGATGATTCGCGGCGAAGCCGGAACGGTCGTGCATCTAAGAGCGCATCCGTATGAGACTCCCAAGGCCGAGCAAAACTATGCCATCGTCCGCGAGATTATCCACGTTCCAACGGTCCGCGCGAAGATGGAAGGGAACATCGACTACATCCGGCTCTCCGATTTTGGGAAGACTTCGGGCGATGAAATGCGCAAGGCGCTGCTCGACGGCAAAGCCAAGGGCGCTCGCGGATACATCTTGGATTTTCGCGATAACGGCGGCGGCTTGCTCGATGCTGCGGTCGAAATCTCGAGCCTCTTCATTCCGCAAGGAACGATCGTCTCGACGATTCGGCGCGACGGCGGGCGCACCACCGACGAGGCTCTCGGCACCGCCATCGACGGACTTCATCCGCTGGTGGTGCTGGTCAACAAATACACCGCCAGCGCCTCCGAGATCACTGCAGGCGCCCTTCAGGACTACCACCTGGCCACCCTCGTAGGAACCCGCACGTTCGGCAAGGGCGTCGTGCAGACCATCTATCCGCTTCCCGAGCAAGGCGGCGCGCTAAAGATCACGACCGCGCGGTATCTTACGCCGGCCGGGCGCGACATCCAACACCACGGAATCGAGCCGAACATCATCGTCAATCAAGAGCCCAACCCGTCGCTCGTCGACACCCCCGCCGACAAACAGCTCGCGGCCGCTAAGGCACGCTTACGACAACTCCTACGTTAGATTAGGTGATCATGAAACGCACGCTCGTCCTTTTAGTCCTTGCGGCACTCGCGATAACCTCCGCGCGGCTGGTACCGGCATCCGCCGCCGCGCCGCAACTCTCGGCCGCCGATGCCGGCGAAGTCTCGACCAGCTACACCTATTTGACGGAGAACTTCTATAAGAAGGTCGACCCCCAAGTCGTTCTTGACTCCGTCCGGCTCACGTTGCTTTCGGCGATGCGAACCGCCGGCGTGAAACACGCGGCGCTGCCGGCGATGCATGCGGTTGCTGCCCCCGGTACCGACGTGCGCGAGATCGATCACGAGATCGTGGATGCCGCCGGAGAGTCCGCGTCCAAGTTTACCGTGCACGATCTCAGTTATATCGCCTTGGACGGCATGATGAAATCGGTCAACGACCGCTACACGGTCTTCCTTTCACCCAAGGATTTCGCCGGCCTCAATCAAGGGCTCGATGGCGGCGATTTTGGTGGAACGGGAATCGTCATTCAGGTCGACGATAAGACGAAATTTATCTCCGTCGAAAACGTCGTGCCCGACGCGCCTGCGGACAAGGCGGGCATCCAGCAAGACGACCTCATCACGGCCATCGACGGTACCTCTACCAAAGGTATGACCCTCCCGGCCGCGAGCAATAAGCTTCGCGGAAAGGAAGGCACGCACGTTACGCTGACCATCTCGCGCGACGGCGCCGGCTTAGCGAGTCCGGTCACGATTACTCAGGGCCAAGATTCATCAGCTCAGCGTCTACGAGAAGATGCTGCCCGGCAAGATCGGCTACGTCGCTCTAACGGTCTTCGGCCGCGACACCGGCGACGAGCTCAACACCGCGCTCGATCGCTTGCAGCGCGACGGAGCGCGAGCTTTAGTGCTCGATTTGCGCGACAACGGCGGTGGGTATTTAGAATCAGCGGTCGCCGTCAGCTCCAAGTTCATCCCCAGCGGGCCGATCGTTTCGGTCGAATCGCGGGCCTCGAACATTACCACGCTCGAAGCCGACGACACCGCCATCCCTCCGATTCCCTTGGCGGTGCTGGTCAACGGCTACACGGCCTCGGCCTCGGAGATCACCTCGGGCGCGATTCAAGACAGTAGCGTCGGCACGATCATCGGGACGAAGACGTTCGGCAAAGGCGTCGTGCAAACGATCTATCCGCTGCCCGACGGAAGCGCAATCAAAGTCACGACGGCGCGCTATCTCACGCCGCGTAATCGCGACATCAATCATCTTGGAATCACGCCGGACATCGTCGTCATCGAAAACAAGCACGCGCAGTTCGGGGCTCCCGCTAAGGACGATCAGCTTACGCGTGCGATCGAATACTTGAACGCGAAACTCGCCCGCCTCAACGCCGAAAACGGCGCCTAGGGGTCCCTGATTAGCTCATTTCGTCGTCGCCCGAGGTCCTCGATTACCGCAGTAAACTTCGGACCTCGGCTCCTAGATCTGAACCAATCATGAACCCCTAGGACGGTGTCGCAGTAGTTCCTAACTCGTTCCTTTTTTAGCAGGGGCTTTGCGTTTGCGCGCCGGCTTTTTCACTTCGCCGTCGACTGCCGGTGCGGCGCTGCGCGAGCGCTTCGGCTTCGCAACGACGACGACGAGTTCGGGCTCGGGTGTTGGCACCGCAGCCTTCTTTCGAGGCCGTCGCGTTGATTTTTCGACGGGCGCCGAAAGGGCCAACGCGCTCCCCGCCGGTTCGAGTTCCGCGGTGACGCCCCGCGCGGGCGTCCGCCGGCGAGCCGGTTTGGTGCGCTTGGGCTTCTCTTCCGGTGCCGACAAGCTCGGCGGAGGCGCTTCCAACGCCGGCGGCGAGGCTTGCCTGCGAGTTGCGATCGCTCGCGTAGGCTCGGGCGGCGCGGTTGCGCCGGTCGGCTGCGCGGCTCCGTCGGCGCTCACTTCGAATATCTGACGATCCGGAATCGGCCCGGCTGACTGGCCAAGCCCTCCCCGTCCGCCGCGCCCGCGGCGGCGGCGCCGGCGCCGGCGATGCTGTGTCGAGCCGTCGGCCGCAACGGCGGCCGGTGCCTCGGCCGGCGCCGGAGGAGCACTCACTATTGCCTCGCCCTCTTCCCGGCCGCGTCCACCGCGCCGACGGCGCCGGCGGCGCTTCCGGCGCCCGTCGCCGTCGGCGGCCGAACGTTGCACGGCCCCTTCGGCGATGATGATCGCGTCGGGTTGGGCCTCACCCCGGCGCTCCGCGTCCAGTGCCTTGTCTTGCGCCTCTTCCTCTTCGGTGAGCGAGGTGATGCCGATGGGCGGACGCGCCGCGGATTGACGCGCGGCGTCCTCGGCAAGTTCGCGCAACTGGCGGGTCTGCTCGGCCGCTGAGACCTCGGCGCGCCGCGCCGGGCGCTTGCGCCGAGGCTTCGTTTCGGCCGTAACCAGCTCGGCGAGGATGTAATCGCGTTCGTCGTCGATGTCCAGGATGCGAATCCGCACGAAGTTGCCGGCGTTGTTGGCGGAATTTTCCACTTCGGCGACTCGTCCGTCAACGATCGCGGCGGCCGATGACGGATTGGGCAGCCGGCCTGCCAATAGCTCGACCTCGTGCTCGTCGCCGACGCGAAGCGCGCGCTCTTTTTCCTGCTTGAACGCGGCGACCGTTTCAATCCGCGCCTTTTCCGGATGAATCATCGGATCGACGCGCACGAAGATCGGCCGCTCGATCGACTTTGCCAGTTCCTTGCACTCTTCGTCGTACCAAAAGTCCATCTGCACGGCGACCGTCGGCGCCACGTGAACGATCACGTCGCCGGTGACGCCGTTGCGCGCCTCGCCGCGAATGCGGCGAAAGGTTTCGATCGCGACCGATTGGGAGGACATGACACTGCCCATCCCACTGCAGGTCGGGCACGCACCACGCAGCTGAGCGCCGAGATCCTTGCCGATCCGCTTGCGGGTAAACTCCAGCAGTCCCAGGTTCGAAAACGACTGAATCGTCGCGCGGGTGCGGTCGCGGCTCAGGTGCTCTTCCATCGTTCCGATCACTTTATCGCGCGACGCCTCCGACGCCATGTCGATAAAGTCCACCACGATGATGCCGCCGATGTCGCGCAAGCGCACCTGACGCGCGATCTCCTCCGCCGCTTCGATGTTCGTCTTGAGGATCGTATCCTCGAGATTTCGGCCGCCCGTAAACTTACCGGAGTTCACGTCGATCACGGTCAGCGCTTCCGTCGACTCGATGACGATCGAAGCGCCGGAGGGCAGGTTGATCTTCGGCTTCATGAGCTTCTGCAGCTCGGCATCGATCTTATAATCGTCGAAGAGCGTGCGGCCCGAGTTGTAGTACTCGATACGATCGATATACTGCGGACCCAGCAACTGAAGAAAATCTCGAACCTTGCGGAACTCCTCCTCGTCGTCGATCAAAACCCGCTCGACGTCTGCGGTGATAAAGTCACGCGCCGCCTTATAGATCAGGTTCATGTCTTTATGCAGTAGCGACGGCGATTGCGCCCGTTTGAAGCGTTCGAGGATGCCGTGCCACATTCGTATCAGCACGCCCAGGTCGGCGATCAGCTCGGCTTCGCTAACGCCCGCGGCGGCGGTCCGCACGACGGTCGCCATCCCTTCGGGACGAATTCGCTTCATTACGCTCTTGAGGCGATTGCGCTCGTCGGCCGACTCGATCTTGCGCGAAACCCCGGAGTACTTTCCGGTCGGCATCAGGATCAGATAGCGACCGGGCAGCGAGATGTTCGTCGAGATCCGCGCGCCTTTGAGGCCCCGCGGCTCTTTGACGATCTGCACGAGGACGTCGTCGCCTCGTTTGACCTTCTCGCTGATCGTGAAGCCGCCGTGGCCCTGCGTGATTTCGACATCGCCGATGTTCAGCGGCTGTTTGTTGATGTCGTCGACGTACAGAAAGGCGTTGCGCCCAAGTCCGATGTCGACGAACGCCGCCCCCATGCCGGGCAGCACGTTCTGCACTTTACCTTTATAAATCGAGCCGATGACCTTCTCTTCACGCTCAATGTAGAGCTCTGCTAAGTCACCGTCCTCGAGTATGGCGACCCGATTTTCCCACGGGTCGCTCGAGATCAATATCTCGCTCGACAAATTATCCTCAATTGTAGAGCTCGCATCTCGCCGCGCCTACCGTTGCCGGGGCGCCGTGCGGGCGGCGCTCTGCGCCGCGCTGGTTTGAGCTCTTAAAAAACTTTGTTAGTTATAAACCTCTGCCGACGGCCTTTCGTTGCAAAACGCAGCCAGCCGGCCTGACTGCTTCCTCTGTTCCTCCTCCCGGGAAAATGGACCTTCCGGGCTTATTCGCGATCGGGGATACGGCGGTCGAGCGGCTGTTTTTCGAAGTCGCGCGCGCTCATCGCCGTCGGAATCGGGACGAACGCGCGCGGAGCCTGCAAGAAATCGAAGCAATCGGCCTCGGGAGAGGTCGCACGCGCGTCGGACGCCGAGAGCGTGGCCAGGCCGAAGCGATCCTCGACAAAGCGCAGCAGACTGCCGTGCTCGTAGTCGACGTGAGAAACGTAGCCCTGCTTTGCGTATGGCGAAACGATCAAGAGCGGTACCCGGTACCCCAGCCCATCGTAGTCAAGCATTTTGGGTGGAACGTGATCGTACCAGCCGCCGGGATCGTCCCAAAAGACGAAGATCGCCGTCGATTTCCAGTACGGCGATTCGCCGATGGCGTTGACGAGCGAGGCGACCCACTCCGGACCCGTATCCGAGTTGCACCCGGCGTGATCCGAGTTCGCGCACGTCGGCGTAATCCACGTGACCGCGCCGAGACCTTCCTTCTTGAGATCGGCGAAGAACCGGGTCTGTGGGCTGATCACATCCTTCTTCCAATAGCGGCTGTAGCGAATCTGCTGCACCGCCTGAAAGGCGTTCCAGAAATTGCCGTCCGCACTCAGCGCCGAGGTGTAATATTTCCATGGAAGCTTTGCGGCGTTCAACTCGTCGGCGAGCGTCTCGTAGTTGAAACAAGGGGGAATGAACGCACCGATCGTGCGCTGCTGCGTGAGCGTGGAGATCAAATCGTTTGGACCACCGCCGCAGCCCCACGACCCTTGCGGAATGTCCACCGACGTGCCGGCCTGCGCCGCGATGATGTATTGATGCGAAACGAAACTGCTGATGTCGACGTTTGAAACGAACATGTGGTCGGCCAAGACGTACTGCGCCGCCATGTCAAAATACGGCTTGATCTCATGGCGTGGAACGTAGCTGTACTGGGGATGGCGGATCGGGCAGCCGGGTTCCCCCGGGCCGCCGCAGCCGACGCCTTCTTGGTCGAAGCCGTTCATCCGGCAGTTGGTTCCGGGATATATTCCGGTGCCGTTGCAGCTTGTGACGAACGCGTTAAAGCTGTGCTCGAGATCCCAGGTCGTCCTGAGGCTTATCGGCTTCAGTAGAATTTTGTTTCCGCGGATGCCGTAACCGTACGGCCGCGTGTCGGCGCCGGGCGCGCCTTGAAAGAGGTTGTCGAAACTTCGGTTCTCTTGAACGATGATGACGACGTGGTCGATGACGCCTTTCGCGGGGCCGGTGGGAAATACGGACGAGGACGAACCGCCGCACGCCGATAGCATCGCGGCGCACGCCACAAAGGCCAGCTTCATGCGTTGCCCAAAACGTTGCGATCCCGCTGCGAAAAGATGTTTAGGAGGATGCCGAGGGCCGCGAAATCCGTCAGCATCGCCGACCCGCCGTACGACATGAACGGCAGAGGAATTCCGGTAATCGGCATAACTCCGACCGTCATCCCGACGTTGACGAGCACGTGGAAAAAGAGCATGCCCACCAAACCACCGGCAAGCAAGAAGCCGAAGCGGTCGCGAGCGACGAGCATCGTGCGGATCCCCGCGTAAAGGACCGCGGCATAGAGTCCCAACGCCAGCATCGCGCCGGCGAATCCCCACTCTTCTGCAAGCACCGTGAAGATAAAATCTCGCGAGTGTTCGGGAACGAAGTTCAACTGCGTTTGCGTCCCGTGGTAGAGACCTCGGCCGAACCATTCGCCGTTTCCGACGGCGATTTTTGACTGCGCGAGGTTGTAGCCGGAGCCTTCGGGATCGGCCTTGGGGTTGAGGAATACGAAGAGCCGTGCACGCTGGAAGGGTTTGAGAACGGCGCTGGTGCCGACGGCCGCCGCGCCGACGACGAGCATTGCGAGCGCGTAGATCGCAAAGTCGCCGAGTTTTGGCAGCGCGAGAAAGAGTTCCACCGTGAGTACCGAGACCAACACCAACGAGGTGCCGAGATCCGGCTGCTTGAGAATTAGGAGCGCGGGCAGCGCGACGGTCGCCAGCGGCAGCCAGAGGTCTTGCAGATTCTCATACCGGCCGCGACAGAGCACCGCCGCCAGCGCGATTGCGACCGCAAGCTTTGCCGGCTCCGATGGTTGGAAGGTTCCCAGCGGTCCCAGCGAGATCCAGCGCTGCGCGCCCATCGCACTGTGGCCGCCGCGCAAGATGAAGAGCAGCAGCAAGAGATCGAGAATATACAGCGCCGGAGCCCAGCGTTGCCAGTTTCGGTAATCGACCAACGAGAGACCGAGCATCACCGTCACGCCGAACACCAGGTAAAGGAATTGCTTTTTGAACTCGCTGCCGGCGTCGCCGGCATGCAATCCGGCCGAGCGAATGCAGACCAACCCGATCAATGCGATTAGGATGCCGGCAAGAGCCAGCGTCCAGTTGAAGTTTCGAACGTAGCGCCGCGCCGCGCCGCTGCTTGCAAGCACCGCCATGGATGCTCAAAGCTTCCTTGGCGGTAAGGTAAATCTTTTAGTTTGCGGCGGCGGAAGCCGGCGTAGGCGCGGAAGCCGGCGCAGCGTTCGTGCCCGCTGCCTTCTTCGAGTTGCGCTTGCGGCGCTTGCGCACCCGCGGCGGCGCGGCATTTGGCGGCGCGCCATTGGCTGCGACAGGCGGTAGTACGCTTTCCACGGGCACAGGCACGAGCGTGAGGCTGGGGCTCGGACGGTTGACGGAAAGAATGGGAATATTTGCCAGCATCGCCAGCGCGCTGTCTTGTCGTTCGAAGTTGACTTCTATTTTGTCGCGATCGACTTCGACGTGGCGCGAGATCACGTCCACCAGGTCTCGCTTCATCGCTTCGATCATTTCCGGTGCGAGTTCGAGATGATCGGTCATTAGGACCAGCCTCAAACGTTCCTTAGCGGTAGCGCTCGAGCCGGACTGTCCGAAGAGCTTCTTTAGGAACTCGATCACGCGCGTTTCCCTCCAAAGAGCGAACCCACGCGTTCCAAGATCGTCACCTTGGCGGGCGCCGGCATCGGCGCGGGCACGTCTTCTCCGGCGACGCGTGCGGCGATCGCGTGGTAAGCGGCTCCGGTCGGCGTATCTTTACGCAAGGCAAGCGGTTCTCCACGGTTCGTCGTTACGATGATCTCGGGCTCGTCGGCGATCACGCCAAGCAGCGGGAGGCGCAGGATGGCGTTGACGTCCTCGACGGAAAGCATCTTGCCTTTCTTCACGAGGTTTGGACGCAACCGGTTGATGACGAGCTGCGGCCGAAAGCGATTGCCGAGTAAACCGACGACGCGATCGACATCGCGCACGGCGGCCACTTCGGGCGTGCAGATGACGATCGCCTCGTCGGCGCCGGCAACCGCGTTGCGGAAACCCAGCTCGATGCCGGCGGGACAATCGATCAGCACGTAATCGAAGCGTTCGCGCAAGCTCGAAATCAGCGCTTTCATCTTCGCCGTTTCCACGTCATCCTTTTCGCGCGATTGAGCCGCGGCGAGTAGGAAGAGCGATTCGCTGTGCTTCCCGGGCACCAGCGCCTCGTCGAGCGAAACGCGCTCTTCGAGGACGTCGAGCAGGTGGTGCTTGACGCGGCTTTCCAAACCTAAGACGATATCCAAGTTTCGAAGGCCGACGTCGGCATCGACCAAGACGACTCGCGCTCCGCGATTTGCCAGGGCCGTCCCGAGATTCGCAGTCGTCGTCGTTTTTCCAACGCCGCCCTTACCCGAGGTTAGAACGATCGCGCGTCCCAATCGGGCAGCCGGAGCGCTGGATTGGACTTCCTCTTGTACGGTCTGTGTTTGATGCACGCGCTACCCCGCTTTCAACGCGTCGATGAGACGCCCGAAGAAACTTTGGCCGTCGAAGTTGGTGAAGGGCACGATCTCGCCTTCCAAGCGGCGAGCGATTTTGTCGTAGATCGCTGCCAAGCGATTGGACTCGTCTAGAACGATGGGCTCGCCGCGGTTGGTGGTGTCGATGACCTCTTCGTCGTCGGGCACGACGCCCAAGAGTTCGATCGCCAGCACTTCGCACACGTCCTCCACCGAGAGCATGTCGCCGCTGCGAACCATTTCCGGGCGCAGCCGGTTCACGATCAACCGAATCGGCTTGCCTTCCTCGGCGATCTTTCCCACGACGCGATCGGCGTCTCGAATCGCGCTGACCTCCGGAGTCGTGACGACGATGGCCTCGCTCGCTCCCGCGACGGCGTTGCGAAAGCCAGTTTCGATGCCCGCCGGACAATCGATCAGCACGTAATCGGCCTGTTCGGCGGCCAACTCGACGATCGCGCTAAACTGCGCGGCAGTGATCGCTTCTTTCTCGCGCGTCTGCGCGGCGGGTAGGATCGACAGCGATTCGAAGCGCTTGTCTTTGATCAGGGCCTGGCGAAGCTGACAGCGTCCCTCAGCGACTTCGACCAAATCGAAGACGATGCGCTTTTCCAGCCCGAGCACCAAGTCCAAGTTACGCAACCCGATGTCGGCGTCGATTAAGATGACGCGCTGACCGCGCTTCGCCAGCGTCGCCCCGAGATTCGCCGTGGTCGTCGTCTTGCCGACGCCGCCTTTGCCGGAAGTCAGAACGATCTTGCGCGCACTCACGTCGAAGCGACTCCGGAGTCTTCAAGCTCGCCGAGACGGTCGAGCGTGAGGACGATGATACGCCCGTCGCGAGCGACCGCGGCTTCGGGCAAGGGCGCCGAACGCCGTTTGGGCTCCGCTTCAGCGGCGATCGAAGTAGCGATGCGAAGCTGCGTCGGCGCCAGGTCCAGCGCGAAGATTCGCGCGCTGTCGTCCCCCTGTGCGCCCGCGTGCGCGATGCCCCCAAGCCGTCCGAACACAAGGATGTCCCCGCTGGCTATCAGCTCGGCGCCGGGATTTACGTCGCCGACGACGACGATGTTGCCGGTATGGTGGAGCACCTGACCACCTCGTAAGGTCGCCGCGTGGTAGAGGGTGCTCGGCAGCGCTTCGACCACGTGAAGCGCCGTCGCGGAACGTGCCGGCGGCGGATCGGGCGCCAGGCGTGGGACGCTTGCCTCGCCGCGCCTGCGGCGCTGAGCGATATCGTCGCGCGCGCCCGCGAAGTCGGCGACGAGCGAGCGAGCCGCGTCGGAGAGCATTACCTCCTCGCGAGGCCGCATGGCGCGGCGCCGCTCGAGCTCCGCGCGTGGCGATTCGAACGTCAGCCCGTCTCGTTGCGCCAAGCTTTCGAGTCCGGCGTCGAATCCAGCGACACCGCGCAAGGCGATGCCTGCGCCGTCGAGGATCTCCCGAAGCCGCTGCAGATCGTCGGCCGATGGGGACTCGGCACCGAAGTTTACGACCGCGCTGGCGCCGCGATAGAAGCTAGGCTGCTCGATAAGCCGAGCCTGCAGATCCTCAAACCCGTCGGCCAGGTCATGGGGCGACAACGTCACTTCGAGGCCGTCCCGCCTCCCTCGCAAGAGTGTCACGCTACGCTCTCCGAGAAGAATGGGGGGCATCCCCTTGTTCGTCCACAAACAACTCGCAAGTTCTTGACGTTGTCCACATATAATACACAGAGACCAGGCGTAACCTCCAGGCAAGCCGTCCGGTAGAGGAAAGTACATCGCATGCTGCGTCGCACCGTTCCCATTTTCGTAATCGTCTCGCTTCTGTGTGCCATATGCCCGGCACCCAGCGGTGCGATGTCGACTCAAGCCGAGATCGCCTTGGGTCAATCGGAGGACCAGCAGATCGTCGCCAGCAGCGTCATCGAAACTGATCCGCTGCTCAACGCCTACGTCCAAGGCGTCGCCGGAAACCTTTGGAATCAGGTCGAGCGCAAAGACGTTCCCTATTCCGTCAAAATCATCAAGGACAGTCAAGTCAACTCGTTCGCGACGGTGGGTGGCTTCGTTTACGTCAACGAGGGCCTGATCGACTTCGTCCAATCGGATGACGAGCTGGCCGGCGTGATGGGTCACGAAACCGGCCACATCGAGCGCCGCCACGTTCTCACTGCCAACTCGAAGGCAGAGATTCTGGACATTTTGTTCGGGATCGCGTCGATCTTTTCGCCGATCCTGTACGAGTTCGGCGGACTCGCCGAAGCGGGACTGATGGCCAAGGTCTCACGAGAGGATGAAATCCAAGCCGACCGCTACGGGTTGCTCCTCATGTCGCGGGCCGGCTACGATCCCGAGGCGATGGTAACGGTCATGGCGCATCTTGGCGTTCTGCAAGACGAGCACGACGATGCCGTCAGTAAGTATCTCGAAGATCACCCCGATCCGAAAGCGCGCGTGGCACACTTGATGGGCTATCCCGAGCTCGATCCCACGGAAGTCACGCCCGCAGAGCAACTCGTGCAGGCGTCGAGCGACGAAGAGCGCGCTCGCTACGATTTTGCGCGTTTGCGGCTCGATCAAGTTCTCGCAAAGGATCCTCAAAGCTCCGAAGCTTTGCTCGAACTCGGGCAGTCGGAGCTCGCGCTCGGCCTGCCCAACAAGAGCGAGCAAACGTTGGCGGAGGCCGCACAGCTGGGATCACCGTTGACGCGCGCTACCGCAAATCAGCGGATCGCTGCTTTGCGAGCGATGGAAGTTAAGCAGGTGACCCTTACGAAGCCAAACTTGCCAAAGCTGCAGAGCATGGTGCAGGCGGCACAGGCCGCCCAAATTGCCGACGCGACCCAAATCTCCGACCGCGCTGCGGAAGGCAAAGGTCAAGTCAAGTCGGTCCAGAGCCGGCTCGAGACGCTGCAATACGAAATCCCCGACTTCAGCCGGATCAACATTCACCGTGGCTCGCGCGTCGAAGCCGTCGAAAAGAACATAACCTCGATAGCTCGATCGATTAACAGCACCCTGGAGGACGCCGGAAGCGACCAGAGCCCGATCGGCGGCGTCGGCTCGCTCGAAAAGAATAAAGAGAGCGGCTTGCTCAAAGAGAGCGCCGACATCTATACCGAGATGCTGGAGCCGCTGTCGATGAGTCCGGTTCCGGCCGAGTCCGTCGCAATTCTACCCTCGTATCCGTCGATGATGAACGAGCTGACGCTGGCCGACGGCGAGATGCTGCGCTCCGTCGACGCGGCCCGCGCATCCCTAACGATGCTCGACCAGTCCTTGGGCGATCTCGACGAGTTCCTCAAAGAGCTCGATCGGGCGCAGATCAGTTTCAACGGTGATATCAGCCCGAGCGAGTACGCCACGCTGGCGCCGGCGATGCGTAAGAACGTCGATGAGTTCAATGCGGCCGCCACGGCGGCTTCGCAAGGCTTGCAGCTCTTCAACCTGGCGCGCGCGCGCCAGCTCTCCACGCGCATTACGCTGTTGGGCCTGGGCACCTCGCCGCAGCTTTATTCCACGCTTCAATATGCGCTGCAACAACGTTTCGGTTCGAGCGGCATCGATTACCGGACTATGCTGCGCGACGATCTGACGCCGGGCGACATCGCGGCGGCCACGATCATAGCCGCGGACGTCAAGAGCACGCCGGAGAGTGTCATTGCGGAAGCCAAGGCTTCCAACCAAACGGTTATCGACGTTGCCAACGCGCACAAGATGCACGCGTGGCCGCTGGAGATATTCATGGGCTTGGTTTATCTCGACTACACCGACGATCCAGCCAAAGAGCTGCGCAAAGCCGACGGGACGCTGGCAATCGATCTCGACAAGTTGGGGCTGTAGGGCTCCTGAGGCCGTCATGATGGCCGCCGCGACCGACGCCCGCAACCTTTTTACGATCGTTCGCAAAAGCATCGACGTGCGCACCGTCCACGCCCACGTGCGCAAACCGTTTCGCTTCCTGCTCTGCGGCGATCCCTCGCTGATCGCGCAACTGCGATCCCTGCTGCTTTCGGGACACGGCGAGATGACGGTACCGCTCGAAGCTGCGGCCTGCTTGGAAACCATTCGCATGGACGCGCCGCTGGTGACGGATCCGCGCGAAGTTCGTGTCGCAATCTTTCTCGGCCGTGGCGGCGACTGCGCGAACGCCGACTTTTCGTCGCTCTCGGTCTTGCGAGTTCCCATTCTCGCCGTCACGGTCGATCCGCAGGGAGTTCCAGCGGGACCCGCCGGTCCGCCCGCGCCGGGAACGTCGGCCGAATATGTCGTCCCCTCGCTCGACGCGCCGGGACTGCGCGGACGCTTCTTCACCCATCTCGTCGAATGCGCCGGCGGCGTCGAGATCGCCGTCGGCCGAAACTTGCCGGTCTTGCGGGAGACCGTTGCCGCCAAACTCACTCGCGATGCAGCAAACAATGCGCTCAAAGTGGCGCTGGCCAGCGCGGTCGTGGATCACATTCCGCTCGTCGGCTTGGTGCTCGGCGCATTTGCCTCGGCCGGCGACATGGTTGCGATCACCGGGATTCAGGTGATGCTCATGCTCCACATCGAAGCGGCCTACGGGCGCGATCCGGATTTCGGCCGGACGTGGCAGCTCTTGCCGATCATCGGCGGCGGCTTCGGCTGGCGAACCCTGGCGCGCGAACTCGTCGGATTCGTCCCGGTAGCCGGCATCGCGATCAAGGGTGCAATTGCCTACGCGGGCACGATCGTCGTAGGTGAAGGCGTCACGTTCTTTTACGAACACGGAGATTACATGAGTAAAGGCCAGGCCGCTGCGCTCTACGAGCGCACCAAAGCCGACGCAATGCGCGTCGCGCGCGACATCCTCGGTAAACTTCGCAAAAGTAGCTAGGAGCTACAGGCTCCTAGAGACGTTCCAGCAAGGATTCGTTGTCGAGCGCTTGCAGCTCGGGCGGTACGCGGTTACGCACGGGCTCCGCTATGCGTGCGGCGATCGCATCCCGGCGCGATGCCGGAAACGCGCTGCGGCGCTCCAGAAAACGCGCGACCAACGCCCGTTCCGCGCCCGAGAGATAGGCGGTCGGCGCATACGTAGGTTCGCCGGCCAGACCTCCGCCGGCAGTCGCGCTGCTCAACGCCGATTCGAGATCAAAACCCTCATGGCGAATGCGGACGTCGAAATAGTACAGCGCGAGCACGAGGCCGACGAAGGGAACGAGAAGCGTGCGTGCTGCCGCGTCGAGCGTCACGTAGACGGCCGTCCATCGCGCGAGACCAAGGATCGCGAAAACGTCAAGAATGGCCGAACAACCGAATACCAGCGTGCCCAGAGCCAACGCACAGATCAGCGAGCGGCCAAACTCTGCTCGAGTAAAGATTCGAGCAAAGCTGAGGCGCAGGGCAGCAGCGGGTCGGAGAGACTCGATCGTGGCGGCGTAGAAACCGAAGACGCAGGGCATCGCCAGCAGCGCAGGCGTCAGCGTCGCCGACAGCAAGGCGAGAATCACGGCAACTGGGGCCAAGAGCGGAAGAGCCGCCGGCGCCAGCAGCACCATCAGAGAGACCACGATCGTCACCACCGCGAACGCGGCTGCGTCGATCGCGATCAAGGCGAGCAGCGTAAGGCCCAGCACCGCGGCGATGCTCGGCCAGCGACGCAGCGCGCCCCGCCAGCTGGGCGCAAACTCGATTAGCGAGCGCCGATAGACGGCGTCGACTCCCTCGGCAATCGCACTGAGACAGAAGGCCCACGCGAGATACTCCAGGAGCGTCAAGACGATCGAGAGCGTGAGAGCGCCAGCGGAGGGAAACGACGGTGGAACGGCATGTGCGGTGAGATCCGGGTGCTCGAAGAAGCGCATCATCGCGTCGAGCTGCGGCTGCTCGATTCGCGTAACGGGATATTGCAAGATCGCCAGCGGAACGGCGGTCACGGCGACGATGCCGACGAGCGCGCGAACGTTCCGGCCATAGAGCGAGACTGCGCCGTCGAATAGTTCAACGAGACCGCGCGCCCGAAGCTCCATCGCGCGCGGTTTGCGGCAAGGCGAACGGAAAACCTTCGGGGAAGGCGCGAGCATGCTGATCGGCACGCTCGAAGCGCTCCGCCGCTATCCGATCAAGAGCTTGCGAGGCGTCGCCCTCGATTCCGTGAGAGTCGAAGTTGCCGGAATTCCCGGCGATCGCTCGGGCGCGCTTTTTGCGCGCCAGGGCCCGCGGGAGGGAAAGACCTACCGCGGTAAGGAGCACGACCGCCTTCATCTGCTCCGCGATGCGGCGGCAGCGCAAGCGTCGGCCAAAGAGCGCGGGGTTATCGTGGAGGTTCGCCGCGGAGAGCATTTTTTCGATGACGCGCCGATTTCCATACTCGTCGACGAGTGGCTGCGAGAGCTCGGCGCGCATGTCGGTTACACGGTAGAGTGGGAACGCTTCCGTCCAAACTTCTTCGTCCGCGCGAGCGAGGGCCCCGCGCACCCGGTGCCTTTGGAGCAAAGTCTCGTCGATGCCCGGCTTGCGATTGGCGCCGTGCGGCTGCGCGTTCGTTCCCCTATCGAGCGCTGCGTCACCGTGAACTATCATCCCCGCGGCGAGGGCGCCGACCCGCGGATCCTGCAGTTCTTAGCCACTCAGCGCAACGCGTGGATGGGAATCTACTGCGACGTCCTCGAGCCCGGCATCGTAACCGCCGGCGATTCGTTGATTTGCCTGTAAGCCGTCTCAAAGAAGAGGCGCCGTAAAAACGGCGCCTCGCCCCCACACCCGGTTCGACGATGATAGCTCCCCAGGGTACATCGCTCCCTACGTAAAGCTAGTTAGACCATCCGGAACTGCCGATTGGAACAAACAACTGGTGGGCAATTTTTCTTGGGAAACAGGTTCTTTGCGCTAGGCTTTCGGTTGAGGCGAGGCAAGTGTGATACACTGCGGGTTAGGCCCCAACCAAACTCTCGGGCGGGCGGAGCCTAGACGGCTCTCGCTTTTGGATTCGGAGTTTCGCTCTACAGCGGACGCCCCGGATCCATTACCTCCCTTCTAGAAGGGCGAGCAGCAGTGGCGGGATTCATGAGCTAGCGCTTGAGTCCCGTTTTTCTTTGGCCGGCCACAAACGGTGGATAACCCTATAACGTCGTGCGGCCTTCTAAGGCCTTAGCGATGGTCAGCTCGTCCGCGTAATCGAGTTCGCCGCCGATCGGCAAGCCGTAGGCCAGGCGACTCACGATCGAACCGAGCGGTAGCAGCAGGCGAGATAAATAGAGCGCCGTCGCTTCTCCCTCGGCGTTTGGATTCGTCGCCAGAATGATCTCGCCCGGTTCCTCGCGCCCGATGCGTTCGATGAGTTCTTTCACGCGCAGCTGAGCGGGACCGATGCCGTCCATCGGCGAGATCAAGCCGCCCAGCACGTGATAGCGGCCTTTGAATGCGCCGGTGCGTTCGATCGCGTAGACGTCCTTCGCCTCCGCGACGACGCAGATTATGCGGGCGTCGCGCCGGTCGTCGGTGCAGAACTCGCACGGATCTTGTTCGGAGAGCGAATAGCAAATCGAACAGAAGTGAACCTTGTCCTTGACGGCGAGAATCGCTTCGGCCAGGCTCTGCGCTTCGTTACGAGGACGATTCAAGAGGTGAAAGACTAAGCGGGCCGCCGTTTTTGGGCCAATCGTCGGCAGTTTGCTAAGTTCGTTGATCAGCGCTGCGACCGGACTTGCGACGGTCCTCACATCAATCCGGGAACGCGCATGCCGCCGGTTACCGAAGCCATCCGTTTTGCAGAGGCTTCGCCGGCTTTGGCGAGCGCGTCGTTCACGGCGACCATTACGAGATCCTCGAGCGTCTCGAGATCCTCCGGATCCGCAGCCTCCTTGGCGATCGTAACCCGCTTTACGCGCTGGTCGCAGCTCACGTCGACCGTCACGGCGCCGCCGGCAGCGCTGCCGCTGACGATCGTATTTGCGAGCTCGTCTTGCGCCTTGGTCATCTCGGCTTGCATCTTTTTGACTTGGGCCATCAACTGTGCTTGATTCATCGTATCCGTTCGTTAGCGTAGTCGAAGAGTGCATCGGGATCGTCGGAATCGCTCACCGGCCGGGACTCCGTGACGCCGGCCTGTGCCGGTGGTTTCGAACGTCCCGAGTTCGAATCGACCCGGAGGGTGACTTTCAACGGCACCCCGAGGACATCGGCGATCGCCGCTTCGATGATTTTCGTATGGCCGCGCAACGATTCGGCACTCCAAGTGTCGGGCAGCCTCAGGACGATCGCATTGCTCTCGAGCGCTTCGATTGCCGCGCGGGAGAGCGGGGCGCGCAACGGTTGCCGCTCGCTTTCAATTTTCGAACGGATGCTTTGCCATGCAGCCTTCACCTTCTGCAGGGAGAGCGGCGACGAGTCGCGTTGTTGAGCCGATTCCGCGGGCTTTTCCGCCGCCGGCGAGGCGGTGACCCCAGCGGCGGGCTCCGTGACCGCAGGCACCGGCTGCGGCGCCGCTGCGCCGCCAAAGCGTTGTTCAAGAACTGAGAGGCGGGCACCGAGCGCGTCGAGCGTGGGGTCTTCGGCGGCCATGATGAACCGCAGGAGTGCCGTTTCGAGTTCGAGCCGCGCGTTGCCGCCCGACCGTCCGAGCGAGAGAGCCTCGCCAAAGATGCGCAATGCGCGCAACAATACCGCGTGCGACATGCCGGCCGCCTGGCGTACTGCGCGCTGCGCGTCCTCGGGAGCCAGGTCCGTAGCCAGAAGCGCCGCATCGACCTTGGCAACCAGCAAGTGGCGAAAGCCGGCAATCAGCGAACGCGTCAGCACGGTAAGATCCGCGCCGGCGTCGCTGGCATCTTCGACCGCGCCGAGCGCGGCCGTCGCATCGGCGGCCACGATGGCGTCCATGAGCGTTGCGGCGAACTCGCGCCCCGTGGACCCGAATGCAAGATCCAGCGTCCCGGTCGTCGCCGTCTGCCCCGCGGAGAATGCCGCGAGCTGCTCGAGCATCGTCAGCGCGTCGCGCAAACCGCCGTCGGCACGGTAGGCAATCGCCTTGAGCGCCTCGTCGTCGATGGCGATTTTCTCGCCGCGGGCGACCTCTTTCATCTTGTCGATCATCACCGGAACGGCGATTCGGCGAAATGCGTAGCGCTGGCACCGCGAGAGAATCGTGACCGGCAGCTTCTCCGGCTCGGTCGTCGCCAGGATGAAGACGGCGTGCGGCGGCGGCTCCTCGAGCGTCTTGAGGAAGGCGTTTGCCCCCTCCTTCGTGAGCATGTGCGCCTCGTCGACGATGTAAATTTTCATCCGCATCGTCGCTGGGGCAAACTTCACCGCCTCGCGGAGCGCTCGAATCTCGTCGATTCCACGGTTGCTCGCCGCATCGATTTCGAGGACGTCAAGCGCGGTGCCGGCCAGGATCGCCCGGCAGTTCTCGCAGGTATTGTCCGGCACGGACGTCGGCCCGGCAACGCAGTTGATGCAGCGTGCCAGGATCTTGGCGGCCGAGGTCTTCCCCGACCCGCGCGGCCCCGAAAAGAGGTAAGCGTGAGCGAGCTTGCCACTCTCGATCGCCGAGGACAGGGTGCGGACGACCGCGTCTTGGCCGACGAGATCGGCAAAGGTTCGGGGGCGCCAGGTGCGGTACAGGGACACGACGCTCAACCTTTAGCAGGTCGTTTCGAGGCGCCTGCCGGAGGGTACGGTTGAAACGAGTCGCCCCGGAAGCCGGTTATGCGAATTGCTTCCCACTAAAGCGAACTTACTTTATTTGGGTTCCTTGTTAGAAAGATGCCCATGGATTTGCGTGCTGCGCTCCAAGAGAACTTTGGATTCGAGAATTTTTATCCCGGCCAGGAAGACGTGGTTTCGCGCGTCCTTCGAGGCCAGGATACGCTTGCAATTCTCGCGACGGGAGCCGGCAAGAGTCTAACCTACCAGTTGCCGGCACTCCTACTCGAAGGAACCACGATCGTCGTCAGCCCGTTGATCGCGCTGATGAAGGATCAGCTCGACATGCTGCGAGAGCGGAATATCACCGACGTCGTGGCGCTCAACTCGACGCTTTCGGAGGATCAGGAACTGCGGGCTCGGGAGCGGATCCGCTCCGGGAAGGTCCGCATCGCGTACACGACGCCCGAAAAGCTCGAAGATCAAAGCTTCCTCGACCTGCTCAAAGGGCTGCGGATTCCACTCTTTGTCGTCGACGAAGCGCATTGCATCAGTCAGTGGGGACACGACTTCCGCCCGGCCTATCTCGCCCTGGGCTCCGTCATCGCGCGGCTCGGCCATCCGACGGTGCTCGCACTGACCGCGACGGCCACCCCCTCGGTTCGAGAAGACATTCTCCATCAGCTTGGTATCGATCAAGTCAAACCGATCGTTCGCGGCTTCGACCGGCCGAAGCTGATCTACGAGGCGCGCAAGGCCGACAAGGAGGCCGATAAGCTCAAGATTCTCTCGGCGCTCTTCGAAGGAAAGAATGCCCTCGAAGGAACGGGCATCATTTACACGGCGACGATCAAGAACGCGTTGGAAGTTCAAGGTTATCTGACGCGCGAGCTGGGTGTGCCGGCAGCCGTGTACCATTCGAAGCTGCACAAAGAGGATCGGACGTCGGTCCACAACTTATTTATGGACGAATCGATCCGCGCAGTCGTGGCGACCAATGCCTTCGGTTTGGGCATCGACAAGCCGAACATCCGGTTCGTCCTGCATTACGATCTTCCGGGCTCGCTCGAGGCCTATACGCAAGAGGCGGGACGGGCCGGCCGCGACGGCCTCCCCTCGCGATGCATCCTCATCTACCGCATGAGCGATACGCGCGTGCAGAACTACTTCCTCACCGGCAAGTATCCGGACGTTGAAGAGGTTCAGCGAGTCTTCGGCACCATCGAAGTCTTCGGCAATCAGTCCGGGGGCGTTTCGATGGTCGACCTCCGCAAAATTCTGCAGTTGCCCTTGACCAAGCTCAAAGTGATTCTGGCGCTGTTGAAAAAGTCGGGCTATATCGAGCATTCCGCGAAATCGGCCTACGGATTAACCGAAGCCGTTCGCAAGAATCGCGACCTCATTTTGAACCTCGCGAACTACGATACGAAGAAATCCTACGATCAAAGCAAACTTGCGATGATGCTGCAGTATGCCGAGACGACGTCGTGCCGGCGGCGCTTCATCCTGAACTATTTCGGGGAAGATTTCGATGCACAGAACTGCGGCTCGTGCGACAACTGCCGCAAAGCCCTTCGCCGCGGCGTCGGCGAAATAGCCGCGACGGGTGGATTCCGGATTACCGACGTCGTGCAGCATTCCAAGTTCGGGGTAGGCACCGTCGAACGCGCCGAACGAGACTTGGTAACGGTCCTGTTCCCAAGCGTCGGCTATAAGACGCTGCTGGCGTCGGCCGTCCGCCGCGCCGAACCGCAACTTGCGTAGGCTGGCGCCTCTCCTCTTCTGGTTCTTGGCGGTCTGCGCGGCGGCACGCGCCCAAACTTCACCGCCCTCACCTACACCTTCGCCCGTGCCGGTGGCGACCTCCGCCGCAAGCCCGACACCGACGCCGCCGCCGATCGTCGTGCAACCGCAGGCGGCATCCGTACCCGTGGGCACCGCGGTCAACCTCACCGTCGGTTCCGCAATCGCTCCGCTCACCGCAGTCGTACGCGACCCGTCCATTGCGTCCGCGGCAATCGATCAGCCGGCGCAGCGGTTGAGCATCGTCGGGAAATCGCCGGGCGCCACGATCGTCACCGTCAGCGACGGTCGCGGGCTGCGGGTCGACGTTCCGGTTCGGGTGGCATTTTATGCCGGCACGATCGCGCCGTCCGTCAGCCTCCAGCTTACCGGCAATCCGGCGTCGAGCCTTTTCGTGCGCGAGCAGGTCGCGCGCGCGGTACGGAGCGCGGCCGGCGTGCGCCCCGGCGCGCAAGTTCTCGTCACGCCCGACGACGTGCCGTTCCAAGGCTCGCTTGACCAGGACGATGTCGCCGCCTTCAACGTTCCGGTTCTCATCCAAGCCAAGGACGACTTCGAAGTGGACGGCTCGACGCACGTGGAAGTTCGCAACGTCGCCGTACCGCGAATCTCACCCGATTCTCTGATGGTCAGCGACTATCCCGAGCGCTTGACGGAGAACGGCACGCTCTTCACCGCCGATCTTCGCGTGCAGCAACCCTCGCGCTTTCTGTACTTTCACTACAACCCTCCGGGACAGCCCGATCGCCGGATCGTCCTGCGCGCGCAGAATCTCTCGCCCGAACCGTCGATCGTGCAAGTGATCGGCGATCGAGGGGGCCCGTCGACCAACGAGATGGAGACCGGCCACGTCGCCACCAAACGCTTTCTCGTCGACGCCGAACAGAATCAGGGACGACTGCTTACAATCGACGGCAACACGTCGGTCAATATCACGGAGCAAGATCTCCCGGCCGGAAGCATCGTATGCAGCCTCATGCAGCTACGCGTGCTCTCCGGAGGAAACGTCCACCTCACGCTCGTCGCACAAGATGGGTCCGCTGATCCGTCCGCCGCGATTGCCGACAGCGAACTTTTGCAAAGCACTCACAAACACGCGCGCGGCATCTATCCCATTGCAGAGTTCCATTTTGCGACGCTTTGGAGGGTTGACGCGGATTACTTGGAGCTGCCGATCGGCCAGCTGCCGCTGCCCAACGATCTGCAGGGGCAAGCGCTTTCGGGTGACTATGGCGTCTTACAATCCTTTGTCGTCAACGTTGAGAACCCGCTGGCGACACCCCAAGCGATAGCCATCTACGAAAACCCCCGCGGCGGACACGCCACCGGTACCTACCTCATCGACGGCGTCTTGGTGCAGTCCCATCAAGTTCCGCCCTTCTCGCGGTACAAGGTACGGCAATACGTCGTTCCCGCGCACGGCTTCGTGCGAGTCACGATCGTTACGATGCCGGAAGCCGGCTCGAGCCTTCCGCTTCGCCTGATCTTTGCGCCCGACGATGGGAGCGTCGCTCCCGGCGCACCGGGCTCGCCGATTTACTAGGAGTCTGTCGGGCTACAGCCCGACAGGCTCGCTAAGCCACGCCTACCGACTCGTAGAGGCGCTTTATTTCGGCGGCGCTAGCTTCCCACGAGAACCGCGCGGTCGCGCCCGCGCGGGCGCGCGACGCGCGCTGCTCGCACTGGCCGCGCAACGCCGCTTCCAACATCGAAGTCCACGCGCCGGCATCGTCGAGCGAAGCGATCCCTGCGTCGTTGCCGACGATCTCCGGCAACGACGTTCGATCCGATACGACGCACGGCACCCCGGCGCAAAGCGCCTGCGCCGCCGCGTAGCCGAAGCCTTCATAACGCGAGGGAACCGCGACGACGGCGGCTTCGCGGTAGAGCGCGAGCAGCTCTTCGCGCGAGACGTAGCCGCGCAGTTCCAGTCGCTCGGCCACGCCCAAACGGGCGGCGAGTTCCACGCACTCGCGTGCGTACGGCGTTTGCGGTCCGACGCAGACGATTCGCGCGATCTTCAACTTCGGCAGCACCGCGATCAGGAGCTCGAGGTTCTTGCGGCGTTCGACGGTTCCCACGGCTAGAATCGTGCGGCCGTCACCGCCGTTGCGAGCGATATCGCAAAACTCCGGCGCGACGCCCGGATACACGACGCGCACCGCCGCCGGGTCGACGCCGGCGAGAACCTCGAGCAATGCGTCGCGTGAAAAGACCGAGTCGACGATTATTCCGTTCGCGTGCCGGTACCGCTCGAGCGCGAAGCGCCCAAAATAATAGCGCGCGTACGGTCGGGCGTGCGCCTGTACGTGAAGCCATGCCACGTCGTGCACCGTAACGACGCTCGGCATGCCGGCCAGCAGCGGCATCGTTCCCGAAGCGCAGTGCAGCAGGCCGGCGCCGCTGGCGCGCGCCCGCAACGGCAGAATCGTCTGATCCCACAAGACGCGCCGATCGAATCGCCAGGGGTCCAACCGCGGCTCGCGGAGCTCGACGACGTCTACGTGTTGGCGGCGTAAGGCGCTCGCCAATCCTGTAACGTACTCGCCGATTCCGGTTGCGGTGCCGACGCTGAGTTGCGCGTCGAGCGCAACTTTCACCTCAAATCTCGTTGTAGCGCGCGAACCATCAACGCACGGGGATCGAGCGCGCCGGCGCGCCTCAAGTAGGCTATTGCGGCCGTGCGATCGCCGTTCTCCAAAGCGACGACGCCGAGACCGGCGACCGCATCGGCGCTCCCGGGATCGATTGCGGCTGCTCGCGCAAAGAGTGCCTCAGCCCGGTCCCGCTCGGCAAGTAAGTCGGCCTGATTGGCGGCGGCAATCGCGTACCGCTCGGAGAGCGGCGCCAACGCGACGGCAGACTCAAAGTTCGAGAGGGCGATCCGCAACCAGGCGCGTTGCGCCGTGCTGCCCGGCACTTTTCGCCACGCGACTTGGTCGGCAAATTGACCCATCTGCCATCGCGCTTCGGCAACCGCGTCGGGGTGCGTCGCACGGCCGCTCAAGCGCACCTCCAGCAGTTGCTCGAGTTCGTAGGCGGCCTGCGGATCGGTAAGCGCAAGCCGCTGCGCTGCCGCTAGCACCGCGTCGGAGTCAAACGCGGCCAACGAGTACTCCAGTGCAAGCCGGCCTTGACCGCGAGCGGCCGCAATTCGCGCGAGCAACTCGTCGCGGCTCGGCGATGCCGGTAAACGCAAGGCGTACCGCTGCGCAGAGGCCGCGTCGCCTCGTTCGAGCGCACGCTGCGCCAACGTCGACTCGACGTAGGAAGCCGGTGCAACACTATCGAGCGCAGCATAGACCGCGTCGCCAAAGCGAGGGGAAATCAGACTAGGAAGCGTTCCGCCCACGGCGGCTCGGGCATCGAGCGAATCCGACGCCAACTGCACGAGAGCCAGCGCAGCGAAGAGTGCGACGGCGACAACGACGACGATCGCGCGGAAAAAAGTAAATCGGCGCGCGCGCAGCGTCTTAGGAGCCTAAAACTTGACGGTAAAGTTCAAGTCTCCGCCGTTTTGGGTGTAGCCGTTCGCCGGAGGCAGCAGGCTGTCGCCAAGGCGGGTTTGGTAGGCGGAGATGGAGAGAGAGCTCGACGAGTACGGGATATTGTAGGTCAGGCCGCCCGCGTATTTATTGTTCACCGCATCGAGATCCACGAGGCCGGGAAGCGTGTAGCCGCCATATAAGCGTTGCGCGTCGTAGTTGAGGTTCAACGTCAGTCCGTGAAAAACGGGCACCGCTAGGCCTGCGCCAAGCGAGAGCTTGTTCGAGCCCGCATAGTCGGGACCGGTCAGGGCGGCATTCGCATCGGGAAGCTGCCACGCGGGCGATGCGCCGGACGACGGTGCCAACGCGGCCGCATCGTTGAACGCCGCGTGCTCGTACTGCCCCGAAAGGGTCAGGTCGAGGCTTCGCTTCGGCGCACGCCCATCCGAGCCAATCCCCAACGAAGTATCGGGGGAAGCCTCAGCGAGCGACGGCGCCGGCGTCGTATCGAACGCCAGCGTTCCTGGGCCGGGAGAAACGATCGGCTCCGGAGCTACCGGCTGGTAGGCCGCGGTGTACAAGGCCGCCTGGGAGTTAAGCGACGGGACATGCAGGTCGCGCGATTCGGGAGATGGAGCGAATCCGGCATTGGGCGAGAGCAGTCCGGCATCGACGGCGCGGGTCAAATAGGAAGCGCCGGCGCCCGAAAGGTTGGAGAGCGCGATATGCGCTTGCATTAGAGCCGGAGGCCCCGAGCCGGCCGTAAAAGGAGCACCGGAGTCGGCTGCGGGCACGCTGAGCGCCATCTCGTGCAGCGGCGATTCGGAGGCCCGGTCTCCGTCTTGAGCCGAAAAAGCAGCGCTCGAATCGGAGGTCTCGCCAAACAGCGACAGCATAAGCTGCGAAGCCAGATCGGCGCGAGGCTGACCGAAAGAAAGCCCGCCGGCCGCTGCGGGGGCGCAAGAGAGCGCCAGCGCTAAAACTGCGCTCGCTAAGACGCCGACGATCCGACGCACTTGCCCTCCGTTTCTGACATTCGTCTCCCCTCGATCTTGCGCTACGGATCCAAGCGCTCCTCGCGGGTATTCCCTAATTTGGAGGTCGAGGGGCTACTCCCCTTGCTAAATATCGGCGAGCGATGACGATTGCCGCGTAATCGTCCACCGGGCCGTCCGGTAGCTGGAGCCCGAGCGGAATCAGGCGCCTCCAGCCCCGCGGGGGGTGATCCACGAAGTACAGGCATCGAGCCGTGCGGCTGGTCTCGAACTCATCGACCAAGTGAATCGGCACCCCGAAACCCTCGAGCAGGCGTCGCACGGCGCCGCTGTTGGTTCCGCGTCCGAGGGCGATGGCGTCGACGTTGCTGCCGGCGAGAAGCTGCGTAAGACGCGCCGGTAAGCCCTCAATGGTCTCGACGCCGCGCGTGACGACGTCTCCATCGGGACTAACGACGGCAAAGCCCGCCTTGGCGCGTCCGGGGTCCACTCCCAGGACGAGCCCGGCCGCGGTCACGGCTGCTGCGTCAGGACGATTACGATCGGTATGCCGCCGATATGCGGATAAAAATCCTGGGCGGCAAAGGCCGTAAGCAAGTACGTACCGGGTTTGGAAATCCGCTGCTGCATCTGCGTTGCGTCGGGAATCAGCTGCATCGGTTGCAAAATCTCGGTCAGAAACGGCGGAAGCTGCAGGCGGCGAGCCGCGATGGCGACGTAGTTCTCCAGCTGGATGAGGGCAATGTTGATGCTGGCACCGCTCTTACCGGGGATAACGAGTTGAGCGATGACTTGCCCCTTCTGGAAATAGCGGATGTCCGACGTGACGTTCATCTCAAAGTGAATCGGATCGTTTTCGAACAGGTTTACATCGGAGGTCACGGTCAGCATAACGTTGGATTGCGACAGCTTCGCGGCGGTCGTTAAATCGTTAGCCACTCCATCTAGTTTTTTGTCCGCATCGGCCGGAACCGTGTACGGGCGCAAGCCCAGCCGGGGGTAGGTCGCGTTGACGTATTTAACGGCAAAGAAGTAATAGTTTCGAATGGTCGCGAGACGCTGCGACGCCGAAGCCGACTGGTCGATAATACGGTAGAACGGCACCATCAGCGTATCGACCGGAAAGACGAGCCGGCCATTATTGACTTTGGCTTCGAGGTCGCGCTGGCGCGCCTGCAGTTCGGCGATCTGCTCGTTGATCGAGTTCATCTTGAAAAAGGCCGTTTTTACTTGTTGCGACGCGAAGATCGCGCCCAACGTCACGACCAGCGCGATCAGCATCCCGGTCGCGATGGCCACGATCGTCGACGTGTAGCGCGGACGAATTCCAAAGAGGCTCAGCCGGCGGCGCCCAACTTGATGACCGACGCGATCTCCCACGTACGCCACGGTGCCGGCCACGACCATGACGAACGCGAGGTTTCCGATGCCGCGGACGATTTCGACGAAGTTCATACGAACGCCGCGCGGCGCAAGCGTACCAATCCGATCGCGGTGAACACGATGTTCGGCATCCAGGCCCAGAGCGCGGCAAACCCCAGATACGCTTCGCCCGCGAACGAACAGACCGTCATCACCACGTAATAGGCGAAAACGATCGCCAGCGAGAGGCCGAAGCCCACACTGGTGCTCCCGCTCGACCGAATCGGACGCAGCCCGAAGGGAATCGCAATTAAAATAAAGACGAAGCACGCAAACGGCCGCGCGAGCTTTTCCTGATACGTCGTCACGTATTTGCGCAGCGCGTTCTGGGTGAGCTGCCCGGAGCGAACGATCTCGGCGATCTCGGGCCGGCTCATGCTTTCGGGATCGTCGTTCCTCATGCGCTTGACTAGGTCGGTTGGCTTCTCACCTATTTGAACCTCCTGCTGCGGAATGTGCGGCTCCGCAGTGGTCGTGCCGTCGGCATTGAACCGGTAGAGGCTGGAGTTCTCAAGCGTCCACTTATCCGCGCTAAACTCGGCTCGATCGGCGAAGACGATCTGCCGGGGATCGTTGTGGTTGTCGTACTGAATCAGCGTGACGTGCAGCAGCGCGCGCGAGTGGGGTTCGTAGGCCGTCGCGATCGTCACTTGGCGGCCACCGCTGGGAAGGGGAGCCGAAACGGTCAAGTCGCGGTTGAAGGCACTGACGTGGTTGATGACGCCGTTTTCAATCCCGGTAAGCTGGTCGTCGGCATACGGAACGACGTTCTCTTGCAAGTAGTACGTGACGACCGACATCACGATCCCCACCATCAGCAGGGGCGCAACGATCCGCGCAAAGGTAATCCCAGCGGCCTTGAGCGCGGTGATTTCGCTTTCGCCCGAAAGCCGCTGCATGGCCAGCAGCGTCCCGAGCAAAAGCGCCATGGGGATGACCAGCACGATGTCGGCCGGGAGCGACCACGCGAAAACCAGGACGGCTGCCCAGAGCGGCGCGTGTTCGTTGCTGACCAGCTTGCCGATGTTGAGCAGCTCGGTGGCGGCAAAGATGAGCGTAAAGGCAAACAAACCAAAGCCGAACGGGCCTGCAAGCTCCGTCAGCATGTAACGATCGAGTATCGTGAATTTCAGAGCCTAAAGCCTTCGCCCAAATAGAATTGGCGGGCGATCGGCGACTCCATAACCTCTTGGGCCGAACCCGACACTTCGATGCGGCCGTTGTTCATAATGTACGCTCGATCGACGATCGCGAGCGTCTCGCGTACCTGGTGATCGGTGATGAGGATGCCCAGCCCGCGATCGCGCAGTTGACGAATCATCGCCTGGATATCGGCCACGGCGATCGGATCGATTCCGGTAAACGGTTCGTCGAGCAGCAAGAAGGCCGGCTCGATCGCCAGCGCGCGGGCGATCTCGACGCGCCGGCGCTCGCCGCCCGAGAGACTGTCGCCCCGAGCGTCGACGAAGGCGCGCAAACCAAACTCTTCAAGTAAGGCCGGAAGGCGCCGTTCGCGCTCGTCGTGCGGGATGCCGTTCTGTTCCCAGATCAAGCGGATGTTGTCGCCGACGGAAAGCTTCCGAAAGATCGAGTTCTCCTGCGAAAGGTATCCAATCCCGTTACGCGCCCGGGTATACATCGGCGCGCCGGTTAGGTCGGTCTCACGCGCGCCGTTGGCCAGGAGGACGGTCCCTCCGTCGGGCTTGATAAGACCGACGACCATATAGAAGGTCGTGGTCTTTCCAGCCCCGTTGGGGCCGAGCAATCCAACGACCTCGCCGGTTTTTACGTCGGCAGTCACGCCGTTGACCACGGTCCGTTCGCCGTACCGCTTGACGAGCCCGCGGATTATGATCGATGGTCTCTGGCTCATCGCATTCGCATGTGGGTGAGCGATGTATCCGAATCGAAGCTCGAACCCGTCGCCCAGAAGCCTCTGGGATCAGTAATAATCACGTTGCCGTCTCCGTGCAAGGTTGAGTCGGCCTGCCGATAGACGAGCCGATCGCAATGAAGCGTCATCCCCGCGGCCGTGCGCGCGACCACGCCTCCGCGCAGCGTGACGGCATCCGTCGTCTGGTCGACTTCGGCTTGCGGCGCGCTCGCGGTAATTTTCGATCCGCGCGGGTCGCTAAACGTCACCCGTGCATTGCGGAAGATGGAACGCATATCGTTCTCCGGGCCCCTACTCTCGTACGAGCTTGCCAGCAAATCGTAGTCGATGCGGTTGTGGACTTGCTGAAAGACGTGAATCGGACGTTCGGCGGTCCCCTTTCCCGTGACGACGAGCGTAAGGGGGGTTGCGCTGGTGCGGGGACGCGCGCTCGGCGACGGCGTGGCCGCGGTTTTTGCCGGCTGCGGGTTACAGCCGGCAAGCGCCCAGAGCGCCGCGAGCCCCATGAGTGCAGCCTTTTGCTTCATTCGAGCGCCTGGTCGGCGGTGCCCCGTGCCGCCGCGAGCGCTAGGGCCATCGTGGGCATCCATAGCCCGAAAATTACCACGCTCACCGTATCGATCAGGCCTTGCACGGCGACGCCGGCCAGTCCCGCTGCTGCGCCGCAGGCCAGCAGCGCTGCGGGCTGGGAGGCACTCGCCAAACGCGACCGCAGCTCGATGACGAATCGCCAGATCGTCCAGAATACCGCGCAGACACCGACGATGCCAAACTCTGCGAAGAAGGTGAGGTAGAGGCTGTGGGCGTGAAAGGCCGTCGGATCGCCGTCGGGAGCGCGTACGAGCGGATAAAGTCGGGAAAAGTTAAACGGCCCGACGCCTAGTAGAGGAAACCGGTCGATAATCTGGATCGCGGCCTGCCAGATCGAGAGGCGGGTGTAGTCCTCACTCGGATCGTGGTGCGCGTTAAAGAGGAGCACGACGGCGCAAATCCCCGCGGCGACAACCGCGGCAGAGACTGCAGGCCGCCGCGTGCGCACCGCAACCAAGAACGCAGCCGCAGCCGCGCATCCCATCCAGCCCGCACGCGAAAACGTAAGCGCCAGCGCGACCAAGCCGACGCCAAGCGCGGCCCATGCGATCGCGCGTAAGGTGCGCGTGCGCGCGACGCACCCAACCGCATACGCGATCGGCAGGAGAACGATCAGGTAGCCGGCGAGCTCTCCCGGCAAGATGAACGTGCCCGTCGCGCGCCCGTGTTGGAGTGCGTAGAGATTCACGGGAGAGCGCAGTACCACCATCGCGATCGCGATCGCCGCAGCAATCCCGCCCGAGAGTAGAAAGGCTCCGAAAATTAGCGTCGCCGCATATCGATCGCCGTAAAAGCGCAGGATTGAAGAGGACCATACGATGCCGAGTCCGCCGATGAACGTAAAGACCAGGCCGGAACGCGGGTCGAACCCCAAGCAGCCCGCGAGCAGCCCCGCGCCAAAGACCATCAGCAACGGCGCGAGCAATGGTTGCGAGCCGGCGAGGGGATAACGCGCAAGCATCGCGAGGGCATAGATTGCGAGAATGCAGCAGCCCGCGAAAACGGCCAAAATCGCCGGTACCGGCAAGAGCGAGACTCCCGGAAATGCGACGCCGGTAAACGTGATGAAACTAGGAAAGAGCGGCACGGCCATGAAGATCAATCCGAGCGCCGCGGGCATATAGCGCCGCATCAGCTTTCCCGTGTCAGCGATGCGATGCGATCCGCGATCCGGCGCGCGGCGCCGCCCGCACCCATGCGCGCACGCCCGGTTTCGCTCATCTGCCGCCGACGCGCCGAGTCGTCTAAAATATCGCACACGCCGCGTGCGGCATCGACCGCATTACCGGTCAGAACGGCGAGCGCGTCGCCCAGCAGACCTCGTTGTCGCCGGCGGTACCAACGTTCGTTCGACGCCCGGTCGCGGGCAAAAGCCACAACGGGAACGCCGGCCGCCGCGGCGCCTTCGTTCGCGGTTCCGGCTTGGCCGAGGACCAGCGTGGCGTCTTTGAGCAGTGAGGCCGGGCTTCCGGTCCAAGCGCGCAAGACGGTACGCCCGTGCAAACTCAAAGCGAACGGAATGCAATCGTGAGATTCGCGGCTAATTTGCCAGCCGGCTCGCTCCGCGCCGGCCGCAAAACGTTGCGCGTCGAGCCCGCGCGCGATCGAAAGCACGGCCCCGACGCCGGGCCTCGAGCCGGCGATCTCACGCAGCACCTCGAGCAGGAATCTCGCGTCGTCGTACGCGCCGGCACGACTTCCGGGAAAGAGCGCGAGCATCGTCGCGAAACCGGCAACCGCGGCTTCGACGGCCGGGTCGTCGCCGGGCGCGAAAAGATCGACGATCACGTTGGCGCTGGGCTCGACCGACAGGCCGTGCTCGCGCAACGTCTGCGCCGTCGCCTCGTCGCGCACGAAGCAGGCCTGCGCGCGCCGGAGAACTCGTTCTTCAAGCGCGCCGTAGCGGGCAACGCTAACACTCTTCGCGGTGCCGACGAAGACGGTACGCGCTCGCGCGCGAAGCGTCATCGCCAGGGCGTAAACGTCGCCGACGGCGACGGCGACGCCGTACGATCCGCGGACGGCGCGCAAGAACTTTCTTTGCGCCACAACCAGCGGCAGCAGACCGGCGCGCAAATCTTGCATTAGGTTCGCGACGTTTCCCATTGCGATCAAACCACCGCTGGGCATCGTGCGGCGCGGACCGACCTCTCGAAGTGAATCCGAGATCGGTTCGCCCACCAAGGCTAAATGGTCGAGCATCGCTTCGGGCGCGATCGCGTGCAGTTCGGCGCCGATGCGATCCGCGATGGCCGCTTCCCCGTGTCCGTTCGAGACGAAGAGGACACGCTTCACGAAGCATCCAGGAGGGGAACCAGTGCAAAATCGTCGACCACGAAGCGACGACGGTTCGCGTCATAGACCAGCTCGCTGCGCGACGCGAACTTACCGTACGGCCCCGCGTGAACGATCGGGACCTCTCCAACATAGCGTGGGGCCGGCAGCGTATCGTGGCTGTGACCGCCCAGCAGCAAATCGATGCGCGGAACCCGCGCGGCCAGCTCGCAGTCGAGAGAGAGTCCCAAGTGCGAAAGCACGACGAGCGGCTCGCCTTCGGCCGCCGCTGCGGCGAAAGGCGCGATAGCCTCCCACGGGTTGAGAAAGCGCCAGCCGAAGACTCGCTCCCAGAAGCTTTTCTCGGGGTACTGCATGATGAGCAACCCAAGGACGTTCACGTACGTCGAGTCGCCCTGCAACCCGGTCGCGCGCAAACGCAACGACCGCGCAAAGGGCAGTGGCCGCCCTTTGGTATCTGTTAAGTTCGTGCAGACCAGCGGATGTTGCATTCGCGAAGCTCGGGCGCGAAGCGCTGCGAAGAGATAGTGGAACTCGCGATTCCCGATGCTCTGCGCGTCGTAGCCGGCCTCGTCGAGCTCCGCAACGATCGGCTCGCTGCGGCGATAGACCGTTTGACTGCCGCGCAGCGAGTCGCCGCAATCGAAGAGCCAACCCGGCCGCTGCGCGCGCAATGCTCGCAAGCGTCCGGCGAATCCGCGCCGGTCGTGCAAATCGGAGGTGTGATAGATGCGGATCATAGGCGCTGCCAGTCCGAGGCGCGCGCCAGTTCGACGGCGTAGCGCGCGCAGCGCTCGAGCGCGTCGGGAGGTCCAAGCGCCTCTCGGAACTCCAGAAAATCCTCGTACTGCTGCGACGGGTCGTTCATCAGTCGCTCGAGTGCCGCCGTCAGCCCCTCGGAGTTCGCGCGCTCTTGAAGCAGTTCGGGAACGACCTCACGACCCAATACGAGGTTCGGCAGCGTAATGAAACGGTGTTTGACCATGCGGTGACCGTACCAAATCAGCGCCGTCGGAATCACGTAGATCGCCACGGCCGGCACGCCGATCAGCGCGGTTTCGAGCACCGCGGTTCCCGAGGCGACCCAAGCGCCGTCCGCATTCTCTAAGGCCACCGTCACGCCCGGCGCGATTTCCACGTTACTCAAACACTCGCGCGCGATCGCCACCTCGATCGTCTGCATTGCGCGCGAGTCCGCCGCCCCGAAAACCCCGCGAAGACGAGGCCGCCGCTTTTTCAGCGTACGATAGGCCGCGGCAAGCACCGGCAAATGCCGGCGCAACTCGCCGCCGCGACTGCCGGGCAGCAGTGCGACGACGCCGGCATCCGCCGGAGGAGCCGGCCGGAGCGGCCGCATCGCGTAACGGCTCGTCAGCGGATGTCCGAAGAACTCAATGCGACAACCCAGGCTCCGGTAGAAATCGTACTGATGCGCAAAGGCGGTCACCGGAACGCAAACGGCGCTCACTTGACGCGCCTTCTTTTCGTCGTCGAGCCACGCGCCGGGCGGAAACAGGTCGAGAATCGGCCCTTCATAGCGCAACCGTCGCAACTGGTTTGCCAACCGCAAGTTAAAAACGCCGAAGTCCACCAGCACGACCAAGTCGGGTTTCGAGACGACGATATGAGCCGCAGTGCGGAGCATGGCGTCGAGCAGCTTCGGAATCCGCGGAATCGCGGCGGCCGGACCCATGCTGGCCCAACCGGTATGATCGCGCCATAACGTAAAGCCGTGCGCGCGCATCGCCGTGCTCCCGATGCCTTCAAACTCCGCCTCCGGATCGTTCGCGCGAATCGCTTGCGCCAGCGCGATCGCACTCGCCTCCCCCGACGGTTCCCCAGTCGAGACGAAGTACTTCATCGCGCGCGCAAGAGTGGCGTCTTACCCCTTCACTTCAGCACGCCGCGCTCCGAAGGCGCTTCGAGAAAGACGATGATCTCGCGCCCGGCGTCGGTTTTAACTTCGGCCTTCATCGCTTCGATTGCTTGGGAAACGTTGAGTTTTGGATCGTACAGCAGCTTATAGAAGCGTTTGATCTCCGAGCGCTGCTCGACCGGAAAGGCCGCGCGGCGAAGGCCGACGCTATTGAGACCGTAGGGTTGGCACGGATTACCCTCGACGAGGAAGAACGGCGGCACGTCTTTCGTTAGTTTGCTCATTCCGCCAACCATGGCATGGCGGCCGACGCGGGTGAACTGATGAATGCCGGTCTGACCGCCAATCGTCACGTAATCGCCGACGTTAACGTGTCCCGCGAGCTGCGCGAGGTTGCTCATCGTGACTCCATTGCCGAGAATGCAGTTGTGGGCGATGTGAACGTAGGCCAGCAGGAGGCAGTCGTCGCCGACCGCGGTGAGTTCGTCCCGGCCGGTCGCGCGTTGGATGCTGACGTATTCGCGCAGGATCGTGCGGTTTCCAATGCGCGTGAAGGCTCGCTCGCCCGCGTACTTGCGATCTTGCGAGGCCGCACCGACGGTAGAAAAAGGGTAAAGCTGGCAGTCGTCCCCGATTTGCGTCCATCCGTTCACGACGACGTGCGATTGCAAGATCGAGCGCGCGCCGATCGATGCGTGCTCTCCGACGATACAGTACGGCCCGATCTCCGAGTTTTTCCCGATCTCCGCGTTCGGGTGAACGATTGCCGTGGGATGAAGCATCAGCGCCCCGAAACTATACGTGGAGCACGGTGGAGTCCGCGCCGAACATTCGCGAGTTCGAAACGATCGAGAACATAATCTCGGCGGAGCAAGCGAACTGGCCGTCGACGGTCGCCTCGCCGCTCACCCAGCCGATGTTGCGCTTATGGCGCAGCATCGTTACGACCATGTCCAACCGATCGCCCGGGACGACCGGACGCCGGAACTTCGCTTTGTCGATCCCGGCCAAATACGGCGTCTTGCGCGAGAACTCGCCGGGTTCCAAAATCATCGCGCCGCCCAACTGGGCCAGCGCCTCGATCATGTAGACGCCCGGCAGAACGGGGTTCCCCGGAAAATGGCCGGCAAAGATCTGTTCGTTGTAGGTGATGTTCTTATAGCCACGCGCCCGCACCATGTGCTCGAACTCGAGAATGCGGTCGACGAGCAGCATCGGGTAGCGATGCGGCAATATTTCGAAGATCTGGCGTATGTCGAGTTCGGCCAAGACTACTCTCCTATGCTGAAGGCACGCGCATTCGCGAGCGCAATGCGGTCGTTAGCGAAGAATGGAGTTGATGCCCGCTCTTGATGGCGATCAGTTCGCAGTGCGGCCACGCTCCGAGTAACGCGAGGTCGCCGATTAAATCGAGCACTTTGTGGCGCACGGCCTCGTTGGGCCAGCGCAGGGGCTGCATCGGGCCGTCGGCGGTAAAGATCAGCGCATTCTCTAAACTCCCGCCCTGGCCCAAACCGCTTGCGAGCAACGCCTGCACCTCATGCAAGAACGCGAACGTGCGCGCGCCGGCGATCTCCTCCACGTACTGCTTGGGATCGATTTCGCCAGAAAAGTATTGCGTTCCGACCGGTTGTGGAAAATCGGCGAGGAAGCGCACGCGAAAGCTCGGGGCGGGAAAGGCTGCGACCAGTTTGTCGCCATCGCGGACGATCACGGGTTCTTCGAGGTCGAGAATCCTGCGCGGCGCGAACTGCTCCTGCAAGCCGCACTGTTCGATCGCGGCAGCAAACTCGGATGCGCTCCCGTCCCGCACCGGAATCTCGGGGCCTTCAACCACGATATCGGCGTTGGCAACGCCCATGGCGAAGAGCGCGGAGAGCAGGTGTTCCGTTGTCGAAACGGTAGCGCCGTCGCGACCAAGAACGGTCGCCCGCGTAGTATCGACAACGTATTCTGCCGTCGCCGGAACGCGAATGCCCCCAAGCAGAAAGCTGAAGCCGGCGTCGGCCGCCGCAGGGCGTACCTCGACGCTGCAATGCGCTCCGGTATGGAGCCCGACGCCTCCAAAACGAAGGCTCTGGCGCAACGTTGTTTGCATCATCGGGCGTTACTTAGGGCGCGAAGACGAGCGCTCCAAAGCCTCGACACGATCGAACAACTTTGGCAGCTTACGAAGCATGACCTGTCGGCGAAGCTCGTCGCGGTGGTGCTGTGCCGGGTTGCCCGAAATCGTGACGCCATCTTCCACGTCACCCCAAATACCGGATCCGCCGGCGATCGTCACGTCCGAGCCGACCGTTATGTGTCCGTTGAAACCGGCCTGACCGCCGACCCGCACGTAATCTCCAATGACCGTCGAGCCCGCCAGCCCCGTCTGCGAGGCAATCACGCAGTGCTTTCCGATGCGGCAGTTGTGCCCGATCTGGACCAGGTTGTCAATCTTCGTGCCGGCGCCGACGACGGTGCTTCCCGTCTGGGCGCGGTCGATGCACGAGTTCGCGCCGATTTCGACGTCGTCCTCGAGCACGACGTTTCCAACCTGCGGAATTCGTTGCGGTTGTCCATCCACGAAGGCCCAACCGAACCCGTCGCTGCCGATTACGCAGCCCGGATGCAAGACGGCCCGGTCACCGACTACGCAGCCGTCGGCGACATACGCGCCGGCGCCGACGACGGTTCCGGCTCCGATCGAGGCGCCGCTGCCGATGTAGGCGTGGGCCTCGACGTACACGTCGCCGGCGAGGCGCGCATCCGGTGCGATCACCGCGCTGGGATGACGAAAGGGGCCGCGGGGTCTTGAGGGACGCAACGCTTCAAGCAGTTGGCCGAGAGCCGCGCGCGCGTTTCCGACGACCAATAACGGCTTGGGCGCTGACCGAGCACCCAGCGATTCATCGACGAGCACCGCTGCGGCCTTGCTCGAACACGCTGTAACGAAATACGCTTCGCTCGTCGCAAACGTCAAGGCGTCGTCGCCTGCCTCTTCCACGCTCGCGATCCGGGCGATTGGGACGCTGCCGTCGCCAACCACGCGTCCGCCCACACGATTGGCCAGCTCGTTCAGCGTGCTCGGCACTTAGATGCCCGGCGTCGGAGTAGCCTTTTCCGTGATGTTGAGCGCCTTTTCCACGTCGCTGGTGATGTCCACGCCTCCGTAGCCGATACCTTCGCGCGTCAGCACCAGTTTTAGCTGGTTCTGCGAGGCGATCTTGCCCGCGGCATCGCGAATCTGAGCGGAGAGCTGATCGGTGACCTTCGCATATTTGCGCTCGAGCGCGGCGGCATCGCTTACCCTGTGCGCCGCACTCTCCCGCCGCGACGAAATCGAGCGTTCTTCGGTCATAAGCTGGCTTTGATAGCCCTGGTACTCCGGCCAGTTGCTGACGATCCGTTGGACGTCCACGAGGCCGATCGACCCGTGCCCGGCACAGCCCGCAAGCGTTGCGGCGATACAAATCAGGATGGCGTGCTTGTAGTTATTTCTCACTCGTGTTGGCTTTCGATGTCGCTGATGACTTGGTTTGTCATATCGTAACCGCCCGCTGCGGCCCAAATGTTGATGAAGACGATGCTCAGACCGCGGTCCTTCGCGATGCGCGTTGCGTCGCGTTCGACCTGCGCGACGATCTGTTGATAGAGATCGTTGCGCCGCTTCTGTAGTGTATCGAGCTCTTTGGCCGCCGCGCCGGTGGCTCCCACGTCTGCCCCGTGCAAAGCGGCGAACTGCCGGTCCAGATCGCTCTTGGTCGCGTTGTACTCGGCAATGGTCTTACCCGAGTCGGCGGCAAACGCACCGGCGTACTGCCGTTGAATCTGCGCAATCTGTGCCTGAACTTTAGGCGAGAGCTGGGCGGACGGTGCGACTGGCGCGAGCCGCTGTAACTGCGACCCGACTGCATCGCGATGCTCCTCGAGCTTTGCTTTGGTCTGCGCCGAGATCGAACCCACTTGCGATCGTATCGCGTCGCCCGTCTCGCGATCCAGTTGCGCCCGGTAGGCCTTCAACGTCGCCGCATCGGCGCTGCGCTGGGCGCCGACCTGCGCGCTTTCCTTTGCGTTAATGCTTGCGAGTTCGGAATCGGCCTTCTGGCGGGCAGCCGGGTCCATGGCGAGATTCGAGAGGCGCATCTTAATCGCTAAACGAGCCCCCGCATCTTGCTGCGTCAATCGCAGCGTTAAGTCGGTTTCGTTCTGCTGCAGCTGCTCGGCCTTCGCCCGGAATTTTTGAGCCGCCTGCGCCTGCAGCTGATTGGCGATGGAGTTGGTCGCCGCGTTGTCTTGGGCAACGACGCTTTGCTGGTAAGCCTGTAGGTCGGCATTGGCGGCTGCGGCGGCCTGCTGCTGCGAAGTCGCCGATGCACCGCTCATCTGTGAGGCCGCGAGCGCGCCGGCGCCAGGGATGCCGGCGGCCGTCAGCGCGGCGGCGACGGCCTGTTGCTCGCGCGCCGTATACGTGCGTTGCTTTTCGGCCAAGATCTTGTTTGCGCGATCTTGCGCGGCGCGCAGCTCTCGATTGAGCTCCTGGGTCTGCGCCGCGATTTGCCGCGCTCCAAGCGGCACCGAAGGAGCCGACGATTTGAGCGTTATTGCGGCGATCGCGTCGTCGAGCTGCGAGATTTGCGGATAGAGTGGATCCCGCTTGATGGCTTCGTCGATGCGAACGTAGCCGGCTCCACGGACGGCGGCCGAATGCACGTTGACGCCGCACGCCGGGAGCGACGCGGCGGCGAGAGACAGTCCGATTGCCATCCTTAGGAAAGCTCCGGCACTATTTGGCGAGCTCGTTCTGGACATCTGAAGTGATGTCCGTGCCTCCGTAAACGATATCTGCGCGATCGACGACCAAGAGCAAGCCCTTTTTGCGGGCGACGTCCGCCGTCGCGGACTTCGTCTGGTCCACCAGCGGCTTGAGCAGTTGGTCCTGTTTGTCGGAGATCAGCTTGTTGTACTCCGTCAAAATCTGTTGCTTCTCGGGGGCACTCTTCGCCTGTGCCAATCTCGCCGCATAGATCTGCCGCTGGGTGGTTTCGTACTGGCTCATCTCCGAGTTGGCAGACTGGACCTTCGGAACTCCGTCGAGCGCGCTCTGATCGACGAACCCGATTTCGGACGGCGGCGGTGTAGCGGCCGGCGCTGCGATCGCCTGCGGCCCCGAGAAAACCGCTTCAACGTCTTTGGTGATATCCTGGCCGCCATAGATGACGATCCGCTTGTCCACCACGACGGATAGATTGCGGGTGGCGCTCACGGCCGCGATCGCCAGTTGCTCTCGTTGAAGGAGCGGCCCCGCCATCTCGCGCTGCTTATCGGTGAGCTGCGTTTGAAACTGCATCGTGACTCGCTGTTTATCGGCGTCGGTCGCAGCGTGTTTGATTTGGGCGTTGTACTGCGTGACGATCTGCGCCTTATAGGCGGCGAGCTGCCGGTCCGCGTTCACGAAGATCGGCAGATTGGCAATATCCGCTGGATCGACGAATCCGACATCGCTGATATCGGCCGCAATTGCGCCGGGCGCTAAAGACGCCGCCAGCAGAACTGCGGTCGCAAAAAGTATGGCCGATCGAATCTTCATTTTAATCATCTCGAGTTTCGCATTAGAAGCTTTGACCGATTCCAAAGCTCGTGTGCGTCCCATTATGTCCTTTGGCAAAATCGATGCGAACGGTCCGCAGCCCCAGCTGCGGCACGTCGAATCGTATTCCGAAGCCGGCGTCACCGTAGAGCGCCCAATCGGCTGGATAACCCGTGATTCGATTGGTGTACGGATCGAGCAGCGGGTAGGCTCCTCGAATTCGATAATCGAGCTCGTCGACGAAGACTGCCAGCGTTATCCGGCGGTCGAGCGCCACCGGCTGGCGGAGTTCGATCTGCCCCAAGTACGCATTGGTCGCGTAAAAGACCTGGTTATACCCGCGCATCTGCTGGTCGGAGAACGTGAAGAGCGAGCTGGGCGGAATTACGCCGGTCGAGAAATAACCGACGCCGTGAAAGCCGATCGTGGCGTCCCGGAGCACCGGGAAAAACCTCGCCAGATCCACCGTGCTCTGCGTGAACGAGAAGTTCGAGCCGAGCGCCGGCGCCGAAAACGTCGTGCTGAGCACGGCCTTGAGCCCCTCACGCGGGTTGAACGGGTCGTCGAGGGTAATCGACTGCAGGCTCAGACCGCTCGTTACCAAGTTGTAGGGAGCGCCGGTGTTGACGTTAGCGATCGACGAAGCAGCGATGCCGAAAGAGCCGCCGAAGTTTTGTTGCTGCGAGCTGATCGGGCTCGGCGTCGGTCCGATAAAGATATTGGGTTGATTCCCTTGGAAATAGTACGGCGAGGGCACCGTCGTATCGTATTTGATCTTCTCGCCCGTTACCGAGAACGACAAGATTGTATAGTCGCTCAGGCGGCGCCCGATATTCCCGGTGGCTCCGTTCGCGCTGGAGGTGCTGGTCGCCACGATGTTCGAGAGCTGCTGCGACGTCGAGCTGGGATAGAGGGTGACGGGAATCGGTACGTTGTTTCCGCTCGCCACCGAGCTTCCACTGCCCGTGATACTGTATACCGGATAGTAATACGTCGAATGGTTCGTAAAGATCGAGCCGCCGGCCGTATACTTTTCCGCCTGGGGCGTATCGCCGAGATACGGAACCGATCCGCTAATCTGTGCGACTCCCGTACGCGCGCCTTCCTCGAACTGAATCCCGGCAGAGTTGCCAGTGCCGTGCAAGTTATTATCCGTGAGACCAAGCGTCGCATAGAGACCCAGGCCCGTCAAGCCGCCCGAATACCCAAACCCGACCGAAGCCGACGCGGTGCGCTGTTCGGTGACGTGCCAGACGACCGTGACGTCTTGCGGCTTCTTTGGATCGGGGCCCGGCCTAACGTCGGGCTCGACCTTCGAAAAGAAGTTGAGCGCGTTGAGACGCTGGTAGTCACGTTTGATCGCATCGGTGTTGAGCACCATGCCGGGACGCTCGCGCAACTCCCGGCGGATCACTTGGTCTTTGGTGCGGGTATTGCCGGTGATCTCCACGACGGCGATCCGGGCGACGTAGATGTCGTATTTCACGTCGGCCGTTCCGGCGGTTAAATTGATCGACGAGGGGACGATGCCGCCTTCAAAGTTGCCCAACTCGAAGTGGAAATGGTCTTCGTATAGCTTTTGAAGCGCCTTATAGTCCGCATCGCGCACCGCATCGGAGTATACGCTGCCGACCTTCAAGGTGAGCGACGGAAGGATATACGGCGGTGGAAGCAGCGGGTCGCCGCCGATCTCGATCCGCTTTACGATCAGGCCTTCCTGGATCGTGAGCGTGAGCACTCCGCTCTTCGGATCGAGGTTGATGTCCTTGACGTGGGTGGGAACCTGTCCGCCGTATCCGATACGCTCGTAATAGTTGTTGATCTTGAGGACGTCCTGGCGGAAGGTGTTCGTGTTGAATACTTGGCCAACCGAAAGGTCCATCAGCGCCAGCAGCGTGTCGCCGGGGACCTTCTGGTTCCCCGTAAAAACGATTCTGGAGATCACCGGGTTTTCCACCACACGGTACGTGATGGCGATGCCGTTCGGCCTTTCGCGCACCAGCGGCGGCGCGATATCCGCGAAGTAACCCAGCGCGTTGATCCGAGCCAGGTCATCCTGAACCACCTTCGGGTTGTACGGCTGCCCTGGGCGTGCCGCAACGACCGACATGATCGTCTGCGTAGGAACGCGCAGATTTCCCGTGACGTCCACCGACACGATCTTTGGCGTCGGCGCCGACAACGCGGGGGCAAGATTCAACCGAGCGACCGCGATCAACAAAAGGATGCCGAGCAGGACCTTGCCAGCGCTCAAGCGCCGGCCCGGATCAAAGGTCATGTGAAAAAGTCGTTTCAATATGCTTTCAGACTTGACGGCGGTCCATAAAATTCCGCCGCGAGCAAGCGAAGTGCGCGCGGCTCGGCTCGCCCTGTTCCGCCCGGCTTCGCCGGTGTCCTTGCTCGCGCCAGCGCCCGCAACGCTCGTTCTAATCAAAATGCCATCACCAGAAATAATGCTGCACGGTAAGGCTGAAGCCGGTGTTTCCTATCAAAGGCTGGCCGGCTATATAACCTCCGCTGTACCCGAAAGGACCGCCGGGCAACTGCAAGAGCTTCGTGGGGCCGCTTTGATAGAAGAAGTTCAGCGACGCCGCGGTCGCGGGGCCCGGCTGCACGACCAATCCGAACGACTGAATCTGAGGAATACCGAACGTGACTGCGTAGACGGCGCTGACCGCTTTGCCGAGCAGCCGAGTGGCGGTAAGTCCGACATTGCCATAATATCCGAGCGTTAGGTTAACGCTCGAGAGTCCCAGGCCTTGTCCGAGCGTACTCTCGAACGGAGCGAGCAGGCCTGAGGTAAACTGTGCGTTGAGAATGTTGAAGGCTTCCTGCCCCACCGTAATGCTGCTGCCTCTTTGAGACAACGCCACGTTTGGAATCGGCGAGAGCGTTCCGAGCGGCGTTATGCCGCCGGGTTGTTGGCGCGCGAGCATCGACTGACGGCTGAACGAGATGCCGTTGAAGAAACCGCCGAAAGGGGCGATCAGGGCCAAAATTTCGTCCCGGCTGTATCCGGCCGGGTTCGACTCCAGGCCGATTTTCAGCCCGGCGATCGGTCCGTCTACGGTAATCGTCACATCGGCGTTGCCGTAAGGATTTCGGGCCCGGTCGGGGTCCGGGTTAACGACGCTGGTCGTAGCGACCGCGTGCAGCGTCGGCAAGACCCCGTCAGCAGCATTAAAGCGAACGTTTCCTTGCTGCACGCGGAACGCGCGGTCGAAGTAGGTGAGCGTTCCCCCGGTCGACTTGAACGCCCCGGCTAGCGTCGGCGCCGCAAGCGTCCCGCCCAGCTGGACCGAGCCCGTCGCCCCGATGTCCAGGCCGGCTCCATACCCGCTGCCACGTACGCGGACGTTCTTTCCTACCGTAGCCGCAACGTCGAAGGCCAGCGGGAACTGCGCGGCCCAGCCCGCGGAGCCCGACTGCGTCGCGGCCTTGATGAAGGTCGCGAAGGGTAGCGTGGCGTCGCTCAGGGTGGCGTTCCCCGATAGCAGCGCGGTCGCACCGGGCTGTTTGAGCAGGGCGAGCTTCGCATCGATCGTTCCACTCCCGTAGGCCGGCAGGTCGAACTGCGCTCGGCGAGCCGTCCCGTGAAACGAGAGCGACAGGCCGCCTCGCGAAAGCCCGTTGGGAAACTCCACGCTCCCGGACCCGCTAACCGTCCCGTTTCCAGCCTTGGCGGAGGCTCGGTCGATCGAGGCTGAGGCGTGATTGAAGGAAAGGTCCGCTACGATTTGGGTCAAGGGGGTCCGCTCCAGGTCGCTTACGTACGAGCCGTGGGTTAGCGAGACGCGTCCCACGACAACCGGCTGGCGGACGGTTCCCGAAAGCCCGATGTGACCGTCGATGAGCCCCTGCAGCTTCGTCTTGCTCCCGAAGGCTTGGTCAAAGATCGAGGGGTCCAGACCAACCACATCGAGGTCGAAGCTCAGGGGCGAATCGGGGGCCGCGATACGAAGGGGGGCCGTTGACAGGGGCAGCGAGCCGGCGAGCGTCGCCTCACCCCGTTGAAAGCTCACGCCGGCATCCGAGAGCACCAACTCGTGTCCCCGCAAGCGGACTTCTCCGAAGAGCGAGGAGATCGGTATGCCGTACGCCAGCACGCTGGTCGCATCGAAGCCCGCCAGCAGCGTGGGAGCCCGGTAGGTTCCCCCGACCGCCAAAGTCGTTTCGAACGATCCGGTAATTGGCACGCGGCGCCGCGACGCGTCGTAGATGAGCGCGGCGAGATCGCTGGTCGCCGCATGCACTTGCAAGTCGAGTGGTTGCGTCGCGGCAAGTCCCAGCGAGCCGGTCGCCGTGGCCGAGAGTTCGGGCGTCGTCATCTCGGCACGATCGATCACGATTCGACTGCGGACCGCATGCACCGCGAGGTCGGCGCTGTCGAGCGTAAGGGGGCCCAGGGTGCCGGCGATGACGCGAGCGTTGCCTCGCACGTCGATCTGCGGAAAGCTGCCTCGCACGGTCGCCTGCCCCGAGGCTCGCCCGGTAATCGGCAGCGCCTGCATTCCAAGTGCGGGCAGCCAAAGCGAAAGATCCAGGTTGCCGACATCGGCGCCGAGATCGAAGCGCGAGCGTTCCAGTGTGGAAAGCCAGGGCCCGGGGGGCGCCAGACCGATCGAACCGCGCGCGTGAAGCTCGCCTTCGCTCCCCCCGACGGCCAACGCTCCCACGACAACGTTCCGCGCGCTCGACCAGACGGCTCGCGTGTCGCCGATCGGTAAATTCCGGTATCTAAAGCCTCGGATGTTGATGTTGCCGCTCGAGGTGATGCGGGTGTTGCGAGAAGCGCTTGCAATGCGAACGCCGCCCCTTCCAGCCAGCGTATCGCCCGTATCGAAGAAGTTATTGAAGTCCGCAAGATCGGCCCTTGGTGCGCTGACGTGCACGGCGACGTCGCGCGGCCGGACCACGGCATCGAAGCGCATGGCCGTCGAACCGACCAGCACCGATCCTTGCCACATGCTGACGCCGCTGCGATCGGCGTCGATCGCGGCACGGCCGTCGACGAATGGAAGACCGTTGACGTCCCCGGCTGGAACGCCGATCGTCCCACCGATCGTCGGCGAAACGCTGCGCCCACCGACGAGCAACTGCGCGTTAAAGGAACCGTCGGTCATGTAGTTCGGAAGGCCGAAAGCGCGCAAGGTATGCGCCACCTGGGCGGCCGGCACGTTTGCGCGAATGGCGTAACTCGGGGAGCCCGACGAAAGCGCGCCAATGGTGCCGTCGGCTCGAGCATACGCACCGCCGATCTGTCCGACCATTCGCCGTAGCGCAACGGCATCGCCGGAAAGGTTGACGTCGGCCTCGCCGGCGATCGGAAACTGCGCGATACGCGCGTTATTGACGGTAACGCCGCCCGCAAACGCGGGCAGCGTCGCTCCGGCTCGCAGCTCACCGCTGGCATAAATCGTCCCGCCTTCGAGCGGTAATCCGATACCGCGGAGTTGCGAGCTGGCCAGGCTCTCGGCAACGAGCGCGAGCGCGTTCGAGCTCGAATTCCCTGCGCGCGGCGACAACCAAAGCGTGCCGGCCGCAACGATGTCGCCGCCCGCCGCGCTCGCATGTGCCGAGTAAATGTGCAAGCGGTCACCTTCCACTGCCAGCGTCAGACTCGCGTGGTCTACCGGAACGCCGCGCAGCGTCGCTCCGGGCATCGACAAGTTCGAGCCGACGACGACGATGCGTTTGGGTTCGACTGCAATCCCAACGGTGCCGGCCAGTCTTCCGCGCCCAGTAATGGCGCTGCCGAGAAAAGGCGCGAGACCCTCGAAGCTTCCTCGATAATCGCCATAGGCGACGAATCGTTGGGTCGAAAAGTCACCGCGCCCGCGAAAGCTTCCCCACGGGCCGGAGGCGCGCAGCCGATTGATCGGTGCGTCTTGCATGGTCCCCGCCAGCGTGGCCTCCAGGCTGGTGAAGCGTACGCCCGCAATGCTGGTATCTGCGCCGCTGACTATGCCGCCCAGCAGAATGTGGCTGCCCGAACCGCCCCCCGCAATCGCGGCGCGAAGCGTTCCCCCGTCGATCTTCGGCATTTGCGGTAAGCTCAAATTGGGAAACGCAGGATATGCCGGCGCGCGCATGCGCAAATTGTCTGAGACCAGCCAAAAAGCGCTCGTATTGTGCGGCCGGTCCAGTATGTACGATCCGTCGAGATCGCCGCGAGGCGTATGGAGCCAAAACGGATCGACGAGCGCCGTCCCGTTCTCATCCATGCGAAGTATCGCCGCAACGCGATCGATGCCTCGCACCGAAGCCACGCTTCCGATAACGTGAAAGAGCAAATCGTCGCCCGTCGCGCCGGCATCGATCACGATCGGTTCGTCCCCCAACATTTCGTCGAGATAGGGCAGCCGATTGGCCGGTCCGGCGACGTGCACCGCAAACTCCGAGCGCAGGTGCGCACCGGTTCGCAGCGTACCGCGCACGGCGATCGCAATGCCGCCGTACGACGCACGCAGCGGAGCGAGCGCGACGACGTTTGCGTGATAGACGACGCCCGCAGTAATTCGGTCGAATGGCAGATTCCGGTAGAGCGCGCGGGCTCCATTCGCACGCGCGACGATCACCGGATCGCCGATCGGCCCCCCTACCAGTACTCCGAGCGTCACCTTTCCCGAAATCGGTTGGTCGCGCGTGAAGCCGAAGGCCGCCCGGAGGTCGGCGAGATCGCCGGCGCCCGAGACCCCCAGACGCAACTGCGGGCCGCCGGTCACCGCGCCGTTTAAGTCGTAGACGCCGCCTTGGATGTGCAGCGGAATGCCTGCGAGCGTGGCGCGCGCAGCGCTGATGAAGAAATCGTTGTCGACGACGTGAAGCCTTCCAGCGATATTCTCGATCGGCAGCGAGAGCACGCTCAGCCCAAGGCGTCCGCCGTCGATATCGAGACTGAGGCTAACGTGATATGCGGGTGCGACGTTGGGTTGGACGTCGAGCGCATAGAGAACCGCGTCGAAGTTGTGCGCTCCTCCGTGGAGAATACGCACGTCGGGAGTTTGCGCGAAGTAGTTGGCCAGCGCGCGGACGGGGAAGCGAGGCGCCTTGGCATGGTGCATCGCGAAACCCGCGATTGCATCGACCTTGCCGACAACGGTAAACGGTTCTTCGCGTCGCTCTTCAAACGCGCCGCCGACGCGATACTGCGTGATCGCCGACGTGTCGACGCTTCCGTCGATGCCGATGCGATCGATGTGCACGTCGCGAGCGCTCGCGTCATACGCCGACGGCTCGCGCAGCTCGATTCGGCCGTTGCGAACTTTGAGTCGGAAGGCAATCGGCACGGCGTCGATTCGCTGCGGCGCCGGCACGGACGCCGCGCCTGCACCGGGAAACGGGATGTTGAAGGCGCCGTTGCGCGAACGCGAGATCGTCAGCTTGAAGCCGCTTATGTCGACGCTCGTCAGGCCGAAGCGGTGGCGGCTGCCCGGAAGAAGATCGCGCAGCGAGTACCCGATCGTAATGCGGTCGGCCTGCAGGAGCGGCTCCGCGCCACGTTCGATGCGAAGGTCGCGGAGCGTGGCGCGTCCGGCGCCGACTTGAAGCTGGGCGATGCGAACGTCGTATCCCGCGAGCGTAGCAGCCGCCCGGATGGCAAAACGCAGCAGCTCGTGGCGCGAAGCCGCCACGAGCCCGACGACGACGGCGGCGGCCAGCAGGCCGATTGCAAAGCGCTTGCGCACGTGAGTCCTCGTGCTTCTATACCCTTCGTACAGTCGAGGACCCCGCTGCCTCACAAGCCTTTAACTAAAAAAGGAGGCGTTCGGCCTCCAGGAGCGCGTAGGGTTATGGCCGTTTTCGGATTCGTCGCCGAATTTTGTGCGAAGACGAGGCGCGATGAGGGAGCGAAGCCATAGCTTCGTGACCGAAGAGCAACGAAGTATTCGCACGAAAGACGGCACGAAGACGGAAATGCGCCATAGCCCTACGCGCTCCTATAGATCGAGAGTTTTGACGCTTTTTGCGTACTCGAAAATATATTGTTTGCGTGGCTCGACCTTGTCGCCCATGAGGTCGGTGAAGATCTGCTCGGCCTCGACGGCGTCTTCGACCGTAATCTGCTTGAGGCGGCGATTGCCGACTTCCATTGTGGTCAAGGCGAGCTGCTCGGCGTCCATCTCCCCAAGACCCTTGTACTGCTGAATGGTGAAGTCTTTACCGTCTTCGCCGACGACCGCCTTGAGCTCGGACTCGGTGAACGCCCACCACTGCTTTTTACCCTTGCGAATGCCGTAGAGCGGCGGCTGCGCGATGAAGACGTGCCCCTCTTCCACCAGCGGCTTCATCTGACGATAGAAAAACGTCAAGAGCAGGGTACGGATGTGAGACCCGTCCACATCGGCATCGGTCATGATGATAATTTTGTGGTACCGCAATTTTTCCACGTTGAACTCGTCCCCGAAGCCGGTGCCCAATGCCGTGATCATCGTGCGAATTTCCTCGTTGGCCAGCACTTTGTCCAGGCGCGCCTTTTCGACGTTGATGATCTTTCCGCGCAGCGGAAGAATGGCCTGATTGTTCGGATCCCGGCCACCCTTCGCGGTCCCACCCGCCGAGTCGCCCTCGACCAGGAAGAGTTCGCATTCGGCGGCGTTTCCGTTCTTACAGTCGACGAGTTTACCGGGCAGACCGGAGCCTTCCAGGGCGTTCTTGCGCCGGGAGAGGTCGCGGGCTTTCTTCGCTGCGTCGCGCGCGCGCTGGGCCTGCATGCACTTGTCGACGATCGCACGCGCGTACTTCGGATTCTCCTCGAGAAAGAAGTCGAGCCGCTCGGAGACGAGACCCGCAACGATGCTGCGCACTCTCGCGTTGCCGAGCTTCGTCTTGGTTTGGCCTTCGAACTGCGGGTCCTGGAGCTTCACGGAGACGACCGCCGTCAGGCCCTCCACGATGTCGTCGGTCGAAAGCGAGTTGTCCGCTTCTTTGAGCATGCCGCGTTTGCGGGCGTAGCCGTTCACCGCATTGGTAACGGCCTGGCGAAAGCCTTGGAGGTGCATTCCGCCCTCGATCGTCGCGATGTTATTTGCATACGAGAAGATCTGGTCGGCGTAGGCATCCGTATACTGCATCGCAACTTCGACGTCCACCCCGTCGCGCTCGGCGTGGGTGGAAATAATCGGGTGAAGCGGATCCTTTTTCGCGTTGAGCCATTCGACGAACGAGACGATCCCGCCGTCGAACTCATAGGTGCGCTCGCGCACCGGCTCGGAAGACCTCACCGGCCGCTCGTCGCGCAGCGTGATGGCCAGACCCCGATTCAGGAAGGCCAGCTCCCGCAAGCGCTTCTGCAAAATGTCCCAGTGAAACTCGGTCACCTCGAAGACTTCCGGGTCCGGCTTGAACCATTGGCGCGTTCCCGCGCCGGTGGCTTTCCCGATCTTCTTGAGCTTCTGCACGGTAATTCCGCGCTCGAACTTCATCTGCCAGAGAAATCCGTCGCGCCTTACTTCGGTAACCATCCATTCCGACAAGCCGTTGACGACGGAGATTCCGACGCCGTGCAGACCGCCCGATACTTTATAGCCGCCCTTACCGAATTTCGCGCCCGCATGGAGAATCGTCATAACGACTTCCACGGCAGGCAGCCGTTCCTCGGCGTGCAGGTCGATCGGGATGCCGCGTCCGTCATCTTCGACCGAGCACGAGCCGTCGGCAAGCAATACGACTTGCACCGTGTGCGCGTATCCCGCCATCGCCTCGTCGACGGCGTTATCGACCGCCTCGTAGACGAGCTGATGCAACCCGCGCTCCGCGGTGTTGCCAATATACATGCCCGGGCGCTTACGCACCGCTTCCAGCCCACGAAGGACCTCGATTTGCTCACCAGTATAGTTTGTCGACATCAACCTTTTCGTTCGTTTTGTTTTCGCGCGCCGCTCGCCGTCGCTAACGGGGAGCCGGCGTACACCAGTTCGTAAAGTTCGTCGCCCAAGATGTTGCGCACCGTGGCCGGCATGATCTCTTCCGGCGGAAGCTTGCTGCGCAGTAGCACGTACGAGCTAGCAACCAACCTTTCGCGACCCCCGCGCGAAAGGCGTCCGGCGACCCGCGCCCGCTCGAGCATTCCCCACCAGCGTCTAAGCAGCCGGCTGCGAATGCGTTCGTACTCCTTCTCTTTTAACCCATCCACGAGCTGGGCCGTTCCGCCAAAGCCAAGCCAGGGGGCCTCAAAAAGCAACCGCGCGGTCGCGAGGGTTCTTGCCTCGCTCGCAGCGGCATCACACGTTGTGCAGCTTGCCTTCTGGGAGGGATCGATCAGCGCTCCGCAGGTATCGCAGGCCTTCCATCCCGCGGAGCGCTTTGTCCGGGAAGCGGCTTCGACGTGCCGCGCAAACTGTGCCAACGCCTCTTGAGGGCTCGCTGACGGAACGGGTTCGCCGGGCAGCGGCACGCTAGTAGCGGAGGCGCGGCCGGCAGCCCGCGGCGCGTTACGCTTGGGAAGCACGCCCACGCGGAAACGCAGGCGCTCGATTCCGGCACCCGGCAACCGCGCGGCTACCGCGCCGAGAACGCGATCCGCAAGGAAACTCAACTGATGACTCCATGCGCTCGAACGCGTAACGATGACGAGCGTGCCGTCCGCTAGGCGAACGGGCGCGGAGTTCGCCGCAACTTCGCCGCCGACGAGATCGGTCCACCCGGCCTGAAGCAGCATCAACGGATCTCGCAGCGCGACCTTCTCCGGCGGCGTCCACGCGACGATGGCGTGCGAAAGCTTCAACATGCGGCCAACGCCTCGACGTTTCCGTGGCGGACGCACGCCACGTGTGCGCTCGAGTGCAATGGGGACGGCAGGTGCGTCGCGGTCACGAAAGACTGCTCGTAGTCGCCGATCTCGGCAAGGAAGGCCGTTGCGCGCGCTTCGTCAAGCTCCGAAAGCACGTCGTCCAAGAGCAGCAAGGGAGCCTCATTGGAACGTTCTTTCATCACCGCGTACTCGGCGATTTTCAGTGCCAGGACCGCCGTGCGTTGCTGGCCTTGCGAACCGTACGCGGCCAGTGAGACATCGTCGAGCGAGAGGCCGACGTCGTCGCGATGGGGTCCCGCCAAAGCGGTCTTGCGCGCCCGCTCGGCGTCGCGTGTCGCTCGCAGGCGCGCGTCGAAGGTCGCCGCGACCGCATCCCGGGTTGCGACATCGAAGGGCACATTTGGCTCGTAGGTGAGCGACAACCGCTCGTTGCCTCCAAAGCGCGCGTGCGCCCGGCGCGCCTCTTGCGCGAGCGCTCGAACGAGATGGTCGCGCGCCAGCATGATCTCGGTTCCTGCGTCGATCAGCGTGCGCTCGTAGATATCGAGCAGCTCGGCGTCGCCGGCGATCGTTCCACGTAAAAGTGCGTTCTTTTGCTGCAGCGCTTTACGATAGCGCGCTAACTCGTAGTAGTAGCGCGGCTCGCTTTGCGAGAGCGCGACGTTGAGAAACGCGCGCCGAACCCCTGGGGTGCCGGCGGCCAACTGCAAATCCGCCGGCACGAAGGTGACGACGCGGATCTTTCCGAGATAGGCCGCATAGCGCACGGCACCCCCGTTGACCGTATAGCTCTTGCGGGTTCCGTGCCCGCTCTTTTCGATCGCGCAGACCAGCTCCACTTGACCGGTCCGTAACGATGCCTCACCCCGCACGACTCCTAACTCCACGCCGTTGCGCACGGTATCCCCATCGCGCGAGGTGCGAAAGGACTTGCCTGTGCCGAGCATCGCGATGCCTTCGAGCAGGTTGCTTTTGCCCTGCGCGTTGGCCCCGATATACACGTTCAATCCGGTGGCCGGCCGGAGATCGAGCTGTGAGTAGTTCCGAAAGTTGGATAACGCTAGATGCCGCAGGAGCACACTACTGCCGCAGCGGCATGAGCACGTAGAGTTGCTGCCCAGTCTCGAGCGGCTCGAGCGGACGGATCGCGGCTGGCGAGAGCGGACCAAGGAACTCCATTACGACTTTGTCGCTCTTGATGTGATTGAGGATTTCGACGAGATATCGCGCGTTGAAAGCAATTGCCAGATCCTCGCCGCTCTGCTCAACTTCGAGCTCTTCGTATGCGTTGCCGGAGATGTCGGAGCTTGCCGTGACGATCAGCGTTTGATTGGCTATCGCGAGTTTCACCATGCTGGCGCGATCGCCGGCGACCAGCTCCGCGCGCCGCAGGCTGCCGATAAACGCTGCGGTGTTTGCGGTGACCGTTCGATCGAACTTCGCCGGGATAACCTGCTGATAGTTGGGATATTGCCCGTCGACGAGGCGTACGGTAATCGAAATGTCACCGCTCGTCATTTGGAGCTGATTGCTTTGCGCGCCAAGTGCGCTTACCGAGATTCGCTCGCCCGTGCCGCAGTTACGCGCGACCTCGGCCAGCGCGCGAGAGGGCACGATAAACCTTTCGTTGCCGGACATCCCGTCGTCGAGCGTCGTAGCAAACTTCGCAAGCCGGTACCCGTCGGTGGCGACCATGGTCAGCGCGTTACCCTCCACTTCCAGGAGAGTACCCATCAGCACCGCACCCCGAGCCTCTTCGCTCGACGCGGCAAAGATCGTCGCGTCGATGCCGTCACGGAGCCGCTTACCGGCAATCGTGAAGTGCGATCCGCGAGCGGCGGCCGGCAACGGCGGATATTCGTCGGCGGGCAGGGCGTGAAAGTCGTAGTTGCTGCGGTCACACTTCACGCTCGCCCGAGTCGGCGTGCCGGTTACCTCGAGCGTACCCGGAGCGAGATTCCCGAGATAGCTGGCAAACAGCTTCGCCGGCACGGTTACCGCGCCGCCCTCCGTTATCTCGGCCGGAAAGGCATGTTCGAACGTCAGCTCGAGATCCGTCGCGCGTACCGCTATTTTCTCGCCTTCGGCTTGCAGCAAGACGTTCGAGAGGATCGGGACCGTCGTGTGCGCGTTAACGACCTTGCTGGCGGCTCCGACGGCCGCGGCGATGTCTTTCGTGGTACAGGCGAATCTCATTGGTTCCACCGTTGGGCGTGTGAGGGCGTTTTCCTAGTAGAATAATACAAGAGACGCAGCAGCAGTAGTGCGGTGTAATCTGGGGAGAACTCCGGTTTAACCTTACGTGGCGAGGGTTTTACGCGTGGGATAAGCTGTGGACCGGATGCGGCGAACCGTGCACTTTTCCACGGCACGCAAGCTACTGGTGATTTATCCCTGTGGGTAGCCCGAACCTGTGCACGGTTGTCCCCTGCGTCCCTAGGTCAGGGGTTCTGGCACATTGCGATCAGCTGGCGAATCTTGTTCCGGTAGGCTTCGTCCCGCTGCATCTGGTCCTTGATCTTGTCGCGCGCGTACATGACCGTGGTGTGGTCCTTCTTGCCAAAGTCGCGTGCGATCTGCGGCAAGGAGTAGTTCGTCAGTTCCGTCGCGATGTACATGGCGATTTGGCGCGGGGCCGCGAGCCGTTGATCGCGCCGCCCGTTGTCCATCTCTTTGACGGTGAGCCCGTGCGCGCCGGAGACCGTTTCCTTAATCTTCGAAATCGTTATCCGGTGCAGCGGCACTTGCGCGACCGCACTCTTGAGAACGTCGGCCGCAAGATCTGTCGTAATCGGCGCTTTGGTGAGCGACGCATAGGCGATGACGCGAATCAACGCGCCTTCGAGCTCGCGGATGTTGGACGGAATAACCTTGGCGATAAACGACGTCACTTCGACGGGTACGGGAATGTTCTCGCTCTCCGCCTTTTTGCGAAGGATCGCCTCGCGCGTTTCGAGATCGGGCGCTTGGATATCGGTCAGTAAACCCCACTCGAATCGCGAGCGCAAGCGCGCTTCGAGCGTCTGAATCTCTTTGGGGGGACGGTCCGACGAGATGATGAGCTGGCGGCCCGATTCGTGCAGTGCGTTAAACGTGTGGAAGAACTCTTCTTGCGTCGTCTCCTTGCCGGCAAGGAATTGGATGTCGTCGATGAGCAGCACGTCGACCTGACGATAGCGATTGCGAAACTCGGGCGTCCGATTGTTCTGTAGCGCTATGATGAACTCGTTGGTGAACTTCTCGCACGTGAGGTACACGACGTTTGAAGCTAAGTTATCTTGGATGACGCGATGACCGATCGCGTGCATCAAATGAGTCTTTCCTAAGCCGACGCCGCCGTAGAGAAAGAGCGGATTATAGGCGTGAGCCGGCGCGCCGGCGACCGCCTGCGCGGCGGCGTGGGCAAAGCGGTTGGAGTTCCCGACGACGAACTCTTCGAAAGTATAACGTGCATTAAGGTTGGCTGTACGGAACTCCTCAAGCGGATGCGATGCAAAAGGTGCAGCCCCGCGGGTGTTTTCGGCCGGATCGGCGACGGAGAGCCGCAGTTCGATATCGGTACCGAACAGTTCGCTCAGCATCCCGACCATCTGATGACGTAGCTTGCTCCCTATCCAGTCTTGAGCGAACTTGCTGTGCACCGCGAGGTGCAGCTCGTTGCCGTGAAAGGAGATAAACCGAATGGGCTTGATCCACATTTCGAAGACGGGCTTCGAAAAGGTTCGTTCCAAGGTATCGAGTGCGGATTGCCAGAGCTCGTTGGAGATGTCCGAATTGACCGCAAGCGCCATCATCTGCCCTCTTTACGTTGTTCTGCGCCACCCCCGTGAGGGGCCAAAGGGTTGGCTTAATCAAGCCGCGCTCCTCTGGGGTTTATGCACGATCTTATACACTTATCCACAGATCGCCAGGAACGGTTTTTCCGCGATTTTTCCAGAATATGAACCGGGATGCCAACTCGCATCGGATAGCGGAATAAGCGCGATGCCATATAGCTCGCAACCCTGCCGGAGGACCGCGGGAAAGGGGCTTCTCCACAGGCCTGTCCACAGGTGTGGAGAGGAAGGGTCTCTAGCTTAGCGCAGGGCGGCGGAAGGCGTAGCCTCACCGAGCAGCGCGAGGCTGCCGATTCCTAAGGTATGGCGTTCAGCACGTCTTTGGAGGCTTAGGTGCTGCCCCAGGGCGGGGCGAAGGGCTGGCCGAGCTGGCGCTCGTAGTCGTTCTCGGCTGGCTACGAATCGAAGGACCGTCTCCGTAACTGCCCGCTGAGCAACCCTCTGTCGCGCCGGCTGCAGCCTTGCTTTTTGGGCGCCCTTTGGTACAATGGCCCGGCTATGTTCGAGTTAGATCTTCAGCTTTTCGCCTCGAAAAAGGGCGCCGGCTCGACCCGGAATGGCCGCGATTCCAACTCCCAGCGGCTTGGCGTCAAGCGGTTCGGCGGCGAGCGGGTAATCGCCGGAAACATCTTGGTCCGTCAGCGCGGAACGCGATTCTATCCGGGCACCAACGTCGGCTTGGGCCGCGATCATACGCTCTTTGCCCTGACAGATGGGATTGTCACCTTCAGCGTCAGCCGCGACCGTCAGCACGTTTCGGTGCTGCCGCCCGGCTAAAGCCGTCCGCCCGTCACACGCCGGGGCCGTTAGGCCCCTTTTCTTTTTCCGGCGAAGGTAAGCGCCGTGCAGTTTATTGACGAGGCCGAGATTGAAGTGGCCGCCGGCGACGGCGGCAACGGCATCGTCGCCTGGCGTCGCGAGAAATACGTCCCGAAGGGCGGCCCCGCCGGCGGCGACGGCGGTCAGGGCGGGAGCATCTACCTCGAAGCCACGCCCGAGCTTTCGACCCTCGTCGAGTTCCGGTTCAGACGCAGTTTCTCGGCCGAATCCGGTAAGGCCGGTGGAACCTCGAAGAAGTCCGGCCGAAGCGGGACCGATCTGACAATCGCCGTTCCGGTTGGAACGCTGGTCTACCGCCGGCTCGGCGACGCGCCGGAAGCCCTGCTCGCCGATTTGGCGCAGGCCGGCACTCGCCTCGTGGTAGCGAAAGGCGGTCGCGGCGGCTTGGGCAACCAGCACTTCGCCACGAGCGTTCGCCAAGCGCCGCGATTTGCCGAACACGGCGAACCCGGCGAACGCGCGCATTTGCGTCTCGAGCTGCGCCTGCTCGCCGACTGCGGAATCATCGGCGTTCCCAATGCCGGCAAGTCTACGCTGCTCTCCGTCGTCTCGTCGGCGCGCCCAAAGATTGCCGATTATCCTTTCACGACGCTCGAGCCGCAACTCGGCGTCGTCCGAATCTCCGACGAAGAGTCGTTCGTCATGGTCGACGTCCCGGGTTTGGTCGAGGGGGCTCACGAAGGGACGGGACTCGGCGATCTGTTCCTCAAGCACGTCGAGCGCACGCGCGTCTTGTTGCACTTGCTCGATGGTTCGAAGCCGTTGCCGGAGATTCTCGCCGACAAAGACGTCATCGACGCCGAGCTCGTCGCATGGAATCCACGTCTGATCGACAAGCCGGTGCTGGTGGTGCTCAATAAACTCGATTTGCCCAACGCGCGCGAGTCCTTGCCGGAGTTGCGCCTACGCTTCCCGCAACTCCACGCAATCAGCGCGGCAACCCACGCGGGCGTGCGAGAGCTTATGCTCGACGTATGGCGCGCGATCGAATCAGCACCGATGCCGGAGATCGTCGCGCAAGAACCCGTGCGAATAGAGTTGCGCGATCCCGACGCGTTTACTATCGAGCGGGGCGACGGCGGCGAGTTCGTCGTGGCGGGCGAGCGCATCGAACGGCTTGCGGCGATGACGGACTTCGATACCGATGAGGGCATGGCACGCTTCGAACGCGTGTTGGGAAAGATGGGCGTCGAGAAGCGTCTGGCCGAACTCGGCGCCGAGCCGGGGGATACCGTCCGAATCGGCGCGTACGAGTTTACGTACTCATGAGAATTGGAATCTTTGGCGGAACGTTCGATCCCATTCACAACGCGCATCTGTTCGTCGCCGAATCGGCGCGCATATTGGAACGGTTGGATCGGGTGCTGTTCGTCCCGACCGGCAATAATCACTATCGCGACGAGCCTCGTGCCGATGCAGCGAACCGATGCGCGATGATCTTGGGCGCGATCGCGAGCAATGCGGGCTTTGCGCTCGACGACGCCGATTTGCGAGCGAGCGCAACGGGTTATACCGCCGATCTCTTGCCACAGCTGCACGCAAAATACCCTCAGGACAAGCTAACGTTCGTCATCGGAGCGGACTCTCTAGTAAATACTGCTTGGATGCGCTTCGACGAGGTGCTGCAGTCCTTAGAGCGATTCGTCATCGCGCCACGTCCCGGCGTTCGAGCCGATGCCCTGGCGCGCGTGATTGCCGCGGTCCCCGCACCGCTGCGCGAGCGAGTCAGAACGTTGAATCTTCCGGAGATTCCGGAGTCGGCGACTTTGATCCGGACGTTGATTTCCCAAGGCCGCAGCATCCGTTATCTCGTTCCGGAACCGGTCTGGCACTACATCGTGGCCCATCGGTTGTATGGATTCGACGCCGGTGAATAGCGGCCGCGGGGTGCTCGTCGCGCTGATTTGCGCGTCGTTCTCTGCGTGCGCGACCGCGCAAACTCCAGACGATGCCGCAGTCTGCGGGGCATATTCCGCGCAACGCTCCGCCGTCGAGGTTGTCGCGCAGGGCACGGTCACGCGGATTTTTGGAGTCCAAGCCGGTCGCAGTAGCCCGCACGAGGGCTTTCTGTTCCGTCTCGATTCCGGCTGCGCTCTCGTCGTGCGCGTCGAGGCGAACACCGATTTTACCGGTGCGATCCCGCTCTCGATCGGCGAAAGCGTTTTGGTCAAAGGCGAATACGAGTACTCTTCGCTCGGCGGCGTTGTCCATTGGACGCATCGCGACCCGCGCGGTCGCCATGAAAACGGATACGTTGACGTTGGCGGCACGATGTACTACTAGGTGAATGGGAGAACGCCGCTTCCGCGGATCGTTCTCGCCAGCGAGTCCCCTCGCCGGCTGGAACTGCTGCGCTCGCTGGGTTTGATCGTCGAGGTGACGGCAAGCGGCTACTCGGAGCTGCCGCTGCCGGGCGTTTCGCCGGCCGGCCTCGCCTCGCATCACGCGAGCGAGAAACTTCGCGCCGCTCTGGAACTGCAGCGCCGGCCGCTCGATACCCCAGTTCTTGCCGCCGACACGGTGGTAGATCTCGACGGCATAGCGCTGGGCAAGCCGCTCGATCTACGGGACGCGGCTCGAATGCTGGAATCGCTCTCGGGACGCGAGCACGTCGTCCATACGGCGTTTGCGCTGGCGGCGCCGGGCGTCGAGCAGTGGGTGCAAGAGCGTTCTTCGACCCGCGTGCGCTTCTATCGGCTAGAAGCGTGCGAGATCGCCGACTACCTGGCAACCGGTGAGCCGCTGGATAAAGCGGGTGCCTATGGCATTCAAGGGCGTGCCGCGTCGTTGGTTGAGGCGATTGAGGGCGACTTCTACACCGTCATGGGTTTGCCACTGGCCCGGGTCGTGCGAACGCTGCGGGGGTTGGGATTTACGCTTCCAACCACGAAATAGCGGTCGCCACGAGCTAGGAGCCTGTAGGGCTATGGCGCATTCCCGTCTTCGTGCCGTCTTTTGTCGACGAGTCCGAAAACGGCCATAGCCCTACAGGCTCCTAGGAGCGGCCATCTTCACGTATAGAGACGAACGAAAACTCTTTGCGCTGATCGGAATCATCATCGTCGCAGGGCTGCTCGCGCTGCTTCAGATTGGTGCGCAGCGTGCCGGAACCGCGAGCCCCATCTCGACGGTCGCGAGTACGTTTTTTGGCGTGGCGGAGACCGCAATCTCGGCGACAATCGCCGGCATACGCAGTTTTGGTGCGGCGATTGTTGCGCTGCCTGGGCTCGAAAGCGACGTGGCGCGGTTGCGCGCCCGCAACGAGCGGCTGGTCGAAGCGAATGACCGGCTTTCGGAACTCGCTTCAGCGTACGCGGCGCAAAGTGCGGTGCGCCCCGTGGTGGACCTCTACCACGGCATCGAGGCGCGCGTCATCGGGTTTCCACCCGAAAACGAATCTCGCGCGGTGACGATCGACAAAGGTTCGTTAGCGGGCGTCCGATCCGATGAGGGCGTCCTCGCGGCGCGCGGTGTAGTCGGTCACGTCGTTGCCGTGGCTCCGTTGTCGAGTACGGTCGTGCTCGTCACTGATTATACCAGCCGTATACCTGCCGTGGTGCGACGCGGGCGCTGGTGGGGAATCGCGCGCGGAAATCTCACGAGCGTGGTTGACGACTACATCGAGCAGGATGCACCGTTGCACGTCGGCGACGTCGTCGTGACCGGCGAAGGCCGCTCGTTCCATTCGGGCGTCCCGATCGGCACCGTGACGCAAGTCGAGCGCGGCACCGCGGCGCTTTACCAAACCGTCGTGTTGCGGACCTCCGTCGATCTCGGCGCCCTCGATCGCGTTGTCGTCGTTCCGAAGTAAACCCCACGTCGCGCCGTTTGCCGGCCCGCCATGGTACGCGGCGGCGGCATGGCTCGCGTCGGCAATCGTCGCTCAAGCCACGCTCGTGCATGCTCTCGCTATTCGCAGTGTGGCTCCGAGCTTCGTCTTGGTTGTGGTCGTCTGGTACGCAATCCGCGTCGACGCGCGCCGTGCCGCCGTCTACGGCCTGATTGCCGGGCTCTGCGAAGACGCGCTCTCGGCCGGGACGGGAGCGGCCTGGATGATTTCGACCGGCATCAGTGCCGTCATCGCAAGCATGCTGTCGCGCGGGTTCTTTTCAGATTCCATTCCGCTGGTCGGTGGCGTCACGGTGCTCGCAACGCTGCTGCGCGCCCTGATTTTTTGGGCCGCCATGGCGCTGGGCGGATATCCCGCAGGCCTTGGAGCGACGCATCTGCGTCAAGCCCTCTTCGAAGCTTTCCTCAACGGCGCGATCGTCATCGCGGCCATGCTCGCCATGCGTCGTTTCGAAGCGCGGCGGTGATGCAGCGACGCGACCCTCGAGCGGCGGCGTGGCGTCTTCCAGCGTGGCGGCTGGCGGCCTTCGTGGCAATCGTCGCGATCTCGCTGTTCGCACTGGTAGCTCGAATCGTCCAGATACAGATCGTCGACGGCGCAACGTATCGCGCACGGGCGCTCGCGAACCGGATCCGCCTCATTCCAGTGGCAGCGCCGCGCGGAATCATAGCCGACCGTTACGGCAGAGTTCTTGCGCGGAGCCGTCCCTCGTTCGTCGTTGCGCTGATTCCATCAGAGGTCGACGACGTCGACGGCGAGCTGACGTCGCTGGCTCGAATCGTCCATCTGAGTAAGGCCTCGCTCTGGACGCGGCTGCTCCATCATCGCGGCCTGGATTATTCCAGTTTTGCGCAAGTCGCCGCAAACGAACCGTACGGGCCCATCGTGCTTGCAACCGGCTTGCCGGTGCCGGCGGTAGCCCGGCTCTCGGAGGTGCTCGCGGACCTTCCCGGCGTCGACTTCGAGGTTCAGCCGATTCGCGACTATCCGCAAGGCGCTTTGGGTTCGCATCTCATCGGTTACGTCGGCGCGATTACGCAGGACGAATTCGAACGCCTCAAATCGAAGGGTTACTCGCCCAACGACGTAATCGGTAAGGACGGCCTGGAGTTTTCCTACGACGACTATCTGCGCGGCACGCCCGGCGGCGAGCGTGTCGTCGTCGATGCGGCCGGTGCCGTCGTTTCGAGCCTGCGGCTCGGATCGAAACCGGCGTTGCCGGGCGACACGCTGGTCACCAACATCGATTGGGAACTGCAGCGCATCGTCGAGGCGGCGCTTTCGGAGGGGTTGCGCGTTGCCGCACGAGGGCGCAGGCTATCGGGCGCGGTCGTCGCAGAGGACCCCTGGACCGGCGGTATCTTGGCTCTTGCAAGTTATCCGAACTATAATCCCAACGACTTCGCCGGCGATCGCTGGAAGCGCGTGACCTTCGATTTGAGCGATTCATCCCAGCCGCTTTTCGACCGCGCCATTGCCGCCGCGACGCCCACCGGTTCGACGTTCAAAATGGTTACCGGATCGGCCGCGTTGACCGAAGGCGTGGTAAAAGTCGATCAGGTCATTGACGACACCGGCGGCTGGGACTGCGGCGGCTACTACGCGCGCGACATTGCGGCCGGCGGCCTGGGGGACACCACGTTCGTTCCAGCGCTTGCGGCCTCGAGCGACGGTTACTTCTTTCGCTTAGCTTGGTGGTTGGGCAACACGCGCTTGCGCAAGTACGCGTTGGCGTTCGGACTCGACGCGAAGAGCGGCGTCGATCTTCCCGGCGAGAACGAGGGGAACTGGCCGACAAATGCGTGGGAGATGCGGGCCTTCGGCGTTCCCATGGAACCCAGCGATGCGTGTTTCTTGGGCATCGGGCAGGGCGCGATGCAAGCGACGCCGCTGCAGATGGCCAACGTGGCCTCTACCGTGATTAACGGCGGTACGCTCTACCGGCCGCAAGTCGTGCGCGAGGTGCGCGATCCGAGCGGCGGGCTCGTCGTTCGATTTGCTCCGCGCGTCATTCGCCAGGTTCCCGTCACCGCGTCGGCGCTTGCCGCCGTACGTGAGGGGATGGCGAAGGTGACCGGTCCGGGCGGCACCGCGTATGGTTTGGCGATCGACGGATTGCCGTATTCAGGTAAGACCGGAACGGTGGAGACCGCGGGCGGGAACGGCCCCAACACCACGTGGTTCGTCGCGTGGGCGCCAACGATCCACCCACGCCTGGCGCTGGCCGTCTTCGTCGACCGCAGCGGGGGCTACGGTGCTACGGTCGCCGCTCCGATCGCGCGTCAAATCTTGGTTAAGTACTTCAACAAGAAGCCTTAGCAGACTGCTAAGCAACGCGGTCATGCGAGCAGCTCCAGGCTCGCGGCGATACGATCCGTGCGCCCGCCGGGGTTCGCCGCAAAGAAGCGCTCGAGCGGCATCGTGCTCCCGGCCGTCGTCAGCGCGTGAGCCGCCGCCAAAACGACGGTTTCGCAGGGGTCGTCGAGCGCGCGTTCGAGCAAACGCAGCGAGGATGGATCGTCGAGCGCGGCGATTGCAAAAATGAAGTCGCAACGTTCCGCATCGGAAAGGTTGCCGAACTCGGCGATCAACCCATCGGCGTCGCCCTTGGGCCGGCGGCGAGCGCGCGCGTAGGCCAGCGCCGCGATCGCCGCGATCAGAACTGCGAGAACGAGTGTAGCGGCGAGTGCCAACGGTCTAAACTGCCGAGTGCAGCGAAGCGACCATGGTATCGAGTGCGGCATCGAGCCGCGAATCGGAGCGATGTTGCAGCGCATCGATGAACTCGTTGCCATCGGCATCCTCGAAGTCGTCGAAGACTTCGATCAAGCGCGCGTGGTAATCCGCCCAAGCCGGCGTTTCGCTGGGCAAAAGCCGTGCGAGCGCAGCCCATGGGAGCGCCGTTGCAAGCTGGGCTTGGAGCATGCGCTCCGCGAGATCTCGCAGTTCCTTCGGATCGAACGTGCCACGCAAAGTAAGTGCGGCGGTCGGAGACTCGGCCGGCACGCCGCGCGCGGCACCGGCCTCGCGCACCAGGCGCTCGAGCGTGGCGTGCAGCGACGGAGTCTCGACGTCGCGCGCCGTAAGAACGTACAGCGGCAAGCGAAGTTTGATGAAGAGTCGATCGAGCTCCTCGCGCAGCAGTTCCCGCGCGGGCTCGAGCGCCCGGCAGTGGGCGTCACCGACGCCCTCCGGAAGAAAGGCTCGCACGGCAAATACATGCGTGATCAAGCCGCTAAAGCGAGCCTCGCGTAAGAGGCGCAGCGTGCGGTTGAGACGTTCGGGCGTAAACGCCGCGATCGTTCCGGTGACATCGGTCCGAGCCGTCTCGAAAACCTCGATCTGTAAGTCTTCGACGTCGTCATCGCGCCCGGCCGAGAGTTGCGCGGGCGGCTGAGCGCCGTTTACGTCGGCCACCGGCGTTGCCGGAGGGAGCTGAAGATACCGCTCCTCCGGAAGCGTGCGCTGGTGACTCGCGAGAGCTGGCCCGAGCATTCCATCGAGCCCGAACGGCAGCCCTGGGATCGCGTTGGCAAAGATCGGCGTCGCACGTACGCGTAGTTCGGCGGAAGCGATTTCATCGTCGCGCTCGCCGTCGTAGCGGATATGTGCGACGTTCGCGATCGAGGTGCCGGCAGGCGATGCGTTGTGAACGACGCTGCACCAGCGAATCGTTGCTTCTACCCCGGGGTCGACGTCGTTGAGAACGATGCCGTGCGCACCGGCAAATGGCGGGAGCGCTCCCGAGTCGCGGATTGGGACGTCGTTGACCGTTGTGGAGTTGGGAACGTAGATCAGCGATTCCGGCGTGGCGACGGTAATCTGTGCGACGCGAGCGGTTCCGTCGCCGCCGTTACGAACGTGCAGGAACCATTCCACGGTTTCGCCGGGGTCGACCGCATCGGCGGGCTCGCTGTGCAAGTTGCCCGTCGTGAAATCCGGCTCGGCGCTCGTGGCGATGGTCAAGCGCTCCAGTGGCACCGGCAGCACTCCGTCCGCGGTAAGTAGCCCATCGACGGTAACCGGCCAATCCTTGGCCAGCCCGCGTAACAGCCGCAATCCCAAGCGCGCTCGCGCATGCGCCGCCGGCGGCAGTTCTCCGAATAGCAGTGAGGATCTCTCGCGCGTCGCTCCGTCGACGCTTTCCAGTCGCGCCTCCGGCGAGACGTAGCAGCGCAGGGTGACGTTGTGCGCCGTATCGGTACCAATGTTGGTCACGACGACGTCGACCTCAGCGAGCTGATTCGGGCGCAATACCGATTGGCCGCTCGGTTCGAGTCGCGACGTTTCGCGGTCGAAGGCCGGGTGAGAGTCGACGCGCCATCGCGCGTCCGGCAAGTGCGTCTCCCCGAGTTCGCGCGTGTGCAGGCTGGCACCAATACGTAGTTCGCTCGCGTTGGCAAACGGCGAAGGTACGCGGGCCTTCACCGTAAGGCGGCGTGTCGCGTAGGCCTCGATGGTTCCCAGATCGGCCGTGTCCGGGGGCGAGTCGGCGGAGCGCCCCTCGAGCGCGAGCCGGCGGCCGCCTTCGAAGACGGCAACGTCGTCGAGTGCCGGCTCGACGCGAATGTGGAGCACGCAATCCTGCGCATCGGCGCTGCCGTCGTTTGTAAGCAGGACGCCCGCTTCGAGGCCACTTCCGGGAACCGCGGACGCACCGCCCACGCGGGTCAGCGCGTTGGATCGCGGCGGAAAGCCCGGCTCCGAATGCACTTGGAGGTCGCACTGCAGGCGCCGCGATGCAGCCGGCGGCGCTTCCCAATCGAGCACTGCGGCCGCGCTCGCAATGCTCTTGTCGGGGAGAGGCGTTGTAAGAACGGCTTGCGCGCAGAGCGTTACGCTTTGACCGGCGTCGATTGCGCCGAGCGCAAATCGCAGCGGCTCTTTGCGCCGCTCGCGCAACGGCCGTCCGTCGATCGTGGCCGCGCCGCGCACGAAGATAAGGTGGTCGGAAAGCTCGAGCTGGGCGCTCACGCGTTCGGCCGCGGCCGTTCCGGCATTGAAGGCCGTGAGCGTAAGCCGCACGGGTTGCCCTGGGCGAACGTCGTGCGCCGGGTCGGCGGAGAAGGCCGTGCGATCGTCGCCGAAATCGGGAGCGGATACGACCGTTAACGACGCAGGTTTGAGTGAAAAGGCCGGCGTCTCTTGCGAAGCCACGTCGGCGGTGGCGACGAGCTGCGTTCCACCGGGCAGCGGCGCGTCGATCACCACCCGGTAGACAAGGGTTGCCGAAGCGCGCGCCGGCAGCGAGCGCAGCACCACGGGTGCGTGCATGCGGTCGAAGGCTGCGCCGAGTTCGCGCTCGATCTCGCGGCCATTGATCCGCGCCGACCCTGCAATATAAGAGGTATGCTCGGGGATCGGCGAGACGACGACGACGTCGCGCGCCGTCGACTCACCGGCGTTGTGAAGCCGAACCGCCACCTGTGCCTGCGAGCCGGGAACCGGGTCGCGCACGGACTCCATCGCCATGCCGGTTAAAGCGTTGGCCAGCTGAGGCTTGCTGCGCGCAACCAACCGTACGACGTTCGAGCCGATGCACGGCAGCTCGAAGGAGGCGACCGCCGCCTGTAACTCGACCGTCGTCCCGTTTTCGATTGCTCCGGCGACGCTGTATGCAATCTCGATTCGCCGCTCTTCGTTCGGAAGCACGTCGCCGGCGTGAGCGCCGGCGCGCGCAAGCAGGGGTGAGTTGCCGAGCTCGTCGTCGAGCTCGCTGCCGTCGAGCAGACCGCTGCCGACCAGATAGACGAGCCCGTCGGGAACGTTGAAGCGAATCCGAACGCCGGTTGCCGGCGCGCCGCCGTGATTGCGAAAAGTGAACGTCGCCCGCACCGTCATCCCAGGTTCTAACTCACGCTCGGGCGAAACCACGAGCGTCCTGAGCCGCTCCGGCAAGGTCGGCGCTCCCGGCGCAAAAACCTCGGAGAGAGGTCGCATGACGCGGGGACGTTTCGCCGCCGCGAGGGAGGCTCCCGCGCTTGCGCGCAGGGACGTTTTCGAAGTTGGCCTTTTGAGAAAGAATGAGGATTGGCATGCTCGCTGTTCACGAAGACCGTCTCGCCGCCGCCGTTGCGCGGTTGGGCTCGGAGAACGCCTTCGAAATTTTAGCTCGCGCGCGAGAGCTCGAAGCCGCCGGCCGTCGCGTCGTTCACATGGAGATCGGGGAGCCCGACTTCGATACGCCCGACGGAATCAAGAAGGCCGCCGTCGATGCGCTTTACGACAACCACACGCACTACACGCCTTCGGGCGGGTTGCTGTCGTTGCGAGAGACGATCGCCGAGTACGCTAGCCGCTTTCGCAACGTGTCGCCGCCGTGGAACGCGCAAAACGTCGTCGTTTCACCGGGTGCGAAGCCGATCATCTGGAACACCTTGAGCGCGCTGCTCGGTCCGGGCGACGATTTCGTCTACTTCGATCCCGCGTATCCCGCGTACGCCTCCTGCGCCACCTATTTGCAGGCAAACGTCCACGCGATTCCGTTGCGCGAGTCGCGCAACTGGCGGATGGACCTCGACGAGCTGGCCCGCGTCGTCTCCAAGAAGACCAAACTGGTCGTGATCAACTCACCCCATAATCCCACGGGCGGCGTCTTGACCAGGAGCGATTTGGAGACCATCGCCGAACTGGCCGAACGCCACGATTTCCTGGTTCTCGCCGACGAGATATATAGCCGGAACTTCTACCTCGACTCCGAGTACCTGTCGATCGCGTCGCTGCCCGGAATGCGGGAGCGCACGATCGTCGTCGACGGTTTTTCGAAGGCTTACGCGATGACCGGCTGGCGTCTGGGCTATGCGATTCTGCCCGAGAGCTTGGCAAAAGCGGTGACGCTCTTCAACAACAACACGTTTAGCTGCGTCGCCTCGTTCGTGCAGATGGCCGGCATTGCCGCGCTGACGGGCCCGGACGAACCCGTGCTGCGGATGAACGAAATCTTTCGTCAGCGCCGGGATCGCCTGATCAAAGGGCTCAACGACATCCCGGGCATCTCGTGTCTGCTTCCCGAAGGCGCTTTCTACGCGTTCCCTAATGTCACCGAGATTACGCAGGACGACCGCGGGCTTGCGAAGTTTCTCCTCGAGGAGGGCGGGGTGGCATGCGGCGGCGGCTCGTCGTTCGGGGCGGCCGGCAAAGGTTATCTGCGCTTCTCGTATGCGGCGTCGCTGGATGACATCGACTGGGCATTAGACTCGATCGCCAAAACGCTGCCGAACTTTACGGGATAAGCTTCATCGCGTGCTTGACGTCGCGCAGCGTCTGCGCGGCGATCTCGCGCGTGCGCGCCGTTCCTTCGGCGATGATCTGCCGCACGGTTTCCGGATCGCGGCAGTACTGCGCATAGCGCTCCCGCACGGGGCGCAAATAGACGTTGAGCTGCTCGGCGAAGTCGTTCTTATCTTGCACGCAACCTAGCGCTCCCGAACGGCACTCCGCGGCAATGGCGTCGAGCCGCAGCGGATTGACGAATCGCCAGAGGGCGAAGACCGGGCAGACCTCCGGGCGCCCCGGATCGCCGCGGCGGACCTTGAGCGGATCGGTGATCATTGACCGTACCTTCTTGGTGGTCGTATCTTCGTCGTCGGAGATCAGAATCGCGTTGCCGTATGACTTGCTCATCTTGCGACCGTCGATTCCGGGAACTTCGGGAAACTCCGAGAGCGTCGGTTGCGGCTCGACGAGGATCTCCCGACCCTCACCGTAGAGGTGGTTGAAGCGGCGCACGATCTCGCGCCCGAGCTCCAAGTGCGCCACTTGGTCGCGGCCAACGGGCACGTATTGGCCGCGCACGACCGCGATATCGCAAAGCTGCAGCAGCGGATAGCCGAGAAAACCATAGGTCGCGATGTTGGCGCCGAGCGCATCGATCTGCCCCTTATAGGTCGGCACGCGCTCGAGCCACGAGACCGGCGCAATCATCGCGAGTAACGCTTGTAGTTCGGCGATCTCTGGGACCCCCGACTGCAGAAAGATCGTCGAACGCTGCGGGTCGACTCCGGCCGCCAGCCAGACCGCCACCATCGGTTCACGCGCGGCGCGCACCATCGACGGATCGGCAAACTCGGTCGTATACGCGTGCAAATCGGCAATCTCGAAGAACGCGTCGTCGTTCTCGCTATACGTCTCCCACTGCGTCAGCACGCCCACAAGGTGTCCGAGGTGAAGGTCGCCGGTCGGCCGCATCCCGGACATCACGCGCCGTTTGCTCAAGCTCATCCGCGCGTCAATGTTACGTGCAGCCGTCAATGCCTTGCAATTTCCGCGCGAACGAAAGCGCGCGCCGAGCGTACCGCTTCGGGGAGCGGCGTGCCCGAGGCCAGCTCGCACGCGAGTGCCATCGCTAACGTGCAGCCCGTGCCGTGCATCGCCCCGGCTATCCTCGGTTCGCTAAAAATTTCCACGCCGCCGCCGGTGGCGAGCGCATCGGCCGGGTCACCTTCGAGGTGACCTCCGGTGAGAAGCACTCCGCCGCTGCCGCGCGCGCGCAATCGCACCGCGGAGTCGCCCAGGACGCTTCTCTCGATCGTTTCGACGTGCAGCAGCGCTGCGGCTTCGCGAAGGTTGGGTGTCAAAATAACGCTCGAAAGCGTCGCAAGCTCTGCCTCGAGCGCGTCTCGCGCTTCACGATCGGCGAGCTCGCCGCCGCCGCTGGCGGCGAACACCGGGTCGACCACGGCGGGCAGCCAGCGGTGCGCCTCGAGGGCCCGCGCCACCGCGCGAACGCTGCCTGACGTCGGCAACGCGCCGACACGGACGGCGCCTGCGCTCTCCCACGGCAGGACGGAGAGTTGGGCTTCGAAGAGCTCCGGGGCAACCGGGCCGAGCGCGATCACTCCGGCTACGTTCTGTGCGCTGACCGCCGCCACGGCGGTGAAGACGCGGCACTTCTTTGCCGATCCGACGACGAGATCGCGGCCCACGCCGGCCACGTTCCACGGGTGAGTCGTGCCAATCGAGAGAACGATGGTAGCCATTCGTCTGGGGCCCGTTACCCGTCCGCCCAGCCCGCGACCAGCGCAGCCGCGGCCGCGCGGGGCTCCGAAGCCGAGGCCACGGCCGAAATAACCGCGGCCATCGCGACGCCGCTTCGCCGTACGTCGCCAAGGCGCGCGAGGGATATCCCGCCGATGGCGGCCACCGGAAAGAGCGACGCGCTCGCGAGGCGGCGCAAGCCGTCGACGCCCAGCGGGCCGCCCGCATCCGATTTTGACGGCGTCTCAAAGACCGGCCCGACTCCCACGTAGTCGACGTCGCCGTCGCGGGCGTCGCGAATCTCGCCGGCGGTTCCGCAGGAGAGCCCAATCAGACGGTCCTGCAGAGCGTCGCGGATCAATGCGGGTGCTGCGAATCCGTCGTCGCCGGGTCCGAGATGTACGCCGTCGCAATCGTAGTGAAGCGCCGCTCGCCAATCGTCATTGAGAATCAAGAGGCAATCGCGCTCTCGCGTAAGCTCGCGGAGTGCTCGCGCGGTCGCGGGGCGGATTCCGCTCTTAGCGCGGTATTGCACGATGCGCACCCCCGCGTCCAGCACCGCACGCGCGAGCGCCGTCGTTTGCGATCCGTCGTCGAGAATTACATAGATTCCGTGCAAGAGTTCGGCCCGTGCCGCGCGTGTCACGCGCGCGGGCGCATGCGTTGCCATAAAATCACGTTTGCAGCGAGATAGGCGATAAAAACGACCGCGATAAAAACGGCGAGCCCGATATTGTGGCGTGCCAGCGACAGCGGCACGAGGATTCCGAAGCAGAGCACGCCTGCCATAACGATTGCGATGACACGCGAAACCGGTACGAACACGAAGACGGACTCCTACGGTTCTTTTGGGAGAAGGAGGTCGCCGAGGCGCAAGAGTTCGTCGTCGTTTTGGAAGCGAAACTCGAGGCGGCCGCCGCGGCGGTTACGGACGAGCGCCACCGCAGTGCCGAAGCGCTCGCGCAGCCGTGATTCAAAATCGTGCTCGTCGGTCGAGAGCGGCCGTGCCGCTTTGGCTTTGGGGCGTGCGTCGCCCGCTGCGCCGGTCAGCCGCTCAAGCGCGCGAACCGTCAAGCCCTCGTTCGCGGCGCGCTCCGCCAGCGGACCGCGCGCGGATTCGGGCGCGGCGAGAAGCGCGCGCCCGTGACCGGCGGAAAGCCTCGCGTCAGCGAGCATCGCCTTGATGGCATCGGGCAATGCGAGCAGCCGCAGCGTATTGGCGATCGCGGGCCGGCTCTTGCCCAGCCGGCGCGCCACCTCTTCTTGCGTCAGGCCGTGCTCGTCGATGAGATACTGAAAGCCCGCGGCTTCTTCGAGTGCATTCAAATCCTCGCGCTGCAGATTTTCGACGATCGCAAACTCGAGCGTTTGACGATCGTCGCTGGATCGAACGATGGCCGGGATCGAGGCTCGTTGCAAGGCCGCGCTGGCGCGCCAACGCCGCTCGCCCGCGATCAGCTCGTAGCCATTGCCGCGCCGCCGCACGATGACCGGTACCAGAACCCCGTATTCGGTAATCGAGGCTTTGAGCTCGTCGAGCGCCGGGCCGTCGAACCGCTTTCGGGGCTGAAACGGATTGGGTGTGATCTCGGACAGCGCAATCTCGCGCACGACGTCCTGCGAGCTCGAAACCGGCACGGCACTCTCGCCGAGCAACGCGGCCAAGCCTCGCCCCAAACCCCGCCGCGGCGTGCTCATGCCGAGGCTCTCGCCGGTTCGAGCATCTCGCGCGCAACGGCGAGATAGGCTTGTGCTCCGCGGCTCTTGAGATCGAAGAGAAGCACCGGTTTCCCATACGACGGTGCCTCGGAAATTCGCACGTTACGCGGAATCTGCGTCTTGAAAATTTGTTCCGGAAAGAACTTCTCGAGTTCGCGAATCACTTCAAGCGCCAACCGCGTACGGCCGTCAAACATTGTGACGAGAACGCCGCTGACGTGCAGCGTCGGGTTGAGCGCGTCGCGTACGCGCCAGATCACGCTGGTTAGCTGTGCCAGTCCCTCCAGAGCGTAGAACTCCGCCTGCACCGGAATGAGGCAGCTGTCCGCGGCGGTGAGCGCGTTGATCGTTAATAAGCCAAGCGATGGCGGCGAATCGATCAGCACGAAATCGTACCCGCTCGCAACGGGCGCCAGCGCTTGACGCAGCCGTGTCTCTCGCGAGAGCGCGGCCACGAGCTCGACGTCGGCGCCCGCGAGATTGATCGTTGCCGGTGCGAGCATCAAGTTCTCGATTTCGGTGGGCACGATGACGCTTTCGAGAGGAACCTCTTGCATCAGTGCGTGATAGATGTCGCGCGACAGGCGCCCTTTGTCGATGCCCAAGCCGGTTGTCGTATTTCCCTGTGGATCGCTGTCGACGACGAGCACGCGACTTCCAAGCATCGCAAGTGCCGCACCAAGATTGACGGCCGTCGTGCTTTTCCCAACGCCGCCTTTTTGGTTTACCAACGCGATGATGCGACCCAGAGGGTTTCTCTCCGTGGTATCTATGGAGTGCCGACGCGATCGAGGTACTGCTCGAGGTTGTGCAGCAGCAACGTCCGCTCGTTACGTTCGGGCTCGTCGGTGACCTGCTCGAAGAGCCAGCGCAGCGCGATGCCGACGCGCTCGTCGCCCGTAAAACCCGGCTGCGCCTCGCCGCGGCGAAGCAATGCGCCGATCACGTCGTCGCCGTCGACGGCCAAGTCGGCGACGGAGAAGGCCGGCTTCCTCGCAAGCTCGGCGCGGACCCGATCGGCAAATCGTTCGTTGCCTACGTCGCGTTTGGGAAGTCCGCTGCCCCGGACGTCGGCGTCCCGCAATGCGAACAAGCGTTCGATATTTTCCGGCTGGACCCGCCGGATGAAACGGCGCAACGCGGCGTCGCTCAACTGCGGATCGGTGCTAAACATATGTTGGCGCACCAGATGCTCGGTGGTTTTCACGACTTCGTTGGAGAACCGAAAACGCTCGAGCATCGCTGCGGTCATTTCAGCTCCGACGATCTCGTGACGGTAAAAATGGGGACCGTCCTTGGTTCGCGGCTTTCCGACGTCGTGCAGCAATGCGGCTAAACGAAGCGTCAGATCGCCGGGCGGAGAGGCGTCGAGGGTGGCGAGCAAGTGAGTCCAAACGTCATACGCGTGCCACTCATTCTGCTCGATGCCGACGCCTTCGAGAAGCTCGGGCCAGAGATAGTCCAACACGCCCGTCTCGCGCAGAAGTTCCAAGCCGATCGAGGGCTTGCGAGCCTTTACAAAAAGCTTTGTCAGCTCGTCGTGAATTCGCTCGGGCGAAACGCTCGTTATCAGCGATGCAGCGCCGCTCATTGCTGTGCGTAGAGTTGCAGTTGTCGAATACTCGAAACGCGCGGCGAACTGCGCGGCACGCAGCACGCGCAAGGGATCCTCGGTAAATGTTGCCGGAGCGAGAATATCGATGCGGCGCTCACGAATGTCCGCCTCGCCGCCGTATGGATCGATCAAGAAACCGGACGGAAGCGCCCGGGCAAGCATATTCATCCGAAAATCGCGACGGGCGAGATCCTCTTCAAGGCTGACGTCCGGACCCGCTTCGATCTCGAACTCGCGGTGCCCGACGCCCACAGAACGCTCGCGTCGCGGCAGGGCGACGTCGACGGTTTCGGCTCCAAGGGAGAGTTTCACAACGGAAAAGGAGGCACCCACCACGTCGAGCCGGCCCAAAGGCTGCAGCGCCGCCAAGAGCCCCGCGAGCGGCATCCCGGTCACCACGTAGTCCAGATCCTTCGTCGAGATCGGGGTCGCTTCGCACTGCGCGCGCAATTCGTCGCGTACCCGCCCGCCGACGGCATAGAGGCTTCCCGGCGGCAGAGCGGCCGTCAGCAGAGCATCGGTGGAGAAATGTCGCTGCATTAGCGGTATCTTATACGCAGGCCGCCGGATTCAAGTGCTCCAACCTCCCGGTCCGGGCTGCCTCGAAGGACTGCAAAAGATTTCGTAATCTAGAAAGCATCCAACGGGTGGTATGCCAGCGGTGGAATTCGGGGCCGCTTAGTTGCGTCGGATTTTGACGTCACGTCTTACTCTACTTCTTTATAGCAATGTCAAATCGATGATCGGCGACGAAGATGGCGCGACCATTGTCGAATACGGTCTGCTCGTTGCCCTGATCGCCATGGTTGCCCTGGTCGTCGTGACGACCCAACCTCAAATTGCTCTACTCGGCCGTCGCCGGTTCGGTCTAAGCTAGCCCTCTACGGATTGGGGCGATTTACCGTGCAGTCGCCCCCAATCACACCAAGTTTGGTGACTTAAGTCCCCGCACGCGACAAGGTCGCCAAAACCTATCTCCACAGGTCCACGGGAAAAAAAGAGAAGCGAAAAAGAAGAAAGAGATCCCCACCTTACCTGGGGGTCTCTCTAATTTTGCCGGGACTGACCCCCGATCGAAGTGTTTCACGGGAAACATTTTGGAAATGTCCGGCACCCAGAGGGCGAGGGCCTGGCCACTCGTTTTGAGAAGAGGCGGGCTGCAGATCCAAGCTTTTCGTAGGGCAGAGCAAAAAGAAAAGCCCTCTAGAAGGGGCTTCTTCGGTTGAACGCGATTTGGAAAGGCGCCTTAACGCCCCGCCACTACCGGCTCACCGCTCTGGTGTCCGTAAATATAAAAAGCAGGGTCGTCGGACTGCCCAACAGGGATTCCGCCCTCGGATTCGAGCGCACTTGCAAGCTCTCTTAATGCTTGGCTTACTTCGGGTGCCATTGCGCTAAGCATACCACCTTTGCGACGCTGGCGGTGATCGTTCCAAGGAGCAACAGCACAAGGGCTGCTGCCGCCACGTGTCTTTTGTAGGTGCGAATCGGCAGACGGATGCTATCTGTTTTTCGCTCTGAATGCCGAGCAAACGGGCACCCCCTGCGGGGTAAATCAGCCAGTTGTTTCACGGGGAACATTTTGGACATCTACTGGCAAAGCGGCCGCTTCTGCGGAGCGCCGGTCCGGCGCGGAAACCGCATCGCGGTCTCCCGAAGCTTGCGCAGGAGAATAATGTGGTGGCCGCCTCCGATCTCATCATCGCTCTCAACGCAAGCTCCCAGCACCAGTGAAGCGTCCTCCAGGGCCCGGCGTTCGGTCTCGTCCGTCCTACCGCGCTGCAGAACCGCCGCTCCGCCGATCCCGATCAACGGCAAAAGCAGCTCTGCAACCGCGGGAGCGGTTGCCACGGCGCGGCAGGTTCCGCTCGCAAAGTGCTCGCGCAGCTCTGGGCGGCGGCCGGCGGCCTCGGCGCGCTCTGCCAGGACGACCCCGCGCAGTCCCAGGGTCTCCAAGAGCGATTCGAGGAGCCGCGCCTTCTTCATCGTCGCCTCAATCAGCGTGAGCCGAATTCCGGTCACGATCCCGATCGGGATCGCCGGGAAGCCGGCGCCCGACCCGACGTCCACGTACGGCTCCTGCAGGTACGGGACGACGGAAAGGCTGTCGCAGATCTGGTGTCCGATCTCCTCCGGTGAGTTCGCTCCCGTTACGTTGAAGTGGCGATTGGCTTCGAGGACGAGTTCGCCGTAGCGCGATAGAGCCGCGACGGCAGGCGCGGCGATTCCCTGGCCGGCGAGGAGCTCTTCGAGGGCCGTCAAGGTCAGGCCGTCGGAACGGGAACGCTCTCCCGCCGGGCCTTATGGACAAAGAGGCCGACGATGGCGACATCGGAGGGCGTTATCCCGGGAATTCGTCCGGCCATTCCCAGCGTCCGGGGGCGCCGCGAGGTAAATTTTTCCCGCGCCTCCGCGGAGAGCGCCGCAATCGACCGGTAGTCAAAATCCGGCGGTATCGTCGCATGCTCGGTTTTCGACGCCTTCTCGATGGCGAGTTCTTGACGGCGAACGTAACCCTCGCATTTTAGCTCGATCGCCAGGCGTTCGCCGATCTCTTCATCGAGCGCGGGATAAAAACGCTCGGCCACGTCGCCGAAGTCGAGGTTGGGCCGGCGCAGGGCATCGGCAATCGTGCTTCCGCCGGAAAAGCGCTCGTCGCCGATGCTTCCGTTGGAGATCCGAGTCTTCTCGGCGTGCCTATGCGCTAGCTGGAGGGATTCTTGCCGTCGATTGAAGAGGTCCCATGCGCGGTCATCGACGAGCCCCACCTCGCGTCCGACCGGCGTCAGGCGCTGGTCGGCATTATCGTGGCGCAGGATGACTCGGTGCTCGGCGCGGGACGTGAGCATGCGATAGGGCTCGTCGACGCCGCGGGTCACCAAATCGTCGATGAGGACGCCGATATAAGCCTGGGCTCGGGTCAGCCGCAGGGGTTCCTCGCCACGCGCGCTCCGCGCGGCATTGATTCCAGCAACCAGCCCTTGCGCCGCGGCCTCTTCGTAACCGGAGGTGCCGTTGAGCTGCCCGCAATGGTAGAGCCCGGCGATCCGTCGCGTCTCCAGCGTCTCCCGCAGCTCCGTCGGCGGGACCATATCGTACTCTACGGCGTAGCCGGCTCGAATAACGCTGCACGCCTCCAAGCCCGGCAGCGTGTGAAGCATTTCGAGCTGGATCTCCGCCGGCAGGGACGTCGAAAAGCCGCCGACGTATAGTGTGGGCTCATCCCAACCTTCCGGCTCGATAAATATTTGGTGCGCTGGATTATGCGCGAACTTGACGACCTTGTCTTCGATCGATGGACAATATCGTGGACCGATCCCGCGAATCAGATCGAGTCCGTAAAGCGGCGAATGCGCGAGATTGTCGCGCACCAATGCATGCGTGCGCGCGTTGGTCTGCGTGAGATAGCACGGCAGCTGAGGTCCTGCAAACTCTCTTTCACTCGTATACGAAAACAGCAGCGGCTGGGAGCTGGGCGGCTGCCGCGTCATCGCATCGTAGGTCACGCTGCATCGGTCGATGCGCGGCGGCGTTCCCGTCTTCAGCCGTGCAGTCGGGAAACCCAGACGGCGCAGCGTATCGGCGAGCCCGCGCGCCGGGGCTTCGCCGAATCGCCCCTCCGCGCGCACTACGCTTCCGCAGAAGGACTTTCCGCCAAGAAACGTTCCGGTCGCAAGGACTATCCTTCTGGCGCGATACCGTTCCCCGCCGGCACAGATAACGCCGCGGACAGCGCCACTCTCAACGATCAGCCCTTCGACCAGACCCTGCACGATCGAGAGATTGCGTTGGGATCGTAGCAGGGCGGTCGCCAGCCTGCCGTATGCCGGCTTGTCCATTTGCTGACGCAGAGCTCGCACCGCCGGTCCTTTGCTCTCGTTGAGAAAACGAGCGTGAAGGCTGCAACGGTCTGCAATGCTTGCCATCGCCCCGCCCAGAGCGTCGATCTCGCGAACCAACTGCCCTTTCGCACTTCCGCCGATCGACGGGTTACAGGGCAACGTGCAGATCCGCTCCGGATCGCCGGTCACCAGTATCGTGGGAACGCCGAGACGCGCTGCCGCCAGCGCGGCCTCGACGCCGGCATGGCCGCCGCCTACGACAATCGTGCCGGCATCGTCGAACATCGAATGTTAGCCCGTCGACTGAGCCGATAAAGCGGCGGAGTGGCCACGCAGGCGCAACGAGAGCGCGATCATCAAGATTCCAAACACGATTGCATACGCGCTAATGAGCAAACGAGCGCCAGCGCGCCGGCGAGTGGAAACCAAACCATCAAACCGCCGAAGAGTATCGATGCAATCCCGCCGACGATCAGCCAGAACTCGTTGGTGACGTGCGATCGCAACTGAATCGCCGCGACAATTTCCAGAACTCCGGTAATAAACGCCCACGCTGCAATCGTGAAATAGAGCGCGAGCAACGTGATTCCGACGTCAAAGAAGGTTATCGCGGCTATCAGGAGTCCGACGATGCCTTCGAGCATGAGCGGCCACCAGCGCTGATGCTCCTCCACGGCGCGTATCGTTGCAAGGATCGCAAAGACGCCGTCTACCAAAGCGTAGGCACCAAAGAGAAGCCCGATGACGACGAGAGTGTCACCGGGCCACCGCAATGCAAGTGTTCCAAAGAGAATTGCAACGACTCCGCGGATCAGCCACATCCACCAATTGCGCGCGACGGCGCCGGACATTTCGAGCGAATGCATGCGTTATTGCAACACTTTTCCGTTTTCCAGATAGACGCGCTGAACCGTGCAGACCTTCGCCTTGGGACCTTGCCACGAGCGGCCGACGAGCGAGTTGGCGAGATTGTGATTGATCTGGGCGTTTTGCGTGAACGTTCCACGGTCGGTCAGCACGTAGGCGTGTCCGTGGTACCGCACGAGGAAATCTATTTCCGTGGCTGGAGACGGGTGCGTGTTGTAATAGACGATGTTGACGCCGTTGGTCAGACCACCGCCGTTTGAGTTGACGACGCAGCTTTGAATCGCGATGCCGAAGGCGGGCACGATCTCTGCCGAAGCGGCACGCGGCACGAGCAGGGCGGCGGCAATTAACGCGGTTAGAAAAATCCGTTGCAATTCGATCTCCTTGCAGAGTTGGTAGTTTATTTTCCGACGCAAAAACGGGAGAAGATGCCGGTGACGATCTCTTCGGCGGCAGCCTGCTCGCTTACATGCCCGAGTTGGTAAAACGCGTGCGCGAGTTCGTTCGCCACGAAATCGATTGGCTCGCGTGCGTCGAGCGCCTCGCCGGCGCGCCCCAGTGCCCGCAGCGCGGCGTCGGCAGCTTCGAACTCGTACAAAGATGCCAAGTGAGGTCGAGTCGCGTCAAAGCGTTCGCCGCTCCAGCCGGTGGTCGCAATGGCGAGCCGAAGCTTCTCCAGTGTGCCGTGGTCGCGCACGCTGCCGGCAATTGCTTCCGGCCATTGCGCCGCAAACGCGGGGTCCGTGCCTAAATCGGCCTTGTTGAGAAAAAGGATCCTCGGCCGGCCCTGCGTGCGATCCAGCAACCGCCGCGCGCCGGGGTCCGGGGGTTGTGATCCGTCGACAACGACGAGAGCAATGGCGGCGCCCTCGAGCGCGCGCTCCGTGCGCGCGATGCCCTGGGCCTCGAGACGGTCCGCATGGGCTCGAATCCCGGCCGTATCGATGAGTTGAACTGGTACGCCGTCGACGACGATGCTCTCCTCGATCGTATCGCGCGTCGTCCCAGGGATCTCGGAGACGATGGCGCGCTGCGTCCCCAACAGCGCGTTGAGCAGCGACGACTTTCCCGCATTCGGCGGCCCGATAATTGCGACGCCAAGCCCTTCACGTACGATTTTCCCAAGCTCGCCATCACGCCGAAGGCGTTCCAAACGCGTTCGAATCGGCGCCAGTCTTTCCTTGAGGCCGCCACGTTCGGGTTCGGGAACCTCGTCCGGAAAGTCGATCGTACCCTCGAGCTCTTGCAGGATGGTGGCTAGCTCGCTTCGCACGGCTCGCACCTCGTTAGACAGCCCGCTGTCGAAGTTGGCCAGCGCGGCGCGCGCGGCGGAGCGTGTCTGCGCGTCGATGAGATCCGCGACGGCCGCGGCGGCGCGCAGCCCAATTTTTCCGTTGAAGAACGCGCGACGCGTGAACTCGCCCGGGCCGGCAAGCTCGGCGCCGCACGCGAGCATCGCGCGAACGACTTCGCGGGCGACGACCGGGGAGCCATGAATCTGCAGCTCGAGCATATCTTCGCCCGTATAACTCTGCGGCGCTTGAAAAAAAATCGCCAGACCGTGGTCTAGGACATCGCCGATCTCGTCGACGATCGTTGCGTACGTTGCGACGCGGCGTCGCAAGCGAGATTTTGTTCGAACTAGCCGGCTGGCGATTTCGGAGACCGACGGACCGCTGGCGCGGACGATTGCGATCGCCCCTTTTCCGGGAGGCGTCGCGACCGCGACGATGGTCGTCGAGGCCCCATCGAGCATCGCTTCGCCCTTATCTGGAGCCCTGGCTCAGCGGGGGCCCCGGCGGCTTTGCCGCTGGGGGGCGCGCAGTCCGCAGGGCGTAGCGCCTTTTGAAGTTGTGGGGGAACCCGTTGAGCCCTGGCTCAACGGGGAAATATCACCACTCGGCGTTCGGGCTCTTCTCCCTCCGATTCGGTACGCACGACTTCGGAATCGGCAAGTGCGAGGTGAACGATCTTTCGCTCGGACGGCAGCATCGGCTCGAGCTTCTGCGGCAAGCGGTCGCGGACGCAGCGCTCGAGCGTCGCAAGCGCGAGGTTTTTCAGTTGCTCGGCGCGCGCGGCGCGGTATCCCTCGGCGTCGATCGTAAAGTAGTGTCGGTTGTTCCGAACGCCCGCATTGAGCGCGTTGTTGAAGACGAGATTCAGGGCTTCCAACGTATTGCCGTGGCGGCCGATCAACATGCCGAGGTGCGGCCCGCTCACTTCTAGATACTCGCCTTCGGGGCGCGCGATGTAGTCGATGTCGATCGGTCCCGCGCCCATCCGCTCGAGAATCTCGGCGAGAAGGTCTCGGGCAGGCTTCGCCTCGTCGGGGAGAGCCTGTCGCTCGCGCGGTGCCGCCGGACTGCGGTGCGGGTCGCGCCGCCGTCGAGTGCCGCCGCCGTTTCTTCCACCCCCGGACTTGCCCGGAATCGGGCGGTCGCGCACGTCGGCGGGCTGTTCCTCGAACTCGAAATCGTCTTCGTAAAGCATGTTAATTGCCTTTTTTATTTCTTCGTCTTGACCGCGACGAGCGCGGGGCGCGGGGCTGATTCGACGCTGCGGCGCCGTTGCTGCTCGGCAAAGCCTTGCCGGAGGCTGCCTTGGAGGACGCGTTTCCGCCCGAAGCGCCTTCGGTGATCACGTGTTCGCTGTCGATCAGTGCCAGCGGCTGATGGTAGCGGCGCAGCAGATAGAACTGCTGTCCCATCGTAAAGATGTTGTAGCAGCACCAATAGAGGACCATCGCCGACGGCCAGTGATACTTCCATCCGAGAAAGCCGAGCATGAGCGGCGAGAAGACCGCCATCGAGCGCTGCATCTGAGCTTGCTGCGGATCGGTCGCGGGCATGCTGACGTAGCGAACGCTGAGGTACATCGAGAGCGCGTAGACCAGAATCAAAAAGAGATCGGGGAGTGCCAGGCTCGCGGCGAAGATCGGCGTTCCGAAAAGTTTAGGCGCCGAAACCGCGCTGGAGAACGCGCTTCCGATCCAAAGCCAGTTCTGATTGGCAAACTGCGTCTTGTGATTGAGCACCACATAGTAGACGCTGATGATGACCGGGTATTGCACGAGCATCGGCCAACAGCCGGCGAACGGATTGACGCCCTGTTCTTTGTAGAGCGCCATCGTCTCTTGTTGTTGTTTTTGCTTATCGTCCTTAAAGCGCTCTTGAACGCGTTTGAGCATCGGCGCAATCTTCTGCATCTTCAAGAACGCCTTGAACTGTGCCGTATTGAGCGGCCAAAAAACCAGCCTGATCAGTGCCGCCAAAATGATCATGCTCCAGCCGAGATTTCCGATCGGCTTGTCGATCGCCAGCACGACCGTCCAAATGAAGCTAACGAAGGGATCGAGCCACGACGTGGCCAGCAGAAGGTGCACCAACTACCTCGATTCCAGGCGGCGCGCGCCGTCTGGTGCGGCTGCGGGCACGAAGTCGACGCCGCCAGGGTGCCACGGATGGCAGCGAGCAAGGCGAGAGAGGGCTAGCCAGCTGCCTCGCGCGACCCCATGTTCTCGGACGGCGGCTGCGGCGTAGTTCGAGCAGCTCGGGTAGAAGCGGCAGGCAGGCGGAAGGAACGGGGAGATCACGAGCTGGTAGGCGCGGATCAGTCCCAAGGCGGCGGCTCGCATGCGATCTCCTACACGGGTCCGAGAGCCGAAGTTACTTCGACCCGTAAATCGGAAAAAAGCGCGTCCGCGGCTACGGGGCGCGCAACGATAAGCAAACGCATCGCGACACGCGGTGCGAGCGCTTCCCGAACGATTGCCGACAAACGTCGGCGCAGCTTGTTGCGGACCACGGCCTTTCCGATCGACTTGCTGACGGTGATCCCGACGAGGGACGATGCATCCCCCGGCGGTGCATCGCTACGGTAAATGGTCAGACTCTTGGTCGAAACGCGACGGCCCTGGCGGCGCAACCGGGCAAAATCTGCTTGCCGGCGCAGGCTTGCCACCCGGCGCATCAGACCGTGAGACGATGGCGTCCCTTCTTCCGGCGGCGCGCGAGTACCTTACGCCCGGCCTTGGTGCTCATTCGCTCCATAAATCCATGCACGCGCTTACGGCGGCGGTTGTGCGGCTGAAAAGTCCGCTTCATAACGTCCCTTCGGTGATCGAGTAGTGCCCCACACCCTTATGTGGCAGACAGCCCCTGATTATATCCGGCACGCGGGGTCAGCGCAAGGCGGAGCTCGGCGAAAGGCAGGGGGAACCACCCCGACGCCGCCGTAACTTGCTGAAGTTTTGAGCCCCTCCAGAATGCAGCCGCCTGCCCGCCGACGAGTCGTCGTGACCGGGCTCGGAGCGGTTACTCCGGTCGGAAACACCCGCGAGGATTTTTGGAGTCGCCTGATTGCCGGCGAATCCGGAATCGCCCCAATCACTGCCTTCGATGCCAGCCTCTTCGATACGCGCTTCGCGGGCGAAGTAAAAGAGTGGAATCCCGAGCAGCTCATCGGACGCAAAGAAGCGCGACGCATGGATCGCTTCACGCAGTTCGCGTTTGTCGCCGCACGTGAAGCGATCGAGGATGCCAAACTGCCCGAGGACCCGGAGTTCAAGCAGCAAGTCGGAGGCATCGTCGGGACGGGCATCGGCGGAATCATCACCTTCTGGCTCAACTCCGACAAAGCCAACGAAAATGGAACGTGGGCGAAGGTAACGCCCTTCTTCATTCCGATGCTAATGGCCAACGCGGCGACGGCGCACATCTCAATGGCTTACGGTTTTCAAGGGCCCTTCTTCGCTGCTGCGAGCGCCTGCGCGAGCGGCAACGACGCCATCGCGACCGCATTCAACCTCATCACGCACGGCGACGCGATCGCGATGATTGCCGGCGGCAGCGAGGCGACGGTATCGCCGCTGGCCATCGGCGGGTTCTGCTCGATGCGAGCGATGTCGACCCGCAACGACGATCCCGCTCGAGCGAGCCGCCCGTTCGATCGTGAGCGCGACGGGTTCGTCCTCGCCGAGGGTGCGGGGATCCTGGTGCTTGAGGAGTACGAACACGCCCTGGCTCGCGGAGCGAAGATCTATTGCGAGCTGCTCGGGTACGGCCAGTCGGCCGACGCCTACGATCTCGTCGCACCCGATCCCGAGGGCCGGGGCGTCCGCTTGGCCTTCGCGCGCGCCTTAAAGGGCGCCGGCATCGGCCCTGAGGACGTGGACTATATCAACGCGCACGGAACCTCGACGCCGGTGGGCGATCCCGCCGAGTCCAGGGCGATTGAAAAGACCTTCGGCGAGTACGCCACCCGAATCGGCGTCAGTTCGACCAAATCGATGCACGGACACGCGCTCGGTGCGGCCGGCGGCATCGAAGGCGTCGCGACGGCGCTTGCCGTCTACCACGACATCATGCCGCCGACGATCAACTACGAGTTCCCCGATCCCGAGTGCAGACTCGACTACGTGCCCAACGTCGCGCGCCATGCGCCAATCCGCGTTGCGCTTTCCAACTCGTTCGGCTTCGGTGGCCATAACAGCGTCATCGTCTTCGGCAAGGTTCGTCAGCCTACAGGCTCCTAGCGTGAGCGGCGAAGCGTACCGGCGCCGGCTGCGCGCCCTGCTCCGTCTTGCAGGCATTCGGAAGCGCGACGAATTAAGCGTATTCGAAATGGCCTTCGTTCACCAGAGCTATGCAAAAGAGCGAGGCGGCAGGTCGAGCGACCGGATGGAGTTTCTTGGCGACTCCGTTCTGGGTTGCATCACCGCCGGCTGGCTCTTCGAGCAATTTGCGCAGGAGCCCGAAGGACTGCTGACGTTGCGTAAAGCCGCGATCGTCAACGACGCGCAGCTTGCCCGAACCGCGCGCCGGCTGGGGTTTTCAGAGCTGACGCTGCTTGGCGCCGGAATGCGGGCGGCCGGCGGGAGCGACAACACGTCAGTACTGGCCGACGCTTTCGAAGCCTTCGTCGGTGCAATCTACCTTAGCTATGGGCTCGAAAAGGCGCGCGCGTTTGTCATCAAACATCACGTCGACCAGTTGGACCACGGTACGGCAGCGTTGCTCGATGCCAAGACGCGCTTACAGCACTACGCCCAGGAACATTTGGCGGCGACGCCGGTCTACCGGGAGACCAGTCGCGGCACGCCGCAACGCCCGGCATTCTATTCCCGGGTCAGCGTCAAGGGCAAGGTGTTGGGCAAAGGGAGCGGGCCCTCGAAGAAGGCCGCACAACAAGCGGCGGCTGATGCCGCATTGCTCTCGCTCACTCCGGCAAGCGACGAAGACTTGCAACGCGCGGTCGGGACGTGAAACTCAAGAAAATTCGATCGTTCGGCTTTAAGACGTTTGCCGAGCCGACGGCGCTAGAGTTCGGCGACGGCGTCACGGCGATCGTCGGTCCCAACGGTTCGGGGAAGTCTAACCTTGTGGATGCGTTTCGTTGGGTGCTCGGGGAGACGTCGACGAAGAGCATCCGATCGGGACGGCTCGAAGACGTGATCTTCGCGGGGAACGAAGGCCGCAAGCCGCTCGGCTTGGCCGAAGTCGCGATTCTCTTCGACAACTCCGACGGCGCGTTGCCCATCGATTTCAACGAGGTCGAAATAACCCGGCGCGCCTATCGCGTGGGTGAAAGCGAATACTTTATCAATCGCAGTCAGGTACGCTTGCGCGACGTTCTCGATTTGGTGATGGGCACCGGCCTCGGACCGGGTTCGTACGCGATCGTTTCGCAAGGACAGATCGATGCAATCCTCGTTAGTAAACCGGCCGAGCGGCGTTCGCTCTTTGAAGAAACTGCCGGCATCGGCAAGTTCCTGGCCCGTAAACACGAGTCGATGCGCCGCTTGGAACGGACCGAACAGAACGCCATTCGCATCAGCGATCTGATCGCGGAGTTGGAACGGCGAATTCCGGAGTTGGAGAGCCAACTTCGCCGGGCCAGGCGCTACCGCCGCATTAGCGCGCGGTTACGCGACTTGGAAATCCTCGGCTATCTGCGAGCCGGCGCATCCCGCCGCGGCGAGCGAGTCGCGTTACGTGAAGAACTCGAGCGCGGTGAAGAGCAACGCGCGGTGGGCGCCGCAAAGGCTGCAACGCTCGGCGCGGAAGTCGCCCGGCTGCGAACCCAGCTCTATCGGTGCGAGCTGGAGCTCGAAGAGCTGCGCTCGCAGTCGCAAAGCGAGCGCAACAACGTCGCCCGCGTCGAAGCGGAATACGCCGCCGCGCTCGCCCGGCGTGAGGCGCTGGAGCGGCAATCGACGCAGACCTCAGAGGACGCGGCGCGCGTGCTTGGAGAGCGCGCGTTGCTCGTTGCGGCAATGGACGACCTGGGAGCACGCCTCGTGCCGCTTTCGCAAACGTTGGAAGCGGCCCGGGAGCGCGAGCTCGAGGCGCAAGCGACGCTCGCGCAGGCGCGCGCAAAACTCGAAAAGGTCTTTACCGACCTGCGTGAAGTTGAGGCCGAGGCAACGGAGCTGGCATCTCGCAAGGCGGAGCGGCGGGTCCAAGCACAGACGCTTCGCGGCGAAGCCGAACGTCTCGAACGAGAGGAGCAAAACGCGCGCGAGCGCGCGGAGCAGCTCGAAATTGTCGCCGGCGCGGCAGCGCACCGGCATGGCGAATGCCGCCGCCAAATCGAGGCCCTCGAAGAGGAGCTGCTGGACGCGCGCGGACGCGCGGAGAACGCGGACGTCCAGGCGTCTGCCGCCCAAGATGCCGTCGTGGCGGCGCTCGGCGTCCATCGCGATCAAACGGGCGACGTCGCCGCGGCGCAATCGCGACTGCACACGATCGAAGAGCTGGAAAACTCGCTCGAGGGGCACGTCCCCGGAACGCGCGCCGTCGTCGAAGCGCGGCAGCGCGGCGAGCTGCACGGCATCGAGGATATCGTCTCGAATCTCATCTCGACACAAGAGCGCTACGCTCGTGCAATGGACGTTGCCTTTGGCGCTCGCCTTTCCAACGTGGTTACGACGACTTCGGAAGATGCGGAACGGTGCGTTGAGTTTCTCAATCGTAAAGAAGCGGGTCGCGCTACGTTTTTGCCGCTCGATACGCTTTCCGATCGGCAAGGTCGAAATCTCGACTCCGCGCTGGGCGCGGTGCCGGGAGTTCTCGGCTACGCGCACACGCTGATCCAGACGGCACCGCGCTATACCGGAATCGTTAACTTCTTGGTCGGAAACGTCTTGATCGTCGACCAGCTCGAAACCGGGATCGAGCTGGTTCGCGGGCGCGGCGTGCGCGACACGATCGTGACCCTCAGTGGCGAGCAGCTCACCGGAGGCGGTGCAATTACCGGTGGCCGGTTTGCTCGCGAACGCTCGATCCTCTCCCGCCGGTTTCTGGCTGCAAGCCTTCGCGAATCGCTGGCCGGCATGCGGCTGCGACTCGACGAGGCCGAGCAGGCGCTGCGAGTCGCTCAGGCCCGCGCGCACGCTGCCGTTGGAGATCGGGACGCGGCGCGCGAGCAGCAGGCGCGCGCGGAATCGCAGCTCGTCGGCTTGCGCGCGCAGATCGCGGCGAGCAACGACGAGGTCGAGCGTACGCAGGCCGAACTCGCGACGGCGCGCGCCGCAACGGCGTCGCTTCGCGAAGCGGCCGCACGGTCTCGAGATCTGGAGCGCGGATTCGAGCGGAGCGACCCGGAAGCGCAGAAAAGCGACGACGAGCGGCTGCGGTTGGAAAACGAGTTGGTACGTGTCCGCGAGGGGATTGCGGCCGCGCAGACCGCGCAGACGGCGGCGAGCGGGCATGTCGCCGAGCTGCGCGAGCAAACCGGCGCACTTGGGGCCGAACGGGATGCCGCCAATGCGAGGCTCGGCATGCTCGATCAGGATCGCGCGCGCGCCGGTTCGGCGCGCGAGCGCATGCTGGCGGAGATTGCGTCGCTGATGGAAGAGACTCGCGGCGCGCACGCGCATCTCGAAGGGCTGCGGCGCGGCGTGGTTTCGCTCGACGGGCGTCTCGAACAGGCGCGCAAAGAACGTGAAGAGATCGTAACGGGACAGGCTCGTGTCGAATCGGAGCTGCGGCTGGCCGAACAGGAAGAGCGCGACGCCGCCGCGGGCGGCGAGCGTCACCGGACGCGCCTGGCGCAAATCGAAGCCGAGCTGGGCATGCTGGTTTCTCAGTTTGCGCAGCACCCGGCCACGAATGAAGAGTGCGCCGACGTCGAGAGCCGCTACCGGGACGAGGCCGATTCGGTCGTCGACGAGCTTCCGCGACTGCGCGACGATCTCGCGCGCCTGGAGTCAAACGTCAACCTCAACGCGGAGGCCGAGCGCGATGACGTCGCGCAACGCGAGCAGTTCCTGCGCGTGCAGCTCGAGGATCTCGCAAAGGCCCGGACGACGCTGCTCGAGTCAATCGCGGAGATCGAACGGGAGAGTCAAGCGCAGTTTAATGCGACGTTCGAGCGAGTTGCCGCCGCGTTCTCGACGATGTACGGACGGCTCTTTGCCGGCGGTCAGGCAAAAATGTGGCAGACGGAGCCTGCCAACCTCGCCGAAACCGGCATCGAGATCGCCGTGCAGCCCCCCGGCAAAAAGCAGATGCCGCTGGCCGCGCTCTCGGGCGGCGAACGTGCGATGACCGCTGCGGCCTTGATCTTTGCGCTCATAGAGATCAAGCCCGCGCCGTTCTACCTACTCGACGAGGTCGACGCAGCACTCGACGACGCGAACATCGAGCGTTTCTGCCAGATGGTGCGCGAGTTTGCTTCAAAGTCTCAAATGCTCATCGTCACGCACAATAAGAAAACGATGGAGAGTGCCGATCGTCTGTACGGCGTGACGACCAAAGAAGCTGGGGTCAGCGCGATCGTTTCGGCGGAGCTTGCAGCGGAAGCGGAGATGTCGGTTGCCTGACGCCCCGGGGGCAACCCGACGTGCGGCGCTCTTCTCTCTCTTCGACAAAACAGGTTCGGCGGAGCTGGCTCGAGCACTCGAACGGCGCGGCATCGAAATCTATGCCACCGGTGGGACACGAGCGTTCCTCCAGGACCAAGGCGTTCCCGCCAGAGACGTCGAGGACGTCACCGGTTTTCCGGCGCTTTTTGGCGGGCGCGTCAAGACGCTGCACCCGAAGGTTTTCGGCGCAATACTCTTCGATCGCTCCGACGGCGAGCACCGCGCGCAAGCGGAGAAGTATGCCATCGCGGAGATCTGCGTGGTCGTCGTGAACCTCTATCCCTTTGAAGCAACGGTCGCGCGCCCGGGGACGACGGAAGCAGAAGCGATCGAGCAGATCGATATTGGCGGCGTCGCGTTGTTGCGAGCGGCGGCAAAGAACTTCGAGCACGTCGCCGTGCTAACCCACCCGTCGCAGTATGCGGAATACCAAGCTGCAATCGAGTCGGGCGACGCGCCGCCGGCACTGCGCCGCAAGTTTGCAATCGCGGCCTACGAACGAACCGCGGAGTACGACGTCGCAATCTCGCACTATCTCGGTGCGGCGGGTGAGGTCTTACCGAGCGAGCTTCCCGGCGCGCTGGTACTGACGTTGCGGCTTGCCAAACGGCTGCGCTACGGCACGAATCCGCAGGAGCGGGCGGCATTCTATCTCGACCGGCCCGAGCGTTTGCCCGAGCAACTGCACGGAAAGGCGCTCTCGTATAATAACTTACTCGACCTCGACGCCACGCTGCGCCTGCTCTCCCGCGCTCCGCTGGGTGCGGAGTTCGGGAGCGATCGCGAGCGCTTCGTTCGCGCCGCCGTGGTCAAGCATACCGTTCCCTGCGGCGTGGCGCAGCGTTCGCACGTCGGTTTGGCGGTTCGGGAAGCGCTCGATGCCGATCCGGTCTCCGCATTCGGCGGAATCGTCGCCACCGACGCTCCGATCGACGCCGCCGCCGCGGAGGCGCTCGGCCGGCACTTTCTCGAGATCGTCGCGGCGCCGGCCTTTGATTCGGAGGCACTCGAGCTGCTCAAGAAAAAAAAGAACCTTCGAATCATGCGCTTTATGCCGTCGCTTCCTGACGAACTAGCGCACGAACTGCGCCTGCGAAGCGCACTCGGCGGCGTTCTCGCTGAAAACGACGATCCGGGGGCACCGGCGGAAGAGTGGCGCGTCGTCAGCGGGCGCCAGCCAAGCCCGCAGCAATGGCACGACCTCGCATTCGCCTGGGACGTCGTGCGGCACGTGAAGAGCAACGGCATCGTGATCGTCAACGGCGGAACGACCCGCGGAATCTGCGCGGGCCAGACGAACCGGCTCAGCGCCGTGCAGATCGCGTCGCAGCGTGCCGGCGGCCACGCCAAAGGCGCCGCGTGCGCGAGCGATGGCTTCTTTCCTTTTGCCGATGGTTTGGAAGCCGCCGTCGCCGGCGGGTGCGCGGCGATTATCGCGCCGGGCGGATCGGTCCGGGACGGTGAAGTGATCGCCGCGGCCGATCGTGCCGGGGTCGCGCTCGTCTTTTCCAGCTATCGTTACTTCTTACATTGAGAGGTACAAACCGCCAGGAGGTTTTGTATGCCGCGTTTTCTGCACACGTCGATCTTCGTTAACGACATGAAAGAGTCGATCGCTTTTTACACGGAGAAGCTCGGGTTGCGGCTGCTCGACGGCCCGTTTCACTATCCCGGCAATGCCGACATGGCGTTTGTGGGGAGCGATTGGAACTCGTACATCGAGCTGGTCTACGACTTGGAAGAGCATCCTCCGTACGACCTCGGCAATCGCTACGAACATCTGGCCCTTGAATCCGACGGTGATCTGCGCCAATACGTCGACACTCTCCGGACCAAAGACGTGAAGATTCTCAAAGACGTCTACAAGTCTCCCGGCGGCACCCGCGCGATCGCCTTCGTCGAAGATCCAAACGGAATTCCCGTGGAGCTGCTCGAGCCTCGTCAGCGATAAATGAACGGGTCCGCCGGCGGTGCGATGCGTTGCGTGCTTCCGGCAACCAGGCGAAGATCGCCGCCGGCGCTCTCGATGCGTCCGTCAACCCGCAACCAACTGCCCGCCGCGTAACGCGGCGGGCGCTCGAGGCGAACGACCACCGGCGCGGCATCGGCGCGGCAGCAGGTTATCGCGTAGCGCACCAACGCGCTTTCCGCCCCGTTGCGCGTAAGCGCTCCGGTAAACGTCAGACGCTCGCCGGCAAAGAGATCCGTTAGCGTCGTTTCGGTCGCGCGATACTGCGGCGGCGGGGCGCCGGCCACCGCGCCGATCAACATCAAGACCGGCGCCCATCGCAGCACCGCGGTCTGCTCGCGCCGATACGCGATCGCGCCGATCAGCGCCGCGGCGGCGCAGGCCGCCAGAAGGGGCGCGATTGCGGGATTGACGAGCGCATCTCCGCGTCGTAGCGCGACGATTGCAAAGGCGGCGATCAGGAGTAAGTAGCTCAACGCATCGTGGCCGTTCTTGGAGTGCGTTCCCGGCGAAAGCGCGCGCAGGTCGATGATTCCGGCGACGCAGAGGAAGGCCGCGGCGGCGATTGGAGCCTGGGCGCGCAGAGCGCCGGCGACCGCAATCGCGCCAAGCCCGCAGGGCGCCGCCGTAAAGCCGAGCAATGCGCCTGCCGCGGCGCCGAGCAGCGGCGAAAGCTTTGCGGGATCGATTGCCGCGGCGACTTGCGTCGCAGCGCCGGCGAGGAGTGCCGATGGAAGCAGCGTGGTAAACTCGCCAAGCCAATTCGACGCATGCGGGCAGCCGGACCGGCTATCGCGGCGGAGCAAGCGCGCGACGACGAGCGCGGCGGCGAATCGTGCGACCGCGACTAGCGGCCCAAAGAGCAGCCACGTCGCGGCGGTCGCGGGAAGCGAGCGCGCCGACGGCCCGGCGGCGCAGCCGCATCCGAGATACGCGACGGCGTGCGGATGACGCAAGAAGCGCGCCGCAACGATGCCGGCCAATAAAAACGGTGCGGCTTCAAAAAGGGCGCTCGCCGACGTCGCCACCGCGCTGCGCAGGCTGTCCGGCGAGAGGAGCGTTGCGAGGGATGCAAGCGCTGCTGCGTAGAGCGCGATACGCACCGGATGCCATCACGCGCGCGGGCGCAATGGCTAGTCAGCCGGCCCGGCGAACCGGTCGGCCGTGCCCGAGAACTTAGGCGCCCCCCGCGGTACCCAGGACTTGGTTCCTCCCGAGTCGGGTCGCTGGAACGAGTTGGAAGCGCGGATTCGTATTCTCGCGGAGCGTTTCGGCTATGGCGAGATTCGGACGCCGGTCTTCGAGTCGACCGAACTCTTCGTCCGAGGTGTTGGCGCGCAGACGGACATCGTAGAAAAAGAGATGTACACGTTCGACGACCGCTCCGGCCGCAGTTTGACGCTGCGCCCTGAATGGACCGCGCCAGTGGTCCGCGCCGCGCTGGAACACCGTCTCTTTGCGCTCGGGCCGCTGCGGCTCTATTACATCGGGCCGATCTTTCGTTACGAGCGACCGCAGAAGGGCCGCTACCGGCAATCGCACCAGTTCGGCGTCGAGTGTTTTGGGTTTGCGGGTCCGGAAGCGGATTTGGAAGTGATCTCGCTGGCGTGGGAGCTGGTGCGCGGATACGGGATCGGCGACGCGGTCCTCAACCTGAACACGATCGGCGACGACCGCTGCCGGCCCGTGTATCGCGACGCGCTAGTCGCGCACTTTGCGCCGCATCTGACGCAGATGAGCGAAGAGTCGCGTCTGCGAATCAAACGCAATCCGCTGCGGCTGCTCGACAGTAAGCACCCCGCGGATATTCCGTACGTGGCGAGCGCACCGGCCTTTGAGTCGTTTCTCTGCGCGCCGTGCCGCGAGCACTTCGACGCGCTCAAATCGTATCTCGATTTGGCCGGCATTCCGTTTACCATTAATCCGCGCATCGTTCGCGGACTCGATTACTACGGAAGAACGGTTTTCGAGATTACCTCCAGCGTGCTCGGCGCCCAAAGCAGCGTCTGTGGCGGCGGCCGTTACGACGGTTTGGTAGCATCGCTGGGAGGCCCCGACGTGCCGGCGGTCGGTTTTGCTCTCGGGATGGAGCGCTTTCTCATGATGCTCGAAGCCCGCGGCTCGCAAGAGGAAGCGCCGCGGCGGGGACTCCAGGCCATTGCATTGGGAGCGCAAGCGCGCACCGTCTTGGCTCCGATCGTTGCCGTGCTGCGCCGCAGCCTCGACGCTCCCACCTACGCGGATTACCTCGAACGCAAGCTGCTCGCTCAGTTGAAAATCGCCGACCGGAACCGAGCGCGTTATGCGCTGATCCTCGGGAGCGACGAGCTTGCCGCCGGTGAGGCGGTACTGCGGGACCTCGAGGAGCGAAACGATCGCAGAGTGCCCTTCGGCTCGATAAGAGTCCTTGTCGAGCTTCTCGTAGAAGCGGGACTGTGATGGACGAGCAATACGCGCGAGAGACGCAAACGCTACGCGAACTGCTCGCGCTCATGCACGAGCACGACCTCGACACGATCAAGGTAAAGCTCGGCGACGCAATCTACGAGCTGTCGCGCGGAGGGTCCGAGCCGGCACCGCAGGCGGCGAACTCCGCCTCCACGTCGGCCGGCGAAGGCGCGCCCGCAGCCGGCGCAAACGTCACCAAAGTGCTCGCGCCGCTGACCGGCGTGTTCTATCGGGCATCGTCACCCGATATCGCTCCGTACGTTGAAGTGGGCGCGCGCGTCGAAACCGGCGACATTCTGTGCGTGCTCGAAGCGATGAAGCTCTTCAACGAAATTCAGAGCGACTATGCGGGCACGATCGTGCGCGTCGTTCCAGGGAACGGCGAGCTGGTTTCGCAGGGTGAAGAGCTCTTTTGGATCGAGCAATGAGCGACTCCATGGCGCGGTACCACGGACGGCGCGATTTCGCCGAACTGCTCGCGGACCGGCAAGGGTTTCTCGATCCGCCACAGTACCGCGAGCAGGTCGAAGCGATCGTCGATGCGGTGGTCGTCGCCCTGCGAGCGGGCAAGAAAGTCTTGTGGTGCGGCAACGGCGGCAGCGCGGCCGAAGCGCAGCACATGGCTGCCGAACTCTCCGGGCGCTACTTGCGCGAACGGCCGGGCCTCAACAGCGAAGCGCTTTCGGTTAACTCCTCGACGCTGACTTGCGTCGGCAACGATTACGGATACGATTACGTCTTCTCTCGCCAGGTAGAGGCGTTCGCGCAGCCGGGTGACGTCGTGATCGGCATGACGACCAGCGGCACCTCGCGCAATGTCGTGCTTGCGCTGGAAGCCGCGAAGCGTCGTGGAGCGGTGGCGGTGGCGTTTACCGGGAACGGGGGCGGCACGGTTCTCGAACACGCCGACCTGGCGTTGGTCGGTCCAGACGGCTACGCGGCGATCGTCCAAGAAGTCCATCAGGTGATGGCCCACATCGTCTGCGACTTGGTCGAGCAGCGGTTGATCTTCGAAGGCGGCTTGCCGTGAACTCGTTGATGGCCCCCGACGCGCGAACGCTTTTCGAACGCGCGAAGGGGCGCCGGATTCTCGTCATCGGCGATCTGATGATCGACGAATGGATTTGGGGCACGGTGACGCGCATATCGCCCGAAGCACCGGTTCCGGTCGTCGCGGTTGCCGACCATTCGTTTACGCTCGGCGGAGCCGGAAACGTTGCCAGCAATCTGCGAGCCTTGCACGCCGGCGTTGTTTTTGCGGGAACGATCGGCGGTGATGCGTTCGGGGTGCAAGTGCGCAGCCTGCTCCAAGAGCAGCAGGTCGACGAATCGGGAATCTTCACCTTAACCGACCGGCCGACCACCCGCAAGACTCGCGTCGTGGCGCACAATCAGCAAGTCGTTCGGGCCGACTGGGAGTCGACCGCGCCGTTATCCGACGACGACCGCGGGCGGATTGCAGCCTTCGTCCGGCGGCGCGCGGCGGACTGCGATGCCGTGATTTTGAGCGACTATGCCAAAGGATTACTCTGCCGCGAAATCGTTGAGGCGACGTCGATCTGTCCCGTCGTGTTGGCGGATCCTAAACCGCAAAACGTTGGGCTCCTTCGCGGCGTCACGTGCGTCGCGCCCAACGTGGCCGAAGCGTCCGCAATGACCGGCGTTTCCATCGTCGACGACGCAAGCCTCGAACGGGCGGGCGTGCGCCTCGTCGAGATGCTCGACTGCCGGTACGCGGTCATTACCCGCGGCGAGCACGGCATGGCGCTCTTTGGACGCGAGGGCGAGCGGTTGAAGATTCCGTCCGTCGCACGGACCGTCTACGACGTGAGCGGCGCGGGCGATACGGTGATTGCGGTGCTGGCACTTGCGCTGGCGGCCGGCGCAGCGATCGAACAGGCTATGCAGCTGGCAAACTTTGCCGCCGGTGTCGTCGTCGAAAAGCTCGGAACCGCGACTGCCTCACCCGAAGAGATCGTAGCGCTCGTCGAGCCCGCGACCGGCCATGGATGAACGCTGAGGTCTTCTTTGGCCGTCTGCTGGGCGCGCAGGAGGCGGTGCAGTGGCGCGAATCGCTGCGAGCCCAGGGCGCAAGCGTCGTCTTTACTAACGGCTGCTTCGACGTGCTGCACGCCGGTCACGTGGAGTATCTCGCGTGGGCGCGCGCGCAGGGTGACGCCCTGATCGTCGGTTTGAACGAAGACGAATCGGTGCGGCAAATCAAGGGCCGAGCGCGGCCGATCGTTCCGTTCCGCGACCGGGCCGAGCTGCTGCTGGCGTTGCGCAGCGTCGACGCCGTCGTCGGGTTTTCAGAGCGCACGCCGGAGATCTTGCTCGACCGCATTCGGCCCGACGTCCACGTCAAGAGCGACCAGTACCGTGAAGAGGAGCTTCCGGAGCGAAGCGTCGTGCTGGCTTACGGCGGCCGAATCGCGCTCGCGCCGCACGCGGCCGGAAAGAGCACGACGGAGACGATTGCCCGCATCCTCGATGCGTATAGCCGTCACGGCTAACGGTCCCGGTGAGGTCGCCGGGTGGCTACGGCCGCTGCTCCGTGCGCTCTACCGGCGGCAACCGGATTTGGAGGCGCTGGTCTTTCTCGTGCCCGACGATTATGCTACCGGCTTCGAAGCGCAGATCGTGCGCGACGCGTTTCCGGCGGCGCGCGTCTTCGCCCCGAAAGAGTATTTAAAGTTTGCCTTTGGCGCCCGGCTGGAGAATCTGCCGCCGCGGGTGGACGTCGTACAGTATATCGGCGGCGACCTCTTGCACGCGGCGCGCGTTCACGCGCGGCTGAAGGGCCGGGCCGCAACCTATAAGTTCTCGCGCCGGTCGTACCGCTCGCTGTTCGATCGCGCCTTCGCGGTCGACGCGCGCAACGTCGAACAGCTTGCCGCATGGGGAACTCCGCCGCAGCGCATCGAGCGGGTCGGAAACCTCGCGATCGATGGTGCCCTCTTCGAGGCCGGTCTTACGCAAGAGCCCGGGACCCCGGTCGACGGCATCCTGATCATGCCCGGGTCGCGATCCTACGAAATCGAAAATCTCGTGCCGTTTTATTTTGCGGCAGCTTTGCGCATGCTTCGGGAACGCCCCCAGCTGAAGATTGCCTTCGCGCTTTCGCCGTTTACGGCGCGCGCGCAGGTCGCGGCGGCGATCGAGGGCGGCGGCCATCCGCGCATGTTCGGCCGGTGCGGCCGGCTGGTAACCGAGGCGGGACGCGATTTCCTTGCGACGGAGTCGGACGAGGTACGCATTCCCCTTCTGAACAACGCGCTAGCGGCGGCGCGCAGCGCGCGTCTGGTTCTGACCATTCCGGGAACGAAAACGATCGAGCTGGCGGTGCTGGGCAAACCGGTGATTGCAATTACACCGCTCAATGCGCCGGAGCTCGTCGCCATCAACGGCCCGCTCACCTATCTCAACCGCGTCCCGTTGGTCGGAGTCCCGCTCAAACGCGCTGCGGCAGTTGCCGTCTCTCGCAGCTTTCGCTATCACACGCAGCCGAACATGGATGCCGGGAGTTCGTTGATACGCGAAATACACGGAACGGTCACTCCGGGCCGAATCGCCCGGATCGCGCTCGACTCGTACGACGACCGTGGTTGGATTGCGGCGTCCGGCGCGGCATTAGCGGCACTCTATCGCGACCACATTGGCGCGGCCGACCGGATGGCGGAGTCGCTGCTCGGCTTGGCGGCATAGAATGGAAATCGACTACTCGGTCGTGATCGCGACCAAAGACCGCCAAGAATATCTCCGGCGGACGCTCGAGTCGCTGGCGAGGCAGATCGAGGCGTCGCCGTTCGAGGTGATCGTCGTCGACAACGGTTCGGCCGACGGCACGAGGAGCGTCGTCGAAGCGCGCGCGGAAGGCGTTCCGGCAGTGCGCTACGTTGCCGAGCCGCAGCCCAATCGGGGCAAAGCGCGCAATCGCGGCGTCGAGCTTGCGGCGGGCCGGTACATCGTATTCTGCGACGACGACGTATCGCTGCCCCCAGGTTGGCTCGCCGCTCATGCGGCGGCGCAGACGGGAGACGACTGCGTGGTAAATGGGCCGATTCTCAACGTGCCCTCCTACGATGCAACCCCCAAGCCGGCATTGGCAAACTACTCGCGCGCCTTTCTCTGCACGTGCAACGCATCGCTCTCCAAGGAAGCCTTCTACCGCGCCGGCGGCTTCGACGAAAGCTTCGATCTCTACGGTTGGGAGGATACCGAGTTAGGCGTGCGCCTGCGCGAAGCGAAGTGCCGCTGGAAGTTTGCTTGGGGTGCGTTTTTGTGGCACATCAAGCCACCGGCCGAGAACACGCTCGAAATCGAAAGCCGAAAGGCCGTCGAAAAGGCGCGCATGGCGGGCCGCTTTCTCGGTAAGCATCCCTCGCGCCGAGCTCGCTTGGCAACCGGGGCGCATGCCCTCAACCTCCTTCGCGCGCGCTATCTTTTGCCAGATCCTCTTCTCGCGTTCTATGCTGGTCTCTCGAGCGGCGACGCGCCGGAATGGCTGCGGCGCTTGAGCCGCGGGCAACTTTTGGACGCGCTGTATGCGCGCGAACTGGTCCGCGCGCTCGATGCCGGCGATGTGCGCTGAGCGAGCCTTGCTCTACTGCGCCGGCGGCGGCATCGGTGACTCGCTGGTTGCCTCGGTGGTTGCGCGCGCGCTACACCGCAAATTCGCGACGGTCGACGCACTCACGCTTCCGTCGCATCGCGAGCTGCTCGAGCGGGTGCCCGACGTCGACGGCGTGTTGCTCGATGAGGGTGAGGACGGAGCCCTCGCGGAACGGCTCGCGCGCTCGCGTTACGACGCCTGCGTCGTCACCTGGGCGACCTCTCGAACCGCTCGCGTCCCGCAGAGCGCCGGCATTCCGGTTCGAGTCGGTCAGGCGCGCCGCTTCTACTCGTTTCGCTTTACCAACCGCGTCGTTGTCCGAAGCGAACGCGGAGACGTTACCTCGCACTGGTGCGACGTTCTGCTGGACTTCGCGCGCGCCATCGGCTGCGACACGGAGGACCGTCGCTACCGCTTCGTGCCGACGGCGCAGGACGAGCGCGACGCCGAGGAGCTGCTCGCAGGCTGCGAGCGCTTCATCATTCTCAATCCGTGCAACGCGATCGCCTCGCGGCGCAGCTGGCCGCTGGGCGGCTGGGCGGAACTCGCGCGCGACGTTCGCAATCGTTACGACGCGCGCGTGCTCGTGAGCGGTTCGCCGTCGGACGCGCGCTCGACCGAAGGCATCGTTCGTCGCCTCGACGGCCTGGAGGGAGTCGTTTCGATTGCCGGGCGCACGAGCGTCGGCGCATTCGGCGCCCTCGCGCGGCGCGCGCGCGCGTTTGTCGGAATCACGACGGGTTCGATGCACGTGGCGGCCGCCGTCGGCTGCCCAACGGTAGGTATTTTTCCCTTTCAATCGGATTTTCCCGAACGCTGGGCGCCGCTGGGTAAAACGACGGCGGTCGTGCGCGCCTCGTTTCGGTGCCATCCCGGCGATACGAAGGAACGCTGTCGCGACTACGCCTGCATCGCGAATCTCGACCGTACGAGAATTCTTGCCGCGCTCGACTCGTTGATCTCGTGATTGCCGCGACGATTCAGCTCTGCACCTACAATCGCGCGGCGCTGCTCGAGCGCGTGCTCGAAGCCTGCTTCGACCAGACGGTCCGCGACGATTCGTACGAAGTCGTTCTCGTCGACGACGGCTCGAGCGATGAAACTCCGTCGGTGATAGAGCGCGCACGTTTGCACGCACCGTGTGCGTTTACCGTCGTAAGCCAGGAAAACCGCGGGCTTGCCGGCGCTCGTAATGCCGGAATCGCGCGCGCGACCGGCGAGCGCATCGTCTTTATCGACGACGACGTGCTGGTGCTGCCGAACTTCGTAGCAGAGCATCTGCGCAGTCATGCTGCGAGCCCCGCGGCCATCGTGCGTGGCGGGGCCATCGAGGTCGAGTCGCTCGACGACCTGCCGCCACCCGTCTGGAGCATCAAGAACTACAGCGGCAACTACTTCTGGACGACGAACGTCTCGGCTCCGCTGGCAACGATTCGCGCGATCGGCGGGTTTGACGAATCGTTCTCGGAGTACGGCTGGGAAGACATCGACGTCGGTTTGCGCCTCCGCGCCCGCGGCGTCAAAGCCGTCTTCAACCCGCGCGCCTTGGTCTATCATTTCAAGCCGTCGCTTCGCGCGAGCAGCATCGAGGCGATGGTGCGGCAAGCCCGAGCCAAAGCGCGCACCGCCGTCGCGCTCGCACGGCTTCATCCGCACTGGCGCGCCTATCTTGCGACTGGAATCAATCTGCCCCAACGCCGATTTGCGGCTTGGCGCCGGCGGCTCGGTTTGGCCGATCGTTTACGCGGCCGGCTCGCGAATCTCGGCGAGCGAGAACTGACGCCGCGCGAAGCACGGCTCGCGCGCTCCCTCGCAAACGAAGTCTACTTTGAAGAGATGGAACGGGCGTTACGCTCGTGAGGATTCTGCTCTCTCGCACGGATCGCATCGGGGATTTGGTCCTTTCGACGCCGGCGATCGCGACGGTCCGAGCCTCGTTCCCGGAGGCGCACGTCGCGATCGTGACGAGCGAGTATAACCGCGTGGTCGTGGAACGCAACGACGACGTCGACGAGCTGATCGTGCTGCCGAGCGGCGCGAAGCCACGCGCCTTCGGCGCGAGCTTGAGCGGATACGACGTCGCGGTCGCACTTGCGCCGCGCAACGTCGATCTTCAGATCGTGGGCGGAACGCGCGCGCCGCTTCGAATCGGCTACACGTACCAACGGCGCTGGTTTGCGCGGCTCACGGCGGGTCTCTTCCTCAATCGCGTCATGGTCTCCGAGGCAGATCCCGAACTGTGCGATCTCGAGCCGCTACGCACCGTCCGCCACGAAGTCATGCAGTTGCTCGATCTTGTCGCACTCGCCGGCGCCGACGTCCGCGTGACGGCGCTGCGCCTCGACCTCGTCGACGCGGATCGAGCGATCGCGCGAACGCTTCCGGAGAACCCCATCGTCCTTCACCTGGCTCCGAGGTGGTTCACCGGCGGGAGCACGCTAGCGGGAACGCTCGCGATGGTGAAGGAACTGGCGTCGCTTGCTCCGGTCGTTATTACCTGTGCGCGCGAATGCGAACCGCAGGCCGCGGCTTTCGAAGCCGGCGGCAACATCACCCATTGTTTGCGTGGACTGCCCTTCCATCAGTGGGCGGCGGTGCTGGAGCGCGCGAGAGTGGTCGTGACCGTCGACACCGGCGCGACGCACGTCGCGAGCGCCGTGCACCGGCCAACGCTGGTTGCCTTCGAACACGCATACTTCCGGCTGAACTCACAAGAATGGTCGCCCTACGGCGTGCCTCACGTCTTGGTTCGTAAGCCCGCGAGCGAGGATCCCGAACTGCTCGAGCGTTTTCGCGACGAAATCACGGCCGGCGTTGCCCGCTTGATACATGCCTGAGCTTTCGGTCGTCATTCCGACCTACAATCGTCTGGACACGCTGTCGCGCGTCTTGCCGACGCTCTTGGCCCAGGATCTCGAGCCTTCGCAGTACGAGTTGCTCGTCTGCGACTCGAATTCCACGGACGGCACGGCCGAATATCTTGCCGGGCTCGCGCCGGCGCACGGAAATCTCCGGCACCTGGCGGGACCGTATAGCGGGCGGGCAGCGGCTCGCAACGCCGGCATCGCGCAGGCACGCGCCGAGGTCGTCCTGTTCAACGACGCGGACATCTTCGCGTCGCCCGATCTCCTCTCGACGCATCTGCGACGCCATCGAGAACGAACCGGCATTGCCGTCGTCGGGTTGGAGGTTCAAGTTCGGGATTTTGAAGAGTATGAGTACAAGCGCGAGCATCCCGATGCGCGCGGGCATCTGCATCCGCCGTCGCGAAGAAAACTTTCGTGGCTTTATTTTCTTACCGGCAACGCATCCGTGCGGCGCGAGGATCTGCTTCGCGCCGGCTGCTTCGACGAGAGTTTCACCGGCTACGGTCACGAGGATTTGGAGCTGGGCTACCGCTTGCAGCGTCTCGGGATCGAGATTCTCTACGAGCCGCTGGCAGTAAACTATCATTGCCAAGACGTTGCGTACGGCGACCAAAAGGAAAAGATGCGGCTGGCAGGGCGTTCCACGGCTCGATTCTATCGCAAGCACCCGCACGCCGAAGTAATGCTCAATCTCGGAATGACGCCGCTGTCACTCTGGGCGCACTCCGCGCTGACGCGATTTCCGCTTCTGCTCGGCGCGATCGACCGCAGGGCCGAGCGCTCGCGGCTCGCGCGCGAGCTGTTGCTGCAGTACCACTACGTCTCGGGGATAAAGGAAGCTCGTGACCGACGATAGACGCTCGTGCGGCGCCTTGCGCGGCGCCGACGCCGGCAAGCTCGTAGACCTCCGCGGCTGGGTCAATCGCCGCCGCGATCACGGCGGTTTGATCTTCGTCGATCTTCGCGACCACGAAGGCGTGACGCAGATCGTTTTTAATCCCGAGCACCCAAGCTTTCGCGAGGCGGAGCACCTGCGCAACGAAGACGTTCTGCGCGTGCGCGGCGTGGTTCGCGCGCGCCCGCCCGGGACGGAGAATCCGCGGCTGGGGACGGGCGACGTCGAAGTCGCGATCGACGAGCTGGAAATTCTCAACCGCTCGTTGGTTCCGCCGTTTCAAGTCAACGCCGACGAAGCGGTCGACGAGAACTTACGCCTCGAGTATCGTTATCTCGATTTGCGCCGTCCGCGGATGCAGGAGAACATTCGCTTGCGCCACCGCATCATCAAGGCGATGCGGGATTTCTGCGACGAGCGCGGCTTCGTTGAAATCGAGACGCCGATGTTGATCAAATCGACGCCCGAAGGCGCGCGCGACTACCTGGTCCCCAGCCGGCTCTACCCGGGCGCGTTCTATGCGTTACCGCAATCGCCGCAGATGCTCAAGCAGATCTCGATGATCGCGGGGTTTGGGCGCTACATGCAGATCGCCCGCTGCATGCGCGACGAGGACCAGCGCGCAGATCGGCAGCCCGAGTTCACCCAGCTCGATCTCGAGATGTCGTTCTGCACGCAAGAGGACGTTCTCGAGACGATGGAGTCGTGCATGCGCTACGTCTGGCAAACGGTGCTCGGCATCGAGCTGTCGCCGTTCGCGCGGCTGACGCACCAAGAAGCGATCGCGAAATACGGGCTCGACAAACCGGATCTGCGCTTCGGCCTCGAGCTGGCCAACGTCGGCGCCGTCTTTGCCGCCACGGAGTTCGTCGTCTTCAAATCGGCGCTGGAGAGCGGTGGTTCGATCGTGGCGCTGCGCTATCCAAATGGTGCGGCGCTCTCGCGCCGCGACTTCGACTCGTTGACGGAAACCGCGAAGCAGTTCGGCGGCAAAGGGATGGTCTGGATTTCGCTGGCGCCCGACGGCATGAAATCCTCAGCCGCAAAGTTTCTCTCCGAAGCGAACGTGGCAGCCGTAACCGCAGCCGTAGAAGCGCAAGCCGGCGACGCGGTGCTGCTCTTCGCCGACACGACTCCGCTTGCGTATGCCGTCGCCGGGAGGATGCGTAACGAGATCGGTCAGCGTTGCGGCTTGCGCGACCCTCAGACCTACACCTTCGGTTGGGTGACGGGTTTTCCGTATCTGGAGATCGACGAGGAGACGGGAAAGCCGGCGCCCGCGCATCATGCGTTCACCGCGCCCGCGCCGGGCGACTGGGAGCTGATCGAAAGCGCTCCGATGGAGATGCGCGCCCAGCACTACGATCTGGTCCTCAACGGATGGGAACTCGGCTCGGGCTCGATCCGGATTCACAAGCCCGACGAGCAGAGAAAGATCTTTGAGATGCTGGGATTGAGCGCCGATCAGATCGAGGAGCGTTTCGGATTCTTCGTGCGCGCGCTCGAGTATGGGGCACCGCCCCACGGCGGCATGGCGCTCGGAATCGACCGCATCGTCATGATCGCGTGCGGCGAGGAGAACATTCGCGAGGTTATCGCTTTTCCGAAGAACCAGGGGGCTCGGGATTTGATGATGGACGCGCCCAGCCTGGTGCCGGATCAGCTGGTTACCGACCTGCACCTGCGTCGCGCGCCAGAATCTCCTTCGCACGCGTAAAGATCGCGTCGAACATCGGCACCGTCAGCTTGCCGGTGTTGGTGTTCTGACGGCTTGGATGATACGTCCCCAGCAGCGTGACCGTCCGGCCGCCGCGCACCGCGTCGAACTCGCCGCCATGGGCGAAGACCGGCTTGTTCGCGAACGCAAAGCCACGTTGCGCGAGCGCGCGGACGATCGCGGTAAAACCGATCGCGCCTAAGCCGATCGCGGCGCGCATCCGACCGAGCGCCTCGAACTCCTCGACGAGGAACGAAAAGCAGTTGCGCAGCTCCCGCGGCGTCGGCTTGTTCTGCGGCGGCGCGCAGCGCGCGGCGGCGGTGATGAAACAGTCGCGCAACTCCATTCCGTCGAAGCGGTCGCGCGCGAGCGGCGCCGATGCGAAACCGGCGCGGAAGAGTGCCGGGTAGAGAAAGTCGCCCGAGGCGTCGCCGGTGAACGGGCGTCCCGTGCGATTGCTGCCGTGCGCTCCAGGGGCGAGACCGACGAGCACTAAGCGCGCGTCGGCGTCGCCGAAGCCCGGCACCGGCTTTCCCCAATACTCCGAGTCGCGATGCGCGCGCTTTTTATCGCGCGCGACCTGCGCGGCGTACGCGCGTAGCTCTGGGCAGCGCCGGCAGCGCACGACCGCCGCCGCAATCGCCGTGAGGTCGCGCATGCGGACTACGGACCCCCGGTCAGCACGTCGGCGTACTCGACGCCTACCGGCGCTACGACGTAGGCGATGCCGTCGCTGCGTTGCCAAATCCGCTCGATCGCCGCTCGAGGATAGACGGCGCGCACGTTCGGCGCGGCGGGATCGTTGATCGCGCAGTCGCCGTTGCGTGTGAAGCCGCAGAGTACCGCGAGATGACCGTCGGAGTGCGGCAGCGGCGCGCCGGGCAACTCACCGGGCCGCCACGAGTAGGAAATTGCTAGCGGGAGGTTCCGCTCGATCAAACGCTGCGCCTGGTCGAGATTGCGCAGGTGCGCGACGACGCCGCGAAAGCCCAGCCGGCCGCTGTGGGCTACGTTGAACGCCCAGTTTCCCGTCCCGTTATAGGCGCGGTCGAAAACGGCGCGGGCGGTCTGCTCCAGCGGGAGCTCGATGCCGTGGAACGCGTGAATCATCGAGAGGCTCGCCGGGCTGCACCAGCCGCGAGCGTCGCGTTCGTATTGGGAGCGAGCCGGAACGTCGAGAATGTGCGTGTCTCTCGCGTACGGAAGCGAGGGCCGCGAGCGCACCGGCGAGGAGAATGCGAGCAGCTCGAAACGGACGCCTGGCGCGCGCACCTCGATACCGTCGAACGGCTGTGTCGCGGAGATGACGTCAACGTCTACCTGCGTACCGTCGTGCGTTGGGCTCAGCGAGGTGGCGCCGTCAATTTGCCACTCCGAATGATCCAGCCAATCGCCGTCGGCTTGGTGCGCGCGCAGCAAACGAAACGCAATCCGGCCGCTGGGCGCGTGTGTGTTCCAGCTCAGGACGCCGGTGCGCGTCGCTTCGAAGAAAAGCTTCGTACCGTCTTCTACACAATACGCTTGCGCGAAGGCGGCCGCGCTCAAATCTTCCATTGCCACGCGTTCCACGTGTCCCCGATGAACGCCGCAGGGACGTAGTTCTTCAGGTCGTCGTTGGTTGCGGTGTAATCGGTCTCCCAGCTGAAAAAGACGGCCGGCACCAGCTCCCGGATGCGCTCCTCTTCGCGCTGATAGAGCCGTTTGCGCGCCGCGGGGTCGAACGTGCTTGCTGCCGCGATGCTCGTTGCGTTGACGACCGGGTCGTCGAGCCACGACGTGTTGGCGCCATGCGGCGGAATGAAGCTGCCGCCCCAGCTCGCGGAGTTGTCCGGGTCGGGTCCGTTGGTCTCGACGGACCACTCCAGGTCGTACTTTCCGGTATACAACGGTCCGTCCATGGCAAAGAGATAGCTGCCGGGATAGTTACGAACGGTAACGTCGATGCCGACGGCGCGCAGCATCGATTGGATCAAGACCTGCGACTCGGTGTTCTCTTGATGGCCGGTCGTTGCGTAGATGCTCAGATTCATCGCGAGCGCGCCCTTGTGGAGAACGCCGGCGGCGTCCGGTTTCCACCCGGCTGCGGCGAGAAGACGTTTGGCATCGGCCGGATCGTAGCGGTAGGCCGGCAGCGCCGGGGCGGCCCAAAGGTCGGGGAAGATATCCGAGACTGCCAGTGCGTCCAGGCCGTGATAGACCGTCGCCTCGAGGCGCCGCCAATCGATTGCCTCGGCGATCGCGCGGCGAACCCGCACGTCGACGAGTTGCGGACGGCTCAGGTTGAGCCCGAGGTGTCGCCAGTTCGCGATCAAGCGCCGCTTGACGGTGATGCCGGGGATGCTTTGCAGCCGCGCGATGTCGTTTACGTTAACCGTCGGGTAGACGTCCACTTCATGGGTTACGAGCTCGTTGAAGAGCGTGTTGACGTCGGGGACGATCTTCCAAACAACTTCCTTGAGGTGTGGTGCCCCGCGAAAATAGCGGACGTTGGGGACGAAAGTCAACGAGCTCCCGTGGTTCCACCGTTCGAGAACGAAAGGTCCGCTGGCCAGCGGGCTTTGGTTGAAACTCGCGCGGCGCAGGTCGCCCAGCTTCGCCAGCAGGTGGGCGGGCATCGGCGGATAGGCGGCGCCACCCATCGCGAGAATTCCCAAGACGGCGACGTTGGGTTGCCTTAGCCGAATTACGATCGTGTATGGGTTGGGTGCGCTCGCCGAGGCGATGTCGTCCCATCCGTACGTCGTCTTAACGGCGTTGAGCGGGTTTGCGACGGCGCGGTAGGTGAACAGCCAATCGGCGGCCGTGAGCGGCGCGCCGTCCGCCCACACGACGCCTTTGCGCAGATGGACCACGATCGTCTTACCATCACGGCTGATTCCGCCGTTGCGCAGCGTCGGCACTTGCGTCGCCAGATCGGGAATGTAGTTTCCCTCCGCGTCGTAACGAAGGATGAACGAGAAGAGAAGACCGACGATCGCGTCGCTCGCGGCGGTGTGGGCGTACATCAGGTTGAGGCTATCGGGCTCTTCGTCTTCGCCGATGCGCACGACGCCGGGAATCGTCCAGGGGTTGCGTTCACCCTTCGACGGTGCGGCCGTTCGCGAACAGCCGCAGATTGCAAGGAGCAGCGCCAATGCAGCAGCCGCGATGCGGCCGAACGTCACGGCTGGGGTCGCGCGCCCAGCGGCGGCCGTTTGACGATGCGCGCGGCGATCTCCGCATAAAACTCCGCAGCGCCGAAGCGCACGACGTCGCCGGTAGGCAGTTGCGTCTCCCCGCGCGCGCGCTGGACTTCGGCGCGAGCTTGGGTCTCGCTCAAGCCGTGCGTGTTCAGCGCGATTCCGACAACGGGCGCGGGCTTGACCGTTGCCAGGAGCGCCTCGTGAACGGCGATCAGTTCTTTGTAGCCCAAAACCGGCGTTGCGTAGGACTCGATATGCGTTCGGCTCGGATCGCAGACGAGCAGCAGCGCGTCGGGCGCGCAGCCGGTCATCAATGCGAGCGTCACCGGTGCATAGGCGGGGTGATTGATCGCGCCCTGTCCCTCGACGACGATGAGGCCGGCGCCTTGGTGCGCCGCGTAGAGCACGAGTTGCTCGGCGGCTCCCGGCGCGAAATCGGCGATGACGCGGTCGACGGAAATGCCCCAGCCCGCAATAATGATTCCGGTCTGACCCGTCGGGACGAATCGAGCCTTCGTTCCGGACGCGCATGCGGCCGCGACCAGCTCGAGTGCGACGGTCATCTTTCCGACCGCGCAATCGTTTCCGACCGTGAGCAGGACCGGCGCTTCGACGTGATAGACGTCGCCGGAGAAAAGCGGCACTTCGGGCGGCTCTCGAACGTCCCAGATTGCCGCGCCCGCGGCGCGCGCGGAACTTCGAAACTCGCGATCGGCTTCGAGTATTTGGTGCAGGCCGCTAACGATCTCGAGCTTCGCGGCGATGGCTTCGGCGACGGCTGCGCGCCAATCGGAAGGAAGGGCGCCGCCCTTGGGGGCGGTTCCGATGAGCAGCGACGTCGGAGCGTACTCCAGCGCTTGCATTAGGCTGCTGACGATGGGTACGTCGCTGTCGAGATATGGAAGGACGTCGCGCACGCGGCGCCCGGCATGCGACGGGTCGATCACGGCGACGACTTCGTCAGTACCGTAGCGAATGACGCCGTGCGCGGTCTTGGCGTCGCGCTCGAAGCGATCCGGAGCCAGAATTGCGTAACGCCGTTTCATGCAAACGCCGCTTCGGTGACGCCCAGCCCGGGTGCAACCGGAATCAACACCTTGCCTCCGTCGTAGCGCACGCCGGTAAACGGGTCGCGTGAAATCAAGAGCGGTCCGTCGAGGTCGGCCCAGTCTGCCAGGGGCGAAATGTGTGCCGCGGCCGTCGCCGCAATCGCGCTCTCGACCATGCACCCGATCATTACCTTCAACCCCATCGCGCGAGCCGTGTGGATCGTTGCCAGCGCGCCGCGAATGCCTCCGGCTTTGGCGAGCTTGACGTTGACGCCGTCGATGCAACCGTACAACGGCGGAAGATCGCTCGCAACGAGGCAATCTTCGTCGGCGACGATCGGGATGGCGACGCGGTCGCGAATTGCTCGCAGCCACTGCGGATTTCCCGCGGGTACGGGTTGCTCGCAAAACTCGATCTCGTAGCGCGCAAGCTCGCGCAAAATGATGATTGCGTCGTCCACGCTCCAGCCTTCGTTGGCATCGATGCGTAGTGCGCCGCCGTAGCGCGCCCGGATCGCCGCGACGATCTCGACCTGTTCGGCAAGCGTGCCCGCTCCGAGCTTGACCTTGAGGATCGGATAGTGCGCGGCCTCGTCGAGCTTGCGCAGCGTCATCTCCGGGTCGGCGATCCCGATCGTGAACGAGGTCAACGGTGCGCGCGTCGGATCGAGACCGAGCAGCGCGTAGAGCGGCTTGCCAAGCTCCTTGCCGACGAGATCGTGGAGCGCCAGGTCGAGTCCCGCGCGCGCTGCTGCGGGGATCTCAGTGGGCAGCAGCGATTCGAGCTCGAATGGATCGTCGCCGGCCGGCGGGTTTCGCCTGAAATAATCGGTGACGCTCTCCACGGACTCCCCGTAGCGTTCGATCGGTGTGGCCTCGCCAATGCCCTCGAGATCGCCGTCGCGGACGCGGACGACCGCGGTGCGCGCAATCGCTTCTTCGCTTCGCGCGATCCTGAACGGGTGGACGAGCGGCAGCTCCATAGCCGAGACCGAGATCGAGAGGGCAGGCATCGGCCTCGCATTTCGGGGGCCTGCAGGATTCTACTTGTGCGAAATCGGGCACTTGACTGACGGTGGTAAGTTAGAGGGGCTCGACTGCGCTTAGCGCGCAGCGCACACAGGTCCCGAGCCGACTTATTTGTCTAGGGAGCACCAGCTCCGGATACGACGGATTCCACTGGGCCACAAGCCTGCCGAAACCGGCGCCCGGGCCGCACCCACCTGTTTGAATGCAGGTTCGAACCAAGTGCGCAAGACGCTATTTGTGGTTGAGTCCTTTGTATTGCGCGCAGAGCGCGTCGCGCCACAGAGCGACCGCCGCCGCAAGCCCGTCCCTCGTTGCCGCGCCCGAAGCCTCGTCGATTGCAACGTATCCGCGAAAATCTCCAAATGCCCGCGTTACGGCGGCGACCGTTTGCTCTGTTTGTTGCTGCAGTCCGCTCCACAATAGGACGGTGTTCGGCGCCAGGGCTTGCGCGTCGCTGGCCGCATCGAGCTCCTGCGGTTCGGGTCCGTACCGCAGCCACGCGGAGTCAGTCTCTTTGACCACGCGCTTGCAATCCGCGGAACCCGCCGCAAATGTTTGCGGAGCGTTTCGCAAAGCAAGCGTGATGTTGAGGCGCTTTGCCAGCGACGTGGCAGAGGCTAGCCGCTCTAGCTGCTCGCTCCAGGAACATTCGGTCTGGAGCGCGAGTGGAGCCGCAACCAGCGGCGCGCCCAGGGTGGCGGCGTGACCGAGAATCCGCATCACGTGCTCTTGTTCCGAGCAAAAGAACCTCGAATCGCTTACCGCGGCAAGCGAGAGCCCCCAGTCGGTGGCCATCTTCTTGACCTGCGCGAGGTAGTCGTCGTCCGTTCGCGGAAAATGCCGCACGTCTAAGACGACGCCGTCGCAAGCCAACTCGCGCGCGCAAAGGTCCAAGAACTCGAGTTGCGTGAGCTCGCCGCTCTCGATCTCGCGGTGGAGGGCACCGCTCGCGCAGGCAAGCTTCATCGGCCTAGGATTTTCGACCGCTCGCCGTTGCTCACCCTCGTCGCTGGATACGACCGACACTATGAAAATTGCCTTGGGCGCCGATCACGCCGGCTTCGAATACAAAGATCGGATCGCGGAGAAGCTGCGCGGTCTCGGACACGAGATACTCGATTTCGGAACGCACGATGCGACGCCGGTCGACTATCCCCAATACGGCTTCGCCGTGGGGGAAGCCGTGGCGACGGGAGAGGCCGACCGCGGCATCCTCGTCTGCGGATCGAGCCTTGGGATCGCGATGGCGGCTAACAAAGTTCCGGGCATCCGCTGTGCGCCGGTAATGGACCCGTATTCTGCGGAGTTGGCGCGCCGCCATAACGACGCAAACGTCATCGCCTTTTCCGAACGGTTGACGGGCTGGGAGATGATCGAACGGATGCTGCAGGTCTATCTCGAGACGGGATTCGACGGCGGGCGCCACGCGTATCGCGTCGCGCAACTCTTTGAGTTCGGTGACGCCCAGCGGGCGCGAACCCTCAAAGATTTGGAGCGTGGCGAGGTCACCGGGGCGCAAACCCCCAAAGACCTTCTGTAGTGGACATTCTAACCCCGAATCGCATCGAAGCGGGCGACCCCGAAGTCTTTGCCGCCATCGCCGGCGAGGAGCGGCGGCAAAAAGAGAATCTCGAGCTGATCGCTTCGGAGAACTATGCGAGCCGCGCGGTCCGCGAAGCCAACGCCTGCGTGATGACCAACAAATACGCGGAAGGCTATCCGGGCAAGCGATATTATGGCGGCTGCCAGTGGGTCGACGTTGCCGAAACGCTGGCGCTCGAGCGGCTCAAACGAATCTTCGGTGCAGACCACGCCAACGTTCAGCCGCACTCGGGGGCCCAAGCCAACATGGCGGTCTTCATGGCCCTGTTGCAGCCCGGCGACACGGTTCTCGGGATGTCGCTGGCTCACGGCGGCCATCTCACGCACGGAACCAAAGTAAGCTTCTCGGGAAAGCTCTACAATGCGATCGCGTACGGCGTTCGCAAAGATACCGAACTGATCGACTTCGACGAAGTGCGCGCGCTCGCTCGCGAGCACCGGCCAAAACTCATCGTCGCCGGCGCCAGCGCCTATCCTCGCGTGATGGAGTACGAACCATTTCGCGAGATCGCATCCGAGATCGGCGCGGCGTTGCTGGTGGACTTTGCTCACATCGCGGGACTCGTCGCCGTTGGACTCCATCCCTCGCCGGTGCCGCTGGCCGACTTCGTCTCGTCCACGACGCACAAGACGCTGCGCGGTCCGCGCGGCGGCTTCGTACTCTGCACGCAGAACTGGGCCGTGCCGTTGGACAAAAGCGTGTTCCCCGGAATTCAAGGTGGTCCGCTGATGCATACGATCGCCGCGAAAGCCGTTGCATTTGGTGAGGCCCTCCAGCCGGACTTCAAAACGTATCAGCAAGAGGTCGTCGGGAACGCGCGGGTAATGGCCGATGAGTTTATGCGCGCGGGATTGCGATTGGTCGGCGGAGGCACCGACACGCATCTCATGCTGGTCGACGTCTCGGTCAAGGGTCTGACCGGAAAGGCGGTCGAGGCCTACCTCGACGATATCAACGTCACGGTGAACAAGAACGCGATTCCGTTCGATACGCAAAAGCCCATGGTCGCCAGCGGCATCCGCATCGGCACGCCGGCGATCACGTCGCGAGGTTTTGGCGTGCCGGAGTGCCGCGAAGTGGCGCGCATTATTTGCGACGCCCTCGGCGACATTGAGGAGCGCGGGCAAATCGAGCGGCTTGGGGGACGGGTCCGCGAATTGACCTCGCGCTACGACGTCCCTTAGGCGGTCCTAGAACCGTGCGCCCTGGTTGGGACGAGTATTTTATGCAGATCGCGCATACCGTAAGCACGCGCGCGACCTGTCCGCGAGCCTCGGTGGGTTGCGTTTTGATGCGCGCCCACCGCATTTTGACCACGGGCTACAACGGGGCGCCGCGCGGCGTCGCGCACTGCACCGAGGTCGGCTGCACGCTGGTCGGCGAGCACTGCCTCCGGGCGACGCACGCCGAAGCCAACGCCGTCGTCCAGGGTGCGCTCCACGGCGTCAGCTTGCACGACGCCACTGCTTACTGCACGCATCAACCGTGCGTCAACTGCTCGAAGCTGCTCATTAGCGCCGGCGTAGCCAGAATCGTTTACGATCAACCGTATCCCGACGCGGTCGCCAGCGCGTTGCTGGCTGAGGCCGGGGTTGCGCTGGTCGCTTTTGCCGCGCTCGAAGGCGTCCGCGGTTGAGCGGCCGCTCGTTCACCGCCGGCGCCATTTATGCTGCGGCCTTTTTGATTGCGGCCGCGGTTAGCTTGTGGGCAACGCCGCTGGTCGTGCGACTTGCCAATCGCCTGGGAATCGTCGATCGCGATGCCGACGAGCGCCGCATGCACGACACGCCAAAGCCTCGCGTGGGCGGAATTGCGGTCTTCTTCGGCTTCTCGTTTGCGCTCTTTGCCGTACTGGGCGTGTCGATGACCTCGCCGGTGCGGCTGTTGCCGGCGGCCGATCAGTTCGACGCGGTCCACCGGCTGGTCGGACTGCTCTTTGGAAGCTTGTTGATTGTCGGCGTTGGCGTCTGGGACGACGTGATGCAGATGCGTCCGCGGAACAAGCTAGTCGCTCAAGTCGTCGTAGCGTTGATCTCGATGTTGTACGGCTTCATCATTCCGGGGGTCACCAATCCGTTCGACCACAATCCCGCCACCAACTGGATCGATTTTCCGCTGTGGGTGAGCGTTCCGCTTACGCTGGTCTGGTACGTCGGCATGATGAACGCCATCAACTTTCTCGACGGCCTCGACGGCCTGCTCGCGGGCGTCGCCGCGATCTCGAGCGTCTTCCTCTTCGTCATTGCGGTGCTGCACGCAAACCCGGTCGTCGCTCTGGTCGTCATCGCGTTGGCCGGCGCGGCGCTCGGCTTTCTTCCCTATAACTTCAATCCGGCGCGAATCATCCTCGGCGATGCCGGCTCGCTCTTCATCGGTTATGTTTTCGGTACCGTTTCCATCATCGGCGCGAGCAAGACCGCGATCGCGATCAGCGTTGTCGTGCCGCTGCTGGTGCTGGCGCTGCCGGTGCTCGATACGGCGGCCGCAATCGTGCGCCGGGCGAGCAGCGGCAAACGCATCACCGAGGCCGACCGCGGTCATTTTCACCATCAGTTGATCTTCCGCTTCGGCCTCAACGTGCGCCAGGCGGTGCTGGTTCTGTACGCCGTCTGCTTGGCTCTGGGCGCGGTGGCACTTTTCTTCTCCGGCGAGTTCACACACGTCTTTCGGCACGTAACCTAGCCGATGCACGAACGTCTGTCGGTGATGAGCGTGTTCGGGACGCGCCCGGATACCATCAAGATGGCGCCCGTCGTACGCGCCTTGCAATCCCACCCGGATATCGCTGCCAGCGTTTGCGTTACCGCCCAGCACCGCCAAATGCTCGACGATCTGCTCGAGTTCTTCGCGATCGCACCCGACTACGATCTCAACGTCATGAGCGAGGATCAAAGCCTCACGGAGATCACGACGCGGGTTCTGATCGGCATGGAGCCCGTGCTGCGCGACGCGCGCCCCGACGTCGTGCTGGTTCACGGCGACACCGCGTCGAGCACGGCCGCGGCGCTGGCTGCCTTCTATCAACGAACCCCGGTGGGGCACGTCGAGGCCGGTTTGCGCACCAGCAATCGCTGGCTGCCGTATCCTGAAGAGATGAACCGCCGTTTGACGGCGACCCTTGCAACGTACCATTTCGCGCCAACGCTCTTGGCTCGAGAGCACCTGCTGGCCGAGAACGTCTGCGCCGAGGACGTCGTCGTGACCGGGAACACGGTGATCGACGCGTTTCTCGAAACGGCTGCGCGCGATGATCTGCCCATCCCTCCGCGTTGGGCCCAACTCGACGAAAAAAGGCCGGTAATCGTCGTGACCGCGCACCGCCGCGAGAACCACGAACACATGCGGGAGATCTGCGAGGCGCTGCGCGCGATCGCAGAACTTCCCTCGAAGCCTCAGCTCTATTGGCCGGTGCATCCGTCGCCGCGCGTCGCACCGGTCGCGCACGAAATCCTTGGCGGGATGCCTGGGGTCGTATTGGTCGACCCGATCGACTACGCTGAGATGGTCGCGGCCGTGCGAGGGTCGGCGTTCGTTCTTACCGACTCGGGCGGTCTGCAAGAGGAGGCACCGTGCATCGGCAAACCGGTGCTCGTGATGCGCGAGGAGACCGAACGCCCCGAGGGTCTGGCTGCGGGAACGCTCGAGCTCGTCGGTCACGACCGAGAGCGCATCGTTCGCGCCGCGCGGCGGCTGCTGGAGGATCGCGCAGCCTACGCTTCGATGGCTCAAGCGCGAAATCCGTACGGCGATGGCCGCGCAGCCTCGCGAATCGCGGGATGGCTGGTGGCGCGCCTGCGCGGCGGCGAGTACCCGGACCCTTTCGAAGCGCAGACCGTCGCCGCCCAGCCCTCGTGAAGGCCGCTCTGCCGGTGCTGTTTGCCGGCGGGAGTTTTGCCGGCGCCGCGATACTCGGGCTGCTCGCTGGGGTCGCGGCGGCCCAGCGATTGAGCGCACCCCTACTTGCTCCGGCCGGTTTGATGCTCGGCTTGCTCGCCGGAGGCTACGGGGCGTTCCGGTTGCTGGCGAAATCCATGGAATAATGCCGGCGACCGGTGGCGGGAAGGATATGGCTCTTGCGGCTTACTACCGTCTCAAACGGGGCGTGGCCGCCGGATCGCTCGGGGTTGCTGCGGTCGTTGCGCTGTTGCTGGTTCCCTTCGCTTGGTACGCTGGTCTCGCGCTTTTTATCGGAACCGTATGCGGGATAGCCAACATGCTGGCCATAATGCGGGGGAGCGAGCGGCTGTTGGAAACGCGCAGCACCGTCTTCTTTGGGTTAAGTAGTTTACTGCGGTTGGCGGGCTTTAGTATAGTAGCCGCGGCGCTAGCGGTCCGCGGACCCTGGTGGTCGCTCGGGCCATTTCTTGCCGGTTTCTTTATTCCACTCGCCGCTTACGCCTGGGGCGCGTTGCGAGTCTTTCGACGGAAGCCTTAACGGATCAAATATCGGTGCACGAACAGATCGGCGAACACCACCTTTGGCAGCTTCCGGTCCTCGGACCGGTGCATGCCGACACCATTGTGACGACCTGGCTCGTCATGATCGTGGCTTTGCTATTCCTGGGTTGGATCGGCGCCAGCTATCGCTCGCCCTACGTTACGAAGCGCCAAGCCGTGCTCGAGGCCGTCTTCAACTACATCGCCGATCTGGTAACGAGCGTTCTTGGAGAGGGCGGCGAGCCGTTCGTTCCGTTTTTCGTCGCGCTCTTTATCTTCATTTTCTTGCTCAATCAGTTCGGCATCGTGCCGCTCAAGGAGTTCGGCCTGCCGTTTGGGGGCTCGCCGACCGCCGATCTCAACACGGTCGTTCCCCTGGCGCTCCTGGTCTTTTGCATGATCCAGGTTGCGGCATTCCGCAAAAAGGGCTTCGGGTATCTCGGGCACGTCTTCAAGCCGTTCCCGGCGCTCTTTCCCATCAACGTTCTCGACGAGATTCTTCGTCCCGTGACGCTGGCGGCACGGCTCTTCTTCAATATCTTCGTCGGCGAGTTGCTCTTCATCATCGTCACGTCGATCATCCTCGCGCGAATAAAGATCGGGGCCTTCAATCTCTCGTTCGGCGTGGCCGTCGTGCCTTTTCTGATCCAGTTTTTCAACTTTTTCGTTGGAACGATCCAAGCCTTCGTTTTTACGCTGCTGGCAATCGTCTATCTGTCGCTGGCGCTTGCCGACGAACATTAGAAAGGAACGTCCTTGAATCCAGAAGCATTAATCGCAGCCGCAGCGCTGATCTGTTTCGGCATCATCATCTCCGGCGTGGCATTCGGCTCGGCCGTGGGTGACGGCACCGTCGCCGCAAAGGCGGTCGAATCGATCTCCCGCCAGCCCGAGGCGCGGCCCAATATATTCTTGTTCATGTTCTTGGGTGTTGGCGTCCTCGAAGCCGTGCCGTTCATCGCCATCGCGCTCTCGTTTTACATCTTGCTCGTGGTCGCAAAGGTTCCGGCGATCGTCGGCGCTTTGGTGAAGTAGGGTCACGTGTCGTTCTTGTCGATCGACTGGCAGGACGTGGTCGTGCAGTTAATCAACTTCGCGATCTTTTTCGCGGTGCTGAACGTCATCTTCTTACGACCCGTCTCGGCGGCCATTCGGCGGCGGCGCGAGTACATCAATAGCCTCGTCACGGATTACGACCGATACCAAGCGGAGGCCAAGAGTCTGCGCGAACAAGCTGAGGGAGTTCGGGCGTCGGCGCGGCTCGAAGCCGAGCACCGCATCGCCGCGGCGCGGGCCGCGGGCTCAAATGAAGCGGCGGAGCTGGCAACGCGCTACTCGCAACAGGCGCAAAGCCTCGTTGGGGAGGCGCAGCAGACCGCGCAGCGCGAGCTCGTTGAAGCCCGAGCGGGCGAGTCGGCGGCGGCGCGGAGCGTGGCCGACTTCATGCTCGCTCGAGTTATTCCGGAGGCGACGTAGATGAGCGAGGAAAGACTCTATCTCGAGATCTCGATCTGGAGCCAGGTCGCTTCGTCGATTCTGTTTCTCGGCGCCCTCGTTTTTATCTGGAATAAGTGGATCATGCCGGTCGTTCTCGCCGCGCAGGCGCAGAGCAACGCGCAGATCGCGCAATCGGAACGCCATCGGGACGAGGCGAAAGAAGCGCTCGTCACTCTGCGCCAGGAAATCGACACGGCGGAGCGCGATGCCCTGCTCATCGGGAAGCGAGCGGAGGTTCACGCGCAGCGTGAGCGCGAGGCGATGCTCAAAGAGGCAACCGACGCCGGCGAGCGCGGCTTGCGCGATGCCGGCGGCGAGTTAGAACGCGCGCTCGCGGCCGCCCGCCTGCGCCTTCGCGACGAACTCTTGGAGCGCGCGCTGCAAATCGCGCGGCAGGACGCCGTGCAACGCATCGGTCCCGCAGTGGACTCGCGTCTAGTCGAGCGTTTCGTCGGTTCGCTGGAGAAGAGCGCCGGTGGTTAACCGGACGCTCGCGCGCCGCTATGCAATCGCGGCGATTGCCGTTGCTCGCGAACGCGGCGTGGTCGAGCGCGTGGGCGCCGATTTAGCGGCCGTCGCGCGTGCGATCGGCCCGCACGGCCTGGTCCACGATTTTTTCGTGGCGCCGGTAATCGAGCGGCGCGAGAAAGAGCGCGTCCTCACGCAGTCTTTTGAAAAGCGAATCGATCCCGTCGCACTTCACACGCTCCTGCTTTTGGTGCGCAAGCGTCGTGAGGCTTTGCTCGGCGCGATCGTCGAGGAGTATCTGGCGTTGGAGCGAGCCGCTCGCGGGGCGGAGAGCTTGGCTATTGAATCCGCCAGAGCGCTCGACGATGCCGAATACCGGTCGCTGATCGGAAAGCTCGAGCACCTCTACGACAAGAAGTTCGAAGTCACGCAACGAGTCGACGCCGAGCTCATCGGCGGCCTGCGCCTCGTGCTTGGAGATCGCAGAATCGACGCGACCGTCGCCGGCCGCCTCGACGCCCTCGCCCGCCAACTCCACACCACAGGCTCCTAAGAAAGTTGATGAATGATAAACGCTGACGAAATCGCCAGTATTCTCAAGCAGCAAATCGAGCAGTTCAAGACCGAGATTCAAGAAGACGAGATCGGAACGGTCATCTCCGTTGGCGCGAATCTCGCTCGCGTCTATGGATTGCGCGGGGTGCGATCCTCCGAGCTGGTGGAGTTTGCCAACGGGCTGCAAGGCGTCGCGCTGAACCTCGAAGAGGACAACGTCGGCATCGTGATCATGGGCTCCGATTCGGAGATCAAAGAGGGCGACAGCGTGCGGCGAACGGGCCGCATCGCATCCGTGCCGGTCGGCGACGCGATGCTCGGCCGGTGCGTCAATCCCCTGGGCCAACCCATCGACGGCAAAGGCGAGATCGCAACGACGCGATTCCGTACGATCGAAAACGTGGCGCCCACGGTCGTGCAGCGGCAGCCAGTCAAACAGCCGTTGCAGACCGGGATCCGCGTGATCGACGCGCTCATTCCCATTGGGAAGGGACAGCGCGAGCTCATCATCGGCGACCGTTCGACCGGGAAAACCGCCATGGCGATCGACGCGATCATCAATCAGAAGGGGCGCGACGTCTGCTGCGTCTACGTCGCGATCGGGCAAAAGAACTCGACGGTCGCCGCGCTCGCACAGATTCTCGAGCAGAAAGGCGCGATGGCCTACACGACCATCGTCGCGGTGAGTCCGTCGGAGGCGGCCGCGCTTCGCTGGCTGGCGCCGTTTGCCGGTTGCGCGATGGCCGAAGAGTTCATGTATGCCGGCAAGGACGTGCTGATCGTTTACGACGATCTCACGAAACACGCGCAATCGTACCGTGAGATGTCGCTGCTGCTGCGCCGCCCGCCGGGACGCGAGGCGTACCCGGGCGACGTCTTTTATCTGCACTCACGGCTGCTCGAACGCGCCGCAAAGCTCTCCGACGAAATGGGAGGCGGCTCGATGACCGCGCTTCCGGTCATCGAGACGCAAGCCGGCGACTTTTCCGCCTACATTCCAACCAACGTGATCTCGATCACCGACGGTCAAATCTACCTGACGCCGCAGCTGTTCTTCCAAGGAATCCGGCCGGCGGTCGACATCGGTCTCTCGGTCTCGCGTGTCGGCGGGTCGGCGCAAACCAAGGCGATGAAGTCGGTCGCGGGTCAGTTGAAGCTCGAGCTGGCGCAGTATCGCGACCTCGCAGCGTTTGCCAAGCTCTCGAGCGACCTCGACAAGGCGACGCAAAATCAGCTGGCACGGGGCGAGAAGCTCACCGAACTGCTCAAACAGCCGCAGTACCAGCCTCAGGCGACCGAAGAGCAGGTCGTAATAATCTACGCCGCGACCAAAGGCTTTGCCGGCGACGTGCCGACCGTTCGGCTCGCCGGCTGGGCGTCGGGACTGATCGGCTTCTTGCGCGCCGAGCACCCGCAAATTCTTACCTCAATCGCAGAGAGCGGCGCGCTGTCGGACGACACTCGCAAGCAGCTCGACGCCGCGCTGACCGAGTTTAATAAGAGCTTCTAGGAATGCCGTCGGTACGAGATTTGCGCGACCGCATCCGGTCGCTCAAGAATACTCAGCAGATTACCAAAGCAATGAAACAGGTCGCTGCGGCTAAAATTCGACGCGCCGAAGAAGCGCGCAAGCGCGCTCGCCCCTACGCCGACGCGCTCGCCGAAATGCTGGCGGATTTGATGTCGGCCGTTTCGACCGTCGATCACCCGTTCATGAAGCCGGGGAACGAGAGCGCCCCGGCCGGCATCGTCCTCATGAGCGCCGATAAGGGGCTCGCCGGCGCTTTCAACTCCAACGTCATTCATGCCGCGGAAGTCTTCGCTCGCGGCCGCAGCAGCGTCGCCTATTATACGATCGGCGTCAAGGCGCGTAACGCAGTGCGGCGTATGGGTTTCTCGGACCGGCCAACCTGGCCGCTCGGCGCCGCCTCGAAGGTCGCGACGGCGCGCGAGGTCGCCGAGCGCGTCGCCGGCGACTTCGTGCACGGCACCATCTCCGAGGTCGTCGTGGTCTCGCAAAAGCTCGTATCGATGATGTCGCAACGCCCCGAAACCCGTAAGCTCGTGCCGGTGCTCGCCGAAGATATCAAAGCCTTCGCCGAAGCCGAGGGCGCCGCCGAGCAGATCCGCGCCCCTCGCGGCGCGGTCGAGTTTTCACCGTCGCCCGAGTTCGTGCTCTCGCGATTGCTTCCCAAGTATCTCGAGTTCACGCTCTACTCGGCGATGCTCGAAACCGATGCGGCGTTCTTTGCCGCACAGCTCGTCGCAATGACGAACGCTACCGATAATGCGTCGAAACTCATCGACGAGTTGACGATTGCGATGAATAACGCCCGCCAAGCTGCGATCACCAAGGAGCTGCTCGAGATCGTCGGCGGCGCCGAGGCCCTTGGTGTCGAGTAAAAAGTTTACAAGATCATCTTAGTAAGGGATTGATAAATAATGGCCGCTGATACCGGAAAAATCTCGCAAGTGCTCGGCAACGTCGTCGACGTCGAGTTTACGCCAGAGACGTTGCCCAACATTCGCGATGCCCTCGTGGTGGTGGTGAACGATGACTCGCGTAGCGCCGGCAATGGAACCGCGACGGCGGCGCGCGAGCTGACGCTCGAAGTGCAGGACGAGCTGGGCGACAACCAGGTGCGTTGCCTCGCGCTCGGCTCGACCGACGGGCTCGTCCGGGGAGCGCCGGTTCGCAGTACCGGCGGCCCGATTCTCGTTCCGGTCGGTAAAGGCACGCTCGGTCGTCTCTTCAACGTGCTTGGCAAAACCATCGACAGTGACGCTCCGGTCGAAGCCGCAGCATATTGGCCGATCCATCGGCCCGCGCCCGAGCTCAAATACCAGGAGCCGACGGCCCGGATCTTCGAGACCGGCATCAAAGTCGTGGATTTGATGGCGCCCTACACGCGTGGCGGAAAGGTCGGTCTCTTCGGCGGCGCGGGAGTCGGAAAGACGGTGCTCATCCAAGAGCTGATTCGGAACATCGCCTACGTTCACAAGGGTTTCTCGGTCTTTACCGGCGTCGGCGAGCGGACGCGCGAAGGTAACGACCTTTGGCTCGAGATGAAAGAGTCCGGAGTCCTCGAGCAGACCACGCTGGTCTTCGGCCAGATGGACGAGCCGCCCGGCGTACGTTTCCGCGTTGCACAGACCGGCGTAACGATGGCGGAGTACTTTCGCGACGAGCTGGGCGCGGACGTGCTGCTCTTTATCGACAACATCTTTCGCTATATGCAGGCGGGCTCGGAGGTCTCGGCGCTGATGGGGCGCATGCCTTCAGCGGTCGGGTATCAGCCGACCCTCGGCACCGACATGGGTATCCTCGAAGAACGCATCACGTCAACACGCAAAGGTTCGATTACGTCGGTTCAGGCGGTCTACGTGCCCGCCGACGATTACACCGATCCGGCCGTCGCTACGACTTTTGCGCACCTCGATGCGACGACCGCGCTTTCGCGGCCGATCTCGGAGCTGGGCATCTATCCGGCAGTGGACCCGCTGGCGTCAACGTCGCGCATCTTGGATCCGCAGATCATCGGCGAGGAGCACTACGAAGTCGCGCGCGGCGTCCAGGAAGTTCTGCAACGCTACAAAGACCTGCAGGACATCATTGCAATTCTCGGCGTCGAAGAGCTTTCGGAAGACGACAAGATCGCGGTAGCGCGGGCACGACGCATTCAGCGCTTCTTCTCGCAGCCGTTTTTCGTTGCCGAGCAGTTTACCGGCCGCTCGGGGAAATACGTCAAACTGCCTGAGACGATCGCGTCGTTCAAGGAAATTCTCGAGGGCAAGGTCGACGATCTGCCGGAAGGCGCGTTCTTCTACGCCGGCACGATCGACGAAGTTCGGGAGAACGCGCAGCGCATGGCTCATGGCTGACGGCATCGCGTTCAAGCTGGTCACGCCGGCGCAAGTCGTCTTTGACGGCAATGCGACGCTGGTTATTGCCGTGACGACTGAAGGCGAGGAAGGCATTCTTCCAAAGCACGCGCCGTTTCTCGCAGCGCTCAAGCCGGGCATCTTGCGAGCAAATGTGGTCAAGGACGGTGCCTTTTCGCGGCTGGAACTGGCCACCAGCGAGGGCTTCATGCAGGCGCTGCCCGATCGCGTAACCGTCCTGGTCGACGAGGCGCTGGCATTCGACGACGTCGCCGTCGCAGAGGCGCGCGAGCGGTTGGCGGCCGCGACGGACCGTCAGAAGGAGGCCGCGGCCGGAAGCGAAGCCTATGCGCGCGAGCAGGCCGTCATTGATTTTTCGAACGCGCAACTCCGGTTGACCGGCCATCGGTAGGCGAGTTACCAGGCTACGCGAACGGTAGGTCGCATATGCTCGATCGCCTCGAAACGACGCTCCGAGTACGGGGCGGCGCGCGCCTGGAAGGCTCGGTCGCTACGCACGGCGCGAAGAACGCCGCACTGCCGATTATGGCGGCCGCTCTGCTGGCGCGAGGCACGGTAACGCTCCATCGCGTGCCGCACATCACCGACGTCTCGGTGATGTGGTCGTTGTTGGAAGCGTTGGGCGCCCGCATTCGCTACGAAGATACGAACACGGTGACGATCGACGCAAGCAACGTCGCGTCCTATCGCGCGCCGTACGCGCTCGTGCGTAAGCTGGCCGCTTCGTTCGACATCGTTGGCGCGCTGCTCGGCCGCTTCGGGCGTGCCGAAGTTCCGCTGCCCGGCGGCTGCGTGTTGGGCACGCGCGCGACGGACATGCACGAGCAAGCCTTCATCGCTTTGGGATGCGACGTGCATAACGCACACGGTTATCTCATCGCTGCATCGCAGGGTCCACGGTTAAGGGGGGCCGCGATCGAGTTCCGCATGCCCAGCGTCGGGGCCACCAAGAACGCCATGCTTGCGGCGGTATTGGCTGACGGAACGACGACGTTGAAAAACGTCGCGATGGAACCCGAAGTCGTCGATCTCGCAAACTTCTTGGTCGCAATGGGCGCGCGGATCGCGGGCCAAGGCACCGACACGGTCGTGATTGAGGGCGTCCGCGAGCTCCACGGTGTCGAGTATGAGATCATCGCTGACCGCATCGTCACGGGGACGCTGTTGCTAGCCGGCTCGGTGACGCGCGGTGACGTCACCGTCACCGGCTGCCGGCCGGAACACTTGCGCGCCCTTACCGATAAGCTGGTGGAGTGCGGAGTCGTCACCATCACGGGCGACGACTGGATCCGGGTCAAGGCCGACGGTATTACCGGCGGTACCGATATCCTTACCGCTCCCTATCCCGGTTTTCCGACCGACCTGCAGCCGCAGATGGTTAGCTTTCTCTGCACGTGTCCCGGGACGAGCGTCGTCGAGGAGTCGATTTTCAACGCGCGCTTTTCGTACGTCAACGAGCTTGCCCGCATGGGAGCCGAGGTCAAAGTGACGATGGAAAGTAATGCAGCCGTCATCAAAGGTCCCAAGCAGCTCTCCGGGGCACCGGTGGAAGCACCGGACATTCGCGCGGGCGCCGGCCTCGTAATCGGAGCTCTCGCAGCCGCGGGCGAGACCGAAATCATCGGGCTGGAATACATCGATCGCGGATACGAACGTTTGGAAGAGATGCTTTCGGAGCTGGGCGGGCAAGTGCAGCGCAGCAGCGGAGTAACGCCCCTCGTCGAGCCGGCGGGATTCTTTGAAACGAGCGAATACCCGCGAGTTTCGGCTAGCTAGCGCCTTTTTTGGAGTAGGAGTCAGTCTTTGGAAATCGGCATCGACCTCGGTACGGCTAACGTCTTGGTTTACGTCAAGGGAAAAGGCATCGTCTTGCGCGAGCCATCCGTCGTTGCCAAAGACATGAACACCGGCAGGGTGCTGGCCGTCGGCGAGGAGGCGCGGCAGATGCTCGGCAGAACGCCCGCGCACATCGCCGCGATTCGGCCGTTGCGCGACGGCGTCATCGCAGATTTCGAAGTCACCGAAGCGATGCTGTCGTACTTCATCAAGAAGGTCATGAAGGGCCGGTCGTGGTGGTCGTCGATCGTCAAGCCCAAACCCCACGTGACGATCTGCGTGCCCGCGGAAATTACGAGCGTGGAAGAACGCGCGGTCAAGGATGCCGCGAAGCTGGCCGGTGCGCGCGACGTCGAGATCATCGAAGAGCCGATGGCGGCAGCCGTTGGCGCCGGCCTTCCAATCGACGGGCCATCCGGCAGCATGGTCCTCGACATCGGCGGCGGTACGACCGACGTCGCCGTGATTTCCCTGGGCGGCATCGTCGTGTCGCAGTCGATCCGCGTGGCCGGCAATAAGATGGACGAAGCCATCGTCCGGTTTATCCGGCGCGTCTACAACCTCATGATCGGAGAACGCACCGCCGAAGAGATCAAGATCAAAATCGGTTCGTGTTATAAGCTCGAACAGGAGCTCGCGATGGAGATTCGCGGCCGCGACTTGATCAACGGCTTACCAAAGACCGTAAAGATTACGAGCGAAGAGGTACGCGACGCGCTCGCCGAGCCCATCGGCGCCATCGTCGAAGCGGTCAAATCGGTGTTGGAGAAGACGCCGCCGGAGCTTGCCTCCGATATCATCGACCGCGGAATCATCTTGACCGGGGGCGGAGCGCTCATGCGCGGCTTGGATAAGCTGCTCTCGGACGTAACGGGAGTGCCGGCGATCGTCGCAGACGATCCCCTTTCGTGCGTCGCCATCGGGACGGGCGCGCGAGTGCGCGTTTAGGCTCGTGGGACCCGGGACACAGCGAAGACTCGGGTCGAGAGGGAATGATGGGGGGATGGCTCTGGACTGCGTGGGGCGCGTGATCGATGCACGAGCCGCCCGGATTGAAGACGTGGCCGAAGAGGTCGCGCGTACGGTGTTTTCCGGCGGAACGGTCATCTTACCCAACGATACGAGCTATTTTATTGGCTGCGACCCCTACGATTCAGGCGCGATCGATCGGATTTACGCGGCAAAAGGTCGACCCGACAGCCGCCCGCTGACGATGCACGTGGCGTCTCCCCAAGAGTTTCTCGAGTATGCGTTCGAAAATCCGCTGGCTGCGACCGTCGCCAAACGGCTGCTTCCGGGTCCCATTATCGTGTTGATTCGCAAGCCGGCGTTTATCGGCGACGAGCTGACGGCAGGCTTGCACACGCTCGCTTTTCGCGTGCCGGACGAACCCTTTGCGCGCGCGTTGCTCGAACGCTGCGGACCGATCGCCGGCACGACGGCAATCCAGCCGGGTGGCCCGCCGTATCTCGGCGGTGAAGATGCCTCGATGCTTGCACCTGCGGATCTGCTCGTCGCGCATGGGCCAGTTCCCTATGCCGTCGAATCTTCCATCATCGATCTTTCGGGCGCGCGTCCTCGGCTGCTAAGAGAAGGCGCCGTGTCGGAGAGCCGGATCGCCGCACTCCTGGGACCGATCGAGCGTCCCTCGGTAAAGGTACGAACGCAAATACTATGATTCGCTTTGTCGCTCTGCTCGTAGGGGCCCTGGCCCTCGTCGCGGTGGCCAAGCCCTCTTCCTCGCCCTCGCTGCACCCGAGCGCCTCGCCTTCGGCGCAGCCGAACGCATCGCTATCCCCGCAACAGCGTTCTTTGAGGCCGCCGAATGCGAAGGGGTCGCCAAATGCGAAGCCCTCACCGGGCGCTCCGGCCGCATTCGATCTGGGTGTTTGGACGGTTCACGCGAACTCGCTGGACGCAAACTTCAAGACGGGCGACTTTAGCACGCCCGCCAAGGTCGTCATGACGCGCGTCGGCGGCGACGTTAGCGCGGATCGCGCCAACGGCAACTACAAAAAACAGAAGCTGTACCTCAACGGCCATGTCGTCATGCACGACTCGCAAGGCGGCGCCGGAAACCTGACGGGCGGCGGCGAGGAGGATGCCCATCAGTCGGGTCCCTCGACGCTTACGGCCGATAAGGCGCAGATCGACGGACAGGCGAAAGTTTATATAGCCACCGGAAACGTCCACTACGTCCAGGCCGACACGAACGTGACAGCGGATTCCGGCACGTTGGACGACCAAGCGCACACGCTGTTCCTGCAAGGCGCCGTGCATATCGTTTCGGGCACGCGAAAGATGGACGCCGGCAGCGTGCTCTACAACACCGCGACCGGGACGGCGCACGCCCAAGGCAACGTCACGATGCAGTTTCCCGGCGAATTTCACCGGAAGCTGGCGACGCCCAAGCCGATCAAGGTGCCCGGGCCACCGTAGTGGCGGCGGCAACGTGCTGTTCGATTTTCCGGCAATAGCTACGCCGCTGGCCGCCCGAATGCGGCCCCGCACGCTCGACGAGTTCGTCGGGCAGGCAGAGTTGTTGGGGCCAGGACGTGCGCTGCGCGCTGCGATCGAGCGCGACGCGGTACCGTCGATGATCTTGTGGGGCCCGCCGGGCAGTGGCAAGACGACGCTGGCCGAAATTGTTGCCGGCCTAACCGGCGCGCATTTCGAGCGAATGTCGGCCGTGAATGCCGGCGTGAGTGACCTTCGCCGCGCTCTCAACGAAGCCAGAGTCCGGCGGCGCTCCGGCAAACCGACGATCCTCTTTATCGACGAGATCCATCGGTTCAATAAAGCTCAACAGGATGTCGTTTTACCCTTCGTCGAGGATGGCACCGTTACGCTCATCGGCGCTACCACCGAGAATCCGTCGTTTGAGGTGAACTCGGCGTTACTCTCGCGCGCGCGAGTCTTTGTGCTCGACGCGCTGTCGGACGAGGAAGTGGGAACGATTGTCGACCGGGCGCTGCGCGACTCCGAGCGTGGTCTGGGCGCGCAGGAGCTTGGAATCGACGAGGACGCTCGAGCGCTGTTGGTCGGGTTTGCAAATGGCGACGCGCGCGCGGCTCTGAGTTCGCTTGAGCTTGCGGCCGCGTCGGCCCGCGGGGAGCCACCGCATATAAGCCTAGAGGTCGTACGCGAAGCGATGCAGCGTCGCAACGCCCGCTACGATAAGAGCGGCGAGATGCACTACGATACGATCAGCGCACTGATCAAGTCCGTTCGCGCAAGCGATGCCGACGCGTCGCTGTACTGGCTCGCGCGCCTGATCGAGGGCGGCGAAGACCCGCTGTTTATCGCGCGAAGATTGGTGATCTTGGCGTCGGAAGACGTCGGGCTTGCGGATTCGACCGCGTTGCAAGTTGCCGTCGCGGCACAGCAGGCGGTGCACTTTGTGGGCATGCCCGAAGGCTTCTTTCCGCTCGCCCACGCGACGCTCTATCTCGCCACGGCGCCAAAGAGCAACAGCGTCGGCGCGAGCTACGGCGCTGCGTTGGCCGACGTTCTGGAAACGCGCAACGACCCGGTACCGCTGCACTTGCGAAACGCGCCGACCCACTTGATGCGTCAGCTCGGCTATGGTAAGGGTTACCATTACTCGCACGACGACTACGACGTCGCCCAGCTCAACCTGCCGCCGAGTTTGGCGGATCGGCGGTATTACGTCGCGCGGGAGCAGGGGGCCGAACGGAACATCGCGGAGCGCGAGTCGGAAAAACGAAGGCGGCCCGAGTGATACTCGGACCGCCAGTTTCCCGTTGCTACTTCTCGGAGTTGTGCGTTGGAGCTTCGCACAACCCGATATTAGAGCAGCATACTTGGAGCATTCTGTGAATTCAATTCGAATTTACTTCGACCACGCGGCCACAACGCCGGTGCGCGGCGAGGTCGCGGATGCGATGCGCGATGCCGCCGACCAATGTAATTTTAATCCAAGCTCGCTGCACTTCGAGGGGAGGCGAGCGCGCGCCGTGTTGGACGCTGCACGCGACCGCGTGGCCGCGGCAATTGGGTCACATCGTGACGAGATCGTGTTCACCTCCGGCGGAACCGAGGCGGACAATCTGGCGCTGCTGGGGGTCACGCGAGCCGGCCCTCGCCCGGCCCACGTCGCGGCTTCTTCGGTCGAACATCACGCGGTTCTCGGGGCGCTCGACCGGTTGCGCGACGAGGGATTCGAAACGAGCTTTGTGCGGGTGGATCGCGAGGGTCGAATCGATCCGGAGGAGTTCGAGCGCTCGCTTCGCCCGCACACAGTGCTGGCCTCGATCATGTACGCGAACAACGAGGTGGGAACCGTGCAGCCGATCGCCGAGCTTTCGGAGATCGCCCGCCGCCGAGGCACTCTGTTTCACACCGATGCGGTCGCGGTTCCATGTTGGCTGCCAATAGACGTGCGAGCGCTTGGCGTCGATCTGCTCTCGATCTCGGCACACAAGTTTTACGGGCCAAAAGGCGTCGGATTGCTTTACGTGCGTCGCGGGGTGCCCCTGGCTCCGCTCGTCCTCGGCGGGGGGCAAGAGTCGGGGCGGCGATCCGGTACGGAGAATCTCGCGGGGATCGCCGGCATGGCTACGGCGCTCGAACTAGCCGTCGCCGAACGCACGAACGCGGCCACGGGCGTCGCCGCCCTGCGAGACCGCTTGGAGGTACGGGTCCGCTCCAATGTGCCCGGCGTCAGCGTCAACGCGGGCGGCGCCTCCAGGCTTGCCAATTGCAGCCACCTCAGCTTCACCGGGGTCGACCCAGCGGCGCTCATCATCGCACTCGACCTCGCAGGGGTCTCCGCCTCAGCAGGCAGCGCTTGCACCTCGGGTACCCTCGAGCCCAGCCACGTCCTGGCCGCTATGGCTGGGGAGGGGGACGGCACGGTAAGCGGGGTTCGGTTCTCCCTGGGCACGGCGACGACGCCGGCCGAGGTCGACCGCGTTGCGGGCATCCTCCCCGCGATAGTCGCGGATTTAAGGGCTTTGGGCAATGCGGGGGGATTGGGTGGACTCGAAACGAACCGCGCGCGGCTGGAGGCAGGAGCTTGAACGGAACGGAGTATGGTCCACTGATCCTCTACGTCCTTGCGGGCGTCGGCGTTCTGCTGGTCGGCATCGGGGTTTTCGTCGCGGGGCTGGCACTGGCCAAAACGCTCGGCCGAGCGCGGATAACGCTGGACGAGGTGGACAAGCAGCTCGAAAACATCGGCACCCCGGTCAGCAACACACTGGCTCACGTTGACGAAGTGACGAAATCTCTCGAAGAAACGGCAGGCACGCTTTCGCGCACCGCCGACCTTACCAAGAGTGCGGTTACGCCCGTCATCATCAACGTCGGCGCGGCGATTGGCGGCATCACCGCCGGTTTACGGCGCTTTGTTACGGGAAAGAATCAATAAGTAGGGAGTAATTCAACTATGGGCAAAGGCAATGGCGGGGGTCGATTCCTCGCCGGTTTTCTCATCGGCGCGGTTGCTGGTGTGGCCGCGGCTACGTTTTTGACACAAGAAGAGACGCGCGATCGCCTCGCCGGGAAGGCTCGCGAGGCCGGGAATTTTGCTATTGACGCGACCGGCGACCTCCGCGAGAAAGTCGGCGGCGTTACCTCCCAATGGCAGTCGAGCGTATCGGAGCTTTACGAACGAGGCCGGCAAGTCGTCGAGAGCGCTCGTTCCAATCTCGATGCTGCCGTTGCCGAGGGGCAGACGACGGCGCAAGCGACGCGCGACGAACTTCAACGCCAGGCCGAGGGATAGCAAATTGGACATCAAGGTAAACGTGCGCGAGGCACCTGGCGACTGTTACGTGATTGACCTCAGCGGCGAAATCGACGTCTATACGTCGCCGAAGGTCAAGGACGCAATCGGGGAACTGATCGACCGCGGCGTCTACTTCCTCGTCATTAATTTAGAAAAGGTTCGATACATCGACTCCACCGGTCTGGGCGTCTTGATCGGCGGGCTCAAGCGCGTACGCGAGCACGGCGGGTCGGTCAACCTCGTTTGCACAAACCCGCAGATCAAGAAGATCTTCGACATCACGGGGTTGGTCAAAATCTTCGGCATCTTCGAAAGCGAAGATGCGGCGATGAAAGCCTTGGTATGAATCCAGCCGTCGAGCCTTCCGATAAGGAGCTCGTCGAGTTGCGCATTCCGTCTCGGCCCGAATGGGTCGCACTCGCCCGCCTTGCCGCCGCAACCGTCGCCAACCGCCTACACTTTTCGATCGAAGAGATCGAAGATGTAAAGCTGGCCGTCGCGGAAGCCTGCACGGCCGTGATTCAGCGTGAAGGACACGGCGAATTCATCGACTTGACCTGCGAAGCGCTCTCCGATCTGCTGCGCATTCGCGTCCGCGACAGCGGGCGCCACGGCCTCCAACGCTCCGCAGCGCCGAACATGAACTTCGATGAAGCTCGAATCGCCGGCCTTGGCATTTTCCTCATCCGGACCTTGATGGACGAGGTTAGCTATGACGTCAGTCCTCAGGGAACGGATTTACTGATGGTCAAGAGGCTGACCGGCCCGACGGACCACTAGTGCAAGACCGGGAGCAAGCACGACGCGACCGCAAGCGGACCCGCGCCCTCTTCGAGCGCTTTATCGAATGGCGCGAACGATACGCACGATCCGGCCAAACGCCGGAGCCTGAGTACGAGGGGCTGCGCGACGAACTCGTCGTCGTTCATTTGAATCTCGTCCGATTTCTGGCCGTGAGATTTGCCAATCGTGGAGAGCCGCTCGACGACTTGGTACAAGTCGGTACCGTCGGCTTGCTCAAAGCGATCGACCGTTTCGATCTCGAGCGCGGCGTCGAGTTCACCACCTACGCGACGCCGACGATCGTCGGCGAGATCAAGCGATACTTTCGCGATAAAGGCTGGGCGGTGAAGGTTCCTCGCCGCCTGCAAGAACTCAACCTCGCGGTCAACCGCGCCAGTGACAAGCTCGCCATATCCCTCGGGCGCAGCCCGACCGTAACGGAGTTGGCCGAGCACCTCCAGGCCGGCGAAGACGAAATCTTGGAGGCGCAGGAGCTGGGGCAGGCTTACAACCTCCTCTCGCTCGATAGCGAAGTCTCGGGTGAGGCGGACAAAAAGTCGCAGACGCTGGCGGACACCGTCGGCGTCGCCGACGCCGGCCTCGAGCTCCTCGAGGACCGCGCGAATCTCGAGCAAGCCTTCGGGGTTCTCACGGGGCGCGAGCGCGTGATCATCTACCTTCGCTTTTACGAGTCGATCTCGCAGACGGAGATCGCCAAGCGCCTCAACGTCTCGCAGATGCACGTTTCGCGCCTCCAGGCAAAGGCTCTAGAAAAGCTCCGCGTGGTTCTAGTCGAGTAAATTAACAAAACGAGGCTTTTCCTCGCTACCCTTGCACGGGGCACGGCAGGAGCGCCGAGGCGTTCGACGTGATGCCGAGGAAGCTCGGACCGACGAGCGTAGCATGGACGGCGGAGCGAGGAGGCCGCGCAGCAGGAGCGGAGCCGGAGGCGGAGCGATGAGCGGTTCTGAGGCGTCACGTCGAACGCGTCGGCGCTCTTGAGCGTCAGGTTTATGGTGGAGTGATGACAAGCCAAGAGCTTAGGCAGGCGTGGATTGACTTCTGGGTCGGCAAGGGGCATAAGCTGCTGCCGCCGGCGAGTCTGGTTCCGCACGAGATGTCGACGACGCTCTTTACGATCGCCGGGATGGAGCAGTTCGTGCCCGTCTTTCTCGGCGAGCAGCCGGCTCCGGCGCCGCGTGTCGTGAGCGTACAACGGTGCCTGCGCGTCGCCGGCGCGAAGAGCGATATCGAAAGCGTTGGGCGCACGGGGCGTCACGGCACGTTCCTGGAGATGCTCGGCAACTTCAGTTTCGGCGACTATTACAAGCGTGAAGCGATCGGGTGGGCGTGGGAGTTCGTGACGCAAGTGCTTCGCCTGGATCCACAGCGGCTCTACGTTACCGTGCACACGGACGATGACGAAGCGGCGCGGATTTGGAGCGACGAGATCGGCCTCGATCCGGCACGCATCACGCGGTTTGACGAAGATAACTTCTGGACGATGGGTGCGACCGGTCCGTGCGGACCCTGTACTGAAATTTTTTACGACACGGGCGCGGAACACGCGAGCGGCCGCGACGATACGGGGCCCAATCTCGGCGATCGGTACGTCGAGATTTGGAACGTCGTTTTTCAACAGTACAATCGAACGGCCGACGGTAAGCTCGAAGATTTGCCGCGCAAGTCCATCGATACCGGCGCCGGTTTGGAGCGGATGCTAGCCGTCTGTAACGGCTTTGCCTCGATGTATCAGACCGATCTCTTCACCGATTTAGTCGCGGCGCAGCCGGCGATCGGTCATACGACGCTCGAGCGCAGCGAGCAACGGGCGCGGCAGAATATTATTGCGGATCACCTTCGCTCGGCGACGTTCTTGATCAACGACGGCGTCTATCCGTCGAATACCGACCGCGGTTTCGTGCTGCGCTTCTTGATCCGCCGCGCGATTCGCAACGGACGGCTTCTCGGCTATCCCGACGGATTTTTCTCCGAACTGGTGCCCGCGGCGGTGAGATCGCTCGAACCCGGCTATCCGGAGCTTCGCGAAAGCGCCGCGCGAATAACGGCGGCGTTACGCCAAGAGGAACAGACTTTCGACCGGACGCTGGAACGCGGCATGACGATGCTCGAACGTGTCATCGACGAGGCGATCGAGCGGCCCGGGAGGGTCATCGGCGGAGAAGTAGCGTTCCAGCTGCACGATACGTTCGGATTTCCTCTCGAGCTTACGCGTGAGATCGCGGGCGAGCGCGGCGCGGTCGTAGATACCGTCGCGTTCGACCGCTTGATGGAAGAGCAGCGCGCGCGCGCGCGCCGCGACGCGGCCGCAAAGCGCGACGTCGTGGCGTTAACCGATCTGCCGGCGATGCGCAGCGGCTTCACCGGCTACGACGAAGGGCTCGAAGCGGACGGCGAGGTCGTCGCGGTGCTCAAAGACGGAAAGCCCGTAGCCTCGTTGACGCCGGGAGACGAAGGCGTGCTGATTTTGGATCGCACGCCGTTCTATGCCGAACGCGGCGGCCAGATCGGTGACCGTGGACGAATCCTGCGCGAAGGCGCGCTGTTCGACGTTCGCGACACGCAGTACATGGGCGAAGCGATCGCGCATTACGGCAGCGTCGTCGAGGGAGAGTTTGCGGCCGGGGATCGAGTCCGCGCGGGGGTTTTCGAAGCGTGGCGGCGCGAAATTCGCCGGCATCATACCTCGGCACACCTTTTGCAACGAGCGCTCAAAGACGTCCTCGGCGACGAGGTCAATCAAGCCGGTTCGTGGGTCGGGATCGACCGCATGCGCTTCGACTTTCGCTGGCCGCAAGGCGCGCTCACGCCCGAACAGCGGCGTGCGGTCGCGCGCCGCGTCAACGAGATGATCCGCGACGATTCGCACCTGGTGACCCGTGTGCTGCCGCTCGAGGAGGCGAGAAAGACCGGAGCGATTTGGATGGCCGGAGAAAAGTACGGCGATATGATTCGCGTCGTGGAGGCCGGGCCTTCGGTCGAGTTTTGCGGCGGCACGCATTCGCACTCGACCGGAGAGTTGGGGCTGTTCGTGATTCTCTCGGAGTCGTCGATCGGAAGCGGCATTCGCCGAATCGAGTCGTGCGTTTCAGCTGCAGCCGAAGACCACGTCAACAAGCAGGGCGATCTTATCGGCTCGCTCTCGGCCTCGATGTCGGCGGCGCCGGACGAGCTGCTCGAGCGTTTCGAGCGGATGCAGCGCGACGTAAAAGATTTGCAAACGGCGCTCGGCCAACTTAAGGCTCGGATGGCTGCGGCCGACGCGACCTCGTACGTTCAAAATGCGCAGCGAAAGGGCGATCGTTCGTTTGTCGGTGCGGTCGTGCATGAGGCCAACGGCGAAGCGTTGCGCCATTTGAGCAGTGCGATACGGCACAGCTTGCCCAGCGGCGTCATCGCACTGGCCGGCATCGACAACGGCACGGTGAGTCTGGTGGTAAGCACGAGCGACGATCTGGTAAAGGCGGGCCTGCATTCCGGGAATCTCGTGAAGTTGGCCGCGCCGCTGGTGGGCGGCAAAGGTGGCGGCCAGGCAGCGATGGCTCAGGGCGGCGGAACGAAGACCGACGCCGCGCAAGCCGCGCTCGACGCGATTCGCGACGCCGTGCTGGCGTGAGTAGCTTGCGAGCGATCTCGATGGTTGCGGTACTGGCGTCGCTGGGCGCGAGCAGCGGGCACCTCGACTCGCAATACGTCTTGACGCAATATGCGTTGGCGCTCAAAGCAGCTTCGACCCCGAAGGTCGTCGTCTTCTCGTACACCGTCTCCCAAGTCGGCCCGAGCAACATCGAGCAGCACCATCGAATTTACCGCAGCGGGCTCGACGTTCGGGACGATACGCTTTCAGTCGATGGAATAACGCTGCTTCGCAAGGTCGCGCGAATCTCGCGGTATCAGGATCGTTACGCGGTCGCCCGGTTTTCCCCCAGCACCGGATCGTACGAACTGCTCTTTCTCGGAACCGTCAAAGACGGCGGTCATTTCGACTATGTCTACGAAGCGACGCCGCTGAACCGTGCTTCAGGCACCTGGATCGACCGCTTGACGATCGACGGCGCGACCTTCCTGCCGCGCGACGTGCGCTTTCACAGCGCGGCTGCGGGCGTCGAAGGAACCGGCGAGATCGTGTTCGGACCGTTCGGCAAGTATTGGATGCCGGTCGTTGCCGACGCCACCGCGCAAATCGGCGGCAAACCGGCGCGCGAGCGGATCGCGTGGAGCGATTACCGGTTTCCCCAGAGCTTACCGCCCTCAACCTTCAAGGTGCCTCAACCGCTGCCGCACGCGTCGCTTCCCACCATTTGAGCGCCCGGATTCGGCCGGCGTACGCTGCCGCATTCGTCGCCTTCGTCGTAACGGCGCTCGTCTCGCATCTCCGCGCGACCCCGTATAACAACTACGTACTCCTGGCGCAGGCGCTGTTGGGCGGCCACGCGTGGATCTACTGGCCGGGCGGCTACATCGATGCGCTGCAGTACAACGGCCTTTATTTTGTCATCGAAGGGCCGTTGCCGGCGTTGCTGCTGACGCCGATGGTCGCGCTCTTCGGATTGCAGGCGAACCAAACCGGGCTGGCGGTCGTACTCGCCGCCGTCTCCGTCGGGGCGGCGTGGGAGCTTGGCGAGCGCTTTGGCTTAACTCGCTCGAGCATCGCGTGGATCTGCGCCTTCCTGTTGGCGGGGACCGATCTTCTGTGGTGTGCGATGCTCGGCGACGTCTGGTTCACCGCGCACGTCTCCGCCGTCTGCTTTACCTTGTTGGCACTGGTGGAGCTTGCCGGCAAACGGCGAGGCTGGCTCGTTGCACTCTTTGCCGCATGCGCGTTCGAATCGCGCTTTTCGATGATCGTTGCGTTACCCGTCTATCTCTACCTTTTACTCGCACCCGTCGACGAGCCCGCTTCGTGTCGTCCTTCGACTCCGCTCAGGATGACGCGAAGTCGGATCGTATCCTTCGTCGCAGTGCTCATTCCGGTCGGCATTTTGTGGATTCTCTATAACGAAGCGCGGTGGGGAACGTGGAGCGACATCGGTTATACGGCTTGGTATCATCAAGACCAAGTCGGAATGCCGACCGGGTCGCCGTTCCGATTCGAGTATCTGCCGAACCAACTCTGGTCGTTTTTCGTGCAGCTGCCGACGTTGTTGCCGAGCTTTCCGTGGCTGCGCCCTGAGTTCTCCGGCGTCGCGTTAACGTGGACGTCGCCCGCATTGCTGCTCGCGTTCTTCGCGCGAAAACCCGTTCGCTGGGTGCTCGCGCTTTGGGTCGCCACGATCCTGGTTGCGGTCCCGAACTTCCTTTACTACGTCAACGGCTTCGCGCAGTTCGGCATGCGCCATGCACTGGACTTCGAGCCATTTCTCGTCGCACTCATGATGCTTGCGGTACGCGAGCGCGTGCCGATATGGGGGAAAGCACTCGTCGCCTACTCGATCGTCGTCGGGTTCTGGGGCTGCTGGTACTGGCTGACCTTCGTGCGAACGTAGCCAACAGACAGCGGCACCGTCGTGCCGCTCACGGCGCGAGCGCGTCGTAGGCGGCGCGCAGCTCCGAGGCTTGCGTCACCGGCGCTCCGCAAACGGTTCCGACGCATACGTAGGCCGCGCGCTCTGGCGGCATCTCGAGCTGCGATGCCGCTTTCAGCGTAAGCGTCCGGATCGAAACCGATGGCGTGGGCAACCGCAGCGCGGCCTCTCGAAATCCGTCCGTCTCCTTTGCAGCACCGACGATGCGAACGACAAGTTCGGGAGAGAGATACCGGCGTAGAGCACGCGCAAAGGTGGCGGCAAACGATCCGGCATTTGTTACGGTACCTGCGTAGACCGCCAGCGTTCGTGCTACGCGATCGCGGTGCCCAGACTCCCCGGTAAGTACATCCAATCGCAAGAGCGCATCCGCCAGTAGGCCGTTCTCGACGATCGGACGATCGGGATATGCGAGATTGCCGAACGATTCGCTGCCCGCCACCCGATCGTAGAAACCGCCGCCAGGCGCAGCGAAAGACTCGACCGTCGTCTGCGCGAGCGCTCGCGCGCGGTCCAAGAAGCGTGCCTCACCGCTCACTTCGTGCCCGTCGAGCAGCGCGCGAAGGTAGGCGACGTGGTCGGTGAGCAGTCCGCTCACCTCGGGTTCGCCGTGCGGCGCCAGAACGTGATAGAGCAGGCCGCCGGCGTCGACGAGGCGCTCGGCCACGTTATCGAGGGTCGAGACGGCTTGCGCCAGCAGCGCGTCGTCGTCGAGCGCGCGCGCCACGTGAAAGAAAGCGCCCCCGAGCGCACAGGTCCAGTTGGTGTACGACGTGCGATCGACGAACGGGGCAATCAGGCGCCGGCGTTCTTCGAGCGGTAGCGCGAAGTATGCTTCGTCGGCATCCTGACTCCCGGCGAAGAACCCAGTCTGCGGATCGAGCAGAACGGCTCGAACGTAGTTCGTCGCCGATACCAGCGTCGCGCGAGTGTCTTCAGTCGGCGCAAAGATCAAAAGTGTAGCAAGGACGCGCAGCAGCCCCGCATGGTCTTCGGCCATCTTCTCAAAATGCGGGACGCTCCAGTCGCGCGTGGTCGAGTAGCGAAAGAAACCGCCCTCGACGTGGTCGTACATACCGCCACGCGACATGCCGCGCATCGTCTGCGCCACCATCGCGTAGTAGCGCTGATTGCCGGAAACGCGCCATTCTGAGAGCAAGAACTCGAGCACTTCGGGCTGCGGAAACTTCGGCTCGTCGCCGAACCCACCGAACTCCTCGTCGTAGTTGCTTTCGAGATTTTCAAGGAGTCGCGCAATCGGCGCGTCGTTGAGGTCAACGGCCGAAACGGATTCAACCTGCGCGTCTTGCGAACGCGACGCTGCCGGAAGCTCGCCGATCTCGTCCTTTCGAGCGTGATAGAAGCGCGCGATCTCCTCGAGCGCACGATGCATCTGCGCGGGCGGCAGATAGGTCGCGCCGGTCAGCGTCCGTCCGTCGGGGGTCAGAAATGCCGTCGTCGGCCAGCCCCCCATGTTGTAGCGGGCGTTGATGTCGGGGCGCCGGTCGTTGTCGACGCGAACGGGAACGAAACGGCGGTTGATCGTTTCGATGACTCCCGGATCGGAGTAGGTCGTCTCGTCCATCACGTGACACCAGTGGCACCACACCGCCGAGATCGAGAGCAGGATCGGCCGGTCTTCCGCGGCGGCGCGAGCGAACGTCCGCGCGTCCCACGGCTGCCAGACGATCTCGTGCGCGCGATTCGGGCGCGGCGAGAAGCGAAACTCATTCGTCGGCATCGGGGGCGCCTCGGAGGAACGATGTAGCGTAAAACACGGCGACCAAGACGTACAGCGTCAGTGCGGCGATGCCTGCGCCGTAGAGATGCAGCACGCACGCCAGTGCGAAGAAAGCGGCAAAGCCAAGGCTGATCGCGCAGTAGCGGCGGTGCGTGGCGCGATCCATTCCGTAAACTTGCGCGTCGTAGAAACCGCCCGCGCTGCGACTGCGCTGCCAGGCCGCAGCCGCGACACCCAGCGCCAGCACCAGGCCGGCGATGCTATACATCATGGAGTCTAAGAATAGCCCGCCGCGCCGTCGAAGGCCAAGCACGATGGTGGCAAAAAAGCCGGGAGCGCGTCCGGGATCGCTTGAGACGTACCGCAAGAAGCGCGACTTTAAGGCGACGCCGGAGCCAAGCGGCCGCAAGGAAAAGGCCGCCACGAAGCTGCGATTCGTCGTCCAGATGCATCGCGCCACGCGCTTGCATTACGATTTCCGCCTAGAAGCCGGAGGCGTGCTCGCTTCCTGGGCGGTGCCCAAGGGGCCAACCCTCGTTCCGCTCGACCGGCGGCTTGCGATGCACGTTGAAGACCACCCGATGGATTACCGGGATTTCGAGGGCAACATTCCGGCGAAGCAGTACGGCGCGGGCAGCGTCATCGTGTGGGATCGCGGCACCTACACCCTGGCCGAAGGCACCGATCCGGCCGCGGAGATCGCCAACGGCAAGATCAAGTTCATCCTGCACGGCACAAAGCTCAAGGGCGAGTTCACGCTGGTCAAGATCAAGGCGCGCGAGGGCGAGCACGGCGAGCCGTGGCTCTTGCTCAAAGATCGCGACGAGTACGCCGACCCGAAGTACGATCCGGCCGATCATCCCGAATCGGTCAAGAGCGGCAAGACGCTGGCCGACGTCGCTGCCGATCCGCGGGCCAAGACGTGGCAATCCAAGCCGGCCGCACGCTACACGGCCGCACCGGCGCGCAAACGCATCGCGAAGCGCGATCCGATCCCGCATCCCAAGGTGCTCATGCTCGCCACGCTCGTCTCGAAACCATTCGATGACCCCGCGTGGCTCTTCGAGATCAAGTGGGACGGGTACCGCGCGCTCTGCACGATCGATGAGAAAAGCCAGCTCACGCTCGTCTCGCGCAACGGGCTCGACATGCTCCAACGCTTTCCGTCGCTCGAGGAACTCGGGGGCGCATTTTCCAGCGTGCCGGTGGTGGTCGACGGCGAGATCGTCAGCCTCGACGCGCAAGGGCGCTCGGCCTTTCAGCGCCTGCAGGAATCGCAGAAGAAACCGGCCGGGTTGACCTACGCGGTCTTCGATCTGCTCTATGCCGACGGCAAGGATCTGCGCTCGACGCCGCTGGAAGAGCGTAAGACGTTGCTGGAGCGCCTGATTAAAGACGATACGCTCGTGCTCTACTCCAAGCACGTTGTCGGCCAAGGCAAAGAGCTCTTCGAAGTTGCGCGCAAGAAGCAGCTGGAAGGCATCATCGGAAAGCGCCGCGACTCGATCTATCAGGAACGGCGCAGCCGCGACTGGGTCAAGATCAAAACGAGTTTCGAGCAAGAGTTCGTCGTCGGCGGCTGGACCGAACCCAAGGGCAGCCGCAAGGGCTTCGGCGCGTTGCTGCTCGGGGTCTACGAAAAAAAGGAACTGCGTTATGTCGGTTCGGTCGGCACGGGCTTTACCGTAAAAAAACTTTCCGAGCTTTACGCGCGGCTCCAAAAGATCGAGCGCAAGACGTCGCCGTTCGTCAACGCCGTCGATGCAAATGCGCCGGCGCACTGGTGCTCGCCCCAACTCGTCGTCGAAGTGCGCTTTGCGGAGTGGACGCGCGACCGCTACCTGCGCCAACCCGCTTATCTCGGCCTTCGCATCGATAAGCAGGCCGCCGACGTCGTGGCGGAAACCCCGGAGGAAGCGTGAGCGCGAAGGAACGTTCGAGCGTCAGTATCGGTACGCGCACGCTCTCGCTCTCCAATCTCGAAAAAATATTGTGGCCGCGTGACGGTTATACGAAAGGGGATCTGATCGGCTATTACCGGAGCGTTGCCCCGCATGCCGTCGCGCACTTGAAGGATCGGCCGCTCACGCTGCAGCGCTATCCCAACGGAATCGGCGGCGTAACCTTCTTCGAGAAGCAGATGCCGCGCGGCATGCCGGAATGGATCGAGCGAGTAACGGTTCCGACGCCTGGCGGATCGCGCAGCGAAGTCACCTTTCCGCTGTGCAACGACGAGCCGAGCCTCGTCTATTTCGCAAACCTCGCGGCGATCGTCTTGCACGTGTGGACGTCGCACGTTCCGGCGCTCGACGAACCCGAGCTGCTGCTCTTCGACCTCGACCCCGGGGAGAAGTGCACGCTCAAAACGCTGGGGACCGTCACGTTGAGGATCCGCGATTTGCTCGCGGAGATCGGGCTGAAACCGTTGGTGAAAACGACTGGTGGTTTTGGATTACACGTCGTGGTACCGCTTGCCGCGGGCTACTCGTACGACACGGCCAAGGTCTTTGCCGAGATCGTCGCGCGCCGCGCCGCGGCCGAGCTGGGCGAGCTGGCGACGTTGCAGCGCACGGTGGCCAAGCGCCCGCAAACTGCGGTCTACATCGACTACGTGCAGGTGGGTCTTGGGAAGACGATCGTGGCGCCCTACTCGGTCCGTGCCCGGGACGGCGCACCGGTCTCGACCCCGTTGCATTGGGCCGAGGTCGAAGCCTTTGCCCGCCGCCGGTCGGCGACCGCGCCGGCCGACGAGTTTGCCAAGCTCACGATCCGCACGACGCCGGCCCGCGTGGCGCGTGAAGGGGACCTTTGGGGGTCCAAAAGCTGGAAGAAGCAGCGGCTCGAGGGGCCGAGCGCCAAGGCAAATCGCCTTTGGGGGGATCAGGACTAGCAAACGGCAGGGTGGCTTGGGTAGAATAGTCGGGCTATGGCGCATGCAATCTGGTCGGGAGCCATCAACTTCGGGCTCGTCACGATTCCGGTCAAGCTCTTTACGGCGGTAAAGACCGACGATCTCTCCTTCAACCTGCTGCACAAGACGGACGAGGGGCGCATCAAATACGATCGCGTCTGCAGCGTCGACGGTAAACCCGTCCCCTGGGACGAGATCGTCAAGGGGTACGAGTACGAAAAGGGTCAGTACGTCCTGCTGACCGACGACGACTTCGCAAAGGTCAATCCCGAGGCAACGCAATCGGTCGACATCGTCGAGTTCGTCGAGCTCGACAAGATCAGCCCGATGTTCTTCGACAAGCCGTACTATCTCGAGCCGACCAAACAAGGCCGCCACGCGTATGCGCTCCTGCGAGAGGCGCTTGCGGAGAGCAATCGCGTCGCCATTGCGCGCGTCGTCATCCGCACCAAAGAGTACATCGCCGCGGTAAAGCCGATCGACGGAGCGCTCGTGCTGGAGTTGATGCACTGGGCGAACGAGATCGTCGCGTCCGATACGCTCGAGCTGCCCGATAGCGAGCAGCTGCCCGAGAAGGAGATGCAGATGGCTCGCATGCTCATCGATACGATGAGCGTGGACGAGTTCGAGCCCGAAAAGTTTACCAACAAGTATCGTGACGAGCTTTTAACGATGATCGAAGCGCGCGCGCTCGGCAAGGAGCTGCCGAAGGCGAAGAAAGCGCCCGCGCGGTCGAAGGTCGTCAACCTCATGGACGTGCTGGCCAAGAGCCTCGAAGAGAGCAAGAAGCGCCGCACCGCCGCCTCCGCCGAAAACGGTAAACCGGCCGCCGCGAAGCGACGGAAAAAGACCGCCGCCTAGGAAACCGCCGGAGAGCGCTCGGCCTCTTCACCGCGCGCGCCTCGCAAACCCATTACCAGCGCGAGGCCCGCGAGTACCAGCGACTCTACGCCGGCAAAAGGCGAGCCGTATCCCGAGAGCAGACCGGTGGAGACTGGCGGCGCGAGAATGCCCGACAGCGAATCGAGCGACGAGCTCGTGCCGAGCACCATCCCTTGATCGCGATCCGATGCGGCGTTGCTGATCAACGCCGTGATGCCCGTGTTCGTGAGTGCAATCCCGAACGCAAAGAGCAGCATCAACGCCGAGAGCAGCGCGATGTTGTGGATGAACGGCACGATTGCGAACCCGGCGACCAGCGACGTCAAGCCGACGTTGGACATCCAGCGATCGCCCAGGCGCGCGGAGACGCGTCCGACCATCACGACGTTCATGAAGACGTTGAAGACGGCGAAGATCGAAAAGAGATAATCGGTCTCTGCCAGTGAGAACCCGAGTTGGCGCTGCAGATAGAGGGCAAAGACCGCAAACCATCCGTAGAGCGCCAGCGCGATCGCGAGCTTTTGCCAGAGGATGCGGCCGAGGCGCGGTTTACCAAAGCTCGCCAACAGCGCCGCGATCGAGAAGCGGTCCCCATCGTCGGTTCGCGCGCGGGACTCCGGGAGCATCACGATCGTGACGATCAAGGTCGCAAACTGCAGCGCGGCGGCGACGAGAAACGGAACGGCAAAACCGTACCGTGAGTAGAGAAGGCCGCCGCCGGCCGGACCGAAGACCATGCCGGCGGCAAACATCGCGCCAATCAATCCGAAGGCGCGCGACCGTTCGCGCGGCTCGACGAGATCCGCGACGTAGGCTTGCGTGATGCTGATATTTCCACCCGAGACGCCTTCGAGGGCCCGCGCGACGAAGACGACCGCAATCGGCGCCAGCGAAAGCGCGCCGGCGATATTCGGCGCGAGGCCGAGCATCGCCCAGCCGATCGTTGCGCCGATCTGGCTGATGATGAGAACGCGCTTGCGGCCGATCCGGTCTGAGATGCTGCCCCACAGCGGCGCCGAGACGAACTGACAGAAGGAAAAGGTTGCGACCAGCAGACCGACGACGTAGGGCGAGGCGCCGAAATGCGTCACGAAATACGGCAGCATCGGAATCAGCATGCTGAAGCCGACGATATCGATGAACGTCACACCGAGAATTGGCAGAAGCTTGCGAATCACGCGCTGCCGCTCATTGCACGGCTACTCGGGGGATTCAACCGGTAAGACGATACGCGAGAGGCGCTCGCTGCGCCGCAGCAGTTCGATCCGGTACGGGCGGCTAAGGTCGATGCTCGTCAGAACCTTGTGCAGCGCGTCGACGCCGTGCAGCGGCTGACCCTCAAATAAGAGTAGCACGTCGCCGCTTTTTAACTTCGCGGTATCGGCCGGGCTCCCAGGCTCGACGGAGTCGATCACGACCGCGCGGCGATCCGGCAGCTCGAGTCGCCGCGCATAGGACGGTGCGAGCACGGCGTCTTGCGCGGCGATGCCGAGATACCCGCGGCGCACGCGCCCGTCGCGCATCAAGAGGCTCGCGATATGTTTGGCGGTGTTGATCGCGATTGCAAAGCACAGGCCTTGGCCTGGAAGCACCGCCGTGTTCACGCCGATGACGTCGCCACTCGCGGCGACCAGCGGACCGCCGGAGTTTCCCGGATTGAGCGCCGCGTCGGTTTGAATGATGTTGTCCATGAGACGCCCGGACTGCGACCGCAACGTGCGGCCAAGCGCGCTCACGACGCCCGCCGTCACGGTATATGCCAGACCGTATGGATTGCCGACGGCCACGACGAGCTGGCCCGGCCGCAGCGACGCCGAGTCGCCGAGCGAGGCGTGCGTAAGATCGGGGGCATCGACGCGAAGCACCGCCAAATCCGAGTGCGGATCGTCGCCCACCAGCGTTGCCGGGAACTCGCGTCCGTCGAGCAGCGCAACCGTAATCCGCGCTCCGTCGTGGACGACGTGGCTATTGGTGACGATGAAGCCGTCGGGAGTAAAGACGAGGCCGCTGCCGTTGCCGCCGCGCCGGCCGTTGCGGACCTCGATGCAGACGACCGCCGGGCTGACCCGTTCGGCCGCCGCCGTTACTGCTTGGGAATAGGGATCGATCGCGGCGTCGTCGACCGCGAGAATTGGAAGAGACATACCGGTCATTCCAAACCGCCCGTCACCCGCGGGGTTTCGCCGCAGCGGGGCGCTGCGGCGGCTATCGCGAACCCCGGCTTCACCGCGCCCAGATGGCGGAATTGGTAGACGCGCTGGTTTCAGGTATCAGTGGTGGCAACATCGTGGGGGTTCGAGTCCCTTTCTGGGCAGTTTGAAGTTTGACGCGAAAGTTAACGAGCCCGAAGCGATATGCTTCGGGCTCGTTGCATGAGGGCGGCTTAGAGGACGCTAATCGCCGTCGTCATTGCGTGCGGGAAGGCGCTTATATTTAGACAAGCCGTGGCGCGTTTTGAGGGTTTGCGCCAAATACCATCCGGCCGTCTCGTACGAGCCGTACTGGCTCGGAAGCGATGTCGGTGACGGGATCGGCGTGATTCCCAAGCTCGAACAACTCATGTTCGGTGGAACGCTTGGCGAGGTAATCTCCGCGAGCCTCGGAGGGTTTGTGCCGCCGCCGCGGAGTTTGCTTTCATCGAGTGCATCGAATAGGTTCGAGGTCTGGGTATCGCCGTCTGCCGGCGACAGGCCGACCGATACGCCCTTGGCTTCATCCGGCAACGAGGCAAACGTCGGCAGTCCAAAGACCGATTCGATCAGTTTCGAGACCGAGCCGTGATCGGCGAAGTCGTGGACGACGGCCCCCGTCTTGGAGAACGGCGAGATCACAATGGTCGGCAAGCGAACGCCATCGCCGCACGGATAACCTTCTTCTGGGCCGCTCTTATCCTGCGGGCAGGTTTGCCCGAAGCCCGGCGGCGGCAGGTGGTCGTAGAAACCGCCGCTGTCGTCCCACGTTACGACGATGACGGAATCTCTCCAGTACTTGCTGGCCGCAATGGCGTTGATAACTTCGGCGAGATAGGCTTCAGCGACCTGATGGTCGGAGCTGCCGCTCCCGGGGTGATCGTCGTCGCCGACGTAATACTTCTTGCCCGCAGAATTTTGCGTAAAGATCGGGTCTGCCGGCACCAAGCCGTACGTGTTCTCATTTCCGCCTTTGACCCAGAAAACTCCCGAGGCCGGCAGATTTCCTCCCTTGATGTCCGCGATAAAACCGTTGCTTTCCGTGTTATCGCGCAGCGTTTTACTGTTCACGAATCCCGAGCTGGGATTATTGATGTAGTCGAAGTAGAGCGGTGCGGTATGATGCGCGGAGAAGCCCGCGTTGGCGGTATAGAGTCCTTCTTCATACCATGCCCAGGGAACGGACTGGCGGTTGGTGTTCCCTTCCTTCGTGATGTCGCGACCCTCGTAACCGACGACCCTCCGCTTTTCAGCGGCTCGATCCATGTTCGGGTTGAGCAGCACCGGCATCGTCGCATAACTTTGGAACGTGGCGCTGTCCCCCGAATAAGATGTAACCGGGAATCGCAGGTCCGCCGGAGGTGGGTTGTCGTCGTTCGAGATCGGTACGCCGTCAGTGTAGCCGCCGCTGGCGAGCGGCTGGGAGAGCGTGCCTTCACCCGCCGCAGCCTCGGTTTGCCCTATTTGACCCGAAAAGAGCTGAATGTTGCTCGGCGTCGAGTCGCCGGTGTTGGCCTGGAAGTAGTGATCGAAGAGCGCGAAATTTTTCGCGTAGTACCAAAGATACGGGACCGTGTCGCAGTCGTACACGCCCTCGATGCCGATCGACTCGTTGTGCGCTTCGATCTGTGCCGGGCTGGGGGTCGGCCCGAGCACGGGCTGTCCGGCTTCGACGTCGACAAGGAAGTCATCCATCTTGCCTCGGTCGATCGACACCTCTTGGTCGTATCGGCCGTTATCGCCGCCGGTGATATCCGGGGCATCCCCAACATAATTGGGACTGTTGGTATTCGGCGAAATGAGGAATGGGCGCTGACAGCCTAACGTTTGGGGATCGTACTGGCAGTCGGTTTCTTGAGCGAGGTATGTGCCGAGGTTTTCGACGTACTGCCCGTTGACGCCGGGAAAGAGTCCAAACAGTTGATCGAAGGTGTGATTCTCTTGAACGAGCACGAAAACGTGCTTAATCTTGGATCGTGCCAAGGTCGCAACCCTGGCGCGAGTTGCAGCATCCCCGACGTGCTGATCGGAAGTTACCGGCGCGACCGAGGAGGCTCCGCCCGCTCCTCCACATCCCGCCAGCGCCCACGATGCCGCTAGAATTGCGATGTACGACGCTAAACGACGCATTGAGTTACCACCTTCCGGTTTTTCGTAAGTAAGGCGCGTGTGCTCTCAAAGTAACAAACTGGAGGCGGCCATAACAATGAGCAGGAAAAGCGACTTTGGTAATCGCTCTTAAGTTTCTCCCGGGAAAGCTTAAACTTAGCCTACTTGTTTTTACGCAGCGGCGGGGCGGGGGAGGAGCGTTAATGAGTTCGTAATGATGGGCGAAGCTCTACGGCACGACCGGATACGGTGGAGCAAGTGGTGATGGAACCGTCTTTGCAATCGACACCGCCGGCGTGGAGCGGGTGATCTACAGCTTCAAAGGCGGAACGGACGGCGCGACGCCGATTCTGGGCACGCTGCTCGTTGACAACGGCATGCTTTACGGCACGACCAGCGCAGGCGGCGACTCGCAATGCCACATCCAAGGCAGCGTCGGCTGCGGGGTCGTCTTTTCGGTTACGACGTCGGGCACGGAAAACGTGCTCCATCGCTTTACGGGGAAGCCTGAGGGAGCAAGCCCCGTTGGACCGTTAATCGATGTAAATGGTGCGTTGTACGGCACGACCGACTCTGGGGGTGCCTATAACAGCGGCAGCGTGTTTGAAATAAGTTCCGGCTCGCTGCAGACGCTGTATAGTTTCAAGGGCTACCCGGACGGCGCGGTTCCCTACGCCGGCGTAATCGAGCACGACGGAACGATCTACGGAACGACCGCATTCGGAGGGGCGGACCACGATTCGGGTGCCGTCTTTTCGCTGGGCAGCAGCGGAACGGAGCGGGTGCTTCACAGCTTTAAAGGCTATCCCGACGGCGCGGTTCCCTACGATCGGCTGACCTACGCCGGCGGCGTTCTCTACGGGACGACGCAATATGGCGGAGACTCCGGAAAAAAATGCACCGGAGGCATCCTGGGTTGCGGAATTATCTTCAGCATCACTACGTCGGGTGACGAAAACGTGCTCTATCAATTCAAGGGTGTGCCCGACGGCGCCAACCCGTGGTCGAGCTTGATCCGCGAGGGTGCAGTGCTGTACGGAACGACGCTTTCGGGCGGCGCGGCCCATAAGGGGAGCATTTTTTCGTTCGAACTGCCGGGAGTAAAGGCGTCAATGCCGTCGGCGAGAGCAAGTACTGGAACGACACGGCCATCTTCGTGACCTGGGACGACTGGGGCGGGGTGGTACGACCACGTCGCGCCGCCGCAATACAACTCGTACGAACTCGGGTTTCGCGTGCCACTGATCGTCATATCTCGCGTACGCGAGGCAGCACTACGTCTCTCACACGCAGCACGAGTTCGGCAGCCTCCTGAAGTTCGTCGAAGAGGCGTTCGACTTGCCTTCGCTGGGCACAACCGACGTCCGCTCCGACGATCTCTCCGACTGTTTCGACTTCGACCAAAAGCCTACGCCGTTCAAACCGATCCAGGCGCCGCTCTCGAGAAGTTACTTTTTGAGAGAGCCCGATACCGCGCAGGCTGTGGACTATTAAAAGGGGCTTTCTTTAGTCCCGAGCTATGCTGCGGCTGGCGAGTAACGCGGGCACCACGCCGAACACCTGAAGAAGCGCCAAGCAACGCCAGGCAACGTCGAATCCGTGGACTTGCGCGAGCGCTCCGAAGAGGGCCGGCGTCACGAATGCCGCGAGCAGCGTCCACGTCAGGCCGACGCCGAGCGCGCTGCCCGAGCGTTCCTCGCCGCCGATCTCCGCAAATCCGATGACGCTCACGCCCAGCCAGCCTTCCGCCGTAAAACCCAAAGCGGCAGCTAAGAACGCCGCCCACCATAGCGGCGTTCCCGCGGTGACCGAAGCAAATGCAAACGCGATTGCCGCAACCAGTACGCAGACCGTGGCGAGCGGCAGCGCCCGGCTACTCGCGAACAGATGGTCGCTCAGCCATCCCCACGAGAGCCTGCCGAAGATTGCCGCCACTTGCGAAAGCGTGAAAAGCCCCAGCGCCAAACTCAACGGATAACCGGCGCGGTGCACCAGGGTCAGCGTGAGAAATCCAATGAGGGCGAGCTGGCCGGCGACCAAGATCATCGACGTAAGCGTGAGCAGGATGAGACGAGACTCCCGAGCGATCTGGACCATCTCGCCGAGCATCGTGCGCAGCGAAACGCGTTCACCCCCCAGCTCGCGCGGCTCGCGATAGAACTGCGAAGCGATAACGCTCGCGACCAGCGTGAGGATGCCGGCGGTGGCGACTGCCTCGCGATAGCCGGAGCGCAGCGCGATCGCGGGGAGCAGCAAGGAACCGATAACGCCCGCAATCGGGACGCCGCACTGGCGAATGCCCATCGCGAAGCCGCGGTCGACCTTTTTGAAAAAGTAAATGATCGCGTGGCTGCCGGCGGGCGTCACCGCGGCATAGCCAATTCCGTACACGAACAGGCAGGCAAGGAGCCAAGAAAAGTTCGCCACCAGCGAGGCTGCAATGAGCGATAGGGCCATGAGCATCCCCGTCCAACGGACCATTGCCTTATCGCCGAAGCGGTCGGTGAGCAGGCCGGCCACCGATGTCATCACGACCGAGCCGATGAACTGAATGGAGAGCAGCCATCCTAGTTGTCCTTGGTCCAGATGAAGCGCCGATTTGAAGAAGGGCATAAGCGCGCCCGTCGACATGATGCAAAGCGACGCGCCGATCATCGCGCCCGTGAAGAGCGCGAGCACCTCGTAGCGAGACTCGGGCATGGGGTTGTGCGGCCTGGGGCGGCGCTGGAGGGAGTGCATCTCGAAGAGGGTCTCTTCGGCGCACTGCGGCGAAGCTCTGTTTCGTGAATCTTCGGAAGGAGCTGCTGCAACGTTACCTGACGATGTTCGCACTGTCGGCGCCGGGTGCGGCGATCGTCTGGTTTGTCTTCCACGGCGTGTACGAAAACTTGAGCATCTCCGAAAAGGCGATCGGTTATGTCGATCCGATGACGCAAACGGGCATCACCCTGGGGTACTTCGCGATGATCGGCGGCACGCTAATTTTGGCGGCCATCGCGGCGTGGTCGGCAATCAAGTTGCTTCTACTTCTGATAGCGTTCCGCCGGTAGCGATGCGCGTCTTGCTCTTCGTCAATCCGCGGTCGCGGCGCGGACGCGCGCTCGGCGCGGCCGTGCGCGTGCAACTCACGCAAAACGGAATCGAGCCCGTCGACAGCGCTGCGGGCGGACACATCGATGCCGTCGTCGTTGCCGGCGGTGATGGCACGGTTGCCCGCCAGATCTCCCGCGCCATCGAACTCGACGTGCCGCTCGGCATCGTACCGCTGGGCACCTTCAACGACCTTGCACGCACGCTCGCGATTCCATTCGATCTCGCTGCCGCGTGCGCGTTGATTGCGTCGGGCAAGACGCGGCGGATTGACGTGGCTCGCGTCAACGGAGCCTATTATACGACCGAGGCGAGCGTCGGGATCTCGAGTCGCATTGCGAGGTTGCAGAAACCGGCAGACAAGCAGCGCTTTGGATTCGGTGCGATCGTACTGAGCGTGCTGCGAGCGATTCGGTTCGGCCGCCCATTTCGTGTCGAAGTTGCCTACGACGGCGGGCGCGCGAGCTTAAAAACCATCCAGCTAACGGTCGCGAACGGCCAACGCTTCGGCGGCTTCATCACGGTCGAGGATGCGGCGATCGATGACGGCTGGCTGGACCTCTACGCCGTCGACGGCGCAGGCCTCTGGCCGGCGATCCAAGTTTTCGCCGCGATCGTTGCGCACCAAGGACGATCGGCTCAAGGCGTGCGCACCTTCCGTTCGACCGCCTTTTCGCTAAGCACCCGGCGCCGGCACCGGATCACCGCCGACGGAGAGCCCGCCGGAACGACGCCGGCTCGCTTCGAGATACTTCCCGGAGCCGTACGCGTCTTCGCCCCTGAGCTTCCCTAAAGGACGAAACCGGTTCGCACGGCCGGGCGAACGTATTTGAATCCGTCGGCGCCGATGGCGTACAGATAGATGTTGGGAATTAGCGGATCGCCGCTGACGTTGAAGGCGAACTGTCCGATGAGCGCCGTGAACGTACCGCCGCGCTGCAGCTCGATCAAGAGCGCCGAACGGGTCGCCGCCGAGCCGCGCTGCGAAGCGGAAATAATGAGCTGCGCGGCTGCGTACCCGTAAGCAGAAAAGGTCGTGATTTGCGTGACCTCGCGCTGGAAATCGGTAACGAGCTGCGCCGCGCTTGGAATGCGATCCAGCGGCGGCATCGGCGATGCAACGTACGCACCGTCGAGCGTCTTTGCGTATCTGGTAATCGTAGCGGCGTTATAGAAGCCGTCGGCTGCACCGAACTCGCCGGTGTAGCCGGCGAGACGCAGCGCTTCGGCAACCGGTCCCATCTCGTTCGTCTTTCCGGCAAGAAAGACGTAGCCCGGGCTGCGGTCCAGCACGGTTCGCGCGGCTTGCGCTGGGTCGGTTTTGTCGGCTGGAAAGAGCAAAACGTCGGCAGCGTGGTGGTTCGACTGCGCGGCCGTGACGAACCCGCGCGCGACGTCGTAACCATAATCGCCGTCGTAGGCGACGGCGATCGCCGGAACGCCGCGCTTACCTTCGAGCGCTGCGTCTGCAAAAAGCCGGCCCGACTGACTATCCTTGGCTGGAAGACGGTACACGTTGTGGTAACCGCGGTTGGTAACCGAGTCGGCAGTAACGGTCGGCACGATGACGGCGAAACCGGTATTCGCGTAGTGCGAAAGCGCCGCGAGCGTCATCGGCGCCGTAAGATTTCCGACCAGCGCGATCACCGTTGAGTCGGCGGCCGCGACGTTGGCGTTCGAGCCGGCAAGGCCCGGGTCGTTGCGGTCGTCGAGGCCGCGCCATCCCCACACGTGAGAGATCTGCGCATTAAAACGATTCTGCTCGTCGACGGCCGCCTGAACGCCCTTGACGACCTCTTGACCGTACTTGCCCAGAGCGCCGCTGAGCGTGACGTTGACCGCGATGGTAAGCTGCGGCAAGAACTGTTGGTTCAGGGGATTGATTGGCTGGCCCGGAATCGTCTGCGCCGCCGCGCGCGCCGTGCCGGCTGCTGCCGCGGCTCCGGCGACGATAAACGCGCGACGCTTCACCGGTATGCTCCCAGTGTCGTTAGCAAGAAGACGACCGAAAACGCCATGTTCGACAGAAAGACCCGTTCGTTGATCACGAACAGGTTGGCGCCGCTGCGAAAGAGATACTCTTCATAGAGGATGAGAACGGCCAGCGCCGCGATGCCGAGATAGTACGCACGGCCGGCGCCGTCCAGGATTCCGGCTCCGGTAAGCAGCGCGAGCATTGCGAGATGCAGCAGGATCGGCACGAAGCGTCCGCTGCGTTCTCCGAAGCGTGCCGGCAGCGACGAAATCCCTTGGTCCCGGTCCACGGTCAAGTCCATGAGCGCATAGATGATGTCGAAGCCCGCAACCCAGATCGTGACGGCTAGGAAGAGCGCGAGGGCGGGCAGCGTGATCTTCCCGGCGATTGCGACGTAGGCTCCCAGCGGTGCCAAGCCGTCGACCGCGCCCAGCACGAAATGCGTGAGCCACGTAAACCGCTTGCACAGCGGGTAGATCAGCAGCAGAACGACGGCAATCGGCAAGAGCTTCAGACATAATGGATTGAGCATCCATGCCGCCCATAAAAGAATGCTGAGCCCGGCGACGGCGGCCCACAGCATCGTTGAGGGAGGCAGCGTACCACTCGCCAGTGCACGCCGCGCCGTGCGTGGATTGCGGGCGTCGATTTCGCGATCGAGAAAGCGGTTGGCCGCCATCGCCGCCGTTCGAGCGCCCAAGACGGCCAGCGTAATCCATCCGATTTGGGCCGCCGTTGGGAGGCCGCGCGCCGCCAGAATCGCGCCGACGTAGGCAAAGGGCAGCGCGAAGAGCGTGTGCTCGATGCGAATCTCGCGCAAAAAAAGCCGGACGGTGCTCATTTCATCAGCCGCGCGTAGGCCGCCGGCCCCTGTCCCGACCAATCGTTTGGTGAGAGCGCGCGCGCGATCGTATCGAGCCCGTAGTCGCGCCAACGTTCGCTCACGAGGCGACGCGTTTGCGCGTCCATGATCATGTCGGGCGGCCACTCACGCGTATAACCCTCCGATGCATCCTTGCGGGTGGCGTCGACGCCGATCTTCGTGCCGTACGCGATGCTGTAGGAGCCGTGATCGAGATCGTCTACCGGACCGGGCATCATCACGATATCGCGCTCGGGCGCGAGATTGTTGAGAACGTACCACGCGACCTCACGCGGATCCGCCACGTCGATGTCGGCATCAACGATGACGAGCGTTCGCGTGAGCATCATCATGTGACCGAGCCCCCAGAGCGCGTTCATGACCTTCTTCGCGTGGCCCGGGTAGGATTTGCGAATCGAGACGATCGCCAGATTGTGAAATCCGCCTTCGACCGGCAGATTCATGTCGACAACCTCGGGAAGCATCGCTTGCAGCAACGGCAAGAAGATACGCTCCGTGGCTTTGCCGAGCCATGCGTCCTCCATCGGCGGCCTGCCGACGACGGTCGCGGGATAAATTGGATTGCGGCGATGCGTGATGCACGTTACGTGAAAGGTTGGATAGCGATCCGCTAAGCTATACACGCCGGTATGGTCGCCAAACGGTCCTTCCATCCGAAGGTCCTCGTTGTCGACGTACCCCTCGAGCACGAACTCGGCATCGGCCGGAACCATCAATTCGACGGTCTTTGCCGGCGTTAGTTCGACGGGCTTTCCGCGCAAGAAACCCGCGAAGGCGAACTCGTCGAGCACCGGTGGAAGCGGTGCCGTTGCGGCATACGTGAGCGCCGGATCGGTGCCGATGGCGACGGCGACCGGAACCGCTTTGCCCCACGCGTCGGCATGCGCGCGGCCGTGTTTATGGCGCTGCCAGTGCATCCCGGTCTGCGTCGCGTTATAGATCTGCATCCGGTACATCCCGACGTTGCTACGCCCGCTTTGCGGATCTTTGGTAATCACCAGCGGCAACGTGATGAACGGTCCGGCATCCAACGGCCACGTCGTCAAGACGGGTAACTTCGTAAGATCGGGCTGCTCGATCACGACTTCATGAACGCTGCCGTCGCGGACGATTTTCGGAATCGCGTTGGCCAGCGGTGCGAAGTGCAGTGCGCCGGTGAGTTTTTCTAACGCCGATCCGGACGGCGGTTTGAAGTCGAGAAGGGCTCGAAGGCGCCCGGCGACTTCGTCGAGGCTTTGCGCCCCTAAAGCCATCGCCATCCGCCGATGGGTGCCGAATTGGTTGGTTAGCACCGGGAACTCCGAACCTTGGACATCGGAAAAGAGCAAGGCCGGTCCCCCGGCCTTGACGACGCGGTTGGTGATTTCGCTAACCTCTAGCCGGGGGTCGACGGTGGCCGAGATGACGTGGAGTTCGCCGGCCTTGCGCAACGCGTCGACGAACGCGCGAAGCGATCGGAATGGCATAGCGCCGTGCTTATGCGCGCGGCGGGCGGTATCCGCCTAGGGCTGGCTCGCGGGGAACGCTGCGACAAAACACGCCCCGCCGTTGGAAGACCGATCGACCTCGACCGCGCCGCCGTGGGCGGATGCGATCCAGCGAACGATCGGCAGGCCGAGTCCGGTCCCCGAACCGTCATTTGCGCGGCGGTAGAAGCGTTCGAAGACCCGTTGGCGCTCGCTGGGGGGGATGCCGTCGCCATCGTCTTCGACCACGATTTCGCAGAGGCGGCCGGTGCGGCGAGAGCTGATGCGGACCGCGTGATGCGCGTGACGAATCGCGTTGTCGAGCAAGTTCACGCAGAGTTCGCGCAGACGCCGTTCGTCGCCGTTGACGATCGCGCTGGCCGGCGCGATGTCGAGCCGCAAGCTGCGCGCGTCGGCGAGCGGCTGCGTGTCGCGCGAGGCGCGGGTGACGATCGCCGCCAAGTCGACCGGCTCGCATTGCAGCGCGAGCGGCGCCGGATCGCGGGCCAGCGTCAGCAAATCGGTCACGACGGCCGAAGCTTCGAGCGCACTGCGAGCGATCGTTTCGAGCGAAGCCCGACTCCGATCCGTCGCGTCCGCGCGGGCGGCCTGCGCGACGGCTGCAATTGCCGTCAACGGAGAGCGCAGCTCGTGCGCGGCATCGGCTGAGAAGCGGCGCTCGCGCTCGCGCGCCGCCTCGAGTGGCGCGATCGCGGCACGAGCCAAAAGGTACGATGCGATGGCGACGATGACGACCAGCGGCGCGTCGATTTCGGCGATCGTGAGGGCGACGTGCTGCATCGCCGTCCTCAGCGCGCCGGCTCCTTCCGGCGTGCCGAGCGCAGGTGCGAGCAACGACGCGTACTCGCGCGCTACAAACTCATAGGCCCCGATACTAAGGGCGGCCAAGACGCCGACGAAAACGCAGAGGTAGAGGGCAGCCGTGCGGGCGATCAAGCTTTTACGCGGTAACCGATTCCCCATACAGTCTCGATGATACCGCGTGCGCCGAGTTTTCCCAACTTTCGCCGTAACTGGCTGACGTAGACGTCGACGATGTTGCTCGAGCCGTCGAAGTCGTAATCCCAGATGCGCTCGACGATGTGCGCGCGAGAGAGCGCAATGCCCGCGTTGCGGGCCAGAAACTCCAAGAGCCGAAACTCCGTCGCTCCCAACGGCACCGGCTTGCCTTCGTAGGTTACGCTGCGACCGGCGAGATCCATTCGCAGCGCCCCGACTTCGAGCACCCCGAGCAGCGGGCGGTCGCTGCGGCGAAGTATCGCCCCGACGCGCGCGATGAGCTCTTCTTCGACGAACGGCTTCACCAAATAGTCGTCGGCGCCGCACTCGAGCCCCGCCACGCGATCCTCGACCGCGTCGCGCGCTGTGAGCATCAGAATCGGCGTCTGAACTCCGGCTGCTCGAGCGTTTCGCGCAAGCGCGAAGCCGTCGATGCCGGGTAGCCCCACGTCGACGACCGCAACGTCGTAGTTGCGGCTGACCAAGTGATCCAGACCGGTTTCACCGTCGGCGACGACGTTGGCCGCATAGCGCCGCGCTTCCAGCATCCGCGCAATGGAGTCGCCGACGGCGGGGTTATCTTCGACCACGAGCACTCTCATCGTATATCTTTCTAGTTTTTCAACGGTGGTGGAATCGCGATCGTGAAGGCGCCGCTGAGGTACGGGTGCTGGCCCGGCGACTGAACCTCTTGCATCAGGACGCGGCACGGGGCGATCTGAACGGCCGCGTAGTAGACGAAATCGCGAGTGATGTAGGGATTGGCATATGCATCGTAGCGGAGCCCGAAATACGCGTGCGGGATCGGATAGTATTTCAAGCGCACGTAGCCGCCCTTGGAAGACTGATTGGTCAGAAGCCCGTCGGCATCGTGGTCGTCACCGTACCACTGCTCGGCCTGAAGATCGAGATTTTCGTAGCTGGCGTGCGCGAGCAGACCGTAGCGTGTGTACAGATCGGCGAACGGCAGACGCCCCGTCGGCAAAACGCCGAGGGTACCGCCCATGGCGGTTCCTCCGATGTCGAACTCGCCGTTGTGGCCTTGCACGAGCGTATCTTTGAGCCACGCGCTCAGTTCCGGCGTGCGCATCCAGGTCGTCTCGCCCGTCGGCACCGGCTTCCCACCGTACGCCGCGCCCTGATATGCCCCGAACGCCACTACTCCGTCCGCTGTCAGGTGCCCGAAGGTGCGCTCGATTTGCAAGCCCCACCGGTTTGAGGAAAGCGGCAAGTTGTTCAACCCCACATGCGCGCCGTAATAGCCGTATTGCGTGAGATCGTCGAGGCGTTCACCGGGAGACTGGGCCAGTGGAAGCTCGATCAGGCCGCCGCGAACGAGGGTTTGCGTGTGCGCATCGTAGCCGGCCGCAAACAGTAAGAATACGCCGCCAGGTCCTCCGCCGGCTCCTAAGCCGTAGTGGAGATACGCGGTGATCGGTCCGACGTTCGCGCTGCCCAAAATGATGCCGCCTGGGGTGAACTCGCGCGAGCCGGCTGCGGGCTCCTTGTCGTATTCCATCTGATAGCGCAGCGCAAAGATGGTCGTTCCGTGCTCGGGCAGCGGCAGCCGGTAGCCGTGCGAGCGAAAATAACGCCCGAACGCATTGAGTTCGGGCAGCACGCTGTGGCATTGCCCGCACTTGAAGTGGTAGCGTTGGGCGAAAATCGGAATCGCGCGCGCCGGCGCGCAGTCCAGCACGAGGAAGAGCGCCGCAAGCCCGGCGGCTGCGGCTTTATTGCGCAATGATCGCCCCCCGCATCGGCGCGCCATAATGAAAGAAACAGCCGAACAGATAGGTTCCCGCCCGGTCGGCCGTAATCGTCTGCGACGACGTGCCCGCCTGGAGCGCACCGCTAGTGAATCCGCCCGAGAGGGTACTGCCGCTCTGCGTCGTCGCGCTCTGCCCGAACGGGGAGCCGGGCGGGAACTGCGTTGGAACTCCGGGGGGCGTGATCTCGGTCCCCGTGTGCGCGAAGCTATCGGTGTTCGTGAAGTGAAACTGCGAGCCGACCGGGATGGTGGTGATCGCCGGCGTAAAGCCGCCGCTCAAGCCGTATGGCGTTTGGACAGGCTGACTCAGTGTCAGGTTGATGTTGATCGTTACTCCGCTGGAACCACCGGAGGAGGTCGGAATGCCTCCCGCGGTGCACGCGGCGAGCAGCATCAGGGTAAGAGTCGTCGAGGCTCGCCGTTTCATGCGTGCGTCCTCCAACGTCCCGTGCGAAGTCCGTCCAGGATGTCGTCTTGCGTCGCGGTCGAGGCCAAGAGCGTTTGCGCGAGATTGCCTTCGGGACTGAGGGCATAGATGAAGGTCGTGTGACGATCGTCGGATTCGTGCTTTCCTTCAATCGAGATCACGCCGAACTCGCGCATCACGGCGTGCACGTCCGCGCGCGAGCCACCCGCGACGAGCCAATGGCGTGGGTCAGCATTGAATCTTCGCGCCAACTCGCGCATCGTTTGCGGCGAATCGTGCTCTGGATCCAAAGTAATGGTCAGCAGCCTGGCCGCAAGGCGCTCGTGCTCGATGCCCTGCGCGGCCTCCGCGAACTGCCCGTTGATCAAAGGGCAGGCGTCGGTGCAGTGCGCCGAGACGAACGTTACGATCAGTGGTTCTCCGCGCAGCGAGGAGAGCGTAAAGCGATGCCCGCGTTGGTCGATAAGCTGCGGCTCGCGCTGCGTTAGCGCGGGCCGCGCCTTCCTTCTGGGGGGCGTGTATCCGCCGGGGCCTGGCGATGCGGTCGGCCCGGGCGTTGCGCCGGCGACGACCTGGATGACGTCACGCATGCTGAACTCAATGTAGTGGTACGCGCAGCCGAGGAGATAGACGCCCGGATTGGTCAGCTTGACTTTGACGCTGCTGCCGGGATTGAGCGAGCCGCTAGCATAGCCGGGACCGAGGACGCCGTTTCCACTTGGGGAGAACGAAAGGCTGGGATTCTGCGGCCAGTTCGGCGGCGGCGTGCCGCCGACTCCGATGACGTTGAGCGTATGCGGGCTCGTTGTCGAGAGATTCGTAATCGTGATGGTTACGCCGGGCGGGAACGCCATGATTTGCGACGTCTGTTCTTGCGTGTATCCGCTGACGGTTCCCCAGACCGGATCGTTTTCAACGCCGATCTTTCCGGTCGGGATACCGACCCCGATTCCGCCCGAAGGGAACGGTGAAGGCGTTCCGCCTCCACCGTTATTCGTGCTTTCCAGCCCTCCGCCGTTGGTACACGCCGCAGCCGCGGCGAGCGCAACGAACGCGAGAGCGATTGCGAGTGTTGGCGATCTCACTTAAACCGGCGGCGTGCCTTCTGGTCCCGGTGTTGCGTTCTTCTTGACGACCAGCACGGTGTGCATGCCTTCACCATAATGGAAGGCGCAGCCGATCAAGTAAATGCCGGCTTTCCCCAACATTACCGTTACGGATTTGCCCGGTGAAATGGAGCCACTGGCATAGCCTTTTCCGAATTTGCCGCCTGAGGCAGCGACCGGGAGGTTGGGATTCTGCGGGAAGTTTGCCGGTGGCTTTCTAATTTTTTTAACGTAGTCGAGCGTGTGCGAGATGTTCTTCGAAAGATTCATTAGCGTAATTTTGGTACCGGGCGGAAAGCCGAGGGCTTGGGCATAGTTCGTTTGCGTGAATCCGCCCAGCGTGGCCTTCCAAAAGGTGTCGTTGACCGTTCCGACGCCTTCGCTCGGCAGTTCTTCGCCAATGGTGTCGCTTGGCAGCGTTGCGACGATTGCTACGCTTTTACTGAAGGAAGGGAGCGCGAAAGAGTTTCCGCCTGCCTGGCTCGCGTCGCGCCCCGCGCAGGCGGCGAGCATTGCGGCGACAACAGCCAATGAGACGGCAGCGATTCGTTTTGACATGGAACCTCCAAAAAGCTTGCTTTGTGCTGGTATCCTAACGGGGGCTGATGAAGAAAGTCTAAAGAGCCTACGGGACCGGGATCGAATCGCGAGCCGCCGCCGCAATATTTTGCAGGGCCGGGTCGCCCGCGGCATCGACGGTCGCTTGCTGGAACTCGTTTCTTGCCGCGCCATGCTCTCCTTCCCGCAGTAGAACGACGCCGAGCGCGAATCTCGCCCGCGCATAAGCCGGCGCGAGCGAAAGCGCCGCACGCAGCTCGCGTTCCGCGGACTCGTAGCGGCCTAGACGTTCTTCGGCTAAAGCGAGATCGTAATGTGCGACGGCATACGACGGGTTGTTGCGAAGAAGCTTTCCGAAGTCTTCGCGAGCGGTGGCGGCATCGCCGCTCCGCAGCGCTACGATGCCGCGAGAGTAGAGAGCGCGCGCCGAGTCCGGATCCAATGCTACATAGCGATCGGCGACCTGGCGCGCTTGCGCAAGATCGCCGCGAGCGATATCGACGGAGACGAGATTCGCCATCGCCGCCAAGAACGCGGGATCGAGCGCGATAGCGGCGCGCAGCTCTGTTGCGGCGTCGTCATACCGGGCCAGATTGGCATGGGCAATTGCAAGGTCGTAGCGCGCGGTCGAACCTTTTGGTTCGGGCGGATTTAGGGCGACGATGCGGTTGAATTCGGCAACCGCAGAGGTCCAGTCGCCGCGCGCTTCGGCATCTATTCCAAGTTTAAAGCGCTCCTCGACCTCGCGTTGCGTGGCCAAGGCGCGTAGCGCCGGCATGGATGTCGTTCTTGGAAGCGGCCGTTGCGGTGAATAGGTCTGTGCGGCTGCCGCAGCCGCCATGAGTCCCCAGATGATGGCGACGGCCAGCAGCCAACGCATCGATCACGGACTACCGGAGTGAGGAGGTAACTCGGCCTCATGCCAGCCGGCAGACGAGGCCGACCGCTCCGGCTTACATTCCCACCCGACGCGGCCCGCCGAGGTAATCGGCCCAAGCAGCGAGGGGGCCGCTGAAGGCACGAGCGCCCCGCTGAGCGCATCTTGCACCGAGGCGGCGCCGGCCACGGCGAAGCGCCCGCAAATCATGAGAAGGGCGAGCAGCGCTGCGACGAGGACGGGGCGGACGAGGCTTCTTGACACTACTCCCATCATAGCCGAAAGTCTAAAGAATCCGTGAATCGCCGGCTGACGTGCGCGACGGCGCTCCTGATGACGACGTTGGTTGCGTCACCGGCGCGAGCTCAAACGCCGTTGGTCGTGGGCGCCGTGAGGGATCAGCGCGGGGTTGCCGTAGCCGGAGCCGCGGTCCTCGGGAATCGAGGCAACCAAACGCCTCTCCGCACGACAACCGACACGCAAGGCACATTTGTGTTCGCGGCCTCGGGGGTGGGTTCGGTCCTCGTCACCTGCCGCTACTGCGGCCCGGCGGTCGTCGCCGTACGGGCGGGCGAGCCGGTGGTCGTGATCGTCCAGCGCTACGACGCGCTGGCCTCGGACTCGCCCACTCCGGGCGATCTGGAAAATCTGCCGTACGCCCACGTCGAGTCGGCGTTGGCACTCCGCCCGTTTACCCTGCTGCAACAGAGCGTCGACCCGTACCCCGGTTCTCGCTTGAGCGATCGCGGGCTCTCGCCAAGCGGCTCGCTGCTGGTCGACGACGGGGCCGCCAACTACGACGTCGTCAACGGCAGTTCGCCCTACGAACTCGTACCGGCGCAGTTTGAAGGAAGCGCCGCGCTCGGCGACGCGAGCAACGCGTATCTCTACGGCGACCAGGCCGGCGGGGGCACCGTAACTGCAAATCCCTTCGGAAGCGACGCGAACTGGCAGGTAGCGACACTTGGAAGCGATGCCATCGCGCGCGGTCAGGTCGGGACCGACGGCCTCGGGGCCGTCCTCGGATCGTTTAGCAACGATGAGGAGTCGCGCCAACGCGCAGATCTTTCGGCGAGCTTCAGTCCGGGCGCCGGCCAGTCGCTCGCAGTCGCGGCCGGCAGCGAACAGGGGCGTACGTTTACATCGGGGACGTCGCAGTATGCCGGCAGCTTTTCCTTTGCCGACGCGACGTTCGCCGATCCGGAGCTCGCGAACTTGTACGTTTCGGCGGTGCTCGACCGCGGCAACTACGCGGTCGGTACGGGCGCCAATGCCTCGACCGCGGCGTGGTCGGACGCAGGCTTCAATATCGGCGTTCGCTCTGCTGGCGCGGTATCGGCCTTTGCGGATCTCGGCATTCGTTCCTCGACCGGATTCTATTCCCAGCCGGGATCGTACTACCCACTGTACGTCGGCGCGGGCCTGACGCAGACGCGAGCCGACGCCGGCGTGAATGCCAGCGGCCGGGATTATAACGTCACCGCCGGCGTCGGAACCTTTTGGATCGATTATGCCGGCGGTACCGACGGAGTTTCGCAGCCTGCAAAGGCGACGCTCGCGCTCCCTTCAATTCAGGCGCAACTCTTTCCGAATCAAAGATGGAGCATCGATCTCCAGGACAGCGGTTCTTTCACGCTCCCGACCTTCGTCGATGAATATGCGTACTCTGGAGTGGTAAACGCGGTCGAGTACGACCGCAACGCGCTTCTCGCGGAGGCCCTTACCTATACCGACCAAGCGCGCTTACGAGTCTCGTTCGAGCAAGCAACGCAGCGCGTGGCGGGCGCATCGTCCGGCACGATAACGTCCTTAGGTCTTTCCGCAACCTGGCAGTTGGCGCCGGCACTCGTGCTTCGCGCCTGGACGATGCACGTGACCGGCACCGTCCCGGCCTACGAAGAGACGATGGCGTACGACGGAAACATGGCTCCCACCGTCAACGCGTTTTGGTTAACGTACAGCCTTAACGGCGGGATTAGGCTCGATACGATTTACCGGCGAGACCTGCTCGACGGGGCGCCGTTCTATCACGTGGACGGCGATCTCTCGGGACCAATCGCGAATTGGGTGCGCTGGTATTCCGGCGTTGAAGACCGGATGCGGCGAACCTTTCTCGACGTGGGCTTGCGCTTCGGCGGTCAGTGACCGCAGGCGGCGTTACCGCCGCCTGCCGTCAACTAGGTTTACTCTTCGTCGTGGCGTCCATGGGGGCGACGGCGCCGGCGCATCGGCGGAGCGCCCGGTGCATCGGCGGCAGGCGGCCCTGCGGGCGCTGCTACCGGCGCGGGAGCATCATCGCCCCGCGGAGCGCGAGGCGGGCGCGGCGTGAACTCACCGTTGCCCGAACCGCCTCCGAGAAGCGCCTTGCGCGACAGATTGACGCGCCCTTGGCCGTCGATCTCCATGACCTTCACCATGATCTCGTCGCCGAGCTTGACCACGTCTTCGACTTTATCGACGCGATTGGGCGCGAGCTGGCTGATGTGCACGAGCCCGTCCTTACCGGGCAGGATCTGCACGAACGCGCCGATCGGAATGATACGCACGACCGTGCCGAGATAGGTTTCGCCGACGCGGATCTCTTTGGTGAGATTTTCGACGATCTGCCTGGCTTTGTCGCCCGAAGCGCCGTCGAGCGAGGTGATGAAGACGCTGCCGTCGTCCTCGATGTCGATCTTCTCGACGCCCGTGTCGGCGATGATCTTGTTGATGATCTTGCCGCCGGGTCCGATGACGTCTTTGATCTTGGCAGGGTCGATCTTGATCACGATCATGCGCGGCGCGAACTGCGAGAGTTCCTCGCGCGGAGCGGCGATCGTTTCGGCGAGCTTGTCGATGATGAAGTGGCGGGACTTTCTTGCCTGCTCCATCGCTTCGCGCATGATCTTAATCGTGATGCCCTGCACTTTGATGTCCATCTGAATCGCCGTGATGCCCGTCTTGGTCCCCGCGACTTTGAAGTCCATCTCGCCGAGGGCATCTTCGAGCCCCTGAATATCCGTAAGCACGGCGTACTTGTCGCCTTTGAGGATCAAGCCCATCGCCACGCCGGCAACGTGGGCGCGAATCGGCACGCCGGCATCCATCAGCGCGAGCGTCGAGCCGCAGACCGAGGCCATCGACGAGGAACCGTTGGACTCGAGCACTTCGCTCATTAGCCGCAGCGTGTACGGAAAGTCTTCCTTGGCCGGAAGAACCGCCGCAAGCGCGCGTTCGGCGAGGTAGCCGTGACCAATTTCTCGCCGGCCCGGACCACGCATCGGGCGCGTCTCGCCGACCGAGTACGGCGGAAAGTTGTAGAAGTGCATGTAGCGCTTGTTTTCCAGCGCCATGATGCCGTCGAGACGTTGCGCGTCGCTGGTTGAGCCGAGCGTTGCCGCAGTGAAGACTTGCGTTTGGCCTCGGGTGAAAATGCCCGAGCCATGAACGCGCGGCACGTAGTGGACTTTGCACCAGATGGGGCGGATCTCGTCGGGCTTGCGTCCGTCAGGACGGATGCGTTCGTCAACGACCATGGTGCGAAGCTCCTCTTCTTCCATCGTCTTGACGATCTTGGCAAACTCTTTGCCGGCCGCCGGAAGCTCGAGCAGCGCTTTGACGGCATCGTCTTTCTTGCCGCAACGCTCCAGCGCTTCGGCAACCGTAATCGACGCGAAGGCGGTTTCACGCTTCTGCTTGTCGACGACGCGCATCGCGGCGGCAACGTCCTTGGCAAACGCCTTGCGCACCCACTTGTCGAGCGCCGGATCGAGCTTTGCCACGGGAAACTCGCGCTTGGGCTTGCCGGATTTTTTCGCGAGTTGGTCGATCGCCTTGACGATCTTTTTTATCTCGGCGTGTGCGAACTCGACGGCACCCAGGAAGTCTTCCTCGGCGATCTCGTGGCCCTCGCCCTCCACCATCATAACGGCATCGGAGGTCCCGGCGATCACGATGTCCATGCCGCCGGTTTCATACTGTGGAAGCGTCGGATTGCAGACGTACTTGCCGTCTTCGTCGCGTCCGACGCGCACCGCGGCGACGGTCTTGTCGAAGGGAATATCGCTGAGCGCGAGCGCCGCGCCCGCAGCGCATACACCGAGCACGTCGGCATCGAGCTCGGGATCGACCGAAAGCACGGTAGCGACGATCTGGATGTCGTTGCGGAAACCGTCGGGAAAGAGCGGGCGGATTGGGCGATCGATCTGGCGCGAGCTGATCACCGCATGTTCTGAGGGACGTCCTTCGCGCTTGATATAGCCCCCCGGAATCTTTCCGGCGGCATACATTTTCTCTTCGAAGTCGCAGGTGAGGGGGAAGAAGTCGATCCCTTCGCGGGGTTTTTCGGAAGCGGTCACGGCGCAGAGCACGACGTTTTGGTCACCATAACGAATCAGCGCGGAGCCGTTTGCTTGCTTCGCAAGTTCGCCGGTTTCGATGACCATCGTGCGCCCGCCGACCGTCAAAGTAACGGATTCGGGCACAGTTTCTCCTAATTTTCTATCGTAATTGTTTTTGATTAACCGCGCGCCATTCGGTTTTTGCCCAAGGGCGCCCTGCCCGCGAGGCCTCAGGAGCCTGTAGGGCTATGGCGCATTTCCGTCTTCGTGCCGTCTTTTGCCCGAATACTTCGTTGCTCTTCGGTCACGAAGCTACGGCTTCGCTCCCTCATCGCGTCTCGTCTTCGACCAAAATTCGGCGACGAATCCGAAAACGGCCATAGCCCTACAGGCTCCTGGCGGTCATAGGGCCCGGCACGCTAGGGCTGGTATAACGGCTCCCATGCATAGCCTTACCGCCGAGAACTTGACCGAATTAAAGCTCAAGGCCAACGACGTCCGCCAGGGCATCATTCGCTCGCTGCTGGCGGCCGGATCGGGGCATTCGGCCGGCCCGTTGGACATGTCGGACGTCTTTACGGCGCTCTACGGGCATTTGATGCGGCACGATCCGTCCAATCCGGAATGGCCCGACCGCGATCGGTTGCTCCTGTCGTGCGGACATATTGCGCCCGTCCGTTACTCCGCGATGGCGAACTTCGGGTATTTTCCGGTCGAGGAGCTGCTGACGCTGCGGAAGTTCGGCTCGCGCCTGCAAGGGCACCCGGAGCGCGTCTCGCTTCCGTCGGTCGAGACGACCTCCGGTCCGCTGGGCGAAGGTCTCGCGCAGGGCGTCGGAATGGCGCTCGGTGCAAAGATGGACGGCAAGGACTTTCATACCTGGGTCGTGACCTCCGATGCCGAGCACCAGTGCGGCCTACATTGGGAAGCGGTGCTGACCGGCGCGAAGTTCAAACTGGACAACCTGACGGCAATCGTCGATCGCAACTTCATTCAAATCGACGGCAGCACCGAGGACGTCATGCCGCTCGAGCCGTTTGCGCAGAAATATCGCGCCTTCAACTGGGAAGTTTTTGAGTGCGACGGCAACGACATTGCGGAGTTCATCGCGACGGCAGAACGCGCGCGGAGTTACCGAGGCAAGCCGCAGGTCATCATTGCCAACACGATTCCGGGCAAGGGCGTGTCCTACATGGAGGGCGACTATTTGTGGCACGGCAAGCCGCCCAACGCAGCGCAGGCCGACGAAGCTTTGCGCGAGTTGGCTGCCGAGCGCGAACGGATTGCGGCCCATGAGTAGCGGAACGCCGGTCCTTGACGCCGCGGCGCAGCGCATGCATTTAGCCGACTATCGCGCCGCCGATCTCAAACTGGTCCCGACGCGCAACGGCTTCGGCGAAGGATTGATCGAGGCCGGGTCGCGCAGTCGCGAAGTGCTCGGCATCTGCGCCGACCTCGCCGAATCGACGCGATTCGAGGGCTTCAAGAAGGCGCATCCGCAGCAGTATATCGAGATCGGCGTCTCCGAGCAGATGCTCGTCGCAGTGGCGGGCGGACTTGCGGCGGTCGGAAAGACTCCGTGGATCGCGAGCTACGCAATGTTCAATCCGGGCCGGTCGTGGGAGCAAGTGCGCACGATCATGGCGCTCAACGAAACCAACGTCAAGATCGCTGGCGCCCACGCCGGCGTCTCCGTAGGCCCCGACGGCGCGACGCATCAAGCGATCGAAGACATCGCCATCATGCGGGTTATCCCGCATATGACCGTCGTCGTGCCGTGCGATTCCGTTCAAACGAAGAAGGCGACGATCGCGCTCTCCGAGATGTGGGGACCGGTCTATTTACGCTTCGGCCGCGAGAAGTCGGCCGTCATCACGACCGGCGAGACGCCGTTCGAAATCGGCAAGGCGCAGATCTTCCGTGAAGGCAGCGACGTCGCCATCGTCGCCTGCGGCATTCTCGTGTACAACGCGTTGATTGCCGCCGACCGGCTTTCCGCGCAGCACGGCATCGAATGTCGCGTCGTCAACAACCACACGGTTAAACCAATGGACGAGGCCGCGATCGTCGACGCGGCGCGCAGCTGCGGCACGGTCGTCACGGTGGAAGAGCACCAACGCCAAGCCGGCATGGGCTCGCGCGTCGCCGAAATTCTCGCGCAGCACCATCCCGTTCCGATCGAATTCATCGGCGTTGACGACCGTTTCGGACAGTCGGGAGATCCCTTCGAGCTGGTCGAGTATTACGGGATGGGAGCGGACTCGATCGTCGAAGCCGCCCGCCGCGCGCACGAGCGCAAGAAGTAGCCGCGTCTAGCGGCGGAGTCCTAGATCCGCGATAAGCGAGCGGTAGCGCTCGAGGTCTGTCGTGTGCAGATAGTTCAACAAGCGGCGACGTTGCCCAACCTGTAAGAGCAGGCCGCGCCGGCTGTGATGATCCTTCTTGTGAATCTTGAGATGCTCGGTGAGCGAGTTGATCGATGCGGTAAGGACCGCGACCTGCACCTCGGCCGACCCGGTGTCGTTGGACCCGCGGCCGTACTTGGTGGCAATCTCCGCCTTGCGTTCTTTGCTCAGTGGCACGAATGAAACTCCTTTGACAGGATAGTCTCGCTCGGGTACAGAGTGCTAACCGTCCCGGCGACCGGCTTAGGATAGCAAAGGCTCGAGGGCAGCGCAAGGTGAGAAGCCGCGGGCGGAAAAGCCGCTACAGCATGGATTTAGGGATTAAAGGGCGCTGCGCGCTTGTCTTGGGCGCTAGCTCGGGGCTGGGCGAGGCGATTGCCCTCTCCCTCGCGCGCGAGGGGGTTCGCCTTGGTTTGGCGGCGCGCCGGCTCGATCGGCTCGACGAGGTCGCGGCACGCGCGAAGGAGCTGGGTGCCCCCGAGGCCCGCGGATTTGCCCTCGACATGCGCGACGGCGGCTCGGTCTCCGCGATGCATGCGGCGTTCCGCGACGCCTTCGGCGATGCCGACATCGCGATTCTCAACGGAGGCGGCCCCAAAGCGGCCCGGTTCACGGAGCTTGCCGTGGCCGACTGGGACGACGCCTATGGCCTGCTGCTGCGTGGAATGTTGCAGTTGCTCGACGCGATCGTGCCGCCGATGCGCGCCCGCGGCTGGGGCCGCATCGTGGCGCTGACGTCCACGTCGGTGAAGCAGCCGATCGACGCGCTCGCACTCTCCAACGTCTTTCGCACGGCGCTGGTCTCGGCGTTGCGCACGCTCGCCGTCGAGGTTGCACGCGACGGCGTGACGGTCAACTCGATCGCGACCGGACGGATCGAAACGGCGCGCTTCCAGGCCATTTACGGCGATGACGAAGCGAAGTTGCTTGCCGCTTCGAGCGAGGTGCCGATGGGCCGCATCGCTTCGCCGGAGGAGTTCGCGCCGCTGGCCGTCTTCCTGTGCGGCGCCCCGGCGAGCTACGTGACGGGTCAAACCATCTCGGTCGACGGGGGCCTTACCCGCGGTCTCTTCGGGTAACGATGAGCGAAGGTGGGCTTCAGGACGGCGCGAATCAACGGGCCGATATGCAGGGAGTGGATGGAAAGCGGGTAGCCGCGCTGATCGGCGACGGGTTTGAAGAAGTCGAGCTGGCGGAGCCCCGGCGCGCGCTCGAGGAGGCAGGCGCCATTGTAACGATCGTCGGCATCGACGAGCGGGCGCGGCAGCGCATTCGCGGCAAACGGGGACTCGACGACGGTGCGAGTCTAAAGGCCGAAGAGCTGATCGGGGATTGCACCGGCGAGGACTTCGACGCGCTGCTGCTTCCGGGAGGGACGTCGCCAGACCGGATTCGCATGGACCGTGAAGTGCAGCGTTTCGTGCGAGAGTTCGATGCGCTCAAGAAGCCGATGTTCTCGATCGGCCACGGCGCACAAGTGCTCATTTCCTCGCAGTTGGTTCGTGGCCGCCAAGTCACCGGCGTTCACTCGATCGCCGACGATATCCGCAACGCCGGCGGCCTCTACCGCGATCAGCCGACCGTCACGGACTCCAACTGGGTCTCGAGTCGCGGCAGCGAGGATCTGCCGCAGTTCAATCGCGCAATGCTCGAAAAGCTCGCGACGGCCGTTCCCGCGCAACCCGTCCCCTAGAAGCCAGCAAAGGCTCTTAAATCGGGTCGAATCTCGCCAGCGTTTCGCCATACTGGCGAAGTGCGAGAAAGGCGACGACAACGCAAAACGCCAGTTCTCCCGCGTAGCTGTGCGCGACGACCGCGAGGGCGTACGCGCTGCCGCTGGTTGCAAACGCCAGCAGTACGTACAACGCTCGCGTTGCGCCGCGGCGAATCGTCGCAGACAGAGCCGTTAGCGCGCAGGCAATCGCCGCGGGCGGCACCAGCAGCAGCGTGGCGGCGGCGTCGGGCGAACCGCGCACGAACTGCGTGCCTGCGAAGAGCAGCGTCGCGAGCGTGGCGGCGATGCAAGGAACCAACGCCTTTGCGCGCGCGAGCTCACGTCCAAAGAGCGGCGCGCTTTGCTCGCAGCGGTCGAGATGCCGATGGCGCCCGGGAGTCTGATCCAGCGCAATGACGATGCCCAGCAACGAACAGAGGAAGAGCGGCGCGGTCACGCCGGCAGGGGCAGCGAGCGCGACCAACACCGCGCAACCGCACGAGTACGTAACCAGACGGCGCGAAACGTAGAGCCGCGCCTCCAGCATTCCGGCAAATGCGCGGGCCGTCACGTAAAGGCCACGGCGTTTGAAGGCTGCGCGTGCGTCGAAAGCAGCGCCCGACCTTCGACCGCACGCAGAATCTGCGCGGCGTAGGCCGGTTGCGGGCGATCGAGCACGATTAGCTGCGGCGACGCGACCAGCGCGCCGATCAAGGGATAAGAAAACGCTTCGTGCATGCCTTCGAGATGCTCGCGGAGGAGGCGCGCTTCGGCCTGCGCCGCGGTCGCGTCGACATTCCACAGCGCGGCTCGATAGGCGATGTAGCGGGGAAAGTCGCCCTCGTCGAGCTGGAGCGGTTCGTGCGGCACGAAGCCGGCGATCCGCTTGCAGTGGACCGATTGCACGCGCGGATCGTAGTCGCCGATGAGCGCGCTTCCGGTCGTCGCCTTTACGATGCCGGCGGCCATCAGTGCGACGATCGTTGCCTCTTGCGACGTTGAGAAGGTCAACGCGATTCGCCCGCCCGCCTCGAGATCGAGCGTCAGCGGCCCGGCGCGCGCCGTGGCATTGGCAAAGGACGCGTCCCTCAGGCGCAGGAGCGGCATCGCGGCAAGAGCATTCAACGCATTGCGCCAACTCCACTACTCTGTCGTGCTTTCCAACACTGCCGTTGCCCAAAAGCTTCTCGAAATCCGCACGCTCATGGAGCTGGCGGGAGAATCTTTCTATAAGTATACGGCCTACGAACGGGCGGCCGCTTCGGTCGAGAACGCTCCGCCGCTCGCGGATTTGGTCGCCGCGGACGAACATCTCAAGCTGCCCGGAGTCGGAAAGACGATCGGGGGCGTCATCGAGCAGTTGGTCAAAACCGGAACGGCCGATCAGTTGGAGGAGCTTTTTGCTCGCTTTCCCCCGACGCTGCTCGAAGTGCTCGGCGTCAGCGGGATCGGTACGAAAACGGCCGGCATGCTCTTTACGGATTACGGAATTGCGTCGTTGGCCGATCTCGAGGCGGCGATCGCTGCGGGAACTCTGCTTGGGGTGCCGCGCTTGGGAAGCAAGACGATCGACAACTGGAAGCGTGGCATCCTGGCCTATCGCGGGCGCCAGCGCCGCACGCCGCTGCCGCAGGCCCTGGCCATCGCCAACGAGGCCGTTGCCTACCTTCAAGAAGGGCCGCCGCTCGAACGTCTCGCCTTCGCGGGCAGTCTGCGCCGCTGCGAGGTGACCGTCGGCGACATCGACATCGTCTGCACGTCGCATCACGCCGCCGGCGTCGTCGCGCATTTTGCCCGTTGGCCGCGGGCCGAAGCGGTTCTTGCCGAGGGCCCGACCAAGGCCAGCATCTGGTTGAGCGGCGGCCTGCAAATCGATCTGCGCGTCCTGCCCGACCATCTTTATGGGAATCTCTTGCAGCATTTCACCGGCTCGCGCGAGCACAACATCAAGCTGCGCGAATACGCCGTCCGCAAGAGTCTGCGTGTGAGCGAGAACGGTATCCTAAATCTCGAGAGCGGCGACGTGACCGCGTGTGGCGATGAGGCAGGCGTGTATGCGGCGCTGGGCATGCAGTACATTCCGCCCGAGCTGCGCTGCGGGCTCGACGAAATCGAGCTGGCGCTCGACAACGCGATTCCGGTGCTGGTCGAGAGCGGCGATCTGCGAGGCGACTTTCACATGCACACGACCTACAGCGACGGCGACGATACGCTCGCCGCGATGATCGCGGCGGCTGCTTCGCGGGGATACGAATATCACGCCATCAGCGACCATTCCGCCGGACGCGGCCGGCGTTTCGGCATGGATCCGGCCGCCGTGCGTGCCCAACGTCACGAGATTCGCATTTTGAGCGAGCGCTATGGCATCCAGACGCTTTGCGGCAGCGAGGTCGACATTCTGCCCGACGGCTCGCTCGATTACGACGACGGCCTGCTCGCCGAACTCGACATCGTGATCGGTTCGGTGCATTCAGCCGTTCGACAGAGTCGCGACGAGATGACGGCGCGCCTCATTCGAGCCTGCGAAAATCCGTATCTCAATATCATCGGCCATCCGACGGGGCGCCGATTCGATGGTTTCCAAGGCTATGAGTTCGATTACGACGCGGTCTTCGCGGCTGCGGCGCGGACCGGTACGGCGCTGGAAATCGATGGACAGGCTGCGCGACTCGATCTTCCGGCGGCACTAGCACGAAGGGCCAAAAGCTTCGGCGTAACCTTCTCGCTCGACAGCGATGCGCACCGAACGGGCGACCTCGCGGCCACGCAGTTTGCCGTCGGGCAGGCGCGCCGCGCGGGCCTGGTCGCCGGCGACGTCCTCAACACACGTCCGCTAGACGATGTCCGGGCGTTCGTGGCTCGAAAGCGCTTAGCCGCGTGATCGAAAGCCTTCGCTTCACGACTCCCGACGGCGCAATCGCCGGCGCACGCGTCGCTGCGGCGAGCGCGCGCTCGACGTCGACGGCGCTGGTTTTCGTCCACGGCGTCGGTTCGACGGCTGCGATTTGGGACCGCCAACTCGAAGCTTTTGACGACGAGTTGGCGTGCGTCGCGATCGAACTGCGCGGTAACGGCGCCGTCCCGGATCCCGAACCGTCGCTGATTACCCGCGGTGGTTTTGCGCAGGACGTTATCACGGTGCTCGACGCGCTGCAAATCGAGCACTTCACGCTGGTGGGGTGCAGTCTCGGCGGCGTCGTTGCGCTCGAGCTGTACGGGCGTGTGGGGAATCGCTTCGACGCCATCGTTACGCTGGGGAGTTTTGCCCGGTATCCCGACGGCGAGCGGGTGGCCGAGGGCATCATTGCGGCGGTTCGCGATGCGGGAAGCATGCCGGTCTTCGCGCAGCGGCGCGCCGCGCAACTTGGTTTGCCGCCGCAGCGCATGGAGGAAACCATCGAACAAATGGCCTGCAAATCGGTACCGTCGTACATTGCATCGACGCAGGCTACGTGGACGGGCGATTACACCGCGATGCTTTCGTCCGTCGTGGTTCCGGCGCTGGTTTCGTACGGCGACCGCGACCCTGTCGTGCCGCTGCCGCTCTCCGAGGAGCTGGCTGCCGGAATCCCCAGCGCGCAGCTGAAGGCCGTCGAAGATGCCGGCCACGTTGCTAACGCCGATAATCCGGCCGCCTTCGACAAGATTCTCAGGGATTTTCTGACTCGTCTCAATTTCATTCGATGAGCTCGTCGCGTTATCTCTGCGCGGTCGCGCTGCTCGTTACGCTCGGCGTCGCCGCCGAACCGGAACCCGGCGGCACAGCCTGGACCGATGCGCAGATCGCGCGCTTGCACGAAAACGTTGAGGCGGCACTTGCAGCGCCGGCGTTACGCGGCGCCTACGTCGGGCTGCTTGCAATCGACACGGTTCGCGGCACGGTGCTGTATTCGCGCAACGCCGACGACGAGTTCACGCCCGGTTCGACCTTCAAGCTGCTCGTCGGTTCGGCGGCGTTGCAGTATCTCGGTCCGGACTTTCGATTCGTAACGACGCTCTCCAGCGACGTGCTGCCGAAGGACGGCGTCGTCGCCGGCAATCTGTACCTGCGTGGCGGCGGCGACGCGCATCTGAGCGCCGCCGGCCTGCGCGCGGCCGCGCTCGCAGCTTCCCGGAGCGGCATCCGGCGCGTGGACGGCGCGATAATCGCGGACGACTCACATTACGATGCGCAACGTGTTGCACCGGGGTGGACGGTGGACGACCTTCCGTACGAATATGGCGCGCTCGTAAGCGCCCTCGAATTGGAAGATGGCGTGGTCCACGTCTACGTCTCGCCTGGACCCGTCGCGGGTGCGCCGGTAAAGCTGCGCATCGAGCCCGCGAGCGGCACCTTCACGGTCGAGAATCGCGCCGTCACCGGGGCTCCCCACTCGGAAGACACGACCGACGTCGTACGGGCGCTCGACTCGCCGCAAAGGATCGAGATCGTCGGAAGCTATCCGGCCGGGGCGCCCGAATCGGACGATCTCGAACCGAGCGTACCGGACCCCGAACTGTATGCGGGCGACGTGCTGCTGCGCGCCTTCGGCGGTGTGGGAATCACCGTTGCCGGCGGAGTCCGCAGCGGCGTCGCTCCGCGCAGCGCTGGAGTTTTCTGGCGACTCGAATCCGCGGCGATGCCGGAGTTGCTCTCGGAGTTTTGGCTGCCGAGCGATAATCTGATGGGCGAGTTGTTCCTCAAAGAACTCGGCGCCGCGCGTTCGGGCGAGCCGGGCACGTTCGCAAACGGCATTGCCGTCGAGGACGAATACCTGCAGTCGATTGGCGTCGATCCCGCCACGCTGTCGATCACGGACGGCTCCGGACACTCGGCGTACGATCGCATCACGCCGCGAGCTCTGGTGACGATTTTGCAAAGCGATTGGAACGGCGCGCAGCGTTCGATCGTAATTGATGCGCTGCCCGAAGCCGGCGTCCGCGGCACGTTAAAGGACGCCTTCGCCGGCACTTCCCTCGATGGAAAGGTTTTCGCCAAGACCGGAACTCACCGGCACGCGCGCACGCTCTCAGGTTACCTGCAGACGGACGATCACGGCCCGGTAACGTTTTCGTTGCTCGTCAACGACTGGCTCGGAGACGATCGTCCCGGCGGCAATGCGGACCTCCGCAAGGCGCAGGCTGCGGTGTTGTCGGCATTCCTCGGCGTTGGGCCGTAACTCGCTATCGCGTCGGCCGCTGCGGAACGGTAACCGCAACCACATGCGACTGGATCGCCGTCGCGTTTGTGCAGTGCGAAATGGGAGCAGGATCGGAGCTGATCTGACCCGGGTTCGCGTGCAGAGTCCAACAGCTCCCGTTGAGCGAACAGTAGCAGAAGTCGAGTGTGACGGAATGCTTGACGAGCGCTCCTAACGGCACTCTAAAGGGCAGCGAGATTTTCAACAACGTTTGCGATTCGCCGGGTCGAAGAGTCGACGACGGCCCTATCGAGCTCATCCTCATCGTTTCGTTATCGGCCCTCCCGGCTAACACGGCGGCCTGCGTTCGCAGAAAAAGTCCTCGTAACGTTGGATCGCGCGTCAGCACTTTGAGGTAATCGTTCCAGGCTGGGACCGCTCTTCCGTCAACCGAGAGTTGGGCCGACCGGACCAGCGCCGGGCCTACGCCGTCGTTGCTGACTTCGATCGTCTCTCCGTTCACGTCGTACGTCTCTCCGACGCTCAGGTACGGCCAGATCGTCGCCGCGAACTGATCGCCGATGACACGCGTCTGATAGATCAGCGCTGCTGCAGTAATCGCGCTGATCACGACGGCGGCGATTGCAATGAAGAAGTCTAAGCGAAAGGCTCGGTCGTTCATACAATCCTCTCCGGTACGGCATAGACGTTGGCACGGTTGCCGCGTAAGAATCCCACCAGGGTAACGTTGAACTCATGCGCCAGATCGACGGCGAGACTGCTCGGCGCCGAGACTGAAGCGACGATCGGGATCCCGGCCATCACGCTCTTTTGCAAGACTTCGTAGCTCGCGCGGCCGCTGACGACGAGCACGCATCCTACAAACGGCAAGCGTCCGTTGAGCAAGCCCCAGCCCACGATCTTGTCGACGGCGTTGTGGCGGCCGACGTCTTCGCGGATGACCAGCGCTTCGCCATACTCGTCGAAGAGCGCGGCAGCGTGCAGGCCGCCGGTCGCGGCGAAGACCCGCTGCGCTTCCTGCATTCGCGCGGGCAGCTGGTAGAGCAGGCTCGCGGTTACGCGCACCGGATCCTCGATCGGCGTCACGCCCAACTCGCGCAAAGAATCGAGTTGTGCCCGGCCGCAGACGCCGCAGGCGCTGCCGATGGTGAAGTGGCGCTCGAAGCGCGCGCGGTCGGCGGCGGCTGCGCCGGCGCGGCATTCGACGGTGACGATGTTGTAGCGCTGCGGTGGATCGATTTCCGAATCGAGACAATAGCTCATGCCGATGATGTCGTCGCGCGAGCGCACGACGGCTTCGTCGAAGAGAAAGCCGGCGGCCAGCTCGAAGTCGTTGCCGGGCGTGCGCATCGTGATCGCCAGCGTGTTCGCCGCGCCGCCGTCGCTCAGCCGAAGCTCCAGCGGCTCTTCCGTCACGACGTCGTCGCGTTTGCGCGTTTGGCGCTCGCCCTCGAGTGCGACGACCTCGGCGTCGACGCTGCGTCCCGGCCGCACGGCCTCCACTACGCTTCTTCCTCCGGGCGGTTCTGCACGTAGGTGAAGCCGAAGCGCCCTTTGATGCAGAGGTGGCCGCTGGTAACCGCATTTTCGATCGGTGACGTAACCTTCACGATCTCGTTCTCCTGGACGTGCAGTGTGAGCGTGCAGCCGACGCCGCAATACGAGCAGATCGTATCGGTCGTCTTTTGCTCCGCCTCGTTCCACTCATTGCGCTCGCGCAGCTCGTATTCAGAGGAGAACATCAGCGCGCCGGTGGGGCAGACGCCGATGCAGTTGCCGCAGTAGACGCAAGCCGAGTCGGGAAGCGGAACATCGTATTCGGTCGAGATGTGGGCGTCGAATCCGCGCCCGGCAACGGCGATGGCAAAGGTGTTTTGCGCGTCCGTACCGCAGGCCTCGACGCACTTATAGCAGAGAATGCACTTCGCATAATCGCGAACGTAGAGGGCGTTGTCGATTTTAACGGGCTGGGCGACCGTCGCCGGCTGCGCGCCGTAGCGCTGTGGTTGCGCGCCGTACTGGGCGCAGTACTCCTGCATCGCCGGCGCGGTTGAGATGTCGACCGTCGACGCGAGAAACTCGAGCACCATCTTCCGGCTGTGGCGCACGCGCTCCGAGTTCGTCTTGACCTTCATGCCGGCTTCGGCGCGGCGCGCACAGGCCGGAACGAGCACGCGCGCGCCTTCCAGTTCGACGACGCAGACCCGGCAGGCGTTGACCGGCGTGAGCGACTGTAAGAAGCAGAGCGTTGGGGTTTCGATGCCGGCTTGCGTCACCGCATCGAGAATCGTCGCGCCCCGCTCGACGGTGACGTCGATGCCATCGACGGTCAGCGCGAGCTGCTCGGGGCTCATGCAGGCCGCTCCGCGAAGAGCCCGAGGTTGGTGCGCGCGGACTCGACGACGCTCGAGGCCGTCTGCCCCAACCCGCAGATCGATGCGTCCCGCATTACGCCGGCGATTTCACCCAGCAGCGAAACGTCGCGCCGTGCCAGCGCTTCCTCCTGGCGTACCGTGCCGATGCGGCACGGTACGCATTGTCCGCACGACTCGTCGCGGAAGAACCGCGCGATGCGCAGCACGATCGCCTCGAGATCGGCGCTCTCGTCAAAAAGCATGACGACCCCGGAGCCCAGCGTCGCACCGGCTGCGCGCGCATCTTCAAACGTCAACCGCAGGTCCAGCGTTTGCGGACCAAGCAGCACCCCAGCCGCACCGCCGAGCAAAATCGCCTTCACTTTTGACCCCGAACACACGCCGCCGGCAAGCTCGATCAGCGCGCCCAGCGTCGTTCCGTGTGCGACCTCGTAGACGCCGGGTCGAGCGATTGCGCCGGAGAGCGAGAAAAGTCGCGTGCCGGTCGACTGTGCCGTTCCGGTTCGAGCGTAAGCTGCGCCGCCTTCGATCAGAATCGGCAGTAAATTTACGAGCGTCTCGACGTTGTTGATCAGCGTCGGCTTGCCAAAGAGACCGGCTTGCGCCGGAAAGGGCGGTTTATTACGCGGTTCGCCGCGCTTGCCCTCGATCGAGTTGAAGAGTGCGGTCTCCTCGCCGCAGATATAGGCGCCGGCGCCGCGACGAATTTCGATCTCGAGATCCCCGAGCAGGCCGGCGGCGCGCGCCTGCGCGATCGCACCTTCGAGGCGCCGAGCGGCCAGCGGGTACTCGCCACGCACGTAGATGTAGGCGTGCTCGCAACCGGCCGCATACGCGGCAATCGTCGCGGCCTCGACCAGCGCAAACGGATCGCCTTCCATCAGCACGCGATCTTTGAACGTTCCGGGTTCGGATTCATCCGCATTGCAAACCAGATAGTGCGGCCGGGCCGGCGCGGCCGCAACCGCCTGCATCTTTTGCGCCGCCGGAAAGGCCGCACCGCCGCGTCCGAGCAGTTTCGCATCGGCGATCGCGGCAATCGTTTTGTCGGGGCCCAGCTCACGCGCGCGCGAAAGAGCCTCAAAACCGGCGTGCGCGCGGTAATCGTCGAGGCTTTCGGGATCGACGCGACCGATGCGGCGCAACAGTCGTTGCTCCGCTCCGCCGACGTGCGTCGTTGCAGAGTTTGGTTCCATTGCTGCACTCGCGGGCGCCACCGCCGTGGCGGACGGCGACTCGCCTGCCGCAATAACCAGGGCCGCCGGCGCCCGGTCGCAGAGACCGAGGCACGGGCTGCGCTCATAGGTTACGCCGCCGGCCTTGAGCTGCGCGCAGATTTGTTCCGCGCCGGCGCCGATGCACGCGATATCGTCGCAGACGTGCGCGACGACCGGCGGCCGCGGCGTCGTCGCAAGCAAGTGGTAAAACGTCGCAACGCCATAAATGTCCGCGGGCGCGACCGTCAGGCGCTCGCCGATATAGTTCACGGCTCCGGCACTGATCCAACCCACTCTTTCCTGCACCGCGTGCAGCGCCGGCAACAGCAGGTGCCGCCGGCCACGCGCATCGGCGCCGCGCTGGTCGGATCGAGCGCCGAGCAACGCATCGACAGCACCGCATTCCGCCTCGTTCGGCACCGCGGAGCTAAAGTGGAGGTCCACTTAAACGGGTTCCACCTTCACTGCGCAGGCTTTGAACTCGGCGGTTCCGGACTGCGGATCGGTTGCGTCGATCGTCAACAGATTGGTAGCGACTTCGTCGTTGAAATGGAATGTAGTAAACACCAGGCCCGGGCGCAGTCCGGCGTCGATATGGATCGGCACGACGATCGAGCCGCGGCGCGAGCTGACCCGGGCGCGATCGCCTTCGCGCAGGTCATGTCTGCGCGCGTCCTGCGGCGACATGTCGAGCCGCTCGCCCCGGCGCATCGGCGAACGATAGCCGCCGCTCTGCACGCCGGTGTTGAACGAATCGAGACGCCGGCCCGTTGTGAGGCGCAGCGGATACTCGTCGTCGAGCGCTTCGACGGGCGGGTCGTGCGCGACCGCCGCGAACGGCGCCCGCGGGCCGACCACCGGATTCTCCCAAAGACGCGCGTGCAGAAAGCGTTCGCCGGGATGGTGCTCGTCGTAACACGGCCAGGGAATGCCGTCGAGCTCGTCGAGCCGCGCGTAACTCATGCCGGCGTGCCAGGGTGAAAGCGAGCGGCACTCGTTCCACACCTGTTCGGCCGTGTAGTCCGGCCACGGCGAGCCCAAACGCCGCGCCAACTCGCACATGATGGCGATATCGTCGCGCGCCTCCCCGGGCGGCTCCAACGCTTTGCGGCAGCGTTGCACGCGGCGTTCGCTGCTGGTAACGGTTCCCTCCGACTCGCACCAGCTCGCCGATGCCGGGAAGACGACCTCCGCCAGCTCGCCGGTCTTCGTGAGAAAGATGTCTTGCACGATCAAATGCCGCAGGCCGCGCAGCAGTTCGTTGGCGTGCTTCTGATCGGCTTCCGACTGCGCCGGGTTCTCGCCGATGACGTACAACGTGTCGAGCTCGCCGCGTTCCATCGCGGCGAACATGTCGCTGAGATGCCAGCCGCGCTTGCGTGGAAGCGTCACGTTCCAAGCCGCTTCAAACTTCGCGAGGGCGGCCGGATCTTCGGCATCTTGTCCGCCCGGAAACTTGTTGGGAATCGCTCCCATGTCGCCGCCGCCTTGCACGTTGTTCTGCCCTCGCAGCGGATTGACGCCGGAGCCGTAACGGCCCACATGGCCGCACAGCAGCGCGAGATTGATGAGCGCCCGGACGTTGTCGACGGCGTTATGGTGCTCGGTAATTCCCAGCGTCCAGCACAGCTCGGCCCGAGGCGCGCTGGCATAGGCGTGCGCGAACTCGCGAATCAGATGCGCCGGAACGCGTGTCGTCTTTTCGGCATATTCGAGCGTGTACGGCTCGACGGAAGCGCGGTACTCCTCGAAGCCGTCGGTCGCTCGAGCGACGAACTCGCGGTTCTCCAAACCCGCTGCGAGGATCTCGCGGCCGACGGCATTGGCCAGCGCGATATCGGAACCGACGTCGAGCCCGAGCCATCCGTCGGCCCAACGTGCGCTCGAGGTTTGGCGTGGATCGACGACGTAAAGCTTCGCGCCGTTGTGGATCCCGCGCAAGACGTGGTGAAAGAAGATCGGGTGCGTTTCGCGCGCATTCGATCCCCACAAGACGATCGCGCCGGTATGCTCGATCTCGTCGTACGAGCTGGTACCGCCGCCTGCCCCGAACACCGCCGTCAGACCGACGACGCTAGGGGCGTGTCAAGTTCGATTGCAGCTGTCGATGTTGTTGCTGCCGATGACGCAACGAGCGAACTTTTGCGCGATGTAGTTCATCTCGTTGGTAGCCTTCGAGCAGCTAAACATCCCGTACGTGCGGATCGGCCCTCGGTCGCGGGCGTCACGCAACGCCAATGCGGCCCGGTCGAGCGCTTCGTCCCAGGTGGCCCGCCGCAGATCGCGGCCGTCACGTACGAGCGGGTGCGTCAATCGAACGTAGTTTGTGCTCACGCCCGCTGAATTCGCGGGCGGGGGGCGAGTCCCCACCGAGACGCCTACGGGCTCCTATAGTACGACCGCCGGCCAAAGGAGCCGGCGGCCGCCGAGGTCAACTCCGGTGGACCGAAAGGAGCCGATTGGAATGGAGCTGTCTGAGGTTACGGTCTATGCGAAGGACGGCTTCGCGCGCTACGGGGATGCCAAAGTCGGGCTGCTGACGCACGGCCTGCAATACGGCACCGGCTGTTTTGAAGGGATTCGCGGGTATTGGGTGCCCGAAGAAGGCGAGCTCTTTCTGGTTCTGCTGCGCGACCATTACGAGCGGCTCGAACAATCGGCAAAGATTCTCACGATGACGCTTCCCAAGAGCGTCGACGAGCTGATTGAAATCACCGTCGATCTGGTTCTCCGCAACGGCTATAAGACCGACATTTACATTCGGCCGTTTGTCTACAAGGCGGCCGAGGACGTGGGCGTGCGCTTGCATAACGTTCCCGACGCTTTTGCGATCGTTCCGATTCCTTTCACGCACTATCTCGACCCGACACGCGGGCTCAACGTCTGCGTGAGTTCGTGGCGGCGAACGGACGACACGATGGCTCCCCCCCGCGCAAAGATAACCGGGCTTTACGTCAACTCGGCGTTGGCCAAGAGCGAAGCCGTGCAGAACGGATTCGACGAAGCGATTCTGCTATCGCACGACGGCCACGTCTCCGAGGGCTCGGCCGAAAACATTTTTATCGTCCGCCGCGGCGTGCTCTACACGCCCGATCCGTCGCAGAACGTGCTCGAGGGCGTCACGCGCCGAGCGATCATGGCGATCGCGCATCACGAGCTCGGGTTAGAGGTCGTGGAGCGCGCGATCGATCGCGGCGAACTGTACTGCGCGCAGGAAGTTTTCTTGACGGGAACGGCGGTCGGGATTGCATCCGTGGCGTCGGTCGACCGCCGTCTCGTTGGTGACGGCGAAACGGGACCGATTACCAAGCTGCTGAGCAGCCTCTATTCGAGAATCGTGATGGGGCGGGAGCCGCGCTATCTGGAGTGGCTGACGCCGGCGTACGCGTCGACGCCGGTCAAGGCCTAGGCTCCGTATCGCCGGTCCAGTACGTCAAATCCGGCGAGGTGCCGTAACCGGGATGGGCTTCGCGCCAGTGCGCGAGCCGCAGCTCGTCTGAATAGGCGAGTCGAGAGATGCGGTGGATGAACTGCCGCCCGAGGTTTTGCGATTGTAAGGCCGTCGTCATGACGGCGATCACGTAAGGTGCATCGCTTGCATAGACGATTCCGGCATCGTTGAGCGTGTCGAAAAACGAGCCCGTCTTATGCGCGATCGGAATGTTCGCAGGAAGTGGTTCGGGCAGCAGCGTGTTGTACTGGTCGGCTTCCAAGATCGCGATCATTTCGTTCGACGACCATTGGTCCACCAGTTCGCCTCTCGCCATCAGCGAGAGAAGGTGCACCAGATCGGCCGGCGAGGTCCGCAGCGTCGCGCGAATCGACCACGCGTCGGTGCGCACGTCGCCCAGCAGATGAGTCGTCGCCAAGCCGAGCCGCTCCATCTCCAGGTTGATTTGGCGCCGGCCCACGAGCCGGATCAACATGTTGGTAGCGGTGTTGTCGCTGACGTCGATCATCTTGTCGAGCAGTTCGGAGACTGAATAGGCGCTGCCGTCGGGCGCATCGCAGAGGTCTCCCGACCCCGCGTCCTTATCTTGTGCCTCTAGCGTAACGCGGCGGTTTAAGTCGAAGCGGCCCGTTGCTAACTGCTCGAAGACCGCAACCATCACCGGAAGCTTGATCGTCGAGGCCGCCGGCATGCTCTTGCGCGCGTTGAAGCCGGCATCGAAGCCGGTATCGAGGTCGAGGACGTCGAGGGCGATCGCGCCCGGAACGTGACGCGCCAAGTTGCGAGCGTCGTGATTGAGGCCGGCGAGCGGCGGCGGCAGATAGGCGAATGCTGGGGCGGCGGCGGTGTATGCGGCAGCAAGTACAAAAGCGCAAAGCAATGCCGCACGGCCGAGCATGGCGGACGATTGGCACGCCGCGGGACGGCATTCCTCCCTGGCGCTCGCTACGGGGCTGGGTCGAGGGCACGGTGAAAGGCAGCGGCGTGAGCCCAACTCTTTCTCCCGCGCGGCGAGTGGACATCGTGGGGGTCCCGATGGACCTCGGCGCCAGTCGTCGCGGCGTCGACATGGGTCCTTCGGCCATTCGCTATGCCAAATTGCACGAAAAGTTGAGAACGCTCGGCATCGCCGAAATCGTGGATCACGGAAATCTGCAGGTCCCGATTCGCGAATCGGCCGACTCCCAAGACTCCGCCGCGAAGTTCTTCGACGTCATCACCGAGGTCTGCGACGATCTTGCCGTGCTGGTCAAAGAAGCGATCGATGCCGGCGGTTTGCCGATCGTTCTGGGCGGAGACCATTCGATTGCAATGGGAACGCTCGACGGGCTGACGCGCGCCTACGGCGAGCCGCCCGGGCTGGTTTGGATCGACGCGCACGCCGATATCAACAGCCCCGACAGCTCCGCATCCGGCAACGTGCACGGCATGCCGCTCTATTTTGCCTTGCGTAAAGGGCTTGCGGCACCGGAACGTTCGGTTCAGATTGGCTTGCGCGACGTCGACCCCGATGAGAAACGATTGCTTCGCGAGTTCGGCGTTAAAGCGTTCACCATGACCGACGTCGACAAGCTCGGCATGGTGCACGTCATGAACGAAGCGCGAAGCATTGCCGGGGGTCAAGGCCGGCCGATTCACGTCTCGTTCGACATGGATGCAATCGACCCGAGCGAGGCGCCCGGCACCGGAACGCCGGTCAAAGGCGGCTTGAGCTATCGCGAAGCGCATCTCATCATGGAGATGCTCTACGACAGCGGTCAGCTCGGCTCGATCGAGATGGTGGAGATCAATCCGATCTTCGACGACCGCAATCAAACCGCGTCGCTGGCGGTCGGCTTGATTTGCTCGGCGCTGGGAAAGTCGATTCTGTAGTCAGAGCTTGATCGTGGCTTGGGCTTCGCAAGAGACGCCGCCTCCGCACACGGCGGGATCCCAGCTCGCATCGGCGAGCAGCGAGCGGATGCGGCTTTCGTTCTGCGAATCGAGCGCCGGCTGAAAGACCACGTTTGTCGTGCGGCCGTCGTCGCCGACGGTGACGATCAGCGTAACGTGAACGCCGAGGCCGTCCAGTGCCTTGCGAACCGCGGGATCGAGAACCGGAACCGGCTGCTCGGCGCCAAACGGCAGATATCCGCCGGCGTGACTGCTGTCGACGCTCGCAACCGCGCGGATGGTAGGCGTTGGGCTCGACGCCGGAACCGCATCACCGTTCGCGTTTGAATCGCCCGCTTGGGCGACGGCCGCGACTGCCGGAGCTGCAGGCGCATTGGTTGCGATCGGAGCCCGTGTCGTTTGGCGTCGCTGCGTTACCCTCACGAGCACGACTCGGTGCGCGAAGTTCATCGAAGGCGAGACTTTATAATGGGGCGCGACGGCGCGCGGGCGCGGGAGTGCCGCTTTTGGCCGAACGATCTGGACCCGAAGAATGTGGGTAAAGCTGACCGTCTCGACGGGCGCCCCGGAGGCAGTCCAGGCCAATGCCGGGATCGAGATCGCGGCAAGCACGTGAATTGCGAGCGAGCCGAGCGTCGCCCGCTCCATCCGTATCCGAGCGCCGATTGCCGCTGTCATTTCGTTATCGTCCCTTGCCTCCAACGCCCACCGGGCCGCCTTCGTGACCCCTTGCTCCGTCGAGCTTCCCTGCCTCGGCGCCCCAACTGTCCCAACCCGCGGCGCTGGATCGGGCGAAAAGTTCGATCCGGGGGCGGTCGCCGCAGAGCTGTTCGATTCGACGGCGGAAGATCGCCGGCTTTTCGCTGTGCGCACCTCTTGAATGAAGAACGACCTGCGGCTGGGCGAGATCCAGGATCGGGAAGGGTCGCCCGGTCGGCTTCGTGGTGGCGGCAAGCACGAGCTCAGTCGTCGGCTTGGTGAAGGTCGGGGGCACGCCTTGACCGGAGATTATCTCACCCCGGCGGTTGGTCTTCACCCACACGTAGGCCACGCCGCGATACGTAAGGCCCCACGCTTCGATTAACTTCAACGCAAAGTCGAGCCGCGGGCACGTCGCCCACATAAAGACGGCGGCGTTTTTGTTAAGGATTTTCCGGACGCCGATGTTTGCGAGTTGATCCACCGTCATCAGCGGATAGTGTTTCCCTGCGGCGGCATCCTTAATAGCGCTGCCGTAGTAGTACCAGGGCGGATCCAAATACACGATGTCGTACCGCGAGCTTGGAAGCGGAGGCAGCACGGCGTGCGGCATCGCGACCGACCGCCGTGCAAGGCGCCGCAGCTGATCGGCGTTCTTAGCCGTAAGTTTTTGCGCAACCGGTGACAAGTTTGGCATCTCCGAAAGATATATGCCTTCGGGACCGAGCACGCACCTTTTCACAGTCGATGTCATGTGCGGGATGAAGTGGCGTGCCACTTCTTAGTCTGCGTAATTATCCGAGATTACGCGATCCGATTCGCGGCCGTAAAACTTAAACGCCCGGGGACGGAGGCTCGGAAAAAAGTGAGCAGGTAATCGGTGGGAAGCCTCAAATCCTATCTAAGGAGGCGCCCGCTAGATGAGGCGCTCCATTGAGCCTCAAACGGGCTGAAAGGAAATCCTGGTGATTATGTTTGCACGTCAAGTCCTGGCTTTTGCATTCGCCGGGGCGCTCCTAGTGGGTTGTGGCGCGAGCGCCGTTCCGGGGGCTAATGTTGCTTCGGGCGCTAATGCTGCTTCGAGCGCTAGTGCTGTTTCGATCGCTAATGCAAGATTGGCTTCGCCGACCCTCTCGCTCACAGGTCCGGTTATCAAAAAGGTGACTCCAATCCAAGCGGAACAGACGCAAAAAATCGTTATAAAAGGCAAGGGCTTCGGCAAGATGAAGCCCTATAACGGCGACTCGTGCTGCGTCGAAATTAGTGTTACTAACTATGCGTGTTACTACTACGGCTCTTACGACGTTTGGAACGCCGGTTGGTCGGGCGGCACGAAGGGCGCGAACGAAGTGACCCTGAACGTGAAGAAGTGGACCAATAAGGAAATCGTCATTACGGGCTTCACCGGCGCTTACGGTTACTCTTGCTGGACCCTCGGGTCCGGCGACCCGATAACGGTCAATGTTTGGAACGCACAAACTGAAGCGGGCCCCGCAACTTGGAGCGGAACGGTTCAATAATTCTGTTAAGCAGGAGGTCGCTGGTTCCAATCCAGCATCCGGCGGGCGATCTTCGGGCCCCTTGCAACGAACGCGTTTTGCAAGGGGCCTACGCTTTCCCGACGCACCGTCGCGCCGCGAACACTAAGACCATACCGATATTCACCATCAGGCGTTCTCAGAAGCGATTTCTGAAGAACAGGAATCTTCACCGGCCATAACCGCCGCCATCGCCGCAACGTAAAGCACGATAGGACGAGAACGGTCTTCCTCGTACGAGGCGGCGAGCGGTTGCGTTATTGCGCGACCAGCGCCGCCGCCACGCTCGCACCGCAGAGCGTCGCCATTAGGTTGACCGCGTCATTTTGGATCCAGCGCACGCCGCGCCGCAGCGTGGTAGGCGTACCACAGCAGTGCTGCGGCGTTTCGCATTCGCACGAGCAAGCCGGACACCATTGACGGGCCTGAAGGCTTGCACCGACGATCGAGTCGAGCAGTGCGCCCGCGACACCGCCGGCTGCAACCGGCCATAACGGCGCGACTCGCAACAACGATGCGACAACGGCGACGCAGAGGGCGCCGGCGATCGTCGCCACGGTTCCGAGCAGCGACACGCCGCCGGAAAGGCCCGGTTCCATCGAGCGAAAGGTTAGAATCGAAACCGGCCGCCGTCGCGCGAGCGTACCGATCTCGGTGCCCCACGTATCCGCCGACGCTGCGGCAAACGCGCCCGCGAACGCGGCGTTAAACGGGACGCCCGCATCGACTGCCGCGATCGCGCAGAGTGCGGCGACGCCGCCGTTGGCGAGGACCTGCCACGCGTTGCGTGGCGCAGGCTCGTGCGTGCCGCGCAATAAGCGCTTTCGCTCGCGCCCCATACGAGTCAGGAATGCCGACGGAACGAAGAACGCCAGCAGAATTGCCGCGCTGTTCCATCCTCCAGCGTCGACGACGATCGTGCCGACGACGAATGCCGCGATCGCGCCGTCGAGCGAGAGCGCGCGCGCGCGATACGCCGCCAGCGCGACACCCGCGGCGAGCACCGCACCGATTGCGAGCCGAATCACGTCCGGGTCGCGAAGGAGATTTCGAGCGCGTCGAGCAGGCCGGCCGTCGTGTGAACGGGCGCGACGACGTCGACGGTTAATCCGGCTTGCGCGGCGGCGTTGGCGGTGATCGGCCCGATGCATGCGACGCACTTGCCGCTCGCGGCCTGCGACGCGGGGAAATCGCCTAGGAGCGCGACGAAGCCGCGAACCGTGCTTGCGCTCGTGAACGTGAGGACGTCGGCCTCAGTAACCTTTTGCGCGAACTGCGCATCGAGCGGAATGACCGTCGAATACGCGGCGACCATCGTGACGCTCAGTCCGGCATCCTGCAGCATTTGCGGCAGCACGTCGCGCGCGTCTTGCGCGCGGTAGAGCAGCACGCGGTCGCCGGGAGAACTTCGGGCGATGACCTCCGGTGCGATCTCCTCGCTGATAAACTCCGCCGGCATGAGGTCGGCGATCACGCCGTGCGTGCGTAAGCGCGCCGCCGTGCGTTCGCCGATTGCGGCAACCTTCGTTGCGCCGATCGAGCGGGCATCGGCGTTTTTCGCAGCGAGCCTTGCAAAGAAGGCATCAACGCCGTTTTGCGATGTGAAGATCAGCCAGGCGTACGATGCGAGATCCTCAATCGCGCGATCGGCAGCGCTCGTGTCGTCGAGCGGCGCGATGGCAATCGTCGGCGCAACGATCGGTTGCGCGCCCCGCGCGAGCAGCGCGCGCGCGAACTCACTCGACTGTTCGCCGGCTCGCGTGATTAAGACGCGCTTGCCGAAGAGGGCGCCGGTGTCGAACCAGCGCAGCTGCGTCCTCAGCGCCGCAACGCCGCCAACAACCACGACGGCAGGGGCGCCGATCTTTGCAGCCGCGATGTCGCCGGCGATCGAGTCCAGCCGCCCGAGCACGGTTCGCTGGCTGGGCCGCGTTCCGTCCTGCACGACGGCCACCGGGGTCTGCGGCGCCAATCCATGCGCGATCAACTGCTTTGCAATTTCGCCCAAGTTCGCGGTTGCCATCAACAGCACGAGCGTGCGCTGCGGGTCGGCCAGTTTCGCCCAATCCAAGCTCGAGACGGCTTTGCCCGGATCTTCGTGTCCGGTAGCAACGGTGAATGAGGCGGCAAACTCGCGATGCGTTACCGGGATTCCCGCGTAGGCCGGCACCGCGTATGCGGAACTTACGCCTGGAACGATCTCGAACGAGACCCTGGCCGCCGCAAACGCTTGCGCCTCTTCGCCGCCGCGTCCAAAGATAAACGGATCGCCGCCCTTGAGGCGGACGACGCGCGACCCCGTTTGCGCACGTGCAATCGCGAGCCGCTCGATTTCGTCTTGAGGCATCGCGTGATCTCCCGCGCGCTTTCCGACGTAGATTCGCTCGCAGGTCGCCGGTGCGAGCGTTACGATCGCGTCGCTTGCCAGCGCGTCGTAGAGCAATACCTCTGCCGACTCGAGTACTTCGGCGGCTCGTAAAGTCAGCAGGCCCGGATCGCCCGGGCCTGCGCCGACTAAGAACACGCGTCCGCGCGCGCTAGGCTCCCTAGTGCCCATCGGGGGTCATCGCGACGATCGAGTCGGCGATGTCGCCGGCGATATTCAGCTCGAAAAGTTCGTCGAGCACGCGCGCGTGCGAGAGCGCCCCGGCACGATCGACGATCGCCTTGTTGCGAATCTTCAGAATCACCGAATGCAGCAGCTTCGAGACGATCGTCATGCTCATGCCGACAACGAGCGTGCGTTCCCGTTCGGTCAAGTCTGGGCAGCGTGCCAAAAGCCGCTCGACCTCTCTCGCGCGAACCGCCTCCGCCTTTTGCGTCAGCCTCGCGATGACCGGTAGCGTCGCGCGCGAACGGTACCAGCTTTCGAAGCGCTCGACGTGTTCGCCGACGATCTTATCGACGGCCGGGATCGCCTCACGCCGGAACTCGAGCCGCTCGTTCACGACCGATTTGAGGCCGTCGACGTCTACCAGCGCGACGTTATCGACTTGTGCCACCGCTGGATCCACGTCGCGCGGAACGGCGATATCCACGATAAACAGCGGCCGCTCCGGACGCAGCGCCATTGCGCCGGCTACGCGCTTTTCGTCGAGGACGAAATCGGATGCGCCGGTTGAAGCAACGACGACGTCGGCAACAACGAGCGCGTCGGAGAGTTCGGGCAGCTCGAGCGCTTCACCGAAGCCGGCCTCCTCGATCAGCTCGCGAGAGCGCGCCATCGTCCGGTTGGTGACGATGACTCGCGCCGCGCCTTCTTGCCGCAGTCGCTTTACCGCTGCGCGGCCCATTTTGCCCGCGCCAATGACGAGAACGGATCTTCCCTCCAGCGTGCCCAAGCGAACGCGCGCGGCTTCCACCGCCGCCGTGGCGATCGAGACCGATTCGCTTCCGATGTGCGTCTTTGCGCGAGCGATTTTGCCTGCGGCGATCGCTTCGCGGAAGAGACGGTGCAACGTTCGGCCAAGCGAACCGGCTTGCGTCGCGGCAACGTACGCTTCTTTGACTTGCCCGAGTATTTCGGCTTCGCCGATCAACATCGAGTCCAAGCCCGTGCAGACACGGAAAAGGTGCTCGACGGCCTGGTGGCCGAGCCGAGTGTAGAGATACGACTCGATATCGTAGCCGGTCGTGCCGTGGCGAAAGTTGGTCAAGAACGATTTGATCTGGGCGACGCCGCTTTCGTAGTCGGACAGCTCGGCGTAAATCTCCAAGCGACCGCAGGTCTGCAGCATGACGGCTTCGGTCACGGCCTCGTAGTCGCGTAGCGCGACCAGCGCCTCAGCCATTCGCGCTGCCGGAAAGGCGTGGCGCTCCCGGACTTCTACCGGCGCCGTGTGGTGCGAAAGGCCGATGCAGGTCAGGGGCATGTGGTAATTCTACGGCCCAAACGCGGCGCCCGGCAAGTGCATCGCTCGCAGGTCATGCCATCGCCCGCAGGTCGGACAGCGCCGCGTCCGAGGCCGCGACCGTGCGGTCGATCTCGGCCGGCGTGTGGGCCGCGCAGAGAAAGTTCGACTCAAAGGGCGACGGTGCGAAGTAGACGCCGTGCTCGAGCATGGCGCCAAAGTATTTGGCAAAGAGACGCCGGTCGGCAGCTTGCGCCCCACGCAAGTCGCGCACCTCATTGGGTGTGAAGGAGATGGAAAACATTGCGCCCGCGCACTGGACGAAGCCGGGAACGCCGTTCCGGTCCAAGCCGGCCTTGAGACCTCCCGTTAGCGCAAGCCCAAGCGTTTCGAGGCGTTCGTAGAGCGTCGCGTCCTGCGCAACCACTCCCAGCGTAGCGATGCCGGCGGCCATTGCGATGGGGTTGCCCGAGAGCGTTCCGGCTTGGTAGACGGGGCCGTCCGGGGCGAGGGCGGCCATGATCTCGACTCTGCCGCCGAACGCCGCAGCCGGCAAACCGCCGCCGATCACTTTGCCGAGGGTCGTTAAGTCGGGCCGTACGCCTTCGCGTGCCTGCGCGCCGCCGCGAGCGACGCGAAAGCCGGTCATCACTTCGTCGAAGATCAACACGGCGTCGTGTTGGGTGCACAGCTCGCGAAGCGTGGCGAGATATCCCGGCCGGGGCAAGACGAGCCCCATGTTTCCCGGATACGGCTCGACGATCAGCGCGGCAATTGCTGCGGGATTTGCGTCGAACGCCGCTTCGGCGGCCGCGACGTCGTTGAACGGCAAGACGATCGTATCGGCAGCGACACCCTCAGTGACGCCGGGCGAGTTCGGTACGCCCGCGGTCAGCGCGCCCGATCCGGCTTCGATCAGGAACGAGTCGCCGTGACCGTGATAGCAGCCCGCAAACTTTACGATTTTCGAACGCCCGGTATAGCCGCGCGCCAGCCGGACCGCGCTCAACGTCGCTTCGGTGCCGCTGGAAACGAAGCGAAGGCGCTCGATCGACGGCATCATCGACACGATCAGCTCGGCGAGCTGCGTCTCCAACTCGGTCGGCGTTCCGAACGAGGTTCCGCTCGCCGCGGCGTTGACAATCGCGCGCGTCACCGCAGGATGAGCGTGACCCAAGAGCAGCGCGCCCCACGACATGAGGTAATCTAGATACTCGTGACCGTCCAAATCATAGAGCATCGCGCCGGCGCCGCTCTTCATGAAGATCGGAGAGAGGCCGACCGAACCGAGCGCGCGGACCGGCGAGTTCACGCCGCCGGCGATGACGTTGCGGGCGCGCGCGAAGGCGGCGATCGAGCGTTCCAGCTTCACGTTGGTTCCAGTCCACGCGCGAGATCGGAGCGCCTGTTGATGTTGCAAAAGTAACGGCTCTCGATCGGCTCGAAGCGCGTCGCTACGGCGGCGATCAGGTCGCGCATCGCCGCGCGGCCCGCCCGGCGCAGGCGTAGCCCTTCCCGGAGAAGCGTGAAGCGGTCGTAGAGCGCGGCCAGCGGTTCGACCCCGCCGGCATGTTCGGGCACGACGGCTTCGTCGCCCGGCCGCCACGCTGCCGACAGACGGTCGAGCACCTCGGGCTCGAGCTGCGGCTGATCCGCGGCGACGGCAAAGATGCGATCGGCCGCGATGAAGGGACAAGCGGAGAGTAGTGCGTTCAGTGGACCGCGCGACGGCCAGCGGTCGATCAGCAGCGGCGCGCCGAGCGCCGCATCCACTTCCGGAGCGAAGCCTCCCTTGCCGGCAATATAGACCGGCCACCTTCCGTGGGCCAATTTTTCAAAGACTCGCACGATCATTGGCTGACCCTCGATATCATGCTCGAGTTTTCCTGGAAAGCGGGTCGCGGAGCCGCCGGCCAGGAGCAGAATCGCCTCAGCCATGACGCTGCGCGTATGCCTTGGCGAAATAGGTGATGACGATGTCGGCACCGGCTCGCACGAACGACGTCAATATCTCGTCGACGGCACGGTCGCCGTCGAGCCAGCCGTTGCGAATTGCGGCTTGAAGCATCGCGTACTCGCCGCTGACGTTGTACACCGCGATCGGCACGTCAAACCGGTCGCGCGCGGCGCGCACCACGTCGAGATACGGCAGCCCCGGCTTGACCATCACGACGTCGGCGCCCTCGGCAATGTCCAGTGCGATCTCGCGCATCGCTTCGCGCGCGTTGGGCGCGTCCATCTGATAGCCGCGGCGATCGCCTTGCTGCGGCGCCGAACCCGCCGCATCGCGAAACGGTCCGTAGAAGGCCGACGCGTACTTTGCGCTATAGGCCATGATGGCGACGCCGGTACGGCCGTGCGCGTCGAGCGCGCCACGAATTGCTTTGACGCGACCGTCCATCATATCGGATGGAGCGATGACGTCGGCTCCCGCATCCGCGTACGTCAGTGCGATGCGACAGAGCAGTTCCAACGTTGCATCGTTGTCGACCTCGCCCGCCGAATCGAGAATTCCGCAATGGCCGTGGTCGGTGTACTCACACGCACATAGGTCGGCCATCACCAGCATCTCCGGCAGGGTCGCCTTGATGGCGGCAATCGTCCGCTGGACGATTCCGCCGGCGTCGTAACTGCTCGTCGCGGCGGCGTCCTTGGACGCCGGAATGCCGAAGAGCAGCACGCTCTTGATTCCGACCGCGAACAGCTCGCGGGCCTCGGCGACCGCTGCATCGAGCGAGTGCCGCGAGATTCCGGGCATCGATTCGATCGGGCCCGCGTCTTCGCCGCGCTCCACGACGAAGAGCGGCTGAACGAGGTGCTCGACGCCGATGCGGTGCTCCGCTACCAGCTCGCGCATGACCTGGCTGCGGCGCAGACGCCGCGGACGCAACGCGATCATGCCGCGCTCAGCTCGGAGGCGAGCGCAGTTCCCAGCGCCGCCGCTTCTTCGACCGTCGACACGGCGCGTTGCAGCCGATGACGGAGTACAACGTCAGGCTCGGTTTCAACGGCAGCGTCGACCACCATCCCCGCCGCGCCCAGCCGCGCGTGGATTCCGATCGGCGCGCTGCAGCCAGCGTGCATCGCCGCAAGCGTGGCACGCTCGCAGACGACGCACAGCTCGCTCGCGCCATCGTTGACGGCCGCTCGCAGGACGCCGGTCAGCCAATCGTCTCCCGTACGCGTCTCTACGGCGAGCGCACCTTGACCGACCGCGGGAACGATGCGTTCGACTTCAAAGGGCACGAGATGCGTCGCGCGCATCCCCAATCGATTCAAGCCCGCCATCGCCAGTACGATTGCATCGTAACGGCCGTCGCGTAACTTCGCAAGCCGGGTGCCGACGTTACCCCGCAGCGTTTCATATCGCAGGTCGGGGCGAATCGCCGCGAGTTGCGCGCGCCGCCGCGGGCTGGACGTTCCAACGACCGAGCCGGCCGGGAGGCTTTCGAAATCGGGATAGCGCTCGCTGCAGAACGCGTCGCGCGCGTCTTGCCGGGATGAGATCGCTGCGAGTTGCAAGTCGCCGGGCAACGTACTCGGAAGATCCTTACAGGAGTGAACGGCATAATCGGCACGCCGCTCGCGCAGCGCGTTCTCCAACTCCGTGATAAAGACGTTGACGGTGCCGAGCCGATCGATCGCGCGTTCCGCATCGCGATCGCCGCTCGTCGTGACGCCGAGGATCGTCGTCGCGATGCCGCGCTCGGCCAAACGCGCCGCAATCGTGCGGCTTTGAATCATCGCGAGCGGGCTGCGCCGCGAAGCGCAGACGACGGTCGCGTCCTGCATTGCCGCAAGCTCGGAGACCGGCCGCTCCGCGAGCGCACGTAAGACGGCGGCGCCTTCCTCTCGCGGAAAGGCGCCTTTGACATGCACGCGCATGCGCCGCAGCGCCAGCAGCGCGTCGCGGTACTCCGGTCCGAACTGTTTGGCGAGCTCGCGCACGATGCGTTTTGAAAAGGCCGGCGAGCTTCCCGCGGAGTCGGCGCTGATCGTCAGGTCGCCGACGCGAAACGCTGCCGGCATCGTAAAATCTCCTCGATCCGGATTGGACGCATCGCACGCGAGTATCCGCGCTTCTCGCGCGTCGGCAACGACGCGAGCGTTGACTGCATCGTCGTCAGTCGCAGCGACCACGAGCACCGCCCCGGCGAGATCTCCCGGCTCGTAACCACGTTGCGCGCACGTTCCCGCATTCGCGCGTAAAAAATCGCGTAAACGATCGCCGATCCGATCCGCGACGACGCAAACTGCAAAACCGGCCTCGGCAAGCGATTCCGCCTTTCGAGCCGCGACGATTCCTCCGCCGACTATAAGCGCTCGGTGGCCGTTGGGCCGCAATGAGATGGTCAACATGGAAACATAAAAGACTTCAGCGCCCGGCAGCCAAAAACCGCCTTTCGTCATGAAGAGAACCGCGGACGGAGCCGTTCGAGCCGCCGCCGTGGGTGCGGTCGTTGCAGCGCTCATCACCCTTCCGGGCTTGGGGGTCGGCACGCTCTGGGACAACAGCGAAACGGCGTACGGCGAGGTTGCTAAAGAAATTCTCCTCACGCACGACTGGGTGGTCATGCACCTCAATAACGTGCCGTACTTCGTTCAGCCGCCGTTATATTTTTGGTTGGGTGCCTTCTTTTCGCTGCTGGCGGGCCCAACGTCGCTGGCGCTGCGACTGCCTTCGGCGCTGGCGACCATCGCTCTATCCGCCTTCACCGGCTACGCGGTCGCACGGCAAGCGGGAGCTCGCGCCGGCATTTATGCCGCCGTCATTCTTTCGACGTGCTTGATGCAGGCCGTGATCGGCCGTTTGGCGATTATGGACGCGCTGCTCGACTTGACGGTCGCAATGACGATCTTCTGGTGGTTTCGGGGTCTCGAAAGCGGGCGCGACCGGTACACGATTTTCGGCTGGATTGCCGCGGGCTTCGGGTTCTTGGCCAAGGGACTCGTCGCGCCGGTCGTTGCGTTATTGGTCGTCGTGCCGTTCTTCTTTTGGAATCGCCGTTTCGAAGCGACGCAGGCGCCGTCGGCGCGAGCTTGGATCGTGGGGCTGCTGGCATTCTTCGCGATCGCCGCTCCGTGGCCGATCGCCTTGGTGCTGCACTATCACTTCTTTCCGCTCCAAAAACTCATTGGTGAGTACACGGTCGGCCGTTACACCGCCGTCGTCGAAAATCAAGCCGGGCCGTTTTGGTATTACGTGCCGGTCATCATTCTGGGATTCTTTCCGTGGATTGCGTTCCTCCCGATGGCCGTTACGTACGGCATTCGAAGGCTGCGCGCTGCGGCGTCGGAAGATCCGGGATCTTCGCGGCTCGTGCGGCTCGCATTTGCCTGGATCGTCATGCCGCTGGTCTTTTTCAGCTTCGCTCGCACGAAGCTTCCCAACTATATCGCGCTGGAGTTTCCGGCGCTCGCGTTGATTACCGCACTGTACTTCGAAGCGGTCGTGCGCCGCGGCGGCACGCGGTCGGCGGTTTTCTCTGCGGCGACGGTGCCGGTGACGATCGGGGCATTGGCGATTGCGATCGCGGTCTTCATGAGCAACAATCGCCTGACGGCCGAAATCGCGATCGCGGTTCCCCCCTTGCTGGCGATGGCGCTGGCGATCTTCGCCGGCTCGTTGTTGACCGCGCTGCTTGTCGCCCGGCGCAGCAGCGTGGGCGCAGCCCCTTACGCGCTGGCTTTTGCGGCGGTCGTTGCGACCGACGTGCTCGCCGTGACCGTCTTACCGCACGCCGAAGCGTTCAAGCCGGTGCCGCGATTGGCCGCGGTCATCGAGCGCGAGCAGCGGCCCGGTGATATCGTGGCCATCCAAAATGTTTCCGGCGGTAATGCGTTGCTTTTTTATACGCGCCCGGTCGTGCGCGTGCTGGCATCGCCCAACGACGGCGATCCGCAAGGCGACGGCGACGACCCACGAACGATTCTCTGCGCGGCACCGCGCGCGTGGGTGATCGTTCCGGCTTCGAGCGTACCAACGGATCCCGCGTACGGTCGCGTCCGGCGCGTCGTTAGCGTCGATCGCAAAGCAGCACTGTTGCTCTACGAGGGTCCGCCGTGCCGTTAGTTAGGTCGGCTTAGGGTTTGTAACCCGTGACTTGCGCTTCGGTTACGGTCGAGGCGTGGTTGCTTCCGAGTCCACCGCGAATGTACGTTATGACGTCGGCGATGTCTTTATTGGAGAGCTGACCCTTCCACGCCGGCATCTGGCCATTGTAACTCATGCCCGACACGGATATCTGTCCGTGCAGGCCGCCGGTTACGATTCCAATGACCTTATTCGGATCGCCGGTGACGACCGGGTTGTTGACAAGTGGCGGAAATGCGCCTGGCATTCCTTGACCCTGCGCTCCGTGGCAGCTCGCGCAGTTGGAAGAAAAGACTTTGGCGCCGTTGGCATCGACCGGGGGTGCGGCCGCGCTCGATTCCGTCGAAGCCTCCGCGGCGCCCAACACAACGGACTCCGGCGGCGACGCAGGCGCTGCAGCCTGTTTGGCCATCGTCGTGACTTGCGCGTAGATCGACAGTCCGACGATCGTGCAAATGACGATCGTGGTCGTCCATAAGATGCCCGAACGCGCGGCGAAACTGCGCGTCCGGCTGCGGTCCAGCCATGGCAGCAGAAGAACCACCACAAGAAAGAGCGTCGGAACGACGATCGTGGCGATCAGCTCGGTACCGATGGCCATCGGGCCCATGTGAATCTCTGGCGGCACCAGTGCCAGCAGGCCGAAGAGCGATAAGAAATACCACGCGGGATAGGGGACGAAGAATTTCGTCGGATCGGCTTTGGCGTCCAAATACGGCGGTAACGCGAACGCGAGAAAGCAGATGATGACGAAGATGATGAACGAGAAGGCGCCGTCCATGAACATCTGATCCGGCCAGAACCGCCCGGTTTTGAGCTTGCGCGGATCGTCGACGACCGGCCCTGCCGCGCCGTTATGGCGGAAGATCGCGAGGTGCGCGCCGACCAGCAAGACGAGTAACGCCGGCATGAGCCAAACGTGCAGCCCGAAGAAGCGGTTGATCGTGGCCGTGCCCATTCCGCCGCCACCCTGCGCGATATGCTGGATGACGGGACCGAGAACCGGGGCGAGGCCGGTGATGTTGAGCGAGACCTGCGACGCGAAGTAGGCGTCCATGTCCCACGGGAGCAGATAGCCCGTGAGCCCGAGCACCAACGTAACGAGCAGCAAGAGCACGCCGACGACCCATTGGATTTCGCGCGGCGACTTATACGCGCCAAAAATCAGCACTTGCAGCAGGTGCAAGAAGACCAGGGCGATCATCGCCGAGGAGCCCCAATAGTGGAGCGAGAGCAGAAAGTGCGTGTACGGGTTGAGATAAATCGCGCGCGTCGATTCCCAAGCGGTTGCCGCCGACGGCGCGTAGAAGAACGTCAAGAAGATGCCGGTGGTGATCTGCAGGATCATCGTGAAGAGCGTCGCGCTCCCGAACACGTACCAGTAGCTGGCGCCGCCGGGCACGTCCTCGGTGAGAAACTCTTTCGCCATCGAGACGAAGCCGGTTCGTTTTTCGATCCAGTTCAGCATCAGCGATTCCCTATGCCTGATACGAGACGACGATGCGTTGCGGCGTATTGGACTGATAGACGATCCACGTTACCTCGGCGGCGCCGCTTTGTTCGCGCAACGGCAACGGGTCCAACCCGCGTGGCGCCGGGCCGGCAACGTGCGTTCCGTCGAAGGTATATTGCGATCCGTGGCAGGGGCACATGAAGCGGTTCTGCGCGTCGTTCCAGTTGTAGTAGCAGCCCAAGTGCGGGCAGATCGGGCTGAAGACCACAAAGCCCATCGTGACGACGTCGAACGGGACGTTGGCCGCTCCGCTCGGACCGTCGAAGATGTCGGGACGCGCGGCCCTAAACTTGGCCGGATCGACCTTGATGCCCCAGACGGACTCGGGGGCGCTCTGTTCGGGCAGATACGCGTCTTTATACTTGAGGGTGAAGGTCAGCTTGACCGGCTTATCCGTCGCCTTTTGTAAGGCCGCGACCTCGTCGGAGCTCAGCGGTGACCAACTGCCGCTCGAGGCGTTCTTGGGCGGCAACAGCGACCCCACGATTGGTACGGCCAGCACGAGCCCGACGATCCCGCCGATGGTCACCGTGGCGTTGGCCATGAAGGTGCGGCGGCTGACTTCGTCGGCGCTTTGCGCCGCAGCGTCGCTGGCCGCGCCGGCATTCGAGTCAGACAAAGTAGCTTCTCCCCAAGGGCGTAGGTACGGGTGGCAGGCTCATTTGCCCATATTGTAAGCTCCGCCTGCAGCAGCCCGCCAGGACTTCAATCACATCTTGTAGCTGTGCAATCCCGAGATCCAGATGTTCACCCCCAGATAGCAGAAGATGATCGACGCGAAGCCGATGACGCTGACCCAGTTGGTGCGCAACCCCCGCCACGCGTGGCGAGTGTGCAGATGCATGTACGCGAGATAGACGATCCAGGAGAACAGGGCTGCCGTCTCCTTGGGATCCCACTGCCAATAGGCACCCCACGCTTCGTGCGCCCACATCGCGCCGGTGATGATGCCGATGGAGATCAGCGGCAGACCGATCGCGACGGCCCGATAGACGACCGCGTCGAGCTGCGGAAGGCTCGGCAGAGACGCCAGCCAGCGCGCGATCGAGCCCTGGCCGGAGCGCTCGCCGTAGTACTTCAACAAATAGATGCACGAGAAGACGAAGGCGACCAAAAACGCGGCGTACGACGAAACGACGATCGGCACGTGAATCTTGGCCCAGTACGATTGCAGCGACGGTACCGGCGGCATCGTGCCTTCGTACCAGGTGACGCCGTACGCAAGAAAGATCGCCGCCAGCGCGAGCACGAAACCGCCCGCGAACCACAGCCGGTAGCGAAACGCAAAGCCGATGTAGATCGCGACCGACATCGCGGCGAAGAGCGAGAGCGATCCGTACAAGTTGAGCAACGGCCAGACGTGGGTCGTTTCGAAGCGCACCGCGAGCTGGGCGAACTGCGCGGCACATCCGAGAATCGCCAGCGGAATGCCGGCCTTGCGGAACGCGTCGTCTTGCGAAAAGAAATAGATTACCAGCGCGAGCGCGCCTAACGTGTAGGCGCCAAGCGCAATGCCGATGAGGATTTCGTCCCAGGCAAGAGTCATAAAGCGTTCGCCTTCAATGTTACCACCAACCGCGCAAACTCGCTCTCGAAAACGTCGTAGCCTTTCACCGTCGTCGCCGCCAAGCCGACGCTCGAGCGGTGCTCTCCCTCGTCGTCGACGCGGACGTACAAGCGGGCCGGAACGAAGTAAAACGAGATGATCAACCCCGCCAGCAGCACGAATGCCCCGATTCCGACGAGCGGCACGCCGGGATCGTGGCGATACTGAAATCCGCTGTACATCACGTACTTTTGCGGCACGAGTCGCCAGCCGTCGCCGAGGTCGATCCACGTCCGCAGCGGCACCAGCGCCTCGCCGACCGGCGCGCCGGCTTGCGAGACTCCCAACACAACCGCGGGATTGTTGACGCGAGGATCGGCGGTGGGCATGCCGCTTTGCTTGTCGACGGTCGGCGCGAAACGCTCGTAGAGAACGCTGCGTTGCGTTCCGGGAAGGTCGAACGTATCGCCTTCCAGCAGCGTGCGGCCGGAGAGCGCGGCGTCGCGCCGCCCATTGTGCGTGATCGCAAAGCGCATCCCAAAACCGTAGCTGGCCTGGTAGTAGAGCGTGTCGTCGATGTCGATCGGATGGTTGACGCGCACCGTCATGTGCTTCGCAAGCCCGTCCTTGCCGCTGACCGTAACCTGCGAAACATAATCGACGGGCTGGTAGACCATTCCGCTCTTGGTTTGCGTCGGCGCGATGCGATAGGCAAAATCGTCGAGCCGGATGACGGCGCCCGTCTTTGCGACTTGCGTGGTTTGGCCGTCGAGGAGTGCGAGTTCGCCCGAGAACCCGCGGGCCCAATAGAGCGTCGTGCCAGCCGCGAGAATCACAAAGCCGAGATGCGCGACCAGCACGCCGCGCCGCGCCCAGTTGTGCTTGTCGGCAAAGCTCCACTCGGTGCCGCCGAAGACTCGCTCCCGAACCCGCCAGCCGCGAGATGTAAAGAAAGCGGCGAGCCGGCTGCGTACGGCATCGGCATCGCCCGCGGTTTCGATGCGCGCGTGGAGCGGGATGGCGTCGATCTTGACCGGGTGCAATACCGGGAGCCGCGCAGGAATGACTCGCTTGAACGTGCAGACCGCCAGCGACGTGAGGATCAAACCGATGATGCCGACGTACCACGGCGAGTGATACACGTTGTCGAGGTTGAGCCGCAAGATCGCGCGCGCGATGGGGGCGGCGTACGCCGCAAAATAGTCGCTCGGATCGCGCCCTTGATCGATGACGACGCCGAACAGCGTGAGCACGCCCCAAACGAGAAAGAGACAGACCGCGAAGAGTACGCTACCAAAGGTTCGTATAAAATCGGCATAGAGCCCGCGCACCGCAGCCGTCACGACCGTCTCCAGCGCCGTTCCAGCGGCACGATGATCCAGATCGAAATCTCGTAGAGCAAGTACATCGGCACGGCCAGCAGCGCCATCGTAACCGGATTACCGTCGGGCGCAGCGAGTCCGCCGGCGACGAAGAACCCGAAGATCGCATGCCGGCGGTAATGCATCAGCGTGGACGCGCTTACGATGCCGAGACGCGCCAAACCAATCAAAACGATCGGCGTTTGAAAGATGATGGCGAAGAGTGCCAGCAGCACGATGACGAAGTTCAGCGTTGAAGCCACGCCGAAGGTCGGCGTGGCTACGGCGTCGGTGATTTGCAACAGTGCCGCAATCACCCGCGGAATCACGACGAAATGCGCGAACGCCAGGCCGACCGCGGCCAGCAGCACCGACGGCACGACGAATGAATAGACCATCCGCCGCGTGCGCGGATTGACCGCCGGCACGACGAAGAGCCAGAGCTGCGTCAACAGCACCGGCAGGCCGATGACGATCCCGCCGACGACCGAGAACTTCAACTCGGTAAGAATGACGTCGGCCGGCCCGAATGCGTGGAGCTGCAATCCTCCGAAATAGTGGCGCATCATCGACCGAATCACGAACTGCGAGGGCCAGAAGAGCACGACGGCGATAACGCCGACGGTTGCGATCGAGATCAAGAGACGATTACGGAGCTCCCTCAGGTGCTCCGTGATCGGCATCTCCTTTTGATCCCAGGCCGCCTCGTTGGGCGTCTGGTCTTCGCTAAGAACTGAGCGTCCCTTTGCCGGGGGTCGGCGGTGGAACGGCTTCACCGAAGGACGTGCCGGCCTCGACGTTATCCATGACGTCGGCTTGCGCCGTCGCCGCTCGAATGCGCGCCTCCTCGCGCGCCTTTGCGGCCGCCTCGTCGGCCTCGACTTGGCCCATCAGAAACTCTTTCTTTGCCTGCCCCGCGCTTCGCGCGAGCTTTGGCAGCTTATCGGCTCCGAAGAGCAGCGCTCCAATGACGAGGATGCCGATGATGATCGGCGCGTCGATGATGGCGAGAAGCGGATGTAACGTCATGTCGATTCCCTTTCGCCCTTTAGTATAGAAGGGCGTCGGTAAGCTGTGCCAGGTCTTTTTTCGCCGCGCTCGCGGTAATCGGCTCCAGCGCTTGCTTGGCGAGTTCGACGTAGAGTGCGATCTGCGCGCGAGTCGCGCGCAGCCCGCCTTCGCGCTCGATCCCGAGCACGACCTCCGGAATGGCGTCGTTGCGGCCTTCCTCGTAGAAGCGGCGCATCTCCGCGCGAAAATCGCCGTCTCCGGATGCCAGCGCGGCGATCAACGGAATGGTCGTCTTGCGCTCGACCAAATCGTTGGCGGCGGGTTTGCCGAGCGAGCGTTCGTCCGCCGTCACGTCTAAGAGGTCGTCCTTCATCTGGAACGCGATGCCGAACGCTTCGCCGAATGCGCGCAGCGCGCCGACGTCGGCCGCGCCGGCGCCACCCATGACCGCGCCGCACTGCGCGGAAGCGGCAAAGAGCGACGCCGTCTTCTTGCGCGCGATCTCGACGTACGTCTCGAGCGTAAGGTCGAGATTGCCCAGCGCCTGCAGCTGCAACACCTCGCCGTCGCAGATTTCGGCCAGCGTTGCCGAGAGCACGTGAGGGACGGGATGCGGATAGTTGAGCGTCACGTTCTTAAAGATCCACGCAAAGAGATAATCGCCGGCCAACACGCTCACCCGATTTCCGTAATCCACCGCCGTGGCGTTGACCCCGCGCCGGGTCTGCGCATTGTCGACGACGTCATCGTGAATCAGCGTCGCGACGTGAATCAGTTCCATGTACGCGGCCAGGTGAAGATGCTCGAGCGGGTTTCCGCCGCAGGCCGCCGCCGCAAGCAGCGTGATGCGAGGACGTAATCGTTTGCCGCCGGCGCGCAGCATTCGTTTGACCGCTTCGGTGATGATCGGGTTGTCGGTCGAGAAGCGTTCGCGAAAGAAAAGCTCGACGAGCGCTTCCAAATCGTCGTCGGTGCTCGCAGACGGCCGAACGAGGCTCATGGGCGCCGCCCGTAATGAATGGCAATCGTGCCGCCCACGAGCGGCAGGTAGCCGGCCTCGACAAACCCCGCGCGAGTAAACCGGTCTCGCAGCTCCGGCGCGTTCGGATGGTGAATCAGCGAGTTTGGCAGATAACGATAGGCCTCGCGAGAGCCGCCGACGATTCCGCCCAGTACCGGCACGACGCGGTAGAAGTAGAGGTCGAAAAACTTCTTCATGCGTTTGTTCGGCGCTTTGCTGACGTCGAGGTTCACGAAGCGCGCGCCTGGCCGGAGAACCCGCAAGATTTCGCGGAGCGTTGCATCCACGTCCACGACGTTACGCAGCGAAAAACCCATCGTCGCGCCATCGAACGATTCGTCGGGGAACGACATCGCCATGACGTCGCCTTCGACGAAGCGCGCGCTGCCGCGGGCCTGCTTTGGGGCGCGGGCTTCCGCCCGGTCGAGCATTGGGCGGCAGAAGTCGATGCCGGTGACGTCCAGTGTCGGGTCGCTCCGCAGCAGTCCAAAAACCAGATCGCCCGTCCCACAGCAAAGATCGAGAATTCGCGCACCAGGAGGCGGCGCAAGCAGTTTGATGGCCCGGCGGCGCCAGCGCTCGTCCAGACCCCCGGTCATCATGCGATTTGCCAGATCGTAGCGCGGCGCGATGCGAGCGAACATTTCGCGAACGAAGGCGCCTTTTGCGGTGGAGTTCATTGCAGATACGGCTGCTTCCAAGTGTCGCGGCGCTCTCCCCCTGCGGGACGTTACGGGCTACTAGCCATCGGCCGCCGCCGTCGTGATGGCCTTCGCCGTGGCGGAGTTGAGTTCGATGAGGGAGGTCTGCCGGGCGCTGAGTGGAGCCCGTCAGATCGATTTTCAGGCATACACGGTTTTTGGCCCGGCGCTGCGGGCCGTTGAAGCTGCCGCGCGCCGCGGGGCCGAGGTGACCGTCTACCTCGAAGGCCAGCCATTCAACAACCCGCATTTGGCGAAGGAGAACCAGAACGTCGCCGCCCAGCTTCGTGCCGCCGGCGCCACGGTAACGCTCGGGCATCCGCTTCATGCCAAGGCGCTCACCGTGGACGGCACGCTCTATCTGGACGAGAAGAACTGGCGCCCCGGCGATCTCGTTTTGCGCGTCGACGACCCGGCCGAGGCCGCGACGATTCCGATGATCAAACACGAGGCGCTCGCGAGCGAAGGTCAACTGATCGGCGGCGCGAGCAGCGCCGACCGCGTGATCGTCGAGAGCGAATCGTTCGGCTGCTGCAATAAAGTTTACAGCGAGCTGCGCCAAGCCGCCCTCGCCGGAGCCGCGCCACGGCTGCTCGTCTCGTCGCGCGACCTTTCCGGAAACGTCCGCGAGCGTGAGGTCATCGAGACGTTGGTGCGAGACGGTGTTACGGTGCGCGTCTGCGACGACTCGGAGAAACTCGCGGTCGCCGGCGATGCTGCCTGGCTCGGCTCGGCCAACGCGACGATCGCGGCGCCCGGTACGGACGGCACCGACTGGGGACTCGATACGCGCAACGCGACGATCGTTGCCGCGGTCCGCTCGCGCCTCGAGACGCAATGGCAGGACGCAGAGGCTCTCTAAACGAGGACCTAGTAGCCCGCTTGGCGAAGTGACCAGCCGATTTTTTAATAGGCATCGGAGGAAGCGCGCTCGGCTTCATTGCAGGTTGCGGCGGATTGCAACAACCTATACGAGGTGGCTCGTGACTATTCAGCGGACATTCGTATACCTTAGCGTTACCTGTTGTTTTGCGTTTGCGGGATGTTTCCGAGGTACGGGGACGGCGGGACCGCAGTATTTGCCGGAGGCTACTGTCGCCGCGATAGGTAGTGCGAACTCGTCATACAAAGTGCTGCACTATTTCGGCAAAGGCTCGGACGGTTATGCACCACAAAGCAGCCTAATTGCCGTAAACGCGAGGCTTTACGGCGCGACGTTCGCCGGCGGTTCCTCGAATCTAGGAGCGGTTTACAGCATCACCCCGACCGGCAGCGAGAAAGTGCTGCACAGTTTCGCTGGCGGCTTGGACGGCGCAAACCCCAAGTCAGTCCTGATCGACGTGAACGGTACACTTTATGGCACGACGCTGGCTGGTGGTTCATCGAACGCCGGAACCGTTTACAGCGTAACTCTTACCGGCAAAGAGAAGGTGCAATATAGCTTCCCCGGCGGTTTGGACGGTGCGAATCCCGAATCGGGCTTGATCGACGTGAGCGGCACGCTCTACGGAACCACTCTCCTGGGTGGTAACGCTACGACGCCCGAGTGTTTTCCGAACGGCTGCGGCACCGTCTACACGCTTACTATGAGGGGCGCAGAAAAGGTGCTCCACATTTTCGCGGGCGGTCCCGACGGTGCGAATCCCGAATCGGGCCTGATCGACGTAGACGGCACGTTGTACGGCACGACCGGCGGCGGAGGTGGGGTGGGATGCTCTCTCCCCCCACGGGAAACGCGAGCGTCAGAGATCATACCTGCCCGGGGCTGCGGAACGGTCTATAGCATCGGCGCCGACGGGGTCGAAAAGGTGCTCTATCGCTTCAACGGCGGCACGGACGGGCTGGTCCCCACGTCGGGCTTACTCAATGTGAAAGGTTTGCTGTACGGAGCGGCGGGCTCGGGCGGCGGTGGGTGCTTTCTCGTAGGCTGCGGAACCGTCTACGCCGTCAGCAGAAAAGGCGTAGCAAAGTTGCTTTACGACTTCGGCGGCGGCTCCGACGGAGAAGCACCTGACGCGGGTCTAATCAGCGTGAACGGCATGCTGTACGGCACCACCGAGTATGGCGGCGGTTCATCGAACGCCGGGACCGTTTACAGCATAACTCTCGCCGGCACGGAGAAGGTGCTACACAGATTTCGCAGTGGCTCCTCCGACGGCGCGAATCCCGAATCGGGATTAGTCAACGTAAAAGGGAAGCTGTACGGCACGACGGCAGGGGGCCGCTCTGGATGCCTAAACCGTTGCGGAACCGTCTTCGTCTTGACTCCGTAGCTTAAATGGCGAAGAGATCGAACGCTAATATTGGTTGACTGAGTTCAGCCCGTAAGCGTAAAAGAAAAGACCCCTTTTTTAGGGCAGCACGGCGGATAGTACTCATTTCCGACACTACAAAGATCAGCGGAGAAGTGGCTCTGTATTGCCGCTTGGCTGAAGGTTGTTCTAAAAGCTCCATTGCCGAGGTATTTGGCGCCACCGCTCCTTGGTTTCGAGCGTTGGAGGGAACCCGGCGGGCGGGCAGAGCCTCCTCAAATACCAAACAGCGTGAGTGCGTTGGCGTCGGTGGCCGAGGCGACTTCGTCGAGCGACAGCACCAGCAGCTCCGCGAGCTTGCCGGCGGTATGCGTTAGATAGGACGGCTCGTTGCGTTTGCCGCGCTTGGGGACCGGCGCCAAGTACGGGCAATCGGTTTCCAGAACGAGTGCTCCGATGCCGACGTCGCGCACCGCGTCGCGTACCGGCTCCGCCTTCGGAAACGTCAAGACGCCGCCGATGCCCAGAAACAAACCGAACTCGTCGCAGTAGACGCGCGCTTGGGAGGGCGTGCCCGTAAAGCAGTGCACGACCCCGCGCATCGCCGGCGTCCACTCTTCCCGTAAGATTCGCGTGAAGTCGTCGAACGCGTCGCGCTGGTGAAAGATCACCGGGATCGAGCGCTCGCGTGCGATGCGAAGCTGTTCGCGCATCACGTTGAGTTGAACGTCGCGAGGGCTGCGGTCGTAGTAGTAGTCCAGACCGATCTCGCCGAGCGCGACGACGCCCTCTTCCGGCAAGAGCTTCGTCAGTTCGTCCGCGAGTTCGGGCGGGGCGCTCGCGGCTTCGTGCGGATGAACGCCCACGGCGGCGAAGAGCCCGAAGCGCCGCGCCGTCTCGATGGCCGCGCGGCTGTCGGTCAAATCCGTGCCGACGGTAAGCATCGTTCCGACCCCCGCTTCCCTGGCGCGCTCGACGACTTCGGCACGATCGTCCTCGAAGGCGCGATCGTGCAGATGGCAATGAGTGTCGATCACGTTTGCGCGAGCAGTTCGATGCGCGGAAAGAGCGGCGCAGCCAATGCCGTCTTCGTACGCGGCGCAAGAGCGCCCCACGACTGAAGTGACGACGACCAATCCTCATCGAGGCGGCCGGGTTTGCCGAGCTGCTGCCACATCTCGCCGGCGCGCTCTGGCATGAAGGGGTACAGGAGGATCGCAATCCAGCGCAGCCCTTCACACAGATCGTAAAGCACGCCGTCGAGCTCGCCGGCTCGCCCCTCTTTATGCAGCGCCCAGGGTTTGCGTTCGTCGATCGTGCGGTTGAGGGTCGTAACGAGCTCCCAAATTCCCTCGAGCGCCTCGCGAAATCGCAAGTCGAGAATACGTTGCCGAACGGCCATCGGCAACGGTGCGAAGCGGCCGGCGAGTTGCGCGTCCGAGCCCCCGGCCGGCTCCGGCACGACGCCGTCGCGGTAACGTTGCAGCATCGAAAGCGTGCGCTGCAAGAGGTTGCCGAGGTCGTTGGCAAGATCGCTGTTGTACCGCTGCGCGATCTTCTCTTCCGAATACGAAAAGTCGCTGCCGAACGGCGCTTCACGCAAGAGGAAATAGCGGAGCGAGTCGGCGCCGAACCGCTCCGCCAAGTCAAATGGATCGACGGCGTTTCCCAGGCTCTTGCCCATCTTCTGCCCGTCGACGGTGATCCAACCGTGCGCGAAGACGAGGTCGGGAGCGCTCTCCCCGAGCGCCCACAAAATCGCCGGCCAGATGATCGTGTGAAAGCGAGCGATCTCTTTACCGACCAACTGGGTTTGGGCGGGCCACCATTTATTAAAACGCGCGTCGTCCTCGCTCCAACCGATCGCCGTGATGTAGTTGAGCAACGCATCTAGCCAAACGTAGATCACGCCGCCGCCGTCGATCGGGACGCCCCAGTCGAAACTCGTTCGCGAGATCGACAGATCGTCGAGCCCCTCGTTGAGAAACGACATCATCTCGTTGTAAACGCTGCGCGGCCCAACCCATTGCGGGTTTGCCAGGAAATGCTCCAGCAACCGGTCGCGATACGCCGAGAGCCGAAAGAACCAGTCGTCCTCCGAAATCCACTGCACCTCGCGGCCGCACGTCGGGCAGCGACCCTCGAGCAGCTTCGATTCGAGCCAAAACGTCTCGTCGTTGACGCAGTACCAGCCTTCGTACTTGCCGAGATAAACGTCGCCGCTGGCCCGCAGCCGTTCGAAGACGCGCCGAACCTTGTCGACGTGGCGGGGCTCCGTCGTTCGAATGAAATCGTCGTAGCTCACGTGATAGGCGGCAAACAGCTCTTTCCAGCGCGGCACCAGCTCGTCGCACCACTCCTGCGGCGACTTGCCGGCCGCGGCGGCGGCGGCGGCGACTTTTTGGCCGTGCTCGTCGGTGCCCGTCAAGAAGAACGTCGGGCGAAACGTGCGTGCCGTGCGCGCCAATACGTCCGCGACGACCGTCGTATACGCGTGGCCGATGTGCGGGTTTCCGCTGATGTAATAGATCGGCGTCGTGACGTAATACGGGCGTTCCATAGGTTTCAAGGCTGTTTTAACGATGTTTTCCGCCCGGCCTTCCGCGCCGCGGCCGCCGCGTAGAGTTCGCGCCGGTCGCCGAAGCCGAGTGCCGCCAGCTCCTTGGCGACGTCGCCGACACGTTGGCCGCGGTCGAGCAGGGCGTCGATGGCAGCGCTCACGTCTTCATGAGGGTCGCGCGGCGCGGTCGCGCAGCGATATGGGGCGATCGCGAATGCCACCTCGCCGCGAGGCGGATCGGCGAACTGCACCGCGATGCTTTCCGGCGTTCCCCAATAATGCTGTTCGTGAAGCTTGGTGTATTCGCGGACGACGAACACCTGCGCGTCGGGGGCCACCGCCGCGAGGTCGGTTAGCGTGGCGTGAATTCGCTGCGGCGATTCGTACCAGATCGAGGTGGCATCCGATTGCAATGCGACCGCAAAGCGCGCTCGCCGCGCCGCGGCGGCGCGCGGCGGAAATCCCTCGAACGCAAAGCGCCGCAGTGAAAAACCCGACAAGAGCGCGACGCTTGTGGCGGCGCTGGGGCCGGGAAGAACGTCGATCGGGACGCCGGCACGCCGCGCCGCCGCGACAAGATCGCTCCCAGGGTCCGAAACGCCCGGCATTCCGGCATCGGTGGTCACCGCGACGACCGCGGTGCGCGCGCGTTCGAGAATTCCTGGCGTCACGCGCGCGGCGTTCTGTTCTCGGTAGCTCCAAATCTCCCGGGCGTCGATCTCCAAGGCCCGCAGCAGCCTGCGCGCGACGCGCGTATCTTCGGCGACGACGATCTCCGCCTGGCGCAACACGTCGATCGCGCGCAGCGTGACATCGCGCAGGTTCCCCAGCGGTGTCGGTACGAAGATCAGCGGCATGGCAGCACAGTTCGACGCAGAGCACCTTCCTCCGGGCGCGAAGGTGGAGCTTTATATTTCTCCGAGTTGCCCGTATTGCAAGAGCGCCATGGCCTACTACGATTCGCAGGGAACCTCGTACGAGCACTACGACGCTCAAAACGATCGCAAGGCGCGAGAGCGAATGTTGGCCTATAGCTCCGGCGATCCCACCGTACCGGCCATCGTCGTCGACGGCGCGTATTTGCAATCCGGGTGGGGCTCGCCGCCGCGAGGTTGAACGGTACACTAACGTGCCGGTCGGCACGATCTCGTCCTCGAACGTTGCTACGAATGGAGATTCTTAAAACATGAACGATAACTCGGCAGCGGCGGCGACTGCCGCCAGCGTCATCGGCGGGATGATTATCGGCTACGGCATCGTCTTAGTTGCGATCCTGGCGTTTACGGTCTGGATCTACTGGCGGATCTTCGTGAAAGCCGGATACAACGGCGCCCTCGCGCTGCTCAACCTCGTTCCCGGCGTAGGCCCGTTGGTCGTCATGGTGATCTTAGCGTTCGGCCGTTGGCCGATCGAAGACGAGCTGGCGGCGTTGCGCGCCGGCGCACCAATGCCGGGCCCGATGCCGCCAAGCGCTATGCCGCCGGGCACGTCGGTCATGCCGACGTCTTAACCGGCTAGGGAAATCTAGAGCTTCTCTAACCAGCGCTCCACTTCGCCGGGTTTCGAGGGTAATGCGGCGGAGAGATTTTCGGCGCCGCCGCTCGTGACGGCGATGTCGTCTTCGATGCGGACACCGATGCCGCGGAAGCGCTCGGGAACGGTTGCGTCGTCGGGCTGAAAGTAGAGTCCCGGCTCGACGGTGAGCACCATGCCCTCGCGCAGCCGCCCATAGCGGTACTCTTCTTCTCGTGCGTTCGCGCAGTCGTGAACGTCGAGGCCCAGCATGTGGCTGACGCCGTGAAGCGTGTAGCGCCGGTGCAGCAGCCGGTCAGGATCGAGCGCTTCGTCGAGCGACACCTTGAGAATGCCCAGGTCGATCAAACCTTGCGCGAGCACGCGCACCGCGCGCCGGCCAGGTTCCAGGAAATCGACCCCCGGTGCAACGGCTTCGATGCCCACACGCTGGGCTTCCCAGACGAGATCGTAGATCGTCCGCTGTTCGGGCGAAAACCGCCCGGAGATCGGAAGCGTTCGCGTGACGTCGGCGGTGTAGAGCGAATCGCATTCGACGCCGGCGTCGAGCAGAAGCAAATCGCCGGGCGATAGCGGCCCATCGTTGCGCGTCCAATGCAGCGTGCAGGCATGATCGCCGGCCGCCGCGATGGTCAGATAACCGACGTCGTTTGCTTCGATGCGCGCGCGGCCCCAAAACGCCGCTTCGATCGCGCGTTCGCTCTGAGCCGTCCGCATCGCTCGCGCGGCGTCCTCGAACGCGAGCTTGGTGATAGCGCACGCCTGGCGAAGCTCGGCCAGCTCGTACTCGTCCTTAATCAGCCGCGTCTCCGAGAGACGTTCGGCCAGCTCGGCGTCGCCGTCGCTCCGCTCGAAGACTCGATCGATCGCGTCGTCGTGGCCGCGCATGACGCGCAGCGGATAGTTCGCGTCGCGCAGCTCCTCGAGGTAGCCGGCTAACTGTTTCAGCGAGCGGCAGTCGTCGACGCCGTAATAAGTCTGGCTCTCCGCGACCCCGCGGTGACGCCCGACCCACAGCTCTCCGGCCTGCCGGTCGGTAAAGAACTCGGGCGTTCCGCGATTATGATCGAGGACGAAGAGCAGGCTGCGATGGCTCGCGCCGTCGGGCTCGAGCACCAGAACGGCGCCCGGTTCGCCGTTGCCGACGAGGTACGCGAAGTCGCTGGACGTCCGAAATCTAAAGAAGGTGTCGTTTGCGCGCACGCGCTCGGGCCCGGCCGGAACGACCACATAGGTCCCACGGTAGGCTTGCGAAAGTGCCGCGCGCCGCTGCGCGAAGCGTTGCGCCTGCGGGTGCGGCTGCGCCGCGGATGGCCGGTCGATCCAGCCGGTTCCCATGAACTCGACCAAGGACGCGGGAGGTATGAAGGCTTGATTCGGCCCGACCGCTTCGGCCGGCAGCGGGGTGTTTTGTTCGGCAGACATGGTTCGAGCAGCTTTCGCCTAACGCCGAACGGGTCATGCCGGAGCACGAGCTCGAGAACCCCACGATGGTGGCCTTGCGCGCGACCGACGTCTTGGCCAACGAGCGCACCTACTTGGCCTACGTCCGAACCGCCCTCGCCTTTATCGCCTTCGGCTTCGTCATCGCGCGCTTCTCGCTCTTCGCGCGCGAGTTCGCCGCGCTGGTTCACGAAACGGTCGAAGGGCCGGGCCTTTCAGCGGGCTTCGGAACGGCGATGGCGGTGTTCGGCATCTTCGTCGCGCTGCTAGGCGCACGGCGCTACGCGGCGACTGACCGTGGCCTGCGCGAAGGCCGGATCGTGTTGCTTTCGAGCGTGACCGGATATGTCGTCTCGCTGTTTGTCGCCGTCGTCGGTGCGATCGTGGCCTTCGCTCTGCTTCTAGTCCGCTAGCGCGGCGTCGATCTCCAAAGAGAGGTCGAGCGCGGGCGCGCTGTGAGTGAGCCACCCAACGCTGATGATATCGACGCCGCTGGCCGCAATCTCGACGACGTTTTCTTTCGTCACGCCGCCGCTGGCCTCGGTGACCACGCGCCCCGCGACGATCGCGACGGCTTGCGCAAGCTGTGCCGGCGCCATATTATCGAGCAGCACCGCATCGATCGGCTCGGCCATCGCTTGGTGCAGCTGTTCGAGCGTGTCGACCTCGACCTCAATCTTCACCATGTGGCCCACACGCGCGCGCGTGGCGGCCACCGCCGCGCGAATCGAGCTCGACAGCGCTAGATGATTGTCTTTGATCAGCACGCCGTCGTCGAGCCCGAATCGGTGATTGGTGCCGCCGCCCTGCCACACCGCGTAACGCTCGAGCGCGCGCAGGCCTGGCGTCGTTTTGCGTGTGTCGGCGATTCGGGCCGACGTTTGGGCGACCAGATCGACGAGCGTTCGCGTCGCGGTGGCGATCCCACACAGACGCGAGAGCAAGTTGAGCGCGGTTCGTTCGCCGGTGAGCAGTGCGCGCGCGCGGCCTTCGATCTCGGCGATGACCGTCCCGGCTTCGAAGCGGTCGCCCTCCCCGACGCGCCGCACGATCTCGATGCGCTCGTCGAGCAGTCGAAACGCGATCGCCGCAAAGGCGAGACCGGCCAGAATGCCGCCGCGCCGCGAAACGATTCGCGCGCGGCCCAGACGCTCGGGCTCGACGATGGCTTCGGTCGTCAGATCTGCGCCGCGGCCGATGTCTTCGAGCAGCGCCGCCCGCACCAGCGGGGCGGCGACGAGCTCAAGCGACGCTGCGCAGCCGGCTGAAGGAACGCTTCGCAAGGGCTTCATCGGCCTCCGGGTAGTCACTACGATAATGGCTGCCGCGGCTTTCATGCCGTGCCAGCGCGGCCTCGGCGATCAATCGCCCGGCGACGAGCAGATTGCGTAACGGGCCTTCCTCTTCGGCGACCGCTTCCAGTTCGGCGATCCGCGCGAGCGCTTCGCGCAGACCAATGGCGTTGCGAACCAAACCGACGTTGGCGTACATGACGTTGCGTAGATCGGTAATCGCCTGAGCCTGTGCGGCGCCGGTGTGCGCGGGCACGACCGATCGTGCTCGAACCGGCGGAACGTAACCGGAAGGCTTCCAGGGCGCAGCGCCGGCAACGTCGCTTGCAACGCGCGAGCCGTAGACCAACGCTTCGAGCAACGAGTTGCTCGCAAGCCGGTTTGCGCCGTGAACGCCGGTAGCGCTCGTCTCGCCGCACGCCCACAGGTTTTCCAGAGTCGCGCGTCCCCATTCGTCGACGGCCACGCCGCCCATGTGATAGTGCGCCGCCGGCGCGACCGGAATGTTCTGCACGCGCGGATCGATGCCGGCGTCGATGCAAAAGCGAAAAACGGTGGGAAAGGCTTGTGGAAAACGCGCTCCGATGGCCGATCGCGCGTCGAGTCCAACGGTTCGGCCGCGTTGCTGCTGCTCGAAGATGGCGCGCGCCACGACGTCGCGCGGTGCAAGCTCGGCATCCGGATGGATTACCGTCATGAAGCGCTCGCCGAGGTCGTTGACCAGCATCCCACCCTCGCCGCGAACCGCTTCGGTTACCAGCGGCATTGGATCGCGTCCGATCGCAAGCGCCGTCGGATGAAACTGAACGAACTCCATGTCGGCGAGCAGCGCGCCGGCGCGCGCCGCCATGGCGATGCCGTCGGCGGTCGCCTCGACCGGATTGGTCGTGAAGCGATAGAGGCGTCCCATTCCGCCGGTGGCTAGGATCGTGGCACGAGCCTGGAACTCGATTCGATCGCCGGTTGCATTGTCGCGCGCGACGACGCCGCCGGCGCGGTTGCCGTCGACGATCAGATCCTCGGCCGTTACGTTTTCGACGATCTCGATCGAAGGATGAGCCCGGACCGCCTCGATCAGCGTCTTGAGAATCTCGTGACCGGTCGCGTCCCCGCCGGCTTTGACGATGCGACGGCGCTGATGCGCGGCCTCGCGTCCCAGGGCGAGTTCACCCGCGTCGGTGCGGTCGAACGCGGCTCCCAGCTCGAGAAGTTCCTCGACCCGCGCGGGTGCATCTTGCGTAAGGATCTCGACGATCTTCGAGTCGCTGATGCCGGCGCCGGCTCGCTGGGTGTCGATGGCGTGCAGCCGCGGTGAATCGTCGGCACCCATCGCCGCGGCGATTCCGCCCTGCGCCCAATCCGTTGCGGAGCCTTTGCCGAGGCGAGTCTTGCACAACACCGTCACCTTGGCAGGTCGAAGTTTGAGCGCCGCAATCAGGCCGGCGATGCCGGCGCCGACGACGAGCGCCTCGCGGCGCACGATTTCCATGAAAGCGGACTAGTCTCGCGGCTGGCGGCTGAAGTCGAGCATTCGTTCGACCGCGCGACGGGCACGTTGCGCAACCTCGGGAGCGATGCTCACTTCATACTCCATGGCCTCGAGCGAGTGCAGCACCTTGGGCAGCGTATTGCGCTTCATGTGCGGACAGAGGTTGCACGGCCGCACGAAATCGACGTTCGAATAGCGCACCGCAACGTTGTCGGCCATCGAGCACTCGGTCATCAGGAGCACGCGCGCACCGCCCGTCTCGCTGAGGCGGCCGACGTACTCGGTCATTCCTTGGGTCGAACCCACGTAGTCGGCCTCCGCGAGCACGTCGGGAGGGCACTCCGGATGGGCCAGGACCGTCAGCGACGGATCCCCTTCCCGAAAGCGCACGATGTCCGCCCCGCTGAAACGCTCGTGCACTTCGCAGTGGCCCTTCCAGGCGATGATCTCGACGTTGGTCTGCGAGGCGACGTACTTCGCAAGGTACTCGTCGGGAAGAAAGATGACGCGGGGCGCCTGGAGCGCCTCAACGATTTGCACGGCGTTGCCGCTGGTGACGCAAACATCCGATTCGGCTTTGACCTCCGCCGAGGTATTGACGTAGGTGACGATCGGCGTATCGGGATAGGCCGAACGAAGGAGGCGCACGTCGGCTGCCGTGATCGACTCGGCCAGCGAGCAGCCGGCTCGCAAATCGGGAACCAAGACGGTCTTGCTGGGATTGACCAGCTTCGCGGTCTCGGCCATGAAGTGGACGCCGCACAGGACGATGACGTCGGCGTCGGTCTCCGCGGCCTTCATTGCCAGGGCGAGCGAGTCGCCGACGATGTCCGCGACGGTATAGAAGATCTCGGGCACCTGGTAGTTGTGGGCCAGAATGACGGCATTGCGCTCGCGCTTGAGGCGATTGATCGCCGCCACGTAAGGAGCGTGCAACGGCCATTCGACTCGTGGAATAATGCGCTCCACGCGCTCGAAAATCGGATCGGTTTCGGCCTGGATGCTTCCTTGCAGGGCTAGATCGATGACGCCCATCCTTTCTTAATACCCGCTGCCCGGAGGCTGGTTTGCACGCCCTCCCGAGCCGGGCCTGGCGTTAGAGGCCGGGAGTCTCTGGGTAGGACGAGGGCACCCGATCTTTTACTCAGCATAAGGAGGGACCCGCTCATGAACCGATGGTTCGTCGGCCTCATTCTCGTTGGAACGTTTTTAGCAAGCGCCACGACACTGGCCGCAACTGCCCAACCGGTGCCTTCGGCGTCGCCGATGGCGTCGGAGACACCGATGTCGACAATGCACCCCTAAATCGCCTTGTGAGTGTCGATAAACTGTGGGTAACCGCAGTTTGTTGTGGACCTCCTGTGGACGATGCGCCGAAGGTATTGCAACCGGCGTCGTGCTTTTGCTAGCATGCAAACACTTCGCCCAATGACGAAGCGCGGACCGAATCGAGCCGCGATCGGGCCCACGTAGACGAAGCGTCGCAACTACGCGACAAATCCGAGTGAGACCGATCAAAAACCGGATCGAAACGTCGGTGGGAAGCCCGAAACGGCTTCAAACAGGCGAGAATGACCGGCGATATGCAAAGCCCGTAGCATCTGTTGCGGGCTTTGCTCTATGTTTCAAAAAGGCGGTACGCACGCGGCCGGGCAACAATACGAGCCGTGAAAGATCGGGTGGAGCTCACCGCGCGCAGCCTGGTCCTGGGCGCCGCGGTGACGCTCGTATTCACGGCGGCGAACGTGTATCTCGGCTTAAAAGTGGGGCTCACGTTTGCGTCCACGATCCCTGCCGCCGTCATTTCGATGGCCGTGCTGCGCGCCTTCAAGAACTCGTCCATCTACGAAAACAACATCGTGCAGACCGTCGCGTCCGCTGCGGGCACGCTCTCGGCCGTCATCTTCGTGCTTCCCGGCTTGATCATGGTCGGATGGTGGAGCGGCTTTCCGTTTGCGCAGTGCTTTGGCGTTTGCGCGATCGGCGGCATCCTCGGCGTCATGTACAGCGTGCCTCTGCGGCGGGCCCTGGTCGCTCAATCGACGCTGCCTTATCCGGAGGGCGTCGCCGCGGCCGAAGTCCTCAAGGTCGGCACCGCGGCCGCCGCGGCCGGCGAGTCGAATCGTGCCGGCATGCTGGCGCTCGTCGGGGGAACGCTGGCCTCCGCCGGCTTTGCCGTCATCGTCGCCACGCGAATTTTTGCTGGCCAGGTCGCCGCCTATTTTCGCATTGGAAGCGCGACCACCGGCCTGGGTTTTTCGCTCTCGCTCGCACTCGTCGGCGCCGGACAGCTGATCGGTATTTCCGTCGGCCTCGCGATGCTGACCGGGCTCTTCATCGCCTGGGGCGTCGCAACTCCGGTTCTAACCGCGTTGCATCCCGCGGCCGGTCCGCCAGCCGACGTTGCGACGACGGTCTGGTCGCATCAAGTTCGCTTCATCGGCGCGGGTGCAATCGGCATCGCGGCGTTGTGGTCGCTGGGGCGCCTCGCACGGCCCGTAGCGGCCGGCGTCGCATCGGCCTTGGCGGCTTCTCGCCGCCGGCGTGCCGGAAGGGTAGAGGACGAGCCAAGAACCGAGCGCGACTTGCCGATCGGAATCGTCGGGCTCATCAGCCTTTGCTGCTTGATTCCGCTCGCCGTACTGCTCGTCAACTTTCTGGGCGGCGGCCGGCTGACGCCGATCGCCGGCTGGCTTACGCTGGCGGCCGTGATTTACGTCGTCGTCGCCGGGTTCTTCGTGGCCGCCGCTTGCGGCTATATGGCAGGCCTGATCGGTTCTTCGAACAGTCCGGTGTCGGGATTGGCCATTCTGGTCGTCATCGGCGCGTCGCTGATGTTGCTGCTCATCGCGAGGTTTGCGGGCATCTCCGCGCCGTCGGAACTGATCGCCTACGCGCTGTTCGTTACGGCGGTACTGCTCTGCGTGGCCACGATCTCAAACGACAACTTGCAGGATCTCAAGACCGGCCAGCTCGTCGACGCGACGCCGTGGCGCCAGCAGGTCGCGCTCGTCTTCGGCGTTGCCGTCGGGGCTTTGGTAATTCCGCCGATCCTCAACTTGCTCAACAAAGGCTATGGCTTCGCCGGTGCGCCCAACCTTCACAGTGCGATCGCGCAGCCGCTTCCGGCGCCGCAAGCGACGCTAATCTCGGCGCTTGCGAAAGGCGTGATCGGCGGCCAGATCGATTGGCGTCTCATTGCAACTGGCGCCCTGGTGGGAGCGCTTGTCGTCGCAGTCGACGAACTCTTGCGCAAAACCAAAGGCGCGGCGCTGCCGCCGCTGGCCGTCGGGCTGGGAATTTATTTGCCGGCATCGACGACCGCACCGGTGGTCGCCGGCGCGGTGATCGGCTGGCTCTACAACCGCTGGGCCGCGCGCGAAGGCAACGATCGCGCAAAACAAATCGGCGTGCTGATCGCTTCAGGCCTGATCGTTGGGGAAAGCCTCTTTGGCGTGCTATTGGCGGGGCTCATCGTATCGACCGGCCGAGCCGAACCGCTTGCATTGGTGGGCGACGCTTTCACCAACGCCTCGACGGCGCTCGGCGCTGCCGCATTTGTCTTGGTGACCGGCGCCCTATTCCGGTGGGCCGGAACTCTCAGCCGAAGCTGTGCATCGCCGAGGTAGGATCTTTGCTTAAGATGAGGCTGGTTGCATCGCTTGCGTTGGTCGCGTTTCTTGCATCGGGCTGCGCCGGAGCACGCCATCGTCGCGGCCACGGTTTCGGATCTCCCGGCCCGGCGGCCGTTCCGACCGCGGCGGCGGCGCCGGTGACGATTCACCCGACGGTGCAGATCGCGGGCATCGTCGCGCCGTATCAAAACGTTTCGATTTCGAGTTCGCTCTCGGAACCCACCGATTCGGTAGCGGTCATCGAAGGAGACGACGTTCGGCGCGGCCAGACGCTGGCGGTTCTCGATACGACCGACTTGCGGGCGAGTCTCGAGGCGGCGCAGCGCAGCGCCGCATCTTCGGACGCCCGCGTTTCGCAAACTCAATATCAAGCGCAGCTCAATATCGGGCAGGGCGGCGATCAAGTTCGTAATGCAAGGGCAGCGGTGCTTCAGGCGCAACAGACGCTTAAGCTCGATCAGGTGAACCTGCAGCGGTACCAAACGCTGCTGAACAGCGGTTACGTCTCGCAGCAACAAGTCGACCAGCAGCGCACGACGGTGCACAACGATCAGCAGCAGGTGCTTTCGGCGCAAGCCAGCCTGCAGTCGGCGGTGCTCAACTCGAACGTCAACGGCAACTATCAGGAGGGCCTCCAAGCCGCCAACGTCGCGTCGGCGCAGGCGGATGCCGCCTCAGCGCACGCGCAGGCCGACCAAATCCAAGCGCAGATCGACAAGGCACTCGTTACCTCGCCGGTCGACGGCATCGTGGTGAATCGCAATCTCAATCCGGGTGAGTATCCGGGCTCGCGCACGATCTTCACCGTGCAACAGGTCGACCCGGTTTATGCCGAGCTCAACGCTTCCTCTGAAGACGTTTTCAGAATCCAACGCGGCGCCAACGTTTCGGTTGCCGTAGCGGGCGTCAACACCGGCAGCTACCGCGGACGAGTCAACGCCGTGCTGGGCCAAGTTCAACCCGGCTCGACGAACTTCACCGTTGAAGCGATCCTGGCAAATCCCGGATATCGTTTGAAGTCCGGAATGGCGGTGACCGGAACCATCAACCTTCCCGTCGTCACCGGCATCGGAGTCCCGACGACGGCCTTCTTGGACGATTCACACGACAGCGTGATGGTCGTCAACCCGGACGGCACCGCGAAGCTCGCAAAGGTTCAAGAGCGCGGGAGCGACGGAAAGACGTCGGTCGTCACCGGCATCGCACAGGGAACGAAGGTGATCTCCAACGGACAGCTTGGGATTACGCCGGGTCAGCAAATCGGGGGCCAAAGCCCCGCGCCGCAGAGTTCGGGGCCTCAAAGTCCCGCACCTTAAGCAGTAACGACATATGTGGCCGACCCGTCTCTTTGTTTTACGGCCGGCGCTGGTCTTCGTAAGCCTGGCGCTGGTCGCCGTCGCCGGCGCCATCTCGTTGATGACGATCGTGCAGCAACAGTTTCCGAACATTGACTTTCCGACGATTACCGTGCGCGCGAGCTATCCGGGCGGCTCGACGACAGAAATCCGCGATGCGGTGGTGCGGCCAATCGAAGATGCAATCGCCGGCGCTCCGGATCTCGACCATATCAATACGACCGTTCAACAAGGCCAGGCGACGATCTCTGCCGTCTTCTCGCTCAGCTCGAACAAGACGACGGATCTGGTGCAAGTACAACGCCGGATTCTGGTGGCGCAATCGCAGCTTCCCAGCGACATGCCCGCGCCGACCGTCGGCACGTTCGACCCCGCGGAAGCGACGATCTTGACGCTCGGGCTGAGTTCGGGGACGCTAAATGGCGGCGATCTTTCGGCCATCGTGACGAACAACATCGTTCCCGATCTCGAACAAGTCGAAGGCGTCAGCAACGTCAACGTCGGTGGCTCGGTGACGCCGGCGATCGAGGTCGCGGTCAATCCCAACCTGCTCGCATCGTCGGGATTGACGCTCAACGACATCGTCAGCACGATCTCGCAGAACAATCTGCGAGAGCCCGGCGGCATCGCCTACCTCCCGAATCACGAAACGACGATCGACGTGCGCGGCGACGTTCGCAATGCAGCGACGGTCGCGGATCTGCCGGTCTTTGCTTCCTCGCCGTTTACCTCGACCTTCGGAAACGCATCGTATAACGAGCCGGCGCTGCCGGGTTCTCCGGGTGCACCGATCAGCGCGGAGAGCAGCTCCTCGTCGGGCGGTGGCGGAGGCACGCTCGCGTTGCCGTCACCAGCGTCGCAATCCAATTCCGTGGCGGCCGCATCGGCAACAATCGCGCCGGCAGCCGGCGCGCCGGCCGGCGCCGCAACTCCGGGGCCCGCCGCTTCGATCACGCCAATCCCGTCGCCAGCGGCTTCCGCGTCGCCGTCACCGGTGCCCGCAGCGATGCCGAATCTCGCTGCCGGCGTCATCGCGCGCACCGGTGCAACCGCCGCGCCGAGTTCCGCGCCGGCGCAAAGTACGAGCAGCGGTTCCTCGACCGGTTCGGGCGGCTACGCGGGGCCGGCGCTCTCGAGTCTGAATCCGTGGAGCGCCTCGGCGCGGATCATTCGTGTCGCCGACGTCGCCGCCGTGACCGACTCCTTTGAGCCGCAGCGGCAGTACAGCTACGTCGGGACGGTGCCGACCATCTCGCTCAGCATCCAGAAAGCGACCGGCGCGAGCGAAGTGACGGCGGCGCAGAACGTGTTGCAAGCGCTTCCGGCCATCGAGCGGACGTATCCCGCGATCGACTTCCGAATCCTCAACAATCAAGCCGCGTTCACCAAGGAGCAGATCTGGGGAGTCTTCCGCACGCTGATCCAGGCGATCGTGATCACGGCCGTCGTCATGCTCTTCTTCCTGCGGTCGTGGCGCAACGCCGTCGTCGTACTGATCTCGATTCCGGCCTCGCTGTGCGTGACGTTGGCCGCAATGAAGATCGTCAACTTCACGATCGATACCGTGTCGCTACTGGCGATGACGCTGATTATTGGAATTCTCGTCGACGACTCGATCGTGGTGCTCGAAAACGTGGAACGGCACTACGAAAATGGCGAGCCGCCGAAAGAGGCCGCCATCAAAGGCCGCACGCAGATCGGCCCTGCGGCCGTCGTCATCACGCTGGTCGACGTCGTGGTCTTTCTCCCGATCGCGTTCCTTCCCGGAACCGTTGGAAAGTTTTTGTCGGAGTTCGCACTCGTCGTGGTGGCTGCGACCTTGACGTCGCTCTGCATCTCGTTCACCATCACGCCGGCGCTCGCGGGTAACTGGTCGCTGCTCTCGCGTTGGAAGGCGCCAAAGCCGATCGAACGGTTCGCCGAGGGCTTCGAGGACTTGCGCCGGTGGTATGCGCACCGCGCGCTCCCGTGGGCGCTGCGCCGCCCCGTGGCGGTCGCCGTGGTCTCGGGCGCGGCGGTAGTCTGCGCGCTGCTCCTCGTCCCGCTGGGCGCCGTCGGGTTTGAGTTCATGCCGCCGGTCGATCGCGGCGAAGTCTTCGTGCAGGCGACGTATCCGACGGGGACGCCGCTGACGACGGTCAATGCGGCGATTGCGAAGATTGCGGCCCGCTTCGCGAAAATCTCCGACGTCGAATCGCAAACGGCGCTGGCGGGCGGGACGCAGTCGAACTTCGGCGGCCTGCTCGTGCAGGGATCGGTCGGGCAGATTCACGTGTTCTTGAAGCCCAAGCGGCGCCGTTCGACGGACTTTTGGGCGCCGATGCTCGGGCGCATCGCACAGCAGCTCGCACCGACCGCGCGCGTCGTCTCGATTCCGGCGACGGGCACCGGCGGCGGGAACTCACAACCGATCGATTATCTGATCACCTCGACTGACGATCACCCCGAAGCCTACGAGCCGCAGGTCGCGCAAGCGCTGCGCGAGACTCCGGGAACGCTCAACGTCAACAGCTCCGCCGAACAGTTGGCGCCGCAGATCGACATCGAGTTCGATCGCGACCGCGCGCGCGTGCTGGGAATCAACATCGGTCAGGCAGCCGCCGCGATCCGCGCCGCATTCGGCGGGACGCTCGCTACGCAGTTCAACACCTCGCGCGGTACGAAGTACGTGCAGGTGCTCTACCCGCGCGACTTCCAGACCAGCATCGCAACGGTTAGCAACATTCCCATCCGCACGCTCGGCGGCTCGCTCGCGCACGTTGGCGACGTCGCTCGCTATGTCGAGGACCCGTCCGAACCCTTGATGACGCGCACCAACCGCGAAACAGTGGTTCACGTGCAGTCGAATCTCGCGCCCGGAGCGACTCAGTCGATCGTGCAACGAAACTTTTTGCGGCGCTTGGCGGCACTCGATTTACCCTCGAGCGTTACCGTGAAAGCCAACGTTGGCGGGCAGCAGCAGAATCTCTCGGACACGGTGCGCGGCATGGGCACCGCGCTGGTGCTCTCTTTCCTGCTCGTCTATTTGCTGATGGTCGCGCTGTACGATAGCTATCGCTTGCCCTTTATCATCATGTTCTCGGTGCCCGTTGCCGCCGTCGGCGCCTTGACGTCTCTGGCAATCACGCATCGGGCGCTCAATCTTTTCTCGCTGATCGGCACCGTGCTGCTCGTTGGCCTGGCCTCGAAGAACGGCATCCTGCTGGTCGATTTTGCCAACCACATGGTCGAGCGCGGAATGGGCCGCGCCGATGCGATGATCGAAGCGGCGCGCGAACGATTCCGCCCGATCGTCATGACGACGTGCGCGATGATCGCCGGTATGACTCCGATCGCGTTGGCGCTCGATCCCGGGGCCGCCCAGCGGCAAGCCTTGGGCATCGTCGTGATCGGCGGTTTGATCAGTTCGCTGCTGCTGACGCTGCTGCTCGTGCCGGTCATGTTCATGTGGCTGGGGCCGAAGCCGCGCGGAAGTACCGAGCCGGCCTCGGCGGCGCTGCGGAACCCCGTGACGGCGGGCGCTTAACCATGTGGCTGACGCGGCTCTTCGTGCAGCGGCCCACGCTGGTGACGGTCTTTCTTGCGCTCGTGTTGCTGGCCGGCTCGATTGCCGGCTTCAACCTCGTCAAGCAGCAGCTCCCCAACTACGACGTGCCTTCGATTCAGGTGCTGCTGACGTATTCGGGCGCCTCGACGACGGAGATGCGCGACGCGATCGTGCGTCCACTCGAGGATCAGATCGCCGGCGCTCCGGATTTGAGCTACATCGAAACCTCGATCCAACCGGGCCAAGCTTCGATCGTGGCGGTCTTTTCGTTGACGTCCGATCAGAACACCGATCTCGTGCAGGTTCAGGGGCGCGTCCAGAACTCGCTGCACCAGCTTCCCAACGATCTGCCGACGCCGCAGATCTCGATTTACAATCCGAGTGAAGCCGTCGTCGTCTCGCTGGCCGCTTCGTCGGCCACGCTCTCGCTCGGCGATCTCTCGGCGATCGTTACGAATACGGTCGTGCCGGCCATCGAACAAGTTCCCGGCGTTTCGTACGTTCAGGAGAACGGCAGCGTTACCGCCTCGATACAGGTCAACGTCAATCCGCAGGCGCTGCAATCCTCCGGCTTCACGCTGACCGACGTGATCAACGCCGTCGCGAACAATAACGTTCGCGCCCCCGGCGGCATCGTCTATCAGCACAATCGCGAAACGAACCTCGACATTCGCGGCGACATCACCAACGTGCCGTCGGTCGCAAATCTGTTGCTCGGCAACTCCACGACCGCCGGCGGCTCGTCCTCGACCGGGTCGCTTTACCCCTGGAGCGCCTCGGCGCGGCTGTACCGCGTCGGCGACGTGGCCAACGTGCGGGACGCGTACGAAACGCAGCGCGTCTACGCATACACCGGTGGAAGGCCGACGGTCGAACTGGACGTGCAGAAAGCGGCCGGTGCGAGCGAGGTTGCGGCTTCGAATGCCGTTCTCGCTGCGCTGCCGGCGCTGCGCGCGCAGTACCCGGATATCAATTTCTCGGTGCTCAGCGTGCAGTCGACCTATACCAAAGAGCTGCTCTCGGGCGTCACGCGAACGCTGATCGAGGGCATCATCTTCACGGCGATCGTGATGCTCTTTTTCCTGCGCTCGTGGCGCAACGCCGTCGTCGTCATGATTTCGGTGCCGGCGTCATTCCTCGTGACGCTGGCCGCCATGCGGGTGGCCGGATTTACCCTCGACACCGTTTCGCTGCTGGCAATGACGCTGATGATCGGCATCCTCGTCGACGACTCGATCGTCGTGCTGGAAAACATCGAACGCCACCGTGCCGAAGGCGAAGAGCCGCGCCTCGCGGCGATCAACGGATTGACTCAGATCGGCGTGGCGACGATCGTGATCACGCTGGTCATCGTCGTCGTCTTTGCACCGATCTCGTTCTTGCCCGGTTCGGTCGGTCTGTTCTTGCGCGAGTTCGGCCTGGTCGTCACGGTCGCGACGCTGACCTCGCTCTTCGTTTCGTTTGCCGTCACGCCGTCGCTGGCCGGGCGCTGGGCGCTCTACTCGACGTGGAAACCGTGGCGGATCGTCGACCGCTTCGGCCACGGATTCGATCGAGTGCGCAGTTGGTATACGCAGCGAGCGCTCCCGTGGGGGCTCGAACATCGCGCCTTGGTCGTGTGGATCGCGTTCGGCAGCCTCGTCCTCGCGCTGCTGCTCGTTCCACTCGGAATCGTCGGATTCGAATACATGCCGCCGGTTGACCGCGGTGAGATCTTCGTGAACATCGGCTTCCCGACCGGAACGCCGCTGACGACCACACAGCAAGCCGTCCTGCGCGCCGAGGGGCTCGTCAACCGCGTCGCCGATCTGCAATCGGAGACATCGATTGCCGGCGCCTATCAGGGCGAGGTGAGCGGCTATATCAACAACGGCGCCATCGGCCAGATTCATTTGTTTCTGAAGGATCGCCGGTCGCACTCGACCTCCTATTGGGTTGACAACTTACGCTCAAGGATCGGCCGGCTCTTACCCGGCGCCAACGTGGTCGCGGTGCCGGCGACCGATCCGTCGGGCGGCATCGCGCAGCCCATTTCGTACGTCGTCTCCAGCTTGACGGCCGATCCGGGGCCCAGCGCCGCGCGCGCGTACGCTGCGCTCGCCGCAACGCCCGGCGCGGTCGACGCAACGACCTCGCTGACCGACAACGCCCCCCAGGTCGAGGTAGAGTTCGAACGCGGGAATGCGCGCGCGCTCGACGCCAGCATCGGTACGGCCTCGACGGCCGTGCGCGCCGCGTTCGGCGGCGATACGGCCACGCAGTTCACCGGGCCGCAGGGCCTCAAAGACGTGCAGGTGATCTATCCCGAGAGCGATCTGGTCTCCCTGGGTGCGATTGCGGCGATTCCGATTCGCGCGAACAACGGGTCGATCGTCCGCGTCGGCGACATTACGAAGCTGGTCATGTCGCCCGCGCCGCCGATGATCATGCGCATCAACCGGCGCAACGTCGTGCTGATCGGCGCCAACGTCGCACCGGGAGCGATTCTGTCGAACGTTCAGCGAAGTTTCGAGCGGCGCCTGCGCGCGCTCGATCTTCCCAAGAACGTCACGGTCGCGCCGGTCGCCGGTGGCAATCAGCAGAACGTTGCGGATACCGTCACCGAGATGGGGATCTCGTTGCTGCTCTCGATCCTGCTGGTCTACCTGTTGATGGTGGCGCTCTACAACGGTTACGTGACGCCGTTCATCATCATGTTCACGGTGCCAGTCGCCGTCGTGGGCGCGCTGGGCGCCCTGGCGCTGACGCACCAAACGCTAAATCTGTTCTCAATGATCGGAGCGATTTTGCTGGTCGGCCTGGTGGCGAAAAACGGAATCCTGCTCGTGGATTTCGCAAATCAGCTGCGAGAACGAGGGATGAGCAAGTTGGAAGCGATCGAAGAGAGCGCGCACGCACGATTCCGCCCGATCGTGATGACGACCGTCGCGATGATCGCCGGCATGCTGCCGCTCGCGTTGGCGCTCGATCCCGGCTCGCAGGCCGAACGGCCGCTGGGAATCGTGGTCATCGGCGGTTTGTCGAGCTCGTTGATTCTCACCTTGATCTTGATCCCGATTATGTATCTGCGCTTCGCGCCGCAGCAGTTCCGAGCGCCGTCGCTCGACGGCGAAACGGATCCGAACCAGATCGAGCTGCCGATCGCACCCGCCGAGCAAAGGTAGTTCCGATGGATCGCTGGCCCCCGCTAAAATACGACGAATGGAAGGATACGCTGGCAACGCTGCACCTCTGGACGCAGGTCGTCGGGAAGATCCGCCTGCGGCTCGAGCCGATGCTCAACCATTGGTGGAGCGTCACGCTCTACGTTACGCCGCGCGGTTTGACAACCTCGGCGATGCCCTACAGCGGCGGCCGGTGGCTTGCGATCGACTTTGACTTTCTCGGGCATCGCCTCGAGATCGCGGGCTGCGACGACGAACGCGACGGCTTCGCGCTCGAGCCGATGTCCGTCGCGGAATTCTATCGCCGCATCATGGAAAAAATGAAAGCGCTCGACTTCGACGTTCGAATCAACCTGATGCCGAACGAAATCGCCAACGCGGTGCGCTTCGACGAGGATACGGTACACGCGTCGTACGACAAGGTGTACGTCGAGCGGTTCTTTCGCGCGCTGCTGCAGGCCGATCGCCTCTGCAAGGAGTTTCGCGCCCCGTTTCTCGGCAAGGCGAGTCCGGTGCACTTTTTTTGGGGCAGCTTCGATTTGGCGGTCACGCGCTTCTCCGGACGCCCTGCGCCGCCGCATCCCGGCGGCATTCCGAATTTGCCCGACTGGGTTACGCGCGAAGCCTACAATCGCGAAGAGCAAAGCGTCGGTTTTTGGCCGGGAGGCGCGGGTGCCGAGGCGGCGTTCTACGCCTACGCCTATCCCGAGCCGCCGGGTTTCGCGCAAGCGCCCGTCGCGCTGCCGGGATTTTGGACGGATCAGCTGCGAGAGTTTCTGCTCCCCTACGAGAGCGTGCGCACGTCGGCAGATCCTGATCGCACGGTGCTCGATTTCTTTAACTCAACGTATGAGGCGGCGGCGAATCTCGCTAAATGGGATCGCGCTTCGCTCGAGCGGGCCTAGAGAAAAGCAGAATCGCGACGCCAAACCGGGCGCCGCGATTCTTTGACTCCTTGAGGTAGGTTTTAGAACGTCGCGTTCGGCGACTCCGCAACGCCGAGCGGCGATGTGATGCCGTTGCTGGCGCCAAGCGTGTCCAACAGCTCGCCCGATGGGTAACGGTAGACCGTCACCGTGTTCGAGGTAACGTTGGCGCTGAACAGCAGATCTTCTTTGCGGTTGAGGGACTCGTGAAATGGCCCGGGGGCATAGGTTACGATCGGCGTCGCAGTGGTGTAAGGCGGTGGAATCACGTCGATCGAGTTGTCATCATCGGAGATGAGGTTGTCGTGCTTATCGAGGAGCAGGCCGCCCGGGAGGGTGGTGGTCACGCTAAGGGCAGTCGGCTGGCTCGAGCCGTTCTTGTACTCTACGAAGGCTCCGCCGTGGGAGTAATAGGAGACGAAGATATTGCCATGACGGTCGACGGCAACGCCCTGCGGCCCGCTGCTGATGGGGTATTGGGCCGACATCGTGTTGCTGCACTGCGGGAACTTATCGATATATCCGGGGTTCTCGTCAACGTAGAAGTCGACGACGTAGACGTTTCCGGCGTTGTCGGTGGTCACGTTGATTGGGTCGAAAATCCCCGAATTATAGGTGCAGATCGGCGAAGAACCGCCGGGGGCGTACTCCGTAACGTTAGAGCTGTCGACGTTTGAAACGTACAGATTGCCGTGATTATCGACCCAGATGCCGTCGGAATCGTTGATGCCGGACGTAATCTCGCCTACGGTCTTATAAGTTCCGTCCCGCAGCGCGAGCACGTCGTTGCCGCCTTGTGAGACGAAGAGGTCTCTTTCGATTTTCAAAAGCGGCGATGCCTTGAAGCCCGCCCGGGGCTTCGCCGGGCCCGCAAAACGGGCATAGACGCCCGATCGAAGGGCCGGACCGGGGAATGCGTTTCCGGCGGCCTGGGGCACTCCCACGCCGGCGTTTTGTGAAGCTCCGCTGCAGGCGGCGAGCACGCCGGCCACCGAGAGCACCCCGAGAGCCGGCAAGAAGCGCCGGCAGATCGTGGAAATGGACATGGTCTTCTCCTTAGTGAAAGTTCTTGGTTTGAGGCTCCCATCGTAGCGCCACGGGCGTACCAAAACGTCCGGACCCCTACCGAGGAGCCGGCTGCCCTCCAAACCATGGTCGAGATCATAATGTTCAAGCCGTCGGTCGCAATCGTAACGGCGCCGTCTTCATCGGTGCGATAGATGCGCGCGCCGAAGCGCCGCAGCGTCGCCAAAGTTGAGGGCGCGGGATGTCCGAAGAGGTTGTGACGACCCACCGAAATGATCGCATAGCGCGGGGCGACGGCGGCGATAAACCGCGGCGACGAGCCATAGGCCGAACCGTGATGTCCCACCTTGAGCACCTCGGCGCGAAGATCGACGCCTTCTTGAAGAAATCGCTCCTCAGATTCGCTGCCGGCATCGCCAGTGAAGAGCATGCGAAACGCGCGGTATTGCAGGACGAACGCGACGGAGTTGCTGTTGATCGCGTTGCCGCCTTCGATGAACGGAAGCGAAGGCCCGATAAATCGCAGAGCTACGCCGTCGTCGGTGCGCCACTCCATTCCGGCGCGGGGATAGACGATCGGCACGCCTTCGCTCGTAGCCGTCGTAACGGCATCGCGATAGGCATGGCCGGCGTACCGCTGACCGCCGTCGTCGAACTGCGCGACGCGCAGGCGCCGGAGCACGGGTGCGACGCCGCCGGCGTGATCGCCGTGCGGATGCGACAGGATCAGGGCGTCGACCTCATGGATTCCGTGACGGAGCAGAAACGGCACGACGATACGCTCGCCCACGCGCTCGGCGACGGAGTCGTTGCCCGGCATGCCGCCGCGTTCGAGTCGCCCGCCGGCGTCCACCATCAACGCGTGACCTCGTGGCGTTTGAATTACGATTGCATCGGCTTGCCCAACGTCGAGCACCGTAACGCGCAGCCGCCCGTCAACGGCACGCGGAGGCCACAGCACGTATGAGGTTGCCAGAACCAGCGCAGCGATTGCGACGGTGCGCGCGTTCCCACGCCACAACGCCGGCGCTGCGAGAAGCGCGGCATCGTAGGCGGCGATGCACCAGGTCGGGGCCGGCGTCATCGGCAGTACGGCATAGGGGAGGCCGCTCACGGTCTGCACGACGCCCAGCATCCACGCCAGCGGCCATGAGGCGAGATTTGCGCAGAGTTGGGCCAGCGGCGCGCACCACGCAAACGCGAGCGCCGCCGCGCCCAGCGTCATCGTTACCGCCACGCACGGAACGATGGCGAAGTTCGCCGCCACGGCATAGGGCGCAAACTGCAAGAATACCGCGGCTCCCAGCGGCCAGGTTCCGAGTTGGGTTGCGAGCGTCAGGGTGAGTGCTTCGCGCACGCGTTGCGGCAGCGCAACGCGCTCTTCGATCCAACGCTCCACCGGACCGGCACACGCGAAGATCGCGCCGACGCAGGAAAACGACAGGGCAAACGAAGCAGTCGCGACGCTCTGCGGGCGCAGCAAGGCAATAACGATCGCGGCTAGTCCCAACGCATTCCACGAAAGCGTGGCGCGGCCGCAAGCGCGCGCCGCGAGTGCCGCGGTTGCCATCGTAGCGGCGCGCTCCGCGGGCAGTTGCGCACCGCTCCACCAAACGAAGGCCCAAAGCAGTCCGATGGCGATCAGACACGTGGACCAGCGCGGCCATCCGAAAAAAAGCAGCACGAGAAGACACAGCGCTGCCACGGCACCCATGTGCAAACCGGCCGTAACTAAGATGTGCACCGTGCCGGTCTCCTGGAACTCGGTGCGTAGCGCCGGCGGCAGCGACGAACGTTCTCCCCACAGCTCGCCTGCGAGCACCGACGCGGCCGGTTCGCCGAGGCGTTCGCGCAGTTGTTCGTGCGCCCACTCGTGGGCGCGAGCGAGCGCGATCCGCGCGCTCCACCGCGATCCCAGCACCGATTCGACTGCGGCGGCATCGAGCCGGGCCGCCAGCCCGCGTTCGCCCTCCATTTCGCGTTCGCTCGGTTCGCCCGGATTTCGCGCATCGTCAAACGGCTCCAACCGCCCGCGCACGATCAATCGCGTGCCCGGAGGAGGAGCCTCGCCGCGTACGCGCGCCTGCACCACAGTGCCGCCGTCGAGTCCGAGCGTAAGCGTGGACGACCCGTCGCCTTCGTTCGCGCGTTCCAACAATGTTGCCGCATAACGCGCCGTGCGTCGTTCCGCAACATCCGGTCGATCGTGCTGATGAAGAGCGGCATTACCGGCTGCAGCCACCAGGGCAACGAGCAACGCGGCGCGAAAGCGCGGCGATTCGCGCCCGTAACAAACATAAACAGCGAGCGCGACGAGCCCTAGAACTTCCAAGGGACGAAGGTCCGGCCCCAATGGCATAACGGCCAGCGTCCCCAGCACGCAAACGCTCGCAAAACAGAGGAGTCCCCACGATGGCATCGCGGTTCCCCTGCGACGACTTGGCCCCGCGGCTAGCCGGCGTCTAGAAAGGCAACGCGGTGCGCATAGTTATTACCGGGGGCGCCGGCTTTATCGGGTCGCACGTCGCCGACGCCTATTGCGCGGCGGGTCACGACGTGCTGGTGATCGACTCGCTCTGGGAGCACGGAGGCGGCCGTCGCGCGAACATTCCGGAAAACGTTTCACTGGTCCATATGGATATTCGAGATGAGGCGATCGGCCGGGTCTTTGCCGATTTCGCACCGGAGATCGTCAGCCATCATGCGGCGCAGCACTCCGTCGCGATCTCGACGCGCGACCCGGTCTACGACGCACAGATCAACGTGATCGGGCTGCTCAACGTCCTCGAGTTCGCGCAAAAATCCGGCGTCCGAAAAGTGATCTTCGCGTCGAGCGGTGCGACTTTCGGCACGCCCGAGAAGCTGCCGATTACCGACGACACGCCCCAGCACCCCACGTCGCCGTATGGCATCACCAAGATGGTTGCCGAAGACTATCTGCGGTTTTACAAGGCTTCGCGCGACTTGGACTTCACCGCTTTACGGTACGGAAACGTGTACGGCCCGCGGCAAGATCCCAACGGCGAGGCCGGCGTGATCTCCATCTTCATCGGAAAGTTTCTCGCTCGCGAGCCGGTTCGCATCGACTGGGACGGCGAACAGACCCGCGATTATGTTTTCGTCGAGGACGTGGCACGTGTGAACCTCGCGGCGCTCGATCGTGGTTCGGGTGGCTGTTACGTGATCGGTACCGGAGTGCGCACGAGCGTCAATCAGATCTACCGCCAGTTGGTCGAGCTGACCGGTTTTGATGCGCCGGTCGAACGCGGGCCCCAACGCCCCGGCGACGCGCGCAACGCCCAGTTCGATGCCACGCGTGCGCGCCTGGATCTCGAGTGGACGCCCGCGATCGCTCTGCCCGACGGGATCCGCGCAACCTACGAATACTTCGAGCGATGGAGCGCTTTGCGCTAACCGCGCAGCGGATCGCGTCGACTCGCGGTAAACTGGAAAAGGTCGCGGCGCTGGCGTCGTATTTTCGCTCGCTCGACGACGCCGACTTAGTTGCCGCGGCGCGCTTCTTCACCGGAAACCCTTTCGCGGCCCGCGACCGGCGAACGCTCTCCGTCGGCGGGCGCACGATCGTCGAAGTCGCCCAACGCGTCTGGGACTTCGACGACGCCGCGCTGAGCTCGAGCTATCGCGCGACCGGCGATCTCGGTACCGCACTCGGACCGTTCGTGCGTCCACCGGTCGATTCGATGCTCTTCCACGATCGCCTGACGCCCGCGGCGCTCGAGGTTCTGTTTGGCGAGATCGCGGAGGCGTCCGGAAAGCGAGCGAACCGGCGGCGCGAGGCCGTACTCGAGCGCATCCTGCGCGCCTGCGACGATTCGTTGGTCGCAACTTACGTCATCAAGATCATCACCGGAGATTTGCGTGTCGGATTACGTGAAGGGCTCGTGACCGATGCAATCGCGGCAGCCTTCGACGCCGATGCCGCTGCGGTTCGCCGAGGGTTGATGGCTTGCGGCGACGTGGGTACGGTGGCGCTGGCAGCCAAACACGGCGCGCTGGACGAGCTGCGCGTGGAGTACGGAACGCCGATCGGCTTCATGCTGGCCACGCCGATTCCGTTTGGTGAAACGTACCCGGAGCTGGCCGGGGAAGCGTGGCTGGTCGAGGACAAATATGACGGCATTCGCGTGCAAGCGCACGTGAGCGCCGGCAGCGTCACGCTCTTTTCGCGGCGGCTCAACGACGTGAGCGCTGCCTATCCCGAAGTAACCGCGGACCTGGCGACGCTCTCGCGCGATGCGATCCTCGATGGCGAGATCGTCGCGATGCGTGACGAACGCGTGCAGCCGTTTCGTACGCTCCAAGCGCGTCTCCAACGCAAAGTCGTCGACGAGTCGCTGCGCGCCGAGGTGCCGGTTGCGTACGTCGTCTTCGACCTCTTGGCGCTCGACGGCGATTTGCTGATCGACGAGCCGCTGACCGCTCGACGCGAGCAGCTCGCCAATGTCTTCGCCACGGGTCCGCACGTGAAGCTGTCGCCCTCCGAACGGCGCGACGAACCGGGGTCCGCGTGGGTGAACGAACGCTTCGAAGCGGCACGTGCGCGGGGCAATGAGGGGCTCATGCTCAAGCGGGCCGACGCGCCGTACCTGCCTGGACGGCGCGGGAAGTGGTGGCACAAACTCAAGCGCGAGCTTTCGACGCTCGACGTCGTCGTGGTCGCGGTCGAGTGGGGCCACGGGAAGCGATCCGCCGTGCTCTCCGACTACACGTTTGCGGTTCGCGGGGAGCGCGGCGAGCTGCTAACCATCGGCAAGGCGTACTCCGGCCTTACCGACGCGGAAATCGCCGCGCTCACGCCGTGGTTTCTCGCGCACCGGCTGCCGTTCGAGCAGCAGCGCGCGAAGGCGCGCTCCCATGAGATACCGGTCGAGCCGAAGACCGTTCTCGAAGTCGCGTTCGACGTGATCGCAAAGAGCGAGCTGCACGAGAGCGGCTTTTCCTTACGTTTTCCACGCATCGTTCGCGTTCGCGACGACAAACCGCCTGAAGAGATCGATACGCTCGGCCGCGTAGCCGAAATCTATCGCGAAATGCTCGAGCGGGAAGGGGCGAAAGGACCGGCCTAGGAAGGTCGAGTGGACGCCCGCCTTGGTTATCGGGGCGAGGATAAGGAGCTCGAATATGCCTCTTTCGAAGCGACTCGCGGCGGAACTCATCGGTACGTTTTGGCTGGTCCTCGGCGGGTGCGGCAGCGCCGTCCTCGCGGCCGCTTTTCCCAACCTTGGGATTGGATTTGCCGGCGTGGCGCTGGCTTTCGGCCTGACGCTGCTCACGATGGCCTTCGCGATCGGCGGCATTTCAGGATGTCACATCAATCCAGCCGTGACGGTGGGGCTTTGGGCGGCGCGCCGCTTCAACGGGCGCGACGTCATTCCTTACATCGTAGCGCAGGTTGTTGGCGGGATCATCGCCGGCGGCGTTCTCTACCTTATTGCGAGCGGCCAAGCCGGATTCACGACGGCCAACGGTTTTGCGAGCAACGGCTACGCCGAGCACTCTCCCGGACACTTTTCTTTGCTGGCCTGCGCGGTCTGCGAAGTCGTGATGACGCTGATGTTTATCTTTATCATCGCGGCGTCGACCGACAAGCGGGTCGTGGCCGGCTTTGCCCCAATTCCGATCGGTCTCGCGCTCACGCTGATCCACCTTGTCAGCATTCCGGTTACGAACACCTCGGTGAATCCCGCGCGCTCGACGGCCGTCGCCGTCTACGTCGGGGGATGGGCAGTTGCCCAGCTCTGGCTCTTCTGGGTAGCGCCGATCGTCGGCGGCCTGATTGGCGGCAAGCTCTACGGTATGCTCTTCGCCTCGGACCCATAGAAGGCGTCGCGCGTCCGGACGTGCTCGGGCCGCACGCCGACGCCGATCAAGCGCGCGGGGAGACGGCGAAGGAGCGGAAACTCGTCGAGCAGGCGCATCGCCAACGGCGCCCTATCGATCTCTTTTCCGCTCAGAACCGGATCGATCGCGCGGTCTTGTACGAAAATTTGAAACGCCTGCGTCACCTCGGTGGGGAAGGCTCGCCGTTCCTGGACGCGATGGAGTTCCGCGTCGCTTGGCGTCGCGCCCGATGCCAGCGGCTCGGCCAGGATGTTCGCAGCCGCGACCGCATCTTGGATTGCAAGATTGATCCCGATGCCGCCGATCGGCGACATCGCATGGGCGGCGTCGCCGATGCAGAGCAGGCCCGAGCGGTACCATCGTTCCAGCCGGTCGACGCGAACTTCGAGCATCGAAACTTTCGACCAATCGTCGAGCGCAGCGACGCGGTCGCTCAGCGCGGGAATAAGCTCCACGAGGCCTCGCTGCAGCGCCCCGATGCCTTGCGCCCGCAGTTCGTCGAAGGAGCCTTTGCGGATGATGTAGGCGCACTGCCAATAGTCGCCGCGGTCAATCATCACGAGCATATGTCCGGTGGCGATGGTGCCCAGCCGCTGCTCGGCCTCTCCTGGGTGCTTTGGGATGCGCATCCAAAGCACGTCCATCGGCGCCCCGAGATCTTCGACGGTCAGACCGGCAAGCGCGCGAATGGTGGAGTGGCGCCCGTCGGCGCCGACGACGAGCTTGGCGTCGATCTCGATTTCACCATTGGGCGTCATGGCGCGCGCGCCGGTCGTTTGGCCGCCGCTTTCGACCAAGGCGACGCCTTCGGTCTGCAACATCAAATGAAAGGTCGGGTAGCGGCGGCCGTTCTCTACCAAAAAGTTGAGAAAATCCCACTGCGGCATCAACGCGACGAACTTACAGTGCGTACGCAGGTGGGTGAGGTCGGCTATCTGCACGGTTTCGCCGCCGATGGTGGCGCCGATGGAACGAATCTCGTCGTGCGGGAGCGCGAGAAACGCGTCGAGCCAGCCCAGCTCGTAAAGCAAATCCAAGGTCGACGGGTGGATCGTGTCGCCGCGAAAGTCGCGATAGAAGTCCTTATACTTTTCGAGCACGACGACGTCGACGCCGGCCCGCGCCAACAGCACTCCGAGCATGATCCCGCAGGGGCCCCCGCCCACAATGCAGACCTGGGTCGAAACTCTTTGCGGCTGGCTCATACGACGATGTTGAGCAGCTTACCCGGAACGTAGATCCGCTTACGCACCTCCTTGCCGTCGACGTGGCTGCGAACGTTCGCCTCCTCGAGTGCCAGCGCGAAGGCTTGCTCCTCCCCGATGCCCGGCGCAACGACGAGGCGCGCGCGAACCTTGCCGTTGACCTGCACGACCAAGGTAACCTCGTCGACCGCCAGCGCGCGTTCGTCGGGTTGCAGATACGGCTCGAGGTGCACCGAGGTCGTGTGGCCGAAGCGTTCCCAAAGCTCCTCGGCAATGTGCGGCGCGAAGGGCGCAATGAGGATCGGCAAGGCTCGCACGGCGTAGACCGTTACCGGCGAGTCCGGCGCGGACGAGACCGTTATCAGGTTCACTAGCTCGTCGAGCTTGGCGATCGTCGCATTGTAATGAAAGCGATGCGATAGCGTCTCGTCGACGGCCGATTTTGCGGCGACGTGCACCGCGCGAAGCAGCGCTTTGTCCGCAGAAGTTTGCGACGCCGGCAGGTCGCACGCGCCGCTACCGGCGGGCGCCTCGAACAAGGGCTCGCAGGCCCGCCAGATGCGGTTCAAGAGACGCACGCGCCCACTGATGCCTTCGTCGGTCCAGTCACTCGTCTCTTCGGGAGGCGTGACGTAGAGCGCGAAGAGCCGCATCGCGTCGACGCCGATCTTCCGCGCGGTCTCGTCGATGCCGACGACATTGCCCCGCGACTTCGACATCTTCTCGCCGTTGCGCAACACCAACCCCTGGTGAAAGAGGTTTTTGAAAGGCTCGTCGGCGCCTTGCACCCAGCCGCGGTCGTGGAAGAACTTGTAAAAGAAACGCGAGTAGAGCAGATGCAGTACCGTGTGCTCGGCGCCACCGATATACTGGTCGACGTTCATCCACTGCGCGGCGCGCTCCGCCGACCACGGCAGGCGATCGTTGTGCGGATCGAGGTAGCGCAGATAGTACCACGACGACTCAAAGAACGTATCCATCGTATCGCTCTCGCGGCGCGCGGCGCCGCCGCACTTCGGACACGTCGTTTCGACGAACTCCGGCACTCCGGCCAGTGGCGATCCTTCGCCGCGTAGACGCACGCCCAAAGGCAAAAGAACGGGCAGGTCGGTGTCAGACACGGGCACCTCGCCGCAGGCACTGCAGTAGACGATTGGAATCGGCGTTCCCCAATACCGCTGGCGCGAGATCAGCCAGTCGCGCAGTTTGTAGTTGACGCTCGTCTTCCCGCGGCCGAGGGCGGCTAGGCGTTGCGCGATGGCCTCCCGGGCGCGCTCGCTCGACATCCCGCTAAACTCTTCGCTTGCGATCAGGCGCCCGTCGTCGACGTAGGGTTCGTGCGGCATCTCGTCCGGCGGCGCGTTCGGCGGGACGACGACGGTCACGACCGGGAGCGCATATTTTCGCGCGAACTCGAAGTCGCGTTCGTCGTGCGCCGGAACGCCCATCACGGCTCCGGTTCCATACTCCGCGAGCGCGTAGCTCGTGGCCCAGATCGGAATGCGCTCGCGAGAGAGTGGATGGATCGCATACGCGCCGGTGAAGATGCCGCGTTTCTCCATCAAACTTGTTCGCTCCAGCTCCGACTTCGATTGCAGGCTCTCGGCAAACGCGTCAATCTGCGCCGTATGCTCGGGCGAGACGATCCGCTGCAGCGAACTCACGACCGGATGCTCCGCCGCGATGGCAAGAAAAGTCGTGCCGAAGAGCGTGTCGAGCCGCGTCGTAAAGACGTCGACGTCGGCGTCGAGCCCGTCGATGCCGAAAGAAAAGGTGGCGCCTTCGCTGCGGCCGATCCAGTTACGCTGCATCGCCCGCGTGCGCTCTGGCCAGCCGGTCAGCGTATCGAGATCGTCGAGTAAACGGTCGGCGTAGGCGGTGATACGCAGGAACCATTGCGACAGATTACGCCGTTCGACGAGGTGGTCGCACCGCCAACAGCGGCCGTTGACGACCTGCTCGTTGGCCAGCACCGTTTGGTCTTGCGGGCACCAGTTGACCGGGGCCTCACGCTTATACGCGAGTCCGGCTTCGTACAAGCGTAAGAAGAGCCACTGATTCCAACGGTAATACTCGGGTTCGCACGTCGCGATCTCGCGCGACCAGTCGTAGCTGGAGCCCAGCAAGCGCAGTTGGCGGCGCATGTTGAGAATGTTCTCCGTCGTCCAGACGGCGGGGTCGGCGTCGTTCGAAATCGCCGCGTTTTCGGCCGGTAAGCCGAAGGCGTCCCAGCCCATCGGGTGCAGCACGTTATACCCGAGCATCCGCCGCATGCGCGCCACCGCGTCGCCGATCGTGTAGTTTTTTGCGTGGCCGACATGCAGATCGCCCGAAGGATACGGCAGCATTTCCAGCGCGTAGTACTTGCGCTTCTCGCTTTCGTTGGGCGCGCGATAGAGTGACTCGCGCTCCCAGCGCGACTGCCACTTGTGCTCGATCGAGGCGAAGTCGTAGCTCCCGGCCATGAAGAGCATGGTACACGCTGGGAGGGGCCCACCGCTACCCTTTGCGCTTCAGGCTCTCGGCGTGATGGAACACCATGATCGTAAGAATTGCTTTGATTGCCGGGGCGGCGCTCGCCCTTGCCGGCTTCGCGCTCTGGCATCCGGCTCCGAGAGCCGCCGTCCAATCGGTTGCACTCGCCACGCCGAACGCCGATCCCGAGCCGCTCGCTTCCGGCAGGGAATACCATCGGCACTTCCGGCACGCCGCACCGTCCGGCGACCTGGTCGTTTACGTAGCCGGCGACGTTCGGAAGCCGGGTCTCTATCATCTCCATCAGGGCGATCGCTACGCTCAAGCCGTCGCTTTGGCCGGCGGATTCGAGGCATCGGCGCAGGCCGGGGGCGTCAACCTCGCGGCGCGCGCCGCCGACGGCGAAGAGATCTACGTTCCCGCCGCCGGTGAAGCGCCGCGGAGCCGTCTGCGCGAGCCGGGGACGCGCGGACCGCGCACGCGGCGCCACCGTGCGTCGCCGCCACCCGACGGCAGCGTTGACGTCAACACCGCCGGCGCCGCGGTTCTTGCCGCGGTTCCGGGAATTGGGCGCGCCGTCGGCTCGCGCATCGTCGAGCTGCGAGAGCGCGAAGGCAACTTTGCATCGCTCGACGAGCTTTTGGACGTCGCCGGAATGACGCAGGGCCGCTTGGAGCGCGCTCGCCCCTATCTACGCGAACCTTAAAGTAGTCATCGATCTCTCCGATCGAGAACGGGCCTCAGCGGGGAGAGCATTGAGTGAAGCCTTGCGTTGTTTTCGACCTTGACGGCACGCTGATCGAAAGTGAAGGGATTTGGCGTGACGTCCGGCGCGACTTCGTCGAGGTACACGGCGGCCGCTGGCACGACGGTGCGCAAACGGCGATGATCGGCATGCGCACCGACGAGTGGGCCGACTTCATCCACAGCGGCCTCGGCGTCGCGCTGCCGCCGGCGTCGATCGCGCAGCAGGTGGTCACCGCGGTGATGGCTCGGCTACGACCGCCACCCGTTCTGCCGGGCGCGGATGCGGCGATCCAGCGACTTGCAGCGGCGTTCCGGCTCGGCCTTGCAACCTCCGCGTCGCTGCCGGTTGCGCAGAGCGTGCTCGCGACCACGGGGTGGAAGCGGTTCTTTGACGTCGTCGTCTCAGCCGACGTCGTTGCGCGCGGAAAACCCGCGCCCGACGTCTACCTTTGCGCGCTCGACTTGCTGCACGCCAAGCCCGCGCGAACGGCAGCTATCGAGGATTCCGCCAACGGTATCCGCTCGGCGCACGCCGCCGGAATTGCGGTCATCGCGATACCGAACAAAGATTTTCCGCCCGATGCCGGCGCGCTCGCGCTGGCATCGCGGGTCATCGAGAACCTTGACGCCCTCGACGACACCGTCGTTTGGAGCGTACTCCAGCGGTCGTAGAAGGGCTGCTTCAGGCGCGTTGCGCAATGGGAATCTCCTTATATGTCTGTGGAGCTCCCCGCCAAAGAGACGTTGCCCAGCCTCATCCGCACGGCGCTTGCGCACGAACGCGACGAGGCGTTGGTCGAGCGCGTCGCGGGAGCGTGGACGCCCACTTCGAGCACGCGATTGCTCGAACGCGTCGAAAATGTCGCCTGCGCGATTCGCGACGCGGGATTGGAAGCCGGCGAACGCGTCGCGCTGGTCTCGCATAACAGCGTCGATTGGATCGTCTGCGATTTCGCGACGTTTTTCGCGGGCTGCGTCGTCGTGCCGATCTATCCGACGCAAGCGCTCGATCACACCGCCTACATCCTCGAACACTCGGGCGCTCGATTGATCTTCGCCGACGGCGCGGAGACGCTCGCGCGTTTGCGTGAGACGAACGTGGCGCTTCCCCGCGTCGTCGTTTTAAACTCGAGCGCGCCGGATGGGCTGCAAGCGTTCGAAGCGCACGGTGCGGCGCTGCGCAGCTCGAATCCGGAGCTGCCGGCAGCGTACGAGTCGGCGTTGCGCCCCGACGACCTCGCAGTGTTGATCTATACCTCCGGAACGACCGGTCCGCCCAAGGGCGTCATGCTTTCGCACGACAACCTCGGTTTCAACGCACGGGTTTCCCTCGATTGCGGCTTCGAAGGCATCGAAGGCGGGCGCGACGTGCTCTCAGTGCTGCCGTATTCGCATATCTACGAGCACACGCTGATTTACATCTATCTGCTGGCGAAGGTGCGCTACTTCATCTGCCACGACCCCGGCGAGCTGCTCAAGGATCTCAAGGACGTGCGCCCGGTCGAGATGACGTCGGTTCCGCGCATTTTCGATCGCGTGCTTGCCGGCGTGAAGGGCCAGGCGCTGGCGGCCGGTGGACTCAAAGGGCGGCTCGTCCCTTGGGCCCTCGAAGCCGGACGCGAGTACATGCGCGCGACGACGACGTCCAAGCGGGCGCCTTCGCCGTGGACCAGGCTGCAATACGGCATCGCCAAAGCCCTCGTGCTTCGCAAGATTCCGCTCGCACTCGGCTTGGATCGCGTGAAGTTCCTCACCAGCGGAAGCGCGCCGCTGCATATCGATACCGCGATGACGTTCTTGGCGATGGGCATTCCGATCATGCAAGGATATGGTCTCACCGAGACCTCTCCGGTCGTCTCGGTAAGCCGTCTGTCCGCAAACGAGTATGGTGCGGTAGGCCGTCCAATTACCGGCGTCGACGTCGTGATTGCGCCGGACGGCGAAATTCTCGTGCGCGGCCGCAACGTCATGCTCGGTTATTACCGCGACAGCGAGGCGACGGCGGCCGCGCTCCGCGACGGGTGGCTGCATACCGGCGACGTCGGAGAACTGGACGGCGCGGGCTACTTGCGAATCACCGATCGCAAGAACGAGATCTTTAAAACCGACACGGGGAAGTGGATTTCGCCGGCGCGGGTCGAGGCCAACATCAAGCGTTCGATCTATGTCGCGCAGGCGCTGGTCGTGGGCAACGGCCGGCCGTTCCCGATCGCGTTGATCTGTCCGAACTGGAAGCTGCTTGCGCTCGAGTTGCCGCAGCTGCCCGCCGGGGCCGAGCCCGAAGAACTTGCCGCCCGCAACGACGTCCGCGCCTTCTTGGGCCACGAAGTGCACCGGCAGACGAGTGCGCTGGCCAGCTACGAGCAAGTCCGCCGCATCGTCGTGGTGCCAACGGAGTTTAGCGTCGAAGACGGCGAGCTTTCGCCGTCGATGAAGATCAAGCGGCGCGTCGTCGAGAAACGTTACGCCACCCAAATCGAGCAAGCCTACGGCGGTTCGATCGGCGAAGCAGGCAGGAGCCCGGAACCGGATCGAGGATAATCGGCGTTCACTGGAGGCCCGGATTGCAATTTAAATCACTACGCTTTCTGCCGATCGCCTTTGCGGCGCTCGTCATCGCTCTGCCGGCCGGCGCTGCGAAGCCGCCGGCTATTCCCGCGTTGACGCCCGACGGCGTCACGCACCACCGGCTTACGCTCGACGGGCGCTCGTTGGCATATACCGCGCGCGCCGGAACGATCACCTTGCGCAACGGCGACGACCAGCCGATCGTTCGCGTCTTTTATACCGCATATACGCTCGACGGCGCCGACCCGTCGAAGCGCGCCGTCACCTTCGTCTACAACGGCGGCCCGGGTAGCTCGACGATGTGGTTGCGAATGGGCTCCTTCGGACCTGTACGCGTGCAGACCGGTGACGGACGATTGACGGGGCCTCCGCCCTACCGGATCGTCGACAATCGCTACTCCCTGCTGGATAAGACCGACATGGTCTTCATCGACATGCCCGGAAGCGGGTTTGGCCGGATCATCGGCGCCGGCAAGCCCGAAGATATCTGGGGCGTCGATGAAGACGCTGCCGCCTTCGGCCAGTTCATTCAGCGTTACATCACGCAGTTCAACCGCTGGAACTCGCCGCGCTTCCTGTTCGGCGAGTCGTACGGCACGACGCGCTCCGCGGTGCTTGCGAAGTACTTGCAAGATAAGGGCATCGGCCTCAACGGCGTCGTGCTCCTTTCGTCGTTCTTGAACTCGAACATCGACTACAACGACGGCGCGCCGATCGGCGGCGGCGATTGGGGATTCATCCTCTACCTGCCGACCGAGGCCGCGACGGCTTGGTACCATCACGCGCTGCCTGACGCGCCGGCGCTGCCCGCGTTGATCTCGGAGGTTGAGAACTTCGGGCTCACGGAGTATCTCGACGTCCTCGCGGCCGGTGCGCAGGCGCCGCCGGCTCGTTACAACGACGTGGTGGCCAAGCTGCATCGTTACACCGGACTCTCCGAGAAGTACATTCGCAGCTCGGACCTGCGCATTCCCTACGATCGCTTTGAGAACGAGCTGCTGCGCCAGTCCGGGCGCACCGTTGGGCGGATCGACTCACGCTTCGAAACCTACGTGCTGGACAGGCCGGAGGTCTCGCCCGACTGGGACGCCACCGATGCGGCGATCGATTCGGTCTTCACCTCGATGTCGAACTACTATCTGCGAGCGGTCCTGCACTACAACACGCCGCTGCTCTACCGGGCGAACATCTACGACTTGATTTACGCCAACGGCCAGAGCTGGGATTTCAAACATGGCACCAACAGTCAGATCCTCAATGTAACGCCCGACTTGGCGCAGACGATGACGTATAACCCCAGCCTAAAGGTCTTTTCCGCGAACGGCTATTTCGACTTCGCAACGCCTTTCTTCGCAACCGTCTACGCACTCAATCATCTCTATCTCGCGCCGGCAATCCAGCGAAATATTACTTACGGCTTTTACGACTCGGGGCATATGGTCTATCTTCATCCCGAGGCGCTGGGGCGCTTCCACGACGATCTGGAACGCTGGTACGCGGAGGCGCTGCGAAATGTTTAGCATCGTAACGACCTTGGCCGCCGTCGTGGTGGCGGCTGCCGCTGCTGCGGCCGCACCCGTCGCGGGAACTCCCGATGCGGTAACGCAGCACGTCATCGCACTCGGCGGAAAGAGCTACGCCTATACGGCACGCGCCGGAACGATTGCACTGCAGAACGATAAGGATCAGCCGACGGCGCAGATCTTCTATACGGCGTTCACCCTCGACGGTGCCGATCCGCGAACGCGGCCGGTTACGTTTTTCTACAACGGCGGTCCGGGGAGTTCGACGATTTGGTTGCGCATGGGCTCGTTCGCCCCAATGCGGGTGCAAGTCGGCGACGGAATCCCGACGCCCGGCGCGCCGTTTACTTTGGCTGAGAACCAGTATTCGCTGCTCGATCGCACGGATATGGTCTTCATCGACGCGCCCGGCACCGGTTTCAGCCGAATCGTCGGCGCGGGCACGCCGAAGGACTTTTACGGCGTCGATCCCGACGTCGCGGCCTTCGGGCAGTTCATCAACCGCTACATTACTGCGTTCGGACGCTGGAACTCACCGAAGTTTCTCTTCGGGGAATCCTATGGCACGCCGCGGTCGGCGATGCTCGTCGACTACCTGCAGCAGCGGCAAGGCATCGGCATAAACGGCGTCGTGCTGCTCTCGTCGATTCTCGACTTCAGTCTCGATTGGGATGTGAACTTCTCGACTACGGCAATCGGCGGCGGCGATTGGGCGTTTCCGCTCTACCTGCCCACGGAGGCCGCATCCGCCTGGTACCATCACGCTTTGCCGGGCCCGCAAACGACGCTGGCCGAACTCTTGCCGCGCGTCGAAGCGTTCGCAATGAACGAGTATCTCAACGCGCTGGCGCAAGGTGCGAGCCTTTCGCCGGCGACCTACGCCGACGTCGTTTCGAAGTTGCACCAGTATACCGGGCTGTCGGAAAGTTACATCCGCCAGTCGAACCTGCGGATTCCATACACGCGCTACGCGACCGAACTCTTCCGTGACAGCGGCGTGATGCTGGGTCGCTACGATGCGCGCTACACCTCGTATATGCTCGATCGTTTGCAGGAGGCGCCCGACTTCGATGCGACCAACTCCGCGATCCAAGCGGCGTTCGTCGCGACCGGAAACGCATATATGCGGCAGGCGTTGGGCTATCGAACGAACCTGATCTACCTGCCGAGCATCAACGTCTTCCGCCAATGGGATTGGAAACACAACGGCGCGCTGCCGACCAACACCGCCCAAGACCTGGCCAGCGCGATGGCCTTTAATCCAAACTTGCGCGTCTTCTCGGGCAACGGTTACTACGATTTTGCGACGCCGTTCTTTGCAACGGTCTACACGCTCAACCACCTGACCCTCTCACCGCAGTTGCAAAGTAACATCAGCTACGGATTTTACGAGTCCGGCCACATGGTCTATCTTCACACGCCGGCGCTGGCGCAGTTTCACGACGACCTCGAACGCTGGTACGTCCAAACGCTCCAGGCGGGCCGGTAAGGGGAGCTTACCGGCCCGTCGCCTCGATTGCGGTAAAGCGCGCCAGCGTCTGGCGATAGATTCCGTCAAGCTTCGCGTAGCCCAGGCGCATATCGGACGTCGGCGCGGCATCGGCGCTTTCAATCGCGCTCTCGAGATAATCGAGCTGGTTTTCGAGGAAGAGGAAGCTCGTGAAATCGTGGGAGTAGGCGCCCATCGAATCGTCGGGGTTATCGGGTGCCTCTTCGCCGATAACGTCACGTTGTAAAGTCTGCTTCTGAGCGGCCGGGAGGCGCGAGCCGTCACTCAGCGTTTGCGCCTTCGCGCGGGAGGCGGCGACTTCGGCTCGCAGCGCGATGACGCGTTCGGCCAGCTCGTACTGCGCGACGAGGTCGGTGTCGCTCGCGGCGATGCGCGGATCGCGCATCACGCGCGCGTCGCGGTCGAACGTCTTCCCGTCAACCCTCAAGCGCACGGTGTAACTTCCAGGCGGCAACAACGGCCCTCGTGAATCCGTTTGATGGAAATCCCAGACGAAGCGGTGCGCACCCGCCGACGTTTCGGGGACGGGGTGCTGCGCGATCCAGTGCGTCGTATAGTCGACCGATTTGGGGTCGGCCGCTTTCACCGGCTCGGCGCTCGACCAGCGGCGCACGACGCGCCCGCCGGCGTTGAGAATCTCGATCGCAACCGGCGAACTCGCCTCGCGCGCTAGATAGTAGTCGATGTAAAGGCCGGTGGGCTGGTTGTCGACCTGCGCCTCGTCGAGCGGCAGCGGCGTTCCCTCCTGATTGCCTTCGCGGATGCGATACGCCGCAGTGGGTGCGAACAGATAGTCGCCGCCGGCGGCGCGCGCGGCGGCCATCTGCCGCAGCGACGCAACGTCGTCCATCACCCAGAACGAACGCCCGTGCGTCGCGAGCACGATGTCGTCGCCGTGAATCGCGATGTCGCGAATCGAGGTCACCGGAAGATTGAGCTGCAGCGGCTGCCAGTTCGCACCGTCGTCGAACGAGACGTAGAGGCCGCGCTCGGTGCCGGCGTAGAGCAGTCCGGGCCGCTTCGGATCCTCGCGAACGGCGTTGACGAACGAGCCGTTCGGAATGCCGTTGGCGATCGGCGTCCACGTCTTGCCGCCGTCGTTCGTGCGATAGATGTACGGCGCGTAGTCGTCTAGGCGGTGGCGGTCGACGGCCGCGTACGCCGTGGATGCATCGAAGTGTGAGGCCTCAATGATTCCCACCTTGCTCCACGACGAAAGCTGCTGCGGCGTCACGTTCTGCCAGCGAACCGCCGGCGCACTCGCGGTAGCGTTACGGCTTAGCCAGATGTAGCCATCGTCGGTGCCGGCCCAGACGACGTTTGCGACGATCGGCGAAGGAGCGATCGCGTACACCACGCCGTGGCGCTGCACGTTGTTGCTATCGGCCAGCGTCGCCGCGTCGAGGTTCGACGGCGAGCCTTCGTCGGGGCGCGAGAGATCGGGGCTGACTATCTGCCAGCTGTCGCCGCCGTTGCGCGAGCGAAAGACCTCCTGGTGCCCCATGTAGAGCGATCTGGGATCGGCGAGCGAGAACGACAGCGGCGCCGTCCACGTGTTGCGCCAAAGCGTCGACGGATAGGCGATGACCGGATCGACGTTCAGCTCCCAGCCCGTAGCGGTGACTTCCTTGGTCGCGCCCGGGCCGCCGGCGCCTCCGGCGCTGCCGTAGACTAACCCCGGATGCTTGGGATCGGGCGCGAGATAACCGTTCTCGCCGCCGACGTCGAGCGGCCGAAAATCTTGCTGTGAGAGCGTTCCGTATTTACTCCACGCAGCTTGCATGTCGGCGCCGGAGTCTTGCTGCGCGCCGTACGCCGAATACGGAAACGCATCGTCGGTTGCAACGTGGTAGAACTGCGCCGTCGGCTGGTTGTACCACGAGCTCCACGTCTGCGCGCCGTTGAGGCTGACGACGACGCCCTGGTCGCTGCCCAAGATCATGCGGTTGGAGTCGTTGGCGTCGATCCACAACGTATGGAAATCGTCGCCGGTCGGATCGCCCAAGATCGCGTCGAAACTCTTGCCGCCGTCGCTCGAGCGATAGGTTGCCGTATCCATCACGTAAACGACGTTGGCATTATGTGGGTCGGCGGTGATGCCGCTAAAATACCAGCCGCGCTGCCAAAGGCGCGTCGAGCCGTCCTCATGCGTCCAGGTGGCGCCGGAATCGTCGGAGCGATAGATGCCGCCCATGCCGGGGCTGCTGTCGACGTTGGCGTAGATGCGGTTTGGCCCCGCCGCCGAGATCGACAGCCCGATACGCCCGACATGCGCCGGAAGGCCTTGCGTTAACTTCGTCCACGTTGCGCCGGCGTCGCTACTCTTATAAAGGCCGCTGCCGGGGCCGTTCGAGGGCGGATAGACGTTCCACGGCGGCCGCCGTGTCTGCCAGAGCGCTGCGTAGAGAACCTTGGGATTACCCGGTTCCATGGCGAGTGCCGTGGCGCCGGTATCGGCGTCTTTATAGAGGATTTTGTTCCACGTTTGGCCGCCGTCGGTCGTCTTAAAGACGCCGCGCTCCGCATTGGACGCATATGGATGGCCCAGCGCTGCAACGTAGACGACGTTGGGATCGTTCGGATCGACGACGATTGCGCCGATCTGCTTGGTGTCGGTCAGTCCGATGTGCGACCAGGTTTGTCCGCCGTCGGTCTGATTTGTACATCCCGTCGCCGTAGGCGATGTCGGAGCGCATGTCGGCTTCGCCGCTTCCGGCATAGATGACGCGCGGATTACTGGGCGCGACCGCGATCGATCCAATCGAGCCGATATCCTCGCGATCGAAGATTGGCTTCCAGGTGCGACCGGCGTCGTTGCTCTCCCAAACGCCGCCGTCGACGGCGCCGAAATAAAAGTGATGCGGTTCGCCGGGAACGCCGGTGACCGCAAGCGCGCGGCCACCGCGAAAGGGCCCGATCAACCGCCAGTGCAGGTTACCAAAAAACGATGGACTGACAAAAACCGTGGCGAGAATCAACGACAGCAGGCGTACCATAGGTGCCTACCATCCGCCGCCACCGTCGCCGCTTCCCCCACCGGCATCATCGTCGCCGCCCGAATCGCGCTTCCGGCCGCCGGAGTCGTTTGCGTTACCCAGCCACGCACCCCCCAAGCCTCCGAGCAGACCGCTCCAGAAACTGCCGCCGCCGCCGAAACCGCCATAGCCGTACTCCGCAGGCCCGGGCGGCGCGGCTCCGCCGAAATGGCGCGAGGCAGCAGCGGCGCGTACGATCGAGCGCAAGATCAAAAAACCCGCAACGGCGACGATGACCCACCAGAACATTGCGACCGGTCCTACCCGCGCTCGGGCGGCGAAGTTTCGGAGGCGCGGGGGAACTCGGGAGCCGGCCGCCGAGCATCGCCTTTTATGGAAGAGACGGGTGGCGCCCCGAGCTCGTTACGGGCCGGCTCGCTAACTTTCGTCGAGGTGCTCGCAACCTCGATCGCCTTGATCGGGCCGAGCATGACGCCGATCCTGATTGCGCCGTACATGTTTGCCAACGCGGGGAACGGCACGTGGCTGGCCTATCTTTTCGGCGCGGGCATGCTGGTCGTCGTGGCGCTTAACCTGAATCAATTCGCGCGGCGTTTTACCGGCGCGGGTTCGATGTACGAGTATGCAGCCGGAAATCTCGGACCGATTTTAGGTGCCCTGGCCGGATGGAGCCTGCTCTGGGCGTACGTCTTCGTGGCGGCAGCCGTCGTTGGGGCGATGTCGCTCTTCGTCGGCTTGCTGCTGCACGACGCCGGCGTGCTCAACGCATCGACCCCTGCGATCTACGTGGCCATCGCAATCGTTCTCGGCGTGGTTTGCTGGCAGGCCGCCTATCGCGGCGTGCAGGTTTCGGCAATCGTCATGCTCGTGCTCGAAGCCATCTCGGTCCTCATCATCCTTGTGGTCGTTGCGATCGTTCTCGTGCGACACGGGCCGGCACTCGATCTGAATCAACTGACGATTAAGGGCGGCGTTCCCAACTGGGGCTTAGCGGTGATGACTGCCGTCTTCAGCCTCGTGGGTTTCGAAAGCGCGACGGCATTTGGGGCCGAAGCCAAACGGCCGCTGGTCACGATTCCCAAAGCGGTGATTGCCAGCGTGGTCTTTGCGAGCGCATTTTTCATCCTCGCGACCTATGCCGAAATCGTCGGATTGGCGCACGCATCGACTCCGCTGGATCGGCAAACGTTCCCGCTGGGAACCCTCGTCGGCATCTATAATCTCGGCTATCTGCGCGTTCCGATTGCGATCGGCGCTCTTTTCAGCGCATTCTCGGTCTGTTTGGCGTGCATCACGACCGCTGGGAGAGTCGCGTACGCCGTTGCGAAATCCGGCCTCTTCCCGCGCGCGCTCGCCGCGATCGAACCCCGGCACAATACGCCGCACGTCGCCGTGACGCTGGTTACGGTCGCCGTCGTATCCATCGCGGCCGCATCGCTGGCGGCGGGGGTCCTCCCGATCGACGTTTTCAATAACTGCGGCACGCTAAGCGCGTTCGGATTCATCGTGATCTATGCCGCGATCTCGGTTGCCGCGTGCCTGTACGTCAAACGTATCGGCGCGCTGCGCTGGATCGATATCGCGATTTCCGCGCTGGCAGTGGTGCTGCTCGGCGTGCCGGCGGTTTCGCTCGTCTATTCGGTACCAGCGCCGCCGCAGCGCTGGTTCGGTTACTACTTCGCCGGCTTTATGGTTATCGGGTGGCTGTGGTTTGCTCGCGCTGCGTCAGCGCGCGCGCAGCGAAGAGGAGATGACGATCAGTCCTCCGGCGACGCTCAGCGCGAAAAAGAAGATAAAAATCCAGACCCCGAGGCGCTTAAATAAGTCGCGCCGGGCGCGAGCCGCTTTGGTGGTATGCGTCGGCCGCCGCCCCTTCACGACGCGCTGCTCGCGGCGGCGGGAATGCCCCAGAGGCGTTCCAGGTTGTAAAACTCGCGCTGCTCGGGCGTAAAGACGTGAAGAATCACGTTACCGAGATCGATCAGGATCCACGACCCGTCGGCGTACCCTTCGATGCGTGAAACGCCATAGCCGCGCTGGCGCGCGGCCTCGGTTACGCTATCGGCGATGGCGCGCGTCTGGATCTTCGATCGTCCGGTTACGATCGCGAAGGTGTCGGCCAAAATGGTCCGGCCGCTTACGTCGATTGCCGTGAAACCCTCTCCTTTCTTGTCGAGCGCGCTCTCGCGAACGACGTCGATCAACTCGCTGATGCGCGCACCTCCGGCGGAACTCCGTCAGCCACCGTCAGCCCGAAGTTCGCGGCCGCCGCCAACGTTGCCGGCACGGTCGCCACGCCCTTGCGAGCGTTGTGGCGCATCGTCAAAAGGAGTACTCCTCGCATCGCGGCCACGAGATCGTCGAGTGCGAGGCTCCAAAGATCGGCACGTTCGGGAAACGAGCGGTGCGGTTCGAGTGAATCCGCAAGATAGACGATGCAATCCAGCGGGGACATCTCCCCCGCGCCGGTCGTATGTTTCTCGATAGCCGACAGCACCTGCGCGTCGTGTACCCCGAATCGTTCGCGCGCAATCGCGGCACCGAGCTTCGCGTGCAAGAGCATCGGATGGAGGCGCTCCGCGGCGTCGATCGGAAGACCCCGCGCTTCGCATTCGGCGACGAGCCGCTCCTGCGAATAGAGGCGCGCGAGATCGTGAAGTAGGCCCGCGAGCCGCGCTTTTCGTGGATCGGCGCCGTGCCGTTGCGCGAGGAGGTCGGCAGCGCGCGCAACGCGCACGCTGTGCGCGAACCGGAACCGTTGGCCCAAATCTTCTTCAACGCGCCGTATCAGTTGTGCGAACGAGGGCATCAATCCCCCAAGCTCGCGCGCAAAACTCCGAGGCGGTTGCGATAGAGCTCGCTCTTGAGGCTGCCGGCCCACATGATCAGCGCGCTCTCGTTGTCGTCGCTGTAGTATCCGGTGCGCATCGTGACGGTCGTGAAACCATACTTGCGATAGAGCCGCTGCGCGACCGTGTTGCTTTCGCGTACCTCGAGCGTCATCCAGCCGGCACCGCGATCGATCGCTTCGTCGATCAGCCGCATGAGCAGCACTTCACCGAATCGCCGGCCGCGGTAATCGGGATCGACGGCCAGCGTCGTTATGTGGGAGTCTTCTAAGATCACCCAGATACCGCCGTAGGCGACGATGCGGTCTTCCAAACGCCCGACGAAATAATGCGCCAGTTTGTTGGTGCTCAGCTCGTTGTAAAATGCGTCGTTCGGCCAGACCGTGGAGAAGCAAGCGCGCTCGATGCGCGTGACCGCGCCCACGTCGGGCGTCGTCATCGGCGCAATCGAGAAGCGATCGGGCCGGTGCGCCGGCCGGTGAAGCTCCATCTTCACGCCAGGTGCGCCTAGAGTCTCGGAGGCTTGGCAGCGGGCAGTTCGCCGTAATCGGCGCGCACTTCGTGCAGGCTTGCCGCCGGGGCGCGCGCGCAGGCGGCCAGAGCTACTGCTGCGGCTGCGGGCGTGACGGCCGGATCGACAAAGCGCACAGGGTAACCGCGTTCGGCGAGCGCGTCCAGCACGTCCTTCGACGCGCCGACGACGTCGAGCGCCGCGCGGCCCGCCTGGGGAGGGCAAGCCGGGGGCGCCAGCAACTCGTCGAGTACCTCCCCGATTCTTCCCGAGGCGCGCCGGATCTCGTTAGCGCAGCGGTACCGCGCCGAGATGACGCCCGGCCGGCCGACGACGACGGTAAGCACATGTTCGAAACTCCAGCCGTACTCGAGCGAATCGAACGACGAGACCGGAACGAGCGGGAGCTTCCAGGCCGCCGCGAGCGCCTTCGCGTAGGCGATCGCGATGCGCAACCCCGTGAAGCCGCCGGGGCCGATGCCGACGGCCAGGCGATCGAGTCTCTCGGCCGGCACACCAGCCTCGTCCAGAACGCGCTGCACGAGGATGAGGCCGCGCTCGAGTGCGATATTCCCCGCTTCCCGTGAGCCGGCGGCCACTCGATTTTCGCAAGCGACCGCGGCCGAGAAGCCGCCCAGCGCTCCGTCTAGGGCAAGAACGTTCACTCCGGTTCGCGAAGGGAAAGAGTGCGAGGATTGTCGCCGGCGCCTTCCATTTCTATCTCGTACCGGCGCGGCGGGAGAATGTGGGGCGCGTTGCGCCACCACTCGACGAGCACGACCGAATGACCGTCGAACGCTTCGTCGAGGCCTAGCTCGACGACTTCGCGTGGATCGTCGATCCGGAAGAGATCGATGTGGTCGATGGTTGGGTCGCCGTCGTAGCGGTGCCAAAACGTGAAGGTCGGACTAAGGGTTGGATCGGAACCGTGAAGTGCCCGCACGATCGCTCGCACCAGCGTGGTCTTGCCGGAACCCAGCGGTCCCGAAAGACCGACGACGTCGCCTGGTTGCAGGCGCCGCGCAAACGTCGCCGCAAATGCGTAGGTTGCCTCTTCGGAGTGAAGAGTGAGAGTAAAGTGCGGCCCGGAGCCGAGTCGAAGGGCATTATCCATGGATACAGGTAAGTATTGAACAACGATACCGTAACGCAGGTCAATGTCGAAGACGAGATGCGAGAAAGCTATCTCTCGTATGCGATGTCGGTCATTGCCTCGCGGGCCCTCCCCGACGTTCGCGACGGCCTCAAGCCGGTCCAGCGCCGGATTCTCTACGCCATGCGCGAGATGGGGCTCGACCCTAGCAAGCAGCACCGCAAAAGTGCCGGCGTCATCGGCGACGTGCTCAAGAGTTATCACCCTCACGGGGACAGTTCCGTTTACGATGCCCTGGTTCGCATGGCGCAAGATTTTACGCTGCGGTATCCGCTGGTCGACGGCCACGGAAACTTTGGGTCGATCGACCCGGATCCGCCCGCCGCCTACCGCTATACCGAGGTGCGCCTGGCCCGGACGGCGCTCGACATCCTCGCCGACATCGATAAAGAGACCGTTCCGTTCGTTGCCAACTTCGACAACCAAGGCGTCGAGCCGAGCGTTTTGCCGGGGCGTTTGCCGCAGCTCTTGATCAACGGCTCCAGCGGCATCGCGGTCGGCATGGCGACCAATATTCCGCCGCACAACCTCAACGAGATTTCCGACGCGATCGTCGCGTTACTCGACGATTCGCAAACGACCGACGACGCACTCTGCGACATCGTCAAAGGGCCGGATTTTCCAACCGGCGGAACGATCTTAGGCCACGAGGCGATCCGCGAAGCCTACAAGACCGGTCGCGGCTCGATTACAATTCGCGGCAAGGCCGAGATCGTCGAGGAGCGCGGCAAGCACAAGATCGTCATCACCGAAATACCGTATCAAGTCTATAAGAGCCGCATCCTGGAGGCCGTCTCCGAAGCCTATTCGGAAAAGCGAATCGCCGGCATATCCCGGATGGACGACGAGTCGAATCGCAAGGGGATGCGCGTCGTCATCGAGTTATCGAAAAACGCGACGCCGAAAATCGTACTCAATCAGCTCTTCAAGCACACCCCGCTTCAGGCGACGTTCGGCTTCAACATGCTGGCGCTCGTGCCGGTGGGGACAGCACGCCCCAACGGCTCGGCCGCGATCGAGCCGCAGGTGCTCAGCCTCAAACAGCTGCTCGAGCATTTTATCGCACACCGTAAGAACGTCATCGTTGCGCGAACGACGTACGACCTTCGCAAAGCGCAAGAGCGCGCGCATCTGCTCGAAGGCTATCGCATCGCGCTCGACAACATCGATGAGGTCATCGAGATCGTTCGCGGAAGCCAAACGACCGACGAGGCCAAGCAGCGATTGTCGGCACGATTCGACCTGAGCGAGCTTCAGGCACAAGCGATTGTCGATATGCGCCTGCGCACCCTCGTTGGGCTCGAGCGCCAGAAGATCGAGGATGAATACGCCGAGCTGATCAAGGCGATCGCGGAGCTGGAAGACATTTTGCGCAGCCCGCGGCGCGTCGCGCAGATCGTCAGGAGCGAGACGCTCGACGTCAAGAAGCGCTTCGGCGACGAGCGGCGCACCAGCATCGAGCCGGCCGAAGACGAGCTATCGATCGAGCAGATCACCCCGAACATCGACGTGGTCGTCACCTATACCGTCGGCGGTTACATCAAGCGTGTCACGTTGGATACGTTTCGAACCCAGAGCCGCGGCGGCCGCGGGGTGACCGGCATCTCGAATCTCAAGCGCGAAGACGTCGTGAGCAACTTCTTCATTACCAAGACGCACGACCACGTTCTCTTCTTTACCAATAAGGGCCGCGTCTATCGCTTGCGGGGGTACGAGATCCCCGATACCACGCGCCAAGCTCGCGGCACGGCGCTCGTCAATCTGCTGACGCTTCCGCCCGGCGAAGAGGTAACCGCGGCATTTCCCATCGACCGGTTCGAGGGCGAGAAGTACCTCGTCATGGTTACGCGGCACGGCGTCATCAAGAAGTCGAAGCTCGAAGATTTCGCCAACGTTCGGCGCAACGGTCTTTTGGCAATCAACCTCGATGCGAGCGACGAACTCTTGGCGGTCGACCTCTCCAACGGCTCGCGCGACATCATTTTGGCCTCGTCGCGCGGCATGGCGGTGCATTTCAACGAGAAGAACGTCCGTCCGATGGGACGGCCGGCGCGAGGCGTCAAGGCGATGACGATCGACGAAGGCGACACGATCGTCGCGATGGACGTCGTGGAAGACGAGCGCCGGGAGGTCTTGTTGGTGACGTCCCTGGCCTTCGGTAAACGGACGCCGATCGAAGAGTACCGCCACACGTCGCGCGGCGGCAAAGGCGTCAAGGCGTTCGCCCGCCAGCGCGACGACATCGGACAGGTCGTCGACCAGATTCTCGTCGCGCCCGACGACCAAGTTCTGATGATCACGTCCGGCAATCAGGTCATTCGCCTCAAGGTTCGCGACATCCGCAAGACGGGGCGCGACGCCAAGGGCGTGCGCCTGCAGCGCCTCGGCGAAGGCGAAGAGGTCATCGCCATTACCAACCTTGGAAAGCAGGCCGAGCAGATTACCGAGATCACCGGCGAGCCGCAACAACCCGAGCTTTAGGAGTGTTAGAAAAGGTATGAGTGCATTAGCAGAGGTGACGCAAACCAACTTTGAGACCGAGGTGCTGCAGAACAGCCAGCCGGTTCTCGTGGATTTCTGGGCGCCGTGGTGCGGTCCGTGCCGCATGCTCGGGCCGATCGTTGAAAAGGTTGCCGCCGCGAACGCCGGCAAGGCAAAGTTCGTCAAGCTGAATACGGACGAGAATCCCACAATCGCCGGACAGTACCAAGTCTCGGGCATCCCGTGCCTGATTCTCTTCAAGGCTGGTCAGCCGGTCGATCGCATCGTCGGCTACGTTCCCGAAGGTACGGTGACGTCAATGCTTGGCAAACACGTCGCCTAAGCGCGAGTTGCGGAGAGCGGAAGCTCGTCCGCCCGCGATGCATCGGATACTGGACGACGAGCGCATCGCAGCCCACGAGCCGGAGCTCGGACGAGACCGGATCAAACGCGCGGCCGAAGAGGTAATCGGCCGCGCGCGTCTTTCCGGTGGCGAACGGGAGTACGAAGCGATCGTCGCCGCCATTCGCGACCGGCTCGACGATCTACGCATCGAGTCGCCAGTTCCCGTGATCAATGCGACCGGCGTCATTCTGCATACCAATCTCGGACGCGCCCCATTGGGTCCCGATGCCGCGACGACAGTTGCTGCGGCCGGGGGCCGGTATTCAAATCTCGAGTACGATCTATCGACCGGCGAGCGCGGCTCGCGCAATGCGGCAATCGGTGAGGCGTTGCGCGCGGCCACCGGAGCGGAGGATGCGCTCGTCGTCAATAACTGCGCCGCCGCCGTGCTCTTGGTGCTCGATACGCTGGCCAAGGGCCGCGAAGTCATCGTGGCTCGCAATGCGCTCGCGGAGATCGGCGGCGGGTTCCGCCTGCCCGAAGTGCTGGAACGCAGCGGAGCGAAACTCGTCGAGGTTGGAACGACCAATCGCGTTTACATCGAAGATTTTGAGCGCGCACTCTCACCGCGAACGGCTCTGGTCCTGCGCTCGCATGCGTCGAACTATAGTATCGAAGGCTTCACGCACGAGCCGAGCCCGCGCGATCTGGCGGCACTTGGGCAGCGCTCTGGAGTTCCCGTTGTCGAAGATCTCGGCAGCGGCGCTCTCTGCGATCTCGCGGAGTACGGAGCCGCCCACGAGCGCACGGTGCAAGAAGCGATCGGCGACGGCATGACGCTGGTGACGTTCTCGGGCGACAAGTTGCTCGGCGGCCCACAAGCCGGCGTCGTTGCCGGCCGCGCATATTTGGTGGCGCGGCTTCGCACGAACCCGTTGTTGCGCGCGCTGCGCGTCGGAAAGCTGACGATCGCGGCGCTCGCGGCGACGCTGCGCTGCCACCGCGATCGCAGTTCGCGCGAGCATTTGCCGATCTATCGAATGCTTGCGGCAACGCTGCACGAGCTGCGCGAGCGCGCGAAAGCGTACGTAAGCGCGGTGCCCGGCGCGCTGGCAGGCGAAAGCGATGCGTACATTGGCGGCGGCGCGCTTCCGCGGGCGCGCATACCTTCGATCGCGGTTGCGATCCGGAGGGAGAGACCGCAGGATTTAACGGCGGAGCTGCGGCGGGGAAATCCGCCGATCATCGCGCGCATCGAGAGCGGGCGGGTGCTGCTGGACCTTCGCACCGTTGCTCCAGAGGAGGACCAGCTTGTTATTGCGAGCCTAATTGAGAAGGGCGCCTTCTCAATTGGCCCTGCGTGACCTAAATTTCACCGCCGATTCGGGGAAAAGTTATTCTCAATCTTTTCCTAGCGATTTCTCATTTGGCTGTTACCCTGAGGGAAGCCCGGTGATTTTGCCAGGCATGAAAGGGTAAAAATGAGCGACGAGAAGAAATTTCAGGACGAGGAACTGGATAAGGTAAGTGGCGGCGTTGGAACCCATCCGATTCCGATCGACCCCATCAAGCCAGGCGGCCCCCCGACCCATCCGATCATCCCAGGCGCCCCGATCAAGGGCAAGACCAACCCGGTCGGCTAAACCGTCCCATAGCGGCGCTTAGTCTGTACTAGACTAGCGTTGCGCCAAGTTCGGCGAGGGGCCGGGCGTTGCTTCACCGGAGTAGTTCCCGTCCTGCAAAAACCCGCCCCCTTTCCCAAACGCCCGTGAACATTTCGCGGGCGTTGGTTTTTGCATCGCCAAAGCATTGCGAATAATCGCAGACAAGTCGTTCTCAAGGTTTTCCTAGAGATTTCTCACTTGGTTGATACGCTGCGTAGAGCGTGGTGATTCTGCCGCGCGAGAAAGGTTGAAAATGAGCGACCAGAAGAAAGACGAAGAACTGGATGACGTAAGCGGCGGCGTGCGAACGAATCCGCAACCGATTCCGATCGACCCGATCCGTCCTACGCCCCCGACCCATCCCGGCGGCGGAGCCGAGCTTCCCATCACCCGTCCCACCAACCCCGTCGGCCCTAACTAACGCAGGTGGCGGCATCTCCGTTGCCGCTTCCGAAAGAATCGGCGAAGGGGGTCGGAGGGCCGGCCCCCTTTTTACGTGCCGCGACGAAGGTCGTTAGGTATCGGAAAACCACCCCGACGGTGTCACGTCAAGATTTACGTTGATCTGTTTGACTTCCGTGTAGGCGTCGTAGCCGTACGTGCCGAGCTCCCGCCCGATCCCCGACTGTTTGTAGCCACCCCACGGCGCCTCGTTATAGGTCGGGTGGTACGTATTGATCCACGTGATGCCGGCACGGAGTTTGCGAATCACGCGATGTGCCTTCGCAACGTCGCCGGTAAAAACGGCTCCGGCTAAACCGTAGACCGTGTCGTTGGCGATGGCGACGGCTTCCGCTTCGTCGTCGAACGTTTGCACCACCAGGACCGGCCCGAAGATTTCTTCCTTGACGATGCGCATGTTGGGCGACGTGCCGTCGAAGATCGTCGGCGCGATGAAGTTTCCGCTCGCGAGCGAACCGCCGAGACGATCTCCTCCGCAGAGCAGCTTCGCGCCCTCTTCGATGCCGACCGCGATGTAGGTTTCAACCCGCTCGCGATGCAGCGGCGAGATAATCGGCCCCATCTCCGTTTGGGGATCGAATCCGTCCCCGACGCGGATATTTTGGGCGCGCTCGACGAGTCGCTCGACGAAACGGTCACGCAAGGAACGCTCGACGACCAATCGCGATCCGGCCGAGCAGACTTGCCCGGCGTTGGCGAAGATCCCAAAGAGCGCGTAGTCAACCGCCGTATCGAAGTCGGCGTCGGCGAAGACGATGTTGGGCGACTTGCCGCCCAGCTCGAGTGAGATCTTCTTGAGATTCGAAGCGGCGGCTTGCATGATGCTCCGGCCGGTCTTGGTGCCGCCGGTAAAGGCGATCTTGTCTACGAGCGTGCTTACCGCGAGCGCGTGACCGACGGTGGCGCCGGGTCCGGGCACGATGTTGACCACACCGCGGGGGAACTCGAGATCGGCAAAGATCGCGGCAAGCCGGATCGCCGAAAGCGGCGTCAGCTCCGCGGGCTTGAGGATGCAGACATTACCCGCAGCCAACGCGGGCGCAAGTTTCCACGCCGCCATGAGCAGCGGGTAGTTCCAGGGAACGATCTGCCCGCAGACTCCGATCGGTTCGCGAACGGTAAACGTTTGCGATGGCGCCGGAACGTCGAAGGTCTGGCCGTGCGGCTTGGTTGCAAGGCCGGCGTAGTAACGAAAGCAGTTGGCGGCGTCGATTGCATCGTACTGCGTTTCCCGCAGCGGTTTGCCGTTGTTGAGCGTGTCGATGCGCATGAACTCGTCGCAACGGGCATCGATTGCGTCGGCGACTTTGAAGAGCAGCGCCGCGCGCTCCGTGGCGTGCATTGTGGCCCAGGGGCCTTCATCAAATGCCTTCCGGGCGGCCGCGATCGCGGTCTCGGCGTCGGCCTCCGTCGCCTCGGCGATGGTCGCGATCGGAGCGCCGTTTGCCGGGTTGTAGAGGCCGCGCGTTCCGCCTTGCGCGGCCAGGCGCCAGTCGCCGTCGACGTACATCGGAACGACGCCGTTGATGCGCGGGAGATGCGCGAGGATTTCGTCTGAGCTGTTTGCCGTGCGCGCGGCGGTTTGCATGATGTTAGACTCCTGTTCTTACTGGGGCGGCCATTGACTTGAGGCTCTCCGAAAGGGCTTGACAGACATAGTCGGCTTCTTCCTCGGTAATCGTTAGAGGCGGCTCGACGCGAACGACGCGGGCGTTAACCAGCGTGCCCGAGACGAGCACGCTGCGGTCGAGCATGCGCTTTGCAAGCTCGAAGCCGGTCGCGTGATCGTGGAACTCGATCGCGATCAAGAGCCCCTTGCCGCGAACGCCGGCAACGAGGCCGTCGTGTCCCGCAACCGCCGCGCGAATTCCGCCGAGCAGATGCTGTCCTAAACGCGCCGCGCGTTGGGGCAGTTGCTCTTCGATCAAGACGTTGATGGTGGCCAACGCCGCCGCACAGGCGAGCGGGTTTCCGCCGAAGGTCGACGTGTGGAGAAACGGGTTATCGAAGAGCCGCGAAAAAATCTCTCGCCGGCCGACGACCGCTCCCGCGGGTACGACGCCCCCGCCGAAGGCTTTGGCTAAGCACATGAGGTCGGGCGCCACGCCGTAGTGTTCGCAGCAAAACATCCTGCCGGTCCGCCCCATGCCGGTCTGCACTTCGTCGAGGATGAAGAGCGCGCCGAACTCGTCGCAGAGCGCGCGCACTCCAGGCAAGTAATCGTCGTCGGGAATGTTCACGCCGCCTTCGCCTTGGATCGGCTCCAACAACACTGCACCGACGTCCTCGCCGACGGCTCGGCACGAGGTCATCATGTCGCGCAACGCGAGAAGATCGTTGAACGGCACGTGTTCGATGTTCGGCAGCATCGGGCCGAACGGCCGTCGGAACTCCGCTTTGGCGCTTGCCGAAAGCGCGCCGTAGCTCTTGCCGTGAAAGCCTTTGGTCGCCGCAACGATCGTTTGTTTTGCGGGATTGAAGGCGCGCGCCAGCTTCAGTGCACCCTCCACCGCTTCCGTGCCGCTATTGCAGAAGAAGCTGTGGTCGAGTCCTGGCGGCGCCAGCATCGCCAGCGTTTTCGCCAACATCGCGCGCAGCGGGTCGAGCAGGTCTTGACTGTGAAGCGGCTGGCGGCCCAGTTGATCGCTCACCGCTTTGACGACCTTTGGATGGCGATGCCCGACGTTAAAGATGCCGAAGCCGCCCAAGCAGTCCAGGTACTTGCGTCCGTTTACGTCGCGGTAGGAGTTGGGGCCGGCATCGGACCATTCGACAACCGCTCCGGCCGCGCGCGCGTCAGTTGCTTTGCGGTATTCGAGAAACCCAGGATTGATGTGGTCGCGGAAAGAGTCAACCGTTTCGTGAGTGATCCACGACGCTTCGTCGGGAGTTACGTCGTCGGTCTTCGCGATCAGCGCCAGAACGCGCTGCGTGTATTCGTAGACGGCGCGTTCTCCGCCGTTGCTCACGCCGCGTACGCCTCCGCCGCGGCTGCCTCGAGAATCGCCAAGCCTTCGTCGAGTTCCGCGTCGCTTACGACCAGCGGAACGAGGATCCGAATGACGTCGCGCTTTCCGGCCAGGAGGAGGAGGAGTCCGCGCGCGCGAGCCGCTTCGACGATCGCGCCGGCGTCGCGCGAAAGCTCCATCGCCATCATCGCGCCCAGTCCGCGAACGTCTTCGATCTCTTTGAATCGCGACTGCATGGAACGCAGGGCGGACTCGATGCGCAACCCGACCTCGCGCGCCCGCGCAAGGAACGCTTCATCCATGATGGCGAGGATCTCGAGGGCCGCGGCGCAGGCGACCGGATTTCCGGCGAAGGTACCGCCGAGCCCGCCGGGCTCGGGCGCGTCCATGATCTCGGCTCGCCCGATCACCGCCGCCAACGGAAGGCCCCCGCCTAGCGATTTCGCGACCGTGATGATGTCCGGCTCGAGTTCGTAATGCTCGCACGCAAATAGCCGTCCGGTGCGGCCGAATCCGGTCTGGATTTCATCGGCAACCAAAACGATGCCGCGCTCGCGTGTGATGCGCCGCAGCTCTTTGAGAAACGCTGCAGGCGCGGCCACGAAGCCGCCTTCACCGAGCACCGGCTCGATGATGATGGCCGCGACGCGATCGGCGGAGACCACGCCTTCGAAGAGTTCGTCGAGCGCCGACAACGCATCGCGCGTGGATACGCCATGCAGTTCGAACGGAAACGGCGCGTGATAGACTTCGCTGCAAAAGGGGCCGAAATGCTGCTTGTACGGCGCATTCTTTCCGGTCATGGTCAGTGCCAGCAGCGTGCGGCCGTGGTATCCGTGGGTGAACGCAACGACTGCCGGACGGCGAGTATACTCGCGCGCAATTTTGATCGCGTTCTCCGTCGCCTCGGCGCCCGTCGACAGCAGCAGCGTTTTTTTGGGAGTCGAGCCGGGTGCGCGCCGGTTAAGCTCTTCGGCGACGCGAAGATACGGCTCGTACGCCGCGACTTGAAAGCAGGTGTGCGTGAAGCGGGCAGCTTGCTCGGCGATCGCCGCGACGACTTTGGGATGGGTGTGGCCGGCGTTGAGCGTGCCAATTCCACCGGCAAAGTCGAGGTAGCGGCGGCCTTCGCGGTCCCATAGCGTCGCACCGGCGGCGCGGTCCACCCAGATTGGATGGGCCGTCGCGACGCCGCGCGCCACATTGTCGTGGCGCCGCTGCTCGAGCGATGGTTGCGTAACGGTGTTCAAAGCCTCACGTGTTGATTCTGGCGGTGGCGAGGAAGTTACATTCGGCGCATGTAAAGGCGGTCATCTTTAGGGCCCTGGTTGGCCGTCGAGGAGGCACGTGCTCAAGCGAATTGTCGCGCTCGTCATCCTGGTTGCCATGCCTATCGAAGCGAGAGCGGGAACGACGGGTACGCTGCGCGGCCGGGTGGTCGACGCGGCAACCCACGCGCCCGTCCCCGGGGCGACCGTCACCGCGGTCTCGCCCTCGCAGACTGCGCAAACCGTTTCGGACTCCGCGGGCGCCTTTTCGTTCATATCGCTGCAGCCCGACACCTATAGCCTCAACGCGTCAAAACCCGGCTACGACCCACAATCCACGCCGGGCGTGACGATTGTGGCCGACCAGTCGGCAACCGTCGCGCTCGCCCTGCAAAAAACGTTAAGAACGATCGCGCGTACGACGTCGCGGTCGGCGCAGTCACTGGTGCACTCGGGCGTAACCAGCGACGTCTTTTCGATTAACTCTGCCGGGCAGAAGGCGGCCTCGACGCTCTCGGGTTCCGGCTCGTTAACGCAGGCGTACGGCGCGATCGCGAGCGCTCCCGGCGTCAACATTCCTTCCAACCAGCAAGGCTGGTACCAGAGCGTGTACATTCGCGGCGGCGACGTCGACCAAGTGGCCTATGAGTTCGACGGCTTGCCGACCACGCGCCAGTCGGACCTCGCTCCAATCGCCACGCTGACGTCTTTGGGAAATCAGGAGGTGCAAGTCTATACGGGCGGCACGCCGGCCACCTCCAACTCGTCGGGACTCGCGGGCTACATCAACCAAGTGATTAAAACGGGAACCTTTCCCGGGTATGCCAGCGCCGACTTCGGCATCGGCGGCCCGGCCTTCTATCATCAAGCCACCGTCGAAGTCGCCGGAGCGACGCCCGACCGCATGTTCTCGTATTACGTGGGATTGTCGGGGACGAATCAAACGTTTCGCTACGGGGACCAGTTCGGCGGCGTCAGCGAACCGCTCTACTTCTATCCGCTTTCCGTCCCAAGCAACAACAACGTGTATAACATCCTGGACGGCTCGGGCGGAAAGGCACCGAACTATGGATTCATCGCCCAGCCGGGATACAGTTACGCACAAGCGGCGGATTTCGATCGCGAAAACGTGGTCAATCTGCACATCGGCATTCCGCACCGTGACTCGCCGCTGCGCGACGACGTGCAGGTGCTGTACGTGACGGGCGGGATTGCGGCACAGTTTTACAGCTCGGCGAACGATATCGGGTATACGCCGGCAGTCGGCGCGAAGACCGGCATCGGATACCCGATGCCGTACCTGGATTCGCTCTACTATGGCGGCCCGCTGATGCAGGCTCCCGACGAAAAAGACGTCGTGACCGGCTTCTTTCCCAGCAGCCCGGGCGGCCGCGCTCCGGGATCGCCGGTCGAACCCAGCAACCGCGACGGCAACTACAACGGGTATTCGATCGAAAAGCTTCAGTACCAGAAGAACTTCGACTCGCACTCCTATCTGCGTGCGTTGACGTACGGCGAGTATTCGGATTGGTTCATCAACGGGCCGAACAGCGCACAACTCGTCTTCGGTTCGGATCCGGCGGATTACGAGGTGCTCGAGCATGGTTACGGCGCCGGCTTGATCTACTCCAATCAGGTATCGACGCAGCATTTAATAACGGCCGAAGTCTCGTACAATACGCAAAAACTGCAGACGTACAACGCGGGATTTTCCTCGACCGATCCCTTCACGACGAGCCGCGCGCCGACCGGCCTCGGGACGATTCTCTCCAGCTACGGCACGCCAAACGGTAAGTGCTACAACTATAAGACGGGTCAACTCTGGAGTTGTTTTGACATCGGGAGCCAGGGCGGGTGTCTGTCGCCTGGAGGCTGCTATCCGGGGGAAGGTAAGTACCGCTTCAACCTGACGCCCGGATACGCAAAGGCCGGTACGCCGGCGGCTCTGGCCGGCGCGCGCTGGATGATGACCGAGAACGGTGAGAGCGCGCAAGTCGACAACGTGACGCCGCGATTCGGCTCGGCGGCCTTGACGGACGTGTGGGAGCCCGGCGACCGAATCGTCGTCAATATCGGCGCGCGCTTCGACCGTTTTGCCTACGACACCAACAATCTGGAGGATGGCTATCCGGCGCGGCAATTCTGGTTCGATGCCTATAACGACGAGCATTGCGGTGCACCCGGCCAAGCGCCGGTGTGGACCTGGAACGCAAAAATGCGCGATTTCAACACCTGCGCGCCCGGCTTCGAACCGATGAGCACGGCCGGGGCCGGCCTGTATAACGTCGGTGCCGGCACGCAGGTCTCCAACGTGTTCGAACCGCGCGTTTCGTTCACGTACACGCTCGACCCCGACACCGTCATTCGCGGCTCGGCCGGCAAGTACGCGCGCGCCGAAGGCTCGTCGTACTACCAATACAACGCCTACCAACAGAATCTCGCGTCGTTCATCGCGCAGTTCTATCCGTACGGTTACCACACGCCGGACCACGACATCTATCCGGATACGTCCGACAACTTCGACCTTTCGCTCGAGAAGCACGTGCGCGGCACGAAGCTTTCGTATAAGGTCACGCCGTTCTATCGCGATACCAGCAACCAGCTGCAATTCCAGGCGATCAATCCGGTGGAAGGAACGCTGGCGGGGCTCAACGTCGGAACGCAGCGTTCGTACGGCGCCGAGTTCTCGCTGCAATATGGAGACTTCAGCCGCGACGGTCTCTCGGAGATTCTCTCCTACACCCACACGGAGAATCAGATTCGTTTCAATCCGATCAATGGCGTTAGCGTCATCGACGCGCTCAACGCGCAGATCGAGCTGTATAACTCGTACACGTCGGCCTGTGCCGCCGTGGCGAAAACCTCGGCGAACTGGCAGGCCTGCGGCGGCGGCACCGACCCCGGCAATGCCGCTCCGATTTTGCGGAACACGCTGTCCGGCACGAAGAACCAAGGCACGCTGAAAATTCCCAACCCGTACTATCACAACGCCTTGCAACCGCTGTTCGACACCAACGCTTGGTACACGCCGTACGACGTGATTCCGAGCGCGTTCAACGCCGCCAACGGATACGAAGTTCCCGACGTCGCCTCGTTGATCGTGAACTATCGCCATGGAAAGTTCGCGCTCACGCCTTCGCTGCACTACGAAGACGGCTCCAACTACGGGTCGCCACTGGTCTGGCCCGGATACGTGCCGCAATCGTGCTCGTCGCAGCCCAGCAAGACGCCGCTAACGCCTGGAGTCAGCTGTCCGGGAGGCACGATCGGCGCAATCTTCGTTCCCAATCCATATAGCGGGCATTTCGACAACCTCGGCGCCTTCATGCAGCCGGCGCAGCTATCGCTCAATCTGCAGACCAGCTTCGACGTAACGCCGAGCGCGACGCTGACGCTGCAAGCCGTTAATCTCTACAACCGGTGCTTCCAGCGCGGCTTCGTGTGGGACAACTCGGTGACGTGCGTCTACTCGAACCTGCCGTCGAATATTCTCGCTCCCGCGGGAAACTTCGTCAAGAATCCACCCGCGCAACTGCGCTATCCCTACGGAACGTTCTATAACATTACCGAAGTCGGCATCTCGTCCGTGCTTCAGCCGTTCGGTTTCTTTGCCGACCTGAACGTCAAGCTGTAAGGCCTTGAAACGGCGCGACTTCGTCGTCGGAGGAGCCGTCGCGCTGGGGGCGGTGTCAGTCCCGGAGTTTGCGATTTGCGGGGCCTCCGCCGCGCGCGAACGCGAGCGCGTTGCGATCGTCGGCGCGGGCATAGCTGGTCTGGTGACGGCGCGCCGCCTGCGCGATGCCGGCATCGCGGCGACCCTCTACGATTCCGCCAACCGCGTCGGCGGCCGGATGCATTCGGAGCGCGCATATTGGGACGACGGGCAGCACACCGAGTGGTGCGGTGCGATGATCGACTCGACGCATCTCGCGATGCACGCGCTCGCGCGCCGATTCAACCTCGGCTTACTCGACACGCACGCGGGCCGCCCGCCGCGCGCCCGCGATACCTGTTTTCTCGGCGGCCGTTATTATGCGATGAGCGATGCGGACCGCGATTTTGCCGCGATCTATCCGGTACTGCAGGCGCAGTTGGCGAAGGTCGATCCGACGACTACCTATGCAAACGCGACGCCGACGGCGCGGCAGCTCGACGCGATGAGCATGCGCGATTGGCTCGTCCAATACGTGCCGCATGGGCTTGACGGACAACTGGGGCGGCTCATCGCGCAATCGTATCGTAACGAATACGGCCGCGGCATCGAGGAGCTCAGCGCGCTCAACCTCGTGCTGCAGCTCGGCCAGCAGCGCTGGTACGCGCAGAACCACGAACTCAACGTACTCGGCTACTCGGATCAACGCTATATTTTGGCCGCCGGCAGCCAGGCGTTGCCCGAGGCGATCGCCGCAACGCTGCCGGAAGGAAGCGTCCATCTCGGCAAGCGGCTGACCTCAATCGGGACGACGAAGAGCGGAGCGTACGCGCTGGCCTTCACTGACGACGGAGGGGCCGACGTCGTGCTCGCCGACCGGGTCGTGCTGGCGCTGCCATTCATCGCGCTGCGTGCGGTCGATTATTCCGGGGCCGGTTTCGACGCGGCGAAGATCAACGCGATCGAGAACCTCGGCTACGGCTTCCATACGAAACTCCATCTGCAGTTCGAGCGGCGTGCCTGGATGCGCGCTAAGCATCCATGGCCGGAGCCGACGACGGGGCAGATTTGGACGACGCTGCGAGTGCAGAGCGCGCTCGATTATTCGCTCGGCCAGCGCGGTGGCGACGGACTGATCGAGGTTTTCACCGCGGGGTCGCCGGGTATGGTCGACGTGCCGCCGGCGCCGTACACGCGAATCGGCGATTCCGCGGCGGTCGAGCACCACGTGCGTGATTTCTTCGAGCAGCTCGATCAAATCTGGCCCGGCGTCGCGCAAACGTGGAACGGCCGCGCGACGTTCGGCAACGCGCAAGCCGATCCGAACATTTTGGCAAGCTACTCGTGCTGGCTCGTCGGACAGTGCACGACGATCGCCGGTCACGAGGCACGCCGACAAGGACGCGTGCACTTCGCGGGCGAGCACACGTCGGTCGAGTATCAAGGCTTCATGGAGGGCGGCGCGCAGTCGGGGATTCGCGCCGCCGGAGAGATCCTTGCGGACTATCGAATTGAACTTCGACCCGCGAGCTAGCCTCTAAATTGCACGTTATCGGAACGGCCGGACACGTCGATCACGGGAAGTCGGCGCTCGTCACCGCCTTAACGGGAACGAATCCCGATCGTTGGGAGGAGGAGCGTGCGCGCGGCATGACGCTCGACCTTGGTTTCGCGCACTTGCAGTTTTCCGACGGCGTCGAGGGCGGGATCGTCGACGTTCCCGGCCACGAGCGATTCCTCCATAACATGCTGGCGGGTGCCGCCGGCATGGAGCTGCTGCTGCTCGTCGTCGACGCAAGCGAAGGCGTGATGCCGCAGACGCTGGAGCATCTCGCGATTCTGGAGTTTCTCAACGTGCGGCGCATCGTCGTCGTTGCGAGCAAGATCGACCTGATCGAAGCGGCGCACCGCGACGAGGCGTGCCGGCGCGTCGAACGGCAACTCCAGGGAACCATCGCGGCAGGCGCTTCCATTTTGCCGGTCTCCGTCGTGACGGGAGAAAACATCGAGCCCCTGAGGCAGCTGTTACATCGAGAGCTGGCGGAGATGCCGCCGCGCAACCAGTCTGCACCGGTTTACCTGCCGATCGATCGGGTCTTTACTTTGGCCGGTCTCGGCACCGTCGTGACCGGAACGCTCATGCAAGGAAGTATCGAAACCGGCGACGAGCTCAAACTCGAACCCGGCGGCGCGCGCGCGCACGTTCGCAGCATTGGCGTCTTCGGATCCGTTCGGGAAAAAGTTAAGGCAGGCTCGCGCGTCGCGCTGAATCTGGCGGGCATCGATCGGCGCGAGATCGCTCGAGGCCAGGCCATCGTCGGTAAAGAGTTCTCGGCCGGCCGAAGCTTCGCGGTGCGTTTCACCCCGTTGGAGAGTGCGCAGAGCCTGTTGCGGCGTCGTACGCCGGTGCGGGCATACGTCGGCTCGGCCGAAGTACTTGGCATGCTCGTGGCCGAGCAGCCGCCGGAATCCGGCGGGGAGGCACGCGCAACGCTGCATTTGCGGGAGGCGGTCGTCGCCTTTCCCGGCGTAGCGTTCGTTTTGCGGCGCCCGTCGCCAATGACGCTGCTCGGCGGCGGCGTCGTCGAAGGAACGGAGTCCGCAAACGCGGCCGAAACGGAGAGTCCCGACGAAGACGCGGTGCTCGCGGTGCTGAAAGATCGCGCGCTCGACGCACTCGAGCCTGGGGCGATTGCCGTCGCCGCTAATCTGCGCGAAGCGGTCGTCTTGAGCGCGCTGGAGCGGCTCGTCGAACGGGGCGCCGCCATTGCCGTTTCCAGACCGCGCGCCTATGTGAGCGCAGCGTCCGCATCGGCTTTACTCGCTCGCGTGTTGACCCAGCTCGACGAAGCGCACCACGACGAGCCATGGGCAATGGGAGTAACTTCCATCTCGCTGGCGCGTGCGCTTGCAACACCCGAATCGCTGCTGGTGCGAATCCTCGAACACTTCGTCGAGGAGGGACGCCTCGCCAACCGCGGCGGTTACTATGCCGCGCTCGGCTATCGACCGTCGCTGACTGCAGAGCAGCGAGCGTTTTTCGACGATCTCGTTTCTACGGACGAAGCCAAGCCGCTCTTGCCGGTGCCCTTTGCAAGTGCGGTCGCCGCCGTCAAGCTCGCGCGTCTCGCCGGCTCCTCCAAAGCATTTGACACCATGCTCGCGCAGGGTAAACTCGTGAAGGTTGGCGACGATCTCTATCGCGGTTCTCAGATTGCCGGAATCCGCACGCGCGTCGAAGTGCACCTGAAGGAAAACGAACGCATGACGGCATCGGAGTTTCGCGATCTTATCGGAACGTCGCGCAAGTACGCAGTCCCCTTACTGGAATGGCTCGACGCTCACGGCGTGACGATCCGCAACGGCGACTACCGAACGCTGCGCAAGTCACGCTGAAAGCGCTTGCGCCGCCGCGGGGCGACTGTGCGGGTCGCCTCTCGTAAGTGTCCGTTCTGCTCCCGGCGCTGACGCGCGATACTGCCCTGAGCCGCGCGAGCGGACACTTTTTCGAAGAAATGGAGCAAGCACCATGACTATCTCAAGCTTCACAAAGCACGCCGTCGCCGCGTCGGCGATCGCCTCAATCCTCGCCGCCTGCGCCTCCGGCGCCTCATCGGCCTTCACGCCCGCCGGCCTGGAATCGCCACCGGCCAAAGCCCAGGCGTCACCGGCAACGTCGTGCCCGTGCCTCTACGTCACAAACCGCGGCGTCCAGCTCAATGGCAGCCCCGACAGCGTGACCGTCTATCCCGCGCATGCCAGGGGCCACGCGGCGCCTCTTCGCACCATCAGCGGCTCGAACACCGGACTCAATGCCCCCTGGGCTCCGGCTCTGGATGGCAGCGGCAACCTCTACGTTTCGAACTCGCTCGGATGGAGCCTGACCGTCTACGCACCGGGTTCGAACGGCAACGTTACGCCCAGCCGGACGATTAGCGGCTCGGCGACGGGCCTGATCGAGCCGTCCGGCATCGCCCTCGATCCCAATGCCAATATCTACGTCGCGAACTACAGCGGCTACAGCGTGACCGTCTATGCCGCGGGCGCCAGCGGGAACGTCGCACCGGTCCGCACCATCAGCGGTTCGGCGACCAACTTGGACGATCCCGAGGGGATCGCGCTGGATTCCGACCTCAACATCTACGTCGTGAATACGCACAACAACAGCGTTTCGGTCTTCGCGGCAGGCGCTGACGGCAACGCCAGGCCAATCCAGACGATCAGCGGCTCGGAGACGGGGCTTAACGACCCGGGCGGCATCGCTCTCGATAGCCAGCGCAACATCTACGTCGCGAACTACGGCCAAGCCCACGGGGGCGTCGACAGCGTGAACGAGTACGCCGCGGGCGCGTCCGGTAACGTCGCGCCGATCCGGACCACCACGGGCACGAGAACGAAGCTGAGCGCGCCCTGCGGCCTAGCCTTCGATGCCGCCGGCCACATCCTCGTCGCCAACAGCTCCCTGATACCTATGGTGACCACCTATGCCGCGGGTGCGCACGGCAACGCCAGGCCGATCGCCGCTCTAAGGGGCCGGAGAACGCAACTAAAACTCCCCGTCGCCATCGCCATTCAGTAAGCTCTGCGAAGCTAGAGCTCGCCCTCGGCAGCACGGCGTCGCTTCGGCGAGGCCGCGCTGCCGAGCGCACAGTCTTAGAGTTCGAGCGCTTCGAGCGTCGCCTGCTCTTCGGAGAGCAACGCTCCCTCCGCGCTCAGCCCGTCGATCTGCGACTCGGAAAGCCGTTCGCGCAAGGCCACCATCAACGTTTCGTAGCCGCGCGCCTCGGCGACGTCGGGTTCGCAACCCTTCGCGCGATACCATGCATCCACGTAGCCGCGCAGGCGCGCGGCCGGCTGCACTTCGCCGCGCAGCGCCGCGACGGTTGCGAGATGTTGAACCGCGACGATGGAGCCCCACGGGTAAGCGCCCTGCGCGAGCTCGAGCGCATCGTGAGCGGCCTGCCGGGCGCCGTCAACGTCGCCGAGCGCTAACGAGCACGCCGCCACATTCGTCAGCGAGATCGACTCGAAACGACTAAAATGCATGCGGTGCGCGCCGTCTGCGGCCGCGGTTGCGAGTTCGAGTGCCCGCTCGGTGTTCCCGAGAAGTAACTCGAGCTCTGCAAGGTTGTGGCGCATGCTCGTCGCGCCGACGGCGCTACCAAAACGTAGCGTCAACGCGAGCGCTTCCGTATACGACCTCCTTGCTTCGTCGAAGCGTCCCCGTCGCACGGCGACGAATGCACGCACTTCGGCGGCCGTGGCATAGCAACGCGTCTCGAGCAGGTCGTACTCGCGACAGATTGCCATTGCCGTCGCGTTTGCCGATTCGGCCTCGTCCAGGCGCCCCGCATCGACGAGACCGTATGCAAGCAGACAGATCCCGGCAACGCGGTCCGCCGGCTTTTCGCATGCCGTCGCCAGCGCGATGGCCCGCTCTGCCGCCGCGATCTTTTGCGTTCCCTGCCGTAGCCGCGCGAGCGAGCGCCACGCGTACGCAGCGATCTCCGGGTCGGCGCGCATGTCGAGTTTCGGGATTAGCGCTTCGAGCCACCGCCGCGGTTGCGCATCGCCGCGACTCGTGCGCCAGATCGGCGTGAATCCGCAGGCTATCCGGGTGGCAAGCGACGCTTCGCCGGCCGCGATCGCCCATTCGATCGCCGACCGCGCGTTTTCCAGCTCCGGTTCGACGTCCTCCGGATTCCAATCGTGTGCGCGCTCGAGCCGTTGCGCGACGGCGAGCGACGCGAGCGCGTGACGGCGGGCAACGGCCTCGATACCGCGGGCGACGAGCTTCTCGTACGCGTGCTGCCGAAACGATTCGAGAAAGCGATATCGCGGGCGAGCTCCCGAAAAATCGACGGTCAGCAGCGACTTGTCGACCAGCGAGGAGAGGAGGTCCAGCATCTCTCCCTCCCATTGCGGTTCCGGCGGAGCAACCGCGATGGCGCCCTCGAGCGTGCAGCCGCCGGTGAAAACCGAGAGCCACTCGTAGAGTTCCCGCTCGCGAGGCGGAAGGAGCTCGTAACTCCAGTCGATCGTCGCGCGCATGGTCTGCTGGCGCGCAAGCGCGGTGCGATCGGCGCCGGCGAGCACCCGGAAGCGATCGTCGAGCTGCTCGGCGAGGGTCTTTACCGACAAGAGATTGATCCGCGCTGCTGCCAATTCGATCGCCAGCGGAATGCCGTCCAGGCGCCGGCAGATCTCGCCGACCAGCGGTTCGTTTTGCGCGGTCAGCGCGAAGTGATGGTCGACGGCGCGGGCGCGATCGGTAAAGAGTGCGACCGCTTCGTCCATTCGCAGCGACGGCAAACGAAAAATGCGTTCGCCGCTTATTTTGAGCGGCTCGCGGCTGGTGGCGAGCACGCGGAGTCGCGGGCAGCCGGCCAAAAGCGTGGCGGCAGCGGCAGCGGCGCCGTCGATGACGTGTTCGCAGTTGTCGAGCACTAGCGCAAGATTCTTGTTGCGGAGATGCGCGAGCAGCGCGTGCTCCAGCGAGCGTCCCGTCTGCTCTTGCACGCCCACGGCCGAAGCGATCGCGGCGATTACCGCGCCGGAAGCGCCTAAGGACGCCAGCCCGACGAAGCGAGCGCTGAAAATCCCGCTGCCGCGCAAATCTCCGACCACGCGAAGCGCTGTCTGTGTCTTGCCGACGCCGCCGCTTCCGACCAGCGTCACCAGCCGGTTCTGCCGCAGCAGCGCGCTGATTCCGGCGACTTCGTCAACGCGGCCAATGAACGCGGAGAGAGCGGCGGGCAAACGGACCTCGTAACTGGGCTCGGCAAGAGCCTCAGGCTCGGCGCGTTGCGCCCTCGCTTCGAACTCGTAGCGCGCGTCGCCGGTTAAATCGAGGGCCTCGGCCAAGGCCGTGACCGTTTGGCGCTGCGGGGTCTGGCGATAGCCGCGTTCGAGGGCGCTGATGCCTTCAACGCTCATCCGCGCGCGTTCGGCCAGCGACTCCTGTGAGAGCCCGGCGGCGGTGCGGTGCTGCCGCAGCAAAGCTCCGAAGCGCGACATGGCCAGCGTGGTCTTCTCCCAGCGACACGGCGACCCCTCAGCCCGCACGGGAGTCAACTTGTGCGGGTCGCCTCTCGTGAGCGTCCGTTCTGCTCGCGGCGCTGCCGCGCGATACTGCACTCAACCGCGCTAGCGGACACTTTCTCAAAGAAACGGAGCACCGAAAATGACGAACTCGAGCACGATCTCTCACACCGCGAGCGCGACCTTCGCGGCCCTGTTACTCGCCGGCTGCAGCGCCGGTGCCTCCTCGGCCTTCGGTCCACCCGTCGCTTCGGGCGGCGCCGCGACCGCGAGCCGAATCGCCCTTCCGCAGAAGAACCTCCGGCCGGCGCTCGGGCGCGTGCGCCCCGACCGCTGTGCCGGCAACGCGCTCTACTTCTCGGACTACACGAACTCCGTAATCGATAGCTTCGGCGCGAGCGGCGGCGCCATCGCATGCACGGTAACGCCGAACGGCGTTTCCAACCCGATCGGCATCTGGGAACAGCCGGTGTCGGGCACCTACTACGAAGACCTTTTCGTCGCGAACTCCGGCAACGGCACGGCCGTCGCCTTCAAGACGCCGTTGACCAGCTCGTCGAGCCCGATGTGGCAGTTCAAGGTCGGCAGCGCAGCCTCGGACGTCGTGCAGGATCAGTTCGGCAACGTCTACGTGGCCGTCTACGGCACGTCCAACATCGACGTGTTTTCGCCGCCGTTCGGCTCGTGCAGCTATCCCAACGCGTGTTCGCCGTCGTACACGATCACCGATCCCTGCGGCAGCGTCTACTGGCTCGCAACCGACGGCAAAGGTGACGTTTACAGCAACAACTACTGCGGCTACGTGACCCTCTTCGTCACTCCGATCGCCTCGGGTGCCGTCGGCACGGCGCTTAGCGGCGTCGGCTACTCGCAGCCGGGCGGAATGATCGTCGACAAGAAGAACGAGCTAGTCGTCAACGATCCCGGGACGGCTAAGATCAACGTGTATGGTCTCAACCCGCTGCGGGGCGTCGCGAGCTTCCGTTACGGGCTCTCGCCCTACTCCGGATCGATCGCGGGCATCGGCCTCGACAAGAGCAACAAGTTCCTCTGGGGTGCGAACTCCGCCACGATGCAGGGACAGCAGTACTCGCTCGACTCGGGTGGAACCGCGAGTGGCGTGACCGCTACGGACACAACCCTGGTGATGCCGATGGGTGCGGCGGCGAGACCGTCAAGCGCCGAATAACCGAAGCTCGGCGGTTCGCAGAAAACGGCCTCGCCAACGCGAGGCCGTTTGCGGTGAGCGTCAAAAATGCCGTAAAGCATGGAATCGCGAGCTTCTGCTCGACCCAGTGGCACGGTGACGTTTCTGTTCACCGACATCGAAGGAAGCACGCAGCGATGGGAACGCCGGCCCGACGCGATGCGCGATGCGTTAGTGCGTCATAACGCCCTGGTGCGCGAGGCGATCGAGGCGCATGGCGGCTACGTCTTTAAGACCGTAGGTGACGCGTTTTGTAGCGCGTTCGCGACGGCGTCTAATGCCTTGGAGGCAGCCTGCGCCGCACAGCAGGCATTGTCCGCAGAAGACTTTTCAAGCGTGGATGGGCTGCTCGTGCGTATGGCGCTCCATGCCGGGCACGCGGAAGAACGCGACGGAGACTACTTCGGGGCTGCCGTTAATCGCTCGGCGCGCTTGATGGCAATCGGTCATGGTGGCCAGGTGCTCGTTTCCCACACTGCGGCCGACCTCGTCCAGGATGCGATGCCGCCGGAAAGCGATCTGCGCGATCTCGGCGCACATCGACTTAAGGATCTGACCCGCGTCGAACGCGTCTATCAGCTCGTGGCGCCCGGTCTGATCGAAAGCTTCCCCACGCTTCGCTCGCTCGAGAATAAACCAAATAATCTGCCGCAACAGATTACGTCGTTTGTGGGCCGTGAGAACGAACTTGTCGAGATCGAAGCCCTACTGAACCAGCATCGTCTGGTGACGCTGGTTGGAACGGGTGGTTCGGGCAAGACACGGTGTGCAATCCAAACCGGCGCGGAACTTCTCGACGGCTTGGCCGATGGTGTCTGGCTGATCGACCTGGCGCCGCTTTCCGACCCGTCGCTGGTCGTGGCCGAGATTGCGCAGGCGCTCGGCGTGCGAGAAGTGCCCAATCACCCGTTGCTGGGAACACTGCTAGCGTTTCTCGAGCGCAAGCAGCTGCTTTTGATTCCGGATAACTGCGAGCATCTGATTGGTGAGGTGCGTCGCGTCGCTAGTGCGATCTTGCGCGGATGCCCCGGCGTATGCCTTCTGGCAACCAGTCGCGAAAACTTGAGCATCGCCGGCGAACATGTCTTCCGCCTGCCCTCGTTGAGCCTGCAGGCGGCAACGGCGCTCTTCACCGACCGCGCCCGCGCCTCCGATTTTCGCTTTACCCTTACCGACGAAAACGCGCCGTTCGTTTCGGACATCTGCCGCCGGTTGGACGGCGTTCCGTTGGCGATCGAACTCGCGGCAGCACGAATCAAAGTACTCTCGGCGCAGCAGCTCGCGCAACGCCTCGACGAGCGATTCCGCGTGCTCACCGGCGGCGACCGCAGCGCGCTGCCCAGGCAGCAGACATTGCGGGCCACGATCGATTGGAGCTTCGATCTGCTCGACGAGCGGGAGCGCGCGCTTTTCAGGCGTCTGTCAATATTTGCCGGCGGCTGGACGCTGAAGGCCGCAGCCGCGGTTTGCGGCGATGAAGGTGGTAGCGACGATTTGGACATGCTCGACTCGCTCTCCGCGCTCGTCGACAAATCGCTCGTCTCAACCGAGGAGTTCGCTGACGACCGGCGTTATCGAATGCTTTTTTCGATTCGAGAGTACTCGCTCGAATGTTTGCGCGAGGCGAACGAAGCGGCAACGATTGCAGGAAAACACGCGACATTCTATACCGGGTTTGTGCGAGAACTCCAGCCGTTGGTCGACGCTTTGGAAGATGCGGAGTGGAGCCGGCTGCTCAGCGCCGAGATCGATAATCTCCGCGCCGCCATTGAGTGGACGATATTCCAAGGGAACGGGCGGGACGTCGGGCTTTCGTTGCTGGCCGATATGGAATGGCCGGAGCTAATAACGAACGGGCGGGAGGCGCTTCGCTGGTACGAGTACGCGGCGGAACTCGTTGACGCCATGCCGGATTCGTTCGTCCACGCGCGCATTCTGCGGCATTACGCGGTCCTCGAGCATCAGGCCGGTCGTCCGGTCACCGCCTGCGAGCGAACCGCGCTGCGAGCCGTCGAGGTTGCGCGTGCGACGAGCGACGCGAACGAGATCGCTCGCGCGTTGGCCACCTTGAGCGCCTGCTACCGGTCGGCGGGGCGCTTCGACGAAGCCGAGCGTAACCTGAGGGAGGCGTATGAAAGCCCGGAGTCGCTTTCGCGAATCACGGCAAATACGGTTCTGCGAGTATGGGCGGTGACCGATCTCCAGCGAGGCGAAATCGATCTTGCGCGCCGGCGATTCTCCGAGGTCGTGCGGTCGGAGCGGCCGGGAAGCGAGGCGCACGCGAGCGCTTTGCTGAACCTCGGCGAGCTCGAATTTGCGACTGGACACGTCGAGCGCGCCCGCGCCGCCGCGCAGCAGGCGGAAGCTACGTATGCTCGTCTCAACTCCGTTTATCTCGTTCTGCTGTCCTCAAATCTTGCGGCCTACGCCATGGCCGCCGGAGACATCGAGGCGGCTCGCGACCATCTGCGTGACGCTCTCGACTCGCACGGCAAGTCCCACTCGGGGTGGTTGCACATGGCACTCGAGAATCACGCTTTGCTTGCCGCGCTGCTTCTGGACCACGAGCGCGCCGCCGCGCTAGTTGGTTTCACCGAAGCTCGGTACGGTTCGCGCGGCGAGGTGCGACAGTATACCGAGCGTTACGGATACGAGCGTCTGATGGCGTTACTTCGCGAAATCTACTCCGCCGACGAGCTTGCGCGCCGGATGAACGAAGGGGCTTGCCTGACCGAAGAGCAGGCGCTTGCCCATGCCGCGGCGATACATGAGCTGATTAGCAACCGGGCGGCACGGCCGCCGAAAGGAGCACCGTAGCATGCCCGACGCGAAGGCAGACACAGTCGCCGCACTCGAAGCGCACAAACGCTCGATCGACGACCTCCATCACAAACTCATGGCGATGCCGGGATGCGACAAGGCGCGTCTGGCGCAAGCGGTCGGCAAATTCAAGGCCGCGATGCAAGTATTCCATGACGACGCGCTGGGGTGCGTAGGCATCTGATTTTCTAAGAGCCCGATCCCCCAAGCGCCCGTTCGATCGCGCTACCAATCGGGACGCCCAGTCCGGCGCACGGATTCCAGCCGGCGGTGCTGCGGTATCGATCGTTACCTCCAACCGTCACGTCGCGAAAGATCGAATCCGCCTTCGCTCCGTAGAGTAGCGGCGCGAAGAACCCGATTGAACGACCAAGGCGCTGATTGAGCCGCGCGGCAAGTGCCGCCCACATCGGTGCGACCGTGCTCGTTCCACCCATCGCAAACTTCGTGCCTTCAAAGAATACCGCATAACCTGGCACGGCTTGCGCTGCGAAATCGGGAACGCCGCGGCCCGGCGGGACTTGGTAACCGCCGGCAACCGAGGTTGCGACGCTTTGCCAAGGCGGGACGCCAAAGCGTTCGCTGAATCCGCCTCCCGTTTTGTTCCAAGCCGTATCCGAGCCTGTCGAGACATCCGTTGCGCCGCAGGCATGTGCAAAGGGACTCGACGCCGGAGCGAGGACGTGGGGCTTGCCGTCGTAATCCATCTCGGCTCCGTTGTCGCCCGACGCGCAGAAAATACTGACGCCGAGCAGCGCGGCAACCGTGAAGAGCTCGTCGAGAATCGTCAATGCTACCGGTGTCCACAAGAACTCGGGAAATCCGAAACTGATCGATAGGATCGACGGGCGGTTTACCTCATCGAACAGCGCGGTGCGGATGGCGTCGAGCACGCCGCGCTCGTCGTCCGGTGCCGCATAAATGACGATCTGCGTCCCGGGTGCCAGTGCTCCGACGATCTGCGTGTCGATGGCCGACTCGACGTCCTTCGCAGTCTGGATGTCGTGCGTAAGCTCGGCGTTATCGGTGCGTCTGAGGATCGGGAGCTTCGCAGCTACCCCCTGATCCTGCATGCATTTTTTGAAGTCGTCAGGCCTGAACGCCCCGCGTAACTGCAGAACGCCGACGGTTTCGCCCGAACCGTCTGCATTGGGAAGCTGATAGCGGGTCGCGACTTCTTGCGCGGAAAGCGGAGTCACCCCGCCGTGCAGCGTTCCGACTGCATGCGAACGGGGCCACTGGTGAATGCCAAAAAGCCCGCGAAGTATTGCGGCGACTTCCGGAGGCGCGTGCAGGGATTCCGTGCGAAGCCGAAAGCGCCGCTTGTCGGGGGTCTCATAGATTGCGGCCGTCGCTCCGAAAGCCTCGATAAATTTCCGTATCGGCCCGTTCAAAACGAGCGATCGCCAGTGCGTCGTCACGACTTGAATGCCGAACTTCGCGCAATAGCGCTGTAAGGCGTCGACGTCTTTCGCGTCGGACGTCGTTTGCGCCGAAAGGTCGGCGCGGCTTGCGTACGCGCGCCCCGACGGCAGCGTCGCGCCGAGCGCGCTCGCGCGCTCGACGTCGAGTTCGCCCGCGCTCTGCGGACGCAACCACGCGGTAAGCCAAACATCGCCATCGGCGACTTCTGCGGCCGGGGTCGTTCCCGGCCAGACCGTGCGATGGGTATCGGGAATCGGAACCAGGTTTTGCATGGTCATAGCCCTTCGCCTCAAAAATGCAGCAGCGTGAGGATGCCGATCACGACTTCGATTGCGACGAGCGCGACGATCGTGACCTCGAGGAACTGATCGCGCCGGCTGCGCGATTGGTCGCTGAAGAAGCGGTACATCTCGCCGACGCTTGCGAGTTTGGTGTCGATCTGGCGCTGCCAATCCGATAGGCCCAGGCGCGTCGCCGCCGCCCGGTACAGGCGCGCGTAGTACGCGTCTCCGACAACCTTGAGTGCGTTGCTCGACCGATCCATCAGCTCGAGGACGTCGACGATCAGATAGCGCAGCGTGGCGGCCTGCTCGGCCTCGCGGCGTCCGCGCAGCGACCGCGGCGGACCACCCGGCTGCATTTTGTAGATTCCGTCGAGCTCGGTATCGAGCAACGCGTCGTAGGTGCGCAGCTCGAGGAGTTGCGAGTTGGCAAACTCCAAGATATCCTCGATGGCGCGGGCGCTCTCGGTGCGGTCGTAGACGAACGCGGTATCCCATTGCACGATCGTCAAATCGTCTTCGTGGTAGGAGAAGCGCATTCGCAAGGCTTCTTGCGCCTCGGCGGCAGCCAGTTGTTTGCGTTCGCCGAGCAAGAGCCCGGCGAGCGCCGCGGAGTGATCGTCCAAGAGCGTCTCCGCGTCGACGGGTTCGCCGAAGCGATCGATCTCGACGATCAGATAGTCCTCGATCAGCGGCGGATGACGATCGTCCAAGGCGCCGGCGTATTCGTCGCAGAGGCGTTCCGCCGTCTTTTCGGCAAAGCGCGCGATCGATTCGTCGCTGCGCGCGCGCTCGACGGTCGACAACAGGTCGTTCCACGACCCGGCGGCGCTGAAACTCAGGCGCAGCGAGAGGACGCCGTAGTCGTAGAACTTCAGCCGCACCGACGCGCGCAAGCCGTCGAAGTCGCCGCTTGGCAGGCTCGCGACAAGCGGCGGGACGGGAAACTGGAGGTATGGCGGCGCGTGCAACCGCAGCGGTAATGCCGCAGGCGCGCGACTCTCGACGCCGAGGGCGCTGATCTTAGTCAGATCGATGGTGTCGGCGACGTCAAACAAGTAGTAGGCTCGTACGGCGCCGCTGGCGATGTCGAGCATCCGACCGCCGCCTTACGAGGTATCGAAAGGTCTCTCCTGCAACTGTTGCGCTACCTTGCCTTGTCAGTATAATTGAAACATGAACGTAGAGAAGATGACGGAGCGCGTCGGCGACGCGCTTAACGCCGCCTATGCGCGCGCTTTGCACGAACACAACACGCAGACGGCGCCGGAGCATATGCTGGCGGCCTTGCTCGAGCAAGAACGGGGCATCGCTCCGGATATCGTGGGTAAGGCCGGCGCCGATCCCAAGGCGCTCGGCCGCCGGGTCGACGAGGCGATCGGCCAGCTTCCGCGCCTGAGCGGCGCCAACGCCGACTCGGCGCAAGTGACGCTTTCGCCGGAGCTGGCGCGGATCATGAGCACCGCGGAGAACGAGGCCAAAGCGCTGCAAGACGACTACGTCTCGGTCGAACACGTGCTGCTGGCGATGGCGCAATCGTCGGGCGCTGCCGGTCGTCTCCTGCGAGATGCCGGCGTAACGAAAGATAGGCTGCTCCAAGCGCTTCGCGACGTGCGCGGGAACCAGCGAGTAACGACCAAGGACCCCGAGGGCACCTACAAATCGCTCGAGCGCTACGGGCGCGATTTGACGCTCGAAGCAGAGCGCGGGAAACTCGATCCGGTAATTGGCCGCGACGAAGAAATTCGCCGCATCGTCCAAGTGCTCTCGCGGCGCACAAAGAACAATCCGGTGCTCATCGGCGATCCCGGTGTCGGCAAAACGGCCATCGTCGAGGGACTGGCGCAGCGCATCGTGCGCGGCGACGTTCCCGAAGGCCTCAAGAATAAGCGAATCGTTTCGCTCGACATGGGCGCGCTGATCGCCGGCGCAAAGTACCGCGGCGAGTTCGAAGAGCGGCTCAAGGCCGTACTCAAGGACGTGGCCGCTTCCGAGGGGCAGATCGTCCTCTTCGTCGACGAACTGCATACCGTCGTCGGCGCCGGAAAGGCCGAGGGCGCGATGGACGCCGGCAACCTGCTCAAACCAATGCTGGCGCGCGGCGAACTGCATATGATCGGCGCCACCACGCTGGACGAGTACCGCAGGTACATCGAAAAGGATGCGGCTTTAGAACGCCGATTTGCGCCGGTGATGATCGATCAGCCCAGCGTCGAAGACACGATCTCGATTTTGCGCGGGCTCAAAGAAAAGTACGAAGCGCATCATGGCGTTCGCATCAAAGACGCGGCGCTGGTCGCCGCTGCCACGTTGAGCAATCGCTACATCACGGACCGCTTCTTGCCGGATAAGGCGATCGATCTCGTCGACGAAGCGGCCGCAACGTTGCGCACCGAAATCGATTCGATGCCCCAAGAGCTTGACGAAGTCTCGCGCCGCGTGATGCAGCTCGAGATCGAACGCGAAGCGTTGCGCAAGGAAGACGACGGTGCGAGCCGCCGGCGTTTGGAGCAACTCGAGAAAGAGTTGGCGACGCTGCGAGAGGATCAGACCAAGCTGCGCGTTCGTTGGGATGCGGAGAAGAATGCCGCAATCAAGTTGCGGCAGCTTCGCGAGCAAATCGAAGCGACGAAGGTGCAGATCGAACAGGCGGAGCGCCAGTACGACCTGAACCGCGTGGCCGAGCTTCGGTACGGCACCCTCGCCGGACTGCAGAAAGAGTTGGCGGCCGAGGAAGCGCGACTGGCGCATAAAGACGGAGCGCGGCTTGCCAAAGAAGAGGTGGACGAAGACGACATTGCCGCCGTCGTCGCCCGCTGGACGGGTATCCCGGTCTCCAAACTGCTGGAGGGTGAGAAACAACGACTGCTGCACCTCGAAGACGAGTTGCATCGACGCGTGGTGGGTCAGAAAGAGGCCGTCGATGCCGTCGCCGAGGCCGTGCTGCGCTCGCGCTCCGGTCTCGCGGATCCCAATCGGCCGATCGGTTCGTTCATCTTTCTTGGGCCTACGGGCGTGGGCAAGACGGAACTTGCGCGAGCGCTGGCCGAGTATCTCTTCGACGACGAGCGCGCCTTGATCCGTATCGACATGTCGGAGTACCAGGAAAAACACACCGTCGCGCGATTGCTTGGCGCGCCTCCTGGATACATTGGCTTCGAAGAAGGCGGCCAGCTTACCGAAGCGGTGCGCCGGCGTCCGTACTCGGTGATCCTCTTCGACGAGGTCGAGAAGGCGCACCCCGACGTTTTCAACGTCTTTCTTCAGATACTCGACGACGGGCGCTTGACCGACGGTCAGGGCCACACCGTCGATTTCAAGAACACGATCGTCATCATGACCTCCAATATCGGCAGCCACCGAATTCTCGATTACCACGGGTCGTTCGACGGCGCCGAGTACGCCGTCATGCGCGCGACGGTACTCGACGAGCTGCGGCAGCACTTCCGGCCGGAGTTCCTCAATCGCGTCGACGAGATCATCGTCTTCCACGCGCTTACTGAAGACGAGCTGTTGACTATCGTCGACCTGCAACTGACGCGTTTGCGTCAACGCTTGGCGGAGCGACGAATCACGCTCGTGCTCTCCGACGAGGCGAGACGGCACATCGTGAAGGTCGGATACGATCCGCACTACGGTGCGCGCCCGCTCAAACGAACGATTCAAAAGGAGCTCGAAACACCACTGGGCCGCAAGATTCTGTCGGGCGAGATCCAGGATGGAACCACCGTCGACGTGGGCTTCGACGAGAATCGTGGCGCGCTGACCTTTTTAATCGGGGAGCGGGTGCCCGCATCGTCGCTCTGAGTTAGCCACCGGCAAAGGAGCTTACTTACTACGCTTATGGGTGGTACCTTTGTACCGAAGAGCGAGCGATCGAAGTTTGACGGCGCAAAAATTTGATGCGCGTCACGCAAGATATGCCGCGGAACAGAGAGAACCCCAACGCCTCAAAGCCGGACCTCAGTCCGAGCAACGCTTCAATATGATCTTTGATTGCAAACGATTTCGAGTTGAGCGCTACGTCTACGCAAGCAGCTAAATCGCCGTTTCCGACGGGGACTGTTACTCTGCTGTTCACCGACATCGAAGGAAGCACGCAGCACTGGGAAGAGCGGCGCGCCGTGATGCCCGGCGTGCTGCGCCGGCACGACGACGCAATCCGCGCGGCGATCGAAGCCCACAACGGCTACGTTTTTAAGACGGGCGGCGACTCGTTCTGCGCGGCGTTTTGGCGCGCGTCCGACGGGGTCTCCGCCGCGATCGACGCGCAGCGTGCGCTCGAGGCCGACGATGCCGACGGCGTCCTCCGAGTACGGATGGCACTTCACAGCGGCGCGACCGACGAGCGTGACGGTGATTATTTCGGACCGGCCGTGAACCGCGTTGCGCGACTCTTGGCCGTCGTGCACGGCGGACAAGTGGTCGTCTCCGGTGCGACGGCGCAACTCTTGCGCGGTGCGCTGCCCGAAGCGGTCGATCTGCGCGACTTGGGCGAGCACCGTTTGAAGGACCTCGTCGAGCCCGAACACGTTTGGCAAGTGCTCGCGTCGGGATTGCCGGAGGTCTTCGCTGCGCTGACCTCGCTGGTTTCGATGCGGAACAACTTGCCGCGTCAGCTCACCCCGCTGATCGGTCGCGAAGAGGTCGTGGCGGAAGTCGAAGCGCTGGTCAACGAACACGCGCTCGTGTCGCTGGTCGGGACGGGGGGTGTCGGAAAGACGCGCGTCGCCCTTCAGGCGGGGGCGGATCTGCTCGACGGTTCCGGTGATGGCGTTTGGTTCGTCGACCTCGGTCCGCTAAGCGACCCGACGCTTGTTGAAACGACGGTTGGCGCGACCCTGGGAGTACGCGAGCAGCCGCAGCGTCCCATGCTCGATACGCTGCTGCACTACTTGCGCCGCAAGCATCTCTTGCTTATTTTGGATAACTGCGAGCACGTGATCGAGGAGGTCGCGCGAATTGCCGACGCGATTCTGCGCAGTTGTCCCGAGGTGCGGATGCTGGCGACCAGCCGCGAGCTGTTGCGAATTCACGGCGAGCACGTCTACCGGGTGCCGTCGCTTTCGTTCCCGCCGGAGAATCGCCCGGTTACCGCGGATGACGCGATACAGTTTGGCGCGATCGCGTTGTTCGTCCAGCGCGCCGCAGCCTCCGATGCAAACTTTCGCGTGACGGACGAGAACGCCCCGAGCGTGGCGGAAATTTGTCGCCGCCTCGATGGAATCGCCTTGGCGATCGAGTTGGCGGCGGCACGCGTGAAGGTGCTGTCGCCGCGCCGGCTCGCCGAGAAGTTGGAAGAGCGCTTTCGGATGCTGACCGGCGGGAGCCGAACCGCGCTTCCGCGCCAGCAAACGATGCGCGCGCTGATCGACTGGAGCTACGACCTGCTCACAGAAAAGGAGCAGCGGCTCTTCCGGCGCCTGACGATCTTTGCCGGCGGCTGGACTTTGGAGACGGTGACCGCCGTCTGCTGCGACAACGAGCGAGAGTTTCGCGACGCGATCGAATCGTGGGAAGTCTTCGATCTCTTGTCGTCGCTCGTCGACAAGTCGCTCGTGCAAGCCGAACAGTTTGGCGGCGAGACCCGCTATCGCTTGTTGGAGTCGACGCGCGAGTATGCGCACGGGCAACTCGTCGAGCAGGGGGAATACGAGGTCATCGCCCGCGCGCACGCGGTGGCATTCCTGGAGCGGGCCTTGCACCTCGACCGGCTTCGCGAGGACACGCCGGATCGCGTCTGGCTCGAGCTTGCCGGGTCTGAGCTGGGCAACTGGCGCGTCGCGCTCAAATGGACGCTCGGCTGGCGCGGTGACGTGCACCTCGGGCAGCGCCTGGCGGGAGGGCTCGGTGCAGTCTGGCGCGCTTTTTCGGTAAGCGAGGGGTGGAGCTGGACGCGGATCGCCCTCGACATGGTCGACGAGCGAACGCCGCCTGCCGTTATTGCGGACCTCCAGCGCGTGGAGGCGTTTCTCAACACATCGCTTCTGCGATGGGAGGCGGCTCGCGAGTGCGCCGAACGGGCGCTGCGCAGCTACCAGGAGATCGGCAACGAGAAAGAGATCGCGACCGCGCAGTACATGGCCGGGCGCGCGCTCGTCGCGCTCGACCGCATCCCCGAAGCCGAATCGATGCTGCAATCGGCGCTCGCAACCTTTCGGCGCCTCGGTGCCGGCCGGCTCACGGGCGTCACGCTTGGAACGCTTGCCATGGCATGCGAGCACGCCGGCGGTTATGCGTCGGCCCGCTCGATGTACGCAGAGGCACTGGCCACCTTTAACGCCGTCCACGATGAGCGCGATGCGGCGGTCGTCGCGACCCACTTGTCCTGGATCGAGTTCACCGAAGGCAAAATCGACGCTGCCGTGCGAATCTTGGGCGACGCGATCTCCACGTTTCGACAGCTCAACGACATGCCCAACCTGGTCGACGGGCTTACCAGCATGGCAGAGTATTTGATCGCGTTCGCGCGCTACGACTTGGGGCGCGAGCGCGCCCGCGAGGCGGTCGCGCTCGCCGCGCGGGAACAGCTCGAAACCCACCAAGCCGTGGCACTCCAGCACCTCGCCGCCGTCGTCGTCTTGCAGCCGCTCGGCGAAGACGAGGGTACGTCGGCACGGTTCTCCAAAGCCGCGCGCTTGATCGGATACATCAATGCCTGCGTCGCAAGGCTCGACTTCCGCAGAAATCCCGGAGAGCAGCAGCTCTACGAAAGCGTCATGCGTGTTTTAAGCGATGCCCTCGGGAGCTCCGAAGTCAGCAGGCTTGCGGCGGAAGGCGTGGCGTGGAGCGAGGAGCGTGCCGTCGCCGAGGGCCTTGCAATTTGATTTGCTCCAAGACCCCACGTCGGCAAGAGATGGGCGACCGGCCGTGAAATACCCGGCCCTATGAACCAAGACAGTAAGAATATGCGCAAGCTAGAGAAAGCCGACCTCGAGATCCGCGACGAGGCCACCCCTCCGGACATCCGGGACGAAGAGCTCGATCGCGTTAGCGGCGGCGGTAACAATTCAGTTTGGGGCACGGCGCAGCCCGGCGGCCCGTCCTCAACGAGCCCTGGCCCGTAGGAAAGCCCTGATCTAGCCCATCCTTCGACCGGCTCAGGACGACGAAGGGCCAGTAACCGCGCTTCTCGGCGGCAGAAGTATTGCCACGAGCGCGGCCGCGAGCGCCATCACCGCTGCAGCGAGCATTGCGTTCCGGAAACCTTCCGGGTGTGCCGGCGCCGGCAAGGCGCCGCCGCCCGCGGTCGCGACCACGACTCCAAGCACCGCGATGGCGAACAGGTTTCCAACGCGGGAGATTGCGTTATTGACTCCCGACGCCGCCCCGACGTCATCGGCGTCGGCCGCTCCCATCACGGTCGTGAGCAACGGCGGCACGGTGATGGCGATCCCAATCCCGAGAACGATCGTTGCCGGCAACACGTTGGCGCTATACGAAGCTCCGAAACCTAGCTTTGCGAAAAGCGCGATTCCAAGCGCCGTTATTGCCGCTCCCGCAACCAACGGCAATCGCTCGCCAAGACGCGACGCAATCGTTCCTGAAATCGGGGAACCCACTGCAATAAGTGCGATCGTCGGCAAGAGCGCGAGGCCGGTTGCCAACGGCGTGTAGAGCATGATGTGCTGCAGCTCGAAGGGTACGAAGAACAGCTCTCCGCCGATTGCCGCATAGAAAAGAAACGCGTAGGCGTTCGCGATCCGGAACCTGCGCGACGCAAAGAGGCGCAGCGGCACGACCGGCGCGGAGCCGCGATGCTCGACGATGACGAACGCGGCGAAGAACGCTAGCCCTGCGATTGCAAGTGGAACCGAGAGCGCGTTGGCGAGCCGGTGCTGCATCTGCATCAGCGCCCCGACGATGAGTGCGAGCGCCGCGGTGATCAGAGCACTGCCGAGAAGATCGGGTTTGCCGGCAACGTCTTCGCTGCGGCTCTCGGGTACGCGCGCGTATGCCAGGAATAAAACGACGACGGCAAGCGGAATGTTTATCCAGAAGACCAGGCGCCAAGTGAACTCCTGCGTGAGCCATCCGCCCAGGACCGGACCTGCCGTCATCGTGATTGCGGATGCCGCCGCCCAGATGCCGATGGCCCGCCCGCGCTCGCGCGCGCCATAGCTCGCCGTAATCAGTGCGAGGCTCTCGGGAATCATCAGTGCGGCGCCGATGCCTTGCACGCATCGTGCGAATATAAGGAAGCCCGGCTGCATCGCGCTCGCACAGGCGATCGAGGACAATGCAAAGATCCAGATGCCCAAAATAAACAGGCGGCGCCGGCCGTAGCGATCGCCCAGAGCGCCGCCGATTAGAATCAGCGCCGACAGAAAGAGGAGGTATCCCTCGACGATCCACTGCGCTTGTGAATCGCTCGCCGGGAGTTTGGCCTTAACGATAGGGAGAGCAACCGTCAGGGCAGTGATGTCAATGTAGCTCATGCTCGAGGCGACGATGGCAGCTACAAGCACCGCGAAAGGCGAGCGAGCTCCGGCGCTAGCCGACGCGATCATCGAGCCGCCTTCACCCGAGCCCCGCGCTCGCCCTGTCCGTCCAGCGGGCAGCTGGGCCCGGCGGATTGCATGACAGGGTCAAGCTTTACCCAGCGTTGAATGCAAAGCATATGCCCGCGTATTGCAGGCGGCGCATCGCCCTGTTGTAAAAGAGGGATGTGTGACCGGCATCAATGGGAGCCTCCCGGACCCCGGAAAGAGCCTATCGCGGCGAAGCGCCCATCCGTAGCAGCGCACATTGCGACCGGTTGCGTCGTGGTGTGTTCGAGCCTGCTGTCTACGGCGAGCGCGGCCTGGGCCGGTACCTTAACCTTGCAGCAGACCGTAGCCTACGCGTTGGCGCATAATCCGACGATTGCGGCGAAGCAAGCCGCCCTCGCGCAAGCCGAATCGGACTACACCCGGCAGCACGCCGCCGAGTTTCCGCCGGTCGCCGCCAGCGTGTCGAACCAGCTCGAGAAGCAGAGCAACTACGCCGGTAGCCTGGCGCAGTACGGAATCGCTCCGATACCGAATTTTTCGCAGAACACCGCCCAAATAGGCACGCAGTGGACCCTCTACAACGGATCGCTCAATCAGATTCTGAGCAAAGAATACTATCGCAAGGTCGAAGAAGTGCGAGCCGAGCTGCGCCAAACGCAAATCCAGACCACTGCCAAGCTGGTCGATATGTTCTTTGCGATCGCAAACTACCAGCATCTCTTGGATTTGGCGCAAGCCAACCTCGCCTATCAGCAAGCGTTGCTGCAGGTCGCCCAAGCGAAGGAAAGAGCCGGTATGGTTGCCGAGGTCGACGTTCTGCGCGCCGAGGTCGGCGTCGAGCAGACGCAGGTGGTTCTGTTGAATGCGCAATCGGATCGTGAAACCGCCCGCGAATCGCTCGCGCAAACAATTGGCGCCGCCCTCGATACCAACTTTGCCGTTCCGGAAACGCTGCCGGAGCCGCCGCTTCCCGCCCTTCCGCCGGCAAGCTTGATCCAGATCGCCGAGCGGAATCGCCCGGAGGTCGCGGCGGCCTCGGCCGACGTAGCGATCGCCCAGCTCTCGCGGGCGACGATCGACACGGATCTTCTGCCGCAGATCAACGTCTTTGCCGCCTTCGGCAACCAAACGTCGCCGACGGGCTTCGTCGACCAGCAGAACCAGATCACACAGACGAATCAGGAATGCGCGCGGTATCCCAATGAGATCGCGTGCATCGGCTTTCCGTTTGCAAACGTCGTTCGCGGCACGCCGGGCTTCTGGAATATCGGGGCGACGTCGTCGCTCTCGCTCCCAATCGTCGACTACGGAACGCGTGCCGCCGCCCATCGGTCGGCGAACAAAGCCGTCGATTCGGCGCAGCTCGCGCTCGACTCGGCGAAGTCTGGGGCGGAGGCCGACGTTACCGACTCGCTGCGTCGCGCGCAGACCGCGCGCGAAGCGTTGTCGTATCAACGCCGAGCCCTCGATCTGGGAGCGGAAGCGGCGCGCATTGCGGCGCTGCAATATAAAAACGGACTCATCTCGCTAACCGATACCAAGGCTGCGCAGGCCACGTCCCTTCAGGCGCAGGCCGAGTTGTTCAACGCCCAAATCGTCTACATCAATGCCGTAGTGAAGCTGCGATCGGCACTCGGCACGTTCGATCCGATCGCGATCGTCGCGGATCTCTGACCGATGGACGCAGGCCGTAGAAAGTTCGCCATCATCGCAGGGAGCGCGCTGCTCCTCGTGCTCGTCGTCATCGTCGTCGCGCTCCAGATGCGCGGCCAGCCTCGGACGGTGCGCGAGCTAACCGTTGGGAACGCGTCCTTCGTGATTTCGCTGCCCGAGAGCGGCGTCGTTCAGTATCCGCAGATCCAGACGATGTCGACTCAGATCTCCGGCAACGTCGAGCACATTTTCGTCAAGACGGGCGATCGCGTGATCGCGGGGCAACTGCTGGCGACAATTCAGAATCCACAGATCGTCTCGGACGCGCGCAGCAGCGCCGCGGCGTACCGCGCGGCGACCGCGCGAGCCGAGAGCACGCAGGTTACCGATACTACGAACGTTGCGCAAGCGCAGAGTAACCTGGGCGCTGCGCGTGCGCGTCTGGCGCAGGCCCGGCAAGACTTGATCAGCGGTTCCGGTTATGGTTTGGGCGAGTCGAGCGCCGTCGCGCTCGAGGCGCACGCGAACGCGAACTACGTGAGCGCGGCGACAACGCTGCGCGAGGCCCAGCGGACGTATGCCGCCTATCGGGATCTCTACGCCAACAAGGCGATTTCGCGCGATCAGCTCGACCAAGCCGAGGCCAAGTACGAACAAGCGCAGGCGGCCTACAGTCAGCTGATTAAGTCGCGCACGGTGCTGGAAGATAACGTGCGCTCCGCGCAGGAAGGCTACGTGGAGGCGCAGGCCGCGCTGTCGGCGGCGCAGGTCGAGTCGGGCGGCGGTGACGTCGCGGCCGCTTCGGCGGAGGCCGCACGCGCCGGCTCGGAGTACGCCTTCGCCAAAGAGCAGGCGGATGCCACGCAAATTCACGCGCCATACGACGGAATCGTTTTGAGCGTTGCAACGGAGAAGAGCGATTCGGTGCGACCGCTTCAACCGGGCGATGCGGTTACTGCGGGACAGCCGTTGATCACGCTCGCGCAGCGGCAGGCTTTTGTCGTCCGCACGAAAGTGGACGAACAAGACGTCATCAACGTTCACGTCGGGGAGGGTGCGCAGATCACCGGCGAGGATTTCCCAGGACGCGCTCTTAGCGGCCACGTCGTTGAAGTCTCGCCGATCGCGCAGCGCTCCGAAGACTCGACGTCGACGTCGCGCACGGTTGCGACGACGATTGCGATCGATGGGTCGCCGGCCTTTCTGCACGACGGAATGAGCGTCAACGTCAATATTCTCACTACCGACCTGCAGCACGCGATCGTCGTGCCGAATGAGGCGCTCGGCCGTGACGGCGGGTCGACCTACGTCTTCATCGTCCGGAACGACGCTGCATACCGCCAGCGGGTGAGCGTCGGTCTCTCGAACGAAGCGAGCTCGGTGATCGTTTCGGGGCTTCGCGCCGGCGACGTCGTCGTCGCGCAAAGCGTCGTGGGACTGACCGACGGTGCCGCGGTATCGCCGCCACCCACTCCGGCGGGGCACTCGTGAGCAGTTCGAATCAGGGCGAGCGCGGCGGGCTCTTCAGAGAAGAGGCCATCTCGGCAATCGATTCGGTCGAGAAGTTCGACGAAGCGATCGCGGTCGTCTCATCGCACAGCATTTTGGCGCTGGCAATTATCGGAGGCCTGCTCCTCTTACTGATCGGATGGTCGGTCTTCGGGCGCATTCCGGTGGGTCTCCAAGGCCGTGGCGTGATCGTTGCGGGAAGTGGGATCGCGCCGGTCGTCGCGGCCGCGGAAGGGACGATCATCGAGCTGCCCGCCCACGTCGGCGACACGGTTCCCCTGGGGGCTGCGGTTGCGCGCATGCGCACGACGGCAGGCGACGTCGTTGCGTTGCGTGCCCCGGTGGCCGGCGTGTTGGCGCAGCGTTCGCCCCAGGTCGGCAGCTTCGTCCGCCAAGGCGATGCGATCGCCACCATCGAGCCGGCCGGCGCAAATCCAACCGCCGTCGTCTTCGTCCCGGTCGAAACGGACCGTCGAGTAACGGTCGGGCTGCCGGTACGGCTTTCGCCGGCGGACGCCAGGCCCGACGTTTTTGGTTTCCTTCGCGGCCACGTCATCTATGCGGCGCCGTTTCCCGCAAGCGCCGACCGCATCCGAGCGGCCCTTCAGACCGACGCGGTCGCCGCCGGTTTCTCACCTGACGTCCCGATGCGCGAGGTTCACATCGCACTCGACGTCGACGCGAACGGTAATCTCATCTGGTCCGGCCTGCAAAACGCAGGGCGGACCTTATCGCCTGGCATGCCCTGCTACGCGACGATCGTCGTAGAGGAGCGGCCGCCGATCTCGTTTGTCCTTCCCCCGACGCACGGATGAAACTCTTCGAACAAAAAATCCACAAGAACGGTTCTACTAAGAAAGTCGTCCGCACGCCGACGGTTCTTCAGATGGAAGCCGTCGAATGCGGCGCGGCGTCCCTTGGGATGGTTCTGGGCTACTACGGTCGCCACGTTCCGCTTGAAGAGCTTCGCGTCGCGTGCGGCGTCACGCGAGACGGAAGCTCTGCCGGAAATCTGTTGCGCGCGGCGCGCGGGTACGGCCTCGACGCTCACGGCTACAAGTACGATCTCGACGATTTGCGCAAGACCATTATGCCCTGCATCATCTTCTGGCAGTTCTATCACTTCGTCGTCGTCGAGCGTTTCACGAAAGACGGTGCGATCCTCAACGATCCCGCCGGCGGCCGCAGGCTCTGCGACTGGGAGGAGTTCGGGCGGGCGTATACCGGCGTCTGCCTCACGTTTTCGCCCGGCCCGGATTTCAAGCCGAGCAACGAAATCCCCGCGACGACCAGTATCCTGCGCGCGCAGCTCGCGGGTTCGTGGGGATCGGTCCTCTATGTAATCCTCGCGGGCTTGGCCTTAGTCATCCCGACCATCGCCTTGCCGACGTTTACGAAGACGTTCATCGACGAAGTTTTAGTCGGAAAGAGCTATTCGTGGGTCTTCTGGATCGTCGCCGGAATCGCAGGAAGCATCGTGCTGCAGATCGTCTTGCTGGAGCTCGAACAACACGCGATCGTGCGGCTGCAGGCAAAACTCGCGCTGGCCAACGCGAGCCGCATGCTCTGGCACGTTTTGCATCTGCCGATGACGTTTTTCGCGCAGCGGTCTCCCGCTGAAGTTTCGAACCGTGTCGCGATCTGCGATCGCGTGGCGGAGCTGCTCTCGAGCCGGCTTGCGGCCAGCGCCATCGGGGTCGTGGCGGCGCTCTTCTACCTCGCGCTGATGGCGCATTACGATCGCTTTCTCGCCGTCGTTTCACTGGCGATTGCGGGGCTCAACATCCTCGCGCTTCGGATCGTGGCTCGCTTCCGCTCGGATGCCAATGCGGCGCTCTTGCAAGAGGAAGCGATGCTCCTGGGAAGCTCGGTTTCGGGGCTCGAGCGAATCGAGACGCTCAAATCCGGCGGTGCCGAGAGCACGTTCTTCATGAAGTGGCTCGGGCGCCAGGCGCGGGTAGTCAATGCGCGCCAACGGTTCGCCGTGCCGTCGCAGGTCCTCAACGCCGTGCCGCGCCTTCTCATCACGATCAACGTCACGGCGATCTTGACGCTGGGCGGTCTGCGCGTCATCGAGGGCGCGATCTCGATCGGAACGCTCTTTGCGTATACGATGCTGATGCAGCTCTTCATTACGCCGTTTACGACGTTCGTCGAGTTGGGCGCGGACGTGCAAGAGATGGACGGCGACCTGCGGCGCATTCAGGACGTCATGCGCTATCCGATGGACCAGCGGCGCGTGATAGAACGAGTCGACCGCACCCGCCTCGCCGGCGAGCTGGAGCTGCGTGGCGTCTCCTTCGGCTATAACAAACACGGCGTGCCCGCCATTCGCGATATCTCGTTCGTCATTGCGCCGGGCCGGCGGGTCGCGCTCGTTGGACCGTCCGGCAGCGGCAAATCGACGATCGCCAAGCTGGTATCCGGACTTTTCGAGCCGTGGTCGGGGACCGTCTTATTCGACGGCATCGAGCGCGAGGCGATCGATCCGGCGCTGCTCGGAACCGACGTTGCCTTCGTCGACCAAGAGATCTCGCTGTATCCGGGGACGATTCGCAGCAATCTCACGCTCTGGGACCCCGCCGTCAACGATGCTTCGGTCGAACGCGCGGCTCGCGATGCCTGCATTCACGCCGACATCGTCGGCCGGCCCGAAGGTTACGAAGCCGTCATGGCCGAGGGCGGCATTAACTTTAGCGGTGGGCAGCGCCAACGTTTGGAGATCGCACGCGCGCTGGTGCGTGACCCGGCGCTCGTGATCCTCGATGAGGCAACCAGCGCGCTCGATCCGCTAACCGAGTATCTCATCGACGAGAGTCTGCGACGGCGCGGCTGCGCATGCCTCATCGTGGCGCACCGGCTCAGCACGATCCGCGACGCCGACGAGATCCTCGTTCTCGACGGCGGCGTGATCGCGGAGCGTGGCACGCACGACGAGTTGGTCGCTCAGAACGGCCGCTATCTCTCGCTCGTGAGGTCGCAATGATCGCCGATCGCGAAGTCCGGATCTCCGGCGACGAAGTTCTCGTGCTCAGCCAGCGGGAGCACGCCTATCGCGTGCGCTCGGGAGAGGCGGCGCTCTTCGTCGTCGAGCTGGACGCAGACGGGCACCCCGTCGGCCGCCGATCGTTTCTCGGTACGGCTCGTCAAGGGGATATCGTGCTTGGCACGTCGCGCGAGTCGGAGGGCACGACGCTCGCGCTCATTGCCGTTGGCGTCGTTCCGTCGGTCTTGGAGCCGTGGGACATGGCGCGCAGCGAGCCGGCGGTGCGCGACGAAGCGCTCTCACGCTATATCACGACGCTGGTCGGCAATGACTCGATCGAGCTCGACGTGCAGATGGCGCGCCCGGTGGCCACGCGCGAAACGGTCGCGCTCGCGCCTGGCGAGCACGCCCACTCCTCGCGCAAGCTGACGTACGTTCGCATCAGGAGCGGCAAAGGCTGGCTCCTAAACTCGTATCTCTGCGACTCGGGGACCGGCATCGTCCCCATCGGCGGCGAGTTTACCCTGCGCGCGCACGACGACGTGCAGATCGAACCCGTCCACGGCGCCAGCCTACACCCGACGGAAGTTGCCGCCGGGGTTGGCGTGGTGCACGACGCGTTCTGGAGCCGTTGGCAAGCTCGTTCCGCCGAAGAAGATCAACGCCGCGAGACGATGCGCCACGCCACCCAGGCCTTCGACGAACGCGCGCTGCGAAGCGGTCTCGAAGAAGCGACGCACCTTTTCGAGCGCAATCGAATTGCGACGGAGCCCGGCGACGACCCGGTTGTCGCCGCGGCGCGGATCGTCGCGCAGGCCGATGGAATCACGATCGTTGCTCCGCGCGAGTCGCATAGCGAGCCGCAAGCGGCGGTGCAAGCAATTGCGATCGAGTCGCGGCTCTCGATCCGCCGCGTTCGGTTGCGCGGCGGCTGGCAACGGCGCGAGCACGGACCAATGCTCGCGTTCCGCGGCCCGAACAACGAACCGGTGGCGTTGCTACCCCAGCGGGGTGGCCGTCACGCCAGATATGCCCTCGTCGACCCAAACCCGCCCATCGAGCCGGTGCGGGTCGACGACGCAATCGCTGCCCAGCTCGATAGCTTGGCGTATGTCTTCCTTCGTCCATTCCCGGAGCGTCCGATCGGCGTTTGGGACTTGCTTCGCTTTGGATTGCGCCATAGCGGCATCGACGCCGGCCAGATCCTGGGGCTTGGCCTACTCGGCGGCATTCTCGCCGGCATGATTCCGCTCGCGACGGCAATCCTGTATGGCACGATCATCCCGGGGGCAATGCGCCCGCAGCTGCTGACGATGGGCCTCGGGTTGCTCGCGATCGCGCTGACCGCTGCGGTGGCGGAAGTCGTGCGCGGCTTAGCGATCGTGCGCCTTCAGGCACAAGTTGGTTCCACGCTGCAATCGGCGGTCATGGAACGGCTGCTGGCACTGCCGGCGTCGTTTTTCCGGCGATACGAAATCGGGGATCTCGCCAATCGCCTGATGGGCGTCGACGCGATCGAGCAGTACGTCAGCGACATCACGATCTCCGCGGCGCTCAGCGGCGTCTTCTCGCTCGTGAGCTTCGCGCTGCTCTTCATCTACGACGTTGGGCTCGCATGGCTGTGCGCCGGCCTGGCGGTGATCGCGATCGCGGTTTCGGTCGTCGAAGCCTTCGTCACGCTTCCGCTGCGCCGCCAGATATTCGACCGTTCGGGCAGCATCGCGGGCTTCGTGCTGCAAGTTTTTAACGGCATCGGAAAACTCCGGATCGCACGAGCCGAAACGCGTGCTTTCGTTGGCTGGCTTCACCGCTTCGTTACGATGCGCCGCATCTCGAACCGGGCGAGCACCATCGTCTACCGATTCGGCATCTTCGACTCGATTTGGCCGGCGGCGACGGGGCTTGCCATCATCGGCTACGTTTTCATCGTCCGCCAAGGCGCCTTTCCAGCGAGCATCTATATCGCTGCCAGCGCCGCGTTCGGCCAATTGCTGGCCGGGTTACTCGGGCTGGGCGATGCCTTCGTGCAAGTGATTCGGATTATTCCGCTGTACGAGCGTGCCCGGCCGCTACTGCACGCGATGCCCGAGATACTGGAGGCGCACGGCGATCCTGGCACGCTCTCCGGCACGCTCGAGTTACACAACCTCAGTTTCCGGTACGAGAACGCGTCGGCAGCAACGCTCGACCGCCTCGATTTAAAGATCGAACCGGGCTCGTTCGTCGCCCTGGTCGGGCCTTCGGGATCGGGCAAATCCACGTTGTTTCGGCTGCTGCTGGGCTTCGAGAAGCCAAGCCACGGCTCGGTGCTGTACGACGGGCACGACCTGGCGTCGCTCGACCTCGCCGCGGTCCGCCGGCAGATCGGTTCGGTGCTTCAATCGACAGGGGCGCTGCAGGCTTCGATTTTTGAGAATATCGCGGGCGCGCGATTCATCACGCACGACCAGGCGTGGGACGCGGCGCGGCGCGTCGGCATCGCCGATGACATCGCGCACCTGCCGATGCAGCTCGAAACGTATTTAGGGTCGGACGGTGGTGGGCTTTCGACCGGGCAGCGTCAACGCATCGCCATTGCGCGGGCGATCGTCACCTCGCCGCGCATTCTGCTCTTCGACGAAGCGACGAGCGCGCTGGACAACGAAACGCAGGCAATCGTTATGAAGACGCTGGAGAAATTAGATGCGACGCGCATTGTTATAGCGCATCGACTTTCTACGATCCAGAATGCAGATCGGATTGTGGTGTTGGAGAGGGGCCGGATCCTGCAGGACGGGAACTATGCCGATCTAATCGCAACGCCCGGCCCCTTCGCTGATCTCGCGCAACGCCAGTCGATATAGACTGAACGCTGCTTCGATTCGGCTTTAGCCGACCGGGTTGGTCTTGCCCTTGATCGGGGCGCCTGGGATGATCGGATGGGTCGGGGGGCCGCCTGGCCGAATCGGGTCGATCGGAACCGGATGGGTGCCGATGCCGCCGCTTACCTTATCAAGTTCTTCGTCCTGGATCGGTTTGTTTTGGTCGCTCATAGTTTCCCTTTCTTTTTACGCGGCAAAAGAACCGCGCATATGAAAGTCTTTCTCGGCAATTCGAGCGACTCCTAGGGGTTGACCCTGGTTATTTGTCCGAATTTCTTTCGGTTGGGAGAAGGGTGGGCCTGCAAAAGGGGTCGGAGCACCGCCCGGCCCCTTGCAGAACTTCGCTGCGCCGTCGAGGCGCCGCTGGATGGCCTAATTCCCGACGGGATTGCTGGGGACGCGAATCGGGTTTTGAGCTCCACTACCGGGGTGGGTCGGGGGCGTGCCCGGACGAATCGGGTCGAATGGCATCGGATGCGAGCTCACGCCGCCGCTGATTTGATCCAGCTCGTCGTCCCGCATTTGCTTGTCGTCGCTCATTTGTGGTTGCCCTTTCTCGCGCGGCAAAAAGAACCGCTGCTATCTTCCTGTTCGGATTCGGGCGGACGCTTCCTGGGGGTTGGTCGACTAGGGAACCGTCTCTCGCTTCCGCAGCCGCAAGCGAGCGGTTTCATTCAACAGCCGCTTTCGCAACCGAATGGATTCCGGCGTGACCTCGACCAACTCGTCGTCCTCGATAAACTCGATCGCTCGCTCGAGTGAGAGTGTTTCGGGTGGAGCCAGCTTGACGTTGTCGTCCGAGCCCGCCGCGCGCATATTGGTCATCTTCTTTTCGCGGGCAACGTTGAGCGCGATGTCCTTGTCGTCGTTGGCCCGGCCGACGATCATCCCCTCATACACGTCGATGCCGGGACCCACGAAGAAGCGGCCCCGCTGGTCGACGCCGGCCAGCGCGTAGGCCGTCGTTCGTCCCGTTTCGCTGGCTACCAATGCGCCGACGTTGCGCTCGGGAAGCTCACCCTGCCACGGCTGATGGTCGTAGTAGGTATGCGAAAGCACCGCGGTGCCGCGCGTGAGCGTGAGTAGTTCGCCGCGCAGCCCGAAGATGGCGCGCGTCGGCATCGTGTACTCCAACCGTTGGCCGTCCCCGACCGGCAGCATGTTCGACATCATCGCTTTGCGGCGCCCGAGCGCTTCGATCACGGCGCCGGCATAGACTTCAGGCACGTCGACGACGACGTATTCGACCGGTTCCCAGCGTTCGCCGTCGCGCTCCGTTACGATCACTTGCGGCTTCGAAACCGCCAGTTCGTAGCCTTCGCGCCGCATCGTTTCGATGAGGATCGCCAAGTGCAGCTCGCCGCGGCCGCGGACCTCGAACGTGTCGGCGGAACCGGTCTCGGTAACCCGCAGCGCCACGTTCGATTCGAGTTCGCGCGTCAACCGGTCGCGTATCTGGCGCGACGTCAGATAGCGTCCCTCGCGGCCGGCGAACGGCGAGTTGTTGACGCTGAAAAACATCGAGACGGTCGGCTCATCGACCGCGACGGCGTGAATGCTCTCGGGCATGGCGGCGTCGGCGAGCGTGTCGCCGATGTTCAAGTCGTCGATCCCCGAGATGCAGACGATGTCGCCCGCGCTGGCTTGCTCGACGTCGATGCGCTCGAGGCCGGCAAACGTCAGCAGGGTCGTAAGCCGAAGGCCGCCGGTCACGACGCCGTCGCGCGCGATCTTCACGATCGGGTCGTTTCGCCGTGAGGTACCGCGGAAGATTCGCCCGATTCCGACGCGCCCGACGTAGGGATTGTGATCGATCGCCGAGATCAGCAGTTGAAACGGACCCTCTTCCGAGGGGGCTTCGGGAACTTTCGAAACGATCGTTTCGAAGAGCGGTTCGAGGTTCTCGCTGTCGTCCTCTAACGATCGCTTCGCGATTCCCGCTTTTGCGTTGGTGAACAGAACCGGAAAGTCGGCTTGCTTGTCGTTGGCGCCAAGGTCGACGAAGAGGTCGAAGGTTTGATTGACGACTTCTTGCGCGCGGGCATCTCTGCGGTCGATCTTGTTCACCACGACGATCGCGCGTAGGTCGAGCTCAAGCGCCTTGCGCAGAACGAAGCGGGTTTGGGGCATAACGCCTTCGGCGGCGTCGACGAGCAGCAACACGCCTTGAACCATTTGCAACACGCGCTCGACCTCACCACCGAAATCGGAATGGCCGGGCGTGTCGACGATGTTGAATTTGACGTCGCCGTGGCGGACGGCGGTATTTTTTGCCAGAATCGTGATGCCGCGCTCCCGTTCCAAGGGGTTGGAATCGAGCACCCGCGTCGCGACGTGCTGGCCCTCCCGAAAGACGCCGCTCTGCCTGAGCATAGCGTCGACCAACGTCGTCTTGCCGTGGTCGACGTGTGCGATGATCGCGACGTTGCGGATGTCCGAGCGAGTCTTCATAAGCGGTCAGGGCCAAGCGTAGCGCGAACCGGTGGTACCTGGCAACCATAGATACGGCACCCGCAACGGCGCCGGGAGAGGCGAGCGGAAGCTCGAAGCCCGAAGCCAACCACTCAAAGAGGAGGTCGAGGTGAACGCAGACACGGCGGAACGGATCGCGGAGCTACTGCATCAGGTTGGCGAAATTCACCACGTGGTTTTCTCCGACACCGACGGCAACGACGACGACTGGGCTACCTTTTACTCCGACTGGCTTCTCGCTCACTCCGAACTTCCGCGATTGCTCGCGCGGCGCCCCGTCCGCAGCCATCTCACGCGCGATTTAGTGGAGCTCGACGAACGGTACACCAGCGCGTCGCCGTCGCAACCCTGGCCGGCCTGGTACGCCGAGCGTTTAATAACGAAGTACGGTTTTATGGCCGCAATGTAAGACCTGCGCCGAAAGCGTGCTGGTTGAAGCCGGGCGAAGGTAAGAAATTCTGCTCGAACTCAACGTCGACCACGGTATTGGCGCCCACGCTTTGCTGAATTGCTGCCGATCCGCGATTTCCCGTTGGACCCCCGGGTGCCGCCGGCAGCGTAAGTTGATCCTGCAGAAGTAGTGAGGTCCCGCGGAAGAGGTGACCTAAATGTGACCACGACGCAACCACGGTGGAGGCGGCCTTGACTACATGCGCGGAATGGTAATCGATCTCTGCTGGGCCCTGGGCGAAAGCGCCGTTTCTGAACTCGTTTTGGTCTCAGGTCGGCATCGTCTAAGAGCTCGATTCTATCCGGCCACCACGGTTGTGAGTTCTTGTGGTTCCTGGCTGTTGTAGGGTGTAAGTACGGGACGGTCGGCCTTATTTACGGACGCGGCTGTCGCAATAATCGGGAAATACACGATTGAGAAGGCCGCATTCACAACGGCTTCTCACGGCGGCGCTAACTTGTGGGCAGCGCGGTAGGTAACCGCCAGAAAGGCTGATTTATGAGCGACCAAAAAAATCCGAACGAAGATGAGGAAGTCGACCACGTTAGCGGAGGCGTTGTTGGCACCCATCCGATCAATCCACCGATTGCGCCGCCGACCCATCCTGGAAAGTGGCTGCCACCTGAGCAGTTCTCGACTCCCGAGTAAAGCGTCGCGGCGTTTATGCTCTTTCATTGAGTCGACGGAGGGGCACCCCCGCCAAAAGGTCCGCCGCACCTCCGCCCGTCTGCACGGCTTCGCATTTGCAGGCCGTGTTTCTTTCGCGGGCGTCGTTTCGTTGCGTAACTTCTAAATAATTCCGTGCCGTTGGATGATTGCGCGGCACGCAGTAGAGTGTTACTGGAATGCCCGGAGCTAAGTGGTCCAGGAAATGCTCGGGCATTCGACCATCGCGATCACGATGGACCTCTATTCGCATGCTACGCCGTCTCTACAGGCCGAGGCGGCGACCAAGCTCGACTCCGCCTTGCAATCGGTCTTGGCAGGGGCTTCGGCGGTAGTCGCGTAGGCGGAGGTGACCTAAAGGTGACCAGAAGCGCCACGCTGATTTTTCCAAGAGGTGCAGTGCACTAGAAACCCTTGCAAAATAAGGGCATCACACTATCATGGGAGCGTACGGATCTGGTGGTTCGCACGGTCTTCAAAATCGCTGAGGTCGTCGCAAGGCGACTGGTAGGTTCGATTCCTACACGCTCCCGCCAAGCTCGAATTTATAGTGGTTTTTGCCTCAAGCGAGAGACCGATTCGGCGAAGTGCACTAGCGCTGAGGGACCCAAGGTGTCTCCTAAGTGTCTCCTAACTCACAATGCTCGCGGCGTCTTCGCGGCGTCCGAGATAACCGAGTCGATCGCGTCGGCGGCAGCTGTCTGGCCGTCTACGAAGAGGTGGCCGTAAGTGTCGGCCGTAATCGCGATGCCGCTATGCCCCAGGCGATCGCTCACACGCTTTATGTCGACGCCCTGCGCTATCAAAATGGAGGCAGACGAGTGCCGCAGATCGTGCAACCGGAAAGCACCGATGCCGGCTAGTTTGACGACAGTCCCGAAGCGCCATCCGAACGTCGCAGGCGGCCAGATGGCGCCGTCTTCATGCGCGAAGATCAAGTCGAGGTTTTCGTAGCCGAGACCAAGCCGTCGCCGGCGGAAGATATCCGCGTGCTGCGTCTTTCGGTGCTTTCTCAGAACGGAAAGCGTGAAAGCACCGAGCTTGATAGTGCGTGGGCGGTTGTTCTTTGGGGACTTGAACGCGAGCTGGCCGCGAGTTTGCTCGACCGATCGCGCGACGGTGAGGGTAGCGGCTTGTTCATCAAAGTCTCGCCAACTAAGGCCGAGCAACTCGCCCCGTCTGGCGCCGGTCGTGAGGGCAACGACGATCGGCGCGAACATCAGGCTTCCTTTTGCTGCGGCGAGGAGTTTCGATGCCTCTTCGATGTTCAAGGCGCGCGTCACGGGGCGTCCCATGTGCGGCGCCTTCACATAGTCGGCGACGTTGCGTGTGACGAGCCCCCAGTTCACGGCGCGCTGCAGCCCGTTATGCAGCACTCGCAAGACGTGCAACACGCTTCTCGGCGCGAGGGCCGTGCCTTTCCGCTCGTCCTTTCGCGCACAGCCGGCGCGTAGCCACTCCCGCTTGGCGGCGTCGATGTGGGCCGCCGTTAGCTTTCGTAGGCGAACATGGCCGAGGGCCGGGATGAGTTGGTGCTCGACGATCCCCTGGTAGCGAATGTACGTGCGCAGAGCGAGGTCCGCTTGAACCGAGGGTAGCCAACGTTCGAGCAGATAATTACCCAGCGTTTCGTTCGAAAGATTCGCTAAACCGTCGGCGGTATGTAATCGAAGACGTGCGAGTTCTTGCTGAGCCTCGTCCTTGGTTCCCCTATACCTAACTTTTTTCCGTATGCGCTTCCCTTCGGCACCGATGGCGCTGAGCTGCAGCACCCAGAGTCCGCGGCCGTTCGCATCAAGTGGTCCGCACTCGGATATGCTTCCCTCGCCGCGCGGTCGGCGACGTGCAGGTTTCTTAGGTCTACTCATGCTGCTCCTCTCGATCGTAGAATTGAGTGTCGTATAATGTCCCTGAAAATGGGGTACACAAAATGAAAGCTGTAATAACGCTTATCGATTTCATTAGCCCAGCTGTCAATGAGAAGGCCAGCGACCTCCCAACGAAGGAGCATCGGAACATTTCTCGCATCAGCCGCTTCAGCGTTTTGGATCGCAAGTGATAATCTCTCGCCGTGACGTTTTAGGGGCTCGGTCTCGTAGTCCAGTGAATCTGAGTGCCGCGCATTCCAAACGCCTTCGACCTCGGCCGAGATGAGTCGACGCTGCATTCCCCTGAGTAGATCGCGTGCCCCGTCGATAGCTTCGATGTAGCCGACGCCCTGCCCATCGATGTATGTTGGCGGCGTTGTGATGGGGAAGTAAGGTCCGAGGGTGACTTCGCCGTTCTTTAGCCGCCGGTAATCAAAGAAACCCGACCACCCTTGAGCGTCTGCGACTTCTGCTTCGGCAAGTAGTGGCGAGCTGGCGATAATTTCTGCCGCAAAACTAGCGCCCTTAGCGGTTGTCCCAAGGAGCCGTATCGTTCGCAAGAAATCACCGTAGTGGCCCGCCGCAAGAACGGCAAGGAGACCAGATGCGTGGGGGTGCGCCGTTTTTGCAGCGAGCGCCGTCCCGGCCAGATACGCGCTCCGGCAGTGGCTGGCGTCTCGCCTCGCAGCCATTTCTTAACGAGAGAGCGGGGACTGTTGCTGTCGTCAACATCTTTGCCCTGAGCAACGGCTCGGGCGTCGTTGTACCTCGCCGCCAGCTCGTCGGAACTAACTCTTTGCACATTCGAGCGCAACGCTAAGCCACGGTCCCCACCGCTGTAGAACGAACTCCTTAATCTCGGCTTTCAGCTGCGACAGGACAAGAACTCCTTCGGACTTATTCAATCTAGCATAATGCCCTAGTGCTGTCTAGCGTCATTTGGTACCATGTATCGTGATCTGGACTTTATTTTTAGAAGAGAGGCGAATATGGCGAACTCCGGCCAGCAGGTAGAGAATCGGGCTGAGCGCACGAGCTCATTCGTCACCAAGCTCGCTTCCAATAAGTTGGCGTACACGGTCGCGGAGGCTGCAGCTGCGTTATCGATGGGCGAGACAAACCTAAGGCGACTCGTCAAGGTCGGAGAGATTGCGGCCGTGCATGTTGGGATCAGGAAAAAGAAAATTCTCTTACCCCGGGCCGCGCTTGAAGCCTGGCTTCATCGCGAGTCGGCGGCCTAGCTTGATTTAAAGCGAAAGCGGCGCCCGACAGCGCCGCTTCTTTGGGGGATTTACCTTGCCTAAGTATACTGCGGCGGCGCAAGCGCCGCCTTCAATCGCTGGCATTGACAGCGTTCGGAAAAGGAAGAGCCGTCTACGCTCCCTGCCAAGACCGCGCTCGGTCGCCGCGCACCTCAGCCGCGAAAACCGCTACACGCTATTCGATCTCGGCTGGTTGCATATCTTGACCAGGTTGAACGAGGTTCGGGTCTATCTCGTTCTCGCGGCGCACGCGGATCATTACCGTGGGACATGCTTCCCGAGCGAGGAGACGATAGGCAGAGAGGCGGGGATTAGCGACTCTCGCGCCGTCAGGCGAGCTCTTCAAGGACTCGAGGAGAAGGGAGCCATCCGTCGCGGGTTTCGCAAGCGGGGGACGACACTTTATGAAGTCCACCCGCCGCGATGCATTGAGGCGGTTCGCCGAGTCTTTCCGAAGGCGGTCCGAAACTACCCTCGGGACCCGGGTAGAAACTACCCTCCAGAAGCGACCACGTTAAGCGACGCAACGAATTACAGCTAAGAAGGAGGCAACGTATAGAATTAGGAGTCGTACTGCAAAGAATTCCCCGCCGGCGTAACGCTCGTTACGTTGACTCAGGCGGACTGTCAGCCCGGGCGAGCAGGAGACCGTTCGACGGGCGCCAGACGGCTCGACGCGCACCGGACGGCTCGAGCGGAGCAGACCGTCGACAGCGGAGCAGACGGTTCGGCAATTGGGCCCGACTTGATTTGACGAAGCAGTCGCGGCGACGTATTCGCTGCGGTGCTCGCGTGTGATCACTGCGGTGCGCCGATGACGTTGAGGGTCAATCGGAAGAGCTGCGCGCCCTTTTTCGGCTGCTCTAACTACCCAACGTGCCGCAACACGCGGCCCGCTAAGCGATCCCGACGGGACGGCGTAACGCAGCATTACACCGATTCTAGCACCATTCAAATGCCAAATAGAAAGGAACAAAATGGAGAAAGCACCCGAGATGTACAAACTGGCCACCCGTAATGCTCCATCGAGCCGTCAGTTTCGTGCAGAATGGCATGGAAAACGAAGACACCGAGCTGCACCGCGCACATCACGCCGAGTCTCTCAAATTCATCGGGCATGACGCAGCGTAACGGCCCAAACGGCGACGGTGCGTCCTTAGCCGGCGCACCGTCGGCCCGTTCCTGCCGCTATCGCGGCGATTGGGCACTCCCGAAAACCGGTCCTCGAAAACGAACGTAAACTTCTTATGCCATGAAAGGGGTGCACGATGAGCAACGCTGCCGTCTTGCAGTGGACCATTCCAGACATACAGTTATCGCGAGAACCCGATTGTTCTTGTCAGCAACTCGAATTCGGCCCGAGCCACGTCGCTTGTCCTCGGGATTTTTGTCGGCGTTGCGGCGCTGATCTTCGTGTCGCGCGGCTCTTAGTTACCAGCGTCAGCTGGGCCGACCTGTGGCGCCTTCAGCTGTGTGAGACACTTGCTGAGCCAATGCGTGTGTTAGATGCGACGCCGAATCGGGCGTGGCTCTTAGCATGGATGCTGCTGTACTATCGAGACGACGGGGGCATGTACTCGCCTCAGCTTAGCCGGCGCCGGGATCGCATTACGCTAAACGGTACGGAGTTTTGGCTCGCGCGAGTGCCGAAGCGGCCCCGCAATACCTGACTCGAGATGCTTCGCTCAACGAAAGGTAGGGTGCCGTGGCTACGAAAGCGCAGATTGAAAAGGCAATCTTTGAATGGGAGACATACAAATGCAATGGGTTGTTCCTGACGTACCTTACCGTGAACTCGACGAGGACTTTCGCTGTGAAGGCGGCGTGGGCGCGACTCACGTGCGGGGTCCGTCAGATTTCTGCAAGAGCTGCGGGGCCGATCTGCACGTGACTCGTTTGCGCGTTAAACGCGTAAGCTACTCAGATGCATGGCGCCTTCACATCTGTAAGGCTGCGTGGTATAGCGGGCCTGACTGCGGCGAGCAGGCAGCCGAAGAAGAGCTTGATCGCCTTGGGATCTCAACGGATGACAGAGAAAAGATGCTTGGCCTGTACCTCCTGGGATGCGAAGCGTACATGTACGTCCTATGTGGGCTTCGGGGTGCATATGATATTGTTGGAATCACGACCGACGGTATGCTTTTATACGCTGTGCCTGGCGAATATGAGATAGGTGCCGAAACGCAATTAAGTTACTGAGGTCCTGGACTCGATGGAGCTGCCCGCGCGGATCGGGACGGCTAAAAGGCGAGGACGAGAGCCGCAGACCTACTCACCGGGTCAGCAGCCAACGCCCGCCGCCTGGCTACGCTCCGCAGCGGAACCGCCGAGCTGGGCTACCACGGCGCTGAACGCGCGCTGCTCGCCTCGGAGAAACTCCCCATTCATCGAATTCTGCAGCACCGCGTAAAGATTGTGGTAATTGAGAGGCTGCCGCATCATCTCCCGGTATCGCGCAAGAGGTCGAAGACTACACTCCAAAGCTCGTTGAGGCTCGCGTATCCGAATTGCGTTTGCTTAGGGAGTAGGTTGGGCGGCTTCTGGCGGCCTCTGCCGCCAAATTCAACCCACCGCGAGCAGTCTTCATCGGTCAGGGCCATCTTCAGACCGCCGGAATCCCCACGTCTTGCAGCCGCATCTATGCGGTACGGGGTTAAGTACAGACTCACGCGACCGTCCCTCAGGTGCTCAAGGCGATTGCCCAGAATACTCGCACGCTTAGACTCTCCCTCAGGATAAGCCAGGAGGAGGCGGCGCACCGGGCTGGGATGGTCCCTCGGCTTTGGCAGCGCGTCGAAAATGCCGATCCGATTACCATCAAGACTTTGGTTGCGGTGGCTGGAGCGCTCGGAGTCGAGCCGGGTGATCTACTCAAACGCTAGCGGAATGCCGTCCAGGCGTCGGCAGATCTCGGCGACGACAGGGGCGTTGTCATCGCCCAGGAGGAACCGCGTGTTAGCGGCTGCAGCACGATCGACGAAGAGCGCAACAGCGCCGTAGCGCAGCGCGTCCTTTGCCGTCAGCGCGGCTTCGACTGGGACGGCAAGTGATGGCAGCCGGTGTGCAACCTCGCCGCTGAGGTCGAGTCCTTGCCGCGACGTCGCCAAGATCCGAACTCCTGAGGCTGTTGCCAGGATGGCATCAGCAAGCGCAGCGACTGGCTCCAGGACATGCTCGCAGTTGTCGATGATGAGCAGCAGATTTTTGCGCATCAGCCAGCACAGGATCGACCCGTCACCGGGGCGTCCCTCCTGGCTCACGCCCAACGCTTGGGCGACGACGCTGCCAACCAGCTCCGGGTCGCTAATCGGAGCGAGATCAACAAACCACACGCCGTCGGGATAGCGATCGAGGAGCTCCGCACCGACCTGGATTGCAAGGCGTGTCTTGCCCACGCCGCCTGAACCAACGAGCGTCAGCGAGCGGTGACGCCTTAGCAGCTCTTTGACTTCAGCCACGTCGCACTGCCGGCCGACGAACGTAGTACGTGGCAGAGGAAGATTATTGGACGATTCGCGGAGCGAGCTCGCGGCCGGAATCGCCGCGTTCGGTCCCCGACGGCGGGCCTGATCGACGGCGGCCGCCAACTCCTCGTGGGCGGTGCCCTTGACGCCGAGTGCCTCGACTATGAGCGCGAGGGTGTCGCGATACGGAGCTCGCCGATCGCCGCGTTCATATGCCCCAACTGCTTGCACGCTGATGCGAGAGCGTTCGGCAAGCTGTTCCTGCGAGAGTCCGGCCTCCACGCGCAATCGTTTGAGGAGTGCCCCGAACCCGGAGACTGGGCCGGAGGCCGAGGGCTGGGCACGTGGCAAGGGCGCCTCGCTCTGTTAAGCGGTTTGATCTGCCCCCAAGCTACCCCGTTCTCAGCCGCCGTTCCTGTGCCAGTCCACACTAACTGTGTAAGGTAACTGTAAAGACCGTGAGTGGCTTGTCCACGCCACGTGGAGGCTGTGTATCCACTCCGGGTAAACGTGCCGGCGCTGCCGCGTAAGCCGGGCTCGGAAATAGGAGCGGCGTAGCTCCGGATTGTCAACATCCAAAGGAGACTACGCCGTGAAACAAGTCTACACCAACGTTACTCCCCTTGCCAATTCCCCCGCCGATCGGCTTGCCGCGCTCGAGGCTCTGTGCCGGTCGAAGGTCGCAGAGGTGCTTCAGGCCTACCTGAACGCCGAAGCCGACGAGTTGATCCAACGGCGACGCTATGAACGCGTTGAAGAGGGTGCGCCGGCCTTGTATCGCAACGGCCACGATCCCGAGCGGCTGATCACCACGCCCGCCGGCGCGATTCCCATCCGCCGCCCGCGCGTGCGAGGCCTGAGGTACGAATCGGCGGTCTTGCCCAAGCACGCTCGTCGTCTTCCAAGTCTGGATCGCACGTTCCACAAGCTGTGGCTTGAAGGGCTCTCGCAGCGCGACTTCGAGCCGGCGCTGCGAGCCTTGCTTGGTGAAGCAGCACCGCTCTCGGCATCGGCGATTGCTCGGGTCAACTCGCAGTTCCGGGCCGAGTTCGACGCATGGAAAACGCGCCGGCTCGATCACGAGCACTACGTGTATACCTGGTCTTGATGGCGTCCACCTAGTGGGCGCCGGCCCAGCCGACGAGCGACGCGTGATTCTGGTCGTTATGGGATCGGATGCACAAGGCAAAAAGCACCTCGTGGCGCTCGATGAAGCCATGAGCGAAAGCGAGATGAGTTGGCGCGAGATCATGCACGATCTCAAAGCGCGAGGCTTACGTGCTCCGCGCCTGGCTGTCGCCGACGGCGCCAACGGCTTCTGGGCAGCGCTCTCAGCCGAGTATCCCGAGGCGGCGCAGCAGCGTTGCTGGGTGCACAAGATCAAGTTTTGCCAATAGTTCAAATGGCTGTTGACTTTGGAACGTAAGCGTCCGCCCGAGGCCGTCTTGACATAGGAGGGCTGATCCCAGATAGAGCTCGGTTAGACAGTCGCCGGTAGCCGAGCCGCGTCGCCGACGGCCATGAGCGCCTGATCGTGCGTCGGCTTGAGGTTCCAGGGCAGCAGCTCGGCGATGCGGTTGATCGGATGGTCGCCGATGCGTGCGAGTACCTCGCGCAAAAACGCTTCGAGGTTATGGCCGTTGAGTTTCGCGCTGCCTAGCAAGCTGTAAAACGCCGCCGCGCTCTGCCCGCCGCCATCGCTGCCGGCGAAGAGGAAGTTCTTGCGCCCCAGCGCCACGCAGCGCAACGCGCGTTCCGCAGCGTTGTTGTCGATCTCGATTCGCCCGTCGTCGCAATACCGTTGCAACGCATCCCAGCGAGTCAGCGCGTAAGAAATGGCTTTGGCAGTTGCGGATTTCTGCGAGAGCGTTGCCAACGTCTGCTGCAACCAAATATGCAGGGCATCGAGCAGCGGGCGACTGCGTTCCTGGCGTACCGCGCGCCGCTCGTCTGGCAATCGTCCACGAATCTCTTTCTCGATGGCGTAGAGGGCACCGATGCGATCCAGCGCCTTCCTGCGATGGCCGACTGATGCAGTTCGTGCAGATCGACGAACTTGCGCCGCACGTGCGCCCAGCACGCCGCCTCGAGCACTCGGCCACCCTCGTAGAGCTTCGAAAAGCCCGCATAGCCGTCGGCTTGCAAGATGCCCGTGAAGTCGCGCAGTTGATGCTGCGGATGCTCGCCGTTGCGATTGGCCGTGTAGGTGAACCAGACCGCCGGCGCGCTTGGCCGGCGGCCGGCCGTTCGTCGCGCACGTAGGTCCACAGCCGACCAGTTTTGGTCTTACCATGCCCTGGTGCCAGCACCGGAATCGGCGTATCGTCGACATGAACGACATCGGCGGCAAAGACGTGATCGCGCAGCGCATCGGTCAACGGCGCGAGCAATCCCGCGGTCGTGCCCACCCACTGCGACAGCAGCGTGCGATCGAGGTCAACGCCTTCACGCGCGTAGATCTCCGCTTGCCGGTAGAGCGGCACATGGTCGGCATACTTGCTGACCAGCACGTGGGCCAGCAGGCCCGGGCCGGCCATGCCGCGCTCGATCGGGCGTGCCGGCGCCGACGCTTGCACGATCGTATCGCAGCTCGCGCAGGCCAGCTTCGGCCGCACGTGGCGAATCACTTTGAAGCGCACCGGCTCCAGTTCGAGCATTTCGGAGACGTCGTCGCCCAGATGCTTGAGCGTGCCGCCGCAATCGGGGCAGCACTCCGAACGGGGCATAATGGTTTGCGTTTCGCGCGGCAGATGTGCGGGAAACTCGCGCCGTGCCTTGGGGGTGCCCAGCGCCGGCGTTGATGGCGTTGGCTCGACTAAAGCGGTGGCGCGTCGCGCATCCTCGGCTTCGAGCTCTTCGACCCACAGCTCCAACTGCTCGATCTGCTGCTCGCGTTTTTCGCTGCGCCGTCCGTACTGCAGGCGGCGCAACCTGAGGATCTCCAACTTGAGGCGCCTCGATCAACAGCGTGATGGAGAGAATCTGTGCGTCTTTGGCGACCAACTGCTCATGTTGCTCTTGCAGTAACATCTTCAGTTCCGCAACATCCAACCGGTCGAGATCGGGAAGCACAGCGTTCGCGGAATCCATCTGCTCATCGTACGTATTCCACGCAGATCTGTCAAGTGTTTCTCGCACAAAACGCAATGCGATTTTTACATTGCGGGATTACACCTCGATCAGCGGCCCAGCGGTGCGCACCGGATGCCGCCAATCGATTCCTTCGAGCAACATCGACAGCTGCGCTGCGCTGAGCGATACACTTCCGCTCTGCGCTTGCGGCCAGATGAAGCGGCCGCGTTCCAAACGCTTGGCCATCAAGCACAGGCCCGTGCCGTCCCACCACAAGAGCTTGAGCAAATCGCCGCGTCGCCCGCGGAAGACGAAGATATGACCGCAGAACGGACTGCTCGCCAGCGCGTGCTGCACCAGCGCGCTCAGGCCGGTGAAACCTTTGCGCATGTCGGTTACGCCGGCAGCCAGCCACATCGCGTGCCGCCGGTACGCTCGTCGCTGCCACGCTTATCGCTGCAACTCCGCGATCAGGGCGCAGATCAAGTGGCATCCAGCCCACCGGTTTCGATCCGCAGCGTCGCGCCCGAGGCGAGCATCAGCTGCACGATGCTCGAGGCGCCTGCCGCCGTGCCAGAAGCCGGTTGCGGCCCACGCCTCGCAGCTGCGATCGTCACCGGTAGAAACGTCGCCTTCCGACGCTACGGGCGCGCGGTGCTGGTTCCGCTTTCAGTTTTCCGGCACGATAGAGCGCTTGCCACTGATAGAGGCTATTCGGTTGACGCCTTGCTCGCGCGCGACCGATCGAATCGACGCGCCATCGCGCAACGTCAGCTCAACAATACGACGCTTTTCAGAGAGCGGCAGGCGACGACGGGGGCCGCGCTGATTCGGAGCTTTTGATGTTGCCATGAAGACCTCGCGACGGTGTTTCCGCCATCATCGCGAACGCGAGGCCACATGAGCAAGACGGCCTCTAAGCGACGCTTACTTTGGAACCAACTATCCGGCGGTTTAAGGCCGGATAGTTGGTTCCGCGTTCACGAAGAAAGCGCGGAGTCCGCTTATAGCCTTGCGCTTCGAAGTTGTTCCAGAAGGCGAGAGGCGTTCGGTGCTGGACGATCTGCTATAAATACATATAGCGGACCATCCATCGTGATCGAACCTTGTGCCTGAGCGACGCGCGCCCAAGTGTGTACCTCGTCCAGGTTGCCGATTCCGGCCCAGTAAACTGGCGCTGTTGAGAGCGCCGCGCCATAGTTGAGATAATCATCCCCTGGAAACCTTGAAACGGCGGCGACACGGGTGTGGGTGTCGAAATTTAAATGATAAGTCCAAACGTAAGCCCCGTAAACAAGGCCCACACTGCGCTCCGCCAGTAGCTCGCGTAAGCGTTCGTCGTTACGTAGCTCAGTCGTAAGCTCGTTACGAAGCGGGGTGCCCGGCAGACCGTAAAGCAGCAAGTTCGGAAGGGTCAAAGCGGCAGCGCAAACGACGGCGATTAGACGGTTGCGGCTCCACAAAGCCGCAATACCGATACCGAGAAACAGTGGCAAAACGGTATAAAACGGAGCGACGTAGCGGTCCGTCCAGCCGCGTACTGAACCAGCGTTTGAAAGACTAAAAATAAGGACGGTCGATACGAAAGCAAGCGCTAACAGTTGCGCCGCGCCCTGGGTTTCAGCCGCTCCCGATTGGCCACGACAACTACGACGTAGTGCCAAGAAAAACCCCACTCCGGCGAAGGCAAAAGTCACCTTAAGCAAGGTAGTTTCGGACCACCAGCCTGATGAACGAAAGAGCAAGTTTGGAAGATTAGACCAAAGCACCCAAACGAGGTTGCTAAAAAACTGCGCGCTACTTGGAACTGGGCGTGAAGCCCAGTTTTGCGTAAACGTAGCAAATCCCGAAGCAACATTTCCTAGGATCAACGGCGCAGCGCCGAGGGCCACGGCCGGCACTAGCTCCACAGCTTCGTGAGCCATGCGGCTACCGCGTCTTCGGGCGATCCAGGCAAGCGCAGGCAGTGTGACCATCAGCGACGGGATGAAAACTAAAGCAGCCAGCTCAGGCCCGGCCGGCGCGCGGCGCAGGCCGGGCCACAGCCCCGCCCGCGCGCCCGTTCGCACAGACAGCGTCGTCGCTTGCATGACCCTCGCTTCACACGGCTGCCCACCGCACGACGACCCTAGCGTCGGGCGCCCCAGTGCGGCCTCCAGGCGGCGAGCTCGGCCGCGGCCAGCGCCTCTGCAAGCCGGCCGCCGCCGTCTCCAGTGGGGTCAGGCCCCAGCGCAGGCCGAGCCAAAGCCAACCCAACCCGGTCCTGCAACACCCGACCACATGAAACCAGGCGGCGGCGACATAACAACTGGCCGCGCTCAAACGGCTACCGCCAGGGAAAAAATGCTAGCCAGTGCCCTTCCGCGATACGAAAGCCGCATAGTCCTGAAAGAACTGCGTCGGAATCGAACTGATACATCGCGAGCGGAAAGTAAAGTGCGACCCGTATTATGACGCCCACAAAAAGTAGTGTGTATAAGCTGAGACTTTGTCTGACAACCGGCGCATGATTGCGGCGAAGAGCGTCAGATAGTGTCACCCCGGCTGATTCAGGCCGCAAATAACTTTTTCCTTGGCTAACGGCTGTCGAAGAACGTCCGCATCGGCGTCTTCCCGTAACGCCAGCGGCCCTGATGCGGCCGCTCCGCATTGTACTCCCGAATCCATGCGTCTCTGCAGCTCGTCGAATCGCAGCAGCCTCGTCGCCGATCCGCTGAGCGTGGCCTTGTCAGCGCTGCCACTGGCGGCCGGGCACGCTCTGGCATGTTATGGCTTCCAAGCTTGCAAGTCGCAATCATATGGCAAGTACAGTGGATGCACCGAATGCCCGAACTTAGTTACGCGTAGGCATTGCGGGCGAGATCGGAGCGAGTTTCGGGTAAACGTGCCAGCGCCATCGCGTAAGCGGGGCTCGGAAATAGGAGCGGGCGTAGCTCCGGATTGCTAAAATCCAAAGGAGACTACGCCGTGAAACAAGTCTACACCAACGTCGTTCCCCTTGCCAATTCCCCCGAGCGATCGAATTGCCGCGCTCGAGGAGCAGTGCCGCGCGAAGGTTGCCGAGGTGCTTCAGGCCTACCTGAACGCCGAAGCCGACGAGCTCATCCAGCGAGCGCGCTATGAACGCATTGAAAAGGGCGCCCCAGTCCTGTACCGCAACGGCCACGATCCAGAACGGCTGATCACCACGCCCGCCGGCGCGATTCCGATTCGCCGCCCGCGTGTGCGCGGAACGACCTACGAGCTCGCCGTCCTGCCCAAGCACGCTCGACGGCTTCCAAGTTTGGATCGTACCTTTCACAAGCTCTGGCTCGAGGGGCTCTCGCAGCGCGACTTCGAGCCGGCGCTGCGAGCCTTGCTTGGTGAAGCAGCACCGCTCTCGGCATCGGCGATTGCTCGGGTCAACTCGCAGTTCCGGGCCGAGTTCTGATGCATGGAAAACGCGCCGGCTCGATCACGAGCACTACGTGTATACCTGGGTCGATGGCGTCCACCCTAGGCGCCGGCCCAGCCGACGAGCGACGCGTGATTCTGGTCGTTATGGGATCGGATGCACAAGGCAAAAAGCACCTCGTGGTGCTCGATGAGGCGATGAGCGAAAGCGAGATGAGTTGGCGCGAGATCTTGCACGATCTCAAAGCCCTGAGGCTTGCGCTCGCCGCACTTGGCCATCGCTGACGGCGCCAACGGTTTCTGGGCGGCGCTCCAGGCGGAGTATCCGGAGGCGGCGCAGCAGCGTTGCTGGGTGCACAAGATCCGCAACATACTCGACAAGGTTCCCGAGAAACTCAAAGGCGAGGTACACCGCAAACTGCGGGAGATCTGCAGCTCGACGAGCCGCGCTGAGGCGATGAGCAAGATCGACTCGCTCGCCCTTTCCTTGTCGAAACACTACCCGAAGGCGGCGGCTTGTGTCCGCGACGACGTCGACCGCATGCTCGCGTACTTCGCCTTTCCGAAAGCGAGTTGGAAGAGCTTGCGCACGACCAATCCGATCGAGTCAGTCTTCTCTAGCGTTCGCCTACGCACGAATGTGGCTAAGCGGCTGCGCAGCGGAGCATCGGCGCTCTATCTCGTCTTCAAGCCGATCGAACGCCTGTCGACGACGTGGCGACGCATCAACGGCTATCAAACGATAGCACTTGCGCAAGAGAAAGTCGCGTGAGATAATGCACACATCGGACTACGCCGCTCCGCGTATTTCCCCGAAAATCGGCGCGACCTCGGCGCCGGGCGAGATGCCACAAAGTTCGGCGATCGCAACACAGGCTGGGCATGGTCGGTCGTGGATGCTGCCCGAAGCGAAGAAGGGGGGACTCCTCTACGTCGGCGACCAGAAAACGGATGACGTTTACGTGTACTCATATCCGCACGGTAAACTGGTCGGAACTTTAACGGGCTTCGACATACCGACAGGTCTCTGCTCCAACAAAGCGGGCGACGTGTTCATCCCGAACGGGTTTGGAGCCGATATTGTGGAGTACGCCCATGGCGGCACAAGCCCCATAGCCACTCTGAGCGACGCAGGCGAAGGTCCTTCTGGCTGTGGTGTCGATCCGAAGACGGGAAACCTCGCCGTGGCGAACTATTGCAACTGAAGTTGCAAAGGCCCAGGACAGCGTGGCTATTTACGTGGATGCTAAGGGTAGCCCAACTCAGTACACCGTTCCCAACATCTCCAACGTCTATTTGGCGATGATGTGAAGAAGAACCTCTTAGGACGGCACCCACAACAGCGCCTTCGCATTCGCCGAGCTTCCCTCCGGCAAAAGTACCTTCAAGAAAATCACGTTGGACCAAACGTTCCAGATTCCCGGCAATGTTCAATGGGGACGGCTGCTGAAGCCCCCGATGGTCTTTGTTGGTGAGCCTCCGGCCGGGTATTTCCAGAACAAAATGTTCGCGCCGCTGGAGTAAATATTCGGCCCGATGACGTTAGGCGGCTGTATCCAAAACTGAGTCACGTAACTAGGGCAGGTCTGATTTATTCGCGGGCTTCGCGACGTGTCACCCTGAGCCTGTCGAAGGGCGACGTTACATGCATGCGGCGATGCATCGCGGTACAATTTTCCGCATGAGCATGAAGAAGCAGCCGTCGTTAGCCGCAACGGGTTTTGAGCGCCGCTCGAAGACGACGAGGCTAACCAAAGTTCCGCTTGGACACGGGGATCGATCGTTCCCTGCAAGGCCTGCGCAAGGTTCTTGCTCAGGCCCTTTTACTACCAGGGGAAGGTCCTTGGCGCCGCTCGATCCATCTGGAGCGGACGCCGCGCATCTACTTTCTGCAGCACCGGTTCAACCTGAGCTATCTAGCCGTTGAGGAATCGGTTTACTACATGATCTCGATGCGGGCGTTTGCGCGGGTCGACCTGGGGGAATGCGGCGTTCCCGACGAGACGACGATCTGCAAGTTTCGGCACCTCATCGAAGAACACGATCTGGGCAAGAAGCTCTTTGCCATGCTCAATCGCTATCTGGCCGACTGCGGCATCACGATCAGCGGTGGCACAATCGTCGACGCAACGATCATTCATGCGCCCAGCTCGACGAAGAATCAGGACGGCGAGCGCGATCCCGAGATGCACCAGACCAGGAAGGGAAACGAATGGTACTTTGGCATGAAGGCGCACATCGGGGCGGATAGCCGGACCAAGCTCGTTCATTCAATCGTAGCGACCGCCGCGAACGTCCATGACAGTAAGGTTGTCGCCGACCTGTTGCACGGCAGCGAAACACGGGTCTACGGCGACTCGGCGTACACTGGCAAGGGCCAAGAGATTCGCGAGAAG
>CAWBEA010000002.1:0-202735 GCA_963787705.1 Vulcanimicrobiota bacterium | reverse complement strand
CACCAACCAAAACGCCCGACTCCTTGAGGGATTTCGGCGTTTTTGTTTTTGCGGCAAAACCAGGCAGGACGCGCTTAGAACTTGGTCTCGCACTATTCGCGTTCCCAGCGGCCGAAGTTACGGTTCAGTCTGACTACTTGCACGATATGCAGGGGGTCGGGTTCGAGTCCCCCATCTCCATATCGGCGGCCCGTACCTACTCGTTGGTTTTTCGGAGACCCAGAGCGGTCCATCGGCTCGGCTGCGTAAGGCCGCGGCGGCGTTCCGTGGTTGGAACAAGGCAGCATTATTGCTTTCGCTCATGTTAGCGGCGGCGGGAATTCAGGGAACCCGGGCATATTGCCGGCAAGGGTCCTCTGAAGCAGCACACGATCGATGACTTTATTGCTTGCGCATAGTATCTCATCGAGAGGGTTACACATCGCACGATAAAACTGGCGGCTATCAGCGGCAGCGTGGGTGGCATAACGATCGAGAACGCGATCGTACAAAGGCCCGATTTGTTCGCTGTTGTAGTAGATATCGTAGGAATGACGGACATGCTTCGATTTGAGCGAATGCCAAATAGGCCGCTGAACGCTCCCGGGTTCGGCAGCGTCGAGACGAAAGCCGGCCTCGAAGCGCTTTACGCAATGAGCGCCTACAATCACATAGTCGACGGAACCGCCTGCCCAGCAGCGCTACCGATAACCGGTGCGCACGATCCACGGGTTCCGCCGTGGATCGTCGCAAAGATGGCTGCGAGGCTGCAGGCAGCGTCTTCCAAGTGAGGTGAACCAATGAAAAAACCGTTCTTGGCTGCCCTGTCCTTAGTCGTTCTCGGCGCGTCGGCTCCGGCCGTTCCCGTCGTACCGTCCATCGGTACTCCGCCGGTGGCACCGGTCAAGCCGGTAACCGACGATTATTTTGGGACGAAGATCGTCGACGCGTATCGATGGATGGAGGATACGCCCAATCCGACGCTCGTAAGCTGGATGAAAGCGCAGAACGATTATACGCGAGGCATTCTAGCCTCTATTCCCGGTCGCGCACCACTGCTGGCCGGCATTCAGGCCGTAAGTCAGGGAACCGATGTTGATGGAATGCAACTCGCCGGGACGCGTATGTTCTTCACGTTGAGCACGAACGGCGATACACCGAAGCTGTACTACCGATCAGGAACGGTCAGCCATCTCGTTTTCGATCCGCAGTCGGGCGTGCCGGCGGGCTCCCACGGTGCCATCGAGTACTTTACTCCAAGCCCCGACGGCAGCTTAGTGGCGATCGGCGTGGCAATCAATGGCGCCGAGCGACAGACGACGATCAGAATTGTCGAAACGTCGACTGGTCGCGATCTCGGCGATCGGCTCAGTCGCGCGTGGGGCGCAATCCCGATTTGGGTTGGAAATGAGGGTTTCTTCTACAGCCGACTTCCACAGGTGGGGCCCGGTGCAAACCCCGGCGAGGCTGAAGAGCGCCAACAGGTCTTTTTCCATCGCTTAGGTCGCAATCCGGACTCCGAAAAACCGGTCTTTGGTTTTGGGACGGCGTCCGAAATCTCCGCCGTCGAACAGTCGTCCGTTTACAGCTCTTCCGGTTCGCCTTTTGCAATCGGTCTCGTGCAGAACGGCGTTGACAATAACGCCAAATTTTATGCTGCGCCATTATCGGGAGCAATCCGCAGCAAAGCCACATGGCGGTACCTCGGGAAAGCTTTTTTGGATTCAGGCGGCGGAAGTTTGGATTTACCCGGTTTCGTTGACATTGGGCTTTATCGAGACGTGCTCTACGCGATTCGATTCGATACACAACATCGGACCCAAATCGTGCGACTCAATTTGAGAGCTGAAGGAACGTTCGGCGAGGCTAGCATCGTCATTGCTCCCTCAGGTCGCGTTCACCGCAGCCTGTCGGCGGCGGCGGACGGCCTCTACGTCTGGAGTTCCGTTGGCGGCCTCTCGCATCTCGACCGCTTGGACTACCTTTCGGGTACTTCTCGAGCGATTGCCTTGCCGTTCAGCGGCACGCTCTCGGAGCCGGCAACGGACATAACGCAGTCAGGTGCGGTTTTCGGGATAACCACTTGGACGCAACCCCTACAATATTTGAGATACGAGCCGAGCACTAACAGCGTAGCCGCGGCTGGCGTTCGCTCGACCACCGTCGTGGACATGCGTGCGTACACGACCGATGAGGTCACGGTGATCAGCAAGGATGGGACCAGAGTGCCGCTCTCGATCATGCACGAACGGGGTATCGCGCTCGACGGCGCCCATCCGACCGAGTTAATCGGCTATGGTGCCTACGGCGAATCGATTGAGGCCGGGTTTTACGCCGGCTTTACCCCCTGGCTCGAACGGGGCGGCATCTTGGCCTTTTCGCATATCCGAGGCGGCGGGGAGTTTGGTGAGCCTTGGCACCTTGCGGGTAAAGGCCCGCAGAAGCAGCACACGATCGACGACTTCATTGCGAGCGCAGACTATCTCATCGCCAACCGCTATACATCTCGTGCGAAGTTGGCCGGTGTCGGCGCGAGTGCCGGTGGCATCACGGTCGGGAATGCGATCGTCCAGCAGCCCCAACTGTTCGCCGTTGCGATCGACGAAGTTGGAATGACGGACATGCTCCGCTTCGAGCAGACGGCAAATGGACCGGGGAATGTTCCCGAGTTCGGCAGCGTGAAGACCGAGGAAGGTTTCAGACAGCTTTATGCGATGAGCGCGTACAACCACGTCGTTGACGGCACCGCCTATCCAGCCATCCTTCTTACCACCGGCGCAAACGATCCGCGCGTAGCGCCGTGGATCGTCGCGAAGATGGCCGCGCGACTGCAAGCAGCCACTTCTAGCGGAAAGCCCGTATTGCTGCGGGTCGACTACGGCGGTGGCCACGGCGTGGATTCTTCCATCGCTCAATTCAACCAGGAGGTGGCCGACGAAGAATCATTCGAATTGTGGCAAATGGGCGATCCACAGTTTCAGCCCCAGCAACGGTAGCCTCTCGCAATCTGCTGCCGCTTTTGAAAGCTCTTTCATTCGGCGTTCGCACTGGCGGTGCCGAGTGCGGTTAGCGCTCCAAGCTGTGGCGCGGCCGGGCTCTAGAGTAACTTCTCGATCTCGATGGGTAACGTGCGCACGCGCACGCCGGTCGCATGATAGACAGCGGACGCGATGGCCGATGCCACTCCAGCAAGCCCAATCTCGCCAACGCCGCGAGCGCCCAGCTCGTTCACGTTCGTGTCGGGATAGTCGAGGAACGTAACGTCCATGTGGGGCGTGTCGGCGTTCGTCGCAACGATGTAGTCGGCCAAGTTACTGTTAATCGGAGCGCCCGAGCGCGGATCGTAGTGCGTTTGCTCGAAGAGCGCCATCCCGACGCCCATCACGACCGCGCCCTCGATCTGGTTACGCGCGGTGCGTGGGTTGATGATCCGGCCGGCATCGATCACCGTAACGACCCGATTCAGGCGGAGTCTGGCGATTTCGGGCTGCCACGCAACCTCGACGAACTGAGCGCCGTACGAGTGGAGAGAATATTGCGGATGCTCTTCGCCCACGGTTCGCGGAGCTTTTCCACTTCCCGAGACCATCGCCACCGACGCATTTCGCAAAATCTGGTGGAAGTCGATCTGCTCGTCGCGTGACCCCTTACGCGCAACGATTTTACCGCTCTCAAAGGACAGATCATCAGACGACCAATCCTCAAAGGGCTGCTTTCGCACGGTCGTCGCGAGACCGATCGCCGATTTCATCGCGGCCCGCACCGCCTCCAGGACGGCCGGGATAACAGAGGACGTCACTAGCGAGCCTCCGGAGGTAGGTCCGGGCGGCAAGCGCGTGTCGCCCAACTCGACGACGATGCGGTCGACCGGGATGCCGGCTGTTTCGGAGACGAGCTGGGCCAGCACCGTGTACGTGCCGGTGCCGATGTCCTGCGTTCCGATCGCAACGCGAGCCGAGCCGTCGGCGTGAAGTTCGACACGGGCTTCCGCGGCGAAGCGGCCCGCAATCCAGGAGCACCCCGACATTCCCCATCCGAGCGTAACGTCGCCTTTGCGCATCGATCCGACCGCGGGCGAGCGCTGCGACCAGCCGAATTTCTCCGAGCCCACCGTCAGGCATTCGGCGTAATGTCTTGAGGAAAACGGAACGCCGAGCGACTGATCTCGCTCCGGCTCGTTGTGTAACCGAAGCTGCACCGGATCGATGCCGAGCTCGATCGCGAGTTCATCGTACGCAGATTCTGTTGCGAACAAGCCAGGGACTGCGCCGGGCCCGCGCATCGCGGTCGGCGAGCCAACGTTCCGCCGAGTCTGTGCCGAGGTCACGAGCAGGTTCGGCGTACCGTAGAAGTACGGCGTCGCTTCGCCGCAGTTTTCATCGTATTCATCGAGCATGCTCGCTTCGTTGACGGCTTCGTGTCGCAGCGACGTCAGGGTTCCGTTACGCTGCGCGCTCATCCGGACACGTTGCTGCGTGCGTGCACGGTGACCCACGGTCTCGAACATCTGCTTACGCGTAACGACGAGCTTCACCGGGCGACCGAGTTTGCGCGCAGCCGCTGCGGCAAGAGTTCCATGCGTCCAGGGCCAGAGTTTACCGCCAAAGCCCGAGCCAAGAAATTTCATAACGATCCGCACGTTCTCGCGAGGTACATCGAGGATCGCGCTGACGACGTTGCGATGGTTGGCGATCGCTTGCGTCGTTTCATAGAGCGTGAACGCGTCGCCGTCGTAGATTGCGAGCGACGCGTGCAGCTCGATCGGGTTGTGCGTTTCGGCCGGGGTTACGTAGGTGCGATCGATTTTGACGGGCGAAGCATCGTAGGCAGCTTCGGGGTCGCCACGCCGGCTGGCCTCGGTTGGCTCGTTGTCTCCAACGAGCTCGAGTTCGACGTTGGGAGTGGCCACGTCCGCGTACGTTATTTCGATGAGCGCTCCGGCCGCCGTTGCATCTTCGAACGTCTCGGCGACGACCAACGCCACGTATTGCCCGTAATAGCGGATGACGTCGTCGGCAAACGGCGGCCGTGCCTCGTCGATTGCGCCGGCATCCGGCGAGGGCTTGTATAGCGCCCCGACGTTTCCACGATGATAGATCTCGATGACGCCCGGCATCTCCCGAGCCTTCGAGATATTCAGTGCAGCGATGCGGCCGTTGGCAATAGTGCTGCCGACGGGCACCGCATAGGCCACGTTTTCCCGAGTGTGATCGGAAGTATACGCCGCAGCTCCGCTTACCTTAAGCGGCCCGTCGACGCGCGGCAGCAATTGACCGACGACCTTCGTAGCCATTGGCTACGCGACCGCTGTGGCCACGCTCAAAGCGTGAACGAGACAGCGCTTCGCTAGCTCGACTTTGAAGCCGTTCTCTGACTGTGGTTTCGCATCGCTCAGAAGAATCCGCGCTGCCTCGGTAAAGCGCTCGCGCGTCGCGGGCTGCCCTTGTAGTGCCATCTCCACGCCCAGATCGCGCCAAGGTCTGGTGGCAACTCCGCCCAACGCGATGCGTACGCGTTGCATCGTTCCGTCGCTGACTGTAGCCACGACCGCGGCGGACGCAAGCGCAAACTCGTACGATGCTCGATCGCGCAGCTTAAGGTAGATCGATATTGCGCCGGCGGCCGGCGGAGGTAAGGTTACCGACGTCACCAGTTCGCCCGGCTCGAGGATCGTCTCACGCTCCGGCGTTTCTCCCGGCAGGAGGTAGAAATCGCCGATCGGCACGCTGCGCTCGCCCTTTGATCCGGTGAGATGCACCGTCGCTTCGAGCGCGGCGAGTGCGACGTTCTGATCGGAGGGATTCGTGGCGATGCAGTGCGCGCTCGTGCCCGAGAATCGCGAGGTTACGATTGAATCCCCCGATCGCCGCGCAGCCGCTTCCCGGCGACCGCTTGTTGCAAGGCATGGCCGGGTCGCGGAAATAGACGCAGCGCGTGCGCTGCAAAAGATTACCACCGGTCGACGCCATGTTTCGCAACTGCACCGACGCCCCCGAACGCAACGCTTGCGAGAGCAGGGGATAGTCGCGCACGACGTCGGGATGATGGGCGACATCGGAGTTCCGCGCGAGCGCGCCGATATTAAGCCCGCCATCCGGCGTTCGCCTCAGCTCGGCCAGCGGAAGAGCGTTGATATCGATGACCTCCGCTGGACGCTCGACGTCGAGCTTCATCAAATCGATCAGCGTCGTGCCTCCGGCGAGAAACCTGACGTTGTCGCGCGAATGGCGCAGGGCATCCGCTACGCTGCGGGCACGGCTGAAAGTAAAGGAGTTCATGCCTTCGCCTTGCGCACCGACTGTATCGCGGCAACGATATTCTGATAAGCACCGCAGCGGCAGATGTTGCCACTCATGCATTCAGCCACGTCGGCATCCGATTGCCCGCAGGGCTCGGTTAATAGCGCGACCGCCGACATGATCTGTCCAGGCGTACAGTATCCGCACTGCAATCCGTCGTGCTCCACGAACGCTGCCTGGATCGGATGTAAGTTTTCCGGCGTCCCCAGGCCTTCGATCGTATCGATCGTTGAGCCCTCGTGCATGGCCGCAAACGAAAGGCACGAGTTGACGCGACGCCCGTCGACGTGTACGGTGCAAGCGCCGCATTGGCCGTGGTCGCAGCCCTTCTTCGTCCCGGTCAGGCCAAGCGTGTCTCGCAGCGTATCGAGCAGAGTCGCGCGCGGGTCGACCACCAGCTCGACCGGGCTTCCGTTGACCGTAAAGGCAACCTCCACGCTGCCGCTGCGACGTTCCAGATTGCCCATAAGAAAATCCATTTAGTTTAAAGGGCGGTCGCTCCTATCCAATTCGCGCTACCTTCCGAGCTCAGGACCTAAACCTGGCGGCATGCCATCGCGCAGCTTCGAGGCTGCACGGGAAGCCTCCTGAGACCAAGGGCCCGCGAGCATATCCTCTGGCGAGATTGCCCGCCCAGTCAGACAGTCCGCGTTGTCGCGGGCACTGAAGACCATTTGACGACCATTCTCGCAGAAAAGCGTGGAAATCCGCGGAAACTTCCGGAAATCCGGAATGCAGGCAAACCTAGATGGCTATGAGGCTTTGCGCCTTTTGCGGGCCTTTTTCGTGGAAGCGTCTTTTGCCCCAGAATCACTTCGCATGTAAGGGGTCGGGGGTTCGAGTCCCCCATCTCCACCAAAAAACGCCTATATTCATGCTTTGACGTCTTCGCCGGCTGCTTCTTGCCGATCGTGATCGTATCGACGTCATACTCATATGGCCGTCGGTTTTAAAATGCGTTACGGAACAGGGGCGGTTCCCACCCCTGTTCCGCAGCGACGTACGTTATACGATAGCTTCGCTAATCGTACTATTGCTTTGAACGCGGATTCACCGCGACACCGTTCGGCAGGAGGCCTGCCGAGAGACCGCCGCTATAGCTGTAGATGAAGTTAATGTTCTTCGTGCTGTACGAGTAGACGTCGACTAAGCCGTCGGTTCGGTCCACCGCCGTAAACTGATTATTCGCTAAATTGAGCTTCCCCCAGAAGCTTTCGCCTTTGAGGGCGAAGGGGCCGCCGACGACCGTGCACGTTGGAGCGCAGCCGCTATAAATGTAAACGTCCTCGGCCATGTCATCGATAATCACCAGATTGCCGCTCTTGTCGATGTCAATGCCGCCGTAGTAGGTTTGCTTAAAACCCGAGGCGACGGTGCCGCTGCCGGCACAACCCTTATAGTATACGAGCTCTGCACCGCCCGAGGCGCTGGTCTTTACGTCGATCCAACAGTCGCCGGCGTTAGACATCGCAACGCCGCCCACGTGGAAGTAAGTGCTGTTCGTGAGATTCACGGTGCAGCCGCCCTTGAACGTGCAGATCGAAAGGCTGCCGGAACTTGAGGCGTTGCCTACCAGGTTGCCCAGAGCGATCTGGCCGGTTACGGCATTCGGGCTTGTGGCGTCCGAGGGCTGCCCATACGGATCGGAGATCGAACCCATCAGCTTGCCGCACATTGTTGGGCCTTCGTGGATGTCGAGAGTATTCTCTGATCCGCTACCTGGGTTAGGCACCATCAGGTTGCCGTTTCCGTCGACCCCTACGTCGTTAATGAACGCAACTCCCTGAACCATACATATTGGTCCCCCGCTTCCCTTATTGTTGGCAGTATATCCGAAAATAGATGTTGCGTCGAATTCACTGACGTAGGTGCCCTTTTTTGGCATCTTCGTGTTCTTATCCGGCAGCATCAGTGAATGCATAACCGAGACGAGGCGCGGTGGTGCAGCGTCGTCGAAAACGCTTATTGGAGCGGTTCGCACTTGTGGGCTAAGACCCAGCGGCGAAGAGCTGTTAGGCCCCATGTTGCCGGCACAACCGGCGAGGAGGCCGATGGCGATCGCCGTGCAGACCGCCGAAGTAAATAAACGCATGCGGTAATTCTCCTTGGCGAAGTAGTAATAAACTAGTTGGGAAAGCGTTCGACGTTGCCCGCGATTCGTGAACCGTGCCCTAGAAACGGACAGCCGAACGACAGGTCGTAGAGCGATGCACAGCGCACGAAGCATCGCGCATTACTCATAACGGTTTACATGAAACTTTGTGACCTCGAATATGCACTCGAGCCGTTCGGTCGCGTCGAGCTTTGGAGCGCTTTTTCGCCCCTTTTTGTCATTGTGCGGGCGAGACGGCGGTCGGATGCTGGGCTATTGGTATTCGCGCTTGCGGCGGGACGTCTGGAGCGTTTGGACCCGCAGCCTCGTCGGCGCGGCTGCTGGATGTCGCCCGAGGCAAAGAAGGCCGAAGGGCTGCTGTACGTCACCGACAGCGATGCTGCGCGAGCTCTACGTCTCCGGCCGATGAAACGCGTTAGCGCGAGCGGTAAGCGTTCATTTCCAGCGCTCGGCCGCCGACCGACCGCGGCTGAGGTTTCAGCTCGACGCCTGTGCGAGCTTGGGCGCGCAGCAGCCACCTCAAACGCACGGCGCTGCTCGTGGCTGAGTGCCAGCGCACCGGCCAGAAGATCGAGTGTTTCGCGGTAAGGCCTGCCGCGATGGCCGCGTTCCAGGGCGCTGATTCCATCTGTGCTGACCCCAGCGCGCTCGGCAAGAGTCTCCTGCGGGCCGCAGCGAGCCGATAGCGCCGCAACAGCGCTCCAAAGGTCGACGAGTCCGGTTCGTGCGCCTCGTCCGGCGTCCCATCGCGCAGCTTCGAGGCTGCACGGCCAGTCAGACAGTCCGCGTTGTCGCGGGCACTGACGACCATTTGACGACCATTCTCGCAGAAAAGCGTGGAAATTCGCGGAAACTTCTGGAAATCTGGAATGCCGAAAAACCTCGATGGCTATGAGGCTTTGCGCCTTTTGCGGGCCTTTTTCGTGGAAGCGCCTTTTGCCCCAGAATCACTTCGCATGTAAGGGGTCGGGGGTTCGAGTCCCCACATCTCCACAGAAGTCGGGACGGTGCCAAAACGTCGCTTAAGCCCCTCGAATATGCGAACGGGCCGAGGTCTCCGTCGGACGACGGCATTTTGCAGCCCTAAGGAGAACCCAGTTGGCCAATGGCACAGCTTCTTGAACTCGGGTTGGATACGTTTGGCGACGTCATCGCCGATGCGGCCGGCCGATTGCTGCCGCACGCGCAGGTCATACGGAACGTCGTTGAGGAGGGCGTGCTTGCAGACCAGTTAGGCGTGGATTTTATCGGTGTCGGCGAACATCACCGCGGCGATTTTGCGATATTGTCACCAGAAATTGTACTCTCCGGAATTGCGGCGCGCACCGGCCGCATTCGCGTCGGCTCCGCCGTCACGGTGCTCAGTTCGGACGACCCAGTTCGCGTTTTCCAGCGGTTCGCAACGCTCGATGCCATCTCGCAAGGACGAGCCGAGGTCATTCTCGGTCGAGGTTCGTTTACTGAGTCGTTTCCTTTGTTTGGATTCGACCTCAGTCAGTACGAGGAGCTATTTGCGGAGAAGCTGGACCTTTTTGCAGCCTGCTCACGCAGGAGCCCGTGACCTGGCATGGCACGACACGCGCCGCCTTGACGACACAACGCGTCTTTCCAACGGTCGAATCTGGATCGCTGAAGACCTGGATCGGCGTGGGGGGAAGTCCCGAGTCGGTCGTCCGCGCGGCTCGCTATGGCATGCCGATGATGCTGGCTATTATCGGCGGTGATCCGAAGCGGTTCAAGCCGTACGTCGAACTCTATCACCGAACGCTCGAGCAACTCGGTAAACCCGCGCTGCCGATCGGCGTTCACTCGCCGGGCCACATTGCAGAAACCGACGCGCTGGCGAAAGACGAACTTTGGGCCGCCTTTAAGATCATGCGTGATCGGATCGGAGCCGAGCGAGGTTGGGGTCCGATCAGCCGCGCAGATTTCGACCAGGAAGCCGATCGAGGCTCGCTCTACTGCGGTTCGCCTGAAACGGTCGCGCAGAGGATCGCTGCAACCGCGAGGACACTCGGCATCGCCCGGTTCGACCTGAAATACAGCGCGGGTCCATTATCCCACGAGAAGCTCATGCATAGCATCGAGCTCTACGGCAGTAGAGTCATTCCGCTCGTTCGCGAGATACTCGCGTGAACGGCCAACGATCGGCAGGATTCGCCATATTATTGGCCCTGGCGGCCGCTTGCGCTCGGGCGCAGGTATCGATCACATCGGATTTCCCACCGCAGGTCGCACGGTCGCCGCTTGCGCACGCGCCGATGAGATTGATTGGGCCGGCTCCTAGCCAATGGGGAAGAAGTGACCTCGGGATTTACGAAAGCGAAAACTGGGCCGGCTATGCTGTGGTTGGCAACGCGTTCACGAAAGCGCGAGGCTCGTGGACGGTCCCCAGCGTGAACTGCAGGGTGAACCCTAACGGAGCCGCCTCATTTTGGGTGGGCATCGATGGATGGGACAACGACACGGTCGAGCAGACCGGGACGGAATCGCAATGCAATGGGGTCGAGTTTGTGACGTATGCATGGTATGAGTTTGCCCCGAAAAGCGGAGTAACGATCAAAACCATGCGGGTAACGCCCGGTGAAGACATGGAAGCCGAGGTGCATTACAACGGCTCGAGGTTCGTCGTGACCATCGTGGACTTGACGACTGGAAAGTACTTCAAGACCAGTGCGGTGGTGCCGCGAGCGCAACGGGCCTCTGCCGAATGGATTGCCGAATCGAACGGCTATTCCGGACTGCCCGACTTTGGCGCGGTGGGTTTTGGCAAGGACTTCACGCGAGCAACCGACACTAACGCTGCGACCGACGCCACGACTTCGGGACCGATCGCGGCCTTCGGCAAGCGCGTGCAGGTGGCCATTTTGGGCCACAAGGATGCAGATGAAGCCGTGCCCTCGTTTCTGTCGTTTGACGGGAGCAGTTTCAGTATAACCTATTGGAATCCGTGAGGCGGTGACTCGACGCGTTCCCGACGACGGAGTCCTGCGCGTCCTACGCGAGAGACGGCGTGCCGGAACGATGAGCGTCGTGACCGGATTGGCGCCACGTGAGATCGATGAGATCGCGAAGGCCCTCAAACGTCACTTAGGCACCGGCGGCACCGCAAAGAACGGCACCGTGGAAATTCAAGGCGACCATCGCGATCGAATCGTAACGTGGTTCGCGGCGCAGGGGAGAAGGGTTAAACTCGCCGGTGGTTAGTGCTCGCGGAACTCCATCGCCGCGCTCGCTCTGCAAGCACACCATGGGTTCGAGCTGCACGTAGCGCGGCTCAATATGCCAGTTTTGCCGCGGCAACGTTCGTACCGGCGCGCTGTAAGACCATCGATGTAATACGCGCGCGCGGATGCACCAGAAGCGACGCCGTCTCGCCCGTGCTCGTCAAGACGCCGAGATCAACGGTGCCCGTAGCCGTTTCTGCGATCGCGTGTAACCAGCCCCCAGGCCTATCGGCGATGATGTATACCCACGCCCCGTCTCGCGCGTAAAGAATCTTCGCTGCAACGGGGTTCGCAGACTGCGGGCGCATCGAGACGTGGTTGAAATGGCTGTGGACCATGGTTACGAGCGCGACGTCTTCGCTCTGCAGCCGCTCGCGGAGCACGAGCTGCTGCCACCCGAGGCCTAGAAGGGCGAGCGCAAACGCCGCCGCGAGTGCGAACGGGAAGAAATTTGCGCGAGGTTCCTTCGCGCTCCGCTGCGGTCGCGCGGACTCGCGCAGTCTTCGCTCTAACGCCGGGGATGGCGTGGCGAGCGGCAGCGCCGCCGCCAACGACGCCGTGACGGCTTGCGCTTGTGTAACCCGCTCGGCGCACTCCGGGCACGACGCTACGTGGCGCTCGACGTAACGCGCCGCATCGTCGTCGAGGATCCCAAGCGGATACAGCTCCGCGTCGTCGCCGAGATGTGCAGTCACGTGCGGCTTCCCTGGGCGCTTGCCAGTTCCGTCTGCAACTTGCGCATCGCCATCGAGATGCGGCTCTTGATCGTGCCCAGCGGGGCGTCTAACTCCCGCGCAATTTCGACGTGCGTTTTATTTCCATAGTAGGCCAGCGTGAGCGCGATCCGCTGCTCCTCAGGGAGCCGGCGCATCGCGTCCTGCAATCGTTGCGTTTCGACAGGGTCGACGGTCGGTGCATCCACCGCCGCCACCGGAGCGAGGCGGGCGGCCTTGAGTTCGCGCGCGTCTCGACGGCCTTCACTTCGAAGCATTGCGAGCGATTCGTTGCGCACGCACGTAACCAAGTACGCCTTTAACATCTCTCGGTTCCCCGAGAAGCGGTTAGGGGCGCGCCATACCCGCAGGAGCGCGTCGTGCACGCAATCTTCAGCGCGAGCGCTATCGGAAATGATGTGGCGAGCAACGCTGAAGAATAGACGCGACCACAGTGCATACGCCTCCTCGAGACCCGAGGGCCTCCGCGCGGCAAAGGCCTCGACGAGCCCATCCATCTAACGGCTGACATACGGCCCTGTGGGTTTCACGACCTTGGTATGCCGCAGAGACCGGTTTTGGATGGCCCGACCCATCCGCGCATGCCCGTGGCGGCATATGCACCCACATGAGTAGATTATTTGCGGGCCTGCAAGTCGCACTTCTGGCCGTCACCCTCCTTCCGGCCGTCGCGACGGTCCACATCAAGGATTTCAAGTACAATCCGCCGGCACTCACCGTCCACGCCGGCGACCGCGTCACGTTCGTTAACGATGACGATGAAGCGCACACGGTGACCGCAACAGACAAGTCGTTCGATTCCGAAGGGCTCGACACCGCCGGTACCTGGCAGCACGTCTTCGCCAAACCCGGCACCTATCACTATTTTTGCGAGCTGCATCCATGGATGAAAGCAACGATCGTCGTCCTGCCGGCTGCAGCAAACTAAAGGAGCTTAACGATGAAACGAGACGACTTCCTCAAGCACGTTGCTTGGACCGGAACCGGCATAGCGTGGTCCCTGTCCAGCAGTGGACTCTTCAATGCGCAGAGAGCGCTAGCCGCGGGTAGCGGAATTTCCTTCGTGCAGATCAGCGATAGTCATATCGGCTTCTCGCACCCCGAAAACCCTGACGTCGCTGGGACGTTTCAACAGACCATCGACGCGATCAACGCGATGCCCGTGCAACCAACCTTCGTCGTCCATACCGGCGACGTCACCCACCTTTCTAAGCCCGCACAGTTCGATACCGCTAAACAAATACTCGGCACGCTCAAGGCTCCGCTCGTCGTTCTCCCCGGCGAGCACGACGTCATCGGGACGCCGGGGGCATTCTTTGCAGCCTTCGGCAAAGGCGACGCTCCGAAGGGCTGGTCTTCCTGGGATCAAGGCGGTGTGCACTTTCTCTCGCTCGTCAACGTCTTCAACTTCGAGATCGACGGAAAGCTCGGCCCCGACCAGCTCGATTTCGTCGAGAAGGACCTCGCGGCACAGAAGAGCTCGACGCCGATCGTCGTCTTCGCTCACGTTCCGCTCTACGCGCTCTTCCCACCGTGGGGTTGGACTACGGAAGACGGGTCGCGCGTCTTGGCAGCGCTGCGCCGCTTCAACGCGGTGACGGTGCTCAATGGGCACATCCATCAAATCGTCCAGCACACCGACGGCAACATTCGCTTCGCAACCGCTGCTTCTACGGCATATCCGCAGCCCGCACCAGGCACCGCCGGCAAACCCGGCCCGCTTCAAGTCCCGGAGAGCCGTTTACTGAGCGTGCTGGGCTATCGCAGCGTCGAGATCGCACGCAATGCTGCAACGATCACCGACCACTCGCTACAAACGTAGCGTTTATGCTTTCTTAATTACGCCAGCTTATCGTTATAAAATCGACGCACACCAACATCATTCAAAGGAGACCTACGATCAGCGAGTTCGCCGCCGGAGCGCATGGCAACGTCGCGCCGATCCAAACCATCGCCGGCGGCGCCACGGGGCTCGCCGACCCACTGGGCCTTGTAGTAACGGAATAATCGCTCACGGCTATCCCGCACACGGCTTCGCGATCGCGAGGCCGTCGTTGCTTTGCCGGGCGCGCTTTAATGCGACGCAAAAACGGTCGCGGGTACCGGTTGATTCAAGCGATAATCGCCATACACGATCTGCGCGTGACCGCTGTAGCTCGGAAACTTTGCGACTATGGTCGCGCTGCGTGGCAGATGATATTGCGCGACGCCGTGGTGGCGCTGGAACGTTATCGCCAGCGAGGCTCCGTTGGCATACGAGAAGATAATCGACTCGATGCCGTAGGTGGTGGCGCTGATCCACATCGTCATGGTTTTGATCCGGCTCTCGCGCTTCGGCGTGCCGGTTAAAACGTAGGAGGTATGGTGGCCATGCGGTTGGGAGACCGGCTCCGCGATCGCATAATCACGCAACCAAGTTTGTGGGGTCCCCACGGTCGAGAGCGTGTTGCCCAGGCCGCGCGCGTAGCTCGGGGGATTGTCAAGGTGAAGCGCTTGTTCTTCCGGAGCCACATAATATTGCGTTCCGGTCATCTTGAATGGCACCGAGACGAACGCAACTCTGACGCTGCCGCTGATGGTGACGGGGACCTGATAGGAGCTGAGGCCTTGCAGTCGGCTCTCGCTGCGTTGCAAGATCGCCGCCGCGTCGAGCGTGGGCGCGGGGGAAGCAGTTGCCGTCAGGCCGACGGCGCCGAGCATGAGCGCTACGCACGGTAACACGAGAAGCAGCACCAAGCCAGCTTCGACCGGTGCTAGTTCGCCCCTGCGGTGTGCGGCGGCCGGAGCGGTTCGGTGATCGTCGGGTCGAGCGCGAGGACGATCTTGCCGCGCGCCCTGCGACGTGCGAGTTCGACATACGCGTCGCGGACGGAAACAAACGGATAGATCGCCGTCAGCGGCATCACGATCTCACCCCACGCGAGTAGGTTCGCGACGGACGCAAGAATCTCGCGCGACGCAGCCGCCGACGATCCGTCCGCCTTGACGCCGTACTTCTCCGCGGCCGCGAAATCGATGATGGTGTTGATGCGCTCGCGCGCTACGCCGAGCGTGACGGCGAGCTCGACGTAACCGCCGCCAAAGAGATCGATGAAGGCACCGAGCCCATTCGGGGCGAGCTCCAGCAATCGTTTCGCGAGGCCATCTCCGTACGCGACGGGCTCGACGCCGACGGAACGTAGAAAGTCTGCGTTCTCATCGCTCGCAATGCCGATGACACGGGCGCCGGCGCGGCGCGCGAGCTGGACCGCGAGCGACCCGACGCCGCCCGCACCGCCGCTGACGGCCACCACGTCGCCCGGCTTCAACGAGACCGCGCGAACGGCGCCAACGGCGGTCGTCGCGACAACGAACAGGCTTCCAGCGCGGAACCAATCCAGCGACGGCGGCTTCGGGATGAGTTGCGACGGGCTGCTTGCGATGTACTCAGCCTGCGCCGCGCGCCGCTCCGTCCAGCCGAGCACCTCGTCGCCTGGCGCGAACCCCGTGACGCCCACGCCAACGGAATCGATATGTCCCGCGAAATCCGCGCCCTGCCCGAAAGGGAATTCCATAGGAAACACATCCCTCAGCAGACCCTCGCGAATCGAAATCTCGCCTGGGTTCGTGCCTGCGGCGACAACGCGCACCACTACCTCGCCCGCGTTCGGTTCGGGTTTCGCAACTTCGACGATCCTGAGCTGGTCGACTCCGCCGTACGCGGAGAGCTGAACGGCTTTTGGCATATGATCGAACATTTCTTGCGCGCGAAGAACGCGCCCTTTTACAGCCTTGACAAATAATACGACCGGTCATAGTATCACTACGACGACAATTGGAGCAAAGTGCGCGTGGCAAAACTGAACGTCCGCGAAAAGATCGTAGCCGCAGCCGCGGAGCGTTTTCACGCGCTTGGGTACAACGCGTGTGGCGTGCGAGTTAATGCGGTGGCGCCGGGTCCGGTTGACACGGAGCTCCTCACGCGCTTCGCCGGCAGCGAAGATAGGAAAGCCGCACTGATTGGGCGCGTTCCCATCGGGCGCGCTGGAAAGGTCGAGGAGATCGCTAACGCGATCGCGTTCCTCGCCTCGGACAAAACCTCGTTCGTCACCGGGCAGATTATCGACGTGAATGGAGGAATTACCGCGTTATGAAAACCGTTAAAATCCCGAACTCCGCCCACCCCATTACAATCGAGCGCAGCGGATCGCGCGTTCTGGTCACGGTCGCCGGACGCGTGGTCGCCGACACGACGCGTGCTTTGACGTTGCGCGAGAGCGACTATCCGCCCGTCCAATACGTTCCGCGCGAGGACGTGGACATGTCGGTCCTACAACGAAGCGACAACCAAAGCTACTGCCCGTACAAGGGCGACGCCGCCTATTACAGCATAACGGCCGGCGGCGACCGCGGCAAGAACGCGGTGTGGACGTACGAGGCGCCGTACGAAGCGGTCGCCGAAATCAAAGAGTACCTGGCATTCTATCCGGACCGCGTGGACTCGATCGAGGAGACCCCTCGAGGCTGACTTACCTTTTTTATCCCCTCTCGCGCAGCGCGCTCTCGATTGCACGCGGAAGATTGCGAAGCTCTTGCAGCATCAATGCTTGCGTCTCTCGTATCGACTCTAGGATACCATTATTTTGGCTCGAAAGAGTGTCGAGCGCCGTCCCCACCCCGCGCGCGAGAGCCAACAATGCGTCGGACTCATCGGGAGCGTACGCCTCGCCGTCACGTTTGGGACCGCAGACGAGCGCGCCGAGAAGGTCGCCTCGTGAGATCATTGGGAACGCAAACTCGCCGCGCAGCTGCGAATTCGGGAACGCGTGCAAGTCGATCGGCTTGTTCCATGCGCGAAGGGCGATAATCCCTGGATCGTTTTCGCTGACCTCCGCCCCGTGCCGATCGCGGGCAAAAGCGTAAGTCGCGGCGCCGTCGCGAACGAGGATCGCCGCGTCGTCCGCGGTCGTGTGCTCCTTCACCGCCTGTACCGTCCGATCCAGCAAAGTGGATCGGTCGGATATATAGGACGCCTCGTGCGCGAAGCGGCGTAACGCCGACTCATCCTCGTGCCGCTTGCGGAAAAAGACCTGGTCGACGAATCGCTCGACGTATCTATGAATGTACCGCAGCGAGATGCCAAGACCGAGGGCCACGGCCATGCCGATGAAGGCGCTTGTGGTGTGGGTGGTGCTGGCGAGCCAGGCACCTGCGGCCCATTCGGCCAGAACGAATGCGCCGATCACAATCGCCGAAACCATTGTGAAGACGGCGGCGCGGTTCAAGAAGAAGCCGACGTCGATCAGCCGGCGGCTCAGGGCCGCGTACGTCAGCGCAAGCGGTGCGGCGAGTAAAACCAGGGTGCTGACAAGGCCGACGAACGGCGCTGTTGCGACCAAACCTGCGATGAAAAAACAAAAAAAGGCCGCAAGTGGTACCAGCGTCCATACCGCGCGCTGCCGCTCGACGCCGCGGGATGCGCCGATTGCTAGAAGGCCGCAGAAAGCTGCCATGAGGACTGCAGCCGCAACGGAAACTAACCCGGAACTTCCCTCAACGAACGGAAGCGGGTCGAACCGCAGCGTGACAACTCCAGCCGTCCCAACTAAAGAGATCGCGATATAGGTCGCAAGAAAGGTGTAACAGAGCCATTCTGTGATGCGACGAAACCGCGAGAGCGGTTGGGCGAAGCCGCTCGCGAATGCCGCCAACAACGCCACCGACAACGACCCAATTATGCTTTCGGATATGTTCTGGAAGACATAAACCCAAGCCCAGGGCGCCGCGAAACCGATCAAGGCGCCTGTAAGAACAAAGGCCGCGAGCCACAACGATAGCAGCCGCATCTGCGGTACGTCGGAGCGGCGCCATGCAATCAGAGCTGCAAAGAGCAGCAGCCAGAGAGCCGCGAATGTCGAGAGCCAGAAGTTCCACGTAAGTCTTGGCGCGCGCGGAATGACCGTAAGCTTTTGTTGCAGCGAACCCCGGTGCACCGAAAGGATGAGAGGCCGTCCATTGAGCGGCACGTCGAAAAGAGAATAACGCTGGATAAGGGTGCTCAGACGGATGTCAATGAGATCGCCTCGACGAAGGCCCGCGCCGGCAGCCGGTCCGCCCGATTCGACCGACGTGACCTCGAGAGTAAAGGGCTTCGAAGTTGCACCGGTACCAGCTCCCCACCAGCCCTGCCACGGTGGAGCGCCACCCATTCCGGTCGCGTCAAGCACGCCCGCTACCTGAACGAGCGCCGCCAGCGCGCAAATCGTGAGAAGAACTGGGCGCCATGCAACCCGTCTCATGGTCGGGCTTTATCCAGTGCTCCCGAGATCTCTAAGCTTTTCACTCGAGATTGTCGTTTTCCGTCCTTGCAGGTAACGCCCTCCGGTGTGGGTGACATTCCTCGCTTACAGAAGGCCTACCAGTGTCCCGCGCTTTGACCGCCGTCGACGTGGGATATCTCACCGGTTACAAACTCGGCACGTTCTAAATACATCACAGCCGATACGACGTCGTCGGCCTCGCCCAAACGGCGGAGCGGCTCCGACGACTCGAGTCCGGCATACGAGTCTGAATCTTGTGTTTTTATGATGCCGAGCGAGACGGCGTTCACACGGATACCGCGTTGCGCGTATTCGATCGCGAGCGCTTTGGTCGCGGCGTTCAGGCCGCCCTTCGTCAAGGACGCCAAGAGGGCTGGAAAGCCGTTGATCGGTTGTTCCGCAGCGGTTGAGGTGACGTTGACGATGTGACCCCATCCTTGACGTTCCATTACCCGCACTGCCCGCTGCGTCAGATTGAAAAAGCCCGCGATGTTCGTCGAAAGCATTGCGTCGTAGTCCGCCTGCGTGTACTCCGTGAAGGGCTTTGAAATGAAGATGCCCGCATTATTAACGAGCGTATCGAGACGGCCGAATGTGGCCACGCCTTCGTTCATGATGCGGTCGGCGGTATCCGGGTTACCGATGTCGCCCGGAATATTGACGATGCTCGGATTCCCGCTCGCGCCGATGGAGCGCGAATTCGCAACGACGTTGTAGCCGGCTTTGCTGTATGCAGACACGAGGCTCGCGCCGATACCGTGCGATGCGCCGGTTATTACTGCCACTTTCTCTTTAGCCATACTTGAACTCGGGCTTGCTTTGTCCGACTTCTATGATGTAATCATCGGGATCGCGGATGTAGCATCGCGTTTCGCCGCACTTCTCTATGGGCTCGGTTAGAAACGTCGCTCGTCGACTTCGCCAGAGCTCGACTTGTGCTTCGTCCATTGATCCCTCCAATTTCAGTGGATGACACCGCTCGGAGCGACATGGGTTGCACGGGACCCGCGGCAACCTCCTTCGGCAAGCTCGTCATATCCCAGCAGCTTATACACCGCCACATCGGGGTTGCTCGGCGACGGCTTCCCGAGTCCGAGCAGTACGAAAATCACCTCGCGACCCGGCGCTAAACCGTTGGCAGTTCTAGTTAACATGCTCGTCGCAGAATTGTACGCCTATAGCAGCGTTGTGCTCGACGTTTCCGCACTCGACGTCGCTGACGCGACGTTCTTGCGCTTTTTGCTTGGACTCCGCACACCGGGCCGCCGATCCGTCAGAGTCGTAGGTAACCGCACGCACTTAAAGCGCCTCCTTGAAGCGACCGCGAAGCGACCGCTTTGGGAGGCCTTTTCTGCTAGCGACCGGCTTCCTGTTATGAATCCAAGCATGCGGTAGTGTGTTGCGAGCTTTCCACTGCCGGCGGTATGATGCATGCCCATGCTCGCTCGAGTTGCAGAACAGCCGGGCAGCAAGGAAGCATTTGTGAAGGGAGTCGTCACATGAACGCCACTTGGGAACCGCATGAAAGGCACGGCCAGCTTACAATGAAGAGCGATCTGGCCGACAGCGTCTTCGCTTTCCCGAAGGAGCGCAAAGAGCCGTTGACCGACGCGCAGCACGTGCGCAACGCCGTCGCTCGATTCGATCAAGTCATCGGCGTCTCGGACGAAGAGCGCGCGCTCGCCTTCGCCAACATCGAAAAGGCGGCAAACTATTACGGCGTGGACCTTTCTGAAACCTCATGGCGGCAGCTTGGCGTTCATCCGTAGCTGCATCGTTGCTTTGATGGTTCTCGGCCCGCTCTCGGCGAGCGGAATCGCCGCAAGTAGATTAGCCGACGCGCAGTTCGTGGATCGCGTCAACGCCGCGATGTCGAAAATGATGGCCGGCATGGCGAGCGAGCCGACGGGCGACGCGGATAGAGACTTTGTCGCATGGATGGTTCCCCATCACCAGGGTGCGATCGACGCGGCACAAGCTGAGCTGCTCTACGGACACAACGTCAAGCTGCGCCGGATCGCCCAAGAAATCATCGTTACGCAGCAGCAGGAGATCGCGGCCATGCGCCTCGCGATCGGCCTACCGCTGCCCAAGGAGTAACCTCAATGCGCCTCGTCCTCGCGTTCGTGGCCGCATCGGTCGTCACGATTTTCGCGGCCAGAGCCCCGTCCTATGCGGGCCAGGCGCCGTTCTCCGCGGCCGTGCCCGATGTTCCCGTAAGTCATCAAGACCGCGTCTACGCCGCAGAACAATATTCGAACACTATTTCAGTTACCGATCCCGTCGATAACAGACTACTGGGCGTCATACGACTGGGCGATCCCAGCCCCGCGAGCTTGAGTCCGCTCTATGTGGGGCAGCTGCTCGTCCACGGCATGGGCTTCTCGCCCGATCGTAAGACGCTCGCGGTCGTCGCCATCGGATCGAACTCGGTTTCGTTCATCGACACGCAAAGCAACGCCGTCAAGGGCGTCGCCTACGTCGGGCGCTCCCCGCATGAGGCGTTCTTTACTCCGGACGGGTCCGAAGTTTGGGTGACGGTTCGCGGCGAAAACTACGTCGACGTTCTCGATGCGAGCACGTTCGGCGAAAAACTGCGAATCACGGTGCCGAACGGACCGGGGATGACGATCTTTTCGCCTGACGGAAGGTATGGATATATCTGCTCTTCGTTCACGCCGGAGACGGTCGTCGTCGACGTCGCGTCCCACGCCATCGTCGGACACGTGCCCCAGGCAAGCCCGTTCTGTCCGAACATCGCCGCTACACCCGATGGCTCACAGGTTTGGTTTACGCTCAAGGACACGGGCCGAACGCAAGTCTTCGACGGGCGGCCGCCGTTCGCACTCCTCAAGACGATCGATACCGGACCGATTACCAACCACGTCAACATCGTGCACAACGCCAACGGCACGTTCGCATACGTCACCGTCGGTGGCCTCAACGAAGTAAAGGTCTTTCGCACGGGCGATTTCTCGCAAGTCGCCGTCGTCCCGGTCGGCAACCTGCCGCACGGGATCTGGCCTTCGGGCGACGGGACGCGCGTCTACGTCGGGCTAGAGAACGACGACCAGCTCATCGCCATCGACACGCTCTCGAATCGCGTGATCGCGACGATACCGATTGGCCAAGCGCCGCAGGCAGTGGTCTACGTTCCCGGCGCCGTGCCACAAGGCTCGGGTGTTGCAAACCTACAACCGCTCGGCATCGCCGGCCAAGCCATCCATCTCGCACTCACGTCTACGTCGGCAAGCGGGCAATCGAAGCCCGATACCAGCGTAACCCTCTTCGATCAAGGCCTCGTGCAAGTGCTCGAAGCCGCGGTCACCGGCCTAATGCCAAAGCAAACGTACGTCCTCGCGTTCGCGACGCGGCGCGACGGAACGGGCACCATCGAGCCGCTGACGCGGTTCACAACGAATCCGGCCGGTAGCGCCGTCGTCAACGCAATCGGTCCGATTCGCCAAGTCGTCCGGATGCAAGAGGGTGCCGCGCGGCGTTACCTCGTGATTCTCCGCACCGGATCCGACGCAGCGGCGGCCGTACCGGTGCAAGTTCAAGTTCCCTAACATTTCGTTATGCGTGCCTACGCCGCAGCATCCTGACCGCGGCGACCGGCGTCCTCGGCCGGGTATGGCTCACTCTTGCGCGCCAACTGCGCGCGCCCCCGAATCACCAGCGCTGCATTGACGTCGGCATGGTTACGATGACCACACCGCACGCAACGAAAGCGCCTTCTTCGGCATTGACAAACACGTTGCGCTTTACACTCTGCTGGGAACGACGTTCGGAGGCGACGGCCAGAAAACGTTTGCTCTGCCCGATTTACGCGGACACGAGCCGGCGAAGGGAATAACCTACGTGATCTCGCTCAACGGCAGGTTTCCCAGCGCGAGCTGAACGCACACCGGGCTCACTTCGCGCCGGCGGGACCCATGGCGCTCGTCAGGAGCTCGCAGTCGTTTGCACCGACTTCCTTTACCATGAGATCATTGAGCAGTGCATTCATCCGCAAGATCGATGCTTGGTTCTTTTCGCGGTCTAGTGCAAGGTTCTGAACTTCCTGCGGGTCGTTTTGCAGGTCGAAGAGCTGCACGTCGTTGTTCTTAAAAATCTCCTCGATGGTTCGCGGTGTGTTACACGCAGTTGGCGCGTAGTACCGGCCAAATTTGTAGCGTCCGTCAAACACCAAAGCGAGGAGACCGCGCTTCGTTAGATCGGCCTCCGAGAGCGGTGGCGACGTTTCGTTCATAAACTGCGTGTCCATCGTTTTGTTGAGGAAGGCCCCGTCAACGGTCGACGGACCAACGTAGTTGAAAAGAATCGCCGGACGTATCTCCGTCAAACTTGCTTTTTCCGGCTCGGCGAGGAGCGGCGAGAAGTCGTGGCCCGGCAGCGCCTTCACCGCGGATGGCCGCTTCGACTCGGGAAGTCCCGTTAGGCCGGCAAACGTGGGAAGCAGGTCGAGATGACTCGTGAGTGCCGGGCAGGTCGTGCCGGCCTGCGCGCGCGGGTGCGCGACGATCAGCGGCACGTGGATGTTTTCCTCGTAGACGAACGGCCCCTTACCTTTGAGCCCGCCGTGCGCGCCGCCCATCTCACCATGGTCGGCCGTGAAAACGACGACCGTATCCTTCCACGAGTCGGTTTGGTCCATCGCGTCGACGATCTGTTGGATGCCGCGGTCGACGTCTTGAATTGCGTTGAGATAGTAGTTGTAAAAGATCGTCCACATGTCTTTGCGATCTGTCGGAATCGTGCCGGACCAGCCGTCCCAGCCTTTTTTATATTCTGACAGCGCACCCGGCATACCGGGAGCGGCGAGCGATTCGTCAAGGCTGGCCGGAAGCGCGAACGACCAAGTCTTCTCGTAAATCTTACTTGCCGGCGGCGGTGGAACGGCAGACGGCACGACCGGCTTCTGCACTTCGGGTTGGCCGGGAACGTTGCCGTCACCGTACATGATGTCGTGCGGATTAACGAAGCTCGCGACCATGAAGAACGGCTGGCCCGTCTTCCGGGCCTCCGGAGCGTTTTCGAGCAAATATCGAACGCTTTCGCCCGCGATGAAAGGGTCGTTGTCATAGCCGCTATCCGGCGTGCTGCCGATGTCCCCACCGGAGCTGAATATATCGAAGCCGTAGGCTTGAGCGGCGGTGCTATAGTTGACGGTGGGCTTCGGGTCGAGGATGCTCTTGTCCATTTCGAACTTTCCGAAGTAGGCGGTCTTATAGCCCATCGTTTTTAGGACGGATCCCATATTGGGCATCCCCGGATTCAGGGTTTTCACGAAAGAGAACTGCATCTGATCGATAACGCCAGTAACTTGAGGCGGCTGACCGGTCAGGAAAGACGCCCTCGACGGCGAGCACTGGGCCGCCGAGATAAAGTGTTGTGAAAAGGTGACGCCATGGCTCGCGAGCGCATTCATCGCGGGCAGCGAATAATCGGAACCTGCGAGGAGCTTTTCGACCCGCTGGTCCACGATGATAAAGACGATGTTGTACGGCGGTTTGCCGCTGCGGTCCGAACCGCCGGCAGGGCTTTGCGCCATCGCGTATTCGGGACGGACGCGCAATAGGCCGAGGCTTGCCAAGAATTGCGCGCATCGCGTAAGGAACTTGCCTCTCGTCTTACCTGCGCTCGTGCTCTGCGCATTTGGCAACGGCTTGCGTTTCCTTTCCGTCTCGAATGACCCCCCGCGGTTCGCGCCGGGGCATAGCGACCCCTGGTGACGAGTTTGACGATGCTAGCGCCCTTCGCTCCGGATGCTTCGCGTCGCCGCGTGCACGGCGCGCGATTCCGTCATCGCGGCACCCTCATGTTTCAACGCGGCGATCTCGTCATCGCCGAACCTCTCATGAAGCGCCTCCATTAGAAGGCCGAGCGTGTAGCCCTCGGTGCGTTCCCGCTGATATCCTTGGGCAAGGAAAACTCCATCGACGAAGCCGAGCAGCTTTGCTGCCGTTCGAGGATCGCTGCGCGCCAGAATAGTTGCTAAGTGTTGGATCGCGCACGCGGCCACGCCGGCATCGCCGGCTTCGCGAGCGTCGAAGACCGCCGCGCGCGCCGACGCTCGTGCATCGTCGTCGCGGTGCAAGGCCAGCAGGTAGGCCGCGAGATTCGATTTCGCATTCGCCCGAAGCCGCACGTTCTTGTGCGTCGCTCGATTCGCGAGCAACTCTTCGGTGCGCCCGACCGCGCCTTCGGCCTCGCCGAGCGCGAACTCGGCTTCCGCCAGATTCATGAGGTTGACGCCGAGGATTCGCTCGTCGCCCTCTCGGCGCGCCATATCGAGCACCTCCAGGGTTGCCTGCCGGCCCTCTTCGAGCCGCCCAGCCATTTCGTAGCCGACCGCAATCGACCCGAGCGTTCGCATGACGTCCCGCGAATCGCCGTACGACCTGCCCAACTCCAGCGAGCGTTGCAAGTCAGCTTCGGCCGCCGCAAAATCGCCGAGGCGCAGGCGCGACACGGCGCGCAGACGTAACGCTCGCGCAAGGCCGGCGTTATCCTCGAGTTCTTCATACAGCTGCAGTACGCGGGCCGCCGCTTCTAGGGCCTTCGCAGGAAGCAGCAGCTGACCGCGCATCAAGGCTATCGTCTCCCAAGCCATCGCCTGCATTAGCTTCGAGAGCTGCGTCGCATCGTCGAGCGCGCGTTCGACGCGCCTTATCGACTCGGCTCCGATGCCGCGCAACAATAGGAACTCCCGCATCGCCCACAACAGCCGCACGCCGAGCGCAACGTCCGCGCGCTCATCGACCGACCATTCGAGGACGCGACGCAGGTTATCGTATTCGGCTTCGAGGACGTCGGCCCAGTTGGGCGTGCGAAGATCTACAGATTCGACGAGATCGAGATAATAGTGCGCGTGCCGAGCGTTCAAGGCGTCGATGCCATCGCCGAGCTTTTCGAGGCCGTAAGCGCGCATCGTCTCCAGCAGGCGAAATCGCCGTGCTCTACCGTGACGTTCGCTGGTTACCAAGGATTTATCAACGAGCGACCCGAGGACGTCAAGGACGCGCGACTCGGCGATATCGCCGCCCGAGCAGACTGCTCGCGCGGCTTCAAACGAAAACTCCGCCGGGAAGACGCCCATCCGGCAAAAGAGAGACTGCTCTTCGGTCGAGAGCAACTCGTAACTCCAATCGATGAGCGCGCGCATCGTTTGATGGCGCGCGAGAGGACCGCCGCCGGTTAGCACTGCGAAACGCTCCGAAAGCAGTTCTTCGATTTGAGACAGGCTTAGCAGGCGGACTCGGGCGGCGGCCAGTTCGATTGCCAACGCGATGCCGTCGAGCCGGCGGCAGATATGCTCGACGAGCGCAAGGTCGCCGCCGGGCGAAAACGACGAGTCGGCGTGTTTCGCGCTTTGAGAGAATAACGCGACCGAGGCCTCCAAGCCGAGCGAGCCGAGCCGATACGTCCGCTCTCCACGCACGCCGAGCGGCTGACGGCTGGTCGCGAGAATCCGCACGTCAGCGCAGCCGGCGGCGATTGCTTCGACGGCGGCCGCCGCCGCGCTAACGACATGCTCGCAGTTGTCGAGAATCAGCAGCAGGTTCTTGTTTCGAAGCGCGTGGGCGACCGCGTCGCCGAGCAGCTCGTCGGCGCGCTCGCGAACGCTAAGCGCACCGGCGATAGTAAGCATCACGGCATCGGGCTCACGGACCGCGGCAAGGTCAACGAACCAGGCCCCGTCCACGCAATCATCGAGTGCCTCGCAGCCAACCTGCACCGCTAACCGCGTCTTCCCGACCCCTCCGGCACCGGTTAGGGTCACGACCTGCGTGCCGGCAATCAGCTCGCCGATGTCGGCGAGATCGTGCTCGCGGCCAAAGAGCGGCGAAATGATGCGCGGCAGATTGTGCCGCCTCCGCGCGCGCGACTCGGCACGGCGCGGGCGCGCCGGCCGCTGCGCCGCGGCCTCGATCGCGTGACGTTGCTGCGGTTCGAGCGCCAGCGCATCCACCAGCAACGCCAGCGTCTCGCGCTGCGGTGCCTTGTTGACGCCACGCTCGAGGGCGCTGACTCCGTCGGCGCTCATCGCCGCGCGCTCGGCGAGCGCCGCTTGCGAAAGGTTCGCGGCGAGGCGAAACTCGCGCAGCAGCGTGCCAAACGAGCGATCCGCGGATTCTTGCATAATCTGCAACTTATACGATTAACTTATCCGGATATCGGTTCCCGGCTCGGGGCAATTACGGCATGCTTTCTAGGGGCTACGTGCCTAAGCTACCTACGCAAAGGAGAAACCGAATGCTTGCCAGATCGATCCGATCCACCGGTTGGGGGCCGAGCCTTCTGTGATTGCCGTACTCCGTGGAACGCTGCGCGAGCCCAACTGGCCGGCGCTGGCAGTGGCCTACGCAGTCGTGAGCTGCACTGCGGTATCTGCCGTTGCTCTCGCTCGCCCCGACGCGTTCCTGCGCATGAACCCTGTTTGGCTGCTGTTTTGGTTTGCCACGACGGCCGTCACCCTAGCATGCATCGGCCAGTGGTACGTTCATCGTCGATTCAGCGAGATCAACTTCGTTGGGCACAACGAGGTCGGGGGGTTCATCGTCGCGATCGTCGGAGCCCTCTACGGCGTACTGCTTGGCTTTATGACCGTTATTGCGTGGCAGCACTTTGCCGACTGCTCGCAACTCGTAGCCCAAGAGTCCTCGGCAGCGGCCGATGCCTGGCATACCTCAGTAGGTTTGCCGCCGGCGCCGCGCTCGCGCGTCCGTCACGACATGCTCCTCTATGCCAACGCGATGATCGACCGCGAATGGCCCGAGATGGAGAACCGCGGCTACGACAAAGAGTCGGACTTGATCGTCATGGATGCCATCGGCGTGGCCGGTGATTTTAATCCGCGCTCGCTCAAAGAGGCGAACGCGCAAACCGCAACGTTGGCGCAGCTGAGCGCTCTCCACGATTACCGCTATCGCCGGATCTCAGACAATCGCTCGGGGATATTGTCCTTCGAGTGGCTCGTCTTGCTCGTCGGGGGCGTCTGCATCATCGGGTTCTGCTGGCTTTTCGGCGTCGAGAACAAGAACGTTCATCTCATGATGACTTCGGCGGTGACGATTATCGTCAGCGCGACGCTCGTGCTGCTCTTCGAGCTGCAGTATCCGTTCCAAAGTGCGCTGCGCATCCCACCGGACGACTGGACCGGCGTCGTGACCCACATCCAGTTCATGCAGTCAGGGCCTCAGGCAGGGATGCGCATGTGACGATGGCCGCCGCCATCGCAAGCTTGTGATCGCTGTTCCACGGCGGCCCCACGACTCTCCGGACGCGGAGAAAGTAATCGTCGAAGTTCTCGCCGCGTAACACGTCGCTTGCCGCGTCCAATATTTTCTTCGCGTCGTACCAGTGGACCGGATAACCGCGCGCCTCGGCCGCAGACGCCAGGGCCTTGCGGTACATCACCCAGTCGGCAACGTTCCGCGCACGGTAGTCCTTGAGCCGTTCGGGAATCGTAGGCGGAAGCTGCTGCAGACTGCGAAGGGCGACGCCGAGGATACGCGGCACGGCCAGCGAGACGGCGTCCAATGCAAGCGTGGCGTGCCTCTCCGCCGAAGCACGCACACGTTCGACCAAAGCCACGGCCTCGTTCACCGGGAGCCCCTGCCCTTCGCGGTGATGGGGAAGCGCCGGCAGGCTGTCGTCCACGAGTTCGACGCGGCGGCGGTCGAGGATCGCCCCATCGCGCGACACCGTCACGAGCACCGCCCAACCACCGTGGTCCGATATCCCGATGATTCCGCCGTCCTTCGGCACGATGTCCCCTCCGGTCTCACGTCGCGAGCGTTCAGCGCTCGGAGTTACTGGATTGGCCGCCGACACAACGAGTTCTTGTGCGGATACCGGCGGGGTGCGGAACGTTTCCCGGAGTAAGAGGAGGCATTGAAACTTAAGCCGGTTGGATCCGAGGTTCGAGTGCTCGCGTACCGCAGAAAAGCACGTGTCGTCGGCGCTGAGGAAGTTGCATCTGCGATCGCGCTTGCAACTTGGACGGCCGCTCGCGCAACCACAGGTTATCTAGTCGTCGGTCAGCCGAGCTCCGTCGCTGCTCGCGGTGCCGCAAACTGCGCGTACCGTTCGCGCACGCGCACGGCCTCGACGTGGTCGTACGCCCGCGCCGCTTCGAGCGCGAGTTCCTCCAGTAAAGCCACTTCGTCGGGATCGAGTTCGGCGCCGTTCGCGTGCGCGCCGTATAGCGTAAAAGAAACCAGCTCGTGGCGCACCGTCACGGGCATCGCCAGAGTGTAGATGGCCGCATTTTCGGTGTCGAGTTGCGTGCGCAGATCGTCGAGCCAGACCACCTTTTCGTCGGCGAGCAGCATCCGCACGAGCAGATGGTTCTCGTCGAATCCGGGCGGCGCTACCATCGTTTGGTTTGCGGTCGCAACACCTTCGAAACGGGTTCCTCCGGCCGACCGCCGGTAAAGTGCGGCGGCCGCGAGGTCGATCGCGTCGACCGGTACTTGCACCAAGCCATCTGCTATTGCAGCTTCGTCGGTGGCGTACGGGAGCGCCGACGCGGCGCGCCGCAAGTATCGCTCGGCCAGCCGCCGTCGCCGAAAGAAGACGGACTCGACAAAACTCTCGACGCCGCGGTTGATGCGATCCAGTAGAAAGCCAATCCCGATCGCCGTTAGCAGCTCGAAGCCGATCGCGAGTCGTCCGATCGCGACCACGCGCGAAAACACCCAATCCAAAATCGAGACCAACGTCACGACGCCGAGCGACAAGACGCCGTACACGAGCGCCCGGTTGAGCACGAAGTTTACGTCGAGCACGCGCAGCCTAAAAACCGCATACGCGATGCAAATGGGCATGAGGACGACGGCAAAACCGACGACCTGCCCGACGGCAAACGGAACGCCGGGGACGAAGTAGATCGCATAGGCGACGAAGGACGCGAGCGTCCCGATCGCCAGAAAGCCCCAGCGCTGCCGGTCGCTCGGCGTTGCCATCGCGACGTTCTTTGCGACGATCAATCCGGCGAGCAGAAAGGCGCCGAGAGGAATAATGGCGCTTGGAACGATGTCCCAGCGCGGAAGCGATTCCGTAACGAAAAACGACCGCCACTCGACGACATAAACCGCGTACGACAGCGCGAGAAACGCCCACACGAAAGGATCGATTCGGCGACGCCACCCGAGCACGTCCCCGTTGGGAAAACGCAGCACGAACGGCAATAGCGGCAGAACGCTCCACGCGCCGAAGACCGTGCTCAATACGAAGCTTAGAACCCAATATGCCGACGGCGACAACACGTGCGACCAATACATGAACGCTGGGCCCGTACCAAAGTAGCCCACTGCAAAAAGATAGAACGCCCACGACATGATCGACGGCCGCAAGAAGACGAGCAAGAATGCCACGACGAGAAAGACGGTCGGCGGCAGATATGCGAGCACGCCTCCGATGCGTGACAAGATGGTGAAGCTCCGGTTGGGTACTGCCGTCAAGGTTACGGTGCGCGCCACGCCTCCGCGCTCGAATCTCAGCGTTTCACGCTCGCCCGGATACGCCGACCGGATGCGCGCCGGAACTTCGTAGTTACCGCTTATGACCAGGCGATCGCCAGCGCGCACTCCGGCACGATCGGCGACGGAACCTCGCTCGACGGCCGTAACAACCAATTGCTGCGGCGGAAGCGCGATTCCGAAGGTGCCTTCGCCCCAACTCTCCGCGAAATCGACGTGCCCGATCGGCACATAGTAGAGCACGATCACAAAAAGCGTAACGATTATCAGGAGAGTTCGCGCGAGCATCTGACGCATTGTGGAGACTTTACCCGAGCCAGGCTCTTGGCGCAAGGCCACGACGTTGCGGCGCGGAAGTCGTGCCTCGTCGTGCGCGCCAACTGACCCGCCACCACGGCAAAGCGAGCCAAAATTGAACTGCTCCGCGAAGAATCGAGGGGGCAATGCTCGAAGGCTGCGTCAACGATGATGGCGATCCTTGGTGCCGGCGGCGCGATCGGAAACGAACTTGCCGGTCTGCTCGCGCAAAGAGATAGACCGTTCCGCTTAGTAGGACGAAACCCCCGGCCGGTCGGCGGGGCGGAAGTATTCGCGGCCGACCTCTCCGATCTTCGGCAGACGATTGCGGCTGTATCGGGCGCCACGGTGGTATGTCTCCTCGTCGGCCTCAAATACGACCTGGCGACTTGGAAAGAACTCTGGCCACGGATCATGGCAAACACGATCGAGGCCTGCAAACAAACACAAGCAAAGCTGATCTTTTTTGACAACGTGTACATGTACGGAAGAGTTGACGGCCCAATGACGGAGCTAACGCCGTATGCGCCCTGCAGCAAAAAAGGCGCTATTCGCGCGCAGATCGCGACTGAACTGATGGGAGAAGTCGAGGCAGGAAATCTCGTTGCGATGATCGCCCGGTCGGCAGACTTCTACGGGCCGAGTGCCGCCAACAGCGTGCCAAATGCTCTCGTCTTCGAGCCGTTCGCGAAAGGAGGCACGGCCTCATGGCTCGTGAACGCTGTGGTGCCGCACTCGTTTACGTTTACTCCCGATGCGGCGCGTGGCGTGGCAATGCTAGCGGAGCGGGAAACGGCGTGGAACCAGATCTGGCACCTTCCCACCTTTGCCCCTCCACCGACAGGAAAGGAATTCATCCAGATGGCCGCCGCCGAGTTCGGCGTCCGGCCAAAGTATCGCGTACTGAATAAGCCGCTCCTTCGCATGGCCGGGTTATTCGATCCGCGCGTTCGCGAATCGTACGAGATGCTCTATCAGAGCGACGGTCCCTATATCTTCGACGCAAGCAAATTCGCCACGGAGTTCGGCTTCGCGGGAACGCCGTACTCCGAAGGCATCCGCATCACGGCAAAGTCGTATCAGCGCAAGCCGGGAGCGTCGCGTTAGCTAGGGGCGCTCGCGCGGCGGACGCCCGCCGCCGTGCCCCGGTCCGGGGCCAGAACTACCCCCGTGGAAGCCGCCTTGCGAACCGTGAAAGCCGCCCGACGATCCGTGAAAGCCACCCGGCGATCCGTGAAAGCCACCCGACGATCCGTGATACGGCGAAGCGCCCACGCCACCGTGACGAGCCGATTGCTCGTGCGTCGCCGCCGAGCTTATGGTGCCGCGGCTGGCGACTTGCGCATGAGTTACGGGAGCATTCGCCACGCGCACGTGACTCATTGCTTGCCCTCGCGCCACGTTTCGATCGTGCGCCGTGAGCGCTTTGAAACCTGGCTGACCGTGTATCGTACCGCTCGGCTTCTGCAGCGCAGAGACCGGCGGCTTGCCGTGATTGAATGCCACGAGGTTGTTGCGATTGGTGCCTGCCATAGCGGCGTGCCTCGTTTGCACCGGCGTTGCACCCAAGCGCCTTTCACGAGCCGCAACGATCTGGTCGTGGGTCGGCCTTGCGGATACACCGCCGCGACCACCGTTATAGCTTACGCGACCGTGCGTGACGAAATGGTTGTTAATCACGGTCCGGTTGGAGTACACGTTATGAATAACGGTTCGATTCACGTTCGTAACGGCCGTATTATAACTAAACGCCCCCCCGGCCCAAACGCCGCCTACAAATCCGACGCCGAAATAGCCGAAACCATAGTTGATTCCACCATAGAAACCAACACTCGGGCCCCAGTAACCCTGGCTCCACGCATAGCCAGAAGCGGTGTAGCCCCAATAACCTGGCGTCCAATAGAGGCCGACCGCGGGCGGTGCGACCCAAACGCCTGGGACCCAATAGTATCCGTACGAATTCCACGCCCAGTAGCCGGGATTCCACATATCGTTCGGTTCCGGCGCCGGCGGCTGTTCCTGGTATGCGGGAAGAGCGGGAGGCGGCTCGCTCACCGCCGCGCTGACGCACGGGTCGAACTGCGCTCGCGATGCTAGAGGTACGGCGGCGACGACTATCGCCGAGAGAATCGCGGGGATTAATCCGTAGTAGGTTTTCATGCGCCCTCCACGCCTGCGATGCATCGCAAAGACGATCGCGCTTCGTTTTTTCCCCACCGCGGGCACAGATAACTGATTTTTCGGAAGTTCTAAGTGATTCTTCGGAAGTTCTAATGCAAGAAAAGCGAGGAGGCGAGCGCCTCATTCATGCAATAGACTCTGCCAATTCGTAGGAACGCGAGCCGCCGGCCCGGGAACGGGCTGATCCAACGGATGTGAATCCGGTGCAGACAACGCCGGACCGTCGAAGAACTCTTCGGACGGATAATCGTAGAACCAGCTCTCTCCGGGCTCAAAGCTTGCAATCACCGGATGGCTGGTATGCCGATTGTGCTTCGTAGCATGTTGGCTCGGCGAGTTGTCGCAGCAGCCAATGTGACCGCACTTGGCGCAGCGGCGCAGGTGAAGCCACCAGCCGCCTGACGCCATACATTCGACGCAGCCCGTCCCACTGGGTTTCGCCGCTGGATCAATGCCGTCAACTCTGCCGTCCACGCTTCTTGTCGCTTCTTAGTTCGTCGACGGTTGACCTATCGGCGCGTCTAGTAAAAGAACTGCTCCGAGCGCAAACTTGAACCCGCTAATCGTCTCGACCAGATTACCTTTCTCGTCGTAGACGACGATCGCGGCGACCGCAAGCGGCAACGTTGCCCCAATACAAACGATCGCCGGAAGTGCCACGAAACTTTCCGCGCCACTGGGCATTGCGCTGGGCAGAATAACCCCACTCCGCTCTCCGTCGACGGAAAGCACTCACCGCTACGAAAGTCGCATTTACTATTTTTTCATAAATGGAAGGCAGAATACCCAAGTGAATCGCTCATTGATATTAACAAGCTCTTGTCTAGTTTTGCTTGCGCTTTGCGCGTGCGCCGGGACGACGACCTCGGCCGGAGGAGTTACTCCGGCCACGCATCTCACCCGTTTCACGGCTAGCGACGGCGGCTCACTCGGTCCCGTGCTGACGACGTCCGACCATGGCCAGATCTTCGGCTTCGACATCAACTCAAACGGAAACGACGGCGTCCTCACTTCGGCCCTAAGCGGTGAAATCTCCGTGCAGACGTTCAACGAAACGACGGGTTCGATCACGAAAACCATCGGTTCGATTACGGGGAAGAAGGTCGTTAAAGGTGACGATTACGTTGCCGACGGCATCTTCGCCGGCGACGTCGGGCTCGTGGATTTTCAAAAGGCCGGGATACCTGGCCAGACGCCGACAAAAGACATGTACCACCTCTTGAATCCGGTGACGAAGAACCGCCTCAACGGCAGATGGATTCCACCGCTTAAACTTTTTAACGTTATCGAGTGGGCTCCAAATCAAAGCACGGCCACGAGCGTCGTCTTCGGGTACCAACGCGAAGGATCCGATCCCTTGGACCTCATCGTCTCCGACGTCGGTAAGAATACGTTCGGTAAAGTTATCGGCTTAAGCGAGACCAACTTCGCACTCGGCACGCAGCCGCAGCTTGCGGAGGATACCGTTAACAATCTCGCCGTCATGGCGACTTCGCCGAGTTTCGGCGCGGCCGGCGGACCGCCGCCGGTCATCTGGACGGTCGATCTCAAGTCCGGCAAGAAGGCGCATTTCTCAGGCGTCAACTGTCCCGGGTCGGTCGGGTGCGGCTACGCCAACGGCATCGGTTACGACTCGAGTACCGGCATTGCGTGCACGACAACCGAGCTTGACGCCGGCGTGGAGTTCTACAACGTGGCCAAGCAGACCGGCACTCGCGTGCAGCTCCCCAACAACGCCAGCCAACTCTCTGCAGGCGCCTTCGTTGCGAACGACGCGGTCAACGGACTCTTTCTGATCGCCCAGCCCGTGTCGAGCACTTCGGGCTCGGGCAGCAGCATCCAGGTTTACAACGAGAGCGGAACCCTCGAAGAGTCCATCAACGGCTTCAGCTTCGCCGCCAGTACCGTCATTCCGGTGCACATCTCCATCAACCCCACATCACGGACCGGTTGGGTGAATGGGCCAGAGGTCGACCAGCTCCAAGAGTTCTCTTACTAGTGCAGTTCGAATCCAAAACGCGCGTCGCTTAGCCCGTGCTATGATAAGTAGGCCATGGATCGCGTCATAAACATCTGGTCCGACGTTATTTGACCGTTCTGCTACCTCGGCTCAGTTTGGGCCGAAGAAGCTGGGCGAGAACTGCAAGCTGATCTGCGTTGGCTTCCCTTTGAGATCCATCCGGAGACGCCGCCCGAAGGGGCACCGAAGCCGTTTCCGCCGGAGGACTGGGCGCGGGTTCGCGCGAGGCTCGAGAGTTTGGCTCGAGAAGTCGGGCTTCCAATCGACCCGCCCCAACGTAACGTCAACTCGCGTTTCGCGCTCGAGACGGCCGAGCTCGTGCGCCTCAAAAAAGGCGACAACGCTGCCGGAAGGTTTCATCGCGACGTTTCGCGCGCATTCTTCACCGAGCGCGCCGATATCTCGAAACACGACGTGATCGTCCCGATCGCGCAACGCTTCGACATCTCGGCTTCAGATGTGGAAGCCGCCTGGCACGAACGCCGCTTTTCTCCGACGGTCGACGCATTCATCGAAGAGGGCCGCAGGGCCGGTGTGTTAGGCGTACCGGCGATGGGGTGGCCCGATCGGCACGCGATCGCCGGCATGATGCCGGCGGCCGAACTGGTGCGCCGGCTTCGCGCTTAGTGCTCGACGGCAAGCGCAACCGCGATATAGTCTCGATCGCCGAGTCCGGACGCCACCGCCTCTTCAAACTCCGCCAGCACGCTCCAGGACTGGAGCTTCCACACTGAGTTTCTGCCGAGCAGCTTTGGCTAAGTGCAGGTCTTTGAGGAGCGCAGCGGCTGAGAAGCGCGGCTTCGTATCGCGATAGACGAGCTGTTGCCTCTTTCCGCTAACGCGCTCGAATGCGTGAACGAGGATATGGAGGCCAGTTAGGGCGCAACGCGGTGCGGTTTTGCCAGGGTAATGCCGGCGCTCCGGGAAGAAGATTTCGAGGGAGCTTCGCATGCAGTCTTCTACGCGCATCCGCCTCGCCGTTACGTCTGCGGCGCTCGCCCTTGCCGCGGCCTGTTCCGGCAGCGGGCCTGCTTCTAGCGGGTTTGCTCCATCGGTACCGTCGCTACGCGAAAGCGTGCCGGCGATGCACGCGTTGCCGAACGCACCGCTGGGGTGGCCGAAAGGCAAGCACGGTCCAATCCTGTTTGCCGCAGATGGCCCCAGCGGCGTGCTGATGTTCGACCCGAACAAAGTCAACGGATCACCAGAGGGATCGATCGTCGAGGGTATCAGTGGAGCGGCCGGGCTAGCCGTCGATAGTAACTGCACGCTCTACGTTGCCAATATCTCTGCCGACACGGTCACGGTCTATCCACGCGGATATAGCGCACCAAAGTACACGATCTCAAACGGTCTGAGCTGGCCATACGGAGTTGGAATCGATTCAAAGGGCGACGTTTTCGTCAGCAACATTTACTCGGATACGCTCACGGCATACCATAAAGGCCAGACGTCGCCGTACGAGACGATCAGCTTCGGTACTTACGGCACGGTGATGGGTGTCGCCGTGGATGCGAAGGACGACGTCTGGGTCGTCTCGGATTACGGGCCGCCCTACCTGGTATTCGAAATTCCCGCCGGTACGACGCGAGTCAACAACGCCAACCTCCAGGATCTCGACGTTCCGATCGGTATTGCCTTCGGTCAAAACGACGAAATGTACGTTTCGAACCTCGAATCGTCCACGGTCAACGTCTATAAGTACGGCTCGACGAGCCCCTCGAGAACGATCACCTCCGGAATCGAGCACTACGGGGCGACGCTCGACGCCATCACCGCATCGGGCCTTTACTTCCAGGCGAATCAAGTTGAAAACGTCGTCGGCTATAAGAAAGGCGCGAGCAAGCCGTTCTCGACGCTGAATCTTACGAAGCCTGCAGAGCCGCTCGGCCTCGCCTCCTGGCCCCTGGTAAAGAAATGAACGTATTCGTCGGCGCGCCGGGCCGCGAGTTTCTCGGATCGAGCGAAGTCTTCATCATTCTGTTCGTAACCTTCGGGCCGATCAATTTCATCAATCTTTTTGCCCGCATGACGACCGGCCTCGACGCAAAAGCAACCGCGGGTCTCGCCGTTCGGAGTACGGCGATTGCAACGGTCGCCATCGTGCTGTCGGCGATCGTCGGCAGCTTCATGCTGGCGAAGTGGAAGATTTCCGTCCCGGCAATCGCGCTCACGGGAGCGATCGTGCTGTTCGTCGCGGCTATGAGGTCGATTATGGGGCTTTACGCTGGTTCGGCGACTGGTGCGGCGACGGCCGCTCCGGGGACGACGCCGTCGCAACTGGTATTCCCATACATCGCCACGCCGTACGGAATCGCGGCACTCATCGTTCTTTTGACGCTGGCCCCCGAGGGTGCTAGGCAAATCTACCTAATCGTGCTCGAGGTCATGCTGATCAGCTTGATCATGATGGTTTTCGTCAAGCCCATCATGCGCGTGCTGGGCGTTCCTCTAGGGCTGCTCGGTACGCTCGTAGCGGTATTGCAAATCGCCCTCAGCGTTCAGTTCGCATTTTTTGCCATTCGGACTCTGCTCGCGAAGGGCATCTAGCAGCTAGGGAAGCTCTGATTTGGTTCAGATCGAGGAGCCGAGGGGCGATGTTTACTGAGGTAAATGAGCCCCCGAGGCGACGAAGAGCTGGGCTAAATCAGAGCTTCCCTAGAACAAGATTCCGCCGAGCTTTTTCAGTATGTCGGAGAGCGACATCAGCGTAAGCAGCAGCGGAGCGACGGGCAGGAGCGTCGCCGCGGCAAAGATTACGACCAACTGCAGGGTTATCGGTACGCTACGCATCGTCTGCACGATCTCGTAGCTCCCCGCCATGTCGGCGAGCGACTGGATGTCGGCACTTCCGACTAGCGGCTCCTCACAGTCCGCTCCAGGAACGATCCACTTTTTCGCAAACTCGTTCGCGTAACGCGCCGCGAGCGCGCCGTAATCGATAATGCCCCACCGCTTGGCGCGGTTAAGCGGTCTCGTGAATACGGTAAGCGGGCCCAGGGTCAAGCAAAGCACGAAGACCACGACCGCCACGATCTCGGCTTTAAACGCCGGCAGACTCGCCTTCCCGATTACGACTCGGGTCGAAAGCCAGCCCGCCAGCAGCGCGCCATGCGCCATTGCAAAAGCCGCGAATGCTTGCGTCGCCATGAGCAGAAAGCCAAGACCGCCGACGCGATCGGGATGGGTCGGGACGAGATTGAGGTTCAGCCGGGAGACCTGCGCCAAGAAGCGAGCCCAAATGAAGAGCCGGAAGTACCAGCGCAGTAAGACGAACTGAAAGATGGGGAGGCTGAAATACGCGTCGCAAATTCCGGCCGGGGTGAGATGCGACCCTTGAGCGGCGGAAGCTGCATACCACGATGGCACGGTTGCGACGTATCTGCTGTGAACGACGAGCGTGTCGGCCAAGTAGATGATTCCGATGATCACGAGGTCGGCGAGGACGGAGTCACCGAGCCTGAACGCCGAAGCAACAGCGGCCTCGAACCTGGGAACCAACGCCTCGGGAACGAGCCGCCGTGCGAGAAACTGCTGCAGGGTAGGAATGAGGCGCGCTTCGCCGATCCTTGCTGCCAAGATGAAGAGCGGAAGCGCGACCAGCAGCCGAATGTGAGCCGAGAGATCGAGCAGGAAAGGAGTTCCGACGCTCCCGGGGAGCAGCTTTCCATCGATGGTCGAGAGCACGAAGAGCGGCAACCATGCGAGCACCGGCAGAATGACGATCGCCGCCACGCGAAGGCGCAAGAGCGCGGCGTCCGGCACGCCGATGCGCTGAACGCCCCGGTAAACCAGTCCTCCGCTGAACGGCAAGACGCTGTTCGGAATCACGCTTTATGGTGCTTGCGCGAGGAGGGTATTTAGGCCTCTCACCGCACCTAACTCGAACGGGACTTCACGAAATTGAAGGGAGTTATCTGGTTATGAATTCAGGCGAAGGCAGCTGGGAAAAGCCGCAAGCGATGGCCATTCCGAAGGAAGGCTATTTCGAACGGGTGGAGGGTAACTATGGCCCCGCCTTTCCGCGGACCCCGGCAAACTACGGCTTCACGGTCATCGCGAAGCTCAAGCCGGGGCGCGAGGCAGCGATGCGCACGTATGCCGATACGATAGAAAAGGCGATGAAAGCCGATCCAAGCTTTCTCGCTGCGCTAAAGTTGCATTTTTTGAAGTGGGTGCTCTTCGATATCGCCGGCGAAACGTATTTTATGTACCAGGGGATTTTCGATACCGACTTCGACAAGTACACCGACGACGCCGTCGCGCTCTTCCAAAAAGCCGGCATTTCGACGGCGTTTGAGAATCTCGAAGGCTTTCCGGAAGACTGGAAAACGAACGTTCCAGCTTTCATCAAGTTCGTACGCGAGCACCATCGGCCCAGCTTCATGGAGTACGGCGAGTACCCATACGTCACCGCCGACGAAATAAAGAAGGCCCTGCGGATCAAGAAGAGCCTCGGCGAGATGCTCGACCAGATGCAATAAGGCGCACTGTGTAAGCCGGTGACCGAATCGTACGACCTGATCGCTATAGGTGCGGGACCGGCCGGCGAGAGCGCCACTGAGCTGGCCTCGTTTTTCGGCCTGCGGTCCGCCGTCATCGAGATGAACCGGCCCGGCGGGACGGTTACGACGACGGGCGGCGCGCCGACGAAGACCCTGCGCGAAGCGGCGCTTTTCGTCTCGGGCTTCCGTGACGCTGACGTCTACGGCCTGCGCATGACGGCGCCGCCCGACGTCGCGATGGACGTCGTTCGCACTCGAACCTGGGGGGTCTGCTCGCAACTCCAGGATTTGACGAAAGCGAATATCCTTGCACGAAATGTCGACTATATCGAGGGGCGGGCGACGCTGGATGGAAAGGGCGCCGTTGTCGTATCGCGCGGGGGCCGCGCGATTGCGACCCTGCACGCGAAGGCCGTCCTGATCGCGACCGGATCGCGCCCGGGGCGGCCACAGGGCGCCGCCTTCGAACTGCCCGGCGTCTTCGATACCGATACGATTCTCTATCGGGAACGCGGCGCGCCCAAAGCAATCGTCATCGTCGGCGGCGGTCCCGTGGGAATCGAGTTCGCAACCATCTGCCGCGCGCTGGGTGCTAAGGTTACGATCGTCGACCGCGCCGAGCGTTTGGCGACGATCATGGACGGTGAAGTTGCGGCGCGCATGGAGAGTCTCTTTCGCGCGTTGGGTGTCGACATGAAGTTCGGCTGTTCGGTGGACGACGTCGTCGCAAGCGGAGACGCCCTCGACGTCACGCTCTCGACGCAAGAGCACGTTGCTGCCGACACGGTGCTGATCGCGGCGGGCCGCGTCGCCAACACCGAAAATCTCGGGCTGGAGGCAGCCGGCGTGCGCGTCGATGCGCGCGGGCGGATCGAAGTCGACGATAGTTTTCGAACGTCGGCCGACGGTATCTACGCGGCCGGGGACGTTCTCAAACCCACCCTCGCCTCGATCGCAATGGAGCAGGGACGCGCCGCGGTCTGTTCCGCATTCGGGATCCCCTTCGAAGGGAACGTGGATCCGACGCCGGTCTCGGCCATCTACGGCATGCCGGAACTCTCGGGGGCAGGCCTTACGGAGGAGGCATGTCGCGAGCGCGGATTGAGCTACGAGATCGGGCGCGCCGATCTTGCGCTTACGCCGCGCGGCGCCATCGCGGGACGCGGCGGCCTGCTCAAGCTAATCTTTCAAACCGACGACCGCAGGCTCGTCGGCGTTCATTGCATCGGCGAGATCGCTTCGGAAATCGTCGGAATCGGTCAGATGGCGATTCGCTGCGGCGGAACGCTCAATACGTTGGCGACGATGTCGTTCAATACGCCGACGTACACCTATGCTTACAAGTATGCGGCTCTCGACGGACTGCGGCGCCTCGCCGCGAGGAGATGAACATGACGACGACTGCACCATTAGGCAGGACCTATAATCAGCGCCACGTGCCGCGAAAGTACCAGCCGGGGAAGCGCAGGTTCAGCGTTTACTGGAGCTGGAGCTATCCATTTGAGGCAAATCGCGACATCACGGGGCTCGACAATCGTTTCTCGACGATGAACGAAGTTCGGCGCGTTGCGTGGCCGGCCTACGAAACGGACGAGTATTCGGCGAAAATGTTCTTAGAGGGGATCGCCGGAACGCTCGAACTCTTCCATCTTTCGCTCGTGAACTTCCAAAACGCCGTAGAGGAGGCTACTGGTAACGCGGTGGCAGTCTACCAACGCGTCGACCAGGCCGGTCAGCGACTGCCGATCGACGAACGCATCTTAGCCGACACCGACACGCTGATGATCTTCGGCCTGGACCACATGGTCGCCGAAGAAGAAGCGTCGCAGTCAGAAATCGCGGCGCTCGAGGACTTTTTGAGCCGTGAAGGGACCTGCCTCATCCTCGGGCCGCATCACGACGTCGGCGCGTCGCCGGATTTGAAGGTGCGCGATATGGAGTACCACCATCACGGCGACGCCCTCGTCCCGCGACAGCAGCGATTTGCGAAATACGTGCGCTCGCTGATGAAAGGGCTCGGCACGCCGGTTGAAAACCGCTACGGCCTGCGACCGGCGACGCATCCCGGTACGACGCGTACGGTACCGATCGTGGCCGCTAGCGACTTAGACGCGCGCGGCTGGCTGACGGGCGTATCATCGTTCGTCTTCCACATGCATCTGCCGCACTACGCGCTGACCGAAGAGAATCCCAAAGGCGTTCACGTGCTGGCCCGTCAACCGATAGATCTTTCGAAGCCGCATCCGTTCACGGAGGCCGGGAACAGAGAGATCAATATGTTTCTCTGGATGCCGCCCAGCGGCAAGCGCGCGGGCGATATCCTGTTCGCGGACTTGACGATCTTCACATCGCTCTTCGGCGGCGATGAAAGCCTGCCGCGATTCTGGAAAAATCTCGCGACGAAGTAGCAGACGATGGCCCTTCTCGAACTCGACGACATTCAGAGCGGCGTGCTGCGTCCGCGCCCCACTCCATTTGCCGCCACCTATATCCTTCTTCGGATCGACGATCGCTCCGCCGGCCGGGCGCTGATGCGCCGCCTAAGCGCGATCGTCGCCTCGGCCGCTCATCCGCAGAGCCCTGCGCGCGATACCTGGGTGAGTGCGTCGCTCACGTTTGCGGGGCTCGAGCGCCTCGGCGTTCCGCAGGCTTCGCTCGACAGTTTTTCGACGCCGTTCCGTCAAGGCATGGCGGCACGCGCGCGACAGTTGCACGACGCCGGCGAGAACGCCCCCGAACATTGGGAGAAGCCGCTCGGCACCAGCGACGTCCACGTCGTGTTGACGGGACTTTCGACCGATGCGGTGCATCTAGAGGAAGCGGTCGACCGGGCGCGCGCAGCGTATCAGAGTGTTTCCGGAATCACGCCGATCTGGCGACAGGATTGCTTCGCGCTTCCCAACGAGACCGAGCCCTTTGGTTTTAAGGACGGCATCAGCCATCCGGCGATCGAAGGCAGCGGTATCCCCGGAACGAACCCGCACGAGATTCCACTGAAACCGGGCGAGTTTGTTCTCGGATACACCGACGAGTATGGCGGTGTTCCGGCGATCCCGCAACCCGAGGTCCTGGGTCGCAACGGGACCTACATCGTCTTTAGAAAGCTGCACCAGCGGGTTGCCGCATTTCGGCGTTATCTCAAGGCAAATGCGTCGACGGCCACGGAAGAGGAGTTCTTGGCGGCAAAGATGATGGGACGCTGGCGCAGCGGAGCTCCGCTCGCGACGTGTCCGGTTCACGACGATCCCGCAGTCGGCGCCGACTCGGCGAAGAACAACGACTTTCTGTTCAAGGCCGACGATCCGCTCGGATACAAGACGCCGTTGGGCTCGCACATCCGCCGAGTGAACCCGCGCGATGCCGACATCGCGGGCCTGGCTCGAATTCATCGAATGATTCGGCGCGGCACGGCGTACGGGCCGCTTCTGCCCGAGGGCGTTCTCGAGGATGACGGTGCAGATCGAGGATTGATGTTTGCTTTCGTCGGTGCGAATCTCGTTCGTCAATTCGAGTTCGTCCAGTCCGAGTGGATGAACGACAGCGCTTTCTTTGGCGGTGGGGCTGAGCGAGATCCGATCGCCGGCGCCCCCGAAGACGGCGCGGTCTTTCCGATTCCACGAAGGCCGATTCGAAGGGTCCTCGCGGCGTTGCCACGATTCGTCGTTACGCGCGGCGGAGAGTATTGTTTTATGCCAAGCCTGAGTGCGTTGCGCTGGATCGGAGATCTCGACGCCTAGGGAGCAGACCGCGCCGCGGCTCGGCGCGGTGGTCATAGCGCTCGCGATCGTCGCGCTCATAACGCTGCTGCCGCAACGCTACCACTTTGTGCCGAGTTGGTTCGCCTACTTGGGGGCTGCACTCATACTTGCGCCGATGATTATCGTGTGGTTGACGGAAGGAAATGCGCTTTGGCGGCGATTCGAACGCATCGTCGAGTTCGCGGCCATCGGCACCGCGCTCGTTTTGAACTCGGCGACCCTTCTCGTGGTCGCCTACAACCTCGTCGAAAAACCTGGCAAACTGGAGCCAGTGCCCCTATTTTACACTTCCGTCGCGATTTGGACGGGCAATATCCTCATCTTCACGTTGATCTATTGGCTTGTCGACGGAGGCGGTCCCGACGCTCGATTGAACGAGACATCGCCATATCCCGACTTTGACTTTCCTGCGATGGACGAATCCGCACCGGTGGCTCCCGGTTGGCGGCCCAGCATCGTCGATTACCTTTTCTTAGGCTTCACCACCTCGACCGCGTTCAGCCCCACGGAGGCCATGCCGTTGACGCCCCGCGCGAAGCTGCTCGTCATGTTCCAAAGCGCCATCTCGCTCATCACGATCGCAATCGTGGCTGCTCGCACGATCAATATTCTAAAATAGTTACGCGTTTTAAGTGGGACCGCTGACCGGTATGAGATCCATCGTAACGGTGTCGAGGCGGTACTCGCCCGCGCCGACGTTGCTGTTGGGCTGAGCGCACACGACGCTGTTTTCCGGACCGTAGACTACGACGAGGCCGGGAGGTCCGCACTGCGTCTGCGTTAGCTGGTACGTCGTGAGAAACGTCGCGCCGGGCGTTCCATCCTGAACTTCGTACGAGTTGTACGTCACGTGGGTCTCTTCGTCGACGATCGCCCCGTAGACCAGCGCCGACGTCGCGCCGATCGCCATCGCTCCCCAGAATCCGCCGCCCCAATAGTACGGTGCCGGAGCCCACACCATTCCGCCGTTCCAGCCGTAGTAGCCGCCGCCGCCATAAACCGGATTGTTGATGATCGTGTTGCCATTGCCGTTGCCAATGTTATTGCCGTTGCCAATGTTATTGCCGTTGCCACCGCCGGGGCGATTTCCGGGGCTGCCGGGCTTGCCCGGTCCGCCGACGCCACCGACACCGCCCGGGCCACCAACGCCACCGACGCCGCCAGGTCCACCGACGCCACCAGGTCCGCCGGGGCGTCCGGCTCCGCCGACTCCGCCAACGCCGCCTGGACCACCGGGACGACCCGCTCCGCCGACGCCACCAGGTCCGCCGGGGCGTCCGGCTCCGCCGACGCCGCCGCCGGGGCCACCAACTCCGCCGACTCCGCCGACACCGCCAGCGCCGCCGGGTCGTTGTGCAACGCCGGGTCGCTGCGTGGCGCCGCCGCCTCGCGAGAAGTCGGAGCCGCCGAGGTTGTACCCCCCACGTCCGCCGCTCGCGCCAAGCGAACCGCCACCGCTGCGGCCACCGCCGCCGCGGGACATTCCGCCGCCACCGCGGGACCCGCCGCCGCCGCGAGACATTCCACCGCCACCGCGACCACCACCGCCGCCGCGGCCACCACCGCCGCGACCGGCGTCGGCCGCCGCGCAAAGCTGAAGTACGAAAATAACGGAGACGATAACGGCGACGAATTTTTTCATTGTTGTCTTATCAGTTGGTCGATGCGCCCGCGGACGTTGATGTACGTCCCGTTGTTCATGGAGAGCGCGAGTATGACGCTATTGGCAGGAATCTTTGCGGACGTATGCGACAGCGGCTGTTCCGTGTTGGTGTAGTTCAAATAGATCGTTCCGGTCTTGAGATCCAACGCATTGCTGTCACCGTCTTGCACGAGCGCCGCCGTCGTGGGCAAACAAACGATGATCTGGTCTCGATACGAGCACGCCGATCGCGTGACGACGATCGTCCCGTTGCCTCCGTCCGACGTTAAGAAGAGCGAGCCGGAGAACACCTTGATTTCAACGTCGCGGTAGGTATTGACCGTGCCGTCTTTGTGCTGAATATTTATCGTTCCCGTAGCGCTCGTCGCGGCGGGAAAAAAAGCGCAGCAGGCTGTCATTCCAGCTGCTACTAAAGTCTTTAATGGAAAATCCAATGCTCAAATCACCTGCGGCGTAGCGATGTTTCGCTAGCGTAACCCGGCAGCTTGAGTCGCTGCAACCACGTCTTAAGGTCCACTTGGCAGATGGAGCTTAAGCAGGCATTTCCTCCATTGAGCGCCGGCGCACTCTGCCGTGATCGGGGGAGTTCAGCGGCGCTTCTGCGATGCTTTCCAACTGGTTGAACTTTTCAAGCGTCTCTTTATCGGCCGGAACGATCGTGCGAAAGATGAGATCGGGCCGCATGGGAGTGCTGAAGTCGATCGCGTAGACGACAACCCGGCCTACCACTGCATGATTTCGAACGAAGGCGTTTTCATCCGCGGCCTCGCCGGCAACCATCCGACGGTTCCAGGCTCGCAAAAAGAGCGGATCGTTCTTCACCCTCTCGAAGACCGCGTCGGCGAACGGGCTCGGCCGCGGCGAGGAGTAGTTGAGCCGAAGCATTCCGACGGCACGGGAGAGGAGCTCTTCGCGCCCGGGCCCGAGAAATGCGATGAAATCGCTGTCGAAGAGGCAGCGAACCAGTGCGTTGCGCTCAACGGGATGCCTGTGCCGGGAATGGCCGTACAAAGCATCTCCCAAAGCATTCCATAGAAGCGGCGTGAGAATTTTATCGCCGATCGTCGCCGCGACCCCACGAAGGCTGTCCAGCAAGGCGGCCATCGCCTCGGGAATCGTCGTCCTCACCGCGCCTTCGGCCGGTAGCGAACGCCGCAGACCTGCGAGATCGAGCATGTAATCATACTCTGCGTTGGATAATTGCAGTGCGCTGGCGATTCCGGTCAAGGTCGACTCAGACGGGTGTATTTCGTCGCCGGCCTCCAGTCGCGCATACCACTTTACACCGATGTCGGCTAAAAACGCGACCTCTTCGCGGCGTAACCCGGGAGTGCGGCGCCCGCGCCGGGAGGATATGCCTGCATGTTGGGGCGGTATCGCTTCGCGCCGTTTGCGCAAAAAGCGACCCAATGCCTGACGAGGCGTTTCACTTGATTCAGTTGGCACAGCCTCCAGGTCTGACCCAAAGGATCGGCCGGGCATTTTCTACCCCCCCAAAGCAAATAAGCGGCTCTAATGATACTCTCACTAATGCTTTTATGTCAAAGAATCAGGGCGCCAAGGGCCCCCTCTGAGACCTCCCCTCGCGAGTACACCCTGCGTGAGGGTTAACGAAGCCCAGCTCGACGCAGCATTTAGTGAGTAGATGACCGTTACGCACGTTAAGAAGTGGGACGTCACCGCCATCGAGATCGCTCTAGATCTAGAGATCCCGCGCTTTGTCGATCCCTCACGTTTCAATTTTTCCGAGCCGGCCGAGCCGCGGATCTGCCTGGTGGCGGCCTTCGCGCTCACTTCTCACCTGAAACGCATAGTCGCGGCGGTCGACCGAACGAGACCGGCTCGACCGCTTTCGGGAGTCAAAATAAGCCCAGCTGTAGCGCGGTCAGCGACTGCGCCGGTATCGGCGAGCGTATCGATCCAACCGATGAATGCGCTCCTGCGATTGCAGTCGAAGTTGATCCGAGCCATCGAGCCGGGATTGGCAGACGGCATAGTTCCGCTTCGCATGAGGCACGGCATGGGCACTACCGCAGCGCGTTTTATTGGAGACTTCGTACTTCGCAAGACGCTTCCAACGTTCGAACCCACGGGGGCGCTAGGCGCGGATTTCGATGCGGCGGATTTAGGCGTCACGGGTCTGACAATTTATCGCTTGGGAGATCGTGGCGCTCCCGAATCGATCCTCGGTCACTGGCCCTACGTGAAGGGCCCGGCAGCATCCACTTGCTAGGTGAACCTTAATGCGTGGTCGCACCAGCCAAAGCGCCGCCTATGCTGGTCGCGGACGAAAGGAGCATCGACGTGAAAGCTCGGGGAACGTTCATCACGCTTTGCTGCGGTAGCATTGAGTTGCGCCGGTTTTTTCGCGATGCTCGCCGCCACATCGCCAGCGACCGCGGGCTGCATTTCGGCGCCGCCTTCGCCCGCTCCGTCGGCATCTCCATCGGCCGCCCCAGATGCCGGTTCGGTCGTTTCGGAAAGCGCGTCCCCTTCGCCGACCCCGTTCGTGGAGACGCCGCTCTATAGCATCGGCGATGAGATCTATACGGAAGACCACGACGGCACGCTCTACTACTATTTTCAAGGCAATCCCGACGGCACGAGTAAGGCCAAATACGATATGCGCTACAACAGAAATCTCTGGGACACGTGTGCACAAGGTCAGATCCGAATTCCCATCATTACGAAATACCCGGTAGCCGGGAGCCCCTATACGGGCCTCGGCAATATCGAGCTGGGGTATTCGTACAACGTCGCGGGCGAAACGTTCGATCGTTCGCTACAGGCGAGAATCGCGCTGCCGACAGAAAATAACAACGTCGACAGCTACGACACTCAGCTCAAGTTTTTCTACGATGTGAAGTGGAAGTTCAACGGCCTCTCCGTTGCCTACAGCAACGAGTACGATCAAAGCGTTACTCGGCCGCCGGGGACATCGTATACCAGTTACTACGAAGGTAACTTGACGCTGCCGGGCTTCTCGTTCGTCGACGCGCCGGGCTGGAAAGGCCTAAAACTTTCGGGAATCTATAACTACCGGGTCGTTTTCAACAAAGGCGGAATTTTTCAACCGGCGGCCGGCTTGATAATGTTCGGCAATATCAACGACGTGGCGCTCAATGTCGTCGATTCCTGGGGCATGGGCGTACACGCGCTGTGGAAGTACAAAGTCGAGGCCACCGCGGCAGCGCGGTTCTAGCACATCGTGATTGCGGGGCGGGTCGCGACGATTCAACACGACGGCGAGTTTCCCGTGTTTCTCGCGCTGGCCACCGGATATTTCGTCAGGCCGCTCGAGGTCGGTGCGTTTAGCCTCGGCGAACGTAAAGGTTGGGCGCGCCTAGGTCGTCCAACCTTCCGTCGAGCATGAACTCGGCGAGGTGTACGACATTCTGAACGCTATTCCGACCTGGGCGATCATGCTCGGAGCGGCAAGCCTGATCTATGTGATGAACGAGATCGGGTTTCGGCTTGGCCGCGGCAAGGGCGCCGATAGCGCCGGTCAAGATCCGGCAGCCGTCGTGCAAGGGGCGGCTTTTACGATCCTTGCCCTCCTTTTGGGATTCTCGTTCGCACTTGGTCTGGGGCGCTACGATGCGCGGCGCGCAACGCTGGTGCGTGAATCCACGGCGCTCGGCACGACGTTCCTGCGCGCGAAGCTGCTCGACGCCAAGACGGCCGCGGCCGCTCGGAGCGACCTGCGCCGCTACGGCGAGCAACGAATTGCGTTTGCGCAGGCCGACGCCAACCCGGAACAGCGCGCGGCCACGCAGGAGAAATCGATCGAGATCCAGCGCGATCTCTGGAGCCTGGCGATGCGAGCGGCACGCGAGGACCCGCACTCGACGATGGTACCACTGTTCATCACGTCGCTCAACGACACGATCGGCTTGAGCACCGAAGAGGCCGCAGTTCTCGGATCGCATATTCCCGATGTCGTCATCATTTGGATCCTGCTGATAGCGTTCATCGCATCGGCAATGATGGGCTACGGGTTTGGCCGGCAAGGACACCGCGCAATCGTTTTCAAGATATTCTTTGCGATCGTGCTGGCACTTGCTCTGGGTCTCGTTCTCGATCTGGACCGGCCACAGCGCGGCCTCATCCGCGTCAATCTGACGCCGCTACAGACCGTCGTGCGCCTGATGGAAACCTCGGCAACGCAGCGCGGTCCCTAAGACCCGGAAATTTACCGAGCGTCCTGGAATCAGACCGGCGTGTTGCAATCATTCTTGCTCGAGGACTGGCTGGAAGAACATGCCGAGGCGATGCCCGAGTTTTCCCTGGGTGGAAGCACGGGGCCGGCCTGGACCCTGAGGAGTCTGCTCGAACTGGACGGACAATCGAGCGTCGAGCGCATGCTCCGCTCCGACGTCCTTTATTCGCGAGCGGCTGGAGCGACGCCGCTGCGCGAGGCTATTGCGCAAATGCAGCGCGTTCCAATCGAACACGTTCTCGTTATGACCGGGGCCGCAGAAGCATTGAGCCACATCTTCTCTGCTGCCGCCCAACCCGGCGCAAACGTCATCGTGCCTGCGCCGTGCTTTCCTCCGTACCACGCCGTGCCCCGGGCGTTAGGTTTGGAAGTACGGGAGTACCGATTGCGGCGTGAAGACTCCTACGAAATCGACCTCGACGAAATACGCCGGCTTACCGATTCGCAAACGAAGCTCATCCTCGTCAACTCGCCGCATAATCCTACAGGCAGCATTATCGCTGACGAAACGATGGAAGCGCTCCACGATTTTACGGCAGAACGCAAGGTTCAACTTGTTTGCGACGAGGTCTACCATCCGATTTATCACGGCACGGTCATGGCTTCAGCCTCGCGGCTAGCACGCGCTACCGTTGTCGGAGATCTGTCGAAGGCATTTGCGCTGAGCGGCTTGCGCGTCGGCTGGATCGTCGAACCGGACAAACGGCGGCGCGACCTTTACTTGACGGCGCGCGAATACTGTACGGTCTCGAACTCGCCAATCACCGAGTTCCTCGGAGAGATCGCCGTCCGGCATCGCCAAACGATTCTCGACCGAACGCGCGACGTGGCGCAAACGAACCTCAAGCTTTTGGAACGGGTGCTCAGAGAACACGCAGACGTTACCGGCTGGGTTCGTCCGCGCGGCGGGATGATCGCATTTCCCTGGCTCGTATCGGGCGCCGATTCACGGAGTTTCTGCGATCGCGCCGCCACGCGAGGCCTGTTGTTTGCGCCGGGCGACTGCTTCGGCGTGCCGGATCATTTCCGCATCTCCTTCGGCGTCGGCCGCGACTGGTATCCAGCAGCGATGCAGCGATTTGGGGAGTTCCTTAGTGCGTGGCCCGGCGCCGCCCGTTAGCCGCCCCACCCGGATCCGGATCCCCACGTCGGCGTTGCGGTCGCTTTAGGAGCCGTCGCCTGCGGCCCTGGCTTTGCAGTCTTGCTCACGATCAGCACGTCCCGCATTCCGCTCGAGTAGTGAAAGGCGCAGCCGACGAGATAGATGCCTTCCTTCACCAGCGTAACGGTCACCGAACCACCCGGCTTGATCTCGCCGCTGGCGTAACCTTCCTCGAGCTTGCCGTCGCCCTTCGGCGTCTTCGAAAGCGTCACGCCTTTGGGAAAGATTGCCGGTGGCTTGGCGATCACTTTGACCACGTCCAGCGTGTGCGTCACGCTCTTCGAGAGGTTGCGGATTGTGATCTTTGTGCCTGGCGGAAAGGCGAGCGACTGCGAACGATCTTCCTGGGTAAATCCGCTCAGGTCTGCCTTCCATTGGACCGACTTCACCGTTCCCAGCCCGGCGCTTCCCAGTTCCTCGCCGATGGTGTCTTTCGGCATCATCGCGTACATCACGAGGTCTTTGCCGATTCCCGGGAGCGCGAGGGTCGTACCGTTGCCCGGCATGGAATAGTTGTTGTGGCCGCTGCAAGCCACGACCACGAGCGCGGCGAGTCCCAGCGCGGCGGCCATCTGTTTCCTACTCATAAAAATCCTCGAAAAGGCTCGGGTTCCTCCAAACTTTAGTGCTTCCGGATGAAGGAAGTCTGAAGCGAGAAATCTTGGTTAAGGCGCGGCTACCTCGCCAGTCCCGTGAGTTCGAGTAGGCGGAACCCGTTGGCCTCGATGGTCACCGCGAGGCCCCGCAGCGCATCGCCGCTGCACGTCACCGCCGCTTCCCAGTCGCGCCTTTCGCTGTTGTAGATGCGAAACTCGTAGCTCTGCGACGGGTCGACGACGTCTACGACGTCGATGGGTATGGAGACGGTGTTCTGCTCGGTGTTACCGAGGAGGATCGCGATTCGCCCCTTACCGGCGAGAGCGATGACCGCGGCCGAATCCGAGAAAACGCGCAGACGGTCAGAGACGTCGCTGTCAAAAAGCAGGACATCGTATTTGCTCTCCAACGGCGCGGTCGAATAGATGGCCTTCCGATCGGCGCTTTGCCGGATTGCGAAGTACGAAAGAAACCCGTTGTGGTAGCATAACCGCCGGATTCCGACCCACGTCCAATGCCCTGGGATGAGCGGATTGATTTGCGGAGCGCCGGAAGTGAGCATGAGGCCGCACACGCCTTCGATCGCCGCCCAGAAGAACCGCGGCGGTTCCCACGGCGAGAGCCGCATCCCTCGATTGGTCAAGCTTTCGCCGTCGAACCATTCACTGAACTGGCCCGGAACGGTGTTGTTTTTCTTCGGATCCGCGGCGTAGTGTTCGAACGACGACCGCAACGCTCGCACCATGAACTCGGGATGGTAACGCGCCGCTGCGAACGCATACCACCACGTCAGTCCCGGCCACACCCCACCCATCAGTCCGGCGTAGTGCGACGGGTCGTAAAGCGGGTCGCGGCGCGAGGCGGTTCGAAGCCCGGCCAGCGTCCAAAAGTCGGGCGCGTTGAGGCGGCTTATAATGCGAAAGGCCGTCTCGTCGTCGCAGGCGCGGAAGATCACCGGAAAGATCTCATCGCCCGTTACATCGGTATGCACGTTCCCGTCGACGTCGATGTTCAAGTAGTACAAGCCGTTTTCGGGATTGATTAGATGTTTATCCATAGCAGCTTGAATGCGCTGCGCTGCGGCGGCGAACTCCGTCCTCTCGGGGTCCGGCCGACTAAGCTCGTCCGCAAGATGGGCAACGGCGCGAAGCGCGGCGACGCATTCGGAGTTGATCTCGGTGACGGCGCCGTTTATGCTGTACAGCTCGATAATGTTACGCCACCCGGCGATCGCCCAGACGTTCCCGCGCGGATCGTTTGCCGAGCAAAAGACGAGTCCGCGGTCGTCGATCTGAGCGATGATATACCGCGCCGCGGCAGCAACTTTCGGATACACCGTCTTGAGCCATTGCGCGTCGCCGGTGGAGCGAAAATGATGGTTGACCGCCAGCACGTACAACGGCGTGTCGTCGTTGATATTGAGACCGTCATCTTCGACTCTGCCGGTTACGGCGTCGTAGTATTCGGGCAGCTTGCCGCTCGGGTACTGCCGCGCTGCGACGCTTTCGAGCATTTGACGCGAGAACTCCGGCATGAAGTGGTCGCAACCGTAGGCGAACCAGGCGCTGTCGCGACCTACCACGTTCGCGTAATTTCCGGGATCGTTACTGAACGCAGGGCCCTGCGGGTATTTGGCCATGACGCGCCTCATGTTGACCTTACTCCAGAGTGCCGCTTGATTGATCAGCGCATCCGGCGTAAGCACCTGGCTGCGGCACAAGACCCGTTCCAAGTGTTTGATCGTTCGCTCGAGCGCTGCCTCGTGCGCGGGCGCTGCGGCGTACGACTCCAGCGCCGCATCTTCGCCCTGTGCGAATGCTCCTGCCGTGAAGGATATCGTGCGTCTTTGGCCAGGCCCGAGCGCCAGATCCAGCTGCAGCTGCCCTATGACGTCGCCAACGCCCGCAATTTCGTTTTCCAGGGCGGGAACGTGCAACGGGTCGTAGACTCGCCCAAAATCGAAGGTGGTCTCATAACGTGACGACGGCTCCGAAAGGCCGAACACGCGGACGGCTTGCGGCTGCGAGACGTTCCAGGCTACGAGCGCGTGCCGTGCCGGATCGAAGCGCGTCTGCACGCTTGGCGGCATACTGCCCCGCAAGCGTGCAGAGCCGACGACGCGAATGGAGTGCTCCACGTTGTCGGTGTTGCACAAATGAACGACGACGTACGCTATCGGCGGGTCGTTCTGTGCTGGAGCCGTCGAGTCGAGCGGAACGAACGTCGTTTCGCTGACGTCCACGACACCGCCAAGCGTGAACGTTACCCGTTGATATGCGGGGTGAATCTCGAAATTCAACTCCCCCTCATCCGGGCGCAGCGCGATGTATGGCGATCGCGAAGAGGCGGCGCGACCACCGTATCGCACCGAGACCGTTCCGATCAAGCTCTGCGCTAGCGCGTTGGAGAACACGCGTTCCACAGCCCCCGTGCTCTTGGTATTGATCCAAATCGCGCCGTTACCTAAACTCGCTCCCATGCCGAGCTGGGAATCGGTCAACCTATATACCGGCAAAGTCGCCCGTCCCGCGATCCCCGCAACGTCGTGGAGCGTACCCATGAGCGACCTATACCCGGACGCTGCTTCGTATTCCCGGGCCGCAGCGCCGGCAACCGCCTTGGAGGCTTCCCCGCCGCTTGCGCCGCAACTGAGTCGCCGTGAAACTGCAAATCGGCGTCATGGGATCCGCCGGCGGCGTAATCACCGACCAAGAGTGCGAGCTGGCGCGGCGCGTGGGCGCGTGCATCGCGCGCCGCCGAGCCTTGATCGTCACCGGGGCGTGTCCGGGGCTTCCACACGCTGCGGTTCTCGGAGCCCATGCGGAGGGAGGAAAGAGTCTAGGCGTTTCACCGGCGCACTCGCGGGAGGAGCACGTCGGGCTGTACGAGTCCCCACTCAAACCGTATACCGCGATGGTCTTCACCGGCTCGGGACTGATGGGGCGCGAGGTTTATAACATTCACAGCTCCGATTTCGTGATTTTCGTCGGCGGCCGCACCGGAACGCTCGGCGAGTTTTGCATTGCCTACGACGAGGGCAAGCTCATCGGGGTACTGCGGGACTCGGGCGGCTTGTCCAACAATTTCGGCGAAATCGCGGCGCTCTTTCGCAAACAAACCGGCGCGCTCCTCATCGAGGACACCGAGCCGGAACGTCTGATCGACCGTTGCGCGGAATGTTACGCGTCTGACGAGCGCCCCAGCGCTTTCGCCTTCGAAGGCCTAGTCCATGACTGAGTTGACGTTCGTCGGCGCGGCCGGCACCGTAACCGGAAGCAAACATCTGGTAACCATCGACGGTCATCATCTCTTCGTCGATTGCGGGCTCTTTCAAGGCCCACGCGACGTCGAAGCCCTCAATCTCGCGCCGTTGCCCGTTCCCGCAGCGGAGATGGAGGCCGTCGTCATCACCCACGGCCATCTCGATCACGTGGGATACCTTCCAAGGCTCGTTCGCGACGGATATCGCGGGCCGATCTACTGCACGCCGGCGACGGCCGACGTGATGGAGATCGTGTTGGAGGACGCGGCGCATATTCAGAGCCACATGCACGACCGCGGATTTCATCGCGAGCGCTCGCATAGCTTGGCGCCCTTCTTCAGCAGCGAGGACGTTAGCGCTACCCTCCGTCAAGTAAAGACGGTCGCGCTCGAGACCGACTTCACCGTCTGCGGAGCGACGGTGCGCTATCACTACGCCGGGCACATCGTCGGCGCGGCCTACGTCGACATGCGGGCCCGTGGCCGGCGGACGATCTTCTCGGGGGACCTAGGCCGGTACAATGCGGCGTTGCTCTTCGACCCAACGCCGCTCGAATCGGCCGACAGCGTCGTTTGCGAGGCGACGTACGGCGATCGCGAGCATCCTCCCGATTCGCTTGCGGAACTTCGCGCGACGCTGCTCGCGGGAATCGAACGCGGCGGCCCGATCGTAATGCCGACGTTTGCCGTCGAACGTTCGCAGGACATGCTCTTCGCGATCGGGCGCCTTCAAAAAATGGACGCCCAGATCGCGCGGCTTCCGGTGCATCTCGACAGCCCGATGGCGATCAAGGTCGACGGCGTCTTCGCCAAACACCGCGACGCATACCGCGTACTGCCCGAGACCCCCGGCGCGCCCTTCGGCTGCAACAACCTCACGCTGCACGTTACCAGCGACCAGTCGAAGCAGCTCAACCACCTCAATGCGCCGGCGATCGTCATCGCCTCCAGCGGGATGGCAACCGGCGGTCGCATCCTCTACCACCTCTACCGGAATCTAGAAAATCCAAACGCGACGATCGTCTTTCCCGGTTATCAAGGGCAAGGAACGCTTGGGCGAATCATCATCAACGGCGCGAGTTCGGTCCGGCTCTTCGGCGACCAGCTAACCGTTCGCGCCGCCATTGCTCATCTTTCCGGGTTCAGCGCGCACGCCGGCCAAGACGAACTGCTGCGCTGGCTGCAAACCTTAGGCTCGACAACCGCGCACGTTTATCTCGTGCACGCGGATCCGCCAAGCGCCCAAAGCTTCGCGGCGATCCTGAAGCAACACGGATTCGCGGCAACAATAGCGCAGCGAGGAATGACCGTTACCCTCTAGCCAGGGAACTCGTCAGAGTTTGACGATTGTGTGGTTTCCGCGGTTTGGAATACGTTCGACGGTCACGTCGGTTGCGAGCCGTTGCACGATAAAAAGGCCGCGCCCCAGCTCGCTGAGCACGTCATCGGGAAGATGGCGCGCGGTCAACGGAAACTCAGGGCCGGAATCGATGACGTGAAGAATCCCCGCGCCGGAATAAGAATCGAGGTCGAACGAAATCTCCACCGGGCCCGGAGCATGGCGAACGACGTTGCCGAGCAGTTCGCCGAAGACCAACTCGGCCTTATAGACGAGCTCCTCGCCGGTTCCGATGCTGCGAAGAAACTCGACGAACTGCGTACGCGCGTCGACCGCCGTGCGCGCGTCCTCGGAAGCAAACATCCAGGCGTGGGTCATTCGCTATCCGGCGGGATGAAGGATGGCCGCTCGGTGCGGAAGTGCGATTCGGAATACTGCGACGCAATGGCGGCAAACTGGCGCGGCGCTTGCGTGAAATCGAAACTGTCCAGGATGCTGGTGGCGCGCGTGTCGGTGAAGCCCGCGGACGGCGGTCCGATCGGCGGCAGGTCGAAAACCTGCTCGACGAACTTCAAGATGCTGCCGTACTCGTACTGTGTATGTGAAACGTAGCCCGTCTTAGCACCGGGCGCTATTCGCGCGTACGGAGAGATGATGATACACCCGACGCGAATGCCCAGGCCGCGAAAATCAAGTTGCGGTGGCGGCACGTTGTCGTACCAGCCACCCCAATCGTCCCAAAGCACCACGATTGCCGTCGAGTCCCAATACGAGCTTTTCCCGATCGCGTTGACGATTGAAGCGACCCACGAGGGGCCGTCATTATAGCCGCTGCCGGTGTGATCCGAGTCTTTCCAATCGGGCGTTATCCACGATACGCCGGCGAGGGCGCCACCTGGCACGTCATCGAGAATTCGCGTTTGCGGCGAGATTACGTTCTTCCAATCCGGCCCATATCGAACCGCGCGAATCGCACTGAACTCCGACCACACCTTGCCGCCGATCTGCTTCAGCGGCGACGCGTAATACTTCCATGAGACGCCGGCAGCATCGAGCACGCCGGCGAGCGTCGCGAAGCGGGTGAAACAAGGAAACGGGCCGTTAAACCGCTCGACTCGGTGCACGTTGAGGGTAAACGATCGCGTGCCGGGGGGCGCATCGCATCCCCAGGTAATGCGATTGGGGGCGTCGACTTCGGCAATCGGTCCTTGTTTGATGTCCGTATTTCCGGCGATCAAACTCAAATGCGCCGTAAAACTTGGTCCGAACTCCGTCGGAAACATGTGATCCGCGAGCACGTACTGCTCCGCCATTGCCCAATAGGGCGCCGACTCGGCGCGCGGAACGTAAGCATAGGCGTAATCGCGCGGGCCTCCATAGAAATGCTCGTGGGAAAATCCGTTCATTTTTCCGTTATTCCAGCCGCTGATCGAATCGCGCCAGTTGTTCTCGATATTGCCGGAGTCTTCGAGCGGCGTGGAATGAAGCGCAATCTTCTTTTCGCCTTCGTAGCCGAATCGCGGCGCCTCCGCGCCAGGGAAACCACTGAACATATTGTCAAAGCTGCGATTCTCTTGGATGATGATGACAACGTGCTTAATGGACTTGCCCACCGGCACCGGAGCGGGCGGTGCGCCGGGTGTCGTGCTGCTCGTGCATCCCGGCAATAAAACCATCGATGCGAGCACCGACACTGCCACGGCGAGTCGCCGAAAGCTCATCGGCGAAAATCTTTCACCGCCCCTGCGTCGCCATCCTGGCACCGTTGCCTTTATTTCCGCCCGTAAAGAATGGAATCGCGCACAGCTGTAGGAGCGTCGATAGGATCACGAGCGTCAAGATCGACCGGTCGAGGAGCACGCCGCTCACGACGCTTCCCGCGAACCACGCGATACCGAAGGCGAGATCGTAGAGCCCGAAGGCCGTCGCCTTTTTGCGCGCGATCACCGTCGAGACGAGCGCGAGCAAGAGTGCATCTTGAACCGCGATTCCCACGCCCCAAAGCGCCGCCCCAATCGCTGCCACCGTCCCGTGCCCAAGAAACGCGAGCGGCGTCGCCAGCGCCGTGGCCGCCAATGCAAGCCCGATCACCGGCTTCCCCACACGATCGAAGACGCGCCCAAGCATTGGGGCGGCTAGCGCTCCAACGGCCATCGCGGCGGCAAACGAAACCGATATCGCGGGAACGCTCATCACGTGGCTGTGCTGGAAGTGAAACGCGATCAGGGCAAAATCCACATAACCAGCTGCGAAGAGCGCGCCACCGATCGCGTACCGCCGGAGCGCCGGCCAATCACGCACGATTGAGGCTTCGCCTTCAGCCGCACGTGGAACGACGCTCCGTCCTGCCGATGCGGCAACGCCGAGAAGTGCTAAGGTCGCCAGTGCCGGCACGATGAGAATGCCAAACCCCGTTGCGTAGCCGCCGCGCGCGACGGCAAAGGCGACGATGAGCGGGCCGGCGGTGGCGCCGATTTGATCGAGAGCCTCGTTGATGCCGAAAGCGCGACCGCCTCCAATGTGGCGTCCCGCTTCCGCGAGCGTCGCGGCGATAACCGGTTTTCGAATGCCGCGCCCGACGCGTTCGCCGATCAGGAGACCCGCCGCCGCGGGCCAGCTGCCGGCGAGAGCGAGTGCGGGAACGCAGAGCATGTTGATGGCGTAGCCGACCCATGCGTTGATCCAGTACCGTCCGGTGCGATCGGCGATCGCTCCACTAACCGAGCGGATGAGGTAGCCCGCCAGCTCGCCACCGCCGGCGATGACGCCGACCGCCGCACCACTTGCGCCGAGATGGCCGAGAAAGGCGCCGGCTACACCGCGCGCGCCTTCGTAGGTCATATCCGCGAAGAGATTGACAACCCCCATGACGATGACAAAGCGCAGGGCTATTTTTGACGTCGATCCGCGTTCCATCCGTGCGCGATTCGTTCGTTCATATCAAAGGCCTTACCCTTGCAAAATTCGAATACGGCACCGCCAAATGCAACGTCTCGACGGATGCTTCGTTTACTCCGCCAGCGATCTCAACGACTACCTCGAGTGTAAACGGCTTACCGAGCTCGAGGCGCTGGTAGCGCGAAAGAAACTCCCTCGCCCCGACCCGCAAGACGAACGCGCCGAGCTGATCCGCCGCAAGGGCGAAGAGCACGAGCGACGGCACCTCGATGGCTTGGTCGAACGCTATCCGGGTGAAGTCGTGCAGTTCGATCGCGCGCAGCCAGGCGTGGAGGAGTATCGCCGCGCCGAGATGGCCACGCTCGAAGCGATGCAGCGCGGGACGCGCATCGTCTATCAAGCGACCTTTTTTGACGGCCGGTTCATCGGGCACGCCGATTTCCTGAGGCGCGTCGAGAAGCCGTCGAGCCTCGGCACCTATGGGTACGAAGTCGTCGACACCAAGCTCGCGCTGGCACCCAAAGCCTATTACTTAGTGCAGCTCTGCAACTACAGCGAGCACTTGGAGCGCCTGCAAGGGCGCCTGCCGGAGTTTGGGCACGTCGTTTTCGGCAACGGCGAAGAGCGGCGCTTCCGCATGAACGATTACATGGCGTACTACCGCCATCTAAAACGAGCGTTCTTGGACTACGTGAACGATCCGGCGCTGGAGCGCCTTGACACGGCTCGCGAGTATCCGCATGAGCGCAAGCACTGCAGCATCTGTCCGTGGAACGATGCCTGCACGAACAAGCGCAAAGCCGAAGATCACTTAAGCTTGGTCGCCTGGATGCGACGCGATCAAATCGCCAAGCTCGATGCCGCCGGCATCACTCGCGTTACGGAGCTTGCCGCTGCCACGGACGAGCAGCGGCCAACCGGACTGAATGCAGAGGCATTTGCGAAGCTGCGGCGTCAAGCCCTGCTCCAAGTTCGCGGGCGAACGAGCCGCTTGCCGCTCCACGAGCTGATCGACCATCGTCCGCCGATGGGGTTCGCGCTGCTTCCAGCACCGTCTGCGGGAGACATTTTCTTCGATATGGAGGGCGACCCGCTCTACAAGCCCGGTCGCGGCCTCGAATATCTCTTCGGCTGCTGGTTGCCCGGCGACGAGCCGCAGTATAAAGCTTTTTGGGGAAAGGATCCCCTCGAGGAGAAGGTCGCATTCGAAGCGTTCGTCGATTTCGTGATGGAACGGCGCCGGCGCTTTCCGGCGCTGCACGTCTATCATTACGCGAACTACGAGAAGCGGGCGATCCGCGATCTAGCTCAAGCGCATAGCACGCGCGAAGATGAGATCGATCTCCTCTTGCGCGCGGAAGTCCTCGTCGACCTCTTTGCAGTCGTTCGCCAAGCGCTGGTCATCTCGGAGGATGGGTACGGCCTGAAGAAACTCGAACGCTTTTATCAGCTCGAGCGCGCGACGGAGGTCAAGAAAGGCGACGACTCGATCGTAATGTTCGAGAAATGGCTGCGTAGCGGCGAGCAGCGCATTCTCGATGATATCGAAGCCTACAACCGCGACGACTGCTACTCGACGTACCTGTTGCGCAAGTGGCTGCTGGCTCGCCGCCTGGAAGCGGCGTCTCAATTTCGGGTGGAGTTTCCGTTCCATTCCACCGAGCCGCCAAAGGAGCGCGCCGAAGCCGAGGCCGAGGCCGGCGAGCGAAATGAGCTGGAGCGCGCGCTGCTCGCCCACGTGCTCGGTCCGCAGACCGAAGAAGAGTTCGGGTTGATGAGCGAGGATCGTCGCGCACGATTTCTGCTCGCGAGCCTTCTCGGCTATCACCGGCGTGAAGAGAAGCCGCAATGGTGGGCCTATTTTGACCGGTGCGAAAACGTCGATCAGCTGCTCGAGTTCGATCGCGAGGCCATCGCGGGGCTGGCGCTGCTCGAAGATATCCCGCCGCAACAGGTCACCAAGAAGAGCAAAATCTATGCCTACTCTTTTCAGGAGCAGCACCACAAGATGTCGCCCGGCGATGCGGTCGATCCCCGAACTCGCAAGGGCGTCACGATCGTCTCAATCGACGACGAGCGCGGACTCCTCGAGCTTAAGACGACCGCGTCCATCGACGGTGCACGCGCGATCGCCGAGCTCATTGCGCCGGGACCGCCCGACACCAAGGCCCAGCGCGGCGCACTGGCACGCATCGCGCGCTCCTTTCTCGCGGACGGTCTCTTTGAAGAGTATCCTGCAACCGACGATCTGCTGCGTAACCGCGATCCGCGTTTGTCGTCCTTCGGCGAAGCCGGCGCACAACGTCGTCGTGCGATACAACCTCCGCTGGTTAATGCCAAAAGCATTTCTGCAGCGGCAGCGGCGTTGCGCGACAGCTACCTCTTCATTCAAGGTCCGCCGGGAAGCGGCAAGAGCACGTACGGGTCGCAAGTCATCTGCGATCTGCTCGAACGCGGCAAACGCGTGGCGGTCACCAGCACGAGCCATACGGCGATCCACAATCTGCTGCACAAGGTCGAGGACTGCATGCACGAGCGCGGCGGCACTTTCCGCGGGCGCTACAAGCACAGCAGCAAGAATGTTGGTTCAGAGTTCCACTCAAAGCTTGGCACGCCGATGATCGAATCGGCGGCCGAGAACGAAAACCTGTATCTCGACGACTACGAACTCGCCGGCGGCACGGCGTGGCTTTTCGCGCGTGCGGAGCTGGCCGGCAAGTTCGACTATCTCTTTATCGACGAAGCCGGGCAGGTCGCGCTGGCCGACGCGCTGGCTCTCTCTTTATGCGCAAGGAATGTCGTGCTGCTCGGCGATCCGTCGCAGTTGGCGCAGGTAAGCCAAGGACGCCACCCGCTTCACGCCGGCGATTCGGTGCTCGCGCACCTCTTAGGTGACGAGCAGACCGTGCCGAAACACCGCGGCATTTTTCTGGACGTTTCGTATCGCATGCAGCCCGAGATCTGCACGTTTGTCTCCGACGCTATGTACGACGGGCGCCTCCGCCCGTCGCTCGAGGCTCGCGAGCATCGCGTGGCGATGGGAAATCACGAGATCGCCGGGCTCTACTTTGTGCCGGTCGACCACGCCGCAAACAGCTCGAAATCGGACGCAGAAGCCGAGGAAATCGTTGCGCGTATCGCCGCGCTGTTCCAGTACGAGCGCAACATCATCGTCGTTACGCCGTACAACGCGCAGCGCCGCTTGATTTCGGGCAAGCTCGCCGATGCCGGACTAGACGTACGGGTTGGCACGGTCGACAAGTTTCAAGGCCAAGAGGCCGCCGTCGTCTTCTATTCGATGGCAACCTCGAGCGGCGAGGACATGCCGCGCAACATGGAGTTCCTGTTCGAGCGCAATCGCTTTAACGTGGCGATTTCGCGGGCGCGCGCCGCCAGCGTGCTGGTCTGCAGCCCGCGACTGCTCGACATCTCGTGCCGGACGCCCGAAGAGATGGTGCTCGCAAATCTTCTCTGCGCGTTCGTCGAGCGTGCGAAGCTCTTAAATCGCGAAGGCGACGAGCGTTCCGCGGCCGGTCCGGTTAAGCTCGAGACGCCGCGTGGTCGCGCGTAGGATTGCTAAGCCGCGGCCGCGCTCGGGCGACGGCCGTCCCTCGCGCCACGTGCCGAGGTCCTGCACTTCTCCGAAAATCTTGCCATCGCTCGTGGAAAGGCGAAGGACGAAATCGCCGGTCGCTCCACGATAGGCGTGCTCGACGGCGTTGGCGACCGCTTCGCCGACGGCCAAGACGAGATCGAAGGTACGCTCGGGGCCCAGCTCTGCGACGCGCGCGTACCGCGAAACGAAGCGTCGCGCGATCGTCGCCGACAACGGCGCAGCCGGCAGCTTGAGTTCGACGGCGCCGGGCCGCGCCGGAAGAACCGTCGCCGAGAGCACGGCGATGTCGTCGAGCTGGCGGTTATTGAGCACGTGGCGCAGGAGTTTGCCGGCACCATCCGAGCTGGTATCGTGGACGCGTTCGCTCAGCGCCTCGAGAAGCCGGCCGGATTCGCGTTCGATGTTTCGGTCGAACTCGATCAAACCGTCGGTGTAGAGCAGCAACGTCGCGTACGGCTCCAGCTTGACTTCGTGCGCCGGAAATGCGGGGTCGAACTCGACGCCCATCGGAATGCCGCCGCCCTCGATATACTGCGCGACGCCGTTGAGCGGAGCGACCGCCGGTGGCGGATGGCCCGCGCAGGAGTAGCGGAAGGTCGAGCGCTCTACGTCGAGGATCCCGTGGATCGCCGTGATCAAGGGATGCTCTTCATTGAGCATCAGCGCGGAATTCGCGCGGCGCAGCGTTTGGGCGGGTGATAAACCTTCCAACGCCATGAGGCGCAACGCTTGACGCGCCGCGTTCATTGCAACCGACGCTTCGAGTCCGTGTCCGCCGACATCGCCGATCGAGAGGGCAATCTGAGTCTCGGAGATCGCAAATGCGTCGTACCAGTCGCCGCCGACGCGCGACTCCCGTTCGGCGGGGCGATAGGCGAAACTCAAATCGACGCGTGGATGCGACGGCAAGCGACCGGGGAGCAGCGCTCGCTGAAGTGTTGAGGCGACGCGCTGTTCGTGCTCGTACAGGCGTGAGTTGTCGATGGCGAGCGCTGCCCGGTGTGCCAGCTCCTCGGCGATCTCGACCGTAAGTTCGGAGCGGCGCGATGCGGGATCGACATTCACGAGGTGCAACGTGCCTCGAGTGCGGCCGCGCGCCACCATCGGCACGATTAGCGCGGTGCCCAAGCCGGCGGCCTCGTAGATCGCTCGGTCCTCCGGATCGGGAATGTTTGCCCGCACGGCCCGCAGCGTCGCTTCATGATCGAGCACTCGGCTCCGCCCTTGGCGTAGCACCTGCGGCGAGCCCAAGGACGCGTTCCGAGCGACGACGCTGCGCCCGACCACGTTCTCTAGCAGCCTGTTCAACTCGGGGTCGCTATGACGCACCGCCTCCACGACCAGTTCGTCCTCCGAGGAGAGCGATTGAACCTGACACCAATCCGCAAACTCGGGCACGCAAATCTCGGTAATTTTTTGCAGCACCTCTCGACCATCGAGGGTCGACGCGAGAACCTCGCTCACGTGCGAGAGAAACTTTTCGCGTTCTTCCAGGCGCTTTCGGTCGTTGATGTCCGTCGCGGTCGCGAACAGGCGCACGACGGAACCGTCTTGCGCGCGCACCGCAACCGCGCGCTCGAGAAACCAAAAGTACTCGCCGGTTTGCGAGCAGACGCGCGCTTCGATCGAAAAGTCCGCGCCGTCTCGCGCCGCGGCCAGCCATCCGGCTTCGACGGCCTCCCGGTCGTCGGGATGAAACGCCTGCAGCCAGCCGTCGTTCTCAAACGTCTGCGCTTCGTCGAAGCCTGTAAACTCGAACCAGCGGCGATTGAAGTAGTCGATCTTACCATTGGGACCGGCCGTGCAGATGATCTGCGGAACGGCATCGGCGAGCATGCGCAGCATGCGCTCGTGGTCCATAGCGTAGGCCCGCTCTTGCTCAGGCACCTAACGACATCTACTACAGCGCATAGACAGAGGAACCCCCGAGTCGGCTTTCCCAAGGCCGGCGGACCCTAAACGGCCGGGTGCAAAATCAGCTCGATTCCATCACGACGAAGGCTTCGCGGCGAGCGAACCGTTGCCAGGATTCCCCTGCGAAGCGGGCGCGAAAGCGGCGCCGGCATGCGATGAGAACGTGCGCGCTGACGAGGGCGTCGCCGAGGGCACGGTGGGCTTCAAACTCTTCGTCGGCCGCACGGTCGATGTGGAGGAATCGACGCAGTGTCTGATTCTTATGGTTGGGCGCTTCAGGAAACAGCGCTCGCGCGAGCAGCATCGTGCAAAGCCCTTCCCGGCCGACCGATGGCCCTACGAAAGACAGGTCGAATCGCGCGCAATGGGCCGCAACGACGCGGCCCCCGCACCGCCGCCTCAAAAGCTTGAGAGCGCGTCCGAGGCGCGGTGCACCGCTGACCATGTCATCGGTGATGCCGTGGACCGCCGTCGCATAGGCAGGGATCGCGATTCCGGGGTCGACCAGCGTGGCCCAGCGTCCCACGATCCGCTCGCCGTCGATCAGCGCGCAGGCTACCTCGACGATCCGGTCGCGCACGGCGCTAAAACCGGTGGTCTCAACGTCGATGACTGCGTACCGTTCCCGTTGCATGCCGCCATCGTGCCTGGTCCGAGTGCCAGCAGTATGGCAGTTTGGGCGGAAGCCACGTGGGAATCCAGATCAGGAACGGCGCACCCGCTCCATCCAGCGGCCGGCGTGCGCCATCGGGGTGAAGCCGTACCGTTCGTACAAATGGTGAGCGTCAGATGTTGCAAGAATCCAACGACTGACATGGCAAACCCTCGGATCTGCGAGCACGACCTCCATCATCCACTTCCCCAGTCCCTTGCCGCGATGTTGTTCCTCGATGATCACGTCGCAGAGCCACGCAAATGTAGAAAAGTCGGTAACGACACGAGTCAAGCCAATCTGCCGTCCGCTTTGCGCGTCGTACAGTCCGAAACACAGTGAGTTCTTCACGGCGAGCTCGGTCGAGGCGCGACAGCGTCCCGAGGCCCAATAAGCGCTTCCCAAAAGCCGCTCGATCGCATCGAGGTCCAGGCGCGCGGGGTCGGTACTGATAAAGAACCCGTCGCGTTGCGTCATCAACTACCGGAGGAGGGCAAAGGGATTCGCGGCGCCGGCGGCCAGGATGTACCATGCCGTTGCGCCGACGTGAAGCGACGCAAAGTATTTGTCCCCGTCGCAATCGCTCAAGCCGTTCTTCGACGCAGCGATGATCCCGAGGCCGTCGCCGTTTGGGCCGTTCGTCTGCGCGTGCTCGATGTCGCCGAGATAGGTTTGCGCTTGAGATCGGTCGCCGGATTCGTTGCGCAGCTCGAGTGCGGCGGCGAGATGGGCGGTGCCCTCAAACCAAACGCCGGAGCGATCGCCGCTGCAGAAACTCACGCCACGAAATCCGCCTTTGGTCACCGCTAAGTTCGTAACGTCCCAGCTGGGGGCCGCGGTCCAGTCCGGATTTTGAAAGGCGAGGTAGCTCCACGAGTTCACGTCTTCGGGCTTGAAGGACTTGTTCGGCGTGACACCGTCGTTGCCGGTTCCGACGTAGAAACGCCCGTCGCCCGAATCCCACATCGAGGCCACGAACCCTTGCGCCCACGTGGCGTTCGTCGTCCATTCCGACTCACCGGACTCCGCGGCCAGCATCGTAAAGAACGCGTAGATGTCGATGTTGTGCTCCGTCGACTTCCACTCGATCTTCTTACCCCTCGCGGTATAGCCACCGGTGTAACCGCCGTGGCCGCGCGTATCGTACGTGTTGGTTTGCAGCCAGTTCGCGATCGCGAGCGCGCCGTTCAAGAATGAGGCGTTCGACGTCTTTGCGTAGAGCTGAACGAGCGCCTGACCGACCCACGCCATGTTGCCGGCGTCGCTGGTGTTGTCGTAAACCTTGATGTCGCCCCGATTGCGTAGCGGTTTGGGCCCGTACGCCGCGCGCAACCGGCCGTCTTTCGCCTTATCGTAGGCCTGAAGGTAGAGAAATGCGTTGCCGACGACTTCCGAGCGCGCGACGTCGCCGGACGATCCTTCCACCAAGAGCGCGTCGATGAAGAGTGCGTCGTCGTACGTGACGGCAGCCTTGAAACTCCGCAGCGGGCCGCCGTCAAAGCTCTGCACGAGCCGCGTCGTCGAACCCTTTGCGTACTTGTCCATCATCAGACGAAGGAACTCGTACGCGTCCGTTACGCTTCCCGACGACGACCCGACGCGCTGCGCAGCCGATCCGGGCGGCGAGAATGCGCCCCCGCCCCCCGAGCACGCCGCGATTGCAAGCAGTGAGCCGGCGGCGATCGCTGCCCCGGCGCGGGTGCGTTTCCAGGCTCTGGGCTTCACGCTTTCTTCATGCCTTCGGTCTAACATACGTTCAGACGGTCCGAGGATGCCGCGCTAATCGCAAGGTTGCACGTGTCTGGGGGAAACCGAGCGCCGCGGCACCTCGACCGTTATTCGCCGGGTGGGTGGAACGTGACCGATCTTTTAGCCGCCTCGTCGACCTCTTCGGGCGGTATGAGGACGGTCGACCTCGTGCGTATCGAACCCGAAGCGCTCACCGCCAAACCAATGGCCGAAGCCGCAATTTGATCCGGCAGATCGATAATGAGGATCGCATCCTCGTCGCCAAACGTGAAATAGAAAGCCTCGAGCTTTCCGCCTAACGGAGCCAGCAACTCTTCCACGGCCCGGCGGCGCGCGGTACCGCCGCTTTTCAACAGGCCTCTCGCGCCTTCTGCCGTGTATGAGGCGTGAATCAGATACTTGGGCATTGTGTACCCTCCGTTCTAGTCAATGTAGACGACTTCCGTCATCATTCCGTCGTTCATGTGGATCTCATTATGACAGTGCAACAGCCAGCGCCCGGGCGATGAATCGGCGGTGAACCGCCACGTTGCCGAGCCCCTTGCGGAAACGAGCGATCCGTCTTTGGCCATCGGGCGCAGCAGCGGCATCCCGTTGACTTCCGCAAGCGTGAAGATGTGGCCGTGCAGGTGCATCGGGTGATCCATATCGCTGGTGTTGGTAAAGCGCACCGTGACGACTTCGCCGCGTCGCACGCGGATTTTTGGCGTGTTCGGCCAGATCTTACCCTCGATCGTCCAGCGCGAGCTTCCCCAACCGCCGCCACCGAGCGAGAAATCGTAGCTCGGCCGCGCCTCGATCGCCGGCTTCGCTTGCGCCCCGACCCCGCCGGCGGCCTCGTAGCTGAAGGCGCGCAACCCGTCGACCGTCTGCGGCGCCGCCTGCGGCGGCGCATTTTCCATGCCGTCGGTGTACAGCAGAACGGCTTGCTGCGACTCGAGCGGATCGTTCGAAATGCCTTGCAGCAGAAACGCCCCCGGTTTGCCCACTTCTAAGGACGCATCGTATCGTTCGCCCGGACCGATGCGAAGAACGTCGACGGTTACGGCTTGTGCAAGAGGATTGCCGTCGGCGTGCGTAACGAGCAGCTCGTGCCCGGCAAGCGCAACGAAGCGAGTCTGCGTCGGGCTCGTATTGAGCATGCGCAAGCGCACTCGATCGCCGAGGTGCACGGCGAGCTTCTTTCCGTGGGGATACGCCGCACCGTTTATGCAATGCGCGGCATAAGCGACTTCATCACCCATTGGGGCCTGCATCATTTGCATGCTCTGCCCCGACCCCATCGGGTCGCTCATCGGCGCGGCGCTGCGGCCGCGCATCGCCGCTTCCACCGAGCTCCACTTCGGCACGTCGTGGAAGACCAGCGCAAACTCGCGGTCCGCCGGCTCGTCGTTCGGATCCTCGACGACGAACATGCCGAAGAGCCCTCGCGCTGAGGCCAAGCTGAACGCGTGGTCGTGATACCAGCGCGTGCCGGGCGGCCCGGGTGTGAAGTCGTAAACGAAAGAGCCGCCGCGGCGTACGGCCGGCTGCGTGACGCCTGCGGCGCCGTCCATGTCGTTTGGCAAGAGCATGCCGTGCCAGTGGATGCTCGTCGGAACGTTTACGTCGCTGACGTAGCGAACGCGAATGCGCTGGCCGTGCACGACGCGCAAGAGCGGCCCAGGAATCGTACCGTTATAGGCCAGTCCAGAAAAATGCAAGCTCGGCCCGGGCGAAAAGAAAACCGGCGACGAGCGCAGCGTGACGTCCACGACGTCGCTTGCCGATGCGCGCGATGCCAGTCGCGGGATCGAGGCTACTGCCAGCGTGCCGGCCCCGGCACGCAAGAAACTGCGCCGCTTCATCGCACCATCGAGCGTCACTCGACCCGCAGCGGCGCCTCTTCGACCGCTTCGTCGCCGGGCGTGTTTCGTGCAATAATATACAGCTCGTACGAATGACGCCGTGACAGTGGGGGCAACTCGAGCACGCGCATGTGAAAGTGGTAGACGCCGGGCGCCAGCCGCGAGCTGTTGATAGAAAAAGCTGCCGTGCGGACTTCAACGGACGCCACATTGCTGCTTCCCACGATCGTTCCGTCGAACCACGTTCCCGGCCGAAGGGTCAGTGTCGAAAACCAGATGCGTACGATGCGAGGCGGATCGTTCGGCTTTGCGATCGGAGCCGCCGGCAGCGCGCGCGGGCTCTTACTCGAAACGACGAGATTTGGCGGAACGGTAAGCGCCTTTGGCGAACACGCGTTAACACAACAAAGCGCCCCGATCACCAATGTTGAAAGTGCGCTATGAAAAGGGTTTCGAGGCGACTCGCAGGATGACTCCCGATACATGAAGTTGATGGATTTGCTTTCCCCTCGAGCAGAAGCCGGGCCTTCCCTACCCCGCCTCGACGTCGTCGTCGAGGGCTTGGGCGCGCCTAGCCTGCTCGATTGGTTAGCAACCTTCGCAGGCCTCTGGATTATGACGGGTCTCTTCATCGACGCGCATCAGCATCTTTTTCTCGCGGTCGAATCGTTCCTCAATCCGTGGCACATGACGATGTACAGCGGCGCGATCTTTGCAGCGGCCGTCCTGGGCGTGACTATTTGGCGCAACTACCCCCGCGCCGGCTCTTTTTGGAAGGCGATTCCCGCAGGCTATTCGCAAAGCGTGGTGGGCGTGGCGGTGCTGCTTTTCGGAGGCGCGCTCGACTTCGTTTGGCACGCGGTCTTCGGCTTCGAGCACCAGCTCGATCTCTTGCTCAGCCCGCCACATCTCTTTCTGCTTACGGGCCTCTTCTTCTTGATTACCGGCCCCGTGCGCAGCGCGCTCGGGCGCCCGCAATCCGGTCGTCTGGCCGACCAGCTTCCGATGCTGATTTCGCTCGGGCTCGCCTTCGAGATCATCCAGTTCGTCACGCAATACGGCTTCTATCCCGAAGCCTTGATGCGCGACCATCCGCTTCCTCAAGTTGCATTCCAAAGCGAGCAGTTCGTTCTCTCCGTGTTCCTGTTCTACAAACAGGCGCTCGAAATCGCGATCGTGATTTGGCAGAGCCTACTGCTTGCTGCGGCGGTGCTCTATCTCTGCGCCGGCCGGCGACTGGCCTTCGGTGCCCTCGCCGTTCTTTGCGTCGTAGAAAAGCTTTGGATCGGCGGCGAGCTCTCGACGGATTTCAAAGAGCTGCTCCTCATCGTGTTGGCCTCGGTCGCCGCGGGACTCGTAGGCGATGTTCTCGTTGCGAAGCTGCGCCCGGCGGTCCGCAATCCCAACGCGTTTAGGGTCTTGGGCTTTGCCGTTCCCTCGGCGTATTTTGCGGCGTACTTTGCGTTCGCGGTTCCGCTGTTCGGGGGAACGTGGTGGGACGCGAGCTTCGTCTTTGGATCGATTATCGAAGCCGGCATCGTCGGCCTTTGCATCAGCCAACTCTTTATCGCAGGATCGCAAACGGCTTCGAACACGGTATGAAGCTTCGGCTTCATCCGAGCGCGTACGTCCTGGCACTGGCCACCACCGCTCTCCATCTCGCCGTCTGCCACCGTTTTGGGTATTATCGCGACGAGCTCTATTTCATCGACTGCGCGAAGCACCTGGCATGGGGATACGTGGACCAGCCGCCGCTCGCGCCGTTCGTCACGTGGCTAACGGGCCCGCTGGGCTATCCGGTTTGGGGACTGCGCTTTTTCCCCGCAATACTGTCGGGCGTTACCGTGCTCTACGGTTGTGCGATCGCGCGCGAGCTGCGTGGCGGCACGTTTGCGCAGGCGCTGACGGGGTTGACGATCGTTCTGGCCCCGGGGTTGATCGGTATTGCTTACGGTCTTTCGACGGAGCTGCTTTCGCCGGCGGCGTGGACGGTTTTGATCTACTTGACGATTCGGCTGGTCAAGACGCAAGACGCGCGGCTGTACGTCCCGATCGCCCTGGTCGTAACGCTCGCGATGTATGCGAAATATTCGATCGCCGCGTGCGCCGTTGCGTTGGCGATCGGGTTGCTGGTGACCGGCCACGCCAACCTGCTGCGGTCGCGCTGGTTGTTGGCCGGCGTGCTCTTGACCGCACTGCTGGTAATGCCCAACGCGCTCTGGCAAATCCAACACGGCTTCCCGATGCTCGAAGTGCTGCACAACGACCAGCTCAACCGCCACGCGCTTCGCAACGGCATGGCCGACGAATCGCCAAACCGGTGGATCAATGCGCGTTACATGTTCGCGCTGCAGTTCATGTACCAAAATCCGGTCTTCGCACCAGTTTGGGTTTGGGGACTGGTCTGGTTATGGCGTGAAAGGGCTTACCGCTATCTCACGGTCGCCTATCTCTTGCTGCTGGGACTGCTCGTTGCGAGCATCGGCCGAGGCTATTATATCCAGGGCTTCTATCCAGCCCTCTTTGCGGCGGGCGCGGTGGCAATCGAGTCCGCACTGAGCGCGAAGGCGTCGCGCTTTAGAATCGCGCTGCTGGTGGCGACCGTCGTTGCCGGCCTGCCGATGTTTCCGCTCTCGCTTCCGATTCTGCCGCTTCCCGCGTACATGGCCTACGAACGCGCAATTGGTTTGAGCCGCCCCGCACCGCCGGACGGCAAGAGTCACTTGATCAACCCGATGTTCGCCGACCAGCTCGGCTGGAAAACGATGACGCAAACGGTCGCGGGCGCCTATTGGTCGCTACCTGCAGCGCAACGGAGGGTCACTGCGGTGTTCGCGGACCGCTACGCATACGCCGGCGCGCTCGATTATTATGGCGGGCGCTACGGGCTGCCGGCCGTCATCAGCCCGAACAACTCCTACTATCTCTGGGGAACGCGCGGCTATAGCGGTCGCTCCGTCTTAGCCGTCGGCGCAACCGATTATTGGCTGCTGCTGCACTGGTTCGGGAGCGTTCGCCAGATCGCCGTCTACCGTAATGATTACCGCTGGATGCTCGAGGGTCCGCTGCCAATTTATCTCTGCACGCAGCCTCGCGTTCCGCTGGCCGCGATGTGGCCGGCATTGAAATATTACGGCCTCTAATAAGCGGGCCGGGAAGGAAGGAATTCCTTCATTTATGGTATGACGTAGCGCTTATGGAAAACGTGCACGCGGAGCGCTCCGCCGGCTGGGCCGTCCTTTGTTACGTCGCGGTTCTCGTGATTGCGACATTCCTCAACGGCGGCATGCCGGGGATGGACGCGAAGCCTTCCGATGCGGCGCTGGCGTTGGATCAGCACCGGTTCGCATTGCTGTGGGGTGCGTGGCTCACCTTTCCGGCCGTCGCCTTCCTCCTCTGGTTTTTGGTCGGATTGCGCAGTTATTTGACGGCTGCGCCGGGGCGTCAAGAGGGGCTTCCTACCTTTGCGCTGCTTGCCGGCGTCGTGATGGCGGCCAGCTCATTGTGGGCGGCGTGCTTGCAGACTGCGGCAGCCTATTTTCCGCCGGACACGTTTGCGGCGAACGGCCTGTCCGGAATTTTCGATGCCTTCGTCTTTGTACAAGGTGGTCTCGGCTACGCTCCGGTTGCGATCTTCCTCTTTGCCGCGGCGCACAGCATGCGACGTCACGAATCCGCGCCGCAGTGGCTCGCTATGCTTGGATATTTCGCGTCGTTCGGAGCGACGCTGGCGACCTTCTCGATCTTTTTTTCGTCGGGCGACATGGCGCCCGGCGGCGCCGGGCCCGGCATCGTCGGAGCACTCCCCGCCGCGGCCTGGCTGATTGCGACCGGCATCGTGCTCATTCAAAACAAACGCGGGTCGGGAGCCACGAGCACGTCGGCGGCATCGTAGCTCGCGTTATTGACCCGCCTCGACACTTCGCGCACCGCCATCAGCGCGGCGTCGAACGGGCGCAGCAGCGCGCCGGCCGCACCTGGGGGTAGCGGCTCGGGGTCGAGCCAGAGCGCAAGGCCATCCCCCGAAAGAATGACGGGCATGCGATCGTGCACCGGGGCGACGAGCGAGTTGGGACGACAGGTCACCACGTCGCACCCCGCCAGACCGTTGCCGGGCTCCCAAAGACCGGCGAAGGCGAACGGCTCTCCGGAGTGCAGCGTATAGTAAAAGGGGCGCCCGTCGCGCCACTCGTAGAAGCCGTCGGCAAACTCGATGCAGCGTCGCGTAAGCCCGCCGCGCCGGGCTGCAATCGATTCGGCGCGAATGTTGATGCGACCGCGCACCCCCCAGTGCATCTCCTCGACCGTGTCGCGCCCGTCGTTGCGGACCCCGAGGACGGCCTGCGTCGGCGCGATGTTAAACCGTGGAAGCCGCGTCTCGCTGAACTCTGGATAGCGGAACTGCGGAAACGCGGCGGGAAGCGCCTGAGGTTTGGTGAGCGTGAATCTGCCGCACATATGTGGCATAATAGGCTGGTGAGCAAATATTTGCTATCCCTTTTTATTGCCGCCGCCTTGGCATGCGCTCCCGTCTGTGGATCTGCGCAGGCTGCCGCCGGGGGGACGCGGCCCTCGATCGCCGTCCTGGATTTCTCGACGCACGGCCTCACATCGGATTGGTACGGCTCCTTCGAGCCGGGCGTGGCGCTGAGCGACCTCCTCACCGACCGAATGGTCAACGACGGACGCTTCAACGTGCTCGAGCGCTCGCATCTCAGCTCGGCTCTGGACGAGCACCAGCTCGCCGCAAGCGGCGAAGTCGATCCGCAGACGGCAATCAAGGCCGGGCACCTCGTCGGCGCGCGGTATCTGATAACGGGCAATATCCTCCAGCTCGATCAAACCGGCCAAAGCGGCGCGAATGCGGGGAGCCTACTGCCCGGCGTTTTTGGCGCGGCTGCCGGCGGCGTTTCGACCCATCGCGTGACGATCAAAGTCGCGGTGCGAGTGATCGACGCGAAGACCGGTCAGATCGTCCAGAGCTTCGCCGATGAAGAGACGCGCTCGGGAACGTCGTGGAACGCGGGCGGATTCTCGGGTTACGCGGCGGGTTCGTATAGCAACGAGCAGTTCGTCAACAGCGACATGGGCCATCTCATTGACGATGAGGCCGCGAAGATCGCCACCGCCATCGATCCCAGCCGATTTAACTCGGGCCCCGTCGCACCAGCCCTTACTGGGCAGATCGCCGCCATCGACGGAACCAACGTCATTATCAACATCGGCTCCGGCGCCGGCGTCCAAGTGGGTCAGACGTTCGATATCGTCAAGGTGAAGTCGCTCGTCGATCCGACGACGCACGCGGTACTGCACGTTAACGAAAACGTCGGCCGGCTGCAGATCGACTCGGTAAGTGCGAGTGCATCGGTCGGACACGTCGTTTCCGGCAAGGCGGCGGTGCGCCTGACCGTTACGTCGGAACCGTAGTGGCCCGGGCGATGACGCGCTCGACCTTCACGACGCGCGTCTTCGTCAGCCGATCGTGCAGCAGAATCCGGCGCCAGAAGAAGCTCAGCGCGACGATGAGCCACCAAACCAAGAAGACGATGACGTAGCGCCAAATCGTGCGCCCGACGCTGGGCGTCCGAAAGTCGGTCGTAACGACGCGTAGGCCGGCAATCATCATCCCAAAGGTCTGGCCCGCTAAGACTACGAGCAGCGTTAGATAGACGGGGAACCAGAAAAAGAACCCAAGATGGCGAATTGCCTCCGCCACAATGGTAACGATCCCGTCGATGGCCCGGTTGAAGTTGCCTCCGCCCAGAGCAGTTTCTGCCGGATTTTCCCAACGCCAATTCCGGCTCGGCGCAGGAGATGGAGACGCCGCCGTGACCCCGTGCGTTTTGCCACGGATCGTAACGGCGCCCAGCCCCGGAACCGAGGCACTCACGTCGCCCGGTGTGACGGATATATTTGTTTCGGATTGGCGGGGGCCCGGAGCGACGCTGCCCCCGAACGACGTGATAATCGCGGTAACCACGACCGCATCGATGCCGGCGGCAGCGAAGCGTCGCCACCAACCGGCGCAGTCTCGCGGAGCGACCGTCGCTTCGCCCGGGAGGACGAGCGCCGGCGGGGCTTCGCCGCGCTCGCGAACGAACCAGGCCTGCGCGTCCAGAAACGACGCCGAAGTGATGAACCGGCGCATCGAAGCGATTCGCCGCGTCGCATACGGCTCGCTGCTCAACCACTCCCCCCAGCGCAGCACGGAGTCGCTTGCGATTTCCGCGTGCTGTTCGGCAAATGCCTCATAGTCGACCTGACGGCCGAACGCGTGAAACGTCGTCACTCCCAGTGCCCGAACGGCTGCGTCGAGCGAGCCGCAACAGAGCAGTCCGACTTTGTCGCACGTGAGTGCACAGCGGCGCAGCCAAGCGCCGAAGATCAGCGAAATCAGCGGGTTTTCGTTGCCGTTCACGCTCAACAGCGAGTGGAATCGCGTGTGACCGGCCGCAATATGCCCGAGCTCTCGACCGATCACGAATGCCAGCTCGTCGTCAGAGAACAGCTCGACCCAGTGGCTCGAAAGCACGAGCGCATAGGGCTGGCCCAGCCCAAGAGCAACGGCGGGAACGAAGTTGTCCTCGCGTACGAAGATCAGCGGCGTCGGAATCTCGAGTGCCGCAGCAGCGTTTTGAGCGATCGAAAAGACGCGCGGATATTGCGTCTGATGGATACGAACGCTCGTACCGAGAAGGCGTCCGCGCGCGAGGGTCACGTAGACCATCGCAATGACGATGAAAAGTGCGACTTGCGAGGCGCCGATCGACTCGTGAAGCACGTAGCCGATCAATAGCGCCGCGGGAAACGCGCAGAACGCGGTTAGCCAGAAGGCGAGCCGCTCGGACGGCTCTCGCAGCGACGAGGTTCCGGTAAAGAGTGGGTGCACGACCCGGATGAGTCAGACGGCGCGAACCGGCTTTCCTTTCAGGAACCGCGGGCCATGAAGTAAAACATGCCGGCCGTCGCGCCGCCCATCAGCGCAAACGTCGCCCATCCCCAAGCCCGGGCAAGCCCCGAGCTCACCCAATCGCCCATGACTTTTCGATCCGAAGCGAGCCAAACGATGACGGCAATGAGCGGCACGGCGGCGACGCCGTTAAGAATGGCCGACCAAAACAAGGCCTTGATTGCGTCGACTCGCAACAGATTCATTGCAATGCCGATCAACATTCCCGCCGCAATAATCATGTAGAAGCGCGGTGCGCGGTGCACCGGCTCGCTCAAACCCTCCCGGAAGCGAAAGGTCTGCGCTGCGACGTAGGCCGACGACGTTGCGAGCACCGGCACCGCCAGGAATCCCGTTCCCACCATTCCCAGTGCAAACAGCAGCTCGGCAAATCGACCCGCCAAAGGGCGCAGCGCCTCCGCGGCCTGTTGGGCGGTAGCGATATCGTGCCGTCCCGCAGCGCCAAGCGTCGAGGCCGTCGTGACGATGATGAAGAACGCGACGATGTTGGAAAAAATCATACCGGCGTTGACATCGGCGTGCATGTTCCGCACCGAACCGTCATCGGTTCCCCGGCGCGCGGCGACACTGCTCTTGCCGGCGTCCTTGTCCACTTCGACCATCTGTGACGACTGCCAGTAGAACAAGTACGGAGTGATCGTCGTTCCGAGCACGCCCACCATCGTGGAAAGCCAGAGCCCGTTGAAATGCAGTCTTGGGACCGAGAATTGTTCCAGCACGCGCAGCCACGGCGGGTGCACGATGAAGGCCGTCACCACGTAAGCAAAGAGCGAGAGCGTCAACCATTTGAAGACTCGCGCGATCGTGGCATAGGGCAGCCAGGCCTGGCCCACGAGCATCGCGATACCGAAGAAAAAGACGAGCGCGTCGACGGGGACCGGAACGACGAGCCGCGTGGCCGCCGCCATGCCGCCGATATCCGCGCCCAAGTTGAACGTGTTGGCGACGATCACCAGACACGCCAACGGATACGCGAGCCCAAGCGGCAGCTGCTTGCGCATCAGCGCGGCGATTCCCTCACCTCTCACCATCGAAATGCGAGCGCACATCCCTTGAATGACGGCCATCATCGGCGTCGAGACCAGCGTGAGCCAAAGCATGGAATATCCCGTCGTCGCACCGGCTACGGAATAGGTCGAGATTCCCGACGGATCGTCGTCCGCGGCACCAGTAATGAGGCCGGGCCCGAGAATTGAGAAGAACGTACGGATTTTGCTGAGCATTGGACCGGCTCATACCCCGTTTGCGGGGCTTCCGAACCGAACAGCGTTTACGCCTCGGGCAGCAGTCCCGCAATCTCGCTGCCCGAGATCGCACCGCTAAAGAGGCAAAGGTCTCCGTCGCGCAGCGCGCGAGCCGTTTCGACGACGGAGGTCATCGCGCTTCGGTAGAGCGCACCGCCGACGCTAACGCGGCGCACCCCGGCGGCGCTCAACTCGGCCAGCGGTACCGGTTTGCTCGGGCCGATGAGCACGTTGACAGGCTTGGGCGCCACCGCCGCGACGACGGCGCGAATGGCATCCATGTCCGGCAAGCAGGGCGCGTACAGCACGTCGGCACCCACTTCAGCGAAGGCGGCCAGGCGCGCAATGGTATCGTCTAAATCGGTCCGTCCATGAAGATAGTTGTCCGTTCGGCCGGTCAAGACGATGCGGCCGTTCGCAGCTCGCGCGGCAGCGCGAACGCGCGCGACTGCAAGGTCGAAATCGTGAATCGGACGCGCGTCGTCGGCCGTCGTGTCTTCAATGCCAACCCCGGCGAGACCCGACTCAATGGCGGCGCGAACCGTCGCGGCGCAATCCTCCGGATCCGCGCCGAATCCATCTTCGAGATCGCCATTGACCGGTAGACCACTCACGTGCGTCAATAGCGCCGCATGCGCAACGGCTTCATCGCGCGTGACCGCGCGGCATCCGTCTTGACGGCCGAGGGAAAACGCAAGGCCGAGCGAGGTGCTGCCAAGCGCCTCGAATCCCACACGCGCCAGCAGTACCGCCGACGCGCCATCCCATGCATTAGGCATGACGAACGCCGTTTGGCGTTCGTGCAGTGCACGAAAACGTTCGTAGGCGGAAGTCGAAGGTGCTACGACGCGCTCCATTCCGGCGTGCGTTCCTTGCTCGCCTCGGAGAGCGCTTTCCGCACACCCGGCGCGTCAAAATCCGCCCCGTAGACGGGCGTCCCCGGTTGCTGGCGCCACGATTCGTCGAGACGGCCCGCGTCGACGGGATCGAAGCCAAGTTCGTCGACTAGCCGCATCACCACCGCTTTGGTCGCGGCGTCCTCGCCGGCAACGGGCCTGCGGGTGAGCGTCCCCCCAATATTTCCAGCGCCGATGATCCCGACCCTCATCGCGGTTCCTTCGTACCCAAAATTGACATGCCCTATAACGGCGTCGACAAACCAGAAGTGCATCCGCGGGGGATTGTTTCGCCCGCGCGCCGGCGGGTAGGCTTCATAGTATGCGCACAGTCATGCTAACCGCCATCCTTCTCGCCCAGGTTTCCGCCAATGCCGTCGCGGCAAGCTGCGCCGGCGCCGACCCGGCAATCGTGTCGGTAAAAGTGCAAAACGTCGCCGCCAACGCTTCCGTCAACCACTATACGCTGGCCGGCAAGGTCACAAATCTCGGATCTGCGAAGCAGGCATCGAACGTCTTGCAGTTCGTCGACATCTATCAAAACGGAACCCGCTTGGAAGATCGCGGCGTGCCACCGCTGGCACCGGGACAATCGTATACCTTCTCCTACGATTGGCAGCGCGCAAGCGACGCGGGCACCGGCACGACGACGATGCACTTTAGCCTGCGGATGACCTCGCCGTCACCGCCCGGAAACGAAGACTGCAATCCAGGTAACAACACGTACAGCGTGACCTTCTAACGCCGCTGTAGTAAACGGTAATCTCCGGCCCGGCGACGTACCTAGTGATCGATGCTAGGTACACTCCGCATTGGGATCGACGTCGGCGGAACGTTCACCGATCTAGCCGCCGCCGAATCCTGGAGCGGGCGAACCGTCACGCGCAAAGTCGCCAGCACGCCGCGCGAGCCGCATCGCGCGGTCGTCGACGCTATAACCGCAATCTTGGCGGATTATGAAGAGACTCCGCCGGTCGAGCTGCTCGCGCATTCGACGACGATTGCAACAAACGCGCTGCTCGGGCAACTGAACCTCGAGCTTCCGCGCGTCGTTCTCGTGACGACGGACGGCTTTCGGGACGTTATCGAAATCGGCCGTCAAAACCGAAGCGAACTCTATAATCTGTTCGTTCAGCGGCCGCGGCCACTCGTTGCGCGCGCCGATCGGCTGACCGTGCGCGAACGCGTCGACTTTCAGGGAAACGTGCTTGAAGCGCTTGAGGAGAAGGACGTCGAACGCCTCTGCGAGGAGTTGCGCGAACGCAATCCGGCGGCCGTCGCGATCTGCCTGCTGCATTCGTACGCCAACGATGCTCACGAGCGGCACCTCGCCAAAGCCCTCGCTCAAGCGCTTCCGGGAGTTCGCGTGACCACTTCGTCGCAAGTCGACCCGCAGTACCGGGAGTACGAGCGATGCTCGACAACCGTCGTTAATGCAGTGCTCGCCCCGATCGTGGAAGACTACCTCGAACGGCTCACCGCCGCGCTTGCCGCTGCCGGAATCGATGCGCCGCTCTACGTGATGCGCAGCGACGGCGGCCTCGCCTCGAAAGGCGTCCTCACGCGACCGGCCGCACTGATCGAAAGCGGGCCCGCAAGCGGGGCAATGGCGGCGGCCGCGCTCGGCCGCCGAATCGGAATTACACGACTGCTCTCGTTCGACATGGGCGGGACGACCGCCAAAGCCGGCGCCATCGTGGACGGGGTCGCGCAAGTGGTGGGAGAGTTCGAAGCTGCCGGCGCAACGCACAGTGGCCGCGCGATCAAAGGCAGCGGGTATCCCGTTCGCTTTCCCTTCCTCGATTTGGCGGAGGTGAGCGCGGGAGGCGGCACGATCGCGTGGCTCGACGAGGCCGGTTCGCTGCGTGTCGGACCGCTTTCGGCTGGCGCCGATCCGGGGCCGGCCTGTTACGGACGCTCCGCCCAACCCACGGTGACGGACGCAAACGTCGTGCTCGGCCGTTTGAATCAGAAAGGATTGCTCGGCGGAGCATTCCCGATTGACGCGCCGGCCGCCCGTGCCGCCGTCGAGCGCCTCGCGCTCGTTTTGGGACTAAACCTCGAAACGACGGCCGCCGGCATCATTAGGCTGATCGATCACGCTATGGCAAGAGTGCTGCGGATCGTAACCGTCGAGCGCGGGCTGGATCCGCGTGAGTTCGCGATGGTCGCTTTCGGAGGCGCCGGGCCGCTGCACGCCTGCGCGGTCGCCGACGAATTGGGAATAACGCGCATCGTGGTCCCGCAGCATCCCGGCCTCTTTTGCGCGCTTGGCTTGCTCGACGCCGACCTTCACACGGACGACATTCTCGCCGTGCTGCAGACGACCGGAGATATCGATTACGCAGCGTTGCAGCGTTGGTTCGAAGAGAGCGAGCAACGCGCTCGCGCCTCTCTTTTTGAACAAGGCGTGCAGCCGGAGACGATTGCCTTTCGACGCCAATACGACGCTCGGTATCGCGGACAGAGTTTCGAGCTGACGGTCGATCACGGCGATTGCGCGGAATCGATCGCGCAACGGTTTCACGACGCGCACCGCTCGCGCTACGGCTACGACGTCCCGGGCGAGGTCGTCGAACTGGTCAACGCGCGCTCGACCGGCGTTGGCTGCTTGCCGGCGCGTGACGCCATCCCGTTGCCGCCCTTCGACCGCGCAGAGCGGCTCGAGGGCAAGCGACGTCTCTGGCTCGACGGATCGTTCAGCAATGTCCCCGTCTTCCAGCGCGATGCTCTCGAGGGCGCTAGGCGCATCGAGGGGCCGGCGATCGTCGAAGAGTACGACTGCACGACGTACCTCGCACCGCAGTGGTCGCTGCGCGCGGACCATGGCGTGCTTCTTTTGGAGAAGACGGCGGAATGATCGATCCGATCACTGCCGAGATCGTCAACGCCGCGCTCGTGTATGCCAGCGAAGAGATGGGCCTTGCCTTGCGCAATAGCGCTTACTCGCCAAACATCAAAGAACGCCTCGACCATTCGTGCGCGCTGTTCGACCGCGACGGCCGTTTGATCGCGCAAGCCGAGCACATTCCCGTTCACCTAGGCTCGCTGCCGTGGGGACTCAAAAAGATGCTCGAGATCGTCGCGCGCGAGCACGGCAGCGTCCACGAGGGTGAGATGTGGGTTGCCAACGATCCCTACATTACGGGCACGCATCTCAACGACGTCACGCTGCTGCGCCCGATCTTCGATCGCGGGCAGTTGGCCGGATTTGCCGCCAATAAGGCGCATCACGCAGACGTCGGCGGCGCCGTGCCGGGCTCGATGCCGGCCGATGCGCCGGACCTTTTTGCCGAAGGCCTCGTCGTTCCGCCGATGCGCTTGATGCGCGAGGATCGCGTCGTTTCCGAAACGGTCGCGCTCTTCCGCGCAAACTCGCGAACGCCCGATGCCTGCAGCGGGGACCTTCGGGCGCAGATCGCTGCCAACTACACCGGCGAACGGCGCCTGTTCGAGCTTTTGAGCCGCTACGGCGCGCGGGCGTTCGACGAGGCGACCGCGCGCGCACTCGAGGGCAGCGAACGCGCGATGCGCGCGGCGCTTCGCAGGATCGGCGACGGCGTCTTCAACGCAACCGATTATCTGGAAGATCGCGGCGGCGAACCGAACATCGTCATTGCTCTGCGCCTGGAGCTGCGTGACGGCAACGCACTCCTCGATTACGCTGGAACGTCCGCGCAACTCACGACTCCCGCTCAATGCCGTCTTCGGCGTGACGCTTTCCGGCGTCCACTATGCGCTGCGCGCGGTAACCGATTCCGTCATTCCGATGAACGAAGGTTGCTTTCAGCCGGTTGAAGTGCGCGTGCCCGAAGGCACCCTGCTCAACCCGCGCCGCCCGGCACCCGTCTCGGGCGGAAACGTTGAGACCAGCATGCGAAACGCCGAGGTCGTCTTACAAGCGTTGGCATGCGCCGCTCCCGAACGCGTCCCGGCCTGCAGCGGCGGGACGATGAGCAACGTCATGCTCGGCGGAACGCGGCCCGACGGACGAACTTGGGCGTTCTACGAGACGAACGGGTGCGGTTCGGGGGGTCGCCCAAACGGCGACGGCATCGACGCCATCCACTGCCATATGACCAATACGCTCAACACGCCGATCGAAGCCGTCGAACGCGAATACCCGCTGCGCATCGCGCGCTACGAAATTGCGGAACGCACCGGCGGCCGGGGGCGGCACCGCGGCGGCCACGGCTTGATCCGATCGATCGAACTAACTGAAGGCACCGCGCAAGCGACGCTCCTCGCGGATCGCCATACGCTACCGCCGCCGGGTGCGCACGGCGGGAAGCCGGGCGCTTGCGGGCGGCATTCCCTGCAGCGCAATGGAGAGCAAACGCGCATTGCTGCAAAGGCGAGCCTGCCGCTCCAACCCGGAGACATTCTGACGATTCAAACTCCGGGCGGTGGTGGCTATGGTGCGCCGCCTTAGAGCGGCGTGTTGCTGCGAGCGGTGGAGGGCCGCTCTAAACCGAAGCGAGCCGCACAAAGTAGATCCACGACGCGGATTGCGCTGCGGCGGGGCGAGAAACGCCGTCGCGAATCGGCCGCTACGAGATGCCCGTACCATTCGCGCAGGGTCGCGCCGTTGACGAAGCGCGCAGTTGCTTTGAGCAGCTCCGATCGCCGCGCGAAAATCGCAACGTCGGGCGCGAAGATCGCCTGGAGCGCGTCATGAGGAAGCACGATGGACGGAATCCCGGCCTGCGCTAGCAGCACGTTGCCGAACGCGGCGTCGTCGGTGAGCCCGCAATGGACGACGCAAGCAACGGGCACGCGCTCTCCGCCGCCGAGCAACATCTCCGGGGTTATCCGCACGGCCGGATAGCCCGGGTCGACGTCGCGAACGGCCTCTGGCGCGCCGGCGAGTCCGACGGTAATGCACGTGGGGTCGCTCGATCGGCGAACGCCGCAGGTCGCGACGCGTTCCAACGCCGCGCATGGGAGCCACGGGACCTCGACGCCGATTGCGCCGCGCGTTCGAATCGAAGGGAAGACGTCCGCACGACGATCGATCGTGATTCCCGGCTGCGAAACTTCTCGCGAAAACCACTCGATCGAAGCGGCCTGTCGAAAACGCCGGTCGAACCACCGCCGGCGATGCAAGGGACCGCGCACGACCGGATGGCCGAAGGAGCGCAGCGCCGCAACGAGATCCTCACGCGCCGCCGCAACCAGCGGCCCTTCATGAACGTCTTCCCTCATCGTTATCGCTCCGACCTCGCCGCGCTGCGTTCGCGGCAACGACGCGAGACGCGATGTCCAACGCGTATAAAAGCGCTCCTCGTTCTCTCGTTCCCGGTCGAATCGCCCCGCCGAAGCTCCTTCGTAGTGCGCGAAACGAGCCTCGGCAACATAGGCGATCGCGTCGCCTCGCTCGCGCGCTCGCAGGCAAAGATCGACGTCCTCGAACCCGTTGACGAACGACTCGTCGAACCCGCCGCCATCGAGAAACCATTGCGCTCGCACCGCCATCGCGGCGCCGGAGACGGCCAGCGCATCGCGCGAAGCGGTAACGCCATCGAGCGATGAAGCCAGATTGCGACACGAATAGTGCCAGTGAGCGTTGCGCAGCAGGACCAGCCCCGCGGCCTGGGTCACGCCGTCCTCGAAGAAGAGCGCTCCGCCGGCGACGGCGACCTCCGGCCGGTCGAACGCCGCAACCAGCGGCGTCAGGGCGTCGCCGAGCGGATAGGCATCGTTGTTGAGAAAGAGCACCAGCGGCCCTTGCGCCATTTGCGCGCCCGCGTTGCAGGCTCCGGCGAAGTTTCGATTCGTCTCGTGGCGGTGATAGCGCACCCACGGGAAAGCTGCAATCGCTTCCGGCGTTTCGTCGGTTGACGCGTTGTCGATCACGATCGTTTCGAAAAGCACGGAGCCGGATCGTTGCAGCTGGTCGAGACGGCTCAAGCACCGCGCGGTGAGCCACCAGTTGTCGTAGACCGGAATAACGACGCTAAGCTGCGCCAACGCGAACTTGTTCTAGCAGTTCCTGCTTCGTTTCGGGGACCATCATGCGCACGAAGACGATCGTGACGATGCAGAGCACCGCATAGGCTCCAAACGTCGCAGGGCTTCCCAGGCGCTCGACCATTCCCAGAAAAGACTGCGAGACCGCAAAGTTTCCCACCCAGTTGGCCAGCGTTGAAACCGACATTCCCGCACCGCGAACCGGAAGCGGAAAGATCTCGGAGATCAGCAGCCAGAGGATGGGTCCGAAGCTAAACGCAAAGCAACCCACATAGGCCATCATGCTGACGAGTGCGATCGTGCCCAGCGAACCCGAGAGGTGCGGTTGGGAGAACGCGTACGCCATGACCGTCAGCGCTACGAACATACCCGAGAGCCCGGCATAGAGCAGCGGCTTGCGACCGACGCGGTCGACGAAAAAGATCGCAACCAGCGTCATCCCGCAGTTCACGGCACCCACCAGCGATTGCGCTAAAATCGAGGCCGCCGCAGACCCGACGCCCGCCATCTCAAAGATCCTCGGCCCATAGTAGATGACGGAGTTGATGCCGGTGACTTGTTGCAAGACCGCCAGCGAAATGCCGACCACCAGCGCGGGCCGAATCGCCGGACTCAATAATGCGCGCAGGCCGCCGACCTTGACGTTCAGACTTGCGGCGATCGAGTCTTCTTCGAGTTTGCTTGCGGCCGGGTCCTCATAGATGCGCTCCAACTCCTCGCGAGCCCGGTCGCGCAGGCCGATTTTGAAAAGATAACGCGGACTCTCCGGCATGCGAACCATTCCGCCCATCAAGACCAGCGACGGAACGACGGCGAGGCCCAACATCCAGCGCCACTGGCCGCCTCCCGCGAGCACGTAATCCACGATATACGCCGCGAGAATGCCGAGCGTGATCGCAAACTGATAGAGTGAGACCAGCGCGCCGCGCGTCGGGGCGGGTGAGACTTCGGAAATATACAGCGGAGCGACCACGGAGCTCAAACCGATGCCGATGCCGACGACGAAACGGCCGCAGAGCAGCGCCGCTTCGCCGGCCGCAAATGCCGAGAGCACCGCTCCGAGCAAGAAGACGCAGCCCGCCGCGAAGAGCGTCGGGCGCCGGCCGATGCGGTCGGCAACCGATCCGGCGACGGCCGAAGCTGCGATGCAGCCAATCAAGACGACGCTAATCGTGAAAGCCTGCAGCCGGTCGTCGAGCGCGAACTGCTTGCTAATGAAGAGAATCGCACCGGAGATCACGCCGGTGTCGTACCCGAAGAGCAATCCACCTAGGGCCGCAATCGACGCGACGAGCAAAACGTAGGCCCTCATGCAGGCGCTTTTGCGAGCAGCGTCCGAACGCTCCTCCAATGGCGCTCCAGATCGAGATACCCGCTGCGATCGCGTACGCGCGTGCGCACGCTTTGCACGCGCTGGTGATCGCGCTCGGCAACGAGATCGTCGCGCAAGAGTACGGCGACGGCTTCGACGCGGAAAAACCGCACCTGCTTTACAGCGGCACGAAGAGTTTTTGGGGGCCGGCGGCGCTCTGCGCGCGCGACGACGGACTGCTCGAACTCGACGAGCCGGTCGCCGCAACGTTCCCAACCTGGGGTAACGACCCGTGGAAGCGACGCGTCACCTTGCGGATGTTGCTCTCGCTCACGGCAGGCTTCGGCTTTGGTGGGTTAGGGGCCGCGGTCCCGGAGTACGAGCGCGCCCTAGCTCTGCCGTTGAAAGACGAGCCGGGCACACGTTTTACCTACGGTGGTATTCCGTTTCAAGTCTTCGGCGCGGTGCTCGCACGCAAGCTTTCCGATCGCAAGCTGACGCCGCACGACTACCTTCGCGAACGCGTTCTGGACCCCGCCGGCGTTCGGGTGGCGAGCTGGCGCAACCTCAAGGACGAAACGCATCCGCTGCCAACCGGCGCATCGCTGCGCGCGACGGACTGGCTCGCATATGGACGCTACGTCGCGGACGAGCGCCAGCGCCTCGCGCCGTGCTTCACGGGCTCGTCCGCTAACGCGCGCTACGGGCTGGGCTGGTGGCTGGGCGCGCGCAACACCCCCGAGGATCTCGTCTACGCGAGCGGCTCGGCTGGCCAAGCGCTCTATGTGGTGCCGTCGCTCGATTTGACGATCGTGCATTTCGGCGCGAGCGCCTCGTTCCGCCACGAAACGTTTTTGCGGCGCCTCGCGCTACGGTGACACGGGCGTTGCACCTTCGACCGGCTTGATGCCGGCATTCTTCAAAGCGGTTTGGAGCGGCGAGAGCAGCCCGACGTAGTCGTTATACTGCGCGACGGCAGCGGTGTAAGCGGCATCGAAGCGCTTCGCATAGTCGAGCTGCTGCGCCGTTGGCGGGAGCTGTACTGAGCCAAAGCCGGTGCGCGGAATCGATTCGCGCAGCGAACCCGAACGCTGGATCGAGTCCTCGTCGTTCTTATAGTTGGCGGTAAACGCCGCAAAGACCGCGCTCCAGCTTTGCTGCGCGGACGCAACCTGACTTATAATCGAGGCGTCGTTCTTCGCCGACGCGGCGACGCGCGCGAGCGACTTCTTGATCGCATCGAGATTGTTAAGAACCTCGTCGATCTTTCCGTACACCGTCGAATACCTACGCGCGAAGGCATAGCCGGCTTGGTACTGGTCTTGCGTCCAGTCGTCACGCGGGTCGTGCTTCACGGTTACCGTTTGGGTCAGCGTTTGGCCGCCCAGCGCCAAGTGAATCGTGTACGTTCCGGGAACGACGGTCGGACCGGTCTTTGGCCCTTGGTACTCCTCGCGCGCGGCGCCATGCCACTTCGTGGGCGCGTCCTCGGTAAAATCCCAAACGTACCGGTTGATGCCGGCCTTATTCGGAACGTAGGGCTCTTCTTTTCCCTTTACTTTATGCGTGCCGCTCACGATGCGAATCACGCGGCCGCTAGCGTCGAGAACCTCCAGCGACGGCGGCCTCTTCTGCGCCGCGGTCTGATAGAAATCGACGATCGCTCCCTTTGGCGGATTATCGCCGGCGAACTGCGTGTAGATCCCCGGATCGTTGGAGTGGTAGTGATACTCGTAGGCGACCCGTGGCGCGTAGAGCATCGCTCCGGCGCGCTGCGCATTGCCGAGCTGCTGGATGGAGTCGATGTCGTCGAGAATCCAAGCGTCGCGCCCGTGCGTCGCGATCACCAAGTCGTTGAACTCGGGTTGGATGCGGATGTCACGTACGGAGACCGCAGGCAAATTGATTCGGAAATCCTGCCAGCGCGCGCCGTTGTCGAGGGAGATCCAGAGGCCGTTTTCGGTTCCCGCATAGAGCATATAGGGATTGCGTGTATCCGGACGGATGGTGCGCGCGTACTGATCGTTCGGCAGGCCGTTGACGATCTTCGTCCAGTGCGCGCCGTAGTCGCGCGTGACGTAGACGTAGGGGGCGTAATCTCCCATGCGGTGGTTATCCGCAACGGCATAGGCCGTGCCGGCGGAAAGTGGCGACGGCGCAACCGTTTCGAAGCGTGCGAACTGCGGCGCTCCGGGCGGCGTGACGTTTTGCCAGTGCGCCCCGCCGTCACGCGTCAGCTGCACGTAGCCGTCGTCGGTCCCGACCCAGATCTCGCCCTGGTTTATCGAGGAGCCTTCGATATAGAGGATCGTGTCGGAGTACTCGGCGCCCGAGACGTCTTTCGCCAGCGGTCCGCCGGAGGGCAGCTGGTGCGCCGTAATGTTGCGCGTGAGATCGGGACTGATCGTCCGCCACGTTTCGCCGCGGTCGGTCGACGCGAACACGACGTTTCCGCCGAACCACGCTACGTGTCCGTCCCAAGGGGCGAATGCGATTGGCGAATCCCAGTTGAAGCGGTACGCCGCCTTACTCAAGTCAAACGGTCCAAGGAAACTTCCGGGAAATGAGTCGTACGGCCGAATGAAACGGCTGACGCCGGTCTTCCGGTTGTAAAGCGTGACCGCACCGTCTTCCAAATCCGCCCAAATATAGTTGGGATCGATCGGGTCGGGCACCGTCCACATTCCGTCGCCCCCGACGACGTTGATCCAATGGCGATTGAGAATGCCTTGGTCGTCGAGCGAGTTCGACGGACCGCAGAAGCCGTTGTTATCTTGGAAGGCCGCGCAGACCAAGTACGGGTTTTCATTGGAGAGGCCGACGTGATAGATCTGCCCGATCGTAAGATTCCGGGAAAACGCCCAGTGTTCCAAGTCGGTGGTGAGCGCGAACCCGCCGTCCTCGCCGGTAATGATCCGCTTGGGATCGTTGGGAGCAATCCAGATCGCGTGATAGTCGACGTGAACGTCCTTGGCAATCTCCTTGAACTTGCGGCCGCCGTCCTTACTCTCCGAAAGCATCTCCGAAACGGCATAGACGTGGTCGGGATTTTTCGGATCGACGGCAATGTGCGTGAAGTAAAAGGGCCGCTGATCGACGAGCGTGTCGTCGCTCGTCATTCTCCAGCGCGCGCCGCTATCGTCGGAGCGCCACAAAATTCCGCCCGCCGCTTCGATGAGCGCAAAGACTCGGCTCGGACGGCTGGGCGCGATGGCCAACCCGATTCGCCCGGTGAACCCCTGCGGCAAACCATGGCCGCTAAGCCTTCGCCACGTTCGGCCGCCATCGATTGATTTGTAGAGGCCGTCGTCGGGGCCGCCGCTGGTGAAAGTCCACGGAATGCGGCGAAAGTGCCACATACCGGCGTAGACGATCTTTGGATCGACCGGATTGATGGCAACGTCGCTCGCACCGCTCGCCGGACTGAGATAGAGCGATTTGGTCCAGTTTTCTCCGCCGTCGAACGTGACGTAGACGCCACGGTTCGTCGAATCTTTGAACGGGTCGCCGAACGCGCCGACGACGATGTGGCGCGGGTTGCGCGGATCGATGGCGATTCGCGAGATGCTCCAAACGCCGGCCAAGCCGGCGCGCCGCCACGTCTTTCCGCCATCGCTCGATTTGTAGAGTCCGTCGCCGTAGCTGACGTCGTTGCGCGGATTTGCCTCGCCCGTCCCAGCCCACACGATGCGCTCGTTGGTCGGATCGATGGCGACCGCGCCGATCGCCGAAACCGCCTGCTTTTCAAAGACCGGCTGCCACGTCGCCCCGCCATTGGTCGAACGCCACACGCCGCCGCCGGCCGTTCCGAGATAGTAGAGCTGGTCGTCCTGCGGCGTTCCGGCCACCGCGGCAACGCGCCCGCCCGCGATCGTCGGTCCGATCGAACGCCACGACAAATTCGCATACGCGGCTGCCGCGAAGATGATTGAAGAGACGATCACTGGAGTGCCTCCACTTCTTTGGCGGCCGACAACGGTTTCATGCCGGCTTGCTTCAACGCATCGTTTACGCCCGGCAACACGCCGGTTACGAACGCGTCGTAACGCGCTACGCCCTGACGGTACTCGGCGTCGACGCGCGTTATCAGGTTCACAACCATCGGCGTAACGAGACCTTGCGCGGTCTGGAACGCGCCGACAACGTCCTCGTGTAACGCCGTCTCGTCCTCGGTGCCTTCGCCTCGAATGTTCGTCGCGAGCGAATCGAAGAGCGTTTGTCGCGCCTTGGACGCGTCCTCGAGCTTGGCCGTCAATGCGGCGTTATTGGCCTTCTTTGCGGCGGCGAGCGCGGTGTCGATCGACTTCTTGAGGTCGTCGAGCGTATTGAGCACGGTGTCGATCTGCGATACGTGGGACAACTGGCGCATCGACTCGTCGAAACTTCGCTGATACTCGGTCTGGGTGAACTTCGAACGCAGATCGGGTTCGACTTTGACGCGCTGCAGGTACGTCCGGCCCGAAAGCGTCATGCGCACGGAATAGAACCCCGGCACAACCCCGGGCCCGGTCTCGGGGTTGGAAAAGTCGCTCGTCGCGCCATTCCATTTCACCGGGCCGTTGACGGTGAAATCCCAGGTATAGCGATTCAAGCCGGCCTTGTTCGGAACGTAAGGCCGCTCCTTGCCCCCGACTTTGTGGGTTCCGGATATCGTCCGGATCACGCGGCCAAAGCTGTCGAGGATGTCGATTCTCGGAGCGTCTTTCTGAGGCTGCGCCTGATAGAAGGTGATCATCACGCCGTACGGCGGGTTGTCCGCCGCGTAGTTCGTATAGACGCCGTCGTCGTTGGGATGCAGCGTCCATTCGTAGGCGACCGGCGGCGCGAAGAGCCGGCTTTTTTGTGTCACCGCGTCCATGAGCTGCTGCACGGGAGTCATATCGTCCATGATATAGACATCGCGCCCGTGCGTCGCGATCACGAGGTCGTCGTATTGCGGCTGCAACCGAATGTCGTGCACCGAGACGGACGGCAGGCCGTTCTTGAAAGATTGCCAGCTCGCTGCGCCGTCGAACGAAATCCAGATCCCCTCTTCGGTGCCGAGATAGACGATGTTGCGATTGCGGATGTCGGGCCGGATCGCGCGAACCCACTGGTCGGCCGGCAACCCGGCGACGATCTTCGTCCAGTGACTGCCGTAGTCGTGAGTAACGTAAGCGTATGGCGCGTTGTCGCCTGTATAATGCCCGTCGGCGATGGCGTAGGTCGTTCCCGCGACGAGCGTCGAGGGTGCGACGGTCGCAAAGCGCGCAAACTCCGGGGCGCCCGGCGGCGTCACGTTCGTCCAATGCTTTCCACCGTCGCGGGTGAGCTGAACGAGCCCGTCGTCGGTGCCAACCCAAATCTCGCCGCGGGTTTTCGTCGAGCCTTCGATGTCGAGAATCGTGTCGCTGTACTCTGCGCCGGAAACGTCGTTGGTAATCGGACCACCGGCCGGCTGCTGATGCGCCTTGATATTGCGCGTGAGATCGGGACTAATCGCGCGCCAGGATCTTCCGCGATCGGTCGTCTCGAAGATGACGTCGCCGCCGTACCAGCCGACATTCTTACGCCACGGATCGAATCCGATCGGCGACTCCCAGTTGAACCGGTACTTGCTGGTCGAGAGTTCCCAGGACTCCTTACTGGTCTGAAGGTATGGCTGCGCCGACCATTGATCTTGGGTCACGCGGTTGTAGACGGTCAGAGAGCCGTTCTCGGAGTCCGACCACAACCAGTTCGCATCGTCGGGTTCGGGAATGCTCCACTCGCCGTCGCCGCCTGCCGAAGCGATCCAGGCCTTATTTTGAATGCCGGAAGGGTCGAGCGAGTTCGAAGGACCGCACCAAGCGCTGTTGTCTTGCAGACCGGCGCAGACCGTATACGGATTATCGTTGCCGAGCCCGACGCGGTAAACCTGACCGATCGGCAAGTTGGCCGAGAAGAACCAGTTCGCGCCGCCGTCGAGCGTCAGCGCATAGCCGCCGTCCTCGCCGGTCATGATGCGATCCGGGTCGTTGGGTGCGATCCAAATTGAGTGATAGTCCACGTGCACGGCCTGCGCGATCGGTTTGAACGTTTTGCCGGCATTCGTGCTCAGCATCAGCTGAAAGGAGACCGCGTAAACGCGGTCGGCGTTCTTTGGATCGACCGCGACGTGCGTGAAGTAGAACGGACGCGCGTCAACCGCCGAGCTGTCGCTGACCATCGTCCAGTTCGCGCCCCCGTCGTCGGAACGCCACAGTACGCCCGCCTTCGATTCGATTACCGCGTAAACGCGGTTGCCGTCGCTCGGCGCGACCGCCAAGCCGATGCGTCCCATCGGACTCGGCAGGCCGTGTCCCTCGAGCTCCGTCCACGTGGCGCCGCCGTCGGTCGACTTGTAGATGCCGTCTTCTTCTCCGCCGCTGACGAACGTCCACGGCCGGCGCTGGAACTTCCAGATGCCGGCGTAGAGCACGCTGGGATTCTGCGGGTTCACCGCAAGGTCGGATGCACCGCTCTGCGGCCCGACGTACAACGTCTGCTTCCACGTTTTGCCGCCATCGTCGGTAACGTAGATCCCGCGGTGCGGACTGTCGCTAAAGACGTCGCCCAACGCCGCAACGACGACGTGGTTGTGATTACGCGGATCCACCGCGATCCGAGTGATGTATCGCGTCTCTTTCAACCCGGTGTTCGTCCAATGGTCGCCGCCGTCGGTCGTCTTGTAAACGCCGTCGCCGTAACTCACGTCGTTGCGGGGATTGCCTTCGCCCGTTCCGGCCCAGACCGTTCGATTGTCGGTTGGATCGATCGTGACCGCCCCGATTGCCCCGATGCCCTGATCGTCGAAGACCGGATCCCACGTTTGACCGCTGTTAGCCGATTTCCAAACCCCGCCACCCGCGGTGCCGATATAATAGAGTTTGGGATCCGTCGCCGAACCGGCTACCGCCGCCGTGCGCCCTCCGCCGGCCGCCGGCCCGATTTCACGCCAGGTCATGTTTGCAAACGGGGGCCCGGGCGACGCCGTCGGCGAGGGTGACGGCGAAGGCGACGCCGATGCCGCCGGCCTCGGAGGCAGCGGCGACGGCGGCAACGGCGACGCTACCGGATTTGCCGCGTAAAGCGACGCCGCAAACAGCAGGGAAACGATCAACTCCAAACCCTCTCTCGTCTAGATCGAAGCACGCCCAATCAATGCGCGGGTGCGGCCCGATGCTGCGCTTGATACCTCGGAACGTTCACGTGAATTGCGTACCACTGAGACCATGCGATCAGGCCACACATCACAATGAACAGAAACAGAAGGACGGCGAGAGCTCGACGCGAACCCACCGGCCCCATATGCGAAGGACCATCCTGAGCCTCCTGGCTGCGGTCGGCTTTTCTATTGGACCGCTGCTGCTTCCAGCGCAGGCGGCCAATCGAGCGGTACCCGCCACGCCGGTCGCCGTCGCCGTGTACGCCAGGGTTTTGAGCCACATCAACCCAGAGATGCCGCGCTGGCAGAGCCGGGATCTGGCGCGCCGCGTGCTCCTCAACGCGGTACGCTGGCGCCTCGATGCCAACATGCTCGTGGCCATCGTTACGGTCGAATCTCGCTGGCACACCCACGCTCTTTCGCGCGCCGGCGCAATTGGACTCGGGCAGCTGATGCCGGGAACGGCCGCGCTGCTCGGCGTCAACCCGCACGACCCGGAGCAGAACATCTCCGGCGCTGCGCGCTATCTTCGCGGCTTAGTCGGCCGCTTTGGAACCAAACACTACGATCTCGTCTTCGCCGCCTACAACGCCGGTCCGAAGGCGGTAAGTGAATATGGCGGCATTCCGCCGTTTGACGAAACGCAAAACTATGTCGTGCGCGTGCTCGCGGCGTGGGAGCAGCTTTCGAAAACCGTTCGCCTGCCCGCCAACGCCTACGCCGTCGTGCCACCGGGCGGCGGGGCCGACCTGGACTATTGGCTCGAAGGCCCCCCGACCCAGTAAAGAATAGTCTCGACCGCGTCGGCCAAGCCCGCAGGTCCCTCGACGCGTAGCGGGATCGCGCCGGCATTGCGCGCCGCCTCGACGTCGCTCTCGCGATCGCCGACGACCACGCAGCGGGCCGGATCGACCCCAAGCGCTCGCGCAGCATCGAGAATCAGCTTTGGTTTGGGCTTACGGCAGTCGCATTCGTCGTCTGGGGCGTGCGGGCAAACGAAGAATCCCGCGAAGGGTCCGAGCAGCTCTTCCACGCGCCGGTTCACGGCATCGACGGCTTCACGGGTGATGAATCCTCGACCGATGCCGCTCTGATTGCTCACGACCGCCAGCGGCAGTCCGGCCTCGCGTAGCCGATCGAGCAGCGCGCGCGCGTTCGGCGCCGGCTCGACACGCTCGGGATCGCCGTTGAACGGGACGTCGACCACGATCGTCTCGTCGCGATCGAAGAGGACTGCACCGACTCGGGGTATGCCGCCCTCGCTCGTTCTCAGATTAATCGCTCGGGCGGCATGCCCGCTCGTGCTTCGTCATGACACAGGGACGTAGACCTCGGCGCCCGATTCGATGAACTCGCGGGATTTTTCGGCCATCCCTTGCTGCGCGTACTCGCGGACCTCTTGGGTAATCTTCATCGAGCAGAAGTGCGGGCCGCACATCGAGCAAAAGTGCGCGATCTTCGCGCCGGGCGCCGGAAGCGTCTCGTCGTGGAACTCGCGCGCCGTTTCGGGGTCGAGCGAAAGATCGAACTGATCTTCCCAGCGAAACTCGAAGCGCGCCTTTGAGAGCGCGTCGTCCCAGTGCCTTGCGCCTTTGTGGCCCTTCGCGAGATCGGCCGCGTGGGCCGCGATCTTATACGCGATGACGCCATCCTTGACGTCCTTTTTATTGGGCAGCCCGAGGTGTTCTTTGGGCGTAACGTAGCAGAGCATCGCCGTGCCGAACCAGCCGATCATCGCCGCACCAATAGCGCTGGTGATGTGGTCGTAGCCCGGAGCGATATCGGTCACGAGCGGTCCGAGCGTATAGAACGGCGCCTCTTTGCAGACGTCGAGTTGCTTGCGCATGTTCTCTTCGATCATGTGCATCGGCACGTGGCCCGGGCCCTCGATCATCACCTGCACGTCGTGCTTCCACGCGACGTCCGTTAGCTCGCCCAGCGTCTCGAGCTCCGCGAACTGCGCCGCGTCGTTCGCGTCGGCGGTACAGCCTGGCCGCAGCCCGTCGCCGAGCGAGAAGGCCACGTCGTAGGCCTTCATGATCTCGCAAATCTCTTCGAAGTGTTCGTAGAGAAAGTTCTCGCAATGGTGCGCCAGGCACCACTTCGCCAGAATGGAACCGCCGCGCGAGACGATGCCGGTGATGCGGTTTGCGGTGAGCGGCACGTAACGCAGCAGCACGCCGGCATGGATTGTAAAATAGTCGACGCCCTGCTCGGCTTGCTCGATCAGCGTATCGCGGAAAAGCTCCCACGTCAGTTCCTCGGCCTTGCCGCCGACCTTTTCGAGCGCTTGATAGATCGGAACCGTGCCGATCGGCACCGGCGAGTTGCGCAGAATCCACTCGCGGGTTTCGTGGATGTTCTTGCCCGTCGAGAGATCCATAACGGTATCGGCGCCCCAGCGCGTTGCCCACGTCATCTTCTCGACCTCTTCGTCGATCGACGAGCTCACGGCCGAGTTGCCGATGTTGGCGTTGATCTTCACCAGGAAGTTCCGGCCGATGATCATCGGTTCGCTCTCGGGGTGGTTGATGTTCGAGGGAAGAATCGCGCGGCCGCGCGCAAGCTCGGCGCGCACGAACTCCGGCTCGACGTTCTCACGCAACGCCACGAACTCCATCTCGGGCGTGATCTCCCCGCGCGCAGCGTAGTGCATCTGCGACACGTTGCCACCGGGCTTCGCCCGGCGCGGTAAGCGCCGCGACGGAAAACGTAAGTCGTCAAGCTCGGACATTGCCTCGCGACCACGCCGATAGAGCGAGGTCGGGCTCTCCAACTCGATCGTATCGTTACGAGCGGTAATCCAGCCCTCGCGCAACGGCTCCAGGCCGTGGCGAATGTCGCGCGACGATTCTGAATCGGTGTACGGACCGCTGGTATCGTACAGCGTGTGGACCGTTCCGTCGGTGAGCGTCACCGCGCGGCGCGGAACGCGAATCGAGGGGTCGCTGCCCCCAACGTAAACCTTCATGTTTTATCCTCCCTACGCCGGCATTATCCGGATCAGGTTACGTGCGGTCGGCGGCTCGGGGCCGCCCTCTCAGCCTAATTTAGCTCCCGCGCACGGACTCTATACGCCTGAAACGCGGTTCTTCCCAGGCAGCCGGGCGCTTTTGGAAGAGATGGGCGCGCCGGACGGAAATGACGCCAGCGATGACCAGCTTCGCTCCCGACCCCGATCCTCAGGAAACTCGCGAGTGGCTGGAGGCCCTGCGAGGCGTGCTCGCCATCGAAGGGCCGGGCCGCGCGCGCGAACTGATCGCCGCGGTCGTCGACGAGGCGCGGCGTGCCGGCACGCACGTATCGCTCGGATTGACGACCCCGTACGTCAACACGATTCCGCTCGAAAAACAGGCACCGATGCCCGGCGATCGCGAGGTTGAAGCGCGGTTGCGCCACTACGTCCGGTGGAACGCGCTGGCCACCGTCGTCCGTGCAAACAGGGTTAGCTCCGAACTTGGCGGGCACGTCGCGAGCTTTGCCTCGGCCGCGACGCTCTACGACGTCGGCTTCAATCACTTCTTTCGCGCGCCCAGCGAAGCGTTCGGCGGCGATCTCGTCTTCTTCCAGGGGCATTCCTCGCCGGGCGTCTACGCGCGCGCCTTCCTGGAAGGCCGCATCACCGAAGAGCAGCTCGAGCATTTCCGGCAAGAGGTCGACGGACATGGCCTTTCGTCGTACCCGCATCCCTGGCTGATGCCCGACTTTTGGCAGTTTCCGACCGTCTCGATGGGCTTGGGCCCGATCATGTCGATCTATCAGGCGCGATTCATGCGCTACCTGCACGACCGCGCGCTCTCGGATGCGTCCGATCGTAAGGTTTGGGCCTTCGTGGGCGACGGAGAGATGGACGAGCCCGAGTCGCTTGGCGCGATTTCACTGGCCGGACGGGAGAAGCTCGACAACTTGATCTGGGTCGTCAATGCTAACTTGCAGCGCCTCGACGGTCCGGTGCGCGGCAACGGCAAGATCATTCAAGAGCTCGAGGGTATTTTTAAGGGGAACGGCTGGAACGTCATCAAGGTCATCTGGGGACGCAGCTGGGATCCGCTGCTGGCCGCCGACTCCGGCGGACGGCTCGTGCAACTGATGAGTGAGTGCGTCGATGGCGACTATCAAACGTTTAAGTCGCGCAACGGCAAGTACGTTCGCGACGAGTTTTTCGGCCGCTATCCAGAAACGGCGGCGTTGGTCGCCGATTGGAGTGACGATCAAATCTGGGCTCTGCAGCGCGGCGGCCACGACCCGACTAAGGTCTTCGCGGCGTACGAAGCGGCGCGCAAGCATCGCGGCGAGCCGACCGTCATCTTAGCAAAGACGATCAAAGGCTACGGAATGGGCGAAGCCGGCGAGGCTCAGAACATCGCGCATCAAGCCAAGAAGATGGAAATGGAGGCGATGCGCACCTTCCGGGATCGCTTCGCGCTGCCGATTAGCGACGAGCAGATGGCAGGCGATAAAATCCCGTTTTTCAAACCAGCGGAGAGTTCGCCGGAGATGCAGTACCTGCGCGAGCGTACCGCGGCTCTCGGCAGCGTCCCGCAGCGGCGGCGCCGTTCCTCCTCGCTGACCGTACCCGAGCTGTCGACCTTCGACGCGCAACTCCAGAGCACGGGCGACCGCAGCATCTCCACGACGATGGCCTTCGTGCGAGTGCTCAACGCCGTGGCCCGCGATCCTGAGATCGGCGCGCGCGTCGTGCCGATCGTCGCCGACGAATCGCGAACCTTCGGCATGGAGGGCATGTTCAGACAACTGGGGATCTACTCGTCGGTCGGTCAGCTCTATCATCCGCAAGATGCCGAACAGTTGATGTGGTATCGCGAGGACAAGCTCGGTCAGATTCTGCAGGAAGGCATCAACGAGGCCGGTGCGATCTCGTCGTGGATCGCTGCGGGAACGTCGTATTCCAACCACGACCTGCCGATGATCCCGTTCTACATCTTTTATTCGATGTTCGGCTTCCAGCGGGTCGGCGATTTGGCATGGGCCGCCGGCGACAGCCGCACCCGCGGGTTTCTCTTGGGCGCAACGTCGGGTCGCACGACGCTCAACGGCGAGGGTCTGCAGCACGAAGACGGCAGCAGTCAAGTCGCGGCATCGTTCATTCCGAACTGCTGCAGCTACGACCCGACGTACGCGTACGAAGTCGCCGTAATCATTCAGGACGGTCTGCGCCGCATGCTGAGCGATCAAGAAGACGTGTACTACTACATCACGCTGCTCAACGAGAACTACCGGCACCCGGCGATGCCGCCCGACGCGCGCGAGGGCATTTTGCGAGGGATGTATCTTCTCCATGACTCCAGCGCCGCTGCCGGCAAGAAAGAGAAGAAAGCGCCGTGCGTGCAGCTCTTCGGTTCCGGCGCGATCTTGCGGGAAGTCGAGGCCGGCGCGGAGCTGCTCGCCAACGACTGGAACGTTCGAAGCGACGTCTGGAGCGTTCCCAGCTTCAACCAGCTGCAGCGCGACGGTGTCGCCGCGCGCCGCTGGAATATGCTCCATCCCGAGGAGGCACCTCGCCTGTCGTACGTGGAGCAGTGCCTGCGCGGACGGCTCGGTCCCGGCGTCGCCGCCACGGACTACATCCGCACCTTCGCCGAACAGATCCATCCCTTCATGGACCGGCGTTACGTCGCACTGGGTACCGACGGTTACGGGCGCAGCGATTTTCGCCGCAAGCTCCGCAGGTTTTTCGAAGTCGACCGGCACTTCGTCGCGGTGGCAGCGCTACAGGCGCTGGCCGCTGACGGCGCCGTCGCGCCTGCAACGGTCAAAAAAGCGATCGAGAAGTACGGAATCAACCCCGACAAGCCCAATCCTATCACGGTGTAGAAGAGCGGCGAATGAGCAGTACGATCGAGGTGCGCGTTCCCGATATCGGCGACTTCAAGGAAGTGCCGGTCATCGAAGTCTTGGTTAAGCCTGGCGATCGCGTAAAGAAGAACGATTCGCTCATTACCCTCGAGAGCGAGAAAGCGTCGATGGAAGTGCCGGCCGAGGCCGATGGTGTCGTGCAAGACGTGAAGGTGAAAGTCGGCGACAAGGTGTCGCAGGGCGCGACGATTCTCGTGTTGAGTTCCGACGCCCCTGCAGCGGCACCGCCTGCGCCTGCTGAGCCAGCTGCGTCCCCTGCTCCGGCTGCACCCGCCGCTTCCTCACAAACCGCGCAAACGATCGAAGTGCGCGTTCCGGATATCGGCGACTTCAAAGACGTACCGGTCATCGAAGTCTTGGTCAAGCCCGGCGACCGCGTGAAGAAGAACGATTCGCTCATTACCCTCGAGAGCGAGAAAGCGTCGATGGAGGTGCCGTCCGAGGCGGAAGGCGTCGTACAAGACGTCAAGGTGAAGGTCGGCGACCGAGTCTCGAAGGGCATTCCGATCGTCGTGCTCGCCGCGTCGGAAAGCGCTGCACCGCCAAAAGCGGCTGCGCCGGCCCCGCAAGCGCAAGCGCAACCGGCACCGCAAGCGCAATCCGCACCGCAAGCGCAATCCGCGCCGGGAGGCTCGTCGGGAAACGGTATCGTTCATGCCGGGCCGTCGATCCGGCGCTTTGCGCGCGAGCTCGGCGTGGATCTGCAAAAGCTGCGTGGCACCGGGCCGAACGGCCGCGTGACTCGCGAAGACGTGCAAGGCTTCGTCAAGAGCGCGCTGCGGAGCGGCGTTGCCGCCGGCGGCGCCGCGACGCCGTTCGCCGGGCTGCCGCCGTGGCCGAAACTGGATTTCTCGCAATACGGCGCGACGGAGCGGAAGCCGCTTTCGCGCATCAAGAAGCTTTCCGGTCCAAACCTGCATCGCAACTGGGTGCTCATTCCGCACATCACCAACTACGACGAAGCCGACGTCACCTCGATCGAAGCACTTCGCAGCGAGGTCAACGCCGAACAAACAAAGTCCGGCGGCCCCAAGCTCACGATGCTCGCGTTCCTGATTCGCGCCAGCGTCGCGGCATTGCAGCGCTTTCCGGAGTTCAACGCTTCACTGGACGGCGACGAACTGATCCTCAAGCAGTACTACAACGTCGGCTTCGCGGCCGACACCCCGGGCGGGCTGGTCGTGCCCGTAATCAAGAACGCCGATAAGAAAGGCTTGATCGAGATCGCACGCGAGGCCGTAGAACTTGCCGGCAAAGCGCGCGAAGGCAAACTGACGCTCGCGCAGATGCAGGGCGGCAGCTTCACGATCTCGTCGATCGGCGGCATCGGCGGGACGGCCTTCACCCAAATCGTCAACGCACCCGAAGTTGCGATTCTCGGCGCGACGCGTACGGCAACCAAGCCCGTGTGGGACGGCAAGCAGTTCGTTCCTCGCCTGATGCTGCCGATCAGCGTGAGCTACGACCATCGCGTGGTCGATGGCGCCGGCGCGGCGCGATTCCTCGTCTATGTGGCCGAGCTGCTCGCCGACTTCCGCCGCGTCATGCTCTAAACTCGAATCGAATGTGGACAGTAAGTGTCAGGTATAACTGGTATGCTCGTGGAAACGCTTAGACAAAACCAAAGGAGACGACCAGAATGATCAAGGGAATCGACATCGCGGCCTACCTGGTGCGCGATCCGCAGGCGCAGATCGCCTTCTATCGCGACGTGCTCGGTATGAAACCAACCGAAACCGACGATCAAGGGCGCGGTGCCGAGTTCACGCTGGCCGACGGCTCGACGTTCGGCGTCTGGAAACCCGAGGGCGGCGAGACCGGCGGCGCAATCATGTTCGCGGTCGACGACGCGAAGGCAGCGGTCGAACACTATCGCGCGCGCGGGCTCAAGCTGTCTGACGTGATCGAGTCGCCGGTCTGCTTTATGTCGTTCGGGGCGGATCCCGAAGGGAACGGCCTCATCATCCATCAGCGCAAGGCGTAGCGCGTCAACGCGTGCCGCGCTCGCGCGACGATCTCGTCGCGCAGCGCGGTGGGTTCCACGAGCGTCGCCACGTCAGACCACGCAAGCGCTTGGAAGAGCGCGACCTCGCGGCCTGGAAACGTCACGCGGACGCGTGTCTCGCTTGCGTCTTGTGAGAGCATCTCGGAAGGCCAATAGTACGTGACGCGTTCGAGTGCATCGTTCGGCATGCAAAACGTCACGATGCAATCGGCGGTGCGCGACGCGTCGGCAAATCGCGCCGACGACTCGGCCCAATAACGCTCCAGATCGAAATCCTCGGGTCGCTCGAAATGTTCGGCGACTTCTTGGGCGCTGCGCACCCGATCCACGCGGAAGCTGCGCAACTCACTGTCCGAGCGAGCGATGAGATACCAAACGCCCGCCTTACAAACCAAACCCAAAGGCTCTACACTTCGCATCGACGACTTACGGTTTCGATCTTCGTACCTGATGCGAAGGCAACGATCGTCCCAGACGGCCCGGCGCAGCGTCGTGAGCAAGTCTAGCGGCGGTTCGGGTTGATTCCATCGCCGCTGATCCAGATGAATACGCGAACGCGACTTATCGGCGGCGCGTTGATGCACGTCGGCGAGGCCTCCGCGAAGCTTCTCGAGCGCTCGCGTCAGGCCGCGCTCGAGCCCGAGATCCGCGAGCGGGCTCGCGCCGGAGGCGAAAAGCGCGCGGACCTCGTCTTCGCTGAAGAACGTCAGGGCGCGCCGGTAGCCGTCGGAAAGCGCGATCCCGCCGGTCGCGCCGCGCTCCGCGTAGACCGGTACGCCGGCGGCACTCAGCGCATCGACGTCGCGGTAGATCGTGCGCTCGGAGACCTCGAGGTGCTCGGCCAGCACGCGCGCGCTGCACTGGCGCCGCGATTGAAGCAGCAACAGGAGCGCCACAAGCCGGTCGGCCTTCACGGTTCAATCAAACTACGCCAATATGACAGATTGTGTCAACTATAAGTCCACCTGACCTTGAATCTTAAAAAATTGTTGACCGTGATACTTTTTTTAGATTTCTGTGGCACAATAAGTTGACCAGGGTCGCATCCTTGGAAGGAACCGAGAGATGAAAGCCACCCGCCCCGTCAGCAACCTCGTACTCGCAGCTCTTGCTGCGGGGACGGCCGCCTGCTCAACGTCAGCCGGGCCACTTCCCGGCGCCCTTATCGCAAGGGGAGATTCTGCGCCTTCGGTCCGTCCAGCCGTCAAGGGCATCAAGATCAAGGAGTTCGCCGATCTGCCCCAATACGACGGTGGCTACTTTCCAGCCGCTCTTACGGTTGGGCCGGACAAAGCGCTCTGGATTGCCGACGACATAGATCAGGATCTCGGCGCCAGCGCGATAGCGCGCGTCACCACCGCCGGAAAACGCACGAACACCTATTACTACCACAATTCCGCGAGCCCGGCGTTCAAAGGCATCGCCGCAGGCTCGGACGGCGCGCTCTGGCTGACGGATTGGGGCGATGCGCAGATCGTGCGGGTGACCACACAAGGATCGTTTAGCACGTTTACTCTCGATGGCGCCGAGCCTCAGGAAATCGTCGCCGGCCCCGACCGCGCGCTCTGGTTTACCGAAAACGGCTTTGAGCTGACGGCTATCGGGCGGATGACGACGAGCGGGCACCTCACGCTCTACACGAAGGGCCTCTCACAGAATGCCGCCGTCAACGGCATTACCGTAGGACCCGACGGGGCGCTTTGGTTCACCGAGCCAAACCTCGATCGCGTCGGGCGCATAACGATGGGCGGCAAGGTCACCGAGTATTCGAAAGGGATATCGTCGGGATCGCAGCCGAATTCGATTTCGAGCGGACCAGACGGCGCGCTCTGGTTCACGGAGATGGCCGGCGGTCGCATCGGCCGAATTACTTTAGCGGGCATGGTAACGGAGTATTCGCGTGGGATCAAGCCGGCCGAACAGCCGGCCGGCATCGCAGCCGGTCCCGACGGCGCGCTCTGGTTCACCGAATACGAAACCTATAAGACGTCCGGGATACGCGACTCGAAGGTTGGCCGGATCACGACCAGCGGCAAGATCACCGAATACTCGCGGGGCTTGAGGCCCGGCTCGCAGCCAACCGCCATCACCGCCGCGCCCGACGGCAACATGTGGTTTGTCGAATCCAACGCCGACCAACTCGGCCGCATAAAACTCTAGCAATGAATCATACGAGATGGATTTTTGTTGTGGGGCTGGCCGGACTCGCTTGGGCAGCGGTAATCTCGCATTAACTACGCCCTCATTAAGCACGCCAAAGGTACGCCGAAACAGTACGCCGTTACCAACATCCATCAGTTAGGGTTCTGCACCTACGACGGCGACCTATTTGTCGACGGCATCAACGGGACGACCTACGAGCCCCAGGTTGCGGAACTGCCGAATGGAGCGCATAAATTTGCCGACGTCGCGCTGCGTCAGAGCTTGGGCGGTCAGAATATCTCGGGGCTCTTCTGGGACGGGAAATACCTCGCCGTTGGAAGCCAAGATTCCGGCCTTATCTATCGGTTTATTGTCAGCGGCGGCAAAGCAACGAAGGTCGGTTCGGTAAAACTGGACGAGGGAAGCTACCCCGGCGGTTTTTGGATTCAAACCGTCGGCGGCGTTCGGAGCCTGTACACGCCGTTCTGGACGAACAGCTCCTCGGGCGTTAGCGTCTATCCGTATCCCAAAGGCGGCAAGCCGTCGAAGACGCTGTTCGCCGCGCTCGAACCCATCGCCGTCACCGTGAGCCTGCCGGCGCAATAAGCGCCGCCTCCGCGAAAGGTTAGGCCGAATCGACCTTTCGGGAACCCGATCGCAGCTGGCGCAAGACGTACTGCAGAATCCCGCCATTGCGATAGTACTCGGCTTCGTTGGGCGTGTCGATGCGAACTCGCACGTTAAACTCGATCGATCGGCCGCTCTTTGCGTCGGTGGCCTTGACGCGCGCGCGCATCCGCGGCTCCAAACTGGCTGCGACGCCGGTAATGTCGAAGAGTTCTTCCCCGGTTAAACCGTAGGTGGAGTGATCGGCGCCATCGACATACTCGAGGGGCAGCACGCCCATCCCGATCAGGTTGCTGCGATGAATGCGTTCGAACGACTCGGCGATCACGGCCTTTATCCCGAGCAGATGCGGCCCCTTTGCCGCCCAGTCGCGCGACGATCCCGAGCCGTACTCTTTGCCGGCGAGCACGATCAGCGGCGTCGCGTCGTCCTTGTATTTCATCGCCGCGTCGAAGATCGACATCGTTTCGCCGGTCGGCAGGTAGCGCGTAACGCCGCCCTCGGTTCCCGGGGCCAACGCATTGCGCAGGCGAATGTTCGCGAAGGTACCACGTATCATCACTTCGTGATTGCCGCGCCGCGCGCCGTAGGAGTTGAAATCACCGGGCTCGATTCCGCGCTCCATCAGATACTTCGCCGCCGGGCTGATCTTCGAGATGCTGCCCGCCGGCGAGATATGGTCGGTGGTCACCGAGTCGCCGAGCACGGCGATCGCGCGGGCTCCATGCACGTCTTGCACCGGCGCCGGGCGCTCCGGCATGCGATCGAAATACGGCGGCTTTTTGACGTACTCCGATTTCGGATCCCAGGCGTACCGTTCGCTGGTGGCAACGCCGAGGTTGCGCCAGTTCTCGTCGCCGTCGAAGACGTGCGCATACTCGCGCTCGAACATCTCCTCGCCGATGCAGGTGGCCATCGTGGCCGCGATTTCGTCGTTGCTCGGCCAAATCTCCGACAAGTAGACCGGCCGGCCGTCGCTGCCAACTCCCAACGGCTCGCTGGTTAAGTCGACGTCCATCCGCCCCGTCAACGCATACGCAACGACCAGCGGCGGCGAGGCCAAATAGTTCGCGCGCACTTGCGCGTGGATGCGTCCCTCGAAGTTTCGGTTTCCCGAGAGTACGGCCGCAACGATCAGGTCGCGGTCGGCCACCGCTTCGGCGACCTCCGGCGAGAGCGGACCCGAGTTGCCGATGCAGGTCGTGCACCCATAGCCCACCAGATTGAAGCCGAGCTGGTCCAGATATTCACGCAGCCCGGCCTTGTTCAAATAATCGGTGACGACCTTGGAGCCGGGCGCGAGCGAGGTCTTGACCCACGGCTGCGTGCGAAGACCGCGCTCGACGGCATTACGCGCGAGCAGCCCCGCGCCGACCAGCACCGACGGATTCGAGGTATTCGTGCAGCTGGTGATCGCAGCGATGACGACGGCGCCGTCGTACAGATCCGCCTCAGCGGTCTGCGCGATCGTCGCCGTTCCGCCGCCGCCCTCGTCCTCGAAGCGCGCCACCGCACCGTTCGCACGGTCGCGCGCAGTCGTCCATCCCTCCATCGCATGTTGAAACGAACGCTTGACGTCGTGCAACGCGACGCGGTCTTGCGGGCGGCTCGGGCCTGCAAGGCTGGGCTCCACGCTGGCGAGATCGAGCGCGAGTGTGTCGGCAAACTCCGGATCGGGCGATGCATCGGTGCGAAAGAGCCCTTGGGCTTTGGCGTAGGCTTCGACCAAAGCGATCTGCTCTTGCGGGCGGCCGGTGAGACGAAGATAGTCGAGCGTGCGGTCGTCGATCGGGAAGATCGCGACCGTCGACCCGAACTCGGGCGACATGTTGCTGATCGTCGTCCGATCGACGACCGGCAACGCGGAGAGTCCCTTGCCGTAAAACTCGACGAACTTCCCGACGACGCCTTTGCGGCGCAGCATCTCCGCGACGGTGAGCACCAAATCGGTCGCGGTGACGCCTTCGCGCAACGCGCCGTCCAACCGGAAACCGATCACCTCGGGAATCAACATCGTCACCGGCTGGCCGAGCATCGCCGCTTCGGCTTCGATGCCGCCGACGCCCCACGCGAGCACGCCCAAACCGTTGACCATCGTCGTGTGCGAGTCGGTGCCGACGGCGGTGTCGGGATAGGCCAGCACGCCTTCCTCCGAAGCGCCGGCCGCGCCGAAGACCACGCGCGCGAGATACTCGATGTTGACTTGATGAACGATCCCCGTTCCCGGCGGAACGACGCGAAAATCTTGCAACGCGGACTGGCCCCATTTCAAAAATGCGTATCGCTCGCGATTGCGCTCGAACTCCAGCGCGGTGTTCTTCGCCAGCGCGCCGGCGTTGGCAAAATAGTCGACTTGCACCGAATGATCGATCACCAGTTCGACCGGCTGCAGCGGATTGATGACGCCGGCGTCGCCGCCCATCTCGGCCATTGCGTCGCGCATCGCCGCCAGATCGACGACGCACGGAACGCCGGTGAAATCCTGAAGCAAGACGCGAGCTGGAGTAAAGGCGATCTCACGCTCCTGACCGCGATGGCCGTCGTAACGCGCGAGCGCCTCGATATCCGCGCGCCTGACGGCGCGCCCGTCCTCGCAGCGCAGCAAGTTCTCGAGCAAGATCTTGAGCGAAAAGGGAAGCCGCGAAAGTTTCCCTATGCCGGCGCGCTCCAGCGCGTCGAGGCGGAAATAGGCGTACGAACGATTGCCCGCACGCAGCGAATCGAGCGCGCTAAAGCTATTGGGATGTGGGCTCATCGAGCAATCGTACTTTCGGATCTCCGTTGGCGTAGCCTTCGATCCTCAGCACCGCTTCGCCGCGGAGCATTCGCCAGAGCGGTTCGGCGATGAGTCCCAGCCGCCACGGCTGCAGTGCCAAGACGCGTTCGAAACTCTCGAAATCCGGCGGAATCTCGCGCGCCAACCGCTCGAGCGCGGCGCGCGGCACGAGCAAACTTGAGGGCAGTTCGGCCTCGCGGGCGATCTCCGCGATCGCCGCGCCAAGCAGCGAAACCAGGGCGTCGCGCGCCGGCGCCGCCGGCCGGGCCGGGCGTTGCGGGAGCTCGTCTTCGGGGAGCGCTTGACCGCGAGCCACGGCCGCCAGAATCGCAGGCCCGAGTTGCCGCTTCATCCCGCCGTCAAATCGGCGAAGCTGGGCAAAATCATCGGCCTTCGTCGGTTTTGTCGCGGCAAGCCCCGCAACCACGTCGTCGGGAAGGACGTAGCGCACCGGAAGGTCGCGCTCGCGTGCGACCGCATCGCGCAGCTTCACGAGTTCGTTGAGAATTGCGAGCTCGCGCCGGCTCATCCGCATCGCACCCGGGATTCGTAAATAGGCGCGGCGCTCGTCCATGCGATATCGCTCGATGTCGCCCAGCTCCGCGCACTCCTCAAAGACCCACTCGTAGCGCCCTTTTTTTTCCAGGCGTGGAAGCAGCGCGTCGTAGACCGGCAGCAGATGCACGACGTCGTCGACGAGATATTCGATTTGACGTTCGGAGAATGGGCGAGCCGACCAATCGCTGACGGTTTGCGATTTGGACAAGCGCACGCCGCAGACGCTGCGCACGAGGTCGGCTAGCGAGATCTGCATGCCGTAGCCGAGGAACGACGCCGCGATTTGCGTGTCGAAAACGCGCGACGGCACCAGGGAATAACGATCGGCGAAGATCTTCAAGTCAGCCGAGAGCGCGTGACCGACGACGGTTGTTTGGGTCAGTGCCAAGACGAGCGGCCGCAAGTCGGTGAGCGCGAGCGCGTCGACGATGACGGCACCGTCGTCGAAGGCAAGTTGCACGACCATCAGCCTCGCCGAGTAGGTGCGCTCGGCGTGAAACTCGGTGTCCAGCGCGACGCGGCCGGCATCGCGAACTCGAGCGCAGAGCTCGTCGAGACCGGCTCGATCGGCAACGATTGACGGTATCACGGCGATGGCAACGGCGAGGCCGCAGCTCGCTGACGGAAGTGAAAGTGCGGACAGCGGTGGGTCAAGCAATAGTGATGTGCGTAGCGCCGAGCCCGCCACTCATATCCGTGCACGGCAACGGTAACCCGATCCCCAAAGACCGTCAGCAGCGCGCAAATCGGAACGGCGATCGCGCACATCGTCCAAACGTGTACCCAAATCGGTACGCGAAAGGTGGCGGCGGTCGCGGTCGCAACCGTTCCGCCGAAGCCCGGAATGACGCGGACGGCCAGCAAGAAGGCCGGCGAGCCCACGGGGAAGCGCTTCACCCATGCTGGAAGGCGGTGCAGCGATTCCTGCAGGTTGAAGAGCTTCGACGCGTGGAGGTTGATCCAATAACCCAGCAGCGCGGCCAGGACCAATCCCACCGTATCGACGATCGTACCTACGATCGGTCCGAAGATGGCCCCGTTCATGATTGCCAGCGCGTCGGTCACGGAAAACGGTGCCGATGCGACGACCGCGAAGATTGCGACTGCCAGCGGATAGGCCAGCGGGCCGATGATCCGGATCTCGTGCTCGACGCGCGGCTGATGACGAATGACCAAGAACGCCAGCACAAAGGAACCGGCCAGTAAAGCAAGAGCCGCAGCTCGCCGAAGGAGGCGATTCAAGCGATGGTCGTACGCACGGTGATCACGGTGCTATGCGGAGTTGGGCTCTACGCCTCGCTTTTCATGCTTCGCAAGAGCATCCGCGCGGCACAAGGAGAGATTCCGGGGCCCAGCGTCGTTAAATCACCCCGGGCGCAGCTCTTCGGCGTGCCTAACTCCTTACTTGGCTTGCTTTACTACCCCGCCGTGGCGCTTTCCGTCTGGCTCGTTCACTCGCCGCTCGCAGTGGCCGTCCTGCTCGTCGCAGTCTTTTTTGCTGCGGCCACCTCGGTCGTGCTGGCCTACTCGTTGCTTTTCGTTACACGGCTGGCATGCACGTATTGTTGGACCTCGCACGCGGTGAACTGGGCGCTCCTGCTCCTTTGTTGCGAGTTATTCGTGCCCGACATATTGAGTCGCGGCATTTGATTTGATAGAATCGGCCTCTCTGGTCAGGACGGCGTGAACTGTCGCCGAAACCGCCCGAGAGCGAGTACCGGTTGCGCAGCTTCAGTTCTGTGCCCCGGCGAACGGCAGTCTATGGGGGTTGCGCGAGTGCGCAACCCCTCTGCTTTGCCGTTAGAGCTTGCTAACCTCGGAGATCATTGCGCGATAGGTTGGATCTTGCGTAATCGTGGCGGTGAACCAGGCTTCGAGCATTTCGTCTGCCACGGCCGCCGAGGTTGCGCGAATGCTCAGGCAGAGCACGTTGGCATCGTTCCACTCGCGAGCGCCCCGAGCGGTCGCGGCATCGCCGCAGAGGGCCGCGCGGATGCCAGGCACCTTATTGGCCGCGATGCTCACGCCCGTACCCGTCCAACAGCAGAGAACCCCGAAGTCCGCCTTTCCTTGCGCGACGGCCTCGCCGACGCTTCGCCCAACCGACGGCCATGCGTCGTCCGCGTCGGGCGCCAGGGCGCCGAAGCGCCGCACTGAGTGGCCGTGCTGCCGCAGCCACCGGTCGACCGCATCGGGAAACTCCCCCGCCGTATCGCTGCCTAGCGCTATTTGCATCGGGGAGGTTTTCGCCACGGCGTGACAGGACGCTACTGCCTCGTGAGCGATGTGCGGTTGGCAGCGACGGTCATTCTGGCTCGTTCGCCGCTGGAGGTCTATCTGACGCGCCGCAGCGCCCGGAGCGCCTTCGCGCCCGATGCCTTTGTCTTTCCGGGCGGGACCGTCGAGGCGCAAGATGCCACGCCGGAATCGCAGGCGCGAACGATCGGCCTCGAGCCCGACCGGCTCGCGAAAGAGTTTCGGGCATCGATCTCACCCGCTTTGGCCAGCAGCGAGCCGGCCGTCGGGCAAGACGCTGGGCGCAAGCTGTTGCTGGCGGCGCTTCGCGAACTCTTCGAGGAGGCCGGCGTCCTGCTCGCGTGCGACCGATCGCATCGGCCGATAGCCGCAGATTGCGAGCAGTTGGCGGCGGAACGCGTCGCCGTACGCAAAGGCGAGCTGACGTTCGCGGACTTTTTGACCGGTCACGATTGGTACGCCGACGCGCGCGCGTTGACGCTCTTTTCGCATTGGATTACGCCGCCCAGCGAGCCGCGCCGCTATAACACGCACTTCTTCTTCGCCGCCGCTCCACCAAATCAATCGGCCCGTGCCGACGCACACGAGACACACGATGGGATATGGATCGCTCCGTCCCAGGCCCTCGAACTGTACCGGGAAGGAGCGTTGCATCTCGTCTACCCGACGATCAAACATCTCGAACGGCTCGCTTCTTTCGCTTCGGTCGACGACGCGCTCCGCTACGCTCGCACGAAATCCGTTCTGACGATCATGCCGTCGGCCGGTGCCGGCGACTTCGCAATTCCGGCCGCGCTCGAAAACGCATGGTAACGCTCGTCCGCGCCCCCAATCCCTCGCCGATGACGCTGACGGGCACCAACTCGTATGTGCTCGACTGCGGCGACGGAACGGCGCTCGTGATCGATCCCGGTCCGGCAATCGAGCGACACGTTCGCGCGTTGATCGAGACCGCAGCAGCGCAACAGCTTAAGATCGTCCGCATCGCGTTAACGCACGGCCATCCCGATCATGCATTGGCCGCGCCGCTGCTTGCGGCCGCGACCGGCGCGGCCATCTACGCGCACCCTCGTAGCAAAGTCGCTCGCGACGCGGATCTTCCGCTGGAAGCCGAGTTTGCCGCCGGACTGCCTGGGTTGCGCGTCATCGACGCGCCGGGCCACACCTTCGACCACGTGATCTTCTACCTGCCGCCCGAACGCGCGCTCTTTACCGGCGACACCATTCTGGGCGAAGGGACGACGGTGATCGCCCCGCCGGGCGGCGCGATGCGCCCGTATCAGCAAACGTTGCGGCGGCTCGCCAACGAGTTTGCCGATGCGCGAACGATCTACGGCGGACATGGCCCGGCGGTCGACGACCCGCAAACCAAGATTGCCGATTACATCGCCCATCGCGCCATGCGCGAAGAGCAGGTCGTTACCGCATTGCGCAACGGAGCCCGGACGATCCCGGACCTCGTGCGCACGATTTATTCGTCGCAGCCGCACGCGCTTTGGGCGGCGATGGCGCGCCAGATCCTCGCCCATCTCTTGGCGCTTCAGGCAGAGGGGCGTGTCGCCGCGCGGCCCCGCGCGCAGGGTTTGAGCGCCGAAGAGTACGCGATGCTCAACCCAGACCTCGAAGCGATCGTCGGCCGCGATGAGGCTGCGGCGCTGGCTGCAGAAATCGGCGCCGAGATGCGTTTAGAAAGCCTCGACGAATACACGCTGGTATGCTGAACCGGTTTGCGCGTCGATTCCTTATGCTCGCCACAGCGCTCGCCGTTGCGTCGTGCGGACGATCGGGCGGCCCCACGCTTCCGCCGCTGGTCAACGCAGCGCACAACGCATCGTGTTACGTCGTCAAACAAGATCCCACGACCGTGCAGGCAACGATCACGTTTTACGGCTGGCCCGATAACTCGCCGCCGGGAGACAAGATCGCGCACGGGATCATTCACAAGCACGCCGGCGGCGATGGAACCTACTGCAATCCGACGACCTTTGCAACCGAAAAGAAGAACGACTCGACGATCCCCTACGGCATCAAAATCTACGTCCCGTTCATCCAACAGTACTTCATTCGCGAAGACCTCTGCGCCGCTTCAGGCCCTCATAAAGGTAGCGGCAGTAACGGCTGCAAGGGGCTGTGGTTCGATTTATGGATCGGCGGAAATGGAAAGTCCAAGGCGCACGAGGTGATCAAGTGCGAACGCCAACTGACGCCCAACGGTAAGGTCGATGTTATTCTCTATCCGAAGGACGGCATGCCGGTGGCATATCCGGGGCCGATTTATCAAAATGCTCCCCCGCCCGACGGCACCTGCGACGGTAAAACACTCTAAGCTTCTTGATTCAATCTATGCTTAGGACGACTTTGCCGAACTGATCGGCGTTCGCAAGGTGCTGCATCGCCGCAGCGGCATCTTGCAGCGGGAAGATGCGATCGACGACGGGTCGCAAGCCACTCCGAAAGAGCTCCAGCATCGCCGCAAAATCCTGCGGGCTTCCCATCGACGTGCCGAGTATCGAAACGTGCTTCCAAAAGAGCGGGAACATCTTGATCGTCGCGTCGCCGTTCGTGCCGCCGTATACGACGATGCGGCCACCGGGGCGCACAACGTCGAGCGCTTTGCGCAGCGTCTCACCGCCTGAAGAGTCCACGACCAGATCGATCGGCCCCTCCGAACGCAACCGCTTCTCCCAATCGGGCACGCTTTTATAGTTGAGTGCGAGATCGGCGCCAAGCGCTTTCGCATGCTCGAGTTTTTCGTCGCTACTCGAGGTTACAATCGCACGCGCGCCGGCGTGCTTGGCAAAGAGCAACACGAACGTCTGGACGCCACCACCCACACCGGTGATGAGAACCGTCTCCTCGCGAGCTAAGGCTCCGCGCGTAAAGGTAGCGCGGTATGCCGTGAGGCCAGCCAGCGGAATCGCGGCGGCCTCCTCCATCGAGAGCTGCTCGGGCTTGCGATAGGCATTCTCCGCCGGCACCGCGACGTACTGAGCAAAAGTACCGTCACGCGGCATGCCGAGGAGGCTCGACTTCGAGTCCCAAACGCGCGGGTCGTCGCCCCATCCCAGCATCGGATCGATGACGACTTCCTCGCCGGCGCGCAATCCAAGCGAATCGCCGTTGACGGCGGCGACCTCTCCGGCGCCGTCCGACCCGAGCGTAACCGGCGTCCGGATATTCGGGTAGAGACCCTGCGTGATGAAGACGTCGCGATGATTGAGCGCCGCCGCGCGCAGCCGCACCAAAACTTCGCCGTCGCCGGGCTCCGGAATCGGAGTTCGGTCGATGCGAAGGCTCTGCGGTCCGGCCGTTTCGTGCAGCCGAACCGCATTCATTTCCGCCGTCATACGTGCAGCGTCGCGATGAACTTTATCGAAGCAGGCTGGATGAAGAGCGCATCGGTCGGTAAGTTCGCCTGATACGGGCCGTTGCCCGATGAGTAGAGACCGCGATAGGGAACGCCCGCATCGTAGAGCGTGAACGGACCCGAGACGGCGTTGAACACGTTGGTCCCGGCAATCGTGAGGTCGATGTGCCCGAAGGTTTTTCCGAAGGCGGCATCGACCAGCGTGTAGGGCGATTGATTGAGCGTGTTGTTTCGCCCAGCGAACGTAAAGGCCGTTGATGCGTGCCAGCCGAGATGCGCCCAGATGAGCACGGCGGATCCTTGCTGTTGCGGCACGCCGAGAAACTGCTCGTCGTCGACGAGCGTGCCGCCGGAGGTCGGATTTGAGACGAACGGCCCGAGCGCGTACGGGTATGCGACGTTGAGGCCGTACGATAGCGTAGCCGTTAGATTCAAACGCGGAAAGAGCTGCTTGTAGCGGGCCTCGGCGCCTTCATAGACCGCATTGCCGATGTTGATCGGAATCTCGTAGGCAAAGCCGAGCTGCGTGCCACAAAAGCTCACCGCGCCGCCGCCGGGGTAGTAGTTCTCGATCGTGTCGCGCAGGTTGGAGCGATAGATCGACACGTCGAGGTTCGACGTGCCCGAAAAGAGATGCGAGAAGCCCATCTCGTACTCGGTCGCATGCTCGGGGCGCTCGTCAGGGTTTCCGTTGGGTACGACGCAGTTCGAATCCACCGGACCCAGACCCGGGTTGGGTTCGACTTTACCGTTGACGACAACCGGCGGGAAGAAGTAGCGCTCGAAGAGCAACGGCGGCCGAAATCCCGTGCCAACCGAAAACCGCAGCACGCTTTGGGCCGAGAGGTCTCCGCTTATGCCCAAGCGCCAGTTCAGCGTGTTGCCGAACGTGGAATAGTCGGCGTCGTAGAGACCGCCCGAAAGGTGCACCGCGCTGCCGATCTGCTGCGATCCGCGCACGAAGTACGAGTCGATGCTCTGCGAGAGCGTCTCGCCGATAAACGCCCCGGAGAGCGCCTCTTGGCGCGCATAACCGCCGATTGCAAACTCGCTATCGTCGAAGTTTCGTCCCCACGATAGCGCCTCGTTATAGCGCGTGTCCACGTGCGAGACGTCATACGGCGAAACGACGCCGCCTTGAAAATCCACGTTGTTGTCGTCGGCGTAGAAATCGGCCGAAAGCGTTCCCGAACCCAGCGGCGAGCGCGAATACGTGTCGTAGGCGCGAATGCTCTGCGCGAAGTTCGCGCTGCCTTGCCCGACGTGATCGTCGAAGACCGGATTCGACACCTCGTTGGGCGAGCCCGGAGAAGGCGCAAAACCGCAGGCCGCGCCGGGGCCGCTAAAGACGCAGGTTGGATTGCCGGCGATTCCGTTGAGCGCGCTCGACTCGTCGCGATTGTTCCCCAGCGTGAACAGGCGGAACCCGAGATCGGCGTGCTGCGAGAAATTGTAATCGAGATTGACAAGCCCCAACTCTGCCGCGATCGTCGACCCCAGGTGCGTGTAGAACGGACAGTTTGGAGTCTTCCTTTTCGTCGCAGGCCCGCAATAGGGCGGCAGATTATTGGCGGGAACGACAAAATCGTACTGATTGACTTGCCCGGCCTGTTGATAGTCGTCACCGGCCAGCGCGTAACCGAGCTTGCCGACGGTTCCGGTCGCGTTAAGCCAGTTCTGCGTCGTACCGTACGATCCGACCGAACTGGAGAAGTTGGCGTGCTGATCTTGTGTGGGCCGGAGCGAAACGAAGTTGACCGCGCCGCCGAACGTATTGCTCCCCTCCGCGTCGGTCGGCCCGAGACCTTCGGTGACGTTCACGCTATTAAAAGCGGGAACGGCGAACTGCGAAAGGTCGATGTCGCCGGTGTTGCCGTCGTTGAGCTGTTGTCCGTCCAGCGTCACCATCGCTTCGGACGGATCGGGCCCGCGCAACGAGACGACCGACGGCGCCGTCGGAGCGCCGGAGTCGGGATGCTGAATGACGACCGACGGAACTGCTTGCAGCGCCTGCAGGACTTGTGAGTACCCGAGCGCGTCCATCTGAGCCCGCGAGACGTCCATCTCCGGAATGACGTTGCGGTCGAGCGTAAAGCCGCCGTTGACGGTCACCTCGCCGATCGTGCGCAGCTTGGGTGTGTCGCTGGGTTCCAGAATCACCGAGATACGGGCCCCATCGTTTAGTTCGCCGGTGTTGACGGTGATGGTGGCATAGCCTTTAGCAACGACGGTGAGATCGTATCGCCCGGCCGGAACCACGACCGAGAAGGCACCTTTCGCGTCGGTCGACGCCGATGCCGATGTCGGACCACGAAAGGACAGTTGCGCCTGGGCGATTGGAGCGCCGGCGGGGGTATGGACGTTGCCGCCGACAAGGCAGCACGCCGCGACGAGAATGGGAAGCATGGATGCCCTCGCAGTGTGAGTGTGGCGTTTTGGGATGGCGAAGGGCATCGGAGGGAGGAGCACGCTTGCCGCGCCGCAACGCGGAGAGTCTGCGCGGGCAGATCGGAGCGCCGGTAAAGCTTCGCGAGTGCCGCGGACCGCAATACGCTTGCGAGCGGAGACGGGTGATCCCGACGATCGCGGCGATGATACGATCGCGATGCGAAAGAATCCAGCGCGCCAAGGCAAAAATCGCGATCGCGACGGCGGCACCGCATGCGAGCGTCGTGCCCAACCCGAGGAGCACCGACCCGCCAAACGCGTCGTCGAGGCCCGCGAGCGTGGTGCCGGCCAGTCGCGAGTCGAGCAGTTCCATCGCCGGAACGATGATCGACGCGAGCAGCATCGTTGCGGCGGCAAAGAGCGGGGCGCTCCGCCAACTCGGTGCGGGTGTGGACGCAAGCGTTCGATGGGCCGCCACGTCACAGCAGAGCCGCAAGCCGTGCAGAGCGACCGCACCGGCGACCAGCGCGGCGACCGCGACGACCAGCCCGCGCGAGTCGTGACTGGAAACGTCGTCGTAGCTCGCGTGCGCGACAAGATAGTCGGCGATGATGTCAATCGTACCGTGCGCCACGACGGCCGCGGCGGCGGCAGCAGCGATCACCAACGCGATCAGCGAGCGAGAAACGACGGGCATTGGTGCGCGGATTCGGGCCCTTTGCCCCTTCCGCCTCGCGAAAGTCGGCAGGGCAGCCAAGTCGTAGCGGCCGGGCGGACCCTCGCGGCGCCAGGCCTTCCGGCGCGATACGACGTACAAACGACGTGATGAATAAACGAGCGCGGGTGCTGCGCGCAATTCTTCGCGGTATCGCGCGCGTGCAACGGACGTTCACAATTCGAGCTCGGGCCCGTGCGCGCCAGCGGCATTCCTGCGGTGCTGCTCGGCGTTACCGGAATCATTTTGGCCAGCGGGGTTACGGCCGCACTCGCCAAGGGAGCGAGTCGTCTTCCCGAAACTCTCGGCGAAGCGCGCAACTTGGCCGACGCGCTCAATGCCGGCTCGCCGCGCTTGAAGTCGTGATCGACGACGACGCGTTGACCGGCCTCATCGTCGAAGGTCTGCCCGACGCCCAGGTAAGTATTCACGACCGCACCGGCACGATGGACCATTTCAACGTGACCGTTCGCTCGCAGGTATTCAAGGGTAAAACATTGATCCAGCAGCATCAGCTCGTCTACCGCGCGCTCAAAGGCGCGCTTGCCGACGGGCGCGTTCACGCAGTTGAACTCACAACCGTTATCGCGGAAAGTTAAGGAAGCATCATGCCGGAAGATTTGAAGGAAGAGATCGCCCGCGAAATCGCGAGCACGCGAATCGTCGTCTACGGTAAGGGGACGAAGATGGCGCCGCGCTGCGGCTTCACGCTCGAGACCGTCGAGTTCTTCAACGGCCTCGGCTACCCGTTCGAAGTGATCGACGTCTTAGAGAATGTGCCAAAGCGCGAAGCGCTCTCGGAAATGACCGACTGGCCGACGCTGCCGAAGGTCTTCATCAACGGAACGTTTTACGGCGATACCGACATTCTCGGACCGATGGTGGCGAGTGGCGAGTTGAAGACAACGCTCGAGGAAGCCTTCGGCGGGGCGCCTCCCGCGCCAAAAGCCACGATCAACCTGCGTTAAGCGAGCGCGTTGTTTAACACCATTATCTCGCCCGAGGCGCTGCACGACCGGCTCGGTAGCTCCGCTCTCGTCATCCTCGATTGCCGTCACTCGTTAGCCGATTTTTCGCTGGGACGCGCGCTTTACGAGGAGTCGCACATACCCGGCGCCTTCTTCGCCGGAGTCGAGGAAGATTTGGCCGGGTTCAAGACCGGGAAAAATGGGCGCCATCCGTTGCCGGATCCGCAAATCTTTGCGCGTTTCTTGCGCGCTTGCGGCGTGGACGACGCGACGCAGATCATCGCCTACGATGCCGGGGCCGATATGTTTGCGGCGCGGTTGTGGTTTCTCTGCCGGTGGATCGGCCACGACGCGACCGCCGTCCTCGACGGCGGCTTCGCCGGCTGGAATGCGCTCGGATATCCCGTAACGGCCACGCCGCCGCAGCCCGCACGCGAAGGCGGCCTCACCATCGCATTGCGACCGGAGCTGATTGTCGGCGCAGACTTCGTCCATCGGAATCTCAACAGCGCAGCGATGCATCTGCTTGACGCGCGCGCCATGGAGCGATTTTCGGGTGAAACCGAACCAATCGATCCGGTCGGCGGCCACATTCCCGGCGCGAAGCAACGCTGGTTCAAAGAGAACTTCGAAGCCGACGGTCGACTGAAATCACCGCAACGTCTGCGCGAAGAGTTCGCGGAAAGCGGGCTCGATCCAAAACGGACGGTGCATCAGTGCGGTTCGGGCGTGTCATCTGCCGTCAATCATCTCGCCATGGCGCACGCCGGCCTCGAGGGCTCGCGAATCTACAACGGATCGTGGAGCGAATGGGTCTCCGACCCCGCGCGACCGGTCGCTAAGGGCGCTTGACCGGCGGCGGAACCGCGAACGGTTTAGCGATCGTCCCGGCGGGCGAGGCTTGCAGGCGCGCGAGGTCCTCGGGCGTCGGCATTTGTGGAAAATCGCGACAGCTGTCGACGAAGCAGTAGAAACCGAACGGCGTATCGCCGCGATTAACGAACTGGTGCAAGACCAGCGGGCCGACGTACACGACGTCGTTGGGTCCTAGCTCGCTCACGTCGTCGCCGATCACGGCATAACCGAGGCCCGTACGCACGACAACATAGTGCTCGTGTTCGTGCTTCTCCAATCGCGATGCGGCGCCGGGCTGGACCTCGAAATAGCGGAGTTCCATCTTTGGCCCCGGCTCGCTTGGGTCGTTTTTCCGGTTTCCCACGACGGTGTGGCGCACGACGCCGGTGCCGGCCGCGTTCGGGTCGTAGCCCGCGGGTTCGACGCCTTCCCAACCGTGCTCCGAGGCACGCATGATTCGTTGCTGCATGGCTGCCTTACGATAGCACATCGAGCGCTCCCCCAGCCAGGGCATAGGGCGCTCCCCGCGAACAGCGCAAAGATGTTTAGGCCGATCCACGCGTTGCGCTACGCAGCGTGCCTGTGCGTGCTTACGGTCACGCTTGCCGGTTGCGCGGGGCTTGCGCCCAGCACGAGCCCGGTTGCACCGCTAGACAAAGCCCTTCTCGCGCGCCGCGCAGGATCGCAGACCGACCTGATCTACGCCGGCGCCAAACACAGGGCCATCGTTTTTACCTATCCGGGCGGCGCCTTTGAAGGTACGTTCAGGACGCCGTTCTTGATTCAGGCGATGTGCTCGGATGCCAAAGGCGACGTCTTCGTCACGGCAGTCGTTCAAGCTAAGTCGGGCGCGCTCACCGGATATGTCTACGAATACGCCCATGGAACGAAATCGCCCATCAGCACCCTCGACGTTCCTGCCCATGAGATTCCGGTAAACTGCTCGAGCGATCCCACGACGGGAAACCTTGCGGTTACCAGCTACGACGTTCATAACTTCGCTCCGTTAGTCGAAATTTACACCGGCGGCAGCGGCGAGGCAAAGCTGTATCACAGCGAAGAACTGGGAGCCGACCCACAACCGGCCTACGATGCGAGCGGCAACCTTTTCGTTATCAGCGGCGGAAATGTGGCCGCGCTGCTTCCGAAAGGCAAACAAGAGCTTGAAAAGATCAAGCTAAACGAGACGATCGGGAACGTCGCCCACGCTCAGTGGGACGGCAAGTACTTTGCCCTGCAGTCCTACGCGGCGACGAAGCACGATGGCGAAAACGTTAACGTGCACTACTTCCGCGTGCAAGTTTCCGGCTCAACCGGAACGATCGCCGGCGTCAGCCGTTTCGTCGACTGGCGCCAGAAGAATGCGGGGCAGTCGTGGATCGAGGGCAACACGCTCGTGGCAACCCGCGGCAACTCGCTTAGTTTTTGGAAGTATCCCGCCGGCGGGGAAGCCTTCAAGGTTTTGCATCCCCCGGATCCGAGCCAGGCGGTGACCGTTAGCCTGGCTCCGTAGTGCCTCGCTACTGGCTCATGAAGACCGAGCCAAGCGCCTATTCATTCGAGCGGCTAGGCGAAGAGGGCACGACCCCGTGGACCGGCGTGCGCAACTTCCAGGCGCGAAACAACATGATGGAGATGCGGCTCGGCGACCTCGGGCTCTTCTACCACTCCAGCATTACAGAGCCGGCGGCCGTCGGCGTTTGCAAGGTCGTCAAGGCGGCCTATCCCGATTTCACTCAGTTCGAGCGCGGGGGGGAGTACTTCGACGGACGCGCGAGGCCCGACAAACCAATTTGGTTCATGGTCGACGTTGCATACGTCGAAGCGTTTGAGAATCCGGTATCGCTTGCGCGCATGCGCGCCGAACCACGGCTGGTTGGCATGGCGTTGCTGCGGCGCGGGCAACGGCTCTCCGTGCAGCCGGTGATGCCGCACGAATGGAAGATCGTTTTAGAACTGTCGAAGAGTGTTGATTAGAGTGACCCAGGTTCGATTCACTGTGAGCCGTTTTCGAGGAGCCAAGCAGATTAAGAGCTTAGTTATTGGACGCTACACACTTGCAAGATGCATGGCTGTGATATTGCTCGCAGGGTGCGGCGGATTGCAGCCGCCGATCGGGTCACCAGGCACGATGCCGCAAAGCCGTGCTGTCGCGGCGCATCTCGGTCACACGTCTGATAGGCCCGACGGCTCCGGACTGCCGTTTCATGAGACGTTTAAGTTCACGGGATCGAAGCAAACATTCAAAGTGCCGGCGGGCGTTACGAAGCTCACTATCGTCGCGCGCGGCGCTGGTGGTGGTGAACCGACGTATTACGACACTCGCAGCGGCCACGGTGCCCGCGTTTACGCTGAAATTCCAGTCACTCCCGGTGAAAGGCTGTACGTCTACGTAGGGGGGGCCGGGATCGAATACAGCGGGGCCCGATATGGCGGCTTCAACGGCGGAGGTGATCCCGCACAATGTTGTGCGGGTGGCTTTGGCGGCGGCGGTGCGTCCGACGTACGGCAAGACTCTGCCAGGCTGAGCAATCGCGTCCTGGTTGCAGGCGGCGGAGGAGGACAAGGTGGTTATGAAAACGGTGGTGGCGCTGGTGGTCGAGGCGGAGGTTCTGTAGGCGGCTCTGGGAGCGCGGGCGGCTACGGCGGCGGTGCGGGTGGTGGTGGTGGGGGCGGCACGCAGAGTCGGGGCGGCTCGGGCGGCGAGCGTGCACCAAAAAGCTGTTACGATTGCGACCGCGGCCAGCGCGGTAAATCCGGAGGACGCGGCGTCGGAGGAAACGGCGGCGAGGCCGGATTTGGAGAGACGAGCGGCGGCGACGGCGGCGCGGGCGGCGGCGGAGGCGGCGGTTACTACGGTGGTGGCGGCGGCGGTGGGGGTGAAGGAGGCATAAACGGGTCCCCCGGCGGCGGTGGAGGGGGCGGATCGTCATATGTCGAGCCAGGCGCATTTACGTTTCGTACGTGGCCTGGATGGAAGAACGCCGCAGGGGACGGCCTTGTGGTTTTTGGCTGGCAATGACCACGCGCAGTAAACGCAACGCGCTAACAAGTTGCGTGGCGACAGCGTTACTAGCGGCCTGCGGCGGATCGCAGCCGCCGATCGGCGCGCCGGGCGCGATGCCGCAAACCTCTGCGACCTCAACGCACGCCGAGCGCGGCCGCTCGTGGATGCTGCCGGAAGCGAAGAGTGAAGACTTGCTGTATGTGAATGACGGAGGGCACACCGTTCGCGTGTTTAGCTTTCCGGGCGGAAAGCCGGTCGGCATGCTAAACATTGTTGTCTATCCGAGCGCGTCGTGTTCGGACCCCGACGGCAACGTATACATAGTTAGCGGGGCGGACATCCTGGAGTTTGCACATGGCCGAAAGACACCCATTAAAACGTTCTCGTTAGATGACAATGATGGCTTTGCTATTTCCTGCTCCGTAGACCCAATAACGGATGATCTTGCTGCTACTGTGCTATTCGATAATTTTTACGATTACGTTGCGATTTTTACAGAAGGCTCACACAATCCTGAAAAGCTACAAGACCCTCAGATTCAAACCATAAAAGCTTGCGTCTACGACAGCGCGGGCAATCTCTATGTGGATGGCGAGAACTCTTCGGGCTCGATTCAGCTGGCCGAGTTACCTGAAGGTTCCGGTAACCTTGAGAATCTCTCACTGCCCCGTGAAGACTATCCTGCAGGCTCCCTGCAATGGGACGGTCAGTACCTCATTCTCGACGCTTTTCTCGGTTCAGGCCGAAATACGCTTTCCCAAATCGAAGTAAGCGGCTCAACCGCAACAATTGTCGGCATCGTACAACTCGAAGGAACGGTCGAACGAGGGGCCCAGCCTTGGCTCGCGGGGGACCTGCTTGTCGTTAGCAACAATCGCCACCAAAGAACGATTGGCATTTGGCCTTATCCGACGGGTGGAAGGGTGACCAAGAGGATTCCGTCTAGGGATTTGTTACCGCACGCCACAATTGGCGCAGTCACCGTTTCCCTCGCCCCATCCGGTACGCGCATCCATCGATGACAAAGGCAAGAACAATGAACGCACTACTGCCTACGCGTTACGCGTTGGGCATTCTGGCTGCGGCAATGCTTGCAGGGTGCGGGGGATCGCAGCCGCCGATCGGGGCGCCGGGCGCGATGCCGCAAAGCTCGGCGATCGCCACGCAGGCGGCGCGCGATGGATCGTGGATGCTGCCGGAAGCGAAGAGCGACGATTTGCTGTACGTGAGTGAGGAGGTCGGCGGCAACGTGCGTACTTACCGGTATTGGCACCGAAAGCTCGTCGGGGTCTTAACCGGCTTCATCTCGCCAAGGGGTGAATGCGTTGACAGAGCTGGCGACGTCTATATTGTGGATTTTGAAGCAAACGACGTCGTTGAGTACTCACACGGCAGTAAGAGTCCCATCAGAGTTATCAATGTCGCTCCATATTGGCCCTACGGATGTGCTGTCGATACAAAGACCGGTAATCTCGCCGTCGCGAACTGGTGGCAAGGTGATGGGACCGGTGAGGGTAGCCTCGCGATTTATCGCCACGCCAAAGGCAAACCCGTCATCTTCCAGGGTCCTTTGGGTCACTACGAAAGCTGCGCCTACGACGACAAAGGTGATCTGTTAACGACAGACGGTGGTGAAAGCTCCAGCGGCTATGGTTCAGGCTTCGCGTACCTTGCCAAGGGCAGTACGCAACTCGTCACCATCAACATCTCGGGCGGATCTTCCTGGGACGGCTACTTCAACGGCGTTCAGGGAATTACGTGGGACGGGAAGTATTGGATCCTCAACACTGAGAGCTATTCCAATGAAATCTATCGCGTCGCGATAGGACGTGACCTGGGCCATTGGATTGGAACGACGTACCTTAGCGGCGTGGAGTTTGGGCTTGGCCCTGTTTTTATCTATAACAACCACCCCGGAAGCCAAGGAACTCAAGTCGTCGGAGCGACCACCTATGACTATGCTGCCGTTACCTACTGGAAGTACCCCGCGGGCGGAAGTGTCATCGCCCAAATTTACAAGAACCTTGACCGACCCTATGGCGTGGCCGTGAGCTTAAAGCAAATCGTCAAATGAGCACAGGGGTGGAACGCCTAATCTGTAGCAGCCGCGCGCTGAGCGTTACCGTCGCTGCGCTGCTCGCGGGGTGCGGCGGATCGCAGCCGCCGATCGGCCGCGCCGGGCGCTATGCCGCAAACCGCCGCATTCGCAGCGCACGCCGATCGTGGCAAGTCGTGGATGAAATCGGGCACCTCGGGTCAGGATTTGCTATACCTTGCAGACTCTGGCGGCAATGGGGTCGTATTTGTTTATTCGTTCCCCGGCTTGTCACTAGTTGGGGAGCTCCAAAACGGAAATCAGCCCTTCGGTGAGTGCGTCGACGCCAGCGGAAACATGTATATTGTCGATGAGACTGAGGTCGTTGAATACGCTCATGGCGGAACCGAGCCGATTAGGGCAATTCCTAACCCGGGGAGCATTTACTCCTATTTACGGTCGTGTGCGATCGACCCGAGTACTGGCGATCTAGCGGTGGTCGCGCAAGGATACTACGCCGGTGTGGTCGGGCAAGGATCCAACTCCAGCGTGGTTTTCGTCTACCCTCGGGGCTCGGGCACACCAACTGAGTACAGCAATGTCTTCCCGGAAGCTGGCTATTGCGGCTACGACGACCACGGCCATCTTTTTGTAGTCGGCTCGAAGTACTACTATAGCGCCGCGACCGTGCTTGAGGAGTTGCGTCGGCGCCGACAAGGCTTTTCGCAAATCGAATTCCGCGGGGACGCTTTTGTCGTAGACTCGTCTGCTGGTGTCCAGTGGAACCACGGCAAGCTGGCGTTGGTAGGCTATCGCAATCATATCCCCAGAATTCTACGCTTCGAGCTGCGTGGGAGGCATCACGATCACGCGGTAGCCGTTGGACACACGGTGCTTAGCGGAGTTACAAGGGGAGGGCAATTAGGTCAGTTCTGGATTCAGGGAAACCGAATTGTCGTACCTAGGGCTTACCCCGGCTACGACGGGGATTTCTTCGTATTTAGATATCCGAGTGGCGCGCTGTTAACGGAACTGCCTGGTTACGGCGAGCCAACAGCTGCCGCAGTCAGCGTTGCTGCTTACCACTAGTACCTTTCGCAAATCACGATCTGCGCGCAGCGCATGGCGGTGAATCGACCTGCATGGAGAAACAACTGGGGCCCGTGGCAGTGGGTTCTCGACGGCGCTGCTGCCGCGTGCGTCGGCATCGCCATCCTGCTGCGGGTATGGGCTAAACGTCTTTAGGGCGCTTGTGGCTCAAAGTATATGACCGCAAAAAAAAAATAAACAAACCGTAGCGCCTCCACCCCTCAGCACGGCGTTCGCGAAAGCGGGCCGTGTTTGCTATGCGGCTACGAGGGCTTTGCTGCATTGCGGGCGTTGCAGCGTGGATCGGCATTGCTGCTGCGCCAGCGTAGCGGCGTGGATCGCTTAGCGGCACAGCCCAGCCCGGCAGCATAGCCCGGCTTCGATCGCTTGGCGGCATGGCCGGGGGAGGGGGGGCGTCGTTTCAGCGGCTCTGGCTCCTTGGCTGATCGTTCCCGACGCTCACGGATGCCGCATTACCTGAGCAGCTTACGCCGCTAAGCCATCACTTAGAGGCCTTGGGCTTGCGCCAAAAACACACGTTGGGCATCGACCGGCATCTCGCCGGGTCCGGGCGATAGGCGCACGTACGTGCCGTCGCTGCGCAGCTCCCGGCTCTTGACGTTATCGGCGAGCAGCACCGCTAGGATTTGCGACGCGAGCGTTTCGGCCATCACCGGGTCGAGAACTGGAACCGCCAACTCGACGCGCCGGTCGAGGTTGCGCCCCATCCAATCCGCGCTGGCGATGATCGTCTCGAGCTCGCCGCCGTTGTCGAAGACGAAGATGCGCGAATGCTCGAGAAAACGCCCGACGATGCTGCGGACGCGAATGTTTTCGCTCACTCCCGGAACGCCGGGCCGAAGCACGCACATTCCGCGCACGAGTAAGTCAACGGGTACGCCGGCCTGCGAGGCGCGGTAGAGCGCGCGCACGACATCGCCCTCGGTGATCGCGTTGATTTTCGCGCGGATGCCCGCGGGGCGGCCGGCGCGGGCGTGTTCGGTCTCCCGGTCGATGCGCGCGATCAGCTCGCGATGAAACGTGACCGGAGCAACCCAAAGGTCCTCGTAATCGGTGACTTTCGAAAAGCCGGTTAGCGCGTTGAAGAGTGCCGCATCGTCCGTGCCGAGGTCATGACGACAGGTAAAGAGGCTAAGATCGGTATACAGGCGCGCCGTTTTCTCATTGTAGTTGCCGGTTCCAAAATGCATGTACCGCCGGAGGCCGTCTTCGTCTTGGCGTACCACCAAGAGCGTCTTAGCATGGACCTTTTGATTGGCAAAACCATAGACCACGTGAGCACCCGCGCGCTCGAGCCGCTTGGCCCATTCGATGTTGTTCTCTTCGTCGAACCGCGCCTTAAGTTCGATGACGACGGCAACTTGTTTTTCGTTCTCCGCCGCGGTAAGCAGCGCTCTGACGATGGGGGAGTTCTTCCCCGAGGTCCGATAAAGCGTCGCCTTGATGGCGAGAACTTTTTCGTCTTCGGCGGCCTGCTGCAAAAACTGAATCACCGGGTCGAACGATTCGTACGGATGGTGCAGCAGGATGTCGCCTTCCCGAATCTGGGCGAAAATGTCCGTAACGCCGATCAACCGTTTAGGAATTGCCGGCATGTACGGCTTGTCCCGCAGCTGCTCGTACCCCGGAAGATTGACGATCTGCCAAAGATCGCTTAGGGCCATCAGTCCTTCGATTTCGTAGCAATCGACCGGCTCGAGCTCGAGCGAGCTGCAGAGAAAATCACGAATGTACTCGGGCATTCCGCGTTCGACCTCGAGGCGTACCGGCTCGCCGAAGCGTCGCCGCCGCAGTTCGGACTCGATGGCGCGCAACAGATCGTCGGCCTCGTCTTCCTGCAAGTCCAGATCGGCGTCGCGCGTGACGCGGAAGAGGTAGGAGTCGCGAACGTGCATGCCCGGGAAAAGCCCGTCGAGGTGATGCGCGATCAAATCCTCGAGCAAAACGAAGCGCCGCTCCTTCGCGCCCTCGACGGGAACGAACCGCGGCAGCGTGGGCGGAATCTTTACGCGCGCGAAGTGAAGCTCGACACCGTCGCTCGTCGCCTCTTCCAGCTCGACTGCCAACGAGAGCGAGAGATTGGAGATGTACGGAAACGGGTGACCGCTATCGACGGCCAGCGGGGTCAGCACCGGAAAGACGTTATCGTCGAACGTGCGCTCGAGCGCGGCTTGAGTCTCCTCGTCGAGCTCGCCGACTCGCATCAATCGAATGCCTTCGCGGTCGAGCGCCGGTAAAAGCTGTTCGTTGAGCAGCCGCATTTGAAGCGGCAGCGAGGCGCGCAACCGTTGCGAGATGGCGGCGAGATGTTCGGTCGGCGCTCGGCCGTCCTCGGACCGGCGCACGACCTGGGCCTCGATCTGCTGTTTGATGGCGGCGACGCGAATCATGAAGAACTCGTCGAGATTCGTTCCGTAGATCGCGACGAATTTGAGCCGCTCCATCAGGGCGTTACGCTCGTCGAGCCCCTCTTCCAACACCCGGTCGTTGAACTCCAGCCACGACAACTCGCGGCTGATATAAAAAGCCGGATCGTCGAGGCTTGCGACGGGAATCGCCGGCTGCGGGGTGCGGGGCTGCGTTATCACGATTATTCTAGTGCTTAGCGGTTCGGGCCGGGGTTCGCCTCCCAAACGGCCAAAAACTTGCCGGTGGCTTTAAACGACCTGCCGGCGCACGTCGAACAACATCTTGCCCTGGCACTTTGCGCGCTCGCTATCGCGCTGGCGGCGGGCCTGCCCCTGGGGGTTGCGGCCACGCAGTCGGCCTGGCTGCGAGGCATCGTGCTCTCGCTGGCCGGAATCGGACGAACGCTGCCGAGCCTGGCGGTACTGATGCTCTTGCTGCCCTGGCTGGGCGTCGGCACGACGCCGGCCGTCATCGCGCTCGCACTTCTCGCGATTCCACCCATCGTCATCAGCGTCGACCTCGGTATCCGAGGCGTGTCGCGCGCGGCGGTCGACGCCGCGACGGGCATGGGGATGACCTCGCTGCAGCGCTTCACGCGCGTAGTCGTGCCGCTGGCGCTGCCCGTCTCGTTCGTCGGCGTGCGCACGGCCACGACGGAGACGATCGCTAGCGCGACGCTGGCGACGTTCATCGGCGCGGGCGGTCTCGGCGACGAGATCGTTCGCGGCCTCCAAACCGACGACGCGACGCTGCTGTTCGTCGCAGCAGCGCTGGTCGCCGCGCTTGCTTTAGGCGCCGATCTGGCGCTGGGTGCGGCGGCCCGGCTGATGGCAGAAAACCAATGAGCATTTCTCGTGCCCGCGCACTGACGCTCATCGCCGCGGCGCCGGCGCTCGCGGGCTGCACGTTCGATCGGTCGCACGTTCGCGTCGGATCCAAGAACTTCACCGAGTCGTTTTTGATCGCCGAGATCTACGCGCAAGCGCTCGAGAATGCCGGAATGCGCGTCGAACGGCTCTTCAATCTCGGCTCGACGCAGATTGCCATGGCAGCAATGACGCGCGGCAACATCGATTGCTATCCCGAGTACACCGGGACGGCCCTGATCGACGTTCTCCACCTGCCGCCAATCGCGGATTCGAAAACCGCGTACGACGTCGTCGCGCGGCTCTTCGCACAACGCTACGGCATCGTGTGGCTGCACCCATCGCCGATGAACGATTCGCAGGCACTGGCGACGACGCGGGAAATCGCAGCAACGCTGCGCCTCGCAACCCTGTCGGACGTCGCGGCGGCAGCGCCCCATCTGCGCTTGGCAACGATTCAGGAGTTTCTCGCGCGCCCCGACGGGCTGCCCGGGCTGCAAACGCGCTACGGCGGATTTCGCTTTCGGGAGGTCCGTACCTACGACATCGCGCTGAAGTACCGCGCGTTGCTCGAAAATAAGGCCGACGTTGCAAGTGCGTTTACGACCGACGGCGCGATCGAATCGGATCGCCTCGTGATCTTGCGCGACGATCGTCATTTATGGTCGGCATATAACGTCGCCCCGCTCGCGCGCCAGGCAGCGCTGCAAGCGCGCCCCGCAATTGCACGCGTCCTCAACGCGGTCTCGCCGGCAATCACCGACGCGGCCGCTCGATCGATGAACGCTGCGGTCGAAAACTCCGCGGCGGACCCGGCCGACGTCGCGGCCGCTTTTCTGAAAGCGCTCGCAGGACGGACGCCCCAGTCGTGAATGCAGCACAAATTGCTTTTGAGAACGTCGTCGTTCGATACCCTTGCTCGGATCGCAACGCCGTCGACGGCGTCTCGTTCGAGTTACACGGCGGCGAACTTGTCGTGCTGCTTGGCCCATCGGGCTGTGGGAAATCGACGCTGCTGCGCACCGTCAACCGCTTGGTGCCGCTCGACGGCGGACGAGTCGTCGTGGACGGGCGCGACGTCACCGAACTCGACCCGGTCGAGCTGCGGCGCGGCATCGGTTACGTGATCCAAGCCGTTGGACTCTTCGCTCACATGAGCGTCGCGCAAAACGTCGCCGTCGTGCCATCGCTTCAAGGCTGGACGACCCCGCAGATCGCCCAGCGCGTGGACGAGCTTCTGGCGCTGGTCGGACTCGAGCCGGCGGCCTATCGCAATCGCCGTCCCAGCCAGCTCTCGGGCGGCGAGGCGCAGCGCGTTGGGGTTGCACGCGCAATCGCCGCGCGGCCGCGCGCTCTACTGATGGACGAACCGTTCGGGGCGGTCGACGTCTTGGCGCGCACCGCGCTTCAGCGCGAGCTCGTGCGGATCGTTCGCGAACTCGAAACGACGACGCTCTTCGTGACGCACGACGTCGACGAAGCGTTTCGGCTAGCGGACCGGATCGTCGTCATGCGCGGCGGCCGCGTCGAACAAGTGGCGACGCCGCTCGACCTCTTCGACCGGCCCGCGACGCCCTACGTTCGCGATCTCGTTCATGCCGGCGACGACGTCTACCGGCGCTACTTCGTGCACGCTCGCGAGCTGCTGCGGACCGCGAACGCGTGACATACCTCATCGCTCACCCGGCGCGCGTCGCGGCATTAGCGGCGGCGCACCTCGAGCTAGTCGGCGTTGCGCTTGTGGCCGCGCTCCTCGTCGCCGTACCGCTCGGTTTGTGGGCGGCGCGACGCCAGAACGTCGCGCCGTGGCTGCTCGGCACGTTGGGCGCGATCTATACGATTCCGAGCCTGGCGTTGCTGGCCGTCCTCGTTGAGTGGTTCGGGCTTGGGTACACGCCGATCTTCGTGGCGCTGGTCCTCTACGCGCAGTTCATGCTGGCGCGCAACGTCGTCGCCGGCATCAACGGCGTGGACCGCGCGCAGGTAGACGCCGCGCGAGGCTTGGGAATGTCGCCGCCGCAGATATTGCTGCGCGTCGAGTTTCCGCTCGCCTTACCCATCTTGATCGGCGGCGTGCGCATCGCGGCGATTTCGATGATTTCGATCGCCACGCTCGGCGGCTACGTCGGCGGCGTCGGTTTGGGCGTCCTCATCTTCAACGGGCTGACGCTGCATCAGCCGCAAATGATCGTGGCCGGAAGCCTCGCGGCCTGCGCGCTCGCAATCGCCGTCGAAGCCGCACTCCGTCTAGCAGAACGTCGCGCAACGCCCAGCTAAAACGCGAACCAAAAAGGCTCATATTTTGCTCAGGTCTAGGAGGCGAGGGGTGAAGTTTGCTATGGCAATCGAACCCCGAGCCGACAACGACATGAGCAAAATAGGGGCCTTTTTAGATTACCTCTATTTTTGCCATCATGCCTTGGTCCTCGTGATCGAGTATGTGGCAGTGAAAGACGAACTCGCCCTTGATGAGGGGTGAGCGGAAATCCATCAACAGGTCGATCGTGCCCGGGACGCTCCTGATTCCAACCGGGAAGCGATGCGGAATGACGACGCTATCGGCCCAATACGGATGAGCAACCGGGACACCGTTGATCTTTTGGACCAAAAAGTGAAGCTGATGGATGTGAAAGTCGTGAATTTCCTCGGTGACGTTTACAACGTGCCACGCTTCGACGGTGCCGGCGTGTACTACGTACATCGGCTTCGCGTTCATCGAAAACATCTTGCCGTTGATGAAAAACCGCGGCTTCGAATTCTCGCTAAAGACGACGACGCGCTTTGCCGCCGGCGGCGGAAGCTTGGTGTTATAGCCGTTCTGAACTTGGGGCGCTCCGGCGGCGAGCGGCTGCGTCGAGAAGTCTCCACCCGCCGGCTTATGCTTGGGCGCCTCGAGCTTCGCGAGCAACCACGGCGGATCGGCATCCCCATCGGGACCCGTGTTATAGCAGAGCGTCCGCAAGGTGCCATGGCCGCTTTTTGGGCCGGTAACGATGAACTCCGCGCGCGCGGCCGGAGGAACGATGATGTAAGGCATCGACTCCGTCGAAGGCGTGCCCGGATAGGTATCGAGGGCAAACCCATCGACCGCGACCAGTTGAAGATTCTCGCCTTCCACGTTGAGCTTGAGCGTCTTGTGGCCCGTCGCATTGACCACTCGGAAGAACTGCTTCTCGCCCGGTGCAATCGTGATCACCGGTTCGAAAGCGCCGTTGAGCGCTACGTTAAGGCCATCGTAGAAAAGGCACGGTGTCTTATTGCTATTGAGCGGGCGCGCCGTCGCCATCGGCATAGCGCCCATGCCGGGCATTCCGTCATCCGAATCTTCCGCCTCGGCGACGTCGTCGTGAGGCCGTGCATTCACGCCGATCCCAGTCGCTCGAACGACGATCAATCGCTGCTTCATCTTAGCGAGTCGAGGCAGGTGCTTCTCGATGCCTAGGACGACGATCGCGCCCGACATTCCACCTTCGCCAACTTGGTAGCTAGTCTCGCCGTGGATGTGCGGGTGATACCAATAGAGGCCCGGCTCCTGACTTACGGGGACGTGCACCTCGTAGTGTAGCGTCTGCCCGGGGGTGGCATACTCGAAGATATAGTCGCCGGGCGGATGCGGCGCTGAGCCCATCCCATGAAAATGCAGGTTCATGTCCGACGCCAGCCCGGCGCTGGCCGGCAAGTCGTCGGTGACATCGACAATAAAGCGTTGGCCAGGTTCGATTTCGATCGTCGGTGCGACCCCGTGTAGGCCCTCGTACTCGAACGACGGTAAGCCCGTGGCCGGGTTAATGCCGGCGGTCAGCGAGACCGTCGCGACGCCATTGACCGCCTTGACGACCGGGGGTTCGGGAAGCTCGTTTACGTTGGTGTCCGGCGAGAGCCTCGCTCCAGCCGGCGGTTGCGAAAGCATCGCCGGCCCCGGTGGAATCGCACCGGTTGGGCCGCTTGCTCCGCGGCAGCCTGCGGCAAAAGCACAGACGATGGCAAAAATGAGAAGACGACGCGTCATATGGGAAAATACCTCGCCCGCTACTTCCCGAACGAGCGGTTCTTCCCTATCTGCTATCGACGAACCAAGAGGTGAACGCTGAAGCTTTTCGCGTCATCGTGCCAGACCGATCGCGGCGTAAAACCGGCGCCTTCGGCCAGACGCGCCACATCATTGTCGGCAAATTTGTACGACGATTCGGTGTGAATTCGTTCTCCCGCTTCCAGGCTGATCCGAAGATCCGCGGCGCGTACGCGAACGCTCATGCGCTCTTGTGCTTCGAGGAACGAATCGACCGAACCACGCCGCTCGTCGTACTGCGCGATGTGATGGAATTTTTTGAGATCGAAGTCGGCGTCGAGTTCGCGATTGATCCGTACGAGCACGTTGCGGTTGAAGGCGGCCGTCACGCCGATCGGATCGTCGTAGGCGCGCTCGAGCGTCGCGCGATCCTTCTTGAGATCGGTTCCGATCAACAACCCATCGCCTTGTCGCAGCGCGGAGCCGAGCAAGGCCAGTAGCTGGCGCGATTCCTGCGGCTCGTAGTTGCCGATGTTCGACCCCATGAACATCGCGAGCATTTTATGATCCGAAAGTACCGCTTGCGACTCGAGCACGTCGAAATAGTCGCCCGCGTAGGCGCGCACGCGCAATTCCGGATAGCTCTCCACGAGGGCCATCGACGATGCGCAGACGGCCTCGGTGGAAATATCGATCGGGCAATAGAGCAGCCGGTCTTGCACGCGCAACGCTTCGCCGATTAAAAGCCGGGTTTTTATCGCGCTCCCACTTCCGAGTTCCAGAAAGTCAACCGGCGCGTCGAGCAATCGGACGATCTGCCAGCCCCATTCCGAGAGTATCTCGGTTTCCGCTCGCGTCAGATAGTATTCGGGAAGATGCGTGATCGCGTCGAAGAGCGCCGAGCCGACGTCGTCGTAGTGATATTTCGACGGCAAACGCTTCGGCGTCGAGCTCATGCCCGCCGCGACGTCCTCGGCAAACGAAGGCACGCCCCTCGCACGAGGCACGGTAATCAGTTCGAAGCGGTCGGAGACCGCTGTATCTATAGCCACGTGCACCCCCTCATGCCCGAGTACGACCAGTTATAAACGGGGAACGCTCGGCGGGTTGCAGGCGGATGGTCCTAGGGCTCGATTAGCTCGATCCGCAGGCGGGAGTTCCAAAACCCGTAGAGTGCATAAACCGCGAGGCCGACCAGGAACCAGATGCCGTAGCGCCACCAGGTCGCGACCTGGAGGCCGCTCACGAGGTAGAGGCACGACCCGGCCCCGGCAATCGAAAAGAGCGGCAAAAGGGGCGCCCGGAACGGACGCGGCGCCGACGGGTTCACGAAGCGCAGCACCAAGACTCCGGCGCACACGATTGCGAAGGCCGCGAGCGTACCGATATTGACGAGCAACAGCAGTTGCGTCAAGGGAAAGACCGCCGCGAACACCGCAACGATCGCACCGGTGATCAGCGTCATCCGCGCCGGCGTGCGAAAAACGTGATGAATCCGCGCGACGCCTGGCGGCAACATGCGATCGCGCGCCATCACGTAGAAGATGCGCACCTGCCCCAGCAGCGACGTCAGCATGACCGTCGTGTTGCCCGCCAAACCGCCGATTGCGACGATCCAATACAGCGCGTGGCTCTTGCTGACCGAGCCCAGCGCGTCGAGCATCGCGGCTCCTTCGGACAGGCGATCGAAGCGCAGGACGCCGACCGTGCACAGCGTTAACGCCACATAGAGAATGCCGCCCAGGGCAAGCGCCAGAACGATGCCGATCGGGACGTTACGCTCCGGCTGCTTCGCTTCTTCCGAAGCGACGGTCACCGTGTCGAAACCGATGTACGCAAAGAATACCAATGCGGTGCTCGCGATCACGCCGTGATAGCCCATCGGCGCAAACGGTTGCAGATTTCCGAGGTGCACGAAGGGTGCGACCGCACCGATAAAAACCAGCATCGACACGATCTGCACGATGACCAGCGCTCCGTTGACGCCGGCCGATTCGCGAATGCCGACGGCAACGAGCACGGTGACGGCGAGCGTCACGATGGAAGCGACGAGATCGATCTGCGGATGAATGGCGTGAATGTTGGCAGTCTGCGCCCACGCGGGCAAGACGATTCCGACGTTGGCCAGCATGTGTGCAAGGTAGTCGGACAGCGACGACGCGGTGGGCGCCAAAGAGAGGCCGTATTCCAGGATCAGATCCCAGCCGATTATCCAAGCGACGAGCTCGCCCATCGTCGCGTAGGCGTACGTGTAAGCGCTGCCGGCGACCGGGACCATCGAAGCGAACTCGGCATAACAGAGCGCCACGCACAGGCTGACGAGCCCCGAAAGGACGTATGCCAGGATGACGGCCGGTCCGGCGGCATGCGCGCCGGCGCCGATCGTCGTGAAGATTCCGCCGAGCATCGTTCCCAAGCCGATGCCGGTCAAGGCCGGCCAGCCCAAGACTCGCCGCAACGGAGGGCCCGAGGTCGACGGCGCAGTCCATCCCAGGGGCTGGCGGGTGACGAGCTGCCTTAACGCGCTGCGGAGCGCCAAGCGATTAGGAACCTCTAGGGTTTCGGGCAGACTTCTCGCAACGCCGCGAGGGCTGTAGGGTTGGGCCGGACGGCGATCGGCCGTACGTAAACCGCGAAGTAACTCGAGCCTCCGATAATGGTGGCCACGGTTTCGATATCGATCGGACCTCCCTGCGAAGAGGAGCCTCGCGCCTGGACGTACTTTGCGGGTTGCGCGCCGCAAATCTTTATCGTTTGCTGCGTAACGATCGTCACGTCTTTCATCGTGTCTTGCATGTTGGAGTTCGAGAAGATCTCGTTTGTCTTCATCGGCCGAGGCGACTTAAAGAGCATCAGCACTTCCCGGTCCTCAGTCGGCGGACGCCAGAACTGCATGAAGCCCAGGATCCCGGGCGACGGGCGCCAGCCATTGGGCGCCTCGAATCGCAGCCCGTCCGCCGGGCTCGCCTGCAAACCGCAGCTGCCCACCGCGACGGCAAGCAATGCAACGAGGACGACACGTAGGGGCAAACGCATCTCGACTACCTCCTGATGGCCGATAGGCTTCCACCTCCCATCTCAATCTCCGCCGGCACGCTCGTACGAGACGATGCGGGCCCAGCGATCGAAAATCAGCGCGATGTATTCGCGCGTTTCAGCATACGGCGGCACGCCGCCGTATCGCGTGACGGCATAGGGACCGGCGTTATATGCCGCCAGCGCAGTCGAATAGGGATCGGCGTAACGCCCCCGATACGCATCGGCGTATCCACCGATGAGTGCCGCCGCCGCCTCGATCGATGCAAATGGGTCGTACGGATCCAGGCCGACGTCCGCCGCCGTCTCCGGCATGAACTGAGCGATCCCGATCGCGCCGGCCGAGGAGATGGCCTGCGGATCGTACGCCGATTCTTGCAAGAGCGTTGCGCCGAGGAACTCCGCGGGGAGTGAATGGCTGCGGGCCGCGCGCGCCGTCGCTCCGGCAAACAGCAGTGCGTAAGCCGGTTGTAAACGAGGATTGGTCCGGAGAATCGCGCGGGCAATCGCGAGATCCGCGCTATTGACCGCCGGCCCGTCGCGAATCAGGACGGCGTCGCGGAGTGCGTCAACGCGGGCGGGCGACGGCCAGCTTAACGCGATATTAAGGGTCCGCCGCAGTTGGGGCGGCGCGATTGTTCGGGCGTTGGTATGGTATATGGTAGGTAACGTGCATCCGGACAACACTATAGCCGCCGCAAACGAGACACCATGAATCGTAAATCCGCCGCATAAGGGGACGAAACGCATGTTCTTTGTCACGGCTCTCATCGTTACGCTCGTCGTTGGAGACTTTGGTTCGACGTTCTTCTATCACGTGCCGCAGCATCTGTGGTTCACGCTGCACTTGCGCACGCACCACGACCGCCGGCGCCCGTACTTCGATCACGCCGTGCTGTCGACCGATCCGGCGGTCTTGCTCGATGGTTTTCTGGGCGCGATTCCATACATGGTCGTTGCCGCTTTGCTTTGGCGCCTCTCCTGGCCCGGCGCGGTTGCCGGCCTCGCCCTAGGCCAGCTTCACGTCTGGTGGCGCCACACGACCGACCTGGGCTGGCGGACCCCAACCAGCGCCCGCGCCCTCTTGCGCCCCCTGGGAATCGTCCTTCCCGAGGACCATGACGGGCACCACCGAAATCCCGAGGTCGAGTTTGGCGACATCTTCCGCTTCTACGATGCGCCGGCTCGCGCGCTCTTGTCTTGGCTCGCACCAACGGGCCGTCGAGCGCGGAATGCCGGCCGGCGCGCGACGAGGAGGGTTCCGGCCAGAGCCTAATCGAGGGGGTCCTATGGCCAAACGGGCGCTACTTTTGATCTCGGACACGGGCGGCGGGCACCGCAGCGCCGCGAACGCGATCGTGGCAGCCCTCAATGAATCTGGCGCCCACGAGCCGTTTGAGACACGGATCGAGGACGTTGCGGCCCATTGCGCCTTCCCGCTCACCCAGCTCGGGCTGGGATACAGCATGGCTCTGCGCTACGCTCCGCCGCTCTACGGCGCGCTGTACTATGCCACGAACGGACGCCGGCGCTACCGCGCGCTCGTGCGTTTCTGCGAGCCGCTCTACCGCGAGCGCCTACGCGACCTCTTCATTAGTTACCAGCCCGACGTTATCGTTTCGGTCCATCCGCTGCTCAATCACGCGGCGATGCGCGCGCGCGACGACGCGCACATGCAACACGTTCCGGTCGTCACCGTCATCACCGACCTGGGCAAGGTTCACGAGTCGTGGCTCGTCCCCAACGTCGACGCCGTCGTCGTTCCGGCTCGCGAAGTCTACCAACGCGCGCTCTCGCGCGCCGTGCCGACGCGGCGGTTGCATCTGCTCGGGCATCCGATTCATCCGAAGTTCGACGACGTCACCGGAAGCAAAGCGAGCTTGCGCGCGGCGCTCGATTTGCCGGCCGACAAAACTCCGGTCGTGATGCTGATGGCGGGCGGCGAAGGCGGCGGCAAACTTCTTTCAACCGCACTAGCGCTCGCAAAGGCCAAACTTTCCATCGAGCTCGTGGTCGTCTGCGGCCGCAACGAACCGCTCGAAGCGAGGCTCAAAGAACTCGCGCGCTCGCTGCCCACCAAGATGCACGTCCTCGGTTTCACCGATAAAATCCCCGAGTATTTTCGCGCCGTCGATCTTCTCGTTACGAAGGCCGGCCCCGGAACGCTTGCGGAGGCGAACGCCGCGCAGCTTCCGGTGATCGTCTACGACTACGTCCCGGGCCAGGAGCGCGGCAACGTCGACTTCGTGCGCCGCAACGGTCTTGGTTTGATCGCCCTCAACGGCGCAGCGGCCGTCGTGCGCGCCGTCAAAGCGCTCATTGCCGCGCCCGACCGGCTCGAGATGATTCGCCACAACCAAGAAGTCGTCGCCCCGCGTCATAGCTCTCGCCGAATTGCCGCGCTGATCTCCGAGATGACAGAGCACGCGCCCCTAGAAACCGCCGCCGCCGTTTAGCGCTACCGCGCTCAGGGTGACAAGCCGTTCCAGATGATGCCGCCCGGAAGAACCTCTGGCACGCGCGGTCCCTGACGAAAATCGAAGTCCTTGCGGAGATCGCCCAGGATCGAGACGTTCTCGCGCACGGTCGGCCGCTGATCGGGCCGGCCATCCGTTTGAGGATCGATCCGTAGTCCGCCGAGAAAGTCGTCTTCGATGAACTTGAGGTAGGCATCGTGGCTGAGCGTCTGGTGGTCGATGAAGCCGCGGCGCGCATAGGGGCTGATCACGATTCCAGGGACCCGAAGCCCATAGCCGTTCTCATCGACGTGTGGCGGAAGGACGTGATCGTAGAAACCGCCCCAATCGTCCCAGCTTAAAAAGATTGCGGTGCTCTTCCAATCCGGGCCACGCATGAGCGCATTGATGAGGCCGGTAACGTAGGCTTGACCGCGGCTAACGAGGCCCGGTGGATGCTCGCTGTACGACCCCGCCGGTGCGATCCACACGACGCTCGGCAACGTACCGTTGGCCGCGGCCGAATAAAGATCGCGTAAGTCGCGAATGTTACCCAACTCACCATCACGCTTCACCGTATCGAAGAAGGGCAACGGGTTCCAGATGCCCGGTGTGTGCGCTTTTTGCTGTACCGGACCGCAGTCTTCTTGGTCGTTGGCGCAGTCCGGCTCGTTTCCGCGCATGACGTAGTAGGCCCAGCTGACGTGGTGCGCGTGTAACAGATAGGTCAGGTCGGTCCAGGCGTAGTCGGGCCGGCCGGGATCGGGCCGCCGGAAGCGCCGGTTGCCGGAACGGAAATCCGGCGGAAAATCGGGCGACTCCAGCTCGTTGATGCAACTCATCGGATTGCCGACCTGCTTGCACCACGCCGACCACCCCGAGACCATGAAGAGATGCTGTGGCAAACTCCACGAGGCATTCGGCTCGAAGAGGCGGTCTTGGAGCACGAAATCGCGCGCATACCTCCAATAGTTGCGAAGCTCGCGCCCGTCGTGGTATCCCATGACCTCGGCCGTACTACCGCAGTTGGGCGCGTCGGGATCGCGGCACACCCGGCGCTGCTTGCGTGCCCCGGCTCGTACGAAACCATCCATCTTTCCGCCGTCGACGTCGGTAATCGCCGCGCTCACGTTGTGTGGGCCGCCGCGATTGAGGTCTTCGGAATCGTGGTACGGCCGAACGCACCCGCCTTCGGGTGCAGGAACGCAGACCGTGGGGACGCCGTTGTTCATCGGAATGCCGTCCGCTCCGGGAAACGTCCCGAAATAGGTGTCGAACGAGCGGTTCTCTTGCATGATGATGACGATATGGCGAATCTTGTGAATCGGGTCTCCGTCCTGGGAGTGCACGGGAGACGTCCCCAGCGCCAACACGATCGCGAGGAAGAAACGGCTATACCGCAACGGCAGTCAGTCCTCCGCGAAATGCCATCGTTGCCGCTCCGACTTGCCCGGCGTCGTTGCCGAGCGAAGCGATGACGATCTGCGTTGTGCCCTTGGGAACCATGGTCGTTAGCGCATCGGCGCGCGGACGAACCGCGTCCAACATAAAGTCGCCGGCAGTTGAGACGCCCCCGCCGAGCGCGATCTTCTCGGGATTGACGAACGCGATCACGTTCGCCAGCCCGATTGCGAGATCGCCGATGAAACTATTCCACGCGGCCAGCGCGTGACCGTCACCGGCCTGGGCCGCTTTGCGAATCTTTTTCGAGCTGAGTTTGTCACGCGCGGCGTCGAGCAGCGCGCTGCGCGGAAAGGACGGCGCGACGGCAAAAGCGTGGCGAATCAGCCCCGTACCTGAGGCCTGCGCCTCGAAGCAGCCGATCTTTCCGCAGCCGCAGACAAACCCGTCGGTCGGCCGAATTTGATGGTGGCCGATCTCGCCCGCGCCCCAGCGGTGTCCGAGCAGCAGGTTGCCCGCGCCGACGATGCCTCCGCCGATGCCCGTCCCCAGGGTCAAGAGCGCGAAGTCTTTACAACCCGTGCCGCTGCCGAACGTGAACTCGCCCAGCGTCGCACAACGGGCGTCGTTGGCAACGAAGACCGGTAGCGCATACTTTTTGCGCAGCGCGTCCCCCAGCGGCGCGTTCTCCCAGCCGAAGTTTGGACTGTAGAGTACGGAACCGGACGCAGCATCGATATTGCCGGGCGAGCCGATGCCGATCCCCACCGCGTCTCCGGCATCTTTGAGCGCCTGTTCGACGACCGCTTCGATCGCGGCGATCACGGCCTCAAAATGAAGGTCTTCGAGTTCCTCTTCGTGTTGCGCGTGGATCGCTCCGTCGTCGGTAACGACCGCAGCCGCGACGTGAGACGCGCCGAGGTCGACGCCGATAGCCGTTCGCATGGGTCGGCTCTTTTGATATCGGCGAAGGCCGTACCCGCAAGACGCGGGAATCGAGGAAGTCTTATGGAGACCATCGACCTTACCGCTTTACGAAACTTCACTCGGCGCACCGGGCAGGCGACGCACCCGGATCTGCTCGACGCTCGCCCGCTCGAGCACGTCAACAAGATTGAAATTGACGAAGAGCACATCACGGTGGAGTACGACGAAAAAGTCACCCGCTTTTACAATGCGAACGAGATCACCAAGCGCGAATGGGTCTACAAATACAACGACGATCCCGAGTTCGTCGCGGCCGTCGGCAAAGTGATCGAGCTCGCCCGGCGGCATCTCAAAGACCTGCCCGAGAACATTGCCTGTCCGCCTGGCTGCGCGGAATGCTGCAGCGGCTACGAGCCCTTCGTGAGCAAGCCCGACGTCGAGCGAATTGCCGCCCACCTGGGAATGAGTTACGAGGAGACGTTGCGCCGGTACGTCGTCGAACGTCCGTCAGCCGACGGTTTTCACGTTGGTTGGCTTCGCAAAGTCGGCGACGACCTCGGCGACCAATGTGTCTTTCTCATGGGGTCGCGCAGTGGCCGGCACTACTGCGGCATCTACGAGGGGCGCCCGCACGACTGCCGCGATTTCACGCCCATCGGATGCGGGGACGTGGATACGGACTTGCCGCGGAAGACCGCCTGGAAAATCGGGCCGGCGTTCCAGCCCAAACGGCGCGGGCGCAGCCCCAACGGTAAACGCCTTTGATGCTCGCCGCCGTTGCCGTTACGGCGGCGCTCTATCAAGGCATGCACTGGCGATTCGTCGGCCCGCTGCGCGGCGGACGCACCGTCGCGATCGACGGGGTGGCCGAACAGCCGAATCTCTTCTACATTGCCGCGGTCAACGGCGGCATTTGGAAAAGCGAAGACGCGGGGCGAACCTGGCTGCCGATCTTTGATCGAGAGCCGACCGGTTCGATCGGCGCGCTCGCGGTAGCGCCGAGCAATCCGCAAATCGTCTATGCGGGCAGCGGAGAGGGCTTGCAGCGGCCCGACCTCGCGGTCGGCGACGGCATGTACAAGTCGACCGACGGCGGTGCTACGTGGACGCACCTCGGCCTGCGCGACGGCCAGCAGATCGCGTCCCTTGCCGTCGATCCGAAGGACCCCAACCGTCTCTTCGTCGGCGTGCTCGGCCATCCGTACGGTCCCAACGCGGAGCGCGGCGTCTATCGCTCGCTCGACGGCGGGACGACCTTCACGCAGGTGCTCTACAAGAACGAAAACGTCGGCGCTTTCGACGTCGTTATCGACCCGAACGACCCCAATGTCGTCTACGCGACGCTTTGGGCGGCTCGTCAAGCGCCGTGGGAGATCGGTGCCTCGTTCGAGATGCCGGGAAGCGGCGTCTTCAAGTCGAGCGACGGCGGCACGAGCTGGACGCACGTGACGGCGGGCCTCCCGGCGCGCATCGGGCGTTCGGAAATCGCGGTCGCGCCCAGCGACTCGCGGGTCGTTTATGCCTACACGGACGTCGAGGCAAAGGGCGACGACGCGGGCGCCCTCTATCGCAGCGACGACGCCGGCGCGCACTTCGCGCTGGTCAACAACGGCGACGAAATCGCGCAGCGCGGCGACGACCTCGTCTCGCTCGCGGTCGATCCGGCGAATCCGCAAATCGTTTACCTCACGAACACCTCAACCTATCGCTCCACCAACGGTGGGAAGACGCTGGTCGCAATTAAAGGCGCGCCGGGCGGCGACGACTACCACACCGTCTGGATCAACCCGCGCAATCCAAGGATCGTCGCCCTGGCCAGCGACCAGGGTGCGACGATCAGCGTGGACGGCGGCGCAACGTGGAGCTCTTGGTACAATCAGCCGACGGCGCAGATGTATCACGTCAACGCCGACGATCGCTTTCCTTATTGGCTCTGCGGTGGTCAGCAGGAGAGCGGCTCGGCCTGCGTGATCAGTCGCGGCAACTGGGGCGAGATAACGGAGCGTGACTGGCACACCGTCGGCGCGCAAGAGTACGGCTACGTGGTGCCCGATCCGCTGCACCGCGGCATCACCTTCGGCGGCAAGCTCGAGAAGCACGACGAGCGCACCGACCAAACGCAAGAAGTCTCGCCGATCGCGTTGCCGTCAAAACAGTACCGCAGCGTGCGCACCGAGCCCGTCGCGTTCGACCATTTCGACCATCATCGGCTGTATTACGGCACGAACGTCGTCTTTGCGACCGATGACGAGGGCCAAAGCTGGCACGCGATCAGCCCGGATCTGACGCGCGAGCACCCGGCGATTCCGGCAGTGATCGCCGCGTTCGAGAGCGACGACCCGTCGCACGGCAATCACCGCGGCGTCGTCTACGCGCTGGCACCGTCGTACGTGCATCGTGGAACGATCTGGGCCGGGACGGACGACGGCCTCGTGTGGATCACACGTGATGCCGGCAAGCATTGGACGAACATTACGCCGCCGGAACTGACGCCGTGGAGTAAGATCTCGCAGATCGACGCCTCGCGCTTCGACGACGACACGGCTTTTGTTGCCGTCAATCGGTTTCGGCTCGACGACCTGCATCCGTACGTCTATGTGACGCACGACGGCGGACGAACGTGGAAGCTCTGCGTTAACGGCTTGCCCGATCAACCGGTCAACGCGGTTCGCCAAGATCCGAAAACTCCAAACCTGCTCTACGCGGCGACCGAGAACGGCGTGTACGTTTCGTTCGACGGCGCGGCGACCTGGCAATCGCTGCAGAACGATCTGCCGCGCACTTCGGTGCGAGACATCATCGTGCACGACAACGATTTGATCGTCGCGACGCACGGGCGCGGCTTCTGGATTCTCGACGACGTCGAGCCGCTGCGCGAGCTGGCTTCGAATGTCACCCTGAGCCTGTCGAAGGGTGACAGCGGGTATCTCTTTGCGCCGGAGCGCGCGTATCGCGTGCAGCGCAGCACGAACACCGACACTCCGCTTCCGCCGGAGGAGCCGCTGGGCGAGAACCCGCCCGACGGCGCGATCGTCGATTACGTGCTCAACCACCCCGCAAGCCGAGTCGTGCTCACGTTTTACGACAACTCCCGCCACGTCGTGCGGCGCTTTTCAAGCGAAGATGCAGCGCCGTCCCCGATTCCTCATCTCGACAAGCCCGCGTACTGGGAGCGGCCGTTCGTTAAGCTCTCGACGGCCGCCGGAATGCATCGTTTCGCGTGGGATCTGCGCGAGGCGCCACCATCGGCCGACCAAGATCTGCCGATCTCGGCCGTCCCGCACGACACCCCGCGCATCCCGCAAGGCCCGCTCGTCGTCCCGGGCCGCTATCTTGTGAGCCTCGACGTCGACGGCCACGTCTTGGAAAGCATGGTCGACGTCGTCATGGATCCGCGCGTCGTCATCTCGAGCGAAGCCCTCGAGGCGCAATACCAACTGGCTCGGCGCCTAACGTCGCTCGCGAATCGGAGCTACGATGCCGCGGCAAAGTCGCGGAACAACACCGCAATGGCGGCCTTTACGAAAATCAACGAAGCTGCCGTAGGCCTGCTGGATACCGTTGATGGCGCCGACGCACCGCCGACGCAGCAAGCCACGGCCGCGGTGACGGCCCTCGAGGCGCAGTTCGACGGAATCCAACACGTTCGGTAATCGCGAGGGCCGAGCGGGATAATGCAGAAAGCGCTCGCTCATGAAGAAAATTATCTCGTTGTTCGCATTCCTCGCGCTTAGCGCAGTCTACATCGCAGCTGCCTCGGCGGCTACCAGCACGCTTACCGTCAAGATGAGCGCGCAAAACGGGTCAGGCGAAAATGGCACCGCGACGCTCACCCAAACCGGGAGCGACGTCAAAGTCGTCATCGCGATTCCCAACGGTCCGGCCGGCCCGCAACCCGCGCACATTCACGACGGCACCTGCGCCGGAATCCAGGGTATCGCCTATCCTCTGACCAGCATCGCCTCCGGCAACTCGACGACGACCGTCAAGGGCGTGACGATCGATCAGTTGCTCGCCGGGAAGTACGCGATCAACGTGCACGAGAGCACGTCGAACCTCGGCAAGTACGTTTCCTGCGGCGACATCGTTAAACCGTCGACCTCGATGTAATCAGCTCGCCGTAGCGAGCCGGGTCGATATTCCCACCGCTAAGGATCACGCCGACTCGTTTGCCTTGCAGCATCGGAATTCGGTGCTGCAAGAGCGCGGCGAGCGGTGCCGCGCCACTGGGCTCGATCACGATCTTCATCCGCTCGAAGGCAAAGCACATCGCGTCGCATAGCTCGTCGTCACTCACGGTAACGATTCCGCTGACGTGCTCGCGCGCGATCGCGAACGTCAGTTCACCCGGAGCGGTCGTCTGCAAGCCATCGGCAATCGTCTTTGGCACGGGTATCGTCACCCGCCGGCCGGCGCGCAGCGACTGCGCAAAATCGTCGCCCGCACTGGGCTCGACGCCATAGATCGCGATCTTCGAATCGGTGCCGTGCGCGGCAATCGCCGTTCCCGACATCAAACCGCCGCCGCCGACGGGAACGACGATCGCGTCGAGGCCGTCAATCGCTTCGAGCAGTTCCAACGCAGCGGTTCCCGCGCCGGCTGCAATTCGTTCGTCGTCGAAGGGCGGCACAAGCGTCGCACCGCGCTCCGCGGCCAGGTTCGCGGCGATCTCTTCGCGGTGCGAGGTCGCGCGCTCGTAGGGCACGACCTCGGCGCCATAACCGAGCGTCGCCTCCAGTTTCAGCACCGGCGCGTCGGTCGGCATCACGATCGTCGCGGGAACGCCGAAGAGCCGCGCCGCGAGCGCGACGCCCTGCGCGTGATTGCCGCTGGAGAACGCGACCACGCCACGTTCGCGCACCCCCTCGGGCAACGACGCCAGGAAGTTGTATGCGCCGCGAAACTTAAAGGCTCCGATGCGCTGCAGGTTCTCGCATTTAACAAAGAGCGTCGCGTTCGCGCGCGCGTTCAGCGTCGAGGAACGCAGCACGGGCGTGCGGTGCGCAATGCCCGCCAGGCGCTGCGCGGCATGCTTGATATCGCCAAACGCCAGTTGCTTTGTTAGCACGAGGAGTCTACTTCATAACCATATGAAACTGCCAGTCCACGACTTTATGGTTGGCGTCGAAGCGCATTCGCTCGATGTAGTCGTGCTTTTGGAACTTCACGTCGAAACAGTGCCACCCCGGGTTGCAGTGGGCGGTCGTCTCCTTGAGCGAGAGGAGTTTGCCCTGTGCGCCCAACTGGTCGGACCACTGGGCAACCTTGACCCGCGTAAGCGAGATGCCTTTGGCGATGTCGTTCTCCACCGGCTTCAAATCGTTGTCGATGACCGCCTGGGTGATACGATCCGCCTCGCGTTCGTTTTGATTTTGGAACGAACAGCCGGCCAAACCGGCGGCGGCCGCCACGAGCAACACCCGAAGGATCACGACGCCAACGCCTCCGTATCGCTCACCGAAGAGAACTTCGTAAACGTCAGTTGCGGATTCCATTCTCGCGCGAGCCGCACGCTCCATTCGTTTTCGAACAGCGCCGCCGCTCGGCCGTTCCAATCCTCGACGAGCTTCGCGTTGGACGGCAGCTTTGCACTTGCCAAGTGCTCGCGTTCGCCGTCGACATAGAGCGCCAAGGAATACGGCAGCGTCGAAACGACCGTCTTGACGCCGTATTCGGACTCCAAGCGATACTTTGCAACCTCGAACTGCAGTTCGCCGACCGCGCCGAGAATCGGCTCGATCCGCGGCGTGCCCCACGAATAAAACACCTGCACGGCGCCCTCCTCGCGCAGTTGCGAGATGCCTTTGCCGAACGACTTGTAGCCCGACACGTCGATGCTGCGCACCGACGCGAAATGTTCCGGCGCAAAAGCCGGGATCGGCGGAAACGTGACGCGCGCGCCTTCGTAGAGGGTATCGCCGATCGCAAAAGCGCCCGGGTTCACCAAGCCGACGACGTCGCCCGCATACCCAACCTCCAACGACTCGCGGTCGTCGGCAAAGAGCCGCATCGCCCTCGAAAGACGCACTTGGTCGCCGGTGCGGGCGTTGCGCACGGTCATGTCGCGCGCGAACTCCCCGGAACAGACGCGCACGAATGCGACCCGATCGCGATGGCGAGGATCCATGTTCGCCTGAATTTTGAAGACGAAGCCCGTAAACGCCGGGTCGCCGGGGTTGACTCCGGCGCGCGCCGACGGCGCCGGCGCCATCTCGATAAACTCGTCGAGAAAAAGCTGCACGCCGAAGTTCGTAACGGCGCTTCCAAAGAAAACCGGCGTCGTGGAACCGCGCAGCATCGCGGCGTCGTCGAACCGCTCTCCCGCACCGTCCAGCAGCTCGATCGCCTCACGAAACTGTTCGTAAACGTGCTCGCTGACGAGCGCGCGCAAGGCTGGGTCCGCAGCGTCGGTCACGCTCACCGTTGCGCGCGTCGCGCCGTGGGCGGCCCGCTCGAAAAGATGCACGGCCTTCGTACGCCGATCGTAGACACCCTTGAACTCCTCTCCGCTGCCCAGCGGCCAGTTTACCGGGAAGGCTCCGATGCCCAGCACGCTTTCCAGCTCGTCGAGCAGCTCGAGCGGATCGCGACTCGGCCGATCGAGCTTGTTCATGAAAGTGAAGAGCGGAATGCCGCGCTCGGCGCAAATCGCGAAGAGCTTTTTGGTCTGCGGCTCGACGCCTTTAGCCGCATCGATCAGCATCACGGCGCTGTCGGCCGCCAGCAGCGTTCGATAGGTATCCTCGCCGAAGTCTTGGTGACCCGGCGTGTCGAGAAGGTTGAGCGTATGGCCGCCGTACTCGAACTGCAGAACGGTTGAGGTTATGGAGATGCCGCGCTCGCGTTCGAGCGCCATCCAGTCGCTGGTCGCCTGGCGCTGTCGCTTGCGCGCGGAGACCTGTCCGGCAACGTGGATGGCGCCGCCGTAGAGCAGCAGCTTCTCCGTGAGCGTCGTCTTGCCGGCGTCGGGGTGCGAAATGATCGCAAAGGTGCGCCGCTTGCGTACTTCGTCGAGAATCTTGGGGCCGTCCGTCATGGTTTTACCGGCTGGTAGACGCGTAGCTCTACGCTCCCCGCCGCCTCGCGCATCATAACGATCTCCCCGCCCGCGTGGTAGAACTGCACGCTCGGCGGAATTCGAAACCGATCGTTACCTCGCCGAACGAACGCTTCACGGCGGTCGATCGAAATCGCGCAATCCGCGAACGATAGGTGAGCCGGCGGCGCGATCCAGACCGCATTTTTTGGTAGCTGCGCGGCCACGTAGCGCGTGGTTCCGGTGGATTTCGAGACTTGCGTCAAGCACTCGGGCAACGCCGACAAGGCCCACGGTGCGTCGCCGCTCAACGCCGCGGTTGCGCCACTTTGCGCGCGGCTCGATGCGCCCGGCTTCGGCGAAACGCGCGCGTAGACCGAGGCGATCTTGAGGCGAATCAGGTCGCGATTCACCCATGCCGCTACGATGACGCCGATACCAAGGACGATGACGGTCGACACTGCCAGATATTTTATCACGTGGCGCCGGCCGGTGGTTCTTCGACAAACAGACGCGCGGCCCCGACGGCATAATCACCCATCCCGTAGTAGACGTCGAAGACGTTGTCGCCGAGATCGGGGCGCGGGTCGAGGCCGGTTGGAAAGACCACGTTATCGACGACTCCCTTGCGCTCTTCGTCCGATTCGGGCGTGAGAACCGGCTCCGGCGAGCGATAGAGAATGCGATCCGGCCGCTCCAAGTCGTGGACGACGATGCCGGCGGCGTACCGCAGTGAAGGGCGTTGCCCTCCGCCGCCGATCGAGTCCACGCCGTGAAAGAGCGCCAGCCATCCCGTCGTTCCGCCGAGCGTGACTCGCACCGGCGGCGTGCCGGCGCCGATCTTGATCGATCCCCAGTTCGCATCGGGGGAGAGCACCTGGCGGCTCTCAACAACGTTGCAAAGATTGCTGCGATCCTTGAGCACGGGTGCGACCGGTACGTAGCCGATCCGGATCGATTCGCGGTCTTCGAAGGGCATGCGTTCGATCATCGGGATGGCGGCGCGGCCGTCGACGCTGGAAAGATGCAACATGGGACGATGGTAAAAGGCGAAACACTTGCGGCCCTTCGGCGACAGCACGGGCTCGGGAAAGAACGCCGCATCTTTGTCGTCGCCGACGACGTTTGCCGAGCCCGCGAACCGAACCGGCCCCAGCCGTTCCCAACGATACGCATCGCTCGATATCGCAACCGCGATGCGCGGCCCATCCGGGCCAAACGCCGTGTACGCCATCAAATACGATTCGAGTAACGGGACGTAGGTCACGCGTGGGTCCTCGCAACCGTATCCGGGATGCGGCCGAAGTTCGTACGGCGCTTGCGGCTCGAGCGCAAAATCCAATCGTTGGCAATCGAATTTGCCGCCTTCGCTCGCGACGCGCACCGTGCGCACGCGCGAAATGTTTCCGTCGGCGACACAGCGCGGGTAGATCAACAGTTCGCGGCCGGGAGCGCGCGTTGCCGCGGGGTTCAGAACTCCGCCGGCCTCGGTCGGCTCCCCGTCCGGCGTGAGAACGGTGCCCAGCCGCTCGACGCGTACCTGAAGCTGTTCGATTGATTCCGGCGTTCCCGACTGCTTGGGAGAGAGCATTATTACCCCTACGGCAGATAGGTCGTCGCAATCGGTTCGTCACTGGGCGTTACGACTTCGACTCGAACGCCTCGACGATATACTCGATTGGGAACGATCCAGAGCGTGTACGTGCGGTATTGCGGCGATGGCTCGCCCGCATTGGCCGGTGCTTGTTCGAAGGCGACGACGCGAACGCGCACGGTGTTTGCGCCGATGGATTCGACAATCTGCTTGTAGCCCGTCCGGTCGTGCGGTCCCATGAGCAAGACGACGCCGAACTCGCCTTTGAAATGAATCGGCGCATGAATGCCGAGCTTGCCGAGGGTTACCTCATCGCGTACTATAAGGATTTGATTGCCCCCCAGAACGGTGGTTGTGCCTGCTGCGAGCGTATTTACGCGCACCTCACGACATCCGGCCAGCACGATGAGCCCCAAGGCTAGGCCTGCCAGGGTCGACCTGCGCATCACGGCCGACCGCTTCGCCGTAGGTCTCATTTGTCATTGCCGTCCAGCCCGGGCAACGCTACGCTAAGGCTCGGATGAAACGCCTCCTCCGTCTCGCACTGGCCACCGACTTCGTCGCCCTGATGACCGTCGTTCTGGGCAGTTGGACGCGCATCAACGGCGCCGGCCTCACGTGCCCGGATTGGCCGCTGTGCCGCGGCCACATAATCCCGCTCATGACCGACGGCACCTTCTGGGAATGGACGCACCGCTTGCTTGCGTTTACGGTGGCGCCCCTGACGATCGGGCTCGTGCTGGCCGCCTGGCCGGTGCGCTCCCGTTCGCCGTTCGTCGGCCCGACGCTGGCCGCGATCGTTACCCTTTTCATCGCTCAGGTGCTGCTGGGAGCAGAGACGGTCCGGCTGGGGAATGCGCCGTTCTCCGTCGTCCTGCACTGGGGAACCGCCATGGCCTTCATTGCGGCCCTGTCAGCGATGGCGGTGTTTGCCGCAGCCTCGCCCTGCGCGGGGACCGCGCCGCCGCACGACGCCACACGGTCCTCGGGACGCCTTCGCTTCGTCTTGCTGACGACGACGACGATTGCATTTATTACGATGTGTATCGGCGCGTATGTAAGTTCCAGCGGGGCTGGCCTGGCCTGCCTGTCGATCCAGCAATGCGCCGGTAACGTCATCGTTCACACGCCGGGTGAGTACGTGCAGATGCTGCACCGCGCCGCGGCCGCCACTACGCTGATCTTTGCCGCCGCGGCGCTGGCACTCGCGTGGGCCGGTCCGGCCTCGGCACGCGTGCGAACGGCGGCCGGCGCCGGTGTGGCTTTGGTTTGCATTCAAGTCGTGCTCGGACTTCTCAACGTGACGCTGCGACTGCCCGTCGAGCTTCGCGAAGCGCATGCCGTTAACGCGGCCTTCGTCTTCTTAGCTTTTTTCATCGCGACCGTCTTTGCGGCACTGGACGGAATGGAAAACCGACTCGTCCTGAGCGCACTCGAAGGGCAATAGTCGTGCTCGAACGCCTCGGCGACTATTACGAGCTTTCGAAGCCGCGCATCATCGCGCTGCTGCTCATCACCACGGCCGCGTCCATGGTGATGGCGGCGCGCGGAGTTCCTTCGCTGGGGCTGCTCTTTTGGACGCTATTGGCGGGAGCGCTTGCGGCGGGATCGGCCGGCGCATTTAACTGCGTCTGGGACGCCGACATCGATCGCGTGATGAAGCGCACTGCGGCGCGGCCGATCCCGCAGGGACGGATCTCCCGGCGCAGCGCGACGATCTACGCAGTGCTCGCCGGCGGCATATCCTTCGCGCTCTTCTATCTCCTCGTCAATCCGCTCGCGGCTTGGCTCTCGCTGGCCGGAAACGCCTACTACGTCGTCATCTATACGATGTGGCTCAAGCGCATAACGCCGCTCAACATCGTGATCGGCGGAGCTGCCGGCGCAGTTCCACCGCTCGTCGGATGGGCCGCCGTTACGCACACCATTGGTGCGCCGGCGCTCGGCCTCTTCGCCCTGATCTTCCTTTGGACGCCACCGCACTTTTGGTCGCTGGCACTGATGACGGAGCTGGACTACGGCAAGGCCAACATTCCGATGCTGCCCAACGTTTACGGCCGCGAACGGACCAAACGCGAGATCATCTACTACAGCCTGGTGCTGGTCGCCGCGTCGCTCGCCCTCTACCCGCTTCACGTGATGGGTGCGCTGTATTTCGGCGCCGCGGCCGTCCTTGGCGGTCTTTTTATACTCGACGCCTGGCGAACGTGGCGCGAACAGACCGGCACCTACGAAGCGCGCAAGCTCTTTCGCTACTCACTTGTGTACCTGGCGCTGATGTGCGCGGTGATGGTGATCGACCGAATCGTCTCGTGAACCGCCTGCTCGCGACGCTCGCGCTCGGCGTCTTTGCCGGAGCCCTCGACCTGAGCGTGCTCTCCCCCGCGCTGCCCGCGATCGGACGCGCCTTTACGGTGCAAACCGGCGACCTGGCCTGGATCTTCACGTTATATCTTCTCGTTACGGTCGTCTCGATTGCGGTTGCCGGCTCGATGGCGGACCGGTTCGGACGGCGTCCGATCTATTTAATTTGCATCTCGCTCTTCGCCGCCGGAAGCATCGTCGCAATCCTCGCGCCGAACTATCCGGTCTTTCTTATCGCGCGCGCAATTCAAGCGCTCGGTGCCGGCGGGATATTTCCCGTCGCCACCGCGGCGATCGGCGACGTCGTGCCGCCGGCGCGGCGCGGAGCGGCGCTCGGCATCGTCGCCGCAACCTGGGGCTTTGCGGCGGTCATCGGTCCGAGCATCGGCGGCTTGATCACGCATTATGTTTCGTGGCGCTATATCTTCGTGTTGAATCTTCCGCTGGCGGCGATCGTCTTCGCGATGGCGCTCAAAGAAGTTCCGGCCAACGCCCCGCGGCAGCGCGGAGCGCTAGACATTGTGGGGCTGGTGTTGCTCTGCGGCGGACTGTTGGCGGTCATGGACGGACTGATCTCGTCCGAAGTTGTGATGGGAGTCGCCGGCGTCGCGCTTCTCGTGGGCTTTGCATTTTGGGAGCGATCGGCGCGTAACCCGATCGTGCCGCTCGAGATTCTGCGCACGCCGCAACTCGTCAGAACGTACGCGTTGGAGCTCGTCATCGGTGTTTTGGAGGGCTCGCTCTTCTTCATACCCGCCGTGCTCGTCGCCGCAGAAGGTCTGTCAGCCGCCGCCGCGGGCTTCGCCGCCGCGCTTGGGGCATTCATGTTCGTCCTAGTCATTCCGGCGTCGGGACGAGCGCTCGACCGAATCGGCAGCCGGGACGTGTTGCTTGCCGGCACGATCGTCAGCGAAATCGGCCTTGCGCTCTTCGCGCTCGGCTTCAATTCACTACCGGTGGCATTGATCGCCATCGTCATAGCCGGCGCCGGATTCGGCGCACTGCTCGGTGCGCCGACGCGCTATATCGTTACCAACGAAACGCCCCAGCACGCTCGCGCGACCGCGGTGGGCTTGCTGAGCCAAGCCCTGATTGTCGGCCAAATTCTCGGCAGCTCGCTGGCCGGAGGTCTGATGAGCGCGGCGCAAACCGAGTTGGCGGGCTATCGCCACGCGTATCTGGGTTTTTGCGCCGTTGCGTTCGTCGCGCTGCTTCTGGCCGCGGGGTTGAAGCCGCGGGATGCGGAGCGCAGGCGACCCATCGAGGAAGCCGCGTAGCCGCAGCCGTGCACAGCCACGATCTCGCACGCCGGCGATGGACGTCTTCCGAGCGAAGAATCGTTTGGCGCGGGCTCACGGGGCGCTTCGCGCTGGCGATCGAACCGCTGCTCGGGACGATCTTCATGGCGCTGTTGACGTGGGGTATCGTCTACCGCGCGCATCACGTACCGTCCGATGCGACGTTGATCAAGGTCGCGTGGATCTTCGCGCTTGGCGCCGTCGTCTTCGCTGGATATTTCGTCGCCGTGCTGGTGGCGCCGCTGGTCGCCTACGTCCAAACCTTCGCGCCGATTTTCATCGCCGATGGCTACGTGCGATACCGCGAACCCGACGACCGCTCGCGCCCGGACGCGTGCGGCTACGCAGCCGTGCTCCTTGCGGATCGAGCCGTCGCCGGGGAATGGGAGTGGCTCGGGAGTCGCCGCTTATTTAACGCCACGATCCCGGCCCTCGTCGAGTTCTCGCGCTACGGAATCCATAAAATTGACGGAAAGTCGACCGGCTTACTTCCCGACGAAGAGCTGCCGCTGCTTGCCATCGGCATCGCCACGCGCCACGGGCGACGGGCAGACCTTTAAAGCTTTTGAGCTAGGGCGCGGAGTTGAGCGGGACGCGCTCCGTCGTATTGGCGGGCCAGTGGTGCCCGTATCCTGACATCAGGCAGACCGACGCGCCGATCAGGAAGATGATGACCAACCCGACCGCAGCGACGCGGTAGAGTAATGGCGGTATGCCCTTGCTTTCGGGGACGCTCGTAAAGTCGAGATACTCGTCGTCGCGTACGATCATCGGTTACGCGCCTTTCGGGGGAGCGAAGCCGATCACGTTGAGGCCGGCGAGCAGGGCGAGAACCGCGCCCAGCCCGAGCAGCGCCAGCATCAGTTTGAAGACCTGGTTCTCGACTCCGGTCGCCCGCCAGTCTTTGTAGAGCGCGTAAAAGGCCACGATCGCGACGGCGATGCCCGCGATTACCGCTCCCAACCGTTCGATCAGCTGCGCATTCATCAGCGTCACTCCTTATATTAGGTAGAAAATGGAGAAGAGCACTACCCAGATCACGTCGACGAAGTGCCAATAGAGCGTGCCTGCCGTGATTCCGAAGTATTTGCCCCTGGTGTAGACCCCGGCAGCCGACTGGAGAACGAGCACCGTGAGATAGCAAACGCCGAAGAAGACGTGCAGCCCGTGCATCCCGGTCAACGTGAAGAACGAGGCGCCGAAGATCCCGCTGCCGCCCCAGGTCACGTGCTCGCCGAAGATCAAGTGGTTGTATTCATAGGCTTGACCTCCGAGGAAGCCCGCGCCCAAAACGATCGTTGCCAGCAGGAACCACATGTACTTTATGAAGTTCCCGTGCTTGAAATTCTCGAGCGCATAATGCATCGTGGCGCCGGAGCCGAACAGCACGACGGAGTTCCAGGCTGCAAACGCGACGTCGAGCCGCTGAATTCCCGGCGGCGGCCAGCCCTGCCCGCTGTTGCGCAGATAGAGATAGGCGAAGATGAACGACGAGAAAAGGACGCAGTCGCTGATCAGAAAGAGCAAGAACCCTTGCAGGCGCAGCTCCCGCGTTTCGACGTAGAGCTGATCGATGCCGCCGTGCGCGTCGGCGCCAATTGCCGCGACCGACATCAATGTGCCCCCGCCGCGACCGGCGGCGAATCGGTAAGCTCTTCCTCGAGACCTGCATATGGAAGCGGCTGGCTGAAATCGTACGGCAGGCCGTAGACCGTCGGGATATGCTTGAAGTTATAGTAGTGCGGCGGCGACGGTACTTGCCACTCCAGCGTGCGCGCTCCCCACGGATTGGCACCGGCTCGCTTCCCGTTCCGGATGCTCCACAGCACGTTGACGAAGAAAATCAGAATCGAGATCGTCATGAGATACGACGAAACCGATTCGAAGCGGTTCCAGAACGTGAACTGCGGGTCGTAGGTCGCCACCTCGCGCGGCATCCCCATCACGCCCAGCCAATGCATCGGAAGAAACGTGCCGTTGAAACCGATGAAGAAGAGCCAGAAGTGAATCTTGCCCAGCGTCTCGTTGAGCAGCCGCCCCGACATCTTCGGAAACCAGTAGTACATGCCGGCAAAGATGCCCATCAGGCTTCCGCCGATGAGCACGTAGTGCAAATGGGCGACGATAAAGTACGTTCCGTGCACGTGGAGATCGAACGGAATCGCTGCCAGAAAGATTCCGGTTATGCCGCCCAGCGTGAACAGCCCGACGAAGCCGATAGCAAAGAGCATCGCCGTTGTGTAGTGGATCTTTCCACCCCATAGCGTCGCCGTCCACGAAAAGATCTTGATGCCCGTCGGCACTCCGATGAGGTAGGTAATAATCATGAAGGGCAGCTGCAAGAACGGCGCAAGCCCCGAGGTAAACATGTGGTGCGCCCAGACCATGAACCCGGCCAGCGCGATCGCCATCGAAGAGAACGCGATCAGCTTGTAGCCGAAGATTGGCTTGCGCGCAAAGGTCGGCAGCACTTCGGAGATGATGCCAAAGGCCGGCAGAATCATGATGTAGACGGCCGGATGTGAGTAGAACCAGAACATGTGCTGCCACATCACCGGGCTGCCGCCTTTAGTCGGGTCGAAGAACGGCACGCCGAACTGGCGCTCGATGAAGAGTGCGGCCAGCGCTGCGGCGAGCGCCGTCGTCGCGATCATCAGCAGCGGCGCGGTCGCGAACTGTCCCCAAACGAAGAGCGGCATGCGGGTAAAGGTCATGCCGGGGGCGCGCATCTTTAAGATCGTTACGACGAAGTTGATCCCCGTAATCGTCGAGCTTACGCCGACTAGGAAGATCGCGGCGCACCACATCGAGGTTCCGGCCGCGCCCTGCAGCGAGATCGGCGGATACTCCATCCATCCCGCGGTCGGCGCCCCCATGAGGAACGACGAGAAGAGCATCAAACCGGCGACCGGAAAGATCCAGAAGCTGAGCATGTTCAGCCACGGAAACGCAACGTCGCGGGCCCCGATCTGCACTGGAAAGACGAGGTTGCCGAAGCCGCCGGTCAGGAGCGGAATGACGACCAGCCACACCATCGCGCTGCCGTGCACGCTGTAGACTTCGTTGTACGTGCCGGGTGCGACAAAACCGCCGGAGGGGTTGAGCAACTGGGTGCGGATGGCTTCGGCCAGCAAACCGGAGAGTATGAAGAAGACGAAGCCGGTGATGAGGTACTGAATGCCGATGATCTTATGATCGAGCGAAAAGACGTATCGCCGAACGAACCCCTGAGGTTCGGGGTGAATGTGATCGGCGATGCCGCCCGGGTGAACCGCTGCTACTGCCATACCGCTTTCAAATATCTCACTTCAGTGTGTTGAGGAATGCAACCAGATTTGCGATGTCCTGCTGCGAGAGCCCGTTTGAGCTCGCGCTGGGCATCGCACCCATGCTGCCGGTGTAACCGTTCTCCAAGATCGATGCGACGTCCGCGGGGTTTGCCGCTTGACCGTTGACCAAGTTGGGATGGTTGGGATCGTGGAGAACGCCCTCGAGGCCCGGTCCGACGAGGGTTTGGTTGAACGGAGCGAGCTTGTGGCAGGCCGTGCATTTTTGGCCGAAGAGCACCTTACCGGCCGCGGCGTCGCCTCCCTGAAGGGAGATGGCCGCCGCTCCGCCCGCGCCCGGCAGCGCGTTGCTCGCCCGAGCGTTCTTCTGCTGCCAGCCCTTGTACCAGCGGTCGAACGAGTCCTTATCTTCGATCACCAAGACCTGCTTGTCCATGTCGCTGTGCTCGATGCCGCAGAACTGCGTGCAAATGATCGGATAGCGGCCCGCGAGTCGCGGTGTGAACCGGATCGTCGTCACCAAGCCGGGAACGGTGTCGTTTTTGAGACGCATCGCCGGCACCCAGAATCCGTGGATCACGTCGGCCGACGTGAGGTTGAGCGTCACCGGCACGTTCAGTGGAAGGTGCATCTCGTCGGTAACCTCGCCATTGATCTGCGGGTACCTGAACGAGAAGTAGAACTGGTGGCCGATTGCCTCGACGACGAGGCCGTTGGCCGGCTCCAACTCGATCTCGTACCAGATTCGAACGCTGACGATCGAGAGCAGCACCACGAAGAGCGCCGGAATTACCGTCCACCAAAACTCGAGCTTGCGATTATCGTGGATCTGCACGCCGATCGCATCGGGCGCGTCGGAGGCTTTGGCGCGAAAGACGATCGCGAAATAGACCAGATAACCGACGATGAAGACGTAGAGCGCGCTGCCCGTCGCCGCCATAAATCGAAAGAGCGTATCGACCTGGCGCGCCGTGACGATCGCGGCTGGTAGATAGCGTTCCAGCGGGAAGACGTACCAAAAGACGATCGCGGCGATCGCCACCCCCGTCAAAATCGCAGTGTACGCCCAGAATCCGCGACCAAGCTGGGCCGGTTGGGCTGTTCTCTCTACCAAAGAATGCTCTCCCTTAACCTAACTATAGGCGCTCCGCGCGTTCGTCGCACCGACTAAACGGGCTGTTAAGAACCCCTCCCGGCCGCCCCTGCAAACTCTCGGACAAGCCAGTCCACATTGGTGATAGCGGTCCCAACGACGACGGCGTCGGCGCCGGCATCGAGCGCCGCCCTTACGTCGGCCGGCAAACGAATCCCGCCCTCGCATACGCCGAACTTACCCAATCGCGAAACCTCAGCTACGAGATCGAGCGCGGGAAGCGCGTGCTTCTTCGTCGGCGGCGTATAGCCGCAAAGCGTCGTCGCCAAGATGTCGGCGCCGGCGGCGCTCGCTGCCGCTGCGTCCGCCGTCGTAGAGCAGTCGGCCATCGCGAGCCGGCCGGCCGCGTGGATGGCCTCGACGGTGTCGGCGAGCAGGCTGCCGTCCGGCCGTGGACGGCTGGTTGCATCGAAGGCTACGATCTCGGCGCCCGTGCCGATGATCGCTCCCACCTCGGCAAGCGATGGAGAAATGTACGCCTCGAATCCGGGATATTCGCGCTTAACCAATCCCACGATTGGCAAGGCGACGCGCTCGCGCACGGCGCGAAGATTCTCGACGCCCTCAATGCGGACCGCAACGGCCCCGCCGTCTTGCGCGGCTCGCGCCATCGCGGCGAGGATCGGCGGATCGTCGAGCGCGGAACCGCGCCAAACCTGCACCGAAACGATCAGGCCACCGCGCAGCGCATCGAGCATGCTCATTGTCGGAGCTCCGGCACGCCCAGCCCCAGTTCCCGGTAGGCGAGCAGCAGCGCGCCCGCCGCCGGTTCGTACTTCGCGTGCCCGACGTGGGCTGCGGGGACGCTGGCGAGAATATCGCCTCTGACGCGCTCGTAGAAGCCCGCATCGCCGAAGAGGCCGCCGGCTAGCGCCACTCGGCGTTCTTTCATCACCGCGAGCGCGCGACATGCGAGCGTCGCGAGCGCATCGGCCCCTCGGTCGGCAAGTGCGCGGAAGCGCGCAAAACGGATTGCCACCGGCGTGAAGGAGGCGAGCCGCGCCCGCGTCAGTTCGCCGGCGTAAAATGCGCGCGCAACTCGGCGAAGCGACTCCATTGCGAAGAAATCGCAGGCCGCCTGCGTCTCCTCGCAGAGTGAGCGATCGCCGTCGTCTTGCGCGGCCATCATAAGTCCCAGCGCATCGCGGGCAATGCAAAAAGCGCTTCCCTCGTCGCCAAAGAGAAAGCCCCATCCGCCGAGCGTCTGCGAGCCATCGTTGTTGTCGCGCGCGTAGACGACCGAACCCGTACCCGCAATCACGACGACGCCCGGCGCTCCGGCCAGCGCACCGGCATGCGCGATGGGTGCATCGTGCAGTAACACGAGCCGATCGGTTGCCAGATCGGGCCGTGCGCCGTAGACGCCGCCCTCGTAACCACTGACGCCGGCGACGATCGCCGCGAAACGCGTCGCCTCGGGCAGGCCGGCTGCGCCGCGCGCACGTTCGAGCGAATCGTGCAACGCGTCGCGCAAGCCGGTTGAGTTCGGCCCCGCGCCGACCTCGTCGGCCGGCCCCGCCGTCCCGCGCCCCAGAATCGTTCCCTTCTCGTCGCCGATCAGCGCGACGGTCGAACTCTGTCCGCCGTCAATTCCTGCGAAGAGCTGGCTCAATTGCGTGCCTCGAGCAACTGCGCCGCATACGCATCGGCAGCAGCCTCTCGCACCGCACGATCCCGCTGCACTACAATCTCACCAATCGCTTCGCGATGATGGTAAAGCTCGTGCAGGATTGCAAACTCCACGAGATCGGCGGAGAGACGGCGGTTGACGCGGATCTCCGGCACGCCCGGATCGTACTCCGCGCGCAGCTCGGCATCGCCCCAATCGCCAAGATCGGCAACGGACACGCGCACGCCATATCGCGCGCAAAGCGCGATCGCTTTCTCACTCACGTTCTGCGCAGATCCACACCGTCGGCGACGAGTAGCGCCCGAAGCTCGTCGGTATCGACGTCGGCGACGCGCACGCCGCGCGCGCAAGCCAGCGCCGCGGCCGTTCCGGCAGCCTGTCCGAGCGTCATCACCGTCGGCGTCAAGCGCGTCGAGGCCAGCGCCTCGTGCGTCGTGGAAATGCAGCGCCCCGCCACCAGCAGCTGCTCGCGATTGACCGGCACGAGCGTACGGTACGGGATTTCGTAGCTTTCTCCCGGCGCCAGGCGCTGGGTGCTGGTTCCGCTTCCGCTGGGATTGTGCACGTCGATCGGATACGCGCTGCGCGCCACGGCATCGTCGAAACGCCGCGCCTGCAAAACGTCGTCGCGCGTCAACGTGTAGCGGCCGACGATGCGGCGCGATTCGCGAATGCCGACTTGGGTTCCGGTTGCCGCGATCCGCGCGCCCGCGAATCCCGGCACGCGCAGGCGAAAGAACTCCAGCAGCTGCATTGCCTGCAGACGTGATTCGATTTCGGCCCGCGTGAGGTCGTCGGGATCGAGCGGATCGACGTTGACGACGCGCGTCATGTTGACCGTCACCTCGTCCGCGTACGGGGAAATAAAGAACGAGACCAGCTCGCGCGGAATGTCGACGAGCCCATCCGCGCGCGCGCTCTCCCAAAGCTGGTTCAGGCCCGCGACCGCCGTTAGCGCGGCCGGCACGCGCTCTTGCGGGCGCAGCGAGCTACGCATCTCGTCGGGATGCTCGCGCAAATACGCCGCGAGCGCTGCCAGGTCGACGTGGCTCACGCGAAACATCAGTGTAGCAGGCTGGACGCGTCCGCGCTCGTCGCCTTGTTGCGTCGGGACGCCGGCGGACGCGGCCACCAACGCGTCGGCGGTGGCGTCGATAACGACCCTTCCGCGATAGCTGCGCACGTCCCCGACGGTCGCAAACGTTGCTCCGCAAACGGCATCCCCGTCGAGCTGCGCCGATAAAAAGTAGGCGTGCAAGAGCAACGCTACGCCCGACTCTTGCATCATCTCGAACAGCAGCGCTTTGTGTACTTCGGGATCGAACGGGGTAATCGTCGCGACGTAATCCGACGAATCGGCCAGGTGGCCCGGTGAAGCGCCCTTGGCCATCAGCCGCTCGACCATCTCTTGCGCGATGCCGCCGACGATGCGTTCTTGCGACGAATGAAAGGTCATCCACGGGCCAACCATTGCGGCGGTCGCAGTGCCGCCCAAAAAACCATAACGCTCGAGCAGCAGCGTACGGGCACCGTGGCGCGCCGCTGCAATCGCTGCGGCGCAGCCTGCATTGCCGCCGCCGACGACCACCACGTCGAACTCGGCCGCGTCGGAGCGCGTCGAAGACCGCATCTACGCGCAATTCGTCACCCTACGCGGCAGGCCATTTCCTAGCGCGGGGCAATAGAGCGGGATGCAGGTTCAAATCGCTGCCCAGGACCGCAATTGGGCTATGGCCGCGCACTTGAGTGCGCTGATCGCCGTCGCGGGATTACCGTTCGGTCACATTGTCGGGCCGCTGGTCGTCTACCTGATCAAAGCACATGAGTCGGAGTTCGTTGCGGAGCACGCGCGCGCGTCGCTCAACTATCAGATCACGGTTTCGATCGTCGGTTTCGTCGGGGTCATCGCAACGGGCGCCGTAATGCTCGGCTATATCGCGAGCGGCTCAGCACAGCAGATGTCCGAAACGGGAGCCGGCCTCAGCCTCGCCGTCTTTTGGATTGCGATTGCGATTGCCGTTCTGTTGATTTTGCTGGTTTCGCTCTTCTTCATCATCGCAGGGACGGTCGCGGCAAGCCAGGGCCGGACGTACAACTACCCATTCGCCATCCGCTTTTTGCGCTAGGAGCACGCCGATGTTGATGCAACGAGTTAAACCTCTCGCGCGCATTCTGGCACAAGGAAGCGACGAAGAGCACGGTCTCAAACGGTCGCTCGGCCCGTGGGCGCTCACCGCCATGGGCATCGGCGCGATCATCGGCACCGGAATCTTCGTTCTCACCGGCGTCGCTTCGGCGACGCGTGCGGGTCCGTCGTTAACGCTTTCGTTTGTCGCCGCCGGCATCGTCAGCGCGCTGGCCGCGCTCTGCTACGCCGAAGTCTCCAGCAAGATTCCCATCTCCGGCAGCGCCTATACCTATACCTATGCAACGCTCGGCGAGTTCCTGGCTTGGATCGTCGGCTGGGCACTCGTCCTCGAATACGCGCTCGGCGCGGCGACCGTCAGCGTCGGATGGTCCGGCTATTTTAACTTCATCCTGCACACGTTGTTCAATCTAAACATTCCTCAGGCGTGGCAGCACAGCCACTGGGACGCGACGCCGGGAATAGCGAATTTGCCCGCTGCGGCAATCATCTTTTTGATCACCGCGCTGCTCGTGCGCGGTACGAAGGAATCGGGAAGCGTCAACGCGATCATCGTTGCAATTAAGCTCGCGGTCGTGCTTTTCTTTATCGCGATCGGTCTAGGCCACATCAATCCTGCGAACTATCACCTGCCGCCGGGCCCGCTCGCCGGAGAGGGCGGCTTCTTCCCGTTCGGCTGGGCCGGAATGTTTGGCGGGGCCGCCTTCATCTTCTTTGCGTACATCGGATTCGACGCCGTGTCGACAACCGCCGAAGAGGCGCGCAATCCGGCGCGCGATCTACCGATCGGCATCATCGCGAGCCTTGTGGTCTGCACGATTCTCTATATCATCGTCGTCGCGATTCTCAACGGCATGGTGCCGTTCTACACGCTCAACGTCAACTTCCCCGTTGCGTTTGCGGTCGACAGCGTCGGGCTCGCTTGGGCGGGCGTGATCATTTCATTCGGCGCCATCGCTGGGTTGACCACGGTGCTCCTCGTCATGATGTACGGACAAACCCGAATATTTTACGCGATGTCGCGCGACGGACTCATCCCCCCACTGTTCGTTCGCTTGCATCCGACATGGCGCACGCCGTGGATCTCGCAAATTCTCTTCGGTGTTTTGATTGCGGCCGCCGGCGCACTCTTTCCGATTAGCATCCTGGGATCGCTTACCAATATGGGAACGCTCAGCGCCTTCGTGCTCGTCTCGATCGCCGTACCGGTGCTACGCAAGCGTCATCCGGAAACGGTGGGCAAGTTCACGGTTCCGCTCGGCCCCTATCTGATTCCCGTACTTTCCGCTGTTACGGCACTCTTCTTGATCTATTTCCTGCGGCAGGGCAACCCGGTAGTCTGGGGATTCTTCCCGCTGGTTTGGCTTGGCTTCGTTGTTTGGCTCGCCGCCGGTCTGCTCTTCTACTTTTCGTACGGACGCCATCAGAGCACGATAGCTCTGGAAGAAGCCGAAGGTCTTGCGATTCGCCAACCACCGGTAAACTAAGCGAGCTAGATCGCCAGCGCCTCGACGTGGTACTCCTTGACCAGAGAGTATCGTTAACGTTCCTACGCGCTTCGCGGCTCGATCAGGATGACGATCGACTCGTCGGGCGCGCAGCCTTCGACTTCTTCGGCGGCTAGCGCGACGGCTTGCTCCGTGCTCGTAAGGCCTTCATACGCCGCGATGCGCGCGCCTCGCAGCAGATAGAGCGCGGGCAACGCCCGGCCCACGTCGCCAAACTGCGTCGCGGTCTCTACGACGTCACGCACGTGCGATTCAACCCCAGCTGCCGTCGCCCGCGTAAGCCGGTAGTCGCGCAGCGCGAGTCGCACGACACCGTGTTCGTCGACCACGCGAAGGTCGCGACGGCGTTCGTAGCCGCTCGATGCATCGGTAAGCTCGATCGCACGCAGCTCGGCGGCAGTGCACGCGAACGACTGCGCCGCAATCGCTACCCGCTCGGACTCGCTGCACTCGTCGGCGTCCGCTTCCACGAGCGCCGTCGCTCCTGACGCGGTAGCGGTGACTTTGTTGCGTTGCGTGTCGATCTCGATCTCGACGACGACTCGCTCGGGAGCGGCACCGGCGGCGATCACGCGGTCGGACGCCTCACGCCGAATGCGTGCGATCTCTTGCGGAGTGGGCGAGACAATCGTGCGTTCCACCACGTCGCGCACCAGCGCCAACGCGACGCCGATCGGCGCGATTACCTCGGCGTCGCGCGCTATTCGATACGGCACGTTCATCGCAGCGGCGAGATGCGGGACGATCGCGCCGCAACCGCCGCCTCCGCCGACGAGCGTCATGCGCTCCTCGTCGAGCGCGTAATCGCGAGCCAAAGCGTCGGTCGTCGCGCGCAGCTTTGCAACCGCGAGCGAGAGCACTCGTTGCGCTAAAGCGCGGGCGTCGCCGCTCGTGTGCTGCGCGAGCAACTCAAAGCCACGGCGCGCCGACTCGCCGTTGCCGCGCGCGAAGGCTCCTTCGGGAACCTCTCCGGTGAAATTGGCCGCGCACGTGACCGTCAACGCGACCCTCGCACCGGAGCGCGTGGCGAGCACGAGGTGGTCCGCCCGGTCTTGCGGCGTCGGCGCGATCAGCTCGACGCGCGCTCCCTCGATCAACTCGGGCGCGACGAAACACGCGTACGCGCAGCCTGCGATGTGCGCGCTGCGCGGCCCAACGTCGACGATGCTTCGGCCGTCGAGGCGCAGCATGCTCCCGCCGCCGATTCCCAGCGTGCGAACGTCGAGGGTGCGCAGCATCGTGCGATGGCCGCCAATTCTGGCGGGCCGCATCTGCGGGCGGCCATTACGGATGACCGAACAATCCGAGCTGGTTCCACCGACTTCGATAAAGATGCCGTCGCTCAAGCGCTCGTACAGGAGCGCACCCGCGATGCCCGCGGCCGGCCCCGAGAGAAGCGTGAGAATCGGACGGCGCCCGACCTCGCGGACGTCCATCACGCCACCGTCGCTGCGCATCACCATCAGCGGCGCGGGAATCGCCGCACGCTCTACGGCCTGCGCGGTCATCCGTGCGGTGCGCACCATCGTCGGCAAAATCGCCGCATTGATCGCGGCGGTCCGCGTGCGCGAACGCAGGCCATACGCCGAGCTGACGTCGTGGCCGCTGGTCGCCTCGATTCCCCGCTCGCGTGCACACGCCACGGCGGCCGATTCGTGCTCCGGCCGATCGACCCCGAAGCTCTCGCTGGCGGCAACCACTTGCGCACCGCCGTCGATCAAGCGGTCGACGGCGGTCCGCAGCGCGTCGCCGTCGCCCGCGCGCACGAACGCAAACTGCGGGGCAAAAACCGCTCCCGAGCTCACCGCAAACGGGCGAAAGCGCATCTGCCGCCGCGACAGCCATGCCAGGCCGTCGAGGAGTCCAAGCACGCCGACCCGCGCGAGATCTCCTTCGAGCAGTGCGTTCGTTGCCTGCGTCGTCGAGTGCGCGATAAAGGCGATAGAACCCGAATCGACTGCAGCGTCGGCCAGCAGTTGCTCGATGCCCGCAACGATTCCCTCGGCGACGCCGCGCTCGGCATCGTGAGTCGTCGGGACCTTAACGCGGGCCACGAGCTCGCGCGTCGCGGCGTCGATGGCAACGACGTCGGTGAACGTTCCGCCGACGTCGATGCCGACGCGAAGCTTTCGCCCTTCGCTCATTTCTGCAGATCGGCGGTCAATGCGTAGGTAACCATATGCAATGCGACGCGGCCGGCGCTTGCGTAACGGTCGAAGAGGTCGTTCAGATCGCGGCGCAGTGCCTCGGCCGGCGCGCCGCCAGCCGGCAAATACGACGAAGAGGCGGCGCGCCCGAGGAGCGCCTCCCGGTCCATCTCTTGAAGCGAGAGCGCTTCGCTGCGCGATATTTGCGACGCCGGAAATTGGGCGAACGCCGCGAGCGCGTGCTGGCGCATGGCCTCGGTATCGTCGGTCGCATACGTTCGTACGACCTCGCCGTACGCGTTGGTGAATGCATCGCGTTCGTCGCGCTCGTACTGCAAGATTGCGGCGCGCCGGCGCGCGACGCGGGCGAACTCGTGCATCGCCTCGATCGTCGCAAACCAGTGAAAGGCCTGACAGGCAACGATCAGATCGACGCTGGTATCGGGCAGCCCGGTATGTTGCGCCGTGCCTTCCCTCCACTCAACGTTGGGATCGGGTTTCGCCTGCGATCGCATACGCAGGTTCGGCTCGATCGCGATGACCTTCGCACCCCGACCGGCGAAGAGGCGCGACGAGATTCCCGTGCCGGCGCCGACATCCGCAATCGTCAGTGTTGACGGCGGCCCTAGCCCCAAGAGAACCGCGTCGATTGCCTCCGGCGGATACCCAGGGCGGAACGAGGCGTACGATTGCGCCCGGTTCCCAAAGCGAGAGACCGAATCGGGCTTATTCTCCATCGCCCGCTATGCCCGTAAAGGGCGCGCCGAGCGCGATCTCCACCGCGCGGCCGCCTTGCAAAACTTCAAACGTATGCGGCTTCCCGTCATACGCCAGCTCTTGAGCCGGATAGGTGCCGTAGAACCACCACGCTTTGCCGTCGATGTTTTCAACGATTTCGCCCGAGCGCAGACCGGCTACATAGGCGGGACCTCCGCCGCGAACGTAGATCCGCAGGTTGCCGTCACTCGTCCGGAAGAGCGCATAAAAGTATGCCGGACGGTCTCCCGGTCGCACGGCGGCACCGAGCGCAAAAAGATTACCGCTGCGCACCGGATCCGCAAGCGCCCAAGCGCGCAGCCGCGCCAGGCCCGCGTTTGCCAGCGCGCGCGCTGGGTCGGCGCCGGCGTGCGGCGCAATGACGGCGTGCTCGTGCCATTCGTTGACGATCCAGCCGCCACAATCTTCGAGCCGCAAACCAATATCGAGATCGTCGCCGCTTGCGAGCGCAAAGACCGAACTGCCGACGCGAAGGTACGCGGCGTATCGTTTGCCCGAACAATCGCTCGCGTTCGGATCGTCGTGAATTCGCGTCGCCGTCCAGGCTCCGCCGCTCAGCTCGGAAGCAATGACGTCGGCGCCAACGCGCCCAAAGGGCGTTCCGTCGTCATCGACGGCGACTCGGTCGCGCGCCGAGGGCGGAGCGTAGAATCCCGGCAGCGTCTCGGCAGCACCCGCGATATGGTAAAGCGCGGTAAAGGTCGGCTTGCCGAAGAGGAAAGGGGAACCGACGACAACCGCCAGCGTTGCGACGATTGCGACGACGGTTTGATAGGGCAGCGTCCGCCGGGTAATCGTTTGGATCGGGACACCGGTAAAGTTTGCGACCCAAACGTTGGCGGTATTGGTTGGATCGCAGACGTTCTGTACTTGAACGACTGCCATCACGGCGGCCACCAGCACGACCGGCGGTAGGACGTGGGCGGTCAACAGCACCGTAAAGATCGCGATGCCGACGCCGAACGGGTTGAGCGGCCCGCGATACAGCACCAGCGGGCTCGCCACGCCGAAGAACATCACGTAGCCGAGGGGCGTCCGAAGCCAATCGCCCGCGACCAGCGGCCGCAGCGCGGCGGCAAACTGCGGTTGGGTTGTTGCAACCAGGAGCATCCCGATCCCCATGAAGAGCAGCACCGCCGGCGCGACGTCTTCGACGCCGCGAATCGCCGCGGCGACCAGCCGCTGCACGGCCAGTGCCGGGCGCGTGAAGAGCACGCCGAAGAGCGCCGCTACCAAAAACGCCACCGCGGCTTCGGTGTGAAACGAATAGAAGAGAAGCAGCGGGATGAGCGGCGTGACGAGCGCGACGGTCGGCACGCGTTGAAAGTTGGAATCCTCCGGGGCCCGGACGGCCCACGTCGCATACCTTCGCGCGCGGCGAAACGACACGGCCGCGTACGCCAGCAGAACTGCCGCATCGACGAGGGCCAGCAGAATCGCGTACGGCACGAGCTGCTCGCGCGGCACGCCGAAAAACGTGTTATAGAACGTCCAGTTTGCGATGTTGAAGATGTAGCCGAGTGCGAAGCTCATCAAGAAGAGCGTCGCCGCAATCGTGCGCGGAACGCCGGCCGTCATCATAATCGGAAGCACGATCGAACCAACCATGATGATGCCGCCCAGACCTTGCAGCGAGGCGAATAGCACCGCAACGATCGCGCAGAAGACCAGGCTCAGCACGAAGGGCCGCTCGCCGCCGAACTCGGCGGCAAGGTTGACGATCGTTCGAGCGATTCCGGTCTCGATCGTCACCCGCCCAAGCAGCGCGCCAAAAATGACGGCGACATAGAATGGCGCGAGCTTCACCGCGCCGCCGGTAATGATTCCGCCCAGCGCGGCAAAGGGCACGCCCGCCGCCAGCGACATCAGCAGCGCCATGCAGGGAACCGCAATGAGCGCCGGAACCGCGCGGCGATACATCAGCACCGCGAAAACCGCGAAGACCGCGAGGATCAGGAGGGCGGTTACGATGACAGGATGCTTTCGAGCGAAGGCAGCGATTTCGAGGTCGCGTACTCGCGGGTGACGCGATAAAACGCATCGGCTCGTTCGATCGCTTTTTGTGCGGCGAGATGGTAGCGCTCGAGGTTGCTCGCCAAATGGCCCTCACGGTTTTCGTACCGCCAGGCTTGTGCGTATAGGGGCGCCAGCTCCTCATAGGCGTCCCGCAGCTCCCACATCCAGTAGCGGCACCAATATAGATCGCGCAGCGTCGTCTCCGGATCGGTCTTCGCGTGCACGAGCGCATCGGCATACATCGTTCGCACCTCGGCCGCAATCTGAAACTTCCGGCCGAGAACGTCGTAGCGGCGCGCCGCGAGAAACATCACGAAGGCGGTGTTGGCGTGCAATGGCGGCCGCTCGAAATAGCGTGCGGCCTCGACCGCTTCGGCCGAGAGCCGAACCTGCGGTAAGTCGACGGCGGCTTGCGCTGCGGCGGCGGAATCGAACGGATCGGCCCAAAAGAGCGCGTCGGTCTGGCCGTACGAATAACCCTTCGGTTCCAGGAGCGACAGCGCCCACGCCAGCTTGTGGACGTTGGAACCGTAACGCCGATCGTCAACTCCGAAGAACGCACTCGGATAATCGAGTTCGAAGCGTTCCGGGAGAAGGTCCTTGTCTTGCCACGCCGCGGCCGCCGCATAGATCACCGGATACCAGGTCGCTTCGTAAAGCGTCTCGCCGTCGTCGTGCCAGACGGTTTGAAACAGCCCGAGGACGTGCGCGGCCTTACCCTGAAGAATGAACAGCCGCTCGTTGGCGAGCGCCGTATTGACGTCCGGAAAGATCTCGTTCCAGTTGCTCGCGCCCGGGGCGATCATCTGCTGCAGGCCGCCGCTCGCAATCGTTTGGATAAACGGCTCGAACGTTGGTTCATTCCCGTAATGCCAGTTCACGACAACCGCATCGCTCGGAATCAGCTTCATGATTCCAGGATCGTTTTCGATGCCGTCGTCCCACAGCATAAGCCGCGCGCCCGACGGTGCGATCAAACGGTTCATCGCAACGATATGCTCGGCGTAGACGTGCGATCGGCCATGCTGAGCAACGTAGCTTTGCGTCGATCCCAGGCCGAGCGTCGCCGTTTCGTCCGAACCGATATGAAAGAAGGGCGGCCGCCCGACCGCAGCGAGCTCTTGCGCGACGATGCGCGCGAGATATTGCTTGGAGAGCGGCGAGTTGGGATCCAGCAGAAAGCCGTGGGGAAGCTCGGCGGCGCCGGCATACTGCTCGAGACGCAGCGTGTTGTGCATATGCGCGAAACTCTGCTGTTCGGGAATCAGGGCAACGTGGAAGCGCGCCGCGTACTCGGCCAGCTCGTGCAGCTGCGCCGGCGTAATCCCGTCGAGCGGCGCCGGCAGCGGATCCGTGGGGCTTACGAAGACGTGCTCCATGTACGGCGAGTAGCCGTTCATTTTAAATGCCGCGATCGTGCGAATCCGCTCTTCGAAGTATCGCATGGTTGGGAGGGGACCGCGCGAGACGTCGTCGGAGAGAATCCGCCATCGCAGCGCGGGCCGGTCCTCAATGCGCACGCACGGAATACTCCAGCCCTCGCTTGAATGCACCGGCAACTGCGCGAGCGTCATCGCCGCGTAGAAGGCGCCGGCTTCATCGGAGCTTTCGATCGACGCCCGGCCGCCGCGCACCGTCAGCCGGTAAGCCTGCGCGGGCAGCGAGCCGTCGTGCCGTACGCTAATCGCCGCATCGCGACCCGATGCCGTGGACAAATGGCCGATTTGCAGGGCACCCCAGCGCTCGTCCAGCTCGGCGCGCGCCCCTGCATCGAATCCCACTGCCACGGTCCGCGGAATAGCCGAAGGCTGACCGGGGCACGAGAGCAGATCCACGGTTTGCGGCTGAGGCAAGAGATGCAGTGACGCCGCGAGCCCCGCTGCAGCCAAGAGCCCCAGGTGCATAACGGCAAAGCTACGACGCCCTCGCCCGAGGGGCCTCGATGCAATCGTGGGAAGATAGCTCGAGTGAAGCACGCGGCGGTCTGGCCGGCTTATCTCGTGGCAGCGGTCTGCGTCGCGATCGCATTGATCTCCTCAATCGCGAACATCTCCTTAATCGGGCAGCTCAAGCAGCAGCAGCGCGAGGTCGCCAATCTCACCGAGCGCTCAACCTCGCTCGCGCGCAGTCTGACCGGAGAGCGAACGGCGCTCTTCGACATGCTCGACAGCCACGCGCACCACTATGCCATCGGCAACGGGGAAGTCGTCACGCGGGGAAGCCGCATCGACCTCGCGCTTCACGAGTTGTCCGAGCCGCCGCGCGGCCAGGTCTATCAGGTGTGGACCCGGGCGGTCGGCTCGACGAAGATGTCGCCGGAGCCGACGTTCTTACCGGACGCTCGAGGGGTTGCACTCATCATCGTACCGGCCGACGCTCACGCGACCTCAGAAGTCGCCGTCACGATCGAACCGGAGGGCGGCAGCAAAGAGCCGACGGGCAAGCCGCTGATCAGCGTTGCGTTCGATTCCCAGTAACGCATTGCAGGTCGAAGCGATCTCGCAGGCATCGCTTCGCCCCGCGCTCGATTATCTTGCCCGCTCGCCGTATCTCAACGTCTTCATCAGCCACGTCCTCTTGCACGATTCCGCATCATCGGTACGCAAGAGCGTCGTCGTGGTCGCCGGCGAGCGCGGAATTGCGGGCGTCGCGTATCATGGACGCCAGATCGTCCTCGCCGCCGAGCCGAGCGCTATCGCGCCGCTTGCAGCATATCTGCTGCGACACTCGGGCAATCGCATGATCGTCGGACCTCGCGACACCGTACGCGAGTTTTGGAATATCGCGGGGCGCGCGATGGGATGGCCGCGCCTCGTGCGCGACCGCCAACTCGTCATGACGGTCGATCCCTCACGGCTTCGCCGTTCCGGACCACTCGTCACCGTCCGGCATGCGGAGATGGACGAGTGGCGTGCCGTCGCGGAGAGCTCGGCTACGATGATTCGCCAGGAACTGGAGTACGATCCACGGCGCAACTCGATAAACTTCAACATGGCAATTCGCGAAATGATCGATCGAAGGCTCTGGTGGGTCGGGGTCGCCGGCGGCCGGCTCTGCTTCTTCTGCAACGTCGGCCCGTGGTCGGAGCAGACGGCGCAGCTCCAAGGGATCTGGACTCCCCCGGAGCTGCGCGGTCGGGGCCTCGCCGCGGCGTCGCTGACGGCGATCTGCGACCGGCTGTTCGAAATAACGCCGACGCTGTCACTCTACGTCAACGACTTCAACGAGGCCGCGATCGCCCTCTATCGCCGCGTCGGTTTTACGCACGTCGGCGATTTCCAAACGATCCTCTTCTAGATGGCTCGAGTAAGGACGAAGTTCACTTGCGCGCCTTGCAAGATGTACGCGTCGGTCGGAATGACCGGTTGCCCCGGAGTTCCGCCGTACACGAAGCCGCCGCCAAGGATCGTGAACGGGCTGCTATAGACGTTGGTGAGGTTCGTCCCGTAGAGCCCGTACTCCCAACCGGCGCGCCGGTAGCTGACGTGCGCGTTGAGCACGGCGTACGGAGACCGGTTCAGCTCGTTGTACCAGCCTTCGTAGTTAAGCTCGGCGCCATAGCCAAGCCCAACGGGCGGCTCTTGCTCGACGGCTAGATAGGCTTTGTGCAAAGGCTGGCCGAGCGACTGTTCGCCGGCTGCGAGCGTTCCGTCTTGAATCGAAACCGGAATGACCGTAAGGAAAGAGCTATCGACGTCCCACCCGGCCCGAATGTGGAAATCCGTTGCAAGCTGCTCGTCGGCGTGCACGTCAACGCCGCGGTAGACCCCGTTGCCGGCATTCACCGGCATGCTGATCGGGCACGGGACCGGGTTTCGTTTGGTTTGACACCCGGGAATCGGAATCGCGTTGGTCTGACTTGACGGCGAGCGGAGATTCGTCTGATAGAAGTCGGTTACAAAATGCAGCGGGCGCCGCTTTCCAAAAATATGCTCGATACCGATGTCGAAGTCGGTTGCATGGTCGGGCTGAAGATTTGGATTGCCGATGTAGACGACGCCGCCGACCGGCACGCGCTCGCTCGGGGGCGGTACCAGCAGCTCCGAAAGCTGCGGGGCCTGAAACGTCGTTCCCACCGAGGCACGTACCGCGGTTTCGCCAGTGGGCGTCCACACGAAACCGGCGCGCGGATCGAAACTACTGCCGAACGTGCTGAAATCGCTGTCGTACGCGGCAACCGAATAGTGGATGTGGCTCGTCGGATCGCCGTTATAGCGCAGCACGGCATACCGCTGCGCCTGAGAGAGCGGGACCGTTTGAACGGGCGGCGGAGGCCGGTCTTCCGGCGTTATCGCGTCGGTCGAAACCGAGTCGCCGTCAAAGCTAACGGGAGGGTTGACGGGTTGCGTCTCGGCAACCACCTGCCCTTGGACGTAGTTCGTCGTGAGATTCTCCTCGTTGACATCGTATTTGAACGAGAGCATCCCGTCGTTGAAGCGGTGATCGACTTCGAGCCAGTCGTCGCCGAGCGAATCCCGTTGGTTGTACAAGTACGGCAGCGTGTCGGCTCCCGGGCCGGAGACGGATTGCGAGTTCAGCGTCGTCAAATGGCTGAGCTGTAAGATGGTCGCCGGCGCGTCGTCGATCTGTTGGCTTCCGAGCGGCAACTGTGCGTCGAAGCCGTAGTTCGCCTGGTGAGCCTCGAGATTCGTTCCCGCGAAACTCTGATAGCCCCCTGATTGACCTTCATCGAGCGGTGAGGCACCGTTTCCAACGCGGAACACATCGTCCCCGCCCCCTCCGCTATACCCGGGTGGGGTGTACGTAGTCAGCAACGCGGACTCGTCTTTGTAGACGGTTTGATCGCGAAAGTTGAGTTGAATGTAGCCGTATCCGTTCTCGCCACCCAACTGATAGCGCACCTTGGAGAGCAACGACTTACCGATCGAATCGCTCCCGACGCTTTGCGCCGTTTCGTTATCGGTCGGCGGAGCGATGGCATTTGGCGGCGCAAGAACCGTCTGATTAACGGATCCCGACGAGGTCGCACCGTGCAGCGAAAGGGCGTAGCCGAAGCGGTTATCCGAGCCCGTGGTCTGGAGAGTCTCGCCGAAGGTTCCATACGAGCCGCCGAATATGCGCATCAAGGTGTGATCCGTGCTTGTAGGCTCCAGCGTAACGATGTTGACGCCGCCGCCGATCGTGTTGGGACCGATCAGCGACGATGGCGCGATCCCGTAGACCAATTGCACCTCTTGTAGTGCCGCCGGGTCCAGCAGCGAAACATCGAAATCGCCGGTGTTGCCGTTGTTCATCTGGTGCCCGTCGATATCCACGACGGTCTCGGTCGGATCGGGGCCACGCACGGCGAAGCTAACCGTCGCATTGCTGCCGCCGCCCAGCGGAATCACGGGCGTCGTTGAAAGCTGGCTCCACAGCATCGGCGCGATTGACGTCGTGCCCGCGGCGGCCGCTTGTTGCGCGTTCATCGAAATCGTCGGCGCCGATGCCGTAGAAACCGTCTCGCCGGCGGACGCTCGCACTGTTCCAATGACCGTCAACGAGTTCGTCGTCGCCTGAGAGAGCACGATCGAGAGCGTCGCGTTGGACCGGCCGAGCGTGACCGTTCGTTGGGAGATCGGCTGATAGCCCGGAGCCGAAGCGCGCAGCGCGTAGGTGCCGTCACGAACGTCATGCAAGACGAACGCGCCGCGCGCGTCGGTGCGACTCGTTTTGGAAACGTCCGGCATTGAAATCGTGACCGAGGCTCCGGCAATCGGCGCACCGTCGTTGGACCGGACCGTTCCGCGTACCTTGAAATCATCGTCGTCCGCCGCGGCCACGCTGGAGCCTGCCGCACAGAGCGCGGCAGCCAGAGCAATGGACACGCAAACAACGCGCAAGCAAGCGCGAGGATTTCGCATTGGGGGACTCCTGTAAAGCGAGTGCTAGAACGGGGGCTAGACGAAGAGCGCTACAGGAGGTCCACGTTTGGAGAGCCGCGACGCGTGGGACACGCGGCGGCGGAAGGTTAAACGATAGCGATCGAGATCGGACGCCAGGCGGCGGACGGCATCGCCGCTCCACCGCAGGAGCGTTTCGAGAATCGTTACGATCGCGTCGCGGTAGGAGACGAGCCAACGCGCGAGCGCGAAGATCAGCGCGGCCACGAGACTCGCACAGACGACGGTCGTAAGCAAACCGACGAGGAGCGAACCGCCAAAGGCATCGCCGAGCTGGCGCACCGCCATGCCGTCGAGCCTTCCGTCCAGGTATTCCATCGCCGGAACGAGCGTGCAACTCGCCGCGACAGCGGCGATCCAATATCCGAGGGCGTCGCGCGTGCCGTAGGCAGCGCAAGCGAGCCTCGTTCGATTTCGTTGCGCGATTTCACAGCAGCCGCGCAGCCCTCGTGCGACCAAGATGGCCGCAATCGCGAGGGCTACGCCGCTGATCAGCTCGCGCGAGCTGTGATGAAGGTGGTCGTAGCTATCGGTGGCCAGGGCATAGTCGCCCACGACATCGATCGCTGCGTGCGCAAAGACCGCTCCGGCAGCCGCAGCGCATAAGGCAAGCGAAAGTAGCGTCCTAAAGCCGACGCGCACGCCCCGTCGTTTCGACGCCCTTAACGCTCATCCTATGGTTTTGAGGGCGCCATCCAGATGGTGCCTCCCTCCCACTTGACTTCGGTTGGGTAGCACGTCGTAGTGGGCGAGCCGGCGTAGGTCACGTCCTTGTACAGTGGCAGTGTATGGTCGATCGTCACACCAGGCGCGAAGGATCCGGCGTCGGTAACGCGACGAAGATAGTGCTGCGTCGCATTACGGTAGCCGACCATAAACATAACTTCCGACGCCGTTCGATGGCCCGCGAGGATGTAAACGATGCGCGTCCCGTCCGCATTGTGGCTTAACGGTTTCGGCTTGACGACGGTGCAGCTCTTGATGACAACCGGCGTAGAAGCGGCTTGTGCCGCCCCGATGGTTGCGGTTACCGCGGCAAGGCCAATTAGCGCTGCGACGGATATACGACCCAAAGATTTCATTTGCGGTTCTCCTAAGAAGTGCGCAGAGTTAGCTGGCTCTTCCCTGGGTACTGCCTCAACCCCTCGGCCGGTGCTCCAGCCCGACGTCGCCGGCCCCCTTCGTTCCTACTTAGGCGGCCTATATCGCGGCGGGATCGATCCAGCCGAGGCCGCGCGTACCCGTTGCCGTAAACCAAAGATCCCGATTCTGGCCAACGACGATCCCCGTGAAGAATCCCAGGTTTTCTTTCCGGCTATACGTCGGGACGACGTAGAACTCTCCTGAAAGGGTCATGCGAGCGATGCAGTCGTTCGCGGAGTCGACATACCATATGCTGCTCTGCGGCCCGCTCGTCATTGAGAATGGCAGGCACGTAAACGGTATCGAATACTTTTCGAGAAATTTTTCCCGTCGTCGACATCTCTTCGAGTTGAGTGGTGCTTGCAGTGTAAAACCATATATTATGAAAGGCGACGAATAGGCCGGCTCCCAATTCATAAACACTCCGCACGCGGCTGGTCTTACCGGATGTCGTCAGCTTGTAAATGTCGCCGCTATCGTCGTCGTACCATAAGTTACCGTCGGGACCGGAAACGATGTATAGGGGTGTATAGTTCGCGTTAAATGCCGTGAGCTGCCCGCTGGTCGTCAGCCTTCCGATCTAAAAGAGCAGCACTTTGGCTATGTCAGATTCGCAAGCAGCCTGGCACCTCCTCGTCCGTTTAGCGCGTTGTGCGGGGTTGGGGCCGGTCTCTGCGAAAAACCAGGTAAGCAATGGCTTTGCCGCCTCTCCTCATCGACGACATTCCGCAGATCGCGTGGGCCGCCACCTCAGGCGCCCGGATCCTATCGTTCAATCGCGCGTGGTATGAGTTCATCGGGCGGAAGCGGCGCTCGAACGCGGCGCCGGAATCGCTGGAGGAGAAGTGGTGGGCGTCGGTTCATGGCGACGACCGCGCTCGCTGCCGGCAGGCGTTGCAGAGCGGAGTTGCAAGCCGCGCAGGTTTCGAGCTCGAGCTGCGGTTGTTGCGCGCCGACGGAACGTACCGGTGGCATCGGCTCTTCGTCTCGCCGTTGCACGAAGCGCAGGATGACCGAGCGGATTGGCTCGGCATTTGCACCGATATCGACGACTACAAGCGCCAAGGCCAAATCTTTGCATTTTTGGCGCAAGCCGGTGAAGTGCTTGCGGAGTCGCTCGATTTGCAAGCCACGCTCAACCGTTTGCTCGCCATCATCGTTCCGGAGTTTGGCGATTGGGCCGCAATCGATCTCTTCGACGAAGGCGACCGCTTAAAGACCGTCGCGGCCATTCACGCCGATCCGAAGAAGACGCTTCTGGTGAAGCGCCTCGTCGGGCGTTACACGCACGCTCGGCGCTACGAGCCCGCGATTGCCGCCGCTCTGCGAAACGGCCGGCCGATGGTCATCCACGAAGTGCACGTCGAGCTCCTCGAAAAAGTCGCTACCCGTCAGCTGCTCGAAGTGATTCGCGAACTGGAGCCGCGCTCGGCCGTCACCATCCCGCTACGCACGCGCGGACGAACGATTGGATCGCTGGTCGCGTACTGGTCGCAGACTCCGCGGCAATACTCCGTCGCCGACTTACCACTTTTCGAAGAGCTGACGAAGCGCGCGGCGGTTTCGATCGCCCACGCGCGCCTTTACGAACGGGAGCGTGAGATCGCCGCGGAGTTTCAGCGTGCCGCGCTCCCGATTTCGCTTCCCCAGGTACCGGGCATGCGGTTTGACGGCATCTACGTGCCGGCCAGCGACCGCGAGCTGCTTGGCGGCGATTGGTATGACGCGTTACGACTCAACGACGGACGCATCGTGATTTCGGTCGGCGACGTCGCCGGCAGCGGTCTGCCGGCGGCGGTGATCATGGCCTCGATGCGACAAGTTATTCGGGGGGTCGCGCAGGTCTACGCCGATCCGATCGCGATGCTCGACGCCGCCGATCGTACGCTGAAGACTGAATATCCCGACATGTTCGTCACGGCATTCGTGGGCGTGCTCGATCCGGTCGCGCGCACGTTCGTTCACGCATCGGCCGGGCATCCGGCACCGCTCCTGCGCGATGCCGCGGGCGCGGTGATGCCGCTGGGCACGAGTGGACTGCCGCTCGGTTTGCGCGTTCGCGGTGAGGTCGCTACAACGACGCCGCTGCCGCGTTCGGGCCTCTTGACTTTCTACAGCGATGGTTTGATCGAGGCCGAGCGTAACGTCGTGCGCGGTCTCGAACGCCTCCGGGCAGCACTCGCTCGCCCCGAGATTACGCGCAGCTCGAGTCCGGCCGCCGCACTTTATCGCGCGCTTCTAAAACGCGGTGGTAACGACGACGTGGTCGTGTTGACGTTGCAACTCGAACCAGAGGCCGACGTTGACGACGCCAACGGCGACGGCGCGAAGCGGTGGACCTTCGATAGTAAGGATGCCCGGCGAGCGCACGCGGCTCGCCACTCGTTCGTGCAGGCCTTGCGCGACGCCGGGTTGCGCCGAAAACAACTGGATGCGGCCGAACTCGTCTTCGGCGAGCTGCTCGGCAACGTCGTGCGCTTTGCTCCCGGTCCAGTCGAGATCATCCTCAATTGGACGCACGCTGCCGCGCCGGTTCTTCACGTGCTCGATCGCGGCCCCGGGTTTACGTTCGCGCCCAAACTGCCATTGGATCTACTCAGCGAGCGCGGGCGCGGGCTCTACATCGTCTGGTCGCTTGCGGAGGACTGCAACGTGACGTTGCGCCACGACGGCGGTGCACACGCACGTGCCGTGCTCGCGACGGTTTAGCCGGCTGCGGCGTTGCTATTCTTGGGCGGTTTCCCGGAGCGAATTTTAAAGGCCAGTTCGGGCCGGCTCTGCAACGGCGGATAGACGTGGGCGCGCACCTCGAAGCCTCCTCTTTGGAGCCCGAGCCGCAACGCGGCTTGCTGTATCCCGTGCAGGATCGCTGCGCTCAAGTCTTCGTCGGCTACGCTCAAGTCCATCAACGAATCGACGCCGTCTCTTTTCGAAAGCAGCGTAAGGCGGAGCTCACCGGCGACGCGGGCCGACTCGTGCTCTTCGTCGACGGGATCGTGAAAGACGACGACATGATGGTCTTCGTAGACGACTTCGTTGGAGCCTACGATCGCCACCCAAGCGCGACGCTGCTTGGCCCACTGCGGCGGCGCGCCGAGCACCTCGCCGGCTCCAACTCTGTTCTTAACCGGGTCGACGCTCATCACGCGCAGCTTCCGCGTCTCGCACAGGACGCCTGCTCGCTGCTCCTGAAGCCAGCGCCGTAATGACGTTTTGGATTTCGGAACGGATTTGTGGGCCCGAACAGCGTGTCTGGGAGAAGCCGGATCCGGAGCACACGTTTCGGGGACGCCTCGACGGTACGCGAACCACCGCTGACGAGGTTGTCTACCAAGACGACGATGTTTTCGCATTTCGCCACCGCATCGATCCGAGCAAAGAAGAGTGGTGGGATATTCACGTGGTTATCATTCCGAAAAAATGGATCCCGACGATATTGGATTTTTCGCTCGGCGACGCTGCGGTCTGGCATCGCCTGCTGGGCGGGATCCAAAAGGTCGCATTAGAGCTCGGCCTGTACGAAAAGGGGTTCATGATTCGCATGGGCGTGCTGCCGCCCTATCAGCACACCGAGCACGTGCACATCCACATTCTTTCGGGCAAGCACCGCAGCCCGGTCGTAGACGGGCCGATGCCGGATGCCGGCTGAGGCGCGACCCTCTCTCGGAAGCATCGCACTCACCTTTGCGACGATTGCCTCAACTTCGTTCGGCGGCGGGCAGAAGGCCTCGATTCGCCAGCAGGTTCTGGCGCGCGGATGGATCGACTCCGACGGCTTTCTCGAGGGCTTGGAGGTCGCGCAGGTACTTCCCGGTCCAAACCTCCTCAACTTGGCTATCTATTGCGGACAAAAGACGCGCGGCGTTCCGGGCGCGGTGGCGGCGCTTGCCGGCGTCAGCATTCCGCCGTTTGCAATCGTGCTTGTGGCCGGTGCACTCTACTTTAAGTTTGCGTCGAATCCGTTGGTCCACGGCGCGCTTCGCGGCTGCGCGGCCGGAGCGTTGGGTCTGACGCTTGGGAACGCGCTGGAACTTACGTGGGACGAGCGCAAGAGTTGGCTTAGCCTCGCGTTCGTTGCCGCGACCGCTCTAGCGGTCTCGCTGCTGCACATGCCCTTGCTCCCGGTTTTAGCAGTCTTCGGCGGCGGCGGGGTCCTTGCGCAATGGCTGCGCACGCATAAGAGATCCGAAGCCTAGCGTTAAATGGGAACGCTGCTCCATCTCCTCTCGGTTTTTTCGCAGCTCTCGGTTCTTGGTTTCGGTGGCGGGAAAGGCATCATCCCGCAGATGCATACCGATGCCGTTACGACGTACCGGTGGGTCAGCTCCGAACAGTTTACGCAGTTCTATACGATCGGCAAGCTCGTGCCGGGCCCGACCACGATCTTCGCGGCGCTTATCGGATATGCGGCGCTACCGCAAAACCCGCTGTTGGGAGCGGCGGTGGCGACGGCGGCTATGTTCCTACCGTCGAGCCTCATCATGATCGGCTTCGATTCGCTGGAGGCGCGTTTTTCAGCCTCACCCTGGCGCGCTATCATTTCGCGCGGGCTTGCGCCGGCAATAGTCGGCCTAGTCTGGTCGAGCGTCTGGACGATTGGTCGGGGGGCGCCGTCGTCGCTTGTGGCTTACCTCACCAGCGCCGCAGTCGTCGTCCTGATGCTTCGCACAAAAATCAATGCGCCGCTGCTGATCGTACTTTCCGGCGTGGTAGGCGTTGCAGTCCTTCGCTGAAGGGCCGGCCCGGCCACTGTCGTAGGTCAATCGGCAATGCGGTATACCTTGGTGCGGATCTGGGCCGTAATTACGATCGGACTCCTAGCCGGTGTACTCGCCGACGCGGGGACCGAGTTTTCCGCGATGTTTGGTTTGTTGGGCGGCGTAACCAAGGACATTGACCAGCAGGGAGTCCTACCGGCGCTCGCAATCACCGTGGCGCTGGCCGTTAGCCTCATCGCTTATATCATTGGTTCCCGCATCGCGCCCAGCGATCCACTGGTGCGCAAGCTCGACGACGTGCGCGCCCGCGCGATCGATGCGGTCGCCGCATTCGCAGAAGCGTGCGCCACCGTCGTCGCGATCGAAGGCTACGAAACGCACTTCGGCGGCTTAGCGCCGTTTAACGCAAACTCCGTCGTCATCGCTCACGCTCCGATTCTCATCTTGGCGTTTCTGACTATTGCGGTCAGCGCTCGGATAATGCTTGGCGCCGCGATTCGCTTTGCCGCGTGCAGCGGAACGTTTGCTGCAGGGCTCCTGACGTCGTTCCTGAGGATTTCGCGCTCGAACGCGGCGACGCCGAAGCACGCAACGATGCCTCATCCGGACACGAGTTGTTCTCGCGTCGCCCCTGAAATCGTTAAGTCGCGCGGTCTACGCGCTCCACCGTCCTCGCTCCCAGCCCTAGCCTAACTTACTCGACAAAAACTGCGACGCGTGTGACATCGCGCGTCGCTTGGGAGCGAGATCCGTGCCGAAGAACAGTCGTTTTCTTTGCGTTCTTTTCGTGTTAGCGCTTTCGATTCAACCCGCCGGCGCCGCCGAGTTCGTCACGGGCGCGATCTTGGGAACCGTTACAACGACGACTGGCGCGCCGATCGTCAACGCGCGAATCTTGGCGCTCGCGCCATCGGGCCGCTACACGGGTACCACCGACGCCGGCGGCCGGTTCACGATTCTCGGAGTCGCGCCCGACACGTACGCGGTCAGCGTTGAAGCGGCCGGTTTTGAACCGGGCAACGCAACGGTCGTCGTGCTCCCCGGCGAGCACGCGCGCCTCGCGGTAGCCCTGCTCGCCAAGCTCAAAGAAATCGCGAAGGTCGAAGCCAAGGGAGCGGCATTCGCGATCGGCAGCACGAGCGACATCTTCACGGTGCAGGGCCAACAGGCTCAAGCCGGTACGCCGCAAGCTTCCTCGTCAGGCCTTGCCAACTATTCGCGCGACTCGATTCAAGGCGCGATCTCGAACGTCCCGGGTATCCAGCAAGACTCGTTTGCGAACGTGATCGTGCGCGGGGGGAAGGTGCAAGACACCGTTTACGACTACGATTCCGTCCCGGTGCCGCAGGGCCTGATCGCCGAACCCGGAGGCAACATCGTGGGCGCCCAACTTGGCACGACGGGCGTCGGTTCGGAGACCGTGACGCTTGGCGGCTACACCGACGTCAGCCAAAACGCTCTCGGCGGGGTGGTCAACGAAGTGCCGCTGACCGGCACCTATCCGGGAACGGAAACTCTTGAAGTCGCCAATGGAATCGGCGCGCAGCTTGGCGAGATGAAGTTTACCGCGCAGGAGGCCACGCCGGACCTTCGGTGGCGCTATGCGCTCTCGACAACGAGCGGCAGCGAGTATTTTGCGTATGGCGACGGCCACACGTTCTATCCAGCGGAGAGCGGTACGTACGGTCTCGGCTTTCAGACCCGAGCGCAGTATGCGATCGCCGGAAACGTGCATTTCGCCGCTACTTCGATCGACGATCTCTCGGCCGTCTTTCTCACCGGCGCGGCGGCGTACCAACAATACGATTCGCCGTATCAGGGACTGCAATGGTCGACGTTTAACAGCCCTGCCGCGACGTTCCCTGGCGAACCGGCGAATCCGAACCAGCAAGTCGATACGCCTTCGATCGCGAGAGGAACCTACAGCATCGAGAAGCTCCAGTGGGTTCACGATTGGCAGCACTCACTGGGGCGGCTTCAGCTCTTCCAATCGCAGATCGGCGCCGTTGCCAACGGTCCCGAGTGGGATGACCTCTCCTTTCCCGATGGCGTGATCTCGCTCTATTCAACGCAAAACCAGCGCGAAGACGGAATCGGCTACGACTTTGAGGACCAAGCCAACGACAAGACGGACTTTCGCGCCGGCGCTCAATACGACGTCAATACGAGCAGCATTTATCAGATCGTGCCGACGGTCCCGCAAATTGTTACCGCAGCTCCGCGGTTGAATCAATATCTCGTCTATATGAGCGACACGTGGAGCGTAACGCCGAACTTCTCGGCAATGGGCTCGCTGCGTTATGTTGGTCAGCACGCCCAGACGAGCGACAACCCGCAGGTCATCTATGGCGACGGCGCCCTCGATCCTCACCTCGCACTCGCGTACACCTTTGCGGGGATTAACGGACTTCGCGCGACCTTCGACCACAACTCGGTCCCGCCGCTGCCGCTCGAGGTTCAGCGCACCTGCGTGCCCGCGAGCCAATGCAGCAACGACTCCGGCGGCGGCGCCAACGGTGCGGTCCCAAGTTTTCCGCTGGCGCCGGAGACCTCGGACGACTACGCCTTCTCCTACGAACGCGGTGGCCGCACGCAAGTGCGCCTCGCCTACTTCGTAGAGCTGGAGCAGAACGTCATCGATGTCCTCCCGACCAACTATCGCAACGCCCTCAACGCCGGTGAAAATCCCAACGCCATCGGCGTCCCCACGAATGCCGGCCAGCTACGCTCTCACGGGCTGGAGTTCTGGGTGCACAACGAGGGCTTTACGCTCAACGCCAATTACAATCACACGCTCTCGTCGAGCATCTATCAGTTTGCATTCAACGACCTCAACGCGCCCGCGATTCTGGCCGGGCATCTCTTCCCGGCCAACTACATTCCGAACTTCACGGCGACGGCGTCGTACGAGTTCGCCTTCTTGCGCCATCGCTTGCGCGTCACGCCGCTGCTTTCGTATGAGAACGGCTATCCGTACGGCAACGGCACGATGGTTTGGGAAATCGTTAACGGAAAGCCGGTGCAGGTTCCCAATGACAACTTCGTCAATCCCGGGTACAACTATTACTTTCTGCAGAATCCGGCACACCCATACAACGCCACGACGAACCCCTACATCGCGAACCTGGGAACGAACGAGGGCAGCGATCCCAACACGCTGCGTACGACGCCGCAGACGCTCGCGTCGCTTCACATTGAAGGGGATCTCTCGCCGCGCGTTACGGCGGTACTCGACGTGGTGAATCTCTTCGGCACCGCTACGCCGACGCAGCTTCAAGGCAATCCGTACTTCATTGGGCCGCCCGGGTACACCGGCGGCGACGTCTACTACGAGCGGGCCTACGGCGCACAGTACTGCAAGCACTGCCTCTACACACTCGGCAACGGCATACCCACCAACAACGGGCAGTCCCCCGCAGTACCTTGGCAGTACGGGGTTGGCGGATACGTGCCCGAAGCTTACCCGATGGCGCGCTCGGCCCTGATCCGTCTTCGCTATCGAATCTAGGCAGCTGCGACCTTTACTGGAGTTGATCTCTTATTTCGAAAACAAAGAGCCGTTGTAGCTGTAAGCCCAACACTTCTTTCCAACGTAGTCAGAAGTCGGTGCCGTAAGGATCACAAGCCGAAGCGCGTCCGGTTTCCGAACCTGCAGTACTTTGACCGTGTCACCGTCGGAAAGCCAAATCGAGCTGTTTTCTTCGATCGTGTTCTGCTCTTGGCTGTCGCCGTTATCCTCCAGCCAAATCCTGTACATGGATTCGTCGACAAAGCACGGCCAATCGGCCGAAGAGCGTTGGGCCGTTGCACTAGCGATGGTGTGAGTCTCGCCTACGGCGATTTCGGACGAGTGCGAGCAGGCCGTGAGAAGAGCCAGCGCGAGTATGCGGCTTGCAGTTTGAGTCATTTGAGTTCATTCGTCCCTTAAAACTGCCCTTCCCCGTTCACCCCGGTGCCGGGATGTGGCGTCAAGCTTTTTCAAATCTGCAACGTCGCCGCGCGTACACATATCCCCGGCACGCTTCACGCTAGTCAAACTGGTCCGAGCAGGGCAAGAAAGGCCGGAGAACCGTGGTGAGGATCCCGGACGCACGCCCAACCAACGGGCTATATTGCGGACGTAGTCTTTAAAGATCTCGAACCGAGCCGGATCGCGTTTTATTTCGTCACCGGGTTTGTCGGTGACAAAACTTGGCGCGCCTCGATCCGTGTCCCAGTTGAGATCGGCCAGGTGGTGGAACGTCGAAACCGCCGCGGCGCGCCCCAATGGGCCGTCGCCGATCTCGCGATCGCTTCCAAACATGCATAGGGCTACGAAGGTCAATAGAAATCGACACGCCGCTTCTGCCGCCCAACGCGGCTACGGCAACGGTCGCCCGATCGACCAGTGCACCGTGTAATCGGAGTTCGCGAAGCACCCGTCGGGAGAGTCGCTGCCGAGAAAGCGAGTCGATTGGTTGAAGTTTTCGCTGGAATCGAGACCGGCGAAAAGTTGTTGAATGTCGCGAGCCTTTTGAAAGCCTTGTTGATCGACGACGACGACGCCATCGCAGTCGGCAAAGACGAACGAGAGGACGTAGCTTAGTAAGCTGCCCACGACCAACTCGCCGAGCACGCCGATAATTGCGCCCGGTGCGACGCCGAGAATCGTCGCACCGGCATATGAGGTGGCAAGCTTCACACCGTTGAACGCGATGCTTTTCGGGCCTGGCGTCGCGAGGGAGTTCAGCACGGAGTTGACCAGCGATTCGGCTCCGCTCACGATCGCGCTCTGGATCGCATTCGCGGCATCCTGATTGCCGGTGTTGACGATCGTGTAACTGAAAAAGACCGGCTCACAGAGCTCCATTGCGAACGTTTCGAGCGAAAACGGGATGGGGTAGTTCGTACCCTTGATTCCATCGTAGGGGCCGTCGCTTAAGCTTCGTATCGGCCACTTTCCGACCGATAGCGTCACCGTAACGTAATCGGTATCGGTATCGGCGGATCGCGGGTTCGCAATGAAAAACGAATCCATGGTGAACTTGAATGTCGCAGGTAAGCGGAACGTCGGGCCGGGTCCGGCCGCGGTAAACGAGGTTCCGTCGTAGGTTATCAGTGCGCCCTGCCCAGTTATTGTCGGCTCGATGAGCACGAGGTCGACCGGCGATCCAGACGTGTTGACGGCATACAACGACGGCGCGCACGCGCAGGAAGTCGGGGTGAGATCTTGGCCGGGGGCTGCGCCACGCGGTTGCGTCTCGACCCGCATCCAGTTCAGCGCCGCATTGGGAAGACCGTCCGCGTCTGAGCCGGGGGGAGGAGGAGCACCGTGCCAGCCATCTTTATCGAGCCATTTATGCCAGAGCGCGTGATCTTTTCCGACGGCGAAAATGTCGATTCGAACGCTGGACAAATTTACTGGCCCACGGGGGCCAGCCCAAATGTCGCTTCGCACGCCAACCGCGGCGTTATCTTCGAGCGAATCGAAAGCGCAAACGACCGGCTCGCTCACGAACGGAGTGACGACCGGAGGAGTCTTGAGATTAACGAGCCGCGGATCGGTCGGCGTCGTTTGCGCGGGCCCAAGCGACGTCCACGCCTTCCACACCACGCCGTCGAAGATCGTCATCCACACCGCGGAGTCGTCTCCGGTAACGAAGACCAAGGTTGCCCCGCGTATGCGTATTGCCGTCGGCACCGAGGCAGCGGTCGGAGCCCCGAGCAGACCGCCGCCAAGCAACTGCCAAACTGGAGCCGTCCCGGGCTGCCAACTCGTCGTATAAATTTCGAAAGTCCAGTCCACGCGCGAAGATATCGAAATTCCCGTTGGAGTCCGGTAGAACCACCGGAGGGCTCGTGAAAGCGCCCCCAAGCTCTTCCCAAGCAGTCCAGACGTTGCCGTCTAACCTGCGATGGAGCATCGTTTGGTCGGGTCCTAGGCCGAAGAGGTCGATCGTCTCCGGCGAGGTCGATGCGACGACGGGCGTGCAGGTAAGATTGCCGCCGAGATCCTCCCAGTCGGGCGTCCATTGATTCGCCGCTGCGTCGTATGTCTTGTGATAGACGCTGTAGTCGACTCCGAGACCGAAGACGTCGAGACGATCCGTCCCGAGCGTAACGCCAGCAGGTGGGGTCGTGAAGATCCCACCTAAATTTTGCGGCGCTACATGGTTCGCCTCAAGCAGCGCCCACCGCGAGTAGTTCATCGCGAACCTATTGTCGAGCCAAAGAGCGTCCATTCGGCTCCCAGGTACGATGACGATGCCCTGCACCTCTACCTCCCGTTCATGGCGTTGACCACCGTCCGGTTGCTAGTAAAATCGTCCGTTTCCTGCACCCACTTTATCGTCACCGGCATTCCGACGACTTTGGCGGGCTTCCGAAAATCGCGGCTTGACTGTTAAGACAAGCAGGTGTCGACGGGTGTGATCGTTATATCACCCGAGCGCACCGTCGCGTGTACGATATAACACGCTTCCGCCAAATCAAACGCTCCCTCCACTTAGTGAATTTCGCCTTATTCTACGCGACTTTTTGTAGCGACGGTGCTTTCACTACGCCGTTTACTACACAGAAGCCGCGGTTAGGCGCGGACGCCCCTATCGAGGTCGGGCGCCGCAGCGGAACGCCGACGCTGTAAGGGCGCATCGACACTATTAGCCAAGACAGGTTCGAGCGCCGGCGAGCCGTTAGAGGCGGTCGCCTAATCGATCGACGGCGTGCGACCGGCATCGCTGAAGCGTTCGACCGCATCTCGATGACGGAGTATAGGAAGCACCCGTAGCGTCCCTTGGCATTTCCGCGGTCCTACCGCTTCCCATAACGTTCGCGTACGTCGATCCTCGGGTGGCTCGTGGTCCCACGCCGTACTCGCCCCTGCCGGGCGGTTTGTGTACATTTTGTTGCGTGTTGCATACCGCCCATTTTGCCTTGTCCAACTCTTCGATCTGGTGAAGCGAACAATTCGTCGAATGGCTTCGAGGTGAGGCAACCGGAATCGAATCGGTTCAAGCGCAGTTGCCGCGGGTCGCCGACGTTCAAAAAAAGCTAGCGCGCTTGCTTTTCGACGTGCTGGTTGGAGTGGCTGGTTGCCAACGAATGCACCTCCAGTCACCATATGCAAACCTTGCGGACGATGGTTGCGCCGCTCCACGATTCGACGGCGACGACGTCGGTGAACGTACCACCGACGTCGATCCCAACGCGAAGGCTGCGCCGCTCGATCAGGCGCGGCGCTTCGGCGCCGCTAGAACGTTATGCTGTAAACACCGTTGGCAGGGTTACAGGTGTTCTCGGACCGCATGTTGTTTCCGGACTGCGTCTCCATGCGGAAGGTAAGCTTGGTCGTATCAGCGCCCGCATCTTCGGCACGCATGAAGTCGTACGTGAAGTGGTACGAGGCGCCCAGCGAAAGCGGGGGAATCCCGCGCGAGTCCAGCTTGTCGCCGTTTTGCGAGATGTCGACGAACTGCAAGGTGTTTGCCGGTTGCGCCTGAGTACCCTCATTGGTCACGGTCCCGACCAAATGATAGCGGGTCACCTGATTGCTGGTCATATGGTTTTCCACGGTGACGTGGGCGATCACGGGATACCCCCCGAGGCATGCGGCGGACGCTCCTGCCGGTGCGAGGGCGACCGCAAAGACCACGGCGGTAAGAACACGGGTCATCGAAAGTTCCTCCTTATAGGCAGCATCGTGATAGGCAGCATCGTGATAGGCAGCATCGTGCGTGCCGCTGCTTCCAGACCCGCTTAAGCCGCCGAGCTAAGCATTCCTGGCGCAGCCGCCAGGCGGGGCCACTCTTGGCACGCTCGCGAACCGCGGCGAGCTCGCGCGCCTGGCGCTCGGAGACGCGCTGCCAGCGCTGCGCCTCGCTCGACGCGCGCCGTTTCGAGGGGGGTCGCAGGCGATGCCCGCGCCCAGGCGGAGCGACCTTGACTTAGACCACGCACGCTGCGGGTTGCTCGGTCGTTGGAGCGCGTCACAGTTCGCACCGCAAAGCGGGAGCGCTGCGAGGTACGGTTCAGGGGGCCAAAGACGAAGCGCTCGCGCCGCACAGTCGCGCTCCCACCGTTCGCGATTGAGCGTTGCGCCGTCATCGCCTCGAACAGGCTCAACGTTTCTTTTCGGCGGGGGCCCACCACGACGCCAGCACCCCGCTCTTCGAGCTCGATGGCTTGTCGTGGAATCCCAACACATTCGGCCTGACGTTCGCTCGCATCGCTCGCGACGCGAAGCTCCCGATGTGCGGCTGCCCGCGCGGGCTTAAAGAGCTTCATTGTTCCGAGTTGTTCCGAGTCAGACAGCGATCCTGGCGGGAGCGTGTAGGAGGTTCTCCTAGCGTCCCCGCCACTACCCTCTGAGCCTCGATTGTCCTTGATGGTACTGGCGATTTTGCATACAGGGCTGCGAAGGTTCATATAAATCGCAGGCCGCTTTTCGCGGATTCTGTGTAGTAGTCGGTGTAGTGAGCCGGTCCGCTCTTAGGAGCAGCTCGTTTCCGCCAGAGCGGAGCTCGCGGGTCTTCCGGTCTACGTTATACGGTCGTTAGACTAAGATCGGCCGAATCTGCGAAAGCGGCCTCTCTCCTTGACAAAGGCCCGTTTTCCCCAGGTTAGCTGATCAAAGGAGCGATTTCAAATGCGAATCATTACCTCGACAACGCTACCGGCGCCGCGATTTCGGCGGCGATGCTCGCCGGATGCGCCGGCAGCTTGGTAACCCCCGGCATAATACGACGACGTGTGAGACGTTCGACACGAGGATCGGCGCGCGCGCTGGCGCGACTCGCGCACGACGCGCGCCGCGCAGCTTGTACCGCGTGGTTGGCATGCGCAGGAGGAGCGGCGCGGGCATCGCGTCACGCTTCGCATATGTAGTTGTTCCTGCTGGAAACACAGACGTTGTTATTCGCGTCGACTGCAAAACCGTCGGGATATCGAACCGTGGTTTGCCTACCTACAATCGATCAGCCGCACTAACATATAGGCTCTTGACATCCATGATACACGCGCGCACGCCGGGGCTGCAGTATCTCGCTTCATCCAACAAAGAGCAGTTTACCTTAGGAACGCAATCGCAACGCACTCACTCTTGCGAACGCGGATTGAATGCCACGCCTCCAACGATGTCCGAAGCAGATAAGCCGTTGGTGAATGAGTACGAAAACGTGATCTTGCCCGGGCTGTAATCGTACACGTCGATCTCATCATCATAGAAATTGGCGACGGCTAGCTGCTTTGAGTTCTTATTCAATTTCGCCTGGCCGGACTCGCCGACTAGTGAGAACGGTCCACCTACGAGCTTACATGCCGGGTTGCAGCCTTTGTAAACGTACAGGGAATCGTCGAATAGAGATACCGCGACGATATTGCCGTGTTTGTCGATGTCGAGGCCGCCGTAATACTTGTTTTTGTAGCCCGTCGCCTGGTGACCGCCGCCTCGGCAACGTTGGAAATACGTCAGCGTTGCTACGCCGGAGATATTGGTGCCCGACCCCCAACAGTCGCCATTCTTTGCCTGCGCAACGTCGGTGACTTCGTACATGGCGGCGTTGGTGAGGTTCTTCGTGCATCCGCCCGAGAGCGTGCATAGCGAAATGCTGCCGGCGCCGCCTGTGTCGTAAATGTTGGCAACGACGATTGTGCCGGTCGCGGCGTTCGGACTCGTAGCGTCGGCAGGCTGGCCGTAGGGATCGCTTACAATCCCGATCGCCGTACCGCACATCCCGGGTCCCTTGAACACGACGATAAGGTGCGATTGGCCGTCGGGATCAATCAGATTTCCCTTACCGTCCACGCCGATACCGTCTACCTCCGCGACCGGACCGACGGAGCAGATTGGCGGCTCGTTCCCGCGATTTGGGTTCGCGTAGCCGAAGATGCTGGTTGCCTCGAAGGCGCTCACGTAAATACCGCCCTTCGCTTTTTTTTTCTGGTCGGGCGTGGTCCGCAGGGCATGGATCCTTGCGAGCAAGCCGCCCGGCCGCAACTCAACCGGAACGAGGCTGGCGTACGGCGACCAGACCGGGACAAAGCGGCCGTTTCTGATGTAGGATTGCCGTCCGCTAGCGGACGGTAGCGAGCTTGCCGCGTCCGGTCCAGCGCTCGAACAAGCGGCCAAAAGACTTACGACCACCGCCAGTAAGGCGGCGGAAATAAAGAAACGCATGAGTGTAGGATCTCCTTGATGTAGCACGGCTGGTAACTTCCATGCAGCTCCACTTTAGGCGGTGCTGGCCCGCGAGGCCTTCCAGTGCCTCCCAAGACCCTCGGCGCCGCGTAGACGATCTTCTCATCCGCGCAACCACAACCCGAACGCTCCAACAAATGGGATGAGGTAGAGGGCAAAACGCAGCACTCCCTGAGGGAGTCAGTGCGCTAATGCGACACCAACGGAGATCGGAAGTTAAGCGTGCCGCAAAACTTAAGGCGCTTCTGGCGGGAGCGTGTAGGAGGTTCTCCTAACGTCCCCGCCACTACCCTCTGAGCCCCGATTATCGTTGCTGGTACTGGCGATTTTGGGCATAGGGCTACGAAAGCCTTAGAAATTGTAGGCAGCTTTTTGGCCGATTCTGTGTAGCAAACGGTGTAGTGAATCGCTCTGACAACGGTGCCACAGCGCGCCGGCTAAACCACACTGCAGCTTGGCGGTGGTCGCCCGAACACGCCGAGATCGAGGGCGGAGGCGAGGCTATTCTTGGGCTCGGGCTAATGACTAGCCAGCGTGCCTACTTCAGACGACCAAGCAGAACAATCGTCCATCCGCGTCTACGGCCAGTACGGGCGCGAGCGCCTGATAGAACGCAAGGTTTGGCACGATCGAGTACTCCCCCAGGCCATCCAAGACAACTGGCATAACGCGGCACACCTTTACAACATTTTGGCTGAAGCGCTCGGCGATGGTTACGCGGCCGATATCGTAAAGGCGGCCGAGCATCTCCATAAGCTTGATAGGAAGTCGGCGCGGAGCACATGCCTGTATGGTGTAGTGCTTATGCGCGTTGGCAAGATCAAGGACGCAGCGGACGTGATGCCTGCTTATCTCGCCACTAATGGCGAAGACGGTTACGTCTTGCTCAATCTCGCGAAGGTTTACTCTGCAGCAGACGACAAGGCGAAGGCGCGCGAGACACTCTGGCGAGCCATAGAGTTTGATCCAAACGTAGAAAACGCTCTCCAATGGTACGGCGCGATCGAGCGAGACGAGCGAGGACCATCCGCACAAGTTGAGGCGTGGCGACGGATGGCGGGGCTTCGCAACAGCTGGCGCGCCCGTCTATTCCTTGCGCGCGACGCGTTAGAGGCGGGAAACCTGCAAGATGCTCTTGCGCGCTACGAAGAAGCACTGAAAATGGTGGGAGATCCGCCGCCGGCCGATGTCCTTATGATGATAACCGGTGATCTCGGGACCCACGGGCACATGCAGGAAGCGCTAACGATCGGAGCGGCACGCTTTTCAGCTGAGCACCACGGCTTAACGGTCGGGAACAATCTCATAAAGGCTCTCTTTGACCTCAATCACTTCGATGCGGCGCAGAATATCCTTGACACGCTGTACGCGCAGGGTCGTCCCGACTATAAACGCACCTTGGATTATTGGGCTGCGGAGATTTCGAAGGCTCGCATCGCAAAAAAGAACGAGCGGCTAGGTTTAGTGGAGCCAGTACCTGTGTCAGTGGTATCCCTTTCGAGGCCCTTGTGGCTTCCCGATACGCTACCGGTAAACCGTCTTTTCCCCACACCGCCCCGCGCCGGCCCGGTAATAGCAATTCTCGGCTCAACCGCTAGCTTCCAAGGCGAGTCACCAACGATCGTACTCGAGGCCTCAACAGTTCCTGGAATGGTTAGCAGAGCTCTTCCGCTATTTCTCGGTCAAGAACTCTTCTTTAGAACGTCTCTGCCTGTAAAGGCACTCGTTCCATGGGTTACCGGAGAGTCGCAAGCATACATGCTCGGCCAAAAACCATGGACGAACGATTACGCGGCGGAGATCGCGGCAAGAGCGGACGTGGGCGCCGAGTGGATTCTAATCCTTCACTTGAATGCCAAGAACGATCCATGGACTGTGGATTTTCACCTCGTCCGGTCGATGGGCGCAACATGTGCTTACGAAGGCTCCGTGACTCTCCGAAGGGATGATCCGGCGCTTAACCCGCAGGACCTAACATCTGGAATGCGGTCCGCTATACTCAGGGCGACCAGTACTGAAGCGGTGTGCGCTCCACCACTTTACGACATCCCGGCAGGAAAGGCGTTCTTCCCGTATTTGATGTCGGTGGAGGGTCTGATGACACTGCAGCTCACGAGCAAGTTTGAGGCAAGAGAGTCTTTGAATTCTCCTCGCGATATCGTCGATCGCGTACTGGCACTTGCGGTGGATTGCCCATCAAACGTCGCCGCCCGTATACTTCTAGTTCAGACCGTCATTGCGATGAAGAAGGTGGATCCATCGATCGCCTCAGAGTATCAGCAACAGCTGGAGCGAATACGTACCGAGTTCCCGCTTCAACCACCGGTTAACGGTGCGTTGGTGGGCATGACGGCCGAACTTACGTCAGACTAGCGTAGTTAGAGTGCCTGAGTCGCGATTCGGTTCGCCTTACCGCCACCGTGCTGGACGCCCGCGGCTGTTCGCCGCGTGCGATGCCACAGAGGCGGACGGCTCGGGGGCGCCTACAGTTGCCGACCGGCCAAAAGATCGGCCAATCGATCGGCCAAAATGCCTGGTATTTTCGACATAAATCCTGTAATATAAGGCCAACATGGTCCATGAAGTATCGGCCAAAGCGGCTCTCGAAAGCCCCCAGCGAATCGAGCCGGCCCTCCTCGAGGTTGCCCCGCCTCGCGTGGCCGACCTTGTTGCAGAAATCTCGGCCACCTCGGCAAGCCTTACTAGGGCTATCCACCCGCGGGCGGCCGCTAGCTTGGCTCAGCTGGTGCGGATCATGAACGCCTACTACAGCAATCTCATCGAGGGGCACAATACGCGCCCCGCGGAGATCGTGCGCGCATTGGCGGGTGACTTTGCCGCCGATGAGTCGCGACGCAACCTTCAGGAAGAAGCCGCGGCACACGTGCGCGTACAAGCCCGCATCGACGAACTCGCAGCCGAAGGATCGCTTCCGGACCCAACGTCCGGCGGGTTTATCCGGCGGCTTCACGCCGAGTTCTATCAGAGCGCACCGCGGGCAATGCTGATCGTTCGGGGCCGGGGCGGCGAATACGAGATGGAACCCGGCCAGTACCGCACAACGGTCGCACAGGACGTTGCGGTCGGCAGGCATCAGCCGCCGTCGGGTCCGTACGTCGCCGATTTCATGCGGTACTTTTCGGAACGATACCAACTTAACGACGTCGGAATGGCGATGCGCATCATGTCCATTCCCGCCGCTCATCACCGCTTCAACTACATTCATCCGTTTCCCGACGGGAACGGTCGCGTAAGCCGCCTGATGAGTCACGCGATGGCTCACGCTTCCGGCATTGGCGCACACGGGTTGTGGTCGATCTCGCGTGGATTGGCTCGCGGGCTAGGCGATCGTACGCAATATAAGCGCATGATGGATTTTGCCGACTCGCCGCGCGAAAATGATCTCGACGGCAGAGGCAATTTGTCGTTGCGTGCGCTTATCGATTTCACGACGTGGTTTTTGGAAGTCTGCCTCGATCAGTTGCGCTTCATGAGCGAACTGTTCGATCTCGATATGCTGGCCAAGCGGCTCCGCACCTGGGCCGAACGTGACGATCGTTTCAAGCCTGAGGTCGGCCGTCTTTTGGAAGAGGCCGCCATTCGCGGCGAATTCGATCGCGGCGAAACAGCGAGAATCACGGGATTACCTGAGCGAACGGCAAGGCGAGTTTTGAACGACGCTTTTGCTGCCGGTCTGCTGGCTTCAGACACACCAAAGGGGCCAGTATCCCTGCGCTTCCCACCCGGTGACGCCGAAGCGATGTTTCCCCGGTTATTTCAAACGACATAATAATCGTTGATACGGCAACGATTATTCGTAACAGCTCTTGGTCGGATCTGCCACGACATACAGTCTAGGAAGTTCTAGGAGATAACTGTGACAACCCCGGCCTGGGACGTTTTCATTTCCTATGCATCGGAAGACGAGGCATACGCGCAGCGTTTAGCTCAAGCACTGACCTCGCGAGGGATGAGTGTTTGGCTGTTTTCAAATGTCGTTCTGCTCGGAGAGAAGCTGGTTTCGAAGATCGATGATGGTATTCGACGGTCTCGACATTCGATTCTTGTACTCAGTCCAGAGTACTTGACAAAGGTTTACACAAAGGCGGAATTTGATGCCATCATCAAGCGCGCAGTCGATAATCGCGGAGGATCTATCATTCCGTTGCTTCATCGCGGGCTCTCGCAGACAGATCTTTCATCGTTTAGCGCCTTCGTCTCCGAACTGCGGAACATGTCCACGGCCGAACCTTTCGAAAACGTCGTTGAGGAAATTTTGCGAGCTGTGGCCCCGCCGGCCGTTACGGTCGCGACGCCGGCAGCAACACAGCCGGTGGCGGTGCGCTCCGATCGTGCCGAGCCTGGTAAACCCCTCGATGCGTTGCAAGACGACGTACGACTGTATGCATTTAGGCCTCGCTTGCACTTTGGAAACACCGCTTTTCGCCAAGACAAGTTGGGGCATACCGCAATGACTTACGAGATTCAGAATATCGGACAAGGGTCCGCGAACAAAATACGCGCCTTCATGCCCGGTCTATGGGTGGATTCACCTAGCGAACCAATTCCGGCAGGTCGCTCACTTCCACGTAGCGTGATGCTATGCGAGCGCGAGGCGTACACCGAAATAATGCCGATTTATGCGCAAGTCATCGTTGAATTCGAGGACCATGCTGGAAACGTATACCGGCAGTACGGCAAAGTATGGCAGCCTCGCGCTCAAGGCGACGACGGTTTCCTCTATGAGGTGCCTCCTTTGGAAAGACCGTATCTCGTACCACAACGTATTGTGCAGGAAGATTCCACAGGTCACCGCTTCGCCCGGTGACGATTCGACTACTAAGGCTTGGTCAGAAGTGCTGTGCGCACCAGCAATCGCGCTCCCGTGTAGCCACAGCAACCCGGCAGCTATCGCCAGGTTCATCCTACAGAACAAGCAAGACGGATTTTGAACGATGCTCGTGTCCTCCGCCTGCCGGCTTCGGGCGCCCAAGGACCAGTGCTCCTGCGCTTCCCGCGCCGAAGCGATGTTTCCCCGATCATTTCAAACCATGTAATAACTGTGATAAGGCGCAGCATTGGCCGAGAGGCGTCTCGCGATAAGGCTCCGCAGCGCCTAGCTCAGGTGATTCTGTGTAGCAAACGGTGCAGTGAAAACACCGTCGCCCCGCAAACCCGCGTAAAATAAGGCGGGATCGAACAAGTGGCGGGAGCGTGTAGGAGGTTCTCCTAACGTCCCCGCCACTACCCTCTGAACCTCGATAATCCTTGCTGATACTGAACTTCTTGCGCGTAGCGCCTCCGCCGTGAATAAACATCGAGGCCGCTTTTGGCCGATTCTGTGTAGTAAACGGTGTAGTGAGCTGCCCTTTCGTTAGGAGCAGATCATTTCCACGGGCATCGCGGTCGCGCTCTCAGAGCGAGCCTTCCCGATCAACCGTTAGACGCTCGTTAGACGAGGATCAGTCGAATCTGGAAAAGTGCAAGCAGAGTAATCAGTTTTCCGCCAGCGCCAACGGGAATCGAACCCCTCCACTGCGGTCCCGGCCGATCCCCAGCATTGACGAAAACGCCTATCTTATCGGGCTTTCGGCGCTTCACCGTTCCAGCCGCTTCCAACCGATACCGCGGCGATTCGGCCGCTCCGTGACAAATCTGTGACAAGCTAACTCTTCGCGTGGCCGGTCAGGCTAACGGGTCGACTCGACGGAGCGATTGAATGCGGAGGTCTTGAAATGCGCACCGCTCATCTCGATAAGAGTCGCCAAGTGCCATGAGGTGCGTGGAGCTGGAGCCTCAGCACCTCAGCGGCACTTGGCTGGACTTCTTCTGTGAGCAGACCGTGAGCAAGAACGAACTTGCTCACGCATCAGCGCCAGGCCATGAGATTCGGTCAGCGGCGAGCCCGAAATGATGCGAAGCGGCGAAGTGTTAGCGCCGGAGAGTAAAATTGACCCACCCCGCCGGTTGAAAATTGACCCACCTGAACCCTCGGCGAACCATGTTCGCATGCTGCATAAGGAGATTCAGGTGGAGATAGAGGTCCTGCATCGGCAGGGCAAGGGAATCCGCGCGATCGCCCGAGAGACGGGCATAGCGCGCAATACGATCCGTGCGATCCTTGCGGGTAAGAGCGACGGCCATTACGGCCCGCGCCAGCCCCGCCCAATCAAGATCGACGCGCACAAGAGCTACTTGCAAGAGCGCATCGAGGCGGCCGGCAAGATCCGGCTGCCGGCGACAGTGCTGCTGCGGGAAATTCGCGCTCAGGGCTACGAGGGCGGCATCACGCAGCTCAAGGAGTACCTGCGCGAGATTCGGCCGGCGCCGCCGGATGAGCCGGTGGTGCGCTTCGAGACCGAGCCCGGGCGGCAGTTACAGATCGACTTCGTTGTCTTCCGACGAGGAGAGCTGCCGCTGCGCGCATTTACCGCTGAACTGGGATTCTCGCGCTACTCGTACGTCGAGTTCACGAGCAATGAAAGCGGCGTAACCTTGGTGGCGTGCCTGGAACGCGCGTTGCACTATTTCGGCGGCGTTCCCATGCACGTGCTCTGCGACAATCCTAAGACGATCGTGATTGAACGAAACGCCTACGGCGATGGGCTTCATCGCTATCAGAAGGCTTGGCTGGATTTCGTCAAGCACTACGGCTTACGGGTCAAGCTCTGCTCGCCGTACCGAGCGCAGACTAAGGGCAAAGTCGAGCGATTCCATCGCTACCTGCGCGAATCGTTCTACAACCCGCTGCAGGCGGCGCGTACCGATCTTGTCGACGTCGCCTTAGCCAATCGAGAGATCCGGCCATGGCTCGACGAGATCGCCAACTGCCGCATCCACGCAACGCTCAAAGAACGGCCTGTAGATCGGTACGCCATTGAACGGCAGGTCTTGCGCCCATTGCCGCTGCTTTACGGCGGTCGGCAACTCGTCACGCTGGCGCCGGTCGGCATCGCCGTTCCAACGCTGATTGAATCGCTCCAGCATCCCTTGTCGGTGTACGATCTCGTTGCTCGGGAGGTTGGCGCATGATCGATCTCGAGCGCGTCGACGACCTTTGCCAACGGCTCGCTCTTGGTACGATGGCCACGCAGTTGGTACCCGTCGCTGAAGAGGCGGTGCGCAAGGAATGGAGCTACCGAGAGTTCTTCGAGCGCCTGTTGCAAGCGGAGCTCCGAGAGCGGCAAGAGCGCAGCCGGGTCCAGTTGACCAAGATCGCCGGCTTTCCAGCAATCAAGACGCTCGAACAGTACGATTTCGGGTTTGCCACAGGGGCTCCGAAATCCATGATCAACGAGCTGACGTCTCTTGCGTTCGTCGAACGCGCCGAGAACGTTGTGCTGCTGGGCCCCAGCGGCGTCGGTAAGACGCACCTGGCCATTGCGATCGGCTACAAGGCGACACAATCCGGAATCAAGACACGCTTTGTCTCGGCGGCGGATCTCATGCTCCAACTTGCTGCAGCATATCGGCACGGCCGGCTCAAGGAATGCATCCGCCGAGCGATCCAAGCACCTAAGCTGCTAATCATCGACGAAGTCCCGAAAAAAGGCCGCATCTCGCCGGATGCGGGTTCAGCACCGTCCACAGCCAAAGCGCTTGCGAATCAGGGAACGGTATCGCACGCGTCAAGGATCGCAAGGATCGAGACGACGCCCGCCTGTCCTGAGGGCTAAGCCCGTCTCAATTTCAAATCTGAACTATGCCGTGGTGAGTACAGTGTGGTATTTCAAACAACGCTGCACGGGGATGCTTCGGCAAGCCTTTCGTTAGCGGGTTTGGCGGTTTAGCGAAAAGGGCTCGTCTAAAGAAAACCGGGGGGCGCTTCTACGTCCCCCCGGTACTGCGTCGGTGACTTCGAGGCGAAGAACCAACCTTAGGCTGCGCGGAAGAGGCCGCGCATCCGGTCAGGTTGGTCCAGTTTCAGAGGCCATCACTTCCCAATGGCTACAAAGTTAAAGGCGGGCGCTGTGAGTTCGATGGTTTCTAGCGGTTGGAGATAGAAGCTGCCCGAGGTCAAAAAGGTCGATTGGCCATCGACCTTCACCGCGGAAGCGGCGTTATCTACGTAGCACTCCCCCGGCCCGTAATAGGGAGTAGACCCGAGCTCCGCTATGGTCACAACGGAGCCGATAGCGGGAGGCGACGTGGTTATAACGGTTTTTTGGTCATTGTAGCCGGGGCAGTCTACGATCTGAAGATTTGTCACGGATGCAACCACGTGGACTGGGGCGACGAGAGCGGTAAAATCGCAATCTCGGATAAAGAGGTTTGTTGGAACAGCGGAGCTTCCGTCCACGTAAGCCCCGTTCGTTTTATTGCCGGTGAAGTCGCAAGCGTTGGCTCGAATACTGCTTGCTTTGCCACTTACATATATCCCGTAGTCCTGGGTTGCTGCAAGAAAGGCCGCGCCATATGGATCGAACAAGGAATTATTGCAAGCAGCTCCCGTAATCCGAATGCCCGACGGTCCACTTGAGCCACCTACGATGAAAATGCCAGCCGATTGTAGGCCCGTTTCTGGCATCGATCCGTTACATGAATAATAGCCGCCGACGACTTCAATGTTGGTTGGAGTCATCACTGTCGGCTCCGTGAAGTTGCCGCCGACTATATACAGGCCCGGTCCGGGCCAGCGACAAACGTGGCAGTCGAGCAAACGGATTTGGTCGATTGCGTCGTTTATTCCGCTCGCCGGCCCGATAACGACTCCGCCACCTTGATAATCTGTCGCGCCGACGTCAGGCGCGGAAAACTCGCACCCCACAAATTGCGCATGAAACACGAAACTATTGTTGGTGTCCGTGCCTCCTGTCGTAATGAGTAAAGCGGCACCTCCTGTGTTCGCACCAGCTGTGCTTGTCGGGTGGCAACTTACATTGGCGAAGTAGAGGAATTCGCAGTTTTTCGTTTGATAGGTCGGCGTGATAGCCACCCCAGTAAACCATTGTTCGATGCGCGTGTTCATTACCCGCAGGTGCTCGCAGCCGTATATTTGCATACCAGTCCCTTTACTGGTGTTGTCGAAGAAGATGCATCCAGCGATGTAGGTTTCGATTGCCGCCCAAGTATGCGTTTCGTCGCCGATCTGAACAGCGATTGTCGGGATGTTCGAAGACTGCGTCAGCACTAGACAGTCGATCATGCTGCACTGAGTCGACTCATTGAAGTTTACCCCGACAGGCCAGTCCACGAGTGTGACACGAAGTATTCGTGTGGCTCGGCTGTGATTAGTTACCTTGATTCCAGAATTGCCTGCAGTTGGCGTGCCGGTCGTCAGCGCATAAGCAATCATAAGGTCCTGAAATACAACTCCGCCAGCGTCGTCATAACCCGGGCTGACGTGGGTGTCTACCACGAAGAGGTCATCCGGTATCGTCTGCACGAGCAACGGGGCACCAGTCTGCTGCTGGCCGTCGCCCTTGATTACGATTGAATACGGATGAGTATTCGTGCCGTCAGTACCGACCGTGACGTGGCCAGCAAACTGATAGGAGGGATTTAGTGAGTCTCCAACTGACGGGAAAATCAACGTGCCGCCGCTCCCCCCGGTCGGGCCGCCCGATGAAACCAACTGTTGTAGGATGTTTTGCAGGTTAGTTGTATTAAGCGAGGGTGAGTTTGAGGGTAGGACTTGCCAACTGCCGATTCCGACTGTAACGTCAATCTCTGAAGCTGTAAGTGACATCGTTACGTTCCCTTCTTGCGTGATGTGTCCCCCACGCGCATTGTTTGCAACGACTGTTGAAGACCCGTCTTAACAAGGTGAGGCCGATCTTGCAATGGACGGCAGGCCTAGACTGAAAGTGCGGTCGTCATGAAGCTCTCGACGAGTTGTTCGGCGATGCGTCCCCATTTGTAGGTTCCATCGCGCAGTCGAAGCTGATATTGAATCATTCCCACCCGCCTGAGCCGCAGTGGCGGTTGCTTCTTGCATGGCGGCTCTCCCCGACAGCGGCCTCAAGGTGTTGCCGGTTCGAGGCTTCCCTCGAAATGCAGGCCCTCGAACACCACATGACCCACGGCACTTTCGTCGCGCACGTCCGTCACGACAAACAGATTGTTCCCTTCACACCGCACGAGCGTGGGGTCGCCCTCGCCCCTGATGCGAACCGTGCCGGGCGCGCTAGCTGTCGAGCTGACCTCCACGTTGATTGCTCCGGCGAATTCGTAGACACCCGTTGGGATGAAGACCGTTCCGCCTCCGGCGGCCCGCATCTCGTCGACAGCGCGTTGTAGTGCGATCCGGTTGGTTTCGCCATAGCCGACGCCCGGCGTCACGCCACAATCCTGTGCATTCAGAACGCCTGATTCCATTTTTTCTCCTCGAACATGATTTGAAGTGTGTGCAACGGTCGTTCCTCCGAGTGAGGCGAGCAACATTCGTTGCGTTGGAGCGTAATCTTATCTCTCAAGCCTGCCACCGTCAAGAGATTTTACGCAACGTCTTAGTTCGAAAACATCAATCAGAGTCGGCCAAAAACACGATGCAAGCGCAATGAAACACTACGTCGAGTCCGGCTCGACAGTCGCGCCGGTCGACAGTGGATTGCGCAGCTCATGCCAAGCGCACGCGCATGCCCCATAGTCTTCCTTAGAGCATCCTCGGATATACACTTTGGAGATGCGGAGCCCCTCGGGGCTCGGTGCCCCGTCCTCGCGATTCCGGTTTGCGGGCGCGAGGGTACTACCGCAGACATAACGCCGCGCTGCGCTTGCGTCGCCTCCGCGTCCAGAGGCACCCCACTCGTTTCCACGGCTTGCGTCTGATGCGGAGACCTACTTGAGAAGCATCGCCTCGCCATTGCGAAGAGTGCATGCCGCGGCGCGTCGCGAGCACGGCCTCCGCGCGATGAGCCCGCACGCCGCAGCGATATCGGAGCGCGCTTCACTGCCAAGCACAAAGCGATCGCTCGCGCGCTCGGAGAGCTACCGCGACGTTCTGGAGGGGTACGAACACCACGAAGAAGCGAAGTGTACTGATGCTAGATTAGCGGCGCGCCATGCGGGGAGTAAACCGTTGGGCTGCTGGGCTGGCCAATGCGCCTGAACTTCCCCTTAATTCTGGTTTAGCGATCGCGGTCACCTTAGTGGCTTTCGTGGAAGCCCAGGAGAGGTCTCGCCTCGGAGGGAATGCATTGCGACCTGACCCGGGGATCCTGAATGCTCGTGAGGCTTTGTTCGTTGCGCATGTGTGATATGAAAGCGGTTGTAGCCTGCCTTTTCTTGACCGCTTGCGGCCCCTCGGTATCACGGCTGCCGACTGCCTTGGTACCGGACATTACCGTGCGCTCAGTAGGCACCTTCCAGAAAATCACAAACACCAAGACTTCAAGCGAAGTAAATCGCGGCATAGATTACGAAGCCGCTACTGGCCCTTGGCTTTCGCCAGATGCTGCATCGCAGGACCTCCTTTACGTGTCTACTCACAGCTACGTATCGATCTATAGCTACCCAGACGGGCAACTGGTCGGCAAGCTGAAGGGCTTTTACCTAGCCTCCGGCCAGTGCGTTGATGGCTCAAACCATGTGTACGTAACGGACTATGGAATGAACCGAGTCTTCGAGTACGCCCACGGTAGTAGCAAACGCTTGCGGACAATCCTTATACCGGGCGCAAACAGTTGCTCCATAGACCCAACCACTGGCAATCTCGCCGTTTCGTCGCTCGGCAACGGGGCGCTCTATGTCTTTAAGGACGCTAAGGGTAAGGCAACGAAATACAAGAACTCGCAGTTTGTCTACTACTTCGGCTGCGGGTACGACGCAAACGGCAACCTGTTTGTTGACGGGCTGACTCGACTGGGGACCGGCAACTTCATCTTCGCTCAGCTTCCAAAGGGCGCGAGCCAACTCGAGGTAGTGCGGTTGAACCAATACATCGGCTACCCTGGCACGATACAGTGGGACGGTAAGCACATCGCAGTCGTTGATCAGTCAGTGCCCGCGATTTACCAGTTTAGCATAAGGGGCCGCAGAGGAGCGAAGGTTGGCACGACGCCTCTTGGCAGCAACGCGTGGTCTACTCATCAGTTCTGGATTCAGGGCCAAACGGTCATCACGTCAGTGTCTTGTTACGGCCACTGTGGATTCAAGAAGCGCGTTCCCGGGGCCGCCGTAATGTTTTTCAAGTATCCGGCCGGAGGGAACACGACAAAAATCATCACGAAGGGGATAGTCGGGGAGCCGAACGGAAACTCTCTCAGTCTCGCTCCCAAACGATGAGACTCCCTCGGCATGCCGTAAAGCCCCGCGGCGGCGAGGCGGGACGTGTTAGGCTGAGTGCATCCCGCATTGTCGCCGCCGCGTTAAGGTGAACCCACTTCCGCCGGGATAAGGCGGACCCACCTCCGAGCCGGGCCGGTTGCCCCGGAAACGAGACGAGCCCCTCCCGAATACGGGCTGATGTGTTTCGCAACGCCCAAGGGAGGAGCTCGCGATCACTCGTTCGGAGCGCTGGATGGATTTTCATACCCTACGGATGCAAGGCGATCGATGCCCCGAATGTCGGCGACGGTGTAAACTTCCGCGACTTGGACGGTGTAAAGTTCCCTACCCAGTCCCGCCGATTGGCGGCTTAGTTCGGCTCACCTCCCTTGCGATCAGCGTCGTCTAAGATTCCCGCCCGGCGCTTCTCTTTGAGTCGATAGCTGGGGCCGTTAATGGCGAAGGTTGTCGCATGGTGGAGCAGACGATCGAGGATCGCGCCGGCGAGCGTGTCGTCGCCAATAAGCTCGCCCCATTCACTGAAGCGTTTGTTCGAGGTTAGAACGATCGAGCCACGTTCGTACCGGTCGTCATGGCGCTAAAGTCTTCCCCGAAGGTGATCGAACATCGTGGTTGTCTGCCGGATAGCTCGTCGGCTCGGGAGAGCGCGACAGCATCGAGAGGTGACCGCCAAAGCGAAAGAACGCTATTCACCTTGCGACGGAGCTCCCGCTTCGAGTGTAAGTTGTCGCGGGAGAGACGGCTACGCCCCAGAACTCACCGGGGCCCAAACCTAATGCTCGGCGAGGCTCGCCACCGTTCGGGTACTGCCAGAGTAAGGCGTCCTCGCGCAGCCTCCGTATCTTGCCGATTACGATGACTCGACCGCCCTGAATCCAGCTTTGCCCGAGACCCTTGTTCTTCTCGCTGCTGAGGGTCGTCGTACCGATTACGGTTGCGGTACTTCCCTTAATGCGCAGCCTATAGAGCAAAATCTGCTGCCTTCGCAAGACGTTAGCTCCTGAGGATACCGTCACGTGCTTTCCGTCCCACTGCACCGTCGAGATACCGTACAGCGGGTCATTTGTGTCGAGGACTGTGAACGAGCTGCTGGCAAAGCGGACAAGCAGAGAGTCTCCCGCGTCGTATTCATCAAGTGCCGTTAAATAGAGGTTGCCTTTGTCATCGAAACCACAGAAGTAGAAGCCGCCAATCGCGGCGCTCTTACTATAGTACATTGTGGCTTCTCCTTCCGCGTTTCTATACACAGCGAGATCCCCTCGGTACTTGTAGTATGGGTTATTGACGTCGCGAACATTTGTTACTGCGAGGTTTCCCGTGGTCGGGTCTATCGCACACCCGTTGGCGGTCCCAGGGTCGCTGAGCGTTTCGAGGGGCGTGGAATCTCCGTGCGCGTACTCGTAGATCGTACTGGAGCCACTTTCGCCCGACGTTGTAATGAAGATGTCTCCGGCGCCGTCTACGCACTCGCCCGCCGCAAAAGTGTTCAGGTCCGAATATTGCCCAACGGGCCTGCCTCCGGGGTAGGAGAATATATAGACGGATCCGGTTTGACTTGAGACATAGAGCAGGTCTTGTCGAGAAGCTGGCCGCGGGATTGACGACCGAGAAGCACCAGCCTGCGATTTTACCGACCGGACGGCGGGGGCGTAAAGAGGCGTCGAGGATCGGTAAGAGCCGTCACACCCAGACAGGATCGTTGCCGCGGCGCCGACGGCAACGACTATGCGCTGCGTGTCCAGGAGCCGCCGTTGCTCCGGCGCGTACATCCCCATCACTTGCCAATCCACGAAAACGACGAAGGGACGGTGCTGAAGGAGAAGCTTTCATAGGCGTTTGGCAGATAAATGATTCCAAAATTGGATGTGATGGCTTGCCCGAAGATATTCAAGGTGACCGCCGTGCTGCCGTTTGAGTAGATCAAGACTGACGGACCGAAGTAAGGATTCGCCAACTCTGCGGCGTAAACGCCGGTCGTGAGCTGGAGCGGGGTTGCAGTCAGTGCGGGGCTGCCATCGTTGTAGCCCATACAGTCATTGATGTAAAGCCTGTAGGGTGTCCCGGATACGTAAACAGGAGAGCTCCCCAACACAATATAGCCGGTCATGTCGCAGCCAGAGACGAGGACGGTTCCCGCAGTGTTACCACTTACGAGTAACCCGTACTGCTGGCTGTTCAAGTTGGGGGACCCGGGATAATTCGGCTGCAGATTAACGCCAATGATCTGCACGTCGCCGCAAGCGCCCGTGATCGCTATCCCGGCGCCTCCGTTACGGCTATTGTTCGAGTACGTTCCGCCTATAACTTTGATATTCTGGCCACCTTGAATCTCCAGGCCATACTGGCCGGCCGGTGGGGTCGGCGCCATATTGAAGACAGTACAGTCCGTCAGCGTTATGTCGATAAGCTCGCCATTCGTGTTACCGTGGCCAGCGGTCAACTGGGCATCGATGTTCACGATCGCGCTGCCATCGGTTGAATCAGCCGCCTTGGCGAGTATGCAGCTGGTAACCTTAACGCTACTGGTAATTTTTCCGCCAGCGTTGGCGGGCAGCGCAATGTTCAGCGCCGTCTGCCAGCATTCGACGTCACAGTTCCTGATCTGCGAGTAGATTGCGCCTACGTCTTGGGCGAAATCGACGCCGGTCGACCACTCGTAGATCTGCATGTCAGCGATGACGCAATGCTCAGCGCTGCCAAGGACCGCGATGCACGTGCAGCCGGTAGGACCGGTGTCAGCTTGCGATACTTGGGTAAACTGTCCCGGACCCAGGGCTCCGCATTCCGGTGCATTGAAGATGACGGCCGTCGCGCCATTGGGCCCGAGAGTCGAAGAGACGTCGTAGTTAATTGTGCATTGCTCCAACGTGCAAGCATTCGCTTGCGCGTTAAACGCGAGCGGACAATTCGTAAAGGTGCAGTTTATCGCCCTGCAGTTCCACACATTTGCGTAGATACAGGTATCCTTCGCGTATTCTGTGTAGCCCCAAAGAAATGCCAGGCTGCGGAAGTAGATGCCTCCAGTCGTCGTGTTACCCAGCGAACAGCTTAGAAACGTCGAAGCAACCGTTCCGCTTGGCTCGATAACGAAATGATAGAAAGACGACCCACCGCCACTCTCCGTGCCGCCGCCCCCCGAACCGATGAATACGCACTGATCCGGCACACTAAAGGGTGCCGCGGATGTTATCGGGATCGAGAAGCTTTTCTGCGGGATGAAACTCAGCCCGCCGGTCGGGCTCGCATCCCCCATCACCGTCAACATATTCGCGAGGGCGAGTGCGGGTGTCACCATTAAGTCGATGTAGTAACCGTAGTTGTAGATCGTCATGGCGCTGAAATTTTCGCCGTATCCGATCGAACCGCGCGGCTGGCGATGGGATAGCGCACGCGCCTCCGCCAACGCAACCTTATCGAGCGGCGATCGCCAGAGCGATAAGATCTCCGTCATTGGTGCGACCCTCCAGTCGTGAGATGGTGCGCATTTCCCCCCAAAAGAAAAGAACCCTCTAGACCCGGCAGGCTAGCGCGCTGCGACTTGGCGGTAGCGCACGGCCTCGGGATCAAGCGAAGCAGCCGCACGGTCCTACGGCGTGCTCTCGGCCGACGAGCACCAGCCCGTCATCGCACAGCGCGGCGAGATTCTTCGGCTTGGATCGCAATGCAGCACGAGCGGTCGGCGAGGTCGATATACAGCAACAAGCCGACGCTTCCGTCCGGGGGTGTCGCGCGATCTGGACCGACGACGCGCGCGCCGCCGCGACGGCGAAATCTTGCCGGGTCAGAGAGTGCCCGGCCTCGGTCAGGCGGTCCATAGAATTGCTACGGGAGCTCTTTGAAGCTGTGCTCGGCGACGATCCCAGCGGGGTTAGTGCCAGAGCGGTTGCGGGCGCGCGCATGGAACTCTTCTCGAGACACGATGCGCGAGCGTCGTTTGAAGCCGCCGGGCCTCGACGATGCTGGAGTCTGCGGTGCGAGGCGAGGCGGCGTTCTTCCGTTGCATCTAGCAGATGGGCGGGCGCGAAGGCCGTCGTCGCCAGGTAGATTCGTTGGCTCTCGGCGAGCGCGGCGCGCAAGTCGGTTTCGAAGGCCTCGCAACGCAACTCGCCGCCGTGTAGATGCCAGTTGCCCACTGCCGTCGCCGCGTAGCTCCGTCACGCGCATCGCCATGTAGCCAAGCGAATGGTGCGGCGCGTCGAGTCGATGGGCGGTAAAGAACCTCGCGAGCTGGTAAACTTGCGAGCTGAGCGGCGCCGTAGGCGCCGCGACCTCGCTTTCCGCGGTTGTGCGCACAACCACCGGCTTGCGTCGTGAAAAAAGAGCGATCGCAGACCAGCCTCGCGTCGTGAAAAAAGAGCGATCGCAGACCAGCCTCGCGTCGTGAAAAAAGAGCGATCGCAGACCAGCCTCGCGTCGTGAAAAAAGAGCGATCGCAGACCAGCCTCGCG
>CAWBEA010000001.1:0-703996 GCA_963787705.1 Vulcanimicrobiota bacterium | reverse complement strand
CTGGGGCTATTCTTTTCGCCCTTATGCCACAAGGGTTTTCACGACGCTTCGAGGCTCCGTTCAACAGATATTCAACAGCGGAGCCTCTTTCATTATTAACCGACCAGCCTGTCGAAGGCGCTTGCCGCCTCGGTGTCCCGGTCTGAATAGACGTGCAGGTAACGACTTGCCGTGACTCCTATCGACGCATGGCCGAGCCGGTTCGACACCACTTCGAGCGGTACGCCTGCCTTCGCGCAGAGGCTCGCGTGCGTGTCGCGCAAGCCGTGAAGCGTGATAGGGGTGACGCCTGCTCGAAGGATTAGGTCACGGACTGCGCTGCCGAAGTTCCAAGGGTCAATCGCTGAGCCGTCCGCATGAGCGAACACTAAGTCCTGGTCCTTGTAGGCAGGTCCAAGGAACAGACGTTCCTCAGCCTGAGCCGCACGATGCGTCTTGAGAACGGCCGCGAGTGCTCCCGGCATGGCGATCGTCCGAGTCTTGTCATTCTTGGGAGCCTTGAACGTCATGCTTTCGGTGAGTGATCGTGCGATCGTGACGGACTTGTTTTCGAAGCTCAAGTCCTTCCAGCGAATCGCAACGCCTTCACCACGACGGCAACCCGTGTAAGCCGCGAATGCTACCGCCGCGTAGAACCACGGCTGCGCTGAAAGGTAGCCGCGCTTCTTCGCCCGGCTCGTTGGCTTCCTCGCCTCCGCAAGCAGCTTCCGAAGCTCTTCTTCCGTCAAGGCCACGGGCTTCGGTGCGATCGCTTTGGGAAGGTCGTCGTCGGCAACCAGCGCCGCGACATTGCGGCTGAGAAGGTCCCGCCGAACGCCCCAGTTCAGGACGTTCCGTAGGAGTTCGTGAGCATGACGAATCGTCTTAGCCGATACGGACTTGCGACCTTCGCGGCCGTGCTCCAGCCAGTCCGAATACGCGGACATGAGGTGATGCGGCTTTAGCTGCTTCGCCTGCATGAAACCGAACTTCGGTTTGAGATAGAGCTTGACTAAAGTCTCGTAACGGCGGATTGTCGTCTCTTCCTTTTGCGTTCGCTTCTGCTTGAGGAACCCTTCGAACAACGTCGAGAGAGTAACCTCGTCCTTGACTGAATCTCCGTTTTCGAGTGCCTTCCGTTGCGCCAGGCCTTCGGCTTCCCGTTGCGCGAGGACGGCCTCGGCTTGTTTCCTCGTTACGGCTTCGAGTGTCTCGCATTTCTGACGACGTTTCCCCTCTTCGGGCAGCACGTCGTAGATGATCCGGTACTTGCTCTCACCGCAGCGCTTTAGATGCCCCATTTGCTTTCCTCCTGGGGTCCAAGCTGCAAAACGACACGGCCTCGCGATTGCGAAGCCGTGTGCGGGTCAGGAGCTTATCCTTTACGCGCCGTACTTAGTTTAGGGCTGGTCCATGGACTAGACATCCTCTGCGGCATCGATGGGGCCGCTCTAATACGCCTTGATTCCGTCCGGCGTCCCCCAACCGGCCGGGCCGGAGTAGGTCCCGAACTGTTCGGTTCCAGCCTGGCAGAGATATTCGCCGCCGCATGAACCGTCGTTGCCGGTGCTAATGTAGTGCAACTCCTTGCTGCGTTTCTTCTTCGACAGCATCCAGAACTTCTCCGCAGCGTTCTGCTTACTGGCATTGGCGGCGAGACCGAAGACACCCGCGTTCAACGCTACCGAGAGGGTCGTGCCGTGGGCCGTGGTCCACCCGCCATAGCCGTAGGAGTCGTATACCGCGACATTAAACGCAACAGCCGATACGTCGGCGACCGTGCGGGATGTACAGTCCGGATCGTGCTGCCACGTAGGTTTGCTGACACCCGCCGCGCAGCCGGCGCCGGCGCCGGGCCAGACGGTTTCGCTGTAGGTCGAACCGTTCTTCGCAAGCACCGTGCCGCCGACCGAAACCACGCTTGCGAACACCGCTGGAGCGCCGATTTCGCCATAGCCGTCGCTGCCGGAGCCTGCGAGATAGACGACGCCTGGCGTGTCAAAGTCGGAGCTATCGACGCAAGTGTCCGAGTTGTAGCAGATCCACCCGTTGCTCACAATGTGCGCGCCAAGTTTCACGGCTTCGACTTCGGCAGCAGCAAGATCGCTAGCGCCGCTCGTGGTCGCCTCGATTAGGTAGATCGTACACTTTGGGCAAACTGCCGAAACCATCTCAGTTTCCAAGTCTTTATCCACGCCCCAACCTACGTTTCCCACCGGATAGTTCTTCTTTTGCCCTTCTTGGTTGTATTTCGCAAACTTGGCAGTTCCGAGGCCGTACTCCGCGCGGTACGCGGCAAGGTCGGACGCGGCGTCGGGATTGTCGTAGGGATCGACGATCGCGACGATCTGTCCCGATCCCTTAGTTGACGAAGGCAGGTTGTAGGCCGTCTGGAAATCGCTCGGCGCCCAGCCGGCGACGGTTGGGCTGATGGGGCCCTTGGATTTAATCAGCGCCAAACACGTCGGCTGGCCGACGACTCGGGGACATGCCGGCTGTGCGGCGCCTTGGCTTTCGGCACTGCGTTGTAGTGGGGGCGCGATCGTCCCAACCGGCGCCTGATCGCTGCTGCACGCGCCTAAGCTGAAACCCGCGACGATGAGCATCACTGCTGCGCCCATTCTCATAAGATGAATCACCTCTGAACCCTCCTTGAATCGTGATAGTGCGATGCTCCCACACTCGGGAGAATGGGGTCATTGTGGCACCGTGCGACGATCGCCAGAACCGACGGTCGGACACGCTATCCGCACACTTTGGGCTTCGCAACTGAGGATGCTACCGGTGGCGCCACGAAATCCGCAACCGATGGAGGACGAGGGGCGAGCGTTGAAGACGGCGGACTTTGGGGCGCTCCTGCGGCGCTACCGACTCGCCGCCGGTCTCACGCAAGAAGCCCTCGCCGAGCGCGCCGGGGTTAGTTTAGATGGAATCAGCGCGCTCGAGCGTGGTTATCGACGCTCGCCTCAGCGCGACACGCTCGCGCTCCTGGCGGGCGCGCTAGCACTCAGCGCCGAGCAAGGTCGAGCGTTTGAGGCAGCCGCCGCCCGGCCAGCCTTTCCCCGGCGTCGGGAAGAAGCGTCGGTCACGGTTGGCCCGTGGGCGAATAGCCCATTCGCGAGCCTGCCGCTCGCGTTGAGCAGCTTCGTCGGACGAGATCGTGAACTTGCTGAAATCCGCAAGCTCGTGCGCGGCCATCGAATGGTGACGCTCACGGGAGCCGGCGGAGTCGGCAAGACCCAGACCGCGCTGCACGTTGCCACCGCACTCAACGAATCCGGCCACGGCGCCGCCTGCTTCGTCGCGCTGGCGCCACTCGATAACCCGTTGTTGGTCGCCGCAGCAATCGCTTCCACGGTGCGCATGCAAGAAGTGCCCAATCGTCCGCTGCTCGAGACGCTGGTTGCGTATTTCAAGAGTAAGGCGCTTCTGTTGATTCTCGACAACTGCGAGCACGTCGTTACTCAAGCCGCGATCGTTGCCGATGCGCTCTTGAGCGCCTGCCCGCGCATGCGGATCCTGGCTACCAGCCGCGAATCGCTGCGTGTTGCGGGCGAATACAGCTACCGTCTTCCTACGCTCAGCTTCCCATCGCCGGAGACAACCTCTGAGATCCGCGCAACGGAAGCGTCCGCGTACGGAGCAATCGTGCTCTTCACCGATCGTGCCGGTGCCGCGGACCAGCGCTTCGCGCTTACCGACGAGAACGCTCCGGTGGTTGCCGAGCTGTCCCGGCGTTTAGACGGCATTCCACTGGCGATCGAACTGGCCGCCGCGCGCGTGAACCAATTGTCGTTGAAGGTGATCGCAGAGAAACTCGACGATCGTTTTCGAATTCTCACGGGCGGCTCGCGCACGGCCCTGCCGCGGCAGCAGACGATGCGCGCGACGATCGATTGGAGCTACGATCTGCTCTCTGCGCCGGAACGGCGGGTGTTCGAGCGGCTCTCGGTGTTCGCCGGCGGCTGCACACTCGATGCCGCAACAAAGGTTTGCGGAGGTGATGGAACATCGGAAGCGGACGTCCTCGACCTGCTCTCGTCGCTGATCGAGAAGTCCCTACTCGTAGTCGATATCGAAGGACACGAGCCACGTTATCGCCTCTTGGAATCGTTTCGCCAGTACGCACGCGAGAAACTCGTCAGACGCGGCGAGGATCGGATCATTGCGAATCGTCACGCGCTCGCCTATACCGAGGCGGCCGAGCGGCTCGGTCCAATGCGCGACAGCGTGCCTCACGAAGTGTGGATGGCGCAGCCCCGAGAAGAGCTCGATAACTGGCGCGCCGCCGTGCAATGGTCGCTGATCAATGGCGCCGACGTGCCGTTGGGACAGCGCCTGGTTGGGGAATTGGTTTGCCTATGGGCGAGCGCCACCCTCGGCGACGCAAGCCGCTGGGTCTCCGTGGCTCTCGAGCTGGCCGATGAGCAAACCCCGGCGAGCGTACTTGCACAGCTCCGGCTCGCGGAGGCGATCGTCGCGAAGCATCTCGGCAACTCCCGCGTCCAGCTTGAGAGCGGCGAAACGGCGATGGCGCTCTATCGCGAGATCGGCGATCCGCGAGCCCTCGCGCACGCGCAGAGTACCGTGGGCAGCGCGTTGATGGTGCTCGGCCGCGTTACCGAGGCGATTGCGATTCTAAAAGACGCGCTGATCACCGAGCGAGAATTCGGTTCGCCCGGCGCCACGGCGGACGTGCTACGCAACCTCGCCGGTGCCTGCAAACAGGGCGGTGACTTTACTGCGGCTCGCGGGTACTACGCTGAAGCCCACCCGCTCCTTGAGGCTGCCGATGAAAAAGGCAACCTCGCCTTTCTGAAGCTCGATCTGGCTGAACTTGCGCTCGCTGAGGGTGATCCGGAGCTAGCACTCCGGCACGGAACGGAGACGCTCGCAGTTGCCGGCGACGTCGACCTTAATCAGCGCTGCGTCATTTACGCGCTTACCAGTGTGTCGGAATCTCTGATCGCGCTCGGTCGATACGATGAGGGCGAGGACTGCGCGCGAAAAGCTATTGGTTTCGCCCGCGAACAGCAGTTAGGGGTTCTCGCCACGTACGCTTTACAGAATCTCGCGATGGCTGCAGCCCTGCGAGCTCAAAGCGACGCGCGGATTGCGCCTAGCGAGTATGAAAAAGCCGCCAGAATCTTGGGTTTCGTCGACGCGCGACTTATAGAGGGGGGATCGCCGCGGGAGGCCGCCGACCACGCCTACGATCGCCTCCTCGCCGTGCTGCGCAAGGCGATCGGCGCAGATTGCGTTGAGACTTTTATGACGGAGGGCGCAATGGCTACGGAAGAAGTCCTACTTGCAGAAGCCATGGCGACCTAGATCGAGTAATTCCATGGGTCCCAGAACACCGAGCTGGTCGGCGAGGGATCGAATCCGCGAAGGTCATTGTTGTAAACGAACGGCTCGCGAATAAAGTTCGTAACGATCATGGGAACATCAAGCATCAATTGCTGCTGCACGATCGTGTAGTCGCGCTTTCGGCGCGCCCAGTCGACCGTTTCGAGCGCGTCGTTCATCGCGGCGGTGGCGCTGCGATTGTTCCACCGCGTGGTATTTCCGCCCCGGGGAGCCAGATCGTCGCCCGACAGTACCGCGCTGTCGTCGGGATCGGCACTCCCTAATGTGCTCACGATCGCCACGTCGTAATGACCACCTTGCAGAATGCCGTCGGGCGAACCGGCAAAGAACAGCTTGCTCGGATAATTCTTGATGTCGGCCTGAACGCCGATCTCGCGCCATTCACGCTGAAGAATTACCTGCTCGGCAGTTTCACCGCGACCCTCCGAGCGGGTGCTAAGCCAAAACTCCAAACGCCGCCCCTTCTTCATGCGAACCCCATCGGGTCCGACCTTCCATCCGTCCTCGTCGAGAATCGTTCGAGCCCTCGTGCGGTCGAACGGGTGATGCGCGATGTGATTGCTGTAGGCCCACGAGAGCCGCGGGTTTTGGTCGGTCTCGGAAGGGATTGGTAAACCGTGAAAGGGCTTTAGAAGCTCTTGGCGATTGGTGGCGTAGGCAAGGGCTAGCCGCACGTTGCGATCGCCGACGATGGGGCGCGTTACATTGAAGTCAACGTGCGACCACGCAAACATGTCGATGGGCCTGGCAACGATGCCGTTTCGGGGATCGCCTGCCAACGCAGCGAACATTGGCCAATCCATCTGCGAACCCATCACCATGTCGGCCGTATGCGTTTGCACGCCGGCATCTCCCAAGCCGTTGGTACCGGGCTGAATCTTAAAGATTACCGCGTTAAGCTTCGGTCTGCCGAAATAAAAGTGCGGGTTGGCTACCATCCGAATATCCTGCTCTCGGTCCCACGCGACGACTTTAAAGGCGCCGCTACCGATCGGCAGCGAATTATAGGGAGCCCTGTTGAAGGAGCCCTTGTCGTCGTTGTATCTTGCGAGGATATGCTCGGGCAAAATGGGCGCGCCACCGTTTGGGCTCCAAAGCTGCTGCAAGAAGGGAGCATATGCTCTTTGCATGTGGACCACGGCAAGGTACGGATTCTCGCAGACGATGTTGCGGATGTCCTTATATCCGTCGGTCGTCGAGGCGTCGTTGTGAGGATTCATTACGACCTTCCACGTGAACTTCAAGTCTCTGCAGGTAAGCGTCGGCCCATCTTGCCACTTGATGTTACGCCGCAATTTGTACCTGAGCGTCAGGCCGTCTTTGCTAACGTCTCCGTTCGCTACCGTGGGAATTTCACGTAACGCATCGGGAAAGGGACGCGCCTTGTCATCGTCTCGAACGGCCCACGAAAAGACGAACATCGATAGATGGATGCTTTCCGAATCGAGCATTGGGTTGAGGCTCGTCGGATCGGCACCTGCGCCAAAGCGGAATACGCCTGGCACGGTCCAAGGATGGCGCCCGCCGCGGTTGCTCTCGCTTGAGATTCCATTGCAGCCGCCGATCGCAGTCGCGACCACAAGGGCAACGAGTCTGGCGGGAGGACGGATTGACGTTTGAAAACACCTCCGTAGGCTTTTCTTCGTTCCGATGTCCGCAGCGACCCGCACAAAGTCCATCGACCCAACTGCGCCAAACCCTGATCTCGCCTATCTTGCCGGAGACGGGCCCTTCCGCTACGGCTCACCGCTCGTGGCCATCAAGAATGCATCAGAGCGGTCCGGAACGGGTCGTTTTGGGCAGGATCGGTAAGGAACTAGACATCGCTAAAACCCTTACGCTATCGGACTATTCAGTAGCCACACGGAACGGCCAGGACCGCTAGGAGGGATTTCGACTCCCGCTGGGGCTATTTTTCTCGTCCTTATCCCATCAGGGTTTTTTCGCGCTCCGCCGCGTTTCGTCTAGCAAATATTTAACCGACGGTCCGCGCAGCGATTCTTTTACCTTAACTCACCATCCGATCGAAGGCTTCGGCGGCGCCCAGATCCTGCTCCTGATAGACCGTGATATAGCGGTCGACCGTGATCGAGTTCGTGCTGTGACCGAGGCGCTGGCTAATGACCTCGATGGGCATCCCGGACTTGGCCAGTAGCGAAGCATGGGTGTCGCGTAGGTCGTGCAAGGTAATCCGCGTGACCCTCGCCCGCTTGACCAAATCGCCGAACGCTTCGGCGAAGTTCCAAGGCGGGATTGGAAAGCCGCCGGCGCGCGAAGACGAGATCATCGTCGTACAAACGCGACGGCCGGATAGAACGCGGGATAGGCTGAGAGATAGCCGCGCTTGCGTGAGCGTTGCGTCACCGCCGACGCCGGCTTCCGCAGCCGGGGTAGATCGTCCACGTCAAGCCATAGCGCGGGATTGTGCAAGATGAGATTCCATTTTACGACACGATTGAGGACGTTACGCCATCAAGTCCGCCGCGTGCCGTACAGTCCTCGCGCCGATTTTCTTTCTCGACCAGCGCCGGTATGCCGTTGTCAAATCGGCCGCCCTTATCGCGCCAACCGACGTTCCCCGAAACGCAGGTCGAAGATAGACTGCCAACAACCCGTCGCAACGCTGCAAGGTTGATGGTGCGAGCCGATCTGATTTGAGCTGCATGAAGCGATCGAAGATCTCGTTGCGCGGTCGACCCGAAGACCGGTAACCTTGCGGTCTCCGGTAAAGGCGTCGCGATCTATGAACACGCATCGGGAAAGCCGACCGTCTATAGCAGTCGAGCAGTCATCGCTGCTGACGCTTTAAACGGGCGTTGGGATGCTGTCGTCCTGGCGTTACCCCGCTGGCGCCGAGGCGCGTCTGCTCATCAACAAGGTCGGTGGTGAGCATATCCCTTCATTGAGGGTTTGGTTGTATCTCCGGCCTCGCGTAGCGCGTCTGTGCTTAACGTGAGATCTCTTGTCACTTTGGCGCTCGCCGCTCGATCGGGTCGCCCTCTCTGAGGCTACGACATTAAGCAATCGCCAGCCGCGTTGCTCGATTGGTCTAGAACCACTCGTCGGGAGTTTCTCATGCCGCTGAGCTGGCGCGCAATCCTACGACGCTATCGCGAGCGCAATAGCCGCTCGACGGTGCGAGGGTTACGCGCGATCGCAAACAGGAGCACCCGTGCCGGTTCCGATGGTTCGCGCTGCTCCTGCTCCCACTGCTGCACCGTACGCACCGAGAGCAGCTATCGACGCGGCCGCGGCACCTGTGAGCGCGAAAAACGCCTCAAAAGTCGCGGTTAGCCGCGAGCGCGACGGCCTGGTCCGGAAGGTCTATCCGGTCATTCCCCCGCGCGTCGAATATTCACTGACGCCGCTCGGCCGCACGCGGCGCAGCAGCCTTCGATGCCAACAGCACTTAGATGATAACGGTCATCGCCGGCGCGGCTTGTCGAGAGCCTCGAAAAGCAGGAATGATCGGGCGGTGGCTCGATACGTGACGACGTATGGCGAATCTCGGTTTAGGAGGTAGTAAACTATGATGGGCCGGTCTGCTTTACTTTTCGCGTTGATCGCCTGCTCGGGCTGTGCCACGTTTTCGAATCAGACGGCGGCCCTGCGGCAGGCTCTTCCTCAAGCGGTGACGCCAAACTCCAGCAAGGGCAACTATATCAAGCACGTCGTCGTCATCGTTCAAGAGAACCGCAGCTTCGAAAATTTCTTTGCCGGATATCCGGGCGCCAATGCGCCAATGTACGGCTGCGGGGTCCCACCGAAAAACGGGGCGATACGACGGACGACCAGTTCTTACTGTCCAAAAGGCGACGAAAAGATTCCGCTGTACCAGATCACCTTCCAGCAAGGGCCTAACCTCTCGCACGCGTTCGAGTCCGGGATCATCGATTGGCGCAATGGGAACATGGACGGCTTCACGTATTGGGGTCATATCGTTCACAAGAATACGGCCGCATATGCGTATGTCGAACAGTCCCAAGTTGCACCGTACTGGGCTATGGCGCAACAATACGTCTTGGCCGATAACATGTTTCCGACAGAATTCGGCCCCAGCTGGACGGCTCATCTTACGCTCGTCGCCGGAACGGATAACGTAAGCCACGGACATGCCGAAGCCGACTTTGCCGACGGCCGAAACAACTGCAACGCCCAAGCGAGCACGACAACGACGACGGTCAACACGAAACGCAAGGTAGTGGCGGGATCGGGACCGTACCCGTGCTTCGACCAGTTCAATACGATTGCACAGGTGCTTGACACGGGGGGGATTCCCTGGAAGTACTATGTCGGGCCAAAATTGAAGGCTTTCATCTGGTCGCCATTTGCCGCAATCAAGTACGTCTTCAAAGGCCCGGACTGGAGCACCGACATCATCGAACCGTCGACGGATGTGCTTAAGGACATCGCTAGTGGGAACCTTGCATCGGTGAGTTGGGTTACGCCTAGCAAACAGGACTCCGACCATCCGGGAGCCCACAGCGACACCGGGCCGTCGTGGGTTGCGTCCGTCGTAAACGCCGTCGGCGAGAGCTCATACTGGGACTCGACCGCAATCATCGTGCTCTGGGACGACTGGGGAGGCTTCTACGACAACGCGCCACCGCCGCAACTCGATTTCCGTGGGCTGGGCATTCGAGTGCCGTGCTTGATCATCTCGCCCTATGCCAAGCAAGGCGTGGTCGACCACACGCAATACGAGTTCGGCAGCGTTCTCAAGTTCATCCGTAAGGTCTACGGTTTACCGCCGATTGGTCCGACCTCCGCGGGATACACCGACACGCGCGCCAACGATCTTGACAACGCCTTCGACTTCAACCAATCGCCGCGGCAGTTCACTCCAATAGAATCCAAGTATCCGGTGCAGCATTTCATGCGCGAGCCGCCGTCCTACGAACCCGTCGACAACGACTGAGCGCCGCTAGAGGAATTCGTTGACGAACGCCGCCGCTTCATCACTTCTCGGCCTCGTAGCGGCGGCGCAGCCCGCGTATTATTGTGTCGATCACAGTTTGCGTTCCCGTAGTGCATTGAGCCGTGCAACAGAGCGCATTTTGGCGTTCAACGTTGCATGCGCAGGCGAATTTCGACACCTATACGGTGCTGCAAATGGCCGACGCTCCGTCGATCGACGTCTACCCGATGCCGAGCCAAGAGCATCCGACGGGGATCGGGGAGCTCGGCTTACCAGGCATCGCGCCGGCAATGGGTAACGCGATCTTCGCCGAAACGGGGAAGCGTGTCCGCCGCTTGCCGTTCAGCGATTCGCCAGCGTAACGCCTGAATAGTGGCGCCGCTAACCCGGCGCCTGACGCTAAGCCCGAGCGCCGTCGTGAAGGCGAACAAGAACATCGGTGTCATTCCCTCGCTCGTGCACCCGGACGTCGGAGCTTCGCCGAAGCTTCCGACGGCGAATGCGCGCGTATAGCCGTTGCGTAGACTCGTTGACAAAGCGAGCAAGAAGGGGCATCGCGGCCTGAGAGACCGCTGTTCCGGGATGTCTTCGAGCGGGACGCCCGCCCTAGCGCAGAAGCTGGCGTGCCTGTCATGCAGTCGGTAAAGCGTTATCGGCGTCACGCCGCTGCGACGAGTGAGGTCGCTAACTGCGGCCCGAAGTGGTTGCCGACCTTCGCCGCGCGCCGTTCTGGACCAATGAGCCGAGTGGTCGTGAGGAGAAACACGCGCCGATGCCGCAACGCAAGGGCTCCCCGTTCTCCGTGCTGTTCGTTAACGGCGTCCGCAAGGACTTCGGGAACGTGCACGCGGTTGCCGGTGTCAGCTTTTCAATCGTGGCGGGCACGACGTTCGGACTGCTGGGTCCAAACGGATCCGGAAAGACGACGACGATGCGCATGATACTCGGGATCCTAACGCCGGACGGCGGTACGATCAGCTGGAACGGCACGCCCCTCGACGCCAGGATTCGCGATCGCTTTGGTTATTTGCCCGAGGAGCGCGGGCTCTACGGGAGGATGCGCGTGCGCGACCACATTACGTACTTCGGACGGTTGCGCGGCATCGGAAAGTCCGATAGCTCCCGTTGGACCGCGGAATGGATCGAACGCCTGGAATTGCAGCAGTACGCCGACCGGCCATGCGCGGAGCTTTCGAAAGGAAACCAACAAAAGGTACAGGTCGCGTGCGCCGCCGTGCACCGTCCAGAGATTCTCGTTCTTGACGAGCCATTCTCCGGGCTCGACCCGGTTAATGCCGAACTGATTCTTTCGGTTTTGAGAGAGTTGCAAACTAACGGGACGACGCTCGTACTCTCGAGTCACGAGATGTGGCAGCTTGAGCGGCTATGCACCGATTTCTGCATTATCGCGCGAGGCCGAAATCTCGCCGCTGGAACGCTTGCGGACCTGCGTCGCGGCTGGCCCGGCCGCCGCGTACGCGTTGCTCCTGGCAGCGCACAGGCGCTGAAAATCTTGGAAACGATCGAAGGGGCACGCCAGATCGAACGCAACGACGTCTCGGTCACCTTCGAACTACCGGCCGCGACGGACTTTGCCTCGCTGCTGCGCTCGCTGGTTGCGGTCGAATCGATCGTCGCGTTCGAGCCGATCGAGCCGTCGCTGCGCGATCTCTATCTGCACGTCATCGAGAACGCGCACGAATGAACATTTTCGTTACCGTGCTCTCGGCAGAAGTGATGAGGCGTTTGCGCTCGCGCGCCTTCGTCGTTGGATTGATCTTTGGAAGCCTCAGCATCGCGCTCATCACACGCTTGCCCGCGCTGATGGCGTCGACGGCCTTCGGCCAAGAACACTACGCGGCTGTCTCCGGGCCAGCCGCACTGGCGGGACCGGCGAAAGCATTGCTCGAGAAGGATGGTAGCGTTCCCGTGCGGATCGTTCGGGAATCGGCGACCGCGCCGACGCCGGCGATGTTAGCGGCATGGCATGTGGGATCGCTGCTCGAGCTGTCTCGCGTCGGCGATCGCTTGCGCGTCATCGTCTACACGCTGGATCCCTCGGGGGTCCAACCTTCGGCGGTTCGCTACGCGCTGCTCCCGCTCGACGTTTCATTGGCCACGCATCGCTCGCCAATACAACTGCGCACCGAGTTGCGCTTCCCCGTGGCCGTTCGCAGCGTCACGAACTTTCGAAACGCCGCGCAGTCTGCGAGCGCACACGAAACCGCATACCTCCTGCTCCTTCTCCTCTACATGCTGATCGTCTTCAACAGCCAACTCCTGCTGACGTCCGTCGCCGAAGAAAAGACGAGCCGGATCGCCGAGCTGCTGGTCTCGTCGGTCGATCTGACGATCCTGCTCTCGGCGAAAATCGCCGCTTCAACCGTGCTCGCGCTGCTGCAGATGGCGGCGTGGTTTGTCATCATCGCCGTCCTCGGCGGAGGAATCGCCAACTCGACCACGAGCACCGGCGCCGCGCCTCTCGCTGCCCTCCCGCCGGCGACCGCGATCGGATTCCTCGCCTTCTTCGTGCTCGGTTTCTTGCAGATGGCGGTGATCTTCGCGGGCGCCGGTTCGCTCGTAAACCGCACTGAAGACCTCGGCGCGGTGACCGGCCCACTCTTTCTGCCGGTGATCATCGCGTTAATCGTCGCGATCGTCGCGTTGACGAACCCAAACGCGCCATACGTCGTCGTTTGCAGCTTCGTCCCCATCATCTCACCCTTCGTGATGTTCTCCCGCCTCGCAATATCGAGTGTTCCCACGGCGCAGTTGCTCGCGGCGGCGTTCATCGACGTTGCATGCGTCGTGCTCTTCGCACTCGCCGGCGCACGGCTCTACCGCGTTGGGATGCTGCTCTATGGGCGCCCGCCGTCCTGGCGTCAGGCCGCGCGGACAATCGCGGGGATTCGGGCTTAGCTTGGGTTACCGGTTGTCGTTAACGGGGAGCCAGTGACGACCCGTCGGCCTGTCACCACCAAGTGCGGGAACTCAACTGGATGATCACGCCCCGCCTCGCATGCAAGCATTCCGACGAAGCTGAGGCCCTAGAATCCGCTTCCCGCGGCTCCGTGCATCAAACGCAGAGCCTCTTTTCCCTTAGGCCTTAGCCTACCAGGCGACCAAAGGCATCGGCCGCCTCGGCGTCTTTTGCTTCGGTAGGCTTTTCGCTGTGCGGCCCGCAAAACATTCGCAGACTACTTGACCAGCAGACTCCTGAACGCGACCTGCGGTACGCGGTGCGACTGTCCGTACTGATCGATAACGTCTATATCGGCGACGAACGGTTTGCCGATCGTGTAGAGCGGCGTCGGCGTAATATAAAAGAGTGCCGTCCCGCGCGCGGTGCCTCCGGGCCGAATCGGGGAGGGCGTCACGTCGAGCGCGGTCTCGACTGCCAGCGTCCCGATGCTAGCCTTCACGATGGAGATGGGCCCTTCGTCGATGTTCGTAGCGCTAATTTCCAGGCGCGCGATGAGGCAGCGCTTACCCTTGAGCGTTCCGATCTCCCAGCTGCACCCGAACGGGGATGCAACGACGCTGACCGTGTCGCGGGATACTCGGATGGGTTGAGTCTCCATGAGCCAGGCTGAAAAGCGCTTCCAGCCGCGAACTATCGCTTCGATCCAATCGCCCTCCCGAAAGAATCCGCACCATAAGGAAGATCCCGCCACAGCATAATGCCGCAGACGTCCCTTGGGTGAGATATATTCCAGGCGCACGCCCGGCCGCCTGCTGCGGACATCTACGATCCCCGATCCGTTCCTGAAGCATTCGATGCCAGCCAGTATGCGCCGTTGCGGTGGCAAGCTCAAAGCTGTTCTATGCCGGCGCTCCAGTGGTTCGAATCCCGCTGGGGCTAGAAATTCTCCTTATTTTACAACGCTTTTCGCGTCTTCGGGCTTCCCCTTTCTAACATTTGTCTAACCGCCTGAAAAGTCACAGTTAACCGCACAGTGCGTCAAACAGGCTCGTGGCCGCCGTGTTCCGGTCCGAATACGCGTGCAAGTAGCGCTCGGCGTTCGGGACTCGGGAACCCCCCGAGTAGTGGTTCGATTCCCGTTGGCGCTACCATCAAAGGCCTGTATTTGCGGGCGCGACTACTCTTCACGGCCGCCGAATGCCGGTCCGACACCGTACCCGGCCGCAATCCTGGACTGCTTTGAGGATGCCCGCGTGTATGAAACCAGGACGGCACTTCAACGGACACTCCCGGATGACGTTGCGTGCGTAATGACCGACCGAAGCCAGGAGATTCCTGGACGCTCATCCCCCACCTACGACTCCAATGGCAACCCGTTGCAACTCGCTGGTCCGTTCATTCAGTGCTCTCTGAGCGATCGTTATGTGGGAAATAGAAACTCGCAACCCGAATCTTATAGCCGTTTTCCGCAATTGAGAAAAATCGACGTGCCTGATACTGCAATGAACGCCCAGATGACCGGGAAGCCGGGTTTTGTCGCCGCACTCGATCAGAGCGGGGGCTCGACGCCGGGTGCCTTGCGCCTATACGGTATTCCGGATAGCGATTACACGAGCGATGATGAGATGTTCGCGCTCATACATGAGATGCGCGTTCGAGTCATGACGGCGCCGGCGTTTACAGGCGACAAGGTCATCGCAACCATTTTGTTTGAGCGCACGGTAAACGGCATGGTCGCCGGTAAGCCAATCCCAGCCTTCTTGTGGAAGGATCGCGGAATCGTCTCTTTTCTGAAGGTAGACAGGGGCCTCCAAGACGAGCGCGACGGTGTAAATTTAATGAAACCGATTCCGAGCCTCGACGCGCTGCTCGCTCTAGCGCTAGAGCTGGGCATCTACGGCACGAAGATGCGCTCTACCATCAGGCTCCCCTCGTTCAGTGGCATTGCGGCAGTTGTCGATCAGCAGTTTGAATTCGCCGCGCAGATCGCAGATCGCGGGTTGCTGCCGATTCTCGAGCCGGAAGTACTGATAAAAAGTCCAGAAAAGGAGGCCGCGGAAGCCGTGCTCCTGGCCGCGCTCGTGCGGCAACTCGACGCTCTCCCACCGGGCCGCCAGGTAATCTTAAAATTGACTATTCCAAACGTGCCCAACTTTTACGAGCCTTTAATCACTCATGAAGGCGTTGCACGCGTACTCGCGCTTTCCGGCGGTTACTCACGCCGTGAGGCTTGCGAACGGCTGTCGCATAATCGCGGTATGATCGCAAGCTTTTCGCGGGCTCTACTAGAGGGCCTTACTCGTAGCATGAGCGACGCCGCCTTCAACGCCCAGTTAAAACAATCTATAGATGAGATCTACGCGGCTTCAACCCTGAAGAACTGACGCCAAATGAAGGTGCTCCGAGCCCATGCTCGGTTTACTGAACTTGGGCACCGTCGAGCTTAGAGAGCGTGCTGCCGAGGATCTGTTGCACTTTCAACCGTACGCTTCTTTCCAGCGCCAGATCGATGTCCGGCCGTTTGGTCACGCGGCCAGCACATCGCACGCGCGTCTCGGCGCGCACCTCTACTGGGAAAATAAACTGGATGTTTTCGACATCAAAGGCGAGACCGTGCCGGTGGGTGTGACCGCATTCCCGGACGAACTCTACCAGGCGCCAAGGAGCTGGTCTGAAAAAGCGTATCCAAAGCTCGTCTACTACAAGAAACACGACATAGGGGGCCATTTCGAATATGGGAGCGACCGCAGCTGCTTTCCGAAGACATTCGCGGGACGTTCCGTTATGTGCGCTAAGCTTTCGATCCGCTCAGAAATACTGCGCTTCGTTCCGAGCGCTCCAAAGGAGTGATACATGATGTCTCGCCTGAATCGCCGTGGCTTTTTCGCTACGGCAGCGGCAACCGTTGTCGCCGGTCCACTCGGTCTCTCGGGTTTTGTCGAAAGGTCTGACGCTGTGACTGAAGTTGCGCAGCAGACATCCACGAGCAGTCCTGCTATTCGTCCCTTCAAAGTGAACTATCCCGATGCGGATCTCGACGATCTGCGCAGGCGCATCAAAGCGACACGCTGGCCCGACCGGGAGACCGTCGAGGACGACTCGCAAGGCGTGCCACTTGAGATGCTTCAGGGACTCGCGACCTACTGGGCAACCGATTACGACTGGCGCAAGTGTGAGGCCAGACTCAATGCTTTGCCGGAATATGTAACGCAGATCGATGGGCTCGACGTTCAGTTCATTCACGTGAAGTCGAAACATGCAAATGCGCTGCCGCTTATCGTCACGCACGGCTGGCCGGGATCGATCATCGAACAACTCAAGATCATCGAGCCGCTGACCAATCCGACGGCACATGGTGGGAGCGCCTCAGATGCTTTTCACGTCGTCATTCCCTCGATACCAGGCTACGGCTTCTCGGGAAAGCCGACCTCGCCCAAGTGGGGGACGGACACTACCGCACGCGCCTGGGCCGTGTTGATGCAGCGCCTTGGCTATACTCACTACGTTGCGCAAGGCGGGGACCTTGGTTCGGTGGTGACCACATTGATGGCCAAGCAGGCTCCGCCGGGATTATTGGGGATCAACACCAGCTTGCCGGCAACCGTTCCACCGGCCGTTGCAAAGTCGCTCTCCTGCGGAGACCCTCCGCCTGCCAGTCTTTCACCCGATGAGAAGCAGGCGTACGAGCAGCTCCAGCTCCTGTATGGCAAGCAATTCGCGTATGCGGCGTTCATGCACACACGGCCGCAAACGCTCTACGGATTGGCGGATTCGCCCGTCGGATTGGCGGGCTGGCTTCTCGACCATGGGGACGGCTGGGGGCAGCCGGCGGCGGCCGTTGTCTCCGCGGTGGCGGGGCACACGGTCGACGGGCATACCGCGGGTGCGCTGACGCGCGACGACGTCCTCGACAACATCACCCTGTACTGGCTAACCAATACAGGGGTTTCCGCTGCGCGCTCATATTGGTTGAATAAGACCAGCCCATTCAACGCCGCCAACGTCTCCCTACCAACAGCCGCAATCGTATTCCCGGGCGAGATCTATCTGGCGCCGCGCAGTTGGACGGAGCTCGCGTTTCACAAACTCATCTATTACAACCGAGCCAGCGCAGGCGGACACTTTGCGGCCTGGGAACAGCCGCAAGTCTTTTCCGAAGAGGTTCGCGCCGGTTTCAGACCGCTCCGGAAGTAGGGAGGAACGTGCGAGGTTACAATGATCAGCCGACCGAGTCACACTGTTAGACTCCGAACCTGGTTAATTGTCGGCGCGGCGACCGCAGGGCTGGCGCTCGCACTATCTGCTCACCGCAGCAGAGTGACCGTTATCGCGGCAACGGCATCTCAGCAAGCCGCCGGCGCTACGGCCAATGACTTCAAAATCCCTCCGGGATATCGCGACTGGAGACTGATCTCCGTGGCCATCCTGGGAACGCCATTCAACGATATTCGCGCCAAACTGGGCAACGATCTCGCGATCAGCGCGTTCCGGGAAGCGAAGATTCCGTTCCCGGATGGGGCTATGATTGCACGCCTTGCTTGGAAACAGGTTCAATCAGAGGTAAACAATAACGCGTTTCGCCAAGATCCATCGGCGGAACGCTTGAGTCCAGCTGCGCTTCAGAAATTACTCAATACGTCTTTCGGGGCTGGGCCACCGACGAACGTTCAGTTTATGATCAAGGACTCAAAGAAATACGCCTCGACTGGCGGCTGGGGGTTTTTCCAATTTACGAACAGCAAACCTGACCACATTGTTCAGAGCAGCTGCTTCGCGTGTCACGCCCCAGAAAGAGCTACCGACTTTGTTTTCACCCGTTACTCGCCTTGATGTCGAGGGCTGAGCCAACCAGCGACCGCGCACAGGAACCAGGCATCGCGAAAACCTCGCTTCGTGTAACTTGGAGCCTCATACGTTCACGCAGCCGCTAGCCTTGGTCCCTGGAGGCTCTGAGAGGGCTGCATGCGCACAATGAGCCCTCTCGCTTTACCTGGAACTCGTTCGCGCCAGAACGGCGCTTACGGCTGCGTCGCCACCGGAATCATAAGATGCGCGTAGGGCGTGTTCGCCCACATTACGTAGGGCTTCGTGGTATCAGGGTCGGCCGTCGTCGGGTACCCCATCGTTACGGCGGCAGGACCGACTATCATAACGTGCGGGCCGGTCGTCACCCAATGATTGGTCGCGGTCTGAGCCTTGTCGTAAGGGTTGGTATTACTTGCTCCGTCATCTCCACCCAGCATGTAAACGAAGCCCACGCTGCTGGGCACGGTCGTGTGAGCCATTAACGCCTGCGCCCACGCCATCGCGTTCTTGTCGGCACACATCGGCGTTTTGGGGTCCAACATCATGCACGTAAAACCATTCGTGCCTGTCTGGACCGTACGTGCACTACCGCCCTTTTGCATTTGAACAATGGTCGCGCCTTTCACTACTGCTGCCGGAGCGGCGGGCATTACGCCAGCGATGTAATCCGAGTCCGATGTCTGTTGGGCTTGAACGCTCCCTAGACAAGCTATAAATGCAACGCCGACGAGCGAGCCGCTTAGAATGTATCGAAACATAGTTCCCTCCTCCGAAATTTAGCTTTCCTTAAAGATACCAGCGGAGACGGCTTGGCCCTCCTAGCACCTGCACTGACGGCGAGAAATGGCCTCTGCGGCGACGGTGCGTCGAGGAAAGCCGTTCCCGCGCCTATGAATTCCAGAGTTTAAGCGGCGATGAGTTAAGGATCTTCCTCCGTACGCGAGCCGTTACACGCCGGCGTGAACGCCGGTGCGCTTATCGGGGTGAACGAACGCGGTGACTGAGTGTAGTCGAACGAATCCTGCAGGTCGTCGGCGGTCGCATCGGTCGTGCCGAGGTTTCCGGTGCCGAACGTTTCTTCGGTAAAATGCAGAATGCTGCCGAACTCGTGCTGCACGTGCGAAACGTAACCAGGTTGCACGACGTAAGGTGAAATCAGCAGCAGCGGGACCCGGAAGCCAAGCTCGTAGTTGTTGCGCCGGTCTGGCGCGACGTGATCGAAGAACCCACCCCAGTCGTCCCAAGTGACGATGATGGCGGTCGAATCCCAGTACGAACTCTGACCGACGGCGTTGACGATGGCTGCCACCCACGACGGGCCGCCGGTGTTGCCGTTGCCGGGATGGTCGCTGTGCTCGCCGTCCGGCGTCACCCAGGAGACGGCTGCCAGCGTGCCGTTTTGGATGTCGCTAAGAATCTGCTGTGGCTTGGGGATGACCAGGGTTGAATAGTTGCTGCCTTCTTGGATATGCTGAATAGCATCGTAGGCATGCCACAATCCCGCGCCGGTGCCGCACTGGTAATAGCGCCAGGTGATCCCCGCTGTCGTCAGCAGATCGCCGAGCGTCTGACGGTCGAAGCATGGGTACAACGGCTTGCCTGACGGCGCGCCGAGCGGCTCGAGCGGGATCGTCTTAACCAGAGACTGGGGCTTAGCGTCGCAACCAGCGCCGCCCTTTACGATGTACGGGTTGTCCATAATCTGCCGGGTCGGGTATGTCGGCGCGGCGGATGCGGTTCCGCTGATAAGCTCCTGGTGCGCCGGGAAGCTCGGGCCTTGGTTCGTTTGGAACATCTCGTCGCCAAATGCAAACTGCGCGGCCATGTCGAAGTATGGTTGCACCTCGGTTTGCGGCACGTACGCGTACGGACAGTCGTCGTTTGGCCGGCTTTCGCAGCCCGCGCCGGTAGCAGCCGCGAGATTCCAGCCGTTCATTTGGCATGCGGCCGGGTTGCTCGGGAGGGCGTTGCACTCGGTGATAAAGTTGCTATGTTCGTGAGAGATGTCGCCGGGCCACCCCAACCATTTTTTGTGCAGCAGAACCTGATTTCCGTTTGAGTCGAGGCCATAGTCCTGCGTATTGGCGCCGGGCAAACCCTGGAACAGATTGTCGGGCGTTCGATTCTCTTGAACCACGATGATCACGTTGGTAATCGGGGTCGTGCCGGCGCGGCGGGCCAGGAACGCCGCCGAACGGCTCGACGCGCCGGTCGGCGATGTACCGGGCGAAGCGCACGCCGTTAGCGTCAAGAGGACGACCACAACGAAACTCTTCATTCGCATCGTATTCTCTCAATCTGCGCTGATCTCGCAATATCGAGTGCTCTGCCCTTAGGCTTTCTTGGCCACGTTTTGGCCACCTCCTCGGCGCGCACTTCAAGGAGTGTGACGCGGCGGTACCGGGTTAGCCAAGCAGGCAGTATTGTGCTTTTGGTGCGGTTTCCACTGGGCTAAATCAGGCGAGTAAGTGACGCAAGTCACCGCCATCGGACCGCTCGGCCTCGAATATGCGAACATCGCCGACGATCCGCGGGCGCGTTAAGCTAGTATGTTTGTCCTTGAAGCGCGAACGAGAGGCGGCCTCCTGCGGAACCGTACGCGAGGTCGACACGAAGGTAATTGCGGAAGATGACGCCGACTCCAGAGTCGGAGTGCCATTGGAACGTTGGCGGCCGCAATCACTTGGGCGTCTTCTATCTGCGCACCGGCTAAGGCCGCCGAGACCGTTGGTGGCCCAAGCGCAGCCTTCGCCACGGCCGGCGACGGCAGAAACAGACATCCCGTCAATTCGGTGCGGGCCAGTTTCGCGGCAGGTCGCCCTGCGGCGATTCGGCCGATTCTCCAACATTAGCGGACGTTTGCACCTGATGCGTAATCTCTTTGCTTGCCAACCGCCGCGAAACGCTCGGGCAATAAACTTACGCCATCATACACTCGCATGGCGAACGCTACGACGAAGGTAATGGTTACTTGCGATGACAGCTACGGCCGCATCATGACGCTCGACGAGGCACTTAACCATCATTTCGGATATACGACGTTTCGCCCGCTGCAGCGCGAGATCGTGGAGGCGACGATGGCTGGAGGCGACGTCGTGGCACTTCTGCCGACCGGCGGCGGGAAATCGCTCTGCTATCAATTGCCGGCACTGCTCGAGCCCGGGCTCACGCTGGTTATCTCGCCACTGATCGCATTGATGAAGGATCAAGTCGATGCGCTCGAAGCCAACGGTATTCCGGCAACGTTCCTCAACAGTTCGCTCGATCCATCGGCGACCGCAGATCGGTTAGCAGCGCTGGACCGTGGCGCGTACCGGTTGCTGTACGTCGCGCCGGAGCGCACCGTGATGGCGGGGTTTCTCGCCCGCTTGGAGCACTGGGGCTTGCGCCGTATAGCGGTAGATGAAGCGCACTGCGTCAGCGAATGGGGACACGACTTTCGCCCCGAGTACCGCCAGATCGCATCGCTGCGCTCGCGTTATCCAGACACTCCGATTCTGGCGCTTACCGCGACCGCGACCGGACGCGTGCGCGACGACATCGAGCGCTTCCTCGAGTTACGGAAGCCGCGCCGTTTCGTCGCAAGTTTCAACCGGCCGAATCTGCGTTATGCCGTCTTCGAGAAAGCGGACGCGGCTAAACAACTGTTGTCTTGGTGCACCGCCCGCGCCAACGAGAGCGGCATCGTCTACGTGCAGAGCCGTAACTCGGCAGAAGAAATGGCGGCAAAGCTTTCCGCGGCCGGCATCTCCTCTCGTCCGTATCACGCCGGCCTCCCGCCGCTGCAGCGCGCCCGACACCAGGAGTTATTCATTCACGATGAGATCCGCGTTATGTGCGCGACGATTGCCTTCGGCATGGGTATCGACAAGCCTAACGTGCGCTACGTCGTGCACTACGATCTCCCCAAGAACGTCGAAGGCTATTACCAGGAAACCGGGCGTGCCGGCCGCGACGGCCTCGCTAGCGATTGTGCGCTCTTCTTCGGCGCAGGCGATGCGGCGAAGCAGCGCCATTTCATCCGTCAGATAGAGAATCCTCAGGAACGCGAAAAAGCCGAGCGCCTTCTGCGGCAACTGCTCGATTTCGCAGCGACGACGGATTGCCGGCGGAGTCACCTGTTGCGCTATTTCGGTGAGGATGCGGCCGCCAACCAGTGCGGCAACTGCGATAATTGTCTCCAGCCTCCGAAGCAGGTCGACGGCACGGAGATCGCTCGAAAGCTGCTCTCATGCATCTATCGCGTGCGCCAGCACAGCGGATTTTCGAGCGGCGCGCACCACACCGTCGACGTTCTGCTCGGAAAGCGTACCGAAAAGGTCGTCGCCTGGGGACACGATCGCCTGTCGACCTTCGGAATCGGCGCCGAGCAGAGCAAAGGCGAATGGATGGCGCTGCTCTCGGAGCTCATTCGAACTGGTTGCATCGAACAGGACTCCGAACATCGAACCTTGTTCGTAACCGAGGAAGGATTGCGTGCGCTCAAAGAGCACCGCGCCTTCGCTTTTGCCATGCCGCGCTTCGTCGCCAAGACCGAGAACCGTCGCGGCCGGCGGCTTCGGGCACTGCCTACCGTCCACGATGACGCTCTGTTCGAGAGATTGCGCAGCCTGCGCAAGCATTTAGCGGACGATCAAGGCGTTCCGCCTTATGTCGTCTTTTCCGACGCGACCTTACGCGAGTTGTGCGTGCGCCAACCGGTGACGCTGCAGGCGTTCCGGCAGGTCGGCGGTGTTGGCGACGTCAAGCTCGAACGCTACGGCACCGTCTTCGTCGAAGCGATCCGCTCGTTTGACGCGGCCGACGCGGCCGGCTAATCTTCCGGTTCGATTGGTTCCGGTCTGTCTCGAATCGATAGTCCTAGGCTGAGGTGATATCGCTCACTTTTCGCAAGCGCCTCGACGATGTCGTCGCGGTTACCGTGATCGGCCAGCAGCTTTAGCAATCGTTCGCGGCTCTCGCGCAAGTCCCGCGCGTAGCCTTCCAGCACCGCGCCGGGCGTGTCGTCGCGTGCCTCCGGCGGCCGGCTCACCCACCGCTCCATCGCCTCGAATGCAGCAAGTCCTTGCCGCTCGGCGTCTAACAACTCATCGCGATATATGCTCATGACTCGCCCACAGCCTCGCGGCGTTCAACGCCGCGACGGGAGACCCTGGCAATTATTCTATGGCCGCGCCGGCGGATAGACCGCGACGGCAACCGCCTAAGTGGTCTGCGAGCTTACTGACGAAAGCGCCTTTCGGATACGTGTTGCAACGGCCTCGCCGGGCTGCGCGAACGCGCTGCAAAAGGCGTCACCAATCGTCTTGAAGACGTGGCCGGGGTGCCCCTCAATTTGCCGAGCGCACGATCGGATCGTGGCGGCGCACCGCTTCCCGCATGGCGATGCGATCGGGCTCCCACCGCGTCGTGCTGCCTTCGATGTCGGTGAACGCAAACGTCAGCCTAGCGGTCATCTGCCGCTGATTCGGAAAGGCCGTCACAAGTGCATGCCTTCACTTGTTTAAGAGAAAGTAAGAATTGGCCGGAGGTATGCTCTCATGAATTCCACTGCGCGCCGGATCCTTTTTGTAATGATACTGGCCCCCGTCACGGCCGTCGCCCGGCCCATCCCCGGCTCGACGGGGAGTATTCCGTACGCGCAAATGGCTCCGATCGGCCGGTACCTCATGACGGATCGCCAAGCGGAAATCAACCTCGCGCGAAGCGCCGCGCCCCCGGCGATCTCGCTCCACGCGACCGTCCTCGTGCTCGCCAGTCACGGCTACGAGACTGCGGAAAAGGGCACGAACGGCTTTACCTGCCTCGTGGAACGATCGTGGACGTCGCCGTTTGACTCCAGCGAGTTCTGGAACTGGAAAATGCGCGGGCCGATTTGCTACAATCCGGCGGCGGCGCGCACGGTTCTGCTCTACACGCTTCAACGGACCGAAATGGCGCTCTCGGGGCTGACCAAATCACAAATGCTCGATCGCACGAAGGGCGCGGTTGGCGATAAGCGGCTGCCGGCGCCTGAGCCGGGCTCCATGTCGTATATGATGTCCAAGCACGGCGATCTGGGCGACGGCGTCGGGCCGTGGTTGTCGCACCTGATGTTTTACGCTCCGAAAACAGACGGCGCGAAAAACGGGGCAAGCTGGGGAGCAAACTTGCCGGAGTCACCCGTTGTGCTCGACACGTCGCGCCGTATCGTGCCCGAGCCGGAAACGATCTTCATGGTCCCCGTCGCTCACTGGTCTGACGGAACGCTCGCGCCCACGTAACCCTCGAGCCTCGACCACCGCCCGCGTAGAGCGAGCTGGGGGAACCGGCGGCTACGCGATATAACGAACTCCCATGGCGAGCCGGCCCGGTTCGGAGCCAAGGTGGTCGCTTTCGCTGCGCATCGCGTTCCGTTTCGCGTTCACGTACTTCTTGCTCTATTGCGCTCCGTTTCCACTGTTTTGGATTCCGTACCTAGATAAAACCGGCGAGTGGGTTGATGATTTTTGGCACGCCGTCGTTCCCTGGGTCGGGCTTCACGTTCTGCACCTTCCCCGGCCGATTACTATTTTTGAAAACGGCAGCGGCGATACGACGTTCAACTGGGTTCAAGTTGGCTGCTATCTGGTAATTGCGACCCTGGCGACGGTCCTTTGGTCGATTCTCGATCGCAAACGCCAAAACTACGACCGTCTCTATCGCTGGTCGCGCCTGTACTTGAGGCTATGGCTCGGGTCAATCTTGTGCTCCTACGGAGCGAGCAAGGTAATTCAGTCACAGTTTCCGCCGCCGGCGCTGTCGAGTTTGATCGTACCGTACGCGCAGCACTCCCCGATGGGGCTGCTCTGGACGTTCATGGGAATGTCGAAGGCTTACAACGTCTTTGCCGGTTCGGCGGAGATGCTCGCGGGGATTCTTCTGCTGGTTCCGCGATTCACGACGCTCGGTGCCCTCCTTTGTGTCGCCGTCATGAGCAATGTCTTTATGCTCAACATGAGCTACGACGTTCCGGTAAAGCTCTTTTCGTTCCACCTCCTGGTGGCAGCGCTCATCCTTGCTGGTCCGGATCTCACCAATGTGGCGCGATTTTTCGTTTGCAAGCGCGCCGCCCGGCTGACGATCGATCGACCGTTCTTTGCCAACAAGCGCTTGAATCTAGCCGGTCTCATATTGCAACTGCTGTTCGCGGCGTTTCTGGTGGGCACCGATATCTACTCGTCGTTGCAAAACCAGGTAGCGGGGGCCGATCGTCCGGCCCTTTACGGTGTTTGGTCCGTCCGCCGCGCAAACATCGATTGGCAACAGGTTGTTTTTGACGACTACGGCTACTTGGTGCTGCAGTCTCGTGAAGGATCGATGCGGTACTATCTCCAGAAAACTAACGCCGCGACACGGACGATGACGATTTCCAGCTACCGCGACCCGCATTTCAAGGGCGTTCTACGGTTTATCCAGGTGTCGCCGAACCAGTTGCGCCTTTGGGGCCATCTGGGAAACCGGCGAATCGTCGCGTCGCTGCAGCGGGTCGACGCATCGAAGTTTCTGCTCTTACATCGCGGATTTCATTGGATCAGCGAACACCCGTTCAATCGCTGATTCCAGGAGCCTGTAGGGATATGGCCGTTTTCGGATTCGTCGCCGAATTTTGTTCGAAGACGAGGCGCGATGAGGGAGCGAAGCCGTAGCTTCGTGACCGAAGAGCAACGAAGTATGCGGACAAAAGACGGCACGAAGACGGAAATGCCCCATATCCCTACAGGCTCCTAGCGTCAGGCCAAAAAGGCGAGGCCGCGGAACGACGCGGTTCCACGGCCTGCGGGCGCCGGCGATAACCGAGTTTAGCCTCGGTTTCGCGCTCTAGTTTCGGCTGGCGTTTACTTGGATCTCCGGATGGTAGCCCGTCCAGCACGGGGTGTCGAGGATAAGGCCGGAGCCCGATCCCGAGCAGTAGAACGAAGGGTCGCCGAAGTTTACGAAGACGCCGTTTAGGTCGACGTTGCTGCCGACAAAACCACCGTTGCCGTCGGCCGAAACGTTGAGCGAGTCGTACCCGCAACCGCCCGATGAGGTGTAGCACGGCGTGTTCTGGCCGATCGGATTGTAGCCCGCGTCACTGGTGTTGTACGCGACGGTAACGACGGCTTCGTTGGGAAGCGCCGTCTTAACCGGGTTGAAGTTAAACCAGATCACGTTGGAAATCCCGTTGTCGCACAGTTTGTCGACCTTGCCGACGAACTTGCCCAGATCTTGTCCGGTGCAATTTGCGTCGTCCTTCGAGGGGCGATACGAAATGTTAAACGTCCGCGTCTGGGTAGCGATAAGCTGCCCCACGCTAGGCGGACCGCTCGGCGGATTCGATACCGCGTAGACGTTCAGGATGATCGGAACGGGGAACGTATCGCCGGGTGTCGACTGACAGTCGTCGGAATACCAGTGACCGCCCTCGCAGCCCCACGAGTTCATGACGACGGCGACCCGCTTGAGCTTATTCGCGCCGTGCGTGAAGACCAGCCCGTCGCCGATCTCCTTGACCGAGCAGCACTCAAAGCCTTCGCTAGAGATATGGCTGCTAACCGCATTCCCCCTCAGCGTGACGATGCTGTCGAAGACCGTGTTCTTGGTGACGTGCATCGCGTGAACGAAAGCGTCGTTCGTCTCGGGGTGAACGGCGAAAACCGTGTGTTTCGACTGCGAGTGCGCGGACTGCGCGGGAGCGAACGCTCCACCAGGCGACGAGGAGACGTTACCGGGAGCCGAGCATGCAGCCAACAGCGTGGCGGCGGTAACGCATGCAGAAATAAAAAGGCCATGTCTCTTAAGACATCCTAGCATTCGTGTGTCCTTCCTTGCGATCCTCAGGCGGGAACGCAGCTGTATCTCGACGTGTTTAATCTAACCGGTAACGTCGGCTGCCGCGGATTCGTTTCATGTTCTCGTCTTTGCCAGGGCATGTCGCGCCTTGTGCTTAAAGTCGCACCGATGTTGCCAGCAGCGTGGCGCATCCTCAGCCCTGCAGCCTTCGTGCTTATCGTCGATGGGTGCTCGGGCATGCAGACCGGTGCAATCCTAGCCCCGGCACCACCGCACAGCGGCAGTTGCACCGCGGAAGCTCGTTAGTTTTGGCTGCTATGAATGGGACAGGCCTTTTCGAATAAGAGCAGACCCCGTTCGCCGCCGGGCAGACTCTGCACCAATTGGGCCATCCCGACGGCCACGAAGGCCAGAACCGCAAAGATCATGAGACGCATGCTTATTAAACGCTCCGGCGCGCAGTCCAGATGACCAGCGACGGCGTTTTAGGGGTTCGACGCTAGCCGGGTTTCGCAGCGCGCGCCGGGCGGAAGCAGCAAACAAAAACCGAACACACTCCCGGGTAAGGAGCCGAAGGCATGATCTCAATGGACTTTGGCCGTCAACGAGTGGCCGTTCTGGCATGCATGATGTTCGCGTCGATCCTTTCGGATTGCGCGCGGCGGTGGCGTGGGCGCTCCTTCGGGAGACAACACATACCGCGACCGACGTGCAATTCTACCTGCCAGCACCAGCTCATATGGCTGGGGCGGTAATGGCGGAGGTAAAACCGGCGCAAACGGCACCAATGGCTCGAGCGGCTATTACGGTGAGTCGGGTGGGTATGGCGGCTCCGGGGCCACGCTTAAGAGCGGAGGAAGCGGCGGCGGATCCTCGTTCATCGAAAAGACGGCTTCGAACGTCAAAAACATCCGCGGGGGAGCGCCGATCGGCGACGGCCTGGTCGTGATCTCCTGGTAGCGCCAGCTCGCATACGATAGCGCAGCCCGGAGCGAATGTCGCCTTGAAGTCCGACCGTCTGTGGTCGTCAGTCGGCATCGCGTTGTTGGTGCTCGGACTGCTGATAAGAGCGGCGCTGTATTTTCCGCTCGCCCTGTTTCAGATCGATTCCGATGCGGTGCTCTCGGGCTTGTGCGCGTTTCGCGTTGCCGACGGTCAGTACCCAATTTTTTTTTCCAGGCGGTTACCGCTTGAGCGCCGCCAGTTGTTACGTCGCCGCCGGCTACTTCCATGCGTTCGGAGCCAACCGCACCGGTCTGGCTCTAACCGGACTCACGTGGGGTGCGCTCTACCTCATCTTTACGCTGTTGTTTCTTCGAGTGATCCTTGGGCGCAAAACCGCATGTTTGGCATTTCTTTTTGCAATCGTGCCCTCCGAGCAGTTCATGACCGTTACCTACGCTCCATGGGCATACGGTGAGATCATGGCCTCGTGCGCGGCAACGCTTTGGCTCGCGGCCCTGTGGCGAGCTGAAGGTGCGCCTTTGCGGACATTGGGTTTCGGGCTGTCCGTTGGGCTTGGCATCTGGTTTTCCCTCGAGACGCTGATCGTGGCGCTGCCGGCGATTGCGTGGATTGCTTTAAAGCGACACCGCGTAATGCTTAGCGAAGCCGTACCAGGTTTTTTCGGCGCAGTCGTTGGGGCGCTGCCGTTTCTGGCTGGGAACTTGCCTCACGGTTTTCCGTCGTTCACCGCGAACTGGGCCTCCCGCCCGGCTCCAGGCATCGTACAAGCCTGGGACAACTTCGTTTGGCTCGTGACCTACATGCTTCCCAAGCTGCTGTTTCGATCGTCGGGATGGTGGTCGGAAACGACGCTTCTCATCGTCGCCTATGCGCTCACCGGGGTTGGCTTTTTCGCGGCGTTGCGCCGAAACAATCGCAACCCTGCGAGCCTTTACGGTTCGCGCGACGCCGGGTTGCTGCTGCTCTTCGTCCTGAGCGCCTGCGCGATCACTTTTAGTTGTTCGCAGGCAGGAACGGGGCGTGGATGGACCGTTCGGTATATCGCGCCGCTGTACGTCGTCGTGCCGCTTTTTTGCGGGCTTGGAATCGAAGCGTTGTGGAGTTGGAGAAAGGCGCTGGCCGTCGCGGTCGTCGCCGCCCTGCTGATTCCGAACCTGTTGCTCTATGGTCTACCCGGGAGCCCTCTGCGTGCCGAGCTGACAACGGAGCTGTCGAACGAGCTGCGCGTACGCGACGTGCTGACGCGACACGACGTCCAGATGGTCTACGGCGACTACTTCTGGGTGTATGACCTCAACTTTGATAGTCACGAACGCATCGCGGGAATTCCGTCCGTACCGGTTGTGGACTACATGAACTATGCAGCTAGGCTCGGCACGACGCCCGTTCGTTGGGCGCTCTTGGGAGGCTTGGACGAAGTGCAGCGCCTGGCGCGCGCACGGCGCGCGCACGGAATGCTCGTCGCCGACGGCGACCTATGGCTCTTCATTTCGAAACGCCCCGCTCCGAATGCGGCGGCCCTCCTAGAAGCATTGCGCCGTCCGGCCTTAAGGCGGAGGACGGTGCCGTCTTACGGCTCGAGCTCCTGAACGGTGTTCGAATTCGTATCGGTGTAAAAGAGGACGGTGTTGGAATCGTCCGTCCCGCTGGCGACGAGCCCGAAGACGCCTTGCGTCGAGCTAGTGTCGACCACTTCCGTGTCGAGCACCTGACCCGAGGGAGTCAGCTCGACCAGCGTATTCGCCGTCCCTTGTGTATTAGCGACGACCAGATTGCCGTTGGGAAGCAAAGCGGAAGCCATCGGTGCGTTCAGCGGCGACCCGCTGTAAACGAGGCTCCCGCACGTCGTCTTGGGAAATTTGCACTTGAAGGTCTTTCCGCCGGGCTCGACGATGATTTCGTCTTTATCCAAAAGCTTGCTTGAGTTCGAAAACGCTACGACCGTATTGGTTACGCCATCAACGATGTAGAGGGTATCGGTCTTCGGATCGTACTCCAATCCCGACGCCGCCAGCTCACCCCCCGAACTATGGCTCACCCCGAAGCCCTTGGCCACTTGCGTTGCCAAGCCGTTACCGTACGAGCCGAGGCTGATGCTCAATAGCCCGCCGGACGTCGTAGTACCCGCGTATAGGTATTTCGGAGAGAATATCTGCGCGGGATCGGCGGCGGTGTCCGAAAACGGAGCGGTGACCGTCTTTCCCCTGTAGGTTTTCGCCAACCCCCCTGTCTTGGATATCTCGGCGATCTTGCCGCTGGTAAGTCCTGCGCCATACACGGTTCCATTATGGAAGACCGCGTCTCCGTCGCAGCCCTCAATTACATCGTTTTGGAAAAAGCGCACCGGCGCCGAGCTTGGCTTCGGCTTGAGGGCTTCCAGGGTCGTTCCTTTGCCGGGCGCCCCGGCCGAGTCCTCAAAGTTACAGATAAGCAGTTCGCCCTTGGTCAACACCTTACCGCTGCTGGGGACGATGGAGATCGCGCGCGGTCCTTCGTCGCCGTTCTTGGCGTCGACGGTCGATCCGATGACGACGTCCTTCGTGAGCTTCTTCAAAATCGACGTCGTGTCGGCCGGCCTGCTGTCGCTGGCGGGAACACTCGAGATTTGCAGGCCGGTGTTAGCTCCGCCGGGCGGGACTGCGTGTGCCGCACAACCCCACGACGCCATAAGTATCACCGCTGCCGGTATTATCGGTCGATAAAAGCGAAGCGCCATGCTACAACCTCCGTTGAAGAGCGGTTAACGATGATGCACGAAGCGTGGTACTGTCTCGGCTTCTCCGATAAGGTACCGCACACCTACCCGGCGTTGTTCTCCGAAGGTAAAGGGGCGGCGGGGCAAGCAGGCAGTCCTGCAGCATCGCGTCCGAAACGCTCTGCGGCGAGGACTCAGCACGTCATCAGAGAAGGTCGCAGTCCATAATAGCATCAGGTCGATTCGGGAGACAACCGTCATGCGAAGAGTTGGTTCGGCTTTATGTATCATCATTCTTATCGGCTGCTCGCGCATGCCGGCATCTTCGTCAGTCCCCGCGACGAGTCAGCCTACATCGGGTGACTCGAACTTCAAAACGCTCTATGTGTTCAAAGCGAACCGTAACGGAATAATCCCAGTTGGCGCTTTGCTCGGTCTAAACGGCACGCTCTACGGCACGACGAACTTCGGTGGTAATTCCAACAAAGAGTGCAATCCGAATCCGGGATGCGGAACCGTATACGAATTGGGCACGTCCGGTAAATATAGCGTCCTTTACCGCTTTAAGGGCGCTTCGACCGGTGCACGCCCGTATGCAGGGCTAATCAACGTTGGCGACACGCTGTACGGGACCACGCAAATAGGCGGCAAGCACAAGAAAGGAGCGGTTTTTGCCGTCACGACGTCGGGCTCGGAGAGCGTGGTCTACGCATTCTCCGGAAAAGACGGGAATGACCCTCGCGCCGGTTTGACGAGCGTAAACGGCGCGCTTTACGGCACCACCTACTACGGCGGTTCAACGGAAACTGGGACGGTCTTCACAATCACCGCTTCCGGCGCAGAACAAGTGCTCCACAGTTTTACAGGCGGGACGGACGGCTCGATGCCGCTCGCGGGCCTCACCTATGCCAACAACGTGCTCTACGGCACGACTTCCTCAGGCGGCGCGAACAACTACGGAACCGTCTTCGAGATCGGTCCGGACGGTTCGAATTACAACGTTCTCTATAGCTTCCAAGGCGGCACCGACGGCGCTTACCCCTTTGGGGGAATCACCGAGATGAACGGTAAGCTCTATGGAACCACGCAGCAAGGCGGCAGTCACAACAAGGGAACGGTTTTTTCCATCACCACGTCGGGCTCGGCGAGCGTGCTCTACAGCTTCGGCAGCGGAAAGGACGGCTCAGAACCTTTCGCGGGCCTTACGGCCTTGAAGGGCCAACTCTACGGCACAACGGCTTTTGGCGGCTCGAAAAACCTAGGCACGCTATACACGATAACGCCGTCGGGGTCAGAGACCGTGGTCCATAGTTTTACCGGTGGATCCGGCGGTCAGGTTCCCGATGCAAGCCTTACCGCTATCAGCGGGGTAATCTATGGCAACACCATGTGGAGCGCCGGGAGAACAGGCGGGACCGTATTCGAGTACTCCCCTTGATCGGTCGCGACGCGCAGCAACGGCGCTAAGGAAGAACCTGATAATAGGCGCTCATGCCGGCGTCCATGTGGTCGGCAACGTGGCAATGGAACAGCCAAGTGCCGGGGTCGTCGGGCACCATGTCGACCGTCGTCATCTGCGCCGGCATCAACGTGATAACGTCGGTGCGTTGGCCGCTCCACAGCACGGTGTTTCCATGCCAATGGGGAGTGTGAAAGTCGAACCCGTTGCCAACGTCAATCACGTACCAGCGCACGCGTTGGCCTTTTTCCATAACGATTTTCGGCCCATTTGCGTAGATGTACCCGTTGATCGTGAATTTAAAGTTCCCGTCGGCAAAGCCTAATCCGGTCAGCGTCGGCGCGCCGTTCGAGTCGACCCCGATAAACTCCGATCGCTTCGCCTTTTTGAGCGCCGGATCGTAGGCGGCGACGTTCCCGTTATAATACCAGCTTTGGTTTTCGTTGAAGACGCGAAAGAGCGTCACGACTTCGCGATCGACGTCTTTGGGAGTTCCGTCCGGCCGTGCCATCCCGCGCGCGGTAACTACGATCGCCCCGACCAGCCCGGAGTCCACGTCCTTCTGTTCGTCAACGTGCGAGTGGTAGAGCCATACGATCGAACTGCCGTCGTTGGGGCCGGGCCCGGCGCGTTCTGGAACCTGCCACGAATAGGTATACGTTTGCCCGGGCGCGACGGCGCCGCTCATTTTGTCGGTCGCAGAGCTGCCGTCGTTATACGCCATTCCCTCTGAACTTTTCGCGTAAAACACTCCGTGCGGATGGATGCTATACGGGCGCGACGCCTGATTTTTGAAGACCACCTTGATAACGTCGCCGACTTCGGCATGAATGATCGGACCGAGAATGCCGAGGTAAGCATCGCTGGGCGACCTCGGTTTGAGCGTTTGAAACGTGCCGTCGGCGTATTCGCGATAGACTGCCTTGCGATAAACGCTGCCGATGTGGTCCAAGTCGTGGACCGCGTACGGGCGCTCCATCGCGTCGAACGGCTTGCCGGTAACCTGGTCGACCCCGCTTGGAGCGTAGTTCCACGTAACCTCGTCGGCCGCTATGTAGTACGTTCGAACCGTACCATCGGCCAAAGCCACCGCCGGTACCACAAGGTAAAACGCCATGGCAACCACGGCGATACTCAGAGAGCGCATATGACGGACTCCTTTTGCTCGTAGAATCCGCAAATCGCCCCTTACTTCCTTCCTTGCCGACCGGGCGCCCCCAATACCATTGTGAAAAACGCGTCGGCCCGCGGGTCTTCACAACGAAGGTCTCTCCCACAATAGTCTGGTTCGCGCCACGCGCAGAACGCTTCCGCGAACGCTTCGTAGGCGTTGGTCCGGGCGTACTCGGTAATTGGTTTGAACGGACCAAACCAACCCAGGATTTCGTGCAGGGCGTGCCCGAGCTCGTGCCTGATCGTCCAGATGTTCGCCGCGCACTCGGTCGGCAGGACGATCGTCGTTCGTCTGCGATCGGCAGGCAAATGCTTTTGGGTGTAAAGGTAGTCGCAATATGCGATATCGCGAAGGCTTCGCCCGTCGTCGCTCGTCTCGATCGGCGTTAGTCCCACCCACACGGGATCGACGCCGCATAAAAAGTCGACGTGGTCGAGCCGTTCGCGGACGGCCTCGGGCAGCGTATCGAACGCGCCCACGATCGCGTTGTGAAATACCGGCGAACCGTACCGTCTCACGAGTAAACAACGTGGTGCGGAGACGCAACGTTCCGTCATCCCAGGGGCCCGCCGCTCCTTACCGTGGCCGGAGCACCAGCGTGGCTGCGGCGTTCTTCGCGACTGCGGCGGAACCAAACGGAAGCGGTTGCAGCTCGCCGGTAACCCAGGCACCCGTGAGATCCGTGTAGTGCGAGGAGCCCGGCTCCCCCGACTCGCCGCTGGGAATCGCAATGCCGCCGCGATCCCAATCGCCGACGTCCCACACGGCACGCAAGCTTTGCGCAAATCCCGGCTCCTGCAGATGAATCGTGTACTCGTCTCCCGCACCGGGCAGCCACGCACCATTGAGAAAGGCGAAGTTCATCGGCGCCAGGGGATGCTCGATGCGCATACCCCCAGCCTCACGCCACGCGCGGCGCTGTTCGAACGCAAACGAAAACCACCCGTCGAGGTCCGATTCGAGATCGCGCGCCGCGTCACGGTCGACGCCGCGCAACTCGTTGAGCCGCGCGCTAAACTCGGGCGCATCTCCAAGTAGCGATCCGCGGAGCATGTGCTCGAGCGAGGCCACCCGCGAATCTGGTTCGAAACGGCCGTCCCAACGCCCGAGCACCGCGAGCACGTCGGCTCTGGGTTCCCCCTCGGGATGCGCGTGGGCGAAGCGTACGACGTCGCGGGCGATCTCCAGATCGATCGGCGACAGCGTGTCGAGCTGCATTCGCGCAAAATACGCGGCATCGTACGTCGGACGCATCTGAAGCAACTGTGCGATCCGATATGCGCGGTAGGGCGGTTCGAACTGCGCAGACAGCCGGTACGGGTAGGCGGAGGCATACGCTTTATTATTTGCCGAGACCAAGATAGCGTCGCGGCCCGGATCCTTTCCTGGAAGCTGCGCGAACGGAATCGGCGCGAAGCTCGCGCGTAAATCGCGCGCGGGGTGGACGTAACGCCCCCATGCCGGATCGTCGGGGACGAGGCCCGCGACGTGATAGGCGATCCGGCCGCTGCGATCGGCGAGAATGAAGTTCTGAGGTGACCCGCGGTAGTTCGCGACGATCCGCAGCGCGGTGGCGACATCGCGCGCACGATCGAGCGCGAGCACGGTTGCAATCGCAGAACGCTTTTCTTCGTAGATCGGCCACCGCACGAGGGCAACCGCCGAGCTGGAACTGTCGTTCGGCACGGAGAATTCGAGCGACGTGCGATAGTACGACGCGCTTACGTCGCTCGCAAAGCGCACGTGAAATCGCTCCGTAACCCAAAATCTTCGGCCGAGATGCCCGGCCGCAAAGACGCTGGTCGTCGCCATCTCGGCATTGGTCACCGCCCATGCGAGACGCGCGTTGTGCCCGAGGGCAACGCCCGGCATCCCCGGGATCGTCGCGCCCGCGGCGTGCATTTGCGGCGATTCGATATCGATGAGGTACCAGATGCCGGGGATCGTCAAGATCAAGTGCGGGTCGTTTGCAATCAGCGCATGCCCGTCGACGCTTCGCGCCGAGCCCGCAGCCCAAGCATTGCTACCGATCGCATCTCGCCGCGGCCGCATGGCAACTTCGGATGCGTCGCAGTCGCTCGGGCGAACGCGAGCAGCTTGCGCGTTGCGCGCACCGTCGATCGTGACGTCGTACCGGGCATCCGACAACGGAAAGAGCGTATCGAAACAGCGAGGTCCGCGCTGCCGCCAAACGGCATCGCGCGCGAAGACGTCGTGCCACGAGTCGGCGAGTTCGAGCGAGACGACGATGGAGACGGCTACGGAATCCTTCGGCGTCCACGGCGCGGGCTTGTAAAGCAGCATGCGAAACTCGACGGGCAGCGGTTGCGACGCCGCAGCCGCATTAACCCCTTCGCTGAACGCGACGATCGCCGCGCGATCGTCCGGCGCCAGCGCCCGCAGTTGGCGCCCGGCGATGCCGTTGATATCCACCGCTCGCTGCGCTTTGTCTAAGGCGAGCGCTTTTGTTCCGAATATTTCGGCGAGCCGGCCGTAGGCGTAGCGCCGGCTCAAGTCTAGCTGGAACAGCCGGTCCGATCCCTGCGCGTAGCCCTCCGCAAAATAGAGATCATGCTGGTTTGCGGCCCGGATGTGCGGGATGTCGCGCCGGTCTCGCACGATCGAGACGGGAGCGTAGAGTCCCCGCGCAACAATCGTGCCGCGCGTCACGGCGGTTGCGTGCAATCCCGCGTAGACGGTCGCAGCATACGCGCCCGCGATCGCCAGTAAGCAGACGGCGAACGCCAGCGCGTCTCGCTTCAGAGCGGCGGCGATTGCCGCAGGCGGAGTTGGGTCGGCGCTTCGGATTAATCGAGGGTCGGGTCGCTCGAAGAAACCCACCTTCATTCAGCGTCCGCTAGCGCCGGCCCGTGACCGGCCGGCGAATCTAGGACTTCGTGCAGGTCTCCTTGACGTTGATGACGCGACCGCTCGTCTCGGTGAACGACGTGGTCATCGTCTTCTTCGTGTCGCTCACTTTGACATAGACGAGCGGCGCGTAGGAAGTGATGTCCGGCGCCTTCGTCTGGATCGCGTACGTCCAGGTTTTCTTCATGCCGGTCGCCATCGGCGCCGTCTCCACGCTGTAGCCTCCCGTGTCGCTGGTCGTTATCATAACCCAGCGCTTTGCTTGCGCATCGTACGTGATTTTGGCTTGGCTGTGGAAATCTCGCGGAATCCAGGACGCCTTGTGCGTCGTGTTGTCGCGCACGATCCAATAGCCGCTCGGGTCCATCGAGAAGACCTGCGTAACGCTGAACGGTCCCGGACGGCGAGAGCTCAAATCGGAGCATTGCCAAGTGCCGATCAAGAAGTTGAGCCCGGACATATCGGGCTTAGGAGCCATGGGAACCGGCGTTCCTTCTACCTTCGCCGTGGCGCCAAAGGCGGTTGCCCCGGTCGCCAAAAGCAATACAACCAACGCGGCGTAGAACCGCTGAGAAACGTTCATACGAGGACCCTCCATTTCGCCAGGCCCCTTCGGAGCCAAGCGGCCGCCTCCTATCGAGCGTTGGGTTCTCGGAAACCTCAGGCGGGGTTGTAGGCGCTCGATGCGGTGTATGCGAGGAAGAACGCAACGGCAAACACGACGACCGTAGCGATGACGATCGCGCGGTTTGTCCGGCCCGAGTGGCCTTGGAGCCAGCCGTTGATCATTCCAAGCGCTCCGGAGACTGCAATGAGGACGAACGCTACGTTGAGGCGCCCGATGAACCCGGCCGTTCCGGGAGCGGTCTGACCCGCCATCAGGCGATCGATCCAGATCGCGATCGCCGTGGGGAAAATCACCAAAAAAACGCCGGCACCAAAGCCTATCCAACCTCGGCGCTTCCTGCTTTCCAGCGTCTTGAGCCGAGTGCCGCACGTCGTACACTTGTCGGTATCGCTGCTGGGCTTGTTGCAGCGCGCGCAAAACATGGCCGCCATATCAGTTCGCGAGCGGGCGACGTTCGATCGCGCCGCCCACTCGCGCAACTCTAGTTAGAGACCGCCGACACCGTTGGGCGTGCCCCAACCCGACGGCCCCGAGTACTGTCCGAACTGTTTGGTCCCGGCCTTGCAGAGGTACGTGTTCTGCAAGCTCGTGGGACACCCACCAAGTTCTCCGGTCTTGATGTAGTGGAAATCTTTCTTGATATCGGTCTTCGAAAGCTTCCAGAGATCCTCGCCGCCGTGCTGCTTTTTGGAGTTACCGGCTAGGGCGAACATGCCGGCGACCAGCGGTGAGGAGACGCTCGTCCCGCCGACGGTGCCCCAGCCCGAGTTGCCGTACGTATCGTACACGGCGACATTCCACGCGACCGCCGAAACGTCGTTACCCGTTCTGAAGGTGCAATCTTTGTCTTTTTGCCACGAAGGTTTGTTTACAACGGAGCAGCCGCCGCCGCTGTCGGGCCAGACGGTTTCGAGGAACTTCGAGCCGCTTGTGATGTTCAGAAACGTGCCGCCGACGGAAACGACGGTTTGATAATCGGCCGGATCTTGCATCCCGTAACCGCCGTCGCCGGCGCTAGCCAGATAGGTTATTCCCTTCGTCGCAAACGCGTCCCCCGACGAAGATCCCGCGCCGCCGCCCCAGCTGTTGGTGACGATGGTGGCACCTAACTTCACGGCTTCGATCTCCGCGTCGTAAAGATTGGTTCCGCTATTGTCGTCGGCTTCGATCAAGTAGAGCGTGCACTTCGGACAGCTTGCCGAAACCATTTCGATGTCGAGGTCTTCCTCGACGCCCCAACCGGAGTTACCCGTGGGATAATTCTTCGTCTGGCCGAGCTGGTTGTATTTGGTGAACTTCGCCTTTGGGAGGCCGAATTCGGTGCGGTAGGCGGCGATGTCCGTCGCGGCGTCGGGGTTGTCGAACGCATCGACGACCGCGACCACCTGACCGGCCCCATCCTTAGTGGACGGCAGATTGTAACGGGCCTGGAAGTTTGCGGGAGTTAACCCAGAGACGTCGGGGCCGGCGCCGCTCATTGACTCGATCAACGCGTCGCAGTGCATATATCCCACCGGGGTGTCGGGGCAAGCCCGGCGCGCGAGGTGCTTCGCCTGCCATTGCGGCATTGGCCCAGTCGAAACGCTTGATTGGCTTGGCGACGACGGCATATTGGAAGGGCCGCCGGCGCTACATGCCGCGACGGCGAGTACCGCCAGCATCGGCAAAAAGAACCTGATTTGGCTATTCACGGGAGCTCCTTTTATTTCGTTAGTGTCCGAGGTGTCGGCTCACTTCGACACGACCGAGCTTCCCAACTCCAGAACCCGGGCGATCCTTCAGATGGCGCCGTGGGCGCAAGCGTCGATGCGCTTTTTGAGAAAGCGCTGCTCTACCGGGTTGCGAGCCAGCGCAAGCGCGGTCTGAAAATGCTCGCGCGCAATCGCATTATTCTTGCGGCGCAACTCGAGTTCGCCCCGAGCCGCATAATAGAATGGATACCGCGCCAGCCGATCGCGATCGCTCACGGCGTCGATCGCTTCCAGTCCGTTTTGCGGCCCACGCAGCTGTGCGACCGCAATCGCGCGATTGAGCGCGACGACCGGGGACGGCGCGATCTTCATCAAGGTGTCGTAAAGCGCGACGATCGCCGTCCAATCGGTATCTTCAAAGCGTGGCGCGGCGGCGTGAACCGCGGCAATCGCCGCCTCGACGTGATAGCGGCTCAGCTCGGCGCCCGTTGCCGAGCGTTCGAGCCACGCCCGGCCTTCCTCGATCATCGCCCGATCCCAACGCGAGCGATCCTGATCGAACAACGAGCTTAAGTCGCCCCAAGCGTCGAGACGCGCCGGCAAGCGTGCGGCATCGAGGTACATCAGCGCACACAGCGCTAATGTCGACGGCACCGCGCCCAACGAATGTTCGGCGAGCAGGCGCGCGAGCCGGATCGATTCGCGACACAAGTCGGTGCGAATGACGGCGTGAGCCGACGCGCCATGGTAACCTTCGCTGAAGATCAGGTACAGCGCCCGCTGGACGACGGGGAGCCGAAGCGCAAAGTCGGCGGCGTCGGCGATGTCGAAGAGCACGCCCGATTCCGCCAGCGTCTTCTTGGAGCGGCTCAAGCGCTTCTCAACGGCGGCGGGGCTGCTAACGAACGCGCTTGCGACTTCGCGAGCGCCAAAGCCGCCAACGAGCTGCAGGACGAGCATCACCTGCGCCGGCGCTGAAAGCCGCGGATGGCAGCACGAGAACATCATGCGGAGCTGATCGTCTTTGATGCCGATTGGATCGAAGATTTCCTCGACCGCGTTGGCCAAGGTCCACTCGGTCTGCAGCAATCGTCCCAGATCCGGCGCGAACGTTAGCGCGGTCCGTTCGCGGCGCAACACGTCGATGGCGCGATTCTTCGCCGTCTTCATAAGCCACGCGGATGGGTTTTCAGGAACGCCGCGGAGTTTCCAAAGCTCAAGCGCCCGGCAGAAGGCGTCTTGGACGACGTCTTCTGCCAGCGCTAGATTGTGAAGGCCGAATGCCCGCGTGAGGGTGGCGACCATGCGTCCCGCCTCTCGGCGAAAAAGATGGTCGCTCAGGTCCATTTTACATATCCATTTTCATGACCGGCCGCACCTCGACGGAGCCATCCACTTCGAGAATGGGGCAGCCGCCGGCGAGTTTTGCCGCATGCGCGAGATTGTCGGCCACGACGAGCGTGAATCCGCCGACGAGATCCTTGGCTTCGGCGAAGGGACCGTCGGTCACCGTGCCCCCTTTGCCTTTGACGACCTTGCCCTCGACTTCAAGCGGCTGCCCCGGGTCCTTCAAATTGCCGCTGACCGTAAGCTCCTTCATCCAGGCGAGCCATTTCTGCATGATAAGCTGTGACTGTTCGGGACTTGGGTTTCGCTGACCGCCGCGATAGAGATAGAGAAAATCACCCACGATCGTGCCTCCTAGAAGAGTGTAATGTGGCGTAGACGTTTGGGAGGCCCCACAGCGGACATTCCCTCGAACAATTCACCACGAGCAGAACAGGGCCCGGCCGGGAATTTCGGAGAAGGGGCGGCGATGCAAACAATGACGTCGCCATTCCAAGAGGAAGTACGTTCGAGCATCGAGGACCGCCATTTGCTGCGGCACCCTTTCTATGTCGCGTGGTCGAAGGGTGAACTCTCGCTCGAGCAGCTGCGGCAATATGCCGGTCAGTATATGCATCACGTGCTGGCGGAGCCCACTTATTTGGGTGCCGTTCATTCGAACACGCCGCACTTTGCGAGCGACGGAAAAAGCGACCTAAGCATGCGGCAGGCAATCCTTCAAAACCTTATCGACGAGGAGTTCGGGCCCGAGAACCATCCCGCCCTGAAGATCGACGGGCTCCGCCGGTTTTACGGCTTTACCGACCCGCGCGAATACGAATTCTTCACCGTGCACGAGGAGGCGGACATCTTCCATTCCGCCGCCGAGTGGCGTCTGATCGAACGGGCCGCGGATGCGCCGGCAAAGCGAGCCGAGGTTCTCGCCGCAACGAGCGAGGCGTGCGAAGCGTTGTGGAGTTTCCTCGGCGGCGTATATGAAATTAACGGGGGCTGCTGACAACCGGTGGCGCGAAGGGCTGAGATTGGTCGGTGGGCGAGATGGCCGGTGAAGACTTGACGCGTCGAGAGTTCGAACTCGTGGTGGGCGAAGCGTTGGAATCGCTTCCAAAGCGCTTCGCCGACCTCGTCGAGAACGTCGTCATCGCCGTCGAAGAGGAACCGAGCGACGAAGACCTCGACAGCATCGAGGACGACGGCGACGACGACTCGGAACTTCTCGGCATCTACCGTGGGGTGGCGCTTACCGAGCGGACGCACGACATGCCGTTGTTACCCGACGAGATCGCCATCTTTCGCGGGCCCATCAACCGGGTGGCCTCCACCCGAGAAGAGGCCGTGGAGGAAGTGCGCGAGACCGTGATTCACGAGCTGGGGCACTACTTCGGCCTCCACGACGAGGAGATGCCGCATTGATTGCGCCGAGGTGTTGTTACGTCCTCACGCAGCTGACGTTGTACTGCTCTTTCCAGGCGCCGCTCGTTTTAGCTTCGCCGAGGTCCGTGGTCTTCGTCGCGCTATAGGTGACGGTATCGCGGATCTGCATGTTCGTGCCTGAAGCATTGGTTGCCGAGCCGAGCCACACCATCTTCTTCCCGCTCATCGACGACGACTCCGTGCCGTAGCTTCCGTCGGAGACGATGAACGGGCTCCACCACGTCCTCGTCTTGGGCGCATACACGTTGTACCAGGTGTTGTCGAAGTTGGTGCCGGTAGAGTGATACATGATTGCGCCGGCGTTGGTACGCGTGACGGTCATCGATTGGTGGCTGGGCCCCCCCATTGCCGAGGGCATCATGTTGGTACACGACCACGTTCCGACGGCCCAATCAAAACCGTGCGGACCGACGCCCGGCATCGCCGAAGACATCATCTGAGACTGCGCCGCGTATGGAAGCGCAACGGCAAACGCTGCAAGCACGACCTGCGAAAGAACCTTCTTCATACTCGTTCCTTTCCGAGAGGTAGTAGGAACTTGCTTGTTTGCCGAGGCTTTGGGCGTCCCTCTAAGAGGCCCTAAGCGTCGCGTTTCGCGCCGAGTTCAGCCCGTTCCAAAAACCGGCCACGGCATCCAGCATCGCTTCCCCCGCTTCGAGAAAGCGCTGCGCGCTAAAGCTCGGCTTGGCAAAGGCTTCTCGTAACTCGTCTGAGGTATGCGCGGCGTGGTTCTCCTCCAGGGCGTCGTGCCAGGTCCAAATCCGAGCGGCCGCCCAATGCTCGATCGCGTACGATGCGCCCGCCGCGGTCGATTCATCCTCAGAGCTGTACCAGGACATCAATGCGTCGCAAAAGTCCAGCGTCGAGGCTCTTCCAAAGCGGCGCTTCCCGATCTCACTCCAACTAAGATCGAGCGTCGCGGCGAAATGCGCCAGCCATTCGAAGTGCCCGGCCGTAAAGCGAAACGTGCCTCCTTCAACGCTGCCGGAAGGCGCGAACGTGACGCCGAGTTCGTTGAGTAAGATCTCCTTGCCCGCGCGGTAGCTCTGGAGGTCGGGGGCATTGATGCACTTGCGCAGTTGAGCCTCGATGAAGAGGTGGCTAAAGACGGAAAACTGCACGCTGAAGTCGCGAAGCTCTTCGCGCGTCGCCTCACCGCGCGCGAACCACTTGGTATATTCATTGTTGCTCACGATTGGGTGTCGGTCGATGCTCTTTGCGACGGCGCATTCGAACTCGGTAAGGTCGTTGGTTGTCGTGACTGCCTTCATGATGCTCCTACAATAAAAAGAGCCGCCTCGCATCGGCGAGGCGGCTTTGCATTTTTACGAACTCGTTCGTTAAAGCAATGGCGTACCTGGCCGGCTTCGCTTGAAGTAGCCGTAATAATAATAGTACGCGTAGGAATTCAGAACGAACATGTGAGGGGCAATCTACCACAGGCCATTGCCGAATGCAAGGGAGTCGGATACGCCCGCCTAACCTGGCCGGCGGGGAAAGCAGGCCCACCGCGGAACCGAGTCTGCTCTATGAAAAACGCGTTGATCGCGCTTACGCTTGTACTGGCGCTGGGGGCCTGTTCGGGTTCCTCTTCCGCTCGCGGCTCCTATGGCTCGGGCGATCCGAACCTGGCGGCGCCGAATCTCGGGGGCGGCCCGATCGATCCGTTCTTAACCGATGTTCAAGCGGTCTTGCGCGCGTTGGATGCGATTGCGGCGCATTCCGGACGCCCGATGCGCGTGACCTCGCTGAGCGCGGACCGGATGACCGGGCTGATGGTCGACGTGCAGGAGCCCAAGAAACACATCAACGTGGACCACTATGTTGTTGCGCCCGACGGCACGCTTTCAGGGCCAACCCCCGTTAAATTGATGTCGACGGGCGGCGGTCCAATCACCGCGGCGACGGTCGATGGCGAAGCCTTTGACCCAAAGGCGATCGCCTTCGCACGCCTGACGCAGACCGCGCGCGACGCAATCGCCGAATCCAAGTATCCCGACGCACGCGTGACCGAGTGGGAGTTCGGCGGCATCGGACCCGACGATCGGCGATACATCTATTTGGAGTCTTCGCGCGCCCGGCCGGTGGCGGTCGTCAACTCGCAGCTCAAGATCCTCACGATGCGGTTCTAAGCCGCGCTAACTCGGGAACTGCGTCGAGCGCACAGCCCAGGTCCGCAACAAGGTCCTCTACGTCTTCGATGCCCACCGACAGCCGCAGCAGATCGTCGCTGATATCGAGATCCGCGCGCTGCTGGGGCGTTAGCGAGGCGTGCGTCATCCGCGCCGGACTGCAGATCAGGGACTCGACGCCGCCCAGCGAGACCGCAAGCGCGAAGACGGACGTCGAGGTTGCAATCGTGCGTGCGCGCTCCGCGCCGCCCTTCGGACGAAACGAGACGATGCCGCCGAAACCGCTCATTTGCCGTTTCGCAAGCTCGTGCTGCGGATGCGTCGGAAGGCCAGGGTAGAACACCTCGGCGACGTCGTCGCGCCCGGCGAGAAACTCCGCAATCGCCTGCCCGTTCTTGGAATGCGCGCGCATGCGCAAGCCGAGCGTCTTCGCGCCCCGCATCGTGAGATAGGCGTCCCACGGACCCGGTATCGCGCCGACGCAGTTCTGATGGTAAGCGACTTGCTCGGCGATCTCGCGATCGTTGGTGATCACCGCACCGCCGACGACGTCGCTATGCCCGCCGATATATTTCGTCGTCGAATGGACGACGATATCGGCACCCAGCGCGAGCGGCTGCTGCAAGAACGGCGAGGCAAAGGTATTATCGGCGACGATCAGCACTCCCGCCGGCCGCAGGCGCGCGAGCGTTTCGATATCGCACAGCCGCAGCAGCGGGTTGCTGGGCGTCTCGAGCCACAACAGCCGCGTATTCGGCCGTGCCGCCGCCCAGGTCGCGCGGGCGTCGCTGGTATCGACGAACGTCACGTCGATCCCATAGCGCGAGAGCACCGTCGTAAAGAGGCGATGCGTGCCACCGTAGATGTCGCGCGTGGCGATGACGTGGTCGCCGCAGGAGAGCAGCGAGGTCGCGCCGGCGACTGCGGCCATGCCCGAAGCAAAGCCCGAAGCGAAGGCAGCGCCCTCGAGCGCGGCGAGTTGGCGTTCCATTGCCGAACGCGTCGGATTGACGGTGCGCGAATAGTCGAAGCCTTTCGTCACACCGATTTCCGGCTGGGTAAACGTAGCGGTTTGATAGACGGGAACGATCGTCGCCCCGGTTGCGGGACACGCGTCCTGGCCGCTCCAAATGGCTCGTGTCGAAAATCCGAGCCCTGGAGAGCTGTGCGATTTTCCATTCAACATAAACTACTCCTGAGGTCTGCCGTAACGGGCGTGCTGATGAGTGGTTCTAAGAGTGCTCGTAACGCGGCCGGCTCGGCCAGAAACGCGTCGTGACCGTGGTGCGATCGTAACTCGAGGTACTGCGCGTCGAAGCCGCGCAGCGCAAAGCGAGTGGCCGCGATCGCCACGTCCTGCGGACGAAACAGCCAATCCGACGTGATTCCGACGAAGGTAAGCGTCGGTTTTACCGCACCGCTTCCTCTGAGGGATAGACCGGCGCCGCGCACGTCAAAAGAGTCCATCGCATGGGTGAGCGCCACGTAGCTGGCGGCATCCATTCGCGTTTCGAAGAGATCGGCCTGACGTTCGAGGTAGCCCTCGACGTCGAAGCACGGTCGTCCGTGGCGATCGCTGCGGCGACCGTGGCGTTCGTTGAAGAGATCTTCGCTCTTATAGGAAAGCATCGCGAGCTTACGGGCTAGGCGCAAGCCTCGCACCGGATCGAGCGCCAGAGCCTCCCGCTGCAACGCGTTGAGCGCGATGCCCATCGCGCTGTGATGATCGTGCGCGCCGACCAGCACCGCGGCCCCGATCCGTTCGGGGGCATCGAGCGCCCACTGCAGTGCGCGCATGCCGCCGAGCGATCCGCCGATGGCCAACTCGACGCGCTCGATCCCTAGCACGCGCAGGGCCAACATTTCGGCTCGCACGATATCGCGAACGGTAATCCGTTGCGAGGTCTTCGTCGAGCCGTAACAACTGCCCAGCGCGTTGATGCCGAGCACGCACCACTCGCGCGGGTCAAGCAACGCGCTCTCACCGACGATTCCCGGCCACCAATCGGCGGCGCGGCTCGAACCGGTCAGGGCGTGTTCCACCAACACGACGTTTGAGCCGTCTGCGGCGGGAGTGCCGTACATGGTCACGCATTGCTCGACGGCCACAAGCGTTTGCCCACAATCGAGCCGCAGCGGGCCGATGGCTACCGTCTGCTCGTTCATCAGGCGTTCACCAGCTCTTGCAACGGAGCATTCGTCAGGGCATCGTCCCAGATCGCATAGTTGGGAAGTTCGGCAGTACGGGAAAGGCGGTCGAAGAACGGCTCGATGCGGATCCCGGTTTCGAGCGAGCTCGAGCGGCCGCGCAGGTCGAAGCCGCGGCCTTGGCCCAGCGCGTGCAAGACGCTGACGACGTCGCCGAGCACCGCCGAAGCGGTCGCGGCGCCGCCGGCACCCGCGCCGCGCAACACGAGCCGTCCCGCGTCACGCGCGGCAACCTGGACGACGTTCTCCGAATCCGCCGTGCGTGCGAATTCGTGGTTCTCCTCGACGAGTACCGGTGCAACCTCGGCCAAAACGCCCAACGGGGCACGGAGAACCGCGACGACGTGACGGATTCTATATCCCAGCATCCGCGCACGCGCGACGTCGCGTTGCGTGACCGCCGTAATGCCGGTGCGCGCGATGCGCGGCGAGGTCACCGCAAGACCGAAAGCCAGCTGCGCAACGACGGCAAGCTTGTGAGCCGCGTCGACTCCGCCGACGTCGTTGCTTGGATCGGCTTCGGCATAACCGAGCCGTTGCGCTCGAGCCAGCGAGTCGTCGAATCCCGCGCCTTCTTCCATGGCTGAGAGAATCGCCGTGCAGGTCCCGTTGACGACGCCCGCAACCGAGAGAATCTCGTCTCCGGCAAGCGCCTCGTCGAGCGTTCGCACGATCGGAATCGCGCCCGCGACCGCGCCCTCGAAACGCAGCGCCGCGCGGCGCGATGCAGCCAAGGCCTTCAATCGCGGGCCGTGTTCGCCAAGCAAATCCTTATTGGCCGTCACGACGTGGCGTCCGCGCTCGAGCGCGCGTTCGACGAGCTCGGCCGCGTCGGTCGTTCCCCCGATAACCTCGATAACGAGATCGACCTGCGGATCGTCGACGACGGAGCGAGCGTCGCGCGTGAAAAGCCGCCTTTCCAGCACGTTCGAACGCCGCTTTAGCGAATCGGCAATCGCGATCGCGCGCAGCTCGTAGCGAACGCCGCTGCGGCGTTCGATGGCATCGCGATCGCGCTGTAGACGATCGGCGACGTTTGAGCCAACCGTTCCACACCCGAGCAGTCCGACCCCGACGGTCGTTTTCATAGTTTCCCGGCCTCCTGTTGCGATGGGAAAGCGAGGATAAAAGACGCGCCCCCCGCCGTGGTGGCGAGGGGCGCGAGAAGCATTTTTGATTTCCGGACTTAACTTACGAGCTTCACGACGACCCTGCCACATGCATCCGCATGCCGCACATTGAGAACATCATACTGCTCGCAGGACCAGACATGGACCGAAGATTAGCATCTCGGCTGGGCCGGTGTCAAGGAAAGAGGGTACAACGTGCAAATGAAGATTGCAGTTTTTGGCTCGGACGCTCGCGCGGTCGCCATCGGGAAGCTCCTGACCGATGCGGGATATCCCGTCTGTTTCGGCGATGCGGCCGGCGTCAGTCGCGCCGAGGCGGCCGCCCGGCAGGCGGGCGGGGTCGCGGACACCCCCTACAACGATGCAACCTCGTGCGAGATGTTGATCTTCGCCGGCTCGCGAGGCGAGCTCGACGGCCTGCTGACGGCGACGGGCTGCGTTTCGCCCAACGCGGTCGTCGTCGACGCCATGGAAGGCACCGACGACGGAGGAGCCGAGTTGCTGGCCCACAAGCTCGACACGCATCGCGTCATCCGCGCGCTGATTGCGACTCCGCAAGTGAATGCCAGCATTGCGTACTGCGGCGACGATGCCGACGCGATGACCCTGTTCGAGGAGGTCTTTCGCACGGCGGGATGTCTGACGGCCTATCGCGGTCCGCTCGCCAAGGCTGGCGAGATCACGCTTCCGGGCACGGCCGTGACGGTCAGCACGTAACCGCTAGCGCCGCGACAACCGCCTGCTCTTCCGACAGTTGCGCACCTTCGGCGGCGAGCGCGTCGATTTCGGCGCTGGTGAGTCGTTCGCGCAGCGCCGTTGTCAGGATTTCGTTCGTGCGACGCTCGGTAAGATCGCGTTCGCATCCTTCGCTGGAGTACCCGGCCATTAACCAATTCGTCGGTGCCGGAGTGGCAGTTCAATGCCGGCGGCGTTGCCTCCGACGTCGTGCAAGACATGTTCGGCAACGTCACGTCGCGGAATACGGCACGCCGAACATTGCGGTATTCACACCGCCGTTTAGCCGCTGCAAGTATCCCTCGAGCTGCTCGCCCTCATACTCGATCGCGGATCCGTGCGGCACCGTCGACTGGCTCGCAACCGACGGGAAGGGCGACGTCTACAGCAACAAGCGCAAACGTTACGGCCGACGCCGGCCAGCGCTATTCGTTCTCGGCCGGCGGCACCGGCGGAACCCCGAGCGCGACCGATCCGAATCTCGTCGTTCCGTTTGGCGCAGCGGTGCGCCCCTCGAGCGCCGAATAGCAAACAGGGACCTATGACGCTCGCCGTTGCGCAGTACGAACTGCCGGTAGCCGAACCCTATCGGCTGGATCTCACCGCGAGCGTGCTGCGGCGGCTTTCAACCAACGTCGTCGACGTGCTCGCTCCCGAAGGCGTCTATCGGCGGGTGCTTCAGGCAGCCGGGAATACTGTACTCGTGCGCGTCACTTCGGAGAAGCCCGGCGCGCTCACGGTGGTCCTCCAGGGCGCGCGGCGCAGTCATCCGCTCGCCCTGGAAACGGTGCGCCGGATGCTCGGCACCGACCGGACACTGAAAGAGTTCGATCGTGCCGCAGAGCGGATCCCGTGGCTGCGGCCGCTGGCGCGGCGGATGCGCGGCGTCAAGCCGCCGCGGTACCCAACGCTTTGGGAGGCCTGCGTGAACGCGATCGTCTTCCAACAAGTGAGCATCCACGCGGCCAGCGCGATCCTGCAACGGTATGTCGTAGCGCTCGGTTCACCGTTCGAGTTGCGCGAGGGAGTGATACTGCACGCGTTTCCGGACGCCGAGGTGACGCTTCGCGCAAACGATGACGCGCTTCGTGCGGCAGGTCTAAGCGCGAACAAAGTTGCGACGCTTCGCCGCGTCGCCGAGGCTCTTTCCACCGGAACACTCGACGAGCGAATGTTGGAAGAACGCTCCAGCATTGAAGCAACGGCCATGCTGACCGAGATCAAAGGCATCGGACCGTGGACGGCTACCGTCGTCTTGCTGCGGGGACTCGGCCGGCTCGACGTCTTTCCAATGAACGACTCCGGCGTCGCCGGCGGCATCGCATTTGCGGGCGGCTCGCTGCCCGAAATCGAGAGCGTGCTCGACGCACTCGGTTCGCAGCGAGGGATGCTTTACTATCACCTTTTGCTCGCGCGGCTCGAAGCCCGTGGCGAGCTCGGCCCGGGTTACGTGCCGTAGCGGCGTTGGCGTAACGCGTAGTCGTCGAGCGCCGCCTGCAGCTGAACCTCGCCAAAATCCGGCCAGTAGGTATCGGTCGCCCAAAACTCAGCGTAGGCGGCTTGAAACAACAGGAAGTTCGAGAGCCGCAGCTCGCCGCCGGTTCGGATCACCAGATCGGGATCCGGAAGGCCTGCCGTGTACAGGCGGCTTTCGACGGCGTGCTCGTCGATCGAGTCGAGGTCGCGCAGCCCGGCGTTCACTTCGCCAACCAGCGCGCGTACCGCATCGCCGATCTCGCGGCGCCCTCCGTAGTCGATTGCAAGATTAAGAGTCAATGCGTCGTTGCCGGCCGTCTTCGCGACGAGGTCTTCCAGCGCGCGTCGAGCCGCGGCGGGAAGCCGGTCGCTGCGCCCGCAGAGCCGCACGCGGACGCCTTCGCGCGCGAGATTGCGAAGTTCGCCGCTCGCTGCCGCAATGCAGAGGCCCATCAGCAACTCGACTTCGCCGGACGGCCGCTTCCAATTCTCTTCAGAGAAAGCAAATACCGTAACCATCCGAATCTTTGCTGCCTGCGCGGCGCGCAGCGTTCGGCGCAGCGCCGCGACGCCACGCTGGTAGCCATATGCGATCGGCAGCTTTCGCTCGCGCGCCCAGCGCCGATTGCCGTCCATGATGATCGCTACGTGATGCGGGATCACGTGGTTGCCAGTTTCGATCGCGTTACCGAGCTCACCGATCGTTCGTGCACGTCGCGGACGACCGACTCCAGTTCGTCAACGTAGGCGAGGAACCGCTCGCGTCCGCGTTTGCTGATGCGATAGATCGTGAGCGGACGCCCGGATCCGCGCTGCTTATCCGTCGCCACGATTCCCACTTCGGCGAGCGCATGCAGGTGCCGATTGAGATTGCCGTCGGTCAAGTCGCACGCGCTCTGCAGCTCCGTGAAGCTCAGCCCGTCGGGATGAGCGATTAAACACGTGCAGATCGCAAGCCGTCCTCGCTCGTGAAAGATTCGCTCGAGTCCGGCGTACGCAAACTGTGCTTGCGGTGGCGTACTCACGACGCACGATCGAGCCAGATGAGATAACCGATTGCCACCTGGCCGGCGCCGAATCCAATCGGCATCACCCACCAAGCCAGTGCGACCGCGACGAGCGGCGTAACCAGAAATACAAGGGCCAGCAGCGCAAACCCAATCGTTACCGCAAACGTCGAACCCGGGATCGCACCGCGTGAGGCGAAAAGTCCGATCGCATAGAAGGCAAACCAGGTCCCCGGCAGGAGCGCGTACGCGGAGTGGCCGACGAGCGCGAAGGTAAGCGCGCCTCCCAAGACGATGCTCGGCGCAATCGACAACGCAGCGGTGCGAAAACGACTGCGCGCGCCGGGTGCGCGGTGCTTGAGCAGCCACGCGGCTACGGCCCCATAGTTGAGCGCCAGCGCGACGGCTAAACACGAGAGCCAGATCGCGAGATACGCCTGCACCGCCTCGGAGCTTGCCGGCATCGGAGCGATTCGCAACTGAAGGAACGCGGCGACGAAGGCGGCGAGGCCGCTGGCGGCGGCGGCGAGTCCTGAGTAGCCGTCAAACCGCTGCAGCGCAGCGAGGCGATCGCGGACTTCCGCAAGATCGGAAAGCGCCCGCTGAAGTTCCATTACCTACTTTGTATCACAAAGTCATCTCGGAGACAAGGGCGAAACTGGCATATCGCACCCGTAGGCCCGAACGCGAGCCGGCAAGCCTTAGGACTTACTGGGTAATGCTCGCGGCGACGGGATAGCTGATCCCGTGGCTGATCGAACCCTGCAGCTTTAGGTCGGAGGCAGAGTAGATCGAAACGCCGCTTGGACACGAGTTCGTCACGAATAAATCCCCGGTCGCGCCACGAGTCATGGCACTCGGGCATTGGATGCCCTGCGATGTGACGGCGACGCGCCCCAGCGTTTTTTCATCGAAGGCGCTCAGCGTCTTGTTCCGATAGTCGAGGACGTACAGTTCGCCCGAACTGGAGATAATGGCGATGGGCTTGGTCACGCCTTTGGTGATCGCTCGCGGGTGGTTTGGTTTGTCGGGCGGATAAACGGTGATCGAATGGCTTCGCTGGTTGGCGACGTAGATGTTGTTGGCCGAGTCCAGCGCCAGCGCCGCGGGACCGTTCACACCTACTTTAATGGTCTCCTGCGCTTTCAGCTTAGCGGGCACGTACATCGTGACCTCGTTACTGTCAAAGTTCGCAACGTAAAGGTTGCGACGCCTGTCGAGTACCAGCGCCTCGGGGCCGCGAATGCGGTCCGTGAGCGTCTCCGCCGGTGTCGTGGATCCTGGCGCATATATGGTGACCGTATTTCCGCCGTTGTTCGCGACGTACAGCTTGCCCGAACGATCGATCGCCAAAGCGAACGGCCCATACACGCCGTTGACGATCACCCGGCCCGGCTGGCTGCTGCCCGGCGAGTAAACCGATATCGAGCTGGTCCGGCTGCCGCTCGGCGTGCCATAATTACCGACGTACAGGTTCCCCGATTTATCGAGCGCGAGCGAATTCGGATAAGAGATGCCGCTGGAAATCGTGCGGCTGGGTGACTCTTTGCCGGGGGCAACAACCGAAATTGTGCTCGCGTAGTAGTTGGCGACGAACAGCGTTCCGCTCTTGACGAGAGCCGAGAGGCTTCCAGCTTGCGGCGCGCTGCGAGCGAGCGAGACGCTCGGCGAGAGCCCTGCCTCTTTGCCCGCGGAACACCCGACAACCAGCAACGTGAGGAGCAATCCTCGATAAAAAATCCCGCAGCGCGGCATTCAGAGCCCTTTCCTGATGAACGATGTGAGCGAAGCTCTGCCCGGGCTTCGCCGCGACGTGAAGCTCGGCCTAGAGGTTGGCCTACACGTAGGCCACGACGGCCAACGACGCGGCCGTTGCGATGACGTCTTCGAGCAAGGCGGCCGGCACGCGCCCAATAAGCCCAATGGCTCGAGAACGAGCGGCCAACCCAGCATAGGCCCCGACGACAGCCGCGACCGCACCGGCCAGCGCCCCAGCCGCGCCGGGCGAGCCGCCTAACGACATGACCGTCCATCCGCAAAAGGCTCCGCTACAGGCGCGCGCGAGCAAACCGAGGGGAGCCGTTCGCGCCGGCATCTTGGGATAAAGATCGCCGGCATATTCGGCAAGCGCCAGTACGCCTAAGACATAGGCTAAAGGCGTACCGCGCCGCATGAGCAACAAAACCGCCGGAGGCGTGAACGTTCGCAATCCGGCGAGAAATCCCAAAAGAACCGCAAATAGCATGGCCGCGACTCCGGAGCAGTGGGGCAAGAGAAGTCGGCCTTCGTGGCCAAATTACGGAAGCCTCGCAAAGGAGAGTATACCGATGAACCAAGTGCGCCGACTAGCCGCTGGGTTGGCATGCGTTGCCGCTTTTATCGTGGCCGGCTGCGCGGGCGCCGGCGGCTCGGCGCCGGTTGCGCAGCTCCAACCCCCGGCTCCAAGCGGCCGAATTCACTACGCTCTCACCCGCGCCGCGGCTCAGCGCCGGCCATTTCCGGCCAACGCGTTCGTCACGTATGACAACGGACCGGTACTCGTCAATCCAAAGATGTATCTGATCCTTTGGGGCTACAAGCGCTATGGCGATCCCGACAACGTCGCAAGCTTGCTCGAACTCTTTGCCAAAAATATGGGCGGCAGCTCGCACAACAATATTTACACGCAGTATTACGAAATCTCCGACAGCCAGAAGGTCTACATCACGAACGCGCGCGGACAGTTCGGCGGCGTCTGGAGCGACGACTCGGCGGCTCCCAAGACGCCGACCGATGCCGACGTTGCGGCCGAGGCCCTAAAGTCGATCGCGCAGTTCGGATACGACGCAAACGGATTATACGTCGTCGCCACGCCGCACGATCACAGTGAAGTGGGCTTCGGCACCCACTGGTGCTCGTATCATAGTTACACGTACTACGACAAGAACGAGCTTTTGCCGTATGCCAACATCCCGTACATGCCCGACGCAGGCAGCACGTGCGGCGGGAATTCGATCAAACCACCCGCGGACGAAACTGCAACCGACGAAGGCGTGACGATCTTGGAAGGCCACGAATTCGGGGAAACCATCACCGATCCGGAGCCCTTTACCGGATGGAACGGCGTCTCCGGCGAGATCGGCGATTACTGCGCCTGGCACAACATCGCCAACGACAAGTTCGGAACCAAGTCGTACACGTCCCAGCCTATGCTCAGCGACGCCACCGAGTCGTGCGTCCAAGGCTATAAGAAATAGGCCCCGCCGTTTAACCGAGAAATGCCGGAGCCGTGCGGAGCGCTCCGGCTCCGTTTTTCCAGAGCGCATACTGTAGGGGTTGTTTGGAGTTCATCGAGGCCGCGCCGATCTCACCGCGCGGGTCGATTGCAATGACGCAGTACATATCGTCGTGCAGGTTCGGGGCGGTCTTGGCCATCAGGCGCATGAGGTCGTCGCAGGCTTCCTGTGGATGCGCGCCCTGCGCCATGCGGCGCACGATGAAGACCGACGTGCAGTAGTTCGCCATGACGTCGCCATTGCCGGTGGCCGACGCCGCGCCGGCCGCGGCGTCGGCGTAGTAGCCGCAGCCAACGAGCGGAGAGTCGGCAACGCGTCCGGGGATCTTCCACGCCAAGCCGCTGGTCGAACATCCGGCAACGACGTTGCCGCGTCCGTCAACGCCGAGCATGCCGATCGTATCGTGATTCCGCCCGTCGAGCCAAAACGTCTCGTGATTCGGTGCGTTCTTCCAACGCAGCCAAGCTTCCAAGCTCTTCGGCGTGAGCAGTTGTTCCGGCACGAATCCCATCTGGATTGCGAAGCGCAACGCGCCGTCCCCGGCCATCGTCGTGTGCCGCGTCTTCTCCATCACAAGCCGTGCCACCGAAATTGGATTCTTGATCTTGTGCAGGTTGCAGACGGACCCGGCGCGATGGGTCGTGCCGTCCATGATGCCGGCGTCCAGTTCGACCTCGCCTTCGGCGTTGGGCAACCCGCCATACCCAACGCTGGTCACGTTGGGATCGTCTTCGACGAGGTTGATGCCTTTCTCGACCGCCTCCAACAACGAGCCGCCGCCTGCGAAGACTTCGGCGGCGCGACGGTTCGCTTCGACGCCGAAGTCCCACGTGGAAAGAAAGACCCCGCCGGCATTGCTGGTTTGCGCCGAGGCCGGCGGCCCCGCGGCCAGCGTGGCCGTGGCTGCGCCGGCGGCCAAGAGAAAGCCGCGTCGATCGATCGGTTCCATTCGCTAACTCCTATTGTCGAGCAAGAAGAGCGCCTTCTCGATGAAGCACGTTTCGTCCGGTCTCGAGCGCCACGATCCAAAGGGCGCCAGGCAAGCAGGGGCGTAACTCCACAAAGCGCGGGAGCCGCGCTTTGCTTTTTAAGAGGAGCGTTCGATGAAATATTTACCTCGCTGTATTGCAGCACTCTTTGCGCTTGGTCTCATCGCGATGAGCGCCGGGCCGGCGCCCGCGCTACAAACGCCGGCATGGCAGCACGGCGGCGGCCAAAACCTTTCCGGGCAGTACTCCGGATCGGTAAGCGACAGCGTTCTCGGAACGGGCACGGCCGTCGCGAATTTAGCCGGCGCCGTCGGCGCCCTCGGCGGCTATTTTGTCTTCACGTTCGGAAGCGCGAACTACGATAACCCGACGATCGCCGGCGGCGGCCGCGACGGCCTGCAGCCGAACGGCTATCGCGGCGGAGGCCGCGGCGATGTATTCGGCGTCTTCGAAGCGACGATCGCCAGCACGGCCTGTGAGTTTGCCTACTCTGCCTCGTACGGTTCGTCAGATAGCACGCTCACCGGCAACTATAAAGCCGTTAACGGATGCTCGGGTGAAACCGGCTCGTTCACGCTAACGCAACAGTGCTACTACAGCAGCGATAGAGAGCACAGCGTGCGTCGCGAAGGCGGCGGCATTAGGGGCTGCTAGAAAACCTCCTTCATCCTGCACTGGACGAAATGAGGGCGGTCGCTCTGGCGATCGCCTCTTCTTCGCTTAGGGCCGCCCCTGCCGCAAAGAGCCGTGATATCTCCGCCTGTGTCAGCTTCTGTTTGAGCATAACCTGGAGGCCGTCGACCATTGCGCGGTCGTAAGGAACCCGCGTCCAAGCAGCTAGGCGCAGCCGTTCTTCTGCATATCCTATAAGACGGGCTGCCTCGCTGGCGTTGCGTTCGCCGGCCAAAGCTGCAACGTAGGAAAGAGCAAATGGCGTTTGGATCGGGTGCCGAAACTTCGCCGCTAACCCTAGTGCTTCGCGAGCAGCAGGCTCGGCGCTCGCCCGATCGCCCACCAGCAAATAGCAGCACGCCAATTCGCCGGCAATCAACATTGCGAGTTCCCCGGTGAGCGGTCTTGCCTCAGTAAGCCGCCTCGCAGCCTCATTGTAGTTTCCGGATTCAGCCTCGAATACTCCCCACCATTGCAGCGTTCGCGCCGCATCGTCGTCGAGATTGAGCGATTGGGAGAGGGCGGCGCTTTCGGCGTACATCGCTCGCACGCGCTCGGGGCCTTCCTTGGAGAAACTGAGCGCACAGCGTCGGAGCACATCGGCGAGCAGCCGCGGGTCGCCGAGTTCGCGCGCGAGTTCCAAGCTTGCTTCGGCCGCCGGCTTGGCCGCTTCAAAATCGTCTCCGTTCGCGTATTGATTCGCGACCTGCGAGAGCGCTCGAGCCAGCGCGCGATCGTCGCCGGCTTGGCGGTAGAGCGCTGCGGCCTCTAACGCCTGAGCCAGAGCATTTTTCGTGCCGCCCTGATTGTTATACAGCATCGACAGCGTGTATCGCAGGCGCGCCTCTATAACTGTCGGCAATGGGACGCCGGCTCCGAGAACGCGTTCGGACCACTGCGTACCTTCGCTCAAGAGCGTGAGCCGCATAAAGACCGGCGCGGTATTACCCGCGATCGCAGCACCGAGCACGAGATCGTTCGTTTCGCCGGCCGTCCAACTCAAGGCGGCACGGAAGTTCGCAATCTCGTTTTCGAGGCGCACCAACCAATCGTGGCCGGGGTTCGTGTCCCACTCTTCGTAACCATCGCGGGCGATGGCCGCATAGACTTGTGCGTGCCGCTCCAGAGCGCCCTGCATCTCGCCGAGTTGCTCGAGCTTCTCGCGGACAAACTGACGGATCGGCTCGAGCAAACGGTAACGGGGACCGGCTTCCTCCATATCCGCGACGAATAAAGACTTGTCGACGAGCGACGAGACGAGATCGATTATTCCGACGTCGTCCGTGCCGCAAAACGCGATCGCGCTTTCGAGCGTGAACCCGCCCATGCAGGGGGCACAGCGCCGCAAGAAGTCTTGTTCTTGCGGGGTCAGAAGATTGTAGCTCCAGTCAATGAGCGCATGCATGGTTTGCTGGCGCGGCTGACGGTCCCGGCCGCCGGCGAGTAATCGAAGCTCCAAGTGCTGCGCGAGCATTTGAATGGGGATCGTCCGGACCCGAGCCGCAGCAAGTTCGATTGCCAAAGCAATTCCGTCGAGCCGGCAGCAGATCTCTTCAACGAACGGCGCGTTTGTCTCGGGTGAGAAGTCTTGCCTTGATGCGCGGGCGCGTTCGTTGAAGAGTTGCGACGCAGAATCGAGGTCTAGTCCCGTCATCTGATAGACGTGCTCGCCGGAAACATTGAGAGGCTCGCGGCTCGTTGCCAGAATTGTAACGTGGGCGCAACGGTGTATCAGCGCGACCACGACGCGCGCAACCTCGCCAATCAAATGCTCGCAGTTATCGAGCACCAGCAGCAACTCGCGTTCGTCTAGATGCTTGAGGAGCACGTCGAGCGGTGCGGCGCCTTTTGCCTGATCGACGCCGAGGACCGAGAGCAAGACGCTGATCACGAGCGTTTCGTCGAAGATGGACGCGAGGTCGACGAACCAGGTTCCATCCTTCCGATCGTTGAGCACCGAATTGGCCGCCTCGAGCGCAAGGCGCGTCTTTCCCATGCCGCCCGCACCGACGACGGTCACGAGGGCTTCGGTTTCCAGAAGGCGTTCGATCCGCAGAACGTCCTGCTGCCTTCCGACAAAACTCGTCGTTTGCAATGGAAGATTGTTGGCCGGTGTTTCGAGCGCGCGGAGCGTCTTAAAATCGGAGCGTAACCCCGCGGCGACTGCTTGGAAAACGCGCTCGGGCTCTTTGAGGTCGCGCAGCGGAATCGTGCCGAGGTTGCGCAGCGTTACGCCGGCCGGGAGATTTCCGGTTAGGAGATCGGCGGCATCTCCGGAGACGAGGATTTGGCCGCCATGGCCGGCCGACAGCAGCCGCGCCACGCGATTGACCGGCGTACCAAAATAGTCGCCCGAGCGTTCGTCGGCCTCGCCGGCCGCAATCGCCATTCGCACCCGCAACTCATCGACGTCGGCAAAGTTCTCATGCCCGAGTTGGCGCTGTGCGCCAGCCGCGGCTTCCAGCGCTTCACCGGCGCTCCAGAAAGCCGCGCAGAACGCATCGCCGATCGTTTTAAAGACGTACCCGTGCCGCCGCTCGATCTCGGACCGCAGGATCTCGTCGTGCCGTCGCACGGCGTCGCGCATCGCATCGCCGTAGGCGTCCCAGCGCCGTGTGCTTCCCTCGATGTCGGAGAATAAAAACGCCACCGAACCAGTAGGAAGAGGCAAACTCTCCACGGGCGGTCAGGTTCAACGCGAAGCGGTCGGGCTTCCCCTTTTTTGCAGTCGGTCTTAGCGGTCTTTGCGCTGGTATTTCGTCAGGCTTGTTATTGGGACGACCTGCTTGGACAGCACGGCGACCAGTTCGGCGCGACTCTTCACGTCGAACGTCAGGAAGAGCTGCGCGAGCTGATTGCGCACCGTGTGCGGGCTGCGGCCGAGCTTCTTGGCGATATCGGCATTGCGCTGCCCTGAGCGCAGCAGTTCGAGCACTTCGCGCTTTGCAGGTGGAATGCGCTCGAGCGGAACGACGGTCGATGTTTTTGACTCGGCGATGCGGCGCGCGATCCAACTCTTCGGCCACGGCGCGATCTTTCGTGCGGCGCGTTCGATCCAGCGCTTGTCGTTCGTTGCCTCGTACAGACCCAACGCGCACAACGCGGCACGCCATCCGTAGTTGAAGTCTTCGAAGATCGACCACGCTTCCGTAAGCGCGGCCTTTCCTTCTTGCGTATCGCCGAGCCGCAGCCAGGCGATGCCCTGCGAGTAGCTTTCGAAACCGCGAACGCGAGGGTCACTTCCATACGAGAGCATCGGAATAACCGACGACTTGAGCGAACGGAAACGCGCGAGATACTGCTCCGCGATCGCCGGGTCTTCGTAAGCGTACAGCTCGGCGAGGACCAGCAGAGCCTCGCGCTCTTCACCGGTCACTTCACTCCAGGAGATGCGCTGAGCGATCTCACTGGCTTCCTGGAGTTGCTCGGAAGCAAAGGCAGCTTCGCCGGTGTTCCGGGCCAGCAGTGCCCGGTCTAAATAACAGAGCACGCTCCAGTGATCGGAGGGCGCCATCTTGCCGGCCTTTTTGAAAGAGCCGAAGGCCGCCAACTCGTTGCCCTGCATTTCATCAATCGACGCCAAGAACCGAGTGACTTGGAAATGCTCCACCTTCAGACCGTTGGTCCAGGGAAGCGCATCGTACGTCTGGCGAACGCGCTCGGCAACGTCATGCAGCGGCATTTCGCGGCACAACAGCGCCAGCGTCAGAAGCGCGTTGCTGCGGAGATACTCATCGGGCACTTCCGCGCCGTCGAGCTCGTCGAGGGCCTTCTCCAACTCCTCGACCTGCCGGAGGACGTCGCTGCGCCGCAACGCGATCCACGAGAGGAGGATGTGCGCTCTGGCGCGGTTGTTTGAATCGTTCGACCGCAACTGGACCTTAGCGGCCTCTTCCGCGTCCTGATGGTCGTGTTGCATCCACGCGATCGAGCCCGTAAGGTAGTAGGCTTCGTCGTACAAGGAATCGCCGGGCAAGAGATCGTTCAGCGCGCGATCGATCAGCCTCTGGCCGGCGGCGTAGTCCCTCGTATAGCCAAACGCAGCGCCGAGAAAGACGTCCCGGGCGACGCGAAGGTCCGAATCTTCCGGAAAATTGGACAGCAAGCCGATGACATCAAGAAAACGCCGCTCGCGTAATGCGAGCCGCGCAGATGCAATGACGCCATCGAGCGTCTCGTTGCCATCAATGAGTTGATGGCAGCGATCGAAGTCCGCCGCTTTAAGCGCGCACTCGAAATCAACGCCGTCGAAGTTCGGATTTGGTCGAACGGTTGTGAGCATGTATCCGATCTAAGCTGTAAATGCAGGGTCTATGATTCGGCAGTTCCCCACCGGATCAAGCGTTTTCTACGGTACCTTCGTACCAGCCTTCGGGCCGGCGGAACAATTTTTCTGCCAGCCCAAGGAAGCCTTACGAGGGGGTTCTGCCGCCCACCCACGTCGGGGTCGGGAGTCCGCCGCCCACCGAGGTCGGAGTCGGGAGTCCGCCACCCACCGAGGTCGGAGTCGGGAGTCCGCCACCCACCGAGGTCGGAGTCGGGAGTCCGCCGCCCACCGAGGTCGGAGTCGGGAGTCCGCCGCCCACCGAGGTCGGAGTCGGGAGTCCGCCGCCCACCGAGGTCGGAGTCGGGAGTCCGCCGCCCACCGAGGTCGGAGTCGGGAGTCCGCCGCCCACCGAGGTCGGAGTCGGGAGTCCGCCGCCCACCGAATTATGGTGCGCGATGTGTACGGTCGGAGTTGGAAGCCCACCGCCGACGGAAGATGGAATTAAGCCGCTCGCGGAGTTGTAGGAAATATGCGCGGCATGGTAGGCTGATGTAGCGTTAGGCAAGAGGGAGCTGCCGGACAGGTTCCCCGAGGCGCAACCGCCTAAGAACAACGCCGGCGCCACCATCGGAATGGCGAGTAAGATCGCACGCATCTTTTTTTTTCCCTTCGGCGCCCAGAAGGCGCTAGGAGGCTTAGGACTAGTACGAATATACTAGTACGAAATCGCCTCCGAAGATAGATCTGCTTCGTAAACCATGGACTTTATTTATAAGCTTAGCGGGCACCTAGATGCTATCAGGGCACACACGAGGGGCGAAAAAGCTCTTTAGACCCCCCGGAACTTCGCTTTACCGATCGCGGTCCCGCGGTGGGCTTGCTTCCGCAAGCGGAGCCGCCGAAGGCTGGCTTCTCGAGGACGGCATTTCACGGAGTTTGCGTATCCCGCCGGGGTTCCGACACAACCGGGCGGCATCAACTGGTTCGAGGATATCGTCGGTTCTTTCGAAGACGCCTCAGGGAACGCGCACGGCTTCCTCTTGACCTACGTTCTGGCGATCCAAATTTGGACGCAGATCGACGATCCGAGTTCCAACGGAGAGACGGTGGTGAAATGAGCGCCGGTAGCAAAAAACGAGGCTTGCACGACGGTTTCGCAACCAGGAGAAGACTCGCTTGAAAAAGACTCGGCTCCAACCCTATTCAACACGTCATCGTCATCATTCGGGAGCCATCGGAGAGAGGATATCGAGGGCACGTTTGGGTTGGCAAGAATTGCTTCGACTTTACGCAACCCCCAGGTCTTTCTCCGTCATTCCGTCAAGCATAGTCAAGCTTACTTCATACATAGGGGGCCCACGCTCGTGCCGGTCGATACAGAATTATGCTGACTTTGAAATCCTTCGCACTCCTCATCGCTCTCGTCGCGCCCGCTCTGCTCGTCGCGGGGTGCGGCGGCCCGCGGCTCGCGCCGAACGCGCCCGCAGCGGCACCGATAACGTCCGACGCCAAGGGCGCGGCTTCGTACTCGTACACGTGCCAAAGCTCGACTAGCAGCATCGATTGCCTCGTCTACCAAGGCAGCAAGACGGTGCGCACCCTTACAAAGGGTCTAAAGAAACCCCGCGGCGTAGCGGCCGGCAAGGACGGGCTCTTCTACATCGCCGACGAGTCGGCTAAGGATATCTTCATCTACTCTGCCGGCGGTGCGAAACTCGTTGCAACGCTCAGCGACGGAAGCAACACCCCCGTCGACGTCGCGGTCTACAACGACGAAGTCGCGGCAGCCAACAAGAATACGTTGACGTTCTTCAAAAAAGGTGCCACGAAGCCGACCTTGACGCTCAAGGATGCGACCGCGGTCCAAGGGAGTGGAGCGGCATTCGATAGCGCGGGAAACTGCTATTGGAGCTTTACCACGAAGTCGGGCGCGAGCGTTGACGAATTCAAAGGCTGCAAGGGTAAACCCGTTAATCTGAAGATCTCGCCCGGAACACCCTACGGCATCGCATTTGACGGTAACGGAAACCTTTATTACACCAGCTATAATGCCGCCGGTAGGGGAATTTATTCGTGCTCCGGCGTAAAATCGTGCGCCCGCGGCTTCACCAAATTTGGCTTTATAAATCCGCAGTACGTGAATTTCTCGTCGGATTTCACAGACGTGTGGATCGACGATGCGGGCGATTATCAGTGCTACTGTTCGGGACTTTATGGCATCGACATCAAGACCGGGAAAGAATCCGCAAGGATCATAACCGGCCTCTCGTACTTCGATCAGCCTACCGGAGTCGCCGTCGGCCCCGGCCCTCTCTAAAGCGCGGTCCGCTTCCAGGGAAGCCGAGACTCAGTCCAGATCGAGGAGCCGAGGTCCGAGGTTTGCTACGGTAAATGAGGACCGAGGCGACGAAGAGCTGGGCTGAATCTCGGCTTCCCTGGTTAGTCGTTGTCCGGGAGCCGGTAGTCCGGCCGCTGCTGCATGAAATAGTCGATGCTGCGCTCCGCCGGAACGGTCTCGAAGGCTCTCGGCGGCTTGTTAAAGTCGAAGGCATCATCGGGCGCAGTTGCGCGCGTGTCGCTAGCCGCTAACTTCGCAAGCCCGAACGTATTCTCCACGAACTTCAAGATGCTGCCGTGCTCGTAGTGCGTATGCGAGACGTAACCCGCCTTCGCGTAGGCCGAAACGATCAGCATCGGAATACGAATGCCGAGACCATCGTAGTCCACCTTTGCCGGCGGCTCCGGATCGTACCAGCCGCCGTAGTCGTCCCAGAAGATGAAGATCGCCGTCGAGTCCCAGTATTTCGACTTCCCGATCGCATTAACGAGCGCCGCGACCCACGCCGGACCGGTGTTGCTGCCGCATCCGGCGTGATCGGAGTTTTCGCACGTTGGCGTAATCCAGCTCAGGTCGCGAAGCTTGCCCTTGGAAACGTCGCCGAAGAAACGGGTCTGCGGCGAGATCACGTCCTTCTTCCAGTCCGAACCGTTGTAGATCTGGCTGATGTTCTGGTATGCGCTCCAGATGCCGCCGTCTCCATAGATCTTCGACGCATAGTAGGCCCACGACAGCCCCGCGTGGTCCATCTCGTCGCCGAGCGTTTTGTTGCTCCAGCACATCGGAATCTGGGTGCCGTACTGACGCCCGGAGTTGAGCGTCGCGATATAGTTGCTGTATATGCCCTCGCACCCCCACCAGGCCGACGGATAGTTCACCGCGGAGCTGGCTTGCCCGGCGATGATGTACTGATGCGAGATAAAGCTGCTGGCATCCACGTTGGAGGCGTACATTTGGTCGGCCAAGACGTAGTGCTCGCCCAAGTAAAAGTACGGCTTGGTTTCGCTGTGGGGAACGTAGCTGTACGGTGGGTTGGCATTGGGGCACGGCGGCTGACTGCTGCTGTGACCGCAGCCCGAATACTCATCGTTGAAGCCGTTCATCCGGCAATCGGTCCCGGGATAGTTTCCCGTGCCGTTACAGGCCGCGAGATACTCGTTAAAGTCGTGGACGATATCCCAGGTCGTTTCCAGCCCCACCGGGTGTAGTGCGATCGTCCGGCCTTTGGTGTCGTGGCCGTACTTCACCGTCTTGGCGCCGGGAAAGCCGTAGAAGAGGTTGTTGAAGCTGCGGTTCTCTTGGACGATGATGACGATATGGCGAATCTTGGTGGCCGAACCGCTGTGGTGGATATCGGCCGGAGTCCGAACGGCCGGTGGAACCGGCGACCCGCCGGCGCTGCAGGCGCACAGGAGCATCGCGACGGCCGCACCCGCTAAGAGCGCCCTTTTAATCACTGTCCGGGAGCCGGTGGTCGGGTGGCTGGCGCATGAAGTAGTCGATGCCGTACTCCGACGGAACCGTCTCGAACTTTCTCGGCGGCTTGTTGAAGTCGAAGGCGTCGTTGGGCGCGGTCGCACGTTTATCGCTCGCCGATAGGCTCGCCAAGCCGAACGTATCTTCGGCGAACTTCAAAATGCTGCCGTGCTCGTAGTGCGTATGCGAGACGTAGCCCGCCTTCGCGTAGGCCGAAACGATCAGCATCGGAATGCGAACGCCCAGGCCGTCGTAGTCCAGTTTTGCCGGCGGCTCGGGATCGTACCAGCCGCCGTAGTCGTCCCAGAAGACGAAGATCGCCGTCGAGTCCCAGTATTTCGACTTCCCGATCGCATTAACGAGCGAAGCGACCCACGACGGGCCAGTCGAGCTAGCGCAGCCGGCGTGATCCGAGTTTGCGCAGGTCGGCGTGATCCAGGTCACATCGCGTAGCTTGCCTTTCGAGACGTCGCTGAAGAAGTTGGTCTGCGGCGAGATCACGTCTTTCTTCCAGTCGGAACCCTCGTAGATCGGCTTGATATTCTGGTACGCACTCCAGAAGCCGCCGTCACCGCTGACCACCGAGGCGTAATACGCCCACGAAAGGCCCGCGTGATCCATCTCGGCACCCAGCGTATTGTTGCTGAAGCACATCGGAATGTCGCTACCGTACTGACGCTCGGAGTTCAGCGTCCCGATATTGTCGGTGGAACCGCCCTCGCATCCCCACCAGGATGACGGATAGTTCACTGCAGAGCTGGCTTGAGCGGCAATGATGTACTGATGCGAGATAAAACTGCTGGCGTCCACGTTGGACGCATACATCTGGTCGGCCAGAACGTAGTGTTCGCCCAAGTAAAAGTACGGCTTGATTTCGCTGTGCGGCACGTAACTGTAAGGAGGCTCGGGGTCGGGGCAGCGCTGGGTGCCAACGCCGCAGCCCCACGACTCATTGTCGAAACCGTTCATGCGGCAATGGGTCCCGGGATAGTTTCCCGTGCCGTTACAGGCCGCGAGAAAGTCGGTATAGTTGTGGTCGATGTCCCAGGTCGTCGAGAGCCCCACCGGCTGCAGGGTAATCTTGTGACCCTTGCTGTCGTAGCCGTACTTCACGGTCTTAGCGCCCGGAAAGCCGTAGAAAAGATTGTTTAAGCTCCGGTTCTCCTGAATGATGATGACGATGTGCTTGATCTTGCTGCTCGAGTTCGGCGGATGAATGCCCGTCGAGCCGCCAGTGGCCAGCGGGACGGAAGAAATGCCTCCGCTGCAAGCGCCGAGCATCAGCGCGGCGACTGCAACGGGGAAGAGCGCGGCCCTCATTCTGATCCAGCACATCGTCGTTGTCCTTAGTCGTTATCCGGGAGGCGATGGTCGGGCGGCTGCTGGTGCAGGAAGTAGTCGATGCCGCGTACCGACGGAACGGTCTCGAACTTTCTCGGCGGCTTGTTGAAGTCGAAGGCATCGTCGGGCGCCGTGGCACGGGTATCACTGGCCGACAGCGCCGCCAGCCCGAACGTATTCTCCACGAACTTCAAAATGCTGCCGTGCTCGTAGTGGGTATGCGAGACGTGTCCCTTCCTGGCGTACGCCGAGACGACCAGCAACGGAATGCGCATGCCCAGGCCGTCGTAATCGAGCATCGCCGGTGCCTCCTGGTCGTACCAGCCGCCGTAATCGTCCCACATGATAAAGATCGCGGTATTGTTCCAATACTGCGATTCGCCGATCGCGTTGACCAGCGAAGCCACCCACGACGGGCCGGTGTTGCTTCCGCAGCCGGCGTGATCGGAGTTTTCGCAGGTCGGCGTGATCCAGCTCAGATCGCGCAACTTGCCGTTGGAGACGTCGCTGAAGAAGTTGGTCTGCGGCGAGATGACGTCGTTCTTCCAGTCGTTGCCATTGTAGATCGGCGCGATATTCTGATAGGCACTCCAGATGCCGCCGTCGCCGTTGACCGTCGACGCATAGTAGGCCCACGAGAGGCCCGCGCCATCCATCTCGGCGCCAAGCGTGTTGTTGTTCCAGCACATCGGAATGTCTTTGCCGTACTGACGAGTCGAGGTGAGCGTCCCGATAGAATCGCCGGAACCACCCTCGCAGCCCCACGAAGATGACGGGTAGTTCACCGCGGAACTGGCTTGACCGGCGATGATGTACTGGTGCGAGATAAAGCTGCTGGCATCGACGTTGGACGCGTACATCTGGTCGGCCAGAACGTAGTGTTTGCCCAGGTAAAAGTAGGGCTTGGTTTCGGTACGCGGCACGTAGCTGTACGGCGGGTTGGAGTTGGGGCAACCCGGTTCGTACCGGTGCCCACAGCTCCAGTACTCGTTGTCGAAACCGTTCATCTGGCAATTAGTTCCGGGAAGGCTGCCGGTCCCGTTACAAGCCGCGACAAAATCGCCAAAGTCGTGCAGGATGTCCCAGGTCGTCTCGAGCCCGACCGGCTGCAGGGTAATCTTCTGCCCGCTCGTGTTGTAGCCGTACGTCTGAGTTTTCGCGCCGGGAAAGCCGTAGAAGAGATTGTTGAAGCTGCGGTTCTCTTGAACGATGATGACGACGTGCTGGATTTTGCTGCTCGAGCTGTGGTGCTGGATCCTCAGCAGGCTTTCGGCGGCCGGCGGAACCGGCGAACCCCCGCCGCCGTTGCAGGCGCAAAGCCCAAGCGCGACAGCCAAAATCGCCACTCGGGGAAACGTGCTCAAGATGGAATCCATTAATAGTTCTCCTTATTCAGCGTCGGGAATGCGCTGGTCGGGGGCCTGGTGTCTAAAGTAGTCGATGCCGTAGACCGACGGGACGGTCTGAAACTTTCGGGGCGGCGCGTTAAAATCAAAAGCATCGTCGGGAGGGGTCGCGCGCTTATCGCTCGCCGCTAACGCCGGAAGCCCAAAGGTTTCTTCGACGAACTTCAAGATGCTGCCGTGCTCGTAGTGGGTGTGCGAAACTACGCCCTTCTTTGCGTAGGCGGAGACGATCAGCAGCGGAAGGCGCATCCCCAACCCATCATAATCCAGCTTTTTGGGAGCAGCCGGATCGTACCAGCCGCCGTAGTCGTCCCAGAAGATGAAGATCGCCGTCGAATCCCAGTACTTCGATTCGCCGATCGCATTGACCAGCGATGCAACCCATGACGGCCCGGTCTTGCTGCCGCAGCCGGCGTGGTCGGAGTTGTCGCAGGTCGGCGTGATCCAGGTCAGGTCGCGAAGCTCGCCGTTCGAGACGTCGCTGAAAAAGTTGGTCTGCGGCGAGATGACGTCCTTGGCCCAGTCGGCCCCGTTGTAGATGTGGTTGACGTTCTGATAGGCGCTCCAGATGCCGCCGTCTTCGTTGTAGCTCGACGTATAGAAGGCCCACGACAGACCGGCGGTGTCCATTTCGTCGCCCAGCGTCTTGTTGTCCCAGCACAGCGGGATCTCGCTGCCGTACTGCCGCTGCTGCGTGAGCGTGCCGACGTAGTCGCTCGAGCCGCCCTCGCCCTCACAGCCCCACCAGCCCGAAGGAAAGTTGACGGCCGAACTCGCTTGACCGGCGATGATGTACTGATGCGAGACGAAGCTGCTGGCATCGAGATTCGACGCATACATCTCGTCGGCCAAGACGTAGTTCTTGCCCAAGTAAAAGTACGGCTTGGTTTCGGAGTGCGGCACGTAGCTGTACGGCGGGTCGGCGTTGGGGCAGGCTGGGTAGCCGAACTTTCCGCAGTACCAGAACTCGCCGTCGAAGCCGTTCATCCGGCAATTCGTTCCGGGATAACCTCCGTTGCCGTTGCACGCCGCGAGAAACCCGTTCAAGTCGTGCTCGATATCCCAACTGATTTCGAGGCCGACCGGCTGCAAGGTGATCTTATCGCCCTTGGTGTTGTAGCCGTACGTCGCCGTTCGGGCGCCGGGAAATCCGTAGAACAGGTTGTTGAAGCTGCGGTTCTCTTGGACGACGATGACGATGTGCTGGATTTTGTTGGCGCGCGCGAGGCTCGCGGCGCCCTGAGGAACCGACGGGACCCCGTCGCCGTTGCAAGCGCAGAAGAGCAGCGCGACGGCTGCTGCCGTTACGAGGGATTTACTCGGCATCCGGAATCCGATAATCGGGGGGCTGATGCATGAAGTAGTCGATGCCGTGCTCCGATGGAACGGCCTCGAACTTTCTCGGAGGCGCGGTGAAATCGAAGGCGTCGGCCTCCGGCGACGTCGCGCGCGTATCGCTGGACGCCAGCCTTGCCAGACCGAAGGTGTTCTCGACGAACTTCAGGATGCTGCCGTGTTCGTAATGGACGTGCGAAACGTGGCCTGCCTTCGCGTACGCCGAAACGACCAGCATCGGAATGCGTATCCCAAGGCCGTCATAGTCCAGCATTTTCGGCGGAGCTGGATCGTACCAGCCGCCGTAATCATCCCAAAAAATGAAGATCGCCGTGGAGTTCCAATACTTCGACTCCCCGACCGCATTGACGAGCGACGCAACCCACGACGGCCCGGTCTTGCTGCGGCAGCCGGCGTGATCGGAGTTCTCGCAGGTCGGCGTGATCCACGTCAGGTCGCGAAGCTTCCCTTGCTTGACGTCGGAAAAGAAATGGGTTTGTGGCGCGAAGACGTCCTTCTTCCAATCGGGACCCTCGTAGATGTGCTTGATCGCCTGGTACGCACTCCAGAAACCGCCCTCGGTGACGATTTTCGAGGTGTAATACGCCCACGACAGGCCGGCCGCGTCCATCTCGTCGCCCAGCGTCGGGCTGTTGAAGCACGCGAGGACCGGGTTGCCGACCTGGCGCGTGAACGAGACCGTGGCGATATCGTCGGCGTAGCCGCCTCCACACCCCCAATAAGTGTAGGGGTAGTTAACTGCAAAATTCCCTTGGCCGGCGATGATGTACTGATGCGAGATAAAGCTGCTGGCATCGAAGTTCGAGGCGTACATCTCGTCGGCCAAAACGTACTTTCTGGCCAAATAGAAGTACGGCTTGGTATCGGAGTGCGGCACGTAGCTGTAAGGCGGATTGGAGTTTGGACAGGGCGGCTCGCTTTGGTGGCCACAGTACCAGTGCTCGTTGTTGAAGCCATTCATCCGGCAATCGGTCCCGGGATACGCGCCCGCGCCGTTGCAGGCCGAGAAGAACGAATACGAGCTGTGATCGAGGTCCCAGTTCGTATCCAAGCCGACCGGCAAAAGCGCGATCTTCTTCCCCTTGGAGTTGTAGCCGTATGTCACGGTACGCGCGCCGGGAAACCCGTAGAAGAGATCGTTGAAGCTACGGTTCTCCTGCACGATGATGACGATATGGCGGATCTTGCTGGCCGAGGCGCCCCCAGGGCCGCGAACGACCGGCTCGGCTCCCCGCGGAAGCGACGAAAACCCGCCGCTACCGCTGCAGGCCGAGAGCAACAGCGCGGCGGCCGCAACCGGCCGCCACGCGCGTTGGAGAACGGTGCGACGCAGAAGCGTGGTCTTTACTCGGCGTCCGGGATGCGATGGTCGGGCGCCTGATGCATGAAGTAGTCGATGCCGTGCTCCGCCGGAACCGTCTTGAACTTTCTCGGCGGCTTGTTGAAGTCGAAGGCGTCGTCCGGAGGGGTCGCGCGCGTATCGCTGGCCGCCAAGGGCGCAAGCCCGAAGGTATCCTCGGCAAACCTTAAGATGCTGCCGTGCTCGTAGTGCGTGTGCGAAACATAGCCGTTCTTGGCATATGCCGAGACGATCAGCATCGGAATGCGCATCCCGAGGCCGTCGTAGTCCAGCATCTTCGGCGGTACGGGATCGTACCAGCCGCCGTAGTCGTCCCACATGATGAAGATCGCCGTGTTGTCCCAATACTGGGAGTTTCCGATCGCGTTGACCAGCGAGGCCACCCATGAAGGGCCGGTCTTCGCGCCGCAGCCGGCGTGGTCGGAGTTTTCGCACGTCGGCGTGATCCAGCTCAGGTCGCGGAGGTTGCCGTTGGAAACGTCGGTGAAAAACTTCGTCTGGGGTGAGATGACGTCTTTGGCCCAGTCGCCGCCGTTGTAGATGTGGTTGATATTTTGGTACGCGCTCCAGATGCCGCCATCGCCATAGTACGTAGAAGCGTAGAAGGCCCACGAGAGGCCCGCGCTGTCCATCTCGTCGCCCAACGTCTGATTGTCAAAACACATCGGGATGGTATTCCCGTACTGGCGTTGCTGCGTAATCGTGTAAATGGAGTCGCCGCTGGCGGTGCCCGGACAGCCCCACCAGCCCGAAGGATAGTTGACGGCCGAACTCGCTTGACCGGCGATGATGTACTGATGGGAGATAAAGCTGCTGGCATCGAGGTTCGAGGCGAACATCTCGTCGGCCAACACGTAGTGCTTGCCCAGATAAAAGTACGGCTTGGTTTCGATATGTGGCACGTAGCTGTACGGCGCGTTGCTGCACGACCTGCATCCCCACGACTCATTGTCGAAGCCGTTCATCTGGCAATCGGTGCCGGGAAGGCTGCCCGTGCCGTTGCAAGCCGCCAAGAACCCGCCCAACTGGTGCTCGATATCCCAAGAGGTCTCCAAGCCGATCGGTCCCAGCGTGATCTTCTGCCCACTGGTGTTGTATCCATACTTAACGGTTTTGGCCTTAGGGAATCCGTAGAACAGATTGTTGAAACTGCGGTTCTCTTGAACGATAATAATGACGTGTTGGATTTTGCCGCTGGAGCTATGACGATGAAAGCGTCCGACGAAGTTTTGGGCGCTTTGCGGCACTGGGGAGACTCCGCCGCTGCCGTTACAAGCCGAAAATAAGAGCGCGAAGAAGGCGACCGATAATATCCGGATCGCCGTTGGTAAACCCCGCATCCGCGTTCTCCTTAACGTAGCCTGTGATTAAGGCACGATTACGACGCGCTGCGACAAAACTCCCCGGGCTTTAGTTGCTTATGACGATGACGTGCGTCAACTTTTTAAGAGCGGACCGGGAAAAAGCATCCGGACGCGCGTGCCATGCGACGTTTCGATTTGCATTTGGTGAGCGATCGCTCGAATGATGCGCAAGCCGAAGCCGCGACCCGGCATTGGCGAGCGCTCGATGAAGCAGCCGCCATCGGAGACCTCGAGGCTCAGCTCGCCGCGCTCGAAACGAGCGAGCAGCTCGACATCCCGGCGCGGATGCTTCGTCTCTTGCGCGTACGCGTGCTCGGCAGCGTTGGCCAGAGCCTCGCCGGCAGCCGTCGTGATGTCGTCGAGCGCCTCGCCGTCAAAGGCGAGCGCCTCTAAAAACGTCCGTAACGCCCGCCGTATCGGCGCGACGGAACGCGTCTGCGCGGGACGGGAGAGACGCAACTCGGAGGCGCCCATCAGGTGCCGGCGCATTCCGAGAGATACTGCAGCGCCTCGCCGCGGTCGTGAAAAACCTTGAATGCCGTCGCCAAGCCGGCATACTGGACGAGCCGCAAGAACTGCGGAGCCATAATAACGATCGCGATCGGTATGTTCGCGCCTCGTGCCATTGCGCAGAAGCGTAGCAGTTCGGTCAGCGCCGTCGAGTCGGCATACACGACCTCCGAGAGGTCCAGCAGTACCGCGCGCGCACCGTTTGAAAACGCGAAGGCATCGCGTATCTCGCGCTTGCGGCTCAGATCGAGTTCGCCTGCCAGCTGGATGGTTTGGATCATCGCACCTTCCTTCACGCAAGCCCCGCTTTTTTACCGGCAGCGGCCATCATTTGGCTGCCGTGCTCAAAGATTGCCGCAGAGCCGCGCGCCCCGCCGGCGAAACGCACCGTTAGAATCGCGACGTCATCGGCGGCCTTACGGTCTGCGAAGATGCGGTTGCAGATTGCGGCGGCGACGTCGGACTGCGATGCGTGCGCCGCGGATTCGACGGCGTCGAGCAACAGCTCCTCTCCCCGTACGACATCGCGCGAGTGCTCGATCGCGCCATCCGTATAGAGAACCAGCAGCGCGCCGGGGATGCTGTGGACCCGATGAGTTCGGTAGGCGGCATTACGCAGCACACCCAGCGGAAGCGACCCAACCTCCAGGAAGCGGGCCCGCTTCCCGGGCTCCAACAGCACTGCCGGCGGGTGGCCCGCGGCCGCATAAGCGAATTGGCAGTCGCGCGCGTCCACCAGCGCGGTAATCGCGGTAACCATGGGTGCATCATTCCGCAAAAGCTCGTTGTTGACGCGCTCCAGCACGGGCCCGGGGCTCGGATCGATCAACGCACACGAGATCAGGAGTTGGCGCGTTCGGTTCATCGTGACCGCCGCCTCGATCCCGTGCCCGGTAACGTCGCCGATTGCCAGCAGCACGCGATCGCCAGGCAGCTCGAGCGCATCGTACCAGTCGCCGCCGACCTTCGCCTCTTCGGTTGCCGGCAGATAGGTAGCGCCCAGCCGCAGCATCGCCGGCTCGGGCAGAACGTTCTGCTCGAAGGCGCCTTGCAGAGTGTCGGCGATGCGCTTTTCGGCCAAGTAGGCGGCACGATTCTCGGCGGAACGCCGGCGCTGCTCTTCGGCTTTCGTGCGCTCCTCTTCGAGCCGAAGACCGAGGCGATGCTGCTGGTAGGCAAAGAGCATCGCCGCCGCGAGGAACGCCGCGATGGCGCCGATCGCAAAGAGATCGACCCACGCAATCGCTTGTTGCGCACCTGTCCGGCTGCGCGCTTCGCGGCCTGCCAGCACGGTTTCGATCGAGGCGATATCGGCTCGAACACGATCAACCAGTCTTTTCCCGCTGAACTGAAGCGACGGCCGGCTAGACTTGGAGATCAAGAGCGGAAATGCCACCCTTCGGAGCCACCTGCGATTTGTTTTGCTTGCGTCTTCCAGAGCCCCCTGCGCGGTAGGCAGGTTCAATTTCTGGAGCACTCCAATGGCGCGCTTCACCGTTGCCGGGAGTGCCGTGCGAGCCTCGTGATACGGCTGGAGCAAGCTCGCGCGGCGAGCGACTGCGTACCCGCGGATGCCCGTCTCCTCGTCGAGCTGCCGCTGCAGCACGTCCTCGACGAGCAGGCGCGCCGTCCCGATGGACTCCGCTTCGCGAAACGAGCTGGTTACGGTGGACTGAACCCAGAGGCCGCCGGCGACGAGCACGCCGACCACGACCGCCAAAAACGCCAACGATACGATGAGCGGCGCGTTAATGCGGCTGGGCATCATGGCCTGTTTTTCGCTGCCGCAGAAGAGCCTTCAATGGCCCAAGTGCCAACCGTGTTTCTCGCAGCGATAGGGTTTTAAGCCCGTCGCGGTGCGCGGAATCGCTCGTTCGGCCTCCTTCCTCGTTTCAAAGGCGGCCTTGGGCGCACCGTTGCGCTTATAGCAAGAGCGCGGTCCGCCGCTTTTGCGTGCGGTGGTCACTCCTCGCCGTCGAAGTAGTCCAGCGGCTCACCGCGCATCACTCGTCGCTCGGGGAGTGGATGGCTCCACTTGCCGCTGTCGGGATAATAGCAGGCCTCGCCGATCGGATTGTCGGCAACAACGTAGATCGCGAGCATCTGCGCCCCGTCGTTGACGAACTGGTGCGGCTCGCCCGGAGGAAAGATGCAGGCGTCGCCCGCGACGACTGGCGTCGTTCCGTCGCGGTGCCGCACGCTGCCGCTGCCGGAAATCACGTGGTAGAACTCCCATTGCGCGCTGTGGGAGTGATACGGATAGGGCGCCTTACCCGGCGGAATTCGCAGGATCTCGACGTCGAACGGATGGCGTTCCATAATGTCCGTCGAGTCGCGCTTTCGCCCCAGCGCCTCCGAGACTTGAATTCCCTCACCCGCCATGGTCCCTTTGGGCGACGACCATTTCATCGGTTCGAGCTCGTTGGTGTTAACTTTATGCATTGTTACCTTCTATTGGAAGCTGTGGACGGAGAGCGGTGCGGTGATGCCGTCGTCGTCGAAGCTCCAGACTTTTTCTGCCAGAACGTCGATGCAGCCGCTCTCCTTCTGCAGCCGGCCTTCGACGATCAGGGTTGACGACGTGCGAATCGGACGGCGAAACGCATCGTAGACCTTCGGGCGTACGATGACGTTGACGACGCCGGTCTCGTCTTCGAGCGTAAGAAAGACAAAGCCCTTGGCGGTACCGGGCCGCTGACGCGTGATGACGAGGCCCCCGACTCGGCAGCGCGCATAGGGCGCCAGTGCCGGCAGCTGCGCGGCCACGACGACTCGCCTCGCCGTCAGCATCTCGCGGAAATGTTCCATCACCTGACCGGCGGGCGTGATGCCGGTCGACCAGAGATCGAAAGCGGCGAGCCTGCGCTGCGCCAACGGTTTAAAGCGCACGGCAGGCTCGTCAACGTCCATCAACGCTCCCAGCTCGCCGCGCGCCTCCCGCTCGTCCAAACCGCGCAGCGCCCACATCGCTTCTCGGCGCGATGCGTGCCACGGAGAGAATGCGCCGGCAATCGCCAGATTCTCCAATGCTTCGCGCTCCAGCCGCGTTCGCTGCGCGAAGTCGAGCATGCCGGCGAACGGCCCTCGGGCGACGGCTCGCTCCAGCCGTTGCCGTTGCGCTTCGCCTAAACCGCGCACGAGATGAAAGCCCAAGCGCAGCGCCCCGTCGGTCTCGACGTGCGACCAATATTCGCTGGCATTGATTTCGACGGGGCGAATAGCCACCCCGTGGCGCCGCGCGTCGTTGACCAGCACTTCGGTCGAGTAAAAGCCCATCGGTTGCACGTTGAGAATGGCCGCGGCAAAGACTGCCGGCACGTGGCATTTTAGATACGCCGACGCATAGGCCAAGAGCGCAAAGCTGGCGGCATGCGACTCCGGAAATCCATAATCGGCGAATCCCTCCAGCATATGGAAGAGCTGTTCGGCAGCGGTACGATCGATGCCGTTGCGAATCATGCCGTCAACCAGTCTGGTGCGGATTGCGTCCATGCGCTCGCGGGAGCGCTTGTGCCCCATCGCGCGGCGCAGCTCGTCGGCTTCACCTCCCGAGAAACCCGCCGCTTCGATCGCCAAACGCATGCCCTGCTCTTGAAAGAGCGGCACGCCCAGCGTTCGTTCGAGTACCGCTTTAAGCTTGGGATGCGGATAGGTCACCGGCTCCAACCCCGAACGCCGGCGCAAGAACGGATGGATCATCTGTCCCTGGATCGGTCCGGGACGAATGATGGCGACCTGCATGACGATGTCGTAAAAACAAACCGGCTTCAATCGCGGCAGCATCGATTGCTGGGCCCGAGATTCGATCTGAAAGACGCCGATCGTATCGGCGCGCTGCATCATGGCATAGGTTTTTTCGTCATCCGCGGGGATCGTGTGCAGCGCAAGATCGCGCGGAACCGCGGAGCTCAGGACAGGCTCCAGCCACGCATCGTTGCGATGCAGACAGCACCGGTAGAGCGTAAAGGCTTCCCGCAAGAGCGAGAGCATTCCCAAGCCGAGCAGATCGATCTTGATCAAGCCTAACTCTTGCAAGTCGTCTTTGTCCCACTGCACGACCGTGCGATCGCGCATCGTTGCCCACTCGACGGGCGCCACGCCGACCAGTGGATCGCGTGTGATCAGCATGCCGCCGGAATGGATGCCCAAATGACGCGGAAAATTCGCGATGCGCCGGCAGAGGGCAAAGAGCAGCTCGGGGCCGGACTCTTGCGGCAGCTCCTCGCGCACGTCGAACTCGCGCGCGATCGCATCGACCTGCTCGAGCGACAATCCCAATGCCTTGCCGACGTCGCGAATGGCCGAGCGCGTTCGATAGGTGATGACCTCCGCGACCATCGCCGCGTTCGTTCGGCCGTAGCGCTCGTAGACGTATTGAATGACGCGCTCGCGATCTTGATGCGCGAAATCGATGTCGATGTCAGGAATTTCACGGCGCTCTTCCGACATGAATCGTTCGAAGAGCAGGTTCATCGCGATCGGATCGACTGCCGTGATGCCCAGCGCATAGCAGACCGCCGAGTTTGCCGCCGAGCCGCGGCCTTGGCAGAGCACGCCGAGCGCGGCCGCTTCCCGGACGATATCCCAGACGATCAAAAAATAGCCGGCCAAATCCATCTTGGCGATCAGGCCGAGCTCGTATTCGAGCTGCCGCTCGACGCGAGTCTCCAGCGGCGTTGCATAGCGTCCCATCGCACCCTCATAGACGAGTTTGCGCAGATAGCGCTGCGGCGAGCTTCCCTCCGGCACCGGAAAGAGCGGAAACTGTCCCGCGAGCCGCTCGAGCCTAAAAACGCAGCGCTGCGCGATTTCGACGCTGCCCGCAATTGCTTGCGGGTATTCGGCGAAAAGCCGGAGCATCGCGGCCGCTGGTTTGAGATGGAACTCGGCGTTGGGGCGCAGCTTATTGGCGGCACGCGCCTGCGCGATCGTCGTACCATCGCGAACGCAGGCGAGCACGTCGGCAACCAGTGCATCATCGCCGGTCGCGTAAACGGTCGCGTTGGTTGCCACGTACGGCAAGCGGCAGCGCTGCGCGATCCGCACCAGCTGCAAGTTGCGTTGCGTCTCTTCTGCGGTAAGGTGTTGTTGGAGCTCGAGATAGAAGCGATCGTGAAAGATTGCGGCGAGGCGTTGCGCCTCTTTTGCCGCCTCGCGCAACCCGCGCTGCGCCAGCGCGCGCTCCACGCGGCCGCAAGGACCGCCGGAGAGCGCGATCAGCCCTCCGTTGCAAGCCTCGAGATCCTCGATTCGCAAGCGCGCATCGCCTTTGCTCCCCCGCATTTGCGCCGCGGAGATCAGCCGGCAAAGATTCGCGTAGCCGCGCTCGTTCTCGACCAGCAGCACGAGATGCGCACCGTCTTCGAAGGTCAGCTCGCCGCCGATGATGGCGCTGATGCCGCGCTTGCGCGCGCAGCTCGCGAAGCGCACCGTACCGTAGAGCCCATCGCGATCGGTGAGCGCGATGGCGGCGAGATTCAGTTCGGCCGCCCGCTCGACGAGCTCTTCGGGATGCGAGCCGCCTTGCAGGAAGCTGAAGTTGGACCACGCGTGCAGCTCTGCATACTCATCATTCATAGACGCCGCGCATGTACCAATGCAAACCTTGGCGGTAAATGCGGGCGAAGGTGCCGTCGGCGAGGACGACGTCGTATTCGTCGCGCGCGACCGGTGAGGGCGTGTGCGCGCGTTCGTCGATGCGCCAGGGGCCAGTGCATTGCATCACCACTTGCCGGTCGACCATCGCCGGCTCGCCGGCGCGCAGCTCGACGGCGATTTCGCGGACTTCAAGCAAACGCAGCTGCGGAACGAGCCTCTGCTGCGGTGCGTTTGCTTCTCCTTCGATGAACTGCGGCGATCGCGACGGCCCGAAGGGCTCGTAGGCGAAGCGCTCTTCGAGGAGATGTGCTTCCCGCGTCGTGGCGCGCACGATCCGTTCGCCGAGCATCGCTTCGAGACGCGCGATCGTCACGGCGACGCGTTGGCGGTCGAAGTCGACGCTGCTAAAGAGCGCTTGAGCCTCTCCTCCTTCTTCGAGCTGGCGCGCCTGCACGCGCAGCCCGATGACCGGCGCTTCAAAAGTCGCGCCTTCGAGTTTTGCGCGCAGCATGTCGAACATCGTGCGCTCGTTCGCGGTCGGCATGGCAAGCGGCACGTCGAAGGTAGACGTTTGCGCATCTTCCATCTCGAGGGCGAGATGCAGCGCGCCGGCGCGTTTGCCGCAGCGCTCGAGATCGGCACAGACGCGCGTTAGCAGCATGCGCAACGCGAAGAAGACCTGCGCCTCATCGACGGCGCGCCCTTCGCCGAAGATCGAGGCCTCGATCGCAACGGCGCGGCTTCGCGGGAGGAAGGGCCGGCGATCGATGCCGCGCGCGAGCTCGTGCCAGCATGCCGCCGCGGCGCCGAAGCGACGTACGAAGGGCCCGTGCGGCAGCTGCGCGAGATCGCCGAGCCGCTCGACTCCGAGCAGCATCAGCCGCTCGATGATCTCCGCTTCGATGTCGAGCAGCGCCAGGGGAAGCAGCGCGAGCAGCTCGCATTCCGAACCCGGCTCGCAGATGCTGCCGTCGGCAACGTACGCCGCCGCGCGCGCGACGATTTTATTCGATCCGACGCCCAGACGCAGCGGCGCATCGAAGACGGCGAGCACGCTTCGCGTCTGCGCCATCCAGGCGCGAGGATCGCCGGCGATCCCATGCATCTCGAGAAAGGCCAAGCCGGGGCGAATGTCGTCGATCAGCGGCGAGACCGCATCCAGAGCATCGAGCATCTCCTCCCATCCTGACTCAGGACTGGCAACGTCAACGCAGAGCAGCATCCTTCGTCCTTCGACTGCGCTTAGGATGACAGGGCGCGCATGTGAGCTTGGCGGCCGGGGAGCAAGTGTTTATGTTTGCGCAGGCCGATGCAGAGCTCGAAGCCGGCGAAGCTGCCCCAGAGCCCATGCGTGCCGCGCATAATGATTCGCTCGAGCGCACAGTGCAAGCGCAGTTCCGCTGCCGCGCTCAACGCTGCGCCGGCACGCGCCGACATGACGATCAAGAGCACGCCGTTGCGATGAGCGAGCGTGGCCAATCGCGTCCAGATCGAGTCGCGCAGAGCGATAGCCGGCATGAGAATCAGCCGGCAAATCCGCGAGCGCAGCAGAATGTCGGCCGCGCGAGCAACCTCGAGCGCTTTGCGAACGGGGACGACGAGAACTCGCTCGAGGCAGACACCGGCTTCGGCGAGACTCGGCGGGTAGAGCGCCCCGTCGTCGAGGATCGCGACCAAGCCTTTCCGAGTCATCGCGGCAATAAGCCCGGCCGCGACGCTCCACCGCCCGGTCGCTCCTTCGAGTGTGGCGACGCTACCTGAAGGGAAGCCGCCGGCAAGCATTTGATCGAGCTCGGGGATGCTGGTGGGAACGGCGCCTTCGACCGGCTGAGGGGACAGGCTTGGTCTGCCACTCAGCTCGGCCTTCAGCGCCATGAAGGCTTCGCGGCGTCCTTCAGGATGACAGGGTTGAGAAGCCGCGAGCGCTGCCATGGGAGATCATGCTAATCGAACATATGTTCGATTGTCAAGCAGCAGCGACTTTGCTCACCGTCCTCACCCTGTCTACCTCGTTCGTGCTGGTAGTGGCTAGTTTGGCTGAGGGAGCCCGAAACGAAAAAGACCGACTAGCCGTATGCAGGGTAGGCTGAAACGGAGGATCCTTCAATGAGCTTGCCGACCGCGATCGTCATAGCAACCGGAATGATCTGTGGCACATTTCTGCTGGGGTTCCTTATTTCTGTTCTCTGGATGGCCCGCCGCCAATAAGCGTTCTGCTGTTTATCGTTTCCATTGTCCCGATCGCCGTCAGGCGGTGTTCTCTGGGTAATGAAGAGAGGACGTCAAAGGCGCTCTAAAAGAGTCTCGTCCTCCAATCCCGCCAGGTCGGCCGGCACGCGTCCCCGGACGCGTGTCGCGAGGTGCGCCGCGAGTGCCTTTCGGCGATCGGGCGCCAGCGTGTCGCGGCGTTCGAGAAAGCGTTTGATCAGGGCCCGTTCTTCGCCGGCGAGATAGGCCGTTGAAGCGTACGTGGGCTCCTGATCACGCGCGCCCAAAAAGCGCGGCGCGGCTAAAGGCGCATCGCGCACGACGATGGTGCCGGCCGCGAGATCACCGAGCCGCTTGTTTTCCGGTGAAATCAATGCGCTGATCGCGGCCAGAATATAATAGCCCACCAGCGCTTCCCCAACGCGAATCAGATTGCGAATCAGCGAAGCGCCGAAGTCGATTGGATAGCCGCCGTCCCGCACCACGCGAAGGCCGAGGAGCCTCTTGCCGGGAGTCTGCCCGTTCCAAACCGCTTCGGAGAGGATAAAGTATCCGAACAGGACCGCGAACGCGACCGTGATGATGAACGCAATGGCGAAACTTTCGCCGAGCTTCTCGGCCGCGTCGGGTGCGAGGTGCTTGGGCAAATGCGATGCCGCGAGAACGATTCCGGCAAATATGGCTCCCAAGGTTGCGAACTGAATCGCTTGATCCACGGCCAGCGCGAGAAAACGGCTTCCCAGTCCGGCGAGTTCGTATTGAAATGCGATGCTCTCGGGCGTACGAACCTCAACGGTGCGATCCACGGTTCCGAGGTTCGACGGCGGCCACTCGCCAACTCCCGCTCGTTGACGCAAGCCGCTTTCATCACGCGCCGGTCGGAGACGTGGCAGTACCTCGAGGCATTCCTGGCGCGCATCGAGCGCCGCGGCGTGCGCGCGCTCTCGCCGGACGAGGTCGCGGAGTTCGGCCGCCTCTACCGGGCAATGACCAGCGACCTTGCCTACGCCCAAGGGCGTGGCTTCGACCGCGGTTTGCTGGAGTATCTGAACCGCTGCGTGGCGCGCGCACACGCGCAGGTCTATGCCCGAGCGCCCGAGAGCAGCACCCGGCGAATCGCCGGTTTTTACGCGCGGGCCTTTCCCCGGGAGTTCCGCCGGTCGCTCCCCTACGTCGCCATCTGCACGGCGATTACGGTAGCCTGTGCCGTCGTCGCCTACGCGTTGGTCCGCAGTCATCCGGCCGACGCCTACGCGATGTTGCCCAAGGCGCTGATCCCCGAGACGATCCGCAAGAGCTTGCACGATTCGAACTTTGCCGTCGATCCAACGTTCGCGCCGGCGATGTCGGCAACGATCATCGCAAATAACGTCAAGGTCGCGATCGTGGCCTTCGCGGGCTCGATCACGCTCGGTGCGCTGACCGTTTATATCATCGGGTTCAATGGACTGATGTTGGGCGGGATGGCCGCGCTCTTCACCAATGCCGGGTTCGGAAAAGACTTTTGGGCGACGATCGCGCCGCACGGCGTCATCGAGCTAACCGCGATCCAGATTGCCGGCGCGGCCGGCCTGCTGATTGCCGCAGGCGCACTCTTTCCCGGGCGCCGGCGGCGCCGCGACACCCTGGTTGCCAATGCGCGACGGGCGGGCACGTTAATTTTGGGGGTGGCTTCGCTGCTGCTGATCGCCGGCACGATCGAGGCCTTCGTGTCGCCGCGCCACCTGCCGGTTTCGCTGCGCATCGCGATCGGTCTGTTCACCGCACTCGGGCTCGTTCTGTATTTTGCCGGCGCGGGACGGCGTGACGAGGGCACTACAACAGACCGCGCCGCTTAACGCGCAGATACTCGTCGATCAAGCTCGTCGTGAGCTGCTTGGCCGGCACGTCGATTACGATGGCCCCGGTACGCTCCAACATCGTTCTTGCGACGCGGCGTTCGTTTGCTAGGCCGAGTGCGACGTTCGCGCGATACGCCTGCGCGGCGTTATGCGGCTCTTGGCTTAACGCCGCGCTCACCGCCGCGTCGTTCATGAAGACGCAAAGAAGCAGATGGTGCGCCGCCAACGACGCTACCTGGGCCATCATCGCCGCCTGCCCGAGCGGATCGATCACGTCGGTGAGAAAGACGATCAGCGAACGTTTGTGCAGGTGATGGCGAAGGTACGTGAAGGCTCGAGTATAGTTTGCTTCCTCGAACCGCGGCTCGAGATCGTAGAGCGTGCCGGCGAGGCCGGCGACCGACGATCGGGTCGAACGGGGCGCTCGAGCGGCGAGGATCTCGTGCGCGAATGCGACGAGACCCACGCGGTCGTTGGCAAGTCCGGCGATCTTTACCAGCGAGAGCGCCGCCGTAACGGCATAGTCTAGCTTGCGACCGCTGCCGAGCCGCGGCGTCATCAACCGGCCGCAATCGAGCAGCAGCAGCACGTTCTGGCTGCGCTCGACTTCGTGCTGCGCGACCATCAGTTTACCGCGCCGCGCGCTCGCTTTCCAATCGATCGCGCGAAAGGCGTCACCCTCGCTCCATTCGCGCAGTGACTCAAACTCGGTCCCGGTGCCGCGCAACTTCATGCGGCGCAGCCCCGCCTCGATGACGCGATTGCGCACGTGCAGCCGGCCATATCGCTCCACGGCCGCCAGGTCGGGATAGACCCGGATCGGTTGCGGCGCTTCGGTACGGCGCCGGCGTCGCACGAAGCCAAGTGCGTTTTCGTACCAGAAGTAGAGGCTCTGCAGCTCGCCGGCGCCGCGCGCGATCGGGGTCACCGCGCGAACCAACGTCACGCGGCTCTGCGCAGGAACTTCACCGATGCACTCGTCGACGTCGAAGCGCAACGCCGGCACGGGAGTTTCAACGATGCCGACGCGCGCGGTGCGTTTCGACCGGTTTTCAACCGTGTAAGAAAGCTCGGCGCGGACGCCGAGCGCAAAGTGGGCCGGGGGTAGCCGCTCGATGTGCAACGCCGACGGTCCGAGCAAGGCATCGGCGAGCGTCGCGACGGCCAATGCGGCGCTCAGGAGCGCGGCCAGCCATACGAAGAGTGCGACGCCCGGCGAGCATGCAAGAAGCAACGCGATCGCGGCGAGAGTCCAGAGAAAGCGCGGCGTGACCCACGCCGGCAGCCAGAGTTTAGGCACGCGGGACCGCAACGGCGGCGAGAATTTCCCGCAGCACGTCGCCCGCGGAGACGCCTTCGATCTCGGCATCGGGCGCGACGATGAGGCGATGCGGAATCACGAACTCGGCAACGTCCTTCACGTCGTCGGGTGCCGCGAAATCGCGGCCTTCGATTGCCGCTTCGGCTTGCGCCGCCGTCAGAAGCGCGATGCCGGCGCGCGGCGACGCGCCCAGCGTCAGTCGCGGGTGCGTTCGCGTCGCCAGCACGATCCGGTAGGCATAGTCACGCACGGCGTCGGAGAGATGGACGCGCCGAACCGTCGCTTGCGCTTCGAGCACTTCCGCGGCGTCGGTCACCCGCGGAATGCTCGACGACTCCAACGCCCGAGCGTCGAAGCCGGCCGCCGCGCGCGCAAGCAGCTCCAGCTCCTCACGCTCCAGCGGATACGTGGTCTCGACTTTAATCATGAACCGGTCGAGCTGCGCCTCGGGGAGCGGATAGGTTCCTTCGTACTCGATCGGGTTTTGCGTCGCGCAGAGCAAAAATGGCTCCGGCAGCGGATACGCGACGCCGTCGATGGTGATGCGCGCCTCTTCCATCGCCTCGAGTAACGCTGACTGCGTTTTGGGCGGCGTGCGGTTCACTTCGTCGGCCAGCACGACGTTGGCAAAGATCGGACCGGTACGGGTGGAAAACTCCGCCGTTTGCGGATTGAAGATCGTCGTGCCGACGACGTCGGAGGGCATCAAATCCGGCGTGAATGCGATACGCCGAAAGGTTAAGCCCAGAAGCACGCTCAGCGCGCGGACCGCCAGCGTCTTGCCAGTGCCGGGCACGCCTTCGATCAACACGTGGCCGCGAGCGAGCAGCGCGATGCTGAGGCCGCGCGTCACGCGATCTGAGCCAACCAAGATTCGCTCCATTCCGGACGCGAGCCGGCCGGCAACTTCCTGCACCGACGTATTCACGCGTGCTCCTTTCGTCTTTGAAAATCGATCGCTGCGCGCCACACTACTTCGTCGTCGGATGGGCGGCGACGCGAACGGCGCATCAGTTCGGCCATCGCCGCGATGTATGCAGACGAGTCGCGCTCGTTCGCCACCTCGGGAAGATATGGCGGCGCAAAGGGGACGTTGGCTCCAATCAACGCCAGGCCGACGATGGCAACAACGAGCCAGACCGCGACGTGAACCGGCCGCGGCAGTGCGGCCCACATCGTTTGGCGTTCGTCATAGCCGTGGACGTACTCGTCGAACGCTGCCGTGCCATGGTTTGCGATCGCGTTGTAGACGAAGCGCAGGTTATCGGCGTTACGAAGCTCCGCGTTGCCAAAGAGGGAAGGCGCGGTAATTGCAACGACATCCCCCCGTCCGTAGCGATACGAGATGGCAACCATCCCTTGATTGTTGGCCAGCAACGGCGTGCCGCGCGGCTCGCTGAACGGAAAGACCGAGTCGATCGTTCCGCTTGCGCGAGCGGCGCCCGCGGTGTACGCGTTTGAGACCAGCGCGATCGCATCGTCGCCGCCGGAGGTTTGGCGAGTCGTGCCGACGTTCGGCGTCACGTCCTGCGGCCCCGCGAACTCGGCGTCAATCGCGACGAGACGCCCTCCCGCGGCAACGAAATGGCGCAGGAACGCCGCATCGCGCCGGTCGAGCGGCTTGGCAGATGGATCGTGTTCGTATCCGGTCACGATCAGCGTCTGCACGGCAGGATCGAGCGTGCCGAGTTCGCTCTCGAAGCGTTGCACCGGAACGCCGGCCGCGCGGAGCACCTCGTAGAGCGCACGATAGCCGTTCGGCCCCGCGTCGTAGGTCGAATAAACCGAGGGGCGCCGTTGGCGTTCCAACGAGCTGCGCTCCAAACTCAGGAGCACGAGCAGCAGCGTGCAGGTCCCCAAAAGAATGAGATCGAGACGGAGTCTTACGGCTGAACTCCCTCTTGGAGCAGCGTGGCGAATGCATCGCGGGCGCGATGCCACTGCGGCTCGTCGACCGCGCGCTCCGCGTAGGCCTCTTGGACGAACGGTGCGGCAACGGCATCGAATGGAGCGACGAGCCGGGCATTGCGGGCACACAACTCGCGCCGCAAATCTCCGACGGTGGCACTGGCGCTTCCGTGCACGGCGCCCTGCCGATCGAGCAGCGCTACCATCGCCGCGAAGAGCAAGAGCGCCGCGGTGCGGTAGTCGCCGCGGCCGGCCGCGTTGCAGGCCCGCTTGTAGAGCGTGCGCGGGGCCGGCGGTTCTTGCAGCGGTGCAGCCCGAGGACCGGACGCCGAGCGTTCGAGCTGCAAGTTTCTCAACAAACGCACCACGACGAAAATCAGCAGGACGCCGACGACCACGAGCAGCACGTCGCCGAGGCTCGCGGCTCCCTTCGGGCCGACTTTGACGCGCGCAAACAGGACATCCCAAAACGCCTGCCAGCGCTTATAAACCCAGTGCCAGGCCTGCAACCACCAGGGTTCGGCAGCCGGGACGACGGCAGGTTCGGCGATTTGATACCGGCCCTTGAGCGCGAACTCGCGTTGCGCCAGCGCCCGAAGATCGGGTGGGGAGACGGCCGGACCCGGGGCCGGCGCAAGCCGCGCGACGACGTGAGCGCGATTGCCTCGCAACCAGCGTTCGATCAATGCGTCCTTGGAAGGCGCCAGCGCGACTGCAGCCGCGATCGCGACGATCATGCCACGTTCGGGGCGGAGAGACGTTCGAGGCTGGCTTCGAGATCGAAGCCTTCGCGCCGAATCCGCACGTCAAAATAGTAGACGGCTAAGAGCACGACGGCAAACGGAGTAATGACGGCACGAGCGAGCCCTTCGATAATAGCCTGGAGCCAGGGCAAATGCGCGAATGCCGCGCCGATTGCCAAGACGCCGAAGATCATGGATCCTCCGAACACGGTTGCCCCGGCGGCGACCGCGAAGAGCAGCGCCCGCCAGAACTCGGCCCGGTTAAAGATGCGCCGAAAACCGAGCGAAAGCGACTCGAACACGCCGCGCTCTTCAATCACGACGGAGTACATGGAAAAGGTGAGCGCAACGTATAACGGGGCGACCAAGGGAATCGAGACGCAGAGAACGAGGATTGCGCCGGTAAAGCCGAACCAGAACCACACCGCCGGTACCGCCGAAACCTTCCCAAGCAGTACGGCGACGACAACGATCGACACGATCACCAGCACGGTGGCGACGTACCAGACCAGCGCCACGACGAGGTCTAATAGGATCAGCCCCACGATCTGCAGCCACCGGCGAAGCACGATCTGGTAGCAGGTTCCAAACACAATCGGCCGGTTGCGATATAATGCCGCGACACCCACGGCCACCGCGTTAAGCGCAAACGGCCAAAGTAAATACGTAAGGAATACCATTGCGATGGAAATCGCGATCAGTCCCGGAGATTCGAAGATCGTCGGGATGTGTTGGGTTTGGGCGCGCGCGGGGTGCCGAAGTATCTCGACGATCGTGGAGAACTCCGGTTGGGAGCCCAGATCCAGCAAGTATTGCATTATCGAAATCGGCAGGACGAATACGACGACGATCGTCGCGAACGGCACGAGATTGCGAATGTAGAGGGTTACGGCCCGGTCGAAAATCTCGCCGAATCCGAGGGGACGAAGCTCCATCGAGGCGCCTTCTTGCAAGCCGATTCGAACCCCCTCCCGCCGATGGGAAGGGGGGCATCAAGCCAAAATCAGAGACTTTCCCGGTCGTGCGGCGCGCTAAGGTCCATCAACGGCCCGATCGGCACGATTCGGGTCGGGTTGATGTCGTCGTGCGTCATGTAGTAGTGGCGTTTGATGTGGTCGAAGTTCACGGTCTCGGCGATGCCGTCAATCTGATAGAGATCGCGCAGATAGCCGTAAAGGTTCGGGTAATCCACGATCCGGCGCAAGTTGCACTTGAAGTGACCGTAGTAGACCGGATCGAAGCGGACGAGCGTCACGAAGAATCGCCAATCGGTTTCGAGCGGCCGCTCTCCAAAGAGATACCGGCGATATGCCAAACGCTCTTCCATGGCGTCGATCGCCGTGAAGACTTCGTAGGCGGCGTCTTCGTACGCTTTCTGCGAAGTTGCAAAGCCCGCGCGGTAGACGCCGTTGTTGAACGTTTCGTAGAGGAAGCCGTTGAGCTCGTCGATCTGAGCGCGCAGTTCGGGCGGATAGAGTTCGAGCTTCGGATTGGCGGCGAAGGCATCGAACTCACTTTCCAGCATGCGCATGATATCGTCGTCGGAGTTGCTGACGATGCGCCGCCGGTGCTTGTCCCACAGTACGGGCACGGTCACCCGAGCGGCGTAGGCTGGATCGCTCGCCGTGTAGGCTTCGCGCAAGAACTGCCAGCCGTTGACGGGATCGGGCTCCGCCGTCGTGAAGCGCCAGCCGCGCTCGTCGCGAATCGGGTCCACGATCGTCATGCCGATCGCGTCTTCCAAGCCTTTGAGCTTGCGAACGATGACCGTCCGGCAGGCCCACGGGCAGGCCAACGACACATAGAGATGATAGCGGCCGGCCGCGGCGGGATAAGCCGAGCCGCCGTCAGCGGTTACCCAGTCGCGAAAAGCATCTTCTTGCCGCTCGAAGCTGCCGTCGGTGGCTTGTTCGTCCGGAAACTGCGCGTTGGCGGTCACCGATAGGTAAGACCGGCCTGCTCGAGGATCGCTCTCCCGGGGCCGCTGAGGACGAAATCGGCGAAAGCGCGCGCGGCTTGCGGATGGGGCGCGGCCTTCATGATCGCCAGCGTGTAAGTGATGCGGTCGGTGAGCGCGGCGGCGCCGGGGAGCGGCACGAAAGTATAACCGCGAGCGATGGCCTCGGTGCGATAGAAAAATCCGACGTCGGCTTGACCGGTGTCGACGCGCGCGAGCAGGTCTTGTTCGGGGAAAATTTGCGCCGGGTTTTCGTCGGCGCCGAGAATGCGCCCCTCACCGTCGTGGCCGAGCCACATCGTCATCCCCTCGATCGTGTACGTCCCCTTCGGATCGAGCTGCGGGTCGGTCCGGCCGATCCGCAAGGCCGGAGTTTCGAGCGCGTCCTTCAGCGGCGTCGCGCCTTTGCCGACGCCGTCAAAGAGCGCGGCGTACTTGGAGTTTGGCGCCCAGGCGATACCGAGGCTCGTACCGGCAAACGTCATCGCCGATGCAACGCGATCTCCGAGCTTCTTCACGAGCGCCGGATTGACGCTGATGAAAACGTCGGGCGAACGAATGCCGGCCGCAATAAGGTTCGCCAGCTCCTTGCTGCCGCCGGGCTCCCCGTCGAACTCGACGCCGCGTTCGTGCAGTGCCGCTTTGAGCGGACCCTCCATCGGCGTCACCAGCGACCCCGCGTAAAGAACCGAGACGACGCCGAGGCCGGGGCCGGGCGTCGCCGCCTGCGCGTGCATCGATGTAAACGAGAACGCGAGGCTTAGGCTTGCCGCGAGGGCTGAAAGTCGAGCGAATGTGAGTTGATGCAATAGCGGGTTCCTTCCGGTCCGGGACCGTCGTCGAATACGTGGCCGAGATGCGAATCACAGCGCTTGCAACGTACTTCGATGCGACGCATGCCGAGGCTGTTGTCGTCCAGCAGCCTCACGTTTTCCCGTTCCTCGGGATGAGTAAAACTCGGCCAACCACAATGCGAGTCAAATTTTTCGCTCGATGCGAAGAGCGGCTGTCCGCAGGCGCCGCAGAGATAGGTGCCGTCGTCTTGAATTTTGAGGAGCGAACCGGTGAACGGCGCCTCGGTCCCGGCCTCGCGCAGGATGTGATAGCGTTGCGGACCGAGTTGCGCCTTCCACTCGTCCTCGCTCTTCTGGATCTCGGGTGTTACGTCGTGTTTCATCTGTAGGTACCATAACGAGCGGAGGCGGCAAAGCGATGCAAGAATGAAGAGCAGCCATGAAGCTGCTCCTCGAGATCCTGCTGTCGGTTTTCTTACACCCGATCGCCATGATCCTCATGTGGATCAATCTTATCGGACGCGGCGAGCTGACGACGTTCCAGAAGGTCATCTGGTTCGTCGTCAGCATCATTTGGGGCCTCGGCCCAATTCTTTACCTGTTAGTAGCTGACGGCTCGCTCTGGTAGGAACCGGCTAGTGCGGTCGACCGCCGCCGTGCCCGCCGCCAGACGGTGCGTGGCCGCCTCCGGCTGAGCCGTGCACCATCCCGCCCCCACGGTAGCCGCCGCCGTACCCGCCGCGATAGCCGCTGCCGTATCCGCCGCGATAGCCGCTACCGTAGTAGCCGCCACGGCCGTAGTAGCCGCCACGGCCGTAGTAGCCGCCACGGCCGTAGGCCGTTCCATGGTAGTAGCCGTAGGGTCCACGGTAGTAGCCATATCCGTAGCCGTACGGACGATAGCCCCAACCCCAGCCGCCCCAGTAACCGCAGCAGCCCCAGCCCCAGCCGAAGCCGAAGCCAAGGCCGATTCCGATGCCGATACCCCAGGGATAGGCCCCGCCGTAATAGCCTGAGCCGTAATAGCCTGAGCCGTAATAGCCCGCGCCGTAGCCTGAACCGTAATAGCCTGAGCCGTCATAGGGGCCGCCGCCGGCGTAATAGGCGCCGTTGTAGTTCGGCGTGTAAGCCACGGCGACGTCGATACGATTGGCTTCGAACGTCGGGCCGTTGGCATAACCATAAATCGTGACGGGCATGCCCTCGACGAGCCTCGTGCCGACCGGATTAATCTCCGTGCCTTGGTGCATAGAAACGTGGTCGTCGTAGCCCTTATCGTCGCGCATGTAGACGATGTAGGCCCCATCAAACCCGGTAACGGTGCCTTTGATTGTGTCCTGAGGCGCGACCGGTCTTCCGTAGCTCGGAACCGGTTGCGTCCCGTAGCTTGGCTCCGGCTGTTGCGCGCCGGCGACCCCCGGCACGGAAAGGCTGAGGACCGCCGGCAACACGGTCCAGAGGAGTGTCTTTTGAACGAACGATGTTGCAATCCGCATGTTGGCACCATTATAACTCCGCAGCGGCTCCCGGAGGGTTAGAAAATGTGCAAAATGGTGCTCTCTCGCCTCATAAGACAAGCGGCCGGAGCGCTCGCAGCCCAGGGGCTTGACTCCGACGCTACGTCAGGGTTTACCCTCGACCGGAGGAACGACGATGCAGACGCAGGGCGGCGAGTTGCGCCGGAGCAAAGCCTTCGCGACCGAAGCTGGGGTCAGCGTTCGGACGCTGCACCTGTACGACCGGCTTGGGCTGCTGCCGCCGGCCGCGGTGAGCCCTTCCGGTTATCGTCTCTACGGCGAAGCCGAGTTGGAACGCCTCGAGCACATCCTCGCGCTTCGCTTCGTCGGCTTGCGCCTGGACCAGATCAAGGAGTTGCTCGGAGGGGCGGACCAGCCGCTGGTCGCGGCGTTGCGCATGCAGCGCGAGGTGATCGCGCGCCAGAAGCAGCGGCTCGAATCGGCGCTTACCCTCATTGAGGAGGCCGAACGCGCGCTCATCGCCGGCGCATCGGCCGACCGTTGGAAAATTCTCCGCACCGTCATGGAGGGATTCAAAATGCAGAACGACTGGAAGTGGACGAAAGAGTACTACTCCGAAACAGCGCGTGAAAAAATCGACGAACGCCGGCGCGGCATGGCGCCGGAGGTCATCGAGCAAGGACAACGCGATTGGGCGATTCTTATCGCGAATGTCGAGGCCGCGGTTTGCGCGGGCATCGAGCCGTCGGGTTCCGAGGCTCGAGCGCTCGCACGACGTTGGCGCGATTTGGTCGCAACGTTCATGCAAGGCGACGGCGAGGTCGAGCGCGGCTTGAATCGCTTATGGTCGGATCAAGCGCATTGGCCGAAGGACTTCAAGCGCCCGTGGAGCGACGCAGCCGACGCCTTCATTAAGCAGGCGATGGGTTGTGATGGGAATGGAGCCGTCGATGGGGATTGAACCCATGATCTCGTCATTACCAATGACGTGCTTTACCACTAAGCTACGACGGCCCAACGGCTACGGCTAACTGCTGGTACGCGGCCCTTTGGGAGCAATCCTATCGCATTGCGGCTCGTCCGAGCTGCGAGGTTGGCAACGCCGAAGAGCGGACGAGAGAACTCGTTTCCTCGATCCGCTACGCGATGCATGACATCCTGATGAAGCAAAAAACGGGGCCCCCCATAAGAGGGCCCCGTTTTGTTTGGACCTGCTAGCTGTTCTTCAGGATTTCGGGATTTCGCCTACCGATCCGACGGCGAGTAAGCCGCACCATCGATGCCACTGAAGTTGACACCCGCCTTGGCCTTCCACTTATTAGTAGATATGGTACCGAGATCGAGCCAGGCACAGGCATCGGCATAGACCGCCTTGGTCGAGGTGCTGTTGAAGCCACCGGTAACCGGGTCGCCACAGTTAAAGGCGTTGAGTGACGTCGGGCCGAGCGTATCGGTCGACGATCCGGTCCACGGCAGAGCGTACTGCGTCGTCGTGCGAGCATCTTGGTCGGTGACGTTCAGTACGGTCCCGTGATTGCTGACATAGACGCCACCGGCGAATCCCAGCGCTCCCGGAGGAAGCAAGGAAACCATCTGCCAGCTGGGCGAGAACGCGTTCGTAATTTCCGCGAGCCCGTAACCATACACGCTGCCGCTGAAGCCGTAGTACGTGAAGTAGATGTTGTTGTTGTCGTCTACGTCGGAGTAATAGGTATCGCAGACAGGGTCGCAGTCTTCACCGACGTTGATGAACGTCGGAGATGCCGACGGCTCGCCCTTCGGCCACCACTCGAAGCCGCTTCCGTAGTAGTATTCGCAGGACGGGTTGCAGATTTCTTCTTCGGTGAACGTCTGAGAGCTTTCGACGTAGTTCGCGTTCTGCCCGGCGGAGAACGAGTAGGCGTACCAGTAGTCGCAGCCGCTGCTGCCGCCGGGGCAACCGCCGTTATAGGTGTTCTCGAGCGAGCCGCTGCTGGTGTACTCTTGCACCGCACTGCCGGCGAAATCTGAATTGTATTCGCATGAGATCCAAGGGTTGTTCGAACTGTCTACTTGGACAGTGATCGGGTAGTAGCAGCCATTATCTTCGACGTTAGCAGCAGTAAGATTCTTCTTACCGCCCTTGTTCTGCCCAAGAAGATAGCTGTAGCTCTCGTTCGTTACCCACATGCCGACGCCGGCGGCGGGGCGAAACTTAAGACGCGGACGAGGACCACTTTCGATTTGCTTTAGCTGCTTTTCCAGCATCGCGCGCGGCGCGTTGCCGGGCAACTTACCTGCCGCCTGCAGCTTCAGCAACGCCAGCGGCGAGAGGCGCTGGCCTTTTTTCGGGAGGTACTGGATCTGATTTACATGGCCCATCGGCTGGACCGAGGTCGAGGTCGAGCCGGGCAGGGACTGAGTGCCCTGCGAACTCGAGCAGCCCCCGAGGAGCGCGGAAATGACAACGGCGCAACTCGCCGTAGCTAACGAAAATCGCATGTCGTCGAATTTCTCCTTTTGAATAGTGAGAAACATGGCTCCGCCGTCTCGGAACAGCGTGCCTGGGGTAGGCTGCCGGAGGTTCGCGGGCGACCGGGCCCTCCCTGTTGAGACGTCAACAAAGTGAAGAAAAATTCGCCTAACAAGCCCATACGCCAAATAGATTTGGGGACGCGTTCGGTCTTCCGACCGGCACGTCCGCGGTTTGTTTGGAGACGGTAGGACTTCCCGCCAAAACAATCAAGGCGAAATTATAAATCGAGCCTGCATAGGTCTGGTTGCTCAGCTGCCCGGTATCGGCGCGCCAAGCTGCCAGAACAGGAAGGCATACTCGTCGGTGACGAGCGCTTGCGTTTGCGCTCGAGATGCTCCCAGGGCCCCGTGCCCGGCGTCGTAGTCGACGCGCAGCAGCACCGGCCTTCCGCTCGACGTCGCCGCCTGCAGGCGAGCCGCGAACTTTGCTACGATCCACGGCGCGACGCGCGGGTCGTTCGCTCCCGTGATTGCGAGAACGGCCGGATAGGCAACCCCGTCTCGTATATGAATGTACGGGTCGGTCTCGTAGAGCGCTTTAAATCCGACAGGGTCGAGTGCCGCCCGGAAAAGCTCGGGATGCTGCACGATGGCGTTGCCGATCGTAACGCCGCCGGCGCTCGTGCCGGAGCCCGCAAGCTTTGCCGACATTGTGTAGTGGTTATCGATCAGGTACTGCGCGCAACCGACAAAATCGTCGATGGTGCGCTGCTTGGTGGCGATGTGAGCGGCAAAATGCCAATCCTCTCCAAACTCGCCTCCGCCGTGGGGCGGGTTAAAGTGCGAGGGCGATTCCGACTCGAAGGGGACACCGATGAAGTATGGTCTCAACTTTAATCGCCGAGGTTTCCTTGGCGCGACGGCGATGACGACAGTTGCCGCCGCGCTTGGCTCGACCGCCGTCGTTAATGCTCAAAGTGCACACAATGATAGGAGAATTGCTATGGCCAGCCCGCCGCCCTCTGAAATCCAGACGCTAATCGAGAATCATGTCAAGGGCTTCAATGATCAGAACACCGAGCTTTTCTCGACCGTTTTCGGGGAAACCGCGATCATTATCGACGGTATTGCGCCCTACCGCTGGTTGAACCCGAATGCGCCGGCCAATTGGCTTGCGGACGTAGAGAAGTGGCGTAAGGACCTTGGCGTCACCTACGAGCATCTAGCGTACGAGATGGGGTTCTGGATTGTCGAGGGGGCTCACGCGTACGCCGTCATCTCGGGGACCCTTACCGTGACGATTAAGGGTCAGACGGCCACTCGGGCCGGCACCATGGCGTACACGTTTTCCAAGGAACGTAACGAATGGAAAATCGAGGCGCAGGCCTGGGGGCGTACATCGTAGCTGCACGAACCGACTTAAGCCACTTCAAAACGAGGCCCCCTTGACAAATCGCGCCGCCTCGTTCTCAGTGCGCTTGGATCCGTAGGAGCTAAGGGTTTTGAAACGGGGCCCCTCGGCCGGCGCGCGGATCGTTTAAGAGCTAAGGGCTTTCAAAACGAGGTCCCCTGCGCCGGGCGCTGCGGTCGACGCGCTACGCTCTCAACTGCAATGCCGATCCGCGCTGCAATGCCGCAAAGCCCGCATAGCAACACGGCCTCGCATTCGCGAACTCCGTGGGCGGGGCAGAGGGCGCGGGGAGAAAATCGACGGCCTTCGTCTGCCGTCACCCTGGATTAAATCGAAACGAACTGGCGCGGCGATTGATGAAAATCGAACATCTTGCCGATGCTCGTGCTCGTCGTATCGGTCGTTCCCAACCGGCCCAGGCTCCACGTGTCTTCGACAAAGCGCACGATGCTGCCGAAGCCATAGACGTCGTGAGAAACGTAGCCCTGCGCGACGTATGGCGAGATGAGAATCATCGGTACGCGGAAACCCGAACCGCCTTGCTTATCGAAGAATGGTGGCGGTAGGGGATCATATAAACCTCCCCCATCGTCCCAGACCACGACGATCGCCGTCGAATCCCAGTACGAACTATTGCCGATCGCGTTGACGACGCCCGCCACCCATGTCGGGCCGGCATCTATTTTGTTCCCGGGGTCGTCGGAGTTGCTTGAACTCGGAATCACCCACGACATAGCCGGCAGCGCACCCTTGGCGATATCGCTAAGTACATTGGTTTCCGGAAAGGAGATGTGGGTAGCGAACTCACGTGGATTATCCCAGACCGCTTGGATCGCGAAAAACGGGTCAGGATCGTTCAAAGCTGCCTGCTGCTGCTTGGGAAGCGCGAAGGGCGTGTAACACTTCCAGGAAATGGATTTTGCGTCGAGGAGCGTCCCAAGCGTTGGGTAAGCGAAGCACGGAAACGGACCTTGGTTAGGTTCGTACTTGAGCCCGGTCGTGATGAGATTCGTCGTCGTGCCTGACGGTGCCCAGCATCCCCAGGGCTGCATGCTGGGGGAGTCAATGACACTTCCGTGAGGGTCGATCGCCGTGCCCCCGCGGATAAGGTCTTGGTGCGCCGTAAAGCCGCCGCTTCCTTGAGTTTGAAACATATGGTCGGCACGCGCGTAGTCGGAAGCAGCCGTGAGGTAAGGCCTGATCTGCGTGGGATTGACGTACTTGTAGGGCGCGCGGCCTTCGCGAGCGCCGTTAACGCCGCGGATCAAGTTCCACCCGCAGTTCGTGCCGTTGTTGTAGGCTGTTCGGTACGCTTTGTAGTCACTCCGAAGTCGTTCGCCGCCCGCGAGGTTAACTTCACGTAAATGGATCGTCTCTGTTGTCGAGTGCTTCCCGTCGCCGATGACGATGCAGCCAACCTTGGTTTGCGCGAACAGGTCGTTGTACGTACGGCCCTCTTGGACAAGAACGACGATGTGTTGAATTGTGCTCGGCGAGCCGGGGGCATGTGCAGAGTCTGAAGGCTGTTGCGCCCCCGCACCCGGCGCGCCGATCGGCGGCGGCAATCCGCCGCAACCGGCAATTAGTGGCGTGGCGGCGCTTAAGAGCAGCACGTAGCGTGCCAAAGCCAATACTTTTGTTCGGGTCACCCAATTCGTACCCAACTCAAGACGACGAGTCCGTCGCTCGTCGCATTCTTCCAGAAGCCACATGCGAACATTTGTGGTATTCGGCTCGGCGTACGATCCCCGATCAGCCATTCTGCTGTAAGTGCGGGAGAGACCCTTACCAGGAAATCACGACTGTGCCGTTGGCTGATACGCCTGCGCCGCGGCGATCCCAAAGCCGGGTCGCCCTCGGCATAACGTAAGAAGAGCCGCCGCCACCGCCGCCGCCGGAGCCGTCATAGGAACCGCTATAGTGATTGCCTCCGCCGCCGCCGCCGCCGCCGAAGTAACCGCCGCCGCCGCCACCGCCGCCGCCGCCGTTCGCCGACCCGCAGCCCTGACCGCCCGCGCCGCCCTCGCCGAGCGATCCGCTTTCTCCATCGTTATGACAGCTGCCGTAGCCCGCGCCTCCGCCGCCCGAGCCGCCGACACTCTGCGTACCTCCCCTACCGCCTTTGCCGTCGCTGTTGCCGAAGCAGCAGCCGTTCGCGCCGTGTTCGCCGGTTTTGCCACCGCCGGAGCCGCCAGCGCCGCTATTGGTACCGCTGCAGCACCCAGCGTAGACGCCGGCGCCCGCGCCGCCGGCCGCAACGACGATGCGATCCGCAATTTTATTACCGCCCTGGCGGACGTCCGAGGCGCCCCCTCCACCGCCTGCGGCGCCAACATACGCCGGGCCGGCAAAGTCGCCGGAACGAAAGTCGGGCGCGCCGCCATCACCACCGCCGTTATAGCCGCCGGAGCCAAAACCGGTACCTCCGCCCTCACCGCCGACGTAGATCCGGAGCGTCTCGCCCGGCGTGACGATGACCTTCGCCTTTACTAAACCGCCGGCACCGCCCACCGAATCGGGACTCGTCCCTTCGCCGCCGGCGCCGCTCGCCGTCACGGTAACGCTCGTGACGCCGGCCGGTACCGTAAAGCTCTGCTTGCTGCCCGTGTAGCCAAACCCTTGCGAGTGCTTTTTCCCGTGCGGTGATCTTTGCGGATTGACGTCGCTGTTAGGTCCGGCCGGAAGCTGCGATCCGCCGCCGCCGCAATCGACAAGCAAAGCGATCACTACGCTTGAGCAAAGCGCACCGATAAAGCCTCGATTCATGATTCCGCCTCCGAGTGAGCTTGTGGAATTAAGCGCTTCGACGGGGCCCGCGTTCCCCGGAAACTTACTAAGCTAGCGTGAAAAGCCGGGAACGCCAAGCCGGTTTTTCACCGCACGGCAACCGAATGGCAACCGTGGCCTCCGCGGCAATCAAAAAGCCCTTTAGAATTGGGCTGTTTCTGGAGCGGGCGGCGGGAATCGAACCCGCGACTCTTGCTTGGAAGGCAAGGGCATTACCACTATGCAACGCCCGCGGCAACTTGGGCAGGGCTGGATTTGAACCAGCGTAGCGCTTTCGCACGCCAGATTTACAGTCTGGTGCCATTAACCACTCGGCCACCTACCCACGAAGTCTCTTTCAATTTGTGGCTGACGAGGGTACGATACTCTAGCTATCCGCTCCTCGGCAAGGTAACGCCGGTCGCTTCCCAACGCCGTCCTCACCGCCTTCTCATGTGCCCCCCACGCGGGTACCTTACCATGGAAGCCATAGCAAACTCGCCGCTTTTTGGAGTCTCGACAGGATGGCGCGCTTCTCGGTTCTAGCGACTCCCGCCCTCGTTGGGCTTCTGCTTGCCGGGTGCAGTGCAGGGTTCGGCCAAGCGGCCGCTTCACTCCCCGCTGCCGGTGGTGACGACCTCCAGACCGTCAGCGACGCAGCCGATTCCCTCGTCGCCAACCGCAGCTCCTCGTCGCAGAATGCCAGGGCAGCCATCGGCGTCACCGACGCCCTGGGCTCCATTATCCGCGACGTAAGCAACACCGAGCATATTCTCTCCGGCGATGCGCACTCGCCGAAGCAGCACGCCGTCGCAGGCGGAGTTTTCTCGCAATCGCTGCTGGTTCTAAACCCAGGCGGAGGCGGCGTCTCCGGATACTGCCAGAGTTCCGCGGGCTACAGCCTCAAAGGAATTCCCTCGCTCGATGAAACGTTCGGCTGGCAAAGCGGCGTCTACTCCAGCGGCGCACGCGTCAGCGGAGACCACGGATTTTCAACGTGGTCCGCAAATACGAGCGGCGAAGCCGTAGAGGCACCGATCGGCGGGCTCTCGGTCGTTCGCAAAGGGAACGCGAGCTGTCCGATGATCGCGCCGATGTTTTCCGTACGCGGCGCGACGGCGAACGAGGCGTTCTCGATTCCGATCATGCTCACGTATCGCCACGGGACGTTATGGAACCTCAGCGTGAGCAATGCAAGGTTTGCCGGCGGCGAGAGCGTCGACGTTGCGATGTCTTCCGGCCGGCCGCCGTCACTCGCCGGCTTCATCACGCGAGGCAGCCGTGAGCTAGCGACGTTTCATACCAATGCTTATGGCAAAGGCACGCTCACGATCACGAGTACCGGCGCGCAATACGCCATCGCCGATTGGATCGTAACCGGAACACCATAGCGCTCGTTGCGTCCGTTTTCTCGCGCCCCCGTTGCAAGAAGAAACAGCTTGCATCCTCTTCGCGTTGACTGCCATACGTGTGGCACACTCGAACTGTAGCATCAATGCATGAATCCGAAGAAGTTTCGTGGATGGTGTTTGAACGGTTGCGGTAACGCGATAAAGATCGGCGCGACCAAGTATTGCTCCTTGAAGTGCTCGGGCCGTGCTCAGCGGCGATCGATCGTTGCCAGGCAGTGTTTGGGTGAGTGCGGTCGATTGGTCACTCGTCCTGACCGAAAATATTGCTCTTCACGATGTCACCTCGACCATGATTTTCGGCTTCGCGCACAACTGCTCGAATCCGGCTCATATCATGTGATGGGAACGTCTACCTTTGTTCGCAGATACCTCAGGCAGCGCTTGGGAGAGCGGTGCACGGCGTGTGGCTGGGCAGAACGTCACCCAAAAACGCATAAGGTACCGGTCGAGGTGGAACACATTGACGGAGACTGGCGGAACAATCGCTTGGACAACCTAACGCTCCTCTGTCCGAACTGCCACGCGCTAACGCCGACGTTCCGCGGACTGAACCGTGGACGCGGCCGGGCACATCGGCTTGGAGGGCGCGGCAATCCGCTGCGCTTTCATAAAACGCCTATGAAGCGCGCCGCACCGTGTTGGGAGGTAATTCAGCCGCGTCCGGTACAACTCCCGTTGTTGTTGCCGACGTAGCTCAGTTGGTAGAGCCCCAGTTTTGTAAACTGGTTGTCGCCGGTTCGAATCCGGCCGTCGGCTCACTCTTTCTTACTACATGCGGAGATTAATAATGCCTCGAGTCGTTCATTTCGAAATCCATTCCGCGGATCCCGACGCCGCGGCAAAGTTTTATAGCTCGATCTTCGGTTGGAAGATCTTCAAATGGGACGGACCCGTCGAGTACTGGCTCGTCCAGACCGGCGACGGCCCCGGCATCGACGGCGGCATCGTTCGGCGCCAAGGCGACGCGCCTGCCACGGGAGCCGCAGTCAACGCTTACGTTTGCACGATTGGCGTAGAATCGCTCGATGAGACGCTGGATTCAATAATCGCCAAAGGCGGGGATATCGCCGTGCCAAAAAATGAGATACCGGGCATCGGAACGCTGGCGTACTTCAAAGACCTCGACGGGAACATCTTTGGAGCGTTGCAACCGGTATAAGCAAAGCAACTCGTCATGCAAAACGTTAGTCCCAAATGGGCGCGCGGCGGCCTCGTGCTCGTCTGCGAGCGCTGCTTCAAAGAGCGCATTCCCGAAGAAGACCCGGAGGTCGCCGAACGCATCGGCGACTTTCACCTTCGCAATTGGCTCAAGGAACGGCTAAAGCAAGACGGACATTGGGGCGCGATTCGCGCGATCAGCACGAGCTGCATGGACGTCTGCGCGCGCGGGCGCGTTACAATCTGTATCGAACCGTCGCAGGGCGAGCGGCTGGTGATGGTCCTCGATCCGCTCGCCGAACGCGAAGAATTCTATAAGACGATCGTCGCGAGGCTTGGAAGCAAGGAATAGCTCGCCAAGAGCTCAATTGCCGGGGCGCGCAGGCACATTCGTAGCCGGCACGATGGCGCTCGCACTGACATTATTGGGAGCCTTCTTCTCGATTTGGATCGTGATTCCAGGCCCTTTCGCTGCGCTCTTCATTCTGACGGTGGCCGGCACGGAGCTCTGGCCGGTATTGATGGTTCTCGACGGCGTCGCCCTCGGCGTCGCACTGCGCTCGCGTTATCGCACGCGACGCGTGACCGTAATGATTGCGCTCGCGGCGCTGTCGTGCACGTTAGTCCCGCCTCTTTCGTATGCGATACGCGGTCCTCACGTTCCGTTGTCGGCGTTGCTTACCCCGTTGCCTGAGCGGGCGGTCGCCCAACGAAGGGGCGCACCGGTCGTGCTCGTCATTTATGGTGGGGCCTGGCAGCATGGTTCGCCGCGGAACGACGGGCTGCTCAATGCAATCATCCGCTCTTGGGGCTATCGTGTCATCGCGCTCGATTATCCGCACGCCCCCGGATCACGGTGGCCAGCGCAACGCGACGCCGTTCTGGCGCAGATAGATTCTCTGCCGGCCGGCCGCATCGTCGTGCTCGGACATTCGTCCGGCGCGCAGTTGGCTCTCATCGCCGCGGCGCTGCGGCCGCACCGTATCAGCGCGGTGGTAACGTACGAAAGCCCGGTCGATTTGCGGCTCGGCTATGAATACCCGCCCCAGCCCGACGTGATCGACCAGCGTCACGTCCTAGCAGATCTCTGCGGCGGCACGCCGGAGCAGCAACCCGGCTGCTATCGAAGCGGCTCACCGCGATACGTCGTCCATGCCGGAATGCCGCCCGTTCTGATGATAGCGGCCGGACGCGACCACGTCATCCCGCTCGATTTCGAACACATCTTACGTGACGAACTGCGCGGCTATGGCGTTGACGTTACCTACGTCGAGCTACCTTGGGCCGATCATGCCTTTGAGATCATCGCCTCAGGTTTCCACAATCGCATCGCGTTGTGGTATCTTCGCCGGTTCCTGGAGCGTCTGGGTGCTACTGAAACTCGAACTCTGCCAGATTTTTCTCGATCTTCCGCTTGACGCGCTGAAGCGCGTTGTCGATCGATTTTACGTGACGGCCGAGGTCGCGCGCCATTTCCTGATAGCTCTTGCCTTCCAGGTACGATTCCAGCACCTGCGACTCCAGCTCAGAGAGATTCTGGCGAATGCGCTGGCGGATATCGTCGGAGACTTCCTGCGTGACGACCAGCTCTTCGGGGTCGGACGTCTTCTGGGAAGCCATCACGTCGAGTAGCGTGCGCTCGCTGTCTTCGTCGTAGATCGGCTTGTTGAGCGAAATGTATTGATTGAGCGGAATGTGCTTTTGACGCGTCGCCGTCTTAATCGCGGTGATGATTTGGCGGGTGATGCAAAGCTCGGCAAATGCACGGAAACTCGAAAGCTTATCAGCCTTGAAGTCGCGCACGGCTTTGTAGAGGCCGATCATCCCTTCTTGGATGATGTCCTCGCGGTCGGCGCCGATTAAGAAATAACTCTTCGCCTTAATACGGACGAAGTTTTTATACTTGTTAAGCAGGTACTCCATCGCGAGGTTGTCGCCGGTCTTCGCGATAGCCACTAGATCTTCGTCAACCCGCTGCTGGTACTCCACGCCATCCGAGACGGGGTGGGTCATTGCCATATCTTTTGTCTGCCTCGTGAGTAGACGTGCCGCATGCGCAGGCCGGAGCCCGTCTGGCACGGCACGTCGAGGCTAAGTATATAGGAGGTCACCCCTCCCCCGTCAAGGACGAGGCTAGCATGCGCTGGCGGAGGGCCTCGAAAATCAGGACCCCCGCGGCAACTGAGGCGTTCAGTGAAGCGACCCGGCCGTGCATCGGGATCCTCACGAGGAAGTCGCATTCCCGCTTGACCAGGGGCGCGAGCCCGCTTCCTTCGCTTCCCACGACCAGGGCAAGGTCCCGGTTGAGGTCGGCCTTGCCTAGCTCGATGCCGGCCGCCGAGGCATCGGCGCCAACAACCCAGATGCCGGCCTTCTTGAGGACCCGGATCGTGTCGGCGACATTGGCGACACGGGCGATCGGCAGGTAGGCTGCCGCCCCGGCGGCCGCCTTGCGAACCGTCGCGTTGATGCCCGCCGAACGGCGCTCGGGCAAGATCAGGCCGTCGGCGCCGGCAGCCTCGGCGGTCCGGACAATTGCGCCGACGTTATGCGGGTCGGTCAGATGGTCGAGCACGACCAGCAGGCGCGGCGAGGCGTCGGAGCGGCGACGCGCGAGGACGTCGCCCAGCGAAGCGTACGGAAACGGCGGCGCGGTTGCGATGACCCCTTGGTGCGCCTTAAAGGGAACGCGTTCGAAGAAGGCGCGCTGCTCGAAACGAACGGGCACGTTGCGCTCTTTCGCCCGCGCCAGCAGGACGCGCAGCGCCGTATCCTTGGTGCGATCGGCAGCGACCGCAATCGAACGCAGTTGCTCGCCGGCGAGCAACGCTTCTTCGACTGCATGAATTCCGTAGACCAAGTCGTCGAAATCCAGCTCGGGCCGCTGGCCCCGGTGCCTCGGCCCACGACGGCCCTTCGATGAGCTCAGGACGTCGTCCAGGTTGTCCCCTCTTTCGTATCGTGCAGTTCGATGCCCGATCGTTGCAGGGCATCGCGTAGGCGATCGGAGCCCGCCCAATCTTTTTGACGCCGGGCCTCGGCGCGCATCGCGATGACCCGCTCGATCGCTTCGTGCGGTTGCAGATTTTCGATCTCGCCGGCGGCGCCGTCGCCGTCGAGCGCGGCTTGCAGGCGTTCGACGAGCTGCGGCGTCAGTTCGACGACGGGTTCCGCGACCCACGAATCGTTTGGCTCGATGCCGAGAATCGTCAGCCAGTAGCGCAGGCGTTCGAGCGGCGCGGTTGCGGCAAACTCGTAGAGCACGGCGAGCGCCGCAGCGGTATTCACGTCGTCGTCGAGCGCGGCTTCCATCTGTTCGTCGAATGCCGAAGGTTGCGCGGGCAGGTCGGCGTCGCGTCGCGCGAGCGCCAGCCGGTAAGCCGTCCTGATCTTGCTCAGGCCCAGCGCGGCCGCGGCAATCGAGTCTTCCGTAAAGTTCATTACCTTGCGATAGCCGGTTTGCAGAAAAAGCCAGCGGATCGCCTGCGGATCGTGACGCAGCAGCATGTCCGAAAGCGGCTCGAAGTTTCCGAGCGACTTCGCCATCTTGCGGTTGTCGAAGAGCAGCAGTCCGCCGTGCACCCAGAAGTTCGCCATCGGGGGGTGCGCCATCAGCGGTTCGCTCTGCGCGATCTCGTTCTCGTGATGCGGAAAGATCAGGTCCGCGCCGCCGCCGTGGATGTCGAAGCCCGCGCCGGGCGGGTCGAGCAGCGCGCGCGCCATCGCCGAACATTCGATGTGCCAGCCTGGGCGCCCATCGCCGTAGGGCTCGAACGGCCAACTCGGCTCGCGCGGCTTCGCGAGCTTCCACAGCGCGAAGTCGAGCGGATCTTCCTTATTTTCGTCGACCTCGATGCGCGCGCCGGCCTCGAGGTCGGCGACGTTTCGATTTGCCAGGCGGCCGTAGTTTTGAAAGGTCGAAACGCGATAGTAGACGCCGTCGCGCGTGACGTAGGCGTGTCCGCTGTCGACGAGCTCGCGGATCATCTGCTGGATCTCGCCGATATATTTCGTCGCGTACGGCTCGAAATCGTATTCGAGAATTCCGAGCTTTCGCATCGATTCCTTGAACTCGGCGTAAAAGTGCTCGACGATTGCGTGATAGTCCTGGCCGGTTTCGATCCCCGCTTTGATGCTGCGATCGTCGATGTCGGTGACGTTCTGCACGTAGGTCACGCGATAGCCGCGATGGGCGAGAAAGCGGCGCAACACGTCGAAGAAAAGAAACGAGCGCGCGTGCCCGAGGTGCGCTTGCGCGGAGGGCGTCAGGCCGCAAACGTAGATGCGAACCTCCCCTTCGCACAACGGCGCGAACTCCTCGACCGTGCGCGTTCGAGTGTTGTAAAGCTGTAACGGCACCGTTTTTAAATCACCCAGCTCCAGGATTCGTCGCCGGTCGCTTCGCCCTGCTCGAGCTCGTTCAAGCGCTTTTCGAGTTGCTCGAGTTGGCGTTGCAGCCGAACGATTGCGTCGGCCGTCGGATCGGGCATCTCGACTTGCGGGCGGGTCGAAACGACGCGAACTGGTTTGCCGTCCTGGGCGACGATGCGCGCCGGAACGCCGACGACCGTCGCATTGGCCGGCACGTCTTTCACGACGACCGAACCGCCGCCGACCTTTGCGTTATCTCCCAGCACGATGGCGCCGAGCACGCTGGCGTTCACGCCCACGGTAACGTTGCGCCCAAGCGTCGGATGGCGCTTGCCGTGCGAGAGGCTGGTGCCTCCGAGCGTGACGCCTTGATAGATCGTGCAGCCGTCGCCGATCTCCGAGGTTTCGCCGATAACGACGCCCGAACCGTGGTCGATGAAGACGCCCTTGCCGATGCGAGCCGCCGGATGGATCTCGACTCCGGTCAGAAAGCGGGCCACGTTTGCGAAAAACCGCGGCAGCAGCGGAATCCCCGCATCGTACAGGGCGTGATTGATGCGATGCGCGACGAGCGCGTGAAAGCCCGGATACGAAAGGACGACGTCGAGCCAGCCGCGAGCGGCAGGGTCGCGCTCTTGCGGCGCCTGCAGGTCGGCTAGGAGCGTTTCGAACGGCTCATCCATTTTCGAGTAGTGTAACCCTTCGACTCCGCTCAGGGTGACACATACTTTAGCGGCTGCGCGAAGCGCAGTCCTGAGCGGAGTCGAAGGGTCAGGACGACGCCGAGTCGAGCAGCGCTACGGCGAAGGCGGCGATGCCGGTGCCGTCGCCGGTATAACCCAACCCCTCGCTCGATTTGGCCTTCACGCTGATGCGGCTCTGGTCGATCTCCAGCCGAACTGCGAGATTGGCGCGCATCCAGTCGATGTGCGGCGCGAGCTTCGGACGATCGACAACGATCGTGGCGTCGGTATTGACGATCTCGAAGCCCGCCGCGCGCACGGCCGCGGCGCACTGCGCGAGCAGTTCCATCGAGTCGGCATCCTTCCAGCGCGGATCGCTTGCCGGAAAGCGAGTCCCCAGATCGCTCAATCCGGCGGCTCCGAGCAGCGCGTCGGCGAGTGCGTGGGCGAGGACGTCGGCGTCGGAGTGGCCGAGCGCCCCGCGTTCAAAGGCGATATGGACGCCGCCCAACATAAGCTTGCGTCCTTCGACCAGCGGGTGTACGTCGAATCCGTGGCCGACGCGCATCACGCGACCGCGATCGTTTTCGGGCGGGCGCTCAGAATTGTTTCGGCTCGAATCACGTCGCCGGGACGCGTGACTTTGAAGTTGTCGCCACTCGAGGCAACGACGACGACGGATACGCCGATGCGCTCGAGCAACGCCGCATCGTCGGTGACGGCAATGCCGTCGAGACGGCCGCATTCGTGCGCGGCGCGCAGATCGGCGGCCAAAGCGAACTGCGGCGTCTGCGCCGCCCAGAGCGTTCCGCGATCGAGGGTCGCGCTAACGATCAGCGAATCGCGATCGACGAGCTTGATCGTATCGACGACCGGCTCGGCCAAGAGAGATGCCCGTCCCGCGCGCACTTCGCGCATTCCGGCGAGCACGTCCACAGCCGTGACGAGCGGGCGGGCGCCGTCGTGAACGAATGCGGCGTCGCAACCTTCGCTCAGTGCCATGACGCCCTCTCGCGCGCTATCTTGGCGCAACTCGCCTCCACGCACCACCCGATGCGGGAGGTTGGGCGCCAGACGCTGGGCGAGGGCGGACATCGGCTCGACGGATTCGGGTTCCGTCGCGATGACGAGTTCTGAGATTTCCGGCATTGCTGCAAAGGTTTGAATCGACCAGCCGACCATTGGCACCCCCGCGATTTCGATAAACTGCTTCGGTCGCCCTAAGCGCAGGCCGCGTCCCGCGGCGACGATAACCGCGCCCCAGCGCACTAGTTCGCGCCTTCGCGTTTCGGGCGCGCAAAGATCATTCGCCCCGCAACCGTTTGGAGCACGCTGGTGACGACGACGTCGGTATCTTCGCCGATCAAGCGGCGCCCGTGCTCGACGACGATCATCGTGCCGTCCTCCAAGTATCCGATGCCTTGATGTCCTTCTTTTCCTTCGCGAATGACCGCGACGTGCAGCTCCTCGCCGGGCAGGACGACCGGCTTGACGGCATTGGCAAGCTCGTTGACGTTAAGCACGGCGACGCCTTCGACATGTGCGACGCGATTGAGATTGTAGTCGTTGGTGACGAGTTTGGCTCCGACTTCGCGCGCGAGCCGAACGAGCCGCGCGTCGACGTTTCCAGGCGCCATGTCGGTGAAATCCCGTTCGCTGATCTCCAGGATTGTAAGCTCTTGCAACCGCGTGAGCACGTCGAAACCGCGGCGACCGCGGGTTCGTTTGAGCGGGTCGACCGAATCCGCGATCGACTGCAGCTCGCGCAAAACAAACCGGGGAACGATGAGCACGCCGTCGAGAAAGCCGCTCTCGAGGATGTCGACGATCCGGCCGTCGACGATCGCCGAGGTGTCCACCAGTTTCGGGGCGACCGCCGCCGAGCTGCCTGCCACGCCGCGAGCCACCGGAACGATTCGAGTCTTGGCGCCGATCCGCGCGCCGAGATAGGCGGCGAAGATCGACACGATGAGATAGAGCACGATGGCGATATAGGTGCCGGCCCGGCCGACGTCGGAGATCAGCTCGAAGACGATGCCTTTGATCAAAAACGCGATCAAAAGGCCGACGACGAGGCCGACGGCGCCCCCGGCAATTTCGGCCGGCGTCAAGCCCTCCATCGCGCCTTCAGCCTGGTTGAGCTGACCCTCGAAGAGCGCCTGGGCGAGCGGCGCGATCAGCGCTCCGAGCACCGCGCCCGCAACGGGCGAGCCAATCAAGAAAATCAGCTGCATCGTCTCGCTGGCAAAGTGCGGCGAGAAGACGCTGAAGTACGCCTCGCGGCCCAGCAAGAATCCGGTCACGCCGAAGACCACGATGAACGCGACGCGTAAGACCGTCCCCGATAGATTGTTTGCTACGCGAATGTTATAAAGGCTCCGCAAACGTCGTTGGCAAGAAAACGGCCTCGGCGCGTTAACCGGAGCGTGTCGGCCGTCCGCTCGAGCAATCCCGTCCGTGCAAGGTGACGGACGACAGGATCGTAATCTTCGATCACGTCGATGCCGTAACGCTCTTTGAAATCGGCCAAGCGAACCCCTTGCACGGTTCGCAGTGCGAGCATCATCGCTTCCCCGACCTGGCGGCGGCCTTCCAGGCGCTCGGCCTCCGATGGAACCGGCCGGCCTTCGAGGACCGCTGCCACGTACTCGTCGAGCGATCGCGTGTGCACCGAACGAACGCCACCGCGATAGGAGGCGGCCCCGACGCCCAACCCAATGTACTCACCGTTTGCCCAATAGTTAAGATTGTGCGCGCATTCGTGCCCGGGTCGCGCGAAGTTGCTGATCTCGTATTGTTGATAACCGGCCGCCTGCAGCAGGTCGATCGCCATGGCATAGAGCTCTGCCTCGCGCTCGTCATCGAAGAAGGCCGCAGGCTCGCGCGCCCGCCACGCCGCATACGGCGTGTTCTCTTCGACGGTAAGACCGTAGGCCGAGATATGATCTACGTCCAACCCCACCGCCCGGCGTAGGGAGCGCTCCCAGCTCGCCGGCGTCTGCCCGGGGACGCCGTACATCAAATCGAGCGAGACGGAGTCCATTCCCGCGGTGCGCGCGGCGGCGACGACCTCGCCGACCATTTCGCCGGTGTGCTTGCGCCCGAGCGTCTGAATCTCGTCGGGCTCGAACGACTGTACGCCGATCGAAAGCCGCTCGATTCCAGCTTTGTGGTAGGCAGCGAGATCGCCATCACGCACTAACTCGGGATTGACTTCGATCGAGCGCTCCGCCGTAACCGCAAAGCGGTCTTCCAGCGCGCCGAGAAGTTGGGCGATCGTCTCGCAGTCGTAGGCGTTGGGCGTTCCACCGCCGAGGTAGAGGGTTGCCGCCGTCGCGCGCGGCTCGCGTGCGATCTCGGAAGAAAGCGCTTCGAGATACCGGCGCGCGGACGAAGCGCGCAGCGGCCACTTTGCAAAGTCGCAGTAAGGACAGAGATACGCGCAAAACGGCAAGTGGACGTAAACGCCGAGCATTGCGGCGCCGGCCTTACGTGGCCGCGAGTTGCGGCGCGATCTGCTCGCTAATTTTACCGACGACGTCGTGTTCGACTTCTTCTGCGGCCGCCTTGATGGCGTGTTTGATCGCATTGCGACTGGAGCGCCCGTGCGTCACGATGCAGTTTCCGCGAAGGCCGAGCAACGGCGCGCCGCCGTAGGTTTCGTAATCGAACTTCCGCCGCAGGCGCTTCAGTGCGGGCGCCAGCATGTAGGTGCCGATTTTTGTGACGATGTTACCGCCGAGCAGCGCATCCTTCATCACCCGCCCAAGGTCGGCGATCATGCCCTCGCCGGTTTTGAGCACGACGTTGCCGACGAAGCCGTCGGCGACGATCACGTCGGCGACGTTGTGAAAGAGGTCGCGGCCCTCGACGTTACCGATGAACCGGACCGGCGCCGTCTCGAGCAGGCGTGCCGCTTCCAGGACCAGCTGGTTCCCCTTGCTGCGTTCCTCACCGTTTGAGAGGACGCCAACGCGAGGCTCGGCGATTCCGAGCACCGCCTTGGCATAAGCCGATCCCATGACCCCGAACTGCTCGAGCCATTCCGGACGGCAGTCGACGGTCGCGCCTGAATCGAGCAGGAGCCATGGCGTTGGGCCGTTGAGCGCCGGCCAGACCGTCGCAATGGCCGGCCGCGAGATCCCTTCGATCGTGCGCAGCTTGATGAAGGCGATCGCGACGAACGCCCCGCTGTTCCCGGCCGAGACGACGGCATCGGCCTCGCCCTGCTTAACGAGATTCACCGCCACCCCCAGCGAGGTGCGCTCGCAGGAGCGGACGGCCGTCGAAGGCGAGAGATCCATGGCGACCGCTTCGGGCGCATGGACCAGGGTGACGCGGTCGATCACCGGAGAGGGCAGCAGCGAGCGGACGCGCGCTTCGTCGCCGACCAGCACGACCTCAACGTCGGACTCTTTGGCGGCAAGCAGTGCTCCGGCGACAATCTCTTCCGGCGCGTGGTCGCCTCCCATCGCGTCGACTGCGATGCGCGCTCGCTTCACGGGAGCCGTCTTTGGGGGCCACCCCTGGAATCCTTGCCCAAGGTCAACATTTGGACTTGCCGCGGATTGCGCCCCGTGGTACTATCTGCCGGCTATGGCCAAGCGTTGTGAAGTTTGCGGAAAGGGACCCGCGGCAGGCAATAATGTCAGCCACGCCATGAATAAGACTCGGCGGCGCTGGCTGCCGAACCTGCAGTCCGTGCGGGTCGACGACCGCGGCGTGCACCGTACCGCGAAGGTCTGCACGCGCTGCCTGCGCTCGAAAAAAGTGACGCGCCGCGCCTAAGGGCGCCCTACTTGAAGTGATCCCAGCCCAAGGAATCGAGCGCCGTTCCGCGCCAGGCGGTGCCGCGCGCTTCTGATAACACGCCCACACGCAGCAGTTTTCGCTTAAAGCGCTTTTCAAATCGCCCGGCAAGATAGCGGAACGCCCGCGGCCGGATCGCCACCAGCAGCTCGAAATCCTCACCCCCGGCCATCGCAAAACGCGCAGGGTCTTCGCCCAGAACGTGCGCGACTTCGCGCGCTGAGTCTGCCACCGGAATATCCGCGATTTCCGCGCCGCAGTCGCTCGCAGTGCAAAGGCGGCGAGTATCGGTGGAGAGCCCGTCCGAGATGTCCATCATCGCCGTCACGTTTGCACTCGCCGCGAGAAAGCGGCCTTCCGCGATTCGCGGCACGGGCCGGCGAAAGGCTTGCAGCGCCGCATCGCAGCCGGCGCCTTCGACGAGTCCGGGCTGATTCGCGATTTCGAGTCCCGCTCGCGATGCACCGAGTTCCCCCGTAACCGCAAGAACGTCGCCGAGCTTGCCGCCGGCACGCGTTTTCACATTCGACGGCCGCACTTCGCCGACGACCGTCACCGAGATCGCGATCGCGTCGCTGCGGGAGAGGTCGCCGCCGGCGACCGCGATGTTGAAACGTTGCGCGCACGCGGCGATGCCGCGATAGATCTGCGCGATCTCCTCCGGAGCCGTCGCCGGAACGCCAAGCGCAACCGTAGCGAGGACCGGACGCGCGCCCATCGCCGCGAGATCGCTGAGATTCGCCGCCATCGCGCGCCAACCGACGTCTTCGAGGGTCATCAACTCGCGTGTGAAGTGCACGCCCTCGACGAGCATGTCGGTTGAGATGACGCTGCGATGCGAGCGCGAGGGCTGCCAGACCGCAGCATCGTCGCCGATCCCGAGCAGGATTCTGTGTCGTCCTTCGGAGCCTGTCCTGAGCGCAGTCGAAGGGCTCAGGGTGACACGGATGTTTTGGACGATCTCGTCTTCGGTCACGCCACTAGCGAGCGGATCCGGCGCAACGCAGCGGCGGGATCCGGCGCACCAAAGACCGTCGCACCCATCACGAGCGCATCCGCGCCGCACTCGACCAGCGCGCGCGCGTTCGCTTCGCCTACACCGCCGTCGACTTCGATCAAACAGCCGGGATTTCGAGCGTCGATCAGCGCGCGCGCTTCGCGCACTTTTTCGATCGAATGCGGGATGAACTTCTGCCCCGAGAACCCAGGATTGACGCTCATCACCAGTACGGTGTCGCAATCTTCAATGATGTCTTGCAGCAGTCCGACCGGCGTTTGGGGACAGATCGCGATTCCCGCCTTCACTCCCATCGACCGCAGGTGCACGAGCAGCCGCTGCGCGTGCCACGTCGCCTCCAAATGGAAGGTGATGCGATCGCACCCCGCTGCACGAAAATCGTCGACGTATCGCTCCGGCTCGACGATCATCAAGTGCGCGTCGAAGGTCAGCGGTGACAGCTTCCGCAGATCGCCGATGATCTTCGGCCCCCAGGTGATGTTGGGAACGAAACGGCCGTCCATCACGTCCAGGTGCAGATACTCCGCGCCCGCCGCTTCCACGCACGCAATTTGCTCCGCTATTCGCGCGAAATCTGCCGAAAGCAGCGAAGGCGCCAGGATCGTCATTGTATCGGCGTCCTTCGACTCCGCTCAGGATGACACTTGCTCAGGGCGACACGGGGCGGTCAGGGCGACACGGATGGGGACGCGGAGGGTTTTGCGCTGTAGACCTTCGGCGGTTCGGTTCCGAGGCGCGTTTCGCCCACGAGCGTGTCGTTGACGTACATGTCGAGCACCGACGTTCCAACCGCGGTAACGGTAAAATCGAGCTTCTGACCGGGCTGCGCGAAGGCGTGATAGAGATCGTACTGCCCGGTTGCGTCCGTAAGCGCGAGGCGCACGTCGAGCTGCGTCGTTGGCTGGTCGCTATCGGTTTCGGGAACCGAAACGAGCACGCGGGCCTGATGGAGGATGTAGCCCGATTCGTTCGGACCGGCACTGACCTGCAGCGACACGGGCTCGTACGATGAAATCTTTGCATCCGGCGAGGGAAGCTGTCGCGCGACGACGCCGTGCGCGGGTCCGCTTCCGCCTAGCGGGGTCCACACGATCTGCCCGAGGCTGACGCCGGCATCTGCCGCGACCGTTCGCGCTTGATCGATCGTCAATCCGACAAAATCGGGAACGTGCACGTTCGCCCGGCCCCCTTGGCTAACGACAAGTGAGACGGAATCACCCTCGTGCATGCTGGTTACCGGAGCCGGCGCCTGCGAGATTACGTGCCCCGCTGGGATCACGTCGCTCTTTGCATACGCGACCTTTCCCAGCGTCAGGCGCGCGCGAGAGAGGTCGAGCTGCACCTCGCGCATGGACTGGTAGCGTAAGTCGGGCATGAGACGCGCAACGATTCCATCGCTGATAACGAACGAAACCTGGCGCCCTTGGCGCACTTGATCGCCGGCCGGGGGCCGCTGCGTGATCACGACGCCTTGGGGATAGCGATCGCTCGTCGTGTGATCGACGACAGCCGCGCTAAGCTTCAGTCGCTCGATCTCGGCGTTGGCGTCGGTCAGCGTTTGCCCTACAAATGAGGGCACGGTCACCGTCGTGGACGGAGGAATCAAGAAATCGTAGATCTGATGCCCGAACCAGACGACCAACGCGACGAAGATCACCAGGACGATGGTATAGGGCTTCAGGTAAGCGCCTCCACCGGGACCGCGCTAAAGTCGAGGTTGCTAAAGACCCGCTGCGCGTCCTCGTGCTCGTCGAGCGCGTCGAGAAAGGCCAACGCGGCGCTAAGCTCGCCGCCGCTCAGCTCGATCTTGGTTTTCGGACGCATGCCGAGGTACGCGTCGGAGATTCGGGCACCTCGGGTGCGCAGCGTATCGCGCGCGCCGGCCAGCATCGTCGGCTGCGTGTAGATAACGGCGACGTCTGCGTCGTACTCGATGTCCTCGACGCCGTCGACCAGCGCCACTTCCATCACCGCGTCCTCCGATTTACCGGCGGGATCGATTTCGACGATGCCGACGGGATCGAACATCCACCCAACGCTGCCGGTCTCGCCCAAGGTGCCCTCGTGCCGGCCGAAGAGAAATCGCAACTCCCCGACCGTTCGGTTTCGATTGTCCGTGGCCGCATCGACGACGACCGCCAGCCCGGCCGGGCCGTATCCCTCGTAGCGAATTTCCTCGATTTCGCGCTCGCCGTCTTGTCCTGAGGCACGCGCAATCGCACGCTTGATGTTCTCTTGCGGCATGTTGAACTCTCGAGCTTTTTCGACCGCCATCTTCAGCCGGTAGTTGGCTTCAGGGTCGGGCGAACCGCCCTTCGCTGCGAGAATGATCTCTTTGCTGAGCTTGGTGAAGAGCGCGCCTCGCTGCGCGTCCACCTTTCCCTTCTTGAGCTTGATGTTGTGCCACTTGGAATGTCCCGACATTTTATGCCAAACCTCGTGTGGAGAGCCTTCGCTAGCCTGGTCCGATTACCCAGGTTGGGAACCACATCCGCTGGTGCCAAGCGTCCCACGGAATCGGATGCGCCGCCAGAATTGGATAGAAATAGATGAAGCCCACGGCCGCGGCTGCGACGTAGGAGCCGACGGCCAGACCTCCGAGCCATTGGAGATTCGCGCGAGTGCGCAGCCACACCCAGACCCTCTGCAAGAAAATCGCGTTACACAGGCAGATCAGTGGAATGTTGACGTAAAAATGATAGGCGAAGATGAGGCGCGGCGACCCTATCCACGGCAGCCATTGCAAGAGGTAGGTGACGACGATCAACGCGTACGCTTTATTTCGTTCTCGCCACGCCAGCACGCCGACGAACGGCACACAGAACAAGCCGAACCACAAGATGATCGGATTCGGCATCGAGGTAATCTCGTAAACGCAACAGCCCTTGTCGTTCGTGGGATTTTTGCGGCGATCTTGATAGAAGTATGCGACCGGCACGTAGTCGAGCGGCCACTCCCACCACTTCGAGGAGTATGGGTGCGTAGCCACGAGGTTGTGGTGGTACTCATACATGGTGTACTGCCGGTAGACGACGTCGTTGACGTTATGAACCTCGCCCGGATCCGGCGAATGCCGCACGAGATCCGGAACCCAAACCAGTGCGTACACCGTGGCGCTCACGAAGAGAATCGTGGCCAGCGCGCCGTCGATGCGAAAGCCCCGCGGATTACCCCAGAGCGTCGGCCGCAGCTCGAACAGATACCGTTGGAGCCAGACGGCGATCAGCACGACGAAGCTTACGCCGAAGCCCATGACGCCATACCATTTCGAGCTTACGAGCAGCCCGAGGGCAACGGTAAAGAGAATTAGCCACCGTCGCGACGTGTGCCCGTTTTCAACGGCAGTCGTACTTCGGTCGCGAATTTCGTCGTCGGCATAGGTGACGCTACCCGCAGGCGTATCGTAGATAACGCTGCCGTCGCGCGAGTAGTCGATCTTTAGCGGATCATCGCGATAGACTAGCGTGCCGCCCTTGGCCTGCGAAAGCTCGCCGCGCGCGATCCTTCCGCGCGAGTCGATCGTTCCACCGTCCGCGGCAAAGAGCGAGGTTCCCGCACCATCGCGCAGTGCATAGGAGCCTTCGGCGTACGAAAGCTCCCGCCGCCCGTCACCAAAGAATCGCGCGAACAACACGTACCGGACGAAAAGATAGATTCCGCTGGCGCAATAGAGCGACACCACGACCGTCGAGGCCGTATCGAAATGCCACAGCGCGCGACCGATCGCGGCGGCTCCCACGCCCACGAACAACGCGCCGCCGGCGCCGGCAACCAGGCCCCACGTGGGGACGGCGACGTGCGCTCGTTCGCCGACCTGCGAGTTGATCCAAAAGCGGTAGAACGCGTAGACCGCCAGCGTCGCAAAGAAGACGACGAAGCCTTCAGGCGTCGCGATTCGAGACTGCACGAAATGCATGCCGTCGAAGGTCAGCAGCAGGGCGGTGATCGTGGCAAAGACCGTCGAACCGGTGACGCGCTTGGCAAAAACGTAGAGTAGCATGACGACGAGCGCTCCGAAGACGACATCGAGAAAGCGCCAGCCGTACGAGTTGTCGCCGTTGGGCAGGTGGCCCACCAAAAGATTGAGGCCCGGCCAGCCGCCCAGACCGTGGCCGTGCGGCATTCCCCCGAAGAGCATGATGGAGAGCGTGATCATCAGCTTGGTCAGCGGAGGATGGGTATTCTCGTAGATCCGCAGGTTCTGCAGATATTCTTCGCCGGCGCGCGCGAAGTAAATTTCGTCGAAAATCTTATCGGGTGGCCACCAATAGCCGATGAACGACAGGATGAAGTTTCCGAGACCGAGCACCGCTACGATCGCATAGTCGAGCGGAGCGCGCATCGCGGTCAAACCCTCGCGTGGATCGAACCAGTGGCGCAGAGCGGGGAGAACGGACGCGCCGGCTTGCGGCGCCGGCTCGGGTATCGACGAAGGCTTGGCTGGGCGCACCTCGGCACCCCCCAAGAATTGGTACCCGAGCACGAAGAACGTACCGACGGCAAGCAGCGAAAAGAGGGTCGTCCAGAGACCCCAGAGATTCTGCGCGTTGACGCCCGGCACGCTGCCGGTGACCGCGTGCAGGTACTGCAAGCTATAGACGAGATTTGCGAAGAGGACGATCGAAAGCGCAATCGCCCCCGCAAGGTAGCGTCGTGCAAACGGAATGCACGCGATCGTAAAGAGCAAGCCGTTGAAAAGATAGCGTTCGTGCATCCGCGTCGCCAGGATGAAGAAGGCTAAGGTGGCGATCGCGCAGGCTTCGAGCAAGGCCGTCGAGGTGCGGCTCTGGACGTAACGCCAGACGACCAATCCGATCGCGGCGACGACGAGCAGCAAGCCCCAGAGAAATTGCGGGAGCCCCAAGATATATTGGCTGTCGGGCACCCACATCGTGCCGCGTAGCGCCCACAGGTTGAAGGCGTTTACCGTATTGTACGGATAGACGTTCGAGCCAAAGGCGTACTGCTGGAACAGCCAGACCAGCGCCGCGACCGGATTGCTGGGGTGAAACGGTTCGGTTACGAGCAGGGCGAGCACCAGGGCTGCGCCGATGCCGATCGCCGTTGCGACGATCCGCTCGCGACGGCGGCTGAAATCCACGAAAGCAAAGGCAACCAGCAGCGGCAGCAAGACCGCTGCCTGCGGTTTGATCAGAATCGAATACCCAAACGAGAGCCAAGCGAAGACGATCCAGGCCAGGTGCGAGCGCGATTGTGGGGCCGCATCTTCGCTACGCAGGAGGGCGTAGATTGCCAAGAGCGCCAGGCCACCCGAGATCGAGTCGACTTGTCCCCACGACGCCGAGATGTAGATGGTCGCGGGATTGAACAGATAAAATGCGGCCACGCCAAAGGCCGTGCCGGCCCCGGCGAAACGGCGGACGAGCGCGAAGAGCAGAAGGCCGACTCCCAGATCGGCCAGGATCGCCGGCAGCTTGACGAGCACGTGAAGGATCGCATAACCGGCGTCGTGTGAGGCGAAGAACGCGTGCCAAACCCGGCCGACGATGCCCAGGATGTAGAAATAGCCGGGTGGGTAGTCGGCAAAGCCGGCGGTGGAGTAAAACGTTCGAAAGCCATGCTCGCTCAGCGTGAGCGCCCATGCGGCGTAGGTGTTGATGTCGGTCTTAAAGCCTTCGTTGCCGACGAAGAGCAGCCGCAGGAAGAACGCGACGAGGAGGAGTGCTGGAAGCCCCCACACTTGCAACGCAGGCCGCGCCGGCGCGCGCGTCATGCGGTGGTGAGGCCGAGCGTTGCTGCCAAGAACTCTCCGAACTCCCGATTGGGATGGCGCTCGATCACGCCGACGTGCTCCGCTGCCTTTTGCGTGGACGCCTCGCGAGCGCCGAGCTCGTCGAGCGCCTCGACGACGCTTCGGACGGCGGCATCGTCGAGCGAAGAAACGCCCGCGTAGGCCTGCGCTACGGCACTCCGCGCGGCTGACGGCGGCTGCGAGATCGCCCACACGACCGGAAACGTCCATTTTCGGCGCGCGATGTCGCTTCCGGCGGTTTTGCCGGTCTCGTCGAGCGTCGACCAAATTCCAGCGACGTCATCCCGAATTTGAAAGGCCATCCCGTAGGCGCGCCCGACGGAACCGTAGGCTTCCACCGTCGCTGCATCGCAGCCGGCGGCGAACGCGCCCAGACGGCACGAGGCATCGAAGAGCTGAGCCGTCTTACACTCGATCATGCGATAGTAGCCCGGCCGGTCGACCGCGCGTTCCGACTCGAAATCCAAGTCGAGCGACTGCCCCTCGCACATCACGGCATGCGCTTCGTGCAAGAGCGCGATCATCTGCAAGACTCTGGCGGCGTCGAGGTACGCCGCCGCATGCTCCAAACTCAGAAAGCTGAGCGCGCACATCGCATCGCCCGCGTTGATCGCGGCGGCGACCCCGTACTGGCTCCACAACGTCGGCCGCCCGTGGCGGAGTTCGTCGCGATCTTCGATATCGTCGTGGACGAGGGAGTAGTTATGAAAGATTTCGACGGCTACCGCCGCGTCGAGCGCGTGCTCGAGGGGCGCGCCCTCACCGGTTGCAACCCGCATGACCATTTGTGGGCGCAAGCGCTTGCCGCGGCGCGCCGGCCCGTATCCGCCATAACCGAAGTGGCGCAAAAGCATATCGGAGATCTCTTCCGATCCCCGATATCCGGTAATCCGCTCTTCGAGTGCGCTTTCAAAGCGCTCGGCAAGGTCGGCCGGACTACGCAGAGGCTGCGAGCTCCTCCATCCGAGCCTCGACATCATCCACGAGCCAGCCGGGCGTCGAGGCGCCCGACATTAGGCCGGCCACGTGCACGTTTTCGAACCACTGCGGACGCAACTCGTCAGGTCCTTCGATATGGTAGGCTCGCGCGCCATGCGATTCGGAGAGGTCGGCGAGATGCTTGGTGTTGGCCGACGTCTTTCCGCCGACGACGATCATCACTTCGACGTCCTTTGCCAGCCGAAGCGCCTCGTTCTGGCGATTGTGCGTATCGGTGCAGATCGTGTTGACCGCGCGCACTTCGTAATACTTCGCCGACAGCTCGCGAACGATCTCGGTGAACCCTTCGCCCGACCACGTCGACTGAACCACGACGCCGACTTTACTGGAGCGGGGGAGCTTCTGCACGTCAGCGGGGCTTTGGATGCACCACGCGCCGGGCACGTGGCTCAGGGTTCCCTTGACTTCGGGATGATTGGGATCGCCGATCACCACAATCTTATAGCCGTCGCCTTTGAGCTTCTTCGCCTGCACGTGAATCTTGGTGACCATCGGACAGGTGGCGTCGATGATCTCCAACTTCTTCTCTTTGGCCTTCTCGAAAACGTCGACCGGCAGCCCGTGGGCGCGAACAAAGAGCGCGCCCGAGTCGACGTCGTCGACCGTCGTGGCATTCTTCAAGCCGCGCGCCGAAAGCGATTCCACCATCTGAGGGTTATGCACGACGTGCCCCAGGGTCGTCACGTCGCCGCGGGAGGCGATCGCCTCTTCCGCTTTCTTTACCGTAATGGCAACGCCAAAGCAGAATCCTTGAACCGACGCCTTACGTATTTCCACCAATACTCCCCGCCAGCAGTTCGATCGCGTTCATAATCTCGCCGGTAAACTTCGCCAAATCCTCTCGGGTTGCTTTCCGGCCGGCCTGCAACGAGATCGGCGGCCCAAAAGCAACGTCAATTCGCTTCAGCCGAAGCGCCTGGTCGCTGCCGATTATGCATGCGGGAACGACGGGAGCCTTCGCCAGCGAGGCTAGGAGTGCGACTCCAGTCTGAGGCTGGACCTCCCCGGTGAGATTACGGGTGCCCTCGGGGAAGATCCCGACGGCTCCGCCGGCCTCTAAAACCTGCAGCGAGCGCCTGATCGCGGAGGTCGCGCTGCCCTTGCGGTCCACGGCATAGGCACCGAGGCCCGTAATTACGGCACCCAGCACCGGAACCTTGAAGAGCTCCTTTTTGGCCATATAGCTGATGCGCCGCGGGCACATGCAGCCCATGAGCGGCGGGTCGAGATATGAAACGTGATTACAGGCCACGATGAGGGGCCCTGCGGCTGGGACGTTCTGCGCTCCGAACACCCGCGCGCGCCAGAGCACGCGCGCCGCGACGCGCACCGTCGTCTTCGCAAGGTCGTAAAATGCCGGATTCATGGGAGGGTGCACGCTAGGCGGTAGATCTCGTCGACTACGCCCGCCGCATCGGTATTGCTGGAATCGATGACGTGCGCGTCATGGGCCGGCGCGAGCGGAGAGACCGCGCGGGTTTCGTCGAGCCGATCGCGCTCCTGAATCTCCGCAGCGAGCTTGCGCGCATCCACGTTAACTCCCGACTCCTCGAGTTGCGCGCGCCGCCGCGCGATGCGGGCCTCCGGAGATGCGGTCAAGTAAATCTTCACGCGCGCGCCAGGCAACACGACGGTGCCGATGTCTCGCCCCGCCATGACGACCGGCGAGCCTTGCGCGATATGGCGTTGCGCTTGCACCATCGCCGAACGAACTTCGGGGTGCGCCGCGACCGCCGAAACTATGGCGGTGACCTCTTTGCTCTGCAGCGCCGCCTCGTCGAGCTCTTGGCCGCCTGCAGTGATGGTAAAACCCAATGGCGTCGCCTGGTCCAACCGCACTTCGATTGGTTGGGCGGCGACCAGCCGCGCGAGCGCCGCGCCGTTATCGACGTCGGTGCCCGTGCGTAACGCGAGATACGCGAGCGCACGATACATCGCACCGGTGTCGAGGTAGAGCACGCGCAAGCGCCGTGCGAGAGCGCGGGCGACCGTGGTCTTCCCGGAGGCGGCCGGTCCGTCGATTGCGATCTGGAGCGGCGATTGCGGGTTCACCGGCGACGTTTAACCGGTTTTCGCGCGCGGCCGGAGGAACGCCAGCGTCACTCGCGCCGCCTTTCGACGATCAGTTCGCGCGCGCGGCTAAAAGAGCGGCTCGGAGAAGAAAGCGGACCTGCATGCATCGTTCCTTTATAAAGGTTAGGCCTTGCCGTGGCCCTCTCTTGGATGCAAACGGCGTCGCTTCCTCGCCTAAAGGTTTCCGCTAGGCGAAGCGAGCGCGTCGCAGAAGGCTAGGATAGCTTGGCAAAACCACGATCCGTCTACTTCTGTTCGGCGTGCGGATTCGAATCGACGCGTTGGCTGGGACGCTGCCCGCAGTGCGAAGGCTGGAACTCGTTCGACGAACGCCCCTTCACCGTCGCGCCGCGAGCGGCACGCGAGAGGCCTGCGGCCGCGCAATCGGCTACGCCGCTGCCGTTGCACGAGATCGGCTCGGGCGGCATCACCCGCTTAACCATGGGCATGCCGGAATTCGACGCCGTCTTAGGCGGTGGAACGGTTCCGGGAAGCTTAACGCTGGTCGGCGGACCGCCTGGTGCGGGCAAATCGACCTTGATGCTGCAAATCGCCGCGCGCCTCGCCCACAGCGGCGAGGTCGTCTACGTCTGTGGTGAAGAGTCGGCGGCACAAGTAAAACTCCGTGCCGATCGTACGTTGGCCGGGGAAACTATGGCGGCGTTGCTCGTCTATCCAGAAACAAACCTTCGCGCAGTCCTGGACCGCTTGGAGCGGCAGAGACCGCTCGCACTTGTGATCGATTCGATTCAAACGGTGTGGCTACCCGAGTCGGAAGCGTATGCCGGCAGCATTACCCAGATTCGAGACTGCACCCAAGCGCTGATGGAATATTCCAAACGCACGGGCTGCGCGACGTTCATCGTCGGGCACGTCACCAAAGACGGCGCGATCGCCGGACCGCGCCTGCTCGAGCATCTGGTCGACACGGTATTATATTTCGAAGGCGAGACGAACGGCGAATACCGCATCCTGCGCGCGTACAAGAACCGCTTTGGGTCGGTCGACGAGATCTGCGTCTTTTCGATGCACGACTCGGGTTTGCGCGAGGTTTCGAACCCGTCGGAACTCTTTGCGGGCGCGCGCACGCAGCGTCCCAGCGGCTCGTGCGTCGTCGCATCGATCGTCGGCTCGCGGCCGGTGCTCATCGAAGTCCAAGCGCTGGTCGGAGAGACCAGCTACGGCACGCCGCGAAGGCTCGCTAACAACCTCGATCAGCAGCGCCTCGCGATGATTCTCGCGGTGCTCGAGCGGCGCGCCGGCTTTCTGCTCGGAACGCACGACGTCTACGCTTCGGTGGCCGGTGGCTTGCGGGTAGCCGAACCCGCGGCAGATCTGGGAATTGCCTTGGCAATTGCTTCGTCGTTTCGCAACGTTGCGGTGCCGTCGCACGTCGCCGTCTTCGGCGAACTCGGATTATCGGGCGAAGTGCGCGCCGTCGCCGGAGCGGAGCGGCGCGAAGCCGAGGCTCGAAAACTCGGCTACTCCGAAGTTATCTCACCAGCGAATACCGGCGACATCGTCGCCGCAATCCAAACGTGCCTTGGATGACGCCGCTCTTTGAGATTGTGCCGAATCTCTCGGAGGGACGCGATGCGGCGACGATCGAGGCAGCAGTTGCGGCCGTCGAAGCGGCCGGCGCGCGCGTTTTGAACTGGAGCAGCGACGCCGTCCATCATCGCAGCGTTTTGACGGTTGCCGGCAGCGAATCTGCTGTGCTCGACGCGGCCGTCGCCCTCGCCGGCATCGCACTCGAGCGCATCGACCTACGGAGCCACTCCGGCGTGCATCCGCGCATCGGCGCGCTCGACGTGCTGCCCTTCGTTCCGCTCAAGGGCGCGACTTTGGCCGATGCCGCGGCGCTGGCGCACCGCGCCGGGGCGGAAATCTGGCGGCGCTATCGCGTGCCTTCCTTTTATTACGGCGCGGCCGCGCGAGCGCCCGAACGCCACCTTCTTCCGGCGATTCGGGCAAACGCCGAGTGGCTGCCAGACGAAGGCAACCTCGCCCGGCATCCCAGCGCCGGAGCGATTGCGATTGGAGCGCGGGATATCTTGATCGCGTTCAATATCGAGCTGGCAACCAGCGATCTCGCGGCGGTCCGAGCGATTGCCCGGGCAATCCGCGAACGCGACGGCGGCCTGCGCACCCTGCGCGCGCTCGCCCTGCCGCACGGCGACGACCGCGTGCAGGTCTCGCTCAACATTACGGACTATGCTGCAACGCCGCTCTATCGCGTCGTGGAATTGGTTCGCGAGTTGGCTGCCGAACGCGGGATCGAAGTGCTCGGGTGCGAGCTTATCGGCTGCCTTCCACTCGCCGCGGTCGAGACGACTGCGGCATATTATTTAGGAGTCACAACGCTTTGAGGTTTCTTAACGCAGCCTGTCCCGAGCGAAGCCGAGCGAAGCGAGGCGTAGTCGAAGGCGCTGTTTGCGCTGCTGCTTGCGCTTTCTTCCGCGCAGGCCGCGCCGGCGCAAAACGGCCCGGGCGATGCCGGAATCTTCACGACAACGCTGCGCAACGGATTGCGAGTCGTCGTCGTCGAGGATCGCGCGGCTCCGGTCGTTCAAACGAGCATGTGGTACGGATTCGGCTCGCTGCAAGAGACGCCGGGCAAGACCGGCCTGGCGCATGCTCTGGAACATATGATGTTTCGCGGGACGCCGGAGATCTCGTCGGGCGGCCTCGACGACATCGTTGCGCGCCTTGGCGCGCAGATGAACGGCGAGACGAACTACGACTACACGCAGTTCTATTTTGAGATGCCCGCGGATAAACTCGATGTGGCGCTGGCGATCGAGGCCGATCGGATGCAGCACGCCTCCCTGAGTGCGGCCGGCTGGGCGATCGAACGCAACGCCGTGCTCAACGAAATCGACGGCGATGCCAGCTCCCCGTTCTTCAATCTGCTGTCGCGGGTTCGCGCCGCAGCGTTCCCCGGACAACCGGCGGGCCGCACGCCCTTGGGCGAGCGAGGCGACGTTGCCGCCGCGACCGTTGCAGATATCGCTCGCTACTATCACGAGTGGTACGCGCCCAACAATGCGACGCTGGTGATCGCCGGCGACGTCGATCATGCAACGGCGTTTGCGAAGGCACAGCGCGTCTTCGGTGCGATTCCTTCCAAACGGCTGCCGGCGTGGTCGGAGCTCAATCCGAAGCCGGCGTCCGGGGCCACCGTCGAAGCGCAGTTTCCCTTCCCGTTTGAAATTCTCGATTTCTCCTATGCGATTCCCGGCGACACGCAGCACGGCGAGCCGGCGATCAGCACGCTGGCCACCTTGCTGGAAAACCAGCGGTCCCCGTTCTATAAAGCGCTCGTTCAAAGCAACATTGCGCTCGCGATCGAAACCGACGCCGATACGCAGCTCAAAGGTGGATTACTGCACGTTTTTATTGTTCTCAACCCGGGCCATAGCAGCAGCGAGGCCGCGTCGGTGTTCGCGACGACGCTCAACTCCGTACTGCATAACGGTTTCGATCCCGATCTGGTCGTGGCGGCGAAGCACATGACGATCGCGGAGCGTTTCTACGACGCCGACTCGATCGACGGTATCGGCGATCTCGCAGGCTATACCTACGGCATCGTTCACGAGCGGGTGGCCGACGAAGACCGCCGCTTGGCGGCACTCACCGGCGACGATCTGCTCGCCGCCACGCGTCAATACTTGAGCCGCCCGACCGTCGTCGGCCACCTGAGCCCTAACGACAGTCCGCCGAAAGGCACCTCGGAGAAGAGCACGTCGGAGGCCAGCGACGATTTTTCCAAACGCGTTCCAAGTGGTCCGATCGTCGAACCAAAATGGATTGCCAAGTCCGTTGAGACGCCGACGACGGAACGCAGCACGCTGGCGCCGGTTGAGTTCACGCTAGCCAACGGATTGCGCGTCATCGTGCAGCCGAAGACCGACCATCCGACGGTGGTGATTAAAGGCACGATTGCGAGTTCGCCGGCCTTCGAGCCGCCTGGAAAGGAAGGCATTTCGCGGCTCGCATCTTCGGTTGCGGACTATGGTAGCGCCGCGTACCCGTTCGAACAACGCCGCAAAGCCACCGACGAGATGGGCGTCTTCATCGATACCGGCCAAGATTTCTCGGCCACGGCAGAGTCGCGCGATTTCGATCGCGTCGTGGCGATCTTGGCCGACGGCGAAGCGCATCCAACCTTTGAGGATCCCTGGTTGAGCGTCGAGCGATCCCAGTTGGCCAACAGCTTACAATCGGAAAGCCGCATCTCCGGCGTGCTAATCGATCGCGCCTACAACCGTCTGCTTTTGGCCGGTGCCGATCCGAGTTTGCGCCAGCCGACGGCGCAAAGCGTCTCGGCAATCACGCGCGAGGATTTGCTGGCCTACGCTGCGGCCTATTGGCGTCCGGATTTGACGACGATCTCCGTCGTCGGCGATCTTTCGCCGGAGCGCGTGCGCTCGGCCCTCGAGGCGAGTTTCGGATCGTGGAGTGCCGGCGGGACGAAGCCCAACGCGAGTTTGATGGCGATGCCGCCGGCGTCGAGCGGCCACGACTATATCGGCACCCAGGCCAATCAGGTCTTCATTCGGCTCGGGCAACCGGCACTCTCGCGATCGAGCCAAGATTACGATACGCTCGCCGTGCTCAATCAAATTTTGGGCGGCGCGGGTGCGTTTGAATCCAGGCTCTGGCAAGAGCTGCGGCAAAAGCGGGGACTCGTGTACAGCGTCAACAGTTCGCTGGAAGCTGGGGCGGATCGTGGCGATCTGCGCGTTGAGCTGAACGCTTCGCCGCAGCGCGTCGTCGAAGCCGTCGGCATCGTGCGCCAAGAGCTGCGCCGGCTGCAGAACGAGCCGGTTTCGGCGACGGAGCTGCAAGAGGCGAAGGTACGGCTGATCAGCAACGCGCTTTTAGATGAGGCTTCGACCACGGGGCAGGCCCAACAACTGCTCGACATCCTGGTCTATCGTCTGCCGTCCGACTACTATCGCACGCTCAACGAACGCTTCTCGCGCGTCACTGCCGCCGACGTGCAACGCGTGGCGCACACGTATTTGCGGCCCGAAAGTCTCGTCGAAGTTTACGCGGGCCCGTCGGGGCCGTGGGCGACCCGCGCGCTATGATCGAGACGCGCAACCCGTCAACGGGTGAAGTGATCGAGCGCATCAAGCTGATGGACTCGCTGCAGATCGAGGCGAAGCTCGCCGAAGCTGCGCGCGGCGCGCGCCGGTGGGGACGCGAGGCTTTTTCCGGCCGGGCGAGCTTGCTGCGAGCTGTGGCCGCTCGTTTTCGTCTGGAGCGCGAGGAACTCGCGACCACGGCCGTGCGCGAAATGGGCAAGCCGCTCGTGCAGGCGCGCGCCGAGATCGAGAAGTGCGCGTGGGGGCTCGAATATTTTGCCGAGCACGGCGAAGCGCTGCTCTCGCAGCAGCTCACTCCGTCTTCGGCGGCGCGCAGCTACGTCGCGTTTCGGCCGCTCGGCGTGTTGCTGGCGATCATGCCGTGGAACTTCCCGTTCTGGCAGGTTATCCGCGCGGCCGCCCCGGTCTTGATGGCCGGCAACGTTGTGTTGCTCAAGCATGCGACGAATACTACCCGGTGTGCGCTGGAGATCGAACGCATTTTTAACGAGACCGGTGCGCCGGAAGGCTGTTTCGGCACGCTGTTGGTTCCAGGGAAAGACATGGGCAAGATCGTCGCCGATCCGCGCATCGCCGCGGTGACGCTCACCGGGAGCGAGGGCGCCGGCATTTCCGTTGCACGCGCGGCGGGCGAAAACTTAAAGAAGTGCGTGCTCGAACTCGGCGGCTCCGACGCGTTTGTGGTTCTCGCCGACGCGGATCTCGAAGTGGCGGCAAAAACGGCCGTAACCGCGCGCTTTCAGAACAACGGCGAAAGCTGCATCGCGGCCAAGCGCTTCATCGTGGAAGACGCCGTCTACGACGAGTTCCTGGCCCGCTTTGCGGAGCTTACCGCCGCGCAAATCGTCGGGGATCCGATGGACGAACGCGTGCAGCTCGGGCCGTGCGCGCGCGCCGATCTGCGGCAATCGGTCGACGATCAGGTACGCGCGACGGTCGCTGCCGGTGCGCGACTCGTCACCGGCGGCCGTTTTATCAAACGCCCCGGCTTCTTTTACGAGCCGGCCGTCGTTTCGGGGGTTGAGCCCGGCGCGCCGATGTTCGATGAAGAGGTCTTCGGGCCCGCGGCGGCAGTCGTGCGGGCGAACGACCTGGAGCACGCCTTGGAGCTTGCCAACGCATCGCGGTTTGGACTCGGCGCCAACCTCTGGACGCGCGATATCGCACTTGCCGAAGAGCTGGCCGGACGAGTCGAAGCGGGCAGCGTCTTTATCAACGGCATGGTCGCCAGCGATCCGCGTTTACCCTTTGGCGGCGTCAAAAAGAGCGGCTACGGCCGCGAACTCTCGTCGTTCGGCATCCACGAGTTTGTCAACATCCAAACCGTCTGGATCGCATAGCGCGTCGTGCTTAACGTTAGGCTCGGGGTGCGCGTACTGTCTTGCTTCGCCATCTGGACACCGCGCTTGTCTGTACATTATCCTATGCCAGCGGTGCCGGCTTTGGTGCGGCCACGTACCGAAATGAGTGCCTGACGCCGCGTTTCGGGCCCTGTCCGTTGGTTCACCATACGCTTTTCCCACCGCACGTCACATGACCGACGTTCGCCGGCAACATCTTCTCGCTTTGGGTTGATGGGATGTACGACAGCGGGCTAATGATCGGCCTATTTCTTTCCATCGCCCTTCTTCTCGTTGCGAGCCGAATGACACGTTACTTAGTCGAGCGCTTATTCTCTTGGCCGGTGGTCATAGCCGGGTGCCTTCTAGCGTGGCCGATCGGCTACTACTATGAGGTCCACCAAACGCTCACGTCCGGCGTTGCCGGGGTGCCTCTTCTGTAAGGCACTCAGTCCGAGCCCTTTGCATCCACGATTTCGTCAACGTCCGAGCGGTTTGGGTCGCTGGATTCGAAATCGACCTTGCGCGCGGAAACATACGATGTTAGAATACGGCTTGGCAAAGTAGTACACATCATTGAACATTTCGTACACATCAGGGCGACAAGTTGAGAACAAACATAGAGATAGACGATGCGTTGATGCGGCTAGCCATGCGTAGTAGCGGCGCACCCACGAAGCGGGCCGCCGTCGAGGAAGGGCTGCGGTTGTTGGTTGAAACGAAGGGGCAGGCCGGCATTCGCCGGCTGCGCGGCCGAGTAAAGTGGCGGGGCAACCTGGATGAGATGCGGCGCGGCCGCCAATGATAATCGTCGACACGACGGTTTGGATCGACTACCTGCGCGGCGAGTCATCGCCGGAATCGTCGTGGCTGTCCCGAGAATTGGTGCGTCGTCGCATCGGGCTTACCGACCTCATTCTATGCGAGGTGCTTCAGGGCGTCCCGGATGAGGGCACGGCCAAGTCCGTTCATCGGGAACTCTCGAAATTTGCGGTTTGGCCGATGGGCGGCGTGCGCTTAGCCGTGTCGGCGGCGCGGAACTACCGTAAGTTGAGAGCAAATGGCCGTACCGTGCGTAAGACAATCGACTGCTGGATCGCGACGTTCTGTTTAGAAGCGGGCCACGAACTGTTGCATCGTGACCGCGATTTCGAACCTTTTGAAACGCTTCTAGGGCTTCGCGTCGTAAAGCCCAACTAGGTCCAGGAAAATGGCGTTCGCGTTTAGCCGAGGCGTGCGCGGGTAAACTTGCCCACGAAACGGAGGTTCACGTGGGCAAGGATACACTCGACAAGGCCGCCGATGCGGTAAAGAGCACCATCGACAACGTCAAGGATACGGTTCACGAAGGTCAGCATCGCGCGGCGGCAGATAGCGAACGCGCCAAGCGCGAGATGCTCGGCAACGAAATGACGGCCGGCGAAAAGATTGGCTCGGCGGTCAACGAGGCCAAGCATCGCACGGAGGCGGAGTTCGACGCGGCTAAACGCGACATCCGGGAGCGAACGTAAAGCCCCACCGGGTATGGTCAGCGCGGTTCGGTCTTCACGCTGACCATCGCGTCTCCGCGCCGGATCGCATCGAGCACGTCGAAACCTTCGGTCGTCTGACCAAAGACCGTATACTGGCCGTTGAGGAACGCCGCGTCGCCCAGGCAGATGTAGAACTGCGAACCCGCTGAGTCGGGCCGCGAAGAACGTGCCATCGCGACGGTTCCACGCACGTGCGGTCTTGCGCTAAATTCGGCCTTGAGATTGTAGCCGGGCCCTCCCGTCCCATCGCCTTTCGGGTCGCCGCCTTGCACGACAAATCCGGGCTCGACCCGGTGAAACTTGAGGCCGTCGTAAAATCCCGCATCGGCGAGTTTCATGAAAGCCGCGGAATGGAGCGGCGCGTCATCCGGAAAGAGACGAAAGACGATGTCGCCGTGCGCGGTGCTAATGCGCACTTGCGAGCGATTCGCGCGTTCGGCGTACTCTTTTATTTCATCTGCTTGGGGCGGAAGGTGTGTCATGTCGTCTCCTTGGTTCATTCGTTTGGCGTGCGATAGTAGCGAAATACGGGTGAGCGCGACGATCGTGGTGCGGCCTTCTTTATGCAATCCGAGCACCGGGTATTTCGTCGCGCGGTTTGTCCCATTTGGGGAGATTCTGTCCGAAGTTATCTCTCTCGGGCCAATAATCAGAAAACTTTCGCCTCCGGAAGGATCAGTCGCCGTTTATACTTTTCGCCTAGTTCCGGATCCTCGGCCAGACATCGTTGGAGTTCGCCGTAGGAGCTGCACGCGTAGAGCTTCTTAAGCGATTCTTTGCCGAACGTCGGGCTCATGCTTCGACAGGCTCAGCACGACACCGGGAGTTGCGCGCAGAATTCGCCAATCCGCGCTACTCCGTCGCGCACGCGTTCGGCGCTTGCCACCCAGCTCAGGCGCAGCCAGCCTTCCATAGACTCACCAAACGCGATGCCCGGAATCGCGACGACGTCGAAGCGACCGATCAAAACGTTGGCGGCGTCGAGCGACGAGGTGCCTTTGGGCAATCGCACGCAGGCGTAGAAGGCGCCTTCGGGATCGACGAAAGGCAGGCTGCTATCTTCGAGCACTTCGCGCATTAAAGCGCGGTGCTTGCGGTACCACGGCGCGTGCTCCTGCAAATTGCCGGGTGAGCGAAAGACTTCGAGCGCGACATACTGGGCAAAAGTATCGGCGCACGAAACCGCCCAGGCATGTACCTTGATCACTTGCTCCAAGAATGCAGCGGGCCCGAGGATCCATCCAAGGCGCAGCCCGGTCAGCGCATTGCTCTTACTCAACGAGTTCGCAACGATCGTGTGCGGATAGAGCCGCGCGAGATCGGCTGCGTCGTCGACAAACATCTGCTCGCGGTAGATCTCGTCGTGAATCAGCCAGATCGGGTCGCCCCGGCGGCGCGATAGGGTATCGACGAGCGCCTCGGCCGCATCGCGGGAGATGACGCGGCCCGTCGGATTGCAGGGCGAGCAGATGACGATCGCGCGCGTCCGTTCGCCGATCGCGGCGACGATTCGCTCGGCCTCGAACTCGAAGTCGTCGTCGGCGCTCATCGCGACGGTGCGCACGGCGATTCCCTCGAGCGCGGCCATTTTTACGTACGATGGAAAGGCCGGCTCGACGACGAGCAACTCGTCACGAGATGGGTCGAGCAGGGTCTTGAGCGTTACGTACATCGCCTCTTGTGAGCCGATCGTGATGCAAACGTTCTCCGCGCGCTCCATTGCGGGATAGGCATAGTGCCGCGCGATCAGCTCGCGCAGTTCGAGGTCGCCGGCGTTGGCCGTGTACTTCACGCCGCTCTCTCGCACGCGCTCCAGCGCGCGCTCAAAATAATCGATGCGCGGCAACAGGGTCGGCTCCCCGAGCCCCAGATCGATCGACGAAGGGCGCTTCTGGGCGGCTAGCTGCCGAATAAGCGAGGGGGTAATCTCGGAAACGCGCGGATTCATACCGCGACGTCGTATTCGCGGAGGGCGGAGTTGAGCGAGGTTTTTAGATCGGTCGATTCGTTTCGAGTCCCGATGATGAGCGCGCACGGGGTTGCATATTCGCCGGCAGGAAACTGCTTGGGCAGCGTTCCGGGGATCACGACGGCGCGCGCCGGAATGCGACCTTTGCTGCGAACCGGCTCCTCCCCGCGCACGTCGACGATCGGCGTGCTGGCCGTCACGACGACGCCGGCGCCCAGGACGGCCTCACGCTCGACGCGCACGCCCTCCACGACGACGCAGCGCGACCCTATGAATGCGCCGTCTTCCACGATGACGGGCGTGGCTTGCGGAGGCTCTAGAACCCCGCCGATCCCGACGCCGCCCGAGAGGTGGACGCCCTTGCCGATCTGCGCACAGGAACCGACGGTCGCCCACGTATCGATCATGCTACCTTCGTCGACATAGGCGCCGATATTAACGTATCCGGGCATCAGGATAACGTTGCGCCCAAGAAAACTCCCGTAGCGCGCGACGCCGGGCGGCACGCAGCGGACGCCGAGCTTCTTGTAATTCTGCTTCACAGGAAGCTTATCGTAGTAGGCGAGCGCATCGCCGGGATTGTTGATCCACTCGTTCGAGCGCCGCTGGAAATAGAGCAAGATCGCTTGCTTCACCCAAACGTTGGTTACCCAGTCGCCCTCGCAGGGCTCGGCTACTCGCAGGCGGCCCGTGTCGAGCATTTCGATTACGCGGTCGACCGCGCGCCCCTCGCGGCAGCGCACGTCGCCGTCCCCGTGCGCTAACGCCGAAATCCGCGCTTCGAGTTCGTCCTTCGTCACGCTAGCGGTGCTACGGCGCCAGGGAAGCGCGCCCCCGCCTCGCATTAACATAAGCCACCTCGGGAAAGGAGTACTCGTGCCGAACTCGCCCGCCGACGAGCAGCGAATCAATGCAATCCGTTTCTTGGCCGTCGACGCGGTCCAAAAGGCGAACTCGGGCCATCCTGGCATGCCGATGGGTGCGGCAGCGATGGCCTTCACGCTGTGGACCCGCCACCTGCGGTTCAACCCGCAAGACCCGCACTGGCTCAACCGCGACCGCTTCGTCCTCTCGGCCGGGCATGGGTCGATGCTACTTTACGCGCTCCTCTATCTCACCGGCTACGACCTTATGCTCGACGACATCAAGCACTTTCGACAACTCGGAAGCAAGACGCCCGGACACCCCGAGGCAGAGCGCACCCCGGGCGTCGAGGCGACGACCGGGCCGTTGGGGCAAGGAGTCGGCGATGCGGTCGGGATGGCGATCGCCGAGGCGCATTTAGGCGCGGTCAACAACCGCGAGGACCAGGCCATCGTCGATCACTTTACCTATTGCATCTGCGGCGACGGCGATCTGATGGAAGGCATCAGCCAAGAAGCGCTTTCGCTTGCCGGCCACCTCAAGCTCGGCAAACTCATCGTCTTATACGACGACAACCTGGTTTCGCTCGCCGGCCCGACCGACGTCACGCTGACCGACGACCCCATCGCGCGCTTCGATGCCAGCGGCTGGCACACGCAGTTGGTTCCAATCGACAAGGGCAACGACGTTGCAACGCTCGACCAAGCGATTCAAGTCGCGAAAAATGTGACGGACCGGCCGTCATTCATCGCGGTGCGCACGCACATTGGCTACGGCTCGCCGCGGCAAGACAACTTCTTGGCCCACGGCGAGGCCCTCGGGCCCGAGAACGTGCGCAAGTCAAAAGAAGAGCTGGGGTGGCCGCTCGAGCCCGACTTTTACGTGCCCGACGACGTACTGGCGTTCTATCGGCAAGTAGGCGAGACGGGCGCGGAGCTGGAGGGCCGCTGGAGCGAGACCTACGACGCTTGGAAGCGCGCGAATCCGCAATTGGCGGCAGCCCTCGAACGGGCGCTGCGCGACGAGGTTCCCAGCGATCTGCCCTGGCCGGTTTTTAATGCCGAAAACGGTAGCGTCGCAACGCGCGATGCGGGCGGCGCGGTGATGAATGCGATCGCGATGAGCTTACCGGAACTCGTCGGCGGTTCCGCCGATCTCGACCCGTCGACCAAGACGTATCTCAAGAACTGCGGCGATTTCGAGCCGGGCAACTACGGTGGGCGCAACATTCATTACGGCGTGCGCGAGCATACGATGGCGGCGTGCACCAACGGCATCGCCCTGCACGGCGGTCTTCTTCCCTTTGCGGCCACGTTCTTTAACTTCGTCGACTATCTCAAACCGGCGCTGCGGTTAGGCTGCTTGACCGGCATTCGCTCGATCTACGTCTTTACGCACGATTCGGTCTTCCTCGGAGAAGATGGGCCCACGCATCAACCGATCGAGCAGCTCGCGACGTTGCGAGCAACACCGAACTGCCTCGTCGTGCGCCCCGCCGACTCGCTCGAGACGCTCGAAGCCTGGAAGCTCGCGATCGCAGGCAAGGGCGCGCCCTGGGTGTTGGTTCTCACGCGCCAAAAGCTACCGTTCCTGGGCGCGCGCGATGCAGCGGTCAGCCGCGGTGCCTACGTCCTGTCCGACGTCGCCGGCAGCGAGTCCGATCTCGTGCTGATCGCAACGGGTTCCGAAGTCTCACTCGCAGCCGACGCCGCAAAGATTCTCGAAGGCAAAGGCGTGCGCGTACGGGTCGTCTCGATGCCTTGCTGGGAGCTGTTCGATGCCCAGCCGCAGTCGTACCGGGACGAGGTGCTGCCGCCGTCCATCACGGCGCGCATGTCAATTGAAGCGGGCGCGACGCTGGGCTGGGCCAAGTACGTCGGCGACCGCGGGTTCGCGTTCGGGATCGACCGCTTCGGCACGTCCGCGCCGGGCGCCGACGTCGCGCGGTACTTTGGATTTACGCCGGAAAACGTCGCCAACGTCGCCCTCGAAAAGTTCGCACTCGCCGTTCGTTAGGAGAGACCGATGAAAAACCAGCTCCAGCAACTGCTCGACGACGGGCAAAGCGTTTGGCTCGACAACCTCCGCCGCAGCATGTTCGCGTCGGGCGAGCTAAAGCGGATGATCGATCAGGGCCTGCGCGGGATGACGAGCAATCCGACGATCTTCGAAAAAGCGATCGGCGCCGGCAGCGACTACGACGAACAACTCGGCCAACTGATCGGCTCGGAGAAGAGCGCCGACGCGCTCTTCTGGGACCTCGCAATCCAAGACATTCAAAGCGCGTGCGACGCGTTCGCTCCGGTCTTTGAGTCGTCGGGCGGGAACGACGGCTTCGTCAGCCTCGAGGTCTCTCCGCTGCTGGCCAACGACACGGCCGGCACGATTGCGATGGTGGAAGAGTTGTGGGGCCGCGTGAAGCGCCCGAACGTGATGATCAAGATCCCGGGAACCAAGGCCGGTCTGCCGGCGATCGAAGAGTCCATCTACCGCGGCTACAACATCAACGTCACGCTGATCTTTTCCATCGAGATGTACGAACGTGCGGCGCTCGCCTACGTCAAAGGCCTGCAGCGCCGCGTCGCCGAAGGCAAACCGATCGACCGCATCCGGTCGGTGAACTCGGTCTTCGTCAGCCGCATCGACACCGCGGTCGACAAGCTCTTGCAAGACCGCATCGGTAAAGGCGAAAAGCTCGAACACCTGCTGGGCAAGACCGGCATTGCCAATCTCAAGCTCACCTACCAGAAATTCAAAGAGATATTTTATGGCGAAGAGTTTGCGCCGCTCAAGGCTAAAGGCGGCGCGGTTCAGCGGCCGCTTTGGGCTTCGACCTCGACGAAGAACCCGCACTATCCCGACCTAATGTACGTCGAGACCGTCGTCGGTCCCGACACGGTCAACACGATGCCGCCCGCGACGCTAGAGGCGCTCCTGGATCACGGAACGATCGTCGCCGACACCGTCGAGAGCGACCTCGGCGCCGCCAACGATTTGATGCGCGCACTCCAAGAAGCGAAGATCTCGTTGTTCGACGTGACGCACGATTTGCAAGTCGACGGCGTTACGCTCTTCTGCGATTCGTTCGCCGCACTCCTCGGCGCGATCGTCTATAAGCAGAAGCTGCTCGAGTCGGGCGGTGCCGAGCGCGTGCAGCTCTCGCTCGGCGCGTCAAAACCGGGCTACGACGGAGCGCTCGAGACGCTCGCGACGGCCGATTTCCTGAAACGAATTTGGGCGCGCGACGCAACGCTGTGGTCGACTCAGTCCGACGACGTCGCGATCATCAAGAAATCACTGGGTTGGCTCGACATCCAGCAACGCATGCTCGAAGATGTCCCCGGGTTGCGCTCGTTCGCAAAAGACGCGAAGGAGCACTTCGATTTTGCGGTGGTCTGCGGTATGGGCGGAAGCTCGCTGGCCCCCGACATTCTCGCCGATACGTTCGGGCGCTGCGACGGCTACCCGCAGTTGTACGTCCTCGACTCGACGTGCCCGCAACAAATCAAGGAGCTGGAAGAGAAAATCAACGTCGGCGAGACGCTCTTCATCATCTCCAGCAAGAGCGGCACGACCACCGAGCCCAACGCCTTCTACGCATACTTCCACGAGAAGGTCAGCAAGCAGGTCGGATCGGCGCAGGCCGGCCGTAACTTCGTTGCAATCACCGATCCCGGAACGTCGCTCGACAAAGAAGCAAAAGAGGCGTCGTTCCGCGACGACTTCAAGAACGATCCGAATATCGGCGGCCGCTACTCGGCACTTTCGTTCGTCGGCATCACGCCCTCGGCGAGCGCCGGATACGACATCAACCTGCTGCTCGATCGCGCGCTCGGCGCCATGCACGCCAACGATCGCACGGTCGATTCCCTCAGCGCCCCGGGGGTTCGCTTCGGCGCGGCAATCGGCGGGCTCGCGAAGAGCGGCCGAGACAAGCTGACCATCGTCACGCATCCACAGGTCAAGGCTTTCGGGGCGTGGGCGGAACAGCTGATCGCCGAATCTACCGGCAAACTCGGGCGCGGCATCGTGCCGATCGAGGGCGAGCCGCTCGGCGAACCGGCAGACTATTCCGACGACCGCGTCTTCGCCTACGTCGGCGCCAACCTCGCCGAACCGCAGCCCGGCGTCGCCGATAAACTTCGCGCGCTGGAGGAAGCCGGTCATCCCGTCATCCGCTTGGAGATGAACGATGCCTACGACGTCGGCGAGCAGTTCTATCTTTGGGAGATCGCGGTCGCGGCGGCGGGAGTCATCCTCGGCATCAACGCCTTCGACCAGCCCAACGTCCAGGAATCGAAAGATAATACCGTCGCGCTGCTCGCCGAGTACGCGCGCAACGGCAAGTTCGACGAGCCCAAAGCCAACGTCGAGGGCCCCGATTTTAGCGTGACCTACCTTTCTGGAAGCAACGCTATTACGGCGCAGAACGCGACGCAGGCGCTGGCGGGGCTCTTTGGGCAGGTGCGCTTGCACGATTACAACGCCATCACGGCGTACATCGCGCGCAATCCCACGCATGCCAAGCTGCTCCAAGAACTACGTTTGAAGATTCGCGACGCGCGGCGCGTCGCGACGACCGTTGGGTTCGGCCCGCGCTTCCTCCACTCGACCGGGCAGCTCCACAAAGGCGGTCCGGATTCGTGCGTCGTGCTGCAAATCACCGCCGACGATCCCGACGATCCGATGATCCCCGGCATGAAGGTCGGCTTTCGCACGCTGCTGGCCGCGCAAGCGCTCGGCGATTGGATGTCGCTGGACAAACGCGGGCGCCGCGGCGTGCGCGTTCACCTCAAAGGCGCGGTCGAACCGGCGTTGCGCGCGCTGGTTGCCGCGGTCGACGACGCGCTCGCGGCGCGCGTCTAGGGCCTGGCAACCCTCATGAGAAACGGAAAGGTTTGGTAGACGCGTGCAACTCGGAATGGTTGGTCTCGGCAAGATGGGCAACTTTATGACGCAGCGCCTGATCGCGGGCGGTCATCAGGTCGTCGCGTACGACCGCGATCCGAAAGCGGTCGCGACCGCGGTGAGCGCAGGCGCGGCGGGCGCGCAGAGTCTGTCGGACATGGTCGCCAAGCTCACGACGTCGCCGAAGATCGCATGGGTCATGGTGCCCGCCGGCGCCCCGACCGACGAGACCATCACGCAGCTCGCCGACGCGATCGGCAGCGGCGGGATCATCATCGACGGCGGAAACACTAACTATAAGGATGGCTTGAAGCTGTACGCCGATTGCAAAACCAAAGGCGTCTCGCTGATCGACGCCGGCACGAGCGGCGGGGTTTGGGGCTTGAAAGAGGGCTACTGCCTGATGGTCGGCGGCGACGAGCAGCAAGTGCGCACGTGCGAACCGATCTTTCTCACGTTGGCTCCGCCCAAGGGCTACGCGCACGTCGGTCCCGCCGGCTCGGGGCACTTCTCCAAGATGGTTCACAACGGAATCGAGTACGGGCTGTTGCAAGCCTACGGCGAGGGCTTCGAGATTCTGGAGAAATCGGCGTACGAGTACGATCTCGGCCAGATCGCCGAGCTGTGGTGCCATGGCAGCGTGGTTCGTTCGTGGCTGCTCGAATTATTGGTTCTGGCGTTTCGCGACGATCCGGGTTTGAAAGACATTCGCGGCTACGTTGACGACACCGGCGAGGGCCGCTGGACCGTCGCCGCGGCGATCGACGAGAACGTTCCGGCTCCAGTCATCACGCTCTCGCTGCTCGCGCGTATGGCCTCCCGCCAAGACGAATCGTTTAGCGCAAAGGTCGTTGCCGCGCTCCGCAATCAGTTCGGCGGGCATGCCGTCAAGGCCGAGCCGAGTGCTTGAAGTAGCACCGACCAACCCGCTGCGCACGGGCTTGCCCCAAGAAGGCATCACCACGCCGTGCAGCGCGGTCTTCTTTGGTGCCAGCGGCGATCTCTTTAAACGGATGCTGCTGCCGGCACTCTACTCCATGCATTTGCAAGGCATGCTTCCGGCCGCATTCGCGCTGGTTGGTTTTTCGCGAACGGCCTTCGACGGCGACGCTTTCCGCGACTATTGCCGCAAACAGCTCGACCTCTTCATGCCGCAGGATAAGAAGCCGCAAGGCCCGCTCTGGGACGATTTCGCGAAGCGAATTAGTTACGTTACGGGCGACTTTACCGACAAGGCGCACTTCCTCGCACTCAAAGACCGGCTTGCGCAGAACGATACCGAGTTTGGCACGGCCGGCAATCACCTGTTTTATCTGGCGACGCCGCCGCCGGTCTTTCCCGAGATCATCAAGCGCCTCAAGGAAGCCGGCCTCGATAAGGACCCCAAAGGCTGGACGCGCGTCGTGGTCGAGAAGCCGTTCGGCACCGATCTCGAGTCGGCGCGAAAGCTCCAGCAGACCATCGAAGCGGTCTTTCCCGAGAACGAGATTTACCGCATCGACCACTATCTCGGCAAGGAGCCGGTGCAGGACATCATTGCGCTGCGCTTTGCCAACACGATCTTCGAGCCGATCTGGAACCGCAACTACGTGCAAAATATCCAGATCACGTCGGCCGAATCGCTCGGGGTCGAAGAGCGCGGCGGCTATTACGACAGCGCCGGCGCGTTGCGCGACATGATTCAAAATCACGTGATCAACCTGCTCGCGCTGGTTGCGATGGAGGCGCCGATCAGCTCGCATGCCGACGACATCCGCAACGAAAAGTACAAAGTGCTTTCCGCAATCCGGCCGCCGCCGCACGGCGACGTTTGGTCGATTTCGGCGCGGGGGCAATATGGCCCGGGAACGATCGACGGGGCGCCGGTCATCGGATATCGCCGCGAGCACGACGTCGCACCGGATTCCAACACCGAGACGTTTGCGGCGGTCAAGCTGATGGTCGAGAGCTGGCGCTGGGCCGGCGTTCCCTTTTATCTGCGTTCCGGAAAGCGGTTGCCGCGCAAGGTCTCCGAGATTGCCGTGACCTTCAAGCCGATTCCGCATCGCTTCTACGGCGAAGCGACCGATAAGATCGATCCCAACGTGCTGGTGATCAAGATCGAGCCCGACGAGGGCATTTCAATGCGCTTCGAAGCCAAGGTTCCAGGGCCCAAGGAACACATCCGCAGCGTCTTCATGGACTTTAGCTACGGTACCGGCTTCGGCGTTGTGTCGCCGCCGGCGTACGAACGGCTCATCGGCGATGCAATCCAAGGCGACCAGACGCTCTTCACGCGCTGGGACGCCGTCGAACGCGCCTGGGAGATCGTCACGCCGATTCTGGACGTTTGGCAGCACACCAAAGATTTCACGTTCCCGAACTACGCCGCCGGAAGTCAGGGACCGCAGAGCGCGCAGCAGCTCTTTTCCGACTGGCGCCGTATCTAGCCATGTCGTTCGGACTCGTTTTGCAACAACTGGACGAGAGCGCGCGCGAGCGTGCCGGCGGAGTCTACGTTGCCACGATGACGATCGTCGTCTTCTTCGAGGATGCGGCGATCGGCGCGCTGGCGCGCGACCGCATCCATACGCTCGCCGCGAAGCATCCGTCGCGCGTGATCCTCTTCGACGCCACGCAAACTGAGGGCACGCACCACGTGGAAGGCGACGATTGGATCGAGCTGGGCGCCAAGGGAAGCAACGCCGAACTCTTGCGCGGCGCGGCGAACGCTTTGCGATTGCCCGACGCTCCGGTGATCTTGCTGTGGATCGCACCGGGAATCGGCGACGACGAGCGGTTCTGCGAGCTTTCGCGCGACGCGCGAACCGTCGTCTACAATAGTTCGCTGGTGGACGCGGGGAACGCCGCACTGCGCCAGCTCGTCGACTACGTCAAACGCCACCCCGAGCTGCCGCTGGCGGACATCGCCTACCTGCGCCTCGCGCCGTGGCAAGAGAGCGTCGCGATTCTTTTCGACGGAGAAGAGTCCAGCGAGCTTCTCGACCTGACGCGCGTCGAAATCGGGTGCGGTTCCGATCCCGAAGGGTTATATCTCCTCGGCTGGCTCGCGAGTCGCTTAAACTGGAAACCCGCCTCGGCCGAGACGCTGACCGGCCCCGATGGTAAAGCGATCGCTTTTGAGATTCGCCGTGAGGGAGAACCCCGGCGGATTGCGCGCGTCGCGTTGACGTCGACGCACTCGACCTTCGTAGCCGAAGTGGACTCGCACGGCGAGATGATCAACCTCAGCGTGACCGGCGGGCACGCGAAGCCGCCAAGGCTTCGCGCAATCAACAACCCCGGCGTCGCCGCGCTAGTGGAGCGGGCGATCCTGTCGAGCCAGAACGATCGCGTCTTTCAAGCATCGTTGGCGGCGGCGGGCGGCATTCTCGCGTTCGGAACACGCTCGACGACGTGACCGAGCGCGGCGAACTGCGCATCTACGCCGATGCCGGCGCGGTCGCGCAAGCATTAGCAGAGGCCTTCGTTGCGGCTGGCCGGACCGCAATCGCCGAGCGCGGCGCATTTGCCGTGGCACTCTCGGGCGGCAACACGCCGCGCGCCGCCTACGAGCTGCTGGCGGCCGATCCGCTGCGCACGAGCCTGTCGTGGAACGAGGTCTTCATCTATTTTGGCGACGAGCGCTGCGTGCCGCCCGACGACCCGCGTTCCAACTATCGTATGGCGCGCGAAGCCTTCTTGGACGCGGTTCCCATTCCCAGCGCGAACGTGGCGCGAATGCGAGGCGAAACCGATCCGGGGTTGGCCGCCAATGAGTACGCCTCGATTTTACGCACCGACCTGGGAGCGAACCCGCGGTTCGATTTGATTATGCTCGGCTTGGGCGAAGATGGTCACACCGCGTCGCTCTTTCCCGGGATCGGGCAGGTTATCGAGGAGAACTCGCTGGTCGAAGCCGCATACGCGCAGTCGCAAGCGATGTGGCGCATAACCGTCACGCCGAAGCTGATCAACGCGGCGCGGCGCGTCGTGTTCGCCGTCGAGGGCGTTGCAAAAGCGCGCGCGCTGGCAGCCGTTATCGAAGGCCCACGCGAGCCGATAACCTATCCGGCGCAAGTCGTGCAGCCGAGTTCGGGCGAGCTGACGTGGCTAGTCGACGATGCCGCAGCGAGCCTGCTCGTCTTGAGGTCGCGCTGAAGCGACTGATCCTCACGGCCGACGATTTCGGGATTGCGGCCGAGGTGAACGAAGCCGTGGAGCAGGCGCACCGAAACGGAGTCTTGCGTTCGGCAAGCCTGATGGTCGGCGCGCCGGCGACGCAAGACGCGGTCGAACGCGCGCGCGCGCTCCCTTCGCTTGCCGTCGGGCTGCACGTTGTCTTGGTCAACGGCCGGCCGCTGCTGGAGCCGCAACAGGTGCCCGATCTTGTCGATCGCGACGGCAACTTTCTCACCGAGTTGGTCCGCGCGGGAGTCCGCTTCTTCTTCCGTCCGGGTGTGCGTAAACAGCTGGCGGCGGAGATCCGCGCGCAGTTCGAACGTTTCGCGCAGACGGGGCTCGAGCTGGATCACGCCGACGCGCAATCGCACATGCACGTCCACCCGACGCTCTTCGCACTGATTTTACGCATCGGGCGCGAGTACGGACTTCGTGCGATCCGTATTCCCTGCGAGCCGTTCGGCCGTACGCGCACCATCGCCCCGTGGCTGGCGCTGATGCGCGCTCGAGCGCGGCGCGCCGGCGTCGTGTTTAACGATTACGCGTTCGGCGTCACCGAAGCGGGAGCGCTTACCGAAGAGCGCGTGCTGCAGATTCTCGCCGAGTTGCCCGAGGGCGTGACCGAGGTCTTCTTCCACCCGGCGCTGCGAGCATTCAGCGGCGCGGACGCCGGTACGGAGCGGTATCAGTGGAGCGGCGAACTTGCCGCCCTCAGGAGCGCCGGCGTGCGTTCTGCGATCGAACGGCTCGGGATTGCCCGCATAACGTACGGTGAACTGGCATCGTGCTGAGCGTTTCGCTTTTCTTGCAATCAGGATTATGCCGGTCTCTACGAAACTCGACGCCGACTACTTCGGACCGGCCGTCAACCGCGTCGCACGGCTCATGTCCATCGGCCATGGCGGCCAGATACTCTTGTCCGGCGTCACGCGAGACCTTGCTCATAGCGATCTTCCCGCCGGTGCGTCGCTGCTCGACCTTGGCTCGCATCGCCTCAAAGACCTCGCCGAAGCCGAGCACGTGTGGCAGCTGACCATCGCAGGGTTTCCCGTTGAGTTCCCTTCGCTCAGATCACTCGATACGATTCCGAACAACCTTCCGATTCAGCCAACGAGCTTTCGCGGTCGCGAACACGATCTTGAAGAAGTGAAGTCGCTGCTGGATCGGCATAATCTCCTGACGCTCTTTGGTTCCGGCGGCGTCGGCAAGACGCGGCTCGCGGTGCAAGTCGGCGCGGAGGTTCTCGACCACTATCCCGATGGCGTGTGGTTTGCCGACTTTGCGCCGATCACCAATCCCAAGATCGCAAATCTCGCCAAGGACGGCGTGATGAATCCAGGCCGCGACATCGTCGTGTCATTGCGCAGTGGCTTCGCCGCAAGAGACTTCTGCTGATCCTGGATAACTGCGAGCACGTCTTGGAGCCGGTCGCAGCGATCGCCAACACGGTCCTACGTCGTTGCCCCGACGTGCGAATGCTGGCCACGTCACGTCAAGCGCTCGGGCGTCAGCTGGCGAGGTCGTCCACCGTCTTGTCATCTCTCGCCGTGCCGGAGATTCCCGGTTCTGACGCTCGGCAGAGCAGGCGCTCGAGTACGGCGCCATTGCGCGCTTCGACGGATCGATGCGCAGCCCTTGCCGACACGAGCTTTGTCCTCACCGAAGACAACGCGCCATCGTGGCCGAGATATGCCGCCGCCTCGATGGCATTCCGCTTGCCATTGAACTCGCCGCCGCTCGGGTGAATATCTTGAGCATCCCTAATCTCGCGCAACGCCTCAACGAACGCTTCAAGGTCCTCACCGGCGGTAGCCGTACTGGACTCCCGCGCCAGAAGACGCTCGGGCGCGCTCATCGACTGGAGCTACGACCTGCTCACACCCCAAGAGCAGATGCTGTTCAGCCGCGTCGGGATCTTCGCCGGAGGCTTCAGTCTGGATGCGGCCACCGCGGTGTGCAATGGCGACGTCCTCGATGAGATCGACATTTTAGACCTGCTCTCATCGGTGACCTACGTCTTTACTCGTGGCCGACACCGCAGGCGTGCAGAACGCTGCCATTTGCTTGAAAGCACTCGCGCCTATGCGCTGGAGAAGCTCACGGCAGGCGCACGCGAACAGCTGGCTCGCCGTCACGCCGAGTATTTTCGTGACCAGGCGCAAGAGGCAGACGGACGCTCCGGCCTGGCTCGACCGCGGCGTCGCTGCTAGCGTGGAATGCGAACTCGGAGAACTTCCGCTTTGTGTTCGGTGGGCGCTTAACGACACACGATGGCGCTGTGGCGTGGGAACGCTGCTCCCGCTGTTCATGCCTCGCGGTTGGGGGCGCTGACCGCCCTGGGCAACACGTTTGCCGATCGATTACGAGTTCGGCCGGCTTCGTTACGCGCAAAGGCTTTCGTCGTCCAGTGCATGCACGCTGTGCGCAACGTCGCCCTCACGCTCTCCCGTTCCGTGAGCACGCAGTTGGGGCAGGCTTGGGCGCTCGTACATTCTTGCGTTTTGTCTCTATCAAATTGGCCGAGTCGAAGAGGCCAGCGAGGTGTGCGCACGCGCGGTTGCCGCGATGCGCGCGTTAGGGGATAAACCGGGTCTGGTTGACGTCTGAACAACCAGGCGTCCATCCAGTTGCATCGCGCTACGTCGTCACGGCTCCCGATTGTTTCCGCAGACGCAGTCGGCTGCAGGCTCTGGGGAACGTGGCCGCGCCAACTGTCGTCTGGGCGCGCACGGAGTTCGAAGTGGTCAGGTTGGCAGGCCGCTACGCATTTCCTCTTTCCTCATCTACGCGCTGCCGATGGCGCTCATCTACTTCGCCGTTTCGCGCAATTTGGATGTGGGCCTGACGCTCTTGGGGATCGTCGCACTACCGCGTGACCGGGATTGCTTTTGAGCCGAGGGTCTTCAGATTGACGCCGTTGTCGGTGAGAATGGTGCCTTCGACGCGCTGAAGCTCGACGACTGCCTTGTTGAGATCGGTCTGCGCTTCCAGCTCCGCACCGCGCGCTTGCGCCAGCTCGACCTGACGCTGCAAAACCAAGAACGTCGTCGAGTCGCCCCGGTGAAATTTCCGAACCTCGCTGGCATAAACGGCTTCCGCGGCGGCGCGCGCCCGCCCCGTGCTGGAGAGGCGTGAGAGCGCGGATTGATAGGTCTGCAAAACGTTGCGCGCCTCGCTTTCGATTCGCTGGTCGAGGCCCTGCCGCTGCAGGTCGGCTTGGTCTTGCTCTTGGCCGGCGATCTGCTTGAGCCCGCGCGCGGTGTTGTTCTCGAGCGGAAAGTTCACGACGAACGCAATGTTAAACTCGGGATATGCGCCCGTCCACATATTATGGAAGGCTTGCGTCATATTGCCTTGAGACTGCGGCGGTGGCGTCGGGCAGCTCGGGTTTGGGAGGCAACCATCGGTTTCGAAATTCGGAACCGGCTGTAAGATGCCCGCAAAGCCGTTACTGAAGTATTGCACGACCAGGTCGGCCTGAGGAAGCGCTTGGTTCTTCGCAAAAACCATATCGAGATCGGCTGCGCGGCGTTCGTCGACGACCTGGCGCACCTCTGGCCTTTGCTGCTCGGCCAAGGCGACGATCTCCGCAAGATCCCCGGCCGTCGGCAGTTCCTGCACCGGCGACGACGGTACCAGATTCGCGCTCCAAAGCGGGTCGCCGGAATCGGCCACGATGAGACTCTTGAGCCGGGTCTGCAGTTCGGAGACCGTTTGCAGCGCGGAAAAGACGTTTGCTTGAAAGTTGGCGACCTGAGTTTCGGATTCGATCACGGTAATGTGCGCGACGGCGCCGCGTTTGGCGAGACGGACGACGCTTTGTTGCTGAAGCACGGCTTGGTTGAGCGCGTCTTCTTGAATCGCGACGTTGCGCCACGCCGCGACGAGATCCCAGTAAGCATCCTCGACCTGCGCGATCGTCGTCGAGGCGTCTACCAGCGCTTGCGCCTCGTTCGAGTCGGCGCCGATCATCGCTAGCTTCAACTGATGCTTAACGGGATTCATGCCGGCATTCTTTAGCAGCGGCTGCGTAACCGAGAGGTTCAACGTGGCTTGATAGTACGGACTGAACGTATTGATGATGACGTTGTTGTACGTGCGCGTCTGCGTAATGCCGGCTCCCCATTGCAGCCCGTTGACGGTCTGACCGCTCACTCCCGACGCAAACGAATACTGATGCTGGATGATGTTGCCGGGACCGTTGGTGGCGCATGGATAGGGTGGGCCGACGAAGCTCGGGATGCAGGTATAGCCGTACCCGAAATTTCCCGGACCCGCGAAGAAGAGATTCTCCGGCGGGGTCACGGAGAAGCTTGACGACGGCTCGACGTGGAGTTGTGCGTCGAAGTTGCCTTTGGCCTGAACGACGCGGTAACGCGCGATTCGAACATTTGAAGCGGAGACCGCCAACTCGGGATTCTTCACCAGCGCCATTCCCACAGCATCCTGCAGCGAGATCCCCACAAACGGTTTCTGGGTAACGCCGATGATCCCGGGGCTACTCGGCTCGGCCTCGGGCGCACGGTACCCGGGCGCCACCGTCGGGATTGAGGCGAGGCTCGGCGTCGGAATCGGCGTCGGAATCATCGCGTGCTGCGAACGGGAGTCAACCTCCGCGGAGGTAGGCTCGCCCGGCAAAGCCGCAAGCACGAGCGCGACAATCGCGACGACGGCCGGAAGCGCGCTTTTAGTGCGCAAGCGTCTGCGTGCCGAGCGTCTGCAGATTGACGCCGTTGGTGGTTAAGATCGTGCCGTCGACGCGCTGCAGTTCGACGACCGACTGATTGAGCTGCGTCTGCGAGCGAAGCTCCAATCCGCGCGCTTCCGCGAGCTGCACCTGGCGCTGGAGCACCAGGAACGTCGTCGATTCTCCGTTGTGGAACTTTCGAACCTCGCTTGCGTAAACGGCTTCGGCGGCCTGCCGCGACTTGTGCGCGGCGTTGAGCTTTGCCAGCGCCGATTGATAGCTTTGCAACGCGTCGCGCGCCTCTGAGCCGATGCGTTCGTCCACGCGTTGCATCAAAAGTGTCGCCTGCTTCTCCTCCTCGCTCGCAACGCCGCGCATGCCGCGCGCGAGGTGCCCTTGGATCGGATAACTAACGACGAGCGCGGTGTTGAAGGTCGGGAAGTATGCGGCCCACATATTGTGATAGGCAAAAGCCATCTTCCCTTGCGTATCCGGCGGCGGCGTCGGGCACATCGTCAGCCGCGAGACGTTAAAACATTCGCTTTGCAAGAATCCCGGAACCGGAGTAAGGATGCCCGCGAAACCGTTACTAAGGTACTGCACTTGCACGTCGGCCTGAGGTAACGACTGGTTTGCCGCATAGCTTCGGTCGATGTCGGCGGCGAGACGCTTGTCCTCGGCCTGGCGCACTTCTGGACGGTTGCGCCGGCCTTCGGCGACGATCAGCGCCAGATCGCCCGCAGTCGGAAGCTGTTCCACCGAAGTCGAGGGCACGAGGTTGGCGGTCCAGATTGCGTCGCTGGGATCGGCGACGACAAGGCTCTTGAGCTGGACCTGAAGCTGCGAAACCGTTTGCAACGCCGAGAACACGTCGTCCTGAAAGTTCGAAACCTGCGTCTGCGACTCGACCGCTTCGATCGGGGCCAGTGCACCGCGTTTAGCCAGTCGAACGTTGCTCTGCTGCTGCGCGATCGCTTCCCTTAGCGCTTCCTCTTGAATCGCGACGTTGCGCCACGCCGCGACCAGATTCCAATAGGCCGTCTCGACTTGAGATATCGTGCTCGAGGCGTCGATGAGTGCCTGCGCCACTGACGCATCGGCGTTAACGAACGCGAGTTTGAGCTGCCGCTTCGTCGCGTTCATGCCGGCGTTCTTGAGCAGCGGCTGCGTGAGCGCAACGTTCAGCGTGGCAATGTAGTACGGATTGTATGCGTTGAAAATCGTGTTGTTATAGGTCCGACTCTGCTGGATTCCGGCTTGATACGTCAGGCCGTTCTCGGTCTGTCCGCCGAGGCCGTACTGGAAAGCCGACTGATGCTGGATGATATTGCCGGGACCGGTGGTATAGATTGGGCCGGGCGAGCCATAGGGTGCGGGCGAATATTTTCCTATCTCTCCGGGCCCGGCAACGAATGCATTCTGCGGAGGCTGGACGGAGAAACTCGACGACGGCTTGAGTTGGAGCTGCACGTCGTAGGCGCCCTTGACCTCGACGATAGCATAGCGCGCGATTCGCACATTTGACGCCGAGACGGCGAGATTCGGATTCTTGAGCAGCGCCATCGCGATGGCATCCTGCAATGAGATGCCGACGAACGGCTGCTGCGTCACGCCGACGATCTGGGCCGCGCTCGGCACGACTTGCGGTGCACGATAGCCCGGAGCGACACTCGGCACGACAGGGAACTGCGGCGGTAGCTGCGCCGCAGTGCGCTGCACCGGCAGCGCCGCGAGCACGACGGCCATGGCCCCAACGATCGCTGGAAGACTGCGAAGCTTCACGGTGCGGTGCCTAACGCCGAGGCCTGGCTTCCCAGCGTCTGAACGTTAACGCCGTTGCTGGATAGAATCGTGCCCTCGACGCGCTGTAGTTCGACGACGCTCTCGTTGAGTTGCGTCTGCGCCCGCAGCTCGCTGCCGCGGGCCTGCGAGAGCTCGAGCTGACGCTGCAAGACGAGGAACGTCGTCGACGCGCCGTTGTGGAACTTGCGAAGCTCGCTCGCATAGACGGCTTCGGCTGATTCGCGGGCTTGGCGCGTGGCATTCAGTTTCGAAAGCGCAGACTGGTAGCTCTGCAGCGCATTGCGGGCTTCCGCGCCGATTCGCTCGTCGACGCCCTGGATAAGAACTCGCGCCTGCGTCGTCTCCTCGCTCGCAAGTCCCCGCAGTCCCCGTGCGAGGTGACCTTGGATCGGATAGCCGACGATCAAATCGATATTGAACGCCGGGAAGTAGGCAGCCCACATATTATGATAGGCCCACGGCATCGAGCCTTGAGTGTTGGGCGGAGGCGTGGGGCATTGCGAGAGACCGAGGCCTCCACTACCGCAATAGCCGGCTATGAACTTCGGAACTGGCGTGAGGATGCCGGCGAAGCCGTTGCTCTGATACTGCGCCGAGATATCGGCTTGCGGCAGCGACTGATTCTTTGCAAAGACGACGTCAACGCCGGCCGCGAGCCGCCGATCCAGCGCCTGCCGGACCTCGGGCCGATTCGCTTTGGCTTCGGCAACGACTGTTGAAAGATCGCTCGCACTGGGTAGCTGTGCGACGGACGTCGACGGCACGAGGTTCGCAGACCAGATCGGATCGCCGGCACTCGAAGTGACGAGGCTCTTGAGTTGATTCTGCAGCGCCGAAACCGTTTGCAGCGCACGGAAGACAGAGGTTTGGAAGTTGGCGACTTGGGTCTCCGACTCGACGGCGTCGATCGCCGCGGCCGCGCCCCGCTTTACGAGACGTTCGTTGCTTTGCTGCTGCGCAATGGCCTCGCGCAGCGCCTCTTCCTGAATCGCCACGTCACGCCACGCGGCCAGCAGATCCCAGTAGGTGCTTTCGACTTGCGAGATCGTGTTCGATGCATCGATGAGCGCCTGTGCCGTGGCCGCGTCGGCATTGATGAAGGCTAGCTTCAACTGCCGCTTCGTGGCGTTCATGCCGCCGTTCTTGAGCAGGGGCGCAGTGACGGCGAGGTTCAGCGACGCAAGATAGTACGGATTATATGCGTCGAAGGTCGTGTTGTTATAGGTGCGGCTCTGCGTAATCCCCGCCTGATACGAAGCGCCGTATTCCGTTTGTCCACTCAGCCCGTACCCAGTCGTCGATTGATGCTGAATGATGTTGCCCGGCCCCGAAGTAAAGGTCGGCCCAGGAGTGTACTCACCGACCTGGCCCGGACCGGCTGCCAGAAAGTTTTCCGGCGGGTTGACCGAAAAGCTCGACTGCGGCTCCAGGTGCAGGGCTACGTCGTAGGCGCCCTTGACCTGCACGATGTTATAGCGCGCCACCCTGAAGTTCGAGGCGGAGACCGCAAGCTGCGGATTGTTCAGCAGCGACATCGCAATCGCGTCTTGTAACGAGATCCCCACGAAAGGCTGTTGCGTCACGCCGATGATCTGCGCGCCGCTCGGCGCCACATTCGGCGCCCGGTAGCCCGGAGCGACGCTGGGCACCGGCGGCTCGTCGAGCTGCGCGGAGGTCCGTTGCAGCGGCCAGACGGCGGTCGCTAAAGCTGTGGCGGCAATTAGCGCCGATAGCGCGCGCGTCCGCATCACGTCACTCGGCCAGGGCCACGCCGATGCGCGGCCGGCGAAGCAAGAGCACCAGCGGCGCCAGGCCGAGCGTGATCACGGCCGTCCAGCGCGACGTGTCGGCATACGACTGTACCGCCGATTGGGACTCGACGAGGACCGTTAGGCGCTGCATGGCTGCGCGGTTCTGCACGCCGCCTTGCGAGTTAACGTATCGTGCCGTTGGCGCATGAGCCAGCGTTTGGGTTCCGGCGAGCCCGGTTTGATAAATGGTGAAGCCCCGCACGAGGAGGGTGATCAGAATCGCGGCGGCGACGCTTCCGCCGATCTGCCGCGAAAGGTTGAAGAAGGCCGCCGTTGCGGGCACCTCCTTATCCGGCACGCTTCCGATGACGGCAACCGAAAGCGGCACGAAGATTTGTGAGAGCCCGATGCCGCTGACAACGAGGGGAAGGATCAGCGCGTGGAAATCCGATTGTGGCGTCGTGATGTTCGCCAGCATCCAGTTCGACGCGGCCAGCAAAACGAAGCCGATCGCCGCCGAGAGACGGGGATCGATCAGGCCACGCTGGGTCATGATGGCGGCGAACGGCGTGAACAGCATAACGGCACCCGCGCGAATCATGACGGTCGCGCCCGAGAGCGTCGCCGTAAAGCCGAGCGAGTTGATCAGATACTGCGGCAGAATGATGATCGAGCCATAGAGGCTTACGCCGAGCACGGCGCCCAGGACGCTGCCGGCGGCCACTTGGCGCAGGCGCAAGACACGCAAATCCACGATCGGAATCGCGGAGCGCAGCGTCCACCAAACAAACGTCACCAGCCCAGCGATCGAAAAGAACGTGAACCATCGAATCCGCGCGTCGTCGTACCAGTCGTATTGCTGGCCGTTCTCGAGCACGAACTGCATCGAGCCCAAGCCAATGCACAACAAGATCAAGCCGACCCAATCGAGCTTGCGATACTGGGGTTCGGCGGGGTTGCGCAGGAAGTTCCAAATCAGCGTGGCGGCGATGATGCCCACCGGAATGTTGATGAAAAAGATCCAGTGCCAGTTCCAGTTGTCGGTGATCCAGCCGCCGATGACCGGGCCTAGCGCCGGCCCGACGATCACGCCCATCGCAAAGACGCCTTGCGCCTTTCCTTGCTCTTTGATGCCGTAGGTATCGCGCAAGATTGCTTGTGAGGTCGAGATCAGACCGCCGCCGCCCAGCCCTTGAATCAGCCGCCAAAAGACGAGCTGACCGAAGCTATTGGAAAGCCCGCACATCAGCGACGCGATCGTGAAGATGACGATCGAGCCGAAAAAGTATTGCCGCCGGCCAAAGCGAGCCGCAAACCAAGGGTTGAGCGGAATCACGACGACGTTGGCGATCAGATAGGCCGTAACGATCCAGGCACCGAGATCGACGCCGATTCCGAAGTTGCCTTGGATGTTCGGCAGCGAGACGTTGACGATTGTAACGTCGATGATTTCGAGCAGCGTCGCGGTGATGACCGCAATGCTGATGATGACCCGGCGCGCGCCGTGCTCGACGACCGGGCTTTCGTAGGTGCTGCGCATCATCGCAGTTTACTTCACGTTGACGTAGGTTTCGACGCTCATTCCGGGCCGCAGGGGCAGGTCCGAACGCTGGTCGTCGACGTCGATGCGCACCGGAATCCGCTGGGTCACCTTGACGAAGTTGCCGCTTGCATTTTGAGCCGGTACGAGCGCGTACGTATTTTCCGACGCAGGATTGATCGAAGCGACGTGCCCGTGGAACGTCACGCCTTTATAGGCGTCGACGCGGACGTCGACGGGTTGGCCGACCCGCATCTTGCCCATTTGCGTCTCTTTGTAGTTTGCGGTGATGTAGACGTTGTGCGGAACGATCGTTAGCAGCGTGATGCCCGCACCGATGGTTTGGCCAACCTCGACGTTCTTTTCGCCGATGTAGCCGTCGGTCGATGCATAAATGCTCGTGTACTTGAGGTTTTGCTTGGCAAGATAGAGCTGTGCGCCGGCCGCCTCGACTTGACTGGGATCCGAGGCCTGCGCGAGCTTACCTTCAGCGGTGGTAGCGCCGCCCGACGCGGCGCTCACCCCGGCATTGGCCGCTTCCACTCGGTCTTGCGCCGCTAAGACGTTGGCCTGTGCCACGCTTACCTGATCCTGCGCGCCGCGCAGTTGTGCGGCCGCACCGGCGCTCTGCGCGCGAACGGCATCGAGCTGTTGCGCGGCGACGTCGCCCGTCTTAACCAAGGAGCTGACGCGGTTAAAATCGGCTTGCGCCTTATCGTAGGCTTGTTGCGCCGCCGGAACTTGCGCTTGCGCGGCCTGCAGCTGCGCGTCGGCCTGGCTAACCGAGGCTTGCGCCATGGGAACTTGCGCCTGCGCGCTGGCAATTTGGCCGCTCGCCTGCAAGACGCCGCCCTGCCCCTGTTCGGTCGTGGTGCGCTGATTGGCAACCGCGAGATCGTACTGCGCCTGCGCCGCGCGAAGCCTTGCGAGTTCGTCTTTGTTGTCGAGGACCACTAAAAGCTGGCCGCGACGGACGGGCTGGTTCGTGTCGACCAAGATCCGGTTGATGCGTTCGGGAATCTTGCTCGTTACCGCAACCTCGTCGGCGGCGACGTGCGCGTCGTCGGTACCCTCGTGCGAGAGCGAGTACGTCAGCCACGGCACACCCCAAATCACGGCGATTACGATCACGACCACGGCGACGACCGCGAAAATGATGCGCCTGCGCGGCCCGGAACGCGGCTCGTCCGCGACGCTTCCGGGACCGTTGGTCTTTTGACCGGGTACCGTCTTTTGGTCTACCTCTCGCGTATCCATTACGAGTTCCTTACCCCATTGAGAAAAACGTCGATGTAGAATCGAAGTGCGGCCTCGGGCTCGCCGCGGTGAAGTACTGAGTCGGGAAACTTTCTGCGCCCCAGCGCATGCATGAAGACCAGGCCCAAGAACATCAGCGCGAGCTTTTCCGCCTCGCCACGGAGTTCGCCGGCCTCGATGCGGCGCGCCATGAACTCCGTCAAAATCGCTAAGATAGCGAGCTGAGGACGCCACGCCGTTTCGGCAAAGATATCCTTCTCATACTCTTGCTCCACCAGCGACCAGCGAATCATGTCGCCGAGCGCCTCGAAGCGAGCAAACATCACGCGCGCGAGCGCGAGCAAATCATCTGAAAGATTTCCGGTGAGACCGGCGGCGACGTCAGCCAGTAGCAAGTGCCCGGAAAAATGCTGCGCGCAGGCTACCAAGAGCGCTTCCTTCGTGCCGAAGTGCCGAAAAATCGTGGCCTCGTTAACCCCGGCGACGTCGGCGATCTCGCGCGTCGTCGCGCCGCGCTTCCCCTTGCGGCCGATTACCTCGCGCGCTGCAGTCAAGATTCGCTCGCGAGTCTCTTCGGGCGAGGCGGAGCGAACGTTCTCGGGAATCTTGCGCGTTTCGATCATTGCGCTCGCGCTCCCGGGGTTCCGATGGGAACGTTGATCTGATACGCGCCGTAAACGGCATCGGCCAGCGCCCGCGCGTAGGGCATGCGGATCGTTGCGTGCTGTTGCGCGAGCACCCAATAGTTGCCTTCGAGCCGGTACTGTTCCGACATGGTAATCGTGCCGCCGCTCGTGTAGTACCACTCCATCTGCGTGAGCGTATACGATAAGGCGTCGACATAGGCTAGGGTGTGATCGAGGATGTCGCTATGAATCTTTTTTGTCAGCCGAAGAACCAGCATCTCCCGACCGCCGAGCACCGTGGTTCCGTCGAGGGTGATATTTTGATCGCGCTCCCACGCCATCGGATTGCCGACGTCATTGAAGAGCCGTCCGAAGCTGCGCGCATAGCTCGGCATGCGATCGAAGACGACCACGTACAGATCCGGCCGCTTGAAGTACGATGTCCCGTCGAGTTTCGGCGCCAGGAATGGAAAGCTGAGCAGCCGGATGTCGACGTGGACCCGGGCCTGGTAACTCTTTATGGAGGGATTGCGCGCGGCCATCCGTTCGATCACGGCGTGCGCGTCCAGCGGCGAGAAGGCGCCAGCGCCGGCCGGCGTGGCGCCCAGAACGGCCGCGAGGGAGGCCAGGGTTACCGAAAATAAGACAGTTTTCATACGCTCGCTTGGCTGCAAGTGAGTGCTTGCACGCAAGATGCTACCACAGCCTTAAGGTGAATGCAAGTGCTTACACGCAGAGGTTCCACTGCACTTGCCCTACGGCTAGATAGGCGAAGAGGAAGTGAGCAAGCGTTCTCTCGTGCTCGAACACGGCGGGTGTCGTCTTGAGCGTCATATCACGGCGGCAGTAACCGTGGGCCTTCAAGCAGTATCGTCGATTCGTATGATCGCAAGCGGCCTCCGCTGGACGCTCTACATCGCCGTTTCGGTTGTCATCCTGGCCGCCTGCCCAATCGTCGTCGTCCTCATTTTGGCTTTGAGTCATCCGCAGGCGCATGGTCGATCGGTTATGCAACCAGTACCGAACTCACCGAGCGCGGCGGCCCGCTGATTTAAAAAGGCAGAGTCTTTCCGCGATGAGCGCGATCTCGCTGCGAGCCCGGCGAGCCAGCGGCGACGCCTCGCCGACAAAGACCCGACGACCGTTCACAAAGGTCGCTTGAACCCACGCGTCTTGGCCACGGTAGACCAGGGCGTTACGCTCCGGGGACCAGGGGTCGATCTCAGAAGCATCGAGCACGACGTAATCCGCCGGTCCGCCCTCCAGAAGATCGCCGGCATCCAGCCCTAGCGCTCGCGCGCCCTCGCTCGTTCCCATCGCGAAGGCCTCTTGAGTTCCCAATGCCGCACCGTCCATGCTTCGCAGCTTCGCAAGCAATGCGGCGGAGCGCATTTCGTCGATCAGCGATGGGCGGACGTCCGCGTCGGTCCCCAAACCCACCGGCACGCCGAGCGAACGCAACCCGACGACGTCGCAGATCCCGTCGCCCAGATACTGGTTCGTCGTCGGATTATGCACGACGCGGGCGCCGGCGCGGGCGAGCATCTCCTTCTCAGGCTCCGAGAGATGAATCGCATGGATGGCTACAGTGCGCCCGTTTAGCGCGCCCCGCTCGTCGAGGAGGGCAATCGGCGTCGCTCCAAAGCGCGCGAGCGCCTCTTGCCCTTCATACGGCGCTTCGGCAACGTGAATGTGGAGCATGCAGTCGAAGCGGCGCGAGAACTCCGCCGCCTGGCGAATCATCTCCGGCGATGCGGCGTGCAGCGAGTGCGGCGCAACGCAAACGTTTGCTTCGGGATAGCGCTGCATCAGTTCGAGCGTTCGCTCCGCGGCGACGTCGGCGGTTTCGCAAAACTCCGGGGGCGCATAGCTCGCGTCCATCCACGTGCGCGCCAAAATCAACCGGATCCCGGTTTCGCGTGCCGCCCGAATCGCGGCCTCGGAGTGCTCGTTGCCGGCGCCGTTGAGATAAAAGAACTCCGCAACGGTGGTGATTCCGGCCGCCAGCATCTCCGAGAAGGCGGCGACGAAGGTCCAGTAAACGTCGTCCGGCGTTAGCTGCGGCACGAAGCGATAGAGCGCGTCGCGGCGCCATTTGGCAAAGGGCCAATCGTCGGCCCATCCTCGCAAGAGAATTTGATACGCGTGACTGTGGCCGTTGATAAAGCCCGGAACGACGAGGCGGTCGTGGGGGAAGGAACGGGCTTCGAGCTCGCGCGCTATATCTCGTACCGCGAGAAAGTCGCCGCTCGCGACGATGCGGCCGTCGCGCACGACGAACGCGTAATCGTGCCGCGTTTCGCCGGAGACGAGCGCGCGCGCGCAACGAATCAATTCGCCGGTCATCGCACGAGCACGCCGTCCCTCACGACGGCGGCGGCGAGGTTGCCGCCGAACTCCCAGCCGAACTCTTCGGGCGAATCGATTTGAAGGGCGACGAAGTCAGCGGGCCCGCCAACGCGGAGGCTGCCCGCGTCGCGGCGCAGAGAGTGGGCGGCTGCCCGAGTTACGGCGTAGAGCGCCTCGGCGGCCGAAAGCCCGAAAAGCTTGCGGCCGAAATAGGCGACGCTCTGCAGATTGAAGCAAGGTGAGGTTCCAGGATTATAGTCGCTGGCGAGCGCGACCATCGCGCCGGCTTCCAGCAGTGAGCGCACCGGCGCGCGTTGGGGGAGATCGAGAAACTCGATCGTTGCGGGGCAGGCGACGGTCACGATCCCGTGTTCCGCGATCGTGCGGACGTCTTCTTCTCGAATGTAGTTACAGTGATCGACCGCATCCACGTCGAGCTGCGCCGCCATCGCGGCGGCGCCCCCGTAGGCCATTTCGTCGCAGTGCACGCGTAGGCGCATGCCGTGTAAGCGGGCCGCGTCGAGATACCGTCGCGTTTGCTCCGGCGAAAAGAATCCGGGCTCGCAAAACGCGTCGGCGTAGACGGCGCCATGCGCGGCCGCTGCCGGGACGACTTGGTCGATGAGGTAATCGATAAACCCCGGCTCACGCTCGATCTCGAACTCGGGCGGCAGCGCGTGAGCGCCGAGAAAGGTTGCCACCAGGCGCGGGACGTCGGGATCCGCCTTGTGCCGCGCGATGATGTCGAGCAGCGCGGTTTCGCCGGGCTTATGCAGTGCGTACCCCGTTTTGGTTTCGAGCGTCGTCGTGCCGTGGGATAGCATCGCATGCAGCCTCGGGCGGAGCGTGCGCTCGTAAAACGCCTCGGGGTCGAGCAGCGCCTCACGCGTTTGCTCGATCGTGTAGCGCATGCCGAGCGGCGGAGGCTCGTCACGCGTTCGCGCGGCAAAATCCGGCTCGCGGTTTCCGGCGTAGAGCGGATGCGCGTGCGCGTCGACAAGCCCGGGGACGATGATGTGATCTTGAAAGTTAAGTTCGCTGCTTATCGTCCTTCGACTGCGCTCAGGATGACAAGCAGCGGCGGGGCCAAGATAAATGATGCGGCCGTCCTCGATCAGCATCGCGGCGTCGTCGATGCAACCGAGCGCGTCAAAGCCTATACCACATTGCGGAGCTCGAGTGTCGCAGGTGACGATCGTCTTTGCTCGGACGATCAGAGACGCCAATCGAGTCCTTGTGCGTCGGCGGTTTCGATGGCGAGGTCGTAGCCGGCGTCGGCGTGGCGAATGACGCCAAGGCCGGGATCGGTTGTAAGCACGCACGCGAGGCGCTCGCGCGCTTCTTCGCTGCCGTCGGCAACGACTACCATTCCGGCATGAAGGCTGTAGCCGATGCCGACGCCGCCACCGTGATGAAAGCTCACCCAATGCGCGCCGGCGGCCGTGTTGAGCATCGCGTTGAGAATCGGCCAGTCGGCGATCGCATCGCTTCCGTCTTTCATCGCCTCGGTCTCGCGATAGGGCGAGGCTACGCTGCCGGTGTCGAGATGGTCGCGTCCGATGACGATTGGCGCTTTGACCGCGCCCGACGCAACGAGCTCGTTGAATGCCAGCCCGGCGATCGCGCGGCGCCCAAAGGGGAGCCAGCAGATACGAGCCGGCAAGCCTTGGAAGGCGATGCGCTCGCGCGCCAAGCATAACCAGCGCGTCAACGATGCGTCGTCGCCGAACAGCTCGAGCAGCTTCGCATCACAAGCGGCGATGTCGTCGGGGTCGCCGGAGAGTGCGGCGAAACGGAATGGGCCCGAACCGCGGCAGAAGAGCGGGCGAATGAACGCCGGAACGAATCCCGGAAAATCGAAGGCGCGCTCGAAGCCGGCGCGCTGCGCTTGCGCGCGGATGTTGTTGCCGTAATCGAAGACGATCGCGCCGGCATCGAGATAGCGCACCATCGCGCGCACGTGCTCGGCGCAACTTTGTAGGGCGCGCCGTTGATATTCGTCGGGATCGGTCCGGCGCAGCTCGGCGGCAGCGGCGAGCGAGAGGCCCGCGGGGACGTAGCCGTCGAGTAAGTCGTGCGCCGACGTTTGATCCGTTACCGCATCGGGGCGAAAACCAAGTTCGTAGAGTTGCGCGAACTCAACCGCGGCGTTACCTTCGTATCCGATCGAGACGGCCTCGCGCGCATCGCGAGCGCGCTGCACTTGAAGCAGCGCGTCGTCGCGGGATTCGGCGACCCGGTCGAGATAGCGAAGCTCGCGCCGGCGCTCCAAACGCGCGCGATCGACGTCGACGATCAGGCAGATCCCGCCGTTCATCGTAACCGCCAACGGCTGCGCGCCACCCATGCCGCCGACTCCGGCCGTCAATACGACCCGGCCAGTAAGCGATCCGCCGAAATGCCGGCGCCCCAGCTCGGCGAAGGTCTCGTAGGTTCCCTGGACGATTCCTTGCGTGCCGATGTAGATCCACGAGCCGGCAGTCATCTGGCCGTACATCGTGAGCCCTTGCGCTTCCAGCTCGCGGAAGACGGTCCAGTCCGCCCACTTCGGCACGAGATTTGCGTTGGCGATCAGCACGCGCGGCGCGCGAGCGTGCGTTGGAAAGACGGCGACGGGCTTGCCGCTCTGCACGATGAGCGTCTCGTCGCTGCGCAGCCGGCGCAGCGTGCGAACGATCGCGTCGAACGCCTCCCACGAGCGTGCGGCGCGGCCGTTGCCGCCGTAGACGACGAGATCCTCGGGACGTTCGGCAACCTCGGGATCGAGGTTGTTCATCAACATGCGCAGTGCGGCTTCTTGCGGCCAACCAAGACAAGACAGTTCGGCACCACGTGGCGCCCGAACCGCGCGAGAACCCGCGATAGCGCTCATGGTCCGCGGAATTCTTGGAGCCGCGGACAAGACCTCTCGAACAGCGCAGCGAATGACGGGGTCGCATGTGCGGACGGTGCCGCCCACGATGGTTGCTCTTCGTTCTTGCGCTCGTTATCGGATGCGTGGTCGGCGCTCCGCGTGCCTTCGCGGGAACGACCGGCTCGATTACCGGAACCGTCGCCCGCGTTGGCGGGGGGCCGATCGCCGGGGCCCGCATCTCCGCAGCCAGCCCTTCGCAGACCGTAACCGTCACGACCGATGCGTCGGGCCGGTTTTCGATGCTCTCGCTGGCGCCCGACACCTACACGATTACCGTTTCTAAGGACGGCTTCGAACCTTCCACAACCACCGGCGTCTCGGTCTTTGCCGATCAGGTGCAGACGCTTCGAATTCCGCTCGAGCCTTCGCTGCGAACGATCGCGCGCGTCACCGCGCGTTCCTCGATGGACCTCGTGAAATCCGGAACGACGACCGATGTGTATTCGGTCAATGCGACCGTGACGCAGGCCGCGGCCGGTCTGGGCGGCGGCGGCAGCTTAAATAGTGCCTATTCGGCGATTGCCGCGGTTCCCGGCGCGTTCGTGCCGCCCAACCAGCAGGGCTGGGATCAAACGGTCTATATTCGTGGCGGAAACTACGATCAGATCGGCTACGAGTTCGACGGCGTTCCGGTCAACCGTTCGTTCGATAACTACCCTGGCAGTACGGCTGGGACGCTCGGGCAGCAGGAGCTTCAAGTTTATACCGGAGGCGGAACGGCCGGCTCGAGCGCGACCGGTTTGGCCGGTTTCATCAACCAAGTCATCAAGACCGGGACCTTCCCCGGATACGCGACGGTGGATACGGGCATCGGCTCGACGACCTACTACCACAACCTTCAGTTTGAGGTCGGGGGTGCCACGCCCGACCGCATGTTCTCTTACTACATCGGCGTCGGCGGATACAATCAGGATTTCCGCTATCTCGACCAGTTCAACGGTTCGAATCTCGGCGACGTCTGGGGCTATCCCGCGATCGCGTTTAACACCGCGCGTCTCTATTTCGGCGGCGTCTTTCCGACCTGCGTGAACAACGCGCCCCAGGGGACGGGCTGGTACTCCGGACCAAACTCGTCGCCCGTGTACAATCCCTTTACATTAAGCCCCGGACAGACCGGCTACGTACCGCTTCCGTCCGGCGTTCATGTAGATCCGGGTTGCTATCAAACGCTTTCGCCGGCCTACGCCAGCTACTCGAACCTCGCGGATCGCGAGAGCGTCATCAACCTGCACATCGGCATTCCGCACCGCCACGACGCAGGCCGCGACGACGTGCAGCTGCTCTACAACGTAACGGCGCTTAAAAGCCAGTTTTACAGCTCGCAGAACGATCTCGGGCCGCACGTCATCAACCAGCTCAGCGACGTCGTGTATGGAGAGAACGTGCCCGAGGTGTGGGGCGATTTTGTCACCTGGCCCAGCAACACGCACTTCGGTGAGAGTCCCGCCAACGTCGCGCCGGTGCCGTACTTCGATCCGGGTTCGCCCGGCAATCGCTGCGCCAACATCGATCCCTACGGTTTCTACGGCCAGCAGATCAAGGGCGAGTGCGCCCCGGGCACGTTTTCGACCGTGCCGCCCGACGCACGCGACGGATTCTGGAACGACGCTTCTATCGCTAAGCTCCAGTACCAGAAGAACATCGGCTCCAACGCCTACTTCCGGATCTACGGATACACGTTCTATTCCGACTGGCTGCAGACCAGCCCGCTGAGCTACGGCACGCCCTTCTACGGTTTTGGCGTCACCTCGTACGATTACGAACTGGAATCGCACACGCGCGGCCTGGCCTTCACCTTTGCCGATCAGCTGAGCTCCGAACACTTGTTCACCTTCGACGGCAACTACACGACCGCAACGACGAACCGTTTTAACAACACCAACTTCAACAACTACCTCAGCACCGCTGCGACCAACCTCACCAACGGTACGGAGTGTTTCGCCTATTTTACCGGAAGTTATCTCGGCGAGCATTACAAGGCCGGGCAGCCGGCGCCGTGCAACAGCCCGCTCACCAGCGGCTCGTTCATGTCGCCCGAACCGGGGCCGACCGTTCCGGGCGCATCGTGGCAGATCACCTATACCGGTAACTCGGGCTTTCTCAACAACGTCGTGCCGAACTTTACCTCGCTGGCGCTCGAAGATTTGTGGAATCCGACCGACAAGCTCAACATCGATCTCGGCTTGCGCGGCGAAGACTATGAGTACAACCTCGCCAACACGTCGAATAACGGCCAAGACTTCTGGTTTCTCGCCGGTCAGCGCGAGTTCTGCTATAACCCGGTTACGCTCGCGCCGTACGTCCTTCCCGAGCCGCCCGCCAGCGGCAAGCCGGCGGTACCCTTCGTCGGCTTCGACTGCCCCGTCGACAACTCGATTCCGGCACATCCGGTGCAGACGGTTCATCCCGACGGCAAAGACGGTCATCTGCTACTGAGCAACACCTATAGCCCGACGCTGGCCGACTACGCGCTTACGCCGCGCTTCGGAGCGACCTATACCGTCAATCCGGACACCGTGCTGCGATTCTCGGCCGGGCGCTACGCCCAAGAGCCGGAGACGTATCAGGTGCAATACAACGCCGCCGCCAACAATCTCGCGTACGATCTCTTCCAGGCGTTCTGGCAGTACGGATTCACGACGCCGGTGCACGACCCCGAGGTGCAATACTCCGACAACTACGATGCGTCGTTCGAGCGGCGCTTCAAAGGCACGGATATGTCGATCAAGGTGACGCCGTACTATCGCTACGCGACCAATCAAGTCTACGGCATCGGGCTACCGTTTGGGCTGAGCGGCGGGCTCAACTCCGGTGTCGAGCGGGTCGACGGCGCCGAGTTCGAGTTCACGAAAGGCGACTTCGACAAGAACGGGCTCTCGTTTCTGATATCGTACACGTACACGAACGCCGCCGAGAAGTGGGCGAACTATCCCGGAACGACGATCAACCCGATCGACCCCTACAACCAGGATATTGCCAACTTCAACGGCCTCACGCGTGCCGGCGGCGGCTCGCAATGCTACGAGCACAACGCTACGGGCAACGTCTTTCCCGACCCGAACTGCACCCGGCTCAAGCCGAACTACTATCCCCCGATCTGGAACCCGTACTACTCGATGTCACCGCAGCCGCTGCTCGACCGCGACGGCTGGTATCCCGTCGGCCTCGACTATCCCTACTTATCGCCCAACGTTTTGAGCGCAATCGTCAACTACAAACACGACAAGTTTACGATCACGCCGGCGATGACGTTCAACGAAGGCCAACCCTACGGCAACCCGGCGGATGTGCTGGGGATCGACCCGCGAGTCTGCAAGCGCAACTCCTCCCACATTCCCACGGCGCCGCGCGTCACGCAAGCCGACTACACGACCTGCGGCCTGTCCGCGACGCAAAATGGAACGTCGCCCGGCGAGTTCTTCATCCCGAATCCGCAGACCGGCGTCTTCGATTCTTTCGGTGCGTTTCGTCAGCCCAGTCAGCTGAACCTGAGCCTGCAAATGGGATATCAGATCACGCCGCGCCTTAAAGTTAACGTGCTGCTGGCCAATCTGATGAACGCCTGTTTCGGCGGCTCCTCGGAGCCGTGGACGAAACAGTTTCCACCAAATACCTACACCTGCGGCTATATCCCGAACTACTACTACGTGTCGAACTTTTACAACGGGGCGTCACCGAACGACAAGACGGCCAACGGCGTCCCGCTCAACCCGGCCTTCCAGAACTCCTACATTCCGGCGTACGCCGACACCAACTCGTTGGTGTTGCCGAATCCCTTTAACGCCTACGTCTCGCTGAGCCTCAGCCTGTAAATCGGTGGCCCGTGGCCGCTTCGGCGGCTTCGACGAGCCGGTGCGAACGGATCAGCTCGCGGGCCGCGGCGATGTCAGGCGCCGGGGGGCGATCGTTAGTCCAAGGGGCAATGCGCTCGCGCGTGATTTCGTGGGCGGCGCGTGTACCCCGGCCCATTCGCAGCGGGTGCCGGAGATCGATCGCGACCATCGCGCCGAGCAACTCACACGCAATCGCGGCTTCCACGTTATCGAGCACCCGCTGGAGATTGTTCGCCGACGTCATGCCCATGCTGACGTGATCCTCTTGCCCGGCCGAGGTCGGGATTGAATCGACGCTCGACGGCCACGCCAAGCCTTTGTTGTCGTTGACCAGCGCCGCCGCGGTATATTGCACGATCATCAGGCCGGACTGCAATCCGCGGCGCTCGGTGAGAAAGAGCGGGAGCCCGCGGTCCTCCGCGTTGAGCAAGAGGTAGAGACGGCGCTCGGCTATCGAGGCCAGCTCGCCGATCGCCATCTTCAGGAAGTCGATCGCCAGCGCAATCGGCTCGCCGTGGAAGTTGCCGCCCGAAAGAAAGACGCCGTCCTCCGGAAAGACCAGCGGGTTGTCGGTTACCGAGTTTGCTTCGACTTCGGTAACGCGGCGAACGTAGGCGGTCGAGTCGCGCACCGCGCCGTGAACCACCGGAATGCAGCGAAACGAGTACGGGTCTTGGACGCGCTCGCATTCCACGTGCGACCACACGATCTCCGAGTGTTCCAGCAGCGCGCGCAAGTTGGCCGCAACGCGCTCTTGCCCCGGATGCGGCCGTAGGTCGTTGATGCGGCGGTCGAAGACGCGCTCGCTGCCGAGATAGGCCTCGAGCGACATCCCGCCGATGACATCGGCCGCGGCGGCAAGCCGCTCCGCCCGCACGACGCTCAGCGCCGCGATCGCGGTCATCACCTGCGTCCCGTTGACCAGCGCCAGGCCTTCCTTCGCGCCAAGTTCGATCGGCTTTAATCCCGCGCGCTCCAGCGCGACGGCGCTCGGCAGCAGCTCGTCGCCGAAATAGGCTTCGCCCTCGCCGATCAACGTCAACGTCATATGAGCCAGGGGCGCGAGATCGCCGCTGGCACCCAGAGAGCCGACCGACGGCACGGCGGGCGTGACGCCGCGTTCGAGCATGGCGACGATCAGGTCGAGCGTCTCTGGCTTGATTCCCGAATGGCCGGCAGAAAGCGAGTTGGCGCGCAGCACGCCCGCGGCGCGAACCACGGGAATTCCCAGCGGCGCGCCGGTTCCGGCGGCATGGCTGCGGACCAGATTGAGTTGCAGCTCGGCTGCGTCTTCCGGCGCGATAACGATATTGGCGAGCCGGCCGAAGCCGGTCGTCACGCCATAGATCGGCTCACCGGCGGCGAGATGACTGTCGACGAAATCGCGCGCGCGCACCACGCGCTCACGGGCAGCCGGTGAAATGGTGATCGGCGCGCCGAGGGCGACGGCCTCGATCGCTTCAAGCGTGAGATGGTGGCCGTCGATTTCGATCAGAGCCGCGACCAATCGGCGTGCGCCGGCTTTGCAAACGGCGGCCCGCTTTGGATGACGATCGTCTCGTGGTCGCGCAGGGCGATGTCGCGTGGGTCGCGTCCATGCCAGGGCGTTCCGTTGATCCAAATGCTCAGCCGCCCGCCATGGGGTGCCGTTACCGCGCCGGCTTCGGTCCAACTCAAGTTCGGCCCCCAGATGTCGAAGAATTCGCCCAGCGTGAAGGGGCGCTTCACCGGCGACTCGATGTGGATAAAACCGTCCTCGTTATGCGTGTGGAGCCAATAGAGGCACGTCCCGGATTGCGGGATGCCGATCTGGGCCGGCACGGGCACCTGATGCCCGCGGTTAAAGAGCTGTAACTGCGTGTGAATGTGCTCGACCGAGCCCTCCGCGCGATCGCAGTGAATGCCGTCGATCGGCAAACCTCCAAAGAGGCTCTGTGCGACCACCGCGGGGGGCGCCGGCGCGACGAGCAAGACAAGAAGCAACAATAGGAGCTGCATGGCTACTGGCTTTCGATGTGCATAAGGAAAAAAACTTGTGGACAGCTTGTGAATTACACCGAGGAGGCGCTTGTCCACGCCGTTTTCACGTGCTACGATTCACGGGCTTCGGATTCCAAATCGGAAGTGCGACGGACGTATCGTTCGCGGTCGATGCACAACGTGAAGCGTTGCGATAAGCAGTGGTTCCGTAACTGAGACCAAACCGCTCGCCAGCGTCGGTGGGGCTCTCCGACCAGGTAGCCAAACAGGCGAGGCGAGTGCGTGAATACGTCGGAACCCGTCGGGGCTTCGCTTCGACGGGTTTCGCTAATTGCGGGACGCTGCTTCGTAAACTAGGCGGGCGGCTGCGATATCTTCGGTGGCGATGCCCACGGACTTAAAGATTGTCGTCTCGGCGGCGCAAGCCGGCTTGGTTCCGGCGAAAATCTCGCCGATCTCGGCGTAGATGTCGGCGCCGGAAAGAATCACGTCGCCCGACTCTTGGAGCACGGCTTCGCGCGAATCAACGACCACGACGTGGTGCATCGCGTCGTCGTCGAGTTCGCGCCACGACGGCCGGTTGGCGCCGACCGCGTTGACGTGCGCGCCCTCCTTAAGCCAGGCACCCCGCAAGACCGGATCCTGCGAGCTGGTCGCGACGACGATGACGTCGGCTCCGCGCACTGCCGCTTCGGCCTCCATCGCCGTGGCGCCGTGCCGGCGCGCAAGCTCCGCCGCGTGCTCCGGCGAGCGGCTCCAGACGCGCACCTCGTCGAACTGGTGAATGCTCGAAAGCGCCGCCAAATGCGAGTGCGCTTGTACGCCGCTGCCAAGCAGCGCCAACACTCTGCTCTGCGCCGGCATCAAGTATTTGGTGATCGCCGCGGAAACCGCGGCGGTCCTCATCTCCGTGATTAAGCGCCCGTCCATGACGGCCAGCGGTTCGCCGTCATCGGTGCGAAAGAGCAGCACGATCGCCTGATGCGTCGGCGCCGCGCCGCCTTCGTTGGCCGGATAAAAGCTCACCGCTTTGAGGCCCATCACATCGGGCGCCACCGCAGGCATGATCCCGAAATACCGCTTCCCCTCCTCGACGGTAAGAACGCCGCGCACCGGCTGCACGACGTTGCCGAGCGAAAACTGTGCGAGCGCCTGCTCCATCGCCGGAATCAGTTCTTCCCACCGGAGCAGAGCGCGAACTTGCGCCTCATCGAGGTACATCATCTCGATTTCACCGATACTTCGCCGCGATCTCCGCTGCGACGAGGGCGACGCGCTCGCGGACGAACTCGGGGCCGAGTATCTCCGCTTGCGCGCCCCAGCCAAGCACCCATCGCACCAACTCGTCGACATCGGCGACGCGATAGGCAATCTCCGTCGAACCCTCCGCGCCCGGCTCGACGCGAAAGTCGGCGACGATGCGAGCGGCGGCCGCGGCCTTTGCGACTCTCGGCGCAAAGCGCACGCGCACTTCGGTCGTTTCGTCGTTGTGCAACACGCCGCTAATCGAGGCTGCGGCATATTCTTCAACGTTGAAGTCGTTGGGCCGCACGAAGGTTCGCGCGAGGACGACCGGCTCGCTCACGCTGTCGACCGCGAACGTCCGCTTCTCCTTACGCGTGTGGTCGTGCGCAACGCAGTAGACGCGCCCCGCGTTGATGATGAAGCCGTACGGATCCACCCGGCGTGAAGTGCTCCGGCCTTCCTTGTCGCGGTATTTGAAGCGGACGCTGCGCGAAGAACGCTCCGCCGCAGAGAGCAGCGCGAAAGCGCGTTCGCCGCGCTTGTCGAGCGAGATCCCCGAGAGCCGGAAGGCCATCGGCGAGGCTTCGTCCACTCGGGCACGTGCCGTGCGCCCCGCGCTTCCGACAAGCTTCTCGGCGACGTCGTCGATCGACGCGCCGATGGTGCCCCCAATGCTCGCGCCTAACGAACGCAACGCGACCAATCCAAAGAGCTCGCCGCTGCTGAGGTCGAGCCGCTTGAGGCTGTAGCCCTCGGCGAAACGATAGAGGTTCGCGGCACGATCGAAATAGAGTGGAAAGCCGGCGTTGGCTAAGATCGCGAGATAGCGGCGGAGGCTGCGCGTGCTGGGGCGGCGCTCGCCCTCGGCGATGCGATCCTTGAGGCTTTCGAACGAGTGATTCCCCTGGTCGATCGCGTTAAGCAATCGGACGAGCAGAATGACTTTCGATTCACCGTCGGTGCTCATTGGTCCGGAGAGGCTTGCGGTTTGGGGAAACAGCCGTCGGGCGCGTTAACCGGCGGCGCGCTCGGAAGCGGCGCGGTTGCCGTCACTCCCAATCGAACCGGATAGAACGAGCCACCGTCGGTCATCGTCTGGAGAACGACGTGCGACGTTTGGCCCGGCGGCAAGTTCAACGGCGTGACCTGATACCGCGACGGCACGCGCACGCATCCAATCTCCACAGCGTTCCCGTCGATCAAGAAGCTTCCCCGCGCCGGCCCCGCCAGCGGCTGAAGGAAGACGAAGGCCGTGGCCGCTATCGCGCCCGGATTTGTAAGCGTCAGATCGATCGTGTGCAGGATCCCGTAATCACCGTAGTCGCGGCCGTCCGCCGACGGGGTTACGTTGGGCGGCGTTGGATCGGTGTCGCCGATGACGGTCGTCGCGTCCGGGCCGCCCGCTGAAAAACTGAGGTTTTCGCTCCCGAAACCGGCGATCGAAAAGGCGCCGGTGCGGTGGTGTCCATCGCCGGGAAGCACCGGGCCGTCGAGCAGCGTGCGCGGATCGATGCCGGGCGAAACCGACAGTACGGTCACCTCGACCGGACCGCCCGAGAGGACGCGCAGGTCGGCGGTTCCGGCCACGAGTTGGCGGGCCGTCATCGGGAGATCCGTCACCAAGTACGGCTGGTCTCCCGATAGATCCAACACGACCCCTTCGTGCTGATTTTTCGTTAGCAGAAATCGCTTGCTCACCGAGTCGCCGACTTGCATGACGTCCATGTTCGGACCGGCCTTCGCCTCGATCAACTGTACGGAGGTGGGATCTTGGGAGCCGCCGCGCAGCGCCACAACGAGCCTTCGCGGATCGGCGAGATCGTCGTGATAATAGTAGATGCGTGCCGGCGTTGCGAGCGAGACGGTCCCGCGAAAGAGGACGCCGTCCTGCGAGACGTGCTCCGGATCGTCGTCGTAAAAAAGCAGTCCCGGAAGGAACGGCTGCATCGCCGTATTTTGCACGGTGACCGTCGTCGTGCCCGACTGATCGAAATACTGGCCGTTTCCGGAGATCTGGATTGGAACGGTAAACTGAGCCGTTCCGCCGGGACCCAGAGGCGCTGCCGGCCGGGAGACGGTACCGATGATAACCTGCGCTCCCGGCATTGCCTGCGTAAGGCGCGTCACCCAGTCGGTAACTTCTTGTGCGAGCCAGTCGGGTTGGGCCGGGTCGCCGGTGATGGTCAGCGTCGTTTGCGGGACGATCGTCCCGGCGTTAAATGCGATGCGAATCGCGATGTCGGCGGTCGAACCGTTGGCATCGCTGACATGAAGGACGTCGCTCCCCGTTTGCTGCGTGGCGGCGATCGTCAACGAAGTCCCGTTGGGATCGGCCGTTACCACGACGAGCTTTCGGTCGAGCGTTACCTGGAGCGGCGGCGTTGCGCCCGTTACCGTGACGATTTGTTGCTGCGCCGGATTGAGATTAACGGCGGTGGGCGAAACGGCGAGCGCCGCCGGAGATGCCGAGGGCGTTGGTGTTACTTGCGCGAGAAGCGTCACGAGAAGTAACGAGTTCATCACTCCTTACCGCCTGCGCGAAGCGCGATCCCTTTTACGTGACGGCGGGTTCGGGTGGGCTGGCTGCCGGCGGATCGAACGATGGAATCTTCGTGTACTTCAGCTTATCCGGATCGTCGGGATCCACGTCGCCGAGGATGTGATCGCCCGAGCCAAAGACGCCCTTGAGCATCTCCTCGGCGAGCTCGTCCTCGACCATTCGTTGAATCGCGCGGCGAAGCGGACGCGCACCGAACTCCGGGTCCCATCCTTTTTTCGCGAGCACGGATTTTGCCGCGTCGGTTACCTTGAGCTCCATCTCCTGAGCGCGAACCTCGCGGACGACCTTGTTGAGTTCCAAGGTGACGATCTTTTCGATCTGGTCGCGGGTGAGCTGATGAAAGACGAGTACTTCGTCGACGCGATTGAGGAACTCCGGACGGAAGGTTTGCTTGACCTCCTCCATCACGCGATTCTTCATGCGTTCGTAGGCCTTGGCCTCATCGGCGTTCGACATCCGTTCCGGACGAAAACCGATATCGGTCGTCGTAGTCATTCCGGTCGCGCCGACGTTACTCGTCATGATGATGACCGAGTTCTTGAAATCGACTTGCCGCCCCTGAGAATCGGTTAGGCGCCCGTCTTCGAGTACTTGGAGCAGCAAGTTAAACACGTCGGGATGGGCTTTCTCGATTTCGTCGAGGAGCACGACGGAGTACGGCCGGCGACGGATCGCTTCGGTCAACTGGCCGCCCTCTTCATAGCCGACGTATCCGGGAGGCGCGCCGACGAGGCGGCTGACCGAATACTTCTCCATGTACTCCGACATATCGATGCGGATCATCGACTCTTCATCGTCGAACAAGAAGGCTGCGACGCTGCGCGCCACTTCCGTCTTGCCGACACCCGTCGGACCGAGGAAGATGAACGAGCCGATCGGGCGGGCGGGATTCTTGAGACCGGCGCGCGAGCGGCGGATCGCCCGGGTAAGGACGTTGATGGCCTCTTCCTGGCCGACCACGCGTTCGTGGAGCAGCTCGCCCATCTTGAGCAGCTTCTCAGTTTCGGCCTCCGCGAGGCGGCTAACGGGAATCTTCGTCCAAGCAGCGACGATCTCGGCAATGCTATCTTCCGTTACCTTGAGAACGCGGTCGCTGGCAGCTTTGCGATCGCGCCATTCCTGCTCGAGATTCGCCTTTTCCAAACGCAGCTTCTCTTCACGATCTCTGATGCTCGCTGCTTTGTCGAACTCTTGGTTCTTGACGACCGCTTCTTTTTCGGCGATTAGCTTCCGCAATTGCGAATCGGCTTCGCGAATCGACGGTGGCGGCAGCATAGCTTGCAGGCGTACTCGTGAGCTGGCTTCGTCGATTAAATCGACGGCTTTGTCGGGAAGGAAGCGGTCGGTGATGTACCGGTCGCTGAGCTTCGCGGCGGCCGCGAGCGCCTCATCGGTGATTTGCACCTTGTGATGGGCCTCGTAGCGATCGCGCAAGCCCTTGAGAATTTCGATCGTCTCCTCGACCGAGGGCTCGCCGACCATAATGGGTTGGAAGCGCCGCTCCAGCGCCGAATCTTTTTCGATGTGTTTGCGAAACTCGTTGAGCGTCGTCGCGCCGATGCATTGCAACTCGCCGCGCGCGAGTGCCGGCTTGATGATGTTGCTCGCGTCGATCGCACCTTCGGCTGCGCCGGCGCCGACGAGCGTATGCAGCTCGTCGATAAAGAGGATGATCTCGCCGGCAGCGCCGCGGATCTCGTCCATCACGCGCTTCATGCGCTCTTCGAACTCGCCGCGATACTTCGTGCCCGCTACGAGCCCTGCCAAGTCCAACGTGATGACGCGCCGGTCGCGCAACGGCTCGGGTATTTCACCCTTGATGACGCGCTGCGCCAGACCCTCGGCAATCGCCGTCTTACCAACGCCGGGCTCGCCGATGAGCGCCGGGTTGTTCTTCGTGCGCCGCGAGAGGATCTGAATGACGCGTTCGATCTCGTTGTTTCGACCGATGACGGGATCGAGTTTGTTGTCGCGTGCCAGCTGCGTGAGATCGCGGCCGTAGGCGTCGAGCGTCGGAGTTTTGCTCTTTCCTTTCGGAGCCGTAGGTTGGCCCTCGGCGCCGAGCAGCGACGTCGTCTGCACGCGAACCTTCGCGGGGTCGACGCCCAAGTTGGTGAGCACGCGCGCCGCGACCCCCTCGCCTTCTCGGATCAAGCCGAGGAGCAAGTGCTCGGTCCCAATGTAATTATGGTTGAGCTGGCGTGCCTCTTCGAAGGCAAGTTCGATGACGCGCTTGGCCCGCGGGGTGAAGACCATCTCTTGCTGCACGGTCTGGCCGCCGCGTCCGACGATCGCTTCTACCTCTTGACGAACCTTAGCCAGATTGACTCCAAGGGACTCGAGCACCTTAGCGGCAAGGCTCTCGCCCTCGGAAATAATTCCAAGCAGAATATGCTCGGTTCCAATATAGTTGTTTCCGAGACGCTGCGCTTCTTCCTGAGCGAGTACGATGCTGCGCCGCGCTCGCTCGGTGAAAGGCTCCCACATCGACATCGCTTAGTTCTTCCTCCTACCCTCTTAACGCAACCCGGGCCCTGGCGGTTTCGCGACTCGTCCTCGCCTGCCCGCCCACCCCTCCGAAGGTTTGCCCTATACCCCGCGGAACCTCGTACTCATGCCAACCTCAGAGCAAGTACGCGAAGCACTCGTCGAGGTCAAAGATCCCGAACTAAACTTGGGCATCCTTGAACTCGGCTTGGTCTACGATATCACAACCGAAGGCGAAAACGGCGAAAACGTGACCGTGATGATGACACTGACGTCGCCAATGTGTCCGGTCGGGCCGATGTTTAAGAAATCGGTGGAGGATCACGTGCTCGCCATCGAGGGCGTCAAGAGCGCGAAGGTTGAGATCACCTTCATGCCGCCGTGGGACCCTGCGACCATGGCATCCGACGACGTTAAAGCGATGCTGGGTATCTGGTAGCTTCGACTCTCTCTGCTATCGCTCAGAAATGACCCGGCCCCCAGAGGTGAACTCCCAGTGTCGTCCGTTAACTCCGACGTTAGGACGACACCGGGAGAACCTTTTTACATGCCGAGTTGATAGGCTGCAGCGAGATCCTTCATCGCGGTTGTAAGGATTGCGTGGTACTGGGCATCGATGCCGATGCCGTACTTAGCGTCGATGTCTTTCATTACTTGAACGTGGATAGGGTGTGAGACCGCGCGATCCAGCATGACTTCGACGTTGAATCCTTCGCCGGTTTGACCGGCGGACCAGAGCGCCGTGGCGAGTGCGCGCCCGTCGTTGGGATCGGGATTGGGCTTGCTCGGCAGAGTGATCTTCTTCTCCGTCACGATTCGCAACGAATCGTTCACGACGAAATCGAAAGTCTTGAGAAACTGGCCGACTTGCTCCTTACCGTACTGCTTCGTGAGTTTTGCGACCTCGGCGTCAAACGAGTCGCCGGTGAGCCCCTTGAGCAGCGTTACCGTGCTAAAGTTGCTCGGGCCGCCTCCGGCTTCGACCATAGAAAGCGTCACGGCCAGTGCCGGCGCGCCGGTGTAGACGCAGCACGAACCCGAGAAACGCGACGATGTAGCGACGACGTCGGGCATCAGTTTCGCCGATGCGGCCGCCGGAATGATGGTTGCCAGAGCGAGCGCACAAGCGGCAATGGCGGATTGGTTGCGCATGAGTTCCTTTCTCGAGCATTGCAGCTCGTTAGAAAAACGGTTCGCCGAAAGGAACGGCTAAGGCAACCGTTTGGATTGGGGGCGCGCCCGCTGGGAGTGCTAAAGCAGCGTTACGGCAATCGGTTTGGTCGTGGGCTGCTTCGAACCGCCGGCGGGCTCGACGCTCACGGCCACCGCAACGACGGCGTTGGCCGACACCGGCAAGCGGAGCACGGTTTCACCAAAGGCGCCCGGCCTAAACGTAATCGACGGGGCCATAGTCTTGGAGCCCTTCGGTAACGTCCAAGCCTGGTAGACCTTGCCCTTTGGCGGCTGCTCGAGTGCCTGCATGGCAATGTAGAGGTTATGGCCGCGCACCACGACGGAGCCCTGGCCGAAGCGATAGCGTTTGGCATCCGGCGCCGTGACATCGGCGATGACTGCCGACTGCTGCGCGATCCGCGATTCGTCCCGGCCGACCCGTTCGCGCAGCGAGGCGTTCCAGAGCCCTGCTCCGACCGCGACCGCAAAACATGCTGCGGCGACGAGCGTCGGCCAGCGCGATGCCGACGAACGAGCCGTTCCCGCCGAACGCCCCGGTTTCGTAGAACGAACCTGCTTCATCAGGCGAGCTTTTCAGCATGAAACTCGGCGCTGCGGTGCGGCCGTCGGCTTCCGCCGAATAACCGACAGCCGTCACCGCCGGGCGCAAGAGCTCGTATTCGGCGCGGCACTCATCGCAGGAAAGCACGTGCGCGGCTACGTCCGCCGCCTCGCGGGCCGGGAGGACGCCCAGTGCGTAAAGGGCGACGTTGTCGAGCATCTCGTCGTGCGACATCATGGTGCCACGACTCCGTCGAGTGCACTGCGCAAGCGGCGCAGGCCGCTGCGAATGCGGGTTTTAACCGTCCCGAGCGGTAAGCCCGTTGTTCGCGCCATCTCCTGGTGGGTTATACCGCCGAAGAAACCCAGCTCGATCAGCTTGCGTTGTTCCTCGGGTAACTGCGCGATCGCCGCGCGCACGGACTCCGCGTCGAGTTGTGCCATCGCAGTATCTTCCAACGCGTCTTGGGCCGGAATCGCTTCAGGAAACTCATCTTCAGGGCGTGCTGCCCGAGCGCGAAGCGCGTCGAAGGCGCGGTTCCGAGCGACGCGCACGATCCACGCGCCAAAGTTGCCCGACCGGAAAAGCTCGGGGTTGCTCCAGATCTTCATGAAGACCGCTTGCGTGGCGTCTTCGGCGCCCGCGGGATCGGAAAGAACTCGCAACGCCACGCCGTAGACGAGGCGATTATAACCGTCGTACAACGCTTCAAAAGCAGCAGTATCACCCTCCCTTACGCGCTCCATGAGTCGGCCTGCGTCATCCACGGCTAAACGTTCCCCATGGGCTCGATGGATTGGGGGAAGCTCAAGGCGCCCAGCGCGGATAGATGCGCGTTGGTATGCCGCTGAAGGCCGGATCGCCGCACTGCCAGAGCAAAAAGGCGTATTCGTCGGTAAGGAGCTGCTCGCTCTGCTCTCGGGATGCAGCCATGAACCCGTGCCCGGCATCATAATCCACCCGCAACAGAATCGGACGCCCGCTCGTGGTCGCGCGCGCGAGCCTCGCGGCGAACTTCGCGAGCTGCCACGAGGCAACGCGCGGATCGTTAAATCCGGTAACCAGCATCACGGCCGGATAGGGCGTTGCAGGCACGACGTGCTCGTAGGCATCCATCGCGTAGAGCGCTCGGAAACCGGTCTCGTTTGTGACGGTACCGAACTCCGGAATGTTCGGCGGGCCGTTTGGCGTGAACTCGGCGCGTAGAGCGTTGCTGACGCCGACGACGTCGAGCGCGGCCGCGAACAGGTTCGGCTGCGACGTGATCGCGCGCCCAATCGTGATCCCGCCGGCGCTCGTGCCTTCGCCGGCGAGGTGGGCCGGCGAGGTGTACTTACGATCGACCAGCCATTGTGCGCAGGCGATGAAGTCTTGCCAGGTATGGGGTTTGGTCGCGATCATTCCGGCGCGGTGCCACGCTTCGCCGTACCATCCGCCGCCGCGCGGATGACAGACGGCGAAGACTCCTCCGCGCTCGAGCCATGCGATGCGGGTGCCGCTGAACGACGGATTGAGCACGATGCCATACGCGCCGTAACCCTCCAAATATGCCGGATGCGATCCGTCGAGCGGCAGCCCTTTCCGGTAGATCAAGGAAAGCGGGACCATCGTTCCGTCGGCGCTGCGTGCCAGCACTTCCGACGACATATACGGCGACGTGTCGATGTCGGCCAGCGGCTTGAGGTGCGTGTCGGTCACGGAGCCGGCGGCATCCGCCGTATAGTAGAGTTGCGAATGCGTCCAGCCGGTTAAGCCGAAGACGACGCCTGGCTCCCGCGGGTCGGTGGCGATCGCGCCAATTGAACCTTGGAAAGGCAACGCAACGTTCGTTACGTCGCCGAGAGTGCCGTCAGCGGCGAATGCAACGCGAGTTAACTTTCCAAATCCGCCCTGTCGCGAACGGACGTAGAGCCCGTCGGCCGCGACCCCCAAATCTTCGAGCACGTCCTTTCCGGCCGGGATAACGATCTGTGCCGCCGCCAGGTTGGGCGCATCGAGCGACGTTGCGATAAGCTTGTATGACGGCGCGTTCTTATGCGTGAACGCGTAGAACGTCGAGCCTTTGAAATCGAGATTGACGATGTCGTCGGCAGGCGTCGCGACGCGCGCCCAAGCGACATTGGAATCGAGAACGGTCGCGCGGGTCGCATAGACGGTCCGCTCGTTGGCAACCCCATGAACGATCACGGACAGCGTGTATGGCGAGGCCGGTGAGCGCAGCACGACTGGAAAATCCGTCAGGCCGAATGGGATCTTTGGATTCACTCCATATCCGAAGACCGCGACGTCGCGGTCCGGGTCGCGCCCCAACACGTGCAGATATGCGACGGCGCGCTTCTCCTTATCGGTTTGGGCTTCGCCGGCAAGCATTTTCGGAAAGCGCACGTAGTAGAAAGAGGTGCCGTCGGACAGCCAGCTCGTCGGGCCGATATAATAGGCGCGATCGATCGCGTCGGGAAGAACGCGCGCGGTTGCGGTTTCCACGACGTGAATTACCTCGGCCTCGGAGCCACCTTCGGAGATCCCGTACGCGACGTACCGCCCGTCGAGCGACGGCAGAAAATAGTTGATCGTGTAATGCTTCCCGGGCGTTGCCAAGGTCTGCGGATCGACGAGGGCTCGTTCGCCACTGCCGTCGACGTTGCGGACGAAGAGCTTCGGGCCGTTGTCGCCGGGGTTGAGCTTCTCGTAAAAATAGTACGGCCCGTCGCGGGTGACGCCCGTGACCACGACGCCGGCGTTGTCGAGCGCTTTGATGCGCTCGAAGAGCCGTTCGCGCGGTTCGCCGAGCTTGGCGAGCACGGCGCGCGCGTAGTCGTTCTGCTCCTTGAAGAACTGCGCCACGACGGGGTCCGCCATGTTTTCGAAGTACCGGTATGGGTCGGTAACGGAGGTCCCGTATATCGATTCGGCGACCGCGCGCTGCGGCGGTATCGGCGGCGGCGACGGGAAACCCGCCGGGATCGCGCCGACCACGGCGAGGGCGAATATGCAGCAGCTAACGCGGAGCATTAAGCCGCTATTCTCGAAGGAGTGCCGAGCGCCTCGCAAAAGGTGGCAAACGTGAAGAGTCGCGCGGACAAATACGCAGAACTCGAGGTAAAACGCGCGGAGTCGACGGTTCCCGCCGGAGGCGAGGCGCTCGCGCGACAACACGCGCGGGGAAAGCTCTCGGCCCGCGAGCGCGTCGAGGCGCTGGTCGACGAAGGCTCTTTTACCGAGTTCGACCGGTTCGTGATCCATCGCGCCAACGCGTTCGGTCTCGACGAAAAGGAGTTTTTGGGCGACGGGGTCATCACGGGCCGCGCGACCATCGACGGGCGCCAAGTGTTTCTTTTTTCGCAGGATTTTTCGGTGCTGGGCGGCTCCTTGGGCGAAGCCTTCGCCGAAAAGATTTGCAAGATGATGGATTTGGCGATTCGCACCGGCTCCCCGATGATCGGCATCAACGATTCGGGCGGAGCGCGCATTCAAGAAGGCGTCGTTTCTTTGGGCGGTTACGCCGAAATCTTTTGGCGCAACGTCGCGGCCAGCGGGGTCGTTCCGCAGATCAGCCTGATCGCGGGACCCTGCGCCGGCGGCGCGGTTTATTCGCCGGCGATCACCGACTTCATCATCATGACGGAAAAGATCTCGCAGATGTTCATCACGGGGCCGGAGATCATCAAAACGGTCACGGGCGAGGAGGTAACCTTCGAGGAGCTGGGCGGTGCGCTGACGCACGCGACCCGCAGCGGCGTCGCACATCTCGTGGCCGAGGACGAAGCCAACCTTTTCGAACTGACCCGCGATCTCTTTTCGTTTCTTCCGCAAAACAATACCGAAGCTCCACCGGAATACGCCTGCGACGACGACCCGCACCGGATGGTTGCGCAGCTCGACGAGCTGGTCCCCGACTCGCCGAATAAGCCCTACGACATGCGTGAGGTCATTACGGGCGTCGTGGATTATGGAGATTTCCTCGAGATCCAGGCGCTCTACGCGCCGAACGTGATTTGCGGATTCGGGCGCGTGAACGGCCGCGCCGTGGGCATCGTCGGCAATCAGCCCAACGTGCTTGCCGGCGTGCTCGACACGCGTTCGTCGGTCAAGGCCGCTCGCTTCGTGCGCTTCTGCGACGCCTTTAATATTCCGTTGATTACGTTTGTCGACGTGCCCGGCTTTCTTCCGGGCACCGATCAGGAGTACGGCGGCATCATCCTCCACGGCGCCAAGCTACTATACGCGTTTGCCGAGGCGACCGTTCCGAAAATCACAGTGATCACGCGCAAGGCGTACGGAGGCGCCTACGACGTGATGGCGAGCAAACACATTCGCGCCGACGTCAACCTCGCATGGCCGACCGCCGAGATCGCAGTGATGGGCGCGGAGAGCGCCGTCAAAACGATCTTCCGCCGCGAGATCGCGGCGGCCGACGACAAAGAGGCGAAGACGGCAGAGTTGATCGCCGAATACAACGATCGCTTCGCGCATCCGTACATTGCTGCGGCGCGCGGTTATGTTGACGACGTCATCGAGGCCCGCAAGACGCGCGGCGCGATCGCCGATGCGCTGGAAATGCTGCGCGATAAACGCGTTGACGTGCCGCAGCGCAAACACGGCAACATCCCACTCTAGTAGAGCCCGGGGATCAAACGCCAGCGAACCTTCTTTTGGTAATCCGAGTATCCGGGAAGATCGTCGACTAGGAACGCTTCTTCGTCGTGCAGGCGCCAGATGATCAGCGCGACGATCGGCACGACGAGCAGCGCCGCCCAATAAGAGCCCAGCGCGAGCGGAATTCCCAGTGAGAAGACGGTCAGCGCAACATACAGTGGATGACGCACAAATGCGTAGGGGCCGGTCGAAATGACGCGTTGGCCGGTGGCGACTTCGATCGTTGAGCCGGCGAAGCTGTTTTCCCGAAAGACCAAAAAATAGAGATAGAGGCCGGCGACAACCATGAGGTCGCCGGCAACTGCGACCTGTGGGAGCTCGAGCGACCATCGGAGGCGGTGATCGGTCGCTGCTACAACGACGGTCGCGGCACTGAGCCCGTATAAAAGCGGCACGATGATCCGCTGCGCGCGGCGTCGCTCCTTGAGCTTCATTCGGCGCGCGAAGAGGCTTGGGTCCTTGCGCCAGAGGTAGAGCGAGCTGAGGGTCCCGCAGATCAGGATCACGGCAAAAAAGACCCAGCCTTGCCAATAATCCAGCGACCCGGCCGGAAGAAAAACCGCGAGGAGCATTAATGACACCGAAGTCGCGGAGCGCAGGAAGGCTCTTGTTGCCACTGACTGCCCGCTTCGCAGGAGCAGGACGGGCGCTCCTGCGATGGTATGTAGCAAAACGTGAAACTCTTAGAAGGAAAGCGCGCGCTGGTAACCGGCGTGGCAAACCGGTGGTCGATCGCGACGGGTATCGCCCGCAAGCTACATCAGCACGGGGCTTCGACCGCGCTGACGTATCAAGGCGAACGCGTGCGCGACGAGGTTGAGAAGCTCGCCGCCGAGTTGGGCAAGGGCCCGGTAATTGAGTGCGATGTGAGCAACGGTGCCTCGCTCACGGCGATGCGCGACGAGCTTGCGGATAAGTTCGGCCCGCTCGACGTGCTGGTTCACTGCATCGCCTTTGCGAACAAAGAGGACCTGGCCGGAAAGGTTTTTGATACCTCGCGAGCCGGATACGCCTTGGCGCTCGACGTGTCGGCCTATTCGTTGATCGCGCTGGTGGGCGAGCTGCGCGACTCGTTCGTGGACGGCGCTTCCATCATGGCGTTGACCTATCTCGGAGCGACGAAAATCGTGCCGAACTATAATCTCATGGGCATCGCCAAGGCCGCGCTCGAAGCGACGGTCCGCTACATCGCGTTTGACTTGGGCGATCGCAACATTCGGGTCAACGCGATCTCGGCCGGGCCGATTAAAACGGCCAGCTCGCGTCAAGTCGGAGGTTTTTCGCGCATCCTCGACGTCGTTCCGAAGGTCGCGCCGCTGCGGCGGAACGTGACCGCCGATGACGTTGGAAACGTGGCCGTTTACCTGGCTTCGGATCTCTCCTCGGCCGTTACCGCCGACGTGCATTTCGTCGATGCCGGCTACCATGCCATGGGGATGTACCCGCCGTCCTTCGACTCCGTTCAGGATGACAAGAAGTGAGCGTTGTTTTCTAAGATCCTGATTGCGAATCGCGGGGAGATTGCGGTTCGCGTCATTCGCACGGCGCGCGAGATGGGGATCGCAACCGTCGCCGTGTATTCGGAGGCCGACCGTACCGCATTGCACGTCGCGTTGGCCGACGAAGCGTACGAGATCGGCCCCGCTGCGCCTTCGCAAAGTTATTTGAACGGCGAGCGGCTGATCGAGTGCGCCCGCAAAGCCGGCGCCGAAGCGGTGCATCCGGGCTACGGCTTTCTCGCGGAAAACGCCGCATTTGCGCGCAGCATCGTCGCCGCGGGTTTGACGTGGATCGGGCCGCACGCTGGCGCGATCGATGAAATGGGCGATAAGCTTCGGGCGCGTCAAGCTATGCGCGACGCCAACGTTCCTTCCGTGCCCGGAGGCCACGAACCGATTGCGGACGCTGCCGGCGCACAGGCCGCAGCGGAAGAGTACGGCCTTCCGCTGGCGTTCAAAGCCGCTGCCGGCGGAGGCGGAAAAGGACTGCGCGTGGCACAATCTTTGGAGGAGGTGCCGTCGGCGTTTGAAACGGCTCGCCGCGAAGCGAAGGCGTATTTCAAGAACGATACGATTTATGCCGAGCATTACCTCGAGAACCCCAAGCACGTCGAACTGCAAGTGCTCGCCGACAAACACGACAACGTCGTTCACGTCGGCGAGCGCGACTGCTCGCTGCAACGGCGTCACCAGAAAGTGTGGGAGGAGACTCCGGCTCGTATTTCCGGCCGCTTGCGCGAGGCGATGCGCGAGGCCGGCGTCCGCGCGGCGAAGGCGATCGGCTACGATTCTGTGGGGACGATCGAATGTCTGGTCTCCGGCGATGCGTTCTACTTTCTGGAGATGAACACGCGCATTCAAGTGGAGCACACTGTCACGGAGATGGTTAGCGGACTCGATCTCGTCCGCGAACAGATCCGCGTCGCGGCGGGCGAGCCGCTGGGATACGGGCAGGACGAAATCTCCTTTCGCGGTTTCTCGATCGAGGGGCGGGTAAACGCGGAAGATCCGGCGGCGAACTTCCAGGCAGCGCCGGGTACGATTACCGCCTATCGCGAGCCCGGGGGCCTTGGCGTCCGCGTCGACTCGGCAGCCTATGCCGGTTGGACCATCCCACCCGACTACGATTCGCTCGTTGCCAAACTCATCGTCTGGGCGCCAACCCGCGAGAACGCGCTCGCGCGAATGCGCCGCGCGCTCGACGAGTACGTGATTGAAGGGATTCCCACGACGCTGCCGCTGTTGCGCGCGCTCTGCGACAACCCGGAGGTCGCCGACGCCTCGTACGGAACAGCGACGCTCGAGCCGTTTGCCGCGGCGTTGCGGCCGGTCGCGGTCAACGTGTCGCGCGTGCCGGCACCGCCGGCGCACGTCGAGTCGCGCCGCATCGCTCCGCGTCTGCGCACGATTCGCAAACGCGCAAACTCCTCCGACGGCAACGACGTCCATTCGCCGATGCACGGTTTAGTGGTCGAGCTAACGGTCGGCAAAGGCGATGCGGTCAGCGAAGGGCAAGTTGTGGCCATAATCGAGGCGATGAAGATGATGAACGAGGTGCGAGCACATAAGAGCGGAGCGGTGAGCGCGGTGCACGTCGCGCCCGGAGCGACGGTAGAGAGCGGCTCGGCGCTTTTAACGATCTCGGATGTTATCCTTCGACAGGCTCAGGGTGACGAGGGTGAGTAGAGAACTCAACGCTTCGGGGATTCCTATAGAGCCGGTTTACGATGCGGTCGAAGGGGTGGCGCACGACCTGGGAGAGCCGGGCAGTTTTCCGTACGGCCGCGGCATCCGGGCCGACATGTACCGCGGGCGGCTTTGGACGATGCGCCAGTATGCCGGCTTCGGTACGGCGGCCGAGTCAAACGCGCGCTACCGTTATCTGCTCGAGCGCGGCCAGACGGGACTCTCGGTCGCCTTCGATTTGCCGACGCAGCTTGGCTATGATTCGGATGCACCGCAATCGCGCGGCGAAGTCGGCAAAGTCGGCGTCGCGATCGATTCGATCGCGGATATGGAGACGCTGCTCGAGGGCGTACCGCTCGACCGCGTGACCGTCTCGATGACGATCAACGCGCCCGCAGCGATTCTGCTGGCGTTCTATCTCGCCGTAGCGCGGCGGCGGGGGATTCCATTTTCCAAGCTCGGTGGAACGGTGCAAAACGACGTGCTCAAGGAATACGTCGCGCGCGGAACCTACATCTATCCGCCGAAGCCTTCGATGCGATTGGTCACCGACGTGATGGCCTACTGCGCGCGGGAAGTGCCGCTTTGGAACGCGATCTCGGTCTCCGGCTATCACATCCGCGAGGCCGGCTCCACGGCCGTCGAAGAGATCGCGTTTACGCTTGCCAACGGTAAGGCGTACCTGCACGCCGCGCGCGAGGCGGGCATCGTACTGGACGACGTCGCGCCGCGCATCTCGTTCTTTTGGAATGCCCACAACGATTTCTTCGAAGAGATTGCGAAGTTCCGGGCGGCGCGCTATCTCTGGGCGCGAATTACGCGCGACGAGTTCGGCTGCCGCGACCCGCGCTCGCAAGCGCTGCGGTTTCACGCGCAGACGGGCGGCTCGACGCTCACGGCTCAGGAGCCCGACAACAACGTCGTGCGCGTGGCGCTGCAAGCGCTGGCGGCAGTGCTGGGCGGCACGCAATCGCTGCACACCAATGGGAAAGACGAAGCGTTGGCGCTGCCGACTGCAGAAAGTGCGCGAGTTGCTTTGCGCACCCAGCAGATTATCGCGTACGAGTCGGGCGTTGCCGACATCGTCGACCCGATGGCGGGCTCCTACTATCTCGAAACGCTCACCAACGAGCTGATCGAACGCGCGACCGGATTGATCGAGGAAGTCGACGCCATGGGCGGAAGCATCGCTGCCATCGAGAGCGGATGGATGCAGGCGCGCATCGCTGACTCGGCCTACGCCGCGCAGCAAGCGATCGAACGGGGCGAGCAGGTTGTCGTCGGCGTCAATCGCTTTGCCGAAGCCGAGGCCGGGCCCCCGATTGCCTTACAGCACGTTGACGAGCGCGCCGAGCGCGAGCAGGTCGAGCGGCTTCGCGCACTGCGCGCCTCGCGCGACTCCACCGCCGTTACCGCAGCGCTCGCGACGGTTCGCGAGGCTGCCGCCGGCGCGAAGAATTTGATGCCGCCATTCGTCGAGGCGGTCGATGCCGGCGCTACGCTGGGTGAGATCTGCAACGTGCTGCGCGACGTGTTTGGGACGTACCGCGCCAGAGAGGTCGTTGCGTAGAATGGAAATCGATCACGTTGCGATCGTTGTTAAAGACCTCGACGCGACGCTGCGGCTCTACACGGAGACGCTCGGGTTCAAGCAAGTCTATCGCGAGATCATCGCCGATCAGGGCATCGAGGCCGTGGGGTTGCAGGCCGGAAGCTCGTTCGTCGAGCTGCTGCGCCCGCTCGACGACGGCTCACCGATTGCTCGCTTCCGGGGCGACGCCGCGACGAAGCTCCACCACACAGCCTATCGCGTCGCCGACATCGAAGCCACGCTCGCGGACCTCAAAGCAAAGGGCGTTCGATTGATCGACGAGCATCCGCGCAAGGGCGCTCACGGAAATTTAATCGCGTTTTTGCACCCGAAGGCGACCGACGGCGTACTTATCGAACTCTGCCAGCCTATCCGCTAACATTCGTTGTGTGTGCCTACGCCGCGGCATCCTGACCGAGGCGACCGGCTTCCTCGGCCGGGTATAGCTCACTCTTGCGCGCCAACTGCGCGCGCCCCCGAATCACCAGCGCTGCATTGACGTCGGCATGGTTACGATGACCACATCCGATGCAACGGAAGCGCCTTCTTCGGCGGCTCTCGCGCGCAACGTGCCCGCAGTGCGAGCACTCCTGCGACGAGAAACGACTATCCACCTCGACCACCGCGCGCGCAGCCTCCTCCGCTTTCGCCACGATCATCTGCCGAAGCAGTCCAAAGCCACTATCCAGTAACCGGCGGTTCAACCCCGCCTTGGCGCGCACGTTGCGCGCGGGGCGATCAACGGTCCCTTTGGCGCTGCGGGTCATCGTGCGCAGGGACAGCTTCTCGAGCGCAATCACATCGGCACCGTCAACCAGCCGACGAGCGACCTTATGGGCGTAGTCGCGCCGGGCATTGGCTTCCCGTTCCCTAGCGCGCGACAGCCTTTCACGCGCTTTGATGCGGGAATGCTCGCGGCCGTTGATCACCCGCCGCGCGTCGTCTCGCACCGTAAGTGCCTCCAACTCACGCTGCATCCGGGCGATCTTGGCCTTGCGCTTTTCCCCCACTGCCGCATTGGCGATCAGCCGGCCGTCGGAGAGCGCCGCCAGCACATGCACTCCACGATCGACGCCGATCACTTCGTTCGTTGCCGGTAACGGCCGTACCGCACGTTCGCATTCAAAACACGCATACCAGCGGTTGTTCTTGCGCGCTACCCAGGCGCGGCCGTAGGTCGCCGGAACCTGTCGCCCTTTGCGCAGCTTGACGGCACCCACGCCTGGGACGCTCACCCGCTGCTGCTCCTGGTCGAAGCGTAAGGCGCGACCGCCATGCTGGAACTCCAGCTGCTGCCAGCGGCGCCAGCTCTTGAAGCGCGGGTAGCCTGCGGTCTCGGCGCGTTTGCAGCGCCGGAAGAAGGCCGTCATCGCCAGGTCCAAGCGATGCAGCACCGCGTCTTCCGCCTCGCGATAGACGCCTCGCAGGCGTCCGTCTTCAGCTCGCAGCGCCGTGATCTCCGCGTATTGCATCTTGGCCGTTACCGTGATCTTGCGCAGCCGATAGGCGTCACGGCGCTGCTGCAGCAGCGCGTTGTAGAGGTCGCGCGTCACATCGAGCATGGCCGCCAGCGCGGCGGCTTGGCTTGTCGTTGGGTACAGGCGAATGCGCTCGATGCGTTTCACAACGGCCAGCATAACCCAGCTCAGTGTCATGAGCATGGCACACGCCGCTTGTCAAGCATTTGTCGTTCGAGCTGCCCCACTCGCGCTTCACACTCCGCCTCTGTCCGCAGTCGTTGGATCGTGGGAGCTTGCCGAAGGGTGCGTTCAGTTCGCATTCCAGTGCTGGAGAAAGTGGCCGCGCTGCATCTGCTCCAGATCGATCGACCAGCACCCGCGCCTTCCCCTTGGTAGTAAGAGAAACTGACCGTCTTTTCTCAGGCGCTTCCAGGGAACGATCTGGTTCATCTCGAGCAGGAACTTCGTTCGTCCCGTCGTCTTCCAGTGGCGTACAAAACTTGCAGCCAACGGCAGGTTGCTTTTTCATGCTCGTGCAAAACTTACAGCACAGCGGCTCGCCGCGTGCATGTAACGTTGCTCTCTGACAGGCGCGGGGTGACACGTCGCGAAGCTGCGAATAAATCAGACCTAACGTTAACGTAGGAATCACTTGATCTCAGGAAGGTTCCAACGGCGCCGGCGGGCGCTGTTATGGGCGGCGCTCGCCTCGGTCGCCGCCCATGCCGTTCTCTTAACGCTGCTGTTTTGGGCCGTAGCGCACACCTTCATACCGCGCGGCGCCAAAGAGACGGTTACCGCAACCACGACAATTGCGATCCAACGGCCGCCGCCCTCGACGCCCGCGCCCACCCCGCACCGTCACCGCGCGCACGTCGTCGTGCATCACGAAGCGGCGCCGGCGCGCGTGCCCTTGCGGGAACTGGCGAAAATCGTCACGATTCAAGCTCCGTCGCTTCCCCGGCACCCGTCCGCACCGTCGAAAATCGAGCGCGACCAAGCCGGATTCGCCAAAGAAGTCGCGCAGCTCAACAAAGAGAACGACCCCCATGCAATTCCGACCATCGATCCGGGGACTCAAGAATCGGCGAGCAAGGACTACGCGTTCGCCGTTCCGTCGTCGTTACGCGGCAGCGACCACGGCAATGGAATCATCACGCCGACGCGACACTGGCGCGATAACGGCCGCGACTGCTATTACGGACGCTACGAGTTCACCTATCCCGACGGCTCGGAGGAGGACGGCGAGATCGTCTGGCCGTTCTGCTACGATCCGGGGGCCGATCCGTTCACGCAGCCGCCGCACCAAATTCCATTTCCGTTCCCGCTCGCCGGATTCAAGCTGCCTCCCGACACGCAACTGCCGCCAATCGAGAAATCGGTCTATCAGCAATGGGTCGCCGATCCCGGCGTTGTCATCGCCGTAGCAACAGTGGCGTGAGCGCGAGACCGTTAAGGACGAACTGCACGGCGAGTGCGGCGAGGATAATGCCGAGAAGCCGGCTGACGACGTGAATTCCCGTCGTGCCGATCACGCGAATCAAGAACGAAGAACCCCGCATGCAAAGCCACGTTACGAACAGCGCAACGGCATAAGCCACCGCGATGATGACGTAGTCGAGGCGGTCGCCGCGCGCCAAGTTGACCAGCAGCAGCACGGTCGCGATCGTTCCGGGACCGGCAATCATCGGCACGGCTAGTGGAAAGACGGCGGGATTCTCGGTCTCGGCGGCCTCGCGTTCTTCGGCCTCGGTGCGCTTCGCGCCGGTTGGGCGCGCGAAGAGCATATCGATGGCAATCAAGAAGAGCAGCACGCCGCCGGCGATTGTAAAGGCCGGCAGCGTGATCCCGAGATAACCGAGCAGCAGACGCCCGACGAGCCCCATAAAAAGAATGACGGCGCCCCCGACGAGCACGGCTTGATCGACGATCTGATTGCGCCGCGCCGGAAGGTCGCGCGCCGTCGCTCCCAGCGTCATCGGAATCATGCCGATCGGATCGATGATCGTAAACGCGGTAGCAAACGCCGTGGCGACGAAAGCGATGTCCATGATGCAGCGACAGGGTATCGTTTCCGTGAGGCAAACGTCAAGTGCTCGATGGGAACCAAGGTGACCGGCGTCTTCACGATCGAGGATCTGCGACGACGCGCGCGACGGCGGCTTCCGCGTGTGGTCTTCGATTATATCGACGGCGGCGCCGACGGTGAGGTGACGTTGCGTGAGAACTGCGCGGTGTTCGATAGCGTGCGGTTTCGGCCACGCAGTGCGTCGGCGATGGGCGCCTGCGATCTGCGGACGAGGGTGCTCGGAACGTCGATCGACCTGCCTTTTTTGCTCGCGCCGATCGGGAGCAGCCGCATGTTCTTTCCGCGCGGCGAATGCGTCGCCGCCGCGCAAGCCGGCGCCGCCGGCACGGCATACGTTCTGTCGACGCTCTCCGGCTGCCGGCTCGAAGAGGTTCGCGCGGCGACGAGCGGACCGGCGTGGCATCAGCTCTATTTGCTGGGCGGCCGCGAAGCGGCAACGGCGGCGATTGCGCGAGCGCGCGCCGCGGGTTTCTCCGCGCTCGTCGTGACGGTCGACACCGCGGTTGCGGGACAGCGCGAGCGCGATCTGCGCAACGGCGGTCGGGAGCTGGTCAGCGGCGATCCGTGGAAGATGTTGCCGCACGCTGCACAGCTTCTCGCGCGCCCTGCGTGGCTGCTCGATTTTCTGCGCGACGGCGGAATGATGAAGTTTCCCAACGTCGTGATTCCGGGTGAGGGGCCGATGCCGTACGAGGACGTGGGGGCCGCGCTCGAACGCTCGACGGTAACGTGGGCTGATATGGCGTGGATTCGCGAGGCCTGGCAGGGGCCGATCGTCGTTAAAGGCGTGCTCGACGCGGAGGACGCGCGACGTGCACTCGATGCCGGCGCCGACGCGATCGTCGTCTCCAATCACGGCGGCCGGCAACTCGACTGCGTGTCGCCGACGCTGCTCGCGTTGCCCGGCGTCGTCGATGCGGTCGCTGGGCGCGCCGAAGTTTACCTCGACGGCGGCATTCGCCGCGGCAGCGACGTCGTTAAAGCGCTCGCACTCGGTGCCCGCGCGGTGCTCGTGGGGCGGGCGTACGCCTACGGCTTGGGCGCCGCGGGCGGCCCCGGCGTCGCGAAAGCGATCGAGATTCTTCGCAGCGGCATCGTTCGGACGCTACGCCTACTGGGATGTCTTGAGGTCAGCGCGTTGGACCGCTCGTATGTCGACTTTCGCATGTCATCCTGAGAGACTGCGCGAAGCGAAGCCGTTTTCTCACCTCACGTCACCTCAGGAATCTCAAGTAGAACGCCCCGAACAGTAAAACGATTCCAATGTTCGCGATGAGCCTTTCCCAGAACCGATTTCTGAAGAACACAACATCTACGCTGACTATGACGGCTGCCATCGCCACAGCGTAAAGCACGATAGGTACTTGTTTGCCCATTGTTAGGCCGGGCATTCGCCGGATGACCGTCATTTTCTAGCATTCTGCCAGACTCGTGCCGGTGCGGGAGGGTGACGCTTATTTCTTGGCGAGGCTGATGGTTGTGCCGAAGGGTTCGGAGAATAACGAAAGCGTCTTGGTTGCGGTTCCACCGGCGGGGTAGTGCCAATAACCTACCGCACCGTTGACTTCGAAGTTGGGTCCGATCAGCGTGGACCCGTCGAGCCAGAACTGTTCGACGTTGAGCGCGTTCTTGAGCGTGATTGTTTGCACCGTCTTCCCGGTCGAGCCGTCGATGCGGTAGACGACGCCCGAGCCGCGGTTGCCGACCGCGACGTATTTTCCATCCCACTGGACGCCGGTGGGATTCTTGTCGTTCGAGTTGAGATTGTACGGCATCCCGAACTGCTTGCCGTTTTTTGCAAGCTTCAAGAGAATTGGGGCGGCCGATCGGTTCCAGCCGTCGACAAAGAGATTGCCGTGGGTATCGTAGCCGCAAAAGAAAGTCGAGTCGACGCTGGTATCCGCGTACTGCTTAGGAGTGCCGTTTGCTTTGGGGTAGATGGCGATGGTGCCGTAAAGGTACGATGACAGATTCGTCAGCGCGAGGTTACCGGTGGTCGGATCGACGGCGCAACCGTAGGGAGCGCCGGTCGTCGTCAGCTTCCGAATCGGGCTCGTGCCGCCGTGGGCGAACATTTGGACTGGCCCAGCTTCGTCGACGACGAAGACGTCGCCGGCCTTATTGGCGCACAGGCCGGCGACGGAACCAAAACCGCTGAGCTTCCCTACGAGCGACCCGGAGGGATAGGGGTAGACGTCGACTTCGTTGGTGCCGATGTCAGATACGTACAGCAGATTTTCGCTCGTGGCTTTCCGCAGCATCCACGACGAAGTTTGGCTGGCGGGCGCCGGAATCTGCCGCAAGACTTCCGGCGCACCGGAGCTGGCACTGCTGCAAGCCGCAAGACCTAAAGCAGCGGCGCACGTGAGTGGCACGAAGAGTCGCATTACTTTAGAATCGGCGCGTCGCGGCGCGGACTTCTGGCGGCCGGGGAAATTCTAATGAAGCGTTGCGGCTCCGTTAACGGGTCACCGCGCTTATTCGGTGTCGACCGGCTTATTCGAAGGCTTTTGGTGCAGAAAGAACGACCGCGAATACTTCGAGCCGATCGTCTGGAACTGCCGCGGCGACTGACTGAAGTCGAACATATCGCCGCCTTGACTCCCGCTTTCCGGCCCGATGCTGTTAGTCGTTTCGTCGGTCGTTCCAAGCCGCCCGAGATCAAACGTGTCTTCGATGAATCGGACGATGCTGCCGAACGAGTAGCGCTCGTTTGAGATATAGCCCGGCTGACTCGATTGGTTCAACCTCGTATACGGCGAGATCACGAGCATCGGCACGCGAAAGCCCGGGCCGCCCTGATTGTCGCGCGGCAGCGGCGGCGCGACGGGATCGTAGAAACCGCCCCAATCGTCCCACACGACGATGATTGCCGTCGAGTTCCAATATTGGCTTTCGCCGATCGCGTTGACGATGGAGGCTATCCACGACGGTCCCTTGTCGGAGGCACCACCGGGATGGTCGGAATCCACTTTGTCGGGAACGACCCAGGACATTTGCGCCAAGTTGCCGTTCGAGATGTCGGTTAAGACGGTCGTTTCGGGTGAAATAACGTTTGCGGTCCATTCCGGGCCGTAGCGGACCGGATAGATAACGTCGAACGCGCTCCAAATCCCGCCCCGATCGCCGAGCGCCGGCGCATAGTATTTCCACGAGATGGGTGGCGACGCGCCATCAAACAGATCGCGCAGCGTTAAATAGTTGCTTCCCGACGACGGGAAATCATCAGTGCACGGGAATGGCCCGGCGTGCTTTTCGAACTTGAGCTTGGTCGTGATCAACGACGTCTTGCTTCCATAGGGCGAGTCGCAGCCCCACGCTTCCCCGGCATCCCCAATACCGTCGATCAGGCTCTGGGTCGAATCAATTGCCGTGCCCCCGCGAATGAGATCTTGATGGGCCGGGAAGCTGTCGCTCCCCTGGGTCGCGAACATCGCATTGGCGAGCGCGTACGTTGAGGCGAGCGTCCAATACGGAGCGATGTCGGCGGGATTGACGTACTCGTAGGGCTCGGCCCGTTCGGGCAAACCTGTTGCCCCCAGAATCCGATTGAAGCCGTTCATCTTTCCGTGGTTGTAGGCCGTTAAAAATCCCGTATATGAGTGGACGAGATCCGTTTTGTCCTCGAGATGCTTCTCGGAAAGCGTGACTTGCTTCGTCCGCCCGTGCACCCGTTCTTCGCCGACGGTCGTTCCCGTGGCGCCGGGAAACGTCGCGAACAGATTATTAAACGAGCGATTCTCTTGAACGAGCAGCACGACATGCAGGATCGGAGTGCCACTTCCGGAGCCCGAATTCGGCAGCAACGTGCCTGCTCCGGACGAACTCGAATTCGCACCTCCGTTGCACGCACCGAGCATAGCGGAAATTGCGCAAGCCAAAAGCGTTCGCGCTAGTTTTTTAAACATGAGCTCCTCCATTCGCACCGAGAATTGTCGCAGTTTTCGGTGGTGAGTTGAGGTAACCATCGTCGCGTACGCACGAATGAGTCAGCGTGCGAGTCGGGGAATGATAACTCAGGTCACCCTTCGAGAAGCTCAGGGTGACAGGTTCGGGGCGATCCCGACGTTGATGGAGGTCTCGAACGTTCGGTTCCATGGCAGACCGATCGAGATGGCTGCAACATGGTAGCCTGGATCGAGCTGCGCGAGAATTCCAACCGCGTCGTTCCAGAGCAGCGAGCGATCGAGCTGTGCGATCGCGGTAGCCGCGCCGGGCGCCAGAAGCGTGTGGTCGGTTATTCCCTGTGCGGCAAGCGTGGCGTTGAGCTGCGGCCGAACCTCGTCGTGATACGCGTAGTCGTCGACGAAGCGAATAAAGGTGAACGTACGGTGCGCCAGCGCGTCGTAGGTGTGCAGCCGCCGTCCGGCGCCGGCGGCGATCGCTTCGGCGAGTGCGGTGCCGACGGTGTTGGCGTTGGTGTTCCACGACGAGTACGCGTCGAGCCGCGACGCTAAACCCGACGTCAGCAGGCGTTGCGCAAACGCGGCCTGATCGCGATACGACGTAAGGTAGGAAAGATCGGCAAAGGCCACCGAGCGGCCGGCGTCAACGTCGTTCTTCATCTCCTCCATCAGCGCATCGTCTTCCGATGATGTCGTGCCGGGGACGCGCACGTAGAGCTCGATCTCGCTCGCCGAGTCGTCGCGCTCGGCGCCGCAGACGCCGATCAAGGCGTCGATCGCCGCCGAAATCGGCGCGTACTCGATCGGATCCTGGTAGAGGGCGCCCGCGGGGGCCGAGTAGCGGACACCGATGCGCGGCGTCCACGTCGCAGCGCGCGCGATCGCATGCGCGACCAACGCCATGCCGAGTTCGTCGGCGCCGGGCTCGATCGATGCGCGGCTCGACAGATTCGCGCCGGCCAGTTCCGACTGCAAGAGCGCGACTTCGCGCACGTGGAGACCGACCGGACCGGCGTCGTCTTGCCCGAGCACGAGCCGATCGATGACGCCGTTGGCCGTCATCTGCAAGAGCATTCGGTCGACGGCGAGATCGCGGGCGCGCGTCGCGAGATACGCGTCGAGCGCCGGCTCGCCGATCAACTCGCGAAGGTGTTCCGCGCTGGCGGCTTCGCCGGGCAACGGAGGGTCGTGCAGGTTGGCATATTGCTGCAGATACGGCCAGACGGATGCAGCGAAAAACGGCGTGTCTGCGGGAATGCCGGTCGGTGCGAGGCGCATGATCGTTCCGAAGGCGCCGATCCAGGCGCTGGGAGATTCGCGGCGCAACTGCGCGAGCGCGCGTAAACGAAAGACGGCATCCGCGTAGGACGGCCCCGGAACGCGCGAGGCGGTGAGACCGCCGTAGGCGAGCATATCGGTGGAGACGACGAAGGCGCGGGGTTGTAGTCTTGCGGCTTCGCGATTGAGCCAGGCGATTAGTTCGTCGGAACGCCCGGCATCGAGAAAGCGTCCGACCAAATCGCGCGGCGGCGCCTCGACACGGACGCCCGCGATTCGTCCGAGCATCACGGGCAACTCGGAGGTCACAGGACGATCGTCCATCGGCAGAAAGGCGATGGCTGCCAGCAGCAGCGCGGCGATTTGCGTCAGAGGAGTTGTCTCAGCATACCGTCGTTTTGCTCCAGGAGCGTGCGTGCTTGGGTCGCGTCGAGGCTGCGACGCTGCATCAACACGGCGACCTTCACGCTGCCGCCGGCTTGCACTAGCAGCTCTTCGGCGCGCGCTTCATCTACCTGCGCGAGGCGCACGACCAGACGTAACGCGCGGCCGCGAAGCTTGCGGTTGTTGGCGACGACGTCGACCATTAAGTTATCGTAGACTTTGCCCAAGCGCACCATCACCGCAGTGGAGATCGCGTTGAGCGCGACCTTTTGCGCAGTTCCGGCTTTTAGGCGCGTCGAGCCGGCAAGCACCTCGGCGCCGGTCGCCAGAACGATCGCCAGCTCTGCCGCGTACGCCAGCACGGAGTCGGCATCGCCGGTGAGCGCAATCGTGTAGGCGCCGAGCGTTTTCGCACGTACAATCGCGGCAACGACAAACGCGGCCGTTCCGCTCGCCGAGATGCCGACCACCGCATCCTCGGGGCGGACGCACTCGAGCACCGCGTTATCGCCGGCCGCCGCGTCGTCTTCGGCACCCTCCACCGCATGGACGAGCGCGGCCGGGCCGCCGGCGATGTGGGCTTGCACCGTCTCCGGCGGCGTGCCAAAGGTCGGCGGCATCTCGGAGGCGTCGAGCGTCGCAATTCGTCCGCTGCTGCCGGCGCCGACGTAGTGCAGCCGCCCGCCGCGCTGGAGCCGGCGCGCGATATCGTCAACCGCTTCCGCAATCGCCGGCGCTTTCGCGAGCACGGCGTCGATCGCGGTGCGCTGGTCGGCGATCAGCAATTCGACGAGCGCCGACGTGCTGAGTAGATCCAGCCCCGCACTCTGCGGGTTTTCGTCTTCGGTTGGCGGGAGGCGACCCATCACGAGGCCGCCATCAAGCGCCGGGCTTCATGGAGCGCGCCGATGCACGGTTCGACCCGGCCGGCGAGAACGCGCACGTCGAGCGACGCAGCGGCGATGCACTGCTCGAGCGCTTGGGTCAGCGCGTTGCGCTCGCGTAAAAGGCCTCCGGACAAAACGACCGGTAGCGCGGGCGTTGGGCACCGCAGCATTATGCGTCGAATCAACTCGCAGAGGCTCTGGGCCGCGGACTGCACGATCCCGGTCGAAAGCTCCTCGCCGCCGGCGGCATGGCGCAGCACCAGCGGCGCGCACGTCGCAATATCGGCGACGGGCGTCACGCTTTGGTAGATGCGAGCGAGAACGGCCGCGCGATCGTAGGTAGCGAGGTGCGCCGCGAGCTCGGCGAGCATCGCGTTTTTCGCAGTGCCTCGTTCGATCGCGGCTAACAACTGACGCAACGCGGCGGCACCGATCGCGTATCCCGATCCCTCATCGCCGAGCAGATAGCCGTAGCCTCCGGCGCGAAACGTTGTTTCACCGATTTCCGCATAGGCGATCGAACCCGTTCCGGCAATAAGCACGAGCCCGTCGCCCGCCGGGATCGCGGCACGCAGCGCGATGCGCGCGTCGTGGCAGAGCGCGATGCGCGCGCCGCGAAAGTTTTGGCTCAACGATGCGCGTAACTGCGCCGCTATCGTTTCCTCTCCCGCGCCGGCCACGCCAACGGCGATTGCCGCCGGGTTTTCGCCCTCGAGTGCGCGCGCGATGGTGCGTTCGATCGACGCAGCGGCCGCATCTACGCCCATCAGATTCGGATTTGCGCCCGGGCCGGCGACCGTTCGAAGCAGTTCGTCGCCACGAGCGAGCGCCGCGATCGTGTGGCTGCCGCCCGCGTCGACGCCTACGAAAAGGTTGCGCATTCGCCTTGCACTCGCGCGAGCAGTTCTCGCAGGTTGTGCGGCGCGATCGCGCCGAGCACGACGGACCGAGCCGCGCCGGTCGCGGCCGGAACGTTGCCCGCACGCTCGCGCAGTGCTTCGTAACCGAGCACTACAAACGCCATCGCCTCTTTGGCTTCCGCGGGCAGCCCCATCGCATCGGAGAGTTCGACGGACGCGGGCTCAAGCCGTTTCGCCAAACGCGCCATCAACGTGCGATTGCGGGCGCCCCCGCCCGCGGCGATCACGCGCGCGGTTTGCAATCCGGCGTCGCGAATCGCACGAGCGACCGATACGACCGTCAGCTCGCAGAGCGTGGCCGCGCCGTCCTCGACGGTCAACGCGCTCAGGCGCGCGTGCTGCGCGAGGAAGTGTTTGCCGAAGCGTTCCCGGCCGGTCGTCTTGGGAATCGGAGCGGCGAAAAACTCGTCGGCGAACATTTCATCGAGCAGCGTTTCGTCCACGCGTCCCGCACGAGCCAGATCGCCGCCGGCGTCGAAACGTTGGCGCCCTCTGGTGCGTTCGGCGACGAAAGCATCGAGCAGCATCGTGCCGGGACCAGTGTCAAACGCGACAGCTTCTCCGGACGGGGCGTCTTTCCGGAGGAGCGTCACGTTCGCAATACCGCCCAAGTTGAGCGCGACTCGATCCTCGCCGGCATCCCCGAGAAGCAAGGCGTCGACGCGAGCCACGAGCGGCGCGCCTTGGCCGCCGGCCGCGCAGTCGGCGCTGCGAAAATCGTAACAGACGGTCGTGCCGGTTGCCTCGCGGATCATGAAGGCGTCGCCCACTTGCAGCGTGACGTGCCGGGGACCGTCGTGGAAAAGTGTCTGTCCGTGCGATGCCACAAAATCGATCTCCGCCGATCCGATTACGGCTTTTGCGGCTTGTGCGAACGCGCTGCCTAAGGCGTGATGCAGTTGCGCGACGGCGGCAACGCTACCAGCGTTGGGCGGCAAGGCGGCGAGCATCTCGCCGTGAAGCGCGCGGTCGAAGAGGAAGGTTTGAAAGTGCACGAGTTCCAGCGCGTAGGTTGGCCCGCGAGGAAGAATTCGAACCAGCGCGGCGTCGATGCCGTCGAGGGAGGTTCCGCTCATCAATCCGACGGCGAGCATCAGAGTTTTAGATCCTCAACCATCGCTTCATAGAAGCGCACGCGCAATCCGGGTCCCGGGCTCGGCGTCGCGTCGCGCCCGAAATAAACGGCGTTGGTAAGAAGAACGCCTTGCAAGTCGCGCAACGGATCGGCCCAGACGCAGGTTCCGACAAATCCCGTGTGGCCGAACGACGAGCGATCCATAAAGCGCCCGCACGAGTTGTCGTTGCTGGTCTTGAGTGCCCAACCCAAACCTCGGCGTAGAACGGGGTCGGTGGCCTGCTCTTGGGTAGCCTCGCGAATGAGATTTAAGGGAAGCATGGCGGTCGTTCCGCGCGCGAGCGGGCCGAGATACGACTCCGTCATCGCTGCCACGTCGGCCGCCGTTCCGAAGAGTCCCGCGTGGCCCGCGACGCCGCCCATCAGGTAGGCCTTTTCGTCGTGAACGAATCCGGCAACGCGACCGCGCCACGCATCTTCTTCCGTTGCCGGGATTGCCGGGCGCTGGGAAAAGCGCGGCCGAAATTCGAGCGAACCGCCAAACGTGCGGCGGGCGAGTGTGTTGAGAGAGATGCCGGCGGCGCGCTCGAGCGCGACGCCGAGAACGATGAAGCCAAGGTCGCTATAGATGACGCGCTCGCCGGGCTTCGCGAGCAGTTCGCAATGGAGAGCAAAGCGCTCGACGTTCTCATCCAGAATAGCGCGATAATCGGCACCGGAGTTCATGCCGGAGTTGTGCGCCAGCAACATGCGCAGCGTAATCGCCGCGCGATCACCGGCCTTCCATTCCGGAAGCACGCGCGACAGCGGCTCGTCGAGTGCGAGCGTCCCGGCGGCGACCTGTTGCAAGGCAAGCGTCGCAACGAACAGCTTGGTGAGTGATGCGAGGTCGAAGCGGGTATCGCAATAGACCGGCTTGGCTAGCGCGTCGTCGCGCGTCATGCCGTACGCGCGTTCAAAAACGAGCTTACCGCGATGCTCGATGCGCGCGACGGCCGCGGTAAACTCGATGCCGCATGCCGCTTCGAGTGCTTCTTCCACGCGGGGAAAGGAACTAATCACCCGACACGGGGAGGTGGCCGGTGGGGATGCTATTGCCGAAGAGCACGTCGGCGAGACCGCCGATTGAGGGGGCGTCGTCGCCGTAGGTAGCCAGCAGATGGCGCGCGGTAGCGAAGAGCGGTAGATCGAACGGTTCCGCCAGCGATACGACCACCGCATCGGGATAGAGTTGCAGAATCGTCGCGATCGCTCGGGCTTGTGCGGAATGCAAGTGGGCGCGGCGTGACAGCACGATTGCGCGACGGCCGCTTTGCGAAAGCGACGTAAGAACGCGAGCGATATCCTCGGGAGTCGGATCGGCCGGCGCGCCAATCGCGGCAAGCACTGGCGCTTCGTGCTGTAACGCCGCCGCATCGCCGCCAAATGAGACCGCGACCGACGTAACGGGATCGGCCTCGGGAACGCCGCGCAGCAGCGTGACCGCGCGCCGTCCGATTTCGCGCCCGACGTTTGGATGCGGCGGAAACGCATCCAACGGCAATGGCAGGCTTGCGGATTCGCGCAGGTGCAGAACGCGCGCATGCGCTTCTTCTAAACGCGCGAGCGGAACGCGGCCTTCTTCCACCGCCGTCTCGATTGCGGCCGCGGCGGCGATTGCAAGCTTGATGCGGTGGCTGAAGAGCAGCAGGTCGGCGCCGGCGATCAACGCCGCGACGGCGGCCTCGACCGGTCCATAACCGGCCAGCGCGTCCATCTCGAGGCAGTCGGTGACCAGCACGCCGTTAAAGCCAAGCTTCGAGCGAAGCAGATCGGTCGCAATGCGGCGCGACAGCGTCGCTGGGTGTTGCGGATCGAGCTGCGGCAGAAGCACGTGCGCGCTCATGAACGCGCTCGCCAATGGCGCGACCGCAGCAAACGGAATCAGATCGCGGGCGAGCAGCGTCGGCTCGTCTACATCGAGAACCGGCAGCGCGCGATGTGAATCGACCGAGGTTGCGCCGTGGCCGGGAAAATGCTTGTAGCACGGCGTGATGCCGCCGCGCGCCAGGCCCGCAGCAAAGGCGGCGCCGATTGCCGCGACGTTCTGCGGGTCGCTGCCGAACGAACGCGTGCCGATCACCGTATTGCCCGGGTCGAGCGCAAGATCGAGCACCGGTGCGAAGTCCAGTGTGCAGCCCGCCCTGCGAAGATCGAAGGCGGTTTGCTCGCCGGCGCGTCGCGCCAATTCGAGATCGCCGGCGGCGGCCAACGCCATCATCGGCGGAATCAGCTCGACGCCCTGCTGCAGACGTGCGACGGTACCGCCTTCCTGATCGATGGCCAGGATCGGCGGCGCGTCGAGATATTCTGCGCGCAGCATGTCCGTGAAGAAGCGCAGTTCGGCAACCGAAGCGCCGTTGCGCGAGAACAGCACGTGCCCGGCAAAGCCGGCCTGCTCGCGGCCGGACGGAAGATCCGTCAAGCCGGTCAGGATAATCCCGCGCGCTTTCTCCGCAACCTGGCTCACGCGGACCTCACTCATGCGAGCGCAACTCCCGTCTCTGAATCGAAGCGCCGGCACCATTGCGCCGGCAAATCCAGCGCCGCGTTTTCGCCGGGCTGCGTGCGATCGGTTGCGGGAACGCGCGCGACGAGCGCTCCGCGATCGGTTTGCACTTCGAGATAGACGTCGGCGCCGGTGGTTTCGCGGCGGGTGACGCGACCGGGAACCCTCCCGTCGGCACAAAGGCGGACGCGCTCGGGTCGAATGCCCACGAGCGCGCCGCCGTCGGCGAAGAGATTCATCGGGCGCTCGCCGAGAAAACGCGCAACCGCAATCGTGCGCGGGGCATCGTAAACGCGTTGCGGCTCGCCAACGTCTTCGAGGCGCCCGTCGATCAGCACGGCAAGCAAATCGCCCACGCTCATTGCGTCGACGTGATCGTGGGTGACGTAGAGGACCGGGCCGGCAAAGCGCTGGCGCACGCCGACGATTTCGTCGCGGACGCTGCGCCGCAGCGAAGGATCGAGATGCGCCAGCGGCTCGTCGAGGAGCAGCAGCGACGGCTCCGACAAGAGCGCGCGGGCAATCGACGCCCGCTGTCGCTCGCCACCGGAGAGCTGGCGCGGACGCCGGTCGAGCCGCTCCGCAACGTGCAAGGCGGCCGCGATTTCGGCAACGCGTTCGTCGCCCGGCACGCCGTTGCTGCGAAGCGCGAAGCGAAGATTCTCACGCACCGTCATGTTGTCGAAGAGCGCATCGTCTTGAAAGACGAGCGCGGCGCGGCGCTGCTGCGGCGGCAGATCGACGATCGACGCACCATCTAAACGCACGTCGCCGCTGCGCGCGCGCAGCAAGCCCGCGATCACGCGTAACAGCGTCGTCTTGCCGGCTCCCGATGGGCCGACGATCGCCAGCGTCGTGCCTTGGGCAACCTCGAGCGAGACGCGATCGAGGGCGGGCCGCGCGTGCCGGGGATAGCCGGCGACCAGTTCGCACGTTGAAAGGCTCATTATTTCGGAGACCGGAGGAGCGCGCGATATTCCTCACGAGCGGCCGGATCGCCGGCGTGAACCCGAGCGATGAGGTCGCGCAGCCGCGTGACGGTGGCGTCGTCGGCCTTTTCGCCGGCGAACACCAGGCGCAGCGCGATCAGCGCGAGGTCGGGCGTGCGCGCCCCCAGGCGTTGCAAACCTTCATAGAAGGCGGCTGCGGCCGGCGCCTGCGGGCGATTTTCGAGCAGCCGGCGCACGACCTCAGCCTTGGGCGGTACCCCATCGAGAAGGTAGCCGTCGAGCAACTCGAAGTCCATCGGCCATGGGGTTCGCCGCACGGACCGGCATGCTCTTCGCGCTCCTACTGACGGAGCTGGGAGCTACCGGGAGTCAAAACGATGTCGTGCGGCTGCTCGAGCGGATGAGCAACGCCACCGGACCGGTGTGGGCGGCACATCTTATCTCGGTGTCCCGGCTGACGTTCGAGGGTGCGCCGGCGGTCGTTTGGACCGAGAGCAACGGCTTGCGGATCACCCTGCGCCACTGCACCGGCGAACTCTGCGACGGCAACTACTTCGACGGCGAGCGCCTCTTTACGGTCAATCTGAACGGCACGGCGCTGCCGGAATCGCCACAGCCCGTGCCATACTTGAGGTCGCTGCGCCTGGTTGCGAGCTTGGCTTTCCTGTCGCCGTCCTTTCTGACGCACGGCGGCCACTTGAGCGATGCGGGTACGGCGATGCTCAATGGAACCATCTACCGGACGGTCGTCGTGGGCGACGGCTTCTCGATTCCGATGCGAGTGTACGTGAATCCAAACACCAGCCTCGTGCGATACGCGCGCCAAGCCGGCGGGAACGACACCTTCGAGTTCCGCGACTACCGGCGGGTGGGCGCGTTCACGCTTCCCTTTGAAGTGCTGCACAACGGCCAGGTTTTCGAGCGGTACGACGACCGGGCGGCGGTTTCGTCGGAGTATCATCCGCCACATGGCTTGCAGTCGTCGCTGCATGGGGCGCCCGCCGCGATTCCAACCGACGACAAGGCGATCGAGCCGATCGTGGATTGCACCGTCGGCGGAATCGCAGTCCGATGCCTGATCGACACCGGCAACTCGGGGCTCTCGATGAGCGCCGAGCTCGCCAGCCGTCTGGGCGCCGCGGTCGTCGGGACGTATCAAGTTCGCGGGTTGGGCGGGTATACGACGCAGGTCGTTCGTGCCGGGCCGTTGCGCGTCGGCGATGCTACCTATTCAAACGCCTACTACGTGGTGCTCAACGATCTGCACCGCTACGGCTACGACCTGGTGCTGGGCGCCGACATCTTCGGCACGACCGAGGTCGTGATGGACCTGGCCGCGCACGTCGTGACGTTGGGCGCGCTGCCGGCCGCGCATTCGATCGACGTTCCGATTTCGTTCCAACACTCGGTGCCGGTGGTGCACGTCGGGCTGGGAAATCTCGACGCGGACTTAGCAGTGGATACCGGAGACGAGTCGAACGTCAACCTTGCGTACGATTTTTATGCCAAACATCCGGGGCTATTTACCGTCACGAGCCGGCGCTTCGTCAGCGGAATCGGCGGCAGCAGCGTCGAGTTACTCGGCGAGATCGACGCAGTGACGATCGGCGGATACCATGCGGGATCGCAGCGCATCGGAACGACGTGGACGCTCCACGGCACGGCCTCGGGACACCTCGGTGCAGCTTTCTGGCAGCAGTTCGTCGTGGGCTTCGACTATGCCAACGGGGAGCTACACCTAATTCCGAAGCATTCGTAGTGTCCTTCGACAGGCTCAGGGTGCGGCGGTTTACGGCGTGGTGCGCGATCTTGTGCATCGCAACGGGGGTGCCGGCGCGCGCGCTGGTGGTCGACGGCTGCACGGTGGTGGCGGTGCAAATGATGGATACGGTCGACTCATCGGACGCGCGGCCGGGCGACTTCTTCCGCTTCGAAACGGTCAACGCGGTGACGACCGGCGCGTCGGTGGTAGTTCCGGAGAGAACGATGGGCGAAGGCATCGTCGCGGTCGCGTCGCCCGCGGGGCGCAACGCGCGGCCCGGGACGCTGGTGCTCGAGCCGCGCTACCTGATACTGCCCAATGGCCACCATTTGGAGGTCGTGCTCAATCATAATACCAATTCGCTCGAGGAGTCGGGCCGAAACGACAGCTTGCCCGGCTATCTCGGTGCGATTCCGCTGCTCGGCGTCGGAGCCGCAGTCGGCGCGTTTAACTATTTTCGCAAGGGCAAAGACATCGTGGTTCCCCGAGGGACGATGTTCAGCGTCTTTCCGAGCGACGAACCTTCAGTCGAACACTGCCAAGCGCACCCAGCGTACTAGAAGTCGAACATATCGTTGAAGCTTGCGGCGCGTTCGTCGCTTATTCCCAGCGGCGGCAAGCCCCAGTTGTCCTCGATGAACCTCAGGACGGACGCGTGCTCGTAGTGCACGTGTGAGACGTAATCGTGTTTGTCGTACGGCGAGAGGACGAGCATCGGAATGCGAAAGCCTAGACCAGCTTTGTCGAGGAACTTCGGCGGGACGTTATCGTAGTAGCCGCCCCAATCGGTCCAGATGACGACGATCGCGGTATCTTTCCAGTAGGAGCTTTGGCGCACGGCGTTCGCGATCGAACGCACCCACGCCGGGCCGGCTTTGCTCCCGCTCAAAGAATCGTCCGAGTCGGCGAGCGTCGGCGTGATCCACGAGACCGACGGGAGCTTTCCGGCTTTGAGGTCGGAGAAAAGATTGGTGTTGGGCACGCTGATGTTGCGCGACCAGTCGGGCCCATAGCGGACGTCTTTGATCGCTTCGAAGGCGTTCCAAAGACAGCCGGGGTCCGCGTACTGCCCGCTGCAGAGGAGCGTGTAATATTTCCAGGAGACGTTCGCCGCATCGAGCGTGCCGGCAATCGTCTTCCACGTGAAGCACGGCGGAGGCCCTTTGCGGCCGTTGGCAAGAATCGTTCGGGTACCGGACGGCGCGTCACACCCTCCGGGGTCCGTGACGCCGGTGACGTACGAACGGTCAAGCCCAGTACTTCCGGCGATCAGGACGTCGCTTCCCGCAAAGCTTCCCGCGCCGCGCTCGGTCGCGAACATTTCGTCGGCCAACGCGTACCGCTTCGCAAGGCTCCAGTACGGTTTGGCTTCCGAACGCACGACGTAGGCATACGGGTAGTCGCCGGCTTCGCGCCCTTTACCCTCGGCACCGAAGCGGATGAGATTGAATCCGTCCATCTTCCCGCCGTCGTATTCGGTGACGTAACTCGGAAAGGTGGCGGGCAGCGTGACGCCGTGCCCGGGTTTACCATTGGTTTGCAGGGTTATCGGCTTGAGCGGCACGCGCTCGCCCCGGCTGTTTAGGCCGAACTTTGCCGATTCGGCGCCGGGATAACCGGCGAAGAGGTTGTCGAAGCTTCGGCCCACTTGGACGACCACGATCAGGTGGTGGATCGGCGTGGCGCTTGCCGGCCGCGCCGACCTGGCCTGATTTGCCGGCGCTTGCGGCATGACTCCGGGGGCGGCTGACTGTCGCGATCCGCAGCCCGCAAGGGCCGCGAGCGCGCCGCAGATTCCAAATGCGCCGAATGCGTAAAGGGTCAGGTCTCGAACTCTCATCGCTGTGCTCCTATCGAACAAGTCGTTTCGCTGCTGCGGACGTTGCCCTTCTCGTCGTAGAACTGGCCCGTGGAGCGAAGCACGTTCCCGGCCCGCGTGACCGTGGTGCCGAAGCGTTTGCGCCCCTGGTTGTCGAGGGCCGGCCACATCTCGGTGTACGTCGCGTTGTCGGGGTCCAACGAGGTCGTCTCGGCGACGTCGCTCGCGCCGGAACCGAAGATCGTGATCAAGACGTAGGCTTTGAGCGAGTGGCTCCAGCGTTCGTAGGAAGTAGCGGCGAATTCTCCGCTACGGCGGGCGACAAACCAGTTGCCCTGCTCGGTTTCGGTGAACGAAACCGGCGACCCGGCGGGAACCGAGGAGCACTGCCAGGTCCCGACGTGGCCCTGGAGTTTGGCCTGCTGGGCGACGTCGAGCGGTGTATAGCCCGGCGGGTTCGTCTGCGCCGGCGCGGGTACCGCGCTGAGCGCAAAGAGAGCAGCGGCAAGAACGAGCGCTGGACGCATGGTGTGATTTTTGCCGTCACAGTTCGAAGTTCCGCCGCGTTGGTACGGGCAGCACGCCACCACGCGAGGAGGTTCGATGAAAGCATCGCTGACCGCCGCCCTTTTGGCGGTTATTTGCACGTTCGCCACTGCTGCGGCCCAGGCCGACGAACAGGCGACCAATACGGGGCCGCTCACGCCGAGCGAGACGAAGTTCGTAGCGTCGGTTCGCGCTGATCTTCTCGCGCGATTCCCGAACGTCAGCGATGCGCTAAAGGCGGGCTACGTTCGATACACGAGCGCCGACGACACGGGCGCGATCAGTTACGCTAACCAGCAATGGGCGGCGGACCCGGCGCATCCCAGCCAGCTCTGGTACGACAAGGACGGGAATCTCATGGGCGCCGATTTTAGCGTTCCGCGTCCCAGCGGAGAGCCGCGACCGCAGCTTTGGGGGATCGACCCCGGCCGCTGGTATGAGTTCAACGGTCACGTGCACTATGTCGTCAAGGATCCCTCGAGCGGCAGCATGCTGTACGACCAATGGATCTGGAACAACGACTTCGTGGCCGCGGGCGGCAGCTTGTCGAAGCCTTCGGCCGACACCGTCGTGAAAATCGGTAAGGTGCCGAGCGCGAATTACATCGCGACGATCTTCGAGTTTCCGACGCAGTGGGATCTCATCGTGTGGGTGAAACCGCACGCCGCGGGTGCACTCCACTGGTAATCGGCCCGGTTGGCGGCTATCTTCCCTCGTAGGTAATCGAGAACATGGTGATGCTGACGACCGGAGTGCACAAGAACTGCGCGGGTTCGTAGGTCGTACCCTGAACCTCCGCCAGCGCCGTCGCATCAATTCCGGGGACGCCGCTGGATTGCCAGATTTCGGTTCGAATGGCGTGCCCGGCGGAGTCTATGAAGGCCGCGACCTGCGTGGTTCGCGATCCGTAGCCGTAAAAGCCGATGACCGGCTGGAACGGCTTCGCGAGCGCGGGGCCTTTATAGATCACGCCACACGGCTGCGGCGGTAAGGTTTGTATCAGCTTTGCCTCGACGTGAGTGAAACTCGCAGGGGCCGCGATAAGGCTCGGATCCGACTCGGTTGGTGCGGCCACTTCTTTCACGAAGGATGGGCAATCGCTGACCGGAGCTCCGTCCACGCCGGCGCCGTCGACGAAATAGTAGTTGAGAAAGACCGGGGACGCGAGCGAGACCAAATAGGCATATCGCCGGCTCTTGCCGTCCGGACTCTTGGGCACGCCCGTCCGCGGGATGTCGACGGCGTAGGCTGCGCCGTTGCCGATCAGCGTAACTCGAGCGGCGTAGTCGGAATCGGCGTTCGCCCAGAGAAATACCGCGACGGTTTTGCTGCTCGATCCGTAATCGGCGACGTTTTGTGCTTCGTCCCACGGCACGACCATTGCGGAGCCGTTGCAGAAGGGATTTTCCCATTGCGAGTCTCGCGGCAGGTCGGCCGGTACCGATGCATACGAGTCCGGCTCGAAGTCCGAACGAAACAGGTAATCCGCCGTGACCGCTTGGCAGTTGAGGAGCTTTGGCGAGTACTGCGATCCCGACGCGGCTTTTAGCGCGGCTTCGTCGATCGCCTGATTCCCCGAGCTTTTAAAGACGTGCGCCGCAACGACTTTCCCCGACGGATCGATCGTAACGGCAATCTCGGCCGTAACGGGCCCAAGCCCGAGCGGCTTTGCGGATTGCGGATAGTCCGGCTCCTGGGCTTTGGTCACCGTGGCTTCCCGATTGGGCTCCGGGCAGGCTCGGGCGGCCACGGGAACGACAAAGAACCCATACATCGCCGCGAGCGTGCACAGCGTTAGCATGTGCCGGCGTAACATCACGCAGGAGCCTTCGACGCTTAACCGCGGCCGCATCTTCCGCATGACGATCGTTTCCTTGCGACGAATGGCGGGACGCATGACTTCACACTTTGGCCGTACCGCGCTGAGCCTCTACGCCGTCGCGGCAGTTCTGACGGGCTGCGGCGGGGTTCGCCAAGCCGGCAACACTCTGCCGGCTGGGGCACTTGCGACGACGGCGCGGGGCGCGCAATCGTGGATGGATCCGCAAGCGACGAGCCAGGACTTACTGTACATCTCGGACACCGGGACGAGCGAAGTGTACGTGTACTCGTACCCCAGCGATACGCTCGTCGGAACGCTGAAGGACTTCCGGGATCCCGGCGGCGAGTGTGTCGATAAGAACGGCAACGTCTTTATAACGAACGCGGGCGACGACGACATCCTCGAATACGCGCATGGCGGCACGAAGCCAATTGCGACCCTCAGCGACCCCGCCTACTTCCCCTTCGGCTGTTCCGTCGATCCCACCACCGGGAATCTCGGCGTCGCAAATAACTTTGCGAGCAGCGGCAGCGGCTCAGGGAACGTCGTTATCTACACGCACGCCAAAGGCAAGCCGAAGGGCGACTACACCGACCCGAACATCAACCAGATGCTGCTCTGCGGTTACGACGACAAGGGCAACCTGTTTGTGGACGGCCTAACGAAGGGCAGCGGGTTTGCTTTCGCCGAGCTTCGCCGCGGCGGCACGACGCTCACGAACATCATGCTCAACCAGAGCATCGCAAACCCCGGCGGCGTGCAGTGGGATGGCAAGCATATCGCGGTCGGCGATCAGAGCACGAACACCGTCTATCAGTTCGACGTGAGCGGGAAAAAAGGAACGAAAACCGGTTCGACGCCGCTTACCGGCGCCGCGGAAGTCGTTCAGTTCTGGATTGCAGGCTCCAAGCTGATCGGCCCCGATGCCGGTGACGGGGATGCCGGCATTTGGAAGTACCCCGCCGGCGGTGCGGCGCTCAAAACGATCACCGGGCTTTACGTGCCATTAGGCGCAACGCTCAGCAACGCGAAATAACCGATGCGCAAGGAATCAAACCCTGAAGGCTGAACGCCGAGTGTAACAGCGGGATGGAGCTCCCGTCTAACCGCCGCGCATGACGGCTGATGGCTCCTGTCGATACACAATCGTAGACAGGAGTTTTTCTTTTGCACCAGTTCCTCGATAGCAGCAGCATGTGGATGGTAGCGGGAGCGTGGATGCTGCTCGCGGCCGTCAGCGCCTTCGTCGCGATCCGGATCAAGATGCCGGCGGCGCTGGTCGAGATCATCGTCGGCATGCTCGCCGGAAACCTCATCGCGCTGCGCACGAATGCCTGGATCGACTTCGTCGCCGGGTTCGGAAGCATTCTGCTAACGTTTCTTGCCGGCGCCGAGATCGATCCGGTCGTGCTGCGGCGGCAGCTCGTGCCTTCAACGGTGCTCGGTGCGGCTTCGTTCGGCGCTCCGTTCCTGGCGGCGATGGCGTTCGCATATTGTTTTGGACATTGGAGCATCGATGCCTCAAAGATCGCCGGCATCGCGATGTCGACCACCTCCGTCGCGGTGGTATATGCCGTGATGATCGAGTCGGGGCTGGCGGGCAAAGAGTTCGGCCAGATCATCCTGGCGGCGTGCTTCTTCACCGATCTCGGGACGGTCGTCGCCCTGGGGCTGCTGTTTGCGAACTACAATCTGTGGCTGGTGGCGCTGATTGCAGCGATCGTCGCCGCCATGGTGCTGGTTCCTAAGCTGCTGCCGGGCCTGATCGACCGGACGCGCCGGTATGTGAGCGAACCGGCGCTGCGCGTCCTGTTTGCGGTAATCTTCCTGCTGGCCGCCTTGGCGACGTACGCGAAGAGCGAGGGCGTTCTCCCAGCCTACTTCCTCGGCCTGGCGTGCGCGGGCATGATGATCACCTATCCGGACGTCAAGCGCCGCCTGCAAACGATGACGATGACGCTGCTTGCGCCGTTTTATTTTCTCAAGGCCGGGACGTATATCGAGTTTGGGGCCGCTCTCGCCAATGCGGCGCTGATCGGCACGCTGTTCTTCGTCAAAGTGATTGCAAAGATCGTGGCAGTCTTTCCGCTCGCACGGTACGCCTTTAAGTATCCGAGCGCAAACGCGAACTACCTGACGCTGATGATGGCAACGGGCCTGACGTTCGGGACGATTTCAAGCCTCTACGGGCTGACGCACCACTACATTACCCAGGCACAGTATACCGCACTGGTAACCGTCGTTATTCTGACGGCGGTCGTGCCAACGGCGATCGCGCAAGCGCTGTTCAAACCGCGCGAAGAACCCGAAGAGATGGAGTCCGAGGTGCCGTAAGGGTTCGACCAGGCATGGCACGACGGTCGGCCGAAGGGGCGCCGTATGGAACTACGGTATGGCGATCGAGTGCTCATTACCAACCTTGGGATCGAGGGCGAGGTGATCGAGGTGGATACCCGGTCCATCGTCGTTCGCTACAAAAAGCCTGACGGCGAGCTGCACGAACACCGCTTCGAGCCTGAGGATTTGGAGTATCGGCCGAAGCCACACTTGGAGTAATGCCCGGTGCGCGGCAGTTGAAGAAAGCTCTGCCGCCGAAGAGTCGAGCATCGCATCGGAGGTGCAAAACATGAAGATTTTTGGGTTGCTCTTAGTGGTGGTCGTTGGACTTAGCGGACAAGCGCCGGCGCCGGCGGTTCACCACCTGGTCTACGAATTTGGCTACAATACCAAGGCCGCGAGTTCCGGTCAGGGGACCGGGACGACGACCATCGACATTTCCGGACCCGTCGCCGACGGCGGCATGATGGTAAGCGGAACCGATTTCTGGTGGAACACGGTACGGGCTCGGGCAACCAACACGTGCGAGGTGTATCCGAACGGCAACGTCAACTGCGCGCAGGCTCCCTACGCGCTCTCGCCGATGCAGCTCACGCTGTTCCCGCTATTGGCGCACAACTTTTTCCACGGTTTATCGCCCGGCGGGAAGTCGAGTTGGGAGCGCAGCTATCACGTGACGGCGGCAATCATTCCGGGGGCCTCCGGGATGGCGGGCCAATCCACCACTTGGGATTGCAGCTATACCCTGCACGGGAAAGGCCCCATCGCCAACGCCGCCCCACTGATCTTGATCGCGGCGCAAGGCACGCTCAATCAACAGAGCGGGCACAGTCTGAAAGCGACGTCCAAGCAGAGCATCGTCTACGATCCGGTTGCAAAGATTCCCGCGATCGTCAACGACGTGCGTACGCATATTCCAATGAAGAGCGTCTACAGCAACGACGTGATCGAGTTGAAGCTGAAGAAAGGTTAGACCAAGCTAACGGTCGCCCGCCCCCAAGTGCAACCTTGCGGCGTTCTAACGCATTAGAGCCGTACACCACTTTTGAGGGGAGACCATGAATCTAACGATCGAAAAACCGCGGAGCCCCAAGGACAAGCTTGTCGGGCTCCTTTCGCTTAAGCGCGTCATCGATAAGGCGAAAGCGTACAACGAAGGACAGCTTGGCGAGTACGACTACGACTGTCCGCACGACAAACCAGTCTTCGAATTTCTCGGCACGAACGGCGAGGAGTTCGCGCGTAAAGTGAAGGAACTCGGGACCGACGATGCGATCGCCGCTTGGGTGCAGTCTCAGTTTCTCTCCAAGAAGACGGCCGCCGAAATCGAGAAGTACAACGCCGAGCGGATGCGTTGGCATCCCGAGCCCGGATCGCCCGGCGCGCAATATTTCGAAGGTCTTCGCGAGCAGGTCGCGCCGGGGCGGAAGGACGTCGTCACTTGGTTCGATCTTCTCGACCTTGACGAAGGCCGTCCAGTCCCCGCGGCCACCAGCCTAAACTAGCGCGCGTGTCATCCTGAGCTTGTCGAAGGATGCAGCAGTTTCGCACAAGTGACGGCGGCGAGTTTGCCTATGTCGAACAAGGGTCGGGCAATGCTCGGCTCTTGTTCGTTCACGGCTGGCAGGCCGATCGTACCGTGTGGAACGACGTTATCGCCGAGCTTCGACACGGCACGCGAAGCGTGACGGTGGATTTGCGCGGGAGCGGCGCGTCCGGGGGCGCGCGCGGACCGTACAGTTTGGAGCGGTTTGCGGCCGATCTTCGCGAGTTGGTTGAGGCTTTGGGTATCGGGCCGCTCGTTGTTGTGGGGCACTCGATGGGCGCGACGGTCGCACTTCGGCTGGCTGTCGACGCGCCCGAGTTGGTCAGCGGGCTGATCCTCATCGCACCGGTTCCCGCGGGCGGCTCCGGCTTTTCACCCAAGGGCGCAGACTACTTGCGCGCCACCGCCGGTAACCCGGTCGCTGCGCGCAAATGGTTGTCGGCGATGTTTGCCGGAGAGCCCAACGCAGGCGTTGTCGATCGCCTGTGCGACGCAGCCGAAAAGGCGCCGCGCGATGCCGCGCTGGAGAGTTTCGAATCCTGGGCGAACGCGGATTTCGCCGACGCGACGTCCGCGATTTCCGCACCGGCCGTCGTCGTCGCCCCGGAACGCGATAACCCCGAGATGTACCAACGCAAGGTCGCCGCGCTGCTCCCTAATGCACGGTTTGTCGAACTACCCGATTGCGGACATTACGCAATTGTGGAGCGGCCGGACGAGATCGCCGCGTTGATCGGTGACGTAATGGGTCCGGCATGAGCGATCTGGCGGCGCGCGCTTGCGTGCCGTGCCGCGGCGGCGTGCCGCCGTTGACCGGCGACGAAATTGCGCCGTTGCTCGCGCAAATCGGCGCGGACTGGCGGGTCGTGGAGCGAGCCGATCCCAAACGCGGAACGGTCACGATTCTCAGGCGTTCCTATCGCTTTAGCGATTTCGCGCAGGCACTGCGCGCGGCCGCGCTGGTCGGCGAGATGGCCGAGGAGCAGCAGCATCATCCCGATCTCCGTGTCTCGTGGGGACGGCTCGAGGTTGAAATCTGGACGCACAAGATCGGCGGACTAACCGAGAGCGATTTTATCTTCGCCGCGAAGTGCGATGCGTTTGCGGAGCCTGCTAGCTCCTAGAGGATCGGCGTCTCCCGAGCGAAAGCGGCAGAGATGAACGCCACATCTCGATATCGCCACAACGCCCTGGTCAGCTGCATCGTTGTGGCAGCGCTCGCGGGTTGCGGCGGGGCCGCCGGCACGATGCCGGCTAACGGCGCGATCGCAAGCCATCGTGACGCTAGTGGCAGCTATAAGATTATCTACACCTTCAAAGGCGGCACGGGCGGCGCGCAGCCTGCGTCCGACCTGCTCGACGTTAACGGAAAACTGTACGGCACGACAATCTACGGCGGAGACACCTCGTCGGGGCTTTGCTACTTCGGATGCGGCACCGTCTTTGAGACGACGACAGCGGGCGCCGTACGCATCCTCCACCGCTTCGCCAGGAACACGAAAGACGGCGGAGACCCCGAGGCGGGACTAATCGTACTCGACGGAGAGCTGTACGGGACCACCGCGGGTGGCGGAGCCAACGGCACCGGCACGGTCTACGCGATGAGTACCGCGGGAAAAGAAAAGCTGGTGTACAGTTTTGGCGTCTACGCCGGCGGCGACGGCCGGTACGCGGCTTCCGACCTTCTCGCGATTAAGGGCGTGCTTTACGGAACAACCAAGTACGGGGGCAAGTACTCCTGTTATAGCGTCGCTACGTGCGGTACGGTCTTCAAGGTGACGACGTCCGGCAAGGAAACCGTCCTCTACAGTTTCCGATACGATCCTTCGCAAGGAGATGGCTTCTGGCCGCGTGCCGGTCTGGTCGCGATCGAAGGCCTGCTTTACGGCACAGCCGTTCAGGGCGGCGACTCAGGTGCCGGTACGATCTACACGATAACACCGGCCGGGAAAGAGGCCGTCCTTTACGGCTTTACCGGACGCCACGATGGCGCCGCTCCGTTCGGTCGCCTCGTAGGCTTGAACGGTGAGTATTACGGGACGGCTGCATTGGCCGGCGCATACGGCCACGGCGCCATATTTGCAATCAATGCGTCCGGCAAAGAGCGCACGGTATACGAGTTCAAAGGCTCTCCGAAGGACGGATCATTCCCCGTCGGAGATCTCACCGTCGTCGACGGCAAGCTCTACGGAACAACGGAGCAAGGCGGCAAGTATCAATGTGCTTCCGGGGATTACGGGTGCGGAACGGTTTTTGCAGTGACGACATCGGGCACCGAGAGCGTCTTGCACAGCTTCAGGGGCGGCGCAGACGGCGCAAATCCGAACGGCAGCATGACATATGTGAACGGCTCGCTATACGGAACGACGTATTCAGGTGGAACGGGGAGTTGCAACCCCAGCAGTGGGCACACTGATGGCTGCGGTACGATCTTCGAAATTACTCCGTAACGAAAACCGCCGGCGAAACTACGGTGAGATTGTAAAGACCGTTCCGCCTCCATATTCTGCTTTGCCGCCTCCTTCGGCCGTCCCATAGAGGATGCCGTTGAGGTAGAGGAGGCCCGCCTCTGGGCCGTCGCCGTCGGGAGGCGAGCCGAAGTTATGGAGAATGCGTTCGGTCCCGGACTGAGTGAGGCTGAAAACGATGCCTTTGCCGTTCGTGCCTCCATTAGGGGTGACGCCGTACAGCGTGCCGTTTACGGCGACTAGGGAAGACTCCGGATATTCGCCGTCGCCGCCTTTGCCGAAGCTGTGGAGCACGCGTTCCTTACCGTCCAACGTAAGGCTAAAAACGGTTCCGGCGTCGTATTGGCCGTCGCCACCGTCGAAGGTCGTGCCATACAGCGTATTCTTGACGGCGATCAGCTTGGCGGCCGGCCCCATCCCATCGCTGTAACACGAAAAGTTATGCAGGAGGCGTTCCTTGCCGGCGCTGGTCATGCTGAACGCGGTTCCATAGCAGCTGCCGCCGCCGAAGGTCGTGCCGTAAAGGAGCCCTTTTACCGCGGTTAGGCCCGCTCGAGGTGAATATCCGCCACCGCCGGCCCCATCGAAATCATAGATCACGCGTTCGACACCGGCGGTACTGATACTAAAAACGGTTCCCCCACCGTATTGCGTGCCGCCTTCGGATGTCGTGCCATAAAGCATTCCGTTCAATAGCGTTAAACCACCCATTGGTTGTTTGCCGTCGGTGCCTTTGCCGAAGCTGTGCAGAACGTGTTCTTGCTGCATAGCGTTGATACTAAAGACCGTTCCGTGGCCGTACTTGCCCCCGTAGGTCGTCATGCCGTACAGGGTCCCATTGAGCAGAAGCAAGTCGCCGGCCGGAGATTCACCATCCGGAGCTTGGCCAAAGTTATGAAGCACGCGCTCCTGACCGTTGGGAGCTAGCGCGAAGACCGTTCCCCCGCCCGTCGACCAGTCGCCGCCGGACTGGGTCGTTCCGTAGAGCGTGCCTTTCACGTTGAGAAGAACGGAATCGGGGCCGTCGCCATCGGCATCATCAAAAGAGAATATCGTCTTATAGCCGGACGTGCCGTCGCGGTGTTCGGGCGGCGCTACTGCTGGTCCGGCGGGCACGATATTCGGGCCCGGTGCACGAGCGCACGATGCGAGAGCGATCCCCAGGATTATGGCGGCGACGGCCTTCATCATGCGCCCCTGCTTCGATGCGAGGTGGGTTAACGCCGTCCGATTCGCGGCGTTCACGAACGTAAGATGTCCATGGCGACCTTCAGGTCGAAGGGCAGCGGCGTCGCGCCCCCGGCGATGCAGGCGAAATTACCGGCCCACTCGGGTCGCTGCTTCATTTCTCCCGGCGGCATCAGTGCAAATCGCGGTTTTCCGAGCTGCTTTGCGAAGCGCATCGCGTGCATCGCGCCGCCGCCGACCTCCGAGCAGATCAGGACGACGGCCCGCGCATGCTCGGCCTGAAGCCGATCGCGTTCGATCGTCGACTCCGGCGTAGCCGGAGTGCCCGCGAGAAGGAGCGTCGCGACAGCTCCGCCTCCAGCAACGATCGCACGCTCGAGTTCGGCGTGCTCGGCTGGGTCGGTTGCGCCGAATCCGTAGCCGACGAATGCAGCGGTTGGTATGCCCGCGCTCAGCGCGCCGCGATGCGCGGCAACGTCGATGCCGGGAGCGAGGCCGCTAACGATCGGCTCGCCAAGGTTCCGCGCGAGTTCGTAGGCAAACGCCACCGCTTCGGCCGGCGGCGTCCGGCTGCCGACGATCGCAACGCCCGGCGTTGGTAGGCTTCCGCGAACGTACAAGGTCAGCAGCCCAGCGCACCGAACGTGCGCAGTACCCTACTGCTTGGAGGTTGATTCATGAAAAGGATTGTTATCGCTTTTTTCGCTGTCGTCGTTGCATCGTCGCTAGTCTTAGGCTCGCATGCGCGGGCGGCCTCCGACGACAGCGCACAGATCAAAGCGCTGTACGAACAATTCACGACGGCATTTCGGCACAAAGACGTCGACGGCGTGATGTCGGTGTATGTTGCAGGCCCGAGCCTGTTCGTCTTTGACGTCGGCACGCCGCGCGAGCACCTCGGCTCGGACAGCTATCGCGCCGATTGGAAGAGTCTTTTCGCAAGTTTGAAGGGCTCAACGATTCCGTCGTTTGGAATTACTGAGATGAGCATGGCGAGCAGCGGCGACGTTGCGTACTCGCACAGCATCCAGCACTTCTCTGCAACGATGACCAATGGGCAACCCCTGGCGCTGACCGTGCGCGTGACCGACGTCTTGCGCAAGATCAACGGCAAGTGGCTGATTGTCATGGAGCATGTCTCGGTGCCCATTAACTTCAACACGATGAAGCCCGACCTCACGTCGAAGCCCTAGGGTGGTCGAGCTGAAGTAATGCGTCATCCGCGTGAACCAGCAATCGTTACGAGGGGAAAGGAGCCAGAGCCGCCAAGACGAGACACCCAGCTGGCACAGCCCCATGGTTCTACGTGGCAAAGCGATCGGAGCCGGGGCTAAGGGGCTACGCCGCCGGGCTGGCGATGCCGCTACGCAAGCGCAGCCGCAATGCCGATCCACGCAGCAATGCCCGCAATGCTGCAGGGCCCGCATAGCAACACGGCCCGCTTTCGCGAACGCCGTGCAGAGGGCGGAAGCGCGGGGGGTATTTCCTAACGTCACTCGCTAGGCTTCAGCTCGAATACTTCTCCCCATCCATGCAGGGGCAGCCCTCCGCCGGCGGTTGTGCCCAAAAGTTTGCCGTTTACGTCAATCAATGGCGCTACCGGTTCGCTGCCACCTCTTCCTGTAAAGCTATAGACTAAATGTTCATTGCCGGATGGCGTAATGCCGTAGATAAAGCCTTCATCATATGGTTCTCCGGTCGCCGTACCGTAGAGTACGCCGTTCACATCGAGTAGGGCTGACAAGCCTGCTCCGGAATGGTTGTCAAAACTATACAAGACTTGCTCGTAGCCGCTCGTAGTAATGCTGAATACGGTGCTCTTGAGGTTGTAGCCGCCTGATGTAGTTCCGTACAGCGTCCCATTCACGTTAATAAGTCCAACAACCGGATAGCTTCCGTCGCTCCCGTAGCCAAAACTGTGCAATACGTGTTCCTCGCCGCTTGGGCTAATGCTAAACACAGTACCACGGGCATAAGCGCCGCAGTTACCAGTCGTGCCGTACAGCGTCCCGCTCACTTCGATTAATCCGCTCTGCGGTGCACAACCATCGCCCTTTGAGCCGCCAAAGCTGTACAGCACCTTCTCGTCACCACTAGTGCTGATTGTAAACACCGTTCCTCCCCCGTACACACCGCCGGAGACGGTGGTACCGTAAAGAGTGCCATCAACGTCGAGAAGGTTTGCCGTGGGCTCATTACCATCAGGGCTCGGTCCGAAGCTGTGAAGTACCTGCTCATGCCCCTTGGAGTCGATGTCAAAAACTGTTCCGCAGAGAGGCCCGCTGTCTTCGCACCGATTCGCCCCCCCTCTTGACGTGGTGCCGTACAGCGTGCCATTGACTGCGATCAAGCTCGCAACGGGAACCGACCCGTCGCCCTTGTACTCGTCCGGAAAGCTATGCAGTACGTGTTCCGTGCCGTCAGCGCTGATAGCGAAGACGGCTCCCCACCCATGAGAGCCTCCCCAGGGGGCGGTGCCGTAGAGCGTACCACCTACATCAAGCAATGCCGCTTCCGGCTGGTGACCATCCTCGCGGTGAAAACGATATAAAACCCGCAGGCGACTGTTCGTAGCGCCCGTCGTCTCGTTTCGTGCTACGGCCAGCGCCGTCGCGCGGCTTTGCGGCATCGCGCCCGGCGCGCCGATCGGCGGCTGCGATCCGCCGCAGCCCGCGAGCAATGCGGCAGCCACGCAGCTGCTAAACGCGTCGCGTCTAAAATTTGAAGTCTTCATTTTGGTTTGCCGCCGTACCACGTAATAACGATCTTGCCGTTACCAGGCGCTGCCCCTCCGGTTTTGTCTTTGACGTGCGTTGCGGTTTGTTCTACATAGGACGAGCCACCGCCACCGCCGCCGCCACCGGTGTGAGATGAGCCCGACTCCCCACAGTAGCCGCAACCGCCTCCACCGCCACCTCCGCCATAGTATCCGCCGCCGCCACCTCCGCCGACGTATCCATTGCAAGATGCGCCGCCCTCACCACCTTGGCCAAGCTTGCCGTCAGCGCCACTGGTGCTGTTACAATAACGATAGAACCCTCCACCGGCCTTGCCGCCTTCACCCCCGTGCTCTTGATGGCCGCCCTTGCCGCCTTTGCCACCGCGGACGCGAAATTTCCGGCCACTGCCCTCGGATGCGCCGTTTCCCCCGGCTGCGCCAATTATTCCGCCGCCCGCACCGCCTATCGCGGCTCCGCTGAAGCAGCAGGCTTGCGCACCACCGCCGCCTGCTACAACGACGCGATTTTCGAGGGTGTCGCCGGCCTGGCGTACATCCGATGCGCCGCCACCGCCGTCGCCGCAGGTTGGGCTGCAGCTTCCGCCCGCGCCGCCGCCTCCGCCGCCGTTGTAGCCGCCGCCGTAGTCTGTGCCTTCGCCTCCAACGAAGATCGCTAGTGATTCTCCCGGCGTGACCGGAATAGTGGCCTTAACCAGGCCGCCTAACCCACTGGATGTGCTTGAGCTCGAAAGCAAGCCACTTGCACCGCTTGCGGTAACCGCAACTTCAGTCACTCCGGTCGGCACTGTGAAGCTCTGCTGCGCACCAGTGTACTGAAACGTCTGATGGTGCGGACGAAGATCACCGGCTCCGTTGAGGATTGGAACCGCATTGTCGCCGGCGCGAACGCCGCAACCTGCCAGCATTGCCACGGCCACGCAGCTGCTTAGCGCGTTTCGTCCTCGCGAGAGATTCATTCGCGTCACCCCTTACTCTTTCGAACGCGGATTGTACGCCGCCCCGGTGATGCCAGAGTTAAGACCGCTGTTGAAGCTGTAGAGGTACGTGAGAGTTGTCGGATTGTATTTGTAAACATCGACCTGACCATACTCGTAGTCGGCCGCAGCAAACCGGGTGCTGGTAGCGTTGAGGTGACCGTACCACGAAGAACCTTGCAGTGGGAACGGTCCACCGACCTTCTTGCACTTCGGGTTACATCCAGAATAAACGTACAACACTGGAGTTGAACAACTCACCTCCGAACAGCTGATGGAGACCAGGTTTCCATTATTGTCAATATCGAGGCCACCGGCGTCTGAGTTTTCGTAGCCCGTGGCGGATCGTGCCGTAGCTGAACAGCCTTTGAAATAAGTGAGCGCCGTCGGTGCTGCGGAGGACGCCCAACAGTCACCCTTCTTGCTCATCGCGACGGCAGCGACGAAGTCCATCTGCATTCCATCTGTTAGGTTTGCGTAGCAGCCCTTCTTAAGCGTGCAAAGCTGAATGCTGCCGTCACCGCTTTGGCCATCCAGGACGATGCCGACCGCGATCGTTCCACTAGCGGCGTTAGAGCTAGTCGCGTCGACAGGAATATACATCGTTTGAATGGTTCCGAGCTTTGGCCCGCACATGCCTGGTCCCTTAAAGACCGTGACGGTATCTGAAGGGTTGGGAACGATTAGATTGCCGCTGTCATCAACGGCAAGATCGTACGTTGGCTGAGAGTTCTCGCTGCAAATCGGCCCTCTGTTCTTCCGATTGTTGCTTGGATAACCGAAGACATCTGACTCTGACGATTGGTTTTCGCTGACGTAGATGCCACTTTTTGCAGAATCAGGCGCAGGAACGCCGAAAACGGCGCGCTGCAAGGTGTACGTCCCGAGCGCGGACGTTTGCGGCAACGCGCCCGGCGTGCCGATCGGCGGCTGCGATCCGCTGCACCCTGCGAACATTGCCGCGGCCACTCCGATGCTAAGCACGCGACAATCGAGCATTGAGATTTTCATCCCAGTTACCAGGTTAAGATGACAACACCGTTGCCCGTGGCCTTTCTCCATCCTTGCCAAGTTTGATAGCGCTTCGCGCTGGGCTCGATGTACGACGATCCACCGCCGCCGCCGCCACCTGGTCGGCCGCAGTAAATGCAGCCCGCGCCACCTCCACCGCCGCCCGCCCCGTAGTAACCGCCCCCGCCGCCGCCACCCCCAGCGCCGTAGCTGGAACTGCCGGAGCAACCGCCGCCGCCGTCGCCACCTTGACCCCGTGACCCGGTACCGCCCGGAGCGCCGCTGCAACTAAAGGAACCACTAGCATTTCCGCCGCTGCCGCCGGATCCGCCACGGTGTTGCTTACCGCCGGCACCGCCGCCACCAGCGTAATCACCGCCGCCGCCGGGGCCGCCCGCGCCCCCGATGCTCCTACCGCCTTTGCCGCCATCGCCAGGCGAGCCCCCGATGCCTCTCCCGCCTACGCCGCCTCCGCCGCCCACGACGACAATGCGATCGCGCAGCTTATCGCCACCTCCCCGAATATCCGAGGCGCCACCGCCGCCATACCCGTAGCAGTAGCAGTCGTAGGTGGCGCCACCGCCGTTGCCGCCGCCGTTAAAGCCGCCGCTCATTTCCGAGCCTTCCCCACCCACGAATACCGCAAGCCTTTCTCCGGGAGTTACTGGAATAACGGCATAGACCCGCCCACCGTTAGCCCCCTCCGTGCCGGTCCGCCGCAGGAACGCGCCGCTTGCACCGCTTGCACCCAGTGCAACTACGGTGAGCCACTTTACGTCGGCCGGGACGGTGAACGTCTGGCGCTGGCCCGTGTAATCAAACCTTTGATGGCCAGAAGGAGTAACGTTTCGCGTGCTGGCTGCGGGCGATGAGCCGGGCAACTGCTGCGATCCGCCGCAGCCCGCGAGCATTGCCGCAGCTGCGCAGATGCCTAACACATGACGGCTGAAAACTGAGACTCGCATCTTTCCTACCTCCTGAAGCCTTGCGCTCCGACGGCGATGGAGTTCGGTGCCCTTACCTCAGTTCCATCGCAAGAGATGGGACGCCGTGGGGGTGCACAATTTTAGGGCTCTGGCTCCTTGTAATCGTTACGAGGGGATACTACATAAGGGCCTTCAAACTTCCGGTCCGGCCCGATCTCCGGGGTAACGATCGAGGGAGGAGGGTCTTAGCGCAACGCTCCGCAGTCGCGAAATCCCGCGCCCTCATTAGAGCGGCGACGTCTTGTTGCCGATCTTGTCGACTGTCTCGAGCGGCACGCGACATCCGTTGAGAAATCGCGACAGGAGATTGAACCAGGAAATCATGAGGATCAGCTTGCGGCAGATCGTCGGGCCGTACTTGCGAAGCATTTCACTCAGCGTAGCGTCGCTGAGGGTGGCCGTTATTGATAACTCGTCGGTCACTCTACAGATAAGTACGTATTCGGGGTTTATCCCGGTTACGGGGCCGTCACCGGCGGCGGCATCAATTTCATCCGACGATAAGCCCGCGTTTTTTGCGAACACCGCATTTGCTTGCCACTCGTAAGGGCAGTTCAAGAGCTTCGCGGCCCGTAAGATGATCATCTCGCGCGTCTTGGGGTCGATCCCTTTGGCTTCGAACACGGCTTCGACGAGACCGGCCGTGGCGGCAAACATATCCTCCGTCCCGGCGAGCATTTTCATGACGTTGAGCGCCTTGGCCGGGTCATATTCCACGCCTACCTCGCCTGCGAGCGCCTTAATCGACTCGTCGCTCGGCAGCGGAACGGAAACCTCGGTGCTGTATTCAGTGGGGTGTGCCACTTTGCTTCTCCTTGCGTTAGCGTAAGTCGCCTTTTTGAACAATCCAGGTGTGCCAATCGCCAGCCTCGGCGAAGCCCGTCGATATTACATAAGGCCTTCCAAACTTCCGGTCCGGCTCAGCTTCCGAGGTGATGCGTCATCCGCTCGAAGCGGTAATCGTTACGGGGGGATAGATACCGTATTGCGCGTCAAGCGTAATTCGCGTCAAAAGGAACGCCAGACCGCAGAATGCCATAGGCGAGGACCAAGAGCTTGCGCATGACCGCACCGATAATCAGCAGCTTGTGCTTCCCGGCACAGGAAAGGCGGTCGGCGAAGGTCCGCAGAGTTGGATTGAATCGAAGAGCCACCATCGCCGGCATGTAGAGCGCCTTGCGAAGGCGAGCGTTGCCGGTTTTGCACAGCCGCGGACGGCCGTGAATCGATGTTCCGGACTGCCGATGCCGCGGCGAGAGCCCCGCGAATGCCGCTATTGCCTTAGCCGACTCGAAGCGATCGATATGTGGAATCTCCGAAAGAATGGTCGCAGCGGTTGTTTCGCCAATTCCGGGAATCGACGTAAGCAAGTCGCGACGTCGTTTTAGATCGGGATGGTCGTCGAAATGCTGGCGGATCTCCCGCTCGACTCGGGCGATCTGTTCGTCGAGCGTAGCAATGACCTCGCGGATCGAGGCCGTGACGACTGCTGCGTCTGACGATTGCCCGTAGACCGATTGCTGCACCCGAGTCGTCTTGAGATGCTCGTAATGGCGCATAAGAGCCTGTAAGGCACGGATTTCCGGTGCCGGCGGAGTCCATGGCTCAGGGCTCTGAGTTTTACAAAACCGCGCGATCAATGCGGCGTCAACCGCATCGGTTTTGGTGCGGAGCAGCTCGCTTTGCGCGAACGCCTTAATGCGAGCTGGATTGACCACGCTGACACGCTGACCGAGCCCATGAAGATATAGCGCTAGCGCTTCCCAATACGGCCCCGTTGCCTCCATGCAGATGTGCACATCGATAGCCTGACGATTCTTAAGCCAAGTCGTCAGCTGCTCGAAGCCCTTCGGTGCGTTCGGAAATACCCTCTTCGCCTCAGCGTGATCGCCTAAAAGATACGCGTGAAAGGTTTCCTTCGACAAATCGATTCCTAAGAACGACGCCATGCTGCTCAGCCTCCCTGACAGCGTCCTTTCTCGATCGACCTTGTGCATTCGAGCTGACCGCCTCAGCGCCGCCCACGATACCGTCCGATCTCTCTGGACGCAAAATGGGCAGGCCGCCTATCTATCCCGCAAAGTTCGAACCCCTAGGAGCTAACCAGCGTGACCTGCCCATCTCCATAATACAAGGAGCCAGAGCGGTACACCGACGTACTACACAAGGGCAATCTCTTCGTCGAGGGGCAAAGCCAACCCGGCAGCGGGTACGGCATTCTGGCGGAGCTTCCAAAAGGTGGGAGCCAGCTCGAAACGCTCAGCACGGACCAAACGCTCGAATGGCCTGGAAAGGTTCAATGGGATGGGAAGCACATAACCGTCGAGGACCCTGCCGCCGCGGCGATCTACCAGTTTTCGATAAGCGGGAGCCGAGCAACGGAGGTCGGGGCGACCCATTTCGATGGAACAGGCGGCCTTCACCAGACTTGGATTCAAGGTAGAACCGTGATCGTGCCAAACACATGTAACTCGTCGTGCGACGCGGATATCCTGTTCTACAAATACCCAGCCGGTGGTACGGCTACCAAGACTATTGGAAAAGGTCGCCTGCGCACAGCCGTCCTAGGCGCAACGGTTAGCTTCGCGCCAAAATAGCCCGGCTTGTGTATGCAAAAAGGAGCAAAGTAGATGAAGAGCTTGGATTTCAGCCGCTATGCGCTTATTAGCTGCGTGGCCGTCGCAATGCTGGCCGCGTGCGGCGGATCGCAGCCGCCGATCGGCGCGCCGGGCGCGATAGCGCAAGCCTCGGCATTCGCAGCGCACGCTGAGCGTGGCAAGTCGTGGATGCGGCCAGAGGCAAAGTCCGAAGACCTACTATACGTTTTCACCAACAGTTCAGCCATCTATGTTTTCTCTTACCCTAAGGGGAAGCTCGTTGGGAACCTCACTGGATTTTTCAGGGATCTTAGGCGAGTGCGTTGACGCAGCGGGCGACGTGTGGGTAACGAATTTGTCGCCTCCGGAGATCATCGAGTACGCTCACGGCGCCACGAGCCCGAAAGCGACGCTGAGCGACGCGGGCGCCGAGCCCGGAGGCTGTTCTATAGATCCTACAACTGGCAATCTGGCCGTCGCAAACTATTATCCGGCGGACGTCGCTGTCTATGAAAATGCGCAAGGGTATCCGACGACCTACTCCGATCCCGATTTCGGCAACTATGACTTCTGCGCATACGATGGCGCCGGAAATCTCTTTGCCGACGATCACAAGATCGCCGGTGAGATCGCGGAGCTTCAGCGACGGAAGCAGCAAGTTAGAAACCATTCCGCTGAGCGAGCAGATCTTTCCGGTAAGTATGCAGTGGGACGGGGCATACCTGGCGATCGTCGACCGCCGCGGCGTTCCCCGGGGGCCGACGCCTGTCGCGCGGGTTCAAGTTACTGCCTCGGGCGGCGAAATCGTTTCGACGACTCAACTTCGAAGTCCGCATGGACGGCGAGCCTCTACGGGCGTTCAGTACTTCGTTGACGGCGGCACGATCGTCGGCCCGGATCGGTATCGGCATGCCGGAGATCGTCTGGCCCTACTCTTCTGGCATTACCCCAGCGGTGGAAAGCCGTTTAAGGTTATTCGAGGCACGTGGAGCGCAGGCGGCGACGTAGTTAGCGCCGCGCCAAAATAACGTCCCCACACGCACTGCACGACGTTCGCGAAAGCGGGCCGTGAGCGGCTACGTTGGCTTTGCAGCATTGCAGGCATCGCCGCGTGGATCGGCATTGCGGCTGCGCTGGCGTAGCGGCATAGCCAGCTCGGCAGCGTAGCCCCGGCTTCGATCGCGTTGCCAGCCGAGCAACCAGGCGCCTAGGGTGCACAATTTTAGGGCTCTGGCTCCTTGTATTATGGAGATGGGCAGGTCACGCTGGTTAGCTCCTAGGGGTTCGAACTTTGCGGGATAGATAGGCGGCCTGCCCATTTTGCGTCCAGAGAGATCGGACGGTATCGTGGGCGGCGCTGAGGCGGTCAGCTCGAATGCACAAGGTCGATCGAGAAAGGACGCTGTCAGGGAGGCTGAGCAGCATGGCGTCGTTCTTAGGAATCGATTTGTCGAAGGAAACCTTTCACGCGTATCTTTTAGGCGATCACGCTGAGGCGAAGAGGGTATTTCCGAACGCACCGAAGGGCTTCGAGCAGCTGACGACTTGGCTTAAGAATCGTCAGGCTATCGATGTGCACATCTGCATGGAGGCAACGGGGCCGTATTGGGAAGCGCTAGCGCTATATCTTCATGGGCTCGGTCAGCGTGTCAGCGTGGTCAATCCAGCTCGCATTAAGGCGTTCGCGCAAAGCGAGCTGCTCCGCACCAAAACCGATGCGGTTGACGCCGCATTGATCGCGCGGTTTTGTAAAACTCAGAGCCCTGAGCCATGGACTCCGCCGGCACCGGAAATCCGTGCCTTACAGGCTCTTATGCGCCATTACGAGCATCTCAAGACGACTCGGGTGCAGCAATCGGTCTACGGGCAATCGTCAGACGCAGCAGTCGTCACGGCCTCGATCCGCGAGGTCATTGCTACGCTCGACGAACAGATCGCCCGAGTCGAGCGGGAGATCCGCCAGCATTTCGACGACCATCCCGATCTAAAACGACGTCGCGACTTGCTTACGTCGATTCCCGGAATTGGCGAAACAACCGCTGCGACCATTCTTTCGGAGATTCCACATATCGATCGCTTCGAGTCGGCTAAGGCAATAGCGGCATTCGCGGGGCTCTCGCCGCGGCATCGGCAGTCCGGAACATCGATTCACGGCCGTCCGCGGCTGTGCAAAACCGGCAACGCTCGCCTTCGCAAGGCGCTCTACATGCCGGCGATGGTGGCTCTTCGATTCAATCCAACTCTGCGGACCTTCGCCGACCGCCTTTCCTGTGCCGGGAAGCACAAGCTGCTGATTATCGGTGCGGTCATGCGCAAGCTCTTGGTCCTCGCCTATGGCATTCTGCGGTCTGGCGTTCCTTTTGACGCGAATTACGCTTGACGCGCAATACGGTATCTATCCCGTAATCGTTACGGGGGGGAAAGGAGACAGAGGCTTTCAAAACGAGGCCCCCCCAGCGCTGCGATCCGCGATCTAAGTCCTGGCGCACAGTCTTACGGAAACGCGCAAAGCCAGCGCGAGGCCTTACGCGTCTCGTACAGCGCGATACGCAAAGAGCCGCCCGCAGCTCGCGAGCGGCTCGATGTATTGCTACGTGCCGGCGTCGAGCTCCTTGAGCGTCGCGACGATTTGTGCTTCGGTGAAGCGACTTTTCTTCACATGAGTTCTCCTTGGGCCGTAGCGCGGAACTCACAGTTTCAACTTGAGCCGTTTTGCCACCTCAGGTCAGAAGCAGCGGTCCCGCCCGCCTTCAGCCCCTTTAGTGAAGCGCGTTATTCCTCAGAACGCGGATTGAAGGCCACACCTTTAAGGCTAGAGTAGTTTAGATCGTAGTTGAAGCTGTACGAGTAAGTGAGGCCTCTCGGCTTGTACTTGTACGCATCGACCTCATAGAGACCGCCGGTGACGAAGTTTTTTGACTTCTTATCGAGGTGGCCGTAAGCCGCTTCCTCTATCATGGAAAACGGCCCCCCTACGACCGTGCACCGCGGGTTGCATCCCTTGTACACGTACAGCTCGCTGTCGAAGGTGCTGATCGAGACGAGGTCGCCTTTCTCGTCGATGTCGAGGCCACCATAGGAAGCGTTCTCGAAGCCCGTAGCGTGCCGGCCGGAGCCGGTGCAGCCCTTGAAGTACGTAAGTGTGGCATCACCGGAGTAATTGACGGCCGAAGCCCAGCAATCGCCGTTCTTGGCGAGCGCGACACCGGCGAGCTCATACATGGCCGAGTTCGTCAAGTTCGCCGTGCAGCCTTTGAGGGTGCAAACCGAGATGCTTCCAGCCCGCGCACTATTGTCAAAGATGTTACCGACGATGATCGTGCCAGTTGCCGCGTTGGCGCTTGCGGCGTCACTCGGCTGACCGTACGGGTCGCTAAACGATCCTAGCTCCCTACCGCACATTCCGGGGCCTTTGAAAATAATGACCGACTGAGTACCGCCATCGGGATCGATCAGGTTACCCTTCCCGTCGACGGCGACGTCGTTCACGTTTGAGACTCCACGGACGCCGCACGTCGGCGGATTGTTGCCGCTGTTCGGGTTCGGGTAGCCATAGATTGAGGAAAAGGTGGTTCCGAACTGACTGACATAGATGCCGCCCTTCGACTTCTCATCGGGCTTCGTCGTTAGCTCTTTGAGCACCGTACGCCGGCGATCGGCTTGCGCTCCAAGCGGGATCAGCGACGCAAACTTTGACCAGACCGGGGAAAAGTGGCCGTTTCTTATACTCGACTGGGATCCGACAGTATTCGGCACTGAGCCGGGAGCTCCAAGGCTTCCGGAGCACGCTGCCACGGGTCCGACCGCGAGCGTGGCCCCTAAAGCTAACGCAAATCGCATCTTCATTTCCTCCTGAAACGAGCATAGAATCTGCAGCGTCCGTGAGCGTCCGGCGCACCCCCAGACCGGAACGGGCCGGACAGCCAGCTCTGGTACGATCGTCGACGAATAGAGCCAAGGCACCGCAATGGGACGGCGCACGGCTTGAGACCGGCTCGCTCGTTGTGAAACCTTCCGAGTGGTGTTCTTTTGGCTTTACCGCTGCGCAAACGCCTTGATGCGAGCCGGGTTAACGACGCTGACGTGCCGATCGAGGCCATGAAGGTACTTCAATTGCAAGGGCCAGCTGTACGAGGCAGCGATGAAGTGCGATTTTGCAAAGCCCAGCCCCGATCGGCGGCCCCTCGTCGCTGTGCAGCTTTAAAGCCGGATTCGCCGGATGATTTGCTAGGCTCTTCGCTTTCGCTCGGCTCGGCGAAAGACCGGATACACGATCGGCATCATGAGCGAGTTATAGAAAAACTTGAGCGCACTCGTCCGGAAACCGGGCGGCAAACGTCCCTCGTCTGCATCGATAATTGGGAAAGATTTCAGCTGCCTTTCCATCTTGGTGCTAAACTCGAGCCGCTCGGCGGCGCTGCGGCTGGTGTTGGCAAGGGCCCGGCGTATGCCGGCTTCATCGTCGGCCTCGCTGCAGATGTCTGCGGAAAACTCCGCGTCGCTCATCCCGAGAAAACGTAGTACGCTGCCGTCCATGAAGTCGTTATCACCATAGAGATATCCGTTCATCAAATCGTTTCCCGATTCGCGGCTCTGCTGCGCGCGGCGGGCCTTTTGCGCCATGCGCTTCACCCAAACCATTCCGTCGACCCTCTCCGACCCCGAGCACGGTATCCACGACATGGGTTTTTCTCCTTCGTTCATTTTAGTCCGGATTCACTTGACGATTTGACGAAAATACATCTAAGCCGGGATTCCCCATATGGCCGTCCTTTTCGAGCCGACGGCGGGCAACTCCGTCGATTTTCTGGGCGTTTGGCAAGCCAAGTTGTCAGTTCGGCCCGAGTTGAAGCCTGCGTCGGGCCACGTAGCGCCAAAAGCTTCGCAGCGCGGTCATAGGGACACACCTCTCCCATTGGTTTCCGGCGCATGTAGTCGGCCGGGGTGATCATGTTACCGCCGCCAACGGCGGCGATCGAAGCGAAGCGATTCTCTCGACGATGGCGCCGAACAACTTGCGCGGGATCGCGACCTCCGCCATCTGAAACGCGACATACCGGCCGTGGCTGACGACCTTCGCGCCGATCTTGATCAGCTTCTCGCGCAGCGTTGTCAACGACCACTCGGCAATCGCCTCGGGAATCGCCAACGTCCGAAGGAAGTTGCCAAGATTGTACGCCAGCGCGTGAAGCTGGAGTCGGACTGCGTTTGCGTCGAACGACTGGCACGAGAGCCGCGTCCCCTTTAGTGCGCCTTTCCATTCTTTTATGCATTGCTCAGCCGTTCCGCGCTGATTGTAAAACTCGACGACGTGCTCCGACTTGCGACGCAGGTTCGTAACGATGAATCCGACGCGAGGAAACAGCTCCCCGAAATGCCATTCTACCTTAGCGATGACCCGCCGCGGCCGCGACCAACTCGCAGCCTGATAGCGGAAGCTCCTGTAGAAGCGCTGCACGTAGTGCGCCGGCCGACCGACCGGCCGCTTGAGCAAGTCAGCGATCTCCGCCTGGAGTATCTGATTGGCGGGAAGGCGGATGGCGTATTCGATGCCCTCCGATTCGAGGTACTCGTACATGCTCGGCTGCGCAAAGGCAGCGTCGCCACGAAACGCGATGCTTTCGGCAGATTGTTGGTAGCGCGCAACGACCGGCTTGAGCACCGCTTCCCAGCCGTCAGCACTATGGACGTTGCCAGGGCGAAGCGCGCATCGTTCCAGATCGCCATCCTGATTGAAGACGAAGAGCGGATGGTAGCACGTACAGCCGAAGTGTCCGTTCCAAACGCTGCTCTCTTGATCGCCATGCGTTGGGCTGATGCTCGAGTCCATGTCGAGTACGGCGCGACCGCGTGGACGACGTTTCGCAACCTGGTCAATCCAGTGACCGGAGAGATCGGCGAGCGTTGCGAGGTTCTCCGGCCTTGCCAGACAGTTCGTTTCGAATCGGCCCATCTGGCTCGGTGACGCGCCCGACCCTTTCGTTGCTTTACCGCCGATGATGTAGCGTATGGCGGGGTCGTGCCGCAAACGGAGCGCGTCGTTCACGTCTTCATATCCGGCAAGCCTGCCGAAGAGTGATTGCCGCAACATGCCGACGAGGGCGTGACGACCGTTCTTGCCCGTGCGCGCATCGGCGAGAAGATCCCCGGCCGACGTTGTCAATCCAAGTGCATCGTCAAGTTCGCGATATGCGAGCAAACCTGCATCCGAGGTGACGACCGAGCCGCGAAACTGCACCATGATGCGGCGGTCGAAATCGAGTCGTAAAACGTCGTTTTCGGTTTCACCCGTCGGGTTCGTCAATCCAGCCTCACATCATGAGCGCGATTCCTCATATGTAGTATAGCAGAACCGCTGTGCATCAGCAGCGGATTTGCGAATGCATCCGGGGAATGCGGGTTAAATCCAAGTTACCCCGTTTCCCCTTGCGCTTGGCGCGTTCGGGCATATTCCCAACTATGGATTGACTTGGATCCGGAGGGCCGGCAATGCGCCGAATCCCGCCACTTTTTTCTCGGGAACAAATTTGACGTAGTCGAACTTCCATGGTTTCTTACCTGGGAGCTTGCCGCCAATTTTGTAGTCCACGTAAAGTTTCAAAGTGTACGTGCACATCCCGTTGTGACACGAGCTCTGACGGGAGCCACTGCAACACTTCCCCAACTCCCCTATTGGCTTTTTGTCGCCCTGCGGTCCGCAGGTGAAGAGCTTGGTCGTGTAAGGGACCAAGGGGCGATCTTGCTTCCAGCCGGTATAAACCAAATACACCCCCCAGCTTTCGCGTGACGGCGCGGTAGTTTCCACTTGCCAGAACTTCATGGACACATGCCCATTTCCAGTTTTATATGTCTTACCCCCCGCCACCGGGCATGCGACATCAGGCACCATCCCGGCAATGTTTTGCGATGAGTGCATTGGGAGCGCGGCGCTCTGCGGCATAGCCCCAGGGCCCCCGACCTGCGACCCGCCGCAGCCTGCAAGAAATGCGGTTGCCACGAAAGTGCTTAGAACGTAGCGACTGGAACCTACAATGTTCATTATACTGTTGTTGCCTTTCCGAGAATTAGCGTCGAGAGTACGGGGGCGTTTGACAGACGTTCAGTGCGCCCTAGCGACGCAAGCGTCGATTTCATTGGTGCGATCAGAGACCCGGCAAAACTCCAGGGCTGTGTTGAGTCAGATTGCGTTGTGCGACAGGCTGCAACGGAACCTGGCCAACACATTCCCCTTGGCTTGAGAAGTGACAATCTCTTCCAATGTGCCTCTGTCAAGAGTTATCAAGTTCCTACGGCCTTGAGGGTTGAGGTAACTCCATGAATAATCTGCAGACGACTCGGTTATTGGCAATGTGAGCCGCCGCCCCTTGTCCGACATCTGCGACACCGTTCGGTTTTCGGTGTCCAGCGTCAGCGAATGGTCGTAGCAGTCCGCGTTGCAGGGTTTGAGTTCTACGCACCACAAGTGGAGTACCTTAGCGTCGGCTCTCCCGGAAGCGGCAAACGTACCTATAAGTGCTGCAATGATTGCGGTGACGCATCTAATCGATCTCATTGGCTCCATCTTAGCATCCAAGACGCGTTCTCGGAAGCCGCCTCGTCTACGGTTCCGCCGTTACCTCGCCGATCGGCGGCCCTAGCGCGTAACGCTGCCCCGGCCGCAGTAACGCGATTCCGAGCAAGCCTTACTCCGGCGTGCTCGGATTGTACGCCGCGGCCTCGCAGTGTTCGGTGGCGCACGGGAGGCCGCCGGTGAAGCTGTAGTAGGGCGAGAGCCCCTTCGGGCTATACTCGTAGACCTCGACGTCCGCATACAAGAGGTCGGTCGTCACGTAGCGCTGGCTGTGTTTGCCGACGTGGCCGTAGAGGCTCTCGCCGATTAGGGCCGTCGAGCTAATCAACGTGCATGCCGGATTGCAGCCCGAATAGACGTTGACGATGCTCGGTATCGAGCCGCTCGGGCCATAGAGGCTAGTGGTTACGAGATTGCCATACTTGTCGATGTCGATGCCTCCGTAGGTGTCGTTCGTAAAGCCGGTGGCGAGTTGCCCTGATCCGGTGCAGCCCGCGAAGTAGACTAGCACGGCTACGCCGGACGTATCAGAGGCATTGGCCCAGCAATCGCCGGCACTGTTTATCGCGACGCCTGCGACTAGATCCATGTTCGGGTTGGTCAGGTTGGTCGAGCAGGTTCCGCTGGCTACCGTGCAGATCGAAATGCTGCCCGGAGCGCCGCTGGTGCCGGTTAAATTGGCGACGGCAATGTTTCCCGTGAGCGCGTTGACGGCGGAAGCGCCGGCGGCTTGACCGAACGGATCGGTGATCGTTAGGGGCGGCGCAGTAATTTTCCCGCACATCTCCGGGCCTTTCCAGACGGTTATTCCATTGGAACCCTCGGGAACTATGAGGTTGCCGGAGTCGTCGACGCCGAAGTCATTAACGTCCTCGGCCGGGACGCTGCAGGACGGCGGCTCGTTGCCGCTGTTGTTCTTCGGAAACCCATAAAGATGCGAGTCCAACAGCGCCGAAACGTAAATGCCCTTCTTTGGAAAGTAATACAGCGGCCGCTTCCCGCCCATCGGCTTAATTCTAAGAGGCATGTACTGTTGCGGGATCGCGCTGAGGGCGCTTCCGCGGAGTCCGGCAAAGCCAACCGCGCTCGGCATGGTGGAGCTTGGTGAGGATACGTTCCCCGAGCATCCCGCGAGAAGAGCTATGGCGACCGAGGTCGAGACCGTTGTCGACAATAAGCGCATACCGGAGAATCTCCTTTTTCAGCGTAGCAGCCAACGTTCGACTCCGCGTCTCGAAAGCCACCTCCTCCGGCGCCGGTGACCGCGCGCGGCCAAAGCCCCAGCTCGCCGATCGGCGACCCCCTCGACTGTGCAGCTCGCTCCGGTCGAAGCCGTAGGCGTGTCCCGGCCTCGGATAGTCCATGCCGGGCTATGTTCCCGGGATCGGTGGGACAAGGAAATCCGGTTTGCCCAAGCCTCCGCCACCGAACCGGCAAACCACGCCGCAAAGCCCGCAATGCCGCAAAGCCCGCAGGCTATTTTGGCGCGAGACTAACCGTCGCCCCGAACGCTCCAGTGAGGGCGATGGTTGTAACGCGAGAACCGCCGGCGGGCCTTTAGTTGGTAGTAGCTATTTGTCTGCTGCCACGGTGCCGAGTGGCAGGTCGAAGTTGCCAGTAAAGACCGCAATCGGCTTACCGCCGGCCGGGTACTTGAAGACCGAGCCGTCTCCGTAACCCGCGTCGGCGCAAAAGACGACGCCGGTACCGATCCAGGTCTGCGCGCAGTCGTTGGCACCGGAGAGCGATACCGTGCCCTTCAACGTCGCCTTTGTTCCGCTGACGGTGTATTGATACATCGCATCCGCCCTCTGATCGACGACGGTCAAGTACGTGCCGTCCCACTGCACGGAGCCAGGAAACTTCACAGTGTTGCTAGTTGTGATCGGTTGGAACATACTGCTGCCCTTTGGAAGCTCGACGAGTTCGAAGGAATCGCTGGCGTTAAAGCCGTCGAAGAAGAGATTCCCGTCGTTGTCGTAGCCGTCGAAGTACTCGCTACTCAATGGCGTGCTCATCTCGGTGCCCGAGCCGCTCGCGTTCTTGAAGATCACGATGTCGCCATCGGTCAAGTTCCCGACCGCAAGATCGCCGCTGGTATCCATGGCACAACTGGACGGCTGACCGTAGGAGACGGAGAGCCTCTTAAGCGGCTTCTTGGGGACCTTGTACAGCGTAATGTCGTTAGCGCCCGCGACGATCCAGAAGGTCTCCTTCCCGGTGCCGTAGAGGACGTTCGTGCACCCTTGGCCGCCGACTTTGTTGATCTTACCGATCTGCTTATTTCCGCGCGGATAGTCAAAAATGCCGGCATAGGTACCGTAGTCGTTGATGATATACTCGTAGGTGTTCGGCTTGGCGAGCTGGTCGGGGACAAGCGTCGCGAAACGAGGGCGCGCGCTTAGATTCGCGCGCGCTGCCGTTACCAGCCTTCCGTTCACCGACAGCGTCTTACCGAAGTATTCGACATTGGGCGCAGCGTTTGGCGGCGCGATCGCAATGTCACCCTGAGCCTGTCGAAGGGTGCACGCCGAGCAGATCGCGAGTGCAAGCATAGCAGCAGTGTATTTCACGAAACCAGTCAAATCTATCACCTTACCCCTTTCTGAGCAGGCTAAATGGCAGGGTATTTCTCGACCGAGACCGTGCCGAAGACCACACAAAGCTAGGCCGATGCTTAATCGGCGCTACGGCATTTGCCGCGCGATACCACGGAAGCCCTTCCCACGTCCGATTTCGCCGATCCTAGCCGACCTTAGGAAAAAGCACCGGAATTATTTGCCGGTGCTCTTCATCGGTGACTACTCTACGGCGAGAAGCGCGGGTTATTTTTCGGCTGCCACCGTGCCGAGCGGAAGGTCGAAACGGCCCTTAAAGACCGCAATTGCTTTACCGCCGGCCGGGTACTTGAAAACCGAGCCGTCTCCGTAATGTGCGTCCGCGCAAAAGACGATGCCCGTAGCGATCCAGGTCTGCGCACAGTCGCCGGCACCCGTGAGCGATACCTTGCCCTCCAACGTCGCCTTCGTTCCCTTGACGGTGTATCGATACATCGCGTCCGCTTTCTGGTCGGTGACGGCCAGGTACGTACCGTCCCACTGCACGGAGCCAGGGAACTTCACGGCGTTGCTCGTCGTGATCGCTTCGACTTTAGTGGTGCCCTTCGGGATCTCGAGGAGCTCGAAGTTAGAGCCGTAGTTAAAGCCGTCGAAGAAGAGATTTCCGCTGTTGTCATAACCGTCGAAGTACTCTCTGACCAACGGCGTGGTAATGACCAAGCCCTTGCCGGTCGCGTTCTTGAAGATCACGACGTCGCCGCCACCCGAGCCATACAAGATCCCGACCGCAAGGTCGCCGCTGGTATCCATGGCGCAACTCGATGGCGCACCGACGGAGACGAACAGGCTCCTGAGCAGCTTCTGGGGCACGCTGTACTCCGAGATCTGGTTCGCGCCTGCGACGATCCAGAAGGTCTGCTTCCCGTAGCCGTAGAGGACGTTCGTGCATCCTTGGCCGCCGACGTTGTAGATCGAACCAATCTGCTTGTCGCTCTTCGGATAGTCGAAGATGCTGGCGTAGGTAGTGTAATCGTTGATGATGTACTCGTAGTACTTCGACTTCACAAGCCGGTCGGGAAGAATCGTCGTGTAAGCGGGCCGCGCGCCCAGATTCGGGCTCGCTGCCGTTGTCTCACCGGCGTATCCGGAGTTGAGAGGAGCGTTGGACGGCGCGACCGCCGAGCCGGCGCACGCCGAGCTGATCGCGAGCGCACCCAGAGCGCCGGCGCATTTCACGAAACCAGTCGGATTCATTATCTTTCGGCTGCCACCACGCCGAGCGGGAAGTCGAACTTGCCCGTAAGGGTCGCAATCGGTGAACCGCCGGCAGGGTACTTGAAAACCTCGCCGTCTCCGTTGCCCGCGTCGCCGCAATAGACGATGCCGGTAGCGATCCAAGTCTGCGCGCAGTCGCTGGCACCGGTGAGCGACACAGTGTTCTTCAACGTCGCCTTCGTACCGCTGACGGTGTATTGATAGATCGCGTCCGCACTCTGATCGGTGACGGCCAGGTACGTGCCGTCCCACTGCACGGAGCCGGGGAACTTCACCGTGTTGCTCGTTGTGATCGTTTCGGCTGTACTGCTGCCCTTGGGGATCTCGAGGAGCTCGAAGGTATAGCGGCCGGTAAAGCCGTCGAAAAAGAGATTACCGTTGTTGTCGTAGCCGTCAAAGTACTCTCTGCTCAACGACGAAGTAATGACGGTGCCCGAGCCGCTCGCGTTCTTGAAGATCACGATGTCGCCGCCACCCGAACCTGACAAGATCCCGACGGCAAGGTCGCCGCTAGTATTCATGGCGCAACTGGATGGCATACCGACGGAGACTGACAAGTTCTTAAGCAGCTTCTGGGGGACCTTATACTCCGAAATCTGGTCAGCGCCCGCGACGATCCAGAAGGTCTTCTTCCCGTAGCCGTAGAGAACGTTCGTGCACCCTTGGCCGCCGACGCCGTTATAGATCGTACCGATCTGCTTGTCGCTCTTTGGATAGTCGAAGATGCTGGCATAGCTGCCGTAGTCGCTGATGACGTACTCGTAGTACTTCGACTTCGCAATCCGATCGGGAACGATCGCCGGGTAACGGGGCAGTGCGCTCAAATTCCGGCTCACCGCCGCGGTTGTCGCACCGGCGTATCCGCCGGTGAGCCCAGCGTTTGAGGGCGCGACCGTCGAGACGGCGCATGCCGAACAGATCGCGAGGGCAAGCGGAGCGCCGGCGTATTTTACTAAACCAGTCGAATTCATTACCTTACTTCCTTTTGAGTAGACGGGATCGCAGGTCATTTTCTCGACTGAGACTCGTGCCGATGGGCAGGTCGAACCTGCTCGCAAGGGTCGCAATCGGGGAACCGCCGGCTCACCGACTGATTCGGAGAGCGCCTTGATGGGCCTGGCGACGGCCGGGGCGTCCCTCTTGAAAGTTGGACAGCGGTCGCTCGGTCTTGCAGGCGACGAAAGAACCACTTCGAAGCCCGCTTCGTTACCACTGCGTTAGGAGCGAGGTTTAGGATGCCAACTTTCAACAGTCGCGTGCTTATGCTGACCGCGGGAGCACTCTTTGCAACTTCGGCGTGTGGAGGAAACGCATCAGTTCCAATCGCCACGTCGCAGGTCTTTGCGCCGCGCGCGAGTGCCGTCGTTCCAAACGACTCGACCTCGATTCTCAAAAAGCTTACCAAGGACGTCGAAATCGGCTCTACGGTCGATCCGAAGAATGGCGACGCGGGACCGCGCGCAATCTCGCTGGCCCGATCCACCTTCGGGCTGCTAAAGAAAGGGCAGCTGCTCGTTTGCAACTTCGACGACTCCGGAGGCACTGCAGGCAAAGGTACGACGATGGAGGTACTCGATCCAGCCCCGCATTCTAAACCGGCAACCTTTACGCAAAGCGCCAAGATCGAGGGCTGCGACGGCGATGCAGTCACGGCGACAAATCAGGTTTACGGCGCGGGGATGGTCAGCGGTCTCGTTTCGCGCTTCAACCAAAGCGGCAAGTTCGAGAAGAGTCACGGTTCTCCCATCGAGGCTCCGTTCGACGACGCCGACGCGTTCTGCGGTTTGGCCTACGCGCCTGAGGACATCTACATTGCGGATTCCAAGACCGGCTCAGTCCTCAAGTTGGCATTCGTCCCCGTTAGCTCCGGCAACGTGAAAGTGACGCAAGTGATAACCGGCTTCGGGATTAATAAGGGCTCCGGTTGGAGCACCTTGGGCCCATCGGGAATCCAGTATAACAGCACAAGAATCGGAACTCTTTGCAACGACACGCTTTACATCGTGGATGGGGTCGATAACACGGTCGTCGCCGTTTCCAACGCCAGCAACCTCCTTGTAAAGGACGAGATCGTGGTGCAGCCCGGTGGAAAGAAATTCAAATGCGCTGACCGGAGTAAGACGTGCGCGACGCTGGTCTATAGCGGCCAGCCGCTCAATGCGCCCGTAGCGTCTGCTCTTCTACCCAACGGGAACCTCATCGTCGCCAATACCAAAGGTGGGAACACGCTGGTAGAGCTGACGCCGGGAGGGAAGGTTCTCGCAACTAAGACGATCGACACCAGCGCGACTGCCGACATCTTCGGACTCGTTGCGACCGGCACGACCGATAGCGATACCGTGCTGTTCTATACCGATACCAAAACGAACACGCTGCAAGAACTCGAGCAATAGGGAAACCAGGGCCACTGGGACCGATCTAGACAAGACGCTCCACCGGCAGGAATGTTAGGCTTGCCTAAGTATCCTGTGAGGCATGCTTAAATGGCCGGCAGCCCTCTGGGCCGTGCTTCTGCTGGGTAGCCCGACCGCGGCCCGCGCCATTCCGCTCTTTGCGCACCAGTACGGCGTTACGTGTGAAAAGTGCCACTCGGTGATTCCACATCTCAACCAGTTCGGCGCGGCGTTTTTGGCCTACGGCGAACGCTTTCCCGGCGTCTCGTCGGGGCCGGCGTTTCCACTTTCGGTCAAGACGAATCTCGTCGATTCGAGCGAGTACCAGGGCGATGGGCCCAACGGCGCCGGATTGCCCAAAGCGATCGTCGATGAAGTCGAAGCGTTCACGACGGCGACCATTGGATCGCGCGCGAATTTCTTCGTCGAGCAGTACGTAGTCGACGGCGGCGAGCCGGGGCTCTTACGCGACGCGTGGATTAGCGACCGCGTCAATCCGTGGGAGGCGCGTATTCCAGTCTATCTGCAGGGTGGCCAGTTCACGCTGCCGCTGCCGGTCGACCCCGAAACCTTTCGCGACACGTACCAAAACTACACGCCCTACGTGCAAACGGTGGGCACGAACCCGTTTGACTTCTTCGATCCGAAGCTAGGCATGCGGCTGGGCATCGGCGATCCCTTGCGCGGCTTGAACCTGCAGCTTTTCAGTGGGCCAGGCTACGACCGTCAGAGCGGCCTCGCACCGACCGGCGCCGATACCGAAACCTATCTGCAAGATGCGATGGGTCCCTTCACCCTGAGCGCCTTTCGCTACGACGGACTGCGACCCACGACGCTGGGGCCGTTCGATCGTTTCGAGCGCACCGGCTTCGGCTTTACGTACGGCCAGTGGACGCGCTTTTCAAGCGAAGCCGTGCTCATCGGCGGATCGGACTCCAACTGCGTCACCTCGCATGTCGGAAACTGCACGTCGAGCGGCGGCTTCGAACAACTGCGCTACGCGTTGAACCGGCAGCTCTTCTTTGAGGCCCGCTACGAGGGAACCGCCGATTCGAATGGCGGCTTCCAGCGCGACGGGGTGCTGCTGGGTGGTTACGGACCGACCGAGAACACGCGCCTCACGATCGAAGACGTGATTTCACACCAGCCTCAAACCAACAATACGATGAATGCGCAGTTCAGCATTGCGTACTGAACGCGGTGCAAGGCTCGCTCTTCTCCTTCTGGCGTGGGCGCTGTTTGGTGCGGCCTCCGCGCCGCGCGCGATCGACGTTGGCAAATCGAGCGCGCAGTTTAGCGTTGCGCACATCTGGGTCGAGCGCGTGACGGGAACGGTTCCGATCCTTAGCGGCGGCGTGTCGCTGGAGGCCGGTGCGGTGATTCCCGAAAACGTAACGGCGGTGCTCGACGCGACGCACATCACGACCGGCGAGCCGGACCGCGATCGTTCGCTCGAGTCGCCGGATTTTTTCGATGCGGGGAAGTTTCCGCGATGGACGTTTACGAGCACGCGAATCGTTCCAACGGGGCCGGCCACATTCGAGATGGACGGCGACCTTACCATTCATGGCGTTACGCAGCTCAAGCGGCTCGACGTCACCGTAATTGGCGATCAGGCGCATCCCGAGTATCGCGCGAAGGCGCAAATCGACCGTCATGCGTTTGGAATGATCCGAACTCGGTTGGATCCGACGATCGGCAGCACCGTCGATGTCACGCTCGATATCGTGCTGAAGTGAGGGCGCCGGCGGCTTGCATGTAGTATGTAAGAATGCCGCCGGCTGCTTTTTAGCCGACCGGGTTGGTCTTGTCTTTTGGGCTTGGAATAATCGGATGACTCGGGGGCCACTTGGGGCCGGGATTGATGGGGCCGGGGTGCGTTGCGACGCCGGCACTTACCTGATCCAGCTCCTCGTCTTTCTTTTGGTCGCTCATTTTCAGCCTTTCCGCGTGGCATAATCAGCACGCTTAGCGCAGGGTATCAGCCGAGTGAGAAATCGCCAGGAATATGTCGGGAAAAACTTGCTGGCGGATTGGTTTATTTCTCTGCTGCCACCGTGCCGAGCGGGAGATCGAATTTGCCGGCAAAGACCGCAATCGCTGAACCGCCGGCCGGGTAGTCGAAAACCTCGCCGTCTCCGTTACCCGCGTCTGCGCAAAAGACGACGCCCGTAGCGATCCAGGTCTGCGCGCAGTCGCTGGAATCCGAGAAGGATACAGTGCCCTTCAACGTCGCCGTCGTTCCGCTGACGGTGTATTGATACATCGCGTTCGCGTCCTGATCAAAGACCAAAACAATCGGCCAACTGCGCTCCGGCATGACGATTCGTCAGCACGACGTGGTAGATGAGCGAGGATTCAACGACCGCAAATGCGAGGGCCCAGAGCGCGGGCACTAGCTGCAGTGCCGAACTGCCGGCTGCCGAGCGAGCGCGACTTTGGCGTAGTGCCGGTCGGCGGCCGCGCGATACCGCAAGGCTTCCGCGTCATTCTGGCGATTGATGCTGAAGTCGGTGGACGCCATCGGCCGGAAGAATTCCTCATATGGGGCGCAGAAGCCTACGATGTATCTGTCGGTTAGCGCATTCGGGTCGCTCGGTATATGCCGCAGGGTGGAAAACGGTTCGGGTGAAGATTCGCCCAATGAACCGGACGCTACTGACCGCCGCGCTCGTTGCCGCCTCGCTCCCGCTCTTCGCGCCGGGAGTCGCACGTGCCGCGCAGCCATACGCCACCTTTACTGCCGGGGCGGAAGCCTCTCGGGGGCTGTTTACGATCTGGCAGAAGGAAGGCGGAACGTATCTCGAGCTGGCGCCTAATCAGCTCGACGTGGATTTCCTGGAGACGATCGTGCCGGGGAACGGGATCGGTCAGGATCCCGTCTGGTGGGGCGATACCGATTATCTTCCTACGCAGATCATCCGCTTCGAGCGGCGCGGCGATTCGATCGTCATGGTGTGGCGGAACTGGTACGCGCACGCTGGATCGAGCTCGTCGGCACAGCTCGCCAACGAATCCGGCTTCCCGGACTCCGTCGTCGGGATCGGCAAAATCGTCGCCGAAAACTCAGCGACCGGAAGCGTGGTCTTCGATCTTTCCTCGCTTCTTAGCGACAACATCGATCTGCGCAACGTCATCAACGATGCGATTCCACCCGATAAAGCCTATCGGCTCGACCCGTCGCTCTCGTATTTCGATACCGTCAAGACATTTCCCGAGAACGACGTGATCACCGTGGGTCAAACTTGGGCAACCGACGCGAGCCACGTGATCGATACCGCGCCCGATGCGCGCCGCATTCTGATGCGCGTCGTTTATAACTTCGTGCAGATGCCGCACGACGATTACCACCCGCGGTTGATGGACGATCGCGTCGGGCTTTACGACGACATCTATCTCGACTTCGCCAACGATACCCGCGCGCAGCGCCAGCTGCCCTACATCGTGCGCTGGAACTTCGACCCCGCCGATCCCGGCCGGCCCTCGGCGGCGCGGCATCCGATGGTCATCTACCTGAGCAACACGATTCCCACCGCCTACCGTGGCGCGATCCGCGACGCGTGCCTGGAGTGGAATAAAGCCTTTGAAAAGATCGGGATCCTCAATGCGGTCGTCGTGCGCGATCAGCCCGACGATCCGAACTGGGATCCCGACGACGTGCGCTACAGCGTGATCCGATGGCTCAACGAAACCCGGCCGAGTTTCGGCGCCGACTCGCAGACGCTGTTCAATCCGCTCACCGGCGAAGAGATTCGGACCGGCGTGCTGGTTTCGGCGGTCGTCGGCAGCTCGCCGCGGTTTACGTGGCAATACATCGTCGATCCCGTGCGATACGGACGCACGACCGACCCGGTGCCGGAGGCATTTCTTCACGACTCGCTCTTCGCTACGGTCCTGCACGAGATGGGCCATAATATGGGCATGCAGCACAATTTCATCGGCCACGAAGCGTATAGCGCCGCCGATCTGCAGAGCATGGCGTTCACGCGCGAGCACGGGATCACGTCGAGCGCGATGGAGTATGCGCCGCTGAATCTTTGGCCGCAGCCGTATAAACAGGGCGAGTTCTTCCAAACGACGATTGGCCCGTACGACTACTACGCGATCAAGTTCGGCTACGCACACATTCCCGGCGCGCAAACTTCACAAGAGGAGGTGCCGACGTTGCGGCGCTGGGCTTCGGCGTGGTCGAACCCCTGGACGCGCTATGCCTCCGATGAAGACGTCGATTATGCAACGGGGCACGCCGCCGACCCGCGTGTGGAACAGGGCATGTTGACCAACGATCCGCTTTCGTGGTGCGACGTTCAGATGAAAATGGATCGCGACCAGATTGCGTCGGTTAACAAATACTGGCCTGCAAGCGGAAACGCCTACGAGCAGGAGCGCGACGTCGTCGGCTTACTCTTGCGACGTTACGACAACTGTGCGATTGTGCCGGCCCATTACCTAGGTGGACAATATCTTTCTTGGGCTCACGCGGGGGATCCCAACGCGCAGTCGCCGATCGTGCCGGTTAGCTTGGCGACCGAACGCCGCGCGATGAGCGTGCTCGACGCGGCACTCTTTAATCCGAACGCGCTGGCGGTTCCGGCTTCGGTGTTGAACCGGCTGCGGTATTCGGAATGGGCGGGCTACGGGTATACGGGTTGGGAGGGCTATGGGAATCTTCCGAAGTGGGCCTACGATCCCCCGGACCGCCACGATTTTCCGCTGGTAGAGCAGATTAACCGCGCGCAACTCGCCGCGGTCGCTTATCTGTTCAAACCGCTGGTGCTGCAGCGCATCGACGAAAACCCCGCCGAGTCGACGCAGCCGACGATGACGATCGCCGACCTCTTTGATTGGCTGCACGGTGGGATTTTTGGCAATCTGCACGCCGCGACGATTCCGCTAGTTTCGCGGAATTTGCAGAGCGCGTATGTGGTGCGGCTCGCAGTCTTAGTGTTGGCGCCTCCCAAGGGAACGCCGGCGGACGCACAAGCGCTCGCTGCTGTCGAGCTGTTGCGGATCGCTCGCGACGCCGCGACCGCGATGAAAGGCAGCCACGATGCAGTGACGCGCGCGCACCTGGCTGCACTCGTGCACGCAGCCAAGAATCCTACGGTTCCGATGACGCCGGTAGCTACTCCGAGAGGCTAAGCGCCGGTCAGTGCCGCCGCCGCCGATCGCTTCCCGTAACTGTCGCGGCTTACTGCGCGTACTCGATGCCGAGATTCACCTCATTAAGGGCTTGCTTCACCAAGTTGATCGCGTTGGCGCGATGGCCACCCTTGTTTGAATTCGCCGTCTCAAGGTTAGTCAGAGCGGATCGCAGATCGGTACGGGCATTAACCATGTAGGTTTGCGTGGCGAGCGCTGCACCGGCACCGATTGCCGCGAAGCAGAGCGCGAAGAGCAGGGCAAGTGCGCCGAAACGTAGCTTAGAGCGTTGCATCAGGGTGTGTTCCTCCATTAGGCCGAGGTTGCTTATATAACCCACCTATTCGAGGCGCGACTGCTCGTTCCATCGCCGAGCGTTTACGCCGAACGCGAGGAGCCACAACGTCAGCGACCCTTCACCGACGAGGCCCGTGATCATCAGGTAGGGGAAGAATAGACGGTTTCCGAGCACTGGCGAGAGATACGTCAGCCAACCCAAGCCCGTAATCGCCAGCAGCACGCTTAGAAATCGCGGAAGGAACGTCGACTTGAAGATGAGGTAGGCGAGCAGCAGGCAGTAGCATCCAAAAAATACGAGCTGGTTGACGTTTAGCGAGGGGAGGTGCAGCAGGCGAAGTACGCTTACCGCGCATCCCACCAGACTGAAAAGCGCCGCGAGCAACGACAGGCTCCGATTCACCGGCTTGAGTAAGTCGTACAAGATGAGGGTCACGACGACGTAGCACGCGCTTCCGATGAGATTGCCTGCAAGGCTGAGGCTGCCGCTCGCTGCAGTCACTGCGAAAATCCCCGTGAGTATGGACAGCAAGTAGAACGCTCCGGCAATGCGCGCCTTTAGGAGTGGGGACGCCTCTGTGAAGCGCTTCCTCATCCTATCCACCTGTTCTTTTGGGATAACGACGGCGCCTTACTTCAACGGCGGATTAACCGACGTGTCGACCGGGGTGATGAGCTCACCACCGGACGTCGAAGTAATCGGACCACCGCCCGGATAGGCAATCTTATTGGCTTCGTGCGTTTGCGGCTGCTCGTACCAGGGATAGACGGTCGAGTCGCCGCCCCAAAGCGCTTTGCCGTTCTTCATGAAATGAAAGCCCGTGGCAAAGCCGGTCGTGCACGCGGTCGCGCTGCCCGTGTACGGCTTCGCGAACGTGCAGACGCTCGACCCTGAATCGGAGAGGTCGAAAAGCGCCCAAGCAAGGTTGCCCTTCCTGTCGATCGCGACGCCGGCCGGAAAATAGAGATCCGACGTTTCTTTCTGAAGAACTTTCGCGTTCCCAGATCCGCCCGAGCCTTTCACCAACTCGTCGAGCTCCGCGTAATACGTAAAGCTCCCAGTCGTGCCGCTGGCGATCTGGCCCGAAACGAAAATGTCGCCGGCGGAATCGACGGCGCACGCAACCGGCCCGTCGGCGAGCGACGGCGAACCGGCGCTGCCAAAGTTGGTGTCGGTCAGCGTCGAGGTCTCGGTTGTATTCTTCGTGCCGGCCTTCCAAATGTCGATCACGTCAGTGTAGATCGTCGTGCCGTAAATATTCCCGGCCTTGTCGCCACAGACGTAGCCCAGCATCGCACCCTCGCTGCGATTGGTGAGATTCGAGTAGAGCGTGTTGATCGGCTCCGACGCGGTGGTCAGCGGCAACTCATACTCGGTAACTGCGCCGGAGTACCCGCTTGCGTCCGGGCCGCCGTTTGCGACGAACAGATGCTTGTGCTTGTCGATCCACGTTCCTTGCGGAAAGTCGATACCTGAAGTCGAGGAAGTGCCGCCGGCGAGGCAGCCAAGTTCGCTCCCGCCGCTCGCTGCGTAGTAGCAAATCGCGCCGTAATAGCCGTTCAGGCTGGGATCCGCGACGTAGACGGCCTGCTTTCCGCCATCGGGCGATTCCCAAGTGCCCTGGCGCGTCCCTCGATTATTGAGAGCCGCTCGCGCAGCGAAACCCGGGAGCGCGCGCACGAGCGGGTTCACCTGCGACGGCATTGCGCGAACTACAGGTCCGACCGGCGCGTTCGAAACGCTCCCGGCACACGCCACTAGAACGACGAGCGAAACCCAACCACCGAACACACGAAGACCCTTCACGATAACGGCAATCCTTTCAATGTCATCCCGAGCGAAGCGCGACCACTGCTTCAACACCTGAACGATATTCGACAGCCCATCGCGGCTTCCGGCCGTTCGGAGGAACGGAGCTGATCGCTAACTGCAACGGCAACTATACCGAAGTGCTCGAGCCTTATATCGTCGGCCCGAAGAACGGCCCGATCAATCACAAAGAAGGCAAGACGATCGTCGGCGGCAACGCGCAGTGCTACGATGCGGGCGACTACAACGTCCAGGGCATATCCGTCAGCTTTAAGTGTCGTCGTCACACTGAGGTATTGCACACGGCTTTGCGAATCGCAAAGCCGTGTGCATTTTGCGACCGAGCGGGTTAAGGCTTCGCTATCAAGAGCCCCGTCGGTAACTCGACGCCGTTGTTCAACGTCGCGTAGGACGTGTACTGACCGGGCGCGTACGCGTAGACTTCGACTGTTTCAATATCCGACTCGACCACCGTCCCTTTCGGCTTGCCCTTATTCTCAAGGCTGATCGCGTATGGATAGTCATTGCCCACGATCGTTTCGAACGGCGACGTCGAGCCCAGTTTATATACGTTGATCGTGTTGCCCGAGCCGCAAGTGACCCACAAGTAGTTATTCTTTTGGTCGACGGCGACGCCAATCGGCTCCCCGCAGCCGGTCAGACCCAGGTTAGTAAGCGTCGTCGTGCCGTACGCCACCTCGAAAACGGCGTCGGCGCCGAAATCGGCGATGTATAGGTTCTGGGCCTTGTCGAGTGCGAGACCAAAGGGATCGGTGAGTCCTTGCCCGGTGACGCTTTGGTAGGGCGATGTCGCGCCTTTCTTGTATTCCTCGATCGCCGCTGGATAGTTGCTGACGTAGAGCGTGCCATGCTTATCGACTGCAACGCCGAGCGGATTGCTCACGGAGTCGGTTAGGATAACCTTCTCGGTCGTCGAGCCCTTCGGGTACTCCTCGACGTCATTCCCCGAGCAGTTATCGGCTACATAGAGCGTCCCTTTCTTGTCCATCGCTAAGCCGTAGGGGCATCCGTTGAGAACGTGGATCGTCGCGATCGGACCGGGGTCGGCCGTTAGATCGGCGGTCTGATAGACGTTAACCGCCGTCTCGGCCTGATCGGCCTCAAATACCAACGAGCCCTTGGTGGCATAGGTTGGGTGTACCGACCCAAGCGGCACGGCGTGCGGCCCAGAGAACAAAGCGAAGGGCATGCCGGCGTGGACGACCCTTGCCATTGGCGTGCCCGAGCCACCGGTCGAGGGCGCCCCGGAAGAACCGGCTCCTGCGCAGCCGGCAATTGCAAAAAGCGCCGCTATCAACAGAGCGCGGCGCGCGTGTATCGTCTGCATAAAGGTTGCCTCCAAAGGCTCAGAGAGAAGTAGGAACGCTGGTTTCGCGGCGCATCCTTCAATGCCTCGAACGAAAGGCCACCCGTTGTAGGGTGGCCTTTCGGTACCTTGGCTCCGGATGTTGGACTCGAACCAACGACCCGCTGATTAACAGTCAGCGCCATTCGTGCGGGTCTGTGCGTTCCCCTCACGATCTCCCTTCCATTCCTTTCATATCGTCCACTCTCTCCGGCACTCTTGCCCTACCGCTGCCCTACGAAAATGCTCCACGGCGGCGGGGACCATGACCGAGCGGAAACGATTCGGCGTCGGCGAAGCGTCGGGGCTGCAAGAAACGTGGGGTTCTCGGATTGTAGCGCGGAGAAGGGTTCGTCGTTCTCCCAAAGTGGCTACTACAACGTGCGAGGCGATCTTTGTGCCCGATTGGGTTCGGGTGACAGGGCGGCGAAGTTGGCGGAATGGACGAAATGAAGCGCAAGAAGTTTTGGGACGACGGTGACAAGACGTTACGCGATCTAGAAGAGGTGTTCGAGGCGTGGGGAAACGTTGCTGGCGTTGAGTCTATGAAGAAAGCACGGGCTGATTGGAAAAGGCTGCGGGACGATGACGGGAGCATGGATTGACCCTTCCAAGATCGAGCCCCCTAGCTGACCCGGTGACGGGGCGGCGAATCATATGGCCATGGGGCCGCGAGGTTTTTGGATTGCGCTTGAAATCGTTTTGCTCTACCTGATCGCTAGACCACCCATTGGGACGGTTTCGTACGCCACTATTCCCCCAGCCGCGCTGCCCTCAGGGCTGCCGCCCGGTGCCCGTCGCGATTACGCCTCCGCCGCGGGCGTTCACGGACCAGCGCGATTGCGCTTTCGCTGTGGGTGCTTTCCGGCAAGAAACCGGCCTGAACGTGCCTACTGCGCCTCGCGCTACGCGCTGCTTTGGGGCCGGTGAGGGTGCCATGACACGGCTAGATTTCCGTCGCCGAGGGCTATGTTGCGCCCACCAATCAACGGCGTCGTCCACTATGCCGATGGCTTCCCCGAGCGTCATTTGCTACCCTACATATATGCCTTAAACGCTCAGGGAAAGAAGCGCGAGGACTCTTCTAAGAAAGTTGCTTCGTCCATACCCACGCGGCGATCACAATCAGAATGATGGCGGCGACCTCAAGGTAGAGTTGCATTCGGAGCCCCTGACAATAGGACACGACGAAGGTGTTCCGGCACGGAAGAATCTTTGCAATCGCATGGGAGCATACACCCGCGATTGCTGCCGCGCCAAGCAGCAGAATGATTAATCGAGCAGAACCGCGCTTCATGGAGCCTCCCTTTAAGCGGCTTCGCTATCCCATGAAGAGCTAGGCTTCGGCGTTTGCAATCTCTTTGTAGGCGGCTGCAAACATTTTTCCAATATCGGTTCCGGTAGCGCCGTCCGACGCGAGCTTTGCATTGCCGAGCGCCGCCACGGTAACGTCGCGAGCGATTTCTGCCAAAGCTTTTGGCGATAAATCGCCGGTTATTTTTCCCATGTGGTCCCTTTCTCTACTGAAGTAAGGCTGGGCTCGTCACCAATCTCGGTTTGGCTCATTCTCCGGCGGTAGGGCCACTCTTTGGAGACGAGGGTTTAGCCACGCCACACCGGCTGCCCTCACAGACCAGGGCCTAGGGCCAATCCATCGAACACTTGTTCGATCTATGGCCAGGCCGCCCCAGTTCCAATATGGCGACGACGGACCCCCGGCGAACGTGTCCGCCGTGAAGGCGACGGTCAAGCGGCTTGACGACGACGGCCGGGGGCACCTTTTGGCGTGGCTGTGCATGTACTACGAAGACAGCGGACGCATGGCCTCGCCGCAGATAAGCCGACGCCGTCAACGTATTGCGCTTGACGGAATCGAGTACTGGCTGGTACGTGTGCCGAAGCGTTAAACACGCCTCCAAATAATACTTGAATGTTGCGGCATGATCGCGCTGCCGGGCGCGGCCTAGGCTAGTGGACGATCATCCATCTTCTTCTTCGTTGTCGTCGTGACGACGATGAGCCTTGCAGTGTCGGTCTAACGTGCGCCGAAGCGGATTGAGAATATCCGACAGTCGTTGTCAGTAGCCCAGTTCGCGACCGATTGCTTCCATCGGCAGCACGAGACGCATTGGGCACCCGGGCAATGCCATAAAGTCCGGGGCGTTCTCTCGGTAAAAGTCGAGTGCGTGAGGCTTGGAATCGACGACGAGGAAGGCTGCCGAGCTAATGCGATTGGCCTCATAGGCATTGCGTAGTGCATGGCTCAGGAGGAACGGGCCAAGACCGGCGCCACGGTACCGCAGGTCTCGAGCAAGCCGTCCGAGGAGAGTCGCAGGAACGGGCAGACGCGGGCGACCGCGCTGGAGGATCACGGGCAAGCCGGTCAGGTCGAGCGACAAGGACGCAAGCGTGTAGTACCCTGCGATCTCTCCAGCTTCGTTGGCGTAGACGTGGAGACGCGTTGTGTTGTTCTCGTCTTGGCCTCGAGCAACGCGCTTGAGGTACTCGTTGAGGGCGTCCTCCTCACAAGTAAACCGCTCGCGATCATGGTGCTTCGCGAGCGGTTGGAACGAGAATCCCGCGAGCACGGGGTTAGGCTATGCTGCTGGGACGGCGGCTTGCCCGGCGGCGACATCAGCAGGTTTGGCGCCCGCGTCTGATAGCTTGAGCAGCTCGCGCAACCGCGGGCGCTCACGCTTGTCCTCGAGGAGTTGCAGCAGCCAAAGGCTTTGCTCCTGATCGAGCGTCCAACGCTCGACGGATTCAACGACCTCGTCGGCCTCTCGAAGGCAGCTAGCGATCATGAAGTCGCTCATATTGCGACCGGTCAGCGCGGCGGCCCTGCGGATGCGAGTCTTCACGTACTCGGGCACTCGCAGGTCGATTCGCTCGGTGCGTTCCTGTAGTTCCTGGCACATTTCGATCATCGTCTTCCTCCTTTCGCGGGCGCGTTGTTCGTAGAATGTATTGCGAAGTGTAGCACTTACCTGTACGGATGTCTACCGTACACCCGTAGGACTGACCCCCTGTGGGCTCCCTGGAATGCTCTTAGGGCCTTTTAAGTAGGCTAAAAGGCACGTTCGCTTGGTTGCCTAGTCCGTCCGCTAGCCGACCAGAGGCGGGCTCCCCAGAGAATCGGCTCGGCACACGCCGCCTGCAATGCCTCGCCGACATCGAACGTCTTCGGCACTTCCTGCGGCGACAGGACGCCCATCATGATCTCCGGCTTAGGGCCCATGGACACGATCTCGACCGTCCCGTCAATAAAACGGTCGGTGCGCAATCGAAGGTCGAGCACTCCGAGTACTTTCATGTACTCCAAGAACTCGTCGCGAGCTTCGGTTTGGTCCCGGGACACTGCAAGGATTGGCTTCGCGTACATAGCCATCGCAGCGTCGCTAAGGTTGCGCACTTTTCGCGTAAGCTCTTGGGTCACATAATCCACACGCCTATCCCGCTCATCATCGCTCAGGTCCGCAAAGAGATCGAAGTGGGAATCGTTGTAGAGTCGCTCGGCGATGTCGGCATAAAACGTAAGGCCGACAGCCTGTCTCACCCTTTTCACCGCAGCGCGGAACCACGCACTTTTCTCGCTGACTGTAATCTGCGCCATTTCCCGAACAAGCGTTACAAGTGACCCTGCTTTAATCCTGCGCTATAGTGGGGCCGTCATGGCTATCACCAATCGTCCTAAGCAACGGCGACGGCAAGAGCAAACATTCTTACGCTCAGTCATCGGCACCCGTGGAATCGGAAGGGTCGCAGAGGAGCTTTCGCTCACGCGATACGAGCTTGGCCGTGCTGCGAATGGACTACCCGTGGCGGGGCCGACGCGGAGACGCCTAGAGAAAGCTTACGGACTCCCGATAAGTTATCTGCAAAAGCCCGTCGCGACGATGCTCGCCGAGTTGTATCTCGCCGCGAAAGCGGCCGGTCTCGAACCACGAGAAGGCACTCCCCAATGACGCGACGCGAGCTTATTTCCGACGGTTTCGACTCGGTCACCGACGCCGCCGCCTATCTCGCGATCAGTAAAAGTCGCATGTACGAGTTGCTGCATAGCGGTTCGATCTCTTACTCGAAGCACGGCAACAAACTTGTGGTCAGCCGGGCAGCGTTGCGTGAATACGCGGCGCTGCGACTTCAGATCGGCAGCATCGCCTAGTTAGACTTCAGCGAAAACTCAACCACCCATCGCCCGGTAGTCGCGCCGGTGCGTCCCACCAGAAAGAGTCAACCCATGCCTACAGTAGAATCGAAACCGGCGCAACCCGCTGCGGTCTCCCCGTCTATGCCGAATACCGAACGGATTGAGAAGCTATGCGCTGAACGCGCAGCACTGAAAACCGAGAGAGATGGCAGCATCTCCACGACCATCGCATTGCAACTTTTGCGCGATGGCGAAGTCGCGTCGGAAGTAAAGGCTCGGCGCGATGCGATCACCGAGAGGCTGCGTGACTTAGACGAACTTGAGGCCGCGCTGCGACCATTGGCGCTGCGAGAAGAGCGCGTAAAGCTCATCGCCGATCAACTCGCCGCGTTCGAGCTTCGCAAACTTAACCAATCCAAGGCCGCTGGGGTGCAGGCGCATATCGACGATCTGAATACTCAGATCACGGAGGCCGAAAAGCAGTTGCATCGTTGGAAAGTCACCGAACCGGATGGGATCTTCGGCTCTAGTCAGAGACTCACTCGTCACCGTAACGCGCATCCAGAAATCGAGGGCTAACTAATGAAAGTCACGGCAAAGAAACTTGAAGAGATCATCGCCGACGGCATTGCGAAAGCCAAGCCTGCCATCGACGCCGCTGCAAAGTGCGCCGCGGATGCCGCCCTCCGCGCAAAGGGCGACGCGCAAGCTCATGAGGCCGCAAAGTTACAAAGGCCTAGTGCGAGCCACGTGCCGGACGCGGGTGAAATCCAACGAGCCATTGGCTCTCCGGTCCCGTTGCGAAATCTTCCCGATCACGATCAGGTCAAGGCGATCATGATTGCAAGCCGCGGTAAGCGATGAGTAAACGATGTCGCTCTACGGCCTTCCGTCGGTCGTCGAGCGATAAGTCGGATGGCGCTTTTCGAGTTCCAGCCATTCCGGCGAAAAGCGGGATGCTCGTTGCTAAGTTCGAGCATCCCGAAAACGGCGACGCGCCAGAACGCGTGACCGGCGTCTCGCCAAAACTCTCGGCGTCGGCTCCGGCTGGTGTCGAGTGAGGCGCGAAGCGGTCCATGCTCGTGCCACCCGCTTCGTGCCGCAACGCCGGGAGCCGCGTTGGTCATGTCACCGGCTCCTTGGCGCGAAACTTTCAACCCTACCCGCCGGCAGGCGCCAGGACCACGGTAGCGCAGGCACACTCCATACATCGAACTCTTCGTAAAGGACTGAACCAAGAAATGCAAGCGGTGAAAAACGCCGGGAATACCACGGATTCTGCTCGATCTACCCCGATCTCGCCGCCTTTGCGCCCGCTCAATAACGCGATCATGTCCAGTCCCGTCACGCCGGAGGATGCGGTGAGGGCCACCGGCGCACAACAAATCGCCAGGAACCAGTGGGAAGCGAAATGCCCGCACTGCGATGACGGGACCCTGCTCATTGGGAAGGCCACCGACGGCACCGGGAAGCTCCTTATGAGGTGCAGCGCGGGGTGTGCGTTCCTTGACGTTATTTTTCGCATCAAGCAGATGCGTCTCAAGCAAGAAAGTTCCGAACTGTGTCAGCCTCAACATCGGTAATACCGAGTGTTCACAATGAGAAGGCCACGCCGGTCCGCCGCCGACGCCGTGATCGCGAAATACTCGCCGCCATCCGCGAAGCCATGGGAGAGACGCCGGATGCTACGCCGAGTCGCGCCGTCGCTACGCCTACGCCGGATGCGAAGGACAGCGATTGGGGAAGGCTCCGCAAGGGGTGGTTGAGGACGCTGTTCCAGGCCAAGCTCAATCCATCAGAGCGGGCCGTGTTTGATTCACACGTCGTACACCACGATTGGTTCACCGGCGAGTCGATTCTCTCCGAGGAGTTCATCGCGGCAGAGCTTGGCATCAGCCTCCGCACGGTGCGCCGGGCGCACAACAAACTGCGAAAGTATGGCCTGCTCGTTCTTATCGAGCGGGCCCGGCATTGGGAGAATAAGCCGACTCGCCACCGGCTGCCCTGCGCCGACGCCGACGACAAGATAATCTCCGGCCAACATGATGTCCGCTCGGACTGGTTCTGACATGGGGCGACTCACCGGCCAACATGATGTCCGGTCGCCCAACATGGTGTCCGGTCGCGGGGCATGTGCATATCTCTCGGGGTGCGTTCGCTTTATGCGAAAGCCACCGGACAGAATCGGGCAAAGCCACCGGACAGAATCGGCCAAAGCCACCGGCCACGACTTGTGCTCAAAAGCGTATACATACCAACCTGTACCAACCTATACCAACCTATGCAGAGATAGTCACTGCGTTTCACTACGTTCCTATCTCTGCGCGTGGTCAAGCCCACGCGCTGTGGACAAGTACCAAAAAAGACCGGCACCATCACCCAGCCACCTGCCACGACCAACGGGCTACGGTCGATGAAGAGGGTGCAGGTCCAGCCCCATCTCGCCAGATCGAGCAGATCGTCACCCTTGGCGTCACGCCGCAGTTTCGGCTCCCAACGCCGCGGGAACTCCACGCCGGTGCTACGCCTACCCAGCCGTTCGGCTCCATCATCCGCCGCTTTCCGACTCCAATCGCCGAGAACACGCTCCGGCATATTCCTCGCTCCATCCACGGAAGTCACACCATGAGTAACCACCACCTCGACGACGACGATCTCATCGATCTCCACGACGCCCTCGCTCCGACCGAAGATCGTCCCGCGCCCACGGTTGAGTTGCCAAGGCCCAAACCGATCACGGAGGTTCCGCGATGGGGTGTCCGGCCGGTAGCGAGTCGGTCAGCGCGGCCCTTGGAGATGTTTTTCTAATGGGTGGTCGCGCCTGTGCGGTTTGCTCGGCCGAATCCGCGTCCGCCATCACCAAGGAGATCGCGGACGGCACCATGTCATTCACCGAGATTTCATTGCGCTTCAACGTGAGTCGCAACAGCGTCGCACGGCACTCGAAGAACTGCCTGCACATCCGGCGCATAGAGAAAGAGGCAGCCGCGCCGGTCGAGCGGACGGAAGCGATACGGTCGTCGCGTATCGATCCTCACGACCCGCAGGCGCTGCTTGCGGCGCAGGCTCAGTTGGTGAATCAGGCGCTTGACGTTGCCGAACATGCTGTCGATCACCGGACGCAACTCGCGGCGATTCGGGAAGCGCGAGACGGTCTGACCGTCTTGATGAGGACGGCCGGAATGCTCCAAGCCGACGGCGGCGTCGTGATCGACGCCAGACGCCAGACACTGGTCGCGAACGTCGGAGAGCTATCGGTCGAGGAGCTTAGAGCACTCGCGGCCGGTCGAGCTAATGTTACTGAAAATTTTTAACGCCGAAGAGTGTTTAAAAGAACGATGAGAGGTCGCAAAAGGATTACTGTCCCCGAGAATCGGTGCACAGTCGCCTACGTTCGCGTTAGCACCGAGGACCAAGCCCGCGAAGGTGTGAGCCTTGCCGCTCAAGAGGCAAGAATCGCCGCGTATGCCCTTGCAATGGGTTGGACCGTATCTTCAGTCATCCGCGACGCCGGTGAGAGCGGCAAGAGCCTTCAACGGCCAGGGATGGCGCGGATTCTCGCGGACGTTCGCGCTGGTGCCGTCGAGCGCGTTGTCGCCTTGAAGTTAGACCGCCTGACACGGAGCGTACGCGACCTCTCATACCTCATCGATCTTTTCGCAAAACACGACGTTGGGCTCGTTAGCGTCAGCGAGACCATCGACACTTCGACCGCAGCGGGTCGAGGGTTCGTGCATCTGTTAGGCGTCTTTGCACAGTGGCAGCGCGAGGTTATTTCCGAGAATACCGCAACGGCTCTGGGCTACAAGCGTCAGCGGCGGCAGGTTTATGGGCATGTTCCCTTCGGTTGGCGTCGCGAGGGCGAGAAACTCGTCGAGGTCGCCGTCGAGCAGGCGGCGCTTATCGAGATGCGCCGCATGGATGCGGAGGGCGCGACGCTCCGTCTGATCGGTGAGATGCTAGAAGCTCGCGGCTTGCCACCGCGCCGAGGCAAGCGCTGGGCTCCGGCAACCGTCCGCGCCGTGCTTCGCTCGAAGATCGCAAAGGAGGCCGCAGCATGATTCAGCCCGACTCGCGCCTCGCTACTCTTTACGAGCGGGCCATCGAACACTACCGTGCCAACGAGCAAAATGGCTGGGTCGTTCGCCCTTCAATCCCGATAGTGTACTTTGGCGACCTTCACGCTTATTTCGACTCACCGAGGAGGATTATCACGGTTGGATTGAATCCGTCGGATAGAGAGTTTAAGAGAGACCGTTTCGGGCCTGAAGTTAAAGCCTCGCTTCTACCGGACACGTTAGAGCGCGCACTATCTAACTACTTTGTGTCCGACCCGTGTAAGATGCCACTATACGACTGGTTCGATTCGTTCGAGACGCTACTTCAGCCGCTCGGTGCGTCATTCTATCGCACGAGTTACCCTGGCCATGCTTCGCCTCTTTGGAAGTGGGAACCCCAGCCAAACAGAGCCTTGCACACAGACCTGTGTTCTCCGCTTGCGACAAGATTCACATGGAGTAGCGATGACATGCCGAACGATGTCAAGGACGATCTTCAGAAATGGGGAGTCCCATTTTGGAAAGAGCTCATAGCGGTACTTAAGCCGCATATGGTCCTCATGTCTGTTGCGAAGCGCTACCGGAGCGATTTGGGCGAGCTACCGTGGGAACCATTCAGTCCACTGGGTGCCGCCACGAGGCCGAAACAAAAGATGGAGATTGCGCCTTTTGAGGGCACACACATCGTATGGGGAATGGCGCAAGTCAAGCCATTCCTTCATTTGAAATACGAACAACGTTACGCTGTCGCCCAGGCGATTCTAGCCCGACCTGAGTTCAGACCTGCTGCCATTATGGCTCCTGGAATACTCGATGCGAATGCACCCGAAATGGGTGAACTTAGATGATCGCCTACTCTGCCGACCAAGCCGCAGCAATCGCGGAGGCTGCCGCCGAGGAACTCAGTCGGCGATCGCTGCTCGATTTTGCGGGGCGCGTTTATCCAGGATGGATGAACGCACCGCATCTTTCGATGATCGCGGCACTGCTTGAGCGCGTTGAGCGCGGCGAACTGAGGCGGCTGATCGTCAACCTTCCGCCGCGGCACGGCAAGAGCTTGCTGTGTTCGTCGATCTTCCCGGCGTGGTATCTGGGTCGGCACCCGCGCCACAACGTCATCATGGCGACGCATTCGGCGGAGTTGAGCGAACGCAACTCACGCGGCGCACGTGCGCTCGTACAAGACAATCGCTGGCCGTTTGATTCACGCTTGTCCGGCGACTCATCGTCGGCGTCGCGGTGGAATCTCGACAAGGGCGGCGGCGTGTTTGCGTGCGGTGTCGGCGGAAGCGTCACCGGAAGAGGCGCGAACGTCTTGATTCTCGACGACGCCCAACACGACTCCGGCACTGATTCTGAGCGCGAGAGCGCCTGGCGGTGGTATCAAGAGATCATCGTGCCGCGTCTCGAACCCGGCGCGACAATCGTCGCAATCGGCACGCGATTCGCCGAGGACGACATCTTCGGGCGACTGCTCGATGGCCCCGACGCCGACACGTGGACGGTTCTGCGGCTGCCCGCCTTCGCCGCCGAGGAAAACGACCCGCTAGGACGCGCACCGCTTGAAGCTCTCTGGCCGGAACGCATTAGTGCCGACGAACTGCAAGCGCGCAAGCGTTCGATGTCGCCGCGCTGGTTCGCGGCGCAGTTCGAGCAAGACCCTACCCCGGCTACCGGCACGATCTGCAAGGCGGAATGGATACAATACGCGCAAACACCGACGGAGTTCAGCAAGGTCGTGGTCGGCATTGACACCGCGTCGAAGACGGACCAACGGCACGATTTTTCAGCGGTGGTGAAGATCGGCATCTCCCGCAACGCTTTTCACGTGATTTCCGCCGAACACTTCAAGGCGGAGTTCCCTCAACTCATTCGGCGCGTCGCTGCTTTAGGCGAGGAGTATCCGAAGCCATCGACGATCTACATCGAAGATTCCGCAAACGCTCATGCGCTTATCCAGGCGCTGAAGCAAGAGACACGCCTCCCTATCGTCGGCGTGCCGCCAAAAGGTTCGAAGATTTCGAGATTCGAGGCGACCACAGGTTTATTTGAGGCGCGCAAAGTCTTCCTCGCCAAGGATTTGTCACTCGATCTAGAGAGGGAGTTGCTCGGTTTTCCGGGTGCCAAACATGACGATCTCGTCGATGCGTTCACCCTCGCGCTCGCGCAACTTTCCGTAGCGAAGAAGCAGTGGTTTTTTACCTTCGGAGGTCCCGGTCCGCACCCATATTGGCTCTCAGAGACCGAACACAGTCCCGAGGTCGAAGAAACCGTGCCGAGCTTGAGTGATATCGGCGCGGTGATTGGCAGACTTGGACTCTAACGCTGCGCCCGCAATGGCGCGAAAGGCAGGACGACATGACACATGACGACTTGGCGAACCAGGCGCAGGACGGTGCGGCGTCAACCGAAGGTCACACGATGGCGAAGTATATCGAGTGGCACAGCAAAAACTGCCGGTGCGAACCGGCCGACACCAACGACACCAACGACGCCCACGACGCCGCCACGGCGCAGGACGCCGACACCGACGACGCCGAGACGCGGCGCCAATCAGGAGAATGAAGTAACATGAGATCACACAAGCAATCCCGCCGCACCAACGGCGACGGCGTTAGCGTGTATTGGTCGATGAATCGATACGTCGCCCAGGTGACGCTCGGAACGACCACTGATCGCAAACCCAAGCGCAAGAAACTCTACGGGCCACTCGGTGATAAGAGTCGCGCAGCCAAGGTAGGAGTCGAGGAACGCGCAAAGATATACGGTGCCCGTCGCGGGAGGGGCGACGGATCCGCGCAACTCAAGACCGTCATCGATCAATGGATCGAGGAGACTGCGGCCAGGAACGATGACGAGCGCATCCGCGCCAAGACCAAAGGCTTCTACGAATGGATTTCTCGGATGCACTTGGGAGAGATCGGTTCCATTCCCCTAATCGACCTAGAAGCGAAAGACATCAGAGACCATCTCAGGGGCCTGGACCACAAGCCACGGACGAAGCGAGCCGTGTACGGCCTCATTCATCGCGTACTCGAACATGCCGTGAAAGACAAGGAGATGATCGGGCAGAACGTCGCCGCGCTTGTTAGGCGACCGACGACGGTAACGCGCACCGAACAGCACGTGCTAAGGCCCCTAGACATCCGTTATTTGCTGAAGGCGGCCAGCGGTGATCGCCTCGAAGCGTTCGTCATTCTTGCGCTTACGAGCACAATGGGACCGGGCGAGTTGTTTGCGCTGCGACCGTGCGACGTGTATCTGCCGGAACGGTATTTGATCGTCAATAACGATCTAGTCGAAGCGGCGGCGTATGGCTATCGCCCGACCCTTGAACCACCCAAAAACCCTAAGCGGCGGCGTCGGATTCAGTTGCCGGAGATCGCGGTCGATGCCTTGCGCGAGCACATGAAACGCCGCCTTGCCAAAGGCGGCGGCGAGTTCGTATTTTCGTCGCCTGAGGGCGAGGCAATCCGACTCTCAAATCTCACTCGCCGTTGGTGGAAGCCGCTACTCAAAAAGGCCGCTGAACTCGCCGAGAAGGACCTACGCGATGCCGGGGACTCGTCCTATCGCTTCCCCACCGATCTGCGCATGTATGCTTTGAGGCACACCGCCAACGCCCTCATGGGACATATCGGCGTCCCGATTGAGGTCGCCAGCGACCGCATGGGACATTCGAGTATCCGCACGACCGTTGACGTTTACGGCCATCGCTATGAGGGCTCCGATCAGATCGTGGCTGACAAGCTCGACACCTTCTTCGGCGATCTTCTCGCCGGGTGAGACAAACCGGTCGCGCCGTTGCCGGGCCGCCTCGGTAACCGAGCTCGCTTGGTTCGCCAAGCGCCTCGATTGGGTTTCAAAGGGGGAGAAGGACCGCCCGCCTGGCGCGGTTAAACGACGGTTCGAGCGACAGCCACTAGTGCGTCGCCGTTTACGGTCAACCATGACCAGGAGAAAAAACAAAGTGGATACATCGTACAGCGATAGCGTGTCCTATCGCGACATCCCGTTTCTCGTTTCGCGCCGGTTTGAGGACCCTTTCAATCCGAGCGTTGTTTCGTATTTGCTCTACGTCGATCTTCGCGATCTGCCCGACTTCCCGAACGAGCCGAATGCTCGACCCGACGACTCCCGCGAAAACGCGCCGGTCTATAAAGCCGTTCGGAGGTCCGCCTTAAACGAGGAGGCTACGGAGGGTATATTTGGATATAAGCACTTAGGCATCAATCTCATCGCTCGTCGCCTTCAACCCGTCAGTGATAAGGTGGCACGTGTGTTTTTCGACGCCAAGGATGGCTGCATCAACGGCGCACACGGCGTCCGCATAATCCGCGAGTTGCAAAAGGAGATGGGGCTTGACGACATGCCCCCGAACTTCGTCAAGGTCTTCGTAATGACCGGGCTGAGTTCAGAAGTCGTGCCGGAGATCGCTGGCGCTAACAACGCTTCGATCCAGGTCCAAACTGAGTCCTTGCTGGACCTTGAAAAGGCTTTTCAACCATTCAAGGATGCCATGAAGAACGCCGCGATAGGCGAGCGCGGCGTTGCTTGGCGCGAAGGCGAGGATGGTTTACCGGTTCGAGACCTTCTTGCGATGATAAACTGCTTTCGCAAGAACGACTTGCCGTCGCATCCCATCGAGTCGTACAACGCCAAAAGCGCCGTCGTGAATGCATTCCGTCAGAACCCCGAAAGCTTCTACGCCGTCGCGCCACTCCTGCCCGATCTTTGTCGGCTCATCGACGCGGTACGCATAGATGGCCAGGTGCCCTACAATCAGCGGGCTTCCGGAAACTTCGGCCTCCTGCGTTTCGTGCAGAAAAAAGAACGGAAATCGAAAGGCCAAGTCAGCATTGTCCAAAACGGCGTTAACTTGGAGTTCACAGGGAAAACTGCGACTCATGCACTTTCGTACGCCGCGACATATCCTATCTTTGCCGCCCTCCGCCTGCTGGTCGATTATGACGCACAGCGGGGCCAATACTTCTGGAAAGAAGGGGGTGTCGAACGTGCACTCGATATCTTCATTACCAACGCGCCTGATCTCATCACGACGATCAAACGTGCGGAGCACAAAACAGTCATGATGTTAGGACGCGACCCCGGCATCTGGGAGTCGATCTACAACAAGATCGAGTTGGTCCTTTTGCGTGATCAGTTAAAGGACGTTTCGTAAGTAACTATGTTAGAACCCTGAAAGAAAGCCCGGCGAGGACGACGCCGGGCTTTCTTTTCTTCCGGACCGCCTAGAGGGTTTTTGCCCTATGTTTTGCCCTACGGGCGCTTTTCGAGGAAGGGTCGAGAATGAAGAAAACCCCGATAGGGGCGGGGCTTTCAAATGGCTCCGGATGTTGGACTCGAACCAACGACCCGCTGATTAACAGTCAGCTGCTCTACCAACTGAGCTAATCCGGAACGATCGTGCGGCCTCGGACGAGGCCGGGGAGCCTGGTTCCACGGGTCGCTCGTGGTCCCTGTCAGCGCGTCTGCTCCCGGCCGAGAGGCTCAGCGCCCCTGGATACGTATTCTACTCGCCGACCATGCAAAGCTCAACGGCAGCGCCGGATACGGTCGCGTCGCCCCGGCTCACCGGGCGCCGCGTAACCGCGGACCATCTCGACTACATGCTGGAAGTCGACGGCGACAGCCGCATTGTGCAGTGGCTGTTCGGCACTCAGAGCCCCGAGCAGTCGCGCGCACGCCTCGTCCGTTGGATAGCGATGTGGCGAGAAACCGGCCGAGGTTTCTGGATTTTTGAGGATTCCGATCGACGCCTCGTCGGCCACGGCGGCTTGTTCAACTCACCTCGCGAAGCCGGCGAAGTTGAAATCGGCTACGTCGTCAAGCCGGCACACTGGGGCAACGGGCTGGCGACCGAGATCACCTTGGCTTCACTCAAGATCGGATTTGAATCGCTCGCCCTCCAGCGGATCATTGGGATCGCGCAATCGGCCAACGCGCCCTCCCGCCGCGTGATGGAAAAGTGCGGAATGCTCTTCGAAAAGGAGTTTGCCTCGCCGGACGGCCGCCCGGGCGTCCGCTATGCAATTGCTAAGACTATGTGGTCCCGTTGACCGTCGAGATACCCAGCGACGCCGATAACGCGACGATCGAGGTCGATCGCCAACGCATCGCGCTGACCAATCTGCGGAAAATCTACTTCCCGAAGCTCGGCTTGACCAAGGGTGACCTGCTGCGTTACTACCTTGCCGTTGCCGACGCTCTGCTTCCCCACGTCACCGGTCGCGCCATGGTGATGAAGCGCTATCCGCACGGCGTAACCGGCGACTTCTTCTACATGAAGCGCACGCCGTCGCCGCGGCCGCCGTGGATACAAACGTGTCCGATCGAACATCGCTCCGGCAATACGATCGACTTTCCGCTGATCAACGATCGCCCCTCGCTCCTTTGGCTGATCAACCTTGGCTGCATCGACCTCAATCCTTGGTACTCGCTCTGCGGCGATCCGAATCGGCCCCTCTATCTGCACTTCGATCTCGATCCCGTCGGCGAGACGCCGTTCTCGGTCGTGCGCGAGGGTGCACTCATCGTCCGCGACGTTCTTCGCGGCATCGGGATGACGCCGTACGTGAAAACCACCGGCAGCCATGGCGTACACATCTACGTCGCGATCCGCGTCGGTCCGACGCAGCATGAGGTTTGGGAAATCTCTAAAGCGATCGGGCAGCAGATGGCCGCCGCCCATCCCGACGTTCTTACCGCCGAATACCGCATCGTAAAGCGGCCCGCCGGACGGGTCCTGGTCGACTACAATCAAAACGCATTCGGCAAAACGTTGGCCTCCATCTACTCGGTGCGCGCGAACGAAGAGGCGACCGTCTCGACGCCGGTGACGTGGGAGGAAATCGAGGCCGGCTGCGAGCTGACCGATTTCACGCTCTTCAACGTACCGCAGCGCATCGGTAAGATCGGCGATCTCTGGAAACCGCTGCTGAGCAATCGCGGCCGGTTCGACCTCAATGCCAATCTTTGACGGCCTCGCGCTCCGTCCGCCGATCGAGCCGATGGAGACGCGGCACGCAACGCGCATTCCCGAGGGCGACGGCTGGACGTACGAACCGAAATGGGACGGTTTTCGCTGCGTGGCCTTTCGCGATGGAAAGAACGTCGAGTTACAATCCAAATCCGGCGAAACCCTAACGCGCTATTTTCCGGAGATCGTCTCGGCACTGCTCGACGCGCGCGCACAACGCTTCGTCATCGACGGGGAGCTCATGATCGTCGAGGGTGAGTCCGCCGACTTCGATGCGTTGCTGCAGCGCATCCATCCAGCCGAAAGCCGCGTTCGCCGTCTGGCCGCCGAAACGCCGGCTACCTACGTGCTCTTTGATTTGCTGGTCGACGGACGCAGCAAACTCTTCGAACACCAACTGCACGAACGCCGCGCTGGTCTCGAAGAGTTCATGCTGCGCAACTTTGCGAAAAACCCGTCGATCGCGCTCTCGCCCGCAACCAGTGACGTCGTCCTGGCGAGGCGCTGGCTGTCGGGAAGCCTGGCGCGTCTCGATGGCGTGATCGCCAAAGCGAACGTAGCGTATGCCTTCGGCAGCCGGGACGCAGTCGTTAAAATCAAACGCAAGTACACAGCCGACTGCGTCGTCGGCGGATTTCGCACGGCGAACGACGGCTCGATCGCCTCACTGTTGCTCGGGCTGTATGACGACGACGGTCTGCTCCATCACGTCGGGTTCGTCGGTTCGATGAGCGCACAGGAACGTAAGCGCGCAGCGGAGCTGCTCAAACCGATCGTGGAGCCGCCGGGCTTTACCGGCAATGCCCCGGGCGGTCCGAGCCGCTGGCGGCGCGCCGAGAACGCGGAGTGGTTTCCGGTGAAACCGAAAGTCGTCGTCGAAGTCTCGTTCGACCACGTGACCGCGCGCCGGTTTCGGCACGCGACGCGTCTCTTGCGCTGGCGGGATGATAAGGCGCCCCGTCAGTGCACGATCGACCAGTTACTCGATCCTACGGAACGGTCAGGTTCGCAGACAGCTCCACCGTGACCGGCGTCCCGGCATTGACGACGATCGGCTCGTTGTTGCTCGTAGCGTAAACGTATCCGCCGAGATTCTGGGAAGCGGGGCTCCGTACGCTCGACGGGCCGTTCCCGATGCGCATCTGCCAGGCGATCGGCCCGGGCGTTACCGTTCCGTACGGCACGCCGGCCATCGGCGAGAGCTGCTGGCGTGACGCGTATTGCGCGCTGGGATTGATCGGCACGACGCGTTTGCTGACGACGGTGGCGCTCATGCTCTTCTTCTCGCCGTTGGACAGATGGATTGACGTCAGCATGAAGCCGACCCTCGCCCGATCGACGCCGTGCGGCTGGCGCACGTCGGTGATGTAGCCGATGATCTGCGATCCCTGCAGCGCGGGAAAGTTCGGGTCGACTATCCGCAGCTTAAACTTGTCGCCATAGGCGAGTTTCGCGGAGTCGAGATGCTCGTCGAGCACGCAGGCAATCTTCGTGCCGGATTTGTACGTTTGCGACGGAACCAACGTTGTCGCACCGGCGGCGGTTGGAACGATCGCTGCCGCGAGAAGGACCGCGGCGGCTTTAATTAGCGAAGTGCGGTACACGTAGTTGTTCTCCATTGAAGGCAGTAGCAGCGCGAAGGGCGTCGGCGCGATCGACGCGCTCCCACGGGAGATCGAGGTCGGGACGGCCGAAGTGTCCGTAGGCCGCGGTCTGCTTGTAGATCGGCCGTCGCAAGTCCAGGTGATGAATGATCGCCGCCGGCCGCAGATCGAAGATCTCGGTCACGGCTTTGGCGATCTGCTCTTCGGGAATTCGTCCGGTGCCGAAAGTCTCGACGAAGACGCTGACCGGATGCGCGACGCCGATTGCATAAGCAACTTGCACCTCGCAACGATCGGCGAGACCCGCGGCCACGACGTTCTTGGCGACCCAGCGCGCGGCATAGGCAGCGGAGCGGTCGACCTTCGTCGGATCCTTACCCGAAAACGCACCGCCGCCGTGGCGCGCCATTCCGCCGTAGGTGTCGGCGATGATCTTGCGGCCGGTAAGCCCGGCGTCGCCCTTGGGACCGCCGATGACGAAACGCCCCGTCGGGTTGACGAAGACGCGCGTGCGCGCGTCGTACATCGCCCGCGGAATAACGTGGTCGATCACTTTTGCGGTAATTTCGCGGCGGATCTCTTCGAGCGGGATGTCGGGGTCGTGCTGCGTCGACAGCACGACGGCCTCCACGCGAACCGGACGATCGTCCTCGTACTCGACGGTCACTTGCGATTTACCGTCGGGCCGCAGATACGGAATGTCGCCGTTCTTGCGCACCGCGGCGAGATGTCGCGTTAGGTTGTGCGCCAGCACGATCGGTAGCGGCATCAGTTCGTCGGTATCGCGGCACGCGTACCCGAACATCATCCCTTGATCGCCGGCACCAATCCGCTCGAACTCGTCGTCGTCGCCGGCGCGCGCCTCCTGCGAACGGTCGACGCCAAGCGCGATATCCGGCGATTGCTCGTCGATCGAGACGCTCACACCGCAGGTTTCGGCGTCGAAGCCGATTGCGGATCTGGTGTATCCCACTTCGCGGACGACCTCGCGCGCCAAACGCGGAATGTCGACGTAGGTTCTCGTGGTTACCTCGCCGGCGATATGGATCTGCCCCGTGATCGCAAACGTCTCGACCGCCACTCGCGAGTAGGGATCGTCTTTGATCAGCGCGTCGAGTACCGCATCGGAGACTTGGTCGGCGAGCTTATCGGGATGCCCCTCGGTCACCGACTCACTGGTGAAGAGCCGCTTGTACGCCATTAGGTGCCCTCGCTCCACGATTCGGCGTACTTCACTTGCTCGGGTGTGAGCGTGTCGATGTCGACGCCCATGGAGGCCAGCTTCAGCCGCGCGACCTCTTCGTCAATCGCAAGCGGAACGTCGTAGACGCGCTTCGACAGCTCCCGATGGTGCTTGACGAGATAGGACGTTGCCAGCGCCTGGTTGGAAAACGACATGTCCATTACCGCGGCGGGGTGGCCCTCGGCAGCCGCGAGGTTCACGAGCCGGCCGTCGGCGAGGATGCAAATCTTGCGGCCGTCGTTCAGCTCGTACTGCTCCACGAACTCGCGCGGCGCGATCTTACCCTTGGCAAGCCGTGCGATGGCGTCGAGATCGAGCTCGTCGTTGAAGTGGCCCGAGTTGCAGACGATTGCCCCGTCCTTCATTAATTTGAAGTGCTCGTCGCCGATAACGTGATAGTTGCCGGTGACCGTCACGAAAATGTCGCCGATTTTGGCGGCTTCGCTCATCAGCATCACGCGGTAGCCGTCCATGACCGCCTCGATAGCCTTGCGCGGATCGACTTCGGTCACGACGACGTGCGCGCCCATGCCGGCCGCGCGCGACGCGATTCCGCGCCCGCACCAGCCGTAGCCGGCGATAACCATCGTCCGCCCTGCGAGCAAAATGTTCGTGGCGCGAATGATGCCGTCGAGTGTCGATTGCCCGGTACCGTACCGATTGTCGAACATGTGCTTGGTGAGTGCGTTGTTCACCGCGATGACCGGATACGGCAGCACGCCGTCGCGCTGCATCGCCCGCAACCGGATGATGCCGGTCGTCGTCTCCTCGCAGCCGCCGATCATCTCCGACAACTGGTCGGGGTGCTTGGTGAAGATCTGCGTGACGAGGTCGCAGCCATCGTCCATCGAGATTTGTGGTTTGGTTGCGATGACGGATTCGATGTGCGAATAGTAGGTTGCGTGGTCTTCCCCCTTGATCGCATAGGTGGCGATTCCGTATTCGCAGAGCGCCGCGGCGACGTCGTCTTGCGTCGAGAGCGGGTTGCTGGCGCACAGCGCAATCTCCGCGCCGGCGGCTCGCAGCGTCAGCATCAAGTTGGCGGTTTCGGTCGTCACGTGAAGGCAGGCGCCGATGCGAATGCCGGCCAGCGGTTTCTCCAGCTCGAATCGGTCGTGAATCTGCGCGAGCACTGGCATATACGAAGCGGCCCAGCCGATGCGCGAACGGCCGGCCTCGGCGCGGCCCAGGTCTTTCACATGGCCCGGGACTGAATCCAAAATAGGCAAGTTGAGAACTCCTAGGAGGTGGGGAAGGTGGGCAAACGTTTCGTCGCATCGTACGCCACCTCCGCCGCAAAAGCGCCCGACCAAGGTCGCACGCCGCGGCCCGCCAACCCAGGGTAGGTGGAGACGCTGGATGCTTACCTCGAGCGCCTCGCGTCCGACGCCGCAGTACCCGGCGGTGGAAGCGCGGCCGCGCTGGTCGCCTCGTTCGCTGCCGCGCTGACCGCTATGGTTGCGCGGATCGCGCGACGCAATCCGAAAAATGCCGCCTCGACCGAGGCGCTGGACGCGATCGTCGAGCGAGCCGACTCGCTGCGCGCCGAGATTTCCGATGCCCGACTCCGCGACGAGGAGGCGTTTGCCGGCGTCATCGCCGCCCAAGCGTTGCCCAAGGATACCGAGAAGGCAAAAGCCGAGCGCCGGCAGGCCCTGGACGACGCCCTCGCGCGGGCCGCCGAAGAACCCTTGCGCGCGACCGCGCTCAGCCTGCAAGTCCTCGAACTGCTCGAAAAGGTGCTGGAGTTTCCGATCCAGGCGTTGAGCAGTGACGTGGGCTCCGCCGCCGAGTTTGCCGGCGCGGCTCTGGCGAGCTGCGCCTACAACGTGCGAATCAACCATCGCTTTATGCGCGACCCGGAGATCGTGGCGCTGCAAGAACAGGCCTTGCAAGAGCGCGAGGCCGCTGCGCGCAAATCCGTCGACCGGGTACGCCGGCAGATCGGGAAACCGACCCCGGATAACGCTTAGGCGATCGCTCCAACCAGGTCGAAGAACGGCGCGAGATCGCGCGCGTCCACTTCCATACCGACGCCCTGCGTGTGGTAGCGAATGTCGTGGAAATCCATGCCGGCCGTCATGACCAACCCGTAGCGCCGCGCGGTCTCTCGGAACTCCGCCGTGTCGGCCTCACTGTGCAGCGGATAGAAGACCTCCAGGCCTCGCAAGCCGCGATCTGCGAGCTCGTCGATCAGGATGCGGTCCTTGAGCCGGCCTGGATGAGCCAACACGGGAATGCCGCCGGCCGCCGTAATCTTTTCGATCGCGTGCTCGGGGGTCGTGTAAAGCTGCGGAACGTAGCCGGGCCTGCCGCGGCTCAGCGCCTGCCTGAAGGCTGCATCGACGCTATCTACGACCCCAAGGCGCACCAGCGCCTTAGCCACGTGCGGCCGGCCGATCGAAAAGGATCCGCCGGATTCTCGCAAGACGTCGTCGAGCGTCAAAGTATAACCGGCCTGACGTAAGCGCTCGACCATCGTCTCAGCGCGCATCCGCCGCTGGACTTGATTGTACTCGAGCAACTCGTTGATCGCTGAGGCTTCGAGCGGAACGCCGTACCCTAAAACATGGACCTCGTTCTCACGCCAGGTCGTGTTGATCTCGATGCCGGTAATCACGCGCGCCCCGGGCGGGGGCGTAAAGGCACCGTACGCCGCCAGCGTGTCGTGGTCGGAGATCGAGAAGACCTCGACGCCGCGCTCGCCCATGAAGTCGGAGAGTTCTTGCGGGCTGAGCGTCCCGTCGCTCATGTTGGTGTGCGAATGCAGGTCAACTTTCAACTTCGGGTTCTTTCTCTTGGAGTTTGCGTCGTTCGACCTGCAGCGAAATTGCGGTGCGCTCGCTCTCGTCGATAGCTACGAGCACGAAAGACGGCGTGCACACCACGTCGAGCTTGGCACCCTTTAAGTAACTCCGCGCAATGGCGACGGCTTTGATCGCCTGATTGATCGCGCCGGCGCCGACGGCCTGAACTTCGGCGGTCTCGCGCTCGCGAAGTACCGCAGCCAGTGCTCCGGCCACCGCGTTGGGATTGCTCTTGGCCGAGACTTTTAAGGTAACGCCCCCGGCGGCCGTCATGCGATGCCTCGCATAAAAATGCGTTTGATCCCGGTCGCTTTTCCCGTCGCGCGATCCACCGAAACTACCGCGGCGTTGAACTGTTTCATCCCAGTTTTTTGCACGCTGAACCGCTCCGAAAGACCGGTAAGAAACCGGTCGAGTACGGGACCCTTCTCCATCCCTATGACTCCGTCCATCGGGCCCGTCATCCCGAGGTCGCTGAGGTACGCGGTTCCCCCGGGGAAGATCTGCTCGTCGGCCGTCTGAACGTGGGTGTGCGTACCGACGACGCACGAGACGCGTCCGTCCAAATAGCGCCCCATAGCGACCTTCTCTGAGGTGGCCTCGGCGTGAAGGTCGACGACGATCACCGGCGTCCGCCGGCGAAGATCGGTGACCATGGCATCCGCGCAGCGAAACGGATCGTCCACGGGTGGCATGAACGTGCGTCCCATTAAATTGAGGACGGCCACGGTCACGCCGTCGGCCGCGAACATACCGGCGCCTCGTCCGGGTGTAGCCGGCGGATAGTTGGCCGGTCGAATCACTCGGTTGCTGCTCTCCAAGTACTCGCCGAAGTCGCGCTTATCAAAAATATGATTCCCTCCGGTGATAAAATCGATGCCGCTGGCGAACATCTCCTCGGCGGTCTGAGCGGTCAAGCCAAAACCGCCTGCCGCGTTTTCGCCGTTGGCGATGCAGGCGTGGATTTGATGTTGCTCTCGAAGCAACGAAACGCAACGCTTGAGCGCCTCACGCCCCGGGGAGCCGACCACGTCCCCGATGATCATGACGTTCAGGCTTGGGCTATCTATCGGCGAGCCGACGCCTTCGCTTTCTTCTGAGATTTCAAGAAATAGACGAGCACACGTTTTTCTTCTCTAAAGCCTACCAAACTCTTGGATTGTGACGGGTCGCGCAACGCCTCGACGGCATAGAGTGCCGCCTCGTCCTCGGCGGCCGGGTCGCCTTCGAGGTGGTCGTCCGGCGGTGGATTTCGGACCAGTGTGTCGCCGCAACGATCGCATAAAAAGCTTACTTGCAACTCGAGCTCTTCCTTTGAAAAGCTCGCCAGATCCCGGGTAACATGCACGAACGTGAGCGTCCTATCGCCTTCGCACTCGACCCGAAGCGCCGTCGGCTCGTCCTTGCTCAGAGCGAGAAAGCCCCGGACATGTTCTTCGATTGCCTCGGCGAGCGCCGCCTGGGAGGCCCGGTCGAACCGTTGACGGACGGCGAAGGTCAATCGCAGCGTTCGGTCCGCTGGCCCGGAGCGAATTGAAGCCAACTCGGGAAAGCGCACCAAAAGCGCGCAGACCAAACTGACGGTATCGGCATTCTCGACGCGTAATCGGGTGCTCATCACACTTGGCTCTTCTTTCGCGGCTCCATCCCACCAGGTTCACGAACCCCAAGGGGCAGGGTCAGTACGACGCGGCCCCCAGGTCTCCCCGCAGCCTCGCCTACAAAAGACCTTTGTGGCCCTCAGGAAGGTTCCGGCCGCGTTCGCCCTGGGCTTGCTTGCGTCCATCCTTGCCCACGGCGGCCTCTACGGTGGAGAGCACGCCATGGGCGGCGGCTACCACGCCCTGCTTCTGCAGGCCGCCCTGGCGGGCGGCGTCGGTCTGCTCGTCTTCTTCGGATTGTTGGCCGCGACCGGCGCGAATGCGGCCGTCAACGGAGGCGTTCTGGCAGCAGGCTCGCCGAGCGCCTCCCGAGTTATGGCCCGCTCCTGCTCGCGGCCGCCGCGTGGTACGGCGTCGCCGAGTGCCTCGAGCCGCTTCGCTCGTCCCCCTCCGATCGGGCTCGACTACTGCGCATAAGCGCTCGCGTCGATCCTTTTTTCTTCCACATCTAAGATCGGAGAAAAACCATGTCTCGGTTTCGCAGGGCGCTCGTCGCCGTTTTATTGGCTTTGAGTTGTTTGGCTCCGGCGTTCGGAGCGACCACCGGACTCGTCCGCGGCACGATTACAGTCGAGGGCAAACCGGCTGCCGGTGCGACGGTTGTCATCAAGGTGAAGGCTCGCGCTTTCAAACCACCACAGACTCACGGGGTGATTATGTCTTTCCGCTCGTGCCGTATGGGACCGCCTGATCGCCCAGACGAAAGGCGCTCACGAACTCCAGGTCATCGTCAACGTCACCAGCGGACACGTCGTGACCGTCAACGTTCCGCTCTCGACGAGCCTCAAACAGATCGCGCAGACCACGGTGACGGCGCACGCCGGCCCCGACACGAATCCTGCATCCGTCAATCAACTCACCCGAAGTGACATTCAGACCTCGCCGGTCAATAACAGCCTCGACCGGCTCCTCGAAACGCTCCCGGGCGTCGTGCAGTTCTCATACAATGAGCCGGTGATCAACGGCTTTCACGGCGTGACTTACAATATCGACGGCGCGCCGTTGCCGTTGGCGACGACCTCTAACTTCGCAGAGATCGTCGACCTCATCAAGGTGGCCAACGGCTTTAATACGACGCAAATCGCAAACGGGACCAACTTCCTACTACGCGTCTCCGCCCCGTTTTAACAGCGCAGGCCCCGGCGGGACTATGAAACCGGCGGGGCCTGCCCGTTCTGGGGTATACTCTTTGTATGGAACACACGACGCACAGCGGGCACACGCACGAGCATGGCCCCGCATGCTCCCACCCTAAGGTCCGGCACGCCGGACATACCGATTACCTTCATGACGGCCACCTTCACTTCGTGCACGACGGCCATGTCGACGAACACGTTGTAGAAGCGTCGGCGGTTAATCCGGAGGCTTGTACGACTGGCCATTCGTGCGCAGGGCACGAGGCCGGCCACAAGCACGAAAAAGATTGCGGCCACGAAGCCATACCGCATGCCTCCCACACCGATTATCTCGTCGCGGGACACCTGCACCACGCGCACGAGTCACACTGCGACGACCACGGAGCGGTCGCGACGGCGTAACGGGCTCATCAGAGGTCGATTAGGGTCGAAATGCGGTCTTCATAAGCGCTTCAAAAGCAACGAACTCGCACCGTGGCCGTAACGTTACTTCCTTAGCGACGACGTCGACTTGATCGAAGAGGAGCCGCTCGGCTTTCTCCGGATCGTCCGTTGCGAGAACCGATTGAAGCGCGTTGGCGCGTTTTCGCAAAGCGTTTAAGTGTTCCTCGAGGCACGCGCGAACGCCGGTAATTCGCCCGTAGTCGAACCAGCATTGCTCGTGAAGTGAAAACTCCGGGACAGCATCGTCGCCGCTGCGGCTGATCGTGAACTCCGTGGTGGGCTTCATGCTTAGTGATAATAACATATCACTAGCGACAGTCAAGCCGCAGCTATCGACAGACTCCTAGGCCGCGCAAGCGGCGCAGAGTCCATACAGCGTTACGGAGTGTTCCTTTACCCGAAACCTCGGGGGCGCCAGCTTACGCAGATTGTCCAAGCAGCCGGCGATGTCGAAAGCCCGATCGCACTTCTCGCATTGAAAATGATGGTGGTGTCCCTTGTCGGATCGCTCGTAGCGCGCGGGCTCCCCCGGAATTTCGACGGCTTCGATCCAACCTTCATCCAAAAGAAGCGCGACCGCGCGATAGACCGTCGCGACGCCCAGGCCGTCGACTCGCCTGGAGGCAGCCTTGAGCAACTCATCGATACTGAGAGGCCGTTCTCCCGCGGCCAGGACGGCGCGCACGGCGTCCCGCTGTTTTGTTTTCCTATTAGGTCCGGTCGGCAATTTCGTTTTCCTCCGCAGGGGTGTGCTGCCTTCTTCATGGTATCACGGCCGCCGCCTCCAGTAAGCCTGTTGACTATTTGCTAATGATAAGCTAATATCGTTTTACACGCAACTCTGAAGATTTCCCGAGGACCACAATGAACGACCCCCTGCGGCGCTATGCCTGCGCCGCGCTGATTGCCTGCGCCCTGGCGTTTTCGTGCGTCGCGGCGGCGTACGCCGTCAATGCGAGTGCCTTCATCACCGGAGCGGTCACGACCGGCGGTATCCCAGCAGCGCACGTTACGGTAACAGCGTCGGGAAATAATCTGACCTTCAAGACGACGACCGATGCCAAGGGGCGCTTCTCGTTTCCGCCGTTGGCCTTGGGCACGTACGACGTCGAGGCGCGGAACGGCGACCTGCGGGGCCTCGTGCGCGTAGATCTTGGCAGCGGCGGCGCGAGCATAGCCATCGCGCTTGAGAAGCTTACGGAGATCGCGCATGCCGTCGTCAGCCAATCGCAGTCGCTTACCATCCACGGCAGCGGGAGTGACGTGGTGCTCAACAGCACGGCCCTGACCCGCCTTCCCTTCAACAATAGCTTCACCCAAATGGAAACCCAAATGCCGGGCGCCGCTCAGGGCGCCAATGGCGTCGTTCACATCAACGGCGACCACGGCGTCATTAACTACATGATCGACGGGGTGCCGCTGCCCCAAGAGCTCAACCGCGACATCGGCAGCGAGATCAACATCAACAATCTTTCCTTCGTGGATCTCATCGAGGGCGCGTATCCCGCGCAATACGGCCTGAAATTCGGTGCGGTTTTCAATATGTCGTCGCGAGCCGGGACGGGGCCGCCCGGCTTGGACGGATATGCGTCGTACGGTTCGTACACTGACGCTCAGTCCACGATCGGGTATCATGCGCCGATCGCAGGTGGCGGGGGTTACGACCTGGCGTTCAGCGGCTTAACGACCACCCGGGGGCTCGATCCGCCCGACTTCAACTCGCCTCACAACAATGCGAGTTCGGTCGGTCAGTTCGCCCGCTTTACGCTCCCCGCCGGCGGCAACAACTTCACAAACGTTACGTTTTTCAATACCCACGATACCTTTCAGATTCCCAACGACATCGCGTACGGCGAACCCGGCAGCACCGACGACAACGAGGACCAGGCCGACACGTTTCTGGCGGTCCAGTTTCACCACGCGCTCGGCAATACGGGTATGCTCAGCTGGGGTCCGGCGTACAACCAATCGCGCATCCAAGATTTCGGCGACCCCTACAACGATTGGATCTACGGCGAATCGCTCAATCAGACGCCGCCCCCGTTCGGCAACGGGGGCACCTCGACCGACTGCGCCAATGCCTTCGTCGTCGCCCCAAATCCGATGACGTGCGGACTGTCGCTCGCCGATCAGCGAACCGAACTTGATTACATCATGCAGGGTGACTACACGCAGAGCTTCGGGAGCCATACGATTGGCGCTGGGGTCAACTACGATCTGAGCCGCGTGCTGAAATACTATTCGTTCACGCTGCAGCCAAACAACTATCTGTCGCCGATCTACACTCCAAATATGCCCAATGCGCCCTATACGGTGATCGACGACACACCGAACCTTGGGAATACCTATCAGTCCTACATTCAGGACAGCTGGCGCATGAGCAGCCTATGGCAGGCCGACTACGGAATGCGCTACGATTTCTTTACCATCAAATCGGCGGCTTTCAGCCAGGGCTTCGGAGCTTTCAGTCCGAGGCTCAAGATCACGCGCTTCTTCGGGAAACGCGCGGCCGTTTACGGATACATTGGCCGGTTTTTCGAGCCATTTTCATTTGAAAACGTGAGCCCTGAAGCCGCCTATGTACTCAACCAGCCGCTGCAACCGACGCTAGCGCAGTTCGACCTCAAACCCGAACGGGATACGCAGCTCGAGCTAGGCGGCCATATCCCGGTCGGCTCCGGCGACCTCGGCTTTCGGGTCTGGCAGAAGAATGCCAACGACCTTATCGACGACACGCAAGTCGGCGTGACGCTCCTGCACCAGGACATCAACTACGTGCTGGGCAGACTGTCGCAGGAGGCGCTCAACTACACCCAGCCGCTATCGCTCAACAGCCGCGCCTATTTTGCAGTTGCTCACGTAGTCTCGCTCAACAGCGGCTGCGAAACGCAGCTACTCGCGCCTTGCTTTGGCGCGCCTACAGGCTTTACTCCCGCCGACCACGAGCAGCGTTACACCATCAACAGCGGAATCTTGCTCAACAACCGGCGCGGCGGCTGGTTCTCCGCCGACGCCTACTACGGCAGCGGCCTTTCGTCGGCTTTCTGCCCGCCCGATACGCCGGGATACTGCAAACTGACGCCGCACACGATTTTCAACGTGGAAGACGGCATCGCCATATCGCCGAAAGCCGCGATCACGCTGGACATCCAAAATCTGCTCAACGATCGCTACTACGTAACGCTTCTCAACGCCCAAGGCAACCATTTTGGGCCAGGCCGCGAACTTAATATGGGCGTCAGGTTCCGGCCTTGACAAGGACTCGGCGCAAAGCCTGGTGGATTATGGGCCCTCACAGCGATGCACGACCTCGATCACGGAAGAATCGTCGTTACCGGTGGCGCGGGCCTTATCGGAAGCGCCGTCATTTGGGCTCTCAACCGGCGTGGCCTGGAGGATATCCTGGTCGTCGACCGGCTGGACTCCTCGGAGAAGTGGCGCCACCTGGTCCCTCTGCGATTCGCCGATTGCCTCGACGCCGACGATTTCGCCGCTCGGGCGGCCAACGGCGGCTCGCTCGGCAAGATCTCGACGATCGTTCATCTCGGCGCCTGTTCGGCAACGACGGAGCGCGACACCGGATATCTCCTGCGCAACAACTACGAATACACCAAGAGCTTGGCGCACTGGGCGGTCGAACATGAGGCACGTTTCGTCTACGCCTCATCAGCGGCCACCTACGGCGGCCTCGAAGCCGAGCTTTCCGACGAATGCGACTTGCACGTGCTGCGGCCGCTCAACGGATACGGGTATTCAAAGCACCTCTTCGATCTGTACGCGAACAGGACGGGGTTGTCACAACGCATCTGCGGCCTGAAGTACTTCAACGTCTTCGGGCCAAACGAGGACCACAAGGGCGACATGCGCAGCGTCGTCGATAAAGCGTACGAGCAAATCCGCGAGGCCGGCAGCGTCCGGCTCTTCAAAAGTTACCGGCCCGAGTATCGCGACGGCGAACAGCGGCGCGATTTCATCTACGTGAAAGATGCCGTCGCGATGACGCTGCACTTGGCCGAGTCGGATGCCGCCGGCCTCTTTAACGTCGGCACGGGTTCGGCGCAAACGTGGCTGGAGCTGGTGCGTCCGATCTTCCACGCGCTCGAGCTGCCCGAACGCATCGAGTTCGTGGAGATGCCCAACGAGTTGCGCGGCAAGTATCAATATTACACGTGCGCGCGCGTCGAGCGCCTGCGCGCGACGGGCTACGACCGGCCGAATACGCCGCTCGCCGATGCCGTCACCGATTATGTTACAAACTATTTGATTCCGAAGCGGACGCTCGAGATCTCCGATGCCCCGATCGCCGCACCGCTCAAGGCTCCGTCGTAGAAGGGACAACATGCCACAACCCAGTCGTGCCGAGCGCCGGCGTCAAGGACGCGGCGGCGCCGCCCCTCCGCCGCGACGCGACCCAATGCGTCCGATCTATATCGGCGTCGGGATTGCGTTCGTCGCGATCGTTCTCGCCTTCGCCGGCTATAACTGGTGGCAGAATCGTACGATCCAACAAGCCTATGCGACGCCGACGCCAGGTCCCAATGCGAGCCAGAAGCCGATCGTGCTCGCCGCCGGTGAGTCGCTCGGATCAAAGTACTTTAAGGCAAAGTATCCCGACACGCTGCAGGGCGGCCACGGGCAAACCGTGGACGGCATCGGCTGCGGCGCGATGGAGTTCTCCACGCTGCACGTGCACACGCATCTCGCGATCTTTTATAACGGCAAGCAACTCCAGGTGCCGCAATACATTGGATTCGCACCGAATCCGGCGGGCCCGTGCCTCTACTGGATTCACACGCACGACGCCAGCGGCGTGATTCATATCGAGGCCCCCGATCTATCGCCTCCGCAAGGCGGCCCGTACACGCTCGGCATGCTGTTCGATATCTGGGGGCAGCCGTTGCAACCCGACGATGTTGCAGGTCTTAAAGGCACCGTTACTGCCTACGTCAACGGCCTGAAGTACGACGGCGACCTCACGAAGATTCCGATGAGCGCCCATCAGCAGATCGTCCTCGAGGTGGGAGCGCCGCTCGTCCCGCCGCCGAACTACACCTTTCCAGCGGGCACGTAAAGAAGCTAGCGCAGCACCGATCTAAGCGCGGAGTCTAACTCGCCGTAAGCAATCTCGCCGTCATCGAGGTACCGGATCGTCTTGTTGCTGCCGATGATGGCGATGGTCGGAAAACCGCCTTGCATATAGAGATTCGCAACGTTGAGAAGCGGGTCGTATGCAACCGGATATTTCACGTTGAACTGGCGAATCCAAGCGAGGACGTCGAGTTCCGAGGAGGCTGAGGTGCCGTCCATCGCGGTATCGCTTCCCGAGACGGCCACGAAGTCTACGCGGTTTCGGTATTTGGCATAGAGCCGGTCGATGATCGCCGTCTCTCGCTGACAGTGCGGGCACCAGGTCGCGAAGACTTCCAAGAAGACCGGCTTGCGCGTTTTGCTCAAGTCGAAGTAACCTGCCGTCGTTGCAACCTCGAACTGCGGCGCGGTCTTACCTTTCTGCGCCTTGCCGACGACGGGCGCCTGCGAGGCACTCTGCACCGATCCATGCGTTGGGCCTCTGAAATAAACGAGCACGGCCACCACGACGATGGCGACGACCACGACGGTCGAGACTGCTGCAAGCGTTCGCCGATTCATCCGCGGCGAAGTACTCTATCGAGCGCGAGCGCGCCCGGCGCGCCCAAGGCAACGACCCCGGCCGCCATGGCAAGCGCCAGATCGAAGGCGACGTGCGGCCAATCGGCGACCGCGGTGTCCTTAGGACCGAAGCAACCGCATCCTGCCGGGATACGGCGCATCACGGCCGAGGCAATCGCCACGGAGTAAATCAAGAACTCGAACGCCGCCAGCGCGGCGGCGATTCGAGTAAAGAGTCCGGCGATCAGATAGGCTCCTAGGAGCAACTCGAGGTACGGTAACGCCAGTGCAAGCGGCCCGACGACGACCGCCGGAAGCAGCCGAAAGTCCGCAATGCTCGCAGCAAGGATCGACGCGTGCCCGACTTTTAGCCCCCCGGCAGCCAAGAGCACGCCACCCAAGAGAATGCGAAGGATCAGGACGGCAGCGTTCACGGCTCCCTTCGTTGTGCTCAATCTCGGCGAACCCCTGTCCCCCCTAGATGTATGATAGCCATATGCTGCTTGCGGCGTTGCTCGCGCTGATCCCGATCCATGGTGTCGTGATCGATACGCTCGGCGATCGCACGGCGATCGTGCGCAGCGACCCGGTACCCAAGATGATGCCGGCGCAAATACGGCGCTATGCCTTTGCCCGTCCGGCGAGTTTTCGCGGCGGCACGAGCGTCGATGCGTTGCTCGATCCCTCGACCACACCGCCGACGCTGCTCGATCCAGTACCGGCCGGAGTCTTTGCGCCGGGCCTTCCCGATTCCGGGCGTGTCGTCCCGGTCGAGATTGGAAGCGCGTTACCGGCAGCGGACCTGGTCGATCAGGACGGCAACCCGATTGCGCTCGACCGCGCGTTCGCCGGAAAGACGCTGCTGCTGTCGTTCGTTTTCACACGGTGTCCCGATCGCGATCTTTGCCCCGCAATTAGCGGAAAGTTCGCGTACCTGCAGAGCGGCCTCGATCCAAAGCGATTTGCTCTGGCCGAGATAACGCTCGACCCGCCATATGATTCTCCGGCGGTGCTGCGCGCTTACGGCTCGACCTACGGTGCCAGGACGGGAAGTTGGACGCTGCTGACCGGCACCGGATCGACGGTCCAACGTCTGCTCGATGAGTTCCGCATCAGTTCGATGCGCCTGAGCACTGACAATTTTCTTCACAACGATAAACTCTTCATCGTCGCGCCGACGGGTCGAGTCGCTTCGATAGTGCAAACCGGCGGCTGGGATCCCGCTGAGGTCCTTGCCACGGCCCGATCGGTTTCGGGCTTGGCAGCCAATCCATTGGAACGATTCAAACTCGCGCTAATCGCCGGCGCCGTGGCGATTTGCGGCGGCAGCCAGTTTGCGGGCATCGCGCTGCTGGAGCTCTCACTTTTCACGTTTCTGACCGTCCTCGCGGTCCTCGGGATGTGGGCCGTCGCGCGAGTCCTCTGGGCCTCGAGAAGCTAAGCGGAGCTTGCGAGCGGAGCACGGAAGCGTAGCCGCTCGATGGAACAGACGGCCTTCTTGGAGAGCGCCATCAACGAACACGGCAAGGCGACCTACAACTACGCCTACCGCCTGACCCAGAATGAGGCGGATGCCCGCGACCTTACCCAAGAAGCCTTTATCCGCGTTTATCGTGCCTGGCGCAGCTTTAAACCAGGGACATCTTTTCTTTCCTGGATCTATCGAATCGTCACGAATCTTCATCGCGACGAACTTCGACGCCGTAAGGGACGTTATCAAGAGGAGATTCCGGAAGATCATGAGCTCCAAGAATACGGTGGCGGCCGCCCCCTCGCAGTCGAGCCAATCGAGGAATACGTCGAAAGTCAACTCAGCGAACCCGTGTCGAAGGCACTCGCTGACTTGACGACCGAACAGCGACAGATCGTGCTGCTCGCCGACGTTGAAGGGTACAGCTACCAAGAGATCGCGGAGATCGTCGGCTGCACCGTCGGAACGGTGCGTTCGCGCCTTCACCGCGCTCGGGGACAGCTGCGTGGCCTTCTGGATCGTTATATGAAATCGCCATCATGAGTGAAATGCATCCGACGCCCGACGAGCTCGTCGATTATCTGCACGAAGAGCTGCCGGCAGCTCGTAGCGCCGCAATTGCGGCGCATATTGCCGGCTGCCCTGAATGTGCCGATGCTCGCGATGCGGAGGCCTCGCTTACCAAGGTCTTGCGGGCTCACGCGCTAGCGCAGGAACGTGACCTGCCGCCCGCCGTTGTTTCCCGGATATGGGAACAGGTGCGCAGCCGCCCGCCGTCAGTTTGGGACCGTTTGAGCGCCGCGCTTCGTCCGGCGATTGCCGTGCCGGTGGCCATCGCCATCGCTGCGTTTCTTTTCTTCAGCATCAAAGTCGCGCACGGTCCGGCGCACGCTGCGACCATCGACGCCGGCTACTACCTCGAGAGTCACGCGACGCTCGATGCCGCGACGCCGCTTTCCGAAGACGATCCGATACCGCAAACGTTGGCCAACGATGATAAGACGCGCTAGCCTCGCCGCGCTGGCACTCTTGGCCTGCAGCCTAACGCCGGCGGGTGCCGGTTCTCAGAGCGACGCCGCTATGCCGTTGCTTTCGGAAGTTCTCGCGGCGCCGGCTACGGTTTCGTACAGCGGCGTCGTGGAAATCGTACGAACGGGAAGCCGGGCTGCCGTAACCTCGGTCTACCGCGTCGAGCATCGCGCACCCGATCTTACGCGACGCACCTACAGTTCGCCGCCGCGGTTCTTCGGCGACTCCGAGATCGTCAAGGGAAACCTCACGTTTTCGATCGACGCCAAGAGTCACCGCATCGTCGCGACGCGAAGCGATCCCGCCCTTACGGCCGGCTCCGCGCTGCGCGAGCGCGAAGCCCTGATTCGCGCAAACTATCGGGCGGCATGGCGCGGCAACGGGGCTTTCGGAGGCCGCCCGACGATCGACGCTCTTTTGATCAACAAGCACACCAATCGGCCGACGATGTTCGTGCGGATCGATCGAGAGACGAAGATCGTGCTGGACAAACAAGAGTTTGCCGCCGGCGGTGCGGTCATCAGCGAGACGCGGCTCGAACAGGTGCGGTACTCGCCCGTCTCGATAGCCGCGTTCGACCTTCCCAAGGGCTACGCCGTCGTGCAACCGCAGCAGGTGAACGGGTCTTCAAACGATCCGGATAGCGTCGTTCGCAACGCCGGCTTCGCCGCGATAAAACCGGAGTTGCCCGATGGCTTCTCGCCGATCGATGCCGCGCTCGTCGAGCTGCACGGCACCCGCACCGTTCAGCTTCTATACTCCGACGGCATTCGAACGGTATCGCTCTTTGAAACCGCAACCGCGGTAACTCCCAACCTGGCTCCCCTCCAACCCGATGCGCTCGACGTCGGCGGCCACTCGGCGCAATACGCCGAAGACGGGAGCGTCGCGATATTGACGTGGAACGACGGGACCCTCTACTACACCCTGGTCGGCCAGCTCGGCAAGGCCGAACTCCAACACATCGCAACAACCATCACCCCGTAAGAGCGAGGCCCCCGTCATGCGACGGAGGCCTCGCAGTTCCTAAGCGCGTTATCGCTTACAGTCTGAGATTTGCCGTGATGTAGAACTGGAGCGGCGTTTTATACGAGCCGTTGAGCGCTGAGACGATCGCAGGCCCCAACTGCGGCTCGTAGGGGAACTTCCGAAACGGCTGGATTTGCGATCCGGAATAGCCCGGCGGATTGACGATCGCGCCCGGCGTCCCGTATGGAGCGACCGGGTAGACCGTGCCCTCCACGTTAGAGTACGAGCAGATGTTGCCGTCATTGAAGGTCCACGGCGTGTGCGTACCGCCCCAACAGTAGTTCACGATGTTGGTGAGCTGTCCGACGAGCTGGATCCGCGGGCTAACGTCGTAGGAGAGCTGCAAGTTGGCGATCACCTCGTTGGGTTCGGTGAAGGCGCCAATCGGATCGAACACCCCGGTGAATGGATTCGGAATGTCGACCACGCCCAGACACTTTGATGCGTTGTAACGGTCGCCGACGAGCGGCACCCCGCAACCGCTGGCGGGGTCGATGCCCGCCTCGGTAATCGGGATGCCATACTTGCCACCACCTTGGAACTGCATCGACGGCGTTATTGCGAACCGTTGATGCTTGTAGTTCAGCAAAAGCGTTCCAACGTACGGCGAGCCGAAGCCTTGCGCCGCAAGTCCGAGCGAGCCCGGGAACGTGTCGTACGTGGGGAAGTTCTGACCCGTATTGATGAGCGCTTGCGGCGCTGCGCCCCAGTAGGGATTCGCGATCTCACCCGCTTTGCAGCCGCCACCCGGCAGTGGAGCCTTCGGGATTCCTTTACTGGTGTAGCACGCGTTCGCCGGGCCGTTTCCCGTCGTGCTGCCGCCGCACATGGTGTTTGGGCCCCCCGGATGCATCGTACAGTATTTCGTGTAAGCATTGTACTGAGCGATCGAGTTGTTGATCGGCGCGAGCACCGTCGATCCCGACGCACCCGCGGCGATCGGTCCGTAGTGGACGTAGGAGTTGGTGTAGGCAAACGATAGCAGTCCGGAGATGCCGTCGCGCGAGAAGTCACCCTTTTGCAGCTGGAATTCGACGCCTTCGCTGCGCTGGCTCCCCACATTCAAGCCTGATACGAACCCGTTTTGCGGGATGAGGAAGAACTGCTGGATCTGATCTTGGGTCTGCCGCAAGAACGGCGTGAGCTTGAACGACCAGTCGGTGTTCTTTAAATGATGCTCCCACGAGAGGTCGTAGTTAATCGAGGTCGGCGGCAGAATCGGATATCCGGGGCTGTTACGGCCGAACTGCAGGAAATGCGATCCGATGTAATCTGCCAGATCCTCCTGGCGCGTGTTGTACTGCTCGAAAGCCGTGTTCGGCGCTTCCGTATAGCGACCGTAGGAGAAACGAAAGACATCGTTGGGATTCGAGGTGTACGTTCCCGCAACGCGAGGTTGATAGATATTGTAGGTGAAGTTTGCCGGAGCGTTCTGTACGTTGGCCGTATGGCTTCCCGACGGGCACGCTGCTCCCGGATTCGGATTCGCTTCCGGCGCGCCGCTCGAGTTGATCACGCAGTTGTCGAGATTGTACGCATTAAACCAGAACTGTCGCGCGGCAGCCGAGCCGCCAAGCGGCGGAGCGGCCGTGTTCTGACCGACGAAACCGAAACTATCGAGCCGGATGCCGACGTTCAGCAGCCACTTGTCCGTCGGGCGGTACTGGTCGGTGATGGAGGCGCCATAGAAGTTCGGGATGGTGCCGCTGTAGGTTCCGTTGAGCCCGTTCTCCGAGATCATGTACGTGCAGGCGCTGCCGTCTTGCGGCTTACCCGGAATCGCGCACGTTTCTGCGTATTTCATTCCGCTTGTGGTCGTTCCGCTAAAAGGCGCTACGCTGTAGCCCGGACTGAGAGCGACCATGGTTCCGTGGCAATTTTCTACGGCGCTTTTTCCGTTGAAGGGCGGCGCTGCGAAGCAATAGCCGCTGTATGGGTCCGCCGCGTTTACGATGTTGGCAAAATTGCCTTCACTGCCGAGATTATAGAAACCGTTGTTGTCACGCACGATTCGCGCCGTCGTGAACGAACCCGCAACCGTGAGCAGATTCTGCGCGTTGAGCTGATCTTGGAACTCCATGCTGAGGCCCCGCGAGTGCGTGTTTAACTCGTAGTCGGGTGCAAGCGGACAGAAGAAGTAGCAAAAGCCCGTATTGTAAGGCCCATTGAGGAACCAGTCGCTGTAGAAAGTAAAGCCGTAGAGACGAAGGAACGCCGTCGAGCCGAAGTTCTTCGTATACTGAATCTTCGTGATGGCGGTGTCGTTATACGAGTTATCTGGCGATCCGGCGGCTATGACGGAAGGATTCGTCGGCGAGCCGACGTTGGTGCCGTTCGGAAAACCGTAGGGCTTCACGCATCCTCCGAGGCTGTTGAGCCCGGTGGAGCTGAACGTTTTGCCGACGGACGATCCGCATCCCCAAGTGTAGGTGTTCGTGAACGTCACCGGGAGGGACGTCCCGTACGGAACGCCGCCGTTGGTCAACGTGGAGATCGTCTCGCCGTTGACGGCGTACATGCAATTGGCGCCCGAGAGGGAAGACGGCCCCGTGCAGAACGGCGAGGCGAAGGCGTTGGCACCGTAGTAGAACTGATTTTTCAGCGACTCATCGTCGTAAAGCAGCTGAATGTCGTCGCGACCCGCGTCGTTGCGATGCGGAATGCCGATATGGAGGTTGACGACCGTGTCGCGCCCGTAGATCGACGCCGTCCCGAGCGACGCGTCGTTGTTCGGCCAGTTAATCGGTCCGAGCGGGAAATACGTATTGCCTAAGCCACCGTAAAACAGCGACCAGCCCGGCGCAAAGTTTTGGCTGTACGGGTTGGGAGTTTTGGAACGGAGAGGATTGCCGACGATGCCGTCCACAGGACCGAGCCAATTGTCGTACTCCGAGCCGTTATTACCGTTGATGTAGTTGTACGATTGATTGAGGCCGGCGATGCCGACGTAGTACGAGAAGAGCCGGTCCGGCGTCGAGCCGCCTATTTCGATTGCCGCTCGATGATAGAACGATGGCGTTCCGATTCCGAGATTCGCCGTCCCATAGCCGGGAAAGGTTCCGGTCTTAATGACCTGATTGACGAAGCCCGAGAGGCCTTGGCCTTCGGAGTTCGCAGGATTGGCACCGGTATAGACCTGGACTTCCGCGTTGCCCAGCGACGAGGCCGAGCTCGACGCGTAGTTGTCGAACGAACGGTTGACGGGTACGCCGTCGAACTCGTAGCCGACCTGGTCGTAGTCGCCGCCACGAATATTGATCGTCGCGTAGTAGCCGGTCTGGTTTGGAATGACGTAGGCGCCCGGAACGGTCGAAATCGCGGAATAGGCCTGATTGATCAGTCCACCGCCGCCCAGCGCGGCGGTGGAGGCCTGTGCCGCAGCGTTAATTGAATAGACGTCGGCCGTCGTGCCGGACCGGACCAAGGCGCTGCCCGCAGTCGAGGTAACGCGTGCGATCGTCCGCAGCGTCTTGACCACGCGCACCGGCACGGATTGAACGGTATCGGCGAAGACGACCTGCCCAGGAACGCTCACCGCTTGGTAACCGCTCTTTGAGATGCTTATCGTGTAAGTGTCAGGCGCGAGCGTCAGAAAACCGAAGTGCCCCGCGGCGTCCGTCGTCGTTGTGGCGGACTGTGAGGGGCTCGTTGCGGTAACTTGCGCTCCTCCAACGGGAGCAGAAGTGTCGGCATCGGTAACGCTTCCCGTAAGACCGCCCGTCACGCCGGCCAGTGCCCATGTTTCCTGGCAAACGAATGCAACGAGCAGCGTCAACGCAGTAACGAGATGCCGGAGTGGTCTCCGTATCATAGCGTACCTCCTGAAGTTTTCAAAAGAGCGCACGGTTTCGGGCATTCACCCGTCGTTAAAGCGGGCTAGTTCGCACTCGCTTTTAAGCTTCCTTGGTGCAGAAAGGCGTGCAACGCTTGGCTCAAGTCCGAAGGGATCGCGCGGTGGTCGGCCGTCCCAAACTCTGACTGCGCGCCGCCGCTCACCGCCGCGATAGCCGCGATCGAGCGCGTCAGCGCCGCGATCCCGTAGCCGCCCTCCAGCACGTACGCGACCGATCCGCCGCAGTGCTCGGCCGCAACCTCACGAATTGCCGCCGCCAGCGGCGCAGCCACATCCACGTCGACGCCGAGATCCCCCACGCTGTCGCCGGCGACGTAGTCGAATCCCGCGCTGACAATCAGCAGATCCGGGCGCGCGATGCGCGCGACCTCGGGCAACAGGTACTGCCACAAGGCAACGAACGCTTCGCTCGAGACTCCGGTGGCGGGCAACGGGGCGTTGACGATCAAATCCTCGGAGCGGCGATAGCTCCGGGCGCCAGTTCCCGGATAGGCCGGATACGCATGAGTCGAAACATAGGAGAGGCCGTCGCCCGACACCGCTTCGGTCCCGTTCCCGTGATGGTAGTCGAAGTCTACGACCAAAACGCGGCCGCCGAAGGCGGCCTGATAGGCGCGCGCCGCAATCGCAACGTTGTTGAAGAGACAGAAACCCATGCCGCGATCGGGTTCGGCGTGATGGCCAGGGGGGCGCACCAAGGCGAAGACCGCCTCTTTGCCCGCAATGCTGGCGAGTGCGGCCTCGATGGCGCCGCCGGCTGCTCGGCGAGCCACATGGAACGAACTCGAGTCCACCAGCGTATCGCCGGTCGAAAGATATCGTGCCTCGAAAGCGCCCTCCGTCTCGCGTCGCGCCAATTCCAGATACTTCTGCGCGTGCACGCGCAGGATCTCGTCGTCGCTAGCATCGCGAGCGGCGAGGCGGTCGACGAGCACACCGTCGGCTGCTAGGCGCCGCGCGACGGCTTCAACGCGATCGGGCCGCTCGGGATGGACGACGTTGCGAAGATGATCCCCATAAAGGGGATCGACGACGAACTTCAGCCGGACTTCTTCGTGGTCGGAGCTTTACACGGATCCGCCGCGGCCTTCTGCACCGTTGCGTAATCCTTCGTGCCCTTCTTCATCATCGGCAGCAGCTTCTTATAAGCGGCAACTGCTTTCGAGCATTGGTTCGAACTCGCATACGCCTTTGCAGCCATGTAAAGCAACGGCGGATTCGCGTCGAGAAAGCTGTGCGCGCCGGTATTGAGCGCGTCGAAGATCTGCGCCGCTTCCTTATAGTTCCGTAGCTCGAAATCTGCGCCGGCCACACAGCTCAACGTCGCCGGGGAGCGCTGGATCTCAAAGCTCTTCCCACAGGCATCGCGCGCCCCGGAGTAATCGCGGACGCGCGAATACGCCTGGCCCAGCATCGCAAAACCCTGCGCGTCGGGCGAGATTTGCGTGTAGCGGCGCAGGTACGAAATGCTGTCGTTGAGCCGGCCGCTTTGCATTGCGACCTCGCCCATACCGAGCAACGCACCGGATTGGTTGGGATCGATCGCGAGCGCCGCCTGCCACTGTGCGATCGCCTTGTCGAACTGGTGGACGGACGCATAGTAGTCGCCGAAGGCGGCGAAGCCGGCGGCGACCTTCGGGAAGCTCTGCGTCATCTGCACGAAGATCGCGACGCCTTGCGCCTCCTTCTTTTCTTGCACGAAATATGCCGCCTTACGAATCATAATGGCGACTTTTTGATCGTCCGTCGCAGCCGCGACGACCGCGTCGTCGTAGGCCTCGCTGGTACGCGCGTCGTCGTGCTGGCGCCCATAAAGGTCCGCTTTAAAAACGAGGGCTTGAATGTTGCGGGGGTCGATGGCCAACGCGCGCGCGATCGTCTGCAGCGCCAGCGGAATGTTATCTTGCTGCGCGTAGCTCGTCGCGATTTGGAAGAGGGGCGCTGGGTCCTTTGGGTTCAGCGCGAGCGCCGCCTCGAATTGCGCGCGAGCATCGTCGTAGTGCTGTTCGGCAGCGTAGACGCTTCCGAGCGTCATGAGCGCCCCGGGATCGGTCTTGTTGAAGGTTACGGCTCGCCGGGCAATGCGCTCGGCATCGCTTGGCCGCCCCGCCCGGATGTAGAGGTCTGCGAGGGACGCGAGCACTCCCAAATTCGTTGGATCGAGATTGGAGGCTTCCTCGAGGTCGGCCAAAGCTGCGCCACCGTTGCCCAGCTGCTCTTGCGCGAGCGCGTCGTAGTAGAATACCTGTGCGGTTTTATCGCCCAACTGCAGCAGATGCTGGGTGTACTGAACCGAAACATCGGGGCGGTTCACCTGAAGGTACTCGGCCGCGAGCTGCGCCATCGTAAGCTGATCGGTTGGATTCGCCTTGAGCTTGGCGGTCAAGCGCGGAATCGCAACGGACGGCGGTTCGGGGCTTGCTGTCGGTAACGCGGAGGGCGACGGAGACGGGCTCGGTGTTCCGGATTTCCCGCCTCCGAAGAGGCCGGCTTGCGCGGAAGGCGTCGTCGTGGCGATGCCGAGCCCGAAGGCCAGCGCAATCAGTGCGATCAGTGAGATTCGTTTCAAGAAAGATTTCCTTTAGCGGTTTTCGACAAGTTTCGTCAGTTCGGGAACGATGCGGAAAGCGTCGCCTACGACCAGCAGGTCGGAGAATTCGCCAATCGGCGACGCCGCGTCCTTATTGATCGCGACGATCGTTCCGGATGCACGCATTCCGACTTTGTGTTGTATCGCACCGGAAATTCCGACGGCGATGTAGAGGTTCGGCGTAACCGTCTTTCCGGTCTGTCCGATCTGAAGATTATAGGGCACCCAGCCGGCGTCGGCAGCGGCCCGCGAAGCGCCGACGGCGCCGCCCAAAGCCCGTGCCAGTGGCTTCAGCAACGTCTCAAAAGGTTCCGGCCCGCCGAGCCCTCGCCCGCCCGCAACAACGGCCGGAGCCTCCTCGAGCGCAAGCTCGCCGGCACCCTCTTCGACGTCGCGCTCGATCACGGCCGAGTAGCTCTTGCCCGCAGGCTTGGCGAGCGGCTCGAGACGCGCGCCGGCGCCCCCGGTCTCGACGGCGAAGGCGTTCGGCCGAACGGTCACAACGCCATAGTCGCCGGGGCGCAAGGCACACTGCGTGATCAGCGCGCCGCCCAGCTTCGGTGAGGTGCAGACCACCGCGTCTCCGTCGAGCTTTACCTCCACGACATCGGCGACCATGCCGGCGTCCAAACGAACCATCAGACGCCCGGCGACGTCGCGACCCGAGAGCGTATTCGGAATGAGGATCAGTGAAGGGCCAGCGATCCGCGCCGCCGCTTCGAGATAGTCGACGATCGGTTCCAGCAGAAAGGCTTCGACGTCGGGGTCCTCATTGAGGAATATCGTGTCGAGCGGATAGCTCTTCAGTCGATCGGCCAACCGTTCCGAGCCCGGGCCCAAGACGACGGCGTGCGCCTTGCCTCCGAGCGCCGCAGCGATCTTGCCGGCCTCGCTGGCCATCTCGAAGGTAACCTTGCGGGTCTCGCCGCGCCGGTGTTCCGCGTAAGCGATGACATTTTTCACGCTCAGACCAGCCGCTTCTCAGCGAGGAAGTCGAAGATCGCCTGCGCGCCGGAAAGCCCGTCGCTCGCCTCAACGACCTTGCCTTTTCCGCGAACGGGGGGCGGCGCGAAACTGCGCAGGTCGGTCTTGGAGCCACTCGCGCCCACCGGACGGCCGAGCGAGAGGTCTTGCAACGAGATCGTGGCGATGCTCTTTTTCTTAGCGCCCATGATGCCTTTGAGCGATGCGTAGCGCGGCTCGCCAAAGGTAAGCGCGGTTGTGAGCAGCGCCGGCAGCGGACCGCGCACCGTCTGATAACCCGAATCGGTTTCGCGCTCGACTTCGATCGCATCGCCTTGAATGTCGACCTTGCGCGCGTTGGTAATGCAGGGCAGGCCGAGATGCTCGGCCAGCGCCCCCGGAACGGCACCGGTACTGCTGTCGTCCGTGAGACCGCCGACGACCAGCAGGTCGAACTTCAGCGTCCGCAATGCCGCCGCCATGGCGTAAGCCGTCGCCGAAACGTCGCTGCCTTCGAGTGCTTCATCGCTGAGCACCACCGCGTCGTCGGCCCCCATAGCCAGCGCCCTGCGCAGCCCCTCCTTCAACGAATCCGGCGCCATCGAAAAGATCGTGACGGTCGTGTCGCCGCCGGCACGTTCTTTGAGCTGCAATGCCGCCTCGAGCGCGTATTCGTCGTAGGGGTTGAGCACGGTTTCGACGCCGGTGCGCACGAGTCGCTTAGTCTGTGGGTCGATTCGCTTTTCAGCGTTCGGATTCGGGACGAGCTTAATCGTCACCACGATCTTCACGTAGTAGAGCGACCTCCGTTCGATAAGGAAGGAAGAAAGAGCGATAGGCTCTTGGTGGTTCTGCATCGGCGGACCTGCCGGCGGGCGTCCAGGGGGCCTCGATAATCGGCGATGCGAAGCGGGCGGGATGCCACGACCATGCGTCCCCCTGATTCTCCTGGCACTGCTCGCCCCGGCCGTCGCCTCAGCCGCCGAGTTTGTCGCAAAGCCATCGCTTGCCACCCAGCAAGGCCCCGCGACGCTCGTTCTCGACGCTTCCCGCGCCCCCGACGGCATTATGGAGGTCCGCGAACGGATACCGGCCACCTCCGGAAGCTTTACGGTGGTCTACCCCAAGTGGATCCCCGGCGAGCACGGCCCGACTGGCCCGCTCAACGATCTCGCCGCGCTGCGCATCTCCGCCGGCGGTGAGTCGCTGGACTGGCGCCGCGATCCGAACGACCTCTACGCTTTCCACGTCGACGTTCCAGCCGGCGCCGGCGCGATCGACGCCGACTTTTACGTGTTGATGAATGCGCCGGGCGACGTGATGTCGTCGCACTCACTTGCAATCGTGAACTGGAACCGAGCCTTACTCTACCAAGACGGCATCGACTCGCATCACTATTTCGTAAAGCCGAGCATCGTGCTGCCTCCAGGTTGGGACTTCGCGACGGCGCTCCGCGGCGCGACGCAAAGCGGGAACCGCGTCGACTTCGCGGTGACCCCGCTCAACATGCTCGTCGACTCGCCGCTTGACCTGGGGCGCTACGTGCAGAAGTGGAACTTGTGGCAAGATGGCTCGGCGTTCGTCCAATTCGACGCATTCGCCGATCGTCCACAGGACCTCGATATTCCGGCAAGCTTGTTGCGCGCGTATCAGCGCGTGCCCAATGAGGCCTTCGCGTTGTACGGGTCGCGCCACTTCGTCGACTATCACGCGCTGCTGACGCTCAGCGATGCGATCGGCTTCGAAGGCATCGAGCACCATCAATCCAGCGACGATCGGGCTTCCGAAGATTTTCTAACCGACCCGAACGAATCGCTCGCGGGCGGCGATCTCATAACGCACGAGTTTTCGCACTCCTGGAACGGGAAGTACCGCCGGCCGGCGGATCTGACGACGCCGAACTTTCAAGTGCCTCAACTGACGGATCTGCTTTGGGTCTACGAGGGCATGAACGAATATTTGGGTGACCTGCTTTCGTTTCGCGCCGGGATTCGAGAGCCCAGGCAGTACCCCGAGCTTCTCGCGACCCTCTTCGGCGCGATGGATACCGAGACCGGTCGCGCGACGACGCCCCTCATCGACCTCACCACGGGCGCGCCATACTACTTTCTAGCTCGCGGCGATTACGGGGCGATCCGGCGCAACGCGGGTGACTTTTACACCGAGGGCGAGCTGCTTTGGCTGGACGTCGACACGATCATTCGCGAGCGCTCGCACGGCGCGCGTTCGCTGGATACGTTTCTGCAGCTGTATGCGAAGCCGGCGCTAACCGGCCCGATCGTAAAAACCTATACGCGCGCCGATATCGAGGCCTTGCTCGAAGAAGTCGAGCCGTACGACTGGCATGCTTTTTTTGAAACATACGTCTATCGCACGAGCGTTCACCCGCCTTCCGACGAGCTCGCGCGCGCCGGATGGAAGTTCGTTTACAGCGAAAAACCCAACATCTTCATCACCGCATACGAGGCCGACAGCCACGGGATCCCGGGATGGTATTCCTACGGTGCCACCTTAAGCGCCAAGGGTATCGTGCGCGACGTACGTGAAGGCTCTCCAGCCTGGCGTGCCGGGCTTGCGCCCGGAATGCAGATTCTCGCGGTCAACAACCAAGAGTTTTCCGCCGGCGTCTTGGAGTACGCGATCAAAAAGGCGCAGCACTCCAGCGCGCCGATTTCGCTGATTACCTCTCAAACCGGGTGGTTCCAGACGTTGTCGCTCGACTACCACGATGGCATGCGGTACCCGCATCTCGAGCGCATCGAGGGCACGCCGGACATGTTGGCCGCGATTATGGCGCCGCATGCCAAGTAGACGAGGGCCGGTTGGCGAAAAGCCAAACAGGAGGTAACCAGCATGCTTTTCAGATCTCTACTGACGGTTTCGGCGTTTGCCGCCCTCTGCGCGACGGCGACGGCCGCCGGCACCCCGGTCGTCGTTAATTCGCAGACAGCCACCTGGCAAGCAGGCCCCTTGCCGGGGACGCAGATAGCGCCGATCGTCGGCGAGCCGAGTGGGGCCGGCGGATACTACGCGTACTTTTTGAAAGTCCCCGCCGGTACGAGTATTCCCGCGCACTTTCACGCCATGCGCGAGACCGTTACCGTCATCAGCGGAGAGATGATGTTCGGGATCGGCGATGCGATGGACACCGCCAAAATGATGACGCTGGGTGCGGGCAACGTCGTCTCGGTTCCAGCCAGTCTTCACCACTATGCGATGGCCAAAACCGATGCAATTATCGAGATCAGCGGCATCGGTCCCGACACTACTACGTTCGTTAAAAAAATGTAAGAGGTGACGTGCGCGCCTATTTAGCGCTCGTCGCAACACTCGCAGTTGCCGGCTGTACGGCGGCGCAGCCGCCCGCCGTACCGCCGGAATCCTTCGGCTCTGCGCCAGTGGCCGGTCTCCAAAACCATTCAACGATCGGGCCCACTCGATCGACGTCGTCGACGCCGGCATTTCCGGAATCTTGTTTTATTGGGAGTGCACCGCACTCATGCAGTCAAGCCGCCCCCCAGCAGTTACTCGCAAGACTACTATTGCCGCACCGACGAAGACCCACACGTCAAAAAAGAAGCGGTCGTCCTGCGCAACGTTACGACGCTGCTCGAGCGTGACGCCGATCGCCGGTACGTCGCCGCCTATTGGGTGCTCGACGACTGGCCAAGGTGGGATCCGGGAAGCGCGCGGGAACTGCTTGCAAAGATTCACGCGCCGGGAAAGGTCAACTGGGATCCCGCCACCGCGGCCAACTACTCCAACGGCGGTTGCGACGTCGTCGGATGTATAACTACTCGCCGTTTGGGCGTCGCCGCACCGTTAGGTAAGAAGTTGGACTGGTCATCGCCGCCGCCATCGCGGCGGCCGTCAAAGCCTGCCGCGAGGTGTGGAACTAACCTAAGCCTAGCGTTTGCGCGCCTTCTTGCGTGGCGCTGCCTTCTTTGCGCTTCCAGCGGCTTTACGCTTACGCGTGACCGCGGCTTTACGCGCCGACTTCTTTCGATCCGCAGCCGTCCTCCCGGTGCTCGGCCGGGTACCCAGATCTTCGGGCGCCGATTCGGACATGTCGACGTCATAATGCTTGGCTGCCTTTTTTATGTTTGCAAACGCCAGCTCGCGTTCGGCCGCCGTGACGCCCGTAACTTGATCGAAGCGCGCGATGGCATTTCGAACGTGAGACGCATCGGTCATTGGCTCTTTACGCTTCTTTGGATATGCAAACACACTATCGGGAAGGTCGGATCGCTTCGTGAGGTCCCCGTGTTTAGTGTGCGGTTTCCAGGTCGCTCGCATGTACATGCCTCCAGCTTGTCTTGTCTTCATCTTTTACCCACAGGCTAAACGTACGCCAGCTGGCAAGCGCGAAGCGTCAGTTTGCGCGTACGTCGACGCCGGCGAACGCCAGTAAGCTTAGTGAAAGCTTTCGTGGAACAGGAGCTTCGAGTAGTCTATCGAGCTCTTCCCTCGCGAACCATCGACACTGTACCTCACCCGCTTTGCTTTAAAGACTTCGCTCTTGGCCTTCTTGCGACAGTCGTTGAATCGGACCACGCCGTGGGATTTCTCTACCTGTCCGGAAAACGTCTGCGTCCCCGATTGCACTTCAAACGTTTCGGAGAACTCGAACGTCTCCCTTAGGGCGAAGTCGAGCACGGTGCCCGAAGCGCTAAACGTTCCTGGTAGTGGCCCGGTCGCGGACCCCGTCGCTGTGTAGGTGAGTTCCGGCCCGCCGGGCGTCAAGAGACACTGCGCGGACACGTAGCTCGATGTAAATCTCTCACCGGCAAAGTTGTTTGCTGCGAGTTGCGCGGTCGCTTGCGGGATCCCGTTCTGCGCCACCGGAGCTTGAAAGGAGCCGCAACCCGCCAGCGCCGCGAATGCAACGCTTGCGCTGAGAACGAGACGACTAAAGGTTCCCATACAGCCTCCCCGAGATCCAAAGTTGGATCAGGCAAGCAACGCTTCGGCGCGCGCTAGCCTTTTTCATCCGGCTAAAGACGGCGGCGGCCCCTAACAATCGGCGGCCGGCCGAACGACTTGCACAAGATAGTCGAGGTATTGGCCGGGCTGTTCCAGCATCGCCATGTGTGCCGAGTTCGCAAACGTGACAAACTTTTTGCGCGGCGCTTCCAGACGGTCGTACCAAGTGTTTGCCACGGCATATGAGGTTTCATAGTCGTGCTGTCCTTGGAAGATGAAGAGGGGACAGCCGGCGCTCTTTAGCGAGTCAAAGTTGACGCTCTCGACGACGCCGATCAAATGCCCCAGAGAAAACAGACTGCCTTTATCGGCGAGGCGTATGTCGCGCTCGGTGTACTCAGGCGCCAGCTGCCAGGCGTCCCCGTCGTAGTCGAAGCTGGTTCGTCCGTAGGTAAGACCTCCGTAGTAGACCACCCATTGACGCTGGGCGCTGATGCGCTCGACGCTAAGCGTGCCGATCGGTCCAGGATACGGCGCGAGGGCCTGCAGTTCGCGCAGCGCCCGGTCGTTGCGATGCACTCGCGCCTGCTGCAGCGCAAACGCATACCCTTCGGCTTCGCTCCGCTGCGTGTCGATCATCTGGCCGGTGCCCACGTAGGCGTGCAGCAACTCTGGATGCCGGCGCACCATTTCTAGGCCGAGATACGAGCCCCAAGAGTGGCCCAGTACGAAGAGCTTTTTCTTCTGCAGGCGTTCCAATAGGTACCCAATGACGTACTCGGTGTCCGCGAGCATCTGAGTCGCGGTCATGGTAGAAGCGATCGCCGCAGGATCGTTCGCCGCGAACGTCTTGCCGGCGCCGCGCTGATCCCATTGCACGACCGTAAAGAAATCTTCCCAGGGACTTTGAAAAGTCCAACTTTCGGGCATCGTGGGCGAGCCCGGGCCGCCGTGTATATAAAGAAGTACGGGATTGCCGCGATCCCGCCCGCGTATCGAAAGCCATTGCGTGCAGCCGTTAACCTCGACGCTGAGCAGCTCTTCGACGCCGTTAGGCGAAACGATCTTGCGATTGGCTGCGATTATCCGCTTGACCTTATCGCGATCTTCGCTTTGCGCGGAAGGCGTAGCAGCTCGTCCTGCGGCTGGAGCCACAGCGACGAGCGACAAAGTGGTACCGAGGAAGGCGCTGCGATTCATCTATGCAGTTTACGGTCGACAAAACGCCCTTGTTTCATGCACAGAGGAGAGGCGCCGGCGCCCCCGCGGCTATCGATAGAACTAGCTAGTGAGGCGGCCGGCCTCCACCTCCGTGGCGCTCGCCGCCGCCGCCCGATGGGCCCGAAGGCCCAGCGTTGCCATGCGAGTACGAAGAAGCCGAACCGTACGATCCGCGCGAGTACGACGGATACGATCCGCGCGAGTACGACGGATATGATCCGCGCGAGTACGACGGATATGATCCGCGCGAGTACGACGGATATGATCCGCGCGAGTACGACGGATACGATCCACGAGAGTACGACGGATACGATCCGCGAGAGTACGACGGATATGATCCACGAGAGTACGACGGATACGATCCGCGAGAGTACGAGGGCGTTTCATGTGCGTACGACCTGCTCGATTGGCCGTCGTACGGGTTGCGCGCGCTTCCGTACGATTCGCCGCGCGAAGCAGAGTAGCGGCCCCATGGATCGGAGGACGCGCGTTCTTCTCGCCCGGCTTCATTCGGCGCTGAGACCTCGCCCTCGCGTGTATCCGCGGCCCGCGTTCCGCGCTCGGAACCGGCCGGGAACTCGGCCGACCGTGCCTCACCGCGCGCTTCATTGAAACGGTTCCACGATGCAGATGGCGCGAACCCGTTGCCGGTCGCTGCGACACGGTCTGATTCCGCCGAGCCTTCGCGCATTGCGCTGTTCTCACGCGCCGTCGCATTATTCTCGTGCATTGTCGCATTATTCTCGTGCATCGTCGCGCTGTTCTCGCGCATCGTCGCGCTGTTCTCGCTCGTCGTCGCGCTATTCTCGCGGCGCATCGCCGGCGCGGCATTCTCATGATTTGCCGGCGCATTCTCGCGCTGACTCGCTTCGATCTGACGCGACGTTCTCACGTTCTCGTGCGTGACCGCCGGCTTCGCACGAGTTTGGAATGTACTCGCATGCGTTTCTGACACATTCGCATGCGTTACGGCAACGTTTGTGCGAGATATTGGGGCATTTGAACGAGATATCGGCGCATTTGAACGAATCGCCGTTGCGTGCGCAGTCGCGTGTCCGGTGAGCCCGGTGCGAATGGCCTGAGCTACATCCTTCTGCTGCCGCGCGAAGGAGGTTTGTTTTGTAAGTGCCCTATCCGATGCGAAGCGTGGCGAGTTGAAGGCCTTCGAGAAGGTCACGGGCGCGTGCGCCCTACCATGGGAGTAGGCCAAGTTATCGCGCGTCGGGGCGATCGGCAGCGCTCCGTGAATGGTTCCGAAACGCCGTCCGAGGTCACGGGTGTTCACCGCAAGCGTGTGTCCGAAGACCGTTCCGTGACGGAAGTTTCGCGTTGTGGTCGCGGTCGCGCCGCCGTGGCGGAAGTTATGGTAGATCCTGGTGATGTGTGTGATGTTCGTGATGTGGGTGATGCGGGTTGGATACCCCCATCCAAAACCGATCGACCCCCAGCCGGGGTACCACGGGTAGAACGTTTCGTAGGGCGCGATCGGGACCCACCCGATATAAGGATAGGCATAGCCGTATTGAGGTGGGTATCCGGATCCGTAGTCCGGGGTTGCGGGGTAGCCATAGCCGCCAGGGCTAGGTTCGCTAGGGCCTCCGACGCCATACGGCGCGGGAGTGACCTCGCTATATGTAGCGGCGGGAGCGACTGCGCTGCTGGACGGCGCCGCAGGGGCGCTGTAGGTGCCAGGGGCGTAGCCGTAGTTTCCCTGACAGTTGTTGTAATCGGGCGCCCCGGTATTGAATCCAAAGAACCCCACTAGCGCCGGCGACCAAGCCGGTGTGGCCGCTGACCGCGGCGGCAACCATGCCCACCCCGAAGCACCGCAGCCGCAGTAGTACCAGTTGCCGTAGTGATAGGGCGTCCAGCCCCAGGGCTCGGAGCCTACCCATGTCCAACCGTACCCTCCCTCCCAGGACCAGGAACCGTTACGATAGGGCACCCAGCCGGCCGGCTCGTTCGGCACCCAAGACTGTCCGTAGCCGACGACGGCTTGCCACTGACCATAGGCACCCAGGTCGTCGTAACCAGCGATGCTTGGACTCAAGTGGGGGCTTGCCAGCGCAGCGACCATTGCCTTGTCACGCTCCGCGTTGAAGTCGTCGAACGAGTCGAATGCCACCTCCGAGCTATATGTAACCGAGGGATGGGATGCCGAACCACGCGCAATAAGCGTCGTGCCGGTACCGAGCGTATAGGTGCGCTGCGGTGTAACCACGTCGACGCCACCGCGACGCGTGGTGATCCAGCTCGAGCCGTCTGCAGCGATCGAAATCCGAACGTCGCCGGCTTGACGCGTACGAACGCCAACCGAAGGAGTATCGATCTGCATCGCGTGGCCGTCTTGCGCCATTCCGATCTCGATGGTGCCATCCGCTAACTGCACCCTATTCGGGCCGTCGCTCACGATGCGCGCCTGGACATTCCCCCCGAGCCGAAGGGCCGTGTAGCCGTCGAACTGCAGTTCAGCACGCGACGTGTTCCCCGTCGAGATATAGTCGCCGGGAAGCATCGGCGCGTTGGGTACGGCATTCGTCTGCACGTGGCTACCGCCGCGCTGGACGACGACCGAACCCTCGACGACGCTCACACGGACTATGCCTGGTCCATTTACATCAGGCGCCCGCTCGGTTGGAGTCCGAAGCGCACTCGAGAGCATCACTCCAACGAATACAGCCGCGGAAATCGCGCTAACCACGGAAATCACGACGAACGACTTAGTTGTCATTGCTTTATCCCCTCAGGTTTCATTGAAGCCGAATCCACCCGCGGAAGCATCGAATCGTGATTAGGTGACCATTAACCCAACGTTAGAGGACGATGAGTAACAAAACGGCGCCCCGGCGGTCTTAGTACTTATGGGCCCCAGCAATGCCGACGTCTAGGGCGGCTTCCATGCTGGAATTCGACTCGCTCACGCCTTCTTTAGACCGCCGTTTTGAAACAACCACTGCGTAATGCTCCCCGACGCGCTCGAAGTACCCTGGTCGTTGATCCAGAGATATGAACCGGTCTTGCTCTTTTGAAATGCCAGGCCGCCCGCGGTGTTGCCAAGTTCTCCCGGGGAACCGATCGGCGTGAAGCCGCCACTGGCGGTCGAGAGTTCGTCGACCTCAATCCCGTAGGTGCCTTGGCCCTCGACGTAGACGTTATTGAAACGATCGACGGCGACGTACGAGAGACTCGTCAGATTTGCATCGGTATACGTCGCTGTGGGCTTGGTCTTATGCGGTGGAAATTCGCTAAGCACGTTCGACGGGGTGTTGCTCACCCAAACTGTGCCTTTACTATCCGCCGCTATGCCCAGCGGCGTCCCGCTCAGACCGGTGAGGATGTATCGGTACTTCCTTTTGACGAGGACGTAAACGCTCTTCCCACTGCCCTCGTAGAGCGTGTTCTTAGCGTAGAAAAGTCCACTGACATCGGAGTAAGTTTCCTCATAGACCACGTCTATGTCCATGGGGCCCGATTTTGGAACCCACCAGATACATTGTTGACCGGGATCGAACCCAGCCCCGCAACTCTTCGTGATGGTGTCGGGGGGCTCCAATGGCCTGACATCTTGGGACTGGGTTGCCGGCGCGGGAGGCGAGAGCTGCTGGGCGCCGCCGCAGCCGTAAATCCAGACCACCGCCGCAATCAAACCTGTGAGCGCGGGCGCCTTCATAAGCCTACTCCTTCATAACTCCCCGGGCTTGCATTATAAAGGCGACCGGCCAGTTTTACAAACGCTACTACCTAAGTGGTGGCCTAACGCTGTGCCGCGCGCTAGGTCAAGACCCCTGGCATTCGCCACACTCGGCGTCGGTGTTATTGCTGGGGTCATCACACCCCGATATATAACCACATCGCTTATAGCCGCTTGTACCTGTGTTAGTGACGCAGGTATCAGTATAAGTCGTTAGCTTGCAGCCCGGGGCTAATCGCGGTTCTATCGCTGCGCGTATTTCCGATTCGCTTTTTCCTTCACGAATCATCGACATCATTTCATTGTGAATAGCCTTGGACATTAAGGGTCCCTTTCTTAATGAAGTGCCTTCGGCGAGACTTTCGCTCTCAACCGAAGGTCCCTTCCGAGTACAAACCGTTCAACGCTGCCACCAACGAACCATATCAGGACAATACTCATGGGATGGCCGGGAGTCGAACCCGGACGTCCTTTCGGACTGCAGATTTTCGCACCACTATGGCTTTAGCCACCGCGCCTATCGCGTTTGTGGTCCGGACTGTGCCTTGACCCTATGAGATCGATCTCACGTAGGCCGCGCCCGTCCAGTCTCTACACCTTCTTCGCCGAAGCAAAGCTTGGCTCGGCGTCGTCACGTCACTGCGACAGAGAGTTCACCGACTTTGAGCGCATCCCGTAGCGGGTTTCCCGCGACTACGGCTCAACAGATCATGTCAAGTCTGCTGTGTCTGCCTGTTCCACCACCATCCCAAATGGTTACTGCTGATAGTGCTCGACGACTTCTGGGCTGCGTACGTCGGCGACGTCGGGATCTTGTCCCGCGTCGCGTCGCGCGCGGCGCTGGCGCAGAAGATCCCAGTACTGGTCGAGCCGAACGGAGATCTCATCGAGGCGCTTGAGGTCGTCCTTGGTTAGGTTGGATCGATCGCCGTGCTCGAGCAGCCGATGCTCTTCGGCGACGAGACCCTCAATATGCTCGTGTATCTGCGAATCGTTCATGGACGGAATCCCTTTCGCTTCTCCCCAGCCTTGCTGTAAACGGCTTGCGCTTGCACTGGCTTAGTATCGCGCTCCTGCAGCAAGATGCCGAGCAGCAGATCCGACGTCGTGGCGATGGCTTTATCGGAGCCGATGATCTCCATCGCGGTATCGATCGTAATAATACCGCCCGGAAGGATGTCGGCTCGTTGCGGCTTCATGCCCTCGATCTTCTTGCGCTCCTCGAGCGGCATCGGCAGCAAGCGCTCCAGCGCGCGCTGCAAATCCGCCCGGCTCAAATCGTAGGAACCAATAGGCGCTCGGCGGCCTCGCAGCATCCCGGCGACCGTCGTTGCGCTTCCACCAACCAATGCAAGTCGCTCGACCGCTTCGCACTCCGCTAAAGGCTCGAGGGCTTTGCGAGCGATCGCGCGAGCGCGCTCGACGCTATCCTCTTTCACGGCTCCGTCGCGACCCGCCAACTCCGGCACGGCCTCCGTGACGCGCACGGCGCCTATCTCACACGAGACCACTTTCTCGGGTTCCGTCGAGGTGCCCGTGGCATACTCCGTGCTGCCGCCTCCGACATCCAGCACGCCCACCCGTTCGCCGCGCAGCTCACCTAATGCCGTGAGTGCGCCGCGATAGGATGCCGTCGCTTCTTCTTCGCCCGAAAGGATGCGCAGCGGCGTGCCCAGCAACGCTTCGATCCGCTGGGAAAAGTCGTCGCCGTTCTCCGCTCGTCGCAACGCGCTGGTCGCGACCGCGAAAAGCCGAACGTAGTGCCCTTTCACGGCCCGCTGCAACTGTGCGATCGCCTCGAGCGTTCGCTGCATCGGCTCGTCCCCGAGCCGTCCCTGCTCGCCCAAACCTTCGCCGAGCCGCGTGCCAACGGAGCGAGCGGTTTCGACGCGCGGAACCGCCGGCGCAATGTCGGCCAGCAGCAGCCGAGTCGAGTTCGTGCCGATCGAAATAATCGCGAATCGCTTACTCATGGATGCTGCTTTGCTGCAAAGTACGCGGCGCGCCGTTTCTTTTGCAAGAAATGGCGCTCGGCCGCCGGCATCGCGTCGACCGGCTCCCATCCCTGCGTGCTCTTGAGATACGAAGCGATCTGCTCCTCGAGATCGTCGTCGCTGATTTGCGGAGCGAGCGAAACCGAGCAGCGCCGGCCGTCTCGCCGGACTTCGAATGCCAAGCGTTTGCGCCGCAACAGCGAGCGCTGATACTGATCGCGATGCTCCGCTACGTCGGACGCGCTCGCGGTCGCGAGGTCGCCTCCTTCGAGGCGAACCGTCGCTCCGTAGGCGTTGAGGTTGATGACGACTCCTTTGAGTGTGTCGCTCACGGCGACGCGGCAGGTTGGGGCGATACGAAGATCAGAGCCTCGTTTGACCGCACGAGGCGCAAGCGGTCGTGGATCTCCGGAACGGCACCTTCCGGATCGCGAAGCCGGCGCAGCTCTCGCAGTTGTTCGTCGCGTTGCCGTTGCAGCGACGCCATATCGGCGCGAATCGCCGAAAGCTGACGTTCCGCCGCGAGGTCGTCGCCGAAGACGCGCGCAAACTGGACGACCACGAGTACGACGAGGAGTAGGACGACTGCCGCTGCCAGCAGACGGCCTGCGGCGCGGAGGACGGGGCGGGCGCGCCTCAACGCGCCGTTCGAACGGGTTCCAGTCCTTCTGCTTGCCATTCTCCCAATCGACGGTATTTTCGATACCGTTGGTCCAAGAGCATTTCCGGCGTCAGGGACGCCAAACGCGCGAGCGCCGCGTCGACGGCACCGAGCGTTTGCGTCACGACGTCACGCGCGTTGCGGTGGGCGCCGCCCAACGGCTCGGGGAGTATCTGGTCCACGATACCGAAGCGGTGCAAATCATCAGCGGTTAACTTCAAGTGGGCTGCCGCTTCTTCCGCTTTGCTCGCATCCGACCACAAGATCGCAGCGCAGCCCTCGGGAGACGCGACCGAATACGTGCTGTGCTCGAGCATGACGACGAAGTCGGCGATTGCCAGCGCGAGCGCGCCGCCCGAGCCGCCCTCGCCGACGACCGTCGCCACGATCGGAACCGCCGCCATCGTAAAGGCCTGCAGGCAAATGGCAATCGCTTCCGACTGCGCGTGCTCCTCCGAGCTGATGCCGGGATCGGCGCCTTTGGTATCGACGAAGGTCACGATCGGCAGTCGCAATCGTGATGCGAGCCGGGCCAGGCGAGTCGCCTTGCGATAGCCTTCCGGCGCGGGCATCCCAAAGTTTCTACGCAAGTTCTCCTTCGTATCGCGCCCGCGTTGCTGGCCAAGCACCATCACGTTGCGCGACCGCAGGGTCCCGAAACCGCCGACGATGGAAGGATCGTCGCGGAAGTGCCGGTCGCCGTGCAGTTCGTCGAACCGGTCGAAACGCGAGATATAGTCCAGCGAGGTCGGACGATTGGGATGGCGCGCCATGTGCACCTTCTCCCAGGGCGACAGCGTTCCGAACAGCTCGTGCAATATCTGCTGGTACTTTTGCTCCAGCGCGGCGATCTCACTCGACATGTCGAGCGGCTGCGCGGCCGAGGCCTCGCGCAGTTCGGCGATGCGCCGTTCCAGCTCGACCAAGCTTCGCTCGCGCTCGACGATGATATTGTTACTCATGACCGGGCGTACTCCAGCAGTCGCACCACAGTATCTTTGAGATCCGAGCGCTCGACGACCATGTCAATTGCGCCCTTCTCCAGCAAAAACTCGGCAGTTTGAAACTGATCGGGCAGGCGCTGGCGAATCGTCTGCTCGATCACGCGCCGTCCCGCGAAGCCGATCATGGCTTTCGATTCGGCAACGATCACGTCGGCCTGAAAGGCAAAGGACGCGGAGACGCCGCCGCTGGTCGGATCGGTCAGCACGACGAGGTAAAAGTTGCCGTCCGCCATGAAACGCGAAACTGCCGCGGTCGTCTTCGCGAGCTGCATCAGCGCCAGCATGCCCTCTTCCATTCGGGCACCGCCGGAGGCGGAAAATATAATGCAGGGCACGTGTTCGCGGCGCGCCGCTTCGAACAGCAGCGTAATCCGCTCGCCGGTGACCTGCCCCATCGTCCCGCCGCGAAAATGGAAGTCCATCACACCTAAGCCGACGCGGTGGCCGCCAACGGAGGCAAACCCACAGACGACCGATTCCGTCAGGCCGCTGCGCTCGCGGTCGGTTTTGAGCTTTGCCGGATAGCTTTTTCTGTCGGACCAGTCCAGCGGATCGCCGGGTAATACGTCCGCGCCCAACTCGGTGAATTCGCCGTCGGCGATCGACGCGATGCGGTCGTACGCTCGCATGCGAAAGTGATAGCCGCAGCGGGTGCACACAAAGAGATTCGCCGCTAAATCGCGCCGGTAGAGCACCTCGCCGCACTTCGGACATTTGCTCCACAACGCCTCATCCGAAACGTGATTCTCCTTGGTGCGGCGGGCCGGCAACCAGTCGGGGCGCGGCACTAAGCGGCTCGCTCCTTTGCGCGCTTCGGACGCAGCCAAGCCGAGTAGAGCTTACCGAGCTGCTTGAGATAGTTGAAGATTTCTCGCTCGTTGAGCTTCGACTCGCCGGCGACGCGGTCGGTAAAGACGTACGGGACCTCGATCGCCTTTCCATAATGTGCTTTGGCGATGACTTCGAGGCCGATCTTGAACCCGATCGGGTCTAACACGACGCCGGCCAACGCATCGCGTCGAACCAAAAAGAAACCGCTGGTCACATCCTTGACGTTCGTGAGCGGCCGCGCCAGCCAGCAGGCCACGCGAGAAACGACGATGCGGCGCTTTGGCCAGTTGGCGATCCCGCCGCCCGGCACGTACCGGCTGCCGATCGCCAGCCCATAGGCTCCGGATTCGAGCGCCTGCACCATCTTGGGAAGCGCGTTGACGTCATGGCTAAAGTCTGCGTCCATCGCACCAAGCACGGTCGAGTCGCTCCGTGCGATTGCCCAACCGTCGATCACGGCGCTGGAGAGCCCCAACTTTCCACTACGGTGCAGGCAGCGCACGGGCAGTTCTTGCGCAAGGCGTTCGACGACATCGCCCGTGCCGTCGGGAGAGTTGTCGTCAACGACGATCACCTCTCCATCGAGTCCGTTCGCAGCGAAGGTCGCCCCCAGCGCTCGAAGCAGCTTTTCGATGCCGGCGGCCTCGTTGTAGGTGGGGATGACGATTGAAAAGGGAAGTGGCATGCCGTGCCGGGGTTTTTACGACACGACGGCGCCAATCACCGCCAACAGCACAAGAGCTGCCGTGTCCGTGCGTAAAACGCGCGGGCCAAGCCAGAGCATTGCGGCGCCGCGGCGCTGCGCGAGCTCCGCTTCCTCGTGCGTGAAACCACCCTCGGGGCCGACGACAACCAGCACCCGCCCCGAGGCCGGTAACGCCTCGGCGAGGCGCTGGGGGAGTGGCGCCGGCGTCGCGAGTTCCCACGCGAAGAGCACGGCGTCGTACTCGCCGAACCGCTCCAAAAGCGTGGAATACGGCATCACCTCGAGAACGACAGGAACGCTTTTGCGGCCGCACTGCTGCGCGGCGGCGCGCGCGATCCGCTGCCAACGCGCCGCTTTCTCGGCGCCGACGTCGCGACCGACGCTGCGCTCGCAGTAGAACGGAAGGAACGACTCGACGCCCAGCTCGCTGCCTTTCTCGACGACGAAGTCCATCCGGCGCCCTTTTGGCACGGCCTGCGCGACGTCGATCCGGATCGCCGCGGCCGGCGCGCGGTCGTCGAAAATCTCCTCCTCGATGGTCGCGCACACGACGCGCCCAACGGCGGCGATCGCCGCCGTGAACGTTCGGGCCGTCGAGTCGATAACGACGATACGATCGCCGGGGCTCAATCGCAGGACGTTGGCAATCTTGTGGGCGTCGGCTCCGCCGATCTCGACGGATTCACCAATCTCGTTCGCGCCCTCGACGAAAAATCGGCGCGCCGCAATCACTCGGGACGGAACGCGTCCTTCACGCGGTCGAAGAAGCTTCGCTCGTCGATCTCGTCGCCGCCGGCAAGTGCATAGGCTTCGAGCGCATCGCGTTGGCGCTTATTCATTTTCGCCGGAACTACCACGTGAACGGTCACGTGATGATCGCCGCGCTGGGCGCCGCGTACGGTGGGCATGCCTAATCCTCGCAAGCGGAACGTCGCGCCGGTTTGCGTCCCGGGGGGAATCGTAACGTCGACCTCACCCCCGAGCGAAGGGACGTCGATCGTCGCGCCCAACGCGGCCGCCGGAAAACTCACCGCCACGTCGACAAACGTGTCCCGGCCTTCACGCCGGAAGCGCGAATGCGGCATGAGGCTCAAATAGACATAGAGGTCGCCGGTTGCTCCGCCGCGCGTCCCACCCTCGCCGCTGCCGCCAATGCGAATCCGCGAACCATCGTCGACGCCGGCCGGGACGTTGACGGTCAAGCGCGTCTCGCTCTCTCGAGCGCCTCGCCCTGCGCAGTCCTCGCACGGATGCGCGGCGACGTGCCCTTCGCCGCCACAACGCGTGCACGGCGATTGTGTGACCATCTGCCCGAGCGGAGTCTGTCGCGTCATGCGCACGGTTCCGCTGCCGCGGCACCGATCGCAGGGGGTCACGACCGTCCCAGGCTTAGCACCGCCTCCTTTGCACGCGTCGCACTGCGCCAGACGATCGAAGACGATCTCTTTGGTCGTGCCGGCGAATGCTTCTTCGAGCGTGATCTCGAGGTCGTAGCGGAGATCCGCGCCGCGCTGTGGACCCTGATGGCGCGGCTGCGCGCCACGCACGCCGCCAAAAAACATGTCGAAGATGTCGCCGAATCCGCCCCCGAAACCGAAGTCGCCCTGCCCCGCCGACGCACCGTTGGCGACAAATCCGAAGCGATCGTACTGCGCTCGCTTATTCGGATCGGAGAGTACCTCGTAGGCTTCGTTGATCTCTTTGAAGCGATGCTCGGCCTTCGACTTATCTTCCGCAACGTCGGGATGATGCTGCCGCGCGAGGGCGCGATAAGCTCGCTTGATCTCCTCCCCTGAAGCGTCACGAGTAACGCCGAGGATTTCGTAATAGTCCGTGACCGACATGCTACGAGCTTGGAAGGTGGTCCACGTCGGAGAGACGTTGGCTCAGCGATTCGGCGGTGCCGGAGGCGAGTGCCACGAGCCGCGCATAGGGCATGCGTCGAGGCCCCAGGATTGAGAGCATTCCAAAGGCGTGCGGTCCGAAATGATAGGGCACCGTTACGATCGAGAGGTCCGCAAGTTCTTCGCTGCCGAGCTCGCGACCGATCTTGACGCTCGCGGTATCGGCTATCATCGCGTCGGCGACGAGTTGGTAGAGCGTCTTCTGCTCTTCGACGATCCGCAAGATCGAACGAAGCTTGCGAAGGTCCTGAAACTCGGGCTGGTCGAGAAGATTCTGCGCGCCGGCCGACGCGATGTTGGGCTGCTCGTTCGACCGCGCCGAGAGGCATGCGGTGACTACGGCGCCGCGAAGATCCTCCGAAACGCCCACTTCGCACGCCGCGCCCGAGATTTCGCTCTCCGTGACCTCGCGAAGCGACCGGTTTGCAAGGCGTGCGTTGAGCGCGTTCGAGAAACGCGTTAAATCGTCGGGCTGGACCTCGGCGCCCAGCTCGAAGAGGCTCTGCGCGGCGACGCCGAGCGAGGTTACCACGATCGCGACGCCGGTGTGGGGCGAGAGCCAAATCAGCTGGATGTGTTTGAAGCTTTGCGTCTCTTGCTGCGGCTTGGTCACGAAAGCGAGGTTATTCGAGAGACGTCCGAGCAAGCGGGTCGTGTGATCGATGATTTCATCGAGCTCGCGTGTGGCGTCGCTCAGCTCGTCACGGATGCGCCGCCGGTCGTCCCCGGTTAGCTCTTCGGGCTGCATCAACCGGTCGACATAGGTGCGATAACCGGCATCGGAGGGGATTCGCCCGGCCGAGGTGTGGGGCTGTACCAAATAGCCGGCCGCTTCGAGCTCGGCCATCTCATTTCGGACCGTCGCCGAGCTGATCCCGAGATTGTATTTCTGGGTCAACGCCTGCGAACCGACGGGCTCAGCGGTGGCGATATATTCGTAAACCACCGTGGCCAAAATATACGCCTTACGCTTGTCGAGGCCGATGCTCTCTATCACGCCCCCTACTGTAGCACTCCTGCGGCGCGAGTGCTAGCCGTAGCGTCACCTTGGGCCCGGTCGATTGCTTGGACGAGTTCTTGCCAGTTCAGGCCGCCGACGGAAACGTACGAAACGGCGCCCGCCGGGTCGAGCACCAGCGTCACCGGGATTTTCGAGACGGAGTAGATGCGAAAGATTGCACCCTGCTCGTCTTCCACCAGCGGCAATGCGATGTCCCAATGCTCGAGATAGCTCGATGCGACCCCAGGGATTTCGTCGGAAACGGTCACCACCGCGACGCCTTTGCCGAAAACATCTGCGGCACGAACGAAGTCTTTCAGTTCGGCGGTACAAACGTCGCACCACGTCGCCCAAAAATCCACGACCACGACGCGCCCGCGCAGATCCGAAAGATACGTCGTCTTGCGCGCCGTCGCGATCGCGAAGTTCGGCGGGGGCGCGTCGTATTGAATCGTTGCAAGTCCCGTTTGCGCGGGAGCGGTCACTGCAGCGAGGATGAGTGCGAGCAACATTGCGGGTGCAGCCAAGGTTCGGCAGGCCTGCCCCCGCGGCCCCCGTAAGTCGACACGCCTATGAGCTCTGCCATCGAGGCGCTCTTTGAGGAGCACCGCCGCTTCCCACCCTCTCCCGAGTTTGCATCGCAAGCTAATGCGACCGGCGACCTCTACGAGCAAGCCGAGCGCGACTACACGGCGTTTTGGGCCGGCTGGGCGCGCAAGCTGGAATGGAGCAAGCCCTTCACCGTAACGCTGGAGTGGAACGAACCCTTTGCGAAATGGTTCGGCGACGGGGAGCTCAACGTCGCGGTCAACTGTCTCGACCGCCATGTGCGATCGGGACGGGGCGACAAGATCGCCTATTACTTCGAAGGCGAGCCGGGCGATCGGCGCACGCTCACGTATCGCGAGCTGCTCGAAGATGTCAACCGGTTCGCCAACGGATTGCGCAAGCTAGGAATTCGCAAAGGCGACCGCGTCGCGATCTACATGCCGATGATTCCCGAACTGCCGGTCGCGATGCTCGCGTGTGCCCGCATCGGCGCTGCTCACTCCGTGATCTTCGGCGGCTTCTCGCCCGAATCGATCGTCGATCGCGTCAACGATGCAAGCTGCGTGGCGCTCATCACCGCAGATTTCGGGTGGCGCCGCGGGAACAAAGTGCCGCTCAAACGCAACTGCGACATCGCGATGGAGCGGACGCCGACGATCGCGCACTGCATCGTGGCCCGCCGAGTGGGCGATGACGTCTTCATGCACGAGACGCGCGACATTTGGTGGAGCGAGCTGGTCGCCGGCGAATCGACGGAGTGCGAACCCGAAGCGATGAATGCCGAGGCCCTGCTTTTCCTTCTCTATACGAGCGGCACCACCGCCAAACCCAAGGGCATCAAACATACGACGGCGGGATACTTGACGCAGGCGGCGATGACGCACGAGCTGGTCTTCGACCTCAAGGCGGAGCGCGATATCTATTGGTGCACCGCCGACATCGGCTGGGTGACTGGGCACTCGTACATCGTCTACGGACCGTTGGCAAACGGCGCGACCAGCGTACTCTACGAAGGCACGCCCGATTTCCCCGATAAAGACCGCTTTTGGGAGATCGTCGAACGCTACGGCGTCACGATTCTCTACACGGCGCCGACGGCGATCCGAACCTTCATGAAGTGGGGAACCGAATATCCGGCCAGGCACGACCTGTCGTCGTTGCGGCTGCTGGGCACGGTCGGCGAGCCAATCAATCCCGAAGCTTGGATATGGTATCGCGAGTGGATCGGCGCGAACACCACGCCGGTCGTCGATACCTGGTGGCAGACTGAGACCGGCGGCATCATGATTGCACCGCTTCCCGGCGTCACTACGCTGCTGCCGGGCAGCGCGACGCGGCCCTTACCCGGAATTGGCGCCGATATCGTCAACGATCGCGGTGAGAGCGTCCCGCTCGGCGGTGGCGGCTACGTCGTGCTCACACAGCCGTGGCCCGGCATGCTGCGCGGCATTTGGGGCGACGACGAGCGCTACGTGCAGACCTACTGGTCGAAGGTTCCTCATCGCTACTTCGCCGGCGACGGCGCGCGGCGCGATGCCGGCGGCAACTACTGGTTCATGGGTCGCATCGACGACGTGATGAACGTCAGCGGGCACCGCATCTCAACCACGGAGGTCGAAAGCGCGCTGGTCGATCATCCGCGGGTCGCGGAGGCGGCCGTCTGCGGGAAGCTCGACGAGATGACCGGCCAAGCAATCTATGCATTCGTTTCCCTCAAGGGCGGTCTTACCGGAACGCCCGAGTTGGCCGACGAGCTGCGCGATCACGTCGGATCGAAACTCGGGAAGTTCACGCGCCCGAAGTACGTGACGTTTACTCAAGAGCTTCCCAAGACGCGCAGCGGCAAGATCATGCGCCGTTTGCTGCGCGACATCGCCGAGGGGCGCACGCTTGGGGATACGACCACCCTGGCTGATTCTTCGGTCGTCCACGAACTGGCCGAACGCGCCAAGATCGAGGTCGCGCAGGAAGAGTAGCCTGCGTTTTCATCCGCTTGGAAGCCTGGCGGCGTTCCTTGGAGGAGCGTCGAACCCCGGGACCCCATGGCACGGGCGTCCGGCGACGAGGAGGCTTTGGCGGTAGCATTCGCGGCACACGAGCGTTGGGCGTTCACGCGGGCGTATCGGGAATACGCGTCGCTGCTCTATTCGGTCGCGTACAACGTCCTGGGCAATGGCGAAGAGGCGCAAGACTGCGTTGCGGACGCGATCGCACGATTGTGGCGTTCGCCCTCGGCGTATTCGGCCGGGCGCGGCTCGGTCCGCAGTTTTTTGGTGGTCTGCGTTCGCAACGAAGCGATCTCGCGACGGCGCCGGCAGAGCCGCCGGATTCGCTTAGAGGAGCGGCTGGCCGCGATGCCGCCGGAACACCAAGAACTCGAAGTGGGAGATCCCATCGAGCGCGACCGCGTGCGCCGAGCCTTCGCTAAACTTCCCGACGACCAGCGCGCGGCTGTGGCGCTTGCATTTTATGAAGGCAAGACGCACACGGAGATCGCTTCGGAGCTCAACGCGCCGCTCGGTACGATCAAAAGCCGCATCAGTCTGGGGCTGCGCAAGATCGCTGCAAGCCTTGGATCGAACGGAGGCGACCGATGAACGACGCGCATTTCGGAGAGCGCGCCGCGCTCTATGCGCTGGGCGCGCTCGACGACGCCGAGTCCGCCGCGCTGCAAGCTCACCTGCGGATCTGCGCGGCGTGCGCGAAACTCGTCGGCGAAGCGGAACGAGACGTCGACACGATTGCCTCGCTGGAAACGCGCCGGCGAGCGCCGGAAGAGCTAGGCAGACGCGTCGAACGCCTTCTTGCGCCTGCGCGTCCGCTGCAGGCACCCTGGTCGCGTTTTGCGGCCATTGCCGCGGCATTTCTCATTGGGGTTCTTCCATCGGCGTACTTGTGGGAACGAAACCACGCGATGCAGGATGCGATGCTCTCGCAAAGTGCGGCGATGGATCGGCTTGCCACAACCGCGCATCGCACGGCGAGTTTCCGGCCGACCAGCGGTGCGCTTGCCGCCGACGTTATGTACCCTTCCGATGGCTCGTGGTACGTAATCGTCGTACGAGGAGCGTCGCACGCGCTCCAGGTCGCCTGGATGCACGACGGCGCGCAGACGATGCTGGGCGACGCCGTGCCTCACGGCCGGGTTGCGATGCTCTATCTACCCAAGAGTCATCGCATGGAGCAACTCGCCCTAATGGACGGCCCGCGCGTCGTCGCGCAGGCGCAGCTTCCTTACTAGCCGGCTTCGGCCGATGAAAAGAAGAGTGTTAGGTCGTCGAGATGCTCGATTCGCAGCGCCGGCGGCAGCGCTGCCAGAATCGTAGCACCGTACCGCGTCGATATCGCCCGCCCGTCGAGCAGCGCCATCAGCCCGCGGTCGTTACCGCTGCGAATGAGGCGCCCGAACCCCTGTTTGAGACGTACGGTGGCGGCTGGAACCATGTAGTGCTCGAAACCGTCGAGCCCGCGCGCTTCGAGCGCGCGCACTCGCGCCATGACCAGGGGATCGCTCGGTGAAGGAAATGGAAGCCGGTCGATAATCACGCACGACAGCGCGTCGCCCACGACGTCGATTCCCTCCCAGAACGTTCCGGTGGCAAACAACACCGCGCCCGGCGTTCGCCGAAACCAATCGATGAGGTGCGAGCGCGGAAGCTGGCCTTGCAGCCGAACCGGAAACGCGAGGCGATCGGCAAGCAGTGCGTACACTTCCCGCAACCGCGCGTACGACGTGAACAGCACGAACGCGCGCCCGCGCGTTCGATCGAGGCACTCTTCAACCAGCGGAGCGGCGCGGCGCGCAAAATCCGCCGACTTCGGATTGAGTTCCGCGGGCGCAATAAAAAGGCGCGCTTGGCGCGCGTAATCGAACGGCGACGTCGCGATGAGCTCTTGCGCGTCGTCGATTCCAAGCGTCCGACGCACGAAATCGAACGAGCCGTTCGTCGAGAGCGTCGCGCTGGTCAAGATGACGCTCGGGGTGCGCGAGAAGAGCGTCGTCCGTAAGAACTCCGCGACCTCGTAGGGCGCGCAATGCACCGAATAACGCGCATCCGAGTCGCTTCGCTCCGCCCATGCGATCGTTTCGGGGGAGCCGCCCTCGACGCGATCGACGACCGTCTCATGCCCGACGACGAGTCGCAGCATCAGGTCGCGACGGCGCTCGGCTTCGGCGACCACATCGCCTTCCGGCTTGTGCTTTCGCGCCTCCGTCCAGTTGGCGAACAACCAGTTCTCCAAACGGTAGAGGCTTTCGCGCAGCAAAAACAGCGCGGGCCCCGCTTCCTCGTTTGCCGCCAACGGATAGCGATCGCCTGGAACGCGCGCGAGCGACGACTCCAAAGCGCGAACGGCGGCATCGAACTCGCCGTCGAAGACCGCGGGCAGCTCGTAGTTTCGATGGATTTTTCGCATCATGCGCCCGATGCTCGCTGCCGAAAGCACGGCCGTAACGGCATCGGTCGCCCATCGCTCGCACTGATGCGCTTCGTCGAGCACGGCGACGTCATACGGTGGCAAGAGCCCCCCGCCGACGGCTAGGTCGAGAAAGAAGAGCGCATGGTTGACGACGACGACGTCGGCATACTTGGCCTGATCCCGTTTGTTGAAGTAAAAACAATCGCGAAAATGCGGGCAGTACTCGCCGACGCATTCGTCGGCATCGGCATCGAGCAGCTCCCATTCGCCCGGGGGCAGCACAAACGGGAGCTCGGCACGATCGCCGGTTTGCGTTCGCGCGGCCCATTCCGAGACGCGTTGCAAGCTCGGCGACGGCGCGAGCGGCCGGTCTTCGCGCATTCGCTCGAACTTCTGGCGGCAAAGATAGTGCGAGCGCCCCTTGAGCAGCGTGACCCGCACGGGGATGCCGAGCGCAGCCTCTACCAACGGAATATCTTTTTGCACCAACTGCTCTTGCAGTGCAATCGTCCCCGTCGAAAGTACTACTTTCTTGCCGCTGCGCAGCGCCGGCACGAGATACGCGAGGGACTTCCCGACGCCGGTGCCGGCTTCGACGATCGTGTGCATATTCTCCAGGATGCCGCGCTCCACGAGCTGCGCCATCTGCAGCTGTCCCGTCCGTTGTTCGAAGCCGCGCAGATTTCGCGCGAAGGGCCCGTCGGATCCGAAGATCCGGTCCAGCGTCACTGCGTCCAATGCTGCCGGTCGTGCGGCGATTCGTACTGCGACTCCAGGGGGCGGCCGGTCGAGCTTTCAACGACGACCGGCGCCACGCGGCGCGGCGGATAGTAGATCGCATAGGTCAGTACGAAGCCGGCCAGGAGTCCCGCCACGTGCGCTTGCCACGATATCGCGGGAACGGTAAACGTAATGATGAGGTTGAGGACTAGGATCCCAATGTTCGACCGCACCAAGTCCATTCCGGGTTTGCCGAGCTTGAAACCGATCGCGAAGAGCGCGCCGAAGAGTCCGAAGATGGCGCCGCTGGCTCCCAGCGTGGGCGTCATCGGATTGCTGAAATAGACGACGCCCAACCCGGAGACGATCAGTGAAGCCATGTAGACCAATAGCATGCGCCACGAGCCCAGCGCGTACTCGATGAAACGGCCGAGAAACCAGAGCGACAGCATGTTGACGCCGATGTGAATCAATCCGCCGTGCATAAAGGCTCCAGTGAGAATGCGCCACCACTGGTGATCCTGCAGCACGGCGGCCGGAATCAAAGCAGCCTCCTCGAGAACGCGCACGGCGCCTGGGCTGTCGAAACTGCCAAGCACGCTCGGACCGCCGACCGCGAACTCCCAAAGAAACACGAGGAAGTTGACGACGATCAGAAAGCGCGTGATCATGCGATCATCACGGTGCGCGCCAACTCCAGCGAGATCGCGTGGCGCTCGCCGGAGACTTCGATCGTTATCGGGCCGCCCAACGGCGCCTTGTCGATCACGCGCAGTTTGACGCCGGGACGCAATCCGACTTGACCGAGGTAGCGCAATATCTCCGGCATCTGCTCGGTGACGCCCGAGACGGTCACCCGCTTCCCGGGCTCGACCTGCGCGAGCGGAATGCCGGTTCGCACCGGCTCGGTAAGATCTTTTGGCGGAATTGGATGGCCATGCGGACAGGTACGCGGGTTGCCGAGCGCCGTCACCAAACGCTCCTCGACGCGCTCGGTGATGGCGTGTTCGAGGATGCAGGCTTCGGCGTAGACTTCGTCCCACGGCATCTTTAAAACATCGGTGAGCAAGCGCTCCGCCAACCGGTTACGCCGAACCACGCCGACGGCGACCTCCAAGCCCTTTCGCGTCAGCTTGATGTCACCACGCACTTCGTGTTCGACATACCCGTCGTTCACGAGCTTTTTGAGCATGCCCGACACGCTGGCGGGCGCGACGCCGAGCTCCGTTGCCAGCGCCGACGTCGTTACGCCGGGGCCCTCTCGTTCGAGACGATAGATGGCCTTCATATACATTTCGAACGATTCGGCAAAGTGCGAGTGCGAGTGCCCGGGCATATCAGCTCTAACTACTCGATCGCTCGTGAAGTTCCGCGACGGCCTCATCGAGCAGCGCGCGCATGGCCTGCTTCTCGACGGGAGGTGCAAACGTCGCCTCGATCGCATTTCGCACGTAGCGTTCCAACGCGGCCGCCCCCGCGATGCTTTCGACGAGCTCGTATTCCCGCGAAACTGACGTAGCGAAAAGCGCCGGATCGTCGCTATCGATGGTGACGACGCAGCCCAGCCGGTCGAAATCGACGTACGGGTTGGGATGATCGGCCAAAGCCGCACCGGTGAGCCGATTCGATGTCGGACAGATTTCGAGCGGTATCCGGCGCGTCGCGAGCAGGTCGACCGTGCTGGGGTCGTCCAGAGCGCGGATGCCGTGGCCGATGCGCTCTGCGTGCAACAGCTCGACGGCCTCGCGTACGCTTTCGGCTCCGCCGGCCTCGCCGGCGTGCGTAACACAATGCAATCCCAGCGAGCGCGCGTAGGCAAAGGGCTGGACGAAAAGCCGTGCCGGAAATCGCACTTCATCGCCTCCGAGCGATACGCCGACGACGTCTAGGTCCGTCATCGCCGCCATTGCGCGGGCGGTTTCCATCGCACTGGCTTCACCGAAGTTTCGAGTGAGGTCCGGCAAAAGTCTGAACGTGGCTCGCGGCCGCGCTCGTCGCAGCTCCGTCACAACGGCTTCCATCGTCGCGCGCAACTCGAGCGCGGGATTGAAAAACGTCCAAACCGACGGCGAAACGAAAAGCTCGCCGTAGATAACGCCCTGGGCCACCGCGTCTTCCACGAACTCGCGCGCCATGCGCGCATAATCGTCCGGCTCTCGCAGCGAGCGGCTGACCGCCGCAAAGAGGTACAGAAACTCTTGCAAGCCCTCGAACCGATACGGATCCCCTCTCCCCGTGTCACCCTGACCTCTCCCAGTGTCACCCTGAGCAGTGTCGAAGGGCTGTCGAAGGATGGCCGGGCGATACCGCAACGGAACGCCGTGCTTGTCCGCCAGCTCGACAAAGGTCGCCGGGCGCAGCGTCCCTTCGAGGTGGCAGTGCAGGTGGATCTTGGGAATGCGTTCCGCAAGCGAGCCGGGGGTCATCCGCCCGGCTTTCGGCGCCGGCAGGGGCAAAACCGGGCTCGTCGTAAGTAAGTCGGTCGCCGCGGGGTGGAGCAGTCCGGTAGCTCGTCGGGCTCATAACCCGAAGGTCGGTGGTTCAAATCCACCCCCCGCAACCAACTCCTATCATTTCCCGGAGGCGCGCACATGGCGGACGAAATCACCATCAGTTTCGCTAAAGATATCCGCCCGATGTTTACCGACATCGACGTCGCCCACATGAAGGCCGCCGGAATAGATCTGTCAAGCTACGCCGACGTCCAATCGTACGCGGAAGCCATCTACCGAACGGTGAGTAACGGCACGATGCCGCCGCCCGGCACGGGCGAGCAATGGACGCCCGAGATGTGCGCGCGCTTTAAACAGTGGCAGCGCGATAACTGCCCGCCCTAGTTTTTGCTTGGGACGGGCGCATCGTCTTCGATTAAGCTTTCCGATCGAAGATCGGACCAGAACGCGTCAGGAACCTTCGTCTTAAGCGACGTGTAGTCCGCAAGTACTTGCTGCGGATTCGCGCATCCGACGACCAGTGCCACCGCGACGTCGGGCGCGCCGGAGAACTGCAGGGCGGCCGTACGAAGGTCGACGCCGTACCGCGCAGCAACCGCGCGCAGCCGCTGGCGCTTCTCAATCGCCTCAGCCGGAATCCTATAGTTCCCCTTACCGTAATTGAAGCGTGCACTGCCGCTGATGAACCCGGCATTAAGCGACGACCCGACGACAAACATCATTCCGCACTGGCGCGCTTTGGGAAAGATCCGGTGCAGCGCGTTCTCATGATCGATCAATGAATATTGACGCGCCAAGAGACAAACGTTTGCGTCGGCCACGTCCAACAGCTTAAGAATCGGTTCCGGTGAGTTGACGCCCAGCCCCCAGCCTTTAATTAGGCCTTCGTCGCGCATCTTGCTCAGTGCCGGAAACGCCCCTTTTCGAGCGATCTCGAACTGTTCTTCCCAGGGGCCGGGCAGCCACGGATTATCCGGTGAGAGATCGTGGACGAACGCGACGTCGAGTGCGTCGACCCCTAAGCGCTGCAGGCTGTCTTCGATCGAGCGCTTGACTCCGTCAGCCGTGTAATCGTAACGGAGATTGTTGGGCGAAGGGGTGAACGGAAAATACTCTTTGGCGTTGTTGTCGCGCGACGCGGTGAGCAATTTCCCGACCTTCGAGGAGAGGACGTACTCGCTGCGCGTTTGCTTGTGCAAGAATGTTCCCAGACGCCGCTCTGCGAGCCCTAGACCGTACCACGGAGAGGTGTCGTAGTAGCGCACCCCAGCCTCCCACGCGGCTTCGATTGCAGCGTAGGCGTCTTCATCGGTGACGTACGCGAACTCATTGCCAAACGGCACGCCTCCAAGACCGAAGGGCTTTCCGCGGAAGATTTCGGACGCGTTCATTAGTTCTGCTCCTTTGCCTCGGCGGCATGGTACTTGCGCCGAATCTCGTCGATGTCGACCGCCGGCGGCGGAAACTTCATGTCGAATGACTTCAAGGTCTCGACGACGATCTTCGAGACCGCGAGGTTGCGAAACCACTTGCGCTTCGAAGGAATGACGAACCAGGGCGCGTGCGCCGTACTGGTCTTGGCCAGCACGTCCTCGTATGCTCTTACGTACTCCGGGAAATGCGCTCGCTCCGTGTAGTCCGCTTCGCTGATCTTCCATTGCCGCGTCGGGTCATCGAGGCGTCTCTCGAAGCGCCGGAGCTGCTCTTTTTCGGTAATGTGCAAGTAGAACTTGAGGATCGTCGTTCCGGCCAACGTGAGGTTTCGCTCGAACTCGTTGATCAGCTCGTACCGCTTCGACCAAACCGATTTGGGGACGAGGTCGCGCACGCGCACGATGAGCACGTCCTCGTAATGCGAGCGATTGAAGATCACGATCTCACCGTTTGCGGGTGCGTGAACGTGCGCGCGCCACAAGAAATCGTGATCGGCCTCTTCTTTCGACGGTTCCTTGAATGCATGGGCGCGCGCGCCTTGGGGATCGAGCGCGCCGAAAACGTGCCGGATGGTTCCGTCTTTTCCGGAGGCATCCATGCCCTGCAGGCAGACGAGTAGCGAACGGCCGTGCTCGGCGTACAGCAGGTACTGGAGATCGGCGAGCCTGCGATCGTCGCGCTTCATCTCCGCGGTCGCCACCGCCTTGGTTTTCTTCGTGCCGGTAAAGCCGGATTTTATGTCGGTCAGCTTTACGCGCGTGCCGGGCTTTACCGCGAAGAGCTTGCTGTAGTTCAAAGCTTCAACAGTCCGGTCTCCTTCCCAACCTCTTCAAAGGCCGCCAACGCCCGATCCATCTCGTCCTTGGTTAGCGCGGCGCTGATCTGCACGCGGATGCGCGCCGTCCCTTCCGGCACGACCGGATAGCCGAAGCCGGTAACAAAGACCCCGGCCTTCAACAGCTTGTCGCTGACCGCAATGGCAAAGGCCGTTTCTCCGACGATGATTGGAACGATTGCGCTCTCGCTGTCGAGCGGTTTGTAACCCATGCGCTTGAGCCCGTCGCGGAAGTATCGCGTGTTCTCACGGAGCTTTTCGACCAGGTCGGGATGCGACTCGAGATACTCGATCGCGGCGAGTGAACTGCAGGCGACCGTCGCCGGCAACGCATTGGAGAAGAGCTGCGGGCGCGAACGTTGGATGAGCGTATCGACCAAGGCGCTGCTGCCGGCGACGAAACCGCCGGCCGCGCCGCCGAGCGCCTTGCCCAGCGTTCCGGTAATGATGTCGATCTGTCCGGTCAAACCATAATGCTCGATCGTGCCGCGGCCGGTCTCGCCCATGACGCCGGTCCCGTGCGAGTCGTCAACGACCACGATCGCGCCATACTTTCGCGCCAGCTCGACGATCTCGGGAAGCTTGGCGAGATCGCCCTCCATCGAGAAGACGCCGTCGGTCACGATCACGATCGGAAAGCAATCGGCGACGCTCTCCAACTTCTCTTCCAGCTCGCGCATGTTGCTATGCTTGAAACGCTCCCGCCTCGCTTTTGAGGCCAGCCGGACGCCGTCGATGATCGAGGCATGGTTCAACTCGTCGGAGATGATCGCCGAGCCCGCGTCGCAGATCGTCGCGAAGAGCCCGGTGTTCGCGTTCCAACACGAGACGAACGAAAGCGCGGCCTGCGTGCCCAAAAACTCCGCGATCCGCTCCTCGAGCACGCGGTGGATGGAGAACGTTCCACAGATGAAGCGCACCGATGCGGTACCCGCGCCGTACTGATCGAGCCCGCGCTTCCCCGCATCAACGACTTCGGCCAAATCGGCGAGCCCCAAGTAGTTGTTGCTCGAGAGCACGATGACGTCGCCGGCCTCTTCCATATGGACTTCCGCCGCCATCGGCGTCGTCAGATGGCGCAGGTGCTTGTACGTGCCGGCCTTTTTGAGCGCATCCAGATCGGTTTGCAGCTTCGCTTCGAACGCCTGATTCATGACGTCTTGCCTACTCCTTTGAAATCCAAAACGATCTTGGCGGCTTCGCCCTTGCGCATCAGCTCGAATGCGCGGTCGAACTCGCCATACGGCAGCACGTGCGTGATGATCTCGCGCAGATCCACGCGGCCGCTCTTCACCAACGCCTCGGTCTGATACCACGTTTCGAACATGCGCCGGCCGTTGATGCCGAGTACGGTCAGGCCCTTGAAGATGATACGCTCGGCCAGATTGAGATTGACGCTGTCCGACGGAATGCCCAGCAGCGCGGCCGTTCCCCCATTACGCACGAGCTGGAGGCCCAGGTCGATCGCGGCGCCGCTTCCCGACATCTCGAGCAGGACATCGACGCCATCGCCGCGGGTCCGGCGTTTGATTTCATCGACGAGATCGGGCCGGCTCGAAAGAAACGTCGCGTTCGCGCCAAGCCGTTGCGCGAGTTCGAGCTTCGCGGGATTGACGTCGATGGCGTAGACGAAGCTCGCACCGGCGGCACGCGCGACCGGTATCGCCATGAGCCCGATCGATCCGACGCCGGTGATGGCGACGCTCTTAACGCTGACGCCCGCCGCCATGACCGTGTGCACCGCGTTGCCGAGCGGATCGAAGACCGCGGCATATTCATCCGGAATCGCCGGATCGAGCCGCCAGACGTTGTACTCCGGAATGGAGATGTACTCGGCGAACGCACCGTCGCGATCGACGCCGATGATTTTGACTCGCTCGCAGATGTGAGCGTTGCCGGTCCGGCAGAGAAGGCAAGTGAGATCGGCGATATGCCCCTCGGCCGAAACGCGCTCCCCCACGCGAACGGAAGTCACGGCATCGCCGATTGCGGCGACGGTGCCCATGAACTCGTGGCCGACGACGAGCGGCGGCTTAATGCGGTGCTGCGCCCACGCGTCCCACGCATAGATATGATAATCGGTGCCGCAGAGGCCGGCCTTCTCGACCTTAATCAGCACGTCGGTCGGGCCGATCGAGGGTATCGGCACCTCAGCCAATGTAAAACCGGGCCCGGGGCCCGGTTTCACCAGCGCCATCATTGTCGAAGCCATGACGTCGCTGGTATTTCACTCGAACGCGCGGGAACCCCCGTGCCCGATCGGCCTCCTAGCTCACGCGCTCGTTGTTTGAGAAGACCGCCAGGTCCCGAGGCGTGATGAAAACCTCCTCGTCTTTGCGCAGCCCTAGGGCGGCAAAGCGGTCCTGGGGGATCTCGACCCGGACGCGCGCTCCCCACTCGGTCAGTGCTTCGATTTTTACCACGGGACCGGCCGCATTGATGTGCGTGGTCCTGGCGCGCAACGAGTTCGGCCCGAGGGACTGGCGCCCGATCTCCAGCGCGTGCGGGCGAACGAAAAGCAAGTGACCCGTAGCCTCCCGATCGATGCGCGCGGTTCCATTGTCGACGCGCCCGTGAAACAGATTGACGTTCCCCAAAAAGTTGTAGACAAACGAGCTGGCGGGGTTGTGATAGACCTCGTCAGGCGTACCGACCTGTTCGATTTTGCCGGCATTCATCACGGCAATTTGATCGGCCACCTCGAGCGCCTCATCTTGGTCGTGGGTCACGAAGACGCTCGTGACCCCCACCTCGTCGTGAAGCTCGCGCAGCCAACGGCGCAGCTCCTGACGGACTTTGGCGTCGAGCGCGCCGAACGGCTCGTCCAGTAGGAGGACGCTCGGCTCCACGGCAAGCGCCCGCGCCAAAGCGACGCGTTGCCGCTGGCCGCCGGAGAGCTGAGTGGGATAACGCCCCGCCTGATTGCGCAGTTGGATAAGATCGAGCAGCTGTCCGACGCGCGCTGCGATTTCGGCGCGTGAAGGGCGCAACCGGCGCGGCCGAACGCGCAAACCGAAGGCAACGTTCTCAAAAACCGTCATGTGCCGAAATAACGCGTAGTGTTGGAAGACGAATCCTACCCGGCGTTCGCGTGCCGCACGGTCGCTAATGTCGCGGCCGTCAAACTGCACCTCGCCAGCGTCGGCGTTCTCGAGGCCCGCGATAATTCGCAGCAGCGTGGTCTTCCCGGAGCCGGAGGGCCCCAGCAGCGCGACGAGCCTCCCCTGCGGTATCTCCACGCTAACGTTATCGAGCGCGGTGAAGCTCCCGAACGTCTTCGAAACGTTGCGAACTGCGATGCTCATGGTGACGGCCTCTCTATCGCGGCCGCTCGCCATTCCACGACGCTCTTGACGACCAAGGTCGCCAGCGCCAACAGCGCTAGAAGCGAAGCGACGGCAAAAGCCGGCACGAATTGGTAATCGTTGTAAAGGACTTCGATTTGCAGCGGCATCGTGTTCGTCAGCCCGCGAATATGGCCCGAAACGACCGACACGGCGCCGAACTCGCCCATCGCACGGGCGTTGCAGAGGATGACGCCATAGAGCAGGGCCCATTTTACGTTGGGAAGGGTGACCTTCATGAACGTCTGCCAGCCATTGGCACCCAAGGTCAACGCCGCTTCTTCTTCATCGTTGCCCTGCGCCGCAATCGTCGGAAGCAACTCGCGCGCCACGAAGGGAAACGTGACGAAGATCGTCGCCAGCACGATGCCCGGAACCGCGAAAATAATCTGCGCGTTATGGGCGGCCAGCCACGGCCCAAACCACCCGTGACTGCCGAAGAGCAACACGTAGGTCAAGCCGGCCACAACGGGCGAGATCGAAAACGGGAGGTCGATCAACGCGATCAAAAAGCTTTTCCCGAAGAACTCGAACTTGCCGATCGCCCAGGCCGCCGCGACTCCGAATACGAGGTTACACGGGACGGCGATGGCGGCGGCAAGCAGCGTCAAGCGAATTGCGCTGAGCGTGTCGGGATCGTGAAAACTCGCCGCATACGCGGCAACGCCTTGAGCGAACGCGGCCGCGAAGACGCAGCCCAGAGGCACGAGAAGAAACGCGCCGAGGAAAAGGACCGACGTCCCGATCAAAAGCCGCTTGACGAAGGTGGACTCGGTGACGGCCGGCGCGGCGCTCGCCGGTAATGCGTTAACCACTCAAACCCATCGCCGGGCTTAGAGCCGGCTCCGACGGCGCGTCACCCTCTCCCCGCCGGCCCCTCCATCGTTGAAGCATGTTGATGCCGAGCAGCAGTACGAATGAGATGAGCAGCATCAGCGTTGCGATTGCCATCGCGCCCGAGTAGTCGTACTCCTCGAGTTTGGTGACGATAAGCAGCGGTGCGATCTCCGTTCGCATCGGCATGTTGCCCGCGATGAAGATGACCGAGCCGTACTCGCCGACGCCTCGCGCAAAGGCCAACGCGAAACCGGTGATCGCCGCCGGCGCAATTGCCGGGTAGAGAACGCGCGTGAACGTTTTCCAGCGGCTGGCGCCGAGGCTCGCGGCCGCCTCCTCCAGCTCCCTGTCGAGATCTTCCAGGATCGGCTGAACCGTCCGGACGACGAAGGGAAGTCCGATGAACGTCAACGCGACGACGATGCCGATCCGCGTGAACGCGACGTGAATCCCTAGCGCCGAAAGCGGGCGTCCGAAGAGGCCGTTGGGCGCGTAGATCGTCGTTAGCGCGATCCCGGCAACCGCCGTGGGAAGCGCGAACGGCAAGTCGACCAGCGAGTCGAGCATCCGTTTGAATGGAAAACGGTATCGGACCAGCACCCACGCGACGAGCGTTCCGAGAAAGAAGTTTATTCCCGCAGCGATGAGCGATGCTCCGAAGCTGAGTTCGTACGCGGCGACGGCGCGTGGTCCCGTCACGATCCGCCAAAACTCGTGCCAGCCGATCTTCGAGGTCTCGACGAAGGTTGCGGCCAGCGGAAGCAGCACGATGAGCGAAAGGTAACAGACCGTAAAGCCGAGCGTCAGCCCGAAGCCGGGAATGATGCTTTTGCGCCTCAAACCGGCCGCGAAGAAGGGCATCGCTACTGCCCGTTAGGTTGGTAGATTTGGTCGAAGACGCCGCCGTCGGCAAAGTACGTCTGCTGCGCCGTATTCCATCCGCCGAACTGTGCGATCGTTACCATCTTGATCGCCGGAAACTGCCACGAGTAGCGCCTCGCAACGGAAGGGAGGCGCGGGCGAAAATAGTGACGGGCGATGATCTGCTGACCTTGCGGCGAGTACAGGTAGTTCAAGTAAGCCTGCGCGACCCGCCGCGTTCCCTTCTTATCCACGACGCCGTCGACGAGTGAAACTGGTGGCTCCGCGAGGATGCTCAGCGAGGGCCGAACGATCTGGAAACGGCCCGGGCCGAGTTTCCCGACGGCCAGCATCGCGTCGCTCTCCCACGCGATCTCGACGTCGCCGATGCCGCGCTCGACGAACGTAGTCGTCGAGCCGCGCGCGCCCGAATCGAGCACGGGCACGTTCTTGTAGAGTTTCGTTACGAAGGCCCGCGCCGCGCCGGCGTTGTGACCGGACTTCGACAGCGCGTAGGCCCAAGCGGCGAGAAAGTTCCATCGCGCGCCGCCCGACGTCTTCGGGTTGGGAGTAATCACGGAGATGCCGGGGCGCACGAGGTCGCTCCAATCGCGGATGTGCTTCGGATTCCCGGTGTGGACCAAAAAAACGATCGTCGAAGTGTACGGCGTGCTGTTATCCGGAAGCCGCGATTGCCAGCCTCGTGGAATCGATCCGGCCTTCGAGGCGATTTCGTCGATGTCGTAGGCGAGCGCCAACGTCACGACGTCGGCTTGGAGACCGTCGATGACGGCTCGCGCTTGTTTTCCCGAGCCGCCGTTCGACTGTTGAACCGTGACGCTTTGGCCGGTCTTTGCTTTCCAGTACGCGCTGAACGCGACATTGTAGTCGTCGTATAGTTCGCGTGTCGGATCGTACGACACATTTAGAATCGTCAACGCTGGTGGAGACTGGGCCTGCGCGTGTGAACCAGCTACGAACGCCGCCAGGGCGCTCGCAACCAACACCTTCCTCGTCAGAAGTCCTTTCATATTGTTCCCGTTCCTTAGAAATCGTACTCGAGCATGGCCCGGTTATATTTGAAAAGAGGCAGTCCGCCAAAGTAGGTCGAGCCGATCGCCGTCCCGGACGGGCAGTTGGTCGCGGCGGCTCCGCAGTACGTGTTCGAAAGCGACCGTTGAATATAGCGGTATCGCAGAAGCAGGCCCCTATACGGTCCCTTCCTGGCCTGGCTGAAGTGGTATTGTCCGTCTAGAGTCCATAGGTTCGTGGTTTCCGGGCCGAGCGCGTTGCCGTAGTCGTACCAAGCGTCCGTAGCGGCAACGATCCATCGCTTGTTGGTCGACGTGTAGGTGAGGCCTAATTTCCACGAAGTCCCCGGCGCACGCCGATCGGCCATACCTTGCGTCGTGCTTGTCGTAAAGAAGGCATCGTTTGCGTAGTTATCGGTGTACGGACTTGCCCAGCCCCCGTAGTAGATCTGCGTCAGGCCGTTGGAGTTCGTATAGCATTGCGCGGCGTCCAGGGGCAAAAAATACGCGAAGGTCGCCTTCGCGGAGATTTGGTAGTTCGTATTGCTGCAGGTTACGTTCTTGGGAAGATAGATGCTATCCGTATGCCACGGAATCTGATCGTAGCCGGCGGCGAACTGAACGTTTCTCGTAATGTTTGCCCCGAGCTGGGCGCCGAAATCTTGGCTGTCGATCTTGCCGATGTAGGATTGTCCGGCGTTGCTCTCGGTGCCGCCTTGCAGCGCGATGTACGGCGACCACTTGCCGGGGAACGTATACCTTCCGTCGCCCCACCAGATGTTGACGATGTCACTGATGTTATAGAAATAACCGTCGGCGGCAAATCCCGATCCCAAAGGGTTGGCATAGCCGACCTTGCCGTAGGTGAAGCCGTTGGTATTGATGCCCTGACCGCCGGGGACGATGATATTGGAGGGGAGACCGCTGTTACCGGCGGGGTAACCCGTCAGGAGCGTCTGCTGCGCGAACGCCGAGCTCGTCCGCGGCTCGAACGCGAGCATATCGGCGCCCTCGACCGTCCAACCGCTCGGACTGGTATATCCCAAATCACCGCCTTCGAACGCTGCCGGCTTGATACGCGAATCTGCGGGAAGCGCCCACGGTGAGTTGAAGAGCTGATTGCCTAGCGTGCCGTTCCAACCGTAGGCGTGGTATTTGAGATACGCTTCGTAAAACGTACTCAAGGTGAATCCCGGCAGCGTATCGTCGGCATTCGTGTTCGGCGGGACTTGCGTGACGCAGTTGGGCGACGGCGTCGTCGCGTTCTTCAAGTGGTTGGCCGGCACGACGCACGGACCGTCCATCGGATTGGCGTAAAGATAAGTGCCGCCGACGATCCAGCCGCTGTCGGGAAAATCGTAGTCGCCGTGCAACGCAATCGCGCTATTCCAGCTTGCCTGATTGACGCCGTTGGAGTTGTACTTGGCGCCGGGCGAAAAGTTGAACTGCGTCCCGGGATTATTTGAAGCATTCTGCCGCGTGAAGTAATACGAACGGAAGTAGCCGCCGATCGTCAGCGGATTGGGCGTCGGCGGAGGCGGCGGTGGCGGAGCAAGCGTCTCTTCCGGTACCGGCGGAGCCGGAGCCTCGGTCGGCGGCGTCGGCGGAACGTAGCGCACCACGACCAAACGCCGGTCGGGAACCCACTGCACGTAGGCGCCCATGCTTTCGGAAATCACGCGCACCGGCACCAGCACCACGCCGTGGTACATCATCGGCGGCACGTCGAGCGGACGCGACTCGCCGTTGATGATTACCACGGGTTTGCCGACGGTCACCACGGTCGTCGCGCCGGCTTTGGTGATCGTTGCCACCCGGCCGGAGGCGTCGAAGGCAACCGTGGCGCCCATCGCCTCGAACATCGAGCGCAGCGGCAAATAAATCGTCCCACCCTTGGCGTAGGCGGCTAAGACGCGCCCCGCCTTGAGCACGTCGGGCTTTGTATAGACGTGATGGTCGTTATAGAGAATCGGAATCTGACCCGACGGAGGCGAACCGAAATCTGCCGCGGAGCTCGTCTGCGCCACTGGTGTTGCCTGCGTTTCCGCCAGCGCGTATGACGTGCTCCCCAGAACGATTGCCGCCGCCAAAGCCAGAAGCGGAAGGGCCCTCCAGACGGTGGACCGGGCTCCCAATAGGGGAAGTAGCATGGTGATCATCCTCCGAGAAAAAGATGGCTAGGGTCATCTTTTCCAATATAGTAAAGATGACCTTGGTTACCTTCTTTCTTTTTCCACACCCCAAAGCAGCCCTAACGGCCAAAGGCGACGCCTGGGAAGCGGCTCGAGGACCAGATTCAGACGAGCCTGGAACCCGGCCCAGTCGGCCGGTAAGGAGGCCCCCGGCGCGTCGGCCCGGTCCGCCGCGAGGCCATGAAGGCGGAGGTAGGCATCTCGGGTTAGCCGCGCCACTTCGTTCCCGTCGTCAAAATCGTCGGGCTCAAAAACGCTGTGCCGCAGGCTCGCATCTAAGAAGCCTGTGACGAAGCGGCCGACCTCGACCGAGCTGGCCTCGAACGGAAGTCCCAGACGGTGCCCGATCCTCGCGAGTTGCGCGCGCGGATCCCGCATCAAAAGATCGTAATCTACGACGACGAACGGCTTGTCGATCAGGTCGTTGAAGAACGGTACCATATGCACCAGCCATAAGCGGTAGGCCGTATCGGCGTCCATCGTTTGGCGGGTAAAGAGTGAGGCGGCAACGCTTCGCGGGTTTCGAATCGCCACCACGTAGGAGTCGTCGACCTCGCAGTCGCGCAGTGCGCGCTGCCAAAACGGCAGCACGCGAATCGTGCGAGGATCTTTGAAACCCCACAGCGGCGCCGAAGTAAACGTCCGGTTTAAGTACCGGATCGCATCGCGCCGGAGGGCTCGAACGCGGCGTCGCTCAAACGCTCGGAGAGCCACGGGCGACGTATCGTCCCAACGGAGTCCGAGGGCCGCGAGGAGCCGCTCGTCCAGCGCGACGATCCCTTTGTCTTCCCAATATCCGGTTGGGTTTTCCGGCTGCGCGTCGAGAAAGTCGTCGCCCAGGTAGACGCCGAGCGCCCCAAGGCCGCGCGCGACCGCGCTGGTGCCGCTCCGGTGCATCCCCAATAAAAGCACGGCGCGGGACGTCGGCATGTGCCTTCGTTATTTCCCGCGCCGCGCATGACCTGGAACGACCTAGGTACTAGAAGTCGTACTCGAGCTGCGCGCGATTGTACTTGAAGAGCGGCAAGCCGCCGAGATCAGTCGACCCGAGCGTCGAGCCCATCGGGCAGTCCGTCGCTGCAGCGCCGCAGAACGTGTTGGAGAGCGATCGTTGCGCGTACCGGTAGCGCAGCAACAGGCCGTGATACGGTCCCTTGCCCACCCGGCTAAAGTGGTACTGCCCGTCGAGGTTCCACTCGTTGGTGTTTTCGGAAGCGAGCGCGTTGCCGTAATTGTACCACGCGTCGCTGGCGATGAAGACCCAACGCTTGTTGGTCGAGGTAAACGTCAGCGCGACCTTCTCCGAGCTGCCGGGGGCGCGGCGGTCGGCCATACCCTGCGAGATTTGCGTCGTGAAGAATGGATCGGTCGCGTAGTTATCGGTATACGGGCTGGCCCAGCCGCCGTACTCGATCTGCGTCAAGCCGGTGCTCGGATTCGTGTAGCACTGCGCGGCGTTGAGCGGCAGGAAGTAGCCCAATGTGAGGCCGTTCGTGCTGATTTGATTGTTGGAGTTGCTGCAGGTGACCCCTTTGGGCAAGAAGACCGAATCGGTCTTCCATGGAATTTCGTCGTAACCGGCGGTCAGCAAGAGGTTCTTCGTGAGGTTGGCACCGATCTGCACGCCGAAGATTTGGCTGTCGATCTTTCCGATGTAGGACTGGCCGCTGTTGCCCTCCCAGCCGCCTTGCAGCGCAACGTATGGCGCCCATCCGCTATTGCTAAAGGCGTACTTGCCGTCAAACCACCACATGTTGACGAGGTCGCTAACGTTGTAGAAATACCCGTCGGCGGAGAAGCCCGTCGGATTGGCATAGCCGGCCTTGGCGTACGTGAAGCCGTTCGTGTTGATGCCGAGGCCGCCGGGAACGGCGATGTTTGAGGCCAACCCTCCGCCGCCCGCCGGGTAGCTGGTCAGCAGCGTCTGTTGGCTAAACTGCGAGCTCGTGCGGTTCTCGAAGGCCAGCATGTCGGCGCCTTCAACCGTCCAGCCGCTGGGACTCGTGTAACCGAGATCGCCGCCTTCAAACGCCGCGGGCTTTAAGCGTGAGTCCGACGGATTCGCCCACGGCGAGTTGAACAGCATGTTCCCGAGAGTGCCGTTCCAGCCATAGGCTCTGTACTTCAGGTACGCCTCGTCGAACGTACTCATCGTAAAGCCCGGCAGCGTGTCGTCGGGATTAGTATTGGGCGGCGTTTGGACGACGCATACCGCGCCTTTTGCATGGTTGGCGGTAGCCACGCACGGACCGTTGATCGGATTGGCGTAAAGATAAGTGCCGCCGATGCTCCAGCCGCCGCCGGCAAACGCGTAGTCGGCGTGCGGCGCAATCGCGCTGTTCCAGCTTGCCTGATTGACGCCGTTGGAGTTGTACTTAGCACCGGGCGAAAAGTTGAACTGCGTCCCGGGATTATTTGAAGCATTCTGCCGCGTGAAGTAATACGAACGGAAGTAGCCGCCGATCGTCAGCGGATTGGGCGTCGGCGGTGGCGGTGGTGGCGGCGCAACCGTCTCTTCGGGGACCGGCGGAGCCGGAGCCTCGGTCGGCGGCGTCGGCGGAACGTAGCGCACCACGACCAAACGCCGGTCGGGAACCCACTGCACGTAGGCGCCCATGCTTTCGGAAATCACGCGCACCGGCACCAGCACCACGCCGTGGTACATCATCGGCGGCACGTCGAGCGGACGCGACTCGCCGTTGATGATTACCTCGGGTTTGCCGACCGTCACCACGGTCGTCGCGCCGGCTTTGGTGATCGTTGCCACCCGGCCGGAGGCATCGAACGCAACCGTGGCGCCCATCGCCTCGAACATCGAGCGCAGCGGCAAATAAATCGTTCCACCCTTGGCGTAGGCGGCTAAGACGCGCCCCTGCTTAAGCACGTCGGGCTTGGTATACACGTGATGGTCGTTATAGAGAATCGGAATCTGACCCGACGGAGGCGAACCGAAGTCTGCCGCGGTGCTCGTCTGCGCCACTGGTGTTGCCTGTGTTTCCGCCAGTGCGTATGACGTGCTCGTCAGAACGATTGCCGCCGTGAAAAGCCCAAGGCTAAAGCCAACGTGAGAACGTGACACGGTGGAGATTCTCCTTAAGTAGGCGAGGAAGTAAGCGTGTAAAATAGAGTTTAGCGACTGTTTGTTAAGGTTAGCTTAAGTTGGATTGTTACAACCTTATCCGTACCGGCCGGTTATGTAGTCCTCGGTCCGCTTGTCTTTCGGCTTGGTGAAGATCGTCGCAGTCGTATCGGTTTCGAGCAGCTCTCCCATCAAAAAGAAAGCGGTTTTGTCGCTGATGCGCGCGGCCTGCTGCATCGAATGCGTCACGATGACGACCGTATACTCTCTTTTCAAGGCTTCGATCAGATCTTCGATCTTGCTCGTCGCGATCGGGTCGAGGGCCGACGCGGGCTCGTCCATCAGAATCACTTCGGGGTCCACCCCCAAACAGCGGGCGATGCAGAGACGCTGTTGCTGACCGCCGGAGAGCGTCATCGCCGAGCGGTCCAGACGGTCCTTGACCTCGTCCCATAGCGCGGCCCGGCGAAGGCTGCGCTCGCAGATCTCCATCAGCCTTTCTTTGTTGGTCTCCCCGTGAATGCGCGGGCCGTACACGACGTTATCGAAGATCGACTTTGGAAAGGGATTCGGCCGCTGAAAAACCATGCCGATGCGATAGCGAATCGTGACCGGGTCGATTTCCGGAGCGTAGATGTTCCGATTATCGAGCAACACCCGGCCCTCGACGCGCGCGCCCGGAGTCAAGTCATGCATTCGGTTGAGCGCGCGGATGAACGTCGACTTACCGCACCCCGACGGGCCGATCAACGCCATCACCTGGTTCACCGGCACGGCCAGCGACGCGTTCTTGATCGCTTGAAACGCCCCGTAGTAAACGTCCAGACTCTCGACGTTGAGCTTCGTTCCGGTAGCAGTTACGGCAGGCTCGGCAGTATCGGCGAACATCGCGTGGGCTTGTTCGTCGCCCGCGGAGACCGGAACCTCTAACGCTTGATGCGCATGATCGGCAAGCGGATGGTAAATGCCGTACCACGACCGAGCATCGATTCCGCCGAAATCGCGCCGCCGTGAGCGTCGACGATTCCCTTGACGATGGCCAGCCCCAGGCCTGCGCCGCCCGTTCCGCGGTTTCGCGACCGGTCCACGACGTAAAAGCGCTCGAAGATATGGGGAAGGTCGCGATACGGAATCCCCTCCCCGGTATCGCGCACGCGCAGTACCGCATCGCTGTCGCGCGCGTCGATCTCGACGCGAATCCGCCCCCCCTCCGCGGTATGCCGCAGCGCATTGTCAATCAGATTGACGAAGACTTGCGACAAGCGGTCGGGATCCGCTTCGACGCGAACCGGGCGCAGCGCCGCTAGCTCGAGCGAAATCCCTTTGTTCGATGCATGTTGCTCGAAGGAGGATACGATCGGGCGGGCGACCTCTTCCAAATCGACGTCGCGCAGCGCGAGCTTCAACTGTCCCGACTCGGCACGCGCCTGTTCGAGCAACTGTCCGACCAGCGCCGTCAACCGGTCGACTTGTGCCAGAGCCTGCGGCACGAAGAGTTCGCGCGCCTCCGATTCGGGCGCCTCGAGCACCGTCTCCAACATCAGCTTGATCGAAGAGAGCGGGGTTCGCAACTCGTGCGACACGTTGGAGAGAAACTCTTTGCGCGCGCGGTCGAGCCGAGCGAGAGCCGTCTGATCGTCGGAGATGACCACCACGCGGCTGGATTCCTGATTCTCGTCGGTCAACGGATAGACCGAAACGCGATAGGTTCGTGCAACTCGGGCTCGAGTGAGCATCAGTGGGGCGACCGAGCCTTCACCGCCCAACGCATCGGCGATTCGCCGCTCCAACTCGACGTTGGGAACCACCTCGATGATGTGCAGCCCGATCGCCCGCTCCGGATCGAAAGCAAATATCGCTCCCGCCGCAGCGTTGGCAAACTCCACGTGGCGGGCGCGGTTCACGATGATCACGCCGAGCGGCAAGGCTCGCACCAGCGGCGCGAACGTGCCGACCCTCAGCGGGAGCGCGGGGGCCTCCTGCGGCGGCGCGGCTACCGGCAGCGGCACCTGATGCACGGCGCGAAGTCGTGCGAGCGCCAGCCCGGCGATGATGCCGGCGACCAACCCCAGCACGGCCCATTCCGCCGGCGTCAAGCTTTAAACATATATCCGCGGCTGCGTACGGTGAGAATGTGACGCGGCGCGCGTGAGTCTTCCTCGATCTTTTCGCGGAGCCAGCGAATATGAACGCTGACGGTTTGCTGCTCGCCTTCGAAATCGTAGCCCCAGACCTTATCGAGCAGCGTTTGCCGGGTGACGACGCGACCGTGATTCTCCATGAGCACGCGAAGCAGCCCGAACTCCTTGGGCGCGAGCGCCACGCCCTTCCCTCGAACCGTGAGCTGCTGACGCGATGGGTCGAGAACGATCTCGCCCAGAGCGATCGCCTCGTCGTGCCCCGGAGCCACGGAGTTTTGACGGCGCAAACGTGCCTTCACGCGAGCGAGAAACTCGTGGAGTGCAAACGGCTTGGTAACGTAGTCGTCGGCGCCCAGCTCGAGCGCCAAGACTTTGTCGATCTCCTGATCCTTCGCGGTCAGCATGATGATCGGCACCGGACTGAACTTGCGAATCTCCTTGCAAGCTTCGACTCCGTCGAGCACCGGCAGCATGATGTCGAGCACGATCAGATCCGGCTGCTCGCGCTGCGCCATTGCAATTGCGGTGCGACCGTCGCCGGCGGTAACGACCGCGTAACCGCTGCGTTCGAGATTGAAGCGCAGCGTTTGCAAGATCGCGGACTCGTCGTCCACGACGAGGATTTTCTTGTTGAGATCCGGGCCCTTGATCGAGGCGCCCCGTGGCGGCTTAAGCTCCTGAATTGCTGTCATAAGCTTTTGCGATCGCGCTGTAGTCCAGCGCGCCATCTCCCTTAGCGCTACGGTTGGTATAGAGTTGGTACGCCAGCCCGGTGGCCGGCATCGGTACTTTCGCGGCCCGCGCCGCATCGAGTGCAGCGGCGACGTCTTTGCGCAGCAGATCCAGCGCGAAGCCGCCTTCGAAGGTGCCCGCCAACCAGGTTTTCGGCAGCCACTTTTCGAGAACGTAGTTTGAGGCCGTCGCCGACGCGAGCACCGCGCAGACTTCTGCGAGGTCCGCTCCCGCCTCTCTTGCAAAGACGAGCCCTTCTACGTTTGCGATCATCACGTTTGCGATGATGATCTGATTGACCAGTTTGACGGTCTCACCCATGCCGACCGGGCCCAAGTGATGCGGAACGCCCATGGCGTCGAGCACCGGCTTCGCACGCTCGAACGCGGCGGCCGAGGCCCCGACCATGATCGTCAGCGTGCCGTCGGCGGCGCGAAGCGGGCCACCGCTTACCGGCGCGTCCACGAAATCGACCCCCTGCTTCGCGAGGCGCTCGGCAAACCGCCGCGACGCAACTGGCGAAATCGTCGACATATCGATCACCAGCAACCCGCGTGCCGCTCCGCTTTCCACCCCCCGCGGACCGAAGAGCGCCTCCTCGACCTGCGGCGCGTCCGGTACGCAAAGAACGACCACTTCCATGTGAGCGGCGAGCGCCGCGGGATCTTCCGCTTCGGCCACGCCGTCGGCGCGCAGGCGCTCCAGCGCGTCGCGACGCCGGTGCACGCATGCCGTCACTGCGAACCCGGCTCGGCGCACCGAACGGGCCATCGGTTCGCCCATCGCTCCAAGACCGATGAATCCGACCCGCGCAATCACGAGCGGCCTTTTGGTCGCCGCCTCAGGATAACCTTTGCGGTTCGGCGAAGGCGCCGCCATTATGACAGTAGCCGCTACGCCTTCGATCGTTCGTCCGACCTTCGACGCCATGGACCTCTCGATCGGGAAGCGCACGCGCCTTCATCGGCTGATGTACGAACACGGGCCGGCGAACGGGACGCTGATGATGCTGCCGATCGATCAAGGCCTCGAGCACGGTCCGGTGGACTTCTTCGACAACCCCGACGCGCTCGACACCGAATGGATCTACCGACTCGCGGTGCAAGGGAACTTTTCTGGCGTCGCGCTTCACATCGGCTTAGCCGAAAAGTATCAGAAGCGTTACGCCGGCCGCGTGCCGCTGCTGCTCAAGGTCAACGGAAAAACGAATATCCCGCCCGACGACGAGGCCTTTAGCCCGCTGACGTCCTCGGTCGAAGATGCGATCCGGCTCGGAGCCGACGCGGTCGGCTACACGCTCTACGTCGGCAGTCCGGCGCAAGAGGTCGACATCGCGCAATGCAACGAGGTTCGCCGCGATTGCGATCGCTACGGAATGCCGCTGGTCGTTTGGGCCTACCCGCGCGGCTCGGCGATCAAAGCCAAGGGCGGAATCGATTCGCTCTACGCCGTCGATTACGCGGCGCGCGTTGCCTGCGAAATGGGCGCCGACGTCATCAAGCTCAACGAGCCGGTCTGGAAGCCCGACGACGCCGCCAAGCTGCCCAAGCCGTACGATACGTTATCGTTCGACGACGTCGAAGGGCTGCGCAAGGTCGTTAAATCTGCGGGTCGCAGCCTCGTCCTCGTCTCCGGCGGAAGCCGCATGGGAGACGACGCGACGGTGCATAAAGCGCACGTTGCCATGGCCGCCGGCTGCGTCGGGCTGATCTTCGGACGAAATATGTGGCAGCGCAAGTGGGACGCGGCACTGAGCATGGCCTCGCGGATTCACGAAGTACTCAAGGACTACGGTCAGGCACAGTAGGGTCGCAGCGCTAAGCTGAGGCTTCCTGGGTGCAGTTGGCGCATTGATAGCCGACTGCGCCACCGTGATCTTGCGCGACCATTTGCTCGCGCGGTCCGCGGCGTCCGCACTGGGAACAAGCGAAGCTTTGAGTCGCTTGCGCTTGCGGGGCGGATGCGTGCGCTGCAGTCATGCTGGTCGCAATCTCGCTGCGCTTGGCGAAATAAAAGACGAGATAAATCGTGATGCCTACGACCCAGGGCGCCCAGGCAAAGAACGCATCGAAAGCGTCGCTCGAAACTGTCGGGTTCATGCCTTCTTGAAGTAGTCGGCGTTAATGGCGGTATAGTTTTCCCACTTTTCCGGAACGTCGGAATCGGCAAAGATCGCCTCGACCGGACACGCGGAGACGCACGCGCCGCAATCGATACAGACCTCGGGGTCGATGTACAGCATCTCGTCTTCGTCCTTGCCGTGGATGCAATCGACGGGACAGACGTCCACGCACGACTTATCTTTGGTGCCGATGCACGGCTCGGTGATGATGTAGGTCATGATCGTTGCGCTTCCAGCGACGAATCGCAGCGCCCTTCAGGCAGAGGACCGGCCTCTGCTAAACATCCGCGTTAGATACAAAAGTACGATCGCGGCGATGAATCCGCAAACCAGACTGGGTAGGCTGAATCCGCTGACGTCCACGTGGCGAAACGGGCCGTACAACCAGGCGCCGATCACCGCCCCAACCGCACCGACGAACATGTCGGTCAAGACGCCCGGCCCGTCCCCCGGGACGATCCAGCGGGCGACGAGGCCCGTTAGCAAGCCGAGAACGACCCAGAAAACCACCGCGCCGAGCACTGTAAGCCTCCTCGCTTCCTTGCCCGACCGCACTCTCGCCACGTCGAACAGGTGGTGAGCGCCCGAGCGATGGACTCTAAGCGTATTATGAAGCGCACTTTCCTTTGCCTGCTCGCGACGTTCTTACTTACCGGCGGCCTCGCCGCGGCCGCCCAGCCGGGCGTTACGGAAATATCCGCATCCGGAGCCGGTTCGGTTTCGCTGCCGCCCGATATCGCGACGGTCGACGCCGCCGTCTCGACCAACTCTTCGAGTGCCGGCGACGCCGTATCGCAGAACAACCAGAGCTACGAACGCATCGTCGGCGGCCTTGTAAAGATTGGAATCGGGCGCGACGATATCGCGCTGGGTTACTACAACGTGAGATACAATCCAAAGCCGCAAAACATGCCCGCCAATCCAAATGGCGAAGAGTACGGTTACACCGTCACTCGTTCGTTTGAGGTTAAAGTGCGCGAGGTCGGCAAAGCTGGGACGGTCAGCGACGCTTGCATCGCCGCCGGCGCCACGGCGATCGGCCGCATCTCCTTCGGCTTAGCGAATCCGGCCGCCGCGCGAGCGCAAGCGATGGCCAAGGCCGTTGCCGACGCGCGCCTTAACGCCGAAGCGCTGGCGCGCGCCACGGGATTGCGAATCGTCTCCATCGAGAGCATCGGCTATCCGGATGCCGGCTTCGTCCCTCCCGGCATGGGCGCCATCGCACGCGTGAACACTCATGCTCCGACAAACCTCGATCAATCGAACGTTAGCGAATCCGCCTCGGTCAGGATCGTTTTTCTGGCCGAGCCCTGAGCTTAGGGACGAAACCCGCCGATGTAATTCTGAGTAGACTTCGGCAATGAACGGCTTATGTGAAATTTGCGCGAACCGCCCCGGCGCCGTCTCGTATGGGGGACGGCGCCTCTGCGGCATTTGTGCCCAAAAGCGAACCGCCGCCGGCGCGTTACCTTTTGTCGGCGTAGCGCTGGCCGCCGCCGGCCTGATCGCCGGGAGCGCGCTGCTGGCCGAGAAGCTGCAAGGACGAGACCATGAGTCGCCGCTTGAAGGGCTAGGCAAGAGGTTGCGCGGGGGAACGCCGACCTTGGCGGCTTTTTCGCGCGACCTCACCCAACTCGCGCGCGAAGGCAAGCTCGACCCGGTCATCGGACGGGACCAGGAGATCGAGCGAGTCACCTCCATTCTCGCGCGGCGCAGCAAAAATAACCCGTGCCTCGTAGGCGAGCCCGGTGTGGGAAAGACCGCCGTCGTCGAGGGATTGGCGCAGCGCATCGCCGCGGGGAATGTCCCGGCCGCGCTACAGGGCAAACGCATTCTTGCGCTTTCGTTGGGGCCGCTCGTCGCCGGGACGAAGTATCGCGGCGAGTTCGAAGGGCGCGTCAAACGTATTCTCGAGGAAGTAAAGCGCAGCGCTCGCGACGTCGTCCTCTTTATCGACGAGCTGCACACGTTAGTCGGTGCCGGCGCCGCCGAAGGCGCCCCGCTCGACCTGAGCTCCATGATCAAGCCCGAGCTGGCCCGCGGCGACCTGCAATGCATCGGCGCTACGACGTTCGACGAATACCGCAAGCACATCGAGTCGGATCCCGCACTCGAACGCCGGTTTCAGCCCGTCATGGTCGAGGAACCGAGCATCGAGCAGACGACCGCGATTTTGCGAGGTCTGCGCGAGCAGTACGCCCGGCATCATCGCGTCACGATCACCGACGATGCCGTCGAAACGGCGGCGCAGCTTTCGGCCCGCTATATCGCCGACCGGTTCTTGCCCGACAAGGCGATCGACCTGATCGACGAAGCGGCCGCATCGGTCGCGCTTGCTAACAAGGGAGCCGTCGACTTCCCTCCGGTCACGACCGCCGACGTCGCGGCCGTCGTGACGCGTTGGACCGGAATCCCGCAAGCAGCGTTGACCGAGTCGCAAACAAATCGCCTTTTGGAGCTCGAGACGCTACTGTCCAAGCGCGTCATCGGGCAGGCGCCCGCGATTTCCGCCGTTTCAAACGCGATCCGGCGCGCGCGTACGGGGTTGCACGATCCGCGTAAGCCCCTGGGAACGTTTCTCTTCCGCGGTTCCAGCGGCGTCGGCAAGACCGAGTTGGCCAAAGCGCTCGCCGAAGCACTCTTCGGCAGCGAGACGGCGTTGGTGCGCGTCGACCTTTCCGAGTTTACCGAAGCGCACGGCGTTTCCAGGCTTCTGGGTGCACCCCCCGGCTACGCCGGCCACGACGAGGCCGGTCAGCTCACCGAGCCCGTGCGGCGGCGGCCGTACTGCGTCGTGCTCTTTGACGAGATGGAAAAGGCTCATCCCGAGGTGGCAGCCATTCTGCTACAGATTCTCGACGAAGGCCGCGTCACCGACGCGAAAGGCCGGGCGATCGACTTTCGCCACACTATCATCATTCTCACGACGAACCTCGAAGCGGACGAACTGTCGATCGCGCTGCGACACGAGTTGCTCGATCGCATCGAAGAGATCGTTCCATTCGAGGAGCTAGGGCTTCCGCAGATCGAGGCGATCGTCACGATCCACGTCGACGCCCTCGCACAACGCCTGGGCGCGCGCAACGTCACGCTCGAGCTGTCGGACGAAGCAAAGCTCTACCTCGCACGCGTCTCAATGGGTGCCGGCAGCGGCGCTCGCTATGTGGCGCGCACCGTCTCGCATTACGTTTCCACGCCGCTCTCGACGGCGCTCCTGCGCGGCGACGTCCGGGAGGGTTCGGCAGCGCGCGTAACGCTCGACGACGGCGCCTTGCGGGTTCGCGCCGCCTAAGGAATAAGCGCGGTCGCCGCGTTCGTCGCCGGCGAGAGCGCGAGCGCCAGCGGGAGGCTTATGCCGCTGCTCAGCGTCGTCCACGAACCGCTGACATACGGCGGCGCATATGCCGTAACGGTATTATTGCCGTAGTTGGCAACGTAGAGGTTGCCAAGCGAGTCGATTGCCAGCGCGACGGGCTGGCTTTGCCCCCCGGCAATCGTGCTCGGCGGATTGGTGTATGGAGCGGCGTACTCCGTGACGGTGTTCGCCCCTTGGTTTGGTACGAAGAGATTGGCCGAGCCGCTCAAACCGATCGCACCTTGCTCGTTCACGCCGTCCGTGATCGTCGCAACCGGCGCGCTGCCGCCGGCAAACGGGGGTGAAAATTCGACAACGGAGTTCGGCGTCGAGTTGAGATTTGCCACGAAGAGATTTCCGCGAACGTCGAGCGCAAGCGAGTTCGGCGCATTGAGCCCCTTCGAGATCGTCGTCTGCGCTGCGAGGTAGGGCGGCGCGTATTCGGTCACCGTGCTTGCCGCCTCATTGGCTACGAAGAGATTCGAGTTCGAGTCGAGCGTGACACCGACAGGGTCGTTGATTCCGGCCGATATCGTTGCCGTCGGCGGTCCGTTATAGGGCGGCGAGTAGATCGTCACAGTGTTGCTTCCGCTGCCGTTTGCAACGAAAAGATTTCCTCGCGAGTCGATCGCCAGCGCCTGCGGGTGGTTCACGCCGCTGCTTATCGTTGTCGGCGAGACGTTATAAGGCGGTGCATATTCGGTCACGCTGCCAGGCTGATCGGCGACGAAGAGATCGCCCGCCGAATCGAAGATCAGCGCCTGCGGATTGCTGACTCCGTTTAGCACGGTGGCCAGCGGCAGGCTTTGCCCGTTGACGTAGAGCGTGACGTTGTTCGCGTTCGAGTTTGCGACGCCCAAAAGCTGGCGCACGTCGACGCGAACGGTACCGCTGCAGGCGGCGCTCGGCTGCGAGCACGCGTTGCCCGGCCCGAGATACGCCGCGGTGGCCCGCAGAAGTGCCGAGTTCGTATTGCCGGCGCCGTTCGACGACACGTAGAAAAGGTTGGGAGTGGTGCTTGCGGGTTGCGTGATGCCGACCGCAAGCGAACCGCCGGTTTGGCTGAGCGTAAAGGTTCCCGGAGAGTTGCCGACGATGACGTTCTGGTTTGCGTCGAGTGCTTCGACGAGCAGCGGGTGCCGTCCGGAGCCATAGAGGTCGACTCCGCCCTGTGGGTTCTGCGCGCTCAGCGAAGATGCGGGAACGAGCGACACCTGTGCGGCGACCCCGCTTAGCGTAACGCCGAAAACGTTCTGTCCGTTGGGCGTCACCGTAAAGGCAATCGCCGTCGAAGCGGCGGTGTTGGCGACTCCAATCGTCCCCATATAGGTTCCAGCCGGAAGCGCGAGCGTCAGCTGGCAACTCGTTCCGCCGGTCGTCGGCGCACAGCCACCGGCGTTCGGCCCAACCGCCAGCGTTTGGCTGATTGCCGCCGGACCGTTGACGTTGATGGCCAGCATCTGCGAGCCTGGCGGAGGCGGCGAAGCCGGCGCGGCGCCCTGCGCGATGCCAACGGGCGGCGGAGCGACACCGCCAAGAACCGGTGGCCCGCTGCCGACGGGCGTTTGCGGCGGTTGTATCTTGCCAAGAGCGTTCTGCTGCACCGTCGGCACGAAGATCCGGACGACGGTATTTCCCATCGCACCTGAGCCGGCCGGTCCCCCCGCGTTTGCGGCGGGCATCATGACGCCGGACTCCGAGCCGCCGCCGCTACAGCCGGTGGTTATGCCGGCGGCTAGCGCAAGGGCCAAGCACCAAGCAAACCTCCCGCGCGGCAGCAGAACCATCATTGCAAGAGGCGTTCGGCATTGCTGCGCATATCTGCCGGCGACATCTCGCCAACGACGATGCGGCGTACGATTCCAAAGCGATCGATGAACACGTGAACCGGGAGGCCGTTAACGGCGTATTGATCGCGTAACGTTCCGCCGTCGACAACGACGGGATACGTCAAATGGTGCTCCTGGCGAAAGCCGGCTGCTTTACGCGCGTTTTCGAGCACGTCTACGCCGACGACTTGCAAGCCGCGAGCAGCATAGTCGCGCGAAATGGCGTCGATCGCTGGCGCCTCGGCGTTGCAAGGCGGGCACCAGGTCGCAAAAAAGTTGAGATAGACTGCCTTGCCGTGCAAGGCAGCCAGCGAGAGAGTCGGCCCAGGCAGGCTCGGCTCCGTCCACGGCGGGGCGGGTTCGCCGACGCGAGCAACCTTCGCGGAGCCCGTCGAATCGGCGCTCCCGGCATGAACGCACGCCGCCAGCGCGCAGGCGAGGACGATGGCCGAAGCTCGAAGCTTCTTAGCCATAGCTCGGATAACCGACTGCGGCAACGTCCCGCTGCATTTGCTCGACGAGTTCGGCGACATCCGGGAAAAACCGCTGTTCGCGCACGTATCGCAGGTCCCGTAACCACAACTCACGGCCGTAGATCGTGTGCGCGAAGTCGCGCAGCCACGCTTCCACGGTGCGCCGGGTGCCGTCGAACTGGGGATTGGTTCCGATTGAGACCAGCGCCGCATAATCGCGACCGTCGTAGCGTGCCGTCGCGGAGTAGACTCCATCCTTCGGAATCAGCTTGGCCGGGACGCGGACGTTGGCCGTTGGAAAGCCCAGCGAATGGCCCCGGCCGGCGCCCAACTCCACCGGTCCGCGGATTTCGTAACCGGTGCCGCCGAGCAGTCGATCCGCGCCGGCTAGGTCTCCCTGCAGAATCAGGCCGCGGATGCGCGTACTGGAAACCCGCTCGCCTTCCTCGCTAACCCGATCGACTGCAACGACCGCAGCGCCGCGCGGCGTCAGGTACTCGCGCATCAGCGCCGTATCCCCGGCCCGCCGGTGGCCGAAACGGAACGTATCGCCGACCACCACACCGCGCGCGCCCAGCCGATCGACCAGCAAATCGAGAAACGCGGCGGGCGAGAGCGTCGCGATCGTCTCGTCGAACTTCACGAAGAAGCATTCGTCAAAGCCGGCGCGCGCAAAAAGATCGAGCCGTTCCTCCTGCGTGCAAATCATCGGAGGCTCGGTCCCGGGGCGAAGATGCGCGGCCGGATGATTTGCGAATGTCAGGACGCCCGCGCGCCAACCGGGCTTGCGTAAGCGCAGCGTCCGCCGCGCGATCTCGCGATGGCCGAGATGGAATCCGTCGAAGAACCCGATCGCCAGCACTAGTGGCCGTTCGCTCTCGCGCTCCAGCCGGTGGTGAAGCTTCATACGAAGACCTTGCGCGGAGCCAACAGCGTGCCGAGCGCCTCGCCCACGCCAACGAGCGTTCGCGACTCATCGCGCACGAAGACGTGTCGTGCGGTCGCGCCTTGCGGCAACGGAACGACCCGGCCGGCGCGAAAGTCGGCGGATCCGCGCAGATCGAGAACGATCGTGGGAAACGGGATGATGTGCTCGGGAGCGATCAGCGCGCGTTCGGGCGTACGCGCAATCTCGTCAATGGTGAGCGCTTCGTAGAGAACGAACGGTCCCGAGCCCTCGCGAACGAGCGCGCCCATATGCGCGGGAACACCGATTGCCGTTCCGAGTTCCTCACATAGCGTCCGGACGTAGGTTCCCTCGCTGCAGGCCACGCGCAATCGCGCCGTGTGAGGCGGCTCGACCCCGAGCAGGGTGAGCCCGTAGATGGTGATTTGCCGTGGCTTACGCTCGACGGTTTTACCTTCGCGCGCCAGTTCGTACAGCCGCCGGCCCTCATGATGCGCGGCGGAATACATTGGCGGAGTTTGCGCGATTTTTCCAACGAACCGCGGAAGCGCCTCGCTCAAGAGACGCGGCCAGTTCGCTGGAACCGCCTGCTCCTCGAGGGTCTCCCCGGAGGCGTCTTGCGTCGTCGTCGAGCGGCCCAGCACGAGGGTAAACGCATACCCCTTTCGCTGATCCTCGAGCAGCGAGATTAGCCGCGTGGCCTTTCCGATTGCGACGGGAAGCACGCCGGCCGCTTGCGGATCGAGCGTTCCGAGATGACCGGCGGCGATCTTTCGATCGCCTCCGTAGATCGCGTAAATTCGACGAACGCGCGAGACGACGCGCGCCGAAGTGGGACCAGCCACCTTAAAGAGATTGACGAAACCGATCATGTCGCCGCCCGTGCCGGCGTTACGTTAGAGACCTTGTGCCACTAGTGCCGCCTCGACGCTTCCGATCGCATCGTGCAGCGTTCCGTGGTAGGTCAAGCCGGCCGCGCGGAAATGACCGCCGCCGCCCAAACTCCCGGCCACGGCCTGCACGTTAAGGCGTCCGCTCGAACGCAAGGAGACGCGGATCTCGCCTTCGATCGCCTTGAAAAGCGCCGCGACGTCGACCCCTTCCTGTCCGAGCAAAACGTTGACGGTGTCCTCGGTGTCTTCGCCGTCCGCGCCGGTCTGCGCCAGCATTGTGTCGTCGACGTAGGAGTAGCAGTAACGCCCGTCGTGTTCGAAGCGCATCGCGCCGATGATACAGCCCAAGAGTTTCGTCGCGGCAACGCGCTTATTGGCAAAGATCTCCCGCGTGATGCGCTCTTTGTCGGCACCCAGCCGCATCAACTCGGCCGACAGGTCGAGCACGTCCGGCGTGGTGTTCGAGTGCATGAAAGCACCGGTATCGGTCATGATCGCCGCGAGAATGCAGGTTGCAATCCGCCCGTCGACAACGACGCCGAGCTCGCGGAGAATCCGCATGACGACGCTTCCGGTCGAGCACTCGTCCTCCAGAACGAAGTTCAGCTTGCCGAATAGGGAGTTTCCCAAGTGGTGGTCGATATCGAGCATGTTCTCGCGTCCGACCGGCGGCAAAAGCTCGCCCGCGCGCCGCCAGTCGCTCATGTCGCAGAACACGTAGAGCGCGTCGTCACGGACCGGTTTGGGCAGCTCGTTGGAGACGCGATCGGCGTCGGGCAGGAAGCGCAAGTTGCGAGGGACGCTGTCTTGCTGAAAATACCAGACGTTCTTTCCGAGTTTCTTGAGGGCTAGGCCGAGCGCGAGTCCGGCGCCGAGCGTGTCGCCGTCGGGCTTGACGTGACTGACCATTACGAAGGAGCTGCGGCGATGCAGCTCCTCGACGACCTCTTCGACCGACGCGATGCGTGGCGTGCTTCCGATCATTCACTCTCCTCCGGTGTCAAACGTTGCGCCGCGTCACGCAGCGTCTTTGCCAGCTCGATCGCGCGCTCGGCAGAACGGTCCTCGACGAAGATCAGCTCGGGCGTGTAGCGCAAGTCGATCTTGCGTCCCAGCTCGCCGCGCAGGAAGCGGCTTGCGTGCGTGAGTGCGTCGAGCGACTGCCGCGCCGCATGGCGGTCGCCGATCACCGACACGAAGACCTTACAGTGCCGCAAATCGTCGCTCACCTCGACGTGCGTCACGGTAACGAAAGCGAGCCGCGGATCCTGCAGCTCCTGCGAGATCAGCATTCCGAGAATGCGCTGGATCTCGTGATCGATCTTCGCGATCCGTTGTGCCTTCACGCGCGCGCCAGCTCCGCGGCGACCTGCTCGAGAGCGTACGCTTCGATGACGTCGCCCTCTTTGAGGTCTTGAAACTTGGCGATCTGAATGCCGCACTCGAAGCCTTCCGCGACTTCGCGAACGTCATCTTTGAAGCGGCGCAGGCTTTCGATTTCACCGTCGAACACGACCGCGGCGTCGCGAATGACTCGGGCCTTCGCGTTGCGCGTGATCTTGCCGCCGGTGACGTAGCAACCGACGATGGTTCCGACCTTGCTCACCTTGAAGACTTCGCGCACCTCGGCACGGCCCAGCACGACCTCGCGCTCGACCGGTGAAAGCATGCCCCGCATCGCCTTCTTGAGGTCGTCTTCGATCTCGTAAATGACTTGGTAGAAGCGAAGGTCGACGCCCTCGTTCTCTGCCAGGCGCCGAGCCGTCTCGTCGGGCCGGATGTTAAAGCCGATCAAGACTGCGTTCGATGCGCTGGCAAGGTTGACGTCGTTGGGCGAGATCGCGCCGACGCCGCCATGAATGACGCGAATCTCGACGTCCTCGGTCGAGAGCGATTCCATCCGCGCCTGCAATGCTTCCAGCGAACCCTGACCGTCGGCTTTGATGATCAGGTTGAGCACCTTGTTTCCCTCGGCCGGCATCGACATGAAGGTCTCCAGCGAGACTCGCTGCGATCCGGTTGCCGCCATCCGAACGTCGCGCCGGCGCGTCGCCCGCTTCTCGGCGGTTTCACGAGCCACGCGTTCGTCGCTGACCACGCTGAGCGTATCGCCCGCCGACGGGACGTCGGAAAGGCCCATCACCTCGACGGGGATCGAGGGACCGGCCTTCTTCACTTGTTTGCCTTTGTCGTCGATGAGCGCGCGCACTTTCCCAAACGTGCCGCCGGCCACAACGATATCGCCGACGCGCAGCGTTCCGTTCTGCACGAGCACCGTCGCCACCGCACCGCGACCGCGGTGCAACGCCGATTCGATCACCACGCCGGTCGCGCGGCGGTTCTTGTTCGCGCGCAGTTCGCGGATGTCGGCTTCGAGCAGCACCGTATCGAGCAGGCCGTCGATGCCGTCGCCGGTTCTGGCGGAGACGGGAACCATTTCGACGGTTCCGCCCCAATCGACGGGCTGCAATCCTTGCTCGACGAGCTGCTGCTTTACGCGATCCGGCTGCGCGTCGGGCTTGTCCATCTTGTTTATCGCAACGACGATCGGAACGCGGGCCGCCTTCACGTGCGCGATCGCTTCTCTGGTCTGCGGCATGACGCCGTCGTCCGCGGCGACGACGAGAATCGCAACGTCGGTTACTTTGGCGCCTCGCGCGCGCATCGCGGTGAAGGCTTCGTGACCGGGCGTGTCCACGAAGGTGATCTTGCGATCGTTGCGCTCGACGGTATACGCGCCGATCTTCTGCGTGATCCCGCCCGCTTCGCCGGCGGCCACGTTCGCCTGGCGAATCTTGTCGAGCAGCGACGTCTTGCCGTGGTCGACGTGGCCGAGCACCGTGACGACGGGCGGACGCGGCGTCATCATCTCGGGTTTGTCCTCTTCTTGCTCGACCGTGACTTCTTCGCCGGCCTCCTTGACGACCGCGTTGTAACCAAAGCGCTTGGCGATTTGGATGGCGACGTCGCTCGAGATATTTTGGTTGATCGTCGCCATCGTTCCGATCTTGATCAGTTCGGTAATGACGTCGCGCGCCGGTACGATCATCGACGTCGCCAGCTCTTGCACGGTGAGCAAATCGGGGATTTCGATCGTCTCGAGCGTCCGCGCGGGCGCTGGGGCGGACTCGCCCTTCTTCTTGCGCTGACGCTCTTTCTCGAGCAGCAGCTCCTTCTCGCGGTCCTTTTTGGCGGTGGCCTTCTCCTCATGGCTGCGCGCGCGATCTCCCGGCCGCGCTCCGCTCGAAGGCGTCGGCGCCTCCGTAGAGGGTCCGGCACTCGGACGGCCCGGTGCGGGGCGCATCCCGGGCGTAATCGGCCGGAACGGGCCGTTCCCGGCCGGGCGACGCGGTGGCGGAAGCGGCCGCGGAGCGACTGGGCCGCGCGCGGGGGCACTCGTCCCTTTGCCGCCCTGGCCGGGCATGACTTCACCTGGGCGCGGCGCTACGCCAGGACGCCCTGGAAGGCCCGTTCGTGGTCCCGGCGACGCCGAGGCCGAAGCTCCCGGCGCCGCCGCAGGCGCCTGCCTTTTCGCAACCGATGGTTGCCCTGCCGGTACCGGGCGAAGTTGAAAGATCGGCTCCGGCGGCCGAACGACGGGTGCGGGGAGGCGAGCGGGAGGCGGCGGCTCAACGGCCGGGGCCGGATGTTCCAGCGCTGCCGGAGCGGCTGCCGGGGGCGCTTCCGCAGGCCGAGCCACGGTCCGCGTCGTGACCGGCTTCAATCGCGCCACGGGCGGCGCGGCAGCTGCAGGCAATGCCGAAGCTGCGGCCGGCGCGGGCGCAGCCGCTGCTTTTGGCGTGGGTTTGGCGGCCGGCGTCTTGGCCGTCGCGGGAGTGACAGCGCTCGGCGCACTCGCCTTGGGTTTAGCGGGCGGCGTTGCGCCAGGCTTAAGCAGAACGACGCGCACCAGATCGGCGATCTGGTCCGGCACGACGCTCAAGTGGTTTTTTGCCTCGAAGACGCCTCCCAATCGTTCGTTGAAAAGCGCCGTGAGTTCTTTTGAGGTGAGCCCGACTTCTTTTGCGAGCTCGAAAATCCGTACTTTTCCGGCCAAGTTCACTCTCGAGCGCAAGGCGCTCGAGTCCCATCAGTTGGAGTGCGCGGAGCCCCAACCGACGGCTCGGCCCCGCTAGGTAATCAAAGGTTGGCCCTCATCGGAGGGCGTGGTCGTTACGCGGCATCATCGAATCCATTTACTTGCACGAGTTCCTTATTAAACCACATTCGACCGCCGCCGCGCCAAGCCCCGGATACCGCTTGTTTTTCGCGGCACGCTCGACGCACTGTGGCGAGCAGAGGTAGGCACCCCGCCCGGGTTGCTTGCTTCGGGGCCCGCTCCCATCCGCGCGCCACCCCGTTGCCGAGCGGACGAAGCGGTCGAGTTCGCCTTGCGGAAACCTTCGGCGGCAGCCGACGCACGTGCGGACCGGATTAGCTATCGTGGCTTCCAAGGCGTTCGCGGCGAAACTCTTCGAGCTTGCGGATCAACTCCGCATCGATTCCCTCCGGCGGAGGCTGCTCTGCGCTCGCCTCCTCCGGCTCGGCGGCCGGCGGTTGCGCGGCTGCTTGTTCCCGCTCGACGAGATACCGCTCCCGCGCCTGGCCCGACTCGCTTTCGCTGGCAATGTCAAGTCGCCAGCCGGTCAATCTCGCTGCGAGTCGCACGTTCTGTCCGTCCCGGCCAATTGCCAAGGAGAGCTGATAGTCCGGAACGATGACCAGCGCGACCGCGTCTTCCTCGAAGAGTTCGACGGCGATGACCTTCGCGGGCGCGAGCGCGTTCATGATGAAGGTCGCCGGGACCGGATCGTAGCGAATGATGTCGACCTTTTCGCCCCGCAGGTTATCGGTGACGTTGGCGATCCTACTCGACTTCGGTCCCAAACACGCCCCGATGGGATCGACTTCGGGCCGGTTGCTCCTCACCGCGACCTTCGAGCGTCCGCCAGGGTCGCGAGCGATCGCCATAATTTCGACCGTTCCATCGGCGATCTCCGGAACTTCGAGCTCCAAAAGGCGCTGCACGAGGCCTTCGGCCGCGCGCGAAAGGATCACTTGCGGTCCCTTCGGAGACTTCTTGACGTCGAGCACGTAGGCTCGAATAAAGTCGTTGATACGATAGGCTTCGCCGGGCACCTGTTCGTCGAGGTACATCACGGCCTCGTCCCGGCCTTCGAGCGCGACGTACATGTTGCGTTGCTCGTATCGCTGCACGGTGCCGGTGACCAAATCGTTGAGCTTGCGCACGTATTTGTTGTAGACGGTGTCGCGTTCGGCTTCACGAATGCGCTGAACGATGACTTGCTTGGCGGTCTGCGCGGCGATTCGGCCGAAATCTTTCGGCGTGACCTCTTCATCGTAGAAGTCGCCTGCCTGATATGGGTTCCCGGCCTCTTTAAGGGAGATCTCGAGTTTGGGATCGGTAACTTCTTCGACGACGTTGCGGCGGTGAAATACCCGGTAAGCCCCGCTCTGGCGGTCCACCAGCACGATTGCGTTGGACTCGCTTCCGAAGTGACGCTTGTATGCCGTTAGTAACGCCGCTTCGAGAGCTTCGAGCAACATTTCAAACGAAATGTTACGCTCGCGCGCAATGAAGTGCAGAACGTCGATGAGTTTGTCTTCAGATCCGGTGTGTTCTATCGTTGCCATGCAGTTGTTTCCGTTGTTGTTTGTCGCGTTGTAAATCCAGGCGCACGTCGTATTCCAAGTTTGCCGACCTGATCGCGGCCATCGGCAGCAAGAGCTCGCCCCGTTCGGTCTCCAGAACGGCCGTTTCACCACGCAAACCGCGCAGGACGCCGCGATGCGTCTTGCCGCCGTTGACGGTCAGCGACGTGACGATCCGCACGCGCTCGCCCGCGAATCGTTCGTAATCCTTCGGTCGAACCAGCGGACGGTCGAGACCGGCCGATTCAACCTCGAGGCTGTAGTCCGCACTTACGCCGCCGAGACTCGCATTAATGCGCGCAGCCAGCCGCTCGCAGAGCGCGAGATCGGCCCCACCCGCTGCGTCGATGGTCACGCGCAACTCGGTAGTACCACGAACCGATCGTGCCCGGTGCTGCACGATCTCGAGCCCCACAAAGGCTTTGTCGTGCACGACCGCGTCCAACTCCCGCTCGAAAACCGCTGCGATATCGCCTTTCATAGTTGTCGAAGGTTGCTCTCTGAAGCAGTGAAGCGCGGGACAAAACCCACGCTCCTTATGAAATCCACATTCTAGAATAACGAAAAGGACGACGGGCCGCAACCCCACGTGGGCACGGCCCCTCGCTCTGTTGTCCAATCTTGCGACTGGCGCGCCGCCGGAATATCGTCCGGCCGCCGTGGGCGCGCTAGAGGCGCCCTGTTACTTGGCGCGCAGTTCGCGGGCTCGATGGCCCGGGGGATTTTGCGGTTCCAACCGCCCTCCTTGGTGTTGACTAACCGTGCCGGCCATTCCGGCACATTCAAATTCTAGTGCGACTTACGTCGGAACGCAAGCGGGAAAGACGCTCCGTCACGGCGACGAGGCGGGCGACTGTGCGTAGGGTACCAGAAGCCGACCGTCACAGGGCTGCGAAACCATCCCGTCCACGATCGGCGCGATGCCCGCGTCAAACGGGCTGAGCGGCTCGTGCGCGCCGCTGCCGCCGCCGATCGCGATCTGCGTGCCGTTTGCCGGGTTACCCGGCGCGCTGCTGCGCACGATCGTGGAGTCGGGTCCGGCCGCGACGGCATATCCGCCTCGCACGGCGTTCGGATATCGCACGAGCCATCCCGTGCAGATCGTCGTCGGGCCTGCCTTACGCGCGGCAACGACCCACATCTTCACGCGTTGCTCCATTCCCGTTCCCTTGACTTCGTAGATGTACTTCGTCTTCGCGAGGACTTCGGGCGGCGGGGTCGGCTCGAGCCGGCCGCGCAATGAGTAACTCGGCGTGTACTGTTTGCTCTGCGGATTCACCGGGTTGTTCGGGAGCATTGCGCGCAGCTTTGCGTTGATATCCGGCGCGCTTCGCGTCTTTGGAGCGCGGGTCGGTTGCGCGCTGGGCGATGGTGCCGGCCGTACCGCAATCGGGCGCGGCGGGGCGGCCTTTTCAACCGGACCATTGCCGGTGCGCGGCCCCGGAGAGGCACCGCCGCTTGGCGCGGGCTTCGGCGCCGTGCCGGCGGTCCGCGCGACCGCAGCCGTGCTGGTCGGACTGGGGCTGGGTACGCCGCTGATGGGGGCCGGGCTAGCGCGCGCAATGGAAACCGCGGTCGGCACCGGCTTGGGCAGCGCCGGAGCGGGCGTTGCGGGTTTCGCGCTGGGCGGCGCCGTTGGAGCCACAGGCTTGGGCGAGGCCTTGGCAACCGGTGCCGTTGAAGGCACCGGTGACGGCGCGGCGGTCGGCGGCGCCTTCAACGCAACCGCAATCGGTCCGACCGTCGGAATGCTAACCGGCGCCGACGGCACTTCGTAACTGGGGTGCGTCTCCGCGATATTCTGCGTCGGCTGCGGGTTGGGCTGCGGCGTGTTCTGCGGAATCGGACGCGGATTCGGCGGCGCGGTCGGCGCGGACTTTGCAAGCTCGTGACGATTGACCGGCAAACGCTGCGCGAGCGGTGCCGTCACCGGAGCGTGATGCAGCGGCGCGATCTGGGGCACGTGCGGCACGAGCGCGACAGCACGCGTAGCCGCCGGTTGATTGGGAACTACGACCGGGGAGGTACGCGAGACTGTTATTACTTCGCCGCCTTGCACGTTCTCGTTCGCGCCTTGCTCCGACGAGCTCACGAGCACGGTGAAGAGCATCGCCGCAAGCAAAGCGTGCAGCAGAAGCGACGCGACGAAGCTTCCCGCGAGTCGTTCCGGATAGCGCCGGTCCCGCGGATCGCGCCCGAATTTCACTTTTTTAACTGCGGTGCTGCGTCCGCAGGAGCCTGCCGGTTCCGAGGCACAAGGCTGAATCTTCGATGGAACAAATTCTGCATAAGCGCACGAAAATCGTCGCGACCGCCGGCCCGGCATCGCGCGATCCAGCCGTGCTGCGTTCGCTCTTTTTGAGCGGGGCCAACGTGTTGCGCTTGAACTTTTCGCACGGAACCCCCGAAGAGCACGCCGCTGTGATTCGCTCGGCGCGGCAGATTTCTAGCGAGCTGGACATTCATACGGCGGTGCTGCAGGATCTGCCCGGTCCAAAAGTACGCACTGGCTCGCTTGCCGGCGGCGCGCCTTCCGTCCGCCTGGAACGTGGCGCGCGACTCATCATAACCACCCAACCGGTCGAGGGAACCAAGGAGCGCGTCAGCACCACGTATCGCGATTTGCCTGCCGACGTCGAGGTCGGTAAGCGCCTCTATCTCCAGGACGGTCAGATCTCGCTGCTCATCGTCGGAAAGAGCGCGGAAGACATCGAGACGACGGTCGAGTTCGGCGGCGAGCTTCGCCCCACGCAAGGGATCAACTACCCCGACGGTTCGTTGAATATTTCGTCGGTAACGCCGCGCGATCTGGAGTTCCTCGCCTTCGGGCTGGACCACGGCGTGGATTACGTCGCCATTTCGTTCGTGCGGTCGGCCGAAGACGTCGCGGTCGTCAAAGACTTCATTGCCGGACGGGGCCTACGCGTTCCCGTCATCGCCAAGATCGAAAAGCACGAAGTGCTCGCCGAGCTGGACAACATCATCGCGGCCGCCGACGGGGTTATGGTCGCACGCGGCGATCTGGGGATCGAGGTACCGATCGAAACGGTGCCGATCATCCAGAAAGAGATCATTGCTAAGTGTAATCGCGCCAGCAAGCCAGTCGTGACCGCGACGCAAATGCTCGAGTCGATGATAACTTCGCCTCGGCCGACGCGCGCCGAGGCGACCGACGTCGCCAACGCAATTCTCGACGGAACCGATGCGGTGATGCTTTCGGGCGAAACGGCGCTGGGAAGCTATCCAACCGAGGCGGTTCGCACAATGGCGGAAATCGCGCGCGAAGTCGAGCGCCACTATCCGCACGCACTTTTGCGAGATCGCCGCCTAGAGAATATGGAGCCGACGGTTGCCTCGTCGATCGCCGAAGCGGCGACTCGGGCCAGCGCCGAACTCAAGACGCCGTATATCGTCACCGGGACGACGACCGGCAACACCGCCCATCACCTTGCTGCGTTTCGGCCGCAGGCTCGCATCGTCGCGTTGACGCCGGAGCGCGACGTCGCGCGCCGGCTCGCTCTGCTTTGGGGTACCGAAGCCTTATTGATCGACTCCTACTCGTCGATCGACGTCCTGCTTTACATGACCGAGCGGCACATGGTGAGCGCGGGCTTGGTGAACTCCGGTGACTTGATTGCCTTTACGACGGGAATGCCCGTCGGGTCCGGCGGCACCAACGTTCTCAAGATCCACCAAATTCCTTAAAATGCTTGGGGTATGCCGGCCGGAGCTCGGGGTATGCCGGCCGAGCGATTAACCTGAGAATTAGCGAGGCCGGCATACCCCGAGCTCCGGCCGGCATACCCGCTCGCCATGCTTACTGTTTCTTGAGCAGGGCTCGGGCGTGGCGCAAGGCTGCATCGTGCGTCTCACCCGAAAGCATGCGCGCGATCTCGGCTTCGCGTTCTTTGCGGCCGTCGAGTTCGCGCACGGCAATCGTCGTTTCGCCGCCGCGCTCCAACTTGTCGAGAACGTAGTGGCGCTCGGCCCACGTTGCGATCTGCGCCAGATGCGTCACGCAGACGACTTGCCCTTGCCGGGCAAGCTCGCCGAGCCGCGCGCCCACGGCGGTCGCCGTCGCGCCGCCGATACCGGCGTCGATTTCGTCAAAGATCAACGCTTCAAAGGAGTTACGCGAGCGCGCGAGCGCGACGACGAGGGCGAGCAAGACGCGCGATAGTTCGCCGCCGGAGGCGACGCGCGCAATCGGACGCGCCGTTTCGCCGGCGTTCGCAGCAAAAAGAAACTCCACGCGGTCCGCGCCCAGCGGACCGGCCCGTTCCAAACGCTGCAGCTCGACGTCGAAGCGACCGGAGCCCAGCGCGATCTCGCCAAACTCGGCGACCACACGCTTCCCGAGAGCGCCCGCGGCCTTTTGGCGAACCTTCGTCAACGATTGGGCGAGGCTCTCGAGCTCGCGCGCAGCCGCGTCCGCCTCGCCGCGCAACCGCTCTAGGAGCTCGTCGCGGTTCTCGAACTCTTCCACGGTCGCTCGGGCGCGGCGCGCACGCTCGATGACCTCATCGATCGTTCCGCCATATCGCCGCTCTAGACGTTCGATCAGAGCCAGCCGCAAATTGATCGCCTCGAGTTCGCGCGGTTCGAACTCGGTCGAATCCAGCTCGCGGGCCACGTCGGCCCCTAGCTCCACAGCCTCGGTCTGCAGGGTGACGGCTCGCTGCGCCATTTCGCGTAAGCCCTCGCCAAACGTTGCGATGCCCGTCAGCGCGGCGGAAGCCGTACCCAGCCCTTGCGTCGCGGCCGACTCGTTAAGCGTCAGTGCTTCGTGCGCCGCACCCAATGCCACGGCAATGCGCTCGACGTTGTCCAAATACGCGCGGCGTTCGCGCAGCTGCTCGAGCTGCGCCGGATCCAACTGCGCGTCTTCAATCTCGCGCGTCACAAAAAGGGCTTCGTCGTACCGCTCGCGCGCAGCGCGTTCGTCGCCGGTCAAGCGTTCGAGCGACTGTGCCGCGGCTTGCGTGCGAACATATGCCGCGCCCACCGAATCGCGCAACGCGAGCGTTGCATCGCCGGCGAATCGATCGAGAAGCTCCAAATGATACGCCGGCGAGAGGAGCCGCTGCGCTTCGTGCTGGCCGACCAGCTCGGCAATCGCATCGCCGATATCGCGAACGTACCCTGCCGTCGACGGCCGGCCGTTGACGCGAACGCTCGAACGCCCGGCTTCGGTTATCTCGCGAACGATGCTGGCTTCTTCCCCGGGATCCAGCTCAAAGCCGTCAGCCTCGAGCCGCACTCGCAACGAATCGTTCGGCTCGAACGAAATCGTCACCACCGCACCTCGTGCCCCGCGTCGCACCGCGTCGGGAGCGGCGCGCGCGCCCAGCGCGAAGTCCAGAGCGCCGAGCAGCATCGTCTTGCCCGAGCCGGTCTCGCCCGTGAAAATCGTCGCACCCCGCGCGAACTCGACGGCGGCGCGTGCGATCAGACCGTAGTTCTCAATTTCCAGGCGCCTGAGCATCGAAGACTCGTTAACGACGGGGATCCTTGATGGAAACGCCCCACAGCATCTTTGATTCGAGGCGCTCGAGAAAGTGCAGCGGCTTGGTTCGCGCAAAGCGGACTCGCTTGGGATGGCAGCGGATAACGACGATGGACCCGGGCGCCACTTCGCTGAGCACCTCTCCGTCGCATTCGAGGTGTGCCTGCGCGCCTTCGAGGTCGGAGGTAATCTCGATCGTCGAATGCGTCGGCACGATCAGCGGACGCGAAAAGAGCGTGTGCGGCAGCAGCGGTACCACGCCGAACGCGTCGACGGTCGGCGCGATGAGCGAGCCGCCGGCCGAGAGAAAGTATGCCGTCGAACCGGTCGGCGTTGCCACGCAGATTCCGTCGGCCGCAATTTGCGTCGCCGCGCCGTCGTCCACGCGCAAACCGAAAGGCACGATGCGCGAGACTTCCCCTTTTCTTACGACGACGTCGTTCAGAGCGAAGTAGCGAAGTTCGCCGTACTCGGCTTGCAGCGCGGTTCTTTGGTCGATGAAGAGCCCGCGTTCCACCAAAGCCGGCAGGTCGGCAAGCCGTGGATCGTCCTCGTCGAGCTCCGTCAAGAACCCCAAACGCCCCGTGTTGATGCCGAACAACGGGATGTCGTGCTGCACCGCGATGCGCGCCGCTCGCAGAAGCGTTCCGTCGCCGCCGACAGTGATGAGCAGCGCGGCATCCGCGGCACGCGGCCCATCCACCACCTCGAATCCGCCGGCGCGAAAGTCGCCGGCAACGCGGCGGGCAATCGATCGCGCGTTCTCGCGCGTCATGTCGACGAAGAGCGCGACGATCTTGGAGTCGATGGCGGGCACCGTCATACTGCGGGTCGTTCGTCGAGGACCTCTTGGATTCGTGCGTCTTCAAAGGGCATTCCGGTCCGGCGAAGCTTCATGAAGAACTCGCGATTGCCCGCCGGTCCCCGCAGCGGCGAGCCCGAGAGTGCCACCGGAACCAGCCCGAGCCCGAGGGCGGCCTCCCGCAGCTCTTCCAGGACTGCGCGGTGCGTCTCCGGTTCGCGCACGACGCCGCCGGCGCCGAGCCGCTCGCGCCCGGCTTCAAACTGCGGTTTGGCGAGGGCGACGATCGTGCCGCCGTGGCGCAGATATCGCGCCGCGCGCGCCAAGATGGTACGCAGCGAGATAAACGACGCGTCGATCGCGATAAGATCGAAACCGCCGGGAAACGCATCGTCGGGGAGCCGGCGAAAGTTCGTCCGCTCGATCACCACGACGCGCGGATCGTTTCGCAAGCGCCAGTCGAGTTGACCGTAGCCGACGTCGAGCGCCGTCACGCTCGCCGCGCCGTGTTGCAGGAGGCAATCGGTAAACCCGCCTGTGGAAGCGCCGACGTCGAGCGCCGTCGCGCCACGCACGTCGACGCCGAATGCGGTCAAAGCGTGATCGAGCTTCTCGCCGCCGCGGCTGACGAACCGGCGTGGCTGTTCGATTGCGATGCGAGCCTCGCGCGCGACGCTCTGCCCGGCTTTCGTCGCCGGGTTTCCCTCAACGCTGACGCGCCCTTCGAGGATCAGGCTGCGGGCTTGCGAGCGGGTGATGCCGGCCTGATCGGCAACCGCGTCGTCAAGGCGACGGGGGGCCGATCGCCGTCTAGAGCCCGTCAAGTTGGCGGAGCGCCGCTCCGTACGCCTCCTCGAACGCCGTCTCGTTCACGTCGTGGGTCGAGTCGTTGGCAGTCGCCGAAAAACAGAGCTTGGTGCCGTGATGCGTCGTCACCATCGTCGTCATGTTGATGATGCCGGTGTCCGAGCCGCCCTTGTACGCAACGTGGTCAAAATCCGCCGGATTGGCCAATCCGGGGTTGATCGACATCAACGGCAGCGAGGCCACTCGTTCCATGAGCTTACAAAGATCTCGAACGCTGTAGTGCCACTCGATTGCAAGGCTCGGGGCGGTCATCATTTGCTCGATGCCGGGCAGCGGCAGCGCATCGATGCGTTTCAGGACTGCCGCTCGGCCTGCGACTGAATCGACGGTGAGATACATGCCGCGGCTACTCGCGCCTTCGGTTGACTTCAAGATAAACATTTCGCGCGTCGTTAGAAACGGCTCGTTGTTGCCGGCATACCGCTCGAGCGCAGTGGGGCCAACGATCCGCACGAGCGCGTCGGCGGCGGTATTATCGCTAATGGAGATCATCTCCGCGGCGTAGGTCGCGAGCGTCAGCGGGGTTCCGGCGGGCCAGGTGCGCAGCACGCCGCTCGGCAGGCTCTTCCACTGCTGCGCCAGCGGCACGACGTCGTTCCAATGCCGGGAGCCGCCGTTGATTTCGTCGAGCAGCGCGTTGAGCACCGCGAGCTTGAATGCCGACCCGACCGCCAGCAGTTGGGATGGATTGAACGCCGCTCGTTCGGAGCGGCCGTTTTCGACGACTACGTACGATACGGTGGCGGCTACGCGCCGCAGCGTTCCCAGGGCGTCGTCGAGCGAGCTTGCCGCGATCTCCGGCGGCTTAAAGAGCAACCCGTCAATCTTATCGTCCACGTCCAGATGAATCAGGACATCCATGGTCCCTTTGGCAAAATGCGCGACGAACTTTGATGGGGTGTACTCGACGCTCTGATAGGCGCCCAGCGTGGCGGGCAGGCCCGCGATAATCGCGTTCACTTCAGCGGCGGAGACCCGCGCTAAAAAGTCGGCACTGAACCACGACGCGTCGGCGTGACCGGTGCGAAGCATCGTGTCGATCCGGCTGCGGGCGAGATCGTTCGCGGATTGCGCCGGCGCCGGCGATGCAGCCGCTGGAGCCGGAGCGGCGCTCTGAGCGATCGCCGTCGGCGGCGTAAGCGAGAGCAGCGAAAAAACGAGTGCGGCGGACGCTATGACTCGCATGATGACCGTTTTTGGGCGGCACCCGCGCCCGCCCCTCCAGTCAAATCGATGCGAAAGCGGAGCCCCGCGAGGTCACCATGCGCGGTGCTTTTCTCGAATCTGCCTACGCACACGCCGCCGTTAGAGAGAATCACTCGCTGCGAGGGGACGTTCTCTTCTTCGGTCGTGAGCTCGACGTATAAAAGGCCTTCGCGACGAGCCTCTGGCAGAATCAAACGGAGCGCCGCGGTGGCATAGCCTCGCCGACGTTTCCACGGAACGACGCCGTATCCGATGTGTCCCAAGCACCACGGCGGCAAAGCCGAGGTGCCGGGTTGCCACCGCAGTCCAATCGTGCCGGCGAAGCCGCCATCCCACATCCAGCGCCGAAAGCCGGGAAGCCGCGCAACGAACGACCCGTCCGCCAAACGGATAGGCCCGCTCTTAGCCTCACGATCCTCGAGCGACTTCAAGAAGCCTTCCGGGTCAGACCCAATGTGGCGCAGATGTTCTGCTCGAGTTTCGTGGCGGAGGTTGTCGGGGGACCAACCTCGATTTAGTGCCGCAACGTAACTTTCGAGGTGCCCCGCGGACGGTTTGACGAGAGCGAACGCGGCTTCGCTAGAAGGGCAGCTCGTGGTCGAGCTCCGCAGCCGAGGTGGCGCGATCGCCGCCGCCGGACTGCGGCTCGGCCATCGCTTCGTCGATCTGCTCTTGCGCGCTCTTCAAAAACCCCTCGCACTCGCGTGAGAGTTTTTTGCCCTCTTTAAACAGTACGATCGAATCTTCCAAACTGGGCTGCCCGCTTTGCAGCAGCTTTACGATCTCATCGATGCGATTGAGCTTGGCTTCGAAACTCTTGGGGTTCGAGTCATCCATCGGCACATACTTTTTCAACGCGAGCTTCTAAGCTCCCGGCAAAGAGCCGGGCTTCGATGGTTTCGCCGGGCGAGACTTGCGCGGCGGACCGCAGCGCCCGGCCGCCGTAAGTTACGATTGCGTATCCCCTTTCCAGCGGTTTTTCCGGATCGGACGAGACGAGCCGGCCCGCAACCAGCGCAAGCCGATTCTCATGCTGGCTTATAATAGACGTTGAAAGCGACGCCAGACGTTCGAGCCTCGCGTCGACCGCGCGCCGTCGTTGCGCAAGCTGGTCCTTGGGTAAGCCTGTCAAGCGCGTCTTGAGCTCCATAAAATGCTCCGCCTGCCGGGCTACCTTTGCTACGGGATTGTGCGCCGACAGACTCCGGTCCAAAAGCATCCAGCGTTCGCGCCGGCGCCCGACTGCGCGTTGCCAAGCGCCGGCCAGAGCGTCGTCGGCGCGATCCGCGCGTTGCATCGAATCGGTCAGTATCTCTCGCATCTCGCCGGCAAGTAGGATTCGCAGCCGCGCAAGCCGCTCTTCACCCGCCTGCCAGAGTCCCGCGATAAACTGCGCCGCATTGGATGGCGTTTCGCACTCGAAGTCGGCGACTTCGTCGGCGAGATGATGATCGGCGGTGTGCCCGATACCGGTAACGACGGGCGTCTTGGAGCGCATGATCGCGCGTACGACGGGCTCGCAGTTGAACGCAAAAAGATCCTCGTACGAGCCCCCGCCGCGGGCGAGCACGATCACGTCGGCGTTAAGGGCCACGGCCCGGTCGAGCGCCTCGGCGATGTCGACGTCGGCGCCGAGGCCTTGAACCCGCGTCTCGATAAAACGAACGCGCACGCGCGGCGCGCGCGCTTCCATCGTCTTGAGAAAGTCCTCCGCGCCCTTACCGCTGGCCGAGACCAACGCCACGACGTTGGGAAAGGACGGAACGCTGCGCTTTCGGCTACGGTCGAAAAAGCCGAGTGAGCGGAACCGAGCCTTCAACTCCTCATATTGCTGGAAGAGTTTGCCGATCCCGGTGAGTTCGATGCTTTCCACCACGAGCTCGTAACGGCTGCGCCACTGCGCAAGCCGAACTTTCCCGTAGGCAACGATCGCAGAACCGCGCGGCAGCTCCGGAAATGCCTGCGCGCGGCTATGGTGGGCGAAGCATTGCAGGACCGCATGCGCGTCCTTGAGAGTAAAATAAACCCCGTTCGACCTCGGCGTCCATTCCGAGATCTCGCCGCTGATCCCGATGTATTCGAACGCGTGGACCCGGCGAAAAACCTCTTTCAAACGCTCCGAAAACTCGCCGACGGTCACGACGACCGACGCCGGCTTTGCGTTTTGCTCGTCGGCCGAGGTTTTCACGCCTACGGTTCGTCCGTGGGCGGCGGTTGCATGGTCGGTATCAGGAGTGGCGACGGCGTCTCTACCGGCGGCTGCACGGATTGCGCCGCAGCCGCCGCCGCGGGTTCGACATCGTCAGGCTGCGTTTGCTCGATCGAGCCGCCGCAACCGGACTGCGGCTCGGTCCCCTTGAGGAAGTACTCAAATCCGCGGCTGCAACCGGCCACCTTTGCGACCTCCTCGGCGGGGAACGGAAACTCGTGCGGCGGCGTGCCGGCCAGCGCGGCTTTCATAAACTTTGCCCAGATGCGCGCCGGGATGTTCCCGCCGTACGATTCGTTCATCGGTGAATAGTTATCGTTTCCAAGCCACACCGCGGTAACCAAATCGGGGGTATAGCCGACGAACCAGGCGTCGCGAAAACTCGAAGTCGTGCCGGTTTTGCCCGCCGCCGGACGCCCGATGACGGCATTAGGGTAGCCGGTACCGTGCGCTATGACGTCCTCCAACATCGAAGTCATGATATAAGCAGTTCCCGCACTCACGACATCGGTCGACGCGGGAAAGCGATTGTCCAAAATTATCGTGCCCAGCGAATCCTTCACCATCCGAAAGGGCGTCGGATCCACGTGCAACCCTTGGTTGGCGAGCGTCGAATACCCGCTGGCCTGATCGAGCACGGTGACGACCGACGAGCCAAGTGCGAGCGAAAGATTCGCCTCCAGAGGAGACGTCACGCCCATGCGATGCGCGTAGTCGATGATCCGATCCAATCCGATTCGGTCCGCGAGCTTCACCGCCACGATGTTGCGCGACATCGTCAGCGCCTCGCGTAGACTGATCGCACCCATATAGCTGTGGTCGTCGTCCTCGGGCGACCATTGCGTGCCGTCGCCCATCGGGTAGCTCACCGCAGTATCGTTAACGAGCGTGCTGGCCGGTAGCCCCGAATCGATGGCGGCCGTATAATCGTAGATCTTGAACGACGAACCCGGCTGTCGCCGCGCCTGCCATGCGCGATTAAATTGGTCGCCGAGGGAGAAACGCGCGCCGCCGACCATCGCGAGGATCTCGCCGGTGGACGGCCGCAAAGCCACCAAGGCCGCTTGATGCGCCCCTATTCCCTCGGCGATTGCTTGCTGGACGCCCCACGCCACGGCCTCTTGCGCGATGGTTTGCATCCGCTGATCCAAGGTGGTATAGACCGCTAAACCGCCCTCCTCGACGGCGGTCGAGCCGAACAGATGCTCCAGCTGCGCGATGGCATACGTCGTGAAATACGGGTCGCGGTAACCCTGCAAACCGGGAATGCGCTCCGAAACCAACTCGAGCGGCTCGTCGAATGCGGCATCGGCCTGCGCCGAGGTGATGTCGCCGCTTTCAACCATTCGATCGAGAACGTGGCGCTGGCGATCGCGCGCGAGTCCCAAGTTCACCAGCGGCGAGTAAACCGAAGGGGCGGCGACGACGCCGGCAAGCATCGCCGCTTGCGGCAGTGTGAGTTTGTCGACGCTGCGGCCGAAATAGGTGTGCGCCGCGGCGTCGACGCCGTACGCTCCAGAACCCAGGTAGATAATGTTGAGATACCGCTCGAGGATCTCGTCCTTGGTGTAGAAGCGCTCGATCTCGATCGCCAGCAGCGCCTCTTGAATCTTGCGCGACACCGAGACCTGATCGTTAAGAAACAGCCGGCGAGCCAACTGCTGGGTGATGGTGGAGGCGCCCTGAAGTTGCTGGTGCGTGAGATCCGCGAACGCCGCGCGAGCGATGCCGCCGAAGTCAACGCCGTGATGGTAGTAGAAGTTATGGTCCTCGTTGGCGATAAAGGCCTGGCGCACGACGTCGGGAATGCGCGAGAGCGGAACCCAGACGCGGTTCTCTTTATAAACCGAAGCGAGTTGCGTGCCGTCGCGAGCAAAGATGCGAGTGGTGGCCGCGGGCTGATAATCGGCCATTCGGCTGATGTCGGGAAGGTTGCGCCCGTAGGCGGCCACCATTCCGGCAACGGTGCCGATAGCAAAGAGCACCACCAAGAAGAGGGTAACGGCAACGCCCCGCAAGATGCGCACGGCTCGCTTGCGGCGTTTACTCCTTGGCACTGGCGACGGCGCTGAGCACTCCGTTCACAAAACGTCCGGAGTCTTCGGTGGAGAAGCGTTTGGCCAACGCGACCGCCTCGTTGATTGCGACGGCAGCCGGCGTTTTCGGGCGGCAGTGTATTTCAAAAGTAGCCATTTCGAGCAGCAAGCGATCGATCGTAGGGAGCCGTTCGAGCGCCCAGCCTTCCAAGAGCGGACTCACGATGCGATCGGCTTCCTCGGCGTATTCCAGCGTGCCCAGCGTCAACTCCTTGACGAAAGCTCGTTGTTCGCCGTCGGCATCTTCGCCGACGACTTCGCGCAGCGCGTCGTGCGGCTCGCGGGAGCCGATCACGATGCTGTAGAGAACTTGAAGCGCCTGCTCGCGCGCCACGCGACGCGACGTTCGCGACGTCATCGAAGCGCCAACTCGTTGCTGAGGAATTCGACGTTGTAGCGCCCGTCGCGGAAGGCCGGTGCGGCGAGAACCTCGAGGCACAGGTCGATCGTGGTTTGAACGCCTTCGATCACGGTTTCGCGCAACGCGCGCTCCATTCGCGCGATGGCGATCGGCCGCGTGTCGCCGTAGGCGACCACTTTGGCAATCATCGAGTCGTAGTATGGCGGAATCGTCGCGCCGGCGTAGAGGTGCGTGTCCACTCGGATCCCCGGACCTCCCGGAAAGACCAGCTTCGAGACGGTGCCGGCCGCCGGGGCGAAATTATTGCGAGGGTCTTCGGCATTGATGCGGCACTCGATCGCATTTCCCCGAGCGGCGAGATCGCTCTGCGCGTAGCCCAGTGCCTCGCCGGAAGCGATGCGAATCTGCTCTTTGACCAGATCGATGTTGTAGGCCATCTCCGTCACCGGATGCTCGACCTGGATGCGCGTGTTCATCTCCATAAAGTAGACATCGTCGCCGGCAGCCAGAAACTCCAGCGTGCCGGCGTTCGTGTAGCCGACGTGGCGGCAGGCGCGCATTGCCATCTCGTGCAGCGACGCGCGGAGCGCGGGCGCAAGATTCGGCGCCGGGGTTTCCTCAACGAGTTTTTGGTGGGCCGGCTTCTGAATCGAGCAATCCCGCTCGCCCAAATGAACGACGTTTCCGAACTCATCGCCCAGCACTTGAACTTCGATGTGGCGAGGAGCGCGAATCAACTTCTCGAGGTACAGGCGACCGTCTTTGAAGCTCGCCTCCGCCTCGGCCGTAGCGCCCGCATAGGCTCGTTGCAGCTCGCTGGGGTCGTCGACGACGCGCATGCCTCGGCCGCCTCCGCCCGCCGTAGCCTTGAGCAGGATCGGATAACCGATCAACTCCGCCGCCTCGTACGCTTCTTCGACCGAGCGCAAAACGCCGGTGCCGGGCGTCGTCGGCACGCCGGCCTCTCGCACGACGTTCTTTGCCGACGCTTTGTCGCCCATCAAGGCGATGACGCGCGGTTCGGGTCCAATAAACGTTAGCCCGTGATCGGAGCAAATCTCCGCAAAACGGGCGTTCTCCGCGAGAAATCCGTAACCGGGATGAATCGCGTCGCATCGGGTTATCAGCGCCGTAGAGATGATGTTGGGAATGTTCAAATACGAGCGGCCCGCCGGACCGGGGCCCACGCAAAACGCTTCGTCGGCCTGGCGCACGTGCAGCGAATCCCGGTCGGCTTCGGAAAAAATTGCGACGGTCAGAACGCCTAGTTCTTGACAGGCACGATTGATTCTGAGCGCGATCTCGCCGCGGTTGGCGATCAAAACTTTTTGAAAGATGTTAGATTCCCTCAGCCTCGCGCGATCGAGAAGAGCGCCTGGCCGTATTCGACCGGCGACTCGTCAGCGGCTCCAATGCGCACGAGACGCCCCGCTCCCATGCTATGAATCGGCGTTCGAATTCCGAGCGCTTCGATGTATCCCAGCTCCCGGTCGGCGTCGAAAGTTTCGCCTTCGGACGGCGCCGGGCGGCTGAGATGAAAGATTCCAACCAGATCGGCCTTGATCGTGTCGAATCGAAGCGGCGTCGCATCGGCAACCGCGCGATCGTTCGCGCGGCGGGCCCGATCGGCGTACGGCTGCCTGCGCGCCACCTCGATCTCGTCGTTTTCGCGCACGATCCGCACGCGCACGGCGTCGCCACTGCTCAAGAAATCCGCCAGCGCGCGCACGCGCTCGCCAATGGCCAAAGAGAACTCGGGCGCCATCATGGTGCCGCCTTCGCGCTCGACCCTTACGACGCCCGCCAACTCTGAGTTCGGCAGTGCATCTCGCATCGCGGCAAAGCGTTCGTCCAGCTCGGCGAGGGGTACGAGCACAAAGGCTCGCTCGGCAAGGTGCTCGTGGGGGACGCGCAGGCGCTCGTCCGCGATCGTCAGGTCGTCGTAGAGCAGTAAGTCCAGATCGACGATGCGCGGTCCCCAGCGTTCGCCGGCGGTGCGGCCGAGCCGTCGTTCGATCGCGAGAAACGCATCGAGCAGATCGTGCGGTGACAACTCGGTCTGCAGCGACGCAACAAGATTTAAGAACTCGGGTTGATCGAGATGCCCCCATGGCGCGGTCCGATACGTGGAAGAGATCGCCGCGAGGTTTCCGACGTTGCGCAACTCGTCGAGAGCGCGCGAAAGGTTGCCGGTCCGGTCGCCGGCGTTCGTGCCAATCCCGACGAATGCCGAATGCTCCCTCATCGGCCTGCGTAACTCGGATTGGCCCGCTCGAATGTGACCGACGGCGTCGCGCCGTCGAGAATCTCGGGCTTCGCGATCGTTAGGACCGCGCGCGCGACGCGATGGTCCTCGAACACGGCCTCGAGAATATCCGAAGCCAACCGTTCGAGCAGCGCATAGGACGTGCTCGCGACGATCGCGACGATCCGGCGATGTAGCCCGGCGTAGTCGAGCGTCTCGGAGAGGTCGTCGCTGAGTTGGGCCGCACGCAGATCGATCTCGGCGTCGAGGTCGATCGCAAGCGGTTGCGGACGATCGCGTTCGGCCGCCTCCCAGCCGTGGCGGCCGTACGCGCGTACGCCGCGCAGCGTTATTCGATCCATCCGTCCGGCCGCCAGCCGCGCACCAGAGCATCGGTTACCGCGGCTGCGTCGCACGCCGCGCGCACGTCGTGTACGCGAACGACGTCAACTCCCGCTGCAATTGCAAAGGCGGTGGTGGCCACCGTTGCAAAGACGCGATCGCCGGGCTCTCTCCCGGCCAGCTTGCCGAGCGTCGACTTTCGCGAGGCGCCGATCAGCGTGGGGAACCCGAGTGCCACCAGTCGCGGCAGCGCTTTTATGACGGCAATATTCTGCTCGGCCGTCTTGCCGAAGCCCACGCCGGGATCCAAAATTACTCGGTCCGGAGCGATCCCGCGCGCGACGGCTCGGCGTGCGCAGTCGTCGAGATAGGCCACGACCGCGTCGACGACCGGGCCGTCGTACAGCGTGCCGTTTTGGTTGTGCATCGCAACGATGGGCATCTCCAGCTCGGCAACGGTGTCGAGCAGCGCGGGCGGCGCACCCCAAACGGAGTTCACGAGATCGGCGCCGGCGGCGTGCGCGGCGCGCACGACGGCCGGCTTGTACGAATCGATAGAGATAGGAGCCGCCGGAAAGGCTGTCCGAAACGCGCGAATGACCGGAATCACGCGCGCGATTTCGACGGCTTCGTCAACGGCTCGATGACCCGGGCGCGTCGACTCCCCGCCGACGTCGAGAATATCCGCGCCCGCGCGCCACTGCGCGCTCGCATGCGCGATTGCCTGGGGAGCGCTCTCCACGCCGTCGCCCGAGAACGAGTCGGGCGTCACGTTCACGATCGCCATGAGATACGTTCGCGAACCCCAGACCAGCTCGCCGCCGCGCAGGCGCAGGGCGCCTCTTACACGATCGCCGGTGTGAACCACTCGCGCAACTCTCCGACGATGAACGTCGAGCCCGTTACCACGACGACGTCGTCGATCGCCGCCAGACGGCGGGCCACCGTCAGCGCTTCGGGTGAATCGCCGATGGCACGTCCCCAGCACCCGATCGATTCGGCGATCGTCGCCAATCGCGCCGGCGCAATCGCGCGGCGTCCGGCCGTCGCGTATGACGTAAAGGTGAAGGTGCACGGTAGCGCGGCCAGGATCTCGAGGATGCGCCGCGCGTCCTTCGTTTCGCCGATCGCGACGACGTAATGGACGCGGCGGCCCGCGAAGCTCTCGCGCAACGAGTCGACCAGCGATTCGGCCTTTTCCGCATTGTGGGCCATGTCGAAGACGACCGGCGGCTTTGCCGGAACTAACTCCATTCGTCCCGGAATCGAAAGTTCGGAAAAACTCCGCAGAGTTGCGTCGCGGCTCGGGCGCAGTTTCTCACCGAGCTGTTTGAGCACGGCGATTGCGGTCACTGCGTTCGTGCGCTGGAAAATTCCCAGCACCGGCAGGGGAGGTACCTCGTCGACTTGGACGACGTCGCGTGCGTAAACGACCGGCGCGCCGACCCGCGCCGCATAGGCTTCGATGACCGCGGCGGCCGCATGCGGCACCGGCCCCAGAACCAGCGGTACGCCCGGCTTTGCGATGCCGGCCTTCTCCAACGCGATCGCCTCGAGTGCCGTGCCGAGAATCTCGGTGTGATCGTATCCGATCGACGTGATTGCGGCGACCATCGGTTGCAGAACGTTGGTACCGTCGAGCCGGCCGCCCAGGCCGACCTCGATCACGGCCACGTCCACCCGTTCTTGTGCAAAGTATGCAAACGCCAAGGCGAGCAGCGTCTCGTAATACGTCGGGCGCCCGTACTCCGAGGTCGTGCGCTCGATGGCGGGCATCGTGCGCTCGAGCAGCTCCGCAAATCGCTCGCGCGGGATCGGCCGGCCATCAATGCACGCGCGCTCCGTCATCGAGTGCAGATGCGGCTTGGTATGCAGGCCGGTTCGCTTGCCCGACGCGCGCAACGCCCCGGCGATCATCGTCGACGTCGAGCCCTTTCCACTGGTACCGCCAACATGAATCGTCGGATATAAACGGTGGGGGTCTCCGAGATGCCGCAGCAGGCCGTGCATCCGGTCGAGCTTATACGAGGTGCGCGGCGATGTGACTTCGTCGATCGTGCCGAGCAGATACGCTTCGGCTTCTCGGTAGCTCGAGATCCGTATCATCCGTCGACGATGCGATCGTTCAAAAGCTCCAACGCGTGCGGCAACACGGGCAGCACGATGTCCAGCGCCTCGCCGACCGCGCGTGGGCTTCCGGGCAGGTTGACGATCAGCGTGCGATGGCGCACGCCGGCAAGTGCGCGCGAGAGCATGGCGGTCTTTACGTGCGCGAAGGATACCATCCGGATCGCTTCAGCGATCCCCGGAACTTCGTAGTCGAGGATCGCAGCAGTAGCCTGGGGCGTACGGTCGCGCGGCGAGAGGCCGGTGCCGCCGCTGGTAAGCACGAGATCCGCTTCGTGCGAATCCGCCAGCTCGATAAGCTCGGCTTGCAGCGCCGCCGGATCGTCGGGGATCACGGTCTCGCGCGCGATCGAATAGACGTCCCCGAGCCGCTCCTTCATCAGCGGCATGCAGGCATCGGGGCGTTCGCCCGACGCAGCGCGATCCGAAAGCACGATCAGCGCAACGCGAAAACTCACGGCTTTCCGCCGGTCTTCTCGAGGAGTCGAATCGACTCGATCGTGATGCCCTTGTCCAAGGCCTTCGTCATATCGTAAATCGTCAGCGCGGCAATCGTGGCGGCCATCAGCGCCTCCATTTCGACACCGGTCTGTGCATCGGTGCGGGCCGAAGCCTCGATCGCGAGCGCGCCATCGGCGCACCATTCAAACCCGACGTCCACGCTAGTCAACGGCAGCGGATGCGCCAACGGAATCAACACCCCGGTCTGCTTTGCCGCAAGGATGCCGGCGATCTGCGCCGCCACGAACGCATCGCCTTTGGCTAAGGTTGCATCGCGAATCGCCGTGCGTGCGGCGGCGTTCATGCGAACGAGCGCCTGCGCTCGCGCGAAGCGCGACGTGACGCTCTTGCCCGATACGTCGACCATCGTAACGCTTCCGTCCGTAGCAACGTGGGAGAGCTTCATCGCCTCGGCGCGCTCTGGAACCGCACCCAGATCAGGCAGAGCAACGCGAGCACCCAGAAGATGATGAGATGCGTGATGTGGTGTGGGTGCGCCGTGCCCGATTGCGTGAACCAGTTGATCGTTCCTAAGCCGTACAGGATGCCCAGGATAAAGCACACGACGGCCAACAGCAACGCAAGCAATTTCATATAATGACTCCTTTTCGCGCAAGCACGAAGCAGATGGAACCGACGAGAATGCAATACCACCCGAACGGCCGCAGATCGTTGGAGCGAAAGTAGCGCGTCAAAAAAGCGACGGAGAAGTACGCCGCGATGCCTGCCGCAACGCCGCCGGCGATCGCTTGAACCAGCACGAGATGCGCTTGCGGTGCAAAGAGTTTCGGGACTTCGAGCAACCCCGCGGCGAGAATAACCGGCGTTGCCAGCAGAAACGAGAACCGGGCCGCGTGCTCGTGATCGAGGTCGCACAGCAGTCCCGCGACCATCGAGCTTCCCGATCGCGAGATACCAGGCAGCAGCGCAAAAGCTTGCGCGATACCGATCGCGAGGCTCTCGGGATAGCTCAGGCGGTCGATCGGCTTGCTCTTTCTTGCCTGGGAACGCTGCTGCAGACGACGCAGAGCCTCGCCTGCAAACATTATCAGGCCGTTGATCACCAAGAACAGCGCGGCGGGGGCCGGCGAGCCGAAGAGGCGACGAACCGGATGCTCGAGGACGACGCCCAGAAGACCGACCGGAATCGTTGCAACCACGAGCAGCCATCCGGTTCGCTCGTCGCGGTCGGAGCTCAAGCGCCCCACCACGATGCTGCGCGCGAGCGCGCGGACGATCGCGTACCATTGCGCGCGGTAGAAGACGATCAACGCAAACGCCGTTCCGAGATGCAGCACGACGACGAACGCGAGAAACGAAGCACTCGACCGGTCGATGTTATTCCAGTGCAGCAATGCCGGAACGAGGATCGTATGACCGAGGCTCGAGATTGGGAAGAGCTCGCTGACGCCTTGCAAGAGGGCCAGTACCAGCGCCTGAAAGAAGGTCACGGCCCAGCGTTTGCCCGACGGTGCCTTACGGCCTGCCGATTACCACGCGACGAACTTCACGCTAAACGTCGCATTGCCGGCGATTGGTTTGCAATCGTGCAAGGGCGCGCTATATCGAGCGCCGCGCGCCATTCCGACTGCGACGAGGTCGAGCGACGAGTTGCCGGTGCTCTGAGCGACGCTCGCACCGGTCACATCGCCTTGCGCATCGAGCGCCACGGTCACCAGCGCGGTGCCGTTGGTACGGTCGGCGCGGACTGCCACCGGGATATCCGGCGGACCCGGTGTGGCGATGACCGCCGCAACGGCGTTGGGTTGGGCGCAGCCCGCGCCGGCCGGCGAGGGAACTACCGTGGGGGCGGGCGGAGGCGGCGCAGGAGTAGCGCGGCTCGGGCCGCCGCCTTCGGAGCGCGCTACGGCGGCGCCGGTGGCACGGGGCCGCGGAGGTGTAAGGTTTCTCGGCGCGGGCGTCGGCAGGCGGCGCGGAGGCGGCGTATTGTGCGCTACGACCACCATCGAGCGGCGAACGACCGAGATGGCTTCAGGTTGGCTTTGAAAATCTGCAGTCGCGGGATGTACGACCAGCGCGACGACCGCATGCACGAGCAGCGAGAGCGCGATGGCGACGAGCAAAACGCGCTGCGCGCGTCTCATGCGTCATGCGGCTCGCAAAGCCCGGGAGCGCGAAGGAATCTAATCCGGTTGGAAGTCGGCGCGGAAGAGATAGTCGCCTTCTACCGGGTTACAGTCGACGAGCTTCGGCGAGTACGTCGATTGTCGCGCCGCCCGCAGCGCGGCTTGATCGATTGCCATGTTGTTCGCGCTCTTATAAATCTTCGCGCCGATCAGATTTCCAGAGGGCCCAACCGTCACTTCTACCTGGACGGTGACCGGCCCGATCCCGATATCTTTCGCCGACTCGGGATACTCCGGTTGTACCGGGTTGGTGACCGTCGCGTCGACGTTCGGATTCGCGCAGGCGGGCTTGGGCGTTCCCGGCGGCGCCGTCGCAGCCGGCGGCCCCGTGCCCGTCCCCTGCGGTACGCCACTTTGGCTGCCGTTTTTGGGCTCCACGCCCTGCACTTCGGTCGAACCAGTCTTAGCGCTGTTGTGGCTGTGAACGAGATTGACCTTGAGCGGCTGCTGCTTTACCACTTGCTGCTTGGGCGGCGGCGTGGTCTGCGGAGGAGGCGTCGGCGTCGGCGGCGGGGTTGGCGTCGGCGGGGGAGGCGTGTGGATGACCGTCTTCTTTGTAATCTGGACCTTCTCGGTCTCCTGCTCTTCGGAATGCTTGTTGATGTTCGGAAAGACCGAACCCACCGCTAAGTGGACGAGAAGCGAAATTACGAAGGCCCAGCCAATAAAGCTGCGGACCCGTTCGCCGGTCGTAAGATAGCGGTCGCGCTGCGCCATGGGCTACGGATTTATTCCTGGGGGCGCGCCTTGAATGTGGTTGGCGAGCCCGAAATTGGTTAGATCCTCCTGCTTCGCAGCATCCATAACTTGCAGGATGACTCCATAGCTGGCCGCAGGATTCGCCTTAATGATGACGCTCGTGAACTTGTGGTCGGTCGCATCTTGAAGTTGCGCGAATGCCGCTTTCGCATCTGCGATCGTCACGTCGTGCGAGCCGATTTCGATGTTGTTGTGCTCGTCGATATTCACGACGATCTGAGACGGCGTCACCCGGAGTTTGTTATAGGCGTCGGGCAGCTTCGGCTCTTTGGTAACCGAGGCAAGAATGATGAAAATAATGAGGAGCACCAACAACACGTCGGTAAACGGCGTGATGTTGATCGTCGACATTACCTCATCTTCGCCACCGCCGGTGGAAACGGCCACGTTCTACAAACCTCCCTTCATGCGCCTATGACGTGACGAAGCCGACGTCTTCGAGACCGGTTTGCCTGGCCGCATCGAGGATCCTTATGATGATCCCGTACGGCGCCTTTGCGTCGGCGACAACCGAAACGTGGTGGTGTGGCTTCTTCTTGGATGCCTCGTACATTACGCGGTAGATCCCGGTTTCGTTCGTCTTCTCGCCGTCGACGAAGATGACGCCCTTGTTGTTGACGTCGACCTCGATGTCGTTCTTGTTCTTATTTTGGGTCGCGCTATTGGGATTCTTGTTCGGAAGCTCTTTTTCGAAGCCCGGCGGCGCCACCAGTGCGGCGAGGATCATGAAGATGATGAGCAAGACCAGCAAAACGTCGGTGAACGGCGTGATGTTGATCTCCGCCATCACCTCTTGATCGCCCTGCGAGGATAGCAGTGACACGTTCGTGCCCTACGCGCTTTATTTCGAGCCGGTGCTGGCAGGCTGGTAGAGGTCGGTCGGGATCGGCGAGCCGGTATTGTGGAAGTGCAGCATTTCGGCGAGCTGGTTGGCAGCGACGATCATCTCCTGGTTGTAGTTCTTGATGCGCGACTTGAAGAAGTTGAAGAACACGACCGCGATGACCGCGATGATCAGACCGGTAGCCGTGGTGATCAAAGCTTCGGAGACGCCGGCGGCGACGACGGCCGGGGTCGAGTTGCCTTTCAACGCGATGTCTTGGAAGGCGCGAATGATGCCGAGCACGGTTCCGAAGAGACCGACGAAGGGCGCGATGACGGCAATAGTGCCGATGATCGCGAGGTTACGCTCGAGCGAGTTGAGATGCTCCATCAGCGCGATCGAGAGCGCATCCTGGATGTCGGCGCGATTCTTCTCGCCGCGGCGCAGCCCAAACTCGAGAATGCGCGGAAGCATCCCGCGGGTCTTCTTACAGACGGCAATCGCCCCGTCGAGGTCGTCGGCCGAAACCTTCGTCCCGATCTGCCGCAGCAAGCCCTTCGTGTCGCCATGCTGCATCTGAAAAAAGACCAGCCGTTCGATGACGACTGCGAGACCGAGTACCGAAATGAGCAGGAGGAGCCACATATCCCAGCCGCCCTGCTGCATGAGACCTAAAAATCCCGAAAACACGCCTCTACGACCCTCCAATTAGCGTTGCTGTGCGGCGACCATTCCGCCCCGTGACGGCGACCCATTGGCCTACCCCGGTATAAAGTCCTGTAGCTTTAGGGGCCACTCCCCGAGGGAGCGCTCGACCCAGAGTTGAGGTTCTGTTTCACGAACGTTTCGATCTGAAGCGAAAGCGCTTCATTTCCCTCCGCTTTGGCTTGTTGGTCGGCTTTGGCAAACGCATCGGCGGCCTTCTTCTTGGTTCCGTCGTCGTGGCTGGCTGCCCACTGGCCCACCAGAGCAATCCCTTCTGCAAAGTTCGCTTGCGGATTATCCGGCTGCAAAGCGATTGCCTTATCGGCATAGCTTTGCATCCGCTTATAGTCCGGTTTCGCGCTTTGTGCTACTGCAAACGCAGCTAAGACGTTGGCTGTGACGGCGATCGTGGGATCGCCCAGCGCCGCGGCCTGGTCGTAATCGCGCAACGCGGTTGGCGTATCCTTGGCGACGGCGGCCGCCTGGCCCGATTTGAGCAGGCTTGCGCCCATCGCCCGGGCGCCGGCCGTGCTGCTTGGATCGAGCTGCTTGATCTGAGTTGCGATGGTTTGCGCGTCTTGCTCGTCGTTGTTGGCCAAATACGCCTGCAGAAGCTCGGCGTCGATGTTAACCTTCGAGGCGACCGGTATCTTGGAATCCGCCATGGCTTTATCGTGGGCAGCCTTCAGCGACGCGAGGGCCGCCGAAGTATCGTTACTCGCCAGTTGCGCCACGCCTAAAGCAAAGTGCGAGTTGGTATCGGGCACGAGCGCAACGGCTTTCTGCGCGTAGGCAAGGGACTGCTGCGGGTTGTCGGTCGCCTCCTTGACGGCGGCCGCAGCGAAGCTTTGCGCCGCCGCAGCGTGGAACTGCGAGCCGATCGTCGGCACCTTATCGAAGGCGGACGCGGCGGCCGTAAAATCTCCGGCGTCATACGCCGCGACGCCCAGCATTTCGCGCAAAGAGTCGTCACCCGGCGACGAGAGCAGCGCCATCTGAGCTTTGGACTTTGCTTGCGCGTACTGACCGGCGCGAATCAGCGCCGCCACCTGACTTGCCGCCGGCGACAGCGAGGCACCAGCGAGCGATACTCCGGAGCTTTCGCTCGAGCTTCGTACGACCGTCCGGCCGTTGAATCTCAAGGTGAAATCGTAAAAAGCGACGATCGGCGTCGTTCCGCGGTGAGCCGGCCTGTAGGTCGAACTGCTCGCGATCTCGGTGGCAGCCGCGTTGTCGCCCGGGTTCGTCGAACTGATGATTTTTGTGACCTTATGCGTCCCGTCGGGGTTGACTTGCACCTGCACGACCACCTTGCCGCTTCCGGCGATCGTCGTCGACGTGGTCCCCTCTTTGATGAGTTTGGCCGGCACGAACTCGGTCGCGTACTGCGCGCGAGCCGGGATCTGCGTCAGGGCCACGATCGTCGCGACGGCGATTGAGAGAGTTCGAACGGATTGATTCATGGCTTCACCTCAGGCGGGGTGGTACGAGGCGAATCGTCAGGCGGCCTGCGATGCCGCTGCAGTGCCTCGACCTCTTTTTCTGTCAGCCCTCGGACCTGGCCCGGCGGCAGCGCTCCCAGCTTCAACGGCCCAAATCGAGTACGCGTTAATTCTAGCACGGGATGGCCGAGCATTTCGAACATGCGGCGCACTTGGCGATTCCGTCCTTCATGAATAGTGATGTCTATCACCGATCGGTCACGCCGCCCGGCAAGCACGCGGATTCTCGCCCCTGCCGCACGTTCACCATCTATGGCAACTCCCTCGAGCAAACGGCGCACGTCGCCGGCCGAAAGCCGGCCGGCGATCGAGGCTCGATAGGTCTTGTCGACGCCAAAGCGGGGATGGAGCAAGCGGTGCGCCAGTTCTCCGTCGTCGGTAAGGAGCAAGATGCCGGTCGTGTCGTAATCGAGCCGGCCGACCGGGAATACCCGTGGACGGTCGACGAGGAACCCGGCGATCGTGCGCCGCCCCTGGGGGTCGCTCATCGTCGTCACCACGCCGGGCGGTTTGTTGATGATCAAATAGGTCGGCGCGGCCGGCAACTCGAGCGGCACGCCGTCAACCTCGACGCGGTCGCCGGGTGCGACGAGCACCCCGAGCTTTCGCACGATCGTCCCATTGATCCGCACCGACCCCCCAACGATCAGGTCGTCCGCACGCCGCCGCGAAGACACCCCCGCCCGCGCCAAATACTTGTTAAGCCGCACCCCGTTCCCCGCTGCCATTTAAAACGCGGAAATACTAGTGCGCGTGCGGTTCCGGGTAACGTGATGTCTCGGAAGCTCGGACCGACGAGCGCAGCCACGGATGGCGGAGCGAGGAGGCCGCGCAGCAGGAGCGCAGCCGGAGGCGGAGCGACGAGCGTTTCCGAGTCATCATGTTGCCCGGAACCGCAAGGAACGGACTAGTATTTGCCGTTGCCGCCGTCTTCGTAGCCGCGATTCATCGAGAGCGCTTCCTTAGTAACCGTCTGCAAGAACTCTTCGTTGGTGCGCGTCTGCGCCATCTTGTCGAGGATGATCTCGGTGATGTCGCCGGTATTGAGTACGGCCGTCGCGCGGCGGAGCATCCAGATCTTACGCATCTCGTCGGGCGTGAGCAGCAGCTCTTCGTGACGCGTTCCGGAGCGCTTGATGTCGATCGCCGGGAAGACGCGAGACTCGGCAAGTTTGCGAGTGAGATCGATCTCCATATTTCCGGTGCCCTTGAACTCTTCGAAGATCACGTCGTCCATTTTGGAGCCGGTCTCGATTAGCGCGGTTGCGATGATCGTGAGCGAACCGCCCTCTTCGATCTTACGCGCCGCACCGAAGAAGCGCTTGGGCTTGTGGAGCGAGGCGGTATCGAGGCCGCCCGAAAGGGTGCGCCCCGAACTCGCGACGACTTGGTTGTACGCACGCGCCAAGCGCGTGATCGAGTCGAGCAGAATCACGACGTCTTTTCCGAGCTCGACGAGGCGCTTGGCGCGCTCCATCGTTAGTTCGGCGACGGCCGTGTGGTTTTCGGGATGCTCGTCGAACGTCGAGGCGACGACGTCGCCGTCAATCGTGCGCTGCATGTCCGTTACTTCTTCCGGGCGCTCGTCGACGAGCAGCGCGATAATGTGCGCGTCGGGATGATTGATCGAAATCGAGTTGGCAATGTTCTTGAGCAGCGTCGTCTTGCCGGCCTTTGGCGGCGAAACGATCAGCGCGCGCTGGCCCTTGCCGATTGGGCAGAAAAGATCGATGACGCGCGTGGAGAGCTGCGTCGAGCGCACTTCGAGTCTAAAGCGCTCTTGCGGATAGATGGGCGTTCCCTTTTCGAAGAGCCGCCGGCCTTTGATGGCCTCCGGATCGAGATCGTTGACTTTATCGACCCGAATCAATCCGAAATATTTTTCGCTCTCCTTCGGCCGGCGCGCTTGGCCTTCGACCATGTCACCGCGCCGTAGCTCGAAGCGGCGAATCTGCGACTGGCTGACGTAGATGTCGTCGTTGCCGATGTAGTAGCCTGCGCGGCGTAAGAAGCCGTAGCCCTCGGGCAGCACGTCGAGAATGCCGCTGGCAACCTCGATACCGGATCGCGCGATTTGGCCTTGCACCAATAGCGTGACGATCTCGTCCTTCTTGAGCTTTGCGGGCGTAGGAAGTTCGACTTCCAGCTCCTTCGCAATCTCCATCAACTCGGTCTTCGTCTTTTCGGCGAGCTGAGCGGCCGTCAGCATCGGCGGCACTTCGATCTGCTGCGGAAGCTGGTCTTGGAACGTGCCGGGGTGTTGGCCAAAATGGTGGCGACGGCGAGGGCGGCGGCGCCGGCCTCCGCCTTGTGGGGGCCGCGAATCGTTATTTAGCCGATGCTCGAGGTTAGGACGGTTTTCTGTTTGCAGAAGAGTTCTCTCTTATGGAGTCGCGCACGCCAAACTTCGAGATCGACGGAGAGGCTGCCGTCGCAATCAGATCGGTGGCGTGAGCGGTGAGGGTGTCAAGATGTCGCGGCTGTCAACAGATGACCGCTACGCGACGCTCACACTATAGCATAAGCCCCCGGCGGCGTTCAAGCCGGGTTCAGCCGAGCCGGTCCGCTCACGTAGGGGCTGCCGGCCAGGTAGAATCGCAGGCGACGATCCGCCGCTCGGGTTATCCCGATGCGTGGGCTCCGGCGAAGGCGCGCGGGCGCCCAGTCGTCGCGCGCCAACCAGAGGCGGGCGTCCGAGAAGAGATCGGTGCCGTCGAAGGATCGATCGATCCCCAGCGCGCGGCAGAGGCGGCCCGGACCGCGACAAAGATCGCGGGGCCCCTCGACGCCTCGCCGGTGCGCCATGAGCGGGAGTCCTTCGATCGGCTCGAGAGCGCGCACGAGCACTCCCGCGCCCTTTCCCTCAGGCTCGCTCGAAAGATTGAAGCAAAACGAGGTGCCGTAAATTTGGTAGACGTAGGCGCGGTGCGGTGGCCCAAAGAGCGTCGCGTTTCGCAGGCTCTTACCAGAGAACGCATGACACGCCGGATCGTTCGAAAGGTAGGCTTCAGTCTCGACGATTCGGCCTGCCGTCGTCCCGTCTTCGCCGTCGTGCACTAGAATGCAGCCGAGCAAGGCCTTTGCGAGCGCTTTCGTCTCGACCGGCAAAGCACCCGAATCGAGGCGGCGAACATTCACGCCGCAACGTTCAGCGCTACCTCCGCTCCCGCCCTTTGCATCAGCTCGTCGGTCGCTCCGATGCCGACCTCGACGTGTTGGAATGCGTTGAGCGCACAACGCAAACGGACGTACGGAAGCACGAGCGATTCCGGCAAGTCGCGGCGACTCGTCACGTCTTCGACGAACTGACGGTCGGGCATCACAAAGCGCGCGCGTGTAACTCCACGTTTCCAAAGCGCTCGCGCGACGGTCACCAAAGCCGCGTAGGCGGCGACGCGCTCCATCAGTGCGCCACGGCGCACGATCCGGAACGGAAGCCGCACGACCTCGCGACCCTCGCCGGCGCTCAGAGCGGCATAGGCAACACCGCTGCCGCCGAGTCCGGCGGCGTATCCGACAGTTACCTCGAGAACCTCATCGCCACGCCTTCGCATTGCATTACCTTTACCCCATTTTATGCGAACATATGTTCGAGGTCAAGCAATTCGGGCCGGCCGGATCAAGCTTTCGTAGAGCGCGAGGGTGCGATCGATCTGGTCCTGGATCGAGAACCGCTTCGCGGCCTGACGCGCAGCGGCAGCTCGGGCCGGATCGCGGCCGCTCCGCACGAGCCGGAAGGCATCCGCGAACGCCTGTGGGGTCGATGGCACGAGCAGGCCGGCGGACCCGAGAACGTCACGGTTTTGGGGTGCGTCGGCGGCGATGACGGCCGCCCCGGCGGCGAGCGCCTCGGCCTGCACGATGCCCTGGGTTTCGGTCGTGCTGGCCATCACGAATGCGTCGGCGCTCGCATACAGGTCGGGCAGATCTTGGCGGGAGACGAAACCCAGGAAACGGCTCTGTTCGAAGACGCCGGAAGCGCGCGCGAACTGCTCCAACTCGGCGCGCAGCGGCCCGTCGCCGGCGACGACGAGTTTCAATGAAGGATCGTTCGCACGCGCCAGGGCTTCAAAGAGCAGCTCGAGGTTCTTCTCCTTCGCCAGCCTGCCGACGCAGAGCAGGACGCGATCGTCGGCTCGCGCGCCGATTCGTTCTCGAACGTCGTTCCGGCGACGGCCGGCGCCAAAGAGCGCGACGTCGATCCCGGTCGGCACCGTCTCGATCCGCACCGTCACGCCCAACTCCCGCAGACGCGCGGCCATCGCGGGCGTCGGAGCGATCACGGCGTCGGCCAGATTCGCGAAGGTCCGCGTCAGCCGGCTGGCTGCAAAGCGCGTCGCATTTGCTTCGAAGGGGACGTAGTGAGCGTAGGCCTCGAGTTGCGTATGGTAAGTGTAGACCAGCGGCATCCCGTAGCGGCGCGCACAGCGCATGCCCATCCAGCCGGTGACGAACGGCGAGTGCGCGTGAATGACCGAGAGACCTTTGATCACCGCGTTGACGCGGCGGCTTACCAGCGGAAGCGTCAAGCGATAAGGCGTGCGCGCGGGAAGCGGAAGCGAGGGAATCCGGTGGACGTCAGCCTCAGACCGGGCCGTGCCCGGCATGCTCGGTGCAAAGCAAAAGACGTCGTGGCCCCGGGCCTGCAAACCCGACGCCAATGCTTCGACCGACGCCACCACGCCGTTAATGACGGGGCGGTAAATCTCGGTAAAGAGCCCCACGCGCAACGGCTGCATCGCGGGCTTTCTTCGCTTCGGCATTCGGGCACGCCCCGCGAAAGCCAAAAGCGTACAGAAGTTCTGAGCAAGCAGGGGACACCTCGCGATTGTGACTTTTGTCATACGTTAGCGTCGAAAGGCTCGTGCTATAGTGCCCGGGTCAGAGCCCGGCCTGCCCGTAAGTACAGCAAGCCGGCTCGGAATGTATAGGCGTTTTCCATCGGATCCGTTGCCTCAGCGGCCGGGTGCGCCGCTTAAAGAAGAATGCCGAACCGCGTGCATCGTTGGCTCCCGCTGCGGGGTGTCGAGCGCAGACCTTGGACGCGATTTGGGACAAGAAAGGAACTTCGGATTGATAGGACGCGTGATCTACGCCGCTTTTCTCGTTGTGAGTCTGGCAGTCACTCCAGTCTGGGCGGCCCCAACGGGTTCGCAAACCGCAACGTCGGGCGTAACCTACAGCAACGGCGTCGTCAGGTGGGAACGCCTGGAGCGTCGTCCCCTTCAACCGAAGACCGTAACTCGTCTGTCTCTTCTTGTGGCCCCGGGCAGTTCGAAGCTCATCGCTCGCGGCCGGCCCGGGCTCGCTGAGGTAAGAGTCCAGTACGCGCAGCGCGACGGCGGACCCGTTCATCAGCGGATCGTGTCGACGACGCTGATCCGCAAGTCTGAATCCCGCATCGTCGCGCAAGGAATCGGCCCAAGCACGCTCGCGGCTTTTGAAGCACGCGGGATGAGCCAGATGGTCTCGGTCGCTCGCGGCGCGATTCGGATGATGGCAACGGCCTACACTGCCGGCAGCGCCGGCGGCGACGGGATGACCGCCAGTGGAAAGCGCGCCGGCTACGGAATCGTCGCGGTCGACCCGCGCATCATCCCGCTTGGCACGCGCCTGTATATCCCAGGTTATGGCATCGCGATCGCCGGAGATACCGGCGGCGCGATCGTTGGCAAGCGAATCGATCTCGGCTTCGACTCGTTGCGGGGGGCCATGCTCTTCGGCCGCCGCGACGTCACCGTGTATCGGTTGAAGTAGCGTAGAATAAAGGGGTGTCGAGCCCCCGTGCCTTGCTGGCGAAGGCGGGCCTCCGCCCCAAAAAACGCTTCGGTCAGAACTTTCTCGTCAATGCTTCGATTGCCGGCCGCATCGCCCGTTTGGCGCTAGACGGGGCACCGCCGCACCTTCGCACGCTCGAGATCGGAGCCGGCACCGGCGCACTCACGCGCGCCCTTGTCGACGAGGGAGCGCAGCTTACCGCGATCGAGATCGACCCGGAACTGGTAGCCATACTTCGCTCGCGCGAGGACGTAGCCGCGGCGCAGATTGTCTTGGCCGATGCTCTGGCCTTCGATTACCGAAGGTGGTCGAAGGGCGACCCGTGGCGCGTTGCGGGCAATCTTCCTTATAACATCGCAACGCCGCTGACGCTGCGGCTGATCGAAATGCCGTCGGGGCCCGACTCGCTCACCGTTATGGTGCAGAAAGACGTCGCCGAGCGTTTCGTGGCCTCACCAGGCACGCCGGCCTATGGAAGCCTTTCGGTAGCCGTTGCATATGCGATGGAAGCGGAGGTGCTTTTCTCGGTCGGGCCACAGTCATTTTTTCCGGCGCCCAAAGTGCACTCCAGCGTCGTTCGATTGGTGCGCCGGCCCGAGCCGGCCGTCGCCGTACGCGACCTCGACCTTTTTTGGAAGGTCGTGCGGGGCGCGTTCGCGTACCGGCGCAAGACGCTCGTCAACAGTCTCGCGCTCGCCCTCGACGTCGACCGCGCGGCGACTGCGCGAGCGTTATCGTTGTGCAATCTTTCTTCGGAGCTTCGTGGTGAACGACTCGACCTCGGCGACTTCGCCCGTCTGGCCGACGCGCTGGCCAAAGGATAGCTTCACAGGCTTCTGGACGTGGCTGGTCGCCGGTTTTATCGCCCTGCTTTTCATCGGGCTTTTCGTATTTTCCCAGACCAGCAAGCCGCCCACCAACGTCGACCCGCTCGAGTTCGACCTGCTCATCGCCTTTCAGTTCGTGCTGGAAGGCATTTTAGTTGCGATCGTGATCGCCGTGATGCCCGCCCTTTCGAAGTTCAGCCTGCGAGAGCTAGGATTTCGCGTGCCGACCTGGTCGAACTTGGGAATCGCGCTTCTGGGAGCGCTCGCCATGGTGGTCGTCGCAAACGGCGGCGCCACGCTGATCGACCGTTTGGCGCACAGCCAACATCAGCAGGACATCATCCAGATATTCAAAGGGCTGCACAATACCACCACGATCGAAATCTTTGTGGCTTTTGCGGTCATCTTCGCGCCATTTGCAGAAGAGACGTTTTTCCGGTTGCTCTTCTTCAATCTCGGCCTGCGGTACGGCGGCTTCTGGGCCGGCGCCATCCTCAGCGGCGTGCTCTTTGGCATCGCGCACGGCGACATCTTCGCCGCTGTTCCGCTGGCGCTCGGCGGCATCGTCCTATGCGCAGTCTATTACCGCACCGGAAACATTTTCGCATCGATGCTATCGCACGCGCTCTTCAACAGCGTGTCGATCGTCGCGCTGTTACTGATGCCGAAATCCGTTTAAATTCATAAGTGGGGGTATTGTTGTGATGCTCGCGTCCCTCGTGCTTGCTGCGGTGTTGCCGGCAACGGCGGCGCCGCTCGGCGAGCTGCACTATCTCGTCGGTACCTGGAACTGCACGTATCGCGCGGGAACGGTACGCCTGGCCTACGATGCCACGTACGCTTACGATCGCGACGGCCATACATTGCGCCAGACCGCTTCCTGGGCGGGTGGCGGCGACGAAGAGTTGGTCGCGTATGACGCGCAGCGCGGCTGGACGGGCGTCGTTTTCGACGACCGAGGAACCGCCACGATCCTGCGCGCAACCGGCAGCAATCCAAACCACATCGCCTACCACAGCGTTTACCCCGACGCAGGCGTCAACGTAACGTTCGATCGCGTCTCGGCGATGGAGTACACGCTGCACGGGACGGTGCGCTCCGGCGGTAAAACGATCACCTCCGTCGATACCTGCTCGCGAGCTGCGACACCGCGTCGAGCACCGGCTCCACACCGATCGTGACGGTATCCACGTAGCATAACCGGTGGCGCAGCGACGGCGGTTTGCTCGTCGTCGCAACGCGGCGGTCGAATCCGCGATCGCACACGTAACGCCCGACAACGTGAATCGCGCTGGGATTGGGCTCGTCGTACCAGTCTGGATGGTGCGCGACCCACAGGCCGACAACCGGCACGCCGCCGCGCGCGAGCATGAAGTGGAGCGGGCCCGCGGGAACGCCGACGAAGAGATCGGTGCGGGCGGCCAAGGCCCGCAACAGCCGCGCGAACGGCTCGTCGATCTCCGCGAAGAGTTTGCGAAACCCAACGACGTTTTCGCCGAGATCTTCTTCGTCCATCGAAATGACGAGCCAATCGGAAGCGCGTTGCTGTAACGCGGCAACGAACCCGCGAGCCTCGCTTCCGTCTCCCCAGTTCTTGCGGGCCGCGGTTACGCCGGCTCGCGAGATCACGCAGAGCCGTTTTCCTCTTGGAAGCACGCGCGCCAACCGTTCGTCAAACCGTCGTTGCGTCGCCTCCGGTGCCATAAAGTCGACCGCCGAGCGCAACGGCTGCGACAGATCGAAACTTGCAAGCCGTTGCGGGTGCACGAGTAATCGAGCGAGATTGCGCGCTTTGGTGTGGAACGGATAGGCCGTACGCCCCTCCGTTTCCGGATAGTCGGTCCAGAGCAGCGAGTCGGGCGCGAAGTCCGCGACCGCTTGCGAAAGTGGGAACGGGATTTCCAGCCGTACGTCCTTGCCGCTGCACCGGCGTAAGGTAAGGCCGAGATGCGCCGCGCCGAGCTCGGCGCCGTCGCCTGGCGCGCGCACGCCGCTGAAAAGCGCGCGCACCAGCGGGCTTTCCTCGAACATGCTGACGTAGTCGTCGCCGAAGCGCGCGATCGCGTACGCGTTCGAATCCTCCAGCAACGGCGCAACGTAACCGAAGTGAACCCAATCGCCCAAACCGTGCGGCCAATAGATGAGGACCCGTCGCTCGCGCAACGCGGCAAAGCGCCCGCGATCCTCACGCATGGCGCGGACCGGACCGTACGTCGAGACCGTCATGGCGCCGGCGGCACGCCGCCGCACAGACGGGCCGGCGGATGCCCGCGGAGGCTTGCAAAGAACGCGCCGGCGTTCGTGTCGTATGCCGGGCATCCGGCGAACCTCGGATCCGGCCGCGGGTCGAGACGCACGTTTGGATTGGCCGCGGCAACGGCCCACACGCCTTCGTCGCGCCGCGGCAGCAACGCTGTCCGCCCGCTATCGCGCAATGCGACCGCGCGAGCGTACGCGTTCCAATCGACGATATACGGCCAGCGGCCCGGACGCAGCACCGTGTCGTTGAACAACAACGTCACGACCAAAGCGCACGGCACCATCGCGCTCGCGAATCCGGGAACGCGACGCAGGCCGAAGGCCGCGGCGATTGCGGCGGCCGCAAGCAGGGGCGCCACATAATGCGATCCGAGCCGGCTCGGCTCGTAGTTCCACGGCTGCATGAAAACGATTTCGGCGAGCAGCGGCGCGCCGAGCAGCAGCCAACGGCCGATCGCAAACGGAGCGAAAGCAAACGGCGCGGCCAGAAGCGCGATAAGGCTGAGCTTACCTGCAGCGTCGAAAACTGCGAAGCCATACGGCGGAACGTTCGGATGCGCGCCGCCGAGATGCTCGACCGTCCAGAACGCCGCTCCGATCGTCGCTGCTACGAGAAGGAGCCCAAGGCCGATTCGCCGATCCCACCACAACCCGCACGCTGCTCCGAACCACAGCACAAAAAGAATCTCGTCCTCTTTGAGCCCGGCCAGCAACGCACCGGCTACGAGTGCCGGCCAGAGCAACCGTTTGACCGCGAAGAGAACTCCGCATAATGCCAGCAGCGGCACGAAGACGTTCTCGGAAAAGTTATCGTAAACAAGTCCCTGTGCCGCCGGCGACAAGAGATAGGCAACTCCGAGCAGGTTTGCAGCTCGCGCAGCAACTCCGATCTCCCGAGCCAGCAGCACGAGCGGAATCGCCGCGGCCCCGACGGCGAGCACTTGCACCACGATTAACGTCTCCGCGCGCGGAAACAACGCGACGACCGGCACGAGCGCAAGCAGCGCCCATGAGTCGTGGACCGCAAAATGCGGCTTCCACTCCCCAAAGTTCCACGACGAGCCGTGCTGCAGGTTGACGAACGTCTGCAAATACGTCCCGAGATCGGCGCCGTAGCGCAACGCGTGCAGCTTGTTCAGATCCAGCGCGATGTAGACCACGGCGAAGGCGGCGATGGCGAGGTACGTCGCCCTCACGGCTCGTTTTTCTCTCGGTAGACGCGCGCCACGATGTCGCACAACCGTTGCACGAACTGTGGGGGCGCGAACTTTTCCGCGTGCGAGCGCAGGCGATGCGCGTCAAACCTCGAGGCGTCGAACGTTCGCAGCACTGTTGCAAGCGATTCGGCTTCCGGCGCGTCGAAGAATACTCCGGTTTCGCCTTCAACGATGGTTTCGAGCGCGCCGCCGCCTCGGTAGGCGATCGTCGGACGTCCGGCCGCCGCCGCCTCGAGTGGAACGAGCCCGAAGTCTTCTTCGCCGGGAAGAATCGCGGCGCGCGCGTTGCGCAGCAGTTCGTTGAGCCGCGCGTCCGGGACGTAACCGAGCAGCGTCGTGCTCGTGCCGCGCGCAAGCTTTTTCAACGATGCTTCGGCCGGCCCCGTGCCGGCGATTACCAGCTTGACGCCGGCCTGGCCCGCGGCATGGATTGCGAGCTCGATGCGCTTGTAGGGCAGGAGACGCGACGCGATCAGAAAGTAGTCGCCGTCGCCGCTTCCAACGGTGAAGCGATCGACGTCGACCGGACAGTGCAGAACGTCGGCGTCCCGGCCGTAGTACTTGCGAATTCGCGCCGCGACGTTGTGCGAGTTGGCGACCAGTCGCGTCGGGCGCACCGCCGCGGCGCGGTCCCACGCGACCAGCCGCTCGACGAGCGGACGCACGATGCGCGCCCGGGTCATCCCAGCGACGTACTCCTCGTAGGCAAAGGCAAAACGGCTAACGGTGTTGACGTAGCACACGTGGATCGAGCTGCTTGGAAAGCGCACGCCCTTGGCCCACGACGTCGTCGAGCTTACGATCGCGTCGTAAGCGGAAAGGTCGAACGTTTCGAACGCACGCGGATAGAACGGAGCCAGCGCGCGAAAGTAACGGTTCGCCATCGGGACTCGCGCGAGATACGACCGGCGCACTCGCGCGGCGGCGAAGTCATTTCCCGCGACGCCTTCGTCGTAGAGTGCCGTATAGATTGGCGCGTCCGGCCACGCCCGCGCAATGTGCGCGAAGACTCGCTCCGCGCCCCCTCGCTGATTTAAGTAATCATGAACGAGGGCTACCTTCATCGCTAAAGGAGGCTTGATTCAGTTCAGGCCTAGGCGCCGAAAGGTGAAGTGTGCTTTGCACATGAGCCTTTTGGCAACAACGGCATGGACTGAATCAAGCCTCCTTTAATCCTGGAGGTTTGTGCCGCGGGGTAAAACCAGCGCAATCGTCGGGTTGCCGAGATAGGTGCGCGCGGCGCGTTGCACGTCGGCCGGCGTCGTCGCGGAGATCGCCGTTAGCGCGTGATTGATGAAGTCCGGCGAAGTGCTCTCGCGCGAAAAGACCGCAGCGAGCCACGTTCGCGTTTCGAGCGTCGTCGCATTATCTGCAAAGTCGCCGGCGGCCTCGGCTTTGAACTCTTCGATGGACCCTTGCAGCGTCGTGGCGGCAAGCACGTTGACCACCGAGAGCGCCGTCGCAAAAGTGCGGCTGGGATTGCCGATCAGACCGCCATTAACGTAGATGACCAAGCTGGAGGGGATGCGGTCGTAAACGTACACTGCACCCACGGACCGCGAAGCAAAGGTCGGTGAGACGACTCCGGGGACCTGCGCGATGTCCGAGATCGTCCGGCGGAGAAACGCTGCGAGAACCAGCATCGGGCCGAAATCTCGATTGTCGACCATAGGAGCCGGATATTGGGCGATCAGCCAGGGTGAAGAAATGTCGCGGTGCGCGACGATTTCGCGCGTCGTTCCTCGCAGCGCCGCCACATGCACGGTAACGGGCGTCGTCGTTCCGAGCGGAAGCGCACCGGCGAGGTCGGAGAGCGTGGCGGTCGAGAGCGCGTTCAGCTGACCGGCGGCGCTAACCAACACACCGCCGCGACGATAGTACGCGCGATAAAACGCCGCGGCATCGGCGGGAAACAGATCTGCGAGCGAGGCCGGCGTCCCGAGTTCCGGCATCCCCGCGTTCGCCTGCACGGACGAGGCCGCGTTGAGCATGTCCAAGCCGACTTGCAACGCAACTTGCTGGCTGGCAGCAATCTCTTGCGTGAGTGCGGCACGGGCCGTGCGTACGGTCGCGGGAGAAAAATCAGGCGCCGCTATTGCGGCACGCAACAGTTCGAGTACCGCCGGTGCGTCGGCGGCAAGCGCCTCGACGTAAAAACGAACGTCTCCCGGATCAACCGTGAAGCGAACGGAGCCGCCGCGCGCGGCGACCGCATCTTCGAGCGGCATCGGGGGCGTCCCAACGGGCGTCTTCACGATCGTCTCTGCAACGAGCGCCGCCAAGCCGTTCTGCTTCATGGTCTGGCGATCGAGACCGGCGCGCACGACCAGCGTAATCCCGGCGAGCGAGGCGGCCGAATCGATCTGTTGGAGTACCGTTGTGCCGGCGACCGTGTCCGTACTCGGCGGCGAAACCGCCGGGGCGGCGCCGAGCAGGGTTGCCGGCAACAACGCAACGGTCAAGGCTGCGGCGGCGCGACGCGCAAAATTCACTGCGACGACTCCTTCGCTTGCATGTTAACCACGACCGGCGTTGCCAAATAGTGCTTTACCACGTCGGCCACGTAGGCCGGATCGAGGGAGCGCACCGAACGGCCGTAGGTTCCGTCAGCGATTCCGGGAGCGTACCCGGGGTCGCCTTCGACATCGTACCAGCCGAGATTATCGGCACGTTCCTGCGGCGTCTGCGTATCCGAAGCGACGTGGTAGAGAAATGCTTCCCGGGCCGCGTTGAAGGTTTGCGCATCCATCGGCGTGCGCATCGCCGAGAGCGCGCCGAGCACGCGATCGCGGACCTGGTCGGCGTGATCGCCTCCGATCGTCACGACCATCACGCCTGGATCGTGCAACGTGATGAACTGTCCGACGACCGCCGCATCGCTTGCGCTCTGGTCCAGCTGCCTGGTGACGACGCCCGTCTCTTCGCGAAATAGATAATCGGCGATGAAATCCAGCGCCGTAGAGGCCTTCTCGTCGGTAATCGGAGGGCCGATCCACGCCAATCCAATCCCACCGATGAGCGCCGAGGTCGTTGCCGAAGCGGGAGACGCAGCCAGCGTCGAGTCGTACGGCGGATCCATGCGTCCCGGGCCGCCGCCGTCGGTAACCGCCGTTAAGCTCGAAGCGTCGACGTTTCCGCTCAGCGCCAGGAAGGAGTTTTCGGAACGAAAGGCTCGTTTCGCAAAAGCGCCGATCTGCGCGGTGGAAATGCTGGTAATCTCGGCGACGGAGGCCGGCAGCGGCGAATAATGCGCCGGGCCGGTTGCAAAGATCTGCTTGAAGAGAAGATCGTGCAGCGTCGCATCGGCTTCGTAGCGCTGCTGCACGCCGAGCACGGCGGCGTTCGCGCGAGCGGTTTTCACCGCGACGTCGTCGACGGACGGAGCGTAATAGGCAGCCGTGATCGCAGCGACGACGCGACGCGACGCCGATGCCGGGACGACGGTCGCAATCCCGACGATATCCGGATAAACCTCGACGTTCAGTTCCCCGCCGACGCTATGAACGAGCGCGAAAAGTGACTTTCCACTGGCCAGCGGCGCGACCGCAGCGGCGGTCGCCGCCAGCTCGGCGATGCCGGGTGTAGAGTCGTCGTAGCCCGCTCCCGGCGCGCGAAACCAAAGCGCGATCGCCGCCGAGGCAACCGTCGTATCCGGATCGATAACATAGGTGCCGCCGTGCGGCAGCGCGCCGCTTTGTTGCAACGCCGATTCGGCCATGGCATTTCCCGCAGGAAAAAACCACGCAGCAACCAGCGCCGCAGAGAAGAGCAGCGCGCGCACGTTCACGCGGGTTCCGGAGAAATCTTCGGCGGAAAACGCGTCGGTTTTTCGGCCCGCTTGGCCTCGTCGGTCGCCGGGCGTTCGCTCTGCCCGTCGGGAGCGGCAGCCACTTCCGCGTTGCGCACGCGATCGTACGGGCGCTCGTCGAGAATCGCTCTAACTTCCTCGGCTTCGACCGTTTCGTACTCCAGCAACGACGCAACCATGCGCTCGACCTTACTCCAATTTCCGGTAAGGATGCGTTTGCCGTTGTCGTAAGACGACTCGATGATCTTGCGCACCTCGGAATCGATCTTGCTGGCCACTTCTTCGGAGTAGTTGCGCTCCTCGCCGATGTCGCGGCCCAGGAAGACTTGATGCGCCCCGCGCCCGTATTGGATCGGGCCCAGCTCGCTCATTCCGTATTGCGTGACCATCCGGCGGGCCAGTTCGGTCGCCTTTTCGAAGTCGTTGCTCGCGCCCGTGGTTACGTCGCCAAACTCGATCTCTTCGGCGAGCCGTCCACCTAGAGCCATCGTGATCTGCGCGATCAGCTCCTCGCGGGTAACTTGATACCGGTCGTCCTCCGGAAGCGACCACGTCAAGCCAAGCGCCATGCCGCGCGGAATGATCGTCACCTTATGGATCGGATCCGATTTATCGAGCATTCCGCCGACGATAGCGTGCCCCGATTCGTGGTAGGCGGCGATGTTCTTACTCTTTTGCGACATGACGACCGACTTGCGCTCCGGCCCCACCATCACCCGGTCGATGGCTTCGTCGCAGTCGACCATCTCGATGACGTTCTTGTCCCGCCGCGCAGCCAGCAGCGCAGCCTCGTTGAGCAAGTTCTCGAGGTCGGCACCCGAGAAGCCCGGCGTGCGTTTGGCAAGCGTTTCGAGCGAGACTTCGCGGCCCAGTGGTTTGTTGCGGGCGTGAACTTCGAGAATCTTCTCTCTGCCTTTAAAGTCGGCGCGACCGACGACGATTTGGCGGTCGAAGCGTCCCGGGCGCAAGAGCGCCGGATCGAGGACGTCGGCCCGGTTCGTGGCGGCGATGAGAATGACGCCGGTGTTTTGATCGAATCCGTCCATCTCGACCAAGAGTTGATTGAGCGTTTGCTCGCGCTCGTCGTGGCCGCCGCCCAAGCCCGCGCCGCGCTGCCGCCCGACGGCGTCGATCTCGTCGATGAAGACGATGCACGGTGCGGACTTCTTGGCCTGATCGAAGAGATCGCGCACGCGAGACGCACCGACGCCGACGAACATCTCCACGAAGTCGGAGCCCGAAATCGAAAGAAACGGAACGCCCGCCTCTCCCGCGATCGCCCGCGCCAACAGCGTCTTCCCGGTTCCCGGCGGCCCGAGCAGCAAGACGCCTTTGGGAATCCGCGCGCCCAGCGACTGATACTTCTTCGGGTATTTTAGGAAGTCGACGATCTCCGCCAACTCCTCCTTAGCCTCGTCGACGCCGGCCACGTCGGCGAAGGTCACCTTCGGACGGTTCTCGGAGAGCATCTTTGCGCGCGAACGGCCAAACGAAAGCGCTTGGCTTCCGCCGCTCTGCGCTTGCCGCAAGATAAAGAAGATCAGCAGCATCGTGATCGCGAGCGGCCCAAGCGTCATCAGACTCGAGAGGAGCCCCGCGTTCGATTGCTGCTCGAAGCTGATCGCTCCGCTCTTTACCTTGCGATAGACTTCGTCGACGAATGTCTGATCGAGGTTCGGAACCGCGACCGAATACTTGGTGCCGTTGGCAAGGTCGCCGATCGCGCTCAGCCCAGTGGCGTGAAACGATTGAACCTGACCTGCCTCGAGCTTCTGATAGAAGGCCCCATAGTCGAGGCGGGTCTCGCCTTCGCTGGGCGCAACGAAGCGCTCGACGACGATAAAGACTGCGATGACCGCCAGGATGATAAGGACGATTGATCTGAGATGTTTGTTCACGTTGACGTTAGACCGTTTGACCCTCTCGAAGCTCCGCTAGGTATGGAATATATTGCGGTAGATTCCTGATGCTTCAAACCGTAACCTATTGCGAAAGGGTTCGGCATCGGCTGACCGGCGGCTACTTCGTGCTTATGATACCCGCAATCGAGCCGTCCTCGACTCTCAGCCCAATCCCAGGCTTCATGAAGTAGGTGCCGCTTCGGCCGCTTTCGAGGGCTCGAACCGCCGCCTCGACGTGGGCGAAATCGAGGTCGCGAAGGTCGTCGTCGGCCGCAAAACACTCTCTGACCAATCGGCGCAGACGGGCTCGAGGGCTCCCCCGCTGCTCCTGCGCGATTACTTCGGCCGCGCGCGCGACCGCTCGATCCAGAGCCGGGAAGAGCGGCCGCAGGTTCGAGAGCGCCTCACGAACCGCATTCCGTCGCCGCCCGGAATCGGAGTTTGTTGGGTCGACGGCGTAGGGCAGCGCTCGGGCGTGGCAGTAGGCACGAAGCGACTCGGGCGCAACGGCCAAGAGCGGCCGAGCGAGATCCAGGCCCGGCTCGAGCGCGCGCCGCGCCGGCATTCCGCTCAAGCCTGCCAATCCCGAGCCGCGCAGCAGCGCTAAGAAGACGGTCTCGGTTTGATCTTCGGCGTGGTGAGCGGTAACAATCACGGAGCAGCGCAATGAGTTTGCGGTTTTCGCAAGCGCACGGTAGCGCCCGAGCCGAAGACGCGCTTCGTCATCGGTCCGGCTTTGGAGGGCGACGATCCGCAGTGAGACTCCGAGCGCGGCGGCCACCTGCAGCACGATGCACTCGTCTTGCCAGGCCGAGCTGCGCACGCCGTGATTGACGTGCGCGATGGAGATCTCCACTCCGATTCGTCGAGCGATGGAATGCAGTGCCGCCGCGAGCGTGACCGAATCCGGGCCACCGCTGCACGCGATGAGGACGCGCTCGCCTTCGCGCAGCACGCCGGCGCGTTCGATCGCGGCTTCGACTTCCCGTTCGGGCCGGGCGCCTCTCACGAGCGGCGGACGTGCGCGGCGATTTCCCGTTCGACGTCGCGCTTGGCCGCGTCGGCGCGCTTGTCCCAAAGTTTCTTGCCCCGTGCCACGCCGAGTTGAACTTTCGCCATGCCGCGCGTGAAATAGAGCCGCAGCGGTACGATCGTGAGCCCTTTTTCGCCGACGCGGCTTTGCAGGCGCGCAATCTCTTCCTTGTGCAGTAACAGTTTGCGCGGCCGGTTCGGCTCCGCGTTCGAAAAACTACCCTGCTTGTACGGCGGGACGTGCATTCCGAGCAGCCACGCCTCGCCGTCGCGGATTCGCGCGTAGGCTTCGCTCAAGCTGACCCCGCCGGCGCGAATTGATTTCACCTCCGTTCCGGTCAAGACCAATCCCGCTTCGAGCGACTCGAGGATGTGGTACTCGAAACGCGCGCGGCGGTTCTCGACGATCACTGCGCCTGAACCTCGGACGCTGCCAGAGGATTTTGCCGATCGTTTGCGGCGTCGAGCCTGCCGCGCGAAACAAAACGGCCCTCGGCTTGTGCCAGCAAGTTCTCGGCGGCATCGAAGATGCCGGCCTCAACGCCGAGCACGCGGTGCCGCTGCCAGGCTACGCGCCCGCGCACCTCGATCGGCTCTCCAAGCGGAACCGGCCGGCGAAAGCGCACATTGACCGCTGCGGTGACGCCGCGATGTCCGGCGAATCCGGCAGCATGGGCCATGGCTTCGTCCAACAGCGCCATCACGATGCCCCCATGAGCGATACCGCGCCAGCCCTGGTACTGCGGCCCCAAGGTGCATCGAGCACGGACGCCGCCGGAGGTGTCTGCGAGGTCGAAGTGCACGTGCATCCCGATGGGATTGTCCGGACCACACGCAAAGCAGTTTCCGTCGTCGAACGGAACGTCGCTTTTGGTCACTACCGTCCCAAAGCCAAACGGTCCGCGAGATAGGCGGGCAGGCCGGCGGCATGCATCTTGCGCGCGACCTCGTCGATCGGATAGCTGTAGCGGATCCACTCGACGCGGCGCTGCTCCGAATCGTAGAGCACGAAAGACGGATCGGGATTGAGGTCGCGCGGTTGACCGACGCTGCCCACGTCGACGATGTACCGTTTGCCGGCTTCGAGCACGAGCTCGCCGCCATGCTGCATATGCTTGTGGCCGATGGCCCCTTCCTCATCGCACGTCCAATACTCGGCGATGTGCGTGTGCCCGATGAACACGAGCGGCGCGTCGGTACGTTCGAAAGCGGCCGCCGCCGCGGCTTTATCGAGAATGTAATCGAAATACCGCACCGGAGCGCCGTGAACGAGCAAAAAGTCGGGAAAGCGAAGCTCGTAGGGAAGCGTGTTGAGCCACGCGCGGCTCGGCTCGTCAAGAACGCTCTGAGTCCAGCGGATGGCGGCGCGAGCGACGTTGTTGAAGCTTTCCACGCCGAAGTTTTCGAGCGCCGCGAGATCGTGATTGCCCAGCACCGCGTGCCGGCACCGCTCGCGCAAGATCGCGACGGTTTCGTTGGGATTGGGTCCGTAGCCCACAACGTCGCCGAGTGAAACGAGGGCATCGGAGGGCTGCGTCGCCGCAAGCGCCCGCTCGAGCGATTCGAGGTTGGCGTGAACGTCCGAGACGATCGCGAATCTCATCCTTCGACTGCGCTGCCTGACGGGCTCGTTCGAGGGGATGCGAGGACAGCGTGCAGCGCCTGGGCGAAGGCGCGCCGCATCGGCTCGGTTCCGGCACTCACGCGGATGTAGGAATCGAGCGGGGGCGCGCCGGGCTTGCGTACCCAAACCCCGCGCAAGAGCAGCTCGTTCATGATGCGCGTGGCACGCTGCGCGTTCTCCATGCCGAGGCAGACGAAGTTCGCCCGCGATTCGATGCAGGGAGCGCCGAGTTCGCCCGCGAGTTCGTAGTACGCTGCGCGCGCGCGAGCCGTCTCGCTCACGACGTACTCGGTAAATGCGTCGTCCTCCAGCGCCGCAAGCGCGCCGATCTGCGCGTTACGGTTGATGCCGTAGTGCAACCGAATCTTGCCAAAGGTCCGGATGTTGCTCTCGGTTGAGAGCGCGTAGCCGATTCGCGCTCCGGCCATTCCGTAGGCCTTCGAAAACGTGCGCAGCCGGATGAGCCGGTCTTCGAACAACGGAGGCAGCAGCTGGGCTTCGTCAACGAAGTCGGCATAGGCTTCGTCGAGAAGCAGCAGGCTGTCGCGCGGCAAGTCGTCGTAGAAACGCTGCATCTCGTCGCGCGCTACGAAGTGCCCGCTGGGATTGTCCGGATTCGCGAAATAGACGATGCGCGGAAGCTCTCGTCGCGCTGTGGCCAGCAGTTCCTCGAGATCGGGCGTGCCGTCGCTGCGGTAGGACCCGTAGACCGGCGTCCCACCATAACCAACGACGTGATACAGAAACGTCGGATACGTGCCGCGAGCCATCAACGCAGGCTCGCCGGGCGCGACGAACGCACGCACCGCCAAGCCCATCACATCGTCGATCCCGGCGCCCACCACGATCTGCGATGGCGCGCAGCCGTGTTTTGCTGCGAGGGCGTCGCGCAGATCGAAGGATTCGGGATCGCCGTACCAGGAAAGCCGCGGCAGCTCTGCAGTCATCGCCTCAATCGCTTTCGGCGACGGTCCGAATGCGCTTTCGTTGGCTCCCAAGCGAACCAGCTCGCGCCGTCCGGTTTCGCGCATTAGCTGCTCGGGACCAATGAACGGCGTCGTCGCGGGAAGCCCTTCGACGGCGGGCGTCGGTCGAATCACGGTGCGAGTCAACCCCCTAGAAAGCGATGCACGGTCACGAGCTTGCCGGCCGGCCACTCTTCGTCACGCTCGCCCATAACGATATAGCCGTCGGCGCGCGCCGCCAAGCTCACCGAAAACGAGCGTAAGGCAAGGGGTTGCGCGAGCGGCACTTCTCCATCGCGTTGCAGGCTGACCGGGACGTACCACGTCCAGCCGGGACGGCTCTGGGCCGGCCCCTTCAAGCGGGCCTGCAGCGTCGCCGGCTCGATCGGGGCGCCCGTGAGGGCCGCAACGATCGGCGACGCCACCGCTTCGAGCATGAACAACGCCGACGTGGGGTTTCCGGGCAAGCCGAGAACCGGCTTGCCACCGTCGGCGCCAAAGAGCGTCGGCTTACCGGGCTTGACCCGCAAACCGTGCACGATCACTCCGGGCGTCGCCATCTTTGCCACCGCATGCGGCAAGCGGTCGCGCTCGCCGACCGAGGATCCGCCGGTCACGACGACGCCATCGCACTGCGCGAGCGCGAGTGCAAGTCCCGATTCAAACGCATCCGCCTCGTCGCGCAACGTTGGATAGTGGCGCGCAACGGCGCCCATCGCTCGCAGTGAAGCCGCGACAGCGTAGCGGTTCGAATCGCGAATCTCTCCGAGGCGCGGCCGCTCCTGCGGTTCGACGAGCTCGTCTCCGCTCGACAGTACCGCGATCGCCGGCCGGCGGTAGACGCGAACCTGCGTAACTCCAAGCGTGGCGAGGACGCCGACTTCTCCGGCACGGATGCGGCGCCCAGGCCGTAAAAGCGTCTCGCCGTGCCGCATATCGGCGCCGCATTGCGCGACGTTGGACCCAGGGTCAATCGAGGCATCAACGTGAAGCCGGCCTCCATCGACTCGCACGTCCTCAATCGGCACGACCGCATCGGCGCCCGGCGGAAGCAGCCCACCCGTGGGAATCGGCATCGCCGTTGCCGGAGTCAACGCGACCGTTGTAGCCGCACCCATCACCACGCCGGTGAGAATATCGAAATAACCGGGCGCAGACTGCGCCTGTAGCGCAAAGCCGTCCATCAGCGAACGCGCGGCACTCGGATAATCGTCGCCGGCAACGACGCTCTGCGCGAGGACGCGCCCGGATGCGTCGTCGAGCGCCACCATCTCGGTGCCTGGCGGCGCGACCTGCGCGCGCGCGAAAAACGCCGCGATCGCCTGTTGCGGCGCGAGCAGCGTCTCTGCGACAAATCCAACCGTTGGTAGGACTGGATTTATAGGCTGGTTAATGGCGCGCTTCTCCATGCTCGATATTGCTTTGGTACGACGCGATCCCGACCGCGTACGACGCTCACTGGCTCGCCGCGGGGCCGATCCGTCGATCGTCGACGAGTTTCTGCGCTGCGACGAGGAGTACCGCTCGGCGCTGACGGCGGCAGAAAAGGCGAAGGCAGAAAAGAACCGCCTTTCGGCGACCATCGGGCAGGCCGGCGACAAAGCCGCCGCCGCGCGTGAAGTGCGCCCGCAAATCGATGCGCTCTCAAACGAGATCGCTGCGTTGGAAGAACGCGCTCGGACGCTGTCGACCTCCGGCGAAAGCTCGCCGCTGCGAGCGCTGCTCGAACAGACGCCGAACCTTCTCGACGACGCCGTCCCCGACGGTTCCGACGAAGCGTCGAACGTCGAACTGCGACGCTGGGGAACGCCGCGCGACTTCGACTTCCCCCCAAAACCACACTGGGAAATCGGCGAACAACTCGGGATTCTGGATTTTACGCGAGCCGCAAAACTCTCGGGCAGCCGATTCGCCGTGCTCAGCGGCGCCGGCGCGCGCCTCTCGCGGGCGCTCGGAGCGTTCTTTCTGGACCGCGCGGGCGTGCACGGCTATGTCGAGATCGCGCCCCCGTTGCTCGTCTCGCGCGCGACGATGTGGTCGACCGGACAGTTGAGCAAGTTCGCCGACGCAATGTTCGAGGATCGCGATGCCGGCCTGTTCATGATCCCAACGGCGGAGGTGCCACTGACGGCGCTGCGCGGCGACGAGATTCTGGAGTTCTCGGAATTGCCGCAGCAGTACGTCGCGCACACACCCTGCTTTCGCAAAGAGGCCGGTGCCGCGGGTAAAGATACCCGCGGGCTGATGCGGCAGCACCAGTTCGAAAAGGTCGAGCTCGTCTGGCTGACGGCGCCCGAAGCCTCGTTTGAAGCGCTCGAACTGCTGACACGCGACGCCGAAGCGCTCCTCGTAGAGCTCGAACTGCCGCACCGCGTGGTCGCGCTCTGCGCCGGCGATATTGGTTTTAACGCGGCCAAGACGTACGATATCGAGGTCTGGGTTCCGAGCAACAACGCCTATCGTGAGATTAGCTCGTGCTCCAACTGCACGGATTTTCAAGCGCGCCGCGCTTCGATACGCTTCCGGCGCGAGCGCGGCGCGAAACCCGAGTTCGTGCACACGCTCAACGGCTCGGCCCTTGCGATCGGTCGAACGCTCATCGCGATTCTCGAAAACTATCAGCAGCGCGACGGGACCGTTGTGGTGCCGGAGGCACTGCGGCCGTACGCCGGTTTCGACCGAATCTCGGCTTAGGAGACGGCGCGGATCAGTTCTAGAAGAACTTCGCGATCGAGGTAGCGGATGTGTCCGTGTTCGCGGCGTAACGCATCGCGCGACTCGAGCTCGGCGATCGCGCGCGCTGCGACTTCCTTCACCGTACCTCCGGCGGCCGCGATCTGCGATTGCGTAATGGTCGACAGCGACGACGCGGCCTGCACGAGCCCGCGCTCGTGCATCGCGTATGGAAGCAGCACCTTCGCGATACGGCCAAGAATCGGAAGCGATCCCTGCACGCTGAGCGCATCTGCGAGCAGGCGAACCCGCTGCGCCAAAACGATGCCCAGCGCGTTGGTCAGTTGCGGATAGCCGGCGGCGACGCGTGAAACGGCCTCCCAGGGCAGCTTGAGGACGTGAGCCGACTTCGAGAAGACGGCGATGCGCGCCATCTTCAGACCGCGGTCGAAATACTCGGCGACGCCGAAGACTTCGTATGGGAAAATCTCGTAAAGGATGCGCTCGCGTTCGCGGCCGCCCCCGTTGGCGCGCGCCACGATGCCCTCGGTTACCACGCCCATGAACGGCCAGTCCGCGTTCTCGGCGACCAGCGTCTGTCCGCGTCGCCCGGTTTGCCAGACGGCGGCCGCGCCGAGCTCGTGTCGAACCTCAGCGTCGATGCCGGCGAATGCCGAACAGCGGCTTAGATGCTGGGCGGCCGAGTTTCGATCGGTCTCTTCCCCGCGAGGGGTCAGGCGCAGATGCCACATGCGGCTGGCGATGCGGCGCGCTTCCATTACAAAGCGATCCGGGCGCTCCTGAGTGATGCGCACGGACAATGCCCGCGGTTCGTTCTCGGTAATGAGGGTAAGCGAGCCGCCCGACGGGAGCCGGTCGAGCGCTTTGCGGACCTGGTCGGGGCGTTCCCACGCCGGGAAAGTCCGTAGATCAATTTCCGCAGGTTGTGCCACGCCCGTCACGTTCTCGCCGGGATAAGCGCTCTACTCCCTGAGACGGTCAACCGAGAGGAGTCAGAATGGTACGGTCTTTGGGACGGCTGGTGAGCTGCATGGCGCTTGTAGGCGCGACCTTGCTTGGGACGCCGCATGCGGCGTCGGCTCAAGCAGCTGCTTCGGCAACAGAACTTCATTACACCACGGCCATCACCCAGGTCTATGGGTCGCAGTACCCGATCTCGGGCAGGCTCGATCTCCAGCTCTTTCCCGCAGGCAACATCCGCGGCTACTATCACACTACCTACAACAAGCTCTACATTCCGGTCGTGGGCGGCCGCGACGGCGATTACATCTGGCTAAGCATCGGACCGTCGAGCCTCGACCTCGGCCTCGGTGCGGGACCCGAAGGGAAGCTGCACGTCGTCGGCACCATGAACAGCGACGGTTCGTTCCGCGGTCAGGTCTATCCGGAGACGGCTGCCGTACTGTCGGGGCCGGCAATGCAAAACCAGTTCGGTGACACGGCGCCGAGCTACACCAACACCAACTCCAACGATCAGTACATCTTTAGCGGGACGCCGACGACCGCACCGGAGCCGACGCCCTAACCCAAACGCACTGGGGCGCCGGCGGAAGTTCGTCGAGCTTTTTGCCGAACGCCGGCATCCCCGTCAGCCGGATGCCATGAGCCACCTTCCAATAAATCACGCCGTCGGGATCGTCTTCGACCCCGTCTTTGGCGAGTTGCGGTGGTTTTTGGTAGAGCCCAAGCGCGATGTTGGACGGGCGGCCGGCCGACGCGCCGTGACAGACGGCGCAGTTTGCGTCGTACAACTTGATTCCCGCAATCAGGTTAGCATCGTCGAGCGAAAGCGGGTCGGACCCTTGGGTGCCTCGCGTTCCAGCGTTGCGCGAAGTGACCGTTCGCGCCGCCCAACGCTCCAGCCGCGACGGTTTACCGTCGGCATTGGCGGGCATCAAGCCGGCCTTGAGTCCCCGATATGCTCCGAGCGCCAAGACTACCAGCGTAGCCACAACGCCCAGGACGATCCCGCGTGCCATCGCGTTTATGTTGAGCGGCTGCGGCTAAGGTGTTCGGGGCGAAAACCCAAACCCACGAGATATCCGGGAATGCGCGGCAGGAACGGCAGCCAGCGCAGCAAGCCCGGTAAACGGCCCAACAACGGCGCGCGTCCGTTTGTTAGGACCTTGCCGATGACTCTGCTTTGAATGAACAACTGCAGCGCTTGCGTGAGCTTGGCCGCCATTTCGCGCCGGCGCTGAACGGCGCGCAGATCCCGAGTCGAAAGCGTGCGATCGAGCAGCTTGGGGGCGAGCATGTTCGATGCCGCAACCGCATCCTGAATCGCGAGATTGATTCCGACGCCGCCGATCGGCGACATGGCATGCGCGGCATCGCCGATGCAGAGCAGGCCCGGACGATACCACCGCCGCAACCGGTTCACGCGCACCGTCAAGAGCTTCACGTCGTCCCACGTCTGCAGTTCGTGCGCACGATCGTTGAGAAAGGGCACGATCTCGCCAATCTGCCGGCGAAACTCGCCCAGTCCGCGCTCGTGCAGTTCGGCGAGGGTTCCCTTCGGAATGACGTAGGCGCACTGCCAATACTCGCCGCGGTCGATCAGCGCCATGATCCGCCCGTTTCGAATGTAACCGAAGGTTTCATGTGGATCGTCGGCTCGTTTCGTAAGCCGCAGCCAGAGCACGTCCATTGGAGCGCCGAGTTCGACGACCTCCAGAGCGGCTGCCCGACGTACCACCGATTCGCGTCCGTCGGCGGCAATCGTGAGGTCGGCGCGGATATCCAAGATGCCGTCCGGAGTCTGGGCGCGCACACCTGCGACGCGTCCGTCCTCCCATAACAACTCTTTGGCGCTAGCCTGCATTCGAAGATCGAAGGTCCCAAAGCGCTTGGCTTCTTCTGCAAGAAAGTTCAGAAAGTGCCATTGCGGCATAAACGCGACGAACTTACAGCGCGTCGGAAGATGCGTGAAGTCCGCTACGATAACGAGCTGGTCTCCGAGATTGCCCGCTAACGTGGTGACTTCTTGATGCGGGCGTTTCAAGAAGGCCTCGAGTAAGCCAAGCTCCGCCATCACGTCGAGGGTTGACGGATGGATCGTATCGCCGCGAAAGTCACGCAGAAAATCTGCGTGTTTCTCGAGTAAAACGGTCGGGACGCCCGCCCGCGCGAACAGCAGTCCGGCCATCATTCCGGCAGGGCCGCCACCCACGATGCAGCAGCCCGCGCGCACCTCCATCACTGCATCGTTCTACTGGAGGAAACGGTAGCGGACGAACTCGGCTTCGCGCTGGTCGACGCGCGCCCGGCACGCTGCCGCGATTTCGTCGATGAAGTTCTCGAGCGAGAGCGCCGCAACGTTGGGCATCAGCGCGGTGTCGAGCAGCCTTCCAAAGAACTGCAGCGGCAGCTCGTAGCTGCCCGACAAACGAAGCTCGCTCTGTCCGATCTCACCAGGCTCGACGCTCAACGTTCCGGCAAAACCGGGGAATGCAGCCGGCAGCTTGGCCGCATTAAACGCAATGTCGTAGGCACGCGGTTCCTTCGCGTTCTTCTCTACGGTCAAATGGATCGGCACCGCAACGTAACCGACATCGGGGAGATGCAAATCGCCAAAACTTACGCGCAACGCAAAACCGCGCCACGGCCCCTCCTGCTTTGCGATTGCCCACAGCAGCTCGCCGAGCGCCTGGGACGCTAAATCGGCAGGAATCTGCAAGCTGCGGCTGAGTCGAACGTCCGGCACATACTTCTCTTTCGCAAGAAAATCAAAAAGGACCGGCTGGATACCGGCCCTTTTTCGCTGGCGTGAGCAGAAGGGACGAACTTCTGCCTAGCCGACTGCTATTTGAGCCACGCTAAACGTCGCTGCTCGCCCTTCCTCCTGTTACCGGCTCGCAGATCAGCACCCGAGCCGCGGGCGGCGGGGCTCTTTCCTTTTTGCGGCCCTGCGGGACGCCTAGCCCCCGTCGAACCGTTATCGGGTCGAAAGGGGTACCACAGCATGATTTTCTTGCGTTTGGGTCGCTACGCTTCAAGCGCTTGCGCGGCTACCGCTATATTTGCCGGGTGCGGCGGTAGCAGCGGTACTCCGACGCCCGCGAACTGCAATAACCAAGCACCACCCTTCGTCCAACTGCTCTACATCATTCCTGGCTCCAAGACCGGAACGTTGGTGTACTGATTCTTGCTGGGAATGAGCATCAGCTTCCATGGCTGAGGGCAAACGGGAATTTTCGCTCCTACGGTAAGTTAATGCCGCTTCCAAGCCCACTTCCTCAACCGGAACTCACTCCCGCCCCGGGCGCGTCGCTGTGTGCGGCATCTGTGCGAAGCCTCGCACAGAGCACGAAGTACGGTGGTGTCGGTATCTTTATCCATCACGTACTGCGATGGAGGCATCGCGTACCCGAAGAAACTCGGATCGTTCACCGCGCAATCAAAGTAGCTGATTCGCAAGCTCCCGCGTCGTCCGTCTTTTATCGGCAAACGCTCGGGTTTATGGGCAGGCGCGGTCAAAAGGGCAAAGCCGTCCCGGAGGAGGCATACAAAAAGCCCGGCTGTTTGGCCGAGCTTTCGGTAGCTCCAAGCACCTAATGGGCAAAGCCGCCTAAAGCTAACACCAGCGCCCGGGAACCCAGTACCACCCGCTGCCCGCGACGTGCCGCCAGTGCCCCGCGCACCACGCGCCGGCGTGGCGTACGTAGCCCCCCGAGATCCAAACGTACTTAGCGCCGTTCCAGCGCCAATGGCCGCCAACCCAAACGTAGCCTGCACCCGGCGCCACTGGAACCGCTTCGACGGTGTGATAAGGCGGTGCAGTCTGCACCCAGATCACGGCAGCCGATGAAGTCATGGCAAAACCGAAGGCCAGGATAGCGGCTATTACTACATTCCTGATCATCTCACGATCTTTCTGGCGACGGCTGCATATTGCCGTCACCTAGCGGCGGTTGTACCCCTTTCAAGGCAATCTATCACACGCCCGCGATCCAAACTGACTCCTTGGCGGCCTCTTTTATAGGCAAACGCTCGCTTTTATGGGCAGGCGCGATCAAAAGGGCAAAGCGGTCCCGCCGCCCGCTGCCAGGAGAAAGGTGCGCCTAGCAGCAATCTTAGGCGCTCCTAACAATGAAATCGCTCTTTACCCGGCTGGTCGTGGCGGCAACGGTCGCCCTTCTGCTGACATCGGTAGCGATGCCGGCTGCGGTTTTAGCCGACGCCGACGAGCCCGTCTCGCCAAACTCGACTTCTCTGGGGTTGCAGCCAATCGCGGGGCCGATTCCGCAGGCGACTGCGGCCCCGGGTGAGTCGGCCACATTCCGGCGGCCGGATGGCGCCTACCAGGCCGTCCCACTAAAGCAGGGACGCACCAAAGTCTTTCACATCGTCGAACGATCGGCGCCGTGGACCCTCGCGCCGGGGTTGACCGTGATGGCGAACACGTACAACGGGGTCGTCCCGGGTCCCGTGCTTCTCGCGAATCAAGGCGATACCGTCGTCATCGATTATACGAACGCTGACACGATCCCCGACTCGATCCACTTGCACGGTATACACGACATTCCGGTCGCAATGGACGGCGTCGGCGGCATCTCGCAGCCGCTCGTTCCGCAAGGCGGCCATTTCGTCTATCGCTTCGTTGCCGTCCAGCCCGGCACGTTCATCTATCACAGCCACGACAACGAGGCGATGCTGGATTCGGGATTATACGGCGCGATTATCGTCGAGCCATCGCATCCGCTTCCGGTCGAACGCGGCTTGGCTCACGATTTTCTCGAGATGATCTCGTCCTGGCAAATTCAAAGCGCGGCGGAAAATCACTTCACGCTCAACGGTAAAGAGTACCCGGCGACGCGCGCGCTTGACGTTCGTGCCGGGGAACGCTTTAGAATCCGCTGGATCAACATCTCCGGCGAAGAGTTCCACACGATGCACACGCACGGGCATTACCAGCAAATCATCGCACGCGACGCCGCGACCGTCGACTATCGCGACGTCGAGGATACCGTGCTGGTGGCGCCCGGGCAACGCGTCGACGTCGTCGTTCGCGCCGACGCAAGACCCGGAACATGGCTGGTGCACTGCCACGTGATGGATCATATCGAAGACGCGAGCGGGATGCCGGCCGGCCTGATCACCGCGATTCATTATGCCGGCACGCCGAACACGCTGCTCTCGATGTATCGCGCGATGAAACCGGTCGCCGGCACCCCCAGCCACGCGTTGAGCTTTTGGTGGACGGTGCTGCTCGGCGCCATCGCCGGATTCACCATCTTCCTCGGGCTGCCGATCGCCCGCGCGCGGCGCCTTTCCGTACAGACCGTCGCGCTGCTCAATGCACTCGCCATTGGGATTCTTCTCTATCTCGTCGTCGAGATCGCGCAGAACGCGATCGCCCCGATCTCGGCGGGCCTCAACGCCTGGCATGCCGGGGCCAGGCCGTTCCCCGCAACCCTGATTGCGGTCTTCGTTGTTGGGCTGGCGATCGGGTTGGTCGGCTTAGGCAGCGCGGCAACGCATTTCACGCGGCAAGCCGCGGCGCACGCAGAGAATCCAATCGTTCTCGCTGCGATTATCGCCATCGGAATCGGAGCGCACAACTTCGGTGAAGGTTTGGCAATCGGAGCCTCGGCGGCATCGGGAGCGACGGCGGTCGCGTTGGCACTGATCGTCGGCTTCGGTCTCCACAACGCGACGGAAGGCTTCGGCATCGCCGCACCGCTGGTCGGGCGCGTCGTTCCGTCGTGGGCGCAAATCGGTTTAGCGGGCTTGATCGCCGGCGGTCCGACCTTCCTCGGGACGGTTATCGGCTACAGCTTCTACTCACCGACGCTTTCGGTACTCTTTCTCGCCATCGCGATCGGCGCGTTGGTCTTCGTCATCGGCGAGCTTTGGAGCGTGCTGCGCCGTACGGGCTTGACCGCCTCCGTAACGGCGACGATGTGCGCGGGCTTTCTCCTCGCGCTTGCGACCGAACTCTTTCTCGATATGAACGGAGGCTAATGAATCTCGCACTGCTTCTCGCAAGCGCGTTGCTCTCGCAGGCTACACCGGCGCATCCTTCGCCGATCGCGGCGGCCTTCGATCGAATCGTCGCACGGCCGCAGTTCGCGCACGCGATCGTGGCTGCCGAAGTCTACGACCTCGACGTCAAGCGCCCGCTCTACACTCGAAATGCCGGCGTGTTGATGGAGGCGGCTTCGACCACAAAGCTGCTGACGACCGGAACGAGCCTGGCACTGCTCGGACCGAACTTTCGCTGGACGACGCCGGTCTATCGCACCGGGCCGGTCGATTCGCGCGGCGTGCTGCACGGCGACCTCGTGCTGGTCGCCGGCGGCGATCCGAACCTTTCGCAGCGAATACGCCCCAACGGCACGCTGGCCTTCGAAAACGAAGATCATTCGTATGACGGCAGCTACGACACGAAAGCCGTTCCGGGCGATCCGCTGGCCGTTTTGCGCGATCTTGCAGCGCAGGTCGCGCACGCCGGCATCAGGCAAGTCGACGGCGTGGTCGCAATCGACACATCGCTCTTTCCCGATCAAGCACCGGAAGGCGGAACGGGTGCGGTCGTTTCTACGATCGTCGTAAACGACAACCTCGTCGACGTGATGGTTACCCCGGGATCCGAGGCCGGCGATCCCGTTGCAATTGCCGTCTCTCCGCGGACGCCCTACGTGAGATTCGTCAACGCCGCGACGACCGGAGCTCCCAAATCCGAGCCGACGATCGATCTCTCCGGCGACAAGACGAACACCGACGGATCGCACGTAGTGACGATTACCGGCGCCATGCCCGCCGGCAGGCCGATCTTATTTGTATACCGTGTGCCCGAGCCGCCGCGCTTCGCACAAGCGGCATTTTCCGTTGCACTGCAAGACGCGGGCGTCACGCTGCGACCACCCCTCGCCGTCGCGAGTTTCAGTCACGACGCGTCCGCGCCGTTTTACGTTGCGGGCAATCTCGTGGCGCAGCATCAATCTTTGCCGCTCTCTGAAGACGTCTACGTCACGCTCAAGGTCAGTGACAACTTGCACGCGGCCCTGATGCCCTATCTGTGGGCGATCTATGTCGCGCACGCAAAGAAAGATCTTCTGAAAGCCGCATTCGCCCGCGAACGAACGCTGCTTTTGGCCGCGGGCCTCGATCTTAAAGGGGCATCGCAGCAGGACGGCCTCGGCACGTTCGCGTTCTTCACGCCACGCTTTATGGTGAGTTACTTGGCATGGGCTTCCACGCAAGCGTGGTTCTCCTGGTTGGAGCGCGCTCTGCCGGTCATGGGAGTCGACGGAACGCTCTTCAACGTTCAAAACGGCGTTGCGGCGGCGGGTCGCGTTCACGCGAAGACCGGCACCTGGGGCTCGGCGAATTTGCTCGGCGACGGTGAGCTGGTCACAAAGGGACTGGCCGGCTACGTGACGACCAGCCATGGGCGCCACATCGCCTTTGCGTTCTACATCAACCGGATGGCGGGCAAAGGGAGCGCCGATTCCAGCCGAGACGCCGCTCACTACGCCGGTCAAACGCTCGGCGAGATGGCCTCGGACGTCTACGACGTGTTATAAGGGGTTCTTTTTGGCGCCGGCACGAAGAGATAAGGCACGTTTTCGAATTTGGGAGCGACTTGCTTGCCCAGCCTCGGGGGCGAGAATGAGGACATCATCGAAACCCCCGTACGCGTTGTCAAGAAACGTGCCAAGGCCGCCCCGAAAGTCTACGCGCCGCACGAACATTTTGGGAGCCCGCTCAACGTATGCCGCATCTGCGGCGAGAAATACACCTACGTAGCGAAGTCGACCGACCCGTTTAGCAGCGACAAGCGCTAGCGCCTGCCTCTCGTCCTGCGCGCGATCATCAGATGCGCATCATCGCATTGCTTCTTTGCATCGTTCTCGCGAGCTGCTCGCGAGTCGTTTCAGCGCTCCCGGCGGAATCGAAGAGCGGCATCTCCCCGCTGGGGCCTGGATCGCCGATGAGTCCGAACGGCGACGGAACGATCTTCAGAATATGAGTTCACAAAACGTAGAAAGCTCGATATTGCCGCCCGATACAACGGCGACGATCGGACCGGCGTCTGCCTCGCAGCGAAGCGCCGCGGCGACCGAGAGCGCCCCGGCGCCTTCGGCTATCACGCGCGCCTTTTCGGCGAGCACTCGCATCGCGCGCTTGGTTTCCTCGAGCGTAACCACGATCGATCCATCAACGACCGGTCGCATCCGCTCCCACATCCGCGGGAAGACGCTTTTCCCGCCGGCACCGTCGACGAACGTCGCTCGCCATTGCGGAAACGGGGACGCCTTGCCGGCCGCAAAGGATGCTGCCCCCGGCGCGGCTGTCTCCGGTTCCGCGCCAAAAACGGCAACCTGAGGCTTACGCGCCCGCACGCCCAAGGCGACGCCGGTAACGAGCCCGCCTCCGCCGATGGCGGCGATCACCGTCCGAACTTCCGGAAGGTCCTCGACGATCTCTAGCCCCATGGTTGCGTTCCCGGCGATGAAATCGTCGTCGTCAAACGGATGAACGAACGTGCCTTCGACGCCAGGAAACGTGCGACGTTCCATCGCTTCCCAGCATGCGTCAAAGGACGCCGGCACTAACCGCGCGCCAAGCGCGCGCATTCGCTCGACCTTCGTTTCGGGCGCGGTCTCGATCGTGACGACCGTACACGGTACCCCCGCCTGGCGGGCCGCATAGGCAACGCCCTGGCCGGCGTTGCCGGCGCTGATCGTCCAAACACCGATCGAACGCCGGCCGGGCTCGAGGCAGGCGACGGCATTGGCGGCCCCGCGCAGCTTGAACGAGTTGATCGGCTGTAGATTCTCGAGTTTGAGGTAGATCTCGGGACCGAAAGCCTCCGACTGGAGCTTGACCAGGGGCGTCCGCAGAATGGTTCGGGCGATTCTGGCCCGAGCCGCTTCGATCTCGCCAATGCCGATCGGCCTGATGGGAGGCCCACTATCGTCCACGGCGCGCACACTACGGGCGCTTGCGCGCCGAAGCCTTCAGAACTGAAAACTCCAGTACCAAGCCGGCCCCATTATGGGGCCGGCACCTTTAGCATTCAGAAAGCTTCTCTCTATGCTAACCGCGTTAACCCCTCAGGCAAACGGCGACGGCCAGCGCAACTGCTCTCCCACCGTCGGTCTGGTCGGCGACATTACCTGGCAAGTCGATTCGGCCGGCGTCGAGTTTCGCGACGATTCGCCGCTGACGCACGCGCACCGACTAAGGCCTTTGTTTGAGCTCCGCAAACGCGTAAGCGGCTTGCCCTAGGCTCAATCCGCCGTCGTTTGCCGGAACCCTCACGTTGAACCAGAGCCGGTCGCCCAGCGCTTCCACGAGAAGGTCGAGGAGCAGAGCGTTCTGGAAGACCCCGCCGGAGACAACGACGCGATCGATATCGTACGCACTCGCCGCGTCGACTACTGCGTTGGCGACCGCCGTGTGAAACGCGCGGGCAATCTCGCATGGAGCCCGGCCGGCGCGGCGATCGGCGACGATTGACGCAAGCATCGGTCGAAAATCGAACTGCTCTCGTTCAAACCAAGCACATATGGTGCCACGTCGTCGCTCGATCGAGCGAGATGCTCGAGCCACATCGCGGCTTGGCTTCGAAGCTCTGCTCGCGCGTGAATCCCGCGAGCGACCAGCAACTCACTCGCCGACATTTCGGGCGTCAGTTCGAGACGTTGCGCAAACCACTGGTCGAGAGCGCGCGGAAGGCGCGTCGAACGTGTCGGACCCATCGACCCCGAGCCTTTCTGGCGCGCCACCCGTTAGTGGCCGTCAATGCGCGTGGTCGTGCGCGTCTTCGCTCCCCGGGTGGCCGTGCGGATGCGAGTGCTTCGTCCCATCGGCATGCACGTGCTCGTGTTCGTGCGCCTCGTGGTCGTGATCGTGCTCGGGGTCCGTGTGGCCGTGCGCGTGCGCGTGTTCGGTTCCGTCGGCGTGGGTATGCTCGTGGGTGTGATCGGAAGGCTGCATAATGCTTACGTTCACAGGCTCTGCCGTGCACTCCCGCGCAACGAACCGCATCGTTTTGGCGCACTAGCATTCGTTCGGCAGCTTGGCTTCGTAGTATCGTAGTCGAAAGGAGAATTTGAGGAGCACGTATGGCTGAAATTAACGAACGGTTCAATCTCGACCGCCGCCGCTTCTTCGGTACCGCGGCCATGGCGATCGCCGGCGCCCAACTCGGCATGCTCGCTCCGGCCGATGCGCAAAGCGGCAGCGAATCCGGCAGACACGACGACAGAACCGGGATGGTGGTACCAATATTACTTCGCCACCGAAAACGGCGTACTCGGCTACACGAAGTACCGGCACGATTTTGCCAAGCTGATCTGGACCATCGTTTCCCCGAATTGGCACTTTAGCGATGCGAGGTTCGATCGAACCGCCGCGGCCTTCGATAACCCCGACCACGTCGCTATCGTGATCTCCGATTACCGCTGGCGGATAAACTTGGTGAAGAGCGAGCCGCAATACGCCCATCTGGAAGCTCGGCTCGAGCGAGGTCCGGTGATCACGGTTCCTACGATCACCATTGCAAGCGATTTCGACGGCGCCAACGCAAGCGGAACCGCATACCGCGACAAGTTTTCGGGCAAGTACTCGCACCGAATCTTCAAGGGCATCGGACACAACGTGCCGCAGGAAGCACCGCAAGCCTTTGCCGAGGCGATCGTCGCGGTCGCCCACTAGGGAAGGGCGCCGGCGCCGCGGAAGTTGACGTAATCATGCTTCGTTACGTTGCAGCTCTGGCAATTCTTGCGTTTACGGGGTGCGCCTCGGGCGCGCAAGGCTCCCTGCCGTACATGCAAAACGGCGCCATGTTGCGATCCATGAGCGCCAGCGGGTCCGGGAAGATTACGCACGTCATCTACATCATCCAGGAGAACCGAAGCTTCAACAATCTGTTCCAGGGATACCCGGGCGCCAATACCGTTCCCACCGGAAAGAACTCGAACAATCAGTCGATTACCCTGCAGCCCGAGTCGCTGGAAACCGTCTACGAGATCGACCACTCGGCCGAGGCGATGTTTGCCGCCTGCAACGGGACCGGAAGCCTTCCCGGAACCGATTGCCAGATGAACGGCTTCAACAACGAGTCGTCGTTCAACGGACCGAAAAACCCGCAGTACGTCTACGTACCGCATAGCGAGTCGAAGCCGTACTTCGACATGGCGCACGAGTGGGTCGTCGGCGACAATATGTTCCAGTCGCACCTCGACGAAAGCTTTGTGTCGCATCAGTACGCGATCGCCGCCCAAGCACAGTCGAGCGTCAATCTGCCCGACTCACTGCTCTGGGGCTGCGCGGGTGGCTCGAGCGACGTTGTCGGCACGATCACTCAGGATCGGCAGCTCTACGGCGGCTATCAGCAAGCCTGCTTCGATTATACGACGCTCGGCGACGAACTCGACAAGGCGAAGCTCACGTGGCGCTTTTACGCAGCGCGGTACGGCAACGACGCGGGCGGGAACGGCGGGACGTGGTCCGGTTATCAGGCGATTAACCACATCTTCAACGGTGTCGACTGGAAGAAAGACGTGAAGTCGCCGAACTGGAGGTTTATCACCGACGTGCGCAAGGGCGAACTGGCGAACTTCACCTGGATAACGCCCGAATGCGCCGAGTCCGATCACCTCGAATGCGGTGGCGGCTACGGCCCCTCGTGGGTCTCCGCTCTCGTCAACACGGTCGGGAAGAGCAAGTTTTGGGACTCGACGGCGATCTTCATCCAGTGGGATGACTGGGGCGGCTTCTACGATCCGGTCGCACCGCCGTACGAGGACTATGACGGGAACGGCTTCCGCGTTCCGCTCCTAGTGATCTCTCCTTACGCCAAGAAGAATTACGTCTCGCACGTGCAGTACGAAACGGCGAGCGTGTTACGCTTCGCCGAAGATCTCTACGGCCTCCCCAAGATGGCGGCGGCCGACACGCGGGCGACGTCGCCTGCCGGCGACTGCTTCGACTTCACGCAGAACCCCCGTGCCTTCGTGCCGATCAAAGCCCCGCACCAAGCCCAATTCTTCATCCGCCACAAGTTCGACAGCGACTACTTCGCTCCGGACTACGAGTGAAGCAGCCCTAGCGAGCGAACCGGCCCAGCGCCGGCGGTCATTTTTGTACCAAGGGGATTGACACGCAAGCCGTGAAGCGGTCGCGGGTTTCGTCGAGAGCCGACGGCTTCGCGGCTTTACCCCGCAAGAAATCGCGCGCGCATTCCAACAAACTCTCTAGCGCCCCCGTTAATGAGGTAGCGGCGGTAAGGTGTTCGGTGCGAGCGCATCGGCGAGCGCATGGAACACGGCAACCGCGCCGAGTCCCGCATTGCCTTTGTCATCGTACGCGCCGGGGCCGTTGGTCGCTTCCACCGCGATCGTGACCTTCTGCGCGGGGAGGTAGCCCACGACACCCGAGGCGCCGGCGAAACCCAATGATTGAGAGATCCAACCCCCGGCTGCGATCACGCCGAGTCCGTAGTTAAACGCTACCGTGTTTTCCCGGCATGAGGGACATCCCGATTGGGTGTGCCCGAATCCGACGAGGCTGGGAACGATCTGCGCTGCGGACGACGCGGGCGATAACAGCTTTCCCGACGCGACTGCCTCGATCGAGATGCTGAGATCGGTTATATCGGTCGTCTCGACGGCGCCCTCGACGGTGGTCCACGACGGATTCCAAAACGTTGCTTCCTCATAGAACGGCACGCCGGACTTGACGCCCAACTGTTCGCGGCGCTCGGAGCTGAACGTATGCAAGACGGGCTGGGGAATCTCCGGCGTCGTCAAGGCGCCGGTCTGCTTTAGGCCCATCGGCTCTAGGACGTATTTGCGAATCGCGTCGGCGAGCGGCATGCCGGCGATTCGCTCGAGCACCCGGCCGAGGATGACGTAGTTCGTGTGCGAGTAGCCCCAGTTCGTCCCCGGCTCGAACTCCATGGGTTTCGTGATCCCGATTTGGATGAGTTCTTCGGGACTCCATTGGCGGAACGGATCGGCGTAGACGCCCCGCATCGTCTCGGGCTGATAGACATAATCGGCATAGCCTGACGTCATTTGCGCCAGGTTCCGTAGCGTGATGCGGCCTGCGTTAGGATAATCGGGAAAGTAGTTGGAAAGCTTGGTGTCCAGCGTCACCTTCTTCTGATCGACGAACTCGAGCAGCAGCGTCGCCATGTACGTGAACGCCAGCGCTCCGTTGCGAAAGTGCATCTCCGGCGTCGCCGGCACGCCCGTCATCGAGTCTCCAAAAGCGCCGGTATAAACGTCCGCTCCGCCCGAGTGCACCTGCACGATGACGGCTTTGAGATGATTTGCGGCCATCGAGCTACGCACGAGGCTTTGGATGACGGGGACCGATGAAGCGTCCGCAGCGCCTGCGACCGCGCAACTCGACCCTACTGAAGCAACGGCGAGCGCAACGACGACGCAACTGCGATAACGCAAAACGTTCTGCATTGTAGTTTCCTCCGCCGACGCCGTTCGTACGCCGAGCATCGCACGCCTGCACCTGGGGATGCTGCGGCTCCCGTCGAATGGCACGTCTCTATGAAACTCTTTTGGCTAACAACCGTCGCGCTAATCTTTTTGCTGCCTGCCACGGCCGTTGTGGGCGCTGCAGCCAACGCGCAGCCTAACCCGAACGCTTCCAAGGCAATCGCCGCGGCCGTCGACAAGGAGCTTGCGGCTTTCGGCGGCCCGCAGCCCGTACCCGGCGCAGTGATCGGAGTTTGGTTGCCGGGAAAACTCGCGTTCACCCAAGGCTTTGGATACGGAAATCTCGCTGCGCGGCGCCCGATGGCGCTCGACGACCACTTCCGTATAGGCAGCAATACGAAAACCTTTGTCGCGACGGTGCTGCTTCAACTGGTTGATGAGAAGAAGTTGAGCCTTGACGACACAATTAGCCAGTTCAACCTCGGGCTCGCGGTGCCGAACGAAGACCGAATCACTTTGCGCCAGTTAGCCGAGATGCGCAGCGGAATCATCGACGCGTACTCTATCCCGGCGGTCCAAAAGGAGAGCGAAGCTTGGTGGTCTCGCCAGACGCCGAGGCAGTGGGTGGCGATTGCCGCAAAGAAACCGCCCTTGTTCGCGCCGGGAGCGAAGTATAACTACAGCAATACCAACTGGTTCTTGCTCGGGCTCATCATCGAGAAGGTCACGCACGATACGATCGAAAGCGAAATCCAAAATCGAATCCTCAGGCCCATGGCCTTAAAGCAAACGTCCTTTCCGACAACAGATTGGGGAATGCCCGCACCCTATGCCCATGGTTACTCGCTCAACGCAAAGAAGCAGTGGAGCGACGAGTCAGCGGTTCTCGCGCCGTCGGTCTCCTGGGCGGCGGGTGCCATGATCTCCGACATGGCCGATATGAAGCGATGGGTCCAAGCCTACGTAACCGGGACGACGAACAGCGCCGCTTCGCAACGAGCGCGTCTCACGTGCCTCTCGACCGGCGAAGGGAATCTCTCGTTCGGCCTCGGCATTGGCTGCTCCGCCGGTTGGTATGGATATACCGGCGGCATCACCGGCTATAACACCGGCGCGTACTACATGCCCGCGACCGGCGCGACGATCATCGTCCTGGTTAACAGTCAGGTGGAGAAGCCGTTTCCCGGAGTGGCCAATGCGATATTTCGCGACATTGCGCGGATCATCACGCCGGAGAACGTCCCCTTCATAAAGTGATCGCGCAAGCTTCCATCCACTTAGAAACGGAACGCCTCGAACTTCTCCCGCTCGCGGAGAGGCTCGCGGACGAGATGTACGATGGTCTTCAATCTCCGCAGCTCTACGAGTACATGGCCGACTCTCCGCCACCAAGCCGTGCGTGGCTCCGCGAACGGTACCGACGCCTCGAAACGGGGCGCTCTCCGGATTCTTCGGAACTGTGGTTAAACTGGCTGCTCCGCGAGAGAATGACCAGGCGCTTTTTGGGGCACGTGCAGGCCACGGTTAAAGACCGCAGCGCTTCGATCGCGTACCTGCTGTTCTTGAAAGCCTTCGGAGCCGGGTATGCGAGCGAAGCCGTCGGTAGAATGCTTCTCAGCCTGGAGCGCGATTACGACGTAAGCGAGTTCGTAGCGACGGTTCACATAGAAAACCAGCGTTCGATTCGCCTACTCGAACGTTTGGGCTTTACCCGCCGGTCGTTCACCAAGAACGCTGAAATCATTCGCGGCGAACCAACCGACGAGTATTGCTATACCCTCATCGCTAGCTAGTGACCGTTAGATCGAACCGATCGAGGTTCATCACCTTTTCCCATGCGGCGACGAAGTCGCTAACGAAGTGATCGCCTTCGATCGCATACACCTCGGCAATCGCACGCAATTGTGAGTTCGAGCCGAAGACCAGATCGCAGCTCGTCGCGGTCCAGGTGAGCTCGCCGGTGCGCCGGTCGGTACCTTCATACGTGAAGTCTCTCGCGGCCGGTTGCCACTTGGTCGTCATGTCGAGCAGGTTTACGAAGAAATCGTTCGTTAGCGCGCCCGGCCGCTTCGTGAAGACGCCATGTTTCGAGCCGCCGGTGTTTGCGCCGAGGACGCGCAGGCCACCGACGAGCGCGGTCATCTGTGGAGCGGTCAGTGTGAGCAGTTGCGCGCGATCGATGAGTCGTTGCTCGGGCGAACGCGAGTGCCCATTGCCGAGATAGTTGCGGAATCCATCGGCAGCGGGTTCCAGCACGGCAAAGGAATCCACGTCGGTGCTCTCTTGCGTCGCGTCCGCACGCCCGGGCGTGAAGCGCACCTTCACGTCGTGACCGGCGCTCTTGGCGGCTTGTTCGACCGCTACGCAGCCGCCGAGAACGATGAGGTCGGCCAGCGAAACCTTCTTGCCGCCGCAGAGCGAGGCGTTGAACTCCATTTGAATCTTCTCGAGCGTCTGAAGCACCGTCGCCAACTCAGCCGGCGTGTTGACGGCCCAATCTTTCTGCGGCGCGAGACGAATGCGCGCACCATTTGCGCCCCCGCGCTTATCGGTGCCGCGGAACGTCGATGCGGAGGCCCACGCAGTCGTTACGAGTTGCGATACCGTGAGCCCCGATGCGAGGATGCGGCCCTTGAGCGCTTCGACGTCCTGCGCGTCGATCGGTGGATGGTCGACGGAGGCAGCGGGTCTTGCCAGATCTGCTGCTCGGCCGGAACTTCCGTGCCGAGATAGCGCGAGATGGGGCCCATGTCCCGATGCGTGAGTTTGTACCACGCCTTGGCAAAGGCATCGGCAAACTCTTGCGGGTTCTCGTGGAAACGCTTCGAGATCGGTCCGTAGACCGGGTCGACCTTTAAGGAAAGGTCCGTAGTGAGCATGGTCGGCGCATGCCGCTTGGACGGATCGTGCGCGTCGGGAACGCTGTCTGCCGCGGCGCCGTCCTTCGGCTTCCATTGATACGCGCCGGCCGGGCTCTTTGTCAGCTCCCATTCGTAGTTGAAGAGATTATCGAAATACAGGTTGCTCCATCGCGTGGGCGGCCTGAGTCCACGCGCCTTCGAGGCCGCTGGTGATTGTGCCGTCGCCGTTTCCGCTGCCAAATGAGTTGCGCCAGCCGAAGTTCTGCTCTTCGATGGTGGCACCGGCCGGCGCCAGACCGACGTATTGCGCGGGATCGGCTGCACCGTGCGTCTTGCCGAAGGTATGTCCGCCGGCGATGAGCGCGACGGTCTCTTCATCGTTCATCGCCATGCGAGCGAACGTTTCGCGAATATCCACCGCGGCGGCGAGCGGGTCGGGATTGCCGTTGGGGCCCTCCGGATTCACATAAATCAGACCCATCTGCACGGCCGCCAGCGGCTTCTCGAGATCGTGTTCGCCGGTGTAGCGCTTGTCGGCAAGCCAGTCGTCTTCGGGACCCCAGTCGGTCGTTTCATCGGGTTCCCACGCGTCGACTCGGCCGCCGGCGAATCCGAACGTCTTAAATCCCATCGATTCGAGCGCGCAGTTTCCCGCGAGGATCATCAGATCGGCCCACGAGATCTTTCGGCCGTACTTCTGCTTGACCGGCCACAACAAGCGGCGCGCCTTATCCAGATTTGCGTTGTCGGGCCAACTGTTGAGCGGCTCGAAGCGCTGCTGGCCCGAGCCCGCGCCGCCGCGGCCGTCGCCGACGCGGTACGTACCCGCTGCATGCCAGGCCATGCGAATCAAAAGCGGCCCGTAGTGGCCGTAATCGGCAGGCCACCAATCCTGCGAAGCGGTCATCATTTCGAAGAGGTCGGCCTTGACTGCTTTAAGATCCAAGCTGTTGAACTCACGGACGTAGTCGAAATCGGAACCCATCGGGTCGGAGAGCGCCGACGGCCAATGAAGCACCGAAAGGTCCAATAACTCCGGGAACCAATCGATGTTGACCCGCGGGCGCACGGGAACGTGTCGTACAGGACAGCCGCGGTCGGCGTCCGACATTTCGGCGATCGTATTTTCCATCTGTCGCTAGTCTCTCCGATTCAGGGGGAAGGTTGGTGATGCCGGCGAAGGCTTGAAAGTGACTTTCACATTCACACTCGGTGGAATCCTGCTGCCTGCGGCCCCCGCGACCTAACTAAGATGGCAGCGCGCGCGCAGCCGAAGCTGCCGAAGAACTACCAGCTCATTTACGACATCGTGCAAGCAAGCGGGATCGGCCGCCACCTCACGCCCTCCGCTATCTTCACGAAAGCACACAAACGGCGGCCCGGCATTGGATTCTCCACCGTCTATCGCGGTCTCGAGCGGTTGCGCGAACTCGGTCTGGTCTCCGAACTGTACCTGCCGGGTGCCGACGCGGCTACCTACGAGCCGTCGGGACCGCGCCATGCCCACTTTCGCTGCATCGCGTGCGGCGAGATCGAAGACGTTGCCTATGCGATTCCGCCGCGCACGCTCAAAACGCTCGCGCTGCAACACGGTTTCAGGATTGCGAGCGAACGCGTGACGTTCGAAGGCCGCTGCGCGGCTTGCAGCCTATTAATTGGCCGGACCCGGTGCGTGAGGTTAGCGGCTGAGCCACCGCTGCGGGCTCCCGTCGCTTGCGGTGGATTGGTTCGAAACCGCCAGCAGTCTCATCTTTTCGTTCACGGCGACGTCGAGCGGCACTTCCCCATCGTCTTGGTAGGTTTTTATTAAAGGCTTCAGGTATGGCCCGTATTCGAAAATCGCAGCGCTCGCCGCGTCGGCAATGTAGGCGTTTCCGTGGCGGTCTGCGGCGACGCCTTGGGCGTTGACGATTCCGCTCGTCAGTTCCGCCTGCACCTCACCCTCCGTCGAATACGCGATGCAGACCGTGCCGAAGCACGCGTCGATCGAGCATGCCCCGTAACGGCCGCAGTTGGGCGGCGGCGTAGCGTCGGCAGGGACCGCACGCGTGGATATCTGCGAGAGCGGGCCCGGGTACGATCGAAGCGCAGTGCAGCCCGCGAGGAATGCAGCGGTTAGGCAAAGGCAGGCGATAGAGCGGCTCAGGGTTCTGTCTCTCCTTCCCACGCGTCCATTCCGCCGTCGAGGTTTACCGCGCGGTCGTAGCCGAGGGTATTGAGCTCCTGGTGACGTAAGCGCTGCGCGCTCCGAGGTGACAGATCACGACGATATCGCGGTCGGTCGGCAACTCCCCGAGACGCTGCTTCGACTTCGCGCATTGGAATGTTCATGGAGCCGGCGATTACGCCATCCTCCAGCTCCTCCGGCTCGCGAACGTCCAGCAAGAAGAGCGGCGCGCCGTCGTCGAGGCGGCCCCGAAGTTCGCTTACTGGTATAGACTTCACTAAAGGAGACACGCCTTACAATCCTAGCCGATCCGGCAGTAGCCCACTACTGCTTAGGGGGCGCAGAAGCGGGGTGGTGAACCTAGCACGATGAGCACCGTGGCTTGGCGCCGATTGCTCCTGGGGCTTTGCACCCTTGCGATAATCGTGGTCGGCTCCACTTTAGCGACCCTTCTCCGCGCTGGGCAATGGTGGAATCGTCGGATGCCCACGAGCCCGTCCGCCATCGAGGGGACCGCGACCGGCACTCCCTTCGTCGATCGGACTACCGTTTATCCGCACAGCGTCGCCTATCGTGCCGGGTTACGGACCGGTGACCTCGTGGACCTTCGACTGCTTTCGGCAGCGGACCGATACCGTTGGACCTTCGGACATTTTCGGCGCGGCGCGCGCATGGTCAGTGCCGGTCGTACGCGGCAACCGCGTGGATCGCTTCTCGATCACCTTCGGAAAGATTTCCTTTACGTGGGACGTGGCTCTTGCGTATATTGGTTACTTTTGGGTGCTGCTCTTCGCCGCATTCATTGCTGGCGTCGAGCAGAGAGTGCCGAAGCCCGCGTGCTCGTTCTGCTGCTCATGCGTGGGTACTCGGATTAACATTTCAACCCAATAGCTGGGGGACGCCGTGGATCGTTCCGGACGCCGTCGCAGGCGTGCTTGGGGCATTCCTGACTTCCTTGGGGTATGCGCTACTTTGCGACCTACGCAATGCTCTTTGTTCGTCCGCCGAGCATTTTGCGGCGTGCTCTGGCTTGGCTTTCGTATGGGAGTGCAGGCGTCGCGGCGTTCTATGCGATTGCCGCCGCCACCGGCGTTTGGACCCTGACCGCCGACCCGGTGCAAAGCTGGTACTCGGGCATATTTCCTCAAACCGTAACGGGCATCTTCCCGTTGCTTTTCCCGCTGCTCTGCATGCTCGTTACGCTTGCGCAGTCGCGCGGAGCAGAGCGAGCGCGAATGGCGTGGGCAAGCGTCTCGGTCGGACCACTTTACTGTGTGGATATCGGCGCAGTTGCGGCAGTCGCCGCATTCCAGATCGAAGCTAACATGTATTTGCTTTTCATGTTGGCCAATGTGGCTATGTTCATCGCGCCGATTGGCTTGACGTACGCCCTGCTGAGTCGCCGCTTGCTGGACGTTGGCTTCGTGATCAATCAGGCGGCAGTGTTCTCCGGTGTTTCGATCGTCGTCGTCGGCCTCTTCATGCTGGGCGAATGGGTACTCGGCACCTGGTTCAGCCACGTGGGCCATCTTACGAACGTCGAGATCAGCGCAGCGTTGGCAATTGGCCTGGGGTTCTCAGTGCGCGCGATCCACACGCGCGTTGACGGCGTGCTCGATCGGGTCTTCTTCCGCAAGCGGCACGACGACGAAACCGCAATTCGAGCCTTCGCCGACGAGGCGGCCGAGGTTACCGACGATGCATCCTTGCTGCGACGCACGAAGGAAACGCTCGAGACGCACGCCGACGCTTCGTTCGTAACGCTCGCAATGAACGACGGCGCCGGCCATTTCGGAGATGTGAGCGAGAACGATCCGGCCATCGCGGCGCTGCACGAGCGGCATAAGGCGCTCGACCTGCAGACGCTTTCGACGGCACTGCGGGGCGACTTCGCCTATCCGATGATCGCGCGCGGACGGTTGGTCGGCGCGCTCGTACTGGGCCCCAAACGATCGGGCGAATCGTACGCTCCCGACGAGTCGCACGCGATCATGCATCTCGCCCGTAGCGTCGGCGGCGCGCTGCATATCCTCTTCCTTGCGAAGGTCCTGCAAGAGCACAACTTACAGGCACGATTCTCGGCGCCCGAACGCTAAATGGAGAGCGCGCGCTCCAAGGCTAGCCCGACGGCGATATAGTCTTCGTTACCGACGCCCGTCTCGACGACCCTTTCGAACTCGGCGAACGCGCACTCCATCAGCGGCGCATCCACGTGCAGACTCTGCCGGGCAGCGCGAGCCAGGCGCAAATCTTTGAGAAGCGCGCCGGCCGAAAAGCGCGGTTGCGTGTCGCGCTCGATCAGTTGCTGACGCTTGGTAGCGACGCGCTCGAGGGCCGTAACGAGCGCGTCGACGGCAAGCGCGCGATCGACGCCGGCCCGCGCCATAATCCCGAGCAGCTCGCCGATGGCATCGGCATTCACGCACAGCATCGAATTATAAGCGAGTTTGACGTGTCCGCTAGCCGCCGGCGAACCGGTAAACTTCATCGTCGAGCCCATTGCGTTCAAGAGTTCACGCGCGCGGTCGAAGGCCCGGCTGGTGCCTCCCGGCAAGAGCGTCAGCGTCCCGGTGCGCGCGCCGTCGACGCTGCCAAGGACCGGGCACGCGAGAAAGTCCACGCCGCGCTGCGCTGCTGCCGCTGCGAGCGTCTCATACATCTGCGGGCGAAAGCGTCGAGAGCTCGATGACAGAGCCGGCCCTCGCGTGCAGCGGGAATGATCCGGCGCAGCGAAATCTCTCGCGCGACGTCATCGTCCCAGAGCATCGCGATCGTCGCATCGACGCTTTCTACGAGCCGTTCGAGGTCCTCGAACGGCGCAGCGCCCGCGGCAACCAGTGGTTCCATCATTTCGCGATCGATATTCCAAACGGATATCCGATAGCCACGATCGAGAAGATTGCGCGCCATCGCGCTTCCCATCTTTCCCGTGCCCGCAATCCCAACGTGCATCGTCAACGCCCTCACAAGCCTCCGAGGGCGCCGGGAACCAAGAGCGCGATCGCGGCAAGTGCGGCGAACACCACGCCGGCAGGCGCGACGATCCGGTTTCCCCACGGCGTCGCCTTCTCGACAAACATCATCGCCGCGAGCACGCCCATCCAAGCCAAGTGCGCGACGCCCGCGGCAAACATCACCAACATTAGCGCCCAGCAGCAGCCGACGCAGTAGAGCGCGTGACCGAAGCCGAGGCGCAACCCGTTGAGTGCGCCGCGCCGATAGTGACGCATGAGATAGATGCCCGGATGACGGCACGCCTTCAGGCACGCATCTTTGAGCGGCGTGAACTGATAGACGGCCGCGAGACCGAGCGTCGCGGCCGGTATCAGCGCCGCGTGCGACGCCAACCAGGGCCACGCATCGACGACTCGATGCAGCTGCATGTCGCCGGTAAACGCAACCAGCGCAAACACCGTCCAGACGGCGAAGTAGCCGCCCAAGAACAAGATCAGCGCAAGCGGAAAATCCGGCGCGCGCCCGGCGGTCGCCGCATACAGCCGAATGAATCCCAGCGACGAGGGCAGCATCATCGCAGCGGTCATCACCTGCCATGCGGCCAGCACGACGAGCGCGGCGAGCCAGTACGGCCGTCCGCTTTCATAGAGCGCGTGATGGTGGAGTTGCGCGGCGTAACCAGTGAGTTCCGCCCACACGCAGACCGCCCACGCAGCCGCGATAACGCAACCGAGCACACCGATCGTGTTGAAGCGCGGCCGGTACGCGGCATTTGCTGCCATCGAGCTACGCTTCTAGCAGAAAGTCGCCCTGAATCGCATTGCGATCCTTAAACGTCCAAACCATTCCGTGTTCTGGAATGTTGACGACGTGCTCGGCCGCCTTCGCAACAAAAGCCGGGGCACCGGGAATGGTGCTAAAGAGGCTGTCGCGCAACGTGGTAATCGCCCCATACGGGCTGCGATATGGCGCCATGGTTGCGCGAACCTTGTCGCCGACGACGAGCGTGCCTTCACCGCCCTTGAGGTCGTGTTCGATCGGCGCGCTCTCGATCGCGACGTCTTCGGCGATCAAGTCGTTCAGGTCGGCAAGCGGACCACCCAAGCGGCCATGCCAGGCATCGAGAATCGCCGCTTTCTGTTCGTCGGTCGCGCGCGCATCCACGTAGCTCACGCGCTTCCAGCTCTTTGGCGTGAGAACGTTTCCGGGAATCTTCACTACTTGCACGTAGGTCAGTCCGGTCACGTCAACGCCGTTGATCTCGCCCTTTTCGATATTATAGGCAAGGAACGAATCGCAAGAACCCCCGTCGGGATCCTCGCCGATCCAGCAGCGACACAGCGTCCGGCACGAACACGCTTCGAGCAGCGTGCCCCGTAAGGCATAAGTCACAGTTTTTTCCTCCTCTGTTATGCGTCTCTACCACGAGTATGCGTCTCTACCTCGAGATAACGATCTGCCCGCTACCCACAGGCGCAGCGCCCTGCGCGCTTTTGACGTGGCCCCCCGCACCGCCGCCGCTGCCGCCGCCGCTCCCCTTGGTGCTGCCACCGTTCCCCGCGCCGTTGAATCCGCCGGCGGTCGCACCCGCGCCACCAACGAAAACTGCGAGCTTCTCTCCGGGCGTGACCGGGATCGTCGCTTTCACGCTGCTGCTCGCCGCGAACGCCAGAACTTTGAGGGCGTTTACTCCGGCCGGCACCTCGAACGTCTGCCGATGCCCGGTGTACACGAACGTTTGCGAGTGCACCAACGCGGAGCCGCCGCCAAATCCGCCTGCTTCCGGTAGTGTTCCGATGTTGCCGTGAGTCGAACACGCTGCGAGAAGTGCCGTTAACCCGGCGCTCGACGTTACGCAGAGTGCACCGCGGCCAAAACGTGTAATCTTCATCGCCTGCCTCCTGAAGCCCGAACGGATCGGAGGTTGACACGGGTTCGCCGCTGCGGCTCAGTTCCATCGCAAGACCCAGGTCGCTCGGGCTTGAATGGAGCGTTCATGTCGCTAACGGTCATCGGATCCGGCTTCGGCCGAACGGGCACGGCTTCGCTCAAGCGCGCGCTCGAGATGTTGGGCTTTGGCCCCTGTCACCACATGGAAGAAGTGATGGAGAATCCCGAACAGGTGCCGCACTGGCAGGCGTTCGTTGCCGGAGAACCGGTTGATTGGGACGAGGTTTTCAAAGGCTATCGCGCCCAGGTCGATTGGCCGGGCGCGCACGTTTGGCGCGAGCTCGCCGCGGCTTACCCCGATGCGAAGGTTATCCATTCGGTGCGGCCGGACGATGCGTGGTGGAAGAGTTTTTCCGCCACGATCGGCCGCATGTTCCTCAACTATAAAGAAATGCCGCTGCCCCCTCATATTACGGCGATGATGGAGGCCATGGAGGTTGCAATCGTCGAGCGGACCTTCGGCGGCGAGCTTACGAATAAGGCGAGCGCCTTGGCCGCGCACCGGCGGCGTGCCGAAGAGGTCCGTGCCGCGATCCAGCCCGAGCGGCTCCTCGTGTTTGACGCCGCCGAAGGTTGGGCGCCGTTGTGCGCGTTCCTCAACGTCGCAATCCCGAACGAACCGTTCCCGCGAGTGAACTCAACCGAAGAGTTCTTGCAATTCTTTGATGAAGGCAAACCGCTCCCCACGACCCCGACGCCCGAGCGCTAGAGGCTTCGCCCAAGGAATCGAGTATGCACGAGAGCTAGCCGTAAGCGCCCATTTAAAGGAGTACCGCGATGCTATCTCTCAGCCGCTCTTTCGTTTTCGTCCGTGTCGCCGCGATCGCCGGTGTTACCGCCGCGCTGCTTGCCGGTTGCGGCCAATCGTCGCTACCGGGCGTGCCGCCGGGTACGTTCGCGCAAGGCGGCGCGCTCGTCCGCGCGAACAGTGCGCCGCCGGTGCAGACGGCGCTCGAATGGCTGATGACGGACGGCACGGTTCTCGTTCAGTCGGGCAACAACGGCAACCAATGGTATAGCTACGCACCCGACGCGTCCGGCAGTTACTCGGACGGAACCTGGACGCAAGTTGCTTCGATGCCGGCCGGTTACAGTCCGGATGCGGGCGCCTCGGAAGTTCTTGCCGACGGGCGTTTCTGGTATAGCGGTGGTGAGTACAACAACAACCAGTTCACCCTTACCAATCTCGGCGCGATCTACGATCCCGTGAAGAACACTTGGACGAAGCTCGGTCATCCGGCGCGTTGGAACTGGATCGGCGACTCGCCCTCCACGATGCTCCCCAACAACCTGGTGCTCATCGGCGACAAGCTGCACAAGTGGGACGCGACCTACAACCCCAAGACGAATAAATGGACCAGCGTCGGCGACGCCGGCAAGGCCGACTTCAACGCCGAGGAAGGCTGGACGCTCCTCGCCGACGGCACCGTCCTCACCGTCGACGTAAAAAACGACCCGGACTCGGAGATTTACAACCCCTCGACGCAAACGTGGAAGACCGCCGGAAATACGCCCGTTATCCTCGCCTCGCACTGGGCCTCGGGCGGTTGCCTCCCGTACGGACCGAAGAAGAAAGACTGCTACGATCCGCCGGGCGAGATCGGCCCGGCCATTCTGCGTCCCGACGGCAGCGTCTTCGCGACCGGTTCGGGCGAAGGACCCAGCGGTTCGGGAACGGGGCACACCGCAATCTATTTTTCAACCGGGAGCAAAGCCGGCACGTGGGCCAAGGGCCCAGATTTCCCCGACGAAGACAACGCGGCCGATTCGTTCGGGCTTCTCGAACCCAACGGGAACGTGATGGTCTTCGGTGACGGCGGCGGCGTCTACGAGTTCAACGGCAAGACGTTCACGACTATGAGCGGCGTGCCGTCCTGCCCCCCGATCCTGCTACCGACGGGCCAAGTCGGGCTCTTCTGCTCCTCCTCAGTCGATTTGTACACACCGAAGGGCTCGCCCAAATCAAGTTGGGCGCCGACAATCAAATCCTATCCCAAGAGCGTCGCGCCAGGCACTTCCTACAAGATCACGGGCATGCAGTTCAACGGGCTATCTCAGGCAGAGGCCTTCGGCGACGAGTACCAAACCGCGACGAACTATCCGTTGGTCCGCATTACCAACAACGCAAGCGGCAACGTCGTCTACGCCCGCACGCACGATCACAGCACGATGGGCGTCGCCACGGGCTCGACGGTCGTTTCGACCAACTTCGACGTCCCGTCGAGCATCGGCTCGGGCGCCAGCACGCTGGTCGTCATCGCCAACGGCATCGCGTCCAAACCAGTCAAGGTGACGGTTTCGTCGATGCGCCGAGCGCACCGGCGTTAAAGGAGTCTTTTGAAGAATTACTTGAGGTCGCTTTGCTCGGCGCTAGCAGCGTGCGCGAGCCTCGCTCTGGCTGCAGGCTGCGCGGGGTCGCAGACGCCGGGCAACTCGCTCGTCCCAAGCGGATCGCGCGCGGCTACCTCTGCGCCCGCTCGAGGCTCGTCGATCGCTTCCGATGCGCAAACGCGCGACCTCCTGTACGTGTCCGATCGTAAGGATGCGAGCGTTTCCGTCTACTCATTTCCCGCCGGGGGCCTCGAAGGCCGGCTTCCCAACGTACGGGCCAACGGTCTTTGTTCCAACGTGCGCGGCGACGTCTTTATTCCGCAAGGCAACGAGGTACTCGAGTACGCCCACGACGATACGCGACCGCTCGCCGTATTTCGTAACTCGCTCGGAGGAGGCGTCCAGTTCTGCGCGGTCGACCCTTCGACCGGAGACCTCGCCGTCACGGGAGGCAAATCGGGCGTCGCAATCTACGCTGGTGCCGAAGCCGGCGCCAAAGTTTATAGAACGGGGCACCGCAATCGCTATTCTTCCGTCGCCTACGACGGCGACGGCAATCTGTTCGTTGAGGCCGCGAACCGCAATCTGGTCGAACTTCCCAAAGGCGATACGCGATTGCGTGACGTCACGTGGAAGGGGACGCACCCGGGGAACCTCGGCTCGATCCAATGGGACGGCGAGTACCTCGCGGTAGAAAGTCCGGGAACCGCTTCCACTCCAATGAGGGTTTTTCGCTACAGCGTGAGCGGAGCGGAGGCGACGCTCGACGGTGAAACCACGCTACGTGGCGCGCAAAGCCCTCAACAGTTTTCGATTCACGGAGGACAAGTCGTCGTGCCCGGCCCCGCTGGAGTAGCGTTCTACGCCTACCCAGAGGGCGGCAAGCCCCTGAAGGTCGTCGACGCCGGCGAACCGCAATTCGCCACGGTTAGCCGGGCTCCGGCGCCGGAAGTTGCGGTCACCACGTATCACTACGATAACCTGCGAACGGGCTGGAACGATAAAGAGTCATCGTTGACGTATCGCAGCGTCAGCAAAGGTTCCTTCGGGCTCCTGAAGGCCGTGGCGCTCGACGACCAAGTCGATTCGCAGCCGCTCGTCGTCCCAAATGAAGCGACGACACGTGGCGCGACGCAAGGTACGTACGACGTGGCGTATGTCGCAACGGAAAACGACACGGTCTACGCGATCGATGCATCGACTGGAACGGTTCTCTTCCAACAGAGTTTGGGAACTCCGGTTCCGACACCGTTGGGTTGTACCAACAACGGCCCCAACGTCGGAATCACCGGTACGCCGGTAATCGACCTATCCGCCAATGTGATGTACGTCATAGCCTATACGCTGGAAAACCATACGCCGACGTATCGAATTCACGAGCTTAGCCTATCAAATCTCACCGACGTCGTACCGTCGGTCGTTATCTCCGCGTCGCACACGCTTACCAACGGCGCACTCTTCGCATTCAACGCGACGTACCAACGGCAACGGCCGGCGCTGCTCGAGTCCAACGGGAACGTCTACGCCGGATTCGGCAGCTTCTGCGACTATGCCGGCTCAAACTCGCGCGGCTGGCTTCTCGGGTGGCAGGCGGGAAACCTCACGCCGCTTCCGGCAAACCGGCTGAACGACATGGTCTTTACATCGCCCGATACGTTTTTCTTGTCGTCCATTTGGATGTCGGGGTACGGTCTTGCGGCCGATCCTTCGGGCAACATCTACTTCGTTACCGGGAATTCGGACTATTCCGGAAATACCTATAACGGCGTCACGAACGTTCCCGAAAGCGTCGTCAAGGTCAGTTCCGACCTGACCAACCTGCTCAGCGTTTTTACGCCATCAAACGTCGCGTATCTCGACGAGACCGATGACGATTTTGGATCCGGCGGCGTCCTGCTCTTGCCGTCGCTGTCGTCGTCGATTCCGCTCGCCGCGGCAGCCGGAAAATATGGGACGATGTACTTGCTCGACCAGAATAGTTTGGGCGGATACAACAAATACTCCAATAACGACCTTGCCGAAGCCCAAATCGGCGGATGCTGGTGTGGCCAATCATACTTTGCTTCCAAAGGCCGGCAGCGCATCGTTGCCAGTGGCGGCAACGAGGTGACCGTCTGGAAAGTTAAAAACTCGTCGTCGGTAAGCTTGAACTTGAGCGCGACTTCGCCAGGGCTGCCCGGCGGCCAAGATCCGGGTTTCTTTACCAGCATCTCGTCGACGCGGGGAGGCCGCAACGCCATCATTTGGGCCCTCGCGCGCCCGGCCTATACGCCTGGCACCATGAGCCTCTTCGCGTTCACATCTGAGCCCAAGCACGGAAGCACGCAACTCCAAACGCTCTATCAGGGTACGGCCGGATACTGGGATGCAACGAATGGAAACGCGAATCTCGTCCCCGTCGTAGCAAATGGCAAAGTGTACGTTGCATCGTACGAGCAACTCGACATCTTTGGACTCGGAGGCTCGGCCGCGAACGCTTCGGCAACACGGGTCCGCGCCGTGGCATTCCGCGGCCCGATCCGCGCCCCGAGCGAAGTTACGGGGACGCTCCTTAGGATAAACGGCTCGTTCCTTACTCTGCGGACGCGCACCGGAAAATTCGTTCGCGTCGACGACTCCGACGCGGTTCGGCACGAGCGAACCGGCGACTTGGTTCCGGGCGAACCCTTCAACGTCAGGGGAAGATACGATGCCGCGGGCGTTCTGCACGCCGTCGCGATCGTACGCGCAAAGCCTTCGCAGACATCGTGGTTCCCGGACCGCTAGTTTCGCAACATCGCTCCTGAAACATGGCGGCACCGGCCGCGTATGTTTCACCAAAAGGAGAGCGTGTTGTGAGCCTTCGTGAAGTGCTTAAGCGCGTTAGCGCCATGCTGGGCGGGATGGCTGTCCTGGCCGCCGTTGTTTTCGGCGCGCAGCAAGTCTTTCGCCACAGAATTCCCGTCGGACTCGAAGCCATCGTCCTCCTGGCGCTGGCGTTTGGCGTCTATATACTCTACGTCCGTTTGACCGAACGGCGGCGCGTCGACGAGCTGGCGCCCGCGGCGCTGCTGCCGCAAACCCTACTGGGGCTGGTAATCGGCCTCGCGATCTTTACGACCGTCATCGGTTTGCTCGTACTGACGGGCACGTATCACTATCGAGGCTACACGTTGGTGCCGGGCCTTCCTACGGCATTTGCGGTCGCCGCCGTCGGCGCGGTGCGAGAGGAGCTACTCTTTCGCGGCTTTCTCTTTCGCGTAGTTCAGTCGATCGGCGGCACGTGGGTCGGCGTCGCCGTTTCTGCAATCGTCTTTGGTGCGCTTCATTTGCTAAATCCGCACGCGACGATCATGAGCGCGCTCGCGATCGCGATCGAGGCTGGAATCCTTCTCGCCGTCGCCTATACGGCAAGCCGGCATCTATGGCTCCCGATTGGGATTCACCTCGGTTGGAACTTCACCGAAGGCAGCATCTTCGGCGTCGCGGTCTCCGGACGCCCCGCGCCGCCGAGTCTGGTTCATGGTACGCTAAGCGGCTCAGCGCTTCAAACCGGAGGTTCCTTTGGAATAGAGGCTTCGATATTCGCGGTGCTGGTCTGTTGCGTTGCTTCGGCGCTTTTTATCGCGTACGCGCTGCGCAAAGGACGGATCGTTCGCAGAGCAACACGATCGGGCCCACAAACGTTCCGAGCGCCGGGTTGAGCGGTCCGGACGGTACTAGGCGCGCTTCCAGACGAGAATATTCGAGCTGCCCCAAATTTCTGGGGGCACCGTGCGAATGGTGAGCAGGTCGCCTTCGATTTTGAACTGGCGCTCGAGCGTCGTTCCCATGAGATTGGTGAACACGCTCACGTCGACGTGATGAAAGACGCGATCGCCGCGTATGTCGTAGCGACCGGCATACGCGAGAAAATTCGCCAGGGCTTGCGTGCGCTGCTCTTCGGTTAAAGAGCTTCCGGACGGCGATTTTAACTCGGGACGGTGTGTTCCGGCGAGCACCGCTGCCATGTGCCCATCCGCCGTATAGAGCAGATAGCCGACGGGGTCTTGCCCGAAACGAGGTTTGGCGGAGCTGCCCTTTTCGTCAATGTCGAAGCTCACCAGACTCCAAGCGCCCACGACTCCCTCGCGTGGCGCGGCACCGGCAGTGACGCTGCCTACCGCTGCCAACACTCCAAACGAAGCGGCAAGTTCGAGTATGCTCTTTCGCGAGAGCGGTGGCGTTTTTATGGCGCTCATTTCATCTCCAGGAAGTTCGTGCAAACTGGGCCTTCTGCCGCCCAGACCAAGGTTCATGCATTAGAGGGAAACCGCACCGGCGCGCCTGACCTAACAACCATGAGCGCACCCGCGGGCGGCGCGCCGCCTCCCGCATCGTCCGGCACGCATTCCGAAGTGGCGCGCAGTCTCATCGGATTACCATCATTGTGGTTCAGCTCTCGCCGCGCACTGCTGGGGCTGTGCGCGATCGCGCTCCTGATCAACGTGGCTGCTCTCGTAAGCGATCTAAGCCCTTTTAACAACGACTATGGATATGGAACGCAGGGAGCCGGGCGGATCCAATCCATCGTTTCCATCAGGGGACCCGCTATAAAAGCAGGGCTACGCGTCGGTGACCGAATTGATGTTCTGCAAGACGGGTCTCAGGGTTTCTCGCTGACTGGGGAGCCCGTGCACCTCAGCATTATTCGCGGTGCAAGGGTTATTCCGATCACGCTGATTCCGGCTCAGGGTGCCCTGCCGTTCGATTGGATCGCACGCTTTCTTCTCGTTTTCTGGATCGTCGGTTTTGCCGCCCTGATCGTGATGCGAGGCTATCGCACGGCAACAACCTCGATCCTGGCGATGTTCTTACTTGCATTTGCGATTCAAAGCGCGCTCAAGCTCGGTATGTTCTACCCTTCGTGGGCCGGCGTTGGCGTCGCCCTTTTTCTCCGATCGCTTTTCATCGGAACCGAGTACGCCCTTTTAACTCTTCTGGCAGCGCGATTCGGAACGTCGTCCCCGGTGCGCGAGCGAATAACGCGGGCAACCTTCACGATCATCGCTTTCTGCTCGCTCGCCGGCGGCGCCGTTCTTTTCCTCGGACAGTGGCTCTCCCTCACCAACGAGTTCTGGGCAACGATGGCCAAATGGAGTTTCCAAGGCGTGCTGTTTCCCATATTTCCGTGCCTGCTCTGCGGCGGGATGGCGTTCGCCGCCGCCTCAGGTGGCGAAAAGCAGCGCCTCGCCTGGATATTCGTTCCAGTGGGCGCGTTCACCGTCCTTGGCCTCGTCATCAATTTTGCAGCCAATCTCGGTGTCCTATCGCCGTTTGGAAGCCAAATCATAAACGGATCCTTTTTCGTCGTCCCGCTTTGCTTGACGTATGCGGCTCTCAGCCGAAGACTCTTCGATATCGGGTTCGTACTTAACAGTGCGGCCGTCTTCGCGGGCGTCTCGGTCATCGTGGTCGGTTCGTTCGTGCTCTTGGAGTGGGCGCTCGGTACGTGGTTCGCAAACGCGAGTCATGCGACCAACCTCACCCTTAACATCGCCCTTGCACTAGGCTTAGGCATTTCCCTGAATCATATCCATCGCAAGGTCGATCACTTTGTCGACACGGCCTTCTTTAGGAAGCGGCACGAGGACGAAGCGGAGCTCAGAAGATTTGCTCTCGAGTCGGCTTTCATTACCGACCGCGAAACACTGTTACGAAGGACGTACGAAGTAGTAAGCAGCCATACGCAAGCGCCGGCGGCCATTCTCTTGCTCGACGGTGACCGTTACGTCCTCTCCCAAGGCTGGGCCGGCAGCGTCGCTCGAGTCGGTCTTAACGACCCCGTCATCCTCGCGATGCGCGCCCGGCACGACGCGGTTGATTTGCACGGCCGTTCCACGGCCATCGTGGGCGAGTATGCTTTTCCAATGGCTTCGCACGGCACGCTAGTCGGCCTCATCGTGTGCGACGCCAAGAAAAGCGGCGAGCGGTTTGCTCCTGATGAAGTCGAAGCGCTCAAGACGTTGGCGCACGGCGTTGGCATCGCATTCGTTTCGTTGGGAAACGGGACCGAACATTCGTTAGAATCACTTCACGAGGCAATCACTACGATGCAGCAGCAGATCGCCACCGCGCTGCGCGATATAGCCGCCGACCTGCGCGCGCCGCGCGACACCTGAGAATCAAGCGTTGCCCCAAAAGACGAACATCGCGATGGCGGCGACGCCCATTGCCACAACCGTTCCCCAGCCCCAGGCGCGCGCGAGCGTGCTGCTAACCCACCGGCCCATCACGCGTCCGTCGCTCGCCAGAAAAACGATGGCCGCCAGCAACGGAACGGCGACAATGCCGTTAATTACCGCCGACCAGAAGAGCGCCGGGATCGGATCGATATTCAAGAAACCCATCGCCATCGCTACCAGCATCCCCAAAATCAAAATCGCGTAGAACTGCGGCGCTTTTGATGGCTTCTCGTTGAGGCCCTCGCGAAAGCCGAATGCATCGGACAGAATGTAGGCCGACGATCCGGTGAAGGCCGGAATGGCGAGGAGCCCGGTGCCGATCATGCCGGCCGCGAACAGCCAGGATGCGAAGCGGCCCGCGAGCGGTTCCAAGGCGCGAGCGGCATCCTGCGCTGTGGTGATTTGATGGAAGCCGTGAGCGCCCAGCGTCGCCGCGGTCGTCACGATGATGAAAAACGCTACGAGGTTCGAGAAGATCATCCCGAAGTTGACGTCGATATGCATATCGTCGATCTCTTCCCTCGTCGCACCGCGTCGCTGCTCCTCGGTCACGCGTCCTTCCTGTTCCTCTTCTTCGACTTCCAGCGCGGCCTGCCAAAAGAAGAGATAGGGCGTGATCGTCGTGCCGAGCACGGCAACCAGCGTCGAAAGCCAAATCGCGTGAAGGTGAATCTCTGGAAGAACGAGGTGTCGAAACACCGTTCCCCACGGAGGACGAACCACGAACGCGGTAACGATGTAGGAAAAGAGCGCGAGCGTCAGCCATTTTACGACCGAAGCAAAGCGATGAAATGAAAGATAGACCTGCATCACGATGAGCGTTCCGCCGAAGAGCGCGATCCAAAGCAAGTTTGGCTGACCGAACAAGAGTCGCGCCGCGGCGCTCATCCCCTCGAGATCGGCGCCGGCATTGATTGTATTTGCAACGATGACGGCAATGGCCAGCGGCGCGACGATCCACCGAGGAAAACGGCGCCGCATCACTTTCGCGAGGCCGACGCCGGAAACCATCGCGATGCGCGCACACATGCCTTGGACGACCGACATCATCGGCGTCGTCAGAAGGATCACCCAGAGCATCGAGTACCCGGTACTCGCGCCCGCGATCCCGTAGGTAGAAATTCCGGACGGGTCGTCGTCGGACGCTCCGGTAATCAGCCCCGGTCCCAGAACCGAAAGGAGTTTTTTCGGCGAGGTCACCGCCGGCGTCTATTTTCCGCCGAAGACCGAATCGCCTTGATCAAGGTAGTCAGCTACGGGTCCTCCAACCGGAAGTGGATGTCGCCGTGACCCTCGCGCGCGCGCCGAACGCCGCGACGCTCTCCGCTGAGTCAAGAGCGACTGTAGCTGCCTGGCGGCTCAAACGGTCGTGGTACGTCGTTTCAAATAAAGACCGGACGATCAACCCGGACTTGGAACGGTTTATGGCCGCGCGCATGAAGGCTATGACGATTCAGATTGACGCGGGTCACCTGTCACTTGTTAGCCATCCAGCGAAGGTGACGGCGCTGATCCTGCAAGGCGCCCAGGCGCTCTAAACAATGCGTTAGTCGCCGCTCTGGGTTATGACACCGACGTCAAGCCGAACATTGCGCGAGCCGCTTTCTGTTCGGGACTGTCAATGGGACCGAGGGTGGCGCTTCCGCGCCCTAAGACCTGGGCTTCGAGCATCGTAGCGCGGACAGGGTCGACCAGGCGACAGCGCATTATTTCCGCTATCGTGTCTTTTAGCTTCAATGGGGGCCTTTCGGGAGTCTAAGTTGGGGGCTATGTGCAGTTACGTACCTCGATGCGAAAAGCCTCTAATTTAAAGGCGAGGATCACTTCTGCACCTAAGGCGCCGTCTAATCGGGTTGCGAGCCGCTACCCTGCGGCTCGCCTAAGCCGACTGGCCGACGCCAGCGTCTCGTCTAGCATGTTACGTTGGAACTCGACCATGTCGGGGATGTGGAGGAACCGCGGATCGAAGCGGTTCGCGGTCAGACGGTAGCGACCGGCATTTGCGACCAGCGTTCTACGTTTTCGCAGCGTCGTAAGTGCGGCGACAACCGCCGTTTCCGGCGCACGCAGCAACTCGGGATCGACGAAGACGTTTCCGGGTAGCGAGTGGAGCCGCTCGCGCACCGCGCGCACCGCGTCTTGAGGCGCGAACGTCTCCGGAGCCTCGAGTAGAAACGTGGCGACGAGCGCCGACGTCGTGATCGGCCGCGCTGCAGCGAGCGACGTCCCAATATCGGCCTCGCCGGCACATCGAAGCACGCGGTACAACATCGGCAGCCGGCCGCCACGAAACGGGTCGTACGCGATTGCACAGAGCCAGAGGCCGGCGAATGGCGCGAGCGCCTCGACGATTCCCCCGCGCATCGGATGCATGCGGCCGTCGCGGCTGAAGTCGCCTTCGGGCGTGATGTAGAGGGTCGCGCCGGTACGCACGCGCTCCACGATTGCACCGATGTCGAGTTCGGTCGTGACGCGGAGGTTCTCGAGCACCTCGCGCCGGTAAGGCTGCTTGAGCTTCGCTAATTTCACCCAAGCATGAGCCCGTTGGAAGTTGACCGGTTTCCACAGGTCGGTCAGCACGCGACCTTCCAGGCCCAAGGGATCGAGGGTTTTGGCTGACAAGATCGCGTCCAGCGGCAAATCGCCATGCGCGGATCGCAACTCTTCGGCCACGCTGATGAGCGGCCGCGAAAAGAGGTGGTTCTCGATCGGCAGGATGCTGTAGGCTCCCCAAAGCCCGCTTAGATTCAAGCCGCGTGTAAACCACGCGGTCCAGGGCATCTGCCACGCAATGAATCCGGTCTCGAAGGTGCGGCGGGAGTTGCACATGACCAGCGGTTTCCACGGGTGCCGCAGAAACGTGCGCGCCGTGACCATTTCGCCTTCGTCCATATGCTGATGATTTGTGATCAGTACCGTCGCCCCGCGATCTGCGGGCAAATAGCCCCACTGCCGGACGCGAATCCTGAAGGAAAGGTAGAGCTGGCGCGCGACGTAAGTGACCGCCCTTATAGTCCAATTGGGCTTCATCGGGGCGCTGCCTTCGTGAAAAAAGGCCGCATCCCATGGCCAGCGAACCGCGTGGCGTGAAGTTTTCGCGGGTCCTGGCCGCGAGCCTCGACATCGCCACGATCGCGGCGCTCGCTTATGCGGCCGTCGCCCTTGTATGCGTGGGACGTTTCGGACGACGCGAACCTGAGTTGAATACCGTCGACGACCTCCCGCCGGTCAGTCTGCTTGTGCCCCTACATGGTGAGGAAGCCGGTCTCGAGGAGAACTTGCGCGCGTTCGCCTTGCAGGACTATCCCGTTTGTCAGCTCGTCCTCGGCGTTACCCGCGCCGACGATCGCGCCCTGGCAATTGCGCGGCACTTGGCGGCGTCGCTTCCCGATCGGAACATCGAGATCAACGTCGGTGAAGTCCCCGGAGTACCCAACCCCAAGATCGCAAACGTACTCTCGATGATGCGGCTTGTACGCCATCAGGTACTGATCCTGGCCGACAGCGACACACGGGTTGATCGGACGTACGTCCGCACCGTCACCGCTCCCTTGCACGAACCTAACGTCGGCGTCGTAACTTGCGCTTTCGCCGGTGTGCCTGACGGCACGCTCCCGGCGAAGCTCGGGGCAATGTTCATGAACGAGCAGTTTATCCCATCAGTGCTCGTCAATTCTCTCTTCGGCCCTCCGCGACACTGCCTAGGCCCGACGAATGCGATGCGCTCCGCGGTCCTCTCCGCAATCGGCGGTTTTGAGGCGCTTGCACCCCATCTCGCTGACGATTTCATGCTGGGCAATTACGTTGCCGCTCGAGGTCTACGCGTCGTGATCTCGCGGTACGTCGTACGAACGATTGTCTCTGACCCGAGTTTGGCGATGCTCTGGAATCACGAGTTGCGCTGGCATCGGACGATTCGAGGGGTGCAGCCGGCTGGTTATGCCGGTATGTTCCTCACCTATCCGCTGCCGCTTGCGCTGTTAGCGTTCCTGTTCGCGCCACAACCAAAACGCGCGGTAACACTCCTGGTTGCGGCGCTCGCGCGTCTCGCATTACAGCGCGTTTCCGCTCGGGCGCTCGGCGTCGACACGGCATCGCCATGGCTCGTGCTGCCGCGCGATCTCTTCGGGATTGCTGTATGGGTTTGTGGATTGGCCGGACATACGGTCCGCTGGCGCGATAACCAACTGCGCATCGACGTGGGCGATGTTCTCGCAGAACGACGCTGAGAAATTCCGACAGCGCAAGGAACGGCCGCATGACGTAGTCAAGGCAGGGACGAGGGGCGCCCGACGGCGCTCGATAGCCGGAAGGCGCACTCAATAACCATAATAAGGATGGTCTATGTTCATTTCGGTCATTCATAGAATCAGCGATCCCGACGCATTTTCGGCCACGGCAGCGAGCGCGATGAAAGACATCCCCACCGACTTCAAGCTGCATCAAGCCGTGACCGGCGACGACCGCTCGACGGCGATCTGCCTGTGGGAGGCCCCCACGGTCGACAGCGTTAGAAACCTCCTCGAACCGCTCTTCGGCCGGGTCTGCAAAAACGAATACATTTCGATCGACGCTGCGAGCTCAATGGGACTCCCGACGGCTGCAAGCACGACTGCTTGAAGCATAGGCCCGGAGCTGGCGCAAAACAACCTTACATATTTTCGCACGAGCGCGCCGGCGTGCTCGACGATCCCGAACGAGAAGGCTGGCTTCCGACCGCCGCGCTCGTCGAGTTGCTCGACGTCCCTTCCGGTTCGCAGGTGCTCGATTTCGGCGCCGGCACAGGACGCTATGGACTTGCGTTGGCTCAGGCTCGCCCGGACATCCGCGTCGTCGCCTTTGACGTGCAGAGCGAAATGCTCGATATCGTTCGCCGCCGGGCAGCCGACTTACGTCTCGAAAACTTCAGCGCCGCAAGTTGGGAAGAGACGAAGGCGAGAACCCCGTACAACCGCATCTTCGCGCTCAACGTACTCCACGAAATCGACGACGATACGCTTCGTTCCCTGGCGCCTCTGCTGGCGCGGAGCGGCGACGTCCTTATCTTGGACTGGGATGCGACCATCGATCGCCCAACGGGGCCGCCGGCCGAGCACGCTCACAGCCCCGCCGAAGCGCGGGACCGTATCGCTCGCAGCGGCCTGCGATGCGTCGAACTCATCCACGACGCGCGTTTCCCCTACCACTTCATCTTGCGAGCGGTGCGTCGCACATAATACGCGAGAGCTGCACTAGGATCTGACACTCGGAAAGCCGAGCAACGGAGAGGGTGGGATTCGAACCCACGGAACCCGCAAAGGTTCAGCGGTTTTCAAGACCGCCGCATTCAACCACTCTGCCACCTCTCCAAGTGCCGCTAACGTCGATTGTTATTGCGGTTTCCGCAAATGGGCTTGCTAACGGAGAACGTCTAGCAGAGCCATTTGCTAACGTTTGCTAACGCAAACTTAGGCCCTCTCAGGGACCAGGAGCGAACGAGCGAGCTCATTGACAGCCCGCCGTCCGAGGCCTTCGATTGACCGCGCATAGACGGAAAGCGTCACGACCGGCGAGCTGTGCCCCATGAGTGTCTGTACCTCCTTGATCGAAACGCCGTCGGCCAGCGTGAGAGACGCGAACGCATGGCGCAGATCGTGGAAGCGGAAGCCGCGCATTCCAACCGATTTGGCCAGCTGTGCAAACTGTGTCGAGAATGTGTCGGGAGGCCATGGTTGCCCGTCGGGGTTAGGGAATACGAGATCGTTGTCGGCGTACGCCACGCCGGCGGCATCTTTTTCTTCTTGCTGCTGTGCCTTGTGCGAGCGCAGGAGCCCGACGCATTCGGGCGCCAACGGAATGACTCGCCTTGACGTCTTCGACTTTGGCTCCTTGAACCGGATCCGCTGACTCGTAGCCCTTGAGTGCTCCAGCGACTCGGCGACGAACATGGACCCCTTGTCGAGGTCTACGTGCTGCCAGCGAAGAGCGAGCAGTTCGCCACGACGTAGGCCGGTGACCGCAGTAAGGGCGATCGGAAGTTCGAGCCGTGTACTCTTGCCCGACGCGATCAAGAAGCGAACCTGGTCGCGATTGAGCGGCGTTCGCTCACGCTTCTCCGTAGCCGGGGCCTTTACTCGATTGGCCACGTTCTCGCTGAGGATGCGCTCTTCACGGATTCCATATTGAAGCGCCGTGTGAAGCGCTCGGTGTACGTGCAGGCAGGTCTGATTGGAAAGGCTCTTGTCGCGCACAGCCTTGTAGAGTTTACGGAGATGCTCCGGCTCGAGCTTCGATAACTTCACGTTACCGATCACCGGAACGACGTGTAGCTTGACGATCGATGCATACCGCTCAGCCGTCCTCGGCGCTAATCGGTCGCGGGTAGCGTCCAGCCACGAACTAAGAAACTGCTCGACGGTTGTTGAGCCGGCCTGTTCGTCCCGCACACCCTTGTCAACTTTCGAGAGTATCTCGCGCTTCTTCGCGTCCGCCTCGGACTTCGACATTTTTCCGATGCGGACGCTGCGCAGGTTGCGTTTCTTGCCACTCGACAGCGGCGCGTCGTATAGCAGGTACCAGATTTTTGACTTTCCGCGTTGATATAGATGACCTTCCACGTTATTTTACGCCTCCTGGAAGGTGGTTGAAGGCGGCGGTTGTGCTTACTTCAGTTGCGAACGCTCCGAATACCTGCCGGAGCGCGACCTTGGAAATCCGCGTCCGCCTTTTTCCAAAATTCACCGCCGGGAGCAGCCCCAAGCGGACAGCTTCATAGGCTGCGTTCCTTGGTATTCGCAGAAGCGCAGCCGCTTCCGCGACCGTCAACGAGTCAGGCGCAGTTTCCCAATCCAAGTCTTCGAGGCGCTTTTTCACGGCGTCACCCTTCCATGCATTGTGATGTTATGCGGCATTGCAATCTGCTGTGCGAGAGGTCCAACCGAACCGCTACCGGCCTATCGTTATGGATTCGTGTACACGTTGCTCTTTGCGAATGCTATGCTCAACATCTCGCCGAATCTGGTTCGGCAGAACTCGATACTCGTGTGCGATCGCAGTTGCCAGGTCGCCGAGTCGGGCGTTCGAGATGGTGTCAAAGCAACGAACGTGCGCGACACCGGATCGCTCGAGGACGGTCAGTCGCTGCTCGATTCTCGGTACCTCGTCCCGAGCTGCACGTGCGTTATTCCGTTCCCGCTCCAGGCCCAGCGACGCGGCGACGTACTCCTGGTAGGCGCGTTCGTGGCCGGCCAGCTGTTTTTCAAGCTGTGGCAGGTCACGCTGCTCGAGCTCATGCGTCGCATCCGCCAGCGTCTTTTTGTAACGCGAGCGCTGCTCGCCGTGCAATCGTACTTCTTCCCTTGTCGCGGCGCGGCGCGTCAGCGGATTCCACGACCGCCTCTCTCTGGCAAGCTGCTCTAGCCGAACGCGCTCGGCGTCCGTATAGCGGGTAGCCTCCGCTGCGCGTTCGTGAATTCGCTGCCGCTCGGTGGCGAGAGCTTCGTCGAAGGACGGCGGGCGCTCGACATGCTGCAGGTGCTGGCGCTCGAGGCGAGCCCGCTGATAGCGCCCGTCTTCCTCCGCGCGTATGACGTTGAGCCGCAGACGTATCTCGGCCAGTGTCACCGGACGAGGCTCACGGTGCGGTACGTGCTCGCTCCGGTTGCGCGTCGGAGCAACGAGCGCATCGAGCACCCGCTGCGCTCCCAGATCGCCCGAGCGCGCCCGTTCGCTAACGAACGATCGATAGGCGAGCGGCTTCTCCTCGCGCGTTAGCCTCCGCTCTGACGCCAGCACGATCTTCGTCGCCTCCCAGCGCACGCGCGCTGCGCCATGCTCCCGCGCACGCCGGCGACCGATGACCGCGTCGACCGACCAGTAAGCGAGCTGCCGGGCGATGACACCGCGCGTGCCCAGCCGCAGCACTGCGCGCAAAAGCAGGCGCGCTTCGCGGCGCCGCTGGGCATCGCGCTGCCGTTGCGCCCGCTCGCGCTCCCAAGCTCCATCTCGACGTGCGCCCATTGCTTGCGCACGTTCACTGAGGAAATGCTCGCGGTACGCTCGGTACTCCGACCCCAACCGGGCATGGTCGGCGATGCGTTCGGCGTCGCGCAGCGCCCACCGTGGGTCGTTACCAGCTTCGCGTTCCGCGCGGTCGCTGACAGCGCTGCGGCCGCGCTTGGGTGGCCGCTCTGGCGTATACGAACACGGACCAAAGCGCTGCTCGAGGACGGCTTTCTTGCAGCGCGGATGGATCCGCGACGCGCCGCAGCCTGGCGCTTCGGGATCGCTGCCTGCTGCAAACGCGAGGCCCTGCTCGCGCGCACCGCGCTGGATCAGCTTGACGACGATGCCGTCGCGATCGAGACGCTGGCTGAGATCGTCCCAGGTCTTCGCGCTATCGACGGCCGCGAGAATCGTTGGGCGAACTGTATCGGCCCATGCCACGGGGCGCGCAATGTCAGGGACAGGTTCGCGCGCAAGCGTGAACGGACCGAGTCGCGACTCCATCGCCCGCAGTGCGCAACGCGTATCGATGCGTGACGCCGCGCAGCCCGGCGCCCGGCGATCGAGCCCTTCGGCAAATGCGAGCCCCTGAACGCGCTCACCACGACGAACGAGCTTTATGACGACACCGTGCGCACGCAGGCGCTGATGCAGGTCGCTCCAATCCTTGGCGCGGTCGACGGCATCCAGCACGTAGGGCCGTGCACTCTCCTGCCACGGCAACTCGCCGCGCTCGTGCAGCCGGCGGTACGCACCGTCGCTCAGCCGCCGCTCTGGATCGGGTGGCGGCGCATAGAGATGCTCGACGCGCTGCACGATGTCGCGGTTATGATGCCCGACCACGATCGCCCAGCCGCGCTCGGCCGCGATCTCCGCGCAAACACGCTCGCGTTTGATCCGCTCGTGCCAGAGGTCATTTGCCTTGCTATCCGGCCCGATGCGATTGGCGATCACGTGGGCGTGAAAGTCGTCGGTGTCCTTATGCGCCGCCAGAACGTACTGGCTCTTCTCCATACCGATTGCCTTGAGCAACCGTTCGGCATCGCTCACCACCTGTTCGCGCGTCGGGCGTTCGTTCTTGGCATAGGCGATGATCAGGTGATAGACCGGATCGCGGCAGCGCTTAGACAACGCCGCAACCGCCTCCATCTCGATCGCTGCCGTCTCCACCGACATAACGCCGCGTAGATGCACCCACTCGGCTTTCTCCGGTGCGCTCGCGTAGCGGACGCCACCCTCGAACGAGTGACCGGCGCTCGCGACGGCGCGCTGATGCGTGTGCTCGGTGATGTAGTCCACGCCGATCGCGAACGTACGCGTACGGGCACGCGCCGGCACCGCCTTCGTAATCATGACCTCACCTCCGCAAAAGAAAAAGTCCCGCGCGAACTGCTGACGCTGCGGGACTCATAGTTTCACCTGCATTATAATGCGGGCGAAAGTCTGCTACACTCTGTCAACGAAATTGTACCACAAATGCAAGCCTATCGCTACCAATCGCAGCGCTTTTCCGAGACGACCTCGCGCTTCGAGACCCTATCGGCGCCGCACGAAGTCGGATCGATCGCATGATAGCAGCCGCGTCCAGGGCGAGCTGCGCTCGGCCTTACGGCACACCCTGGACCCGGCTGCTCCGACCACTTGCGACCGCGACTCCGCGCACCGCCTGCCCACTCTTGCCGAAGCACACTCTGCTCGCGACGATGAAGATTCCGCTCGTCCGACCCCGCCAGCATTAACTTCGGCGCGCAACGTTTAGGTGTTGCCAAAGGAAGCATGAAGCGCTCACGGGAGGTTCTTTTTCTGTTCGAAGCAGTAATCGCACGCAACGCGATCCCCGCATCGAGGCTGGCCTGCGGTCGCCCATTTTTCATGACGCAAGCCGGTGGTTGTGCGGACGACGTCTGCGATGTCGCCCGCCCCGCCAGGGTAGGCGAGGTCGCGTCGCCCAGCGGCGCCGCTCAGCCCGCTCTTTTCGCATCGTCCGCCTCCGCGATGACGAACCCCCGAAACGGTCAAACTCGACCGCGACGCTCCGGACGGTGAAACGCTTTCCCTGGCGTGCTCGGGCGCCGGCCCGCGAAAGACGATGGCGACCTCGGCTTGACGAGGTCGCCATCAGTCGATCTCAATGAGGGTAACGGCCGCTATTTTCCAACCGCGAGAAAGTAGGGAAACACCGTGCCGCCGCCTCCATACATGATTAAGGCTGTCTCCCCCAGGTAGGACGTACCATCAGGCGCAGGTGCGTTTAGAGTGAATCCCCCGGAGGTGAGATGCGTGATGGTGCCGTCGATCTTGATCTGCGTGATCGTAGCCAGTGGTGCGCTCTGCACGTAGAATGCGATTGGACCGTAGTAACCAAATTGCGTTGAGTTGAATGTCGTATTTGAGACCGGCGTACCAGCAAGCACCGTCCCCTGGTCGTTGTAGCCGGGGCTGTTGATGACCTGAAGGGTTCCAGGGCTGCTTGCGTTCAGTGGCGCCGTCGTACAATCGTTGAGGTTGCAGCCGTCGACGTAGACGTTTTTGCAGCTTCCCATTACGCTGATCCCATAGGGATTGCCGCTGCAATCACAGTTGGAGACGAAGACGTCTGTCGCCGCGCCTGAAATGTCAACCCCCGAACCGCCTGAGATGCTTCCCGTGAGCGTGCACCCATCGATGTAGACGCTGCTTGCGCCGGCGACGGAAACGCCGTACTGCTGCTCAGAAGCGCTCTCCTCGAGGACGTCTCCCACGCAGTTCGTGCCGATGATGCGGATGCCGGTAGGCGTACCGGACTCGCCGGAGCTGATCGCGATGCCCGTCCCTAGAAAGCCGGAACTGCCGGTACCCGAGCAGTCGCTGCCGGTGATCTGGATGTCTTGGCCTGCCGTGATCGCGATCCCGAACTGCTGCACCAGCGTGGACGCTTCCGACGGCCCGACGCAGCTGACGCCGTCGATTTGGACTTCCGTCGCCGCGCCGGTGATCGCAATGCCGGCGCCCCCGTCGCTGCCGTTGCCCGAGTACGAGCCGCCGATGACCTGGATGTTCTGCCCCTGCTGGATCTCCAGCCCGTTGCCCGTAAATCCCGAGACGACGCACGAAACAAAGCGCACCGTATCGATATCCTTGTTCGGCGAGCCCGAGCTGCCGATGAGGATTCCGGGCCCGGCGCTATCCGACATTGCCTGCAACTGGCAGTTCACGAAGGTCGCGTCGACGAGGCTCTTTCCCTGGATGTCGATGCACGTGCCCGGACTGACGATGCTGACATTGGTGAACATCGGCGCCTGGACGTTGGCGGTCTCGTCCCCGGAACTGATCGAGATGCCGGTCTGGAACGTGGAGATGTAAGTATCCCTGATGATCGGGTAGCCGATCGTCGAAGAGCCCTCGGGATGCTCAATGCTGATCCCGATGGTATCGGTGTGAGGCGCGTACAGCTCCAGCGTACAGCTATCGACTAAAAGTTGGGTCGCGTGGGTGACCGAGATTCCCGTGGTTGGTTGGGCGGTCGGATAGTTTTCGGTGTATTGAATGGCGCACTCGAGCATGGTCGCAACATTTCCGTCACCGAAGGCGACGGGGTATTGGCAGTCGACGACGTTGACGCGGAAGAGCCGGTAACCGACGCCTCCAGAGGCGAAACTGAAGGCCGTGCCGGTGTAGATGCCGTTGCTCTGATCCCATTGAATCGTGAGATCCTGGAAGGTCGTGAAATCGTTTCCCGAAACGGAGAACAACGTGGCGCCGTCAGTCTCAACGAGCAGCATCGTTGCATTTGCCGTTCCGCAGATGAGCAGCGGAGTCGACATACTGCTGGGGATCGAAATCGTGGAGAATGCGTCGAACTTAATCTTGTAGGCGCCGACGGCGTAGCTCGCATCGGTCGCCGGGATCAGAACGATGCCGCCACCAGCCGCCAGAGCAGTGTTGATCGTATTCTGCAGCGCGGTCGCGTTGCTCACGCCGGTCGCATCGCTGAGAAGCATTCCGGGATCACTGCCGACTGGGTCGAGTGCATTGTAGATGCCGGGCTGGCTGTAAATCGTCATTTGGGTATCCTTCTTTCTGCTGCGCGTGTTTTGTCTGGAATTACTTGCCGACGGCGAGGAAGTAAGGTGAGCCGGCTCCGTAGGTGATCTCGGCGGTCGCTCCCGCGTACGAGCTGCCGTCGGGGGCCGCCGCCGCCAGCGTAAAGCTGCCAGAGGTAAGGTGAGTGATAACGCCTTCGATCTTGATCTGAGTAATGTTTCCGGCAGAGCTATTGATGGCGTAGAACGCTATGGGACCGTAGTAGTCAAAATAGGTCGCATAAAATGTGGTGCCTGAAGCGGGCAGGCCGGTCAACACGGTCCCCTGATCGTTGTAGCCGGGAGAGTTGGTGATCTGCAGCGTGCCTGGGCTCGAGGACGTGTAGAGCGCGCCCGCCGTCCAGCCGTTGAAGTTGCAGCCGTCGACGTAGACGTTTTCGCAGTTGTCCGCAACGCCAAGCGGATACGGATTCACTCCAAAATCGCAGTCGTCGATAAAGACGTTGGCGGCGCCGGACACATAGAGCCCGTAGCCGTCCCCGGAGACGCTGCCGGTGAGCGTGCATCGTTGCACTTGGACGTCCGAGGCACCGGCGATCGAGATGCCGGCCTGCTGCTCGGAGGCGCTTTCCTTGAGGACCTTTCCCACGCAGTTCGTGCCGATGATGCGGACATCGGAGGGAGTGTACTCGCCGGAACTGATCGCGATGCCGACACCTGGATAGCCGGAGCTGCCTGTGCCCGAACAGTTCGCGCCCGTGATCTGGATGTTCTGGCCAGCGGTGATAGCGATGCCGTATTGCTGCGGCGTGACGTTCCCGACCGGGCCGACGCAGCTGACGGCGTCGAGCTGAATCCCGGTCGCAGCGCCAGTGATCGCGATGCCAGCGCCCCCGTCGGAAGCATTGCCGGAGTAGGAACCGCCAATCACTTGAATGTTCTGACCGGACTGGATCTCCAAGCCGTGGCCTCCGAACCCGGTGACGGTACAGCCGTCAAAGCGGATCGAATCGATCTGCTCGTTTTCATCTCCAGTGGCCCCAACGATAATTCCCGAGACGGGGCCGCCGGTATTTCCGGCTTGAAAGTGGCAGCACGAGAACGCCACTTCCGAAACGTCGGTCCCCTGGATGGTTAAACTTTGGCCGAGACTGCCCACGCTGACGTTCTCAAACACGACCCCCTCGACATTCCCGTCAGATGCGCCGATTGCAATGCCGGTGTAGAACGCGTCGATGTGCGTATTGGTCACGCTCACACCGCCGGTGGTCGTGCCGGCCGTAGCGTTTTGGATAGCGATGCCGGTCGTGCTCGTGCTACCTGCCTCGGATAAAAACAGCAGACAGTGGTCGATGACGACCGGGCCGCCGCTGATCGAAATCCCGGTGGTGTCGTCTTGGGCGTCGTTCCATCGTAGCTCGCACTCGCGCATCGTGGCGATTGACGGATTGTCGTTGAAAGCAACGGGGTTCTGGCAATCCTCGATTAACACGCGAAACAGCCGGTAGCCCATGTTTGGCGAAGGCACAATGCCGCTGCCGGCGTTGAAGCTGAACGCGGTGCCGGTGAAAATACCGTTCTTTACGTCCCATTTCACCGTCAGATCCTGGAAGGTCACCCAGGGGTTTGCCGTGATGTCGAAGAGCGTTCCGCCATCCGTTTCCATTAGAAGCGTCGTCGCGCCGCCGGTCCCGCAGATGATGAGCGGCTTGGTCATATCTCCGGGTGGGATTGTGATAGCCACCAAACTATCGTCCAGGCACGCCATCAGGTAGAAGCCTGGGCCGCTGCCGTCCGTATCCGGAATGAGAACGATCCCTCCCCCGTCCGCGACAGCCGCGTCAACAGCGGCCTGCAGTGCAGCTCGGTTTGGGACGCCGGTCGTATCGGTAAGACTCATGCCGCCTGCATAAGCGGTATCGAGCGCGTTGTAGACGCCGGGTTGCGTCAAGTCGGTTGCCATGGTTATACCTCGTTATTTCGCTGATTTATTCCAGAATCCGATCACGCCCGCGATTCGACTGGGCCCTCATCATAGCGAGATAGGGAACGACCGGTCTATAAGCTGGCGCTAAAGCGCCAGGTTGGTTGGCAAGCGCCCTGTATTGCCGCCAGTTTGGAGGGTCTGTCTCCTGCGCTGCATCAGACGCGCGCCGGTCCGCGCGCGTTACGCTCTTTATGCGTTATGTTTCTAAAGCGGCGCCATTACTGGGTCGAGCGCCTCACCTCCGTCAGGTCGCTTTCGCCCTTCGCTCTCACGCGGGGGGCGCGAGCGCCGCTAACGACTGCTTCTCAGGACCGGCTACACCCGTCGTAGGTCCGCCTCCTCGACTCGCCGAACTAAACTTCGCTTCGTACTGGAAGGGAACTAGCATGATCCTGAAAGGACGTATCTTTTTTGTCGCCACCGTCGCGGTGACGCTGGCCGCGTGCGGTTCAAGTTCTCCACGGAATCTGGCGTTCGCGGGTCTCGCGCAGCCGAACACGACGCATGTTACCTCCGGCCCGTCTTGGATGCTGTCAGAGGCAAAGTCCGAAGACCTGCTATACGTTTTCACCAACGGTTCATCCGTCTATGTTTTCTCTTACCCTAAGGGGAAGCTCGTTGGGAACCTCACTGGATTTTCAGGGATCAACGGCGAGTGCGTTGACGCAGCGGGCGACGTGTGGGTAACGAATTTGTCGCCTCCGGAGATTGTGGAGTACGCTCACGGCGCCACGAGCCCGAAAGCGACGCTGAGCGACGCAGGCGCCGAGCCCGGAGGCTGTTCTATAGATCCTACAACTGGCAATCTGGCCCTCGCAAACTATTATCCGGCGGACGTCGCTGTCTATGAAAATGCGCAAGGGTATCCGACGACGTACTCCGATCCCGATTTCGGCAACTATGACTTCTGCGCGTACGATAGTGCCGGAAATCTCTTTGCCGACGATCACAAGGTCGCCGGTGAGATCGCGGAGCTCAGCGAGGGAAGCAGCAAGTTAGAAACCATTTCGCTGAGCGAGCCGATCTCTCCGGTAAGTATGCAGTGGGACGGGGCATACCTGGCGATCGTCGACCGCCGCGGCGTTCCCCGGGGGCCGACGCCTGTAGCGCGGGTTCAGGTTACTGCCTCGGGCGGCGAAATCGTTTCGACGACTCAACTTCGAAGTCCGCATGGACGGCGAGCCTCTACCGGCGTTCAGTACTTCGTTGACGGCGGCACGATCGTCGGCCCCGATCGGTATCGTCATGCCGGAGATCGTCTGGCCCTACTCTTCTGGCATTACCCCAGAGGTGGAAAGCCGTTTAAGGTTATTCGAGGCACGTGGAGCGCAGGCGGCGACGTAGTTAGCGCCGCGACGGGAAAGTGAGCCCGATCCTAAGGCGGAGCTGAAACGGGAGCGCAAACTCCTCGAATAGGTCTGTAAAACCAGTAGGGCATCGGCTGACCGATCCATAAGCGACGGCACGCCCCCATATTTTCCTGAATCGCGATGAAGTGTCGGCGCCCTAACCTAAGAGACTTGCTTTGCAAGCGCAATTAAAACCGCGAGTTCTCTCGTTCGGCGGGGCTTCGGATAGCTCGTTTTTGCTTGCTGGGTCGGCACCTCAGCAACCACGTTAGCAAATCCCGAATTTGCTAACAATTTGCTAACGGAATAGGTACTGACGGGTACTCGGACGTCTCGATAGCTCCTATTTTCGTGCTCAACCGACGCTAGCGGTGACTTGTCCGGACGGCTTTAGTGATTTTCAAGACCGCCGCATTCAACCACTCTGCCACCTCTCCACGCTAGATTTTATGCGGGTTTTCGCTGTGTAGACCTTTCGAGATTTCCGCCACGGTGCAATTTCGGTGCACTCGCTCCGAGAAACTCGGCTGGCGCGGCGTCATTTCCCGCGGGTCGCGTGGCTCGCCTGGGCCCGCCGAAGGGCGTCGCTGGCGGCGTCAACGGCCTTCTCCCGTGGCCGAGCACGATCAAGCCGCGGCCGAAAAGAGCTTGGCTATTACCATTGATCACCGGGTTGAAGCAAAGCGGGCCCAGCTTAAACTGATCCAATCGACGAAGGAGCGCCATTACTGGCTCATCGATCCAAACAACCCGAATGTTACGCCTGCGCAACGAGAGCGGGCTACCAAGATGAACGTCCGCGACTTTCTGAGAGTTGTTCAGATCGAGGAACGCCTGATTAAGCGGCTGGACGGAATGAAACCGGCCGAACCCCCAGCGCGACCCAAACAAGAATACACGGGCGAAGAGCTAGACGCTATGATGCGAGCCCTCGCAGAGGTTCGCCATGGCCTTCCGCCGCAACGGCCGGATCGAAGAAGGCAAGCTCGACGGGGAAACTTCGATACCTTGGGACGATAGCAACTCTTAATGAGCCCTAAATCAGCATACGCCCGCATGTTTTCGACGCGGGCGTATTCCGTTAGGATCGCTTGCTATTGATCCGGTGAGGTGCTTTGCATCAGTCGCTGCACCTGTTCTATCTCCTTGATCACCTCGCGTCCGGTCAATGTGATCGAGCCCGTCGTGTATGGCTTTTTGTTCGAGTCGATCAGCGTCGCCGAACCCGAACCCCCCTTTGCCGAGAGATGCGAGATGACGAGCGACGAGATTTTACCCTCCTGCGCGACCGTGACGTGGTTGCTCCCACTCTTCAGATTCGGAAATCCGTCCGCCTCACCATTGAAATGCTCGCCGGAAATCGGCTTACCGTTCACGGTCGTTATCAAATAGGCGCAGCCGATCTGCTTGTTCTTCATCGCGAAGGTTCCAACATAAAAGTAGTATGACACGGGCTTAGGCGTCGCCGTGGGCGTAGGACTCGGCGACGGAGTAGGCGTCGGCTTGGGAGTCGGCGTCGGCTTTACTTTGGTGTACTTCTCGAGTATCCAAATCGACGAGCTCGACGTTGCCGTAAACGTCGTCCCCTTAACGTTTCCAGTAGCGACGTAACTCAGGAAGGTTCCCAAGGGTCCCTCCTGCTTCGCCTTACATTCAAGCGAGAGCGGCGATGCCATCGCGAACTGCGGCGATGAAAGCGGCGAGAGTTCTTGCGACATAGTGGGATTGTAGCCCACGCCTCTATTCGCACCCTGACACGCAACCAGCATAGCTGCGACGAAGAGCACAACGGCTGCGCTTGGTCGGCATAGTTTATTCATGAGAGCCTCCGAGAGGTAGGTTCTTCACCTTGACCTCGATCTCCCAGATGGCTGGCGAGAACTTAACTGGACAGCTCCGGGATCGCCTAACGACCTCCGAACGAGCTACAGCCCGGAGTTCGTGGGCTGCAGAGCGTGACAACCGTGGTGGCCAGATAGAATCAGCCCATTCGATGATGCTGACGTGATACCGGAACGCGTTCAGGAACCGCGTTTTCGCCCAGGGCCCAGCAGAGATCGATTACCATTCCGCGCATGTAGTCAAGGCCGCCTCCGCCGAGGGTTGCGATTTTTGGTTGCAGTTTGGTTGCACCGAGCCAGATTTAGCGTGATTGCGTGTGATCGCCGCTGAGCGATAACTCCTTATTTTCCTACAGCGCAGACTATCGCTGATCGACGCTGATAGCGGTCCAGTGGCATTTCAAGACCGCCGCATTCAAACGCTCCGCCACCTCTCCGCAGGTGCCTCTCGTCTAGTGCAATACCCCTTTGACGAGCTCGGCCACATCGATCATGGTTCGCTGGAGCACGCTAATGCCTTGCAGCTCTTCCTCGTCTCGGCCGGATGAGCTCCGCAGGGAGGGCACGTCAATAGCGCTCGCCACACCGCGGCAGAATTAGAATCGCGTCCCCTTGGTCGCCTCGAGCAAAACTGGTACGATGTTGCGGACCAACGCCGCCGTCTTCTCGTTACCATCGGGCTGCGCACTACGGCCCGCCGGATTGGCGCGCAGCCATCCGAGCGGTGCGTGTGCGGACACGAATACGCGCCTGGTAATATTGCTGGCCTGCCTCAGCGCTCGGCGGTGCGCAGCGGAAACCTGTACGGTAGAAACATTGGCAGGCGCTCGTAGAAAGACACTCAACTGCGGTTGCTGAACCTGCTTCTCACCCGCTTTTTTAGCCGCCTGAGAAAGTCAGGCAATCGCGTCTACTCAGAAAGGGGTAACTTCGTGAATCCGACCGGTTTAGTAAAATACGCGGGTGCTCTGGTTGCGCTTGCGATATGCTCGGCTTGCGGCGGGGGCTCGGCGGTCACGCCGTCAACCACTGCGCTTAATGGCACTTACGTCGGCAGGACGCTCTTTGTGAACGGGAGACCGGTGACGGCAGAGCGCCTGAGCGCGACGCCGAGTTTTACACAGATTATTCCTGACAAGCATTCGAAGTCGAAGGACTTTGAGTACGTCTTCAACGACTACGGCAGCTACGCCGCCATTTTCGACTATCCGAAGAACACCCGGCAGATCGGTGAGATCGCCGGCGACGGGGGGCAAGGGTGCACGAACGTCCTCTACGGTTATGGGAAGAAGTTCTTCTGGAACGTCGGCGGCCAGACCCAGATTACGGAGTACGAGGTTCCCCAGACGCCGATCAAGACGCTGTCCGCCCCTTACTCTTTTCCAACCAGCTGCGCCATGAATGCCAGCGGCGATCTTGCAGTCGGCATATTTTTCGAGTCGGGCGCGGGTAGCGGCGACGTCGTGATCTTCAAGAACGCAAGCGGTTCGGGCACCGTTTACACCACGCCGCTGGAGGCAGAGTACTTCGACGGCTACGACAACCAGGGGAATCTCTTCGCCGATGGCGTGACCAGCAACGGCTACTTCGCGCTCGTTGAGCTCCCGAAGGGCAGCAGTACGTTCAAAACGATCACAACGAGCAATTCAGTGCAGTTCCCGGGCTCCGTGCAGTGGGACGGCACGTACCTCACCGTCTTCGATCAGCAAACGAGCGAGACGTATCAGTACATCGTCAGCGGGACGAAGGCGACGTTGAAGGGCACTGTATCGTACTCGGGTGTCGGTGACTGCGCGCAGACCTGGATCGTTAAGGGCATTGTCTACTGCGGGGATGCGGGTAACGGCGACGGCGAGGTTTTCAAGTACCCGGCCGGCGGTTCAGCGATTGCGGTGCTAGGGAGCGGTTTGCCCGAGCCGCTCGGCGTGACTGCAGCAGAGAAATAATCATCGTTTTCGTCTAGGCAGCGGGCCAACTAATGTGGCGCACCGGTATATTGATAGTATGCCGGTGCTCCTCGTGGCGCCAGGGATATGGCGGGTGGGTCCCAGGAACACAAGCGCCCTGGCCACCGAGGGCACGGCCGGTCAACGTAGAACTGTCGGTGATAGTCCTACTGCGTCGTGAATGAGACAAACCACTGCCTACAAAAGCGACTAAACTTCTAGGTCTTGTACTGCTTTGTGCTCTTTATGGATGTACTACAGCAGGGCTTGCGCCTATTCCACGCGTTCCCGGCGGAACGACACCGGGAGCGACGGTGTTCGATCAAAGTTCATCGACCTGCAGCGTTTCTTATGACGGACTTATTTGGTATCGATTACCTGCCGGGCAGTTCTCTCCAATTGATGTAAAACAAGCACGTTGCCCAAATGGTCTTTCTACAATCGACGCACCTCCACGGCCAACTTGGGCCATTCCGCATGGCCAAACGCAGACACGATTCGTGGCGACATCCTTACAACAAGCACATTTCATGCCTGGTGGAATGCAAAGTATCGAGGCGGTCGCTCGGCAAAATAAACTATCCGTGTCGTGGATGGCAGTAGCGATAAACTTTGTTAATGGTGCTGGTGATTTATATAGCCTATATCATCGGAACAATGCTGACGATATCGAGGGTGCAAGTTCGCCCCGGCTTATCCACTACCTGAAGAGTAAATTTTCTTGGTACGTTCCAACGGTGAGCGTCGAAGGCGCGGGACACGAGCGCAATATTCCCGGACTTCTAGCATTAAACGAACACGCGTTTTGGGGAATTACTTGGAATAGCCACGGTGTCGATGGGACGTATGATTACGGAGCGCCGTGGGGAAGTTACTGCGCCGATCCGACCTCATATAAACGTCCACAGCCAAATGGTCAATGTTCGTTACTTGCGCTAGAGTGGACGGCAAGGGATTTGACTCGTGCGTATTTGAGCGGCGACGAAGACTACTTTTCAACCGATCCTGATGATTTGCAGCAACGCGCAGGCTTTTCAACATTTGGTGCAGAGCAGTACATTCGCAAGTTAGCTGATGCGTATGCAGCGGCTGGTGAAACCCAACCGATTGTGATGATGTCGCAACAAGAAAGTAATGGCAACGATACGACTCCTGGGGATCCTGAGGTACTAGCCGCATTATACAATCAGGCAAAACTTGATGGTATGAGGACTGAGACACTGATAGAGGCCGCAAGTGATGCCAAAACATTTTCAGCAGCACCGCGAGCAGTGGCATTCCCCTTTATTCCTGGCGGTAACGCCATCCCATCTTCGATTGTTAATGGACAAACGGTTTACCCAGCAACAATCGACTATCACGATACAGAAATCGGCATGAGCTTTTTGGCCGGGCACACGTTACCAACTCGTGCATTTCGATATGCAGATGATCCGGTATCAAAGTACAATGTGCCACTAGTATCTCTTCCTGGGGCAGATTTCCCGACACTTAAAAAAGCCGCTGTTACCAAAAAATCACTGGCACTTGAGCTAATATCCCCTATTCGGCTGCATTTTGGAATAGCATTATGGGCATCACCAGAAACATTGAGAATAAATCAGCCAAATGCCATTCCCGCCGGTCGCGCTGGTGAGGTTGTTATCTTCGATTTACAGCCAGGTGAAAATCAGATCGTTATTCACTGTCCCGGGTGTAGAGCGACAACCTTGCCATATTCGACATGAGCGTTACGGATGATTTGGGTCTTAGCGGGTTGGGCCACAACGTCGCTGCTCCCCTTCAGGTAGGAATATCGGCTTGCCAGACGTTCTCGCCCTCGTCGTCGGTGATGTGTATAACGCGTGAGAGCTACGATGGCTGGAGGGGGTGGTGCATTGCGCCGCCACGCCTTCCGAGTGCGGGCTAGGGGTGGGCGCACGGCGTTACATCATTTCGATGCGTTCCGGGCACCGGGTCTGAGGTTTCTATGAGGCTTCCTCCCCTGCCGAGCGCATGGTAAGATTCGATGAGGAGGATGTTTGAAGTGCAAGGACTGGCCAATAAAGTTGTGCTCTGTGTCGGTGCTGTTCTCGGTTTAGGTCTTGCGCCCGCCAATCCGTCGATTCAGGACCCAGCACTCGGTCAATGGCTAGCCCAGAACGCGGCTTGCGTCTCGCCGGCCACCGTCTCGCCGACCATCGTCTCGCCGACCACCGTCTCGCCGACCACCGTCTCGCCGACCACCGTCTTACCGACCACCGGCTCGCCGACTACCGTCTCACCGACTACCGTCTCACCGACTACCGTCTCACCGACCGCCGTCTCACCGACCACCGTCTCGCCAACTATCGTCTCGATGTGCGGCGCGCCACAGGTGCAGGGAACCCCGTCTGCTACAACGAGTCAGCCTACTGCGCCCCCGAACAGCGGACAAGGCTCCGCTCCAGCGCCAAGCCCAGCAACACGCTAGCCCCTCCCGTATTTCAATGGAGCGTAGTGGAAAGTCGGTTCCAAGATGCCGCGAGCGTCGGAAGGCCTTGGTGTACTAAGAAACTTTAGGCACCGCCGCAGTCGTGCTCGCTATTCATTTCTGCGTATTCGGCACGGCTCGGGGCAGCGCTGCTGCAATCTGCTCGCCGCAGTAGCGGATCTGCGCACTTGACATCGTGGGAGAAGGCCCCCACGATGCACGCCTTGCGCGCTTTCGTCAGGGTCTCCACCAGCGCACCAAAATGGAAATATGTGAGCAACTAAGTTTGCTTAGCGGTGAGTTGGGGGAAAATTGTCAATAAAGGCGTCGATTTTACGGCGGCTCTTAGGAGGTACCCTAAACATTTATGGCAGTTAAGAAAAACGCGAGCAAAAAGTCCGCTGCGAAGTCCGGCGGGAGACGCGCAGTGACCCCGGCGAAAAAAACCGCGACAAAGGTCGCGCGCCGCGCAAAGAGTCTTGCTAAGAAAGCGACCGCAGCCGCGTCCGAGGTCCCTCAGCGCACCGAGAAAGTTGCCCGGGGGGCGCAGAAGATAGGCAGGATCGTAAGCACTATTGGGAACCTGGTCGAGGCCGGGGGCGAGGCCGTCGAGGACCTTGCTGTTGAGGTTGGAAGCCGGGTTCGCAAAGCATCGAGTACGCCGCGCGGTGCAGCCGGCCGAGCGAAAAAAGACGCTCGAAAGAAGCGCTAGCGCTGCGTCATGCCGCCTTCCGGGCAACGCATAGGGCGATCGAAAGGGCGCCTTGGTGCATCGTAACCGGTCTGAGTAAGCCCGCTGGTGTCCCCGGCTGGGGAGTGTAGCGGAATGAAGTGGACCACCGTTAAACGCGCTTTCACAAGGTTAGGGGCGGGTGCGGCGACTTTCGCTACCAGCATAAGCCTTTCCAAAAAGCTGGACGATCGGCAGCGGAAGGACCGAGAGCGCCTCATTGCGCGCGCGATGCAAGTATATTTGCTCTACGTGCTTACGCCGCTCTGGACTATTCCGGGGTTCGGAGACTATTTGTGCCATCGACGCGCGAAGATCGAGTCGACCAGTGGAACGCAGGAGTCGATTACGCACTCGCTCATGATGGCGTCGGTCGCGGTTCCTGCACTTCAAGCATTATTGTTCGAGACCAACGCGCTAACACTAGTTCTAGGTAGTGGTGCTTTGATTTTTCATGAGTTGGTCGTGATCTGGGATGTCGCGTACGCCGCGCCGCGCCGCCACGTAAGCGTCACCGAACAGCATTTTCATAGCTTTTTGGAAGTGTTGCCGTTCGCGACGCTTTCATTCTTGCTTTGCCTGCGTGCCGACCAAGCACTGGCTATCCTGGGCCTCACCGATCGGAAACCAGACTTTTCCCTGCGTTTCAAAGCCGAGCCGCCGCCCCGCGCTTACGTCACCGGACTGCTTGCACTCATAACCCTCTCGATCGGCATTCCATATGCAGAAGAGCTCTTGCGTTGCATGCGTGTTAATCCGTCACCGCTACCACGCCCAAAGCAACAGTAACCGCCCGGAAAGCGGCAGCCACGCCAGTGCTACGGCGGCGTTGGGCCGTTTACCACGCTGACGGACAATACTTGCGACCGCGCGACGGCAACGAACGGTTTCTCCCAGCGGCGGTAACGTTTTCGGTCGGTTTACGGTTGCGACGAGTATGCGAGTCTTGGTGACCGGCGCGACTGGATATATCGGGGGACGCCTTGTGCCTCGCTTACTCAGGGCCGGCCATTCCGTTCGTTGCCTTGCTCGCGACGCTCGACGCCTCAACGGAAGATTTCCCGGAGCCGAAGTAATCGAGGGCGATATTTTCGACGAGGCACATCTGCGCGAAGCGCTGGAAGCTGCCGATGCCTCTTATTACCTCGTACATTCGATGAGCGACTCACACAGATTTGCCGAGCGCGACCGCGAGGCGGCTGCGCTCTTCGGCAAATCTGCTCGCGAAGCCGGCGTGCAGCGCATTATCTATTTGGGTGGGCTGGGTGCAGACGACGCATTACTCTCCCATCATCTCGCGAGCCGGCACGAAGTGGGCGACGTCCTGCGGTCAAGTGGCGTCGAGGTTATCGAATTCCGCGCTGCCATGATCATCGGCAGTGGGAGCATTTCGTTTGAGATGATGCGGTATCTCACGGAGCGTTTGCCCGTCATGATTGCGCCCCAGTGGGTGACCACGCGTTCGCAGCCAATATCCGTCACGGACGTCTTGCGCTACCTCGTATCTGCGCTCGACCTTCCGCATAGCGATTCTCGCATCTACGAGATCGGCGGCGCGGACATTGTGACCTATCGCGACATGATGCTCGGTTACGCACGACTGCGCGATCTAAGGCGTAAAATCGTCACGGTGCCGCTGCTTACGCCGCGCCTTTCGTCGTACTGGGTCCATCTCGTAACGCCGATCTCCTCACGACTTGCACAGCCGCTAATTTTGGGACTCCGCAACGAAGTGATTGTGCGCGATAGCACTGCGAGGCGCGATTTTCCAGAGATCGTCCCGATCGGCTTTGATGCCTCGGTGTCGCGCGCTTTGGATCGCTACGGTGCCGGCGGCCCGGACACGACTTGGTTTGATGCCTTCGACGTGCGCACACTGCCCGCAACGTTCACCGGCGTGCGTGAAGGAATGCTTATCGATCGTAAGGAGCGCATCTCCACGGCGTCGCCGCAGCAAGTTGCGTCCGTATTTACCCAGCTGGGCGGAAAGCGAGGCTGGCTGTACGGCAAAGCGTTATGGCAGTTGCGCGGCCTCTTGGATTGTGCGGTTGGGGGCATCGGTTTGCGACGCGGCCGGCGTAGCGCTACCGATCTGCGTCTCGGCGATGCGGTCGATTTTTGGCGCGTCGAAGCTTTGGAAGCGGACCAGCATCTGCGGCTGAGGGCCGAGATGAGGCTCCCCGGCAAAGCGTGGCTGGAGTTCGACACGGATCGGCTAAGTGACGGGCGGACGCGCCTTACGCAGACGGCGTTCTTCGAGCCGCGCGGGTTGTTCGGATTTCTGTATTGGTATCTTGTACTTCCTTTTCATGCACTTCTTTTCAACCAGCTAGCTTCGCGGATCGTTCTCCTAGCCGAGCAGACGCCGCGGGAGAGCACCTTGCGGCCCAGCTAATCGCCGCCAAATGTCGAGCGGAGTCCGCGTTGCGAGGGGCCACGGATTACCCGGCGTGATTGCGCGTGATGTTAGTGACGATGCGAGTGCGCTACGCCAAGCTGCCCGACGGAGCTACTTCTTTGCGTTGAATGTGAAGGTGATCGTATACCCTGAAGTGGTCAACACCTTCGCCGTGCCTTTGAGCACCTTCCCGATAACGCTTGCGTGGCCGCTTCCACCTTCAACGCTAAAGGAAAACAAGGTTTCTTTTTTCTTCGAAGATGTAATCTTGCCCGAGAAAGAGTACTTTTGGGTGTCGCCGTCAAGCGTTATGTAAACGGGGCCCGAGACATTCTTTTTCTTCTGCATGATTACAACTTTAATAGTCCCGGACTGCTTCTGCCCGTTGGCCGAGGCGGTGACCTTTCCCTTATACGTTCCTGAAATCTTGTGGCGCTTAGTGGGAACGACCCCGCCTTGCGATTGCTCCAGACTGATCGCCGGCTGCAGAGCCGGCACTACTCCTCCGGCCGGCGAGGCGATCCTGTTTCCCGAACACGCACAGATGGTGAGCGAGACGATCGTGCAAAAGGCTGCGAAAATCGTTCGTCTAGTCATGAAGGTCTCCTTATCGACGCGGGTAGCCGAACGGACCGGCCGCCCTGCATGTCGCACGAACTTCGAGAAGCGGCCTAAAATGCTTCTTACCAGCCGACTGCGTCAGCATCTTTTCTGAAATCCGAATCCGCGGCGTACGCACCCCGCGTGCGCATTGCGAGCAGGCTCCGGCGCGGGCGGTAAACAACGAGCAACCGATGACGACAAAGGCAACCTTTACGCCAATGGGGTGGACTACTCGCTTGCGTACCGGCTGGCCGAGCTTTGCAAAGGCGGCAACGATCCGTTTGGCTCGGCGGTCAGCAAAGGCCACGCACGCCAGGAGCCTGTCTCCTAGTGGACCGCGATGCCCCAGACGCACCCGATGTTCGAGATTGTCTGATTCGTGTAGAACACCGGCTTTAGCGTCGAGCTGAACTTCTTCTGGGCCGTCGGATACGAATAGATACCAGGCGTGCTGCTGCAATCCGCATCGTAGAGGTTCCCGTCAGTGTCGAAATTGAGGTCCGCGCCGTACGGGCTTGACGCGAGCCCGGTTGAGTCGACGACCGTGGGCGAGCTTCCGGCCTTGAGGTGATTGCTGGCGTACTCAGCGATCGCGCCCGTTGTGCCGTTTGACGAGACGTATAGATTGCCGTTGCGATCGAAGACGAGGCCGCTCGGAGCGATGACTCCCTTGAGGAAGTGCGGCTTCCGGTTGGAGATCGGTGCCTTGAAAATGGAGACCGCATCCGCGCCGCTGGTCGCACCGGTATTCGCCACGTAGAGATTTCCTTTAGAGTCGAAGCCCAGGCCCTGCGGGGTATGGAGGCCGAGTGTCAGGGTAATCGCGGGCGACAATGTACCGCTAGACGTAAAAGGCCCCGTATACTCGTAGACCGAGTTATTCCCGACCGATGGAACCCATAAGTTTCCCGACGCGTCAAAAGTCATGTGGTCAGCATCCATCGGACCTGAAAGTACGAACGCCTTTTCAGGCGTGCTGTTCGAGGTAAGCGGCAGTGAGTAGACCTGGACGATGCTCTCACCGGAGCCGTGACAGGGCGAAAGGTTCATTATCCAGAGCTCAGACCCAACAAACCGCATCGCATTGGCGCAGACGAGCTCGTTCCTCGCATTCCCGTCCACGTCGGTCACCTTCGAGGATGACTTCAGCGGTCGCTTTGCAAGCTCGACCTGCGGATTCGTCCCGGCATAAAATAGCGACCAATAAACCTTTGCCGTTGCGCCAGCCAAAATTGCAAGCGGCGAACGCGCGCTGGCAACGGGAAGCTGATCTGACGAGTGCGCATCGCATCCAACTACAAACAGGAATGCTGTTGCCAGCACGATCGATAGGTGCCTCATAGCGAAAACCTCCAATAAAGTTTCTTCAGTCAACGCGAGAGCCAAGCCTCCTGCCCGCTGTGCTGCCGCCCTGGGTGCCAGCGCTCGCGTCGTCGAACCCGCATAGCCATGCGAGTGAAATTGCTGGTCGCCGCCCTGATCCTTATTTATCCGGTGGTGTCGGGCTGCGGCAGCATCCCAGCGCCGGCAAGTGCGCCCCCGAGTCTAATCTCAACGAACGATGGCGCGCGTGCCTCCAAAACCGAACGCCCATTCGCCTACGTCGCGGAAACCTGTCGCAGCTCGTCCTGCGCCTCGCCGAACGGATTCGTACAGATGTTAGGTGGGCCGGCGATTACCAAGGGCATCGAAAACCCCACGGTGCTAACGACCGATGGTTCCGGTAATCTCTATGTCGGCAATTCGACCACGTCGAACGGCGGTAACGTCAGCGTGTACGCCGCGAAGAGCGTGAAGCCGCTGCGGATTCTAAGCGGCATTATCGGCATTCCTGAGGGGCTTGTTGCCAACGCGGCCGGACGTTTAGTCGCCGTCGCTCAATATCGCGTGGGCTGCTGCGGATTTGCAGGCACTGGCGCAATCTATGCACCCGGCGCGACTGAACCTCGGCGGCGTCTGAAGGACCTAGCCCCCTTTGCTGGTTCGCCCGTGCTCGACAAGTTTGGGAATCTGTACGTAGCCAACTTCGACGTGTTTCCCGGTTGGGTGAGCGTCTACCATCACGGGCAACACGTTCCGTCGCGTTTCATCCAAAAGGGGATCGGCCTCCCGACCGCGTTGGCCGTCGCTCCGAACGGGGATCTGGTCGTTGGCAACGGGCTCGTTAGCCTGAATAGCAGTAGTGCCGACGTGGTGGTGTATCGGGCCGGAAAAAGCTTGCCGTCGCTGACGATCACCGCGGGCTTACAGTCCTTGTACGATGTCGCGGTCGATGCCGACGGCAATATATACGTCGCCAATGTCCGAAAGCAAAAAGCGCGGGCATCGATAACGGTCTATCGTAAGGGGCACACAAACGTCTGGCGTTCGATTCACTCCGGAATCACTGCTCCAGTCCGGCTCGCCTTCGACAGCTCGGGCCGGCTCTACGTCGCAAACGCTCCCAACAACCAGACGAACACGATCGCCGTCTACGCTGCCGGCGGTTCGACGCCGATACGCACGTACGACCTAAAAGAGGAGTTTTCCGGACTCGCCGTTCCCCGCTAGTGGATCGGCGACGGCGAAAAATCCGGATCGGGAAGCCAAATCGCGACCGTCAGTACGGCGCCGCAGGAAGACCCATCGAGCAGTTCGTCAGTTACTTCGAAGTCGATTGTGCGTGGCGATCCGTCGCGGAGTGCCTCGAATGCGCTCTCCACCAATTCGGCTTCGTGACAGCCGGCACCGATGTTGCCGATGAACGAACCGTCCGAATCGACGAGCATGGAAGTTCCAATCGCAGCGGGTGCGGCGCGGCGTGCCGCTACCAGAGTCGCGATCGCGCACGGACGGCCGTTTCGCAGGCGGCCGGCAATCTCACCATAGATTTCACGCATCGGAGAAGGCCTTCCAATCGCTAGGCACGTCGAGGTCGAGGAATGCCGACCGGTCGTGGCAGCGCCAAGACGCACGCCGCAACGATGCGTCGTCACGCGCGATGCGGAGCGTATCGCCGTCGGGCAACGCCTCGACGATGGGACGCGCGCGCGCCGAAAAAATTACCGGATGGCCCGGCGTACCAGCCGAGTCGACGGGAAAGGCGACGTCGACGTCGCCACCGAGCATGGCTTCGGTGCGCTCGATCGTCGCCCCGGTCATGCTCGGCATGTCCCCGAGCAGGACGCCAAACGGGCTTTCGCGATCGATTGACGACAGCGCAAGATGCAGTGAATGCGACATTCCACGGGCCGGTTCGCCGTTGATGACTATGCACGCGCCGGGAGCAACACGCGCCGCCTCGTCGGCCAAATGCGGAGGAACTACGATTATAGCACGACGCCGTCCGAGCGCTTCGGCAAGACGGGCGAGGGGAGAACGCAGTCCAAGAGGCGTTACCGTCTTGTCGAATCCCATGCGCCGCGATTCGCCGGCAGCTAGGACGACATATACCGGCTTTCTCACGAAATCAGCTCGCCGCCGTCATGGCGCGACCTCGGTCTGAAGCCGACGACAGAATGAGCGTGCCGAACGCACCCGCGCAAACCGCCGAACCAATACGAAAGGCTTTCACGATCGTCTCCTAATTCAATGAAAAGTTCGTCGGAAAGTACTCGTACGGATTCGAGCGATGCGCTGTTATGCCTTGCACGGCCAGACAGCTCGGCCTGGGAAACGACCATCGCACGTCGAAGAATGTGAGCCGCAGTTATGAACCTCAATACGATAACCGAGATCAAACGACCAAGGTCGGCCGACGAAATCCGTCAGTGGCGAGACGGATACGCATGGCTTGCAGGGGGAACGTGGCTGTTCTCTGAGCCCCAAATTCACACCGATACGCTGATAGATTTGGAAACTCTCGGTTGGCAAGCAATTGCAGCTGGAAAAGACGGCATCGAGCTCGCCGCAACCTGTAAGATCGCGGAGCTCTACGCGTTCCAACCGGTACCCGAGTGGAATGCAAGGGCGCTCATTGGCGACTGCTGCCGGGCCTTTTTGTCGTCGTTCAAGATTTGGAACGAAGCAACGGTCGGTGGGAACATCGTGATGTCACTGCCGGCGGGTCCGATGATCTCACTTACGGTGGCGCTCGAAGCCACCTACACGCTCTTCCCGCGGAACGGATCGCCGCGCGAGGTACGCGCCGCCGACTTCGTCACCGGAAATCACGCGAATGTCTTGCAACCGGGCGAACTGCTGCGCAGCATCCGCCTTCCGTCAGCGGCGTTGGCGAAGTCGTTTGCGTTCCGTCGTTCAGAGCTCACGCACCTCGGACGCTCGTCAGTGTTGCTCGTTGGTACTCGCAGTAAGCCGAACGGCGGCCTAGTGCTCACGATTACGGCCGCGACGGTCAAACCAATACAACTCGCCTTCGACGGCACCCCAACCTCCGAGCACCTTCGCAAGGCCATCGATACCGCAATCCCGGACTCCCTCTATCTCGCCGACGTTCACGGCTCGCCAGCGCATCGCCGGCATCTAACGTATTACTATGCGGAACAGATTCGGCGGGAGTTGGAGTCGTGAATCTTCGCGTTAATGGCAGGACCTTTGCGGCGACGCCGGCGCCGGGCGAATGCTTGCGCGTTTTTCTTCGCGACCTCGGCTGGTACGGCGTCAAGAAAGGCTGCGACGGCGGCGATTGCGGCGCGTGCACCGTGTGGGTCGACGAAAAACCCGTGCACAGCTGTCTCTATCCGGCATTCCGAGCCGACGGCAAAGAGATCACGACGATCGAGGGGTTAGCCAAGAACGGCGAGTTGCATCCGATGCAGCAGGCGTTCCTCGACGCGCAGGGCTTCCAGTGCGGCTATTGTGCAGCCGGAATGATTATGACGGCGGCCGCGCTCAGCGACGAGCAGAAACGCGACCTGCCTCGCGCGCTGAAGGGGAATCTTTGCCGCTGCACCGGGTACGGATCGATTCGCGACGCGTTCGCCGGCACAAAGAACGTCGCTCCCGACGAGGCCGGCGCGTCGAGCGGCACGAGCGTTCCCAATCCGTTCGCCCGCGACATCGTCACGGGGCACGCGCGATACACGAGCGACATACCGCCGATGGAGGGCCTGTTGCACCTCAAGGTGCTGCGATCGCCGCACGCGCACGCCAAAATTCTGTCGATCGACCGGTCCGAAGCCATGGCCGTGCCGGGTGTCGTGGCTGTGTTCACTTGGGAAGACGTGCCACGCCGCCTTTACTCGACGGCTATTCACGAAGACAATCGTGTCGACCCCGACGATACGTACATGCTCGATAACGTGGCGCGCTTCGTCGGTCAGCGCGTCGCCGCCGTCGTCGCCGAAACTGAAGCTGCCGCCGAAGAAGGTTGCCGCCGTCTCAACCTGGAGTACGAGATCCTGCCGGCCGTTTTCGACCCCGAAGAAGCGATGGAACCCGGAGCGCCCGTCTTGCACGACAAAGGCGGCGATTCGCACATCCTCCATCCCCAAAGAAATGTCTTTCTTGAGCTTCACGGTGAGGTCGGCAACGTCGCCGACGGTTTCGCCGAAGCCGACGCGATCTACGAAGAAACCTACGACGCGCCGCGTCAACAGCACGTTCATCTCGAGACGATGCAGTCGATCGCATGGCGCTCCGAAGACGGCCGGCTGCACGTACGCACGAGCGTGCAAGGCCCGTTCATCGTCAAGGGCAAGCTCTGCTATCTCTTGGGCATTCTCCCGGCCGATCTGCACGTCTTCACGGAGCGCGTCGGTGGTGGTTTCGGCGGTAAACAAGATATGATGAGCGAAGATTTGCCGCTCTTGGCGACGATCAAAACCGGACGGCCGGTGAAGTGGGAGTTCACGCGCGAGGAGCAGTTCATCGGAGCGACGACGCGTCATCCGATGAAGACGCACGTCAAACTCGGCGCCAAGAAAAACGGCGTGCTAACCGCGATGCAATACCGAACGGTTTCGAACACCGGTGCGTACGGCAATCACGGCGGCGAAACGCTCGCCAACGGAATGTCCGGTCCGTGGGCCATCTACAAGTGCCCGAACAAAAAAGGCGACGGTTACGCGGTCTACACGAATCTCCAGTGCGGCGGCGGATTTCGCGGTTACGGGACCACCCAGCCGACGTTCGCGATTGAATCGGCGCTCGACGAGCTGGCGGCGCTCCTGAAGATCGACCCGATCGAGATGCGCCGCAAGAACGTCATCGGTCCGAACGACAAGATGGAATCGGCACTCAGTGAGATCTCCGACCTCACGATGGGCAGCTACGGTTTGGATCAATGCATCGAGGCCGTTGAGAAAGCGCTGGCGAGCGGTCGGGGCCTGAGCAAGCCCCAGGGTGACGATTGGCTGGAAGGCAGCGGGATGGCCATATCGATGCTCGATTGCGTTCCGCCGACCGAGCAGCGCTCCGGTTCTGAAGTGGCGCTGCTACCCGACGGCGGCTATCACTTTACGGTCGGTTCGGTCGAAATCGGAAATGGTCTGGTTACCGCTCAGCAGCAGATCGTCGCGCAAGTCATGGGCTGCCCGACGGCGCTCGTGAGCTTCGTCAACGCCGACACCGATAAGACGCCGTACGACAGCGGCACGTTCGCCAGCGTCGGCATGATGGTGCCGGCGAAGGCGGTCGAAAACGCCGCCGTCGCGCTGCGCGAGAAAATACTCGCGTTCGCGGCCCGAACTTCCGGGACGCAAGTCGAGCACTGCCGGCTTGACGACGACGCGGTGCTCTGCGGCGACCGGCGCGTTTCGCTTCCCGAACTCTACGCCGCGGCGCGAGCGCACGGCGAACAACTCGCCTGTTTTCGTAAGGCATATGGATCGCCGCGCACCGTGGCATTCATCGCGTACGGCGTGCGGCTGGCGGTGCATCGCGTCACCGGCGAGATTCACATCCTGTTCAGCATTGAGGCCGTCGACGCGGGCGTGGTGATGAACCCCAACCAGCTGCGCGGGCAAGTGATCGGCGGCGTCGTGCAAGGCATCGGCTACGCTCTTCAGGAGAAAATGGTGTATAACGATTCCGGTGCGGTGATCAATCCGACGCTGCGAAACTATCGGATTCCAACGTTTGCCGATTCGCCGGTTACTGAAGTCTTCTGCGCCGAAACGTTCGACGCGATCGGGCCGCTCGGCTCAAAATCGATCGCAGAAAACACGATTAACCCGGTTGCCCCGGCGATCGGCAACGCGCTCAAGGCAGCGACCGGCGTGCGGTTCACTGCCCTGCCGTTCAGCGAGGACCGAATCTTCTCAAAACTCCCGCCGTCATCTCCTTAGAGCAGCCGCCAGAGAACGGCGATCTCGAGCGCGTAGCAGCCCAACAGCACGAACGGCATTGCGAGTACGAGCGCTCGCGGCCGGCCCTCAGGAAACAACCACGGCCGGAAAAGGCGAATCGCCAGCGGCATCAGTGGCCACGTTGTCAGCAAGACGCTGATGGCGTTGCCGGTGAAGGTCGCGAGCGCCGGCGGCAACCCGCGCAGATGGGGATTGAGAAACCGCAGTTCGAGCATCACGACCGGAAACAGCGTGAGCAAGACGAGGCACGCCGTTTTCCATATGCTCGGCGGTTTGCCGGTGGCCGGATCGGTGGGAACCCAGCCTGGAAACGACGTGTCGACGCGTTGCGCGTTGAAGCGCTCGACCAGGGGTGCCGCTTCCTCGATCAACGCCGCGCGCTGCGGCGAGTTTTGCCACGCGCTTAAGTGCTGCGCGTTATCGAATCGCAGTACGGTCGTCCAGCCAGTCTCCTTATGCTGGGGCGGCTGAACGAACGACCCGATGTAGCCGGGGAAGGTTTCCTGAACCTTCTGAATTTTATCGGCCCACGCGCGATACTCTCTTTCTTTGCCGGGCTTGATGTCGGTCACGATGACGAACGTCACGCCGTGCTGCACGTAGTATGCGACGGCCGCTTGGCCGACGAGCTGCATCACGATGCCGCCTTCGGCAAACGAGGCGGCCTCGGCGACGAGGTGCCGGTTGGTCTCGCTGCGGCGCCAAGTTCGCAAGGCTTCTTCGTTCTCGAAGCGCGACAGTGCGACGGCTTCGACTTGATCCGGCGGCGCCGACGGCCAAAACTCGAAGCTCAGCGCGCCCGGCGCCGCGAGGACGGCCGTCTGCCAACGCACGTGCCACTGCCGAAATTCATCGACACAAGCAGGGCGCACGCGCGCGCAGAGCAGCAACGTGGTAACCTCGTCGTCCGCCACGCTGCTAGTCACCGCCGAGCACCGCCGGAGCCGTTCCCATTCCCGACGAGATCGCGTGCACGTGCGCCGCGGTGAGGACATGCGCTTCCGGGTTCGAGCGCATGAGGCGGAACTTCTCGATCTGCACGGTGCCGCCGCGCGCGCCGCTTGCGAGCAAATCGGCACCGATCGTGGTCGACGTCGTCGCAACGCGAACACCCGATGCGCCGGCGAACGGTTGGAAGGACGCGATCTCGCTGAAATTGGAGGCCATTTCGTGCATCATGGCGCTGCGAAGGTACATCGTCGGATTGCCTTGGAGCGCCGTTCCGGTCGAGAACACCTTCACGGTTCCGGCACCCGAGAGCTGACTGGCGGCGATCGCTTCGGCGCCGCCGTACGAACCGGCAAGCCACCCGGTGGCGATCGAGATCGGACCGCGATATGCCGCGCCAAACGGTGCAAACGACGCGTCCATATGCGCGTTGCCCGGATTGTTCGGCCACGCCGGCGGGGCGCCGATCGGCGTCATCAGCGAGTACGAAAACACCTTGACCTTCGCGCCCGTTCCGGCTGCCGTCACGATGCTGTTGCGTCCGGTCAAGAAGTCGACGAATCCGGCGGCGAGGCCAACGCCGGACGAATCGCTTCCGTACGGTGCGAAGCTTGCGAACGTTGCGGGTGTCGAGCCGACGGCTGGAAGTTCGCTGCTGAAGATCCGAACTTGATCGGTCGTGCCGGCGCCGGAGCCGACGATGATATTATCCGCCGATCTGCCGTCGATTTGCGTGGAAGCAACGCTCACGCCGCCAGTCTGCGTCGCATCGAACGCCTGGAAGCGCGCGAGCTCAGTTGAGAACGGCTTGCCGCCACCCGGCGCGCCCGAGTACGCGACGACTTCTGGCGAGTGTCCCTTGCCCGCACCGGCGATGAGGTCGTAGATCCCGTCCCCATCGACGTCGCCGATCGCCACGCTGGGGGTTCCGTAGAAATCCGGGAACGGCGTGACCGTCGCTATCAAGCGATCGCCGTGGCCGTCGAAGACCTTCACCGTTGCGGGGTGGCCCGCCGAACCCGAAACCGCCACCGCAAAGTCGGAGACGGCCGGGATGACGTTGACCAGCATCATTAAGCCGTTGTCTTCGTGGTTGAGCCGGTGGCAATGCAGCACGTACAGGCCCAAGTAGTCGTTGAACCTCGTGCGCATCGTCAGCGTACCGGCTTGAATGACCGCTTCTTTCGGGCCCATCGACGGCGCGGGAACGTTGGCGTTATCCTCACCGAACATTTGCGGCCCCAGTTTCGTTCCGGTCGTGGGATCGTCGTACTTGGTCACCTGGAAGTCGTTGACGTGGACGTGAATCGGGTGTGCGTCGTTATTGTAGTTGACGAAGTTCCATTCTTCGACCGAACCGAGCCGAGCCTGAATCAAAGGAACGTTGGGAAATGCGTTCCCCGCGAACGCGTAGACGAACGCCTTGGGATCGGCTTTGCTGGCATGATTATTGAGAAACCCGCCGTTGATGACCAGCGTGCGGCTCACGTCGGGTTTGAGGTGCGACAGATCGTGGAAGGGCGTCGCTGCGCCGAGTTTCTGCCCGGGGCTAAACGCCGTCGTGACGCCTTGCCCGTCGCCGGGATCGGCATTCAGCAGCGTTTGCGATGGGAAGATGAAGAATCCGTCGGCATAACTGATTGCCGACGGCAGAAGGCTGAGAGTTCCTAACCGCGCCGGCGGGTTCGGAGTACCGTTGTTGGTGTAGAGGATGCCGGGCGCGGAAAGCGTCCTGGCGCCCGAACCCAGCCCGGGCAGTGAAAGGCGCAACGATCCCTTGGCGGGCATCGTCACCGCGATCGCATAACGCGACGCTGGCGGAATCAGCAGTTGCGTTCCATCCTGTTCGTACGGATAGTGCACTTCGCCATAGGCAATGCCGTCTTGTCCGACGATGGCGATCTTCGGGTGATACCCGGTTGCGGTTTCGGTGAGCTCGACGTTCATGTACGCAATGTCGCTGACGTTAGCGAGCACCCAAATCTCCGTTTGTCCGGGATTCACCTTGAGGACGGGCTCGAACAACCCGTTGACCGTAAACTGCACGTCACGTTTATAGTCAGGAAGCGACGGGTCTGCCGCGATGTCGGCGCCGCCGGATCCTGCCGCCGCGGTGAAGTGCAGCAAGTTGCTCGGTACGAACTGGAAGCGCCCACGCATGTTATTAATTGACAGCGGCCCCGCGTACCACACCGTGGCCCACTGCGTGCCCTTCTTCGATTCCAAAAAGTTCACGGGTGCCAATGAAGGGTGGTACGTGCCGCTGGCGAGTTCGTTGCCTTTGGGCGGTATTAGGGTGCTGACCCACTGCGGCCAGTTTGGATTGGTGATCTGCGCCAGACCGCCCATGCGATCGAAGACTGTGTTGTATTGCAACAGCATCGTGCGGATTGGAATTTTATTTTGCGTGACGAGCGGAATCTCGCTGTCGGCGCGGCCGACGAGCAGCATACCAGCAAGACCGTAGTACGTCTGCGACGCCGTTAGCGTATGCAGGTGGCTGTGATACCAGAACGTGCCCGGCGTCATGTTCTTCGGAATGTCGTATACGTACGTGTTCGACATGCCGGCGTCGATGTGCAGCAACACGTTGTCGGCGTTTCCGCGAGGGCTGACGTGCGCGCCGTGGACGTGGAGATTGAACGGCGCCGAAGTCATCATTTGCGGGTAGAGGGGCACCGTCTGGCCCTTGGGCGTGTACTTCGGATCGTAAAAGTCGCGGATCGTCAGATTGCGCAACTCGTTGTTGATGTGAACGATCAGTCTCTCGCCCGGCTCGACTTGCAGCGTTGGCGCGGGATACTGGTGGCCGCCCGACATCTGGCCGTTGGACGCGGTTCCTCGCTGCACCGAGTAGTCAAAGAGCATCATGTTCTTGATGGGCTTGGCGACGGTGTCGAGAATCGCGGTAGTCTGACGCGGGGTCAGCGTAACCTCGAGCACGCCATCTTTGCTGGCCAACGTCACTGGTTCGGCAAAATCGGGACGGGCGGCGAGATCGCGCGTCATTGGTAGACCTTGAGCCCCAATGCGCGCTGCCCAGAAGCCGACGGCAGCGAGAATCGCTACCGCGACTGTGCGCGCGCGAAGCGTTCGGAAGATCCCAGGCATGCAGCGTGTCCTTTCGCTTAACCCTACATTGTGCTTGCTCCCGTTCTATGAATGATGCCGACTTCCATCGTAGCGCCGGCTTAGGTCGTAGCGCAGGGCACGAAAACGAACGCCGCAACCGCGATCGACAAAAAGCAGCTCTTCAATGATGCTCTTCCTCCCCAGAAGGTCTCGTTATGTTCGAATCTTCTTTAGGCTAAGCCGGCAAAACCCCGCTCGAGCAGCGGAAACCCGAATCTCGAGCAACGACGGTCTCCGTCCGCAGCGTTGCAGGGGCCCGCCCGTCGACCGCCAATGTCGCCGCGTGCGTTTCCTGGCATCTGTTTTTGTCGTTGGGCTAACGTTTGCGTTGGTTACATTCATCTCGACGGCCGAAGACGTTGGCGCCATGCAGCGGAGCTGCACTCCGTCGACATCGACGATCTGTGGAATCTTCACCGCCTACCCGGTCGCCCAACGAGTCCCTCACGGGATCGTCTTCAATCCACGCGGCAAAATAACCGGACTGTGGTTTACCAACCGCACAACCGATGATACCTCCGGCATCGTCAATTTTCTGCCGAAGACCGGCGAGGCGCAGCAGTACCGCTCGCCCGCAACGGGCTCGGAACCCGGTTCCATAAACTATGCGCCGGACTATTCGTTGTGGTTTACCGAATCCAGAGCCAACAAGGTGGCAACGATCGGCTCGGCGCGAGTTATAACCGAGTTCGATATTCCGACATCCCACAGCGGCCCATTCGACATCACCCGCGGACCCGACGGAAATATGTGGTTTACCGAGATGACGGCGGGAAAGATCGGCACCGTCGCGCGCAATGGAGCGATCAAAGAGTACGTCGTTGGAGCCGGCACCCAACCGGTCGACATTATCACGGGCCCCGACGGTGCTCTCTGGTTCACGGAGGCTGGAGTCAAGCGAATCGGACGATTGACGACGAGTGGCGGCCTTCGTCAATTTCCTGCCGGTTCGCAGCGCTTGAGCGGCGGCCTCACGGTTGCAACCGACAACGCACTCTGGTTTGGGCAAGAATCTCAAGTCGGGCGAATGACGACCAGCGGGAAGCTCACGGAGTTCGCTCTTCCGAGCGGCACGTTCATGACCGGCGCCGTCTTCGGCGGCAAAGGGGGCGGCGTGCTGATCGGTGCCATCAAGCGTAACGGTCAAGGAGCCCTGATCGGCGCCAGCCCGACGGGACCGATGCGCGAATACGATCTTCCGCAAAAGTTTCTGATGCCGATCGAGATGGCGCAGACCGCCGACGGCGCTTATTGGATGAGCGTGCAGAGCACGAAGGAAGGCGCCTCCGTGTCGACGCTCTACAACCTGCGATGAGTTGGAAAGGAACGCCTCTGATGCGGCCTCTATTCTTCATTGCACTGGCCGCTTACGCGGTCCTGACCGCTTACGTGGCGGATGGCATGCAAGCGCGGCCTACCATTTCCGAGCTGCCTCGCACGACGATTTTTATAGGCGGCGCGCCCGACTGGATGACGAGCGGTTCTAACGCGCTGTGGATTGCGAACATCACCCTCAAAGAGGTGGAGCGGGTGGACGCGGCCACCAATACGGTTACATCAAGAATAAAACTCCCCGGCATACCGTGCTCGGGAATTGCTTACGGATTCGGAAGCCTATGGGTGCCCATCTGCAGTCCGCACGGCGCGGGAAGTTCGCTCGTCCGAATCGACGCGGCGACCAACCGAGTGAAAGCGACGCTGCCGATAACTCCGGCACACTCTGAAGGCGCAATCACGACGAGCCCGGATAGCGTGTGGCTCGCGACGGCCGACGGCATCCTTTCGCGCATCGACCCGGCGACCGGATCCGTGCGGCAAAAAATCCAAGTTGCGAGGGGGTCGCAGAACCCGGTCTATGCCGGGCGAGCGATTTGGATCACGAGCGGGGCGGCGAACCTTCTGACTGCCGTCGACGCCGCGAGCGGCCGCCGAATTGCGACTATTCCGATCGCATCGAAGCCGCATTTTATTACGGCCGGCGGCGGCGCCGTTTGGACGATCGGTCAGACCGACGGCTCGATCACCAGGGTCGACTTGCAATCGAAGCGCGTCGTCGCCACGATTCGCGCAAACATTCCCGGCTTCGGCGGCGACGTCACCTACGGCGCGGGTTTCGTGTGGGCGACGATCGTCGGAACCCCGCTCACGAACATCAATGCCGCTACAAACACCGTCGTCAGAAAATGGTATGGGCCCGGCGGCGACGCCATTTGCTTCGGGAATGGGTCGGTGTGGCTCGCCAACTATAACGGCGGCGTCGTTTGGCGAATTAATCCAGCGTCACCCGAAGTGCGCTGATTCCGGGTTCAGCCCCGGCGAAGAACCTTGAGCACGCTGCCGATCGTATTCCAGTTTCGTGTTGTGACCCGCGCGCCAAGGGCCTTATCGATCTGCCCGAGATACGCGATCGTCTTCATGTGGCGCCGGTAGACGCCGAACAAGAACTGCTTCTCCCGTCCGACGATGCGCACGTACCAATCGTCGTCCGAAGGGATTCCGAACGGCATCGCAGGCAGCCGTGCCGGGCACCGGTTCGATGAGAATGCTTACGAAACGAACGTGATCCGGATCCACGGCGATTTCTTGGTACGGCGACCGGCTCTCGAGAGCCAGCAAGTCGGCACCCTCGCATAAAACGGCTTGCGTATCGAATGGCAACCGGCTCATCAGTTCCGAGCGAAACGTTTGGCCGCGGCCGGGCTTGCGAACGACGAACAAACCCGTGGCTCCGATGTTGACGACATCGAAACGCTCCAGCTCCTTGGCCAGCAGCGAAGGGCGAAACCGCCGATGTCCGCCAACGTTCGCACCACGCAAGAACGCAACGATTGCCACGACAAACGATCCCCTAAAGGCTCGAGCGCCGTAACTCCTCGCTGGAGTATACGAACGGAATATTGGCGGGAGTCACGATGTGCGCGATGTCGCGAAAGATGACGCTTGCTACGCCTTCCGGAGGCTTCTCGGCCTGGTAGGTTATCCACACAACGATGGTTATTCCGGTCGCCGGGAAGTAGTAGTCGGCGGTATTATAACCGGGGAGCGCGCCGGTGTAGCCGTACCAGCCTGCGCTGCAGTTGATGCCCAGCCCAAAGGCTGTGTTCCCGAGAAACTGCTTGCATTCCGTGATCGGGCGATAGCCCAACGGGCCGCCCGTCTTTCCGGTGGCGTACAGTTTGATCCAACGCTTGATGTCCCCCATGTCGGAGATCATTTCGCCGGCCGAACCCATGAACGCGACGGGGATCGTGTTGCTCACGTCTTCCCAGTTACCGGCCTTGTCGAGGCCGTAACCGCGTGCCCACGGTTCGGGCATAGCTTCGGTTTGAGGATAGGACGTCTGTCTCAATCCGAGCGGCTCCAACAAGCGTTTGCGGATCTGATCGCCTACGCTGTCCTTCGTGATCGCCTCGATGATGAGGCCGAGAAGCAAATAGTTGGTATTGCTGTAGTGGTAGCCTTTGCCGGGTGCAAAATACGGTTTCTCCCGTACGGCCCAAGCCACGAGCATGCGCGGATTGAAGTTCTTCGGGACGGTCATGTTCAAGCGCGCGAACTGCGGCGTGTTGAAAGCCTCAAAAAGGCCGCTACGCATATTGCAGAGTTCGCGCACGGTAATCCTATCGCCGTTCGGGATGCTGACGCCGAGCGAGAACCGGCTCACTGGATCGTCGAGGGTGAGCTTCTTCTCGGCGATCAGCTGCAGAATGACGCTGATTACGAACGTCTTGGTGTTGCTGCCGATGCGGAAGTGGTCCGCGGCCGTCAGTGCCCGCTTCGCTGCAATATCGGCATAGCCGAACGCGCGCACGAAGGCCGCCCCCTTGCCGTCCCAAACCCCGATCAGAACGGCGGGGATGGGCTGACGGCCGCCGTAGGTCTTGCGATCCTTTTCGACCGCCGCGACGATCGCCGACTGGACCGACGGGCTTGCCACGGACGTTGCGTTTTCGGTGCTGCGCGCGACCGAAGGCAGGATAACGCAGCCTAAAATAAACGCGACGGCTAGTCTCTGCATGCAAGCTCCTTCGCACCGCGGTTCGACCACACGAGCCCGTTTCCCAGGGCGAAACGCTCCAGGGCGACTTGGAAGAGCAGATCGACCCGGGCTTTACGCGCTAGCTACGGGTTAATGGCGGTCGACGATATACTGATCACGCCCTTCTCCTGGGTTATGCGCTTGAGGAGCTTCTTCGAACCGCCTGCGTAGGCCGAAATCGTATTATCGTTGTAGTCGGTCACGTAAAACCGCCGCTGGGCATCGACGGCAACCTGCGGACTGGCGCGAGTTGGCAAGACGAAGGAAAGGCTGTCGTTCGGGCACGAGTTATTCGGGTCGAAATCGACGAGAACGCCGTCGTCGCTGCTATCCTGGTTGCCCGTGTAAACTCTGCCCGACGAATCAACCGCGATCGAGAGACCGTCTGGAGCGTACACGGGGCTGTCGCTCGTCGCCGTGTACAACTGTTTGATCAGCATACCTTTTGAGAACTCCTCCGCCTGTTCGCTGCGCGCGACCGAACCGCTGGGATCGGGAATGCAGGTTTTCTTATCCTTAAAATACACAGGCGCTGGGTCGGGATAGTGCACGCTCCATACGTTGCCGCGAGAATCGACGACCATTTGGGTAACGCCTTGGTTCTGACCGGTTGCGAAGGCAATGGTGCCCTTCGTTTTTCCAGCGGCGAAGTACGTCACTCCGCCGCCGTTGTCGCCGACGTAAAGGTCGCCTTTGGAATCGACCGTCGCGTAGGTAGGCAAGACGTCACCGGTGAGGTTTCCCCCGGTGTAGGTCGCGATCGGCTTCTTAGCCTTCCCGCCCTTCGTGGCTCCGGCGGCGAACTCGAGCACGTTTCCGGAGCAGTACTGGACGACGTAGAAGTTGCCCGTCGGCCCGGTGGCGAGCGACGAACTTTCGCACGGTACGCCTGAGAACTGCTCTTTTGCCGGCACCGTCCCGCTCTTGAGGGGCTGAAGAAAGACCCCAAACGCACCTTGAGGAGCCTCATCCACGAAAAACGGCAAGCCGGTGGTTCCGAATGCTACCGGGCTTGCCACGCCGTCGGCTTCCGTCGTTTCCTGTAACTTTAGGTCCGGCAGACTATAGCGCGCATGCTGCCCGTAGTACGAGCCGGGCGATCCGGTATTATAAACGTAGAGGTACTGCGGCAATCCCTTTTTGGCCAGGGGCGCTTGGGGAGCTTGCCCCGTAACCGATGGAACGGTGGTCGCCGCCGAACATCCACAAATCAAAAAGACGAACGCTGAAAGCGCGACTCGCATAACTCGCTGGGTCATTCTGTACTCCTTGTCGGCTCGGAGACGTCCGTCATTCTCGCAGCGACGACCCAGCCCCTGGATTAGAAACCGTGCTTTACAGCTTTGGAACGGCCGGCGACGCCGAAAATCCGAACGCGGACTTGCTCGACGTCAACGGCACGCTCTACGGGACGTCGACCATGGGTGGCCGGGTAGGCATTGGCACGGTTTTCGCCGTAGCGTTGTGATTCGTCACTCTTTGTCCGGGATTCTCGGGTCGAGCGGCTGATGCAAGAAAAACGCCGCAGTTAGCGGAGCTTTGATCGGCACGAACTTGCGCGGTGGTTGGTCGAAGTCCAAACAGTCGGCGGCCGGTGACGTCGCGCGAGCGTCCGCGTCCGATAGCTGTGCGAGCCCGAAGGTATCTTCGGCAAAGCGAAGCACGCTCGTGGTTTCGTACTGAACGTGCGAAACGCGATCGTGCTTCGCGTACGGTGAAATGACGATCAATCCCACGCGGAAGCCCAAGCCGTCGAAGCCCTTATGCGGCGGAGGAACGGGATCGTAAAAACCACCCCAGTCGTCCCACTGGACGAAGATGACCGTCGAATCCCAAAACTTGCTCTCACCAACCGCGTTCACGATCGACGATACCCACGACGGCCCACCACCACCACCACAACCGGGATGATCGGAGTTCGCGCACTGTGGCGTGATCCACGTGAAGCTGGCGAGGTTTCCGGCTTTGACGTCGGTGAGAAACCGGCTCTGCGGCGTGATCACGTCCTTCTTCCAGTCCGGCCCTCGGAAGATATGTCTGACCGCTTGATAGCCGGACCAAAGGCCACCGAAGGGCACGCGGTAGCGGCTGGTGTAGAAGCGCCACGGTAAACCGGCCGTGTCGAGTTCGTCGCCAAGCGTTTCGTAGTCGAAGCAGGGCCGCTGGTCGGCTCCGTACGTGCGGTTTTTCTTGATGGTCTGAACCATGTCCGTCTTACCGCCGCCGCATCCCCAATAAAAAAACGGCACGTCGACGCTCGATTGCGCTTGAGCCGCAATAATGTATTGGTGCGCAACAAAACTTTCGTCGAGCTGCGAGGCAAACATCCGATCGGCCAGCACGAATTCGTGCGCCATATCCCAATAGGGCTTGCTTTCTCCGTGCGGCACGTACGCGTACTGGCCGTCGAACGGGCTTCCGTAAATCTGTTCGTTGTTGAAGCCGTTCATCCGACACCTTGTGCCTGGAAGCGTTCCGGTTCCGTTGCAGTCCTCAAACATCGCGTGCGCCGAGTGATCCATGTCGTACATCGTCTTAAGCGAAATCGGCTGCAGCGGGACTTTCTTCCCAGACGAGTCTTTGCCCGTCGCCGTGGTATCGGCCCCAGGATAACCCTCAAACATATCGTTGAAGCTGCGATTCTCCTGAATGACGTAAACGACGTGACGGATCTTTCCGGCGCCGCTTCGGTCCAGGGATTGCAGAAACGCGTTGTCGCGGACGAAGAGCTGCGGCGTTGGATTCGACGGCGCAGAGCACGCCGAAATCGTAAGCAGTAGGGCGAGGGACGCCGGCAGTCGCTTTCCCATCGCTGGCGAATGCCATGCGCCTGCAAAGGTTCCTTCCGGTGCGACGGAGGGCCCAGTTGCGGCCTAGATATTACAAAAGCCGGCAGGCCAAGCGGAGGTTCGCCCGAGAAAAGACGTTGACTCGCCTCCAGACCACCTAACTAAGGAGCATTTAGTGAAATTCTTGAAATTTGCTGCGCCGCTCGTTGCGGTTCTGGCAATCACCGCTTGTAGTGCAGGCGGATCTTCGAACGTGCCCGCCGCCGGGGGCGCGCCCCTGATCGGCCAGTCGGCGCTGACTCATGCCATCCCGGAGTGGCAGGCAAAACATCTCGCGCATCCGGCGTGCCCGCAAGTCGTCGGCAAGCCGACCTGCCTCGCGCTCATCTCGAACAAGAACGGGATCAACCCCCTGTCGGGCTGCAATCCATCGTCAACGTGCGGCTGGACGGCAGCCCAACTCGAAGCGGCCTACAACCTTACCGGTTCGCTAGGAAACGGAAAAGGACAAAAGGTCGCAGTCATCGAGGCGGGCGACGACCCGGACGCCGCCACGACGTTCTCGACGTACCGCAGCACATATGGACTCGGAACGGGAACGCTCGTGAAGTACAACCAAAACGGACAGACGAGCAACTATCCTGCCAGTTGCGAAGATTACGGCTGGTGCGTGGAGACCGACCTCGACATCGAGATGGTCGCTGCCGCCTGTCCGAAATGCACGGTCTATCTGATGGAGGCTGGGTCCTCGATCGGCGACTTCGAGACCGCCGAGGCGGAAGCCGTCAAGCTGGGCGCCACGATGCTCAGCAATAGCTGGATCTGCTACGGCAACGACGATTGCGGCGACTCCAACTTCAGCAGCTACTTTGACACGCCGGGCATCGCGTATCTCGCCGCATCCGGCGATGACGCGTATAATGAAATCGGCGCCCCCTCAGTGCTCGCCACCGTCATTGCGGTCGGCGGCACTCAGCTTGCCGTAAGCGGCTCAAAGTACTCCGAATCGGACTGGGTCGACGCTGGCGCCGGTTGCGCAACCGGTATTTCGAAGCCCTCATGGCAGCAGGATCCCAAGTGTTCCGGGCGCACCGACGCTGACGTCTCCTCGGAGGCCGGTTGCTCGCCCGCCGTTGCTGAATATAGCGACCTCTACGGTGGCTGGTTCGGCGTGTGCGGCACCAGCGTAGCCTCACCGTTCACCGCCGGCGTCATCGGGCTCGCGGGTAACGCAACGAGCCTGAACGCAGGTGAGAGCTTCTGGAAACTCAAGAAGAAGGCACGCAAGAAAGACCTTCACGACATCAAGACGGGTAGCGACGGCGGTTGCGGCGACTACCTCTGCGAGGCCGGCTTATCAAAGAAAGATGGCGGCTACAAAACGTACAGTGGTCCGAGCGGCTGGGGTAGCCCGAACGGCATCGCAGCGTACTAAATACCAAACGAACCTCAACCCCACGGAAGGCGGGCGCAAACGCGCCCGCCTTCTATAATTTGGTAGGGAGTATCTCCTGAAAGCGCAAAGCGAGTGGGCCTGATGACGCGTCCACATGAAGATCTCAAACGGCACACGACGACGGATCACCGCTCTGGGGGACCCGTCATCCCGCTTATGGCGCCCTCCTGGTGGGCTATCGCCGTGGTGGACGTGAGGGATGATCGCGGCGACGCCGGAGTTGCGTCGTACGAAACCCTCGTCGAGAAAGCTCGCTCCGGCGCGCCAAAGGTGCGTGAGGCAGCAATCCTGCTCTCGCATAACCAGCGGCGTGTCATCGCGATGCTGCATTTAGACGGACATGAGGCGTTTGCGCATCTCGTCGCAGCTTGGGACGATCATCACCTGCACGCGGAGCGACGCGACGTGGCCGAATCGCTCAACCTTGGGCTCTATCGGCTTACGACGGTGACCGGCGAAGCGGCTATCGATCCAACGTCGCACGATGGCTACGCATTCGAGCACAGCTCGATAGACGTAGCGAGCAGCGTTCCGCCAGGCGTTCGCGGCACCGGCATATTCGACGCCGACGACGGTCGCGTTCGCGCGATTATCTACCGGGCCGAGCACATCGAGCAGATCGAATCCGCTCGCGCAGCGGCCGAAACCTTCTACGCGGTAAAGCCGGTACGCACGTTCACGTAAAACGCCCCATGAGGCTCGAGAGCTTCGCTTCGGCGGCGGTTGCCTGAGCCGCCAGTTCGTCGAAGACGGCATATTGCGCCGGCGTTGGCCGGTCGTAGGCCATCTCGACGTCGGCTGCGAGGAATGCTAGGCGATCGTGCAGCTTTGCTTCGTTGAGCAAGTCGCCTTCGCTCGAGGTGATCTTGAGTTGGACGAGGTTGGCGATCTCCGCATTCAGCGCTGCCGCGTCGCTTTGCGACAGGCGGTTGCGAAGCGCCAGCGCCTCGTTGAGCTTGCGATCGAGCGTATCGAGCGTTGCGTGGATGCGTTGCTCGAGCGCGAATCGCGCGGCAAGCGCATCGGATTGCACGCGGATGCGTGGGTCGAGTGCGACGGCAAATGACGCGCGCGTGGCCGTACCGCCGTAGTCGAGCGTCGCCGTGTACGTTCCGGGAAGTACAACTGGTCCACTCAGCTGATCTTCTTCACCACCCGCCGCAATCGGCGGCTGAAAGCCGGTGACTCCCATCGCGTCAGGATACCGCAGATCCCACTGGAAGCGATTGGCGCCGGCTTGAATGCCGGTCGCCTCGAAATCCGCTTGACGCTCTCTCGCGGCCGATGCAAAGAGCGGGGCCGCCGGCGTCGGTTGCGGTTTGGTTTTGAGATGCAGCGCGAACGCCCGAACCGTTGCGCCTGAAGCGTCGCTGAAGGTGAGCGTCACCGGCGTCTTGCCGTTAAACGACGCGGGCACGTTGAAGAAAACCGTCGCGCCGAACGGCGGGTTCTCGCCCGCTCCTGACACCGGGTAGCCACTCGCCCCGTACGCATGCGTCAGCCAGGCCGTCTGCGGTGCAAACACTTGCGGCGCGCCGTTCGCTGCAGACGAACCGCTGCGCGAAAGCTGCTCGAGCAGCGCGAGATTGTCGAGCACCCAAAACGCGCGGCCGTGCGTCGCCGCAACTACCGCGCCTTGGCGCGTATCGATGGCAAGATCGCGCACCTGCACCTTCGGCAAATTGAGCGCGAGCGGCTGCCATGCGGCACCCCCGTCCAAGCTCACATAAACGCCGCTCTTGGTTCCCAGGAAGAGCAGGTTCGCATCGTTGGGATCTTGGCGAACGACGAATGCATTTTGATCGCTAGGAAGTCCCGAGGTCATCGCCGCCCACTGGGCGCCGTAATCTTGCGTTTCGTACACGTAGGGATGGAAGTCGTCCCACATATACCGCGACGCCGTCAGGTATGCCGTGCCCTTTGCGACGTGCGACGGCTCGATCGAGCTAATCTGCGCGGTCTGAGGCAGCGCCGGAGGCGTCACGTTGCTCCAATGCGCACCGCTATCGCTCGTTACGTGGACGAGACCGTCGGCCGAGCCCGCCCATATAACGTTGTTATCGAGCGGCGAGACGGCCAGCGACGAAATGTCGGGATAGACTTCGGCGCTGGTTTGATCCAGATCGACGGGACCGCCCGTCGGGCCCTCCGTGCGCGGATCGTTGCGCGTGAGATCGGGACTTATTGTTTGCCAGGTGCGCCCGTAATCGTCGCTGCGCAACACGTATTGCGAACCGATCAGCAGCTGCTTGGGATTCGCAGGCGAAAAGAGCACCGGGTGCGTCCAGCCGAAACGATACTTGAGTTCGGCCGACGACGCGCCTTCCTGATAATCCGGCCACGGGCTGACGCTGCGGTACTGACCGATCGTGGCGTCGTACTGCAGGAAGATCGAAAAGTAGCCGCTGCCGTAGGTTATCTCCGGATCGCCCGGCTGCGGCGCGACGAACGTGCTCTCGCCGTAGGCCACTCGTTGCCACTCGTCACCTGAGATGGCGCCGCTCACCGACGCACTCGGTCCTTCGATCGAGCCTTCGTCCTGCTGAGCGCCATAGATGTGAAACGGGAAACGCTCGTCGATCGAGACGTGGTAGAACTGGCCCGTCGGCTGATTGTGCTCGCCGCTCCAGGTTTCGCCACCATCGGTGGAAACCGTGGCGCCGCCGTCGTTACCTTCGAGCAAGATTTTCGGGTTGCGCGGATCGATCCAGACGATATGGTTGTCGCCGTGCGGCGGGCGCAGGGAGCGAAACGTCTTGCCACCGTCGCGCGATACCCAAGCCGCTTGAACGTCGGGCACGTAAATCGTGTTGGGGTTTGTCGGATCGACGTAGACGCACATATAGTAGAAGGCGCGTTGGCGCAACTCCATGTCGTCGTTCGTTCGCCGCCAGGTTCCGCCGCCGTCGTCAGAACGAAAGATGCCGCCGGCCTTTGCCTGCACGATCGAGTAGACGACGCGCGGATCCGACGCCGAAACCCCGACACCGATGCGCCCCAGCACGCCGCCCGGGTAGCCGGGATTGCGCGAAAGATTCGTCCAGTGCGCGCCGCCGTCGGTCGTTTTGTACAAGCCGCTGCCGGGGCCGCCGCTGGTGAGTTTCCAGGGCTGACGCTGCGCTTGCCACATCGCCGCGTAGAGCGTTGCCGGATGTTGAGGATCCATCGAAAGCGCGATCGCACCGGTCGCATCGTTGACGAAGAGAACCTTCGTCCACGTCTTGCCGCCGTCGGTGGTCTTAAAAACGCCGCGGTCGCCGTTGGGCGCGAACGCATGGCCCATCGAAGCGACGTACACGACGCCGGCGTTGCGCGGATCGATCGCGATCGCGCTGGTCGTGTGCGTATCGCGCAAACCCGCGTACGCCCACGTCTTGCCCGCATCGGTTGATTTAAAGACGCCGTCGCCGGTGATCATGTCGCCGCGAATGTCGCTCTCGCCGGTCCCGGCCCAAATCACATTGGGATTCGAAGGTGCCACCGCGATCGCGCCGATGCTGTTGCTATCGCCCGGCAGCGTACCGTCGGAAATATTCACCCACTTAATGCCGTAGTCGGTGCTCTTCCAAACGCCGCCGTCGACCGCGCCCATGTAGAAAAGATTCTGGCCTGGCACGCCGGCAACCGCGACGACCCGCCCGCCGATAAACGGCCCGACGCTACGCCACGCAAGCTTCGCAACAATCGACTGGCCGGCCGCCTGATCGCCGGCGGCAATGCTCGCGACCGCGAGCGTGAAAGCTGTTGCAGTGGTTATCGTTCGTAGGCGCATAGTGGTTTCTTTTTGCGTACAAATTCGGCCACCCCTCCCCGTCAGAAGCTGTTTCCTTCGCGGCTGCATCGAATACAGGACCACATGGCCAAAGCCAAGTCCGAACCGAAACATAAAGAGGCACGCGGAATCACGCTCGTCGGTCTTCTGGAGCGTGCGAAAAGCCTTGAGGTCGCCGCCGCGGAGTTTGCCGAGGCTCCCGACGACGGCGAACAGACCAAACGTTATTGGCTCAATTACGAGGAGCAAGCGAAGTCGCTATTGGATGATCTCACGCCCTTGCTCGACGTCTTGTCTCGCGCCGGGATATTTGCGGCATCCTACATCCCCGACGTCTATGAAAAGCTGGAAGGCGATGCGAGCGAGGCAGAGAGCGGCGACGATTGGCGGACGTATGTAGCGTTCGAAGCCGACTTCGGCCAAAGGCTCGACGAAACGGCCTACGAGTTCATCGGATCGCGCATTGGGGAACTATCCGAGCCGCCGCCACCGCTCATTCGCGCAGGTCAGGACGAGGATTTCGGCCCGTTTCATCCGGCCGTCTTTCTTCGGGTTCCAGTCGTGGGGCATGTCGTGCTGGAGGAGGCGTGGCAGCACGAGGGTGACGCCATCCGCGTCATCCATACGCGGCCGATCCTGGCAGATCGCTCAAATGTGGAGTTCGTAAACCAGGACTTCAACATCATCGGCTTCCAGCCGACGAGCGTCCCGATGGTGGCCGTTTATGGAACGTTGGAAGCCGGCGTCGACCTTCGCGAATACCCCTGGGATATCGAGACGCTGCTCGCGGAGGACGTCATCGAACTGCTCGGCTACGACTACCCGGATTCGGAGATCGACTGGCTCGCGCGCATCTTCCAAGTGCGCGGAGCGCACGAATCGGAAGCCGAACGGGAGAAAGAGCAGGACATGGGAGTGTACCTGCGCGGAGAATATCGCAAGCTGCCAAAGTTGGAGCTTCCGCCGGACGACAGCGCAAAGGAATGACAATGCTCCGAAAAAGGAACGCGGGAGCACGCAGGAAAGGACCGTTGATGAAACGATCGGGCTTGCTTCTCGTCGCCATTGTTACGGCGACGCTGTTGGCCGCGTGCGGCGGCAGCCATTTCGCCCCTACAATACCGGCGAGCGCACCGCTGGCCGCTAAAGCGCACTCGTCGAGCAGCAGCTATAAGCTTCTCTACAGCTTTGCAGGGACGCCGGACGGCGCGAGCCCGCTGGCGGGCTTGATCGCAGTGCACGGCAAACTGTACGGCACCACGTTGAATGGTTCCAAAAATTACTGCTCGGCAAGCTGCGGCAGCAACGACTGTTATCTCGGCTGCGGAACCGTATTCTCCGTGGATTCATCCGGAGCAGAGCACGTCGTCTATAATTTCCAGGGTAACTTCAGCACCGCGCAAGACGGCTCGTGGCCGTTTGCCGGCCTGACCGAGCTCAAGGGAACGTTGTACGGGACGACCAGCAGCGGCGGTCTCGGCGACGGCATCGTGTATAGCGTAACCACATCCGGTAAAGAGAAGGTGCTCTACCGTTTCACCGGTGGCGGCGATGCGCAAGGCTCCGAAGCCACCATGATCGCCGCGAGGGGAACGCTCTACGGCACGTCCGTCTACGGCGGCGGTTCGGGATGCGGAGGGGCCGGCTGCGGCACGGTCTTTTCGGTTAGCCCCGCGGGCAAAGAGAGCGTGTTCTATAGCTTCGCCGGCGGCAGCGACGGCGCGCGGATGTACTCCGGCGTTACGTACTTTCACGGCAAGTTGTACGGCGCGACGCTCGAAGGCGGTTCGGGCTGCGGCAGCACCGGTTGCGGAACGATCTTCGAGCTGAGCCTGTCGGGAAAGAAGAAAGTGCTGTATCGCTTTGGCGGCACGTCGGACGGCGCCTATCCCAACGGGCTCACCGCGGTCGGCGGCGTGCTGTACGGAACGACGGAGGGCGGCGGCGCGCGAAGCTCCGGAACGTTCTTTAGCATCACGAAGTCCGGTAAGCTGCAAACGCTCTACTCGTTCCAAGACATTCCCGACGGCAATCTTCCCGGCGCGAATTTGCTCTATCTCAACGGCAACTTCTACAGCACGACGGTCGGCGGCGGTACGACCGGGGTCGGCACCGTCTACGAGATCGACAAAACGGGCAGCGAGAGCGTGCTCTACAGTTTCGCCGGCGGTAATGATGGCAACGCGCCCCAAGCGCCGGTAGCCGCGTTCAAGGGCGCGCTCTACGGCACAACTTATAAAGGCGGCGGTACGGGTTGCAGCGGCAACGGCTGCGGCGCGGTTTTTAGCGTAACACCCTAGCTCACTTTTTTCTCGGAGGATCGAAATGAGTTCACGCTTGAGTTTGCTGACGGTAGCGGCAGTTGCTGCGATGGCGTTGGCGAGTTGCGGTCAGACGACGGGGTTGAACGGACCCGGCGATGTGGCAAACGCGAGTGGTCATGTGAGTCGCAGTGTCGCCCCTCGACACGCTCAGGGTGACACCGTCGGGCGGAGTTGGATGAATCCGGCCGCGAAGAAGTCGGATTTACTCTATCTCGATAGCCAAGCGGGTGACGTGTACGTCTATTCCTATCCGAAAGGCGTGCTGATGGGCACGCTCACCGGGCTGCCCGACCCGCAAGGCGAGTGCGTCGACAAGAAGGGCGACGTGTTCTTCACAACCTTCTCGTCGCAGGAGATTCTCGAGTACGCGCACGGCGGGACGTCGCCGATCAACACCTTGAGCAACCCAGGCGAATACATGGAAGGGTGCTCGGTGGATAAGACGACCGGAGATCTCGCGGCCGTCGACTTCGAGCCGTCGAACGGAAGCGGCGGCGGCGGTGTGGCGATCTACACCAATGCGTCGGGGAGCCCGACCGTGCTAACCGATACCAATCTCTACCTCGGCTACCAAATCGGCTACGACAACAAGGGCAACATTTTCGTCGACGGCGTCGACAGCAGCCGCAGCTTCGAGTTTGTGGAGTTGCCGAAAGGCAGCAGCAGCTTCACCGAGATCTCGCTGGGCGTTTCGATCACCATCCCGGGCGGCGTGCAGTGGGACGGCAAATACCTCACGGTCGGCGACGCAAAGAACGGCAATATCTACCAAACAAACGGTGCAGGCGGTAAGGTCGAGGGCACGACGTCGCTCAGCGATTCAGACGGCATCTTCCAGTACGCCATCGCCGGCAAGCGGGTCGTTGGACCGAACGCCTATTCGAACAGCGCCGGGATTTGGAAGTATCCCAAAGGCGGCAATCCGACGATGACGCTTAGCGGGTCCGATCCGTTCGGGGCCGCGATCAGCAAAGCGGCGCATTAAGGCACGCCGGCCCGTCGCTAGTTGCCCAGGACGTTGTCGGGGCTTACGGCGACGGGCCAGTCGCCGGCGTTGGTCGTTAGCTTGTCCGCCAGCGTGCTGCCCTTTGGATACGCGACGCTCTCAATGACGAAGTCGGCGCCCGATTCAACGCTGACGTAGAGTTCTTTCTCGTTCTTGCTGAGCGAGAGCCCAAAGGCGTATTGCGCGAGAATCTGCTTTGACGGCTGCGTCGCACCGGCGGGGAAATAGTCGATCGTCTCCTCGCCGTCGAGCACGATGATGTTGCCCGACTTGTCGACTTCCAATGCTCCCGGGGAAGTAACGTCGAGCCCTAGATCGGTTCCGTTGGAAGATCCCTTGGGAAACTCCAGTACTTCGGTTCCGACCGAGGCATACAAATTATCCGACTTGTCGGTTGCAAGATACTCGGGGCTGCCCTCCGACACCGAGATCGTGAGCGAAGGCGACGTCTTGCCGCGCGGATACACCGTGATCGTGTCGTTGCCGACGTTGGCGCAATAAACCGTGCCCGCGGCATCGACGGTTAGGCCGGTTGGCGTAACTACGCCATCGCTAATGGTCAAAAACGGGGAGGTGGCGCCGGGTTTATATGCTGTGATCGTGTCGTTGCCGAGGTTCGTCGCGTAGACGTTCCCCTTCGTGTCGACGAACAGGCGCTCCGGGTTCGACAAGCCGGTTGCGATCGTGCCCTTCTCCTTTCCGTTTTCGCCTTTGGCAGAATAAACCGTGATCGTGCTGCTGTCGTAGTTGCCCCAATAGATCAAGTTCTTGTTCTTTTTCGCGTCGGGTGAGATCCATCCGTGCGAGCGCGCCGTACGTTGTGAAGGGTGCGGGCGCGTCAAGCCGTTTGCGGCTTTGAGATTCGCACTCACTGCGGCACTGTTGCCTGGTGAGTTCGGCGAGCTTGGCGAGCCCGCGACCGAGCAACCCGTAACGAGCGCTGCCAGCGCAGCGGAAGAAATCAAACGCAGAGTCGACGACGCAATGGGTTTCACGAGTGCCTCCATATCGATTGAAAATAGCGCGCGGTTCGCTGCGCTTCACGTGCGGCGCATCGAGTTCCTGGCTTTTTGACGTTGGCTCGGCCGCTTGTGGGCAGGATGCCGACCGGTCGGAAAGGCCTCGGGCCCCGATGCCGAAAGTGGAACTCTCACTGCTTGTTGGGAGGCGTTGCTAAAAGTGCGTTTACATTTGAGGCACCAAACTCTGGCGGCGGCCGTACTGGTCGCGCTGCTCGCGGGATGCGGAGGCGGCATGTCGCCGGCGCAGCTCGGCGCTACGGGCCAGAGCACCGTCGCGCAGTTACGACACATAGGGGGCGCCGTCGCGGCGCATCCATTCCAATCTACTGGTGCGAGCGCAGCGCGTTCGTGGATGGCCCCCGATGCGAAGAAGTCCAAGAGCCTGCTCTACGTCGCGGACCAAGGCGCCAACGACGTTGAAGTCTATTCGTATCCCGACGGTAAGCTCAAAGGCACGTTAACCGGATTTCAAACGCCGTCGGGCGTCTGCTCGAACAAAGGCGGCGACGTTTTTATTCTCAACGGCAACGGCACGAGCGTCGAAGTCTACGCGCACGGCGGCTCTTCGCCGATCCGGACGCTCGATCTTCCGGGTTATCCGGAACTCAACTGCTCCGTCGATCCAACGACGGGGAACCTCGCACTTGGCGTGCTCGGCAACACGTGCGGAGACTGCTTTGTCGTCTTCGCCGGCGGTTCGGGAACGGCGACGACCTACACGCCGTCGGGCCAAACTGGGCTTCCCGGCTGCGCCTACGACAACAACGGCAACCTCTTCTGCGACGCCTACGGGGCCGGTGACGCCTTTGCGCTCTACGAGCTTCCCAAGGGGAGCTCGACGGTAGGGACGATAACGGTCAGCGGCGCGAGCGGCCTAACGGCTGGGTCGATGCAATGGGACGGGACGGACTTGGCGTTTGGCGCCGGCGCCGGGCCAACGCTCTATCAGATACAACTCTCACTCTCCGGAGCGACGGGAAGCGTCGTCGGCTCGACGTCGCTGAGCGGCGCGGGCGCCGTTTGGCAGTTCTGGATTACAAACAATCTCGGCGGCAAGAAGCACAAAAAGCTGCGCGTGATCGCGCCAACCGACCTCAGCAGCGCCCCCATTGTCGGCTATTGGAACTATCCGGCCGGCGGTACGGCGACGAAGACGATCACCAGCGGACTCTCTCAACCTGACGGCGCAGCACTCAGCACGAAGAAGTAGCAACGTCTGGAGTTTAACCGTCGCTCGCGGGGACCAACCCTCGCGAGCGATGGCTTTTTTGATCGAAACGCTAGCGCAGATTTATTAGAAGGAACTCGCCGCCTCTAGACAAAACCTAACGCTTGGGTTATAGAGCTATGTGCCTTCGATCAGAGCCCAGGGCTGGCGCCTAGTTGTCATTCCAGGCGATCACGAACCTCGGCACGTGCACGCTTTACATGGTGCTACGGGCGCGGCCGAAGCCGTTTTCTATCTCAACGCCCACGGCTCGGTTACGCTTCGGGATGCCGACCGCAGACTTACACGAAGGCAGGTCAAGGAGGCGCAGGCGCTGGTAATGCATCACTTTGCGGAGCTCTTTGAGCTTTGGGAGAACTACTGCCAATGAGGACGACAAAACGCCGCCGCTCGCTCACCAACGCCGAGATTGATGCGGCATACCGCCGTTACGATGAAAGGCTCGCAAAAGAACCGCTTGCAACGAAGGTGCAGTATCGTCCCTCTCGTGACGTGGTGCTTGTCGAGATGAACAATGGCGCATCGTTAATCATACCCCGCCGACTGATGCAAGGGCTGAACGGCGCCACTCCAGCACAGCTGCGTGGCGCCTGCATCGTCGGCCACGGAACCGTCTTGAGTTGGCCGGAATTGGATGCCGACTTTACGGTCATGTCGTTGCTCCGCGGCGTCTATGGTGGCGAGCGGTGGATGTCTGAACTCGCGCGCCGCGGCGGAGAAGCTAAGTCGAAGGCGAAGGCCCGGGCCGCGAGACTCAACGGCGCCAAGGGCGGGCGCCCGCGAAAGGCCGTCGCGAAGCCTCGCTAGGCGTGGACCAGCCGGAGCTTGCGCGCGCCGATCGCCATTGCGAAGAGCACGACCGAGGCTGCCGCGAACTCGGGTGCGTGCGCGCTTTGCGTGAAGTCGAACGTCGTGCGGTTCATCGGGCCGATGTACCAAAGCACAAGGTAGGCGATTTCGAAAAGCCGCGTCGTGCCGGACAGCGCGCCGCACGCAATAGCCAGCGTCGGAACGAAGATCGCGCCGGCGAGAATTCCTTCGATTCCGCCGAGGTTTCCCGCAGCCGCCCAATGCACGAGCGCTCCGCCCGCCGTCGCAAGCGCGAGCAGCACGCCGGCGAGCCACTGCGCGACGAACTGCCGCCGAATCGGGTGAAGCGTCGGGTAGATAACCTGCTCGGTGCCGCAGACGGCTTCGCGCGTGCCGAGTTGCGACCACACGAGCATCGGCCAAATCCACGCGAGTCCTACCGCGATGCTCTGCGCCTTCGCATCGGCGAAGAGTTGAAAGACCCATAAGGCGGCCGCAACGGCGTACCACCAGAAGCTCAGGCCGCGCGCGAGTAGGCGCAACTCGGCAAGCACGATCGCGCCAAAGTCGCCGGCGAAGAGCGCGTCGACGAGCGGTCTGGTCAACCGCGCCACCGCCGATTGCCACCGGGCAACGACGGCGTTGGGCTTACGGTGTTCGGCCGTGCGAGTGGGATTGGCAAAGCGGTCGAAGAGCAACGCCGCCACGGCGACAACGCCGAGCGCGACGGCAAACCAGGCGAGACGTTCGGCCACGTCGCTGCCGGAGAACGCGAACCCATGAAAGGTAAAGAAGTGGCGCACGTCTGCGCCGCCGCCACCGATCTCGACCGAGTTCAGCTTCGCGCGGGGATCGATCCGCACGATCGCCTCCCAGACCTGGCGCAGAACGAGATTTCCGCCGAACATGTCGCGCCACCACGGCACGCGCCCCGCGTCGTCCTTGAAGCTAAAGAACAAATAGCCGATCCACGCAAAGAAGTAGAGCACGTTGCCGAGACCGCCCCGCAGCCACGGAATCATTTCGAAAAGCAGCGCGATCGCGGCGACGATGGCAATGGTCGGCAGCACGACCAGCGCGAACGGGACGGCAATTTTCCCGAGATTAAACGCGGCGCTCTCGCCGCGCACGAACTGCATCACGATCGCGACGACGAAGAGCATCGCCGCCATCGAACCTAGCACGAGAAAGTTGCTCAGCGCCTTGCCCAGCGCATAGTCGAACCGCGTGACCGAGGTCGCCGCGAGAATCTCGCCAACGCGCGAGGTCCGGTCGCGCTCGACGGCGCTCTTGATGTTGTAGAACGCGAAGAGCGAAAGAATCAGCGATGCTAGGAGCGCGAAGGTCGCGCCGATCCACGCGGAGTTGTAGACGCCGCGATAACCGTCGATCAGGAACGTCTGGTAGCCCGCGTTTTTCGCTGGAACGAGCAGCGTGCCGATCAACAGCGTAACGGCGATCGTTGCGAGGTACTGGTAGCGGCGCGTGCGTTCCAGCAGATCCGCGCGCGTCAGCGCGAAGATCGCCCAGACGCGGCTCACGCCGCGACTCGCGCGCCGGTGACGATCTGCAAGTACGCTTCTTCCAGCGAGGCGCATCCGCGCACGAGCTTTAACGGATGCTCGTCGGCCAGCAGGGTTCCGTGGTCGACGATCGCGACGCGCGTCGCCAAGCTCTCGACGTCGGAACAAATGTGCGTGGAGAGAATGATGATGCGCTCGCCGGCCATCTCGCGCAGCAGCGCGCGAAAGCGCACGCGCTCCTCGGGGTCCAGTCCCGCCGTCGGTTCGTCGACGATCAGGAGCCGCGGGTCGTTGAGCAGCGCCTGCGCGATGCCGACGCGCTGGCGCATGCCGCCCGAGAATCCACCCAAGGGCCGAGATCCCGCGTGCGTGAGGTTGAGGGCTTCGAGCAGCGTCGCGATGCGGGCGCGCAGCACGCGCCGCCCGATGCCCTTGAGCGCGCCGATATATTCGAGGAACTCGATCGCCGAGAGGTGCGGATAGATGCCGAAATCTTGCGGCAGATAGCCGAGCGTGCGGCGCAGTTCGTCCGGCGATTTGGCGACGTCGCGTCCGTTGAAGCGGATCGTCCCGCTGCTGGGCCGCGTGACCGTGGCGAGCATCCGCATGAGCGTCGATTTTCCGGCCCCGTTGGGGCCGAGCAGCCCGAGAATCCCGGGCTCGAGCCGCAGCGTGAAATCACGGACGGCGTGGACGGCACCGTAGCGCTTGTTCAGTCCATCGATCTGCAGTTCCATCGCCGCATCTACGCGCTGCGGCGACTGGTTGTTTCGAACGCCCAACCCTTGCCGAAGGCGCAAAAGGGCGGCAGAAGCGTTTCGCGGTAACTACGGCCGATGCGAGCGCAATTGATCGGGCTGATTTTTCTGCTGACCGTCGCCGGGTGTTCCGGCGGCACGAGTAGCGGTAACGCGGGGGCGAGTCCTGCGCCGTCGGAAGCGGCGACGGCGGCAGCCTCCAACGCGGCGTCGCCCGCTCCAAGCGCCGACCCGAATCTGCTCAGCGTCGCCAACGGCACGATCTTGCGCAGCTACTCGCCGGTATCGCTCGACCATATTGGCGACGGCGACCTCGGCAACGCCGCCGAGGGCTTCGGCACGGAGATATCCGCCGATAGCAAACCGCCGTTCGTCTTCACTTTCGAGCTGCCGGGAACCACGAAGATCGCCACGTTCTCGGCGGCGCTGCGCAGCGAGAACACCGGCGCGCCGCCGGCCAACGCCGATTTTGCCGTCTCCACGACCGGGCGCGACGCCGGCTTCAAAGACGTCGGAACGATCACGCGCAATCCGAACGGACCGACCGCAACGCTCGCGGCAAACGTCGACGCGCGCTGGGTGCGCGTCACCGCGAATGCGCCCTTCGATTCGGTCAGCGCGCTGGGCGCGCTCGCGCCTGCACCGGCACATCTCGACCCCACGGGCACCTACGTCGTGCAAGCCGTCCCCGAAGCCAACGGTTCGTTCGTGCCGGCGGGGACCCAAACCGACCTCGATGGGGCACGCTTCGTCGCGGCGGGAGCAGGCTTAACCGGAACGACCTGCACCGCGGACGTCCCGATCGCGCCGTACGCCGGCCAGCTCGCCGGTCGCACTTGGGATGCGAAGTTCGCCGGCAATAAAGATGCCAACCCGGATACGATTCACGCCGTCGTCAACGACGACGCGTCGATTATCGCCGGCGTGTCGGGTGAGCGTTCGATCGTTTTCATGCGCACCGCGAAGCCGCCGCGCGGCTGCCTCGTGCGGACCAACGGCACCGGCGCGCATCACGTGCTGGTACTCGACCAAGATCCGATTCCGTCGCTCTATCCCACCGATACGAGTCCGCCGCTTGCGGGATACCGATTCGACGCAATCGGCGCCGGTATGATCGATGCGGCAACCGTTGCGAAGTACGACACGATCGTCGCGCGCGGCGTCTGCAAACTCGCCGACCTCGTCGGACCGCAGCAGCTCGCGCTGCTCTTGCAGTGGGCGGCCGCACCCGGACACAAACTGATCCTCGCCGGAGCGGGCTGCGAGACCGGCGCCGACTTCACGTGGCTGCCGTACGCGTTCACCACCGGCGGCCCTGGGCCCGAATCCACGAACTCGAGCCTCATCCAAGTTGAAGACGACGCGCTGGGCACCAACGATCAAAACGACGCCGCGCACTTCGTCGATACCAAGGCCTACGTTGCGAACCAGAACGCCTTGAGCGCGACGCGCCCGGTTACGACCACCGACACGCATTGGTGCGGCCACTTCTTCGTCGCCAAGACGACGAACCTCAATGGCTTCGTGCAGGTCTACGCAACCGACGCGTCGGGCTTTCTGCTCTACGACGGCTTTAGTTCCGGCGATGACGGCAATCCGCAACTGCAGAAACTTCGCGGACTCGAGTTGGCGCTACCGGTACCGTCGGATCTGCCCTGCACGCAGCACGCCACCGACGCGTTCTTGCTGGAGCCGAGCCAAGAGATGACGTATAAAGCCGGCACGCCGCAGACGATCACCGCGCATTTCGACCTGTTGGCAAATCAAGGCTGGAACGGGCACGTCACCACGAGCGCGCAGGGTCCGTTCAGAACGACGGTCAGCCCCGCGTCGTTCGACATTGCCGGCGGCGTGGTGCATCTCGACGCCGTAACGTCGATCGCTGCGTCGGCCAAGCCGGGGCTCTCGACGATCGTGATAACGGCCGACGGCGGCAACGGGAAGCGAGCGCAGGCGACGCTGACCTTAACCGGGCTCGCGCCGCTGCGGAAGGCCGCGATTTTGCCGCATCAGACGATCCGTCTCTACGGCATTCACTTCGATTACGACAGCGCGCACATTCAGCCGCGCTCCGAGCCGGTTATCGCCGACGTCGCCGCGCTAATGCGCGCCAATCCATCGTGGCACTTCGAGATCTCCGGCCATACCGATTCCGACGGCGGGGCACCATACAATCTCGCGCTTTCGCAGCGCCGGGCGCAATCGGTCGTCAACGATCTCGTGACGCGCTACGGCATTGCGCGCTCGCGCATGGTCGCCAGAGGCTACGGCCTTACGCGCCCAGTCGCCAGCAACGCGACGGAAACCGGAAAGGCGCTGAACCGCCGCGTCGAGCTCGAGCGACTGCAGTAAAAGCTGCCCTCGACGGAGGCCGCTAGGGCCGCCGAAGCACCGCGAACAGGTCGCGCACCGGATAGCGGAATCCGGGCAGCGCCGCATGCTCGATCACTGCGCCCTCATCGAGGCACGCGGTCGCAACCGGATCGTGCAGTTCGACGACGCGTTTCTGCGGATCAACGACGATCACCAGCGACGAACCGGAGCGCAGATAGGTGTTGATCTTGTCGTCGACGTCGATGCGGCGGTCGTCGGGAGACAGAATCTCGACGGCGACGTCGGGTGCGAACGGTGGCACCTGCAGTTCGTCGTCGCTCAATGGACGCAATCGCTTTCTTGAGACGTAGGCAACGTCGGGAACGAGCGGGCGGCGCATCTCGCCCGGCGGTGCGACGCGAAAGCGCCACTCCGTGCCGACTTCTCCGCGCCCTGCTGCCCAGCGGTCGAGCTGGATCGCGAGAGCAACTTGTAGCCGGGAATGATCGCGCTGCGGGCTCACTTTTTGCAACGCCCGCCCGCGCACCCACTCGGTTTCGGGCTCCGTATGCGGCAGGACGATCTCTTGATGGACCATGGCTTCATGCTATTCTATCACGGGCGGCACCATCGGCGTCGAGGGTGTGTTCAAGGCAGAACCATGAGCATGAAGACGATGAAAGCCGCGGTCGTGCCGTCGGCGACGGAGCACCGCTTAGAGTTGCGCGAGCTTCCAATCCCCGAGCCCGGCGCCGGGCAAGTGCGCGTCAAGGTTGAGGCGTGCGGCATCTGCCACAGCGACGTTATAACGGTCGCCAACGTTTGGCCCGGCATCACGTTTCCGCGCGCGCCGGGGCACGAGATCGCCGGCACGATCGAGGCGCTCGGCCCGCAGACGAGCGGCTGGAAGATCGGCGAGCGCGTCGGAATCGGCTGGCACGGCGGCCACGACGGCACCTGCGACCGCTGCCGCCGCGGCGACTTCATCACGTGCCGCAATCTGCAGATTCCCGGAATGGCGTACGACGGCGGGTACGCGCAGTACGTCGTCGCGCCGGCCGTCGCGCTCGCGCGCATTCCCGACGAGCTGACGGCGGCGGAAGCCGCACCGCTGATGTGCGCCGGCATCACGACGTTCAACGCGCTGCGTCACAGCGAGGCGCGGGCCGGCGATCTCGTCGCGATTCTGGGCATCGGCGGCCTCGGCCACCTCGCCGTGCAGTATGCGGCGAAGATGGGCTTTCGCACCATCGCGATTGCGCGCGGCCGCGATAAAGAGCAGCTCGCGCGCTCGCTCGGCGCCGTCGACTACATCGACAGCCGCGCGAGCGACGTCGGCGCAGAGCTGCAGCGACTCGGCGGCGCGAAGCTCGTGCTCTCCACGATCACTGCTGCCGCGGCGATGGAGCCGGTGCTGAGCGGCCTCGGCGTTGACGGCCAGTTGCTCATCGTCGGCGCGTCGCCCGAACCGCTGCCGGTGGATACGTCCGCGATGATCGGCAAGCGCAATTCGATCAAAGCGTGGCCGTCGGGAACCTGCGCCGACTCCGAGGACGCGATGCGCTTCAGCGTGCAGACCGGCGTGCGCGCGATGATCGAAACGATGCCCCTTGAGCGCGCAGCCGAAGCCTACGAGCGCATGATGAGCGGCGCCGCCCGCTTCCGCATGGTCGTCACTCATTCAGCGTGAACGGAGACCTCTGCCGCCTGCGGCAGTACCGCAGTGGTGATGAAAGCGCGCTCTGCGCCGTCGCCAACGACTTCGAGGTCGTCCGCTGGATGACGCGACGCTTCCCCCATCCCTACGCGCTGCGCGACGCCGAAGAATGGATCGCGTTCGCGATGGCCGACGCACGCAAGCAAATCCTCGCCATCGAGGTCGACGGCGCCATTGCCGGCGGCATCGCGGTCGTACCGCTCGAGGGCGAGCGCATCGGCACGGCGCTCTTCGGCTATTGGCTCGGGCGACCGTATTGGGGGCGCGGGATCGCCACCGAGGCGGCGCGCCTGCTCTCGGATTTCGCGCTGCAGAGTGGCGACTTGCGACGCCTCGAAGCTACCGTCTTCGCACCCAACGTTGCGTCGGCGAGGGTGCTGGAGAAATGCGGCTTCACGCTTGAAGGGAGATCGCCGCAACTGTACATCGATCGCAGCGGCGCCGTGTGCGACGGATTGCTCTTCGGCCGGACGCGCAGCACGTGAGCCGCGCCATCGTTACCGGAGCGTCGGGCGGTCTTGGGCTCGAGTTTGCGAAGCTGCTCGCCGCAGATAAATACGACCTCGTGCTCATCGCGCGCTCGGCCGACAAGCTCGATGCGATCGCCGCCGATCTGCGAAAGCGCTACGGCGTGAACGTCGAGACGCTGGCGCTCGATCTAAGCACTCTCGGCGCGGCGGCAGCGGTATTCGCGCGCGTGCCGGAGTGCGACGTCCTCATCAACAACGCCGGGTTTGCGACGAACGGGCGCTTCGAGGAGATACCCGAGGAACGGATCCGCGACGAGGTGATGCTCGACGTCCTGACGCTCACCGAACTCACGCGCGCCTACCTGCCCGGGATGCGTGCGCGCGGAGCGGGCCGAGTTTTGAACGTCGCTTCGACCGCGGGTTTCCTCCCCGGTCCGTTCATGGCGGTCTACTATGCGTGCAAGGCGTATGTGCTTTCGTTCTCACAGGCGATTGCCGAGGAACTGCGCGGCACCGGCGTCACCGTGACCTGCCTCTGCCCCGGAGCCACGGCGACCGGTTTCGCCGACCGCGCGCATGCGAACACAACGCGTCTTTTCAAACGGCTGCCCGTCGCCAATGCAGCGTCGGTTGCGCGCGCCGGCTACTGTGGCATGCTGCGAGGCCGGGATCTCGTGATCCCGGGCCTGTTTAACAATCTCGTCGCACTAGGCCCTCGACTAAGTCCGCGCCGTCTCTTGATTTGGATCTCCCGCAAGACGATCGAATAGCGCGCAGCCGCCAAAACATTGCCCGTCCAAAGGAACTCCTGAGTCACCCCGTCACCTTAGCCCCCACTGCGACCGCTGAGCTCTTATCACCCCGAGGTCGTTACCGAGTACACTCAGCTTGGCAAAGGGCAGAAATCCCGCGCGGGAGGGCCCGTAGGTCTTCACTGCCGGCTGCCCTCAACCGGCAGAACTGTATTACCTGTCCCCCCTTGGCCCGGCCTCTTCATAGATGACTGCTTCCTTGGCGTCCGCGCTCAAAGGCCCTGAATTGCGAGGCTAATTCTTTTATTTTTTGTTCTTCCGACCTAAGCGAACTTTCGTCGCTCTGGATCCGGGATCTTAACTCAGATTGATCTGATTGGTAGCCTCGAGAGCCAGTGACAGCTAAGGCATGGTTCTGGGCGCTAAGCTGATACAAGGCGATGACTAGCGTGACAAACAAGGCTAGCCCGCCACCAATGGCCACGTTACGAGCCTGAGACGCAGCCCTAGCAGACTTCTCGATTGCGCTAGGAATCGAGCTCCTTACGGGCCTTCCCCTATTTCCCTCTGTGAGCAACGCATCCAGCGATCTGATCGCATAACGCTTACTTTCTGAAAGAGCTCTTGCTGGTGTGGACGATAGTTTAGTAAACTCGATCCAAGCGAAGACTTCGTTATCAGCGTCAAGAACGTGGTCGTCATCAGTGAGATTGTGAATGGGGCATGTCAGCGCATTGCTAAAGCCGGGGTCGACAAGCGGCCCGCTTCCCACTAACAGTCCTTGGTAAACATATCGGATTCTGAGGTTAAATCGGCCAGCAATATAGTAAGGTAGCCGTATGATCGGATGAAAGGTGACGAATACTATGCTGTTCCGAGGCAGCGCAACTCTGTTTACGACCTCGAGCCCTGCAGTTTCTTTGTAGTACGGATCGGAAGAAAGGAAAACGTCGTGGCGACGTCCCCCATCGTCCCACCACGTACACTGGCCGCCCAGGGTTAGGCCATATGACGCGGGCTTAAGGCGCTGGAGGTCCAGAGGATCGACAAGACCTGTCTGGTTCGCATAGGTCGTGATTTGGTCAGAGCTTAGTAGGCCCGGCGGGATCTCTGGGCAAGGGTCGGTCTCCCTAAACTTCTCGAAAAGCTCGCTCGCACTTGCCACGGGCCTAACCGGTCATTCTCAGGGTGTCACGGCGGCTAATGCTGCCGGGACCCAAACCCACATGATCGATCGCCTGCCCGATCGTCGTCTCTATCTCAGACACAAGTCGATCACGCTTATCCGCAGAGACGTAGTCCAAATGATTGAGAACAATTGTGCTTGGGCGGTTATGCCGTATAGCTTGCTTTACTAGCTCTGGGTCGAAACGCGCGACACGTCGAAGCTTGCGTGTGACGCTCGTGAACTCGCTTCGGGCTCGGCCGTCCTTTGCCTCGGAACTAAGCTGGCTCCAACTGATCTCATTAGCCAAAGGCCCCGATGGGCCGCCCACTCGGATCGGGTGTACGCGCAGAACCATTACGACCTCTTGGACATCGAGAGGGCTCATGCCGCTCTCCGCCACAAACGTTGCTGCTGTCGTGTCTCTGCTTGTAACGTAAGGAAACTCGTTGGAGTGGATTACGCTGAGGCCGTATCCCTGCGTTCCTTCAAGCACAATCCACCGATCTCTAACCATTGTAGCGAGATCATCAGACACGTCGCTTAAATAAGACCTGAGCTCTGGAACGTTCCTCGCAAATCGTACTGTGCGATCACGGCGAACACGTCGCGCCAGCGCGTAGCCAGTTCCACTGCACGTTGAGGCGATGCCGCCGAGGTCGCGAGCTTCGCTTTCCTTGTCCTCTGCCTCGATAATTACCGCATTAGGATCGATTTTGAGACGCTTTGCCGGTACTGCTGCGTCGACTATCTCCTTTAGCAGTACAGCGGGATCGATGTACGAGCCGGCTGTAATCATCAGCAGGGTGTCCGGGAACACGGCGACTGTCGGCAACTGTCGGAAGACATGTGTCCTGCCGTCTGGGCCTAGCACGGTATGGCCGCTATTAGGGCCACCAACTCGTGCGACGGCTGCTGCACGCTTGGTCGTCGCAAGCCAGGCTGCCGTCTTCCCTTTTCCTTCGGAGCCATATTGGCCGCCCACCACGACGCAAACTGGCACTTTTGTCCTCCCAGAAAGGGCTTTTCGCCCACAATCACGCGATACTAGCATTATGCAAGACCGCTTCGTCGGTGATATTGGCGACTTCGGGAAATTTGCCCTATTGAACAAAATCGCCCAGGCTGTTGAGGGACGCTTGGGCGTGGTGTGGTACGCCAATCCAAACGATGGGCCAATCTCTGCTTCGCGCTTCCGGTACTTGAGCAATCCTTCTATTTGCGAATTTGATCCAACCCTTCACTCGCATATGCGTCGTTTAGTACATGGCGGAGCCTCGATGCAGCGGGTTGAACAGTTGCGTATCCTGGTTCGAGCCGAGACATTTTTCAACGAACGCGTCCCGGCGAGCCAACGTAAGGATTGGCTTAGGAGGGCGGCCGTGACCTTGCGATCCATCGACGTTGCGTTTCTGGATCCAGACAACGGCATATCCCATAGGGATAAGAACAGCAGGAAGCACGCTACTTGGTACGACGTGTCATCCTTCGAGGTTGCGACGATAGTTGTGTACCATCATCTTGGTCGCCAGAAAAAGCACGATGCGCAGATGAGCGAGCTCATTAACGAGAGCAGAAACCGCTTCCCCGAGAGAGCTGTTCTTGCCGCGCACTTCCGACTTGGCGGCAGCCGGTGCTTTCTAATCTCCAGTGATAAATCTGCCGCGCCCTCGGTTGATCGCGCGCTGCGCGCTTTGGTCAACGACTGGAAACCTGCGTTTCGCTTGCTGAACGCATAGTTAATGGCTTGACCTGAGGTGGCGTTTCGCGAGAACTCTAAATGACCTGGTCTGGTGCGGCTCGGATGCGGTACAATGGAAACGACAACAATCGAGACCGGGGATTCCTACTGGCGATGATCTGACTTGAGGTTGTGACTTCGGACGGGGGCTGTGCGTTTTCGGGCGTATGACCGTGGGCTGCTTTTCAGAGAATCGCGGCCGAGCTACGGCGCCCGTCCTCGCCCCTCATCGCCGTACAGCCGGGGTCCGGTTCGATTGCAGCCGTCGGCGCAAACCTTCCGTGGGTTATTTCCAGTGTATGCTTACTATACGGATCACCGTAGCCGAAGGCCGGGATCTCGGCTTGCCGTCCGCCCGTCGAGCTAATCGAATCGCGCTCAAAAAGTCCGTCGCTTTATTTTGCAGGGTTCACGAAACGGCAAAAAGTATGTTGTAGAATCGAACCTATGTTCGCAAGCAATACGTCGAAGTCGCGCCGTAAAGCCTCGGCAGTCCAATTGGCTCTTGAGAATACCGTCACGCCCAGACCACCCCTTAAATGGGCTGGCGGTAAACGGTGGCTCGTCTCGCGCTTAGCATTGGTTTGGTCGACCCTGCCACCTGAAACGCGATTGGTCGAGCCCTTCGTCGGTGGTCTCGCTGTTACGTTGGGCCTCCGTCCGCGGACGGCATTCCTAAACGATCTAAGCCCCCACCTAATCTCATTTTACCAATGGCTGCAGCGCGGCCTGAGGCTCGATCCGAGCGTTATACGCCTCGCCAACGATGCGGACGTATACCTGCGTAATCGCGATCGTTTCAATTCGTTGATACGCGACCGGAAGCACGAATCAGCGGAAGCGAGTATGCTATTCTATTATCTCAACCGGACCTGCTTCAATGGCCTATGCCGCTTCAATGCGAGGGGCTTTTTTAACGTCCCATACGGACGCTACAAAACGATATCGTATCGCGAGGATTTCAGTGACTACGCAGTCGCTTTAAAGCGATACGAGTTCGCTTATGGAGACTTTGAAAGCGTTCAGCTTCGTGAGGGTGACTTCGTCTATGCCGATCCGCCCTACGACGTCGAGTTTACCTCTTATGCAGCCGGAGGATTTTCCTGGGCCGACCAGCAGCGGCTGGCTCAGTGGCTTGCAAGTCATCGCGGCCCCATTATTGCCTCCAATCAGGCAACAACAAGAATGGTCACGCTCTACAAGCGGCTCGGCTTTAAAGTACAGGAGATTAGCGCACCTCGCCGTATCAGCTGTAACGGCAATCGGGACGACGCTATTGAGATGTTGGCAATTCGGAATTTGCCTTAAAGCCCTCGCCAAAAAATCTACGGTACCCGGACGGTTGGAGGTAACTCAGCCTTCGCGGAGCCGGATCTTGCGGTCGCCGACTTCGAAGCGATCATCTTTTCGGAGATCCCGCATGCAGGTTGTTCGCGGTGTCTTGCGGTTCTCACTTGCAGCGCACAAGACCGGGTCTGCCTGTGATAACCCGATCCAAAGCTCATCGCTTGAAATGGTCTTGCCCCTGGCATGCTTCTTCATCCAGGTTTCAGCGGCATCGGCAAATTTTGAGCGGCGTGACATTGCGTCTCCTTAAAGCGTGGCTTGATTAGCCCGTTTTATAGCGTCATTCATGAGAAGTACCTCGATCCGTTCGGACTCCTTGATATACGATCGAAACTGCTCGCTGAGATAGAAGTTAACCATCCCTGAGCTCCACCCATCGCCTCCGAGAAGTATATAAGCCTTGTCATAGACTCTGCCGTTCTCGTGTAATCCGTGCAAAAGCTTTATGATTTCGTAAGGGATCTTCTCCTCGGCGGTTCCGCCTACTTGTTGCCATTTTAGGCTCATGAGGAACTTCGTCCCATTCGGCCTCGTCACGGCAACATCGACCTTATGGCGGCCGCCAGAAGGGCGCGTCCCGATGTCTTTTTGCTTCTCGATGCCATAACCGTTGTTAACGAGCGCAGCTTCGATCGCCCTTTCAAGGGTTGATCCGCTGCGTGTGCCGCGACCCCCTGGCGGACTCACAGGTTAAAGGTGGCAATCATCTCGGCCGCCCCATCGCGATTTGTATCGTAAGTCGCGTTCAGGTGGTGCTCGTTGCGGAGGGGCGCACCGCAAGCATAAACCGGAGCCTGCTCAGTACAACGAAATAAGGCGAAGTTGGTGCCTTGACCAGCACCTTGGGTGGCAAAGCGCCGAATAATAGCCCACGGGCGCGATGGGGTCGCGGCGAGCTGCAAATTTTCGTTCTCAGTTCGGGCGCGGCCCAGTCGCGGCACGCACGGCGCTGTCCAGCAAACCGCTGCGGGCGCCACCAGCCCTAGCGGCGGGATAATCTCTGACATCAGCGCCATGCCGCTAAATGATCGGTTTTGATCAGGGACTCCTGCAACCGGCGACGCGGCTGCCTGTGGCGAACCCCTGTCAGACCCCTAGGCGGGATTTGAAGTGGCCACAAGATTATCGCCCTATTTCCGGCGAATAGACCGCCCGGAACTCGAAAGTTCACGGAGACCGACTGGCTAGCGCGGAGCCCGCGCAAGCCGACCGCCGCGGCGGTGACTGACACCGCGACGCTCCAATCCAGTGCTTATCCCGGTGTGCTAGCTGGAGCATCAGCACTAGACTTTCGACGCGACACTCTCGCATCTGCATAAGTTGAAAGGCTCATCGATCAGAATTAGTCTTCTAGGCGGCAGTGGCGCGCTTAGCGTGAAGGTTCGCGCAACTGAGTGCCGGCGCGGGCGGTTTTAATACGCAGGATGGCTAAGCGAGAAAGTCGCCAAGTTGCTGACGCTGGCTTTAGCAGATATTTTGAGGGGGAAACGGCGACCTTGTACCAGGGTGACTGCCTGGCTGTTATGGATGCCCTGCCCATCCACAGCGTTGACCTCATCTTCGCAGACCCGCCGTACAACCTATCGAATGGTGGTTTTACTTGCCACGCGGGACGCATGGTGCCCGTCGACAAGGGAGAATGGGACAAGTCTAAGGGACAGGAAGGGGACCTTCAGTTCATCGAGGCATGGCTAAGGAGCTGCCAGCGTGTTCTGAAAACGTCGGGAACGATCTGGGTATCCGGTACGCAGCACGTGATTTTCAATGTTGGCTATATGATGGAGCGGCTGGGCTTTCACATTCTAAATACCGTGACATGGTTTAAGCCGAATGCATCCCCGAACCTGTCGTGTCGTTTCTTTACCCACAGCAGTGAATTGCTTATCGGGCTGCTCCCAGGCGCGGCAAAAAGCTGGAGCATACATTCAACTACGAGGCCATGCGGGCCCAGAATAGCGGACGACAAATGCGCGATGTCTGGGAACTGCGAGACGGAGATTACATTCCACGCCTCTTTGCGATTGGTACGCCTAAGCCCGATGAAAAAGCCTACGGAAAGCACCCTACCCAGAAGCCGGAGGCGCTGCTAGAGCGCATCATCCTGTCGTCGAGTACGCGTGGCGAGACAGTGCTAGACCCATTTAACGGATCCGGAACTACCGGCGTTGCTGCTCTGCGTCACGGCCGACGCTACATCGGGGTTGAACTCGAAGCCTCGTACCTGGAGCTGACGCGCAAGAGGCTAAGCGAAGTGCGTTTAGAGCATCAGCTCGGGTTTCTGACAACGTAAACCGGCGCCAGGATACCCGCCGCTTCCGGAAGCACAACTTCGACGGCCGGGCGCCTCGTGGGCCTTGGAGGCGTCGGCTCCTCGGCGAAACCTCGGCGATCGGAATCAACTACCGGACTGGATGCTCTAACGACGCAGGCCGTAGGACGGGGCGCGATTCGAAGCAGGCCTTAGGGCCCCAGGAAAGTCACCGTTTCACGCGGTCGTTGCCTCAATGCACCGGGGCTTGTTGCCGCTGCTTTGCGCGGCCCCCATCGTGATCCGACGAAACAGAGGCTGCTCTAAACAAACAGAGAAGCGCCATTGAGCTTCAGGTCGACTAGGCCGGGCGGGGTGGCCTGTTCCAGTTGAACGTTCCTCGAGCCGCGATTTTTGTCCATCGCCTCAAACACCGCCCCCTATGGAGACGAGCAGTTGGTCGACCTTGCTTACTATAAAGAGAGATACGGCATTTCCACGGAGCAGGATGCATATCGCAAAATTCTGCGCGACCCTAGCAAATTATTACGATGCAGCCTACTACGTCGATTGGGAAAAAGTGATCGCAAACACGACGGCCTACGCCAACGAGTTCGCTCTCTTGAGTGAGCTGTGTGGGCACCCAAATATTGAGGAGGCGGCGGTAGAGCTTTTCATCCAGAATCCGAATCTCATACGAGCCTTGCCGATCCTGATTGCCTACCGTAGCAGCCTATCGATTGCAACGAGTCCTGGAGCCGCGGACGTAACGCACTATAGCTTCATTCCGGACTCAACGCCGACCGCGGCCCTAGCCAATGCCAAACACTACGCAGCCTTCCTTACGCGTTCTGGGCTTAGCAAGGTCCTTGAAGGTATCAAGAGCGTCGGCGACTATGCAATAGGGGTTGAAGTCGGATTGGACAGCAACGCCAGAAAAAACCGTGGAGGAACTTGCGGAGTCGAAGCCATTATGCCGTCCGTCACGAAGGCAAAAGAAACGATAGCTAACCTAATGATTGCGGACGAAGTCAGCTACAACGACTTGACACACGAAGGCTTCACGTTGCCAGATTCTTGCAAAGGATTACATTGGGATTTCGGTTTTTGGATTAGCGGCGATCGGGACCATTTGGCTGTAATGGAGGTTAATCATTACGGGTCTAGCGGCTCGAAACCCCCGGCCATAGCCCGCGAATATACGGCCCGTCACGTTGAACTAGCAGCGGCCGGCATCGGTTTTATATGGGTAACGGACGGGTTGGGTTGGAGAGGCATGATCAACCCTTTGCGCAGCGCCTTTGCCCAAATCGATTATCTTATGAGCATTCATCTCGCGTCGCGGGGGCAGCTCAAATTCACTTTAAGATCGTTGCTTCTCCCCTGACCGTGTGTCAATCCCTTTCCTGCGATGCTTTGTTCCCCTGATAGCTCGAGCTCCACCCTGCCTGTTGCACGGCATCGCAAAGCCGATCGGATTAGCACTCACGGGGTGACCTTGACGATCCCGTTCCCCGTGTAGTCGGTGATCCAGAGGGTAGCCGCCCGACGACGGGAAGATATCGGAAGCCGACTGCACGGGGATCGGAAATTCAGCGATTCGGCCACTTGTCGTCACGCGGGCCACATTGCTCGCATTGAGCTCCGTGAACCAGAGGTAGCCTCGAGAGTTCGTGATCGCTCCAGGCTCCGCGCCGGGCGAGATGCCGCTCGAGAACTCGGTCACCGTGCCGCCGGTCGTGATCCGGCCGATCTGATTCACGGCGTATTCGGTGAACCACAGATTGCCGTCGGGTCCGAACGTGATGTCGGTGAGTCCGGCGCCCGAGGTGATGCCGTTTGAGTACTCGGTAATGGTGCCGGAAGTGCTGATGGCTCCGATTCTGTTGTTGAACGTTTCGGTGAACCACAGTCTGCCGTCGGTACCTTCGGTGATGTCGTGCACGCCGACGTCGCCCGGCGAAAGCCCGCTGGTGAAGAGCGTCACCGAGCCGCCGGTCGTGATCCGGCCGATCGCATCGGTGCTCGGCGAACGAAACGTAAACCAGAGATTGCCGTCAGGTCCGGTGGTGATGTCGAACGGGCCGTAGGCCTCGTTGCCGGTCGAGAACAAGGTGACTTTGCCTTTGGGCGTCATGCGCCCAATGGCGTCGGCGCCCCCTTCGGTAAACCAGAGATTTCCGTCGGACCCGTCGACGATGTTGTTCACACCGTTGGCCGGTGCGGAAAACTCCGTGACGGCGCCTTGCGCCGAGATGCGCCCGATCTGGTTGGAGCCGGGCTGCGTAAACCACATGCCGCGGGGCCCGAGCGTAATGCCCCGAGGAGTGCTGCCGGATGTTATTCCCGCGGTAAACTCGATGCCATGCGGTACCTCCCGGCGAACGCCTTGGTCCGTGGGTCGTAGGGCAGCCGACGTCTGCGGACCGCCTGGAAGTGTCGCGTTCGTGCCGCTGCAAGCGGCGACCGCGCTCGCCGCGATCAGCCCGGCGGTAAACGTGAACGAGAAGTGACGCGCGTGATTAATCATAATCCCTCCTAACGGCGTCATCGTATGCCGCCGCGCGCCGAAAACGTAGTAGGGGAACCCCACCAAACTCCGAGGCGCCAGGCCTCGGGGGTACCGCCGATCGAGTGACTCGAAAATGTGGTCAACTGACCACATTTTTGATACCATGGCAGTTATGATCCCTATGAAACTCTTCGGCAGTCCCTCACGGACCAAGGCCTTGACTCTCGTCGGCCTCCTCGAAGACACATATCCGAGGGAGCTAGCGCGACTTAGCGGCGCTCCGCTTTCGAGCGTGCAGCGGATGGTCAACGATCTCGAACGCGAGGGAGTCATCGCTACTCGGATCGTCGGCGCTAACCGCCAGGTCAGCCTCAATCCGCGGTTCTACGGGGCAAACGAGTTGCGCTCCCTGCTGTTAAAGTACGCAAAGCGCGATCCTGATCTCGAGCGCAGAGTCGCTAGTTTGCGCCGCCGTCCGCGGCGCGCCGGAAAAGCGCTCTAGCATGCCGTCGATAACCGAAACATCTTCGCTCGAGGATGTCTGTTTCGCGGTTTGCACTGCTCTGCAGCTCACCGGCACCGTTGCCGTGCTGACCGGCGGAAGCGCGGCAACCTACTACGCGCCCCAGGCCTATCAATCGCAGGACGCCGATTTCATTATCAGGTTCTCGAGCGACCCAGCTCGCGCCGGCAACGCGATGCGCGAATTGGGCTATCGAGAAGTCGGCGGCACCTACTACCACGAGAAGAATGTCTTCACGGTGGAGTTTCCACCCGGGCCGCTGGCGATCGGCGCTGACCTGGTCCGAGCATACGACACCGTCAAGCGGGGGAGTGAAGTGCTGCACGTTATAACGCAGACGGACTGCGTGCGGGACCGCCTGGCTCATTTCTATTTCTTTGCAGACCGCAGCGCGCTAGCGGCCGCTGTCGCCGTGGCTCGCGGTGGAGTGGTGGATCTGGCTGCCGTCAGACGCTGGAGCCAAAGGGAGCGTGAGGCATCCCACTGTGAAGAGTTCTTGGAAGCACTCTCCGCAACACCACCCGCGCCTTAGGAGAGGAAGGTCTTGATGGTCGTTCTTTCCGACCGATTTGCCGACGCTTTTGCTTACGCGAACGCGGTTCACCGGAACCAGCGCCGAAAGCGCACGGAGATCCCCTATGTGAGCCACCTCCTTGCGGTGGCAAGCATCGTGCTCGAAGCCGGGGGAGACGAGGATGAGGCGATCGCGGCACTCTTGCACGACGCTCCGGAGGACCAGGGCGGGCATCCTCAGCTCGAGCAGATTCGCAATCGCTTTGGAGATCGCGTTGCCGCGATCGTCGAAGGCTGTTCCGACACCTTGGAAGTTGAACCTTGGGCAAAAGAGGAGTGGCGCATTCGCAAAGAGCGCTACCATGACAGCGTTCGGCAAACGGACGATTCATCGGTGCTCCTGGTGAGCGCTGCCGACAAGCTCCATAACGCACGGGCAACGCTCGCCGATCTTCAGCGAGTGGGGCCCGGCGTCTGGGATCGCTTCAAAGGCGGCCGGGAAGGCAGTCTTTGGAACTACGAAACACTTCTCAAACTTTACGCCGAATCAGATGATTTGCGTGTTCGGCAGCTCGCTGCCGAACTGGACCCCATCGTAAAGGCCCTTGAGGAGTACTAAATCTGTCGGCAACGCCGCTTACGGCGACACCTTCCAACTCTGCTTCAGCTGCGCCAACGTCGGTCGCGGAGTTAAGACGTCGAGGCCACCGCTTCCCGGCGAGACCGAGTTGAGCCCGAACCATGCTTGATCGTCGCTGCAGCCAGGGAATCCGCCGTTGAACGTGTCGTTGCCTTGATGCACGTCCTTGTTGCCACTCTTCCACCACTCGTCGTTCCACTCGAAGTAGAATCCGCCGGAGAGGATGCCGTTCTCATCAGTAAATGCCGACGACAGCCAGCGACCGTTGTTCCAAACGAGGTCGACGAGGCCGGGCATGCCCGGGTCGCCCTTCGCCGGCAACTCTTTGGCGTCGCGATTGCCTGGGCCGCCCTTTTTGTCGGGAACGCATTGCGTCTCTTTGTAGAAGCCGTTCTCCCAGGTATAGGTGTTGCTCCACGCCGGGTGATAGGCGGCGCTGGCGCCGTACTCGGTTAGCATGGTCGGTTTCGTCGTCGTGTTCTTGAGCTGCGTGAAGAGGTTCGAAAACGTTCGGCCGCGGTAGATGTTGATGCCCCAGGCGTCGACGGCCGCTTTGAACTGTTCGCCGGCCTTCACGAAGCCGATGTTGCCGTCGGGCTCTGAGGTCGTCACGACCTTATCCGCATCGCCGCCGTCGGCGAATCCTTGTTTCGCGGCCTTGGCGACGGTGTTGAACCCGTCCCACCACTTCTGTTGGGTGATTAAGTTCCCGGCGCCAATCTCGTTGCTGATGGTCACGCCGAAGACCGCCGGGTACTTTGCATACTTCGCATCGAGATCGTGATATTGCTTGGCCAGCGACGCCACCGCGTCGCTATTGAGCAGTGCGTCGCCGTTGAAGTGGATGCTCATCAGGACGTAGACCGGCTTGGTCCCGCCGTTCCAGGCGGCGTTGAGGAACTTTGTGATGGGGCCCGTCTTCTCGTCGTAGGGCGGCGGCACGACGTTATAGACGTGAATCGCATTGGCGCCCATCGCTCGCATTAGCGGAAGATCGCGCGACCACACGGCCATGTTGCCATCGCGCAGCGCGTCGTCGAGCATCGGCGGGTCGGCCACGCCTTTGCCGATTGGCGTTGGCCAATAGACCAGCCCCTTGATGAAGAAGTTCTTGCCGACCGCGGAATTTACCGAAGGCGAGCCTACCGGAGCATCGCTCACGTCGATGTAGCGGCCGTTAACGATAAAATCGGTGTCGATGCTTCCCGATCCGGAAACCGGCGTGATGGGAGTTGTGCTGTTGCTGCTGCACGCGGTCAAAAACGCGAACAGTAACGCGACAATGGAAGATTTGCGCATATCCACCCTTACGGAGCTGAGGGGCGTTAGTCGCGCTGAGAAAGAGCGGCTGAGCAGGCAGGTCTGCGCGAAACACGCAAGCCAAGCGCTCTCGATGGCGCGTCGTCAACGAGCTGTCGCCGCGTGCATCCGCTCTTGAAGTGGTTCGGACAGGTGTTTTGCGAGCCGGCCGTCTCGGTCAAGTCCTCGCCTCGGCGAGGCCCATCGGGCTTCCCCGGGGAAATTCGACCGAATGAAACGCGCTGTGCTCGCGGGGCTCACGGCCGCGATATTGCTACTGGCCGGCTTAGCGCTGGTTCACGGCCGCGCGCACGCCGGCGAGATTCCGACGATGTATCGCGATCACATGGAGATGACGTTGCACGCGCCGGAGCGTCCTGGAGATCGCGCGCGCGCCGACGCGATCGTGGCCGCGGCGAAGCAGGTGATGGCAGAGTATCCCACCGTGGAAGCGGCGGAGAAGGCCGGCTTCCACAAGTTTCTCCCACGCATCCCGCTCCCCATCGAGCACTATACGAACCGTGCGTACGCCCTCGAGGCGTGGCTCGGACATTTCGACCCCATGCATCCGACGTCGCTGATCTTCAAACGGGACGGCGACTCACTAAAGATCGCCGGCGTCATGTACACAGCCGCGAACGGCATCGAGGAAGCCGGGCTCGACGCGCGCGTGCCGCTGAGCTTCGGCACCTGGCACCGCCACGTCGATTTCTGCAAGGCGCCGCTCGGGACGCCGTTCACCGACCGCTTCGGCCCAAACGCCCGCTTCGGCTTCCAAGGTTCGATTCACACAAAGGAAGCCTGCGATGCCGCCGGCGGCACGTTCATCCCGCGCGCCTTCGGCTGGATGGTCCACGTCTGGCCACTTGAGAAGACAGACGCGAAGATCTGGGCCGTCGACGGCCGCGACATGATGAGCATGTAGATGCACTTCGCGGTGACGATTGCGAGTGCAATGCGCTTTGCGCTCGATCACGACCTCAGCCTCGCCGGCGTCTTTGACCCTCGCACCATAAGCGCTTAGGGCTTCGCGCAGCCTTTGTCATCCTGACCTCAGCCGTGCCCTTGGGCTCAGGACCTAGGGCTCGCCTGCAGGGCTTTCGGAGCGGCCAAGAAACGGTGCCTGCGGGAGCACTGTGGATGAAGTTCGTCCTCTTTTCAGATCTGCATCTCGACTCGCCCTTTCAATGGGCGCAGCCGTCGCTTGGGCGCAAGCTGCGCCTCGCCCTTCGCGAGACGCTCGACCGTATCTGCCGCTTGGCCGTGGACGAGGGCGTGGATGCATTGCTGTGCGCCGGCGATCTCTATGAGCAGGAGAACTTCACTCCGGACACGGCCGAGTATCTGCGAAGCTCCTTCGAAAAGTTGGCGCCGCTAAGGGTGTTCATCGCCCCCGGCAACCACGATTGGTACGGGCCGACGGCGCTGTATCGGGAAGTGGCGTGGAGCCCAAACGTCCACGTCTTCGATGAAGCTCGCCTCGCGGCTGTCCCGCTCGACGGGCAGGTGACGCTGTGGGGCGCGGCCCACCGCGCCCCCGCAAATACCAACGGCTTCTTACAGGGCTTTCACGCCGATGGCCCCGCGTTGAATCTTGCGCTGTTTCACGGTTCGGAGCACGGCTCTCTCAGACAGCAAGAAGAAGGAAAAGTACCGCACGCGCCTTTTCGCGCGGACGAGATTCGCGCGGCGGGCCTCCGTCACGCTTTTGTGGGTCACTACCACCAATCAAGAGATGGCCGGTGGCTGACGTACGCCGGCAGCCCACAACCGCTCGCCTTCGGCAAGAGTTCCGGCAGCGCCGTAATCATTGAGTTAACCAACGGAGAAATACACCGCACGAGAGTCGATGTGTCCTCGGTAGCCTTCCATGACATCCGCTTAGACGTTTCGGGCGCCGCGTCGATGAGTGAAATCCTTCAACGGGCGCGCGATGCTGTCGCGCAGCTCCAGGGCGTCGCGCGGGTAACCGTATCGGGGCGCCTTGCCACGGTTGTCGACCTCAAGCTCGACGATATCCGGGCAATTCCCGCGGAGCTTGATGGTCTGGTTGTTCGCACGAAAGACTTGATCGCCGATTACGATTTCGACGCGCTCGCAGAGGAGCAGACCGTGCGTGGTCAGTTTGTGCGTGATGTACGGAACAGCGACCTAGGAGATGACGAAACGCAGCGCGTGCTCGTCGTAGGGCTGAGGGCGCTCGACGGCCGGACCGACCTGGAGCCCGTCTGACGTGCGCTTCAAATCCCTAAATGCGGTCGCCTTTGGCCCTTTCAAGGACCGCACGATCCAGCTAGCGCCGGGGATGACGATCGTCGCCGGCCCAAATGGCGCGGGCAAGTCTTCATGGCACGCGGCGCTCTATGCCGGCCTTTGCGGTATGCGCCGTGGCACGGGCGCGCGCTCAGAGGATGGCGATTTCAAGGAGCGCCACCAGCCATGGGATCAGGACAAATGGGAGGTGGTTACCGAAATTGAGCTGGACAACAAGCAAAGGATAGAGCTGCGATACGATCTAGATGGTCGCATTAATTGTTCTGCGACCGACATCGATCTTGGGCGAGATCTTTCAAGCGAAATCATGTCCGAAGGCACACCCGACGGCTCAAAGTTCGTAGGGCTCGACCGGCGGGCATTTGCGAAGACGGCATGCATCGGGCAGACGGAAATTCTCGACATCGTGAGGGCGGCAGACGACCTTCAGAATTATCTGCAGAGCGCAGCAGCCAGCACGGGCCGGGACGCCACAGCATCTGCGGCAATTAGCGCCATCGGCGATTACACAAGCGAAAACGTTGGCCTCGATCGCAGGAACAGCATCAAGCCCTTGCGCGTTGCAAAAGAGACATTCGAGCGATGTAACGCCCAGCTTGTGGTCGCTCAGGAAGCCCATACGCATTACCTCGCCCGCCTTAACGAACGCGACCGGCTCGAGAACGACGCGCAGAAGCTCGAACGCGAATACGCGCTGGCCGACACCCTCCACACGCAGGCCATTGCGGAGGAGCTGGATGCTAAGTTTGCGCGCGCGAAGCGCCTTTACGCGGACCTGGGACCCGAGCCGCCCGCAAGTCTTGATGATGACCAAGAACTAGCAACGGACGTGGCCGCGGCGTTGAGCGCTTCCGAGGAGCTTCGCCCGCCATCGATTGGTGAGGATCCTGCGGCGATAAAAGCCGAGCTCGCCGTGCTGCCGGTTGAAACAAATGACGACACCAAGCCTAGTCCGGAGATTCTCGCTACGCTTGAAACTCTTGTCGAGGCCGAGGCGGCCGCCGCCGAACATGCGCTCCACAAGCCTTCGGGCCCGTCGGTTGACACTTTGCCGATGCCGAGCGCCGCACCAATCCCGGTTGAGGCCTTTGCTGCGGTGGGCCTAGCGATCGTTATCGGCGTCGCATTCTTTCTGGTACATCAACCCGTCGCTGCCGCCCTGGCGGCTATGCTCCTCCTTGTCTTTGCCGTCTGGGTGGCCGTTCGTGCCCGCTCCGGTCCACGCGAGGTGGCGGAAGATGCCCCGGACCGCTCAGAGATGTTTGATTGGAGCTCCCGCGCCAAACATCATGAGGACCAGATCTGGCGCCTACGTACGGCGCTGGCGGAGGCCCTATCGTCGCGGGGATACACGGTGACAGGGGATCTCGCAACTGTGTGCCGGCAATACGCGGACGACTGCGACGTGCGCGACAAAAACGCTGCTGCGCTCTTACGCAAACCGGACTTGGTAAGGCGTCTGGAGGCTGCCGAAGCTTCGGAAACGCAGCAACGCGACTATAACAGCCGGCGCTCTGAGCTTAACGCGCGTCTCGAAGAGCTCGCACGCCGCTGCGCTGTTGAAGCCAAGGGCGGAGCGCTACCGAGCGGCTTGCGCGACTGGCAGCGACGTCGTGCGCAGCGCCTAAAGTGGTTGCAAACGGCAATCGTCGGCTGGGAAGAGCTGCGAAACCTTCTGCAGGGTGATACGCTGGAGGCTCTTGAGAGCGAAATGCTCGCAAAAACCAGGGAACTCGATGCGCTGCGGTCGGCTCTGCCGGTCGAGCAGCGAGAGACGTTCAAAAGAGCTAAGGGTGCGCCAACCGGACAGGATCTGCGAGCACTTCGGGACCAGGCAAAAACAGCAAGAAGCGCGGCCGATAAGGAAGCCGGCGATGTTGAGGCGATGGTCCGAACGTTGCCAAGCGTTCCGGAGGCCAAGGAGGCCGCGTCTCAAGCAGCTACCGAGCTAGAGCGGATCGAGCGCCTCGGCAGCACGCTCGACACCGCACGCGAGTTTCTCGAACGGGCACAAGAGGCCGTCCATCGAAACATTGCGCCGGTTTTGGTGGCAAGCCTGGAAAAATGGCTGCCCGTTGTTACGAACGGCCTCTACACAAGAGGGGCGGTTGATCCTGAAACCTTGAATGTTCGAGTAAGAAGCGACGCCGGCGAGTGGCGCGACGCCGTGCTTCTGTCGCACGGAACGGCCGAGCAGGTCTATCTGCTACTTCGAATCGCTATGGTCGACCACTTAACCGCGGCCTCCTCGGAGAGCTGCCCTCTTCTCTGTGACGATATAACTGCCCACTGCGATCCGGTTCGCACTGCAGCAATCATGGACTTACTCCATCGCATGAGCGAGGCGCGGCAGATCATTGTTTTTGCCCAGCAGCCCTCAATCGTTGAGTGGGCAGCAAAAAACCTGGATGCTGCACGAGATCGGATCGAGGAGCTTGATCAGACGTTAATTCAGGCCTGAGCAACAACCCTACGTGGTGCCGGCGCCCGGCTCGGAGACTTTGACCCTCGCACCATAAGCGCTTAGGGCTTCGTAGCCACCGTGACCGTCGTTGGCTCCGTAAAGCCGGTGAGCGTTTTGCTTGACTGTCCGCCGGCGGGATACGGCCAGTACATGACGTTTGGCGATTGGCCGATGTTGGGGCCGATCGCGCGCTTGCCGTCGAGCGCGAAACTAATCACGTCGGACGAACCGTCCAACGGGGTCGTACCGGTTTCGGTGGCCGTCGAGCCGCTAATCGTGAACTCGTAGAGCGTCGAGCCTTTGTAGCCGGCGCCCTGATCGTCGACGACGACGTTCTTACCGTCCCATTGCACGCCGCCCCCGATTTCGATCTGCTGCGGCAGCGTGATGCGATGCACCGACTGACTCCCCTTCGGCAGCTCGGCAAACAAGAACATGCCGCTCTCGCCGCTGCCGTCGAAGAAGAGGTTGCCCTTGTTGTCGTACGCGCAGAAACTGGGAAAGTAGAGCAGCTGGCCGGTGACGTTGACTGGCTTCCCCTTCGCGTGGCGGAAGATCGCGACGCCGCCGGGATTACTGTTCGTCGCCTGGATTGCCACGGCGAGGTCGCCCGAGTGCGGATCGACCGAACACCCCAGCGTGAAGAAGCCCGGGTCGGTCAGCGTCCGCTTCGCTTTCTTCGAGCCGTAGGCGTACTCGTCGAGCTCGCCGTTATGCCCGTCGGAGACCCAGACGTCGCCGCCGGCATCGGTGCAAAGGCCGTTGACACTATAGAATCCGGTCAGTGTGAACTGCGATTTCCCTTGCGGATAACTGAGCACGTCGACTTGCCCCTTACCGAGATCTCCGACGTAGAGCAGCGAGGTTGTGCCCTTGTTGGGCCGCAGTGTTGACGACGCCGGCGTCACGACCGGCGGAACGCTGCTGCCGCACGCAACTAACAGGGAAGCAGTAACGCAGAGGATAGCGATGCGATAAATCATCCGGCGACCATTCGTAAGCCCGCAGCAATGTCATGCCAAGCCGAGCGCAGCGCTCCCGACCCGCAAGATTGCTCGGGTCGCCCTACGACGCCGGCGGCCAGTAGGCGACGCCGGTTGGGTAGTTCGACGTACTCCATCCTTCGTTGATCGTTCCAAGCACCGAGCCGGCGGGATAGCTCAGAATCTCCACTTGGTCGAAGTTCGAGACGAATAGCTCGGACCGTTTTTGGTTGAACGCCTCCCAAGCCGCACCATTGGGAACCGGGATTTGCTGCACGAGCTTACCGGTGGCCTCGGAATAGACTTCGACCGCGCCGCTTCCGTCCAATGCAAGGAGATGGTTGCTGCCGTCCTCCAGGATCGCCCACGGCTCTGAGTAGCTCACGCCGAGGTTGATCGCTTTTCCTCGAGCATGCTTGAACTCGGCGATGTTGCCGTCGCTCGAGTTGGTTTGATACGAAATGTAGATCGTGTCCGTTTGGGCGTGGAGCGTTATGCCGTCGACTTGAAAGTTACGCAAATGCAGCACGCGTGAGGGCTGGCTGGCCAGCGGCGGGTAGATCGAGACCGAGCCCGGCGAGAACTTGGCAAACGGAGCGATGTTCGCGACGTACATGGTCCCGTCGCCTCCGACCGCGATATCGTAGGGAACCCAATGCGCGGGGACGATGTAGCGCGAGTACTTTGTCGAGCCTTTCGGATACACCTTAATGTCGCCGGTGGCCTGCCCTTCCGTCGCGACGCCCAAGTCTGCCACATAGAGATTGCCGGCCGCGTCGGTCGTCATACCTTCGGGCATGTCGTCGTCTTGAATCTGCCCGACGAGCTTATACTGCAAACCGTGTAACGACAGGATGTCGATGACCCCGCTATACGACGGGCTGCCCGTTGGATCTCCGACATAAAGCAGCGCCTTTGCGCTCTTAACGTCGGGCGACATCCAACTGCCCGAATGACGCAAGCCGGCGGACGATGGCGGCATGACCGAGGCCGATCCGCTCGGCGCGCTCGCTCCGGCGCAACCGGATGCGAAAAGAATTAGTGCGGCGGCGATCAGCGCCTCTCCACGTAGCGACGGTCCAACGATCACAAGAACACCTTAATTCTCGGAACGCGGCGCGATCGCCTGGAGAACCTACGGTTCGCTCGCGAGGACCTTCCCCGTCTCCTCTACTTGCTCACCGCCGCACCGAACGGCTCCTCGACACTGATGGTTTTACTTGGGGCACCGCCCGCCGGATACGCATAAATGCCGACGCCCGCATTGCCGTCTTGGCTCGGCGCAACGACCGTTTTGCCCGCGATCCAGAACTGGTTCACGTAATCGGAGTCGCCGAGCGTCGTCGAGCCCTTCACCTTGCCGCCGGCGCCGTTAGTCCGGTAGATAATGCCGGCATCGGTATCTCCGACCGCGACGTACTTGCCGTCCCACTGAACGCCGCCAGGCCATTCGATCTTCTGCTGCAGGGTGATGTTGGTCAGGCCACTGCCGCCCTTGCGAAGTTCGGCGAATGCGAACTCCGAACTGTTATTGGCGCCGTCGGCAAACAGGTTGCCCTTGTCGTCGTAGCCGCAGAAACGAAAGTTCGTAATCGACGGATCCGAATACGTCGTCGGCTCGCCCGACGCGTGCGCGTAAATTGAGACGCTGCCGTTGCCGCTGGCGCTGTAGAAGTTCGTGACGGCGAGGTCGCCGGTGGTCGGATCGACGGAGCAGCCCTCGGGATATTCGCCCGAGTCGCTGAGTGTCGCAATCGGCGAGGTCCCGCCATGTTCGTATTCGACGATTTGCTGCGCGCCGTCATCCACGATCCACACGTCACCCGCCGCGTCGGCGCACAGTCCGTAGGGCAGCTTAAAACCAGTTAGCGTCCCCACGAGCTTCTGGTTCCCGTACGAGTAGACGTACACGTAATCGGTCAGCACCGACGAAACGTATAGCAACGCTTTCTTCTTAGCATCCGGCGCAATCCACGAGCGGTGCTTGGCCGCCGGCGCGATCCAACCGGCGTTTCCGGTTGATCCCGGTCCGGCCGAGCATCCGCCTAACAGAAGCGATGCGCCGAGCGCGGCGCCGGCAACGAAACGAATGTAACGCATGGATTCAGCGCTTCGCGAACGCGACGTGGAGGCTCCTCCGTATTCTTGGGCAACCCCTCCAATCCATGACGAAAGCGAGAATGCATCTCCTCGTTTTGGCGGCCTTGTTTGGAACAGCGACGCTCGCCGTTGCCGCACCGGCCGCCAACTACCAGCTTGCGCAAACCTACGTGCTTGGCGGCAGCGGTGGTTGGGACTACCTCACCTACGACCCCGCTTCCAAGCGGCTCTTTATTTCGCGCGGCACGCACGTGATGGTCGTCGATCCGAGCACGGGCAAAGTCGTCGGCGACATTTCGAATACCCCGGGCGTGCACGGCATCGCGCTCGCACCCGAGTTGGGCAAAGGCTTCACCTCCAATGGGGCCGACGGAACCGTCACCGTCTTCGACCTCGCAACGCTCGCGACGACTGCGACCATTCAAACCGGAGCGAAGAACCCCGACGGAATTGCGTACGACCCGGCCAACTCGCGCGTCTTCACGTTTAACGGCGGCAGCAACGATGCGACGGTCATCGACGCGCGCACGAACGCCGTCGTCGCGACGATCCCCCTGGGCGGCCGGCCGGAGTTTCCGGCGGTCGACGGGCGCGGCAAGGTCTACGACAACGTCGAGAGCACGAGCGAAATCGTTGCCATCGACGCGCGAACCGCCAAGCTGGTCGCGCGCTTCCCGCTTGGAAGCTGCCTCCATCCATCGGGTCTCTCGATTGATGCCGCACATCGCCGGCTCTTTGCGGCATGCACGGGCGAGATGGGTGTCGTCGATGCCGACTCAGGAAAACTCGTCGCCACGATTCCCACCGGCGCCGGGACCGACGCGACGCGTTTCGATCCTACCTCCGGCTTGGCATTTGCCTCCAACGGTCGCGACGCTACGCTGACGGTCGTACACGAAGACGCTTCCGATCGGTTTACTCTGCTGCAGAATGCCACGACGGCCGCCGGAGCGCGCACGATGGCACTCGACCCGCAGACCGGCGACATCTTTCTCGTAACCGCGAAGCTGATCGATAACCCGCACCCGACGTCGTACCGCGACCGCTATACCGCGGTGCCCGGCTCCTTCGAGCTGCTCGTCTTCAAAAGATCGGGCAACTAGCAAGGCCGGGACTTGTAGTTCCCGGCCTCTCGGAAAAAGCGCGTTTCGCGCTGGTGGCTGACCCTATACGAAGGTACTACCGCGGAGGGTTATGCGATTTTGTCGCTGCATGTTCGTGGTGCGGTTGTTCCGTTACCGGCTGTGCGTGAACGCCGCCCTTGCCGCCGTTGTAGCTGACGTGGTTGTAGTCGTTGTGGTAGACCGTCTTGTCCACGTAGGTATTGTGGATCATCGTCCGGTTGACGTTGCTCACGGCGGTGTTGTAGTGGAAGGCACTTCCATACCATCTACCGCCGGCGTAGCCCGTGCCGTAGTATCCGTGCCCATAGTTAATGCCGCCGTAGAATCCTACCGAGCGGCCCCAGTAGCCCCCGTGCCAATAGTAGGCGTTCGACCTATAGCCCCAGTAGCCGGGTGTGTAGAGCTGTCCTGCTGCAGGCGCGACGACCCACGATCCCGCTACCCAACGATAGCGGCCGGATCCGTATGCCCAATAAGCTGGAGTCCATATCGAGTTTGGCTGGTAACTGGGAGGTTGCGCGTAAACCGGCATCGCCGGAGGCGCGAGCGCGATGCCGATACCGACCGCGACCTGTGCCGGCGACGGCATCGGCGCGGCGATAAACGCGGCAAAGACGAAAGCTGCAACTGCAGTTCGTATCAAGTGTGATTTTGTCATACTCTCTCTATTCGCCATCGGCTGAAAAAAGCCGGTGACGACTCCATACGGCATTCGTTCGGTGAAAACGCGCCCCCGGGTTATTTGTTGGTATTTATGCCACAAAAGCTTCGCTTTACGAGTGCGACGCCGCACCGCTAAAGTTTTCAGATCACCTGCACTGCCTTCGATAAAGTAAGAACGGCAACCTTATTCAATCGCTTGCGTTTAGGCAGCGTAGGAAAAGAAACTCAATTGAAAGTTGATGTTAAATGAAGGACCTAACCAAAACCACGCCGCGCAGCTCGAGCGAAATGATGCTCGGCATGGTGCAGCTTGCCCGCGTGATCGATAAGGCAAAAGCCGTAACGCACGGTACCATCGGCGAATATAAATACGATTGCCCGATGGATCAGAGCCTCTTCGAGTACCTCGGCATGGACCAGAAGGCGTTCCTCGAGATCGTGAACAATGCGAAGAGCGATTACGAGATCGAGGCGTACGCGAAGACGTTCGTTTCGAAGAAAGACCCGCGCAACATCGAGGCGTTCAACAAGAAGTTCCTCTCGACGGTTCCGACCGGAGAATCGTTGACGCATTTCGAGGAGCTGCGCGGTAAGATCGCACCGAGCCGGACCGACGTGGTCTCGTGGCCGGATCTGCTCGACCTCGAAGAAGGTCGCACGGTTCCCCACCGCGAGTTAGCGCACGCCTAGCAAAATCTAGAGCCGTAGCAAGCTTTAGAAAGGAGCGCGATGCAGAATCGCGCTCCTTTTCTTAATTGCTCGACCGATAGGTAGGCGCATCGCAACGGAAGTTTGCGTTCCAGGGCAGAAGGAGTGGGCGGGTCCATGACCGTTTGGCTGACGCTCTTTCTGCTGGGTTGTTACCACGGCCTCAACCCCGGCATGGGTTGGCTCTTCGCCGTTGCGCTGGGCTATCAAGACCGCAGCACGCTGGCCGTCGTGCGCGCGATCGTGCCGCTCACGCTGGGGCACGTCATTTCGGTCGCAATCGTCGTGCTCGTCGCAAGCTTCGCCGCGGTTCAACTTCCGCACAAGGCGTTGCACGTCGCTGCTGCGGTGATCCTGATCGGGTTTGGTATCTACCGGCTCTTCCGCGCGCGGCACATCCGCTGGGTGGGGATGCGCGTCGGCTTCTGGGGCCTAACGCTCTGGGCGTTTCTCATGTCGAGCGCGCACGGGGCCGGGTTGATGCTCCTGCCGATGGTGATGCCGATGTCCGGCGCGAGCAGCGTCCGCGGGGCCTTCATCACCGGCTGGCTGATGGTCGGCATGCACACCTTGGGCTACGTGCTCACCGTGACGGCGGTCGCGCTGCTCGTCTATACGAAGGTCGGCGTGCGATTTCTGCGCACGGCGTGGCTGAACGTGGACGCCGTCTGGGCCGGGGCCTTAATCCTCACCGGCCTCATTGCTTTCTTCACGTAAAAGCCTAAAATAAAAGCCCAAGCCTTTCAAGAGGGAGCACCGCCGCCATGCTGCTGAAGCCCGACCCGACCTTTTACGCGTCCCCCAAGGACGCCATCAATGCGCCGCCCGAAACGCTCGCCTACGTCGCGCTTTTGAGCGCGACCGGCAACGGCGTGCCCGACCGCATCGGCGTGATCGATACCGATTCAACCTCGCCGCGCTACGCGACGGAGATTGGCGGCGTGACGTTGTCGACCACTGGGGACGAACTGCATCACTTCGGTTGGAATGCCTGCAGCGCAGCGCTGTGTCCGTTCGCGCCGCATCCGCACGTCGAACGGCGCTACCTCATCGTTCCGGGACTGCGCTCTTCGCGCATCTACGTCATCGATACGAAACCCGATCCCGCGCAGCCGCGCATCGTGCGCGTGATCGAGCCCGACGAGATCGTCAAGCGCACCGGCTACACGCGGCCGCACACCGTGCATTGCGGCCCCGACGCGATCTATATCAGCGCGCTGGGCAACGCCGACGGCGACGGCCCCGGCGGCATCTTCATGATGGATTGCGACACGTTCGACATCATCGGCCCGTGGGAGAAAGATCGCGGCCCGCAGTACTTCGCCTACGATTTCTGGTGGCACCTCACGCACGACGTATTGATCAGCAGCGAATGGGGCACGCCGAAGATGCTCGAGGGCGGCCTCAATCCGGAGATGCTGCTCGCCGGCAAGTACGGGCACCACCTGCATTTTTGGGACCTCAAGAGCCGCAAGCACAAGCAAAGCATCGACCTCGGCGCCGAGCAGCAGATGGTGCTCGAACTGCGCCCGTCGCACGATCCCGCCAACGAGTGGGGATTCGCCGGCGTCGTGATCTCGCTCAAGGATCTGTCGAGCTCGATCTGGCTCTGGCATCGCAAAAACGGCGCGTGGACGGCGACGAAGGTGATCGAGATTCCGGCCGAGCCGGCCGACCCGTCGTTGCTGCCGGATCTGCTTAAGGGCTTTGCCGCGGTTCCGCCGCTGCTTTCCGACATCGATCTGTCGGTCGACGATCGCTATCTCTACGCATCGTGCTGGGGAACCGGCGAGATGCGCCAGTACGACGTCAGCGACCCGTTCAATCCGAAGTTCGCCGGCTCGGTACGCATCGGCGGCATCGCGAAGCGCACGCCGCATCCGGCGAACCCCGGCAAAGCGCTTGCGGGCGGGCCGCAAATGGTCGAGATCAGTCGCGACGGGAAGCGCGTCTACTTCACCAACTCGCTCTACCGCGCGTGGGACGATCAGTTTTATCCCGACGGCATCGGCAGTTGGATGGTCAAGCTCGACGTTGGCGGCGACGGCAAGATCGCTTTCGACGAGAAGTTCTTCGTGGAGTTCGATCCTGCGCACCGCGTTCATCAGGTGCGCCTGCAAGGCGGCGACGCCTCGTCCGACTCCTACTGCTTCTCGTAGCCCGCTTCGTCGCCGAATAGGGCACTCTGTGAACCGTGAGGTTCGCCGCGGCCCCGCAACCGCTACGCGCTTTGACAACCTATCCAGTTTAGGTTATCATGTGCCGGGCATCCAGATTCGTGGCTTTCGTCTCATCGTTAACACTCGAGACGAACGAGGCCATCGCCCTCACGTGCACGTTATAAATGCTCGTTCCAAATGCAAGATACTCTTGAACGCCGCTCTAACACCCTACGACATACGAATGTCCAAACGTGACGTGAACCGTGCACGGACGCTCGTGGCTGCGCGATTCGGATACCTTCTGGATCTATGGGAGAAACACAATGGTTAAGGCCCCGCAACGAATAACTGCGCCCCCCTTGACCGACGGGGCGTACGCGCGGGGGCGGAAGACTTTCAAGAAACGCCCGTGCGATGTCGTCACCGCTCGATACGATCGCAAGAGCGACGTTCTCGAGTTGACCCTGCGTCGAGGAATCGTCGTTCGGCTGCCGCGCAAGCAAATTCGCGAGCTCGCAAATGCTCGACCGTCCGACGTCGCGGCCGTCGAGGTTCAACCCGGAGGCGATGGGATCTCGTTTCGTCCCATTGACGTTGATATCTCCGTACCCGGCCTCCTCGCCGATGAACTCGGGTCGCTATTTGCAACGGCGATGGCAAGGAAAGCTCGTGGCAAGTCTTCCCCTCAAAAAGCTGCAGCGTCGCGCAAGAACGGCCGCAAAGGCGGTCGCCCAAGAAAGCAGCTTGCTGCCTAGACTCCTCCGCCGTCGTTCAGGTGAGGCTGTTTGCGGTGTTTAGGTGGCGTGGCATCGAGGTTACGATGACCCGGTCGTTCGCATCTGAGAAGCTCGCCAAACGCGGGCGCCCCAGGGGCCGTCATTCACGGTGCTTCGCGCAGAACGCGGCCCCTTCTACTGCCAAGCGGCTAGTTGAGCGAAGGCTGCCGTTGCGGAACCGGAGCGCCGAAGAACGCCAGGAGATCGGCGTTAACGCGGTCTTTCAGCGTCGAGCACAGGCCGTGCGGCGCGCCTTTATAGACTTCCAATCGCGCATTGGGAATCAGCTTTACCGAAAGCGCGGACGCGTCGGCGAACGGAACGATCTGATCGTCGTCGCCTTGAATGAGCAGTGTTGGCACGTCCATCTTTTTGAGGTCTTCGGTGAAGTCGGTCTCGGAGAAGGCCTTGATGCAATCGTACAACCCCTTGATTCCGCCGAGCATCCCTTGAAGCCAGAACGAATCGCGCAATCCCTGCGAGACTTTCGAGTCGGGACGATTCGCGCCGTAAAACGGTGCGCTGAGGTCCTTGAAGAGCTGCGACCGGTCGGCTTGAACGCCGGCGCGAATCTGATCGAAGGCTTCGATCGGAAGGCCGCCGAGATTGGCCGCCGTCTTGAGCATGAGTGGCGGCACGGCAGCGATAAGGACTGCCTTGGCGACGCGTTGCGTGCCGTGACGGCCGATGTAGCGCGCAACTTCACCGCCGCCAGTCGAGTGGCCGACGTGAATGGCGTCGCGCAAATCCAGATTTTCGACGAGCTCGTTCAGATCGTCGGCGTAGGTGTCCATGTCGTTGCCGTCCCAAGGTTGGCTTGAGCGGCCGTGGCCGCGGCGGTCGTGCGCGATGCAGCGGAAGCCGTGAGCCCCCAGAAAGAGCATTTGATCTTCCCAAGCATCGGCCGAGAGCGGCCACCCGTGACTGAACACAACCGGTTGCCCGGTGCCCCAGTCTTTGTAATAGAGTTCGGTGCCGTCGCGTAGTGTGAGATAAGCCATCGTATAAGTCTCCTCTCTTAAGTTAAAGCGGGTTCGTTTTGCGGGGACGTTGCGACCGGCGCTATCCGCCAGCCGTCTCGTGCATGTGGCCAAATAGAATCTCTTTAAACTCCGGTACGGTGGCCGTCCGTATCCAGTCGCGCTGAAGCTCGCAAATCAACTGGACCCAACTCGTCATGCGCGCGCCGGCTTGTGCGATGCGAGCGAGCCCGGCCTCATGCGCGGTTACGCTCGTGCCGCCGACAGCATCGGTAACGGCGTACACCTCGTAGCCGTCGTGCAGCGCGTCGAGCGCCGGAAAAACTAGACAGACTTCGGTCCACAACGCTGCCACAACCAATACCTTACGCCCCGTTGCGGTGACTGCGCTGAGAAAGTCGGCGTCTTCCCATGCATTGATCGACGTGCGGTCGATCGGTTCGACGCCTAAGTTCAACGCGCGCAGCTCGTCGATCATCGGAAGGTTGATCCCGGTCGTCACGTTGACCGTCGAGAGCACGATCGGTAGCTCGTACGCTTGCGCGGTGCGTGCCACGCGCACGACGTTGTCGACGAGCTCGCGGCGATCCATCGACATCACGGAGTTGACTTGGACGGGTTGGTAGTCGATGAGGATCAGCGCCGCGTTTTGCGGAGTCAGCAAGTAATCGGCGACCGGATCGCGCCGCGTTAAGGTCGTCACAAGAACTTTTCGAGCGCCGCCATCGTCGCGCGCGGGTTCTCCTCCATCAGCCAGTGCCCGGTGTTGGGGAGCACGACGACGGTGACGTCGTCGGAGACGAGTTTTGCCTGAGCGGCGAGCGCGACGCCGTTGGCTTTCTCGCCGCCGATCGAGAGAACGGGCATCGGGAGCTTGCGCATCGCCAGCTTTGCGAAATCAACTGCCGTTTGCGGGAAAGATTCGAAGTACGCCCAGCCGGCGGCCATCCGCCCGGGACGCGAGTACGCCGCGATGTAGCCGTCGCGGTCGGCCTGCGAGAGCGAGCGGTTCGGATCGGCGGCGAAGTCGTTCCAATAGTAGTTGAAGTAGATGCGCTCGCGGCCGGCTACCAACGCCAGCGGCGTTGGCCCGTGAAAGCGGAAGTGCCAGAGATCGGGATTGTTATAAATCGCTCGCCAGCCTGCGACTCCTGGGAGGAACGCATCCATGAGCGCGAGCCGATCCACCTCGCGCGGATACAGCGCCGCATAGGCATACGCGACCATCAGGCCGATGTCGTGCCCGACGACCCTCGCTCTCTGAAAACCTAGCGCGCGAACGGCGTCGTGCACGCGCCGCGCCGCGCTCTTCATGTCGAGGCCATTTGCAGGAATTGAGGAGTTTCCGATCCCGGGCAGATCGGGCGCGACTACCGTAAATCGCGGCGCCAGCGCGATCGCCAGCGGCTTCCACATCCGCGAATCTTCGGCGTAGCCATGGAGCAGCACGACGACTGGTCCGCGACCGCCGACGGTCACGCTCACCACGTCGCCGTCCACACTCACCCGATGCGTGGTGAAGCCGGGACCAAAATCCACCGGAAAAGCGCGCGCCGCTTGTGGGCTTAGCATTGCGCCCGCGAGCGCGATGAGCGTTAGTGTCGCAGATTTCATGCCTCAACGATACCTTAAGGTTGAGCGCCGCGATAGTAGGCTAGCTCACACGAATAGTCGCGCGATCGAGTCTAAGGCGCCCCACGCGCTACGGCGACGCCTTCCAGCTCTGCTTGAGCTGCGCCAACGTCGGCCGCGGAGTCAAAACGTCGAGGCCACCGCTCCCTTGGGAGACGGAGTTGAGTCCGAACCACCCCTGATCGTCGCTGCAGCCGGGAAAGCCGCCGTTGAACGTGTCGTTGCCTTGGTGTACGTCCTTGTTGCCGCTCTTCCACCACTCATCGGTCCACTCGAAATAGAATCCGCCGGAGAGGATGCCGTTCTCATCGGTAAATCCCGACGCCAGCCATCTGCCGTTGTTCCAAACGAGGTCCACGAGGCCGGGCATGCCGGGGTCACCCTTCGCCGGCAGCTCCTTGACGTCGCGATTGCCCGGGCCGGCCTGTTCTTTGGGAACGCATTGCGTCTCTTTGTAGAAGCCGTTCTCCCAGGTGTAGGTGTTTTTCCACGCAGGGTGGTAGGCGGCGCTGGCGCCGTACTCGGTAAGCATGGTCGGCTTCGTCGTCGTATTCTTGAGCTGCGTGAAAAGGGTCGTGAACGTTCGCCCGCGGTAGATGTTGATGCCCCAGGCGTCGACCGCGGCTTTAAACTTTTCGCCGGCCTTCACGAAGCCGATGTTGCCGTCGGGCTCTGACGTCGTCACGATCTTATTCGCGTCGCCGCCGTCGGCAAATCCTTGCTTCGCCGCCTTCGCAACGGTGTTGAAGCCGTCCCACCACTTCTGTTGGGTGATGAAGTTGTCGGCGCCGATCTCGTTGCTGATCGTCACGCCGAAGACCGCCGGATACTTTGCGTACTTCTCATCGAGATCGTGGTATTGCTTGGCCAGCGAAGTCACCGAGTTGCCATTGAGCAACACGTCGCCATTGAAGTGAATGCTCATGAGGACGTAAACCGGCTTGGTCCCGCCGTTCCAAGCGGCGTTGAGAAACTTGGTGATTGGGCCCGTCTTCTCGTCGTAGGGCGGCGGCACGACGTTATAGACGTGAATCGCATTGGCGCCCATCGCTCGCATCAGCGGAAGATCGCGCGACCACACCGCCATATTGCCATCGCGCAGCGCGTCGTCGAGCATCGGCGGGTCGGCCACGCCTTTCCCGATCGGCGTTGGCCAATAGACCAGCCCCTTGATGAAGAAGTTCTTGCCGACCGCGGAATTTACCGAAGGCGAGCCTACCGGAGCATCGCTCACGTCGATGTAGCGGCCGTTAACGATAAAATCGGTGTCGATGCTTCCCGATCCGGAAACCGGCGTGATGGGAGTTGTGCTGTTGCTGTTACACGCGGTCAAAAACGCGAACAGTAACGCAACGATGGATGACTTGCGCATAACGCTCCTTACGGGTTCGAGGGACCGTAATCCCGTCGGTTGTACTGATAAGCTTTCAAGGCAACCTCGGCCTGCTTAGGGAACAACACCAAGCATGCGCGGCATTCTTTTCCGTCTCACCCTGCTCGCCGCCGTCGGCTTCCGGTTGCAGTCTAAGCAACGTTCTCACGCCGGCGCACGTTCCATCGCACCAGCCCTTTGGCACGGAAAGCATCGTTACGATTTTAAGGCCGGAGCGCGCCGTCACGGCCAGCTCAGCGACGGCGCCAGCCCAGAGAGCGCCGTGCTCAACGCCGGCGGCACGCTTTACGGTACGACACCCGTGCAATATCCCAACGAATGCTGCGGACTTGGTGCAACGTATCCGTATGGCGCGCTCATCGCCGTCGGCAACTCGCTCTTCGGAACTGCGCTCGATGGCGGAGACGACCCCAACGCCGGCCTCGTCGCCCTCAACGGTAAGCTCTACGGCACAACGACGCATGGCGGTGGCTGCGGCCTTTTTTCCGGCGGCTGCGGTACCGTCTTCTCGATCGACCCCGCTGACGGTGACGAGAGCGTCGTTTATGCTTTCAAGGGCGGAGATGACGCGCGCAGGCCGTCTTCGACCTTGATCGACATAAGCGGCACACTCTACGGCACGACCGCTACCGGCGGCGGCGGCTGTAGCAGTGGCTGCGGCACGATCTTTAGCGTCACGCCATAAGAGGCTGCAAAACCTAAAGCTATAACTTCGCCTCCATGAAGCCCCCTGCGTGGCGTGCGGTGATCGTGGTGCTCTGTGGGATAACGGGGCTCCTCGCGCTCTCCGAACTTTTTGGCGCGACCGGCATCGGTGGCGTTACGCCGTGGCTCGGAATCTGGGGCGCAACGGTCTCGGATTCGTGGCAGCCGTTCGATCTTAGGATTCAAGCAATCGAGCCTGGCGGCGCATCCGAACGAGGCGGCCTGCACGCGGGCGATCGAGTAGATCTACGCGCGAACAATCTCCTCGATCGGTTCTCGCTGACGGGCCAACCGCTGGCCGGGCGCCCCGTAACGATCCTCGTCCTGCGCGGTTCGGCGCAACGAACGGCCGTGGTGACCCCGCGTCCGCCCAATTTGCGGCGGCGCTGGGATGCGTTCTTCAACTGGCCGGGACAAGTATGGATCGCGGTGCTTGCGGCGTTGATCGTGTGGCGCCGGTCGAACGTTCGCGAGATGCGGCTGCTGTGCTTGGCGCTGATCTCGTATGCGTTGTGGCAGATTACCGCGCCGTTTGCATTTGCCGCGCCGTGGACGTGGGTCTACGTCGTCTTCCGCATCGGCACCGTGTTTTTCGGGCCGCTTGCGGTGGCGTTTTGGGCGGCGTGCGCCGGCTGTTTCGGCACGCCGCTCTCGAAGGCGCGACGCGCAGTCCAAACGATGTGCTACGTCTTCGTCGCGACCTCGATCGTGCTTGGGTGCGCGGGCGTCCTCGGCATCGTCACCTTGTGGTTCGATCCCCTGAGGGTCTCGTGGCTTGCCGCGGGACCGGTTTTCGGCCTTGCGCTGCTGGGAGCGCTGGGGTGCAGCGTGCTCGCGATTGCAGCATCGCAGGGCATGGACCAAAGGCGCGCGGCATGGCTGCTCGCGCCGCCGGCGCTGCTTTTCCTTGCGCGCTACCTGCTGGACGGGGCGGCGACGCATCTGCACTCCTACGACGTCTATCTGGCGGTAAACTACTTCTATAGTCTCGTCCTTTTCACCACGCCGCTAGTCGTGACGTACGTCGCTCTCAGCCGGCGGTTAATCGACATCGGCTTCTTCTTGAATCGAGCGGCGGTATTCGGCATCGTCTCGGCGATCGTCATCGGCGCCTTCATCTTGATCGAGTGGGCCGTGGGCGAGTGGCTCGTCAAGGCCAGCCATACAACCAGCGTGGTGGCCGGAATGGTCGTCGCGCTCGCACTTGGCCTATCTCTGCGTTACATTCACCACTACGTGGATGCTTTCGTCGATGGCTTCTTCTTTCGGAAACGGAACGAGGACGAAGCCGCGCTCCGGCGCTTCGCCGTCGAGTCGGCCTTCATCAGCGATCGCGATGTCCTGCTGAACAGGGCGACTCAAGAAGTACTGGAGCACACCGATGCCGGCGAGGCGACGATTCTCGTCCGCGATGACGCGCGGGGGTACGTGGCGCGCGGCAATGGATCTCCCGCGCGCATCGACCCAAATGACCCTGGGATCATTGCCCTCAAAGCCTGGAGCAAACCGGTTAACCTGCATTCGCTCGAAGATTCACAGCTTCGCGGCGAGCTGGCATTTCCTATGATCTCGCGCGGCGATCTCGTCGGCGCGCTCATTTGCGGCCCGAAACGCGACGGCGAGGTCTACGCGTCCGATGAGAGCGACGCGCTCCTCGCGCTCGCTCGCGGCGTCGGCACGGCGCTCGACACGCTCTCGCAACAAAGCGGTGATGCGATCGCCGCGCTGCAAGCGACGCAAGGCCTCATCCTTGACGAAGTGCGAGCGCTCTCACGAAGAATGGACGGAGCCTAAACGCCCTCTGCCGCCTTGCGGATTTCCTCGAGATCGAGCTTCTTCATCTGCAGCATCGCCTTCATGGCGCGTGCGCGCTTTTCGGGGTCGTCGTGGCCGATATATTCGCCCATGCCCCGCGGAACGATATTCCAGGCGACGCCGAACTTGTCGCGCAGCCACCCGCACTGCTGGATCGCGCCACCCTCCGCGAGGCGGTCCCAGACGCGGTCGAGCTCGGCTTGCGTCTCGCAGGTCATAAAGAGCGCGATACCGCCGCGGGGCGGCACGTCGGTGATCGGCAGGTCGATGGCCGCACCGCCGTTGAGGGCCATGAACTCTTGGCCTTCGAGGGTAAACTCGATCATCATCGGCGTCCCCGCTGGGCGGGGGCCGCCCTCGTCAAAACGGCTTATCTCATCGACCTTCGAATCGTTGAAGATCGAGACGTAAAAGTTTACTGCCTCCTCGGCGTCGCTGCCGAACCACAGCAGCGGCGTGACCTTCTGTTCCGTGCGTAACATCCTGTTCGCTCCTCTCTAGCCTCGTTGAATCAAATATATCGCGATTCGGCATTTAGATTCCAGCCGAGGGCTTGGCCGTGGCTCGCAGAAACGGCTCTGCGAATGACGAGCTTCAAGTCGTACGATCCTTTTGCAAGCGGTCCGTATGACGTCGAAGCTAGGGAGTTCGTAGCCGACGATGCTCGGCGCGGCCGGAAATTTAGCTGCGCGTCGTGGAATCCCGTTGGCGAAGCGCCCGGCGTTCTGATTCTGTTCTCGCACTTCAGCGGAGGCTCGAAGACGGCGTCGAGTTTCCTGTGCGAGCATCTCGCGAGCCATGGCTATGCGGTCGCTGCGTTGGATCATTCCGACCATACTTTGCCGCGACCAAGCGATGCTACCGATCCGGAGGAGAAGCACGCGCGGTTGCGTGCGTTGATCCAGGCCCGCGTGCCGGATATTCAGTTTCTCTTGGAAGTTGTTGGTAAAGCCGGGCAACGGGTCGGGATTGTCGGGCACAGCTTCGGTGGATGGACCGCGCTCGCCGCACCGTCGAAGATCAGTCGCATCGAGGCGCTCGTAGCTCTGGCACCTGCCGGAGCCTCCAATCCACGCCCGGGTATAATTCCGGCAACGCTCGACTTCGCTTGGGATCGCGACGTGCCTACGCTCGTGATAGCCGGCGATAGCGACGTGTCGATCCCCCTCGATTGCGTTCGGGATGTTTTCGATCGCATACCTTCGTTCAAGAGATTGGTGGTGCTCGAGGGAGTCGACCACTTGCATTTCGTCGATCGTGCGCAGGAGCAGCACGAACGCGTGCGAGCCATGGTATTTCCGCCGGAGCTTCAATGGATCCAGAGGGAAATGCGGGCGTTTGCCGATCTTCGACCAGAAGCGGAAGCACATCGCATCGTCGCCGGACTCACCGTCGCGCATTTTGATGCCACGCTACAGGCGAACGCGAACGCGAGCGACCTTCTGGACGGCTACGCCGCTAATTGCTCACCGCCGCACCGAACGGCTCCTCGGCGCTGATGGTTTTGCGTGGAGCACGGCCCGCCGGGTAAACATAAAGCCCGACGCCCAACCGGTCACGCACACAGTCATTAATATGGTCGGACCGGCCCGACTCTTTCGGCCGCGGCCCCTCTCGGGAAGTAAAAATGGCCGCCGGGCAAGAAGCAGGCAAGCACTAGAGACACTCGCTGTTTATGGAGCGTTTAATGAACTATTTTGTTGATGCCCTTAGAAAGTACGCGGTCTTCTCCGGGCGAGCGCGGCGAAGCGAATACTGGTTTTTCGTCCTCTTCAGTTGCCTGATCGCCTTTGCGCTAGCCGCCGTCGGATTCTGCATCGCGAAGGTAACCGGTGGTCCGCCCACGCTCGCCGTGTATCTGGTCGACTTCTTCTCGCTGCTCATCCTCGTCCCGAGTTTAGCCGTAAGCGTGCGCCGCCTCCACGATATCGGAATGACCGGCTGGTGGGTCTTACTCAACTTCGTACCGCTGGGCGGCCTGGTGCTGCTAGTGCTGTTCTGTCAAGATAGCCAGTCTGGCGATAACCCCTACGGCCCGAATCCAAAGGAAGTCACAGCACCCGCGTTCTCAACGGGCAGCGGTGGTTCCGGTTAGGGCGACCCAGCGAAACATACGCTCGCCGCGTAACGCCAGCGGCTACGGTTCGTTAGGGAAAGCCTTTATCGTCGTATTATCGACCAGGTGATTTTCTCCGCACTCGGTGCACCGTACGACGTTGTTCTCCAATATCGTGGCATCGAATGCCGCGAGACTTCCAAAGACAATGCCGCTCCGCACCGGCTTCCCCGTCTTGGGGCACAAAATCATCGCGTTTATCATCTTCACTCCGCCGTTTCGGGCCGGTGGCTCCGGAAACCCACAAATAACCTTCGCAATCCGTGGCGCGTCAGACCGCTACAGGCAAGGACGTAAAGTTCAGTAAGGCTTGGTTCACTTGATCGGCGTGCGTCCAGGGAATGGCGTGCGGACCGCCTTTAATAACTACTTCCTGCAGATTCTTGATCAATCCAGGTAGCCGTGCACCGGTCTTCGGATAGGGCAGCACGCGGTCTTCGTCGCCCTGGATGACGAGCATCGGCACGTCGATCGTTGCGAGGTCGGCACGGAAGTCGGTCTCCCACGTCGGAACGCACGCCACCGCGGCGGTAGCCGAAGCGGACACAGCGAGGTTCCAACTCGCCTGATAGGCTTGATCGCTCACCAGCGTGCCGCGCAGCTTATCGGCGTTGTAAAAGCTGTCCAGGAAGCCTTTCATCCACGCCGGCATGTCTTGCTTGGCGGCCTGCATGAAGCCGTCGAAGAGGCTCGCCGGAAGGCCCTCGGGATTGTCGGCCGTTTGCAACAAAAACGGTGGAATCGGTGAGATCAACACGCCGCTGGCTACCCGCTTCGACCCGAAGCGCGCCAAATAACGCGTCACCTCGCCGGTTCCCATCGAGTGTCCCACCAGCGTCGCGTCGTGAAGATCGAGTTCCTCCATTAGGGAGTAGAGGTCGTTGGCAAACGTATCGTAGTCGTATCCGGATACAGGCTGGCTCGACTTCCCAAACCCGCGGCGATCGTACGCGATCGTTCGGAAGCCGTTATCGAGCAGCACTGCCACCTGTTTGTCCCAAGCGCGCCCGCTGAGCGGATAGCCGTGGATCAAAACCACGGGCCTTCCCGAGCCATGATCTTCGTAATACAGTTCGATTGAGCCAGAGTTCTCATTGCCGACGATAATGTAAGGCACTATCTTTCTCCTTATGTGATCGGGTAGCCAGTATACCTCCGCTGCCTTTCCACGTGCAATAAGGACTATTTGGAAGAACCCACGAGAAGCAGACTGGCGGCGCGTTGTTTCATTGCGTGCGGCCGAAATTAGGAGTATCGTTCGAAACCTGCGGCATTTGTAAGCTAAGTGGAGGAAATCGATGTCACACCATTACTCCGGCCCGGACTTTGCGTTTCCGAAGGGGGACGCCCGCCTCAACAGCACCGATCTGTATATCTTCCCAAAGCCTGGTGATAGTAGCAAAACGATCCTGATTATGAACACTCACCCGTCCTTCGGCGTGAATCCACCAGGCCCCACGACGACGGATCCGTATGCGACCAATGCGTTATACGAGGTGATGATCGACACAAACGGTGACTTCGTTGCCGATATCGCGTACAGCATGCGTTTCGCGGCCTCCACGGGATCGGCGCTGACCGTAACCGTGCGTCGCATTGAGGGGATGCGGCCCGAGCGCACGGGTAACGAAGGGATCGTTATTGTCGAAGGAGCGCCGGTCTCAACGGGGCGCCAGGCAATGGTGACCGACGCCGGCGACTACCGCTTCTTTGCCGGTTGGCGCAGCGATCCGTTCTTTTTCGACGTACAGGGCGCGCTCAACGGCTTGAAATTCACCGGCCAAGATTTCTTCGCCGACAAAAGCATCTGTTCCATCGCGCTGGAAATTCCCAACTCCCAACTAGGTTCGAAGAGTTTGAAGCTCTGGGCCCGTACTCTGGACGGCGCGTCCGGAAGTTACCTTCAGGCGGACCGAAACGCTCGGTCCTCGCAGGAACCCTTCCTTGGCGGCGACGAGAAGGGTGCATATCTTACCGGGGAGCCGGCGCAGGATGCGCGGTTCGTCCCCGTATTCGCGCACTCGCTCGAGCACGCGGGTGGGTACACGCCCGAGGAAGCAACGCGCGTAGCAGCGACCCAGTTGCCCGACGTGTTGCCGTATGAGCCCGGGCGCGAAGCATCGTACCCGAGCAACGGCCGGTCGCTCACCGACGATGTCGAGGCGTACTTCCTTCCGCTGCTCACGAATGGGAAGGTAACCGGAGACGGAGTAAAACCCCATACCGATCTGCTCGCCGAGTTCCCATACGTCGGGCCGCCGCACAATGCCTGACCCGAGCCAAGTTATTCGATGAGTACACCGGAGCATCGGCGAATGAATCGCCGCAATGGTGAGCCAGCTGATTCTCTGGTCGAACAGCGTTCCGCCCTGGGTCGCCTTTCTTATAATCGTGCTGGTCTACGAGATCTTCGCCATCGGCGTCAGCCTCCTGGCGCGCCGGCTCTACTCACGTTGGAACTTTCCGAACAGCGGGTCGTTCGTGCAGCCGTGGATCTCCATCGTCGGCGGATTGAACGCACTGATTTTTGCCTTCGTCATCGTTACGCTCTGGTCGAACCTGCATGCCGCTAGTGCGGACGTTGACACCGAAGCGCTAAGCGTCCGCAGGCTGTGGCGCGACATCGCCCCCGCTCAGCGACCCCAGGTATTGGCCTACTCGCGCACCGTCGTGAGGGACTGGTCGAAGTTGTGCGGCGGCCAGGGTAGCCAAGACGCCGGAAGAATTCAGCGCGACTTGGAACGCAACGCGAAGCCGGCGACTCCGGCCCTGCTTAGCCAAGTCGACGAGGAGGTCGACGCGCTCACCGCGCTTCGCAACCGACGCTTGCGTGCCGCCCAATCCGGGGTTCCCGAGGAGCTTTGGATCGGCACCATCGTACTCTCGTGGATCCTCATCGCGATTACCTCGTTCGTGCACCCCGAGCGCCGCGACATGCATCTGGCGCTGGTCGCGTGCACGGCGCTGGCCATGGGACTGCTTCTTTGGGTCGCGTTGATGATCGATTACCCGTATTGCGGCGGCAGTTCGGTCACGCCCGTGGCGCTCCAGCACTCCATCAACTGGATGCTCGGCAACTGGTAGGCACTTAGAACGGGAAGTCGCTTTGCGTCAAGCCGACGTTCGTTTTTAGATCGTCGACCGATTCGTCGAGTACGATCTGCGATCCCGAATACATGATCTGCCGAATCGGCCAATGCGTCTGCTTCGAAAGGTAGAGGATCTGCTCGGTGACGTCGTGGTTCGACGCCGGATCGGCAACCGTCAGATCTAAGCGGTCGGTCTCTACGCCTCCAAGTTTACCACCGTCGATCTCCGTGAGCTTTCCCGGGATGGTCCCATAATCGTCGATGACGCGGGGCATCAGAGCCTCGGGAATCGTGACGCCACGCAGTGAGACGGCACGCGGATCGTGCAAATCGATCTTTAGATGGATGCCTGAAAGAATGCCGCCGAGATGGCCGCTCACCCGATTACCGCCGACCCATACGCCGCCCGAACCCTTACCATCGCCATCGAGGATTAGCGTCTTGACGTAATGTTGCTTCATGAATGAATATTGATAGACGCGGTCCTGCGACTGCGTTCCGTTCGCTTCGTGAACGTGCAGAATGCACGTGTAGTCGGAGATTCCGGCAAACGCCTGGTCGAACGCCGCTATAGCCGGCGCCTCGGTGGCGGCGCTCGCGGCAACACAACTCGCGCCGGCTAGCGCGGCAAACAGCGACAGTAAACGGTTTTGCATCGGCGACTGCGCAAAGCGGTTAGCAGCCCGGCCCGCCGGATGCGGCGGTCGTCGCTTAGTATCTCGAGCCAACCCTAAAGTGGCCCGCCGCGCAAATGTCGGAGATTGCCTGACGGCTCAAACGGTTGAAGGTTTTGGTACCGTACTCAAAATCTTCGCCGGCTTCAGCCGCATCGTAGCGCGCCTGCGCACCGACGTTAAGGGGCGGCTGTTCTTTCAAGATTTGGTTCTTGAAGTTGACGCGATACGCGAGGTCTTTGGCAAACAAAACGATCTCGCCGCGCCCGTTCGCATAGCCTCCGAAAACCGGCTCAGAGTATTCCGAACCTTGCGGCCCTTTGACGGAGCCTTTAATAGCGAGGGATGCGACCGGTAAGGTATCGATCATTTGTACGGCCGGCTCACGTTTGAGTCAGGCGTCTTTGCATTGCCTTGCTCGGGATTCTGATTTGGTCCGCCAGGTGAAGGAATTTGAGGAGCCGCACGTGCCACCACGTCATGTCGATCTCAAACCAGCGCAGTCCGTGCCGTGCCGAGAACGGAAAGGCGTGATGGTTGTTATGCCAGCCTTCACCCCACGAGATGAGGGCCACCCACCAGCAATTGGTCGACCTGTCGGTCGTCTCGTAGGTGCGATAGCCCAGGGTATGCGACGCGCTGTTGACCAGCCAAGTCGAATGATAGCTGAGCACGAGTCTGACGAAAATTCCCCAAATCACCCACGACCATCCACCGAGCGCAAACAGCCCGATCCCTAGCCCGACCTGAAGCGGAATATTGAAGTATTGCAGAGCGCGGTAGAATGGCTGGGCGTAGAGGTCGGGTGCGAAGTGAAGCATTTCCTCGTCCGAGGGCAGCGCGATGTTGTTCCGGTAGAGCCAAGCCACGTGTGCCCAGCCAAAGCCGCGATGAATGCTGTGGGGATCGCCCTCGCGGTCGGCGTGAGCGTGGTGTTTGCGGTGCACCGCTACCCAGCGGATTGGATCGCCCTGCAGCGCGAGCGTTCCGAAAATCGCTAGCAGGTATTCGAATGGTTTGAAGAGGCGCAGGCTGCGGTGCGTTAGGGTACGATGGAAGCACAGCGAAATGCCTAAAGCCACGGTGGTATACGATACAACAGCGGCGGCTGCTAGAGCCGGCCAGTGAAATAGGGCCGGCCAGAACGCCGCAAGCGCCGCCACGTGAATTCCCAGAAGTCCGTAGCCTTTAATCTGGCGATAAACTCGGTCCACGTGCCCTCCCATTCGAATCGCCCACGCTTCCAAGAAACGCATAGCGCGCTACCGGAGCGGGCGCCGGCTGCTCCATTGCGTCATCCACGGAATCGACAACGCGAACGACGTCTTCCATTTTGTGTAACTCGAACAGCCTTCGGACGGGCAAGCGGCCTAGAATCACGGTTTCACGATCGAAGCCTTTATCGCGGCGGCGCGCGTGCATTCTCAACACCTCGGTCACGCAGGTCGCATCCAGAGAGGTCACGTCACTAAAGTCGATGATTACGTTGGGTTCCGCGCAGAGGCCCGCGAGTTCCTCGGACCATCGCCGCTTGCACGAAACGTCGTACTCTCCGGAAAAAACCATCAAGGCGGTTCGCATTCGAACCTCTAGTTTACCGCGGATCGAGCGGAAGGAGGTATAGTGAAAAGCCCGATTGTCAGGCCGACGTGTTCTCCCACCCCAGCACGCGTGCGATCAGCTCGGTGCGGTTGCGGCTGCCGGTCTTGTCGACCATGCTCCTGATGTGGTCCTGAATGGTCGAAGTGGTGATGTGGAGCTTTTGGCCGATCTCCTCGAGCTTCGCGCCGTCGAGCAGCAGCGCCAGAACTTGCAGCTCGCGTGGCGAGATATGGAAGCGAGCTGCTGGGCCGGTCAGCGAGTGCGGCGGCTGAAAGCGGTCGATCCGTACCCCAATGAACAGCCCGGCCGGCCCCGACATGGGCCGGGTCCGCACGACTAAGAACGGAACCGGATGGGCGATGCCTGCGTCCTGCGTGTCGGCGTCGCTGCGCCAGCCGGCGACCAGGTCCCGAACGGTTTCTTCGAGCACGGCGGGCAAACGATCCGCTAACCGGGTGCGCAACCCCGTTAACGCGACGCGCCGTTGATCCTCCGCCGACCATGCCAGCACGATTTGCAAGTCTTTGTCGAGCACGTAGAACGATTCTCCCGAGGCTTGCGAATCGTCGGTACGATCGTCAGCATCGGAAGGAGCGAATCCGGCCTCAGTCGGGTTAAGGCGCAGCGCGGAGAGACGTTCGGACGTGGCGTCGAGGGAAAGCGCTAAGACGCTGATTTCGCTTGAGGTAAACGGTCCCAACTCGCTCGTGCGCAGCAGTGTAAGGATACCGAAACTGGCTCGTGCATCGGCAAACAAAAGGGTGATGCCGCTTTCGAACTCGCCGAGCGAACCGAGGGTGGCGGCGATCCGGGCGCCGGTTTTGGCCTTCACGCGCTGGCGGTCGAACTCGTTCTTGAGCCCAGAAAGCTCGCCTTCGCTTCTTTGCGAGTCGAGGAGAAGGTCGGCCAGCTCCCCGTCGGCTCTCAGGCGCGCAAACGCCCAACGTGAAGCCGGCACTACGCGAAGGATCGCGGTAATGATCGGGAACGCCGGATCCGACTCCGGCAGCAAATCGGCGATATCGCGCTTTTTCAGGATGGTTTGCTTTCTCGACACCGTGCTACGCTCGGAGATGCTGCTTCTCCGATTCGACCGACTACTTCGGTTTCGAGGAAAAGAAGGCCGCCCTTCTTGCGGTCTGGCTCTAAGCCGGTCGCCCTGAAAGCGTAATATTATGGCCCGCGTATGTTGTTTGGCCGCCGTCGATCCCGAGGATATCCAGTTGCTCGGCCGCGCCCTGGAAGGCGCTGGCGAGTCGGACTGTGCGACCATTGCTCGTCTCGACGTGGCCGCTTTAGGTCGGCTCGCTCCCGACGTTCTCATTGCCGACGTCGACCACTTGGAGGTCGACCCGCTCGAGGCATTGCGTCAGCTGCGTTTCGTCCTGCCCGAGTGCATCATCGTCGTCTACACCGCGGGCGTAGCGTCGTCTTGGGGTCGCGCATGCCATCTTGCCGGCGCCACCTGCGTGCTTTCCAAAGAATCGAGCGAGCCACAACTTACGACCGGGTTGCGGCACGCGTTTCAGAGTGGGTGCTTTACCGACCCACGTTTCGCTGCGTAGCGGAACAGAACTCAATCACTAAAAGAAGGCCGGCGCGTTAGCGAAGGAACGGCCTTCTTCTTGCCCGTAGAAAAGGTGACCCAATGCATATTCTGCGCACGACAATCGCCGCGGCCACGCTCGGTGCAATCACTTGCACGGCGGCCGGTGCCTATCCGGCGGCCGTCCAGTTAAAACTGTACGCTCAGAACCGCCCCGGTGAGACCGGCACGGTAACGCTCGAGCAGATTCCCGCCGGTATCACGGTCGTCGTGAAAATGGCCGGCGGTCAAAACGGCTCACAGCCCATTCATATACACGCCGGCACTTGCGCAAATCTGGACCCGGCACCCAAATATGCTCTGAGCAACATCGTACACGGGACCAGCGAGACGACGATAACGGGCATCACCCTCGGCGACCTGCTCAAAGGCCAGTACGTCATCGACGTCCATGAGAGCAGCGCCGACATAACAAAGTATGTCGCCTGTGCCCCGATCGCAATGCCGCGGTGAATGGCCGCTTACTGTAGAAAGCAGAGCGACGTCATGTATTTCGACGAACAGATCGACCAATCGACCTTGGATGGCCTGGAACAAATCGCGGAATCGGATCAATTTGGAATCTACGCCATCGGGAACCAAACGTACCTGTTGGTGCAACGGCATCAAGGCACGCCATGGATGGCGCTGCGTCTCTCGGGTGACGGTCTGTTCCGAATCTCTGCGCTCCTCAACGACGCGATGCGGCACCTTTATCGAGAGCTCGCTTCGCGTCTTTCTCCCAACAACGCCGCCGAGGAAGGCCAAGATCGCCGGTGAGATAGAGATGTCACATTGTTGGAGGGCATTCCGTCTAAGGGGCGGAGGTTTAAAAGCAGCATGCTCAAGTGGTTTGTCAAGAAGCAGCTCGAAGCGTTCGGGCGCCGGTGGGGCTACGACACTGGCTACGTCCGCGAGATCGTCGACGACGCCGGCGTAAGCGCCGTCATGCCGCTGCAGGCGCTCGGAAAGCTCGGCAGCTATCGAAAGAACGTTCCGCCCGACGCGTACGCCGGTGCCACGTTGACCGCCGCGAAGGCCGCGGACTGCGGGCCGTGCTTGCAGCTCGGCGTCTCGATGACTGAAGCGTCAGGAGTGAAGCCGCAAACGATCCGCGCGATCCTCGAGCGCGACTACGCGAAGCTTTCGAAGGAAGCATTGCTCGGCGTGGAGCTGGCGCTCGGAACGATCGCGCGCGACGCCAGCGGCGAAGATGCGCGGGCCGAGATTCTACGCCGGTGGGGGCGCGCCGGACTCGTCTCGCTCGCTTACGGCATCGTTACGGCCCAAGCCTATCCCACCTTCAAGTACGCCATCGGCCACGGCCATGCGTGCCGGCGCGTGCGCATCGGCGGCGAAACGATTGCGATGCACCACCCGCAGGTCGCGTGACAAGCGAACGCGCGCAACGCTTCGAAGCGCTGCGACCGGCGCTGGTAGGGCACGCGTACCGCATGCTCGGCGAATACAGCGAGGCCGAGGACGTCGCCCAGGACGCGTACTTGCGCTGGAGCGATGCACTCGATCGAACGCGCGTGCAAGACGATCGAGCGATGGCGCGGACGATCGTGACGCGCCTCTGCCTCGACCGTTTACGGTCCGCGCGCGCCAGGCGGGAAATCTACATCGGGCCCTGGCTTCCCGAGCCGGTCGTTTCGGAAGACCGCAACGATCCCGAAGCCGCCGCAACGCTCTCCGACGACATCTCGTTCGCGTTCTTGCTCGCGCTCGAGCGGTTGGCGCCGCTCGAGCGGGCGGCGTTCTTGCTGCACGACGTTCTCGACGTGCCGTTTGCCGAAATCGCGCAGACGCTGGGGCGCGCCGAGCCGGCCGTTCGCAAACTCGCGACGCGCGCTCGCGAGCACGTGCGCGACGCCGGCCGTCACTCGCAAACCGATACCAAAGAGCTGCTCGTCATCCGCGACGAATTCCTCAAGGCCCTACACAACGACGATCCAGCGGCGCTGGCGCGCCTGCTTACCGACGACATCGTCTTCACCAGTGATGGCGGCGGCAAAGCGCCGGCGGCAACCGTGCCCGTGGTGGGGCGCGAGCGTGTAACGCGCCTGCTCTTCGGGCTCAAGGAAAAGCAAGGCTGGAAAGACGTCGTCCGCATGGAGCTCGTAATGCTCAACGGGATGCCGGGCATCGTCACGTTCAACGCAAACGGCATCCAAGACGCCGCCGCACTCGAGATCACCGGCGGCCGCATCGCCGCGATGTACGTTGTGCGAAACCCCGAGAAGCTCAAGGCCGTCGCTCGGCGCTGCTAGGAATCGTACCGCAAGATCCCCTCGGGAAGCACTCGAACGCCCTCCGTCACACGGTGAGGAACGATCGTCCCGGCATGCATGACGTGGCGAACGTGGACGCCGCGTAAGAGCGTCGCCGCATCGGCGATCAACCGCCGATGGCAGCGCCACCACAGGCTCTCCGAACACATCACCGCCGTTCTCGATTTTTCGAGGGTTTGTACCAGTTCGTAGAGAGCGCGGAGAAACGATTCGGTCTGCATGTAGTCGGCATAGGCGCGAAACGAAGCATGCCGCAATGCAACGTTGGGGCTGTCGGGATGTTGCTTGCGAAATCCGCCCAGCCCGGGGCACCATTGGTAGCTCGCACCGGAAAGGTCCGGCACCCACTGCGCCATTGCTTCCCGCCAAACGTGCGGATGGGCGCGGCTCTTGGGGACGCTGCGCACGTCGACGACCGCCTCGAGCCCGGCTCCGCGTATCAAAGCCGCCAGCTCGACGTCTCCCGCCCTACCGTGCCCGAATGTAAAGAGATCCATGCGGCAATGCTGCCCTACTTCGAAAGCTTGCCTCGCCCTGCTTTATAAGTGCAGCTAGGCGGCTGCCCGAAAGGGTTTTTGCGCACGCAGGCGCTGTTAACGCGTAGACGGCGCCGCATGGAGCGGGTTGGCGAGCGGCAGCCGCCGAACCAAATTCGCAAAGCCCGTTTTGGGCGGACTTTCTGCTACTTCAAATATTAGGAGGCACATGCGACAACAATCACGCGTGATTGCATCAATCTTGGGGCTCACGCTCACTCTCACTGCATGCGGAGGACAAAACTCCTCGCTTCCGTCGATGCCCACGGGCACCAATGGCGGACCGGTGGACTCCTCTGTGCGGTCGGCGACGCCGGGGAAACCCTTAGTTTCAACTCCGCAGCTCTACGGAGACTTGGCATACACCGATGCGGGACGGCGAGCCGCCGGCGCGCAGGTCCGGGTCTCTCTGACGCTTCGTTACAATCATCAAGCCGAACTCGACCGGTTCGTCGCAAAGATCAGCGATCCGCACTCGAGCGCGCATCGGCAGTTCTTAACGGCGAAGGAGTTTAACGAACGCTTTGCGCCGACCGAGGCGCAGGAAAAGCGCGTCGTTCGCGAGCTGGAACGCGCCGGCTTCACGATCGTAAAAGAGTATCCGAATCGAACGATCGTCGACGCGACGGCGCGCACCTCGACCGTCGAGCACTTCTTCTCCACCCAGATCCACACCGTACGCCAAGGAAAGCACGGCGAGCGCTATACGAACGTCACCGCCGCGACCGTGCCTTCGTCGATCTCCAAACTCGTGCGCGACGTCTCGCTCAATAATCTCGTCGTGGTCCGGACCGTAACCGACCAAAGCGGCGTGGAGAGCCAACGCAGCGCACCACAGTTTCAAACCGACGGGCAGGGACACACCGTAATACCGCTCGGGGGAATCAAGCCGCTGGATTCTACGGGCAAGCTAGTCAACGGGAACTTCGCCAGCGGTTCGCTTAGCCCGGGTTGGATCAACGAAAGCTCCACGCGGGGCAACTACGTGCAAGTCACGACGGCGCAGTCCTATCAGAGCACGTACTCGGCCTTCATGGGCACCCTGGCGCCGCCCGAAATCAACGGCTGGGCTTCGATCGCTCAGGAAGTGACCGTACCCTCCGGCGGCGAGCTGAGTTTCTGGGTCTATCAAGGCTCTAACGAAGGCGCGCTCGGGTTCGGAACCAAGTACGCGTGGCAAGCCGGATACCTGCTCAACTCGCGCGGATCGATTCTCACGACGTTCTATAAGACCGTGAACAATACCAACGGCTGGGTGAACTATACGGTCAATCTCAGCGGGTACGCGGGTCAAACCGACTACATCTACTTCGGTTGTTACGGCGACGGTTATTCGAAAGCGTATGTCTATCAGTACGTCGACGACGTTGCTTGGGTAGGCGCGACGCCTTCCCCATCTCCGACACCGACGGTAGCCCCCACGGCCACACCGACGGCAGCGCCGACCGCTACGCCGACGGCAGGCCCGACGGCTACTCCGACGGTAGCCCCGACGGCTACTCCGACGGTAGCCCCCACGGCGACGCCGACCGCGTCACCAACGCCGGGCAGCGGCTGTAATAACGCCTCGCCGGACAACGGGCCGCTGACCAACTCCGACGGCACCCTGGCAACCGGCGTCGCGAAGCCGTTCGACTTCCCGGTACAGCATGGCTGCAACGGCGCGGGCTACACCGCCGCGATCGCCATCGACGATCCGGTCAACACGAGTTACCTCGCGACCTACTTGTCGGCAGCCGGCGTCACGGAAACGGGCACCGTCACCAACGAAGCCGTCGACGGCGGCGGCAGCGGCGACGAAGCTGAAGTGGACCTCGACGTGCAGACGATCGCGGGGCTCGCTCCGGGCGCGAACATCATCGTCTACGACATGGGTTCGCTTGGCGATCAGCAGATCGAGGATACATATAACCAGGTGCTGACCGACGGGAAGGCGACCGCCGTGAACTCGTCGTTCGGCGGCTGCGAATCCAGCGACGTTCCGTTCGCCGATTCGACCAACTCGATTGCGGAACAAGGAGCTTCGGAGGGCGTTGAGTTCTCGGCCTCCAGCGGCGACTCGGGAAGCAGTGAATGCAACGGCAAGAAGGGCGTCAGCGCACCGGCCGGCGGCCCGTACTTCTCGTCGATCGGTGGGATCGATTTCACCGACACCAGCGGCGGCGTTCTTGAAACCGTCACCATGGGCAGCGTTAGTGGATACTCGGGAGGAGGCGGCGTTTCGACCGTCTTTAGCCTCCCGAGCTATCAGAGCGGCATCACCGGCATGATAACCACGGGTCGCAATCAGCCCGATATCTCGCTGCCGTTCTACCCCGTCGCCGTTTATACAGGCGGAGCCTGGGGCGAATACCTCGGCACGTCGTGGTCTTCACCCGCTTCGGTCGCGATGGTCCTCGAAGCCAACCAACTCCACTCCACCAAGCTGGGCTGGATCGATCCGACGATCTATAGTCTGTTCGGATCGACTGGCTACGGCAGCTACTACACGCCGTGCACGTCCGGCAGCAATGGGGCGTACTCGTGCAGCGCCACGGAGTATAACCAGGCGGCCGGTATCGGAGCTCCAAAGGCCTGGGCCTTAGCCAACGCGCTTTAGAGCGCTTCGGACGGTCATGATGAATAGCGGGGTGTGCCGATGCACACCCCGCTTTCACAAGCCAACAGAATTGAGGATTAACTAGATGAGTTCACAATGCGCCGCCAATATTTTTGGAACGGTCGAGCCGGCGGCTACCGTGTTCCTCAGCGGCCCAATCATCACGATGGACGATCGGAATCCGGCTGCCGAGGCCGTCGCGATCGCGGGCGGCAAGATCGTCGCGGCCGGCCCGAAGGACGAGGTGCTGGCGCGCGCCGGCGCCGGCGCGCAGCGAGTGGATCTCGCGGGCCGAACGCTGATGCCGGGATTGATCGATCCGCATCAGCATCCGCTTCCCGGCGGCCTGATGCAGGCGCACACGACCTCGGTAAGCTACGATCTTTATAAAACGAAGGCCGCAGTGCTCGACGCCTTGCGCAAAAAAGCGTCGCAGACGCCGAGCGGGCAATGGATCTACGCATCGTACTACGACAACATCCTGCACGGCGGCTATCTCACGATGGCCGAGCTTGACGCCGTTACGACGGCGCACCCGATGTTCGTCTATTACGTGAGCATGCATTCGGCGACGGGAAACCGGCTCGCCTTCGAGACCTCCGGCATCGGCCCGGCGACGCGCGAACTTTCCGGCGGCGGTTACTTCGGCGTCGATGCGAACGGCGTGCAGGACGGCATGATCCAGGAGATGCCGGCGCTCATGAAGTTCCTCGGCGGCTTTCCGAAGTTGACGCCCCAGCTGATCGCAGAGTCGATGACCGCGTTCTTGTACGGCTCGGCGGCGTTGGGGATCACGATGGTTCACGAAGCCGGCGCATTCGCGCAAACGCCCGACGTCTTCGAAGGCTACAAGGCGATTACCGCGCAATCGCCGGTTCGCTACAGCGTGAGTCCCATGGTCGACTACTTGGATCAAACGATGCAGTTTTTGGCTCCCTACGGCAAGCCCGGCGCAACCGCGCTCGAAATCCCAGGCAGTCTGCTTTCGTTCTATGCCGTAAAGATCGTCGCCGACGGTTCGCCCCAGCAGGAGAGCGCTTTTCAAAGCCAGCCGTATCTCAACTCCGCCGGCCGGGGTGCGGCCAACTATACCGTCGACAAACTCAACGACCTGGTAACGCAAGTCAAGAACGCGGGATGGCCCGTCTCGATCCACTGCAACGGCGACGCATCGCTGGAGATGGCGCTCGACGCGATCGAAGCGGCGTACGGCTCGAGTTCGGGGCCGCCCACCGGCATCAACCGTATCGAGCACTGCCCGCAAGCGCGCCCGGAGCAAATCGCGCGAATGAAGAAGCTGGGCGTGCAGCCGAGCTACCTCATGAACAACCTCTACTACTACGGCGCGGCCTACCGCGACCAAATCTTCGGAGCGCAGCGCGCCGGCAACGTCTACCCGGCCGGCGATTTCCTCGCGAGCGGCATCCCATTTTCGATACACAGCGATTGCCCGTGCTCCCCGGTGGCGCCGCTGCGCGAGATCGGGACGGCGGTTGCGAGAATCTGTTCGATCGACGGTTCCGTTATCGGCGCGCAGCAACGCGTCGCAATCGAGGCGGCACTCAAAGGGATGACGGTCGTCGCGGCCTCACACTGTGGAATGGGCGACAAACTGGGCTCGCTCGAGGCGGGAAAGTATGCCGACCTCACGATTCTTGAAGACGACCCGCGCAAGGTCGACCCGGCCAAGCTCGGCGACGTCAAAGTCTCGCAAACGTGGGTGAACGGACGAAAGATTGACGCCACGGCCTGAGTTTGCGCTGCCGATCTTTTTCGACGTCGGCGCGACGTTCATTTGGGCCATTACCGGAGCGGCTATGGGCGTGCGCCGCGGATACGACTACACCGGCATTTTCGTGATGGCGTTCGTCTCCGCGCTTGGCGGCGGCCTGTTACGCGACGGCATCTTCTTACAGCACGGGCCGCCAGTCGCGGTGCGCGGCCCGATGTATCTCATCACGGTACTGGTGGGCGCGGCGGCCGGGGGCGCAATCGGCGTTTGGGCCGGCGGCCGCAGGCCGACACTGCTTTGGCGCACGCTTTCGAACAGCGTCGACGCATTAGGCCTCGGAGCCTATGCCTGCGTCGGCGCTCAAATGTCGCTGGCGATGGGTTTGGGGGCTCCCTCGGCCATCTTCATCGGCGTCGTCAACGGCGTCGGCGGCGGGCTCCTTCGCGACGTTTTGACCAACGCGATTTGGATGCTGCCGGGCCAACTGCTCGCGATCGCGGCATTGGCCGGTGCTATCGTCTTCGTCGGACTTCAAGAACTGACGAGCCTGAGTGCAAGCAACTCTGCTTGGATCGCGATTACTTTAACGTTCCTGATACGCATGTTGGCGATTCGCTACAACTGGCGAACGAGAGCGCTTCGCCCGCCTCCAACGTGAGATAGGCGTGCGCCTATCCAATACACTTTTCTGCGGGGTCGTCGCGCTGATTCTAGCAACGGTGGGGCTGCTGCAGATCGGCTCGGTTCTCCAGGAAGCGCAGACGTACGACGAAGCAGTCTATATCTCCGCCGGCTACACGTACTGGAAGACCGGCGATTTCCGGCTCAACTCCGAGCATCCGCCGCTGGCCAAGCTGTTGGTCGCAGCTCCGCTGCTTTTCCTCGACTTAGCGCTGCCGCTCGACGATCCGGCGTGGCAAAAGGCCGACGAGTACGCCTTCGGAGCGCGCTTTCTCTACCAGAATCGTCTGCCCGCCGACACGATTCTGTTTGCCTCCCGCAGCGTTACGATATTAGTTACGTTGCTCTTTGGCCTTATCGTCGCGTTGTGGGTGAGGCGCCGAGCCGGCCCGCTCGCGGCAATCGTGGCTCTGATCCCCTTTGCGTTCGACCCAAACATCATCGCGCACGGGCGCTATGCGACCAACGACTTCTACTTGGCATTCTTCTTTTTTTTCACCGTCGTCGCGTGGAATCGCGCCCTACGGCTCGGAAGGGCCGCCGACTATGCGATCGCGGGCTGCGCGCTCGGCCTTGCGATAGGCACGAAACTATCGGGAGTTCTGCTTGTGCCCGCGGCGGCACTGATCGCCTTCTCGCGGCCGCCCGAAGCTCGATCGCTGGCTCGCGGCGCGGTAATAACCGCGTTGGCGGCGATTGCGATCGTGGCCGCCCTCTATCACGGCCAAATCTACCGTTACCACGACGTTCTACAAGACTCGCTGAATCACGCCAGGGGCGGGCAGCTCGCCTACCTTTTTGGGTCGACGTTTCGTCATGGCCATTGGTACTTCTATCCCGCGGTTGCGGCGGTAAAGACTCCGATAGCGGTCTTCGTTCTGATCGTGCTGACGACCGTCGCAATCGTTCGCCGGAAGCGCTTGGCTCCGGATTCGCTCGCGCTGCTGCTTCCGGCGACGCTCTATGCCATCGTGTGCGTCGCCTCGCCGATCGACCTCGGTATCCGCATTCTACTCCCGATCTATCCCCTGCTCTATGCGTTTGTCGCGCTTAATTTGCCGCTGCCGCAATGGCGTTGGGCAGTCGCCGCGTGCCTGGCACTACTGGTGGCTGAATCGGCGATGGTCTATCCGAACTATCTGGCATTCTTTAATGCGATTGCCGGCGGTCCGGCGCAAGGGCCACATTATCTGCTCGACTCGAACATCGACTGGGGGCAAGACACCAAGAAGCTCAAGGCATACTTGGCGGCGCGTGGCATCCGCGGCGCCTGCACCGCATATTTTGGCACGGCCTATCCGTTCTATTATGGCATCGTCCAGTTGCCGTGGCGCGGCTACGTCAACCCCAGCGATATTCCCAAGCTCGACTGCGTGGTGGCGGTCAGCGTTACGTGGCTGTACGGTGGCCCGGCGATTGCGGGACCGACGTGGGGCTGGCTGCGCGCGCAGGTGCCCGACGCAAGGATTGGCTACTCCATCTACGTCTACGACTTTCGGAAGCATCCGTGAACGACGGCGGTCGGCTCGCCGCACTCGGCTACCGCCAAGAGCTTTCGAGAGTTCTTTCGCTCTTCGACAACTTCGCGGTGGCCTTCAGCTACTTGAGCCCGATGGTCGGCGTGTACTCGCTCTACGCGCTGGGTCTGGGTACGGGCGGTCCGCGTTATATCTGGACGATTCCGATCGTCGTGGGCCTGATGATGCCGGTCGCATTGGTTTTTGGCGAGCTCGCGAGCGAGTACCCGCTCTCCGGCGCGCTCTACCAGTACGGCAAGTACAGCGTGGGACCGCGCTACGGATGGTTCATCGGTTGGATCTACGGTTTCGCGCTGCTTGCGACCGTCGCTTCCGTCGACTCGGGCGCCGTCGGCTATGTTACCTCGCTCTCGAATATCTGGTTCCGAACGCATCTCGATCCGTCAAGCCACGTGACGATCTTCGTCATCACCGGCGCGATCATCGTCGTATCCGCGATCGCCAACTCCGTCGGCGCTAAAATCATGGGGCGCGTGGCGCGCTTCGGCGTCTACGTCGAGACGGTCGGCACGTTCGGCGTCTTCGCCGCACTCGCGATGTTCGGCTTTCACCAACACTGGAGTTTTATTTTCTCGACGCAAAACGTCGAGCATCTCAAGAGCAATCCGCTCGGGCTCGACTTCGGGGGCCACTGGTGGACCGGCGCGGCGTTGGTCGCGGTTCTCGCCAACGTCTACATCTTCTTCGGCTTCGAGTCGGCGGGCGACATCTCCGAAGAGACGATCGACGCGGCCCGACAGGTTCCCAAGGCCATGCGAAACGCGCTGCTCTATGGCGGCATCGCATCGTTCGTCTTGGTGCTCGGTCTGCTTCTCGCGACGCCGGCGAGCGGCATCGGTAGCGCCGTGACCGGCGGCGTCAGCAGCGTGCTCACCGTTCTGCCGAGTTGGCTCGCGGATTTCTTCCTGGTGATGATCGTCGTGGCGTTCTTTAGCTGTGGCACGGCGGTGCAGGGCGCCGGCGCGCGCGTCGCGTTTGCGCTGGCGCGCGACGGCGCCCTTCCCTTGAGCGCACAGATACGAACGATCTCTCCGCGCCACCACACACCGGTCAACGCGATCCTGGTGGGAACGATCGTCCCCTTCCTCTTCTTATTGCTCGTGCTGATCAATCCGAGCAAGCCGATGCACATTCTGTGGTTCGACTACCCGGCCAACGTCAACGCGCTGTACGCGCTGGTCTCGTTCGCAACGTCGGGCATCTATCTCGCCTTCTTCCTCACCGTCTTCGGCGCACTCGTCGCCCGGCGGCGCGGCTGGCGGCCAAGCGGAGTCTTCACGCTGGGCGCCTGGGGTGTGCCGGTCACGATCGCCGGCGGTCTTTACCTGCTGCTGATGCTGCTGAACATCGTCTGGCCGAGTTCGCTCTCGAGTGGCCGCGCGGTCTTCAACTATGGCTGGGTCACGCTCGGAGTGATGTTCGTCATCGTGGCCGCCGGCGCGATCTTCGAGGCGATTGCGCGCCCCGACCGCGCTGGAGGCATGGGCGCAGGCGCCAATAGTGCGAGGCCGCCGGTTGCGCGCAGGGAGGATTTATGAGACAATCCCTCCCGGTCTTCAAGACCGAATTCCTATTTGTTTTTGAAAAGAGTATGTCCAATAGCTATTCGCAATAGAACTCGTGGGCGAGGACCTCGTCCCGAAAAGCCAAAGGTTGCCCAGACTGCCAAAGAAGCGCCGCTCGAGGTGTTCGGCAGCATCAAACAAGTCTTTCCGAGTACGACGTTTTCGGTCGAACTGGATAACGGCCACGTCATCCTGGCGCACATCGCCGGACGCTTGCGTCGCCATCGCATCAAGATTCTTCCTGGAGATCGAGTGGAGATCGAAGTCTCGCCCTACGACTTAACCAAGGGGCGGATCGTCTACCGTTATCGCGCTGGAGAAGAGCGCCGGAACCCGCAACGGTCCGGGCAGACTCCCTAGCTTCCCTAGTATCTCGCGCTAAGCTTGAATCGGCCCGACGTGCAGATCTCGATGATCTGCTCGTTGCTGAGCCGTTGGAACGTCTTCTTGGCGTACTCGAACGGCTCGCCGGCATCGGTTGCGTCGTACCGGGCCTGAGCGCCCGGATTGAGCTGCGGACGCTGTTGGAGCGTCTGCTTCTTGAAGTTGACGCGGTAGGCCAACTCTTTTCCGAATAGCACGATCTCCCCGCGCGCATTGGCATAGCCGCCAAAGACCGGCTCCAAAAGCTCCGAGAGGGCGCGGCCGGAACCGCCGGCACTAATAGCGAGAACGGCGACGGGCGAAAGGGTGGACTGCATCACCTGAATTGAACATCCGTAGCGCTTGAAAGGTTGCATGCGGGCGCCGGCTGCCTTTGGCTCGGTTTCTTAGTACGAGAACTCCTGCAGCTGATTCGATCCGGGACCGTTGACCCAGCCGGTTCGTGCCGCGGGATTTATCGAGATTCGGACCGGGATGACGAAATCGCCCGCGTAGGTGAAGTTAAAGCCGTTGATCGACTCCAAGAAGGCGCCGCTCTCCTGGTAGACTTGAATGCTGCTGCCCGATCCCGACGTGCTCGAAATAGGTTGCGCGACGAGAAAGAGCTTGTTGACCGGATCGCTGGCGACAAAGCCGCCGGCATAATACTGGCCTCCGCCGTTGGGCAGGAGCTCGTGAGTACCCGTCTCCTTCGCGAGGTCGTAGAACTCGAGGCCGCCGTCCAGCTCCGTGGTGGTGCACGCGATGCCGGTGGCGGAGTCGTATCCGATTCCGTTGGCATATCCGCAACCGACCGAACCGGGGCACGCGACTCCGGAAAACTGTTTGAGCTTACCCGACTGCAAAGCAATCGTCGTGATCACCGGCGGCGGTCCACCGGCTGCCCCGTAGCTCGGCGAACTCGCCATGACGGCTCGATTGTTGACCGTGTCTTGCGTTAGCTCGGGCTGTGTACCGAGCGAAAACTGATTCGCGTTGAGCGTGATGACCTTACCGAACGTGCCCTTTGCAATGTCGGAGACCAGTAACTCCGACGGGTCGGAACCTTCGCGTTGATAGCCGAAGACCACAGCCGTGCTCGTGCTCTGGTTAGGCGCCCACTGCAGAACGTTAAACAGCTTGACCGAGGGGAGCCATCTTCCGGTGAAGCGTCCCTTCCTCACCGGACCGAGCAAATGGTACATATCCTTCGTCGGAGTCTGACCCGGCTTTCCGGCCTTTTGAAAATCCACGAGCCCGACGTCGCCGTCAAAGATTCCGTCGGCGACGTAGTCGTCGCCGCGTGCCACTTTGGCGCCCTTGAACTCGCCGAGCGTCTTGGTAATCTTCCCGGTAGTTGCGTCGAAGGTCTGCACGGAGATGTCCGTTAGACTCGCCGACGCCAGCACCCCATCGTTCCCTTTTTGGTCGACGTCGAAGCCGAAGATCTCGCCGCCGTCCGAGGTCGAGAGTACCGGCCCCAAGGATCCGGCATTCTTCGCGACGGCTGCCCCAGACGTGACCGGCGGGGTCGTAAAGTTGCTACCACTGCCGCATGCCGAAACGCCGGCGATAGCCAGCGCGATCAGCAGCCTTCGGACTAGCATTTGCGGGTAAGATTATAACCCGGGCCCGATAGGTGTTTTCCGTCGGGCGAGAGTTTGAGCGTGTGATTGCCGTAGTACGTGAGCGTAACGGTCTCACCGTCGATGATCCAGTTGCCCGAGACGCCGTCATTGTCGGTGAGATCGCCGTTGAGCTGCATGGTGAACGTTCGCTTGGGATCGCTGTCGGATACCCAGCTGCCGACAAGATTGGTCGTGGCGCAGCCCGTCGGGACCGGCGATGCAGTCGGCATCGCGGCCAGCGGCGTTATCGCACCGCCGTAGAATTTGTGCGCGATGTTCAAGCAGAGCGCGTGCGCGGGGTAGGGATTTGCCGGCAGCTGAACGGCGCAAATAAAGGTAACGACGTAGCCCTTGGGCAGCGGATAACAGCGCACGGCCGCACCGGAGGTCGCCGCACCGGTCGCGAGGTTTTGCCCCATGGCGGACCACTCACCGCTGCCCGGGGAAGACTCGGTTGCGCCCGGCAAGTAAATTTCCAGCGCGGCCTTCGCCTTTGCGCTGCAATCGCTTAGCGTACCGGAGTCGCTGACGTATCGAATTCCTGACGAAAGATCGACGGAGGCGACCGCTGCGGTATGCGACAGCGAGCCGAGGAAGAGCGCTATTGCGAAGAGCCACACTCCACGTTTGCGGTTCAAAGTTATCGCGCCCCCGAGTCAAACGCCGCGGTTAACTTGGTGCAGAGGGCAGCAGCGCTATCTGGGCTTGGAGGCACCTGCGCGGCACACGTAAAGGTTACGAGATACGAGCCCGCGAGCGGATAGCAGTGAATGGCGGCCGCGGCCGTGGAACCGTTCGCCGAGTCGGGCGCGCCGAATGCTAGCCACTCGCCGGTATCGCCACCGAGTTCGACGGCATCCTGAAGCACCGAATTCAACGCGGTCTTTGCCGAGCCGTTACAGGCGCTCAGCGGCTGATTCGCAACGACCTTGCTGACGCCGACGTTCACGTCGAGCGCCGCGGGGGCGCGCGTGGAGAGCGAGCCAAAGGCCACGATGAGCCCCACGGCTAGCAGCGAGATACGACAGCGAGATATTCTCGGCACGGTAACCTCCTGGAGCGAGGGCGTTAGACGGGGGAGACGAACGTTCCCGCGGGAGATTTGCCGTAGCTATCTTAGCGGCGCGGCCGAGGGGACAGTTTTTTGAAGAGCCGCAACCCCGTGCCGCCGTCCATAAACTCGACGGCATCAACCACCTCGTGCATGATGAAGAGGCCGTATCCGCGTGGGGCGCCGTGCGGCGGCTTGTTGACGCACTCCGGCGGCGTGAACCCGCGCCCCTGGTGCCGTATTTCAGCAATGAGCCACCGGCCATCCATCCAGCAGTCGACCGACAGAATCGGGCCGCCGCCGTGCTCGACGCAGTTAGCGAGCGCCTCGCCGGCACCCAACTCGAAACCAATCAGATCCTCACCGGAAAGCCAGTTGGCGGCAAACGCTGCGATGAGCGTCCGCGCCTCCCTTGCGCCCGCCGCGGAGCAGGGAAAGCGCCGGCTAAACTGCGGAGTGGGGTTCACCAGAGAACTCAGTTCGGGGGTTGCGATCCCGCAAGGCCGCGAATTTCCATGACCGTGTCGTTGAGCAACTGGGCGTCTTTCACCGCCGCCGGACTCGCCGAACTCGGCGGCGGGCAGGTGACGTCGTTCGAAACCCAGCCCTGCCACTTCACGCGAATCGTGGAGCCGAACGACGCGCTTTTGGCGCACGATCCGCTCGGCACGTTGTCGTTGCGAACCGCCGGCAGGGCCGTGAAGAAACGCGCAACGGTCGCTTGCGGAACGGTAAACGACTTCGGACTCGAGGTTCCGGACGTAATTGACGCGGTGCCGTCGGAGCGCACGACGATTTGGTTTGCGCGCGAGTTGGTCGAACCGGAATCGACGATCACCGCGCTATCGATGGGCGTCGCACCAACTAAAACGACGGCGGCGTAGGCCGTGAACAGCAGGGTTGAAACTCGCAGGGCCGCTCGCTTCACCAGAACCTCCAACCAAGTGACTCACGAAAACGCAGTCACCTTGCTTTCGCAAGACGGTCGGCGATGCCTCGTTCGCACGCCGCTCGGCAAGGATTTGTTGATCGCAAGCAACGGTGCGGCGATCCTCGAGAGCACCTTCGTCGCGCGGCGGCGCGCGGCCGAGCGCAAACCGAGCGACGCGCTGCTCGTTGAAGCGCAGGCGCAAGTGCAAGCGTATTTCACTCGGCGCTTACGCCGCTTCGATCTGCCGTTCTTTCTCGAGGGGACCCCGCTTCAACTCGCTGCTTGGCGCGCCGTCGCATCGCTCGCCTTCGGCGAGTTCGTTTCGTATGCCGACGTTGCGCGCGCCATCGGTCGTCCGCGAGCACATCGAGGCGTGGCCGCGGCCATGGGTGCATCGCCGCTCGCGCTTTTCATTCCGGCGCACCGCGTGATCGGCGCGGACGGCCGCATCAAAGGAGCGGATCGTCAATCGGTGCGTGGCCGGCTCTTCGCGTTCGAAAGGGTCTCTTCTAAGAACGCTGTTTGATAGGCGAGGATATCGCTCACGAACGGAAACTGCGGATGGCGACGCTCCGCCGCCGTCCGGTATCGATCGCCGTCGTACTGCAAGATCTTCCAGTTCACCATCAACGGTAAAGCTGAGCGAACCATCCGGCGAGGATTGCGGCGCAACTCCGGATCGACGAACACTTCTTGCGGCAAATTCGCGAGCCGCTCTTCGACTGCAGCGCACGCTTCGTCGGCCGTGAACGCTCCCTCGCGCTCGTTCAGCCACGTACCCAGGAGCTGGCTGGTGACCACCGGCCGAATCGCCGCCAACGTCGGCATCATCGGCGCGCCGTCGAGGGGCACGACTCGATAGAGCATCGAGAGGCGTCGCGAAACGAATGGATCGTAGCTAACGCCGATCACATAAATGGTTGCGAGCGGCGCCAAACGATGGACGGCGCCGCGCATGGGCCGGAGGCGCCCATCGTACGAGTAATGCCCCTCGGGCGTGAGATAGAAGGTGCCGCCGCGACGGACGACGTCTTCGAGGAGCGCCAGATCCTTCTCGAGGTTGTCGCGAGTTTCGTCGAGGATTTCGCGGCGGTAGGGTTCGCGTACCGTGGAGACTTTCACGACGGCGCGCGCGCGCCCGAAAAACTCCCGGTGCCAAAGGTCGCTGCTCTTGGTTTCGGGGGGAAACCGCGAGGCCACCGAGTCGTCGAAGATCTCGCGGAGCGGTAACGGACCGTGCCGCCGCTGGACCGTCCACGCAAAGGCGGCAAGTGCGCGCGCGCCCAGCTCGTTTTCGAGCGGGAGCAGCCCCAGAGTAATGAGGAGCGGTCCCGCGTTGACTCCACGCAGGGCAAAGCTCAGCCACGGGATCCGGTCTGCGAGAAAGCCAGGCTCGTACATGCGGCGGGAGCTTGCCGTAAAGATCGGATGCCGCCAAGAACCGCTCTCCACCGTCGTCGACGAGACGATCGCCGGCGATTCGAAATCGTGTTGGTGATTGGCGACGATCAGCGTCGGACCGCGCCGCCGTGGAAGCCGGCCCCAACTGCGCACGCGATACGCGAAGTGATCCCACGCGTAGTTCGAGATGACGGCGGCGAATCGTAGCGGCCAGCCCCAGAGCGATGAAAGCGGCCGGCGGCCCACGCGCAGCACCGAGAGCGCCGCCAACGCGAAGCTGAAGCCCGAGAGCCCAAAAACGGCTTGGTAGCCGGCCCGGGTTCCGCCGAAGAGTCCGATCAACCAGCCGCCGACCAACGGAGCGGCGATGTTCGGCAGACTCGTCGCGATTCCCCAAAGACCGAGATCGCGCCCGACGTCGCGCATCTTGGGGATCGCGTCCATCGCGAGCGCCCAACCGCTGGACATCACGCCGCCGAAGCCGATGCCGAAGAGCAGCGCGAACGGAAGCATCCACCCGAGCACCGGCGCGAGTGCGAATCCGATCGTCGCGGTGGCCATGCACCCAATTGCGATGGCGGTAACGATCTTGCGCGGTAAACGATCGGAGAGCAAACCGAGATAGAGGCTGGAGATGACGGCGCCCACGATGGTGCAGAACGCGTATAAAGCCGTTCCGGCCGAAGGGTTGTCGATCTTTTGCACGTCGCGGAAGAAAAACAGCACGAACGTCTGCAGCATCGTCAACCCAAAGAAAACCAGCACGCGGGCAACGAAGACGACGATAAAGTCGTGCCAGTCGCGAACGTGGGCGTGCTCCTCTCCATCGTAGGTTCCGTCGCTGATTCCCAAAAGTGAGAGGCCGCCCACGGCCATGATGACTGCGGTGGCCAGAAAGCTCAGCGAAGGATTCGGCATCGAGCCGGCAATCGCAAAGCCGAGGATGCTGCCGACCAGCGTGCTGGCGCCGCGCACGCCGGATACGACGCCCCAGTTGCGCCGCGGTACCGATTCGGGGAGCAGCACCTGGTACGCGCTCAGCGCGACGTTGGCTCCGAGCGTCGCGACGACGAGCAGAACCGCGAACGACGCCAACGTGTGCGCGTACGCGAGCGCCGCCAAAGCGGCCACGTCGATCGCAACGCCCGCGGCGACGAAAGCGCGGCGCGAGCCGCCGCGGCGCCGGAGCGTATCGGAGAACCAGCCGGCGAAGAGCGGCACGACCGCCGTCGCCAGCGCGACGGTGCTGGCGAGCACCGCGAGCACGACGACGTGATTCTCCGGCGCCAGCCGAATCGTCGTGGCCGGCACGGCGATCGCCATCAACGCGGTATCTTGAACCGTCAGCGGGATCCAGAGCGCGTTGAGCATGACCCAGCCGCCGATCTCGCGCAGATTGGTCCTCGTATTGCGGTTAATCAGGCATTCCTTGAGCGCTACTGTTTAACGGCGTCGATCAGCACGATTCCGCGGCCGCCAAAGTCTTGTAACTCGTTGAGGGCGGCGAGAGCGGCGCCGACGGGCGTATCCGGATTGGTGGCGTCGTTCAGCGAGAATCCGGTCTGCCGCCTGATTTGCGCATCGAGCGGATCGCGGATAATTTTCGGCGCGTATTTGAGGCGGCCGATCAGCTGGAGCATCGACCCCGCTTTATCGTTGAGCACTTGAGGATCGACCACCATCACAACGACGCCGTGGCGTTTGCCGCTCTCCGTGTTCGAGAAGGCTTGAAAGTCCAAGCCGAGCTCGCGCGTGTGCGTGCGCACCGAGTCGATGCCGTTTCCCGTCACCGCGACCGCATAGCCGTCCGGGGGATGCGCGCTCAGGTCTCCGAGCCAAGCTTCCAGCGCAGGCATGAACGCCTGGGTGCCCGCAACGACGTCGTGACCGTCGTAGGTACCGGCTCCTTGCGCGAAGACGGCGTGGTCGCCGACCCCCGGCTGGGCCGTAATCGTGCGCTGCCAATGATGTGCCGAAAGCACGTTGGCGCCATTGAAGAGCGGGAACGCGATCGGGTCGCCGGCAGGGGCACCTGCCGAGCCGTGAGTGCCGCTCGAGCATGCGGTCAGCATGGCCGCAAGCACGCCAATACACCAACGTTTCATCGAAGCAGGCGATTCGAGGAGAAGCCCGCCGCCCCCCGTAAGCCCATCAAGCGTGGCGCTATCATATGGATCCTATCTCAAAGTTGACGAGCTTATCGCCTTGCAGCGGCCGCTTTCGCGCCCCGCGCATCACGACGAGATGCTCTTCATCATCATCCATCAAGTCTACGAGCTGTGGTTTAAACAAGTCTTGCACGAAGTGGACGCCGCCATGCCGGCGCTCGACCGCGACGACCTGCCCGCCGTTTCCAAGCACTTTCGCCGGATACACGCGATCCAGCGGGTGCTCGAACAGCAAGTCGACATCTTGGAGACGATGGCGCCTCAGGAGTTCAACGAGTTTCGCGACCATCTCAATCCGGCCAGCGGTTTTCAATCGGTGCAGTTTCGCGAGCTCGAGTTCGCTTGCGGCCTTCGGCGCACGGAGATTCTGAAGTTTGTCGAGCTCGACGATGCGCAGCGCGCTCGCTTGGAGCAACGCGCCACATCGCCTTCTTTGTACGACCGCGTCAAAGCGTTGCTCGCGCGCCGCGGCTTCGCCGTCGCGACTGCAGCGGAGCTCGTCGAAAGCTACCGGCAAATTTATTCGGACGAAGCAGCGCATTACGACCTGTATCGCCTGCTCGAGGATCTCATTGAATTCGACGAGCGGTTCGCGCTCTGGCGCTCGCGACACGTGCTGATGGTGGAGCGCATGATCGGTCAGCGTCCCGGCACCGGCGGGTCGTCGGGCGCCCAATATCTCCGAGGAACGCTCGAGCGCCGCTTCTTCCCCGAACTTTGGGAAGTCCGCACGCATCTCGGAGAGGGAAGCTACGGATGACGCGCATGCGCGAACAGTTTCCAATTCTCGCAGACTCGACCTATCTCGTCAGTCACTCGATGGGAGCGGCGCCGCTTGGGGCCCGAGAAGCGCTCGAAGCATTTTGGGACCAGTGGGCGAGCGACGGCCCGGAGGCTTGGGAACGTTGGCTGCCCCGAATCGGTGAAATTGCCGACGGCATCGGCGCGATCGTCGGCGCTGCGCCCGGCTCGGTCTTTCTCGGACCGAACGTTTCGATTCTGCAAGCCGCAATCGGAAGCTGCATCGACTTCAGCGGCGATCGCAACCAGGTTGTCTATGAATCGCTGCAGTTCCCTTCGCTTACCTACGTGTGGCGCGAATGGGAGCGCTATGGGGCCGTCAATCGCATTGTCGACTCCGACGACGGCCGCACGATTCCAACCGAGCGAATCCTCGAAACGATCACGGAAAAGACGGCGCTTGCCGTACTCTCCCATGCCTACTACGTCTCCGGCGCAATCGCCGACGTTCGCGCGATTCAAGCGCACTGCCGTCAAGTCGGAGCGTTGCTGTGCGTCGACGCCTATCAGACGACGGGAATCTATCCCTACGACGTAACGCAATGGGACTTAGACCTCGTAACCGGCGGCTCGCACAAGTGGCTCTGCGGCGGCCCGGGCTGCGCCTGGATTTACGTCAAGCCGTCGTTAGCGCGCGAACTGCGTCCGGCGCTTACCGGATGGATGGCGCACGAGCGGCCGTTTGCGTTCGAACCCTCACCGATCGTCTACGCCGAATCGATGTACCGCTTCGGTCACGGAACGCCAACGATCCCTGGATACGTGGTCGCGGCGCCGGGGCACGAAATGATTCGCACGATCGGCGTGCCGCAGATTCGCGAGCACAACATTCGGCTTACCGAGAAGATCGTTGCGATGTCGCTGGAGCGCGGGCTCGTCGTGAAGACTCCACTCGAGCCGGAGCGGCGAACGGGGTGGATCGGCATCGACTTCGACGGTTCCGAAGCCGCCTGCCGCCAGTTGGTGGCACGGCGCGTCTATGTAGACTATCGCCCGAGCTGCGGTATTCGGCTTAGCCCGCACTTCTACACGGTGGACGACGAAATCGAGGCGTTCTTCACGGCATTAGACCGACTGAGGTGATCGGGTCGATGGTCGTCGACCACACCCAGATAGGCGCCGCGTTCCGGCGCCTTTCGCTTCCCGTTGCGGTGCAAATGCTGGGCGACCAACTGCTCGGAACGGCCGACACCATCGCGATCGGCAGCCTCGGTACCGTCGCGCTCGCGGGCGCCACCGCGGCCAACACGATCGCTATCGTCGTAACGTTCGCCGCGTTCGGCTTGGTCAGCGGCACGGGAATCGTTGCGGCGCAACGCATCGGCGCGCACGACATCGACGGTTTCGGCCGCACGCTGCGAGCCGGTGTCGCCGCGCCGTTTGCCGTCGGAGTGTTCTGCCTATTCCTCAGCATATTCGGCGCGGCGGCAGCAATGCACGGCTTGATCGGCGATTTGCCCAGCGCGCATGCATCTGCGAACTACCTCGTTTTGCGATGCGCTGCGATTATGCCGATGGCGCTCTCGGCGACGCTGATCGTTGGAATCGGCGCGGCCGGAAACCAGCGGCTCGGCGTGCTGGTGCTGATCGTAGTAAACGCGATCCACATTCCGCTGCTGCTCCTGCTCGGGTTGGGTTGGCTGACGCACCACCCCTTCGGCATCGTCGGAGCCGGCGTATCGTCGTTGCTCTCGGAGACCATCGGGGCGCTGTTCGCGATCGCCTACGTCGCGCGGCGCCCGGAGTATCACGTCTTGCGCGAGCGCTCGTTTTCGTGGCCGCTGGCGGTCCGGTGCGCGCGGCTCGGATTTCCCGAGACGGTCTTCTTGATGGGCGTCACCGCGCCCGACGTCGTGATCGTCGCGATGCTGGCGCCGCTCGGCGCGATCTTCGTCGCCGCGTTCCGGGCGCTCAACGTCGTCTCGGACCTCACCTTTGTCGTCCCGAGTCCCTTGCAGAACGCGGCCCAGATCGTCATTGGACAGCGACTGGGGGCGGGAGATCCGCAAGGCGCTCGCTGGTTCCTGGAACGGGCCACGCGCGTCTCACTTCTGGTGACGACGGTGACCGCGGTCGTCATGGCGGCGCTGGCGTGGCCGTTGGCCTTCGTCTTTACGCTCAACGCTGCGGTCGCAACCATTGCGGCGCTCCCGCTGGCCCTGCACATGATCACCTTGCCCCTCAAAGGCTGGTCAATGGTCGCGTTGGCGCCGATCCGCGCGTCCGGCGACACGCGCTTCTCGATGACGGTCGGGCTCGTCTGCAGTGCGCTGGTCATTCCACTGGCGTGGATCGGCATCGAGCGGCTGCACCTCGGCCTCTATAGCGTTCCGATGGGCTGGATCGCGGCGTGGGCGATCCGCGCGCTGCTGACGCAGTGGAAGCTGCGCGACGGCGCTTGGATGCGGCGAGCCCCGTTGGCAGCATAGGCTTCTAGCGGCGGGTTTTCCGCGAGACTTGGTCCAAACCGCGCAGTATGGCGTTCACCGAGGGTTTCATCTCGGAACTGGTCGGCCGCCGGGCGACCATCAACGACCTTCCGATCGGAAAGGTTACCGACTTTGTCGTCGGCAAGCCGGACGCCGTCTTTCCGCAAGTCGACGGCCTGGTGATCAAAACCTCGCAAGGCCTGCGCTTTGCCCCGATCGACACCGTCGCCGACGTCGACCGCAACGGGACCGTCGCACTAACGATGGCGCCGAAAGAGCCCGCGCCGCCCGAACAAGAGGAGCTATATCTCGTTGCCGATTTGCTCGATAAGCAGATCGTCGACGTTGACGGGCGCAAGGTCGTGCGCATCAACGACATCGAGGTCGCCAACGCCAACGGCCGGCTTCGCGTGGTTGCCGCCGACGTAGGAATCGCCGGGCTTCTGCGCCGTCTCGGGCTTCGGTCGTTCGTCAAGCGCTGGGGTTCGCGCATCGGCAACGTTCCGCGCTCGATGATTGCTTGGGATTCGGTCGCGCCGATCCGCGAAGTCAATCCGTCGCAAGTGCGCCTCTCGGTCAAAGAAAACCGTCTCGCGCGAATGCATCCCTCCGAGCTAGCCGAGATCATCGGCGACCTTTCGGCGCGCGAGGCCGCCGCCGTCGTCGGGCAGCTCGACGATGAGACCGCCGCCGACGCGTTCGAACATCTCGACGCGGACACGCGCAAGAGCCTGATCGAAGATATCGGCACGGAACGCGCCGCCGACATCATCGAAGAGATGGACGCCGACGATGCCGCCGACCTCTTAGCCGAGCTTCCGGAAGAACGGCAATCGGAGCTGCTCGCCGAGATGAACGCGTACACGGCCGGCGAGTTGCGCGAACTGGTGAAGTATCCCGAGGATACCGCCGGCGGCATGATGACGACCGATTACGTCTGGATCTATCCGCACCGCACGACCGAAGCCACCATTCGCAAGATTCGCGAAATCGCGCCGGTTTCGGAGTTCATCTACTATCTCTACGTGCTGGACAAGAGCGACAACGTTTTGGGCGTGCTCTCGTTGCGCACGCTGCTGCTCGCCTTACCGACGGCATTCATCGAACGCATCATGGATACGGACCTCGTTACGGTCGCTGCCGACACGTCAGCCGTGGACGTCGCGTCGACGATCGCAAAGTACGATCTCTTGGCAGTGCCGGTCGTCGACGACGCCGGTAAGATCCTTGGAATCGTCACGGTTGACGACGCCATCGACGCGATCATGCCCGCCGATCTCGCGAAGAAGCTGCCGCACTTCCGGACCCGCCATCATTTGCCCGCGACGACGCCGTGAGGCCGGAGGAGATCGTTGATTTTGCCGAGGCGCTCGCCCGCATCACCGCATCGGGTGGTGGTCCGAAGGCGCTGGCCGCGCATTTGGCGCTAGCCGCGGGCGGCGGCGTGCTGCTCGAAGACGCGCAGTGGCGTCATCTCGCCGCAGCCGGGTCGCAACGCATTCCAGCCAGCGCGCGCGGCGTCGTCGAGTCGGGGGCTGCGGGGAAAGCGCAGCGCGTTCACTCCGGCGAGCTTCATGTTGGCTGGCTTTCGCTCTTCGGCACAAATTCGAAGCCCGACGCCGAACTGATGCTGCGGCTCACCGCTGCGGCGATCGGCGTCGAACTCGCGCGCGACGCCGTCGGGTCGCGCGCGAAGAAGGGAACGCTTTGGAGCGCGCTGCTATCGGAGAATTTTCCCGACATCGCCGCGGCGCGTGAGGAGGCCGCCGCACACGGCATCGCGCTTGCGCCGCAGTATTGCATCGTCGTCCTCGAATGCGATGCGACCGGCGCGCTGCCGGCGGTAATGACGGAGCTGCGAGCGCTCGCGGTCGACGTCTTTCATCCCGTCGATGCCGAGCTTGGATTTTTGGAGCGGGAGCAGTCGCTCTTCGTCTTCGTGCCGGCCGCCCGCGCCGTCGATGCCACGAACGCTAAAACGGCGGCCGGACTCCTGCCACGTACGGCCGCGCGGCGAAAGTCGGAGCTGCGAATCTGCGGCGGCGTCGGCACGGTAGAGCCCGCAACGGCGCTCGCCCGCAGCGGGGCGACGGCCGCGGCGGCGCTGACAATCGGGCGGCGGCTCTTTGGGTCGCCGCACGTCGCGGCGTACGAAGATCTCGGCGCCTACGCGTTGCTGTACGAAGGTGCCGGCTCGCAGCGCTTGCGAGCCTTTGCTGCAGAAGTGCTCGCTCCTTTGCGTTCGTACGACGAGAAGCATCAGACGGAGCTGGAGCGAACCCTCAAGCTGTATTTCAACGCCGGACAAAACGTCAAGACGGCCTCGCTAGCCTTGAACGTTCACCGGCATACCGTTTTCTATCGCCTCCGGCAGATCGCCGAAATCACGTCGCGAACCCTTGAAAGCCCCCACGATCAACTGACGTTACGAATGGCCATTGCGATCGATGAACTCCACACCTAAGCCGCAGTGGGGGCGCCCCGCCAACAAACGCGACGTCGTGAAGCTTGCACGCGAAGAAGACGTGCGCTTCGTCCGCCTCGTCTTCGCCGACCTCTTCGGCGTCAGCAAGAACGTCTCGATTCCGGTCGAGCAGCTCGACGACGCGCTCGACGGCCGCATTACCTTCGACGGCGGCTCGATTGACGGCTTCGTTCGGGGCGAAGAGCTGGATATGGTGCTGCGCCCCGACCACTCGACCTTTGCGATCTATCCGTGGCGCGCCGCCCCGGAAGGTCGCGAGGGGCGCTTGATTTGCGACATCGCGATGCCCGACGGCACCCCGTTCGAAGGCTGCCCGCGAACGACGTTGCGACGCGCCATTGAAAGCGCTCAACCTCTGAGCGGCACGCGAGTGGGATTGGAGATCGAGTTTTATCTCTTCGAACGCACGGCCACCGGCGATCCCTCGACCACGACGGCCGACGTCGGCTCGTATTTCGATTTTTCGGCCAACGACCGCGGCGAGGAGGCGCGCAACGCGATGGTCTCGGCGCTGGGTGCGATGGGCGTTCCGATCGCGTCGGCGCATCACGAACATGGCGCGGGCCAGCACGAGATCGACGTTGCGCACGACGATCCGCTCGCGGCCGCCGATCACGCGCTGACGTTGCGCACGATCGTCAAGCACGTGGCGGCCGATTTCGATCTGGATGCAACCTTCATGCCCAAACCGCTCGAGGAGCGCGCCGGCAGCGGGCTTCATGCGGATTTTCGCCTGGCCGACGATAGCGATTCGGAGATGGCGCTCTATGTCGTCGGCGGTTTGCTCGCGCACGCGCCGGCGCTTACGGCGATCTGCAACCCGACGGTCAACTCCTACAAACGCTTGGTCGCGGCGTGGGACGCGCCGATCTACGCCGTCTGGTCCGAGCGAAGCGCAAACGCTCTCGTCCGCGTGCCGCCGGCGCAGAACCCCCCGCGAATCGAGATGCGCAGCCCCGACCCCGCCTGCAATCCGTATCTCGCGCTCGCGGTATTGATCGGCGCGGCGGCAGACGGAATTGCTTCGGGAACGCTACCGGGAGCCGCCTTCGCCGGCTCGACCTACGATTTAACGGAAGGCGAGCGTCGCGAACGCGGAATCGGCACGCTGCCGAAATCGCTACGCCAAGCGATCGCCGAGCTCGATGCCGATCCCGTGGTCCGCGGCTCGCTAGGCGATCATCTCTACCACGCCTTTCGCGATGCGAAGCTGGAAGAGTACGAACGCTACCGCCGCGCCGTCCATCCCTGGGAGCGCGAACGCTACTTACGGCTGTACTGATTTCTGCAGTAGGTTCCAAGCGTGTTCGACGTCGGCGCGCTGCGTTCGCAGATTGCCGATCGCCAAGCGAATCGCATAGCGTCCGTCGATTTTTGTGTGAGAGAGAAAGACCTCGCCGGTGGCGTTCGCGGAATGGAGTATTTCGGCATTGAGTTTTTCCAGCGAGCCTTCGTCGTGGTTCGGCGGAGCGTAGCGGAAACAGACGACGGAGAGCGGATGCGGTGCCATCACCTCCCAATCCGGTTCGGCGCGCACCCACGCGGCAAGCTCTTGCGCGAGCGCGATGTGCCGGCGCAGCCGATTGCGGATGCCTTCCGCGCCGAAGTGCCGCAGCACGAACCACAGTTTGAGCGCGCGAAAACGCCGCCCGAGCTGCAACCCGTAATCCATGTAGTTCACCGCGCCCGTATCAGGCGTCGTCAAGTACTCCGGTACTAGGCTAAACGCACGGCGAACGATGGATTCGTCTCGCAGGAAGAGCACCGAGAGATCCATCGGCACGAACATCCACTTGTGCGGGTTCACGACCAGCGAATCGGCGCTCTCGACGCCGTCGAGCATCCAGCGGAACTCCGGAATGATGGCAGCAGGCCCGGCATAGGCCGCATCCACGTGCAGCCACACGTTCTTCTCGCGCGTGACTTCGGCAATTGCCTCGACCGGGTCGACCGACGTCGTGGAAGTCGTCCCGACCGTCGCGACGACCGCGAGCGGCCGCATTCCCGCACGTTCGTCGGCTTCGATGGCCGCGCGAAGCAATTCCGGCCGCATGCGGTACGCGTCGTCGCACGCAACCCGCACGACGTTCTCTTGGCCGACGCCAAGCGCGATCGCCGCCTTCTCCACGTGCGAATGCGTTTCGCCGGTAATATAGATCCGCAACGCCGGCAGGTCGCGGCCGCTCATGCCGCGCTCGCGGATTTGCAGACCGAGCGCTTCGCGAGCCGCTGCCAACGCGGTAAAGCCCGCGATCGACGCGGTGTCGTAAATGACGCCGGTCCATTGCGGCGGTAGCTCGAGCAAACGCCCCAGCCACCGCATCGTTACCTCTTCCAACTCGGTTGCTGCGGGCGACGTCCGCCAGAGCATCGCTTTCACGTCGAGCGCCGCGACTAGGGCCTCAGCAGCGATTGCTACGGGCGCCGAGCTGGTCGCGAAATAGGCGAAGAAACGTGGATGATTCCAGTGCGTCGTCCCGGGCACCACGATACGTTCGAAATCGGCGAAGATCTCGTCGAGGGGCTCCCCTTCCTCGGGCGCCGAATCGGGCAGCGCCGCCGCGATCTGCCCCGGAGCGACCGCCGGCATCACGCGATAGGCCTCAGGACGCGCGAAGTATTCCCGGATCCAGGCCGCGGCCCGTTCGAGCCCCTCCCGCAGCGCGTCGTCATCCATTCGATGGGGTGTTGGCGCATCAGACGGAGAAGGCCCTGGAATGAAATATCGGACCTATCCAAACAGCGACGTCACCGTCAGCGAGGTCGGCTTCGGCCTCTGGACGACCTCGACCGGATGGTGGGGTGAGAAAAGCGACGAGGAGGCCGTTGCAATGCTGCGCGAAGCCTACGATCTCGGCGTCACACTCTTCGACGCCGCGGACACCTATGGCAACGGCCGCAGCGAAGAGCAGCTCGCCAAGGCCTTCGGCGACCGCCGCGATCGCGTCATTTATGCGACCAAGTTTGGGTACGATTTTTCTGACGCTGGGCAAGCACGGCGCGGGCAGTCTGAGCTGCCGCAAGATTTTTCCCCGGCCTTCGTTCGCAAGGCGCTCGAAGCATCGCTGCAGCGCTTGCAAACCGACCACATCGACATCTATCAGATGCACAACGCGCGCATGGTCCAGATTGACGACGACGCGTTATGGGATCTGCTCGAGTCGTTCAAACAAGAGGGTAAGGTCCGCATGTACGGCGTTGCGCTCGGGCCCGCCATCGGTTGGCTGGGCGAGGGTGTCGAAGCGGTTCGCCGCCGCCAAGTCGCGACGATGCAGATCATCTGGAACATTCTCGAACAGTTTCCCGGCGACGAGCAAATCCGCGCGGCCGCCGATGCCGGCGCCCCAACCGGTTACATGATCCGCGTCCCCCACTCCAGCGGAATGCTCGAAGGGCATTACACCGCCGAGACGACGTTTCCGGAGAAGGATCACCGCCGTCACCGCCCACGCGAATGGTTGCTCAACGGAGTCGAAAAGGTCGCCCAGCTTCGCTTCCTCGAGCTCCCGAACCGCACGCTCGGTCAAGCGGCGATCCAATGGCTTCTCGCCGAGCCACGCGTCATGACGGTCCTGCCGAACATCTACGATAGCGAACAACTGCGCGAGTTTGCCACCGCGCCCGAAACACCGGCCCTAACGGCGGCAGAACTCGAGGCAATCGATGCGCTTTACAAGAAAAATTTCGGCATCGCGGAAGCGCCGATGGCCTTCAAAGGAACGATGACCCCACTGGAGCACGCATGAAACCCGAGCAGATTTTTACGCATCACGCACCCGCGCCGATCGGACCCTATAGCCAAGCGATCCAAGCGGGGAACGAGCTCTATTGCAGCGGCCAGATCCCGCTGGATCCGGTGACGGGCGAACTGGTCGGCGACGATGCGGCCACGCAAGCCGAGCGCGTCATCGAGAATATCGGTGCCGTTCTCTGCGCGGCCGGCCATCTGTATGCCGACGTCGTCAAGACGACGATCTTCTTGATCGACATGAACGACTTCGCCGCCGTCAACGCCGTTTATGAAAGGGTCTTCGGCGCGACCAAACCCGCGCGCTCGACGGTCGCCGTCGCGGCCCTCCCGCGCGGCGCCCGCGTCGAGATCGAATGTATAGCTAGAACGTAACGGGCTCGATTCCGATAATGGGCTAGTGTTCGGGCTGCACTCCCTCGACAGAGGTGGCGCAGTGTCTCTGTCCAAACAACCGGGCGTGCCGAGGTCCGGGGCCGAGTACAAGCTGGAGCAGCGCCGAGTCGCTGCGGCAGATGGGCTGTGCCACACATGCTGCGCCGTCAAGGTTGCCGCGGGACGATCCACGTGTTCGAAGTGTTCGGCAGCCGCTTCCGCGCGCACCGTTCGACGACGACGGGCAATTCGGACGAAGAGCGAGATGGAACGCGGCGTCTCGGCGCTGGAGACGCTTGGTGATGCTTATTCTTCAGACGGCGACTACCGCGCAGCTCTGAAGAGCTATCAACGGGCCTTCGATCTCTCCGCCAGCGACCTCTCGGCTCACGCGCGGCTCGCGGTTAAGGTCGGCGACACCGCATTCCATCGCGGCATCGCGAGCGACGCCGATGGGTGGTTCAATATTCCGCTGGAAGAGACGGTGCCCGTGCCGGGCACTGCGGCCAGCGTCGCCCAGCTGCACATGCAGCAGATTCGGACGCTTTGGTCAAGCTCGCGAACTGCCGAGATCGTACCACTTTCCGAACGTTTGCTCGAGTTCGCAACCGCCTCAAATAACACCGAGTTGATCCTTTCGACCCGGCTGTCGTTGGCAACGGTTCTTCACTTGTTGTCGCGATACCATGAAGCGGAGCGCCACCTCCACGCCATCGACGTACGCGCGCTGCCCCCAGATCCCAAAGTTCTCTCGAAGTACCACCGGCTGCGCGGGTTCGTGTACGCGTCGTCCGGCAACGCCGAAATGGCTTCGGACAGCTTTACGGAGGCGCTCCATTACGCGGAACAAGGTAAAGATCCGTACGAGTACACAAGCATCCTCCAAGCGCATGCTATCGCCGCCAGTATGCTCGGCCGCACCGAACTCGCTGCCGGCCTGTATCTGCAGGCCTTGAGCGCCGCACGCGATCGCAATCTCGTCTGGAACGTCGCCTGCATTTCCCTTGAATACGCGCGAGTACTGAGCCACCAGGGTAACCGCCATCTGGCTCATGCCTACGTCAATCAAGCGGCCATATTTGAAAACCCTCCCCCGGTCTTACTCGAAGCTCTGGCAGAAATCGGGATACCGATCGCCATCGAGTGCAACGACCCATATCTTCTCAGCCAATGCGCAAACGAGGATGCTCTGACATTCGCATTTAGGTCGGGCGAACCGCCCCGACTCGGACCCGTAGCCTCCTCATTCGCCCGCTACTTCCATCGAGTGCGGCAGTTGCCCAAAGCTCGAGAGCTACTGGCAAAAGCTCTCGAGTACGTGAAGAACGCCGACGAAGCTTGCGATTTGCCGCTTGCGGTCGCCCAATTCGGCGACGAGCGCTACTTTGGGCGGGCACGCGAGGTCCTGCGGAGCCGAACGCTTCTGCCGAACGCCGACGTGGCGACCGCGCACTTACACTATTTCGACGCCCTCGTTTTAGACCGCGAGGGCGATGCTGGAGCATGTATGCGCGAAGCAACGGCCGCCGCCACCTTATTTCGAAAGCTCCGATGGACGAGTTACGAGCTGGCCGCGACTCTGCTTGGAGCCTCCGCCCATCGACCTCGTGGCGCGGCCGACGGGTCTGCGGGTTCGGCAGCGTCGATCCCGTCTGAGTTGACTCTACGAGAGCAAAGCGTCGCTCAGCTGGCAATCGTCGGACTGTCGAATCGCGAGATCGGCGAGAGACTCTCGATCTCGGCGCGTACGGTCGAGTGTCATATGACCTCGATCTTACGCCGGATGGGCCTACGGTCTCGTCACCAACTGCTCGAATCTGTACGCCGGTAGACAAGGTCGGGGTTTCCACGATTGTGGCGTGTCCTTGGGACTGCTAAAATTCCAGGGCTAGAATCTCGTTGGAGGCGACCCTCAAGACCTTTGTTTCTTCTGCTGATGCCTCGTTTTCGATCCTCGTAGACCTTATCGTCGCCGCGGCGACATACATCATCGCAGGCTAGATTGTGCGAATGCTTCACCAGTTTGGACGACCGATACTTTCCTGGGAGCAGACCAAAGGGAGCAGAAATGGTAGGCCAACTTTATGGCTATTTTTCGCATAATCCGTGCCGCGCTCGGCGCATCGGCTACGCTGGCGATGCTAGCGGGCTGCTCGGGCGGTAGTCCGCCGGCAGCGTTCTCTCCGGCGTCCGCCGGTCGCGGCGACAACAGCCTGCTCGCCCCGACCATCGCGCGAATCTCGCACAAACAGGTCACGACGGCCAGCTTCATGGATCCGGATGCCGCAGGCAAGCCGCTGATCTTCGTGTCTGACGCGGCGGATGGCGTTATCGACATCTATCCCCAGGCCGGTAAGAACCAGAAAATGGTCGGCCAAATCACGGGGCTGACGCAGCCGCAGGGCATCGCGACCGACAAAAACGGCGACCTTTACGTCGCAAACACCAACAGCTCGAATGTGCTCGTGTACGCGCCACCCTACACGGCGGCGCCGAAGATGACGATTACCGACGCCGGCGAGTTTCCCGCCGACGTCGCTGTCTCCAATGCCGGTGTCGTCGCGATCACGAACATCTGCAGTGCCCCGAAGTGCCGCCTCAACACTGGCAACGTTGTGTTGTACGCGAAGGGTAGTACAAAGAGTTGCGCCACCGTTTCCTATTCGGGGTCCGACTTCACGCGCGTCATGTTCGCCGAGTTCGACACGAAGGGCGTGCTTTACATCGACGGCATGAATAGCGGGTACCAGACATCGTTCGGGCTCGTCACCGGCGGTTGCGACGCTACGACCATAACGAACCTCAATTACGTCTATACGGTTAGTTTCCCGGGTGGCATTCAGATCGACAAGGCTGGCAATATCGCCTTCTGCGACCCGATCAACCTCGTCGTCGATACGTTCGCCCCACCAGCGAACGATGCTTTCGGAGCGCCGGTATCGACGACGCCGCTAACGGGCTCGATCTCCCCATTAGGCATCGCACTACTCGCTTCGGGTACGAATCTCTATGCTGCCGACCCCGGCGGCTCTGGGGTTGCGGAGGAGTACAAGTACACAGCCGGCGGCGCGGCCGAAAACACCATCAGTGTCGGCGGCCAGCCGATCGGCATCGCGGTGACCCCGCTATTGAAGGAGAACAACTAAGTGCGCCATTCAATGCTAACTCCCAACGCCTTGGGCGTCGCGGCGCTCGTAACATTTCTCGCGGGCTGCTCGGGCAGCAGCTCGCAAACACCGGCGTTATCCGGCTCTACAAACTCGCTTGGCCACGCGGTAGCCCAGCAAGTCACGAGTCTTCGACCGTACGCGCCGAACACAAGTCACGGCTTCATGCAGGCCATCGGCGCGCAAACGCGTCTCGTGTACATGTCGAGTTGGGGCACTGCCTCCGTCGTTGACGTCTTAACGATGAACGGCAAGCAGGTCGGCCAGATCGCGAACGGTTTAGTGGAGCCCCAGGGCCTTTTCGTCGACGCGAAGGGGAGCCTCTGGGTCGCAAACGGGAGCAACGCCCTGGTGTATCCACGCGGCGGTTTGTCTCCGAGCAAGACGCTCACGGACTCGGTCGGTGATCCGACCGACGTCACGGTCTGTCCCGACGGCACGGCCTATGTGGCTGACCTTTATGACAACAGTAGCAGCAACCACGCCAGCATCCAAGTCTACGCGCCTGGCAGCACCACCCCGACGGGCAACCTCGATTATGCGAACGACGATCGAAACCCGTTCCTGACTTGCGATGCCGCCGGCAACGTCTTTGTGGCACTCTCGACTAGCAATTACGTCGGTTCTGGCCTCGTCGTCGAGTTTCCACACGGCAAGCAGAAGGGCGCGAAAGATCTCGGCATCGTCCTGCAAGCTCCCGGCGGCATCAAGCCGGATAACGCCGGCAACTTATTGGTCACCGACCTAGTTAGCCACACGATCACCGAATACACCGAAAACGGTTCGCCGACGGGTCAGTCACTCACGACGGGCACACCGACGGAAGGCATCGCCGTTACCAGGGAGGGTGGGATCGTCCTCGGTGCGACGGACACCACGGCGGAAGGGCCTGAAGGCATTTCCTGGTCCTGGCCTAGCGGTAAGCAACTGCGAGCGTACACGTGCTGCTCGCGCATCGGGCCACCCCTCCAAGTCAACGACGACGTTGCGTTCTACCCCGGCCAAAAGGGCATCTGATACCAGCGGAGCCGGTCAAGAAGAGTCCTCGCCGGCGAGCGTATATTGAGACGCTCGCCGGCGACGAACACGACCGGTGCATGAGTCGGCCCGTCGCGTAACGGATTAAGTGATCGTGCCGGCCGACCTTCGTTTCTTTGCCGCTCACGTCAGAAAAGACGCTTGAAAAGGCCTCTTTTTTGCCGTCACGATGCCCGGGAGCCGCGCGCTTAACGTGCACACTGCTAAAATGGAGGTGCCCCACGTGCCAGGCAAGGTTTGGGCGAGGAGCGGCTTTTCGACGCTCGCATTAGGGTTCACTATCCTAGTTGCTCAGACGCAGGGGCAAGCGCAGACGATGTCGGGTCCGACGGCTAAGAGCGCCGTGAGCACGGACGAGGCAGTCAATCAAGCGTTATTGACCGCCGACACCGACGCATTAAATGCCCTGCTCGATGACGACTGGATCGTCGTCAGCGGCTTTGGCGGCGTTGCCGAAAAAGCCGGTTTCATCGAGTTTATTCGAGAAGGCGGTCCGCGAAAAACGATGATTCTTTCGGAGGCCCGCGTTCGGCTGTACGGAGAGACCGCCGTCGTAACCACGCACCTGACTGCCGCGGGACCTTTCGTCAAGGAAGTCAACGGAAAAGTCGTTCGCAAGTGCTTCGACGTCAAAGAGCGCCAAACGGACGTACTTGTTTGGAAGAACGGAGGCTGGAAGTCCGTCCTGCTGCACGAGACAGTGATCCCGCCGGGACCCAAGGTCACCGATATATTGTCCGATTGTACCTGACAAGTTGTGGGCGTTCGGCTGCCGAAACGGGCGGACAAGATGCGGGAGATTGACCATCTGGGCTTGTTCGAGTAGCCGTCGGGCTACTACCATTCGCACGCCGATATCACCGTGATCCAAGGAGTGCTTTTGTGCCCACCACGGGTCGGTCGCAGAGGGCGATACCATCGAGCAGGTCGGCCGAGAAGGGCCTTTGACGTGATGTCGCCCGTGCTCGTCGGCACGTTAACTACGCGGCCGTCGGTGCGTGGGTGAAATGGAAGGCGCCCCTTTTAGAAAGAGGCGCCCAAAGAACGGAACAAATCGCCGGAACTCACACTATAGCGGCGTTGAATCGGCTGAGGCGGTAAGACGCGCCGTCTCTTCTTTGGCGATCTGCGCGACGTCGGGATCGAGCGAATCTGCTGCCGCTTTGAGCTGCTCTAAAGCGAGCTGTTTCTTCCCCTGCGCTGCGTAGGCTCGCGCGAGCAGGTAGTGCACGCGGCCGTCGTAGGGTGCGGCGGCGACGCCCTTGAGCAATGCCGCTTGCGCCAACGGATAAAGATCGTTCTTTTCGTAATCGATGCCTAAGTTGACGTACGACTCGGGAACGTACGGATCGACGGAAATCGCTTCCACGTAGTACGCGACGGCCCGCTTCCAGTCGCCGCGAAGGTCGGCGAGGTAACCAAAGTTGACGAGGGCTTCGGGGCGTTCGGGCTCCAGGCGGCGCGCGCGCGTGAAGACGCCGATCGCGTCGCCGTACATGCCGGCCTGTATTTTTGCCACTCCGACATTGTCGAGGCAGGCATAGTTCGTGGGATCGGCGTTGAGACAGTTGTTCAGGTAGCCAAGCGCCGTGGTGTAATCGTGGATGTCGAGGTACGCCATGCCTGCGCCGTTGAGCGCGGCAATCGACGTCGAGTCGCTATCGAGTGCGCGCCGAAAATAGACGATCGCCTGAGCGGGGCGATGAAGCGCTTCGTAGACTTCGCCGAGCTCCTCCTGCAGAACCGAGTCGGTCGGATTGGCGTTTGCCACGCGTTGCATCTCGGCCTGATACTGCGGCAGGTCGCCCTTGCGCAGATGCAGCAGCACTAAGTCTCGGATCGAATCGGTACCCGGCAACGCGCTCTGGAACTGGAAGATCGCGTCGTCCACGTGACCCTCGCTGGCATAGACGACGCCGAGCCGATTGTGCGTCTCTTTATCGTGCGAATTGCCCGCGAGAAGCCCAAGGTAGATCGCTTCGGCTTTATCGAAGCGCCCCTGCCGGTAATAGAGGTCGCCGAGAAATCGCGCGGCCTCGGTGCCTTTCGGGTGCGTCGCGACAAAACTCTCGAGTGATTCGACCGCTCGATCGAGCTGACCGGCGGCGATCAACTGACGCGAATAAATGATCGCGGCCTGTTGGTCCACTCTGGCGTGGGCGTCGATCGGAATGATATCGGCGTCCTGTGCCCTTACCGACCCCGCGAACGTCGCGGTCAATGGCAGAACCGCCAACACCAGGGAAGCGAATGCGCGTCGAATCATTATAGGCACCTCTTCGACGACTATAGCGCACGGGCGCCGGGCGGCGTGACGCGGCGCTAGCGGACGAGGGGCAGTACGTTGCTGGGGGTGAGCGGATAGAACGTCATCGCGATGACGGCTATGGCGCAGACCGCCGCGCCGGCCCAGGCCAGGGGAACGAAGGGGCGCAGGTCGCCCTCATGCCGGCCGTCTTCCGGGGCGTACATCGCGCGGATCACCTTGGCATAGGCGTAGAGCGAGATCGCCGTGCCCGCGATCAGTGCGGCGGCAAGCCAGATATAGCCGTTTGCTACCGTTACCGCGAGGATCAAGATCTTTCCGAGGAAACCCGCGGTCGGCGGCAAGCCGGACAGGGCCAGCAGAAAGACGGTCATCGCCGCAGCAAGCCACGGCCGCCGGCGCGCCAGGCCGTTATAACTGCTCAACTCCGACCCCTCTTCGTTGGGGCCGGAGATCGAGGCGGCGACCGCAAACGCGCCCAAGTTCATGAACGCATACGCCGTCAAGTAATAGATCGCGTAACGCAAGCCGAGCGGCGTTCCGCCCGCCAGCGCGACGACGATATATCCGATCTGCGCGATGCCCGAATAGGCCAGCAGCCGCTTGAGATCGCTCTGCGCGAGCATACCGACGTTACCCACGATCATCGAGATGCCCGCTACGATCCATACGGGCAACAAGAGTTTTGAGGCGACTCCAGCCGGCAACGCGGCATAAGTGAATCGCGCGAAGACGGCGAGCGCTCCGGCCTTGGTTACGACGCTCATGAAAGCGGTGACCGGCAACGGCGCTCCCTCGAAGACGTCGGGCGTCCAGGTGTGGAACGGCACGAGGCTCAGTTTAAAAACCAAGCCGATCAAAAACATGCCGGCGCCCATCCAAAAGGCTGGGTTCGAGGCCAGCGACGGATTGAGCAGATCGGCCAGCATAACGCTTCCCGTTGCGCCGAAGAGCAATGCCGCGCCAAAAAGCAAGAACGCGGTGGCGGTCGAGCTCAGAATCAAATACTTCAGCGCCGACTCTCGCGCGGTCTTTCGATCCACGGCGGCACAGAGTGCATACAGGCCCAGCGAGAGCAGCTCGAGCCCGAGAAAGATTGCGATCAAGTTCGCGGCGCCCGCCATCAGCATCGCGCCGCAGGCGCTCCACAGCATGATTGCAACCGTGCCGGCCACGCGTGACGCCGGGCCGATCGCGCTATAGAGCAGCAACGCGCCGGCCGTCCCGATCAACACGATCTCTTCGAAGACGGTCGCGAATCCGCCGGTCATGAAACCGCCGGAGAACGCATCGTACTCGTGGCCAAACTGCCTTCCAGCAACGACGGCCGCGACCAAAACTCCGAGCAGCCCGATGATGATTGAAATGTAGCGTGACTGCTTGCGCCCGGCAACGAGATCGGCCAGCAGCACCGCAAGGCCGGCTGCCGCGAGGACGTCGATGGGCGCAATCGCGTTCCAATCGGCGCTGGTGAACGAAAGCGTCATGGGAGCGGTACGCTTTGCACGGTGGTAAGCGCGTTGTCCAAGAGCGGTTTGGGATAGACTCCGACCAACACCAGCGCGGCCAGCAACGGCGCGACGGCGAGGCCTTCGATCCACGTGAGATCGGCTCGTACGGGCAAGTCTTTACGCTGAGGACCGTTCATGATGCCCTGGTACAAGCGAAGCATGTACGCCGATGCCAGCACGATCGCGACCAGCGCGACGATCGCGGGCCAAACGTAACCGTTCTGATAGACGCCGATCAAGATCAGAAGCTCGCCCGCAAAGCCGGCCAGGCCCGGTAGACCGAGGGCCGCGAGCGCGGCAATGCAGAGCGCGCCGCTCAAGCGCGGATTGCTCCACCCCAAACCGCCGAGTTGGGGCAGCGATCGCGTCTCTTCGCGCTCCTCGACGTAACCGAGCACGAGAAACAACACCGCTGAAAAGAGGCCGTGCGCAACAATGTAGACCAGCGCGCCATCCAGCGCCAGGCGATTCCCCGACGCGATCGCGAGAATAATCAATCCGAGGTGAGAGAGCGATGAGTACGCGACGACGCGCTTCACGTCGTTCTGCACGAGCGCGATGAGGGCGCCGTAGACCAGCGATATGAGCGCCAGGACGATCAACGGCGTAGCATACCGATAGAGGGCGGCAGGCATCATCGCGGTGGCGATTGCCAGAAAACCGTAGAGCCCGGCTTTTGATTGGACCCCGGAGACCACCGACGTCATAGGCGACGGAAGGCCGGCATAGGTCGGCGGCATCCACGTATGGAGCGGCCAGACCGGCGTCTTCACCAGAAAAGCGAAGGCGAAGCCGGCGAAAATCCAAGGGGCCCAGCCGCCGATGAGCGAGACGCCGGGAAGGCCGATCACGTCGGTCGTTCCGTAGATGACGCCGAACGCGGCGGTCGCCAACAGCAGCGTCAAACCGCCGGCAAAGTTATAGATGAAGTAGCGCCACGCGGTCGCCGGACGTTCGCCCCAACCGACCAAGGCGAAGAATACGGGGACGAGCATCAGATCCCAAAAGAGCGCGAAGACCAACAGGTCGCGCGCCAGGAAGAGCCCGAGCATCGTCCCTTCGAGCGCGAGCAAGAGCGCAACGAAGTCGCGCATCCGCTCGACGCGGCTGGCGGCAATCGCGCAGGCCGTGCACAATGTCAGCAGCAGCGCGATCCAGAACGAAACCGGCGTCGCACCGAAGTGGAAGGCCGAGACGAAGGGCCGTGAAAGCCAGTGGAAGCTCCAATCCCGCGTTCCGGCCAGCCAAACCGTCCCAAACGTAATCGCGGCGACCACCGTCCCGAGCAATCGCGAGAGCGTGCGATCGCTGCGCGGCAGCACCAGCAGAACGGCGGCCGCAACCAGCGGAAGCAGAATGCTGACGAGAACCAGCGGCATCAGTGCGGCGCTCCGGCCACGGCGTAGTACGCGATGAAACAGGCCGCCCCGAAGACCAGAATCAACGCATATCCTCGCAAGAGGCCCGTCTGGATCGAGCGAACGAGCGCACCGAGCCCGCGGGCGATCGCAACGATCTCCGCAACGGCGCCGTCGAGCACGTACGGATCGAAGATGCCGGCGCAGAAACGCCCCAAGGCTTGCGCCGGCCGCACGAAGATCGCGTCGATTACGGCATCGAAGTAAAAGAGATTCGTCAGCACGGCCGGCATTTTTTCGGTCTCACGGCGCAGGCGTTCGACCGCATCGCGTTTTGCCGCCGTCGTGGCATAGCGCTGCCACGCGATGAGAAAACCGATCGCCACTACGATCACCACGATCGCCGAGGTGAGGTTCTCGGAGATCGCCGGAGTAATCGAAGCGACCGGCGTCATCGGCCGTCCCTGCGCGGCGAAGAGCGGTGCAAAGAAGTGCGCCCACGGCGATGCGTCGCCGCCAAAGAGCAGTGCGCCGCCGATCGCGACGCTCGGAACGACCAAGATCGCAACCGGCACGTTCATTATCCACGAGCCCGGGCCGCCCGCGTGCACCGGGGCCTCGCCACGGTACTCACCCAAGAACGCAACGAAGAACAGGCGGAACATGTAATACGCCGTGATGCCGGCCGTCACGATCCCGATGCCGTCGAGCCACGGATGCCCGTGCTGTAACGCACCGTAGATGACCTCATCCTTTGAAAAGAACCCGGAGAAACCGGGGACGCCGCAGATGGAGAGCACGCCCAGAAGCATCACCCAAAAAGCAAACGGCAACTTCTTGCGGAGGCCGCCCATGCGGCGAATGTCTTGCTCTTCGGAGAGCGCGTGGATCATCAAACCGGCGCCTAAAAAGAGCTGGGCTTTAAAGAACGCGTGGGTAAAGAACTGGGCAATGCCGGCCTCGTAGGCACCGGTCCCGACGCCCATGATCATGTAGCCGATCTGCGACATCGTCGAATAGGCGAGGATCCGCTTGATATCCCATTGCGCGGTTCCCAGAATCGCTCCGAGCAGCGCCGTGAGCCCGCCAATCGTCCCGACCACCAACTGTGCTTCATGACTCGCGTTCCACAACGGCGCGCAGCGCGCGATGAGGTAGACGCCCGCGGTCACCATCGTGGCGGCGTGGATCAGGGCCGAGACGGGCGTCGGGCCCTCCATCGCGTCGGGCAGCCAGGTGTGCAACGGCACCTGTGCCGACTTGGCAGCCGCGCCGATGAAGAGCGCGATGCAAATGGTGAGAACGATTCCCGTCCCCAACGTGCCGGCAGCGCCGAATGCGGCGCCGAAGCCGATCGAGTGCACGTTGGCGATGATGACGAAGATTGCAAACATCACGCCGACGTCGCCGACAACGTTGATGACGAACGCTTTGCGCGCGGCGGCCACCGCGGTGGGCCGCTCGAACCAGAACCCGATCAGAAAGTACGAGGCCAGGCCGACCAAACCCCAGCCGACGAGCAGCCCGATGAAGTTGTCGGAGAGCACCAGCGTCAGCATCGCAAAGACGAAGAAACTCATGTAGGCGAAGAATCGCGCGAACGCCACGTCGCCCCGCATGTAGCCGATCGAATAGAAGACGATCAGAAATCCGACGCCGGTGATGATGAACGTCCACAGCAGCGAGAGCGGATCGAGCAACAGCCCGAAGTCGAATCCGGTCATCCACGAAAAGAGCGGCTGATTCGCTCCAACCGCGCCGGCGGCACTCTGCGTGCCGTCGTGCCAGGACAGCACCGCCAGAACGAACGAAGCGGCGACCAACCCCGACACCAGCCACCCCGCCATCGCGCGCAACTGCGGCCCGAAGGTCCAACAGATTACGGCCCCCGCTAACGGCAGGAGCCACAACGCGAGCAGCAACGGATACGAGCCCACCACGCCAAGTGCCTGACTCGTCATGCCGGATCAACCATGGAGCGCCCGTATATCGTCGACGTCGACGTACTTTTCGGGACGGAAGGTCGTCACCACGATGGCGAGGCCGATGGCCGCCTCGGCGGCAGCGACGGTGATCACGATGAACGCAAAAATGTGCCCGACGTTTTGCAGCCAGAGACGTGCGTAGGCGATCAGCAGCAGGTTCGCGGCGTTGAACATCAGCTCGACGCTCATCAGCATGATCAGCGGGTTGCGCCGAACGATCACGCCGATCACCCCAATGAAGAACATCACGGAAGCCAGCGCGACATAGTCGCCGATCGGAGCGTTCATCAGCCTTTGCCCTCGCGCAGGATCGCTTCACGCACCGCGCGATCGGCTCGCACTTGGCTGCCTGGCGCTTCGGCGTCGCTCATTTGCTCGCCGCCCAGCGTAATGACGCCGATAACCGCGACCATCAGCACGAGCGCAGTCACCTCAAATGGAAGGAGCTGCACGGTGAAGAGCGCCTTGCCGAAGTCGGCGACGCTGCCGAAAACATCGGCCGAGCCGACTGCGCCGGTGGCTGCCGGCGTGGCCAATTTAACGCTGGAAAGCGCATAGATGAGGAATCCGAAGGCCGCCAGCGTGAAGACTCCAGCGGGGAGCCAGATCTTCGGCAAGCGGTTCGGGCCGGCCGCAAAAGGCGCAACCCCGCTTCCCAAGAGCGCGATGACGAACACGAAGAGCACCAGAATCGCGCCCGAGTAGACGATGATTTGGATGACCGCCAAGAACTCAGCCGAGAGCGTGACGTAAAGTACCGCCAGCGTCGCAAAGTTGAGCAACAGCGCGACGACGCTATACACCGGCTTCTTCGCCGCAATCGTCCATACCGCGCTGGCGATGAGAATCGCCGCGAGTGCCCAAAATGCGATCATTTGCCGCCCTTGGGCTGTTTGATGATGGCCAACCCCTGGTGCTGGGTCTTGAGAATTTCGCCGCGCCAAGTTGCGTCGTAACCAGTCTCCACGTCGGTGGTGGATTTGATCTCGGCGACGCGCCCGAGATCGCCCGGAATTCCGCCGGGACGGTCATCGGGAGGCACGCCGACACCAGCGTCGGGCGGCACGAGCAGCCGGTCTTTATCGTAAATAAACGAGCCGCGACGATAGTCGGCCATCTCGAAACGCGGCGTTAGGACGATCGCATCGGTCGGACACGCCTCTTCGCACATTCCGCAAAAGATGCAGCGAAGCTCGTCGATCTCATACCGCGCCGCGTACCGCTCGCCGGGCGAGCGCCGTTCGTCCGGCGAGTTTTCCGCACCGATCACGGTGATCGCATTGGCGGGGCAGACGCTCGAGCACAGCTCGCAACCGATGCACCGCTCCTGACCGCCGTCGTAGCGGCGCAGCTCGTGCAGACCGTGAAACCGCGGCGAGTGCTGCTTCTTCTGCGACGGATACTCGATCGTCGGGCGCTTCCGAAACATGAAGCCAAACGTGATCGATAATCCCTTGAGGATGGCACCGGGGTTGTAGAGCCGCTTGCGCGAGGCCATGGATTACCTAACCGGTGTACGCCACGACGACTGCCGTGACGACGAGATTGAGCGTTGCCACCGGTAGGAGAACCTTCCAGCCGAAGGCCATCAGACGATCGTACCGAAGCCGCGGCAGCGTCGCGCGCAGCCACATATAAAAGAACATGAAGCATGCGACTTTGATGATGAACCAGCCGACGCCAGGAAGGAAGGTGAGGTGCAACGGCGCGTTCCATCCGCCGAAGAAGAGCAGCGTCGCGATGCACGAGACCGTCAGCATGTTTACGTACTCTGCGATGAAGAACAGACCGAAGCGCAGCCCCGAGTACTCGGTGTGGAAGCCGGCGACCAGCTCCGTCTCGGCTTCGACCAGATCGAACGGCGCCCGATTCGTCTCCGCCACGGCCGTGATCACGTAGATCACGCAACCGACGAACTGCGGCAGCACGAACCACCAACGCGCTTGCGCGTTGACGATACCGTCGAGCGACGTCGTACCCGCCAGTACGAGGACGCCCACCAGCGAGAGCGACATCGCCAGCTCGTAGCTGATCATCTGCGCGGTCGAACGCACGCTTCCCAAAAGCGGATACTTCGACCCCGATGCCCAGCCGCCCAAACAAATTCCGTAAACGCCCAGCGAACCGATCGCGAGGATCAGAAGAATTCCGGCATTCACATCGCCGATCGCCCAGGTTTGGCCCGAGGCCGATGCGCCGAACGGAATGATCGCGTAGACTGCAAATGCCGTCAACAGCGAAATAAAGGGCGCCAGCTTATACAGCAGCGGATCGGCGGTCTCCGGCGTCAGATCTTCCTTGAGTATCAGCTTGGCGGCATCGGCGGCGGGCTGCAAGAGGCCCCAAGGGCCGACGCGATTGGGTCCGGGGCGTAACTGCATCCATCCCAACACCTTGCGTTCGACCAGCATTGCGTACGCGAACGACGTCACGACGACGAAGAGCAGAATCACCGATTTTATGAGGACCTCGACCCACACCGGCATTTATAAAGCCCTCATCCCTGCGAGCGTCGGATCGTGCAGCCACGTCCCGCCCCCCGACATAATCCCGGCGTTCGCTTTGTCATCCTGAGCGCTGTCATCCTGAGCTTGTCGAAGGACGAACCGCTCGTCGCCGAGGGTAAAATCGCGGGGCTCGCTGGTGGCCGCGAGAATCACGCTGCGCTCGAGCTCCGAAGTCGGAGGGAGCGGGACGCCGAGTTGCGCGGCAAGATCGGCGAGAATCTCAAAATCCGAGCGCACGAACTCGGGCGCCTGCAGCGAGGCGCTAACCGGAAGCAGGTCGCCGGTAAGGTTTATGATGGTCCCGCTCTTCTCGAAGGCGCCGGCCGCGGGCAGAACGAGCGTCGCGCGCTGCGCGGTCTCCGTCATAAACAGCTCGCTCACGACAACGAACGGTACTGCGTCGAGCGCCCGATTAACCGCATCGGGATCCGCCGCGTTACGCGCGGGGTTCGCCCCGAAGATCGAGAGCACGGCGAGCAGGCCACTGCGCGCCGCGTCGAACATCTCCGACGCGTCGAATCCCCGTCCGACCGGCGCATATCCGGCACCAAGGCCCGGCAGCATGCCCATTGCTTCCGCGCCGCGCGCGTTGGCCTGCTCGCTCGTGATGTACGTCGTCAGCTCGGAGAGATCGGCGAAGGCCTGCGCGTAGCTGCTTCCCACGTTCGGATCGACGCCGTCCCAAATCAGCGCGACGCGTGTCGCATCCGCGACGGCCGCGCGCGCCTCCGCTGCGGATTGCGGCGACAGGACCTTCGTTCCGTTGCGCGTGGCCTTCTGGACGCGCAGCCAGAGCACGGGAGCGCGTTGTTCCGGCGACTCCCCCGCGATCACGATCGCCTGCGCGCGGTCGAGATCTTCGAGCGAACCGCCGCGGGCGCCGGGCGTTGCCTGGCGCTGCCGTCCCGCGCGCCAATCGAGATTCCGCACACCGAGGCTGCGAAAAACCTGACCGAGCGCAAAGGCCTCTTCATTGGTCAACCGGCCGCTGCCGATTGCGCCGACGCTTTGCGGGCCGCGTTGCTCGATCGCATCGGCAATCGCCTTGGACCAGAGAAAGAGCGCGTCGTCCCAGCCGATCTGCGTCCAACTTCCGTGCTTGCGATAGAGCGGCTGCGTCAGACGGTCCGGCGAGTCGTAGAAGCCGATGTTATACCGGCCGCGGTCGCAGAGCCAACCATCCGAGATGCGATCCTCCTCGACGAGCATCGTGCGTAAGAGCGTGCCATAGCGCACGTCGGCGTACTGCCGGCAGCCGACGGCGCACTGCGTGCAGCTCGTTTGCGTGCGCTCCAAATCCCACGGACGCGATTTAAAGCGATAGGTCTTCGACGTCAAGGCGCCGACCGGACAGAGCTCCGTCACATTTCCCGTGAAGTTGTGGCGATAGGGCTGGCCGCTCGCAGTTGCGATAATATCCCGTGCTCCGCGGTCTTTGACGACGAGTTGGCGTTGCTCGGCGATGATGTCGTCGAAGCGGACGCACCGCTGACAGACGATACAACGCTCCTCGTCGAGAACGATTGTCGGGCCGAGATCGACGGCCTTCGGCTTTGCGAGCTTCGGATCGGCAACGTCGGAGTTGCCGCGCCCATAGGCCATCGCGTAATCTTGCAGATCGCATTCGCCGCCCTTGTCGCAGATCGGGCAGTCCAACGGGTGGTTGACGAGAAAAAGCTCCAGCACCATCGCGCGAGCCGCTTCGACGCGCTCGCCGCGCGTCCGAACCACCATGCCATCGGTCGCTACGGTGTTGCAGGCGATTTGCAGCTTGGGCGTCCCTTCGACGTCGACGAGGCAGATGCGACAGAGTCCCGCCGGCCCCAACTTTGTGTGATAGCAATAGACCGGAATCTCTTGCTTCACCGTTTTAGCGGCTTCTACCAGGAGCGTTCCCTTCGGAACGCTCAACGGCACGCCGTCGATCGTCAAGCCGACCAGTTCGGTCTGCGGTGCGGCCGTCGTGCTCATGCCGGCTGCGCCTCCGGCGCGACGATGCGCGACTTGAACTGATCCGGAAAGCGGACCATCACCGATTTCAAGAACGGTTCGATCGAGTCGCCCAGCGGACAAAGATTCAGCCCGGTGATGCCGCTCGAAACTCGCAAGAGCATTTCGAAGTCGCCGGCGACCCCGCGGTGGTCGACGAGCCGATCGAGCACGCGCGTCATCCAGGTGCCGCCCTCGCGGCAGGGCGTGCACTGGCCGCACGATTCGTGCGCGAAGAAACGCGAGAGATTGTAGGCCGCCTTCACGAAATCGGTCGTGTCGTCGAAGACGACCATCGCGCCGGAGCCCAGCATCGAGCCGGCTTTAGCCAAACTTTCGTAGTCGTAGGGCCAATCCAAGTGCTCTTCAAAGATGCATGCCGACGAACCGCCGCCGGGCTGAACCGCCATGAGCGTTCGCCCTGGCCGGAGACCGCCTGCGATCTCGATCAGCTCGCGAATCGTCGTTCCCAACGCGATCTCGTAGTTGCCCGGATTGCGAACGTGGCCGGAGACCGAAACGACCTTATAACCCTTACTCCGCTCAGTGCCGGCCGCGGAAAACCACTCCGCGCCGCGCTCGAGAATCGGAACGAGATAGGCGAGCGTTTCGACGTTGTTGACGACCGTCGGCATGCCGTACAAACCTTCGACGGCGGGAAACGGCGGCTTGAGCCGCGGCTCTCCCCGTTTGCCCTCCAACGAGTTGAGCAGCGCCGTCTCTTCGCCGCAAATGTAGGCGCCGGCCCCGCGATGGACGGTCAGCTCCAAATCGAAGCCACTGCCGAAGATGTTCTTGCCGACGTAGCCGGCACGCTTGGCCTCCCCTAAAGCCGCGCAAAATATCTCATACCCGCGGCGGAACTCGCCGCGAATATACATGAATGCGTGGTGTGACGCGATTGCGTAAGCGCCGATGAGCATCCCCTCGATGATTTGATGCGGCGTCTCCTCGAGAAGCATGTGGTCCTTGAACGTTCCGGGCTCCGCTTCGTCGCAGTTGCAGACCAGATACCGCAGGTGCTTGTCTTTCGGAAGAAACGACCATTTGCGCCCGGTCGGGAAGCCGGCGCCGCCGCGTCCGCGCAGGCCCGATTTATCGGCCAAGTTCAGGACGTCGACCGGCTGCATCTCGCGTACGGCGCGCTCCCACTGCTTGTAGCCGCCACGTTGACGGTAGGCATCGATGCCGCGCAGGTCGACCTCGCCGATACCGGCCGTCAAAACCTTAGTGACCGGCATGGCTGCCTTCCTCTTCGCGGACCTCGACGACTTGGCGAGCGTCGACGACGGCGCGCTCCGATGTCTTGGTGAAGAACTCGACATCGCGGTTGACGATGCGATCGAGCATGATGATGCCGCTGCGGTCGCCGACGCCGCCGGCGTTGTTCGGCAGCGGGACGCCCACCGCGCCCGGCGACTTCTTGCCGCGAGCAATCTCGCTCTCTTGCGCGATCGTCCACGTGTGCCCGGGAGTTTCGGTCTGCGCCATCGGGGCCGTCGAATACGTCCCGGCTCGCATCGCTGCGAGCATGTCGTCGACCATCTGCGGCGTCAGGCTATAGACGAAATCGAGATTCACTTGCATGCAGCTGGCCCGGTCACACGCCGCGAGACACTCGACCTCTTCGTATGAAAAGACCCCGTCGTCCGTCGTCTCGAGCTGCCCGACGCCGAGCTTCTCCCGAAAATACGCCATCATATCTTCGGCGCCGTTGATCGAACACGCCAATCCGCGACAGATCTGCAGCATATACTTTCCAACCGGCCGCCGGTAAAGCAGTGTATAAAACGATACCGTCGACTCCACCTCGGCCGGCGTCAAATCCAGCATCTGCGCCGCCGCCTTCATCGCGTCGGCACTGACATATCCTTCGTACCCTTGAAACAAATGCATCATCGGCAGCAACGCCGACCGCTTCTGCTCGTACTGCGCAATAATGCGCACGCACTCCGGCATGAGCCGCTCCAGCAACGCCGGAAAGTCGTGTTGACGCTGCGTCACTTCGAGGCCTGGCATCAGCGATCCACTTCCCCAAAAACGGGATCGAGGGAGCCGATCATGACGACGAGGTCCGCAATTAAATTCCCGGGTGCGATGCCTTTGAGCGCTTGCAGGTTGTAGAGGCTCGGCGGGCGCGTGCGTATGCGGTACGGCTTATTCTCGCCGTTGCTGACGATGTAGTACCCGAGTTCGCCGCGCGGCGACTCGACGGAGTGATAGACGTCGCCCGGCGGCACGCGAAAGCCCTCGCTGATCAGCTTGAAGTGATGGATCAGCGCCTCCATCGAGAGCGCGATCGTCTCTTTGGGCGGGAGCGCGACCTTTGGATCGTCGATCATGACCGGGCCCGGTGTGTCGAGGCGGCGACGCGCCTGTTCGATGAGGCGGATCGACTGGTCCATCTCGTCGAGCCGTACTAGAAAACGCGCGTAGGCGTCGCCTTCGCTGCGGGTCGGGACGTCGAAGTCGTATGTTTCATAGCCGCAGTACGGAAAGGCTTTGCGCACGTCGTAAGCGATGCCGCTAGCGCGTAGGCTCGGACCCGTGACGTTCCACTGCACCGCTTCTTCCGGCGAGAGCGTGCCGATGTCGATCGTTCGGTCCTGAAAGATCGGGTTGGCCTGCAGGAGGCCTCGCAGCTCACGCATGCGGCGCGGAAACTTTTCGATGAGCGCGTCCAGCCGTGCCAGAAGACCGTCGGGGAGATCGCCGTTGAGCCCGCCGACCCGTACGTAGTTAGGGTGCATGCGCGCGCCACCCGTCGCTTCTTGCAGATCGAGAATGTTCTCGCGCAGATCGAAGCAATAAAAGAAGACGGAGATCGCGCCGAGGTCGATGCCGTGCGTCCCCAGCCAGACGCAATGCGATGCGATGCGCGTCAGCTCTCCGGTCAGCACGCGAATCGTCTGCGCGCGTTGCGGAATCTTATCGGTAATGCCGAGCAGTTTCTCGACCGCCAAGGCGTAGCAGAGTGCGTTTGACGACGGAGCGAGATAATCCATGCGCTCGATTACGGTCTGCGCCTGTGTCCAAAAGAGCCCCTCGGCGCTTTTCTCAATGCCGGTGTGAAGGTATCCGATCTCGGGGTCGGCCTTCACGACGTTCTCGCTGTCGATCTCGAGCACGATCTGCAGAACGCCGTGCGTCGATGGGTGCTGCGGCCCCATCGAGAGCACCATCGTCGTGTCGGACTGGCTGATGATCTCGGGCGGCGGCGTGGCGGACAGGGTCATGACCCTCCCTCGCGGACCCGTTTCACTTGTTCTTGCAACGCTTCAAGCGTACGCCCTGAAGGTGGACTGCCCGCTACGACGTTGGTCTTGTTGGCAAATGCGGGGCGCGGCGCGCGCTCGAGTGCTGGCCCGCGCATCGGGTAGTCTTTGCGCAGCGGATGACCGACCCAATCGTTCGGCATTTGTATCCGCCGGAGATCGGGATGCCCGTCGAAGCGAATTCCAAACAGGTCGAAGACTTCGCGCTCGGCCCAGTCCGCCGACTTCCAAAGGTCGCTGACCGTCGGCAGCGACCGGTCTTCCTCGAGCCCGCAGAGAATTCGCACGCGCGCTGGAGTGCCGACCTCTGCAACCGTTGCCGGCTTTGGCGCGAGCCGAAGCAGATGATACACGACGTCAAACCGCGGCACGCGACCCAAATAATCCACCGCGCCGAGATCGAGCAGCATCGCATAGCCGTCGGCTTTGAGCGCTTCGAGGCGCGCGCGAAGATCGGACGGAGCGACGCGCTCGATGACGGCATCGTCGATCGGCGGACGCAGGCTAGGCGGGTCGATCGCGGCACCGGCGATCGGCGGAACTTGCGTGCTTGGCATGGTCGGTGTTGAGGTTCTAGACTTTAGGCTCGAGCCAGGATTCCGCCACGGCCACCTTCACGGATCTGTTGTTGGATCAGGTTGACCGCATACAGAAGTCCGTCAGGCGTGGGCGGACAGCCGGGAACGTAGACGTCGACCGGAATGATGGTGTCGACGCCTTGAATCACCGCATAGTTATCGAAGATTCCGCCGGAGCTGGCGCACGCGCCCATCGAGATGACCCACTTCGGATCGGCCATCTGATCGTAGAGGCGCTTGACGACCGGCCCCATCTTCTGCGCGACGCGTCCCGAAACGATCATCAGATCGGCTTGACGTGGCGAGCTTCGAAAGACTTCGGATCCCAGGCGCGCGATGTCGTACTCCGAGGACGTTACCGTCATCATCTCGATGGCGCAGCACGCGAGTCCCATCGTCAGCGGCCATACCGACGAACTCTGTGCCCAGCGCGCGACGTCGTCGAGCCGCGCTAGCATAAACTGTCCCGGATTGACAGTTACCGCCATATGAAGCCGCCCTTCTTCCACACGTAGGCGTAACCGATTGCGAGCACCACGATGAACACGACCATCTCGAGCAGCCCGAAGACGCGCAGCGCGTGCATTTGCACGGCCCAGGGATAGAACGACGCCGCTTCGACGTCGAAGACGACGAACAGCATCGCGATCAAATAAAAGCGCACCGGGAATCGCCCCACGACCGCCGAGGTCGGTTCGACGCCGCATTCGTAGGCTTCGCGTTTGTGCGCGTTCGGCTTCGCGCGCCCCAGAAGGCCAGGCAACACGCTAAAGAACAAGGCCGCCCCGAGCGCAACGCAGAGGAAGATCGCGACTGGTCCGTAGGGATTCATGGCTCACGAACGTTTTTGCAAATCGCGGGCCATACCTGTCCTTCGTATCCCTCGGCCGCTTGCTAAACACGGGCGCCGGGGGGACGCGGCGACATTTTAAACGTACATTCGCTCTCATGCGCTATGCGGTTTTGGGGATGCTCCTGCTCTTCGCTCTGGGCGACGGATGCTCGCCGCCGCCAAATGTCGTAGGCGTACAAGACTTCGGGCACGTGACCGGGCGCGTCTTGGACGCGATGACCAATCACCCGGTTCCCAATGCGCTGGTCTCCGTCGGTTCGCTCTACACGACGCGAGCGGACGTCAACGGAGCCTTCACGCTTCGTACCGTAGCGGGCGACCAGACCGTCACCGCCCGGGCCGCCGGTTACGGGACGGCCACCGCCGATACGACGATCACCAAAGACACGACCGTGTCGATCGGGTACATCCGCCTTGTGCCGCTGATCACGCCGCAGGGCCAGCCGACGTTGCAGCCGCCGGTGATCCCGACCCCTTCGGCCTCCCCCAGCGCCGCCGCTACCACGGCGCCGAGCGCCGCGGCCAGCTCACCGCCAGCGCCGTCACCGGCTCCGTCTTAATCGGCTTAGTCGGCCGGCTCGCAGTCGATCGGCTGCCCGATGAGCCGTAAATCGAGCGCGTAGCCCGCAACGACGAGGTACGCGTTGTCGGCCTGCTTGGCCAATCGCTGAACCATCCGCCCCATTGCATCGCGGAAAAGGCGGGCCGAGGCCGCCACCGGGACGACGTCCCAGCCGAACTGTTCGCTGACGGCAATGACCGACGAGCGCGAGGCGAGCATCGCGTCGACGAAATCGGCCGCCTCGTCGTCGAGCTGCGACGCGAAGACGTTATAGTCGATCTCCAGCAAATCGATGCGGCTCGCAATCCGCGCATCCAGCCAGGTGCCGAGCGCGTCGACGACGAGGCATGCCGTCGCCGGCGCCTCGCGAAAGAGCGCGAGTTGCGCCTCGTGCGTCATCGCGGCGGTTTCCACGGTGCGCCACGAGGCCGGACGGTCGCGCACGTGCCGCGTCAAGCGCGCCCGCCATTCAACGTCCTCGGGTTCGCCTGCAGCGGTCGCAATATAGGTCACCTCGCGGCCGCTCTCGAGCGCGAGACGGACGGCGAACGCGCTCTTGCCCGAGCTGACCGGCCCCGTGATGAAGATCACCGCCATCTCGAACGCCATTCGACTTCGGGCGGCTTGCCGCCCCGCTGCGACGAAACGTAAGCCGGCGATATGATACCGAACATCCTCAGCATGGCGGCGGGCTTCACTCTGGTCGTGTTAACGCTCGGCGACATCTTCCAGGTCGTCGTCGTGCCGCGCTCAACCGGGCGGCGCTATCGCATCAGTTTTTACGTGTGGCGCTCGATGTGGCGGATATGGCCCGCGGTGGGATGGCGCATCTACGCCGCCGACACGGATAAGCGCGAAGAGTTCCTCGCGATCTTCGCGCCGTTCATGCTGATCGCTCTACTCGGCGTTTGGGCCGCCTTGTTGATCCTCGGCTTCGCGTTGTTGGTATGGGGTCTGCGGGCGGGGGTTACGCCGGCTCACGCATCGTTCGCCGACATGCTCTACTTCGCTGGGACGTCGTTGCTCACGATTGGATTCGGAGACGTTGTCGGGCGAACCGCCGGGCCTCGGCTGGTATCGGTACTAGCGGGCCTGGCCGGTCTCTCGATGCTTTCGCTCACCACGGCTTATCTGTTTGCAATCTTCGGATCGTTTCAGCAACGCGAGACGTTTGTCGTGACGGTCGCCGCTCGCGCCGGTGCGCCCCCGAGCGGCGTCAATCTGCTCGCTATTGCGGGCTACTCGATGACGCGCGACGATCTACCGCGGCTGATGATCGACGCGCAGCGCTGGGCCGCACAAGTGATGGAGAGTCATCTGGCGTACCCGGTCTTAGCCTTTTTCCGCTCGAGCCACGACGATCAGTCGTGGATCGGTACGCTGGGCACGCTGCTCGACGCCGCTACGCTCCTGATGACGACCGTCGAGGGCATGCGAGACGGGCAGGCTCGCATCATGTACAACGTCGGCCGCCACGCCACGCGCGATCTGGCGGTCTACTTCCAAGCCGGAACGGACGACAAGTCCGTCGGCATCGAGCGATTGGAGTTCGATCACGCCTGCGACCGGCTCGTCGCAGCCGGTTACGAATTGCAGGACCGCGACCAAGCCTGGCTGCGCTTCAGCGAGCTGCGCGCCACGTACGCCTCACACTTGAACGAGCTGGCGCGAACCTTTGCAATTCCACCGATTTCGTGGATCGGTGACCGTTCGGCGATTAATCTTTCTTCGCATCTTTGATCGCTGCCACGCGCCGATGGATTGCCGCGCGCAGCGAATCGAGACCCTCTGAGGTCTTTGCGCTGACGTAGAGCGCACCGGCTTGGCCCAGCGCCTCCGGTACGGCGCGGTCGCACTTGTTGAAGACTGCCAGCGCCGGCACGCCGTCCAGCTCCAACTGCGATAGAATCGCGTCGACCGCACGCCGCTGCGCCGGCCACTGCGCGTTGCTTGCGTCGAGCACGTGCACCAGGAGATCGGCCTCTCGCAGCTCTTCGAGCGTGGCGCGAAATGCCGTCACGAGCTCTTTCGGAAGGTCGGTGATGAACCCGACGGTATCGGCCAGTCGAACGTACGAGCCGGGGGCGAGGTAGGCGCGCCGAATCGTTGGATCCAGCGTCGCAAAGGGACGGTCCGCCACGAGTGCGTCGCTGTGGGTGAGCGCGTTGAGCAGCGACGACTTTCCGACGTTGGTATATCCGACCAACGCGACGAGCGGTTCGCGTTGCGGTCCGCTCCTTCGCAGCGCGCGCTGCCGCCGAATATTGCGCAAAGCGACGTTGAGCGTGGTGATGCGTTGTCCGATCCGGCGCCGGTCGACTTCGAGTTTGGTCTCACCGGGTCCACGCGTTCCGATTCCGCCGCCGAGGCGCGAGAGTTCGGCGCCGGCTCCGATCAGATTCGACTGACGGTAGCGCAGCTGCGCCAGCTCGACTTGCACCTTCCCTTCGCGGCTGCGCGCGTGTCGCGCAAAGACGTCCAGAATCAGCATCGTGCGATCCACGATCGGCAGCGGAACGATCTTTTCGAGATTCCTTCGTTGCCGCGGGCGCAGATCGTTGAGAACCAGGAGCAGGTCGGCTCGTTTGTCGTTCGCCAGCTGCGCGATCTCGCTCGCCTTTCCGCTGCCGACGAGCGTCGCGGGATCCACGCCATCGCGCTTTTGCACGATGCGATCGAGAATCTGCGCGCCGGCCGCTCGCGCGAGCGCCTCGAGTTCGTCGAGCTCTGCGTCGATCGTGTCGTGCAGAGCGTGGGTCTCGACCGCGACGACGATTGCGCGCTGCGTCATGATTGCCTCGGCGGGCGCGATGCGATTGGACTCAAGCGATCCAGCAGCCAGCGGATCGCATCGTTATAGCGCGGTCCCGGGCGCTCCAAGAGATCGGAGTCGATCGAATAGACGCGATGGAGGCGAACCGCTTGCAGACTGCGCCACGGCTCGCGATCGAGCGCCGTCTGCAGGTGCGTGGCGCGATCCGCGATCAGTACGTCGGGCCGGTCTTCCAGCAGAGCTTCGCTACTGTATTGAGCGTAGGCGGCGGCGAGATCCGCGGCAGCATTGCGGCCGCCCGCAATGGTAACGAGCTTAGAAATATACGAGCCGCCGCCGGCCGTCCAGACCGGTGCGCTATCCAGGACTATAAATACGCGCGGATGCCAAGCGAACCGGAGCGTGCGCGCGTGCAGCTTCGCGGTCTCCGCCTGCAGGCGCGCGACGAGCGCGGCGGCTTCGGGACGGCGCCCTACAAGCGCGCCGATCGTCTGCAGGTTCGTGAAAATACGATCGTAGGCGTCGTCGGAGAGCAGCACGACGTGCAGGTGCGCGCGGCGCAACGGTTCCACCAATCGCGCCTGCGAGGGGATTCCGATCACCAGGCTGGGACGTAACGCGACGATCGCTTCGGCATCGACGCTGGACGAATCGGCTACGCGCGGCAGCGCGGCCGCCCTCGGCTCGTCGGTAAAGGCGGAGACGGCCGCGAGCTCCCGTCCGGCACCGAGCGCGTAGACGTCGTCGGCGAACGACGGTACCAAGGTGACGATGCCGCCGCCGGCGCCCGAACCGGAACGGGAGGCGCACGAGGCCGCCAGTAGGGCAGTGAAAAGGGTCGCCGCTCGGATTTGCACAAGTGGCGATTCTACGTTTTGCGCGGGAAGCCGGTGAGAAGCCGGCACGGTCGCGCCACTGTATGCGTGCTGAGCTTGTCGAGGCGCGCGAGTCAGGATACGGGCAAAACGGTCGAGCAGGTCCACCTCGCGCCAAGGAAAGGATTGCCATGTTCCCGCTGCTCGCCGCGCTCGTCGCGGCTTTGCCGTTGCCTTCCCCAACCCCAACGGTCGTCCCGCAAATCGCCCACGTCGTCACCAGCGACCGGGGCGTCGAATCCGCCCAACGCACCGCGCGCACCACCTACGTCGTAACCGCCGCCCAGATCGCGCAAAACGGTAATCGGACGGTGGCCGACGCCCTCGAATCCGTCCCTGGCGTCGACGTCGTGCGCTACGGTGCCTTCGGCGCCACCACGAGCGTCGGCATTCGCGGCAGCTCCTCGCAACAAGTTCTCGTCCTTATCGACGGTCTGCCGGTCGCCGGCAGCCAGATCGACGACGTCGACCTCGAGCAGATCCCGGTGAGCGGGATCGACCGCATCGAAGTCGTCGAAGGCGGTGGCTCGACGCTGTACGGCTCGGGTTCCATCGGAGGCGTCATCAATATCATCACGGCGTCCGCGACCGCCCGCAGCTCGGCGACGGTCTCAACCGGATCGTTTGCCGAGCAAACGTATCTCTTTCAAACTCCCTATCTTTCGTTCCAACGCACCTATGCGACCAACGACTTCTCCGTCGAAAACGGGCCGAATCGCGAAAACGCCCAAGCGGGATTGACCGGCCTCTCAGCGCGCTACGGGCATTCGATCGGTGCCGTCGATCTGACGATTTCCGGAAATCTTACCGACGCGCTCGCCGGCGCGCCCGGCGAACTGGGCTCCTTCTCGCCGACGAGCGAACAAAGCAACGTCGCCCATAACGTGCGGCTCGTGGCACAGACGCACGGCCCGCGTTCGACTGCCACGCTCGAGCTCGGCGACTCGTCGCAAGATCTTGCATACACGTGCAACACGCCGGTCGATTCGAACTGTCCGAATTCATTTTATCCGACGCCGGCGCCGGGACAAACGTCGAACCCACCCTACGCACAAGTGCTCGACGACCAGCACTGGATGGCGAGCCTCCGCAACGTCGTTGGCGACGCTCGCGAGCGGCTAGTCTACGGCATCGATCTCATGCGCGGCATCGCACGCGTCGACGAAGGCACCGGCGGCGGCTCGCCCTTTGCCGCGGATAACTCGCCGATTTTCGACGCGTACGCCCAGACGGCGGCCTACGTGCAGTCGCAGTGGTTCGGCGCCCACGGCGATCAGATCTACGCCGGGCTGCGCGCGGAGCGGGACGGCGGCTTGGGAGGCGCGTACTCTCCATCGCTCGGTGGCATCGCGCAGCTGACCAGCACGCTCCAGCTGCGCCTCAACGCAGCGACCGCGTTTCGTGCGCCGATCGCCGAGGAGCTTTACTATCCGGGCTTCTCCAATCCCAATCTCGTTGCGGAGCGAACGCGCGTCGGCGATGTCACGCTCAACGAGCCCACGCTCTGGGGAGGCGTTAGCCTCGGATGGTTCACGACCAGTGGCTCGAACCTGATCGTCTCGCCGCCGCCGCTCTACATTCCGGAGAATATCGGACGCGCGTCGATTCAAGGCCTCGCGTTTTCCGTGCAAACGCCTTCGGAGCACGGGTTATCGGCAACCGTCGGCGTCGTCAACCTCTATCGAGCGCAAGACCTCGACACGGACGAACGAATTTCGGGGCGCGGCCCGGTCTTCGCGGTGACGACCGCACTGCGTTACCGCGCGCCGCCGGCGAGCCGATTCGACGGATTCTCGATCGAGGCTCGCGCGCAAGGGCCCCAGGAAGCGCCGGATCCGTTTCTCTCCGCGGCCTACTCGGTCTATCAGCCGGCCGACTTCACGCAGATCGACGCCTACGCCGGTTACCGATTGGGCACGTCGCTGCTGCTCGAGGTGCGCGGCTACAATCTCGGCAACGATCGCTACGCGCTCTACGCGGGATATCCGATGCCGGGACGTTCGGTACAGGTCGAGCTGCGAAGCCGGTGAGAGCGGTAGCGCTCGCGATCTTACCGCTCGCCGCCGCGGTTGTGAGCCTGCTCGTCGGCGCAACCTCGCTCTCGCCGGCGGCGGTTGCGTCGGCACTGCTTCATCCGCACGAGACCGGCGTGCTGCACACGATCGTTTGGCAGCTTCGATTGCCGCGCGTCTGCATTGCCGCAACGGTTGGTGCCTCGCTGGCGCTCTGCGGCGCGGTCCTTCAAGGCATGCTGCGTAACCCGCTGGTCGATCCGTATCTCACCGGCGTTAGCGCTGCGGCTGCCGCCGCAATTGCAATCGCGATCGTGGCGGGAGTCTCGGCCGCCGCAACGCCCGGGATCGGCTTTGTCGCCGGCCTCGGTGCGGCGGTTCTCGTGGCGGCGCTCGCGCGCCGCGGTGGTGGAATCGATTCCAATCGTCTGATCCTGGCCGGTGTTTCGCTCTCGACGCTGTTCGCGGCGATCGTTACGCTGGCGCTGGTTCGCGCGCAGTCGAACCAGTACGCAAGTACGGTCGTTGCCTGGTTGGCGGGTTCGATGGCCGGGCGCGGCTGGCCCGAGCTGGCAATGGCAGCCCCGTACGCGGCACTCGGAGCCGTGCTCGCGTTTGCGGCCGCCTCACCGCTCAACGCGTTGCGGATCGGCGAGCTTCGCGCCCGTTCCGTCGGCCTCAACGTCGATCGAGCCCAGTGGATCATGCTGGCAGCGTCGTCGCTTTTGGCGGCCAGCAGCGTCGTGCTCGCCGGGCTCGTCGGTTTCATCGGGTTGATCGTTCCGCACATCGGGCGACGGATCGTCGGTTCGGACGCCCGCGTGCTGCTGCCGGCCTGCGCGTCGATCGGTGCCGCACTGTGCATGGTCGCCGATGCCGTTTGCCGCCGGATCGTCGCACCGGCGGAGCTCCCGATCGGCGTCTTACTGGCCTTCATCGGCGTCCCGGCGTTTCTCTATCTTTATTTGAGGATCCGGTGATCGAGCTGCGCGACGTCACGCTCGACGTCGGCGGACGCCCGTTTCTGCGCGACATCGACGCGCGCGTGGCGACGGGGGAGTTCGTTGCGCTGCTGGGGCGCAACGGCGCCGGCAAAACGACGCTCCTGCGCGCGATCGCCGGACTGCATCGCGTGGGCTGCGGTGCGATCGCGATCGACGGCACGCCCACCGCGCAACTGCGGGCGCTCGAGCGCGCAAAGCGGATCGCGTTCGTGACCGGCGACGAAGTCTTTCTCGAGTCGCTGCTCGTTCGCGACGTCGTTTCGATCGGACGGTTCGCGCATCATCGCTGGTGGCAGTGGAACGCCGCGCCTCACGACGAGGATGCGGTCGACGGCGCCCTCGCCGCGGTACGGCTCGAAGCCTTTACCGGCCGCCTCTTTTCGACGCTGAGCGCGGGCGAGCGGCAGCGCGTTTGGATTGCGTTGGGACTTGCCCAAGAGACTCCGATCCTGCTGCTCGACGAACCGACCAGTCACCTCGACGTGGGCGTCGCGCACGAGATTCTCGCACTGCTCAGGCGACTCACGCGCGCCGGAAAGACCGTCGTCTGCGCCCTCCACGATATCAACGAAGCTGCAGGCTACGCCGACCGCATCGCGCTGTTAGGTGATGGAGCGCTGCTCGCGCTGGATTCGCCGGACGCGGTCCTCACCGAAACTCTGCTGCAGCGAGCGTACGGAATCGCGTTCGTGCGGCGGCCCGCGCTTTTGCCGGCGTCAGTTCTTGTGGAGCGGCCGCACGTCGGATCCCAGCACCCAGCGAACGATGCCCTTCATTGACCCGCTCGTGATCGAGACGCCGATCGCATCGTCCGGCGTCGCAAAAAGCGGCGAAAGGACGTAGCCTGGGATGCACGTGACGACGTCGCCGTGCGTCCCGGGTGAAACCAGCAGGGCGTGCGGCAACATCGCTTGAGCTTCGTCGAAGGATGCGGCGTGATATTCGCGCAGGCGCGCGCGCGAATCCCACATCAGCACCGAGGGATCGTCGGTCGTACTATAGAGCACGACGTGCTCGCCCTTGTGAACGCGACAGTCGGCCCACGCATTGCCGGAGAGCGAGATCAAGCAGACGATGAAGATGGCACACGCCTTACGCATGCGGCTCGTCCTCGTCGACGACGCGAATCGCTAGGATCGCTAAATCGTCGCCAACGCGGTTTCCGCCGCGCGCCCGAACGCTCGCGGCAATCTCGTCTGCAAGTTGCTGCGCTCCCGGGCTTGCCCGTTCGATCAGCTCCATCGCGCCCCGGTCCGAGAGCTGCTCGCCCGCTCTGTTGCGAACCTCAGTCAAACCGTCGGTGGCCAGAACGAGCGTATCGCCGGGTTGCAAGTAAATCGTCTCGGTTCCGAACGGCTCTTCCATGACCCCCAGCACCGGTCCGGTGACCGCGAGCTGGGCGACGCCGTTCGGCCGGCGCACAAAAGCGGCATCGTGTCCGCCGCTCGCGTACGTCAAACGGAACGTATCGGTATCGAGCACGCCGACGAACATCGAGACGAAGATGTATGGATCGCCGACCGCCTTGGAGAGAACGACGTTAAACTCCGTCAGAATCGCCGTCGGATCGCTGTTGCGCAGCGCGATGGCGCGTACCATGAACTTGATGAAGGCCGTCAGCACCGCTGCATCGACGCCTTTTCCGCTGACGTCGGCGATCAAGATCAGCGCCCGGTTTTCTGAAAGACGATAGACGTCGAACACGTCCCCGCCGACCGCCAGGTGGCTGCTCGCCGACAGGTACGCGCTGCCGACGTCGCAATGCGGCAGCGGAGTCGACTCGCTTTTAAAGGCGCGCTGGAGAATCTCGGTGACGGTGCGTTCTTCTTCGAGCTCGCGGTTCAAGCGCGAGCGGTAGGTATTCAAAACGATCGCGAACACGCCGAAAACCAGAACCCACGCGGCCCGCAGGTAGGAGGCGCGGTCGAGCTGCTCCTGCGTGCTGAGAGCCAGTTCGTCGCTGGTGCCTTCCAGCTCGCGGCGAATCGCCGCGGCCGTCAACGTCTCGTAGTCGGCGAAGAGTTTGTTTCTCTTGTCCAGCTCTTGTAATCGCAGCCGCGGATGCGCGAGCAGCGGCGCGGCGACGGTAGTGCGCCACTCGAGCTGAAGGTGCGCGTAATCGATGAGCAGCTTATCGGTGCCGGGCAGCTCCTCCTCGCCCAGCGTCTTGCGAATCGCGCTCTCTTTTTCGTCGTAGCCGGCAGCGGCCGAACGATATTCGGCCGTGTAAAACGGGTCGCGCGTCAGGAGGTAGCCGCGCAACGAGTTCTCTTCATCGATTTGCAGGCGGAGCAACTCTTCGAGATCGATCTGGGCCTGCTGGATCTGCGCCTGGCGCGCGAACGTGTCGGCAAACTGCGCGCGCGTCTCGAACGTTCCCTCGACCGCAAAACCGAGCGATAGCAGCAAGAAGCCCGTCAATAGCATCGTCCCCGTGATGAGGACGAAGGGGCCGTTTCTCATAAGGCCCTCACGGAAAAAGACAAAGAACAGCGGGCTGTGTACAGCCGAGTCGGATCCAAGGTATTAAATCCTACGACGCTACCGGCATTTTATCCGTCTTGACCTTGATGAAGATATAGCCTGCGCTACCGGCCCGGGCTTCGTCCCCTTCGCGTGAGGCCGTTTCCTCAGGAACCCCCCAGGAATGGAGACGAGGCGCTGGCGCTAATTCGCCGAACTTCAGCGCAATGTCCAAACGCCTGCTTGGGCCCGCCTTTATTGCGGTCGGCGATGGAACGTCGACCTTCGGGCGTTTGGCAATCGAGGACAGCCGAATCGTCGGCGTTCTTGCAGCCGACGGACCTTCGGATTATCCGTTGCCGGCCGGCAGCACGATCGCTCCTGGCCTCATCGACGTGCACACCAATGGCGCCGGCGAATATCTCTTCAATCGAGATCAAGGCAACGCCGTGTCGGTTGCCGGCACCGCATATGCGCAAACCGGCACGACCGGCTTTGTGGCCAGCGTCATGACCGCTCCGTGGGAGTCGATGCTCCACGCCGCGTCGGAGATCGTCGAAGCGGCAAACCAGTTGGAGGAAGACTGGCCCCTCGGGGCTCGCTGTCTCGGCGTGCACTTTGAAGGCCCGTTCCTCAACCCAAAGTTCCGGCGAATTCATCGCAACGAGTGGCTTCTTACGGCCGGCGCCGCCCGCGCGCAAGAGATGGTCGATTCGTGCAAGGGCGCCTGTCTGTTGGTAACGATGGCTCCGGAGATCGACGGCGCGAGCGAAGCGCTCCGCGTTTTTTTGGAGAACGGCGTCGTTTGCTCGGCCGGTCATACCGGCGCTCGCTACCGTGAAGGCATGCTGGCGATCGGGTTGGGCTTCCGCTCTTTGACGCACGCGTTCAATGGAATGCCGCCGCTCGACCATCGCGATCCTTCAATCCTGGCTTCGTTCATCCAAGACCGCCGTACGCTCGTGCAAGTCATCTGCGACGGGTTTCACGTCTCACCGGTCATGATCGACATCCTGCACCGAACGCTGGGCGACCGGCTCGTGCTGGCGACCGATGTAATGCCCGCGGCCGATCCGGGTTATCACATCGAAGGCGGGGTGATGCGCTCGGCCGATGGAACTATTGCCGGCAGCGCGCTGCGCATGGACGAAGCGCTGCGCAACTATATGTCCTACGCGCAGATTCCGTTCGCAGCGGCAATCGTTGCAGCAACGTACGCGCCGGCACGGTTAATCCGGCACGACGCCGAACTAGGCCGTATCGCGCGCGGCGCGCGCGCCGACCTCTCCTTCTGGAATAAGGAGTATCACGTCATTGCGACGATGGTCGGCGGCCGCTTCGTCTACAATCAGATCGAAGTCGCCGCGTAGTCAGTTTCCGCCGGCCGCGACGAACGCATCGCCGAGCGCAGCATGACGATAGCTGCGTAAAGAACGACTACCACGACGAGCCAACGCAGGAGAACGATGTCCAGCCTCTTCACCAGGAATGCGGCGATGAGCACGCCGGGTATTCCTCCAAGCGTTAGGCCCAGCGCGGCCCGCATCGAGAAGGCATCGAAGCGGATGAACCGCAGGCTGGCAACCGGCATCAGGAACGCGCACGACGCCATCATAATTGGAAATGCCGCGATCGGATTCATCCCGAGTAGACTCACCATAATCATGCACGGCGCATAAAACCCGATGCCGATCGTCATTAGCGCACCTAAGAAAAAGCTCACCGCGACTCCAATCGCGAGGCGCGCGCCTGCGAGGCCGAGTGCCTGGCCGCCGAGTCCAAACTGACTTCCTTTTAAGTTGCTCAAGATGAAGAGCACGGCGGCCGCGAGCAGCGCGGTTCCCATGCCGATCTGGACGTAGCGCCGCGGTAAACGAGCGACGAAGCCGGCGCCGAGCCACGCGCCAACGACCGCTGCGAGAATCAGCAAGAGCAAGGTGCGGGGCTCGACGGCGATGATGCCGATAAAGATCGCGGCCTCGACGACGGTTGGAAGTGCGTGGCCCACGTTGAGCGTCCCGGGTATTCGTTCGTCGGGAACGAAGCGGAGCAGCTTAAACAACGAGGTCGTCGTCGCGAACGAACCGATGCCCAGCGTATCGAAGAAGTTCGTGACGAAACCGATCGCGATGCCGATCCCGGCGGCGACCGGCTCGGGAAACGCCGGCCGGTGGCGCGGCATCGCGCGAACGAGTGCGACGATCACGGCGACCGCTACTACGAGCAGGCCGGCGAAGAGGAGGTTGTGGATCGTCATTCGTGCACACGGTACGCCTACAAGGCGCTGCGGCCTGCTTAGCCGGTCGCGGCTGCGACCTCTCTGGTTGCCGCGGCGTTAAAGTAGGTGGCTTTCGGGTGATGCATTACGATGGCCGCCGTCGACTGCTCGGGGACGATTTGGAACGCCGGCGTGAGGATCACGCCGATCTTCGCGGTCGCGTCGAGCAGCCGGAAGACCACCTCGTGCGCTCCCAAATCGGGGCAGGCTCCGTAGCCCCAGGAATAGCGTTTCCCGCGGCCACTCTCCAAGCCCAGTTCGCGGCGAATGTGGCGGTGGGTGTATTCGGCGAGCGCCTCGGCGGCCTGCACCGAAAAACCATGCACGAAGTACGACTCGCTATAATCGCCGGCCGCCTGCAACGCTTCGGTCCGTTGTGACGCATTGCGCCCGACCGTCACGATCTGCAACGCCACCACATCGCTGGGCCCACCATCGTGCGGCTCGCGTAGATAATCCGCGAGGCTTAAATGCTCCCCGCCGATTTGGCGCGGAAACTCCAAGCGCGCGATCTCCTTGCCTGTCTGCGCCGGGTCGTAGAGGATGACGTCGTTTCCTAAACCCGCGGCGGGGAAATAGCCGTACACGACCTTCGGCTCGAGCAGGTCGCCGCGAAGCGCTTCGGCTTGGAAGCGACGAAGGCGAGGATCGAAATCTTCGGCGACGAGCCGTTCGAACGCCTCGCCTTTGGTGTTTGCAGCGCCCCACGAAAGCCGATAAAGGCTCCGCAGATCGAAGCAAGGCCAAAGCTCGCGCGGATCGATTCGATCGAGCGCACGAACGCCCCAAAACGGCGGCTGCGGAACTTGCGCGCGATCGGCCTTGACCGCAGAGATCGCCGGTGCCCGTGGCGCTGCCGGCGCGGAACGCCGCGCGCTTTGCGCAAACGCTTCACCCTTCGTGCGCTCGACGAGATCTAGCCGCCGCTGTGGGTCGCTCGTGAGCGCATCGACGAGTTCGAGCCCTTCGAACGCGTCGCGCGCGTAAAAGACGCCCGGCTCGAAAAAGCGCGTGCCTCCCTCCAACAGCGCGATGCGCCGGCTAAAGTCGCGGTTGATCGCCGCCCCGCCGATAATCACCGGGAAGGTTAAACCGCGCGCGTCCTGCTCTTCGAGACAGACCGGCATCTGTTTGCTCGTCGAAACCAAGAGCGCCGAGAGGCCGATGGCATCGGCCCGCACCTCCACGGCCTTCTCGAGAATCGTATTCATGGGAACCTGTTTGCCGAGATCGTGGACCGTATAGCCGTTGTTGGCAAGAATGGTGTGCACCAGATTCTTTCCGATGTCGTGCACGTCGCCGAAGACCGTCGCCAAAACGACGGTCCCTTTCGTTGCGCCTTCGGAGCGCTCGAGGAACTGCTCGAGATGCGCGACGGCTTTCTTCATCACCTCGGCCGACTGCAACACGAACGGCAGAATCAACTCGCCGCGGCCGAACCGATCGCCGACGTCTTTCATCGCGGGCAAAAGGATTTCGTTGAGAACCGCCACCGGCGTTCTCTCCAGCAAGGCTTCATCGATCTTGCCCTCGATGCCGTCTTTTCGCCGCCGCAGAATCGCTTGGTGAATTCGTTCTCCGATCGTCGTCTCGTCCGCCGCTTGTTCCTCGGCGTCGGTCTCAGACCGCCCGCCCGGCGCTTCGCGCTCGAAATGTTCGATGAGGCGCGGCAGCGCATCCGTCCGCCGGTTGAAGACGAGGTCGTCGCAAAGCTCGCGAACCGGCGAGTCGATCTCGAAGTATGGAACGATCTCCTTAGGGTGGACCAGCGCGCAGTCCAAGCCGGCCTCGACGCAGTGGTACAGGAAGACCGAGTTCAGCGCGGCGCGTGCGTTTGGCCGCAGGCCGAAGGAAACGTTGGAGACGCCGAGCGAGGTGAGCGGGCCCTCCAACTCGCGTTTGATGAGGCGAATTCCCTCGATCGTTTCGACGGCCGAGTTCAAGAACTCGGGCTCGCCGGTCGCCAGCGTGAAGGTGAGATCGTCGAAGATCAACGCGCCGGGCGGAAGACCGTACTCGCCGACGGCAATCTCATAGATGCGGCGCGCGACCTCGAGCTTGCGCTCCGCCGTTTTTGCCATCCCGCTTTCATCGATCGTCAAGGCCACGACCGCCGCGCCATGCTCGCGTGCGATCGGTAAGACGGCGTCGAGTTTGGCGCGGCCCGACTCGAGGTGCACCGAGTTGAGGATCGCCCTGCCGGGATAGTTTTGCAGCGCGGCTTCGAGCACTTTCGGCTCGGTCGAATCGATCGCCAGCGGTGCCTCGATGGATTGCGCCAGCCGCCGTACGAGCTCGCGCATCTGTTCGTCTTCATCGGGTCGTTCGGTCAGCGCGCAACAGACGTCGAGCACGTGCGCTCCGCCTTCGACTTGCTCTCGCGCGATCAGCACGATGTCCTCGTACCGGTCGTCGAGGAGCAAGCGCTTCACCTTACGGGAACCTTGGGCGTTGATCCGCTCGCCGACGATCAGCGGCCGCGGCTGCTGTTCCAGCGAGATTGCCGTCATCGCCGAGGCAACCTCTTGCGAACGTTGCGCGCGCGGTCGCGTTGCGCGCCGCACCGCTAAGACGGCTTCGCGAAGCGCGCTGATGTGCGCGGGCGTCGAACCGCAGCAACCGCCGACCGCCTCGACGCCGAATTCGCGAACGAAGGCTGCAAGCTCGGCTGCCAGCTCCTGCGGGCCTTCGGGATAGATCGTTTCGCCGTTGGGCCCCATCAGCGGCAGGCCTGCATTCGGGATGACGCTGACGAAGCAGCGCGACGTGTCGCAGAGATAGCGAATCGAATCGCGCATCTGCGCCGGGCCGGTCGAGCAGTTGAGGCCGACGACGTCGATCGGCAGCGCGTCGAGCGTCGCGCGAATCGCGCGAATGTCGGTCCCCAGCAGCATGCGGCCGTCAGTAATCAGCGTCGGCTGCGCTTGAATCGGCACGCGCCGCAATCCGCGTTCGAACTCACGGACGATTCCCGCGACGGCGGCTTTGAGCTCGAGCAGATCTTGCATCGTCTCGAGCAAGAGCAAATCGGCGCCGCCTTCGACGAGCGCCCGCGCCTGCTCGCCGTAGACATCGCGCAACTGCTCGTAGGTGATATTGGAGAGCGCCGGATCCGACGAGGATACCAGCATGCCGGTCGGGCCCATGGAACCGGCAACGAAGCGAGGATGCTGCGGCGTCGAGATCGCGTCGCATGCCTCTCGCGCGATCTCGGCGGCGCGAAGGTTGACCTGACGGGTTTGATCGCCGAGGCCATACTCGTCGAGCTTTAGTCGCGACGCGGTAAACGAGTCCGTCTCGACGACGTCCGCGCCGGCCACCAGATATGCCTCGTGAATCGAACGAACGATGTCGGGCCGTGCGAGTACGATCGCCTCGTTGCAGCCCACGAGCGCGCTGCCGCCAAAGTCCTGCGGCGAAAGTTCGAGCGCCATGAGCTGCGTGCCCATGGCGCCGTCGAAGATCGCAACCCGCTCTGCGAGCAGGCGCAAGTACTCAGACACGGTCCCGGCTCACGATCTCTCCCACCTTGTTCCCGGCCCGATTATACACCGGTGAATGCGCGAATGGGCCGAGCGCGCCGGCTTGGCGCTCGTCGAGCACGCCCAACCGCCGTAACGCCGAAATCGAAGAAGGCCCGCGCCCCCGCGTCGTACCGTCGATCACTTTGGAGGCATACCCGAAGCCTTGCGCGATGGCCGCCGCGGCATGAACGCCTTCGGCGCCCGCTTTCGACACGACGTTCCCCGCGCCGGCGATCATCAGCTCGGTATCGAACTGGCCGGTTCCGGCCACATACTCCGGATAGGCGAGCATCGCATCGCGCACGATTGCCAGCGCCCGCGCGTCGGCAGCACCGATGCCGGAAAGCGCCGCCAGCCGCGCAAACGAGATCGCAGCCTTTCGCAGGCCCGTCGCATAGACTGGAATTCCACAGCCGTCGATTGCGATGGGCCAGGCCGCAGCGTCGTCGTCTGAGAGTCGCGCGCAAAACGCAAGAATCCGCTGTTGGGCGGGGTTCTCGACGCTCAAGTAGGTTGTTGGATCGGCGCCGATCGCCAAGCAGAGCGCCAAAATACCGGCGTGCTTCCCCGAACAGTTGTTATGGAGCACCGTCGGTTCCAATCCCGCTTCGGCAAGCCCCTCTGCCGCCGTCTTGTCGTACGGTGGATGCGTACCGCATTGCAATGCCGATTCGTCCATGCCGATCTTATCCAAGATCGAGGCGACGGCTTCGACGTGAAACGGCTGACCAGAATGGGAGGCCGTCATCACCGCGATTTCGCGCGGCTCCAAGTTGAATCGTTCGCGTACGCCGGCTTCAATAGCCGCTGCCGCAATCAACGGCTTTGCTGCCGAACGCAGGAAGACCGGCGACTCGATATCGCCGGCCCGATCGAGCACCGTTCCTTGCGCATCCACCGCGCAGGCGGCGACGCGATGAACCGACTCGACGTACCCTCCGCGGGTTACGTCGACGAAGGCTTCGTCGCCGGCGGTCAAACGAGCGCGGGTTCTACGATCGTGGCTTCCTGCTCGGCGAAGACGGGATTGCTCAAATACCGCTCGCCGGTGTCGCATCCGAACGTGACGATCGTCTTGCCTCGCATCTCCGGACGCGCCGCGACGCTTAGCGCCGCCCAAACGTTGGCACCCGACGAAATGCCAACGAGCATTCCCTCTTCGCGCGCAAGCCGGCGAGCCGTTGCAATGGCATCGGCGTCGGTAACGCGCACGACTTCTTGATAAACCTCGGTGTTGAGCACCTTGGGCACAAACCCGGCGCCGGTCCCTTGAATTTTATGCGGCCCCGGCTTTCCGCCCGAAAGCACCGGCGATCCGTCGGGTTCGACCGCGATCATCCGTGCGCTGGGCTTACGGGCTCGCAGCACCTCGCCGACGCCGGTGATCGTGCCGCCGGTGCCGATCGCCGAAACCACGACGTCGACGGCGCCGTCGGTGTCACGCCAAATCTCTTCGGCGGTCGTCCGGCGATGGATCTCCGGATTAGCCGGGTTCTCGAACTGCTGCGGTACGAAGTACTTGCCAGGCGCGCTCGCGACGATCTCGTTCGCGCGCCGAATCGCGCCGGGCATGCCTTCCGAGCCGGGCGTCAGCACTACTTGCGCACCGTACGCCTTGAGGAGGCTGCGCCGCTCGACCGTCATGGTCTCGGGCATAACCAAGATGATCGGATAGCCTTTCGCCGCGGCGACAAATGCCAGCGCGATGCCGGTGTTTCCGCTCGTTGGCTCGAGGATAGTCATCCCCGGCAAGAGGCGGCCATCGCGTTCTGCGGCCTCGATCATTGCCAGCCCGATCCGGTCCTTCACCGAGCCTCCAGGGTTGAACGATTCCATCTTCACGAGCACCGTCGCCGGCATCCCCGCGTTGAGTCGAGGAATCCGGACCAACGGCGTGTTGCCGAACGTGTCGGCTAAGTTGTCGTAAATGCGTGCCATGATACCCCGTCTAACCCTCGCTTCTCGTTCGAGCGTTGCACTCCCGGGGTATTGGCTCCTCGATCGCGAGAAGGAAGCGGGCGCTTCGGGCGCCGATTGCACGAGCCATGCGCCCCCACTGCTCGATCGCTCGAACGCTCTGCGCGCTGATTCTCGTTGTGCTCGTCGTCTCTCCGAGCGCGCGAGGCGCGTCGCAGGGGGCGTCAACCCTTTCGCAGGCGCTCGACGCGATCGCCGCTTATGCGCCGCAGGCGCTGCGCGAGCAAGGCACGCCGGGGCTCTCGGTTGCAATCACCGACCGCAACGGGACGCTGCGAATCATCACGCTGGGATACGCAAACCAGGATTCCCAAACGCCGGTGACTCCAGGGACACTATTCGCCATCGGTTCGATTACCAAATCGATGACGGCACTGGCGTTACTTCAGTTGCACGATGCCGGCCAGCTCGATCTCGACGCGCCGGTTCGTCGCTATCTTCCGTGGTTTGCGATCCAATCGCTCGGTGGCCCGATCCTTGTTCACCAACTTCTCTCGCACACCGCCGGGCTGCCGGGCGACTTCACGTCGGAGCCCGGCTATCTCTACCACATCGTAGCGCTAAGCAACGCCAAAACGCTCTTCGGTCCGGGAACCTTCTGGTCGTACTCTAACGACGGCTACGCAACTGCCGGCGCGATATTGGCGCGGCTCGACGGGCGACTTTGGGAACAGTCGCTGACGGCGCGCGTCTTGGCGCCGATCGGCATGACGGCCAGCTCCGCTGTTTTCACGCCCGAGGTAATGGCCGGCGCAGCCGTCGGTTATCAGTTTCGCGACAACGACCGGCCCGCGTCGCAGACTCCGCCACTCGTCGCATCACCGCCCATGGATTTCGTCGACCCCGCCGGCTCGGTGCTCTCGACTCCCGAGGACATGGCGCGATACATGCGTTTCTATTTGAACGGTGGGGTAACCGCAGACGGCCGCCGCCTGATAACCGCGTCGACCTTCGCCGCAATGACTCACGCCGATCGGCTGACGAACGGCAAACCCGCCGGCGCCGCGACCCCCGAACTCGCGGAAGCGCCGGCGTTCTACCGGCAGTATGGCTATGGGCTATCGATCTTCGATGAAAACGGGGAGCATCTCATCGGCCACACAGGCGGCATCTCCGGCTACACCGCTTGCATGCAGATGAACCTAACCCGCGGGTTCGGCGTCATTGCGTTTGCGAATCTCGTTGAGGCGCCGTTGCATCCGTGCGCCATCGTGCTCTACGCGATGCGGGTGCTGCGAGCGCAAAGCGTGGGCGAACCGCTTCCGTCGCCGCCGCCGGCACCCGATCCGGCGAAGGTCGCTCGCGCGAGCGAATACGCCGGTAGCTACACGGGGGCAAACGGCTCGTCACTGAGCGTCGTCGCCGAAGGGGATCGCCTCTATCTCATGGATGCCGCAAAGCGAATCGCGCTCTATCGGCGCGGCCACGATCTCTTCTGGGCCGACGATCCTCGCTTCGCAATCTTTCTGCTGGCCTTTGGGCGCGATCGCGACGACAAGGTGGTGGAGCTCAACTATGGGTCGCGCTGGTACGCCAACGAGCGCTATCGCGGAGCGCGCACTTTCGTCTATCCGTCGGGCTGGAACGCTTTGGCCGGCCGTTACGAAAATACGTTCTTGGGGGAACCCGCCGTCACGCGCGTAGTGATCGTCAAGAACCGGCTGACGCTCGACGGAACCGACCCGCTCGAGCCGCTCGCCGACGGCACCTTCGCGCTAGGAGACTCGGTCGTTCGCTTCGACGCGTATGCCGGAAATCGACCGCAGCGGCTGACCCTCGACGACACGCACTTATACCGCGTCGAACTCCCGTAATCCATGTCATCCTGAGCCTGTCGAAGGACGGGCGCTACTCCCCGATATCCCAGAGCAATCCCAAGTCTTTTTTCGAAAAGGCTCGAAAGGCAATGAGCGTCTCGGTGCTGAGAATGCCGTCGAGCGCGGCGATCTGCTCGGTCACGAGATCGCTCAGCTGCTCGTGGTGCTTCACGCGCACGATCGCGACCAAATCGTAGGGACCCGCGACCGAATAGACTTCCGCGACGCCGTCGATCGCCAGCAGGTCGTCGGCGATCGAGCGCAGCCGCGGCCGCTCGACGTTCATCAAAATCAGTGCAGCTACCACTTCATGCCACCTCGCTTACGATCTCGAGTGCGCCGCCGCAGTTCGGACAGCGATCGTTCAATGCGGCCGCGCACACTGCGCAGAACGTGCAGCCGTACGAACACGCCCGTGCCTCAGCACGGGTTTGAAGATTTCGCCTGCATTTCTGACACGAGCTTTCCATGCGTAACTATTTTATTTGTTTTTAAAGCGGGCGACGCGCTTTTCGTTGTAGGCCGCGAGCCCTTCTTTCGCATCCTCGCTCTTGAAGAGCAGCGACTGCAGCTCGCGTTCCAAAGCGAGCGCGTCTTGTAGCGGTAGCTCGGCACCGGTCTGAACGCTGCGCTTGATGTGCCCGACGGCCATCGGCGCCTTGTTCGGCGAACAGAACTGCTTGGCGTACTCCGTGATTTGCTCCCGGAACTCAGCCGCACTGCCTTCGAAGAGGTCGGTGAGCATTCCCCATTCCAGCGCTTGTTCGAAGCTGACGGTCTTTCCGGTCACCATCATCTCGATGGAGCGCGATTTGCCGACCAGACGCGCTAAGCGCTGGGTTCCGCCGGTTCCCGGCAGAACGCCGAGCGCGACTTCGGGAAGACCGATCTTGCCGGCGTCCTTGCGAGCGATGCGCAGATCCGCCGCCATTGCGATCTCCAGTCCGCCGCCGACGCAATGCCCGTTAAGCGCGGCGATCACGAGCTTGGGCGTCTGTTCGAGCCGCGACAGCGTCTCGTTTGCGTGCAGGCAGAACATGTACTTGAATTCGGGCGTAACCTGGTTGAGCATGCCGATATTGGCGCCGGCCGAAAAAAACTTTTCGCCCTTGCCGGTAAGAACGATGACCTCGACGTCCGAGTCGAACCGCGCATCGAGAATCGCTTCGTCGAGCTGGCGCATCATCTCGTGCGTGTACGTGTTGGCCGGCGGATCGTCCATCTCGACGAACGCGACGTGACCGTCTTTCCAGTAGTTGATGACGCGCTTACCGTCAAGCGCGCGTTGTTCGCGACCGAACGGAGTCTGTTTTGCGGTGGCCTCGAGGGTGGTGCTCATGAAAGGTTTCCTTTTGGGGCGATCCAATTGGGGTCTTTAAAGTACTCTTTGAGTATGGTTTCGTCGGCCGCACTCGGAAGGACGGTCGGAGCGTAAGCCGCCCACTCGTCCTCGGTAAGTTTGCGGCCATCCACGGTGTAGCGTTCTCCGCCATAATCGCCGATCTTGCGGTTGAAGCACATGTCGGGAATGTAGAACTTCGTCTCGCTCGCGTTGACCTCGTTGACGCGGGCAACGGTAGCTGCGATTTCCTCGTGGAACTGGCCACGGGCGCGCTCGTTAAGGCGTTCCTTGTCGACGCGTTCCCCAGCCTTATCCTCGTCGACGCGCCCTTTGATTCCCCAAGTATACGCCCACTGCGCCGAGCCCGAGTGATCGGTGCCAAAGAGATCGAGCGAGCCCGAGATCCACTTGTTGTAATATTTTTGTTGAATCTCGACGGGAATGACGCCCGCCTTCGCGATGCGGCGAAGACCCGTGATGCCGGTTCCCATGTGAAAGGACTCCTCGCGAAGCATCGGGCCCATCGAGGCCGCGAGCGGAGCGAAACTCGAGTGGGACAGCATGCTCAACTGAAACTTGCCGTCGCGATCCATAAAGTTCGTGTAAGCGAAAAAATCGAGCCAGTGCGTCACGTCGTCGTTGAACGCATTGAGCAGGCGATTCTTTTTGCCGAAAGCGCGGCGCTCGAGCATCTTCTGCGCTTCGATCTTCCCTTCGCTGCCGAAGTGTTCGACCATGAGATGACACATCTGATAGCCGTGACGAGTCTCTTCCACCATGATCCGAACCAGCGATGCCAGATCGTATTCGCTGGGCGCGTTGTTCACCAGGAATCGTTGCTGCTCGTTTGAGGCAAACTCCGTGTCGCCCTGATACACGACCATGTTGAGCACCGCGTCTCGCATTCGCTGATCGGGGATCTCGCGAACGCGCTCCCAGCGGCGCTCCCCCTTGAAGTCTCCGAAGTAGATTTCGGGCGTCGGGAGCTCGGCGTACTTCGCCTCAAAAGTGTAGCCCGGCATAAAGCGGTCGACCAACTCGCGGTCGAGCCCGATGTCGCGCCGCCATTCGTCCAGCATAACGATCCAGTCGTCAAAGGTCGCGATTCGGTTCATTTTGGTGTCCTTCAAATCGTATAACGGAAATTAATCAAACGGCGGGAATACCGTTATACTAAGATGCTACGACAGGAGGTGTCAACCCTTGTCCAACGGCCGGTTACCCGGCCAAACTCCTTCATTTTCACACTCTACGGCGATATGGTCCACCGTCTCGCCGGCGACGGAGCGCTTTGGATCGGCGGCCTGATCCGGCTCATGGCCTCGTTCGGGGTCTCGCCCCAGGCCGTCCGCCAAGCCGTCTCGCGGATGACCCGCCAGGGATGGCTCGTCGCCCGGCGCGAGGGTAATCTGGCCTTCTATTTGGTAACCGCGCGCGGGCGCCGCCGGATCGAGGAGCTCAGTCCCCGCATCTACGGACCAGTTATCGAGTGGGACGGTCGCTGGCGGCTGCTCACCTATACCGTCGGGGAGACGCAGCGCCAAGCGCGCGAACGCCTCCGGAAGGAGCTGGCCGCGCTTGGCTGGGCGCAACTCTCCTCCTCGACTTGGATCTCGCCTTCGGACGCACTCGAAGCGGCTCGTGAGGCGGCCGCCGCCACATTGCCGCCCGGCGCGGTCCACCTGTTCGAGTCGGAGTACCGTGGGCCGCTGAGCGACCGCGCACTGCTCGAACGTTGCTGGAACGTTGAGTCGATTACGTCGGCGTATCGCGAGTTCATCTCCCGCTATCGGCCGCGCTTCCACCTCGAAACCTCCGGCGAGGCGCTCAGCGACGAGGGGGCGTTCGTCGAGCGGCTCTGGCTAGTCCACGACTACCGGAAGTTTGCCTATCTCGACCCGGGCCTGCCAAGCGAGCTGCTGCCGGCTCATTGGCCCGGTACCGCCGCAGCGGCGCTCTTTCGCGGATACTATGCGGCGCTCGACAAAAAATCACAACGCTACTTTCATCTTTGCGCGCGTCTGACGGACGGGGCCGAGCCAAAGGGCGTCGAAGCGACCCGCCCATGCCAAAACGCTTGATGATCGTTCTCTGCGTCGCCGCGCTGGCGGTTGCTGCGTGTCACAGCAACACCTCGACGACTCCAACGCCCTCATTTACGCCCGGCTCGTCGTCGCCGAACCCGAAGATTACGGCTGCGCACATTTTGGTCACGATCAACGGCTCACCCAAGCCGCATATTCCGGTCGAGGAGTCAACGCCGAGATCGACGGCGAGTCCTCGCCCAGGGACACCGTTTCAAACGATCAACACCAACCACAAGGGCAAGGTCGAGTTCACCGGCCTCAAACCTGCCAAGACCTACTGCTGGGTAGCCATCCTGCCCAAGGGCAAGTCGTTTGAATGTGCCCCCTGGGAAACTTGGCAAACGACCTTAATTAATCTAGGAACCTAAGGCTTCTGATTCAGTCCAGATCGAGGAGGTGAGGGGTGAGGTTTACGATAGCCTTAGGCTTCGTCTTCATCTAAATGAAGGTGACAACCATCTTCCGCCTCTGAGAGCACGTCGCGCGCTTCGGCAAGCACCGCACGTGAGAGGGGCCTGGGCGGCGGCTCGACGGAGCCCGGCTCGGCCAGAAAATCCACTTCGCTCCAGTCTTCCCAGGTCTCCAGCGGCTCGCCGTCCTGCATCGCCGGAAAGCGGACGCAGAATCCTTGGTCGAGGTGCAGGCCCACGACGGTGACCGCGGTGCCGCGCGGAAAATAGGTTCCATCCTTCCAGAGCGTACCGTAGCTCGTGCTATAGTGCCGGCCGATCTTAAGCGCTTCCACCATACGCCAGGCTATACCCGAAACGGGTCCATCGGTTTCTCACCGATGTAGGTGAGCACGCTCTTCGTCTCGCTGTACAGCCGCATCGTCTCCATCCCCAACTCGCGTCCGTAGCCGGATGCCTTATAGCCGCCAAACGGAACGCCGGGAAAGACCGCATACGGCGTGTTGATGGCGACCGACCCGGTGCGGATTGCGCGAGCGACGCGATTCGCGCGCCCGACGTTCGAGGTCCAGACGCTGGCGGCCAGACCGTACTCGCTGTCGTTTGCCAGCGCGATCGCTTCAGCTTCGTCCTCGAAGCGTACCAGCACGGCGACCGGGCCGAAGATCTCCTCGCGAACGATCCGGTGGTCACTTTTGGCTTCGTACGCGGTCGGGTTCCAGAACATTCCCGAGGCAAAACTCTGGCCGAGATCGGGTGCGGCGCCACCGAAAAGCGCCTGGGCGCCTTCGGCCGCGCCGATCTCGCAGTACGAGCGAATCTTTTCGAACTGCTCGGACGTCGTAATCGCTCCGATCTGCGTCTGCGGATCTTCCGGATCGCCGACACGCAGTAACTGCGCCTTCTCGGCGAACCGCTCGACGAAACGGTCGTAGACTCCGGATTGCAGCAGAATGCGCGAGCGCGCCTCGCAGCATTGGCCCGCGTTATAGTAAACACCGTACAGCGCACCGGCGACGGCGGCCTCGACATCGGCATCGTCAAAGACTACGGACGGCGATTTCCCGCCGAGTTCCAACGTCACGCGCTTGAGCGTGCGCGCGGCGGCCGCAGCGACGACGCGCCCGGTGTCGGTCGAGCCGGTAAACGCGATCTTATCGACGGCCGGATGATCGACCAGCCAACTTCCCAACCCTTTCGAACCGGTGACGACGTTGAGAACGCCTTCCGGTACGCCCGCTTCGAGCGCGATCTTGCCCAACTCGATCGCCGTCAGCGGCGTCACGTGCGCCGGCTTGAGCACGATCGTGCAACCCGCGGCCAGCGCCGGTGCAACCTTCCACGAAGCCAGCAGCAGCGGAAAGTTCCACGGCACGATCGCGCCGACGACTCCGACCGGCTCGCGCACAGTATTGGCCAGATACGTCGGCAGCGGCGGCGGCAACGTTTCGCCGTAGTTCTTCGTGGCCGCACCGGCATAAAACTCAAAACAATCCACGATTGCGCTAAGTTCGCCTTTGGCCGTCGCTAGGGTCTTTCCGTTGTTGCGCACCTCGCACAACGCCAAGTCGGCCGCGCGCTCGCCGATGAGCTGCGCGAGCTTATAAATAATCTTTGCGCGTCGCGAGGCCGCCATCGACGCCCACTTGCCGGCATCGAACGCACGGCGCGCCGCGTTCACCGCATCCTTAAGGTCCTCGCGCGTGGCTTCCGCGACGTCGGCAAGCTTCGCCCCCGTGGCCGGATTGCGAACCTCGTATGTGCCGCCGTCGGAAGCATCTCGCGAGGCTCCGCCGATCAGCAGTTGCGTCTTGGTCATGGTTGGCGCAGTCGTCATGGCAACCGCCTTCTACTCCACCCGCTCGAATACCGTTGCGATGCCCTGGCCGACGCCGATGCACATCGTCGCCAGGCCGAAGCGCGCCTTTCGCCGAGCCATTTCGTGCAGGAGCGTCGTCGCGATGCGCGCGCCGCTTGCTCCCAATGGGTGTCCCAGCGCAATCGCACCGCCGTTGACGTTCGTCTTGCGAGGGTCGAGCCCGAGCTCGCGCATGCATGCGACGGCCTGCGACGCAAAGGCTTCATTAATTTCGATCAGATCGATTTGCTCGACGGCCAAGCGCGCGTGCGCGAGCGCCTTGCGCGTTGCCGGTATCGGTCCAAGACCCATCACGTCGGGAGCGACGCCGACGCAGGCGCTCGCGACGATGCGTGCCATCGGCCGCAGGCCCAAGCGGCGCGCCGTTTGCGCCTCGCAAAGCAGGAGCGCCGCTGCGCCGTCGTTGAGGCCCGACGAGTTCCCCGCCGTCACCGTGCCGTCGCGCTGAAAAGCCGGTTGCAGTTTCGCCAAACGCTCCATCGTCGTCTCCGGCCGCGGATGCTCGTCGCTCGTTAGGGAAGTTGCTGGTGAGGCGCCCTCAACCGGCACGGCAACCAGTTCGCCGGCAAATGCATTGCGTTGCATTGCCGCCTTGCACTTCATCTGAGATTCGAACGCAAAACGGTCTTGCTCTTCGCGCGTGATGCCATATTCTCGCGCGACGTTCTCGGCAGTCTCGCCAAGCGAAACGGTATGCTGGGGCGGCATCTTCGGATTGATCATGCGCCAGCCGAGAACAGTATCGAAGAGCTGCTGGCCTCGGCCAAAAGCCGCACCGCTCTTCGGCAAAACGTACGGTGCGCGCGTCATGGACTCGACGCCTCCGGCGATCATTACGTCGCCCTCTCCAAAAGCAATCGCTTGCGCGGCCGAGTTAATCGCCTGAAGGCTCGAACCGCACAGGCGGTTGACCGTAGCGCCGGGCACGCTAAGCGGCAGATTCGCCAACAGCACGGCCATGCGCGCGACGTTTCGATTGTCTTCGCCGCTCTGATTGGCGGCGCCGAAGTAAACGTCCTCAACGATCGCCGGAGCGATGCCCGTGCGCTCGACCACCGCGCGCACCGCGATCGCGGCAAGGTCGTCGGGACGAACGGTTGCCAGCGCGCCGCCAAGGCGGCCGATCGGCGTGCGCGCGGCATCGACGACCCAAACCTCGCGGCTCATTGCGGCAGGCTCTCCTCGGGCGCCGGCGACTCCTCCATGTCGAGAAGCCAGATGGAACGGTGCGCCGCGAACTCATCACCCTCGGCATCGGCCAGCCGCTTCAAGATGCGGCGCAGGCGCGCGCCGCCGATTTCACGTCCCCACGCGATCGGACCGGCGGGGTAGTTGGCTCCCAGTTGCATTGCCTCGTCAATATCTTCGGGTGTGGCGACCTCCTCTGCAACGGCAATCATCGCCTCGTTGACGATCGAGCCGACGGTCCGTCCGAGAAAGAGTCCGGGAACGTCTTCAACGAGCACGGAGGCTTTGCCGATCGTTGCGAAGAGCTCCGCAGCCAGTTCCAGCGCGTCGTCCGACGCATGCTCCGAGTTGGCGATCTCGACGGCGTCGACGGTCGACAACGACCCGAGCACGCCGAAGCCGACCAACCGCTCCGAATGACGTAATCGTGCCGCACACGCCGCGACGTCGGTGGCATACGCGTCCGTAAAGATGACGCATTCCGGTTCGAGCGATGCTTCGAGCCGGACGATGGCGTCGCCGCGATCGGAGGTTCCGTCACCGCTGTCGATCAGTATCGTCGGCGCAGCTGCTGACTCGTCGAACAGCTCGTCGTTGTCGATGCGCAGCACGTTGCGGTAGCCTTGCTCGAGCAACTCCGCCAGCTCGTCGGCGCGATTACCGAAGCCGACGACGGCGACGATCTCTTCATCGTTTGGCTCCGGCGCCGGCGCGGGCACGTCGAGGTCCAGCCTTTCGGCCTTGCCGTCGCGGTACGCATAGAATCCGGCGCTGGTCTTTCGGCCGAGCAAACCTTCGGCGACCATGCGCCGCTGAAGCTCCACCGGTTCGAAACGTCGAGCCTCCGTGCGTGCGTAGATCGACTCGCTGGTCGCAAGATTCACGTCGAGTCCGATGAGATCCATCAGCTCGAAAGGTCCCATGCGAAAACCGGCGCCGCGCGCGAGTGCGTCGAGTTCTTCGACGGAGGCCACACCGCGCTCGAGCGCTCGCAGCGCCTGCAGATAGTACGGCCGAGCCACGCGATTAACGATGAATCCCGGCGTGTCGGCCGTGAGAACCGCAGTCTTTCCCAGACGCTCGACGATCTCGAACGCGCGATCGAGCGCATCGTCGCCGGTTTCCGGCGCGCGCACGATTTCAACGAGCTGCATTCGCACCGGAGGATTGAAGAAGTGCAGCCCGAGCACCCGTCGCGGATGGGGGACGGCCTCGGCGAGCTCGCCGACGCAGAGTGACGAAGTGTTGGTCGCGAGCAGTGCGTCCGGCGAGAGCGCAGCCGCCAGAGCCGCAAAGACGTCACGCTTGATTTCGAAACGTTCGGAGACGGCTTCGATGGCCAGCGTTGCGTCGCTGCGAGCGGGGATGGCGTCCGTGCAAGTAACGCGTCGTCCGATCGTAGGATCGCCCGAGCGTTCGCCCTGGCGCGAAATCTCGAGCGACGCTCGCTCGCGCGCCGCCGCCTGCGGCTCGACGATCTCCACGTCGTAGCCCCCCTTGGCGGCGACGAACGCGATGCCGGCACCCATCGTTCCGCCGCCAACGACCACTATTCGTTCCGTCATAAAAACCGACTTCGCGAAAGGAGGCGCAAACGCTTCGTCGATAGTGGTGCGGTATGGATAAGCCGCAGTGGCGCGTGCGGAGCTCGAGTTACGTCGTGGATTCGCCGTACATGCGCTTGCGCGCGGACGAGTTGGAGCTTCCCGACGGGACCATCGTATCGAACTACTACGTACGCGAGTCGTTTGGCTTCGTCACGATTCTGGCCCTGACGACGGACCAGCAGGTGATACTGGTTCGGCAGTATCGCTACGGGGCCGATTCGATTCATCTCGAGCTTCCGGCGGGAATGCTGGTCGAGGGGGAGGCGCCGCAAGAGTGCGCGTTGCGGGAGCTGGCCGAGGAGACCGGCTACGAGGTCGCGCGCTGCGAGCCGGCCGCAGTCTACCTGCCCGAGCCGGTACGCTCGACGGCGCGCGCCTACGTTTACGTCGGCTTCGACGCGCGGCAGACCCGCGAGCCGCAACTCGACGTCACCGAGCACCTTCAAGTCGAGCTTGCCTCGTTGCCCCGCTTTCGAGAGATGCTAGCCGACGGAACGATCGACGCCGGCGCCTCGATCGCCGCCGGGTACCGGGCACTCGACCATCTCAAGTTGCTGTAAGAGAGTGAAACCTGTGCCCCGCCAGGCGGTAGATAAGGACGTGAATCCCACCCTCGTGCTCTTCCTGAAACTCACCGCGGTCATAGCCGTCGGCATCGTCCTGCTGGTGGTCGTCGCCCACCTTCTCGTGATTGCGCTCAAGGCGCTGGTCGTCGCGGCGGTCATCGCTGCGATCATACTTGGCGGCCTCTTCGTCTACAATCTTTTCCGCCGTTCCAAGTATCCCGTTATCCGCTAAGGAAGCTCTGATTTAGCCCATTACGTTGTCGACTCGGGGCTCGATTACCGAAGTAAACTTCGCCCCTCGTCTCCTAGTACTGGGTTAAATCAGAGCTTCCTTAAGCCACTCACGAAGGGCGGCGCTGACAAGCTCCGGCTCTTCCATCATTGGCACGTGGCCGCTCTCTTTGCATAGGACGAGGCGGCCCCGCGGAAAGCGCTCCACGACTCCCCTGGCTTCTTCTTGCGTCAGCGTGGCATCGTGCGCGCCCGCAATCATGACCATCGGCACGTCGAGATCTTCGGCAATGTCTTCCGCGGACGATCGCAGCGCCATGCCACGCAACGCGGCGGCCGCCCCTGCCGGACCATTCCGCGTAACGATCTCGCGCGCGCGCTCGACGACGGCGGGACGTTCCACCAGCGTATTCGGCGCGAAAAGCCGCGGCAGCATCGACTCGACGACCGGCGCGATACTCTTCGCTCGCTCGACGCGCTCGGCCAGCTCCCACCGCGCCTGCGCCTCTTTCGGCGTGTCGGCCCGCAAGCGGCCAGGGACCAGCGCGAGCCGCGCCACTCGCTCGGTAAACATGCGCGCAAAGGCCAACGCAACGTACCCGCCCATCGAATGACCGGCGATTGAAGCGCGCTCGATGCCGAGCGCATCGAGCAACAGCGCCACGTCCGCGGCGAGCGTTTCCATTAGGTACGGCCCTTCCGATTCGCTCGATTTTCCCGCGCCGCGAAGGTCCGGACAAACGACGCACGCGTCTTGCGCGAGCGCATCCGCTTGCGCGTCCCAGATGCTTGCAGAGAACGGAAAACCGTGGATCAAGACGACGGCGTTGACATGTTGTCGTTCAGTTACGCGCGCGTCGATGCGTGTGCCGTCCTCGGCCAAAACTTGCATTGAAACCCGTAATACTGTATAAGGAGGGCAATACCCCTGGTCGCTTGGTGACCAGAGAAAGGATGATACTTACCAACGATGGCAGTTCGAAAGAGAGCCGCTCGCAAGGCAATCGCTAAGAAAGCGATCGTCGGAGCGTTGGTTCGTCGAGCCGTCCGCAAGGCGGTTCGCAAGAAAGTTGCACGCAAGGCCGTGCGTCGCAAAGTCGCTCGCAAGGCGGTGCGTCGCAAGGTGGCCCGTAAGGCCGTGCGACGTAAGGTAGCGCGCAAAGCAGTGCGAAAGAAAGCTCGGCGGAAAGTAGCCCGTAAGGCAGTCCGCAGAAAAGTCGCTCGCAAGGCAGTTCGCAAGAAAGTAGCGCGTAAGGTAGTCCGCAAAAAGGTAAGACGCAAGAAGGCTGGAGCCTAGCTCCGGTCTTTCTTAATTCCGCTCTGCGGAGTTAAAAAAGCGAGTCGCAGCGTTTGCGACTCGCTTTTTTTTACACGGTTCGCACGACCGGGGCGAAGAGCCAGATCGCAAGGAAGAGCGCAACGCAGAGGGCGCCGGCCAGCGCGAACGTCTCGCGAAGCCCGATGATCGAGCCGATCGCGCCGTCCACCAGCGATCCCAGCGGCATCACGCCGATTGCAATCATCGTATAAATGGAAAGCGCGCGGCCGCGCACGGCGTCGGGCGAAAGGATCTGGATCAACGTGCTCGTCGCACCCATCATCGCCATGGTTCCGGCGCCAATTGCAAAGAGCACGCAGACCGCAAGCCTCAGCGAGGGAACGAAAGCCAAACCGAGGACGCCCGCCGACATCAGCAACCCGGCTTGCAGCCAAAGCCGCGAACGGCGCTCCCGTTGCGCGAAATACGCCGTGACGAGCGCACCACCGAATCCGCCGATGCCGATCGCCGAGACGGCCCAGCCCAAGCCGCGCGGGCCGGCGTGTAAAACGTCGACCGCAAAAGCGGGGATAAGCTGCGAGTAGGGTCGCGCCAAGATTGCGGTCACGAACTGCGCCAGCACGATCCACCGCAGCGCGGGGTGCGCGACGATGAACGACAGCCCTTGTTTCATCGCATGCCACGTGGGCTCGGCCGGTTGCGCCGACGGCGGCGATGGCTTCATGAGGATCACGGCGACGACGACCGCAAGCGTCGCTCCGGCGTTGAAATAGAAGGCGCCCGCGACGCCGATCCAGACGATGAGCAAACCCGCAAATGCCGGCCCTACGACGGCCGGCGCGTTAAACGCGATCGAGTTGAGCCCGACGGCATTTCCGATGTAGCGGCGGTCCACCAGCAAAGGAACCCAGCTTTGACGAGTCGGCGCATCAAAGCCGTTCGCGCCCGAGTTCAGCGCCGAGATTAGCACCAAGCCGAGCAGGTTCAGCGCGTGCGCCGATGCGAGCAGCGCGAGAATGAGGGCTGCGAGCGCCATCGTCGTATTCGTCACGAGTAAGACGCGGCGGCGCGGAAGCCGGTCGGCAACGACTCCCGCCAGCGGCGACAGCAACAACACCGGAATGGCGCGCGCCGCCCCCAATATCCCGAGGTCGAGCGCCGCCTGATGCGCCGAGCCCGCCATTCGCGCCACGAAGAACCCCATGGCGGTGAACTGCATCCAGGTTCCGAGGTTTGAAACGAGCAGTCCGATCCAGAGCAGTCGATAGTCGCGATAGCGCAGCGCGGCAAGAATGCTCACGCCCGAGCTTGCACCGCGGCAACGATTGACGCTGCGCATTGCGCCGCATCGAGCCGGGACGTATCGATGCACAGATCGTAGTTTCGCGCATCTCCAAAGGTTAGGCCGTACCATTGGCGGACGTAGGCGACGCGAGCGCGATCCACCCGATCGATTTCGCCCTCCGCGAGATCCCGGCGCTCGTGCGTGCTTTCCACGACGTGCGCGACCCGCCACTCGCGCGGGGCGTGCATGAAGACACGCAACACGTCCGGACGGGCGCCGAGGATCGCAAACGCGCCGCGGCCCACGATAACGCAGTTGCCTTTCGCCGCGTACTCTCGCACCGCGCCCGCAACGGCCGCGACCAGCTCTTCGTCCAAGGGTTCGGCCGCCGACGCTTGCGCCGTTTCGGGCGTCGCTCGTTCGAGGCTGTCGACCAGCCGTTCGCCCAGCGTTCGCCGCGAATCTTCGCTGGCTTCCACCTCCTCGGGCGTGATGCGCAGCCGTTTGGCAACCACGACTGGGAGCTGCCGGTCGACGTACCGGTAACCCAACGCGCGGGCCGCCCGCTCCGCGACCGCGAGCGCGCCGGTTCCATACTCGTTCGAGATCGTGACGATCACCGGAAAAGGAATATGGAGTGACGAATCGCCGTGTCCTGCCGATCGTTGAAGCGCGCGACCTGCGCAAGGTCTTTCGCACCGCAAAGCGCATGCCGGGAGCCCTCGGCGCGTTGCGCTCCCTCTTTTCGCCCCAATACGAGGATCGCGTCGCGGTCGGCGGCGTCACCTTTGCACTGGAGCCGGGGGAGCTGGTCGGGTACATCGGTCCCAACGGCGCCGGCAAGTCTACCACGATCAAGATGCTCACCGGGATTCTCGTCCCCACGTCGGGCCAAGTATGCGTCGCCGGGCTGGTGCCGTGGAAGAACCGCAAAGAGAACGCGCGCAATATCGGCGTCGTCTTCGGCCAGCGGAGCCAGCTCTATTGGGACCTCCCGCTGATCGACTCGTTCGAGCTGCTGCGAGCGATCTACGCCATTCCGCCCGATCGCTACCGGAAGAACCTCAAAGAGTTCGTCGACATTCTCGAAATGAACGAGTTCCTACGCACGCCGGTCCGCCAACTCTCGCTGGGGCAACGCATGCGCGGCGATTTTGCGGCGGCACTGCTGCACGGCCCGAAGGTCGTCTATCTAGACGAGCCCACGATCGGCCTCGACGTCGTTGCGAAGGAGGCAATCCGGGAGTTCATCGCCAGAATCAACGCCGAGCGCGGCGCGACGATCGTTTTAACGACGCACGACCTCGCCGACGTCGAACGGCTCTGCCGCCGGATCGTGCTCATCGACCGCGGCACGCTCATCTACGACGGCGACATCGATCGGATCAAGGGCGAGTACGGGCGATTCCGCACCCTCGTCGTGCGCTTTAGCGAACCGGTCGCGCATCCCGAACTGGACGGTGCGCAGCTGACCGGACTCGAGGATTCGAGCGCGCGCTTTCGCTTCGATCGCAATCTGCAGCGGGCCGACCGGCTCGTGCGGCAAGCGAGTGAGCGCTATAGCGTCGAAGACGTAAGCCTGGAGGAGCCGGACTTGGAATCGATCATTCGACGCATCTACCTCGAAGGATACGAACGCCGGCCGGAGGAGGGTGCGTCATGATGCTATCCAGCGGTACGAAGAGACCAAAAGTTCATTCCAGCGCCTACGTCGCGCCCACGGCGACGATCGCCGGAGAAGTGACGATCGGCGCCGGCTGCGCGGTGCTGCACGGCGCCGTCATCGTCGCGGAGGGTGCGCCGGTGACGATTGCCGCCGACACCGTCGTGATGGAGAACGCCGTTTTAAAAGCCAGCGGCGGCAGCGTCTTGCAGTTCCCGCTGCACGTCGGCAGCCGCTGCATCGTCGGTCCGCAGGCCTACGTCGTTGGGGCGACGATCGGCGACGGCTGCTTCGTGGCCAGCGGCGCAAAGATTTTCAACGGGGCGACGCTCGAAGACGGCAGCGGCGTCGCGCTGGGCGGGATCGTGCACGTGAACGCTCGCCTGCGCAAAGGCGAGAGCGTGCCGATGCAGCACATCGCCTTCGGCGATCCGGCCCGGGTCTATTCGCCGGACAAAGCGCCCGAGGTCCACGCGAAGATGCAGTTTTTTGCCGACGTCTTCAACGTCGAGGGGAGCGACGATGCGCGCGGTCGCGCGGCCCAAACGTATTCCAAGTTCCTGCGCAAAGCTCACGCCCAGGATTCCGTCATCGAGGAACACCGCAACGTCAAGCCGCCTCCGCGGCGGTCGGGTGAGGAGCCTCCGCCGACGCAGGTCGCGGAGGTCGACAAGGTCGTCGACGTCATGATGCTCGAGTTGGAGGAGATGGAGCAGCGTCGCCAGGCGGCGATCAAAAGGCAAAAAGGCGGCCACTAACACTGGAAGCCGCGTTCGTCCCTTACCTCGAGTTCGCAAAAAAAGCGTTCGCGCGCGAGGTAACCTATCGGATCGAGGTGCTCACCGAGATCGGCTCGCTGGTCCTGCGGGTCTACATTCTGCGCTCGCTCTGGACGGCGCTCTACGCGCAAAACGTTGCACCGATCGATCTCCCGCTCCACAGCATGATCACCTACGCCACGGTGGCGATGCTGATGTCGCTGATCCTCGAGGTGGACGCAACGCGGCTGATTCGCGAGAAGCTGCGAGAAGGCACGATTGCGACCGACTTGATGAAACCGATCAGCGTTCCGTTCTACTTTTTTAGCGACGGACTCGGCCAAACCGCGCTCCACGCACTTCTCGTGATCCCGTCGCTGCTCTGCGCGCTGCTGCTGGTGCGCATCGACGTGCCGTCCCCCGCGACCTTCGCGGTATTTCTGCTGGCCTTCGTAATCGGGTACGGGGTGAATTTCTTTCTAAACTTCTTGATGAACTGCATCGCGTTCTGGACGCTGGAGACGTTTGCCGCGCAACTGATCGTGCGCTGGTCCTCCGACCTGCTCTCCGGTCAGATCATCCCGCTGATGTTCTTCCCAGGAATCCTCGGCCGTCTCGTCTTTGCGCTCCCGTTTGCCGCCATCTACTCGACGCCGCTGCTGATCTACGTCGGCGTCATTCCGCCGTCGGGGTGGGCGCTCGCCGTCGCCGTCCAGATGCTGTGGCTCGTGCTCTTCGCCGGAATCGCATCGGTCGTTTGGCGCGCGGCTTCGAACCGCGTCGTGATTCAAGGTGGATAACACCTCATCGTGTAACGAGGATATCCAATGCAGACTAATCGTTTGAGGGTACGCAACCTCGCCGCCGGCGCGGCGCTGCTCTTTCTGGTGCTGCCTTCCGTTGCTCGGGCGCAGACGCGGACGATCTCCGTCGAAGCGGGACCGATATGGAATCAGTCGGACGCGGTGAAGAAATGCCCGCAAGTCGCGACGGAAAACCGAGGCACATGGAACGGCCAGTGGCGGACCACGGTGCCCGGCAGGATGTCGGTCTGCGAGGTTCGCCTGTCGCCTTCGAAGGAAATAAAGGTCGTCGAGCCCATCGAAGCGGGTCCGATTTGGAACCAGTCGGACGCCGAATCGAAATGCGCCGAGGTCGCGAGGAAGAACGGCGGCACCTGGAACGGCCAGTGGCGGACGACAGTGCCCGGAAGTATGTCGGTCTGCGAGATTCGTCTACTGGGCTAGGACTTCGTCAACGTAGCACCAACGCCAATGTTCGCCGGGTTGAAACGAGCGGATGACTGGATGCGAAGTCGCGTGATTGTGTTTGGTGGCGTGCGTATTGGGGGACGAGTCGCAGCAGCCGACGTGACCGCAGGTCAAGCAGAGCCGCAAATGCACCCACGTGCCGCCGATCTTCAAACACTCCTCGCAGCCTTGCGGCGTTCGCGGGTCCGGATGGCCCGCGTCTTCGATATGTTCGCAGAGGTCGTCGTTCATGGCGTGACTCCCGGGAGATCCCAGAGAACGAGTTCGGCATCGCCGCTCACGCGCAAGGACGGAACGTCGTAAAGCTTGACGGCATCGCCCGCTCGCAGCGCCGTTTCGTTGGCCGTGGCCGTTCCCGAAGCAACGAAAAGAAACGCGTACCGCTCCGGTGCGAACTCCATCTCGACCGTCGCATTCTCGAGGCGGGCGACGCGGAACGTCGCGTTCTGCGTGATGCGAATCGGGGCGTTGACGGCGGGGTCTCCGCTGACGACGTCGAGCCAGCGATTGCGGCGGTCGTTCACGTCGAAGGCCATCTCTCCGTATGAGGGCGACGTTCCCACGCGGCCGGGCAGCACCCACATTTGGACGAGATGCAGCGGCTCGCCGGCTTTGTTGTTGTACTCGCTGTGACGGACACCGGTGCCGGCGCTCATGAACTGCACGCCGCCGGGCCCGACGACGCCCTCGTTGCCCATGCTGTCGCGATGGGCCAGTTCGCCGGAGAGCACGTAGGTCACGATCTCCATGTCGCGATGCGGATGCGTCGGGAAACCGGTGCCGCCCGCGATCGTGTCGTCGTTAAAGACGCGAAGAGCGCCCCAGTTCTCGTTTGCCGGATCGTAGTAGTCGGCAAAGCTAAATGAATAATAGGTATCGAGCCAGCCGTGATCGGCGTGTGCGCGCGCGGAGGCGGGCACGACGGCAAAAACGGGCGAGCGTGAGGTCGCGGTAGTCATAGTTCTTTCTCTGACCGGGGCGGGGCGGGGAAGGGTTGCACCGAAGCGCCCAGCCATGCTCGGCGCCTACGCGCAATATTGGCGGATCAACATCCTCACGATGCTCGAATACCGCGCCAATTTCATCATGTGGTTCGTATTTACCATCGTCTATCACGGGGTTGCGCTCGGCGCGCTCTTCGTAACGATGGAACGTTTTCCATCGATGAACGGCTGGAACTTCCGGGACGTCTTCTTCTTGTACGCGCTCTGGATGTGCGGCCACGAGCTGCACAACACGCTCTTCTTCACGGTCGTAAGCGTTCCCGAGTACGTGCGCGAGGGACGTTTCGACCGCTTCCTGGTTCGACCGCTCGACACGCTCTTCCAAGTGCTGACCGTCCCGCAGCAAATCGTACCCGACGGATTGATCCTGGGAATCGCCACGCTCGCAGCCGCAACGCACGTCGCGGGCGTGCGCGTGGACTGGGTCTTCGTGCTGTTCGTTCCGGCAATCGTCTTCGGTGGCGCGCTGATCGACTTGGGCATCTCTTTGGCGATCGCCACCTGCTCGTTCTGGTTGGTTCGCGTGGACACGTTGCGCTGGGTCGTGATGTCGCTCGAACAAGACTTCACGCGATACCCGATCAGCATCTACGGACGCGGCGTTCAGGTCGTGCTGGCCTTCGTGCTGCCGTTTGCCTTCATGAACTACTTTCCGGCGACGTACTTCTTGCAAAAGGCCGAAACGGGTCTGCACCTCAACCCGGCGGTCGGTCTGCTTACGCCGGCAATCGGGCTGGCGTGGCTCGGCGCCGCATACGCGTTTTGGATCTTCGGCCTGCGCCACTATCAGGGGACCGGCTCGTGAAGCGCGTTGCGTTCCTGAGCTGCGCCGGCGCAGCGCTGATCGGCTTGCCTGCGACGGCGGCATCGCTGCGCGGACGCATCGGCTCGATCGCGCGAGCGTTTCCAGGAGTGCTCGGCGTGTACGCGCGCACCTTGGCAGTGGGTCCACCGCTCGTCGCCTACAACGCCTGGGAACGATTCCCCACGGCATCGATCATCAAAGTACTGGTTATGACGACGGCCTACGCGCTCGACGAAGCCCAACCCGGCCTGCTCGATGATGAAATCGTCTTCCACAGCGGCGACCTCATCGGCGGTTCGGATTTTATGGTGGGCGCTCGAGACGGGCAAAAGTTTACCGTGCGGGAGCTGATCGTCCCGATGATTACCGTGAGCGACAATACGGCGGCCAATCTCTTGATCGGACATTTCGGCGTTGCGACGATCAACGAAATCGGCGCCCGCGCGGGTATGACGCGGACGCACCTCGCGCGACGGTTTCTCGACTACACGGCGATCGCGCACCACAACGACAATCTCTCGACGCCGGCCGACATGGGCCGGCTGCTCTATCTTATCGAGCACGGTGCGCGCGAAGGGGTTCCCACGATTGTTTCATCCCAACACTGCGTCGCAATGCTCGACGTCATGCTGCGTCAGACCGACCGCGACGCCATCCCGGCGGCGCTGCCGGCGCACCTCGCGGTCGCCAATAAGACCGGCGAGATCGAGGGAACGCGCAACGACATCGCCGTCGTCTCGCCGTTCGGCGACTCGCCGTTTATTCTCGCGGTGATGACGAAGGACGCGTACGACTACGCGGCTTCCTACGCCGCGATCCACGCGGTGACGCATGCGATCTACGCCTTCGTGTGAACCACGCAGCCATAGACGAGGCCGCTGGTCAGCGCCGCCAGCTTGGCCGCGCGCCGCAAGCGTTTGAATCGCGCCTCGTGCGATTTCGCAAGCCCGAAGGTGGCGGGGTGCCACCATCCGATTACCGCGACCGGCAGGCGGCCGCGTGTGTATTTGGCGGCGGCGCCCCGGCGGTGGGCGTCGAGCCGGCGCGCAAGATCGACCGTAGCACCCGTATAGAGCGACCCATCACTGCAGGCCAGGACGTAGACGGCCGGAAGTTTGCGCGATGAGTCCGTCACCCGCAGCTAATTTCCGCCGGCGAGCCTCGATCCTGGGCGCGCTGCTGCTTCTGGCAGCGGCCGGCAACGAACCGATGCCGCAGCAGCCCGCCTACGCGCCGATCGCCACGATGGTCGGAGCGGTACGCGCGGACCGGTTGAAAAGCACGGTCGACCGCCTCGTCGAGTTCAAAACGCGCAACGATTTCTCCGAAACGGCCTCCACGTCACAGCGCGGAGTCTTCGGCGCGCGCGATTGGATTGCGGGCCAGTTCACCGCCATCGCCGCGACGGCGCCCGGACGGATGAGCGTCGAGCTCGACACGTACCTCCAACCGAAAACGCCGCGAACGCCGCGCGCCGTGACCGAATCGAGCGTCATCGCGACGCTGCGGGGTGACGAGCCGGGGCGAATCTATATCATGTCCAGCCACTACGACGACTGCGACGGCCATTGCACCGACGGCGTGGGCATCGCGCCAGGCGCCGACGACAACGGCTCCAGCGTCGCAGCCGTCTTGGAGGCGGCGCGCGTGATGGCCGGGACGCACTTTCGCGGCACGATCGTCTTTGCGTGCTTCGACGGGGAAGAGCTGGGCCTATGGGGCAGCAACCACTACGCACACGAGCTTGCAGCCGCGCACGCGCCGGTGCTGGCGGTCCTCAATAACGACATCGTCGGAAACTCCGTCGGCGGCGACGGAAGCTCCGAGCCCGGCGTGATTCGCGTCTTCAGCGAAGCGTTGCCGTCGGGAGCCGACATCGAGCGCGTCAACCTCGTCGGCAACGAGAACGACTCACCGTCGCGCGAACTCTCGCGCTTCATCGCGGAGACCGTCCCAGTCTACGTTCCCAACTTCAGCGTGCGGCAAATCTTTCGCTCCGACCGCTTCCTGCGCGGCGGCGATCAGCAATCGTTTCAATCGGTGGGATACTCCGCTGCCGTGCGTTTTGTCGAACCGCACGAGAACTTCACCCATCAGCACCAAGACGTTCGGATGCAAGACGGCGTGCAGTACGGCGACCTTCCGCAATACATCGATCCGGAGTACTTGAAACGCGCGACGCAAGCTAACGTTGGTGCGCTGGCGGCGCTCGCGTTGGGCCCCGCACCGCCGGGTGGCGTCCACCTGGTGATCGCGCGGCTCGGATACGACTCGACGCTGCGTTGGACGCGCGCGGCGGACGCCGTTTCCTACGAGATCGTCTGGCGAACGACCGATGCGCCGCAATGGCAAGGGGCTCGCAACACCGGCGACGTCGTCGAAGCCACAGTCCCGATCTCCAAAGACGATTATATTCTCGGAGTTCGCAGCGTCGATGCAAACGGGCTGCGCAGCCCCGCTGTCTATCCGGTTCCGATTCGAGAGTAGTCCGGCCAAATCGCGCGCAGCATCGCTTTGAACCGCGAGCGCTGGGCGACCGGCTCGAACCACGGCAGGCTTCGCAACATGATGAGCGCCGGCTCGCGCACCTTCAGAGCGCGCTCGAGATGTTCTAATGCCTCTTCGAGCCGTCCGAGCCCGACGGCGACCGTCGCGAGGTTGAAGCCCACGACGAAGTCGGTACGCGCCATCTCCAGCAGCGTTTGGTAGATGCTTTCGGCGCGGTCGGTGTCGCCGCAGTCTGCGTAGGCGCGGCCGAGCAGCGGTAGGCGCAATGCGACGTCTTCGGCGCGATCGTGCGGCAAAAGGGCCAAATCGGCGATCGCTTCGGCCGGTTGGCCGTTCAGAATGAAGGCTTGAGCGCGATGACGCCGCGCGATCGCGAAGTCGGCGCCGCTTTCGATCAAGTTGGTGAACGCGCCGATTGCGCGCCGGTACTGGCCGGTGTGAAGGAAAATTCGGGCGAGAAAGAGTTGCAACGCCGCCGATGACGGCTCGACCAGCAGGGCGCGCTGCATCTCGCGCACGGGTTTGTCACCGGAGCCTTTGCACATATAAAACCATGCGGCGTTCATGTAGACCAGCGTCGACGTCGGGTTGAGCCGAACGGCCGTATCGATTTCGCGCTCGGCCTCGAACCAGTTCCAATCGCAAAAGAGCAGGATGAGCGCGAGCGTGGCCCGGGCCTCCGCCGACGATGGATCGAGCTCGAGCGCCCGAACGATTGCGGCTTTGGCTTTCGGAAACGTATACGAGCCCGAAGCGTACCAATACTGGGCCATCAGCGCGTACGCGCGAGAAAGCCCAATGAGCGCCGGAACGTGATCCCGATGGACGCGCAGGACCGCTTCGAACTGCTCGGCTGCCGCGGTCAACGCGCTCGCCGTCCGTTTTTCCAGGAGGTACGAGCCGCGGCAGTAGTGGTGGAACGCTTCGGGAGCGCCGTTGAAGATGCGATCCGCCGAGTCCTCAGCCGCGTGCAGCGCCGTCTCGGCCAAGATAGGAGCGACGATGCTGACCGGGGCGACGAAGCGATATCCTTTCCCGCGCACCGTCATCAGGTAGGTGCGGTCGGCTGCGCGCTCGTCGAGCAGCTGTCGCAGCATATACATATGCTGCGACAGATTTCCGTCGCTGACGGCCGTGTCGGGCCAAATTCGCGTCGCGATCGTCTCTTTGTCGATGACGTCGCCATTAGCGTGAATGAGCAGAACCAGCAACTGCGCCAGGCGGTCCGGCAACGGGGTCACGGCGGCGCCGTGCGTGAGCAGCCCCCGCGTCGGATCGAAACGGAAGGAACCGAACGTGTAGACCGGCGGGATATTCGACCCTGCCTGACCGTTGATCATCAAACTTCAAATGCTCGGTGGGGGCCGGCTGTGACTTTGGAACCGCAATTGCGATCGTTCGCGGCACCGGCGGGCGCAGTTTGGAGGCGCAATCCGCTAACGCGCAATGCAAGGCGTCGAGGGCGGCGTCGAACGTCGTCGCCGTCAATGCCGCCAGCGCCAGCGCCAGCATCTCGGCAACGGGCTCCACATTTCTTTCGATATAATGCGCGAAAGCCGAGTCGCATCGCGCAACGGAGGCAATCGCACGCGACGAGACCCGCGCGTCGAGAAGCTCGTCCAGCAGCGCGGTGACGGCGGCTCGCTGCGGTACGCCGTCGCCGAGCATTTGCGGCAGGATCACGCGCAAACGCTCGTAGAGCACGTCGGAGAGCCCACGATCCATGCGGCTCCCCGGGCCATAGGCCGGCTGAAGGAAGAGATCGGCCGCCAAAAGACGGTCCTGAGTCGGCAGCAGACGTTCGATCGAGCGCGCCCGCCACAAACGCGCCTCGTCAAACGCGGCACGAGCCTCGGCCGTTGCGCACAGCACGGCGGCGCAGCGCGCGGCCAAGCCTTGGAAGCCGCGCAGTTCGCAACGCTGCCAGGCCGGCGACGCTAGAGCCTCGGCCTGCGGGATCCGATCTTGCAGCACGAGTTGGCCCGCGCGTTCGATGTCTCGAGCGATCCGTCTCCAACAACGAGATCCGCGCACCCGCGGAACCCCGCGATCGAGCGCAAGCCGCTCTCCGGTTATGCCAAGGCGCCGGTTTGCATCGCCGAGATATGCCTGGGCGAGCGTTTGCGTCTCGGCATCTCCGGCCAAGCGCATCATGTTGGTTGCGATGCAGCGCATTTCCAAGGCGTTGCCGCGATCGCGGGCCGCAACAAACGCGGCAACCTCACGCCGGAAACGCCAGCACGGACCGGTTCGCGGCGGCCTGGGCGCTTGGATCGATCCTAACGAACCGGCGGCGTGCCGGGCGATGGAGGCAACCGCCTCGGCCCTCCAGCGCTGGAAATGTCGCAGGGAGACACCGCTTCGCCGCGCCAGCTCGGCATTGGTCGCGGTGCGCTTGAAATCCGCTTCGAAGATTGCGCGGCGCAGGTTTACCGTTCGCGCGTCGTCGCCGGCCAGCGCGTCGTTGACGATTTGCTCGAGCGCGCCAACCGGAACCGACATTGCCGCCAGAGCGCCGGGTTTTCTGGCCCGGTGCAATAGCCGCAGTACTTGTCGCTCCATCGGCGATACCGCCATGACTACACAATACGCAGCTTTTATCGCGCCGTCTTCAGGAAACTACAAAACGTATCGAGCGTTTGGCGGCGTTCCGCTTTGAGATTACTTGAGCTTCTTGAAGAACGTTGAAGCGAAAGTGCCGCGATGCGCCCGTTGCTCAACGATCATCAAAAGGTCGCACTCCCAGGATGTCCCAAGGTCGGTATAGCGCGCGAACTCACGCGCGCACTTTCGAGCTACGACAAAGAGGGAAGTACGCAAAAAATGAAACAGCAACGAACGCTCCGGTTTACGAGCGTCGCCGTTCTGCTTCTGGTCGCCTTCCTGTTCCAGGAAACATGGGCACTGGCAGGAGTCACTGGAAACGTGACCGGCATCGTCCGCGACAACACCGGAGCGCCTTTGGCCGGAGTAAGCGTGAAAGCGATATCGCCATCGCAGAGTGCAGCGGCAACGACCGATGCCGGCGGTCGCTTCGTCCTGCTCTCGCTCACTCCTGACACCTATACGCTCAGTCTGAACAAGTTCGGCTATCAAGGCATCTCCGTTGCGGGCACCGTCGTTTTTGCCGATCAAACGCAAACGGTCAGCTATACGCTGACCAAGACGCTCAAAATCATCGCGTCGGTAACGTCGCAAGCCGGCTCATCGCTGGTAAAAGCCGGCGTCGGTGGTGATCTCTACAGCGTCAATGCAGCGCAAGCCGCCGCTGCGGCCGCGCTTGGCGGCGGCGGGAACCTCAACAGCGCCTATTCGGCAATGGCGTCGGTCCCGGGCATCCAAACGTCGCAGGGCGGAATGGGCTGGGATTTCAACGCAGCCTACATTCGCGGCCAAAACGCATATTACACGGGCTTCGAGTATGACGGCATCCCGATCAACCGCTCCTTCGACAACTACAACTCCGGAACGGAATCGAGCCTCGGTCTCTCCGAGCTGCAGGTCTACACCGGCGGCGGCCCGTCCTCGGTTGCCTCCGCCGGCACGGCCGGCTTCATCAACCAGGTCATCAAGACGGGTACCTTCCCGGGCTCCGCGACGGCCAACCTAGGCATCTCGACGCCGCAGTTCTACCATCAAGCCAGCGTCGAGATTGGTGGCTCGACCCCCGATCGGAACTTCAGCTATTACATCGGCCTTTTAGGCTACAACCAAAATTTCCGTTTCTTCGACAACACGAACGGCGCCGGGTACATGACGCCGGGCGGTTTCTTATCGGGCGATGCCGACGGAACGTCGCTCGGCTACGGCTTCCTGAGCAATCAGGTGCTCGACACGTCACCGACCGCTATCTTCGGCACCGCTCAAGGCGTGAAGCCGATCTGCCCGCTGTACGGGGCGAAGTTCAACTTCCCCGACCAGGGATGTTGGCAGTTCTATAGCGGCATTGCCGGCGACCCATCGATGGTCACCGATCGCGAAAGCGTGATCAACCTACATATGGGTATTCCCAAAGCCAATGGATTGCGCGACGACGTCCAGGTGCTGTGGAGCGGATCCGCGCTCAACAACTACAGCTATAACAGCCCGGACGATGAAGGACCCGGCAACAACCAGTTCATCTGGGCGGCGTACGGAACGCGGGCTGCGGCCCCGACTTGCGGTCCGGAGACGATCGCCCCCGGGCTGAGCGTCAACGGGTGCTCGGGAGCCGGTCAGATCGTCTCGTTCCTCCAGCCGAACCAGTTCTATTTGCAGCGTGTGGGATTACCAGCGGGTCCGTATCTGTGTCCCTCGAGCATCCTTGGGACGACCGCCTGCGGACCGACCTATCTGGGATACGCCGACGGCGTTGCCTACAACGTTCCGTTCGGCACTGCGATCGGCGCGTACAACTATAAGACCGGTACGGGGACGGTCCGCGCGCCGGGCGTTTACATGGTTCCCGACACGCCGGCCCACGCGTTTAACGGCCCGATCCCGCAAAATGACAACTCGCAAGCGACCATTCGGAACGACGCCGGCATCAACAAGGTGCAGTACACCTACGCGCTGAGCCAATCGGCCTATCTGCGCGCGTACGGCTACACGTTCTACTCGGATTGGCTGCAGAATAACCCGATCGCCGGCGCAACGGGAGTTGGCGTCCCGTCACTGCCAGCTACCGCGCAATACCAGCTCATTACGCACACATCGGGCGGTGCGCTGGACTTTCAGGACCAGCTCAACGACCAGAACCTCGTGACGCTTGACGGCAACTACACGACCGCCGGCGTCATCCGCTGGAACAATAGCTCGGCGGCGGGGAACGATTCACCGATCGGCTACATGGCCAAGACCGGAGCAGGCTTCAGTTGCTACGGGAATCAGCAAAATCTCCCGAGCGCGGCCTTCGGCTACTCCGTACCGTGTTTGAGCAGCAGCTACTACGACACGACGTTGAACATCAAAACCTCGTCGGGCACCCTAAATTGCGCCAAGACGTACAGCATGAACTGCATCGTGAATCCCACGTGGACGGGCGCAGCTTCCGGCGGCCCTTCGGGCTACGGCGCCCCGGGCACTCCGGCCGCCAGGGCTGGAGCACAGTGGGATAGTCTCTGGAACGGCAATGCGAGCGGCTCGTACAACACGGTCAAACCGGAGTTCGAGAACTTCTCGCTTGCCGATCAGTTCCGCCCCAACGATAAGATCCTGATCAACGCTGCGATCCGCTACGATGACTTCACCTACAAGCTCCCCGACTCGGCAACTGCGGCCGACGAATTCTACGCGAACATGACGGCGAACTATGCCTGCGTCTACGTGCCGACGAACCAAGTGCTGACGCAACTGCTGCCGGCGGGTCAACCGCCGCCGGCAAATGCCCAGTACGTAAATGGAAACTGCGACACCGCAGCCACGCTCCTTCACCCGGCGGGTCCTCACACCGGCTGGGTCCACCCCAACGGAACGACGCAGAACGGCGTCGCGGCGCCGAACTTCACGGCGACTTCTCCCGACTCGTACACGCTCAACTACTGGGAGCCTCGCTTTTCGGCGACCTATTCGCAATCGCCGGACGTCGTCTGGCGCGTTTCGGCCGGCCGCTACACGCAGCCGCCGATCTCCGCGTCGGTCCAGTACTTGAGCCTCTCGGGTGACGAGCGGTCGGTCTGGAACAACACGATGAACCTCGGCTTCTACTCGCCCTTCCATCCGATTCCGGGCATCTCGTCGGGGCAGTACGACCTCTCGTACGAGCAGCACTTCCGCGGCACCGATATGAGCCTGAAGATCTCGCCTTTCTACACCTGGGTCTCGAATTGGCAGCAGCAAACGTTCATCGGCTCAAACTTCGCGACCCAGGTTCCCGTCGGCGTCAATCGCAACCAAGGCGTGGAATTTCTGTTCAGCAAAGGCGACTTCAGCCGCAACGGGTTCTCCGGACAGTTGGCCTTCACGTACACCAACTCGAAGGTGATGTTCCAGAACGTGCCGCTCTCGACGGGCGGCATCATCCCCAATCCGCTCACCGTGCTCAACGGGGTCATTTCGCAGTACAACGCTCTGACAAAAGCGGGCGGCGGATTTCCCTGCTACCAGAACGGAACGGGCGTTCCGTGCAACACTCGCAACGGCAAGATTGCGAAGGGTTACGATACGATCCTCAACCCGTACTACAATCTGCCGTCGCAGGGGCTCTTGGATCTCGGTGGCTGGTACAACCCCTACTCGACCGCGATCGCTCCGAGTCTCAACGGCTCGTTCGTCAGCTACATCTCGCCGTACGTCTCGTCGCTGATCCTCAATTGGCGCCACGATAAGCTGGCGATTACGCCAAGCTTCTCCTTCCAAAGCGGCGGTTTCTACGGCACCCCGCTGGACAACAACGGTTACGATCCGCGCTCCTGCATCCTGAACTCGGCGAAGTCCGGAATCACCAAGCTCTCGCCGAAGACCAACCCGCTCCAGTGCAACTACCTCTATGCGGGCTCGCCCGGATTGGGTCCGTACGGCTACTTGTACACGCCCAACTTCCAGACCGGCTCGTTCGCGTTCGATAACATCGAGCAGCCCAGCTCGATCGTCGCAAACCTTGAGCTTGCGTACGACGTGACCCCGCGCGTTCGGCTAACGCTGCTCGCCGCCGACCTCTTCCACGTCTGCTTCGGCGGAACGCAAGAGCCGTGGACGATCGCCAATCCGCCGAGTAACGTGGCCTGTTCCTACTTTCCGGACGGCGGCGTGCTCAACAGCACCCTCTATCCCGGCAACTTCTACAATGGCACCAGCATCGGCGACCGGGCAGCCAACAAGGCGAGCACGCCGTGGACGCAGAGCTACATTCCCAGCGGCGCCGCGAACAACGGCTCGATCGGCGGAATTGCGCCTCCGATCAATCTCTACTTCAACGCACAGGTAAAGATCTAAGAAACGACCTCTACGAAAGGGTGCAGCGGCCTCCGTCAAACGGGGGCCGCTGCGTTAACTAAAGCGACTCTTGCGCCGCGGCGAGGGTTTCGTCCACGTCCTGCGCGGTGTGAGCGGTCGACAGAAACATCACCTCGTTCTGGGAGGGCGCGAGCAGTACGCCCCGTTCGAGCATCGCAGCGCAATAGCGCGCGTGCGCCACGCGATCGGCGCTGCAGGCGTCGTCGTAGTTTTGTGCCGCTGGGCCGCGCCGAAACTTGAAATCGACGACCGACTCCCACTGGACGACCGTGTAAGGCAGTCCGCGCTGCGTAAAGATTTCACGAAGGCCGCCGGCCAGATGCCGCGCGAGCTCGTCCACGTACGAATAATACTCCGGATGCGCTTCGAGTAAGTCGAGAACGCGATGCGCCATCGCGACGCAGAACGGATTGCCGCCGTGCGTGCCGCCCGTGAACGCCGTGCCGTCCGGAGCCAGCACCGCCATCACGTCGCGCCGTCCGCCGAACGCGGCAATCGGCAGGCCGCCGCCCATGATCTTTCCCAGCGCCGTCAAATCCGGCACGACGCTGGTGCGGCCTTGCGCGCCGCGCAACCCGAAACGCAACCACGTGATGACTTCGTCGAAGATCAAGAGCGCGCCGGCACGCCGGGCGCGTTGTAGTAAGCCTTCTAAAAATCCGTCGGCCGGCTGCACTATACCCATGTTGGCCCCGATGGGCTCGACGACGATCGCGGCAAGTTCGGGTTCATTTCCTTCTAGCCGTTCGTCGACCGAGGCGAGATCGTTGTAGCGCGCGACGAGCACGTCGCCTCGCACGCCTTGCGGAATTCCCCCGGTTCCCGTGCCGGCCGACGCGCCGGCATCGATCAGCGCCAGATCGAAATGGCCGTGATAGTTGCCGGCAAACTTTAGGATGCGCGAACGTCCGGTAAAGGCGCGCGCCACGCGGACCGCACTCATCATCGCTTCGGTTCCGGTTGTAACGAAGCGCATGCGCTGCATTGACGGCAGGTACGCTCGAATGCGCTCCGCGAGCCGAACCTCATCGCCGTGCGTCGTTCCCCAAACGAAACCGTGCTTGGCGAGGGCGTCGAGGCCCGTCACCAGCTCGGGATGCGTGTGCCCGAAGAGCAGCGGCCCGTAGGCCATGATGTAGTCGACGTACCGGCGGCCCGATTCGTCGTACGCGTACGCGCCGGAGGCCGACGCTTGCACGAACATCGGCAAGCCCGCGCTCCGGCCAGAGCGGACCGGCGAGTCGCAACCCCCGGCGAGTACCTCGAGCGCGCGCTCGGTCGACCCTTGCATCCCCGGCGCGGTTCGAAGGTTCAAGCAAGAAGCCATGCCCGAAATTGAAATCGCCCCTCAGACCAACATCAAGGAGCTCGTTGCGCAGCTGCCGATTGCCGCCGAGGTTTTGACGGCGTTTGGGCTGGGCTGCAGCGGCTGCGGCGTGAGCAAATACGAGAATGTCGAACAGGGCGCGCGGGCGCACGGCCTGCTCGTCGAGCCGATCCTCGACGCACTTAAAGAGGCGCGACGGTCGGGCAGCGTGCCCAAGATTTCCGAGGAAGCACGCCGGCCGGCCGCGCGAGCACCGGGCGCCTTCAGCGGCCGAACCAAGTTCGCGCACACGATTCCCATCATGTCGGGCAAAGGCGGCGTCGGCAAGTCGCTGGTCACCGCGTTGCTCGCGGTGGGGCTACGGCGCAAACACTATCGCGTCGGCATCATCGACGCCGACGTCACCGGGCCCTCGATCCCGAGACTCTTTGGTTTGCGCGAGCCGCTGAAGATCGAGGCCGACCCGGTCAAAACCACGCCGCAAGGCCAGCCCCAGCCGCTCATGCATCCGGCAGTTACGCGAAGCGCGATCGAAGTCGTCAGCTCGAATCTCTTTACCGACCAGGAAGATAAAGCGATGATCTGGCGTGGACCGATAGTTGCAAGCGTCATCCGTCAGTTCTACGAGCAAGTGCTCTGGAGCGAGCTCGATTTTTTGCTTGTGGACCTTCCGCCCGGCACGTCGGACGCGCCGCTGACCGTGCTGCAGTCGCTGAACATCGACGGAGTCGTGCTGGTTACGATGCCGCAGGCGCTGGCGACGATGATCGTCCGCAAGGCTGCCAACTTGATCCACCAACTAAAAAAACCAGTTCTCGGCGTCGTTGAGAACATGTCGTACTTCGTGGCGCCCGATACGGGAAAGCAGCACGAGATCTTTGGGCCGTCGTACGCCCAGCGCGTCGCCGACTTGGCGCAGGCCCCGGTCTTTGCGCGCATCCCGGTCGATCCGGTCAAGCTGCAGCTTGCCGATGAGGGACGAATCGAGGAGCTGGACGATCCGGTCTGCGACGTTTTAGCCGATAGCCTGCTCGCCGCGATCGCCGCACACCCCAAACCCAAAGAGACGATTTCGATCGTCTGACCGTAGTGCAGCGGAGGGGACCGCTTTTCGGCGAAGCGCGGCGCTGATGAGCGGTCGAAAAATGCTGTTAGGCGTGGGAATGGGGCTGAGCGCCGGTTATATCGCGGCGAGAGCGTTCGAAGCCTTTCTCGAGTGGCGCGATCCGGCCCCAGCCGTCGCCAAAGATGCCGCAGCCTACGCCCGAATTCGACGAACGCTCGAAGTCGCCGGCACGCTGCGGGGAACCGCCGCATTTCTCGCGTTTGCCTATGGCCCGCTTGCGGATCGCGTGGACCGGGCAACGGCGAGGCTTCCGGTTTGGACTCGTCCGGCGACGTACTATGCCGCATACGCCCTTGCGTCGGCGCTCGTGGAGCTGCCGGTCTCGTTCGTCGAAGAGTACTCGCTCGAACGGCGGTTTGGGCTGAGCGATCAGTCGCGGAACGACTGGTTGAGCGACTATGCGAAGGGCGCGGCGATTTCCGCCGGCGTGACGGCCCTCCTCGCAACGCTCGTCGGTTTTGCGCTAAAGTTCGCGCCGCGGCGATGGCCGCTCCTGGCATCCATCGGCGTCTTCCCGCTCTTCATCATTGGAAACCTCATCGTGCCGATCTATGTGATGCCGCTCTTTAACAAGTTCGAGCCGGTGACGGGTTCGCTGGAGGAGCGCTTGCGCGCGCTCGCCTCGCGGTACGGAGTCGGCGACGCCGCGATCCTTCGAATGGACATGAGCCGGCAGACGCGCAAGGCGAACGCCTTTGTGACCGGCATCGGAAAGACGCACCGCATCGTGCTCGGCGACACGCTGATCGAGGCCTTCCCGGAGAACGAAACGGAGTTCGTGGTGGCGCACGAACTCGGCCACTACGTGAATAAGGACACGTGGCGGCTGATCGGGCTGGGCGAGCTGATGGCCTTCGTGCTCTTCGTCGTCTCGAACGCTTCGATCTCAAAGAAGGAGCGTGAGGAGCTGCGCGACCGGGCGCTGCTCATCGTGCGGCTCAACGCGGCGATGGTCGTCGCGACGCAGGCCCTTCGCCCGCTGCTCTTTGCGTTTTCGCGCTCGCGAGAGTGGGCCGCGGACCGTTTTGCCATCGCCGCTACCGGCGACGCCGCGGGGGGAGCTTCTGCCTTTCGGCGTCTACGCGATCAAAATCTCGCCGACGAAGATCCGCCATCGTGGTACGAGTTCTTCTTCTCGTCGCATCCGTCACTCCGCGCGCGCATCGCGGCGCTGGAGGAAGGCTCCTAAATCGGTTTTTTCCACCGGCAGCCCGGTGCGAAGCTCGGCGCGCAGCTCGCCGAAGAGCCCGAAGCCTTCGGCGAAGGCGTCGTGCTTGTGAATTGACTCTTCGTTGACTTGGCTGGCGAAGACGAACGTCTCACCGCCAAGATCGGCATACATCTCGAGCGTGCGCGAGAGAATCCCGCGCACGACGTCTTCGACGAACTTCGGATTGTGATGCGCCTTGTTGACCACGAAGAACTCGTCGGGGCGCTTGAGCAGATCGTAGGTTTCGCTCGACATCGAGTTTTCGACGATTTCGACGAGGTCTTCGGCGCGGAAGACGTCGCTCTGCGCCTCGGGCACGCCGATCAGGATGCTGCCGCGCCCGCGCTGGTTGTGCGTCGCCACCGGCAGGACGTCGAGGGCCCGGCGTGCGTCGCCTTCGCTAAAGCCGGCTTCGACGAGCTGATGCATCGAGTGTTCGCGCACCATCGCCTGGGCGCAGGGGCAAGCGGTCATGCCTTCGGCCTCGACGCCGACGACGCGGCGCGTTCCGCTTTCGTCGGCATGCGCGATACCGACCAGCGTATATGTCTCTTCGCCGCGCTTTCCGCTCACCGGCGTCCAGCGCTCCAAACCGAACCTGGCGCGCAGGCGCACCTCGGCACGTACGGTACGCTGGCTAAGCACGATTTCGCTCGCAATCGCTTCGGCGAGTCGTTCGATGCGCACTGGTTTGGTGGTGCCGGCCAGCACGTCGAGCGTCGCTTCTTCGAGAATTTCCGCAAAGCGCGACATATGAACGCCGGCCCGGTCGGCCGCAAGATCCGCGACCATCGAGAACTCGCCGTTATAGACCGCCGGCCGGCCATCAATTTCCAAATGAACGACGCGGCGCACGCGCGTAACGCCGGCGCGGCTCAACGAAAGCCGAACCTCGGGCTCCTCGGATTGGCGGTCGGTGTCGAACCGAAGCCCGCGTTCCCGCCGGCGAACGCGGCCGTTGGCCGAGGCGCGGACCAGTTGCGGCGCTATTTCCGCGAGCGGAACCGCATTATACGGACGGGCATCGAGCCGTGCTTGCACGGTCTCTCCGTCGAATACGAGAAGATCGATGTCGATCGGACGCGCCTCGAGCCGCCGCGTTCCACGCGCCCGCCCAACGGCAAGCTCGACGTCGCGCGCAAAGCCCGCGAAGGCTTCCGCATCGAGTTGCGAGCGCAGCGCCGCGGCAACGTTCAAGTAAGCCGGCCCTTGCGCGCCGTCGGCGGCCTCCGATTCGTAAAACGCCGAAACAGTTAGAATTTGCGCGCGCGCCCGCAAGCGCTGCAGCGCGGCCAGGATGTTCGCCTGCCGGTCGCCGAGGTTCGAGCCGATCCCGACGTAAAGCTCGTGCACAGCGGCCTGTCTTCATATTCGCTGGCGGAATTCCCACCAAACCCATCGTATCGTAGCCGAACCGTGCAAAACGACTTCCTCTATCCCTACGTCCTCGATCCAAAGCTCACGACGCAGGTCTGGGGCGGTGACGAGCTGGTGCGCGTCTACGGCAAGCACGGCGATCCGCAGGCGCGCTTGGGCGAATCGTGGGAGTGCTGGGATACCGATCGCATCCTCAACGGCTCGCTAGCCGGCAACAACGTCGCCTATCTGCGCATGCGCTTGGGTCCCAAGCTGCTGGGGGACATCAATCCCAAACGTATCTTTCCTGTTCTGACGAAAATCATCACCGCGCACGACTGGTTGTCGGTGCAGGTTCATCCCGACGACGCCTACGCGCAGCGCGTCGAGCATCAGCCTTTTGGAAAGACCGAGTGCTGGTACGTTCTGGCTGCGCAGCCGCAAGCGCAAATCATCTACGGCTGGACGCGCGACACGTCACGCGAGGAATACTTGCAGCGCGTCGCCGACGGAACGCTCGGCGAGATTCTGCGCAAGATCGACCTCAAAGCCGGCGACACCGTCTACATCCCGCACGGTGTCGTCCACGCGATCGGACCCGGCGTGACGGTCTTCGAAACGCAGCAGGCCTCCGATCTCACGTATCGGATGTTCGATTTCAACCGCGTCGGCCTCGATGGTAAGCCGCGCGAGCTCAACGTACAAAAAGCCGCCGACGTGTTGAACTACGAGGCCACGGCGACGGGAACGCTCTTGCAGATTCCCTATCATTTCGAGGGCCTCGACCGGAGGGCGCTGATCGCCGACGAACATTTTGTCGTCGAGCGAATCGTGGCAACTGACGACCCCGCGTCGCTGCGGACCAACGGACGCCCGCTGATCTTGATGTCCCTCAACGAGCCGCTCGAAGTGGCAAGCGATGCTTCCACCGTTACGCTTTCGCGCTATCAGACGGCACTGATTCCAGCGGCCGCGGAGTGGTGCACCGTCAGTGCCTCCGGAAGCGATAACTCATCGTTTATGCTCGTGACGCCGCCGCACGACCGCCAAGACCTGGCCGTCCGGCTCGTCGCGGCGGGCATCCCGCAAGACTCGGTCGATCGCTTCATGGAGCAGTTCTGAACCCGTCCCCTGAGACGCTCGCTTCGGTCTACGGCACACCGCTGCTCGTGATCGATCTCGACGCCGTCGATGCGGCCGTCGGCGAACTCGTACGGTGCTCGACGGACCTTGGGACCGAAGTTTCGTACGCCGCCAAAGCCTTTGCGACCGTTGAGTTTCTCCGCTTTCTAGCGTCGTATCCGATCGGTGTCGACGTCTGTTCGCTGGGCGAGCTCGTGACCGCCGAGCGAGCCGGATTTAAGGCGGAGCGCATCACGTTGCACGGCGCGGGCAAGTCGGACGAAGAGCTGCTGGCGGCCTGCACCGGACGGATCGGCCTCGTCGCCGTCGACGGCATCGCAGAACTCAAACGGCTGGCGGACCTTTCGCGCAACGGAAATGCCGCGAACGTGCTGCTTCGGCTAAACGTCGGCGTCGATGCCAGCACACATGCATTCGTGCGCACCGGCGGAAAAGACAGCAAGTTCGGCATTCACCCGCGTGACGAAGCGGCGGCGGCGGCGCTGCTTCTGGCCAATCCGCAGTTGCGCTTCGCCGGCGTGCACGCGCATATCGGTTCGCAGATCTACGACGAGTCGGCCTATTTGGAGAACGCGGCAGCTCTCGTCGCAGCGGCGCAGCGGTTTGCAAGCCTCGGACTGCAAAGCGAACGGATCGTGATCGGCGGTGGTTTCGGCGTGCCGTCCGATCCCGACGGCGGCCACGAGAAGCTCGACGTTGCCACGACCGTCGCGGCGGCCGCAGCGTGCGTCCGCGACGCGGCGGAGAACCACGGACTGGGCGCAGTCCGGCTGGGAATCGAACCAGGGCGTGCAATTGTCGCCGATGCCGGCACGACGCTCTATCGCGTGCTGGCGGTCAAGCGCCAGTCGCAGCGTACCTTCGTCGTCGTCGACGGGGGGATCGCGGAAAACCCGCGCCCGGCGCTTTACGGGGCGCGCTACGAAGTAACCGCGGTCACGCCGCACCGCGAAGAAGAGCAGGAAATAACCCTCTGCGGCCGCTCGTGCGAAAACGACGAGCTTGGAACGATGCGGCTTCCGCGCGACGTGGTCCCCGGCGATCTCCTCGCGATGGGCTCGACCGGTGCGTACACGTACAGCATGGCCGGAAACTATAACCGCTTTCCCAAGCCGGCCGTCGTGGGCATCGCCGAGGGTACCCATCGGTTGCTGGCGCGCCGCGAAACCATCGACGACGTCCTCCGCAACGACACCGTTTAGAAGAGCCTGTCGGGTCAGGGTGTGCGTGATGCTGAGGAGGCTCTGACCGAAGAGCGCAGGCATGGATGCCGGAGCGACGAGGCAGTGCAGCAGGAGCGGAGCCGGAAGCGGAGCGACGAGCGGCTCCTCAGCATCACGCACACCCTGACCTGACGGGCTCCTCGCGCCGACGCATCCGCCCGGCGGGCTGCGGCGTTCTAAAGAATGTATGGAAACGAAAATTGCTACCTTTGCCGCCGGTTGCTTCTGGGGGGTCGAAGCAGCATTCCGGCAGCTCCCAGGAGTCGTCGAGGCCGTTTCGGGCTACATCGGCGGCCACGCCGACAACCCGACGTACCGCCAAGTCTGCGGTCACGGAACGGGCCACGCCGAAGCGGTCGAAGTAACCTACGACCCGCAGCGCGTGTCGTACGACCAACTGCTCGACCTGTTCTGGCAGATGCACGATCCCACGCAGCTCAATCGCCAGGGGCCCGACGTCGGCGATCAGTACCGCTCCGCGATCTTCACGCACGGACCCGAACAAGAGCGCGAGGCGATCGCATCGCGCGACCGGGAGCAAAAGAAATACACTCGCCCGATCGTAACGCAGATCGTTCCGGCACCGCGATTTTGGCCGGCCGAAGAGTACCACCAGCGGTACTTTGAGAAGAACGGCGGCGCGGCATGCCACGTCATCCCGGGCGGCGTTCGATGAAGCGCGGCGAGTTCTTGACGACCGCGGGGACGCTCGCCGTTTTCGGACTGGCGATTCGCGCGTCGGCTGCGCAAGAGCAGTACGAGGTTACCCATACCGAATCGCAGTGGCGCGCGATGCTCGGAGACGATCGGTTTGAAATTCTGCGCCGCGGCGGGACCGAGCCCGCGTTTTCCAGCCCCCTAATCGGCGAAAAACGGTCAGGCACGTATGCGTGCGCCGGTTGCGAGCTGGTGATCTTTTCGTCGAAGAAAAAATACGACAGCGGTGACGGCTGGCCGTCATTTTGGGACGTACTGCCCAACACTACAAAAACACAGAACGATTACGCGCTCATGGAAACGCGCACCGAAGTGCACTGCCGCCGCTGCGGCGGCCATCTCGGCCACATCTTTGACGACGGGCCTCCGCCCACGCATCTGCGCTACTGCATCGACGGTCTCGCGCTTCGTTTCGTGCCGGCATAATCAGAGCTTCCCTAGCCTGCGCATCCTAATAACCAACGACGACGGCATCGACTCGCCCGGCATTGAAGCGCTCGTGGACGTGCTTTGCGGCGAGCACGATGTCGTCGTCGTCGCGCCTTCCGGCGATCGAAGCGGCGTCTCGCACGCAATTACCGCAGACGAAGCGATTACCATCGAGCGCCGTCACGCCGCTAAAGTTCTGGCCTACGCGTGTTCCGGAACTCCGGCCGATTGCGTCTTCCTCGGCTCTACGGAACTGGGGCTGCGTCCGGAGCTGGTCGTCAGCGGCATCAATCACGGTCCGAATCTAGCCGACGACGTCAACTACTCGGGGACAGTCGCGGGCGCGGTTGAAGCCTGCCTCTTGGGAATTCCCGCGCTTGCGGTATCGCTTGCATCCGACCATGAAGCGCCGTTTGACCGGCGACACTGGGAGAGCGCGGCCGCGATCGTCGATCGCTGCATTCGCGACGAGTTCAAACGACTAGCGGACGTTACGTGCTACTGGAACTTAAACGTCCCAAACGTTCCGCTGCAATCGATTCGTGGAATCTCCATCACCCGTTTGGGACGCAAGCGCATTTGCGGACGAATGGTCGGCGAGGAACGCGGCGGAGCGACGCGCTACTATCGCGCCTGGGAGTCGCCTTTTGAAACCGACCGCGACACGCTCGGCACCGATATCGGCGCCGTTCACGCCGGCTACGCCAGCTTTACCCCGCTCTTACTCGATCGTACGGCGCCGTCAGCCTTTCGCTGACCGTTGGGGGCCACGGCGGCGGGTTTTACACGTTGCGGCAGACGGCGTCCGGCAAACTCCGCAACCAGCGCGAGCCGCCGCATCAGCAACGCAAACTGTTCGCAGTCCAAGGATTGAGCTCCGTCGGAGAGTGCGTTGGCCGGATCGGGATGGACCTCGATCAGCAGCCCGTGGGCGCCGGCAGCGATGCTGGCGACGGCGGTGGGTGGAACCAGCCGCGCAATCCCCATGGCATGCGACGGATCGACGATAACCGGAAGATGCGTCATCCCTTCAAGCAGCGGCACGACGGCAATATCGAGCAGGTTGCGAGTCGCCGGGTCGAACGAGCGAACGCCGCGCTCGCACAAAACGACGTTCTCGTTGCCGCCGAGCATGACGTATTCGGCAGCGAGCAGCCACTCTTGCACCGTCGCGGAAAGGCCGCGCTTGAGGAGGACGGGCACGCGCGTGGCGCCGACCTCGCGCAGTAACGGAAAGTTCTGCATGTTCCGGGTGCCGATCTGCAGCATGTCCGCATAGCGCGTGACCTTCTCGACGTCGCGCGGATCGAGCACCTCGGTAACCACGCCGAGGCCGTAACGGTCGCCGGAATCGCGGAGCATTTTGAGCCCCTCTTCACCGAGGCCCTGAAACGAGTACGGCGAGCTGCGCGGTTTATAAGCGCCGCCGCGAAGAACGTTCGCGCCCGCAGCAGCCACCGCCGCAGCGGCCTGATCGAGCTGTTCGGCCGATTCGACACCACACGGCCCGGCACAAATGGCGATCTCGTCGCCTCCAAAAGTCGCACCGCTGCTCAGCCGCACGATCGTACGTTCGGCCCGCGCATCGCGGCGGACCAGCCGGTACGATTGCGGTACGTTAACCCCTCGCTCCACGACTCTCGCTTCGACGCATGGTCCGTGCCTCATCCCCTGCCCGGCAGGCGCCTTCCGTATCGCTCCCGCAATCAAACCGCCGTGGAGCGCGTTGCCGTTACCGGAATGGGGATCGTATCGCCGATTGGTGAGGCGGTCGAGGTGTTCTGGCAACACTTGCTCGAGGGCGATCTCGGAATCGCTCCCATGAAAGCTTCTGGGCTTCCGGTTTCCGGAAACGGGCTTTGGGCGGCGGTCGCGGACGACTTTTTGGATCGCAGCCCAGTTCCCCCGGCCGCTCTGCGCAACACCGACCGCTTCACTCAGTTCGCGATGGCGGCCACAGTCCAAGCGCTCGACCAAGCCCAGCTCGAACCGCCGCAGGAGCGCACTGCGGTCATTGTGGGCAATACGATGGGGGCTTTCCCCCTCGTCGCCCAAGCGCAGACGGCCCTTCTCGAATCCGGCGGCCGCACCGTATCGCCCAAACTGATGGCGCTGGTCATTCCGAATATGCCGAGCGCACTGATTGCAATGCATTGGAAACTGCACGGACCGCAGCTGGCGATCAGCACGGCCTGCGCTTCATCGCTGGACGCGATCGGTTTGGCATCGGGGATGATCGAGCGAGGCGAGATCGACGCCGCAATTGTGGGAGGCAGCGAAACGCTCTTGAGCCCGCTGGTGTACGAAAGCCTCGTTCGCGCGGGCGCGCTCTCGCGCAACACCGATGCGACGCGCGCGTCGCGACCGTTCGACGTCGACCGCGACGGATTCGTGATGGGCGACGGTGCGGCGATCCTGGTCTTGGAGCGTATCGAGCGCGCGCGGGAACGCGGAGCGCGCGTGCTGGCGCGCATTCGCGGCTACGGCTCGCTCTCCGACGCGTATCACATTACGTCGCCCGACCCCTCGGCACGCTACGAAGTGCGCGCGATGCAAGACGCGATCGAACGCGCGGGCGATGCCGGGGCGGAGTGCGCGGTCGTCTACGCCCACGCGACCAGTACGATCGTCGGCGACGCCGCGGAGGCCAAGGCAATCGACGCCATCTACGCCGATCGCCCGGCAATCGTTACTTCGATCAAAGGACACGTCGGGCACAGCATGGCCAGCGCCGGCGCGATGTGCGCGATCGCCGGCATCGCCGGGATGCACGAAGAGTGCATTCCGCCCACGCTCGGAACGCAGCGGCTCGATCCCGCAACGCGTTTCGACCTAGTGATCGAGCGCCCGCGCTCGCATCGCTACGCCGCTTTTCAGGTGAACGCTTTTGGCTTCGGCGGACAGAACGCGTCGCTGGTTATCTCGCGATGACGCGCGAGCAGGGCGCTCCGATTCTCACTGGGAAACTTTGCCGCCTAAGGTAGGACGCCGATGAATCTTCTCGTTAAAGGAACGAGCGGGCCGCTGACCGGCGAGGTCGAGGTTCCGAACTCGAAGTATCACGCGCATCGCGCGCTCATTCTAGCGTCGTTGGCGCCGGGAACGAGCCGAATCCTCGGCCTCTCCGATGCTCGCCACGTGCAGTTTACCATGGACGTTTTGCGCGCGCTCGGCACGAAGATCGAGGTCGAAGGCCAGACGCTGCTCGTTGCCGGCGGCCCCTATCAGGTCAAACGCAAGGTCGTCTCGGTCGGCAGTTCGGGTTCGACGCTCTACTTCATGATCGGTTTGGCGTCGCTCGCCGATTCGCCGGTCACGCTGACCGCCCAAAAGTATTTCCAGCGGCGTCCCGTCGGGCCGCTGCTCGAAGCGCTCGCCGAGATGGGCGTTCGCTTCGAATCCAACGACGGCTGTCCGCCGATTTCCGTCTTTCCGGGTCAGCCGCGAGGTGGGAAGATCGTCATTCCCGGCACCCTGTCGCAGTGGATTTCAGGGCTTCTTCTGCTGGCTCCCTTTGCCAAAGAACCGACGATCATCGAGGTCGAAGGCGAACTGAACGAACGCCCGTACATCGCGCTAACGGCCGAGATGATGCGCGCCTTCGATTTGCACGTGAAGATCGCGCCGGATTGGCGGCGCTTCGAAGTCGAGCCTGGGCAGACGGCGCGCCCGGCGACCGTAGAGCTTCCGCCCGACATCGGCTCGGCCGCGTTCGGGCTCGCCGCGACGGCCCTTCATCCCTCCGACGTGCTCTTTCGCGGTCTGCAAGCGCTTCCGGGGGAACTTCCGGACCATCCGGAGGGTGTGTTTATGGAGATTCTTCGGGAGATGGGACTCCCGATGGCGTATGATGCGCAGGCGCATGCCGTCCGCGTACGGCACGCCGGCATCGAGCTGCGCGGAGTTCGAGTCGACTGCCGCGACATTCCCGACATGCTGCCCATCTTGTCGACCCTGGGCACGTTCGCAAAAGGTGAAACCGTATTGGAAAATATCGCCCACGTGCGTCTCAAAGAGTCCGATCGCGTCGCCGCGATGCTGCAGCTCAATCGCATGGGCGGCCACTTAGAGTTGCACGACGACCGGCTCATCGCGCACGGCGTGTCCCAGCTTCACGGCGCACACCTCTCGTCCTTTAACGATCACCGCATCCTGATGTCGCTGGCGGTGGCCGCGTCGCGCGCGCAGGGACAGAGCACGCTGACCTATCCGAACGCCTACCGAATCTCGTATCCTCGCTTTCTCGACGCGATGCGCAGCATCGGCGTCGCGATGTCGGTTTCCGACGGACCGCACAACGGTCAGCATTCCGGCACGCGAGCGGCCGCGATGCCAAAGCCCGATCGCGCCGCACTGATGACGACCGACCAGCTTCTCGCGCACCACGCACGCGAAACGCCGCTCGGTTTGGCAGTCGTCGAAACGCGGGACGGAAGCGACGTTGCGCTCACGTGGCAAGAGTTGCTCGAACGCGTGGAACGCACGGCGACGCTTCTCTTGAGCCTGGGCGTGCAGCCCGGCGAACGAGTCGCCTACCAGCTGCCCAATACCGTGGAGTTCGTCGTCATCACGTTGGCGACGTTGCGCATCGGCGCCGTCTGCTGCCCGTTGATGCCGATCTTCCGCGAACGCGAAGTCGCCTTCTGCCTGCGGCGGTCCCGCGCGCGGGTCCTCTTCGTTCCGGACGAAGCGCGCGGCCGCAATCACGCAGCCGAGATCGCGTCAATTCTCGAAGAGGCCTCCGTTTTTAGCGGCGATCTTCCGCTGAAGTTGGAGTACGTCGTCGTCTGCGCGGGCGCTCGCAACACCTACGCCCTGCCGGCGCCGGGATACGACGACACCGTACGCTGGCTGCGCTACCAGGACGCGCTACGCACGCTCGCGGTCGATCGCAAGGTGCTCGACGCGCAGCCGAGCGACCCCGAGGCGATCGCGCAGTTGCTGTTCACCTCCGGAACGTCGGGCGAACCGAAAGGCGTGCTGCATCGTAACGACGTGCTGATGCGCGCCGCCGCAATGGAAATTGAGCACCTCGAGCTCGGCGCGGAGGACCGAATCTTCGTGCCGTCTCCGCTGGCGCATCAAACCGGATTCCTCTACGGGATGTGGCTGGCGCTGCTGATGGGAGTCCCCCAAATCGTGCAGCCGGTCTGGAACGCGTCGCGCGCGCTGCGCGCGCTTAACGACTGGGACGGCACGTTTGTGCAAGCCGCAACGCCCTTTTTAGCCGACCTCGTCGCGGCCGTCGAAGCCGGTGAACGCGCACCCGCCGCCCTGCGCATCTTCGTCGCAACCGGGGCCGCCGTGCCGCGTGGTTTAGCCGAACGCGCAACGCGCGTTCTCGGCAGTGCGGTCTGCGGCGCGTGGGGCACCACCGAGTCGTGCTTGGGATCGCTCGCCGCACCGACCGACGAACCGGCGAAGGTTTGGGGAACCGACGGCCGTGCGTTGCGCGGCATTCACCTACGCATTACCGACGCCGATGGTCGCACGCTACCCGCCGGGCAGGAAGGGAACTTCGAAGTCCAGTCGCCGACGATGTTCGTGGGCTACGCCGACCATCCCAACTGGACGGCGGCCGCCTTTACCGCCGACGGTTGGTTTCGCACCGGCGATTTGGCCGTCATCGACGAGTCGGGATACATTCGCATCACCGGACGGGTGCGCGACGTCATCAATCGCGGGGGCGAGAAAATTCCCGTCGCCGAGATGGAGCAACTGCTGAGCGATCACCCGGCCATCGCCGAGATCGCGATCGTTGCGATGCCGGACGCGCGCTTGGGCGAGCGTGCCTGCGCCTTCGTCGTGCTGCGCGGCGGCGCGCAGCTCGATTTCGATCGGATGCAGCACTATCTCTACGCGTGCCAGGCCGCCAAACACTATTGGCCCGAGCGGCTGGAGATCGTTACCGAGCTTCCGCGCACGCCGTCGGGGAAGGTTCAGAAGTATCTGCTACGCGAGCGGGCGCGAGAGTTTCGGCCGGACGAGCGCCGCAAGGCGAGCGTCTCTTGAGTTTTACGGCGCTCGAAAGCGAGATCGCCGCATACGTTGCCGGGCCCGCCGAAGACTGGGCACGGCGCATCGAGCGCGAGCGCCGAGTTCCACACGAGCTGTGGGGGGAGCTTCGCGATCGCGGCTATCTCTCGCTGGCCGCGCCCGTGGAGTATGGCGGCCGCGGGATTCCGTTCGCCCAGTATCTGCGCCTGATCGAGCTGTTTTCGATGTCGCACGCGTCGATCCGCATGATCGTGCACGTCGTCAACGGCACGTGGCGCGCCATGGACCGGTTTGCGACGCCGCAGCAGCGCAACGACTTCGTCATTCCCTCGATCAAAGGCGAACTGAAGATTGCCTTTACGCTCACGGAACCGACTGCGGGGACCGGTGCCGATCTTCGCTGCAGCGTCGTTCGCGAAGGCGACACGTATTATTTGAGCGGCGAGAAGCACCTGATTACCTTCGGAACGATCTGCGATTACTGGTTGCTCTTCGCGCGGCTCGCCGGCACGCGCGGCGCGGACGGAACGGTCGCACTGCTCGTCGATCGCCACGCGACGGGAGCGACCGTGACGGAGATGGACGAGTCGATGGGCGTGCGCGGAACCGATCACGGACGGTTGCTCTTCGAACGCACGCCGGTTCCGGTGGCGAATCGACTTGGTGACGAGGGGCAGGGGCTCGAGATCGCCCTCGGCGGATTCTTGACGCCCAGCCGAATCTCGGTTGCGATGACGTGCGTCGGCCTCGCGCGGCGCGCGCAGGAGTTGGCGATCGAGTACGCCGGCAAACGCGAGACGTTCGGCAAGCGGCTCGTGCAACGCCAAGCCATTCGCTTTATGATCGCCGAGAACGCAACCGATATCGAGGCGGCGCGTCAGCTGGTCCTTCACGCCGCAACGCAATGGGAAGCCGGCAGCCCGGAGGCAACGATGCTCTCCTCGATGTCGAAGCTGCAGGCCGTCGAGATGCTGACGCGCGTCACCGATAAGGCTCTCCAGATTCACGGCGGTACGGGATATTGGCAGCCGAACGCCATCGAACGAGTCTATCGGGACGCCCGCGCTCAACGCTTTGAAGAGGGGACCAACGAAATTCAAAAGACCGTCATCGCTCGTGCGCTGCTCGGCGGAGGAGCCGCGTGAGGCGTCGTTTCGAAGACAAGATTGCGCTCATCACCGGGAGCTCGCGTGGGATTGGGCGCGCACTGGCACTGACGCTGGCGCGCGAAGGCGCCTCGATCGTCATCAACTTCAATCGCAATGCCGATCTTGCCGAGGAGGCCGTGCGCGAGATCGAAGCGCTGGGCGCGCGCGCGATCTCCGTGCAGGCAAACGTGGAAGAACCCGAGCAGATCGACCGGCTCTTCGATCGCGTCGAGAGCGAGTTTGGCCGCCTCGATCTCTTCGTTTCCAACGCGGCAGCCAGCTCGTTCAAGAAAGTCTTGGACTTAAAGGCGCATAACCTCGACCGCTCCTACGCGCTCAACGTCCGCGCCTTCGTTCTCGGCGCGCAACGCGCGGTCAAGCTGATGGCCCAAGGCGGCCGGATCGCGGTGCTCTCGAGCTACGGCAGCATTCGGGCCTATCCGACCTACGCCAACCTCGGTTCGAATAAAGCGGCCATCGAAGCCTGGGTGCGCTACATGGCCGTGGAGTTCGCGCCGCGCGGCATTAACGTCAACGCGGTCAACGGTGGCTTGATCGACACGGAATCGTGCGCCTATTTCTATCAAAACGTCCCGGGCATGGCGCCCATCGAAAGCGTTCTTTCCAAACTTCCAAAAGCGCGCATGGGGACCGTGCAAGAAGTGGCCGACACGATCGCCTTCCTGCTCTCGCCGGAATCGGAGTACATCACCGGTCAAACGATTTGCGTCGACGGCGGTTTGAGCGTGATCGCGCCGCCGTTCTACTCCGACACCGCGCCTCCGCTTTCGCTGTAGGTTCCGTTGTTCGAACGCACCCTGCAAGCCGGAGCCATCGGCACGCTGCGCCTTGCCAATCGCATCGTCATGGGTTCGATGCATCTCGGGATCGAATCCGACGGCGCCGCGCTCGCCGCGTTTTATGCCGAGCGCGCGCACGGCGGCGCGGGATTGATCGTCACTGGGGGGTCGTGCGTCAATCGGGCCGGCGCCGGCGGTCGCAACTACAGCTTCATCAACGAACCGGAGTCGAGCGCGCCGCTGCGGGCGGCCGTGGAGGCCGTGCACGCTGCCGGCGGCCGGATTGCGCTCCAGTTGTTCCACGCGGGGCGGTACGCATATCTTGCATCGTTTGGAATTCAGCCGGTTGCGCCGTCGGCAATCGCGTCGCGTTTCTCACCCGATCCGCCGCGCGCACTGCGCGACGACGAGATTTTCGAAACGATCGGTGATTTCGCGCGGGGCGCGGCCCGCGCGCGCGATCTCGGATTCGATGCGGTGGAGGTGATGGCGTCGGAGGGTTATCTCCTCAACCAGTTTCTTTCGCCGCTGACGAACCGGCGTGACGATGCCTGGGGCGGCGATCTCGAACGGCGTATGCGTCTCCCTCGCGCGGTGTTGCGCGAGATTCGCGCACTTGCCGGCGCCGAGTTTCCAGTGATCTTCCGGATCTCCGGCGCCGACCTGATGATGGCCTCGACGACGCCCGCCGAGACCCTCGCGTTCGCACGGACGCTGGCCGCCGACGGGGTCGACGCGCTCAACGTCGGCATCGGCTGGCACGAATCGTCGATTCCCACGGTGCAGCAAGTCGTTCCCAGCGGCGTCTGGGTTCCGTTCGCCGCCGCGGTGAAAGCGGCCGTCGGCGAGCTGCCGGTCATCGCCAGCAATCGCATCAACTCGCTCGCCGGCGCCGAGTTCGTCCTCGCAGCCGGAAGCGTGGATTTTATTTCGATGGCGCGCCCTTTTCTCTCCGACGCGCAGATCGTCGCCAAGGCGTCGCGCAACGAGGCTGCGTTGGTCAACACGTGCATTGCGTGCAATCAGGCCTGCATCGACCGGTCGTTAGTCGACGCGCCGGTCTCATGCATGGTTAACCCACGTGCAGCCCGCGAGTTGGATTTCCCCGAACAAGCCGAGCCAAAAGCGTTGCGCCGCCGTTTTACGGTGATCGGCGGCGGGCCCGCGGGGATGGAGAGCGCACGCGCGTTGGCCGCGCTCGGACACGTGGTCGAGCTCTTCGAGGCCGACGACGAACTCGGCGGCCAGTTTCGCATGGCGCGGCGCATTCCGGGAAAACGCGACTTTCACGAGACGATCCGCTACTACACCAACGAGCTGGCTCGGCTCGGCGTCGTGGTGCATCTTCGCCGGCGCATTGGCGAGGCGGCCGAGTTGCGTGGATTCGACGGCATCGTGCTCGCAACGGGCGTGTTGCCGCGGCGTCTGCGTTTAGCCGGCAGCGATCTTCCGCACGTCCTCACCTATGCCGAACTGCTGCTCGGCGATCCGGATGTCGGCGAGCGCGTCGCCATCGTGGGCGCCGGTGGAATCGGCGTCGACGTCGCTCACTACTTGAGCTTCGGCGAAGCGAACGCGGACGAAACGACGCGCTTTCTCTACGAGCAGGGACTGGCTGCGCCGGGCAACGGCGCGTTACTCGTGACGGGAAGAAAATCGGTCGCACTCATGCGACGCGGTGCGACGATCGGCAAGGGCATCGGCAAAACGACACGCTGGACGGTGATTGCCGCATTACGCGCGGCCGGCGTCACCACGCTCCCGAACGTCGACTACGAAGCCATCGTGCCCGGCGGCATTCGCATTCGCGACGCCGGCGGCACGGCGCGCTTGATCGAAGCGGATACGGTGGTGATCGCCGCGGGCCAAGAGCCCAACGACTCGTTGCTGGCGCCGATTGCAAATCTCGGTGTTCCGTATCGCGTCGTCGGCGGCGCCAAAGATGCCGCCGAGCTCAATGCCGTTCGCGCCTTCGACGAAGGCCTGCGCGCCGCTCACGAACTCGCTCAAGCATAACGCTTGCGTTCGTCGCGGCGATAACCGATCGCGGCGAGGAGTCCAAAGATCGCGCTGTACAGGGCGAGACCCACGACCGCGCGCGTCGCGTTGCCCCCTCCCACGACGCTCCACAAGAGGTCGCCGAACTGCCGCGTGGGGAGATATGGCGAGATCGTCGCGACGAAGCTCGGAAGATATTGTGGGGGCATCCATAAGCCGCCCGCGTAGGCCAACAGCAGGTTGACGGCCGTCGCCGTCGGCACCGAGGCGCGCGCCGAGACCCAGTACCCGATCGTTATTCCGATCAACACGAACGGGATTCCGCCGGCGATCGCATAGAGTAGCACGCGCAGCCATTGCGCGAGCGTGAGATCGATCGGCGTAAAGACGCGCGCGACCAGCGCGACGATCGCTGCGGTAATCACTCCAAAGAGCAGTGCCGTCGCAACTCGCCCGCCGAAGCGCACGAACACCGAAGCCGGCAGCGTGCGCACGTAGCGTTCCCACGGCCGGCCGCGTTCTTGCGCGATGCCAACGCCGAACTGGTAGAGCGTGACGCCGATGACCGCCCAAGCGATGAAGGCAAGCGCCAAGAGATCGGCGGCTCTCGCGTTTGCTCTTGCGACCGGCATATCGAAGATTGAATAGAACATTGCTGGGAAGACGACCGTCGGAACGACGTAGCCGGGCCAGCGGATCAGGTCGAGAAACTGGACTTTGGTATGAGCGCGCACGAGCAACAACGCGTTCATGCCGGGCCTTTCGTGAGTAGGAGAAACGCTTCTTCGAGCGACGGCTTCGCGATCTCCAAGTTAGAAAACGGCGCGCCCGAGTTGACCAGCGCGCGAACGTAGGCGTCGGTGTCGCCGGGCATTGCAAAGACGGGACCGTCCGGCCCAACGTAGGTTACGCGGCGATTACCCACACGCCCGCGCAGCGTCTGCGCGTCGCCGTCGAAAAGCAGCCGCCCGCGATCGACGACGAGGATACGCGATGCCAACGCCTGCGCTTCCTCGAGATAGTGCGTGGTGAAGAGAATCGAACGGCTGCCGCCGGCCTCGCGCACGACGTCCCACAAGCGCCGCCTCGACTGCACGTCCAAGCCGGTTGTCGGCTCGTCGAGTACGAAAAATTCGGGGTCCCCGATAAAAGCTAGGGCCAGCGCTAGCCGTCGCGATTCGCCGCCGGAGAGGGTTCCGGCCAGGCGTTTTTTCATCGCTTCCAATCCGAAGGTGCTAAGCGTCTGTGCGACCGGCGCGGGCGCAGGATAGTGTTGCGCTACGAATTCCACGATCTCACCGACGGTAAGCATGTCGGGGAAACCGCTCTCCTGCGGCGTCACGCCGAGCCGGCGGCGCACCGCGATGCTGTGCGGCGACGCGCCGAAGAGACGCACGGTCCCGGAATCGCAACTGCGCAGACCCAGCGCAATCTCGAGCGCCGTGGTCTTTCCCGCGCCGTTAGGACCGAGCAGCGCAACGATCTCGTCCACCCCCACCGCAAACGAAAGCCCGTCGAGGGCACGAACCTCGCCATACGACTTAACGACGTCTTCAAACGCGAGGATCACGTCGCCGCCTTCAAGAGCGATTGCAACTGCGCCACGTGGCTCACGAACGCTTCGCGCCCACGCTTTGTCAGCCGGTACCGGCTAAGCGGGCGACGATTGGCGAAGCTCTTTTCTTCCTCGACGTAGCCGGCATCGACGAGCTTGCACAGGTGCGCGCCGAGGTTACCGTTGGTGGTGTCCAGCGACCGTACGAGCTCGGAAAAAGCGACCCAGTCATAATTGAGAAGCTCGGCAACCACGCCGAGACGCACTTTCGAGAGCAACAGGTCGTCCATTGATTCCGGCTACTCGCGCGCGAGCAACTCGCTCGCTCCGAAACCGCCATACCCGAACAGCATGCCGGCGCCCAAGACATATCCCGCAATCCCGGGCGACGCGAAGTTCGCAACGACCATCGAAACGATGACGAGCACGCCGGCGATCTGCGCGCGACGGTTGCCGTGCATACCGATATAGAGCAGCACGATCGCCTCCGCGACGCTCCAGATCGCCGCAGACGCCAAACCCGTGAAGATATTGAAGCAAGCGATGTCGACGATGAAGGCCAAGCCGAGCGTCAGCCAGAGTACGTTGAAAAATTCGCGCTGCAACAACGAACTGCGCTGCAGAACAAGGCGCGTTTGCCTGCCGCGAACGATCGAAAACGCCGCGCATGCCGCGATAACGATCGGAAGCGACCACGTCGCGGCGTTCGGAAGCAATCCGCCGTGCACGAGCTGAGCGAGCACCGTAATATAGGCCGACCCGATGCCCCAAACGACGAAGTATTCGCCGCCGTTGCAAAGACGCTGGTGCGACTCGGCCAAGATGCGATTGACCATTTCGAGATGATCTTGGGCCGCGGCGGCATCGAGCGGTTCCACGCTCATAGCTGGCGCATCCCGAGCAGCAGAGCCAGCGCGGCGAGCAGGCCGAATGCCCAAATGGCTGCGTCGGCGACGGGATTGCCATGGGCTACGCCCCAGACCGCCGCCAACCCCAAGCCGAAGGCTCCCCATACCAAGAACAGCTTGCCGGCGCAGGCCGTATCCTTCCGAATAACCGAGTACATATTAGCCTCCAGAGTAATCTGTTTTATAGATTACTCTATGTTTACCACGACTCAAAACCGTCCGTCAAGCCCTTCGAAGCACGCGAGTTCGTTGACGACAAGGCTCGCGGCTGGTATCGTACCGAGGTTATGTACGCGATCATTGAGGCCGACGGCAAGCAATACCGGGTCGCCGAGGGCGACGTCATCCGCTGCGATCTGGTTTCCAGCGAGGTCGGCTCTGACGTTACCTTCGATCGCGTGGTGCTCGCTGCGAACGACGATAACATCGCCATCGGCGATCCGACGCTGAGCGGCGCCTCGGTTACCGGAACCGTCCTGCGCCAAGCCAAGGACAAGAAGATCTTGGTCTTCCGCTATAAGTCCAAGAAGCGCGTCCGTAAGCTCAACGGCCATCGCCAACCATTCGCCGAAGTTAAAATTACCAAAATCACGCTGCCTTAGCGGCATGTAACGAAACGCGCCCGTGCTCGAGGTCACTTTCTATCGCGACGAACGCGATCGCCTCGCCGGGATTTCCGCCTACGGTCACGTCGATTTTGCCGAGCACGGTCAGGACATCGTGTGCGCGGCCGTTTCGGGAATTCTCCAGGCGGCGCGGCTCGGGCTCGAGCACTATGCGGGAGGAGACCTCACCGCATTCCAGCAGGAGGGCGAGTTCGACGTGATGCTGGACGACGGCCGTCGCGACGTCGAGAGCATTCAAGCGATCGTCACGACCGCAGAGCTTGCACTCACGCAGGTCGCCCGCCGCTTCCCGGAGCACGTCAGCGTGGCACGCGGGAGAGTCTGAAAACAAGGGAACAAACTCGACGGTCACGGGTAACTAGCACGACAGGTCAAAGGAGGCCGCACAATGTCTGAAAGTTTTCGAACCACCCCGTCCGACCAGCCGTGGTCGAGTTCATCGCCCCCCGGGAACGGCTATCAAAGCGCTTTCGGCGAGAAGCGTTCGGAGGATGAGGATGCCGGCGAAGCCGGTAAGGTCGTGCTCGCCGGCATCTTAGGCGGTCTGCTCTCAGCGGCCGGCTATCTGATCTACCGGCGCCTGCCCGACGAGCAGCGCGAGCGCCTCCACACTCAGGTACGAACGATGGTCCAAGAGCGGATAACCGACCTTCGCCGCAACTTCAACATTTAGGCTTCCCCGGTTTCCTTCTCCGGCTCGGGAGCCGGCCCGGGTGGAAGGGGCGGCACCGGCGTCGTGTCGGCGGCCCGTTCCATCTCGGCAATGAACGAATGCGACGTGTTTTGTAGGTCCCGCATCAAGCGTCCGGCTTGGCGCATGACCTTTGGCAGCCGGTCGGGCCCAAAGAGCAGGAGCGCTAGCACGGAAACCACTGCGACGTCGGGTACGGATAGCATCGGCGACCAATACCTTCAGCACCGGCCTGCGACTTCCGCCGGGGTTGGAGAAGGGCTGGCCTGCAGGGCCGTACAAGCATGAGTGCCCCTAGTGAAAGTCGTCTACACCCGCGGCAACCGCACCGAAACGCTGGCCTCACTGGCGACCTTGCGAAAGATCTTAAACCGGTTCGTTGCGCACCGGGTCTTTTACGAAGTCTCCAGCCGCAATAAACACGGGCACGAGTTTTTTTCGACAAAGAACGTCTTCGTCGTCGGGCTGATCGAAGTCTCGCATTTCGAGCACTTAAAAATCTTGATCTTCGATGCGAATAACTCGGCCCACTCGATCGAGATTCTCGATCCCGAGACGATGCGGATCTACGACGAGATTCCGGGACGCGGCTTTGCCGTTTCGTTTGTCAGCAGCCGCGAGGGCGTCGAGACGCGGTGTTATCTTCGCGACGAAGGAGCGGATGCCGAAACGATCCACGAACGGACGGCGCTCGAGAAGATCACGCTGCCGCAGCTCTTCGCGTACCTCGAAGAGATCACCGCGGCCGAAACGGCCGGGAATAACGTCGACCGATAGCGCGCGAGCGCCCCTCGAGCCTTTGCGCCTGACGCAGCGCGCGAACACCTTCGGCAATGCGGCCGGCGCGCTTATACGCGACTCCCAAATTGAGATAGGCGAGAGCATACTCGCCGTCACTGGCAATCGCGCGCTCGTAATGATCGATCGCGTCTTGTAGCCTGCCGCTTTCGAGCAACAGATTGCCCAAGTTGGTCAGCGCCGGCGCGTACTGACTCTGGGCGTCGAGGGCCGCATCGAAGTCGGTCCGCGCGAGCTCGCGCAGCTCGAGCCCGATGCGAGCCACACCTCGCTTATTGAGAAGAAAGGCGCGCTCCGCTCCGGCAGACGATGGGCGCTCGAGCAGCGAATCGAGCTCGCTCTGCGCACGCGCAAAATCGCGACGATCGAGCGCCTCGAGCGCGCAAGCAAAATCATCTCGGTCACGGAACACTCTGGGCTCATGTTCGAGATCGACGTCATCACGCTCTTTCCCGAAGTCTTCGCGCCATTTGTCGGGCTGTCGATCGTCGGGCGCGCCGTCGAAGCCGGAATCGCGAGGGTCCGCTACCATCACCTTCTCGACCACCTCCACGACGGCGAGCGCGCCGACGACGCGCCGTTCGGCGGGGGAGCCGGGATGGTGCTGCGCATCGAGCCGATCGCTCGAGTCCTCGACACCATTACTTCGGCCGCGGGGCCGGACGAGCGGCAGCTCATCGTGGTGCCCAGCCCGAGTGGCGAGCGGTTCGACCAGCGCGCAGCCGAGCGCCTAGCACGGCTCGATCGCCTGATCCTCGTCTGCGGCCACTACGAGGGTATCGACGACCGGCTTGCCGCCATCTATCCGGTTCAGGAGTACTCGCTGGGCGACTTCGTGCTGACGGGAGGGGAGATCCCCGCCCTGGCCTTCATGGACGCGACGATTCGTTTGCTCGAGGGCACGATTGCCTCGGGGTCGCTGGAGCAGGAGTCGTTCTCGGCGGGAATGCTCGATTATCCGAGCTTCACGCGGCCGGCGACCTTCCGGGGCGTGGACGTCCCGGCGGTCCTGCTTTCGGGGGATCATGCCAAGATCGCGCAGTGGCGCCGCGAGCAGTCCCGCCTGCGCACCGCCGGCCGCCGCCGCGACCTGCTCGATGACGCCTTGCCTCCGCAGGAAAGCCCGTGATAATATACGTTGGTTCTGCCGGGCTACGCGCCCGGCTATTCCTTGCGCCGCCCAATCCTCCGGCCAGCCACCGCGCTGGGCGAAGTCGAAATATCAGGATGACAGATTATGAACGTAATTGACGCACTCAAGCGAGATCAGCTCAAAGACGGTGTCCCGCAATTCCGGCCGGGAGACACCGTAAAGGTCTTTTCCAAAGTGACCGAAGGCGGCAAGGAACGGACGCAAATGTTCGAGGGCGTCGTGATCGTGCGCAAGGGTGGCAGCTCGGCCGAGTCCATCACCGTCCGCCGCATCGCTCATGGCGTCGGCGTGGAGAAAACTTTTCTGCTCCACAGCCCGCGCGTCGAGCGGATCGAGGTTGGAAAGCGCGGCATCGTTTCGCGCAGCCGGCTTTATTACCTCAGCGAAAAGGTCGGCAAAGCGGCTCGAATCAAGGAAAAGAAAGTCAAAGGAACCTGACCCGCCGCTCTGACACCCCTGCAGCTCGTAGGGCTTCTCGGCCTCTTCGCGATTGCTCGGTTTGCCCTATCGAAAAAAGCGATAGCGAGGGAAGTGCTGGACGCGCTCATAGTCGCGGGCCTCGTCGCGCTCTTCTTAATCACATTCGTCATCCGCACGTTCTACATTCCGTCGGTGTCGATGGTGCCGACGCTGCAAGTCCGCGACGTGCTCCTGGTCAACGAAATCGCCTATCGCCTCCACCGGCCGGCCGACGGTGAGATCGCCGTCTTCGAACCACCGGTGGATTCGGGCGGCAGCGATTTTGTCAAGCGCGTGATCGGCGTGCCCGGAGACACGATCGCGATCCGCGACGGGGTCGTCTACCGAGACGGCGCCGCGCTGCGCGAGCCGTACGAAAATCAAGCGCCTACCTACGATCTGACGATTCGCGACTACGGTATCTACGTCGACGGCCGCCCGCTCGATCCGCGCGCTGCCAACGTTCCGCCGCGAGCGGCGTGGCAGGCACCCGACCGAATTCCAACCGGATTTTATTTCGTCCTCGGCGACAATCGGAACTATTCCGACGACTCGCACGTCTGGGGATTTGCGCAAACGCATGGCGACTTCGCCGCCGGACCGCTAAGAGGGCGCAAGGCGCGCGCCGGCTTCACGGGACGTGCCTTCGCGATTATCTGGCCGCTGAACCGGCTGCGAGTCTTGGAGAAGTAGAGACCACATGACGCCGTACGAGCTCCTGCTAATCGTTGCAGTCATCGCAGCCGCCCGCGCGGTCCTTTCGCTGCGGCCCGTGGTCGCCGGAACCTCAGGGCGCAGCACCGCCATCGCGCGCGAGTTTCTCGATCCATTCATCATCGCAGGCCTTGCCGCGTGGGTTCTCATTACCTTCGTCGCGCGCACCTATTACATTCCGTCCGGCTCGATGTTGCCGACCTTGCAGATTCACGACGTACTGCTGGTCGACAAGTTCGAATACCGCTTTCATCGCCCCAACGAAGGCGACGTCGTCGTCTTTCCGCCACCCGTCCCGACTCCCGACGACTTCATCAAGCGCGTGATCGGCCGCCCGGGCGACCGGATGCGCGTCGCGGACGGCACGGTCTATATCAACGGCATCGCGCTGCACGAACCATACGTCGCCGAAAAGCCGTCCTACAACCTCGAGATCCGCGATTATGGAATCTCCGTCAACTACGGCACCGGTTGGGAGCGCATCGATCCCAACTCGGGGAACGTGCCGCCGAAGTCGTCGTGGAGCGCGCCGGATCGAATTCCGCCGCATTGCTATATCATGCTTGGCGACAACCGCAACGATTCCGAAGATTCGCACATTTGGGGCTTCGCGCAGGATGGCGGACGGTTTGCAACGGGGCCACGCGGCGGCACGCCGGCCGGCTTTACCGGGCGGGCGTTTCTGATCTTCTGGCCGCCCTCGCAAGCCAAGATTCTGTAGGGAACCCCTAACGCGCGGCGCGAAGTCGAGCGCGTGGCCCGCTTCTTGCGATGGCGCTCGGTCGCGAGCCTGGTGTTGCAGCTCGCCGTGCTCTGCCTTCTCGTCGCGGCGTTCTTCATGCGCTTGCCTCAGGTCTCGGGCCGCTCGATGGAGCCGTTGATCCACTCCGGCGAGTACGTGCTGATCAACACGTTCGCGTTTCGCTTTGGCGCACCGCGGCGCGGCGAAGTCGTGGCCTTTCGCCACGAAGGCGATGCGCGCGAGGTCTTCATCAAACGCGTGATCGGGCTGCCCGGGAACCGCATTCGCATCGATCGTGGGCGGGTCTACATCGACGGCACCAAACAAGAGGAACCCTACGTGCAAAACCCCGACGATCGCAGCGTTCCCGAAATTGTTGTCCCTCCGGCTTCGGTCTACGTTTTGGGAGACAATCGCGCCAACAGCGAAGACTCTCGTGCTTTCGGCCCGGTGAGCGACAATCGTTTGATCGGCCGGGCCGTCGCCGGCGTTTGGCCGCCGAGCATGCTGGGCGCGCTGTGACTCGATTGCGAGCCTGCGGGGAACTGTGAATTCGAAGTTGGAGCGTCCGGTTCATTGGTATCCCGGGCACATGGCCAAGGCCATGCGCCGAATTCGCGAGTACTTGCGCTCGATCGATATCGTCGTCGAGGTGGTCGATGCCCGCATCGCGCGAAGCGGGCGCAATCCGCTGCTTGACGAGCTTGCCGGCAAGCGCATTCGCCTCGTCGCGCTCGACCGCAACGATCTCGCCGATTCGGCAACGACGCAACGCTGGGTGCGGCACTTGTCGCAGCACGGTTGGACGGCCGTTGCGGTGGACGGGCGCAGTGCGCGCAGCGTCGCCCGAATCGCCGCGGCCGTCCGCCGTTCGCGGGGAGAGAAGGCCGCGGGGATCGCGCGCGCAATGATCGTGGGCATTCCCAACTCCGGCAAGTCTTCCATAGTCAATGCGCTCCTGCGACGAGCCGCGGCAAAGACGGAAGCCCGCGCGGGCGTCACCAAACACGTTTCGTGGTTTCGCCTCGAAGGAAACGTCGAGATCATGGATACGCCCGGCATCTTGCCGACACGAATTCCCAGCGCCGTCGCGCAGTGGAAACTGGCGATGTGCGGCGCGGTCCCGTCCGAGCGCTACGACGCGCAAGAGGTGGCGGCGGCGTTTCATCGCTGGCTGCTCGCTCGTACGCCCCGAAGTACGGTTCCGGACCTGCACGCGTTCGCGACCGCGCGCGGTTTCATGCGGCACGGCGGCGAACTCGATTATCACAACGCGGCGCATTCGTATATCCGCGCGTTCAACGAAGGCGCCTTCGGGCGCATATCATTGGAGGCTCCCGATGACACCGAAGCAACGTAAAGCCAAGGCCGCGTACGAACGCGAGCGCCGGCGGCTGCATCGGCTACACCGCTTCGAGGAGGCCGCCCGTGCGAAGGGTTTTCGGCTCGTCGGCGGCATCGACGAAGTTGGACGCGGCCCGCTGGCCGGGCCGGTGGTTGCCGCCTGCGTGGTCGCGACGCAACCGTTGTTTATCCGCGGCCTCAACGACTCCAAGCAGGTGCGCCCCGAGCTTCGAGTGGAGATCGCGGAGATCATTAAGCTGCGAGCCGTGGCTTGGGCCATTGGGAGCGCCTGCGTCGCGGAGATCGACCGGCTCAATATCTATTGGGCCAGCGTGCTGGCGATGGAACGCGCGATCGCATCGTTGGCGGCCGCGCCCGAGTACCTGATTACCGACGCCGTTCGGATCCGGTCGTTTGCGGGGCCGCAAGAGCCGTTGATTCACGGTGACGCCCGCTGTGCGCTCGTGGCGGCCGCCTCGATTATCGCCAAGGTGCACCGCGACGGCTTGATGGTCGAGCTCGACCTGGTGGATTCCCGCTACGGCTACGCGCTTCATAAAGGATACGCGACGCCCTATCATTTGGAGGCGCTGCGCGTGCATGGCCCCAGCATTCACCATCGCGCAAATTGGGCGCGCGTTCGCGACGCGCAGCTCGCTCTGGACCCGAACTGGATTGAAGAATAACGGCGAAAAAGGGCGACAGGGTGAGGACCGGGCCAGCCGCTATCTTACGGCTTGCGGGTACCGCGTGCTGGCCCGCAACGTGCGCGTTCCCGGCGGGGAAATCGATGCCGTTTGTCTCGACGGGCCGACGCTCGTGATCGTCGAAGTAAAGCGCCGTGACTCCAGAAAGTTCGGTCCGGCGCTGCACGCCGTCGACGCACGAAAACGCTCGACGCTTCGGCGCATCGCCGCCGACTACGCGCAAATCGTCGCGCCGTCGGCAAAGATCCGGTTCGACGTCGTGACGCTGGATGGACAACTCTTAAGCTTGCACCGAAACGCATTCTAGTGGCTCCCGGAAGCAAGAGCACCGAACCGGAGCTGCGCCGCAGCGTTACGCCCTGGGGATCCTTTTCCTGGGGCTACTCCGACGTCGGCGCCGACATCTTCGTCGGCTTGGGTTTGGTGCTCGCCTGGGCCGCCGGAGCCTCGAACGTCGCGTTTCTGTTCGCCGGGGTCGTGTACGTCTGCATCGGACTGGCCTATACGGAGCTCGCAGCAACGTATCCGGTGGCCGGCGGCGGTCAGTATTTCGTCATGCGCGGTCTCGGCGACATCTTCGGCTTTATCGCCGGATGGGCCGTGCTGCTCGACTTCACCATCGACGTGACGCTCTTTGCCTGGACCTCCGTCGACTACACCAGCCAGCTCGTGCCCGCACTGGTAAACTCGGTTCACCCCTGGCTGCACTTCGGCGTCGTGCTCGGACTAGTCGTCGGACTCTGCCTGTTGAACGTGATCGGCGTGCGCGAGAGCACGACGTTCAACGGCGTCGTATCGGCACTCGACGTGATCAGTGAAACCTGTATCCTGTGCTTTGGCTTCCTCTTCGCGTTTCGTCCGCAGCTGCTCATTCACACGATGCAAATGCACTGGCCGTCTTCTTACGACCTGATGCTGGGAACCTCGCTTGCGATCATCTCGTTCGTCGGCCTCGAATCGATCTCACAGGCAGCCCAAGAGACGCAGCGGCCCGCTTCGATCATTCCGCGCACGTCGGTCTCTTTGATTCTCACGATTTTGATCTTTGCGCTGGCGTACTCGAACCTCGCCTTGGGCTTCCATCCATGGCACGCGATCACCGATGCCGCCGGCCATCCGCAGCAGTTTTGGCAGATTTTTCCGAACAACCCCGACAATCAAGGCAAGGCGGTCGCGCTGCTGGCGGCTCAGGTTCCGTACTACGGCGCCTTTGCCGCACTTTACGTCCCGGTGCTGGGCGCCGTCTTGTTGCTGATATCCTCGAACTCGGGCGTTTTTGGGAGTTCTCGGATCGCCTACGCAATGAGCGCTAGCAATCTGCTGCCCTCGCTTTTTGCGCGCGTTGACCGGAAGTATCGCACGCCGGTAATTTCGATCGTCTTCTTCTCGACTATTGCCGTTGTGGAGTTAATTTTTGCCGCCGCGCCCGCGCTCTTTCCGGCGGTCTCTTCACTCTACTCGCGCTTCTTTCACGGCGAGAACGGCCTCGGCTTCCTGGCGGACCTCTATGCGTTCGGTGCGGCGACGAGCTATTCGTTCGTCTTTCTGGGTTTGATCGGATTGCGCCTGACCGACCCGCTGAGTCCTCGTAAGTTCAAGATTCCGCTCAACGTGCCGATGCGCTTTCGCGGTGAACGCGTCGAGTTTCCGCTCGTCGCCGTCTTCGGCTTCCTCGGCATTTTTTCGATCTTGATGTTTACCCTCTTCACGCACCCGCTCGGGCGCATCTTCGGGCCGAGCTGGCTGGTGTTGGGCCTGCTCTTCTATCTCATCTATCGCCGCTACCGGCGTCTGCCGGTGCTGCGCTCGCAACCGCGTGATTGGCGCAACGCCCAAACGGAGATTCTGCGCCGTGCCGGGGAGCTCGAGTTGATGGATGAGTACGTCGCCAACGTCAAGGCGAGCGACGCGCGGCGAGCGGGGCTAGGCACGTAAGCGATGCTCTTTTTTCGCGCACTGCTAGCCGTAGCGATGCTGCTCTGCGGACTCGTGATTCTCGTGCGCATGGCCCTGGCGCTGCCCGCCGGCGGCTTTGCCATTCTTCCGGGCGTCGTGCTCGGCGCGGCGATGATTGCGCTAGGCATCCATCGGCTTTCGCTCATTGCGCGCGTGCGTGGAATGCCGTGATCTCGATCTCCAGCGAAGTCCACGTTACGATCGCCGGAGCGGTCATCGCATTGCTGATCGCCGGCCTCGTGGGCGCGACCCTCTGGTGGATGCTCCATCCGCCGGAATCGTACGTCATGCGCATTGCCGCTGCTGCCGAACGCAACCTAGAACGAATCGTCGGCAGCCTGATCGTGGCCTTTTCGCCGGAGATCGACTCGGCTCACGTGATGGCGCTCGCCGCGAAGCTGGCGCGGGGAGAGCGGTCCGAGTTGCTCGCGCTCTACGTTATCGAGGTGCCGTATACGCTGCCGCCCGATGCCGAGATGTCGGTGGAAGAGCGAGCGGCGCTCGACGCGCTCGGCGCGGCCGAGACGATTGCAAACAAGAACAACGTTGCGATCCGCACCGAAACCATCAAGGCGCGTTCGACCAAACAAGCGGTTCTCGACGTCGCCAAACGCGAAAAGGCGAATTTGATCATCTTGGGCTCGTATCGCGAAGGCAAATATAGCGGCGCGCCGCTCGGCCGCGTAATCGAAGAGATCGCAGCCGACGCAAAATGCGATGTGCTGATTGGTGTCGAAGGCAAGCACGGTACGCTGCTGGTGGACGAAAGCGTTCAAGCGACGTCGCAAGAAGCTTAAAGTTCGAGGAGAGAACCGTGAATTTGAAACGATCGTTGTCGTTCTTCGCCGCATTAGCCGGCGCGAGCTGTATCGCAGCAAGCGCCGCCAACGAAGCGCCCGCGATCAACGCATTCGACAAGGCGTTTGCCGGCATCAACGACTACACGTGCGTCTTGCACGTTCACGAGGCGAAAGGCACGGCGACGCAAGACCGCGTCTACCAATACGAGTTTATGAAACCGCATTTCGTCAAGACGCTGATCCTCGACGGCGACGGCAAAGGCGGCGGCGCCGTTTGGACCGGCGGCGATCAGGTCAGCGGCCATCAGGGCGGCCTCTTCTCCGGCATACACTTGAAGATCAGCGTTCACGATCCACGTGCCGTCTCGCTGCGCGGTGTGACGATTCCCGAAGGCCTGCTGCAAAGCCGGGTCGATAGCTACGGGACCATAGCCGGGAAGCTCACGCAACTCGACGGCGGTAAGATCAACGGCGTCGAGACCGATCGCGTCGAGCTGAAGGTCGCCGACCCGGCCTCGAACTACGGCGTCTCGGATCAAATTCTCTACTTATCGAAAGAGACGCACTGGCCGATCCGTCAGATCATGTACTCCGGCTCACAGATCATCCTTGACGAAAACGTCTCCGACCTAAAAACGAACGTCGGCCTAACCCAATCGGACTTCCCGTTCTAAAGCGGCTCTACTTCGCTAGGTAGCGCTTTCGCAGCTCGTCCAAAACGACGGCGAGTAGAATGACGGCGCCCAGCAGCACTTTCTGCAAATACGAATCGACGTTGAGCAGGTTCATCGCGTTGTAGAGTACGCCGATGAGCAGCGCCCCGAAGAACGTACCGATTATGCTGCCGCGTCCGCCCATGAGGCTCGTGCCGCCCACGACGACGGCGGCGATCGACTCCAGGAGTTCGTCGCCGGTTCCGGTCTGCGGCGAGCCCGACGAGAAGAGCGCCATGTATAGGAAGCCCACGATCGCGGCGCAACCGCCGCTGATCATGTACACGATCGTCTTGACGCGCGCGACGTTGATCCCGGCGAGGCGCGCCGCCTCTTCGTTGCCGCCGATGGCGAAGACGTAGCGCCCGAAACGCGTCCGATTCAAGAGCACCGAGGCCGCGACGATAACGACGAGCATCCAAACGACCGGAATCGGAATGCTCGGCAGATGCAATGCGTTCGTGACGCCGCTCAAAAACGAGCCGATTCCGGTGTTCTCGAAGTCCGAACTCCGGAGTGCGACCGGGCGCCCATGCGAGAGAATGAACGAGGCTCCCAACGCCATCTCGAGCATCGCGAGCGTCGTTATGAACGGCGGAAGATTGAGCTTGACGACCGGCAACGCGTTGACCCAGCCGGCCGCGCAACCGACAGCGATAGCCACGGTCAACGTCGCGGCGATCAGCGGAAAACCGCTCAAATGCACCGAGTTGGCGAAAAGCGCCGCAACGACGCCCGTCAGCGCCACCAGCGATCCCACCGAGAGATCGATGCCGGAGGTAATGATGACGAACGTCTGGCCAATGCCCAGCACGCAGTTGTACGTGATCTGACGCAATACGCGCACGATGTTGCTGGGCTCGAGGAACGAGCCGTGCGAGGCGATATCGACGATCGCAATCATTGCGACCAAGAATCCCAGCGCCCCCGCGATGCGCAGCCAATACCATAGCCGGTCGCGCTGCGTCATGCCGCCGCCCCCGTTGCCACCGCTATGACCTTCTCAGGAGTCGCGTCGTCGCGCACGAACTCCGCTCGAATTCGACCTTCGCGAACGACGAGGACGCGATGCGCCATGCCCAAGACTTCCGGAAGATCGCTCGACACGATGACGATTGCCGCGCCGCGGGCCAGAAGCTCGACCATTATTTTGTAGATTTCGGTCTTCGCGCCAATGTCGATGCCGCGCGTGGGCTCGTCGAAGAGAAAGACCCCGGCGTTGCCAAGCAGCCACTTTGCGAGCACGACCTTCTGCTGCGTTCCACCGGAAAGATTTCGTACGAGCTGCTCGGTGCTCGGCGTCCGAATCGCCAGCTCCGCAATCATCCGCGTCGCGGCATCGCGCTCGCGAGCGGTATCGACCAGAAGATCGCGGTCGACGAAGTCCGCCAGATGCGCCAGCGAGACGTTTTCGCGGACGCTCATCCCCAGCACCAAACCCTGCGCCTTGCGGTCCTCGGTGATGAACGCGACGCCGGCCGCGATCGCCCCGGCGATGTCGCCCGGCCGCAAGCGCCGGTCGTCGATGCGAACGTCACCACGATCCGGCAGGTCGGCGCCGGCGATGGTTCGCAAAATCTCCGTCCTTCCGGCCCCGATGAGTCCAGCCAAACCGACGACCTCACCGGCGCGCACGGAAAGCGTAACGTCCTCAAACGCCGGCGCTCGCGTCAGCCCTTCCACCTGCAATCGGACGGCTGCGTCTTTTGCGTACGGGGGGAGTTTGGGAAAGTGCGAGTCGAGCTTGCGTCCGACCATCGCGCGAATAATCTCTTCGCCGGGAAAATCCTTGGCCGGACGCGTCGCCACGATGCTTCCGTCGCGCATCACCGCGATGCGGTCGGCGATTCGTGAGAGTTCTTCCATCCGATGCGAGATATAGATGATGCCGGCGCCGGCGCTTCGCAACCTCGCCACGACGGTAAAGAGCCCTTCGATCTCCCGATCGGCGAGCGCCGCCGTCGGCTCGTCCATGACGATGATGCGGGCCGATCTCGCCAAAACCTTGGCGATCTCAACGAGCTGCTGCTGGCCGACCGAGAGTTTGGCGACGGGCACGTCGAGCGGCACGCGCAGGCCCAACTCGTCGAAGACGCGCATCGCGCGCTGCACGGCGGCTCTCGAATCGATCAACCCTCCGCGGGTTGGCTCGGTTCCAAGCATAACGTTCGCAACCGCCGTCAACTGCGGCACGAGCGTGAACTCTTGGTAGATCATGCCAATGCCCAAATGCTGCGCTCGCTGCGGTGAGTCGATTTCGACGGGTGCGCCGTCGATCGAGATCTGGCCGCTGTCGGCACGCAACGCGCCGGCCAAAATCTTCATCAGCGTAGATTTTCCCGCGCCGTTTTCACCAACCAAGACCAGCACTTCGCCGGCCGCGAGCGTCAGGGAGACGTCGGTGAGCGCTCGAACCCCGGGAAAGCTTTTCCCGATGCCGCGCATCTCGAGCAGCGGCGCCGGCACGTTATGAGGACTTCGTAAACGCGCCGACGGGAATCTTGACGAACGCCGGCGGCTTCTTCCCGGCGAAGTAATCGTAGATGACGTCGATCGTCGTCGAACCGATCTTAACCGGATACTGAATCGCGTCGCCGTACATTTCGCCGGCCGCGATGGCGCGGCGCGCCTCCGGCGTTGCGTCGTAACCGACGATTGCGACCTTTCCGGTTAACCCGGCGGCGCGAACCGCGGCGAGCGCGCCGAGCGCAGAATCGTCGTTGATTCCAAAGATACCTTTGAGATCGCGATGCGCTTGCAGAATGTCGCCGGTGTCGCTGTTCGCCTTGTCGCGCGTTCCACCCGAATCGACATCGGCGACGATCGTAACGCCCGGACAGAGCTGCGCGATCGCTTTCTTGAAACCGGTGACGCGCTGCTGAACGCTGGAGACTTCGGGCTCGTCGACGATTGCAACCGTGCCGCTCTTTCCGACGGCCGCGCAGATCAGTTTGCCTGCCTCAAATCCACCCTGCACGTTGTCGCTGGCAATGTGAGCCACGACGTGTCCCTGATTGCTCTGACTCGCAATATCCGCCGTGAAGACGGGGATGTTCGCGGAGTTCGCCTCGGCGATCGCACTGCCGATCGCCGTCGAGTCGTACGGCGTCAGGACCATGGCATCGACGTGCTTGGAGATAAAGTCCTCGACTTGGCTCTGCTGCCGCGCATTGTCACGGTTGGCATCGACGACGATCAGCGAGTAGCCATATTTCGCGGCCTCGGCGCGCATGCCGGATTCCATATCCTGGTAAAACTGCGCCTCGCGGTTTTGGATGGAAACGCCGATCGTCTTATGCGCTGCGCCGCCGGAACTGGGCTGAGCCGAGGCGGCCGACTGGGAAGTGCCATGGGAACAGGCCCCAAACGAAGCAAGCGCGGCGAGCGTTGCCGCAATCCGACCGAGCGCTCTTTTCAATCGATTTCTCCCTTGCAGTAACGGACGGCTAACGGCGGTCCTTTGAACGGAGCGCTATATCCGGCCTCTTGGACATTGTCCACAGCCTGTGACGTTGGTCTTGTGCAATCTGTGGAGAAGGCCATAATTTACGCAGGTCCCCTCGTAAATTGTGGCCGATTCCCGCATCGGCTTAACGCCGGCTTAGCTTTCCGTGCTTTCGGCGGCCAGCGCCGTATCTGCCGCCAGCCAAGGATCGGCTATCTCCGCGCGAGCGAAGGGCCGCGGCGCCGTGCCCTCGGGGTTTTGTTTGAGCCACGCCGCTGCCAGAACCGCCAGGTACTCGAAATCGTGGTATTGGGCTTGGCCGCGTTTGCGCCGCATGATGGCGATGGCCGGCGATAGGTGCTTCCAGCAATGGACGATTAATCGCCCAAAAAGATCCATAAACGTATCTTCTGAAACGAGATCTCGCTTGACCAACGTGCCCATTTCGTTGAGCCAGTTGCAGGCGACCATCTCCGGATGCACCTTCGGATCGATGAATCCGAGTTGGTCGAGATCCCGGCGGTAGGCCGGATCTTCCAATCGGTGGGGCAGATGCTCTTGGACGTAGCTAAGCGCCGCCTGCATTTCGGGACCGCGAAAATCGTGCTCGAGTGAGAGCAACGCTTGCAACTGGTTGCCACCCCGCATGTGCCGCAGCTGAATGAGTGCGGCGATGACGCTGCCGCCGACCACCACGAACGTCCCGACCTGACCCAGCGCGGTCGCCACCGACGCCCAGGCGCTTATCGTCTCGGCATTCACGGCTTGGCGCATTCTTGACCGCGTGGCGCGACCCCTAGACGCCCGGGCGGTCGCGCGCAGATGGTGCATGTGCTCTCGCTCGCCTATTCGGCCGCGATGCTCGGCATCGAGGGCTATGTCGTGCGCGTCGAAGCCGACAGCGCGCCTGGGACGCCGGGCTTTGCCATCATCGGCCTTCCCGATCGAGCATTAGGCGATGCGCGAGAACGCGTGCGGGCCGCAATTTTCAACTCGGGGTTTTCCTATCCGGCGGGCCGGCTGCTGGTCAATCTCTCGCCGGCCGACGTTCGCAAGGCCGGACCGTCCTTCGATCTTGCCATCGCGCTGGCGCTGCTCGGAATGGACGAACAAGTCGGCCGGACCGCATTACAAGAGTTCATCGCGCTGGGCGAGCTCGCACTCGACGGCCGGCTGCAACCCGTCAGCGGCATTCTCCCGATGGTGCTCGGCGCGCACAATGCAGGGTTTTCAAAGTTGATCGTTCCCGCTTGCAATGCCGACGAAGCCGCGCTCGTCTCCGGTATCGAGCTTTATGCCATTGACTCGCTGCGTTCGGCCGTCGCGGTATTGATGGGTAACGGTGCGAAGTGGCGACGGCGCACCGCCCCGGTAATCCTCGACGCAAACGACCAAGCAGTTTACGGCGACCTCGTCGACGTGCGCGGACAGCTCGCTGCCAAACGCGCACTGGAAATCGCGGCGGCCGGCGGGCACAATCTTCTGCTCGTCGGGCCGCCTGGGTGCGGAAAGACGATGCTGGCCCGGAGGCTGCCCTCGATTCTTCCGCCGATGTCGTTGCACGAAGCGCTCGAGGTCACGAAAATCTATAGCGTCGCGGGATTGCTCGTGGGGCGAGCCGGCATCGTGCGAGCGCGGCCGTTTCGTTTTCCGCACCACACGATCAGCCAAACCGCATTGGTCGGCGGCGGCGCGCTGGTAAAACCAGGCGAGATTTCCCTGGCGCATCACGGCGTGCTCTTTCTCGACGAGCTGCCGGAGTTTACGCGAAGCGCGATCGAAGTGATGCGCCAGCCGTTGGAAGAGGGCACCGTAACCATTGCGCGAGCCGCCGGAACCTTTACGTATCCGGCCCGCTTTCAACTCGTCGCGTCGATGAATCCCTGTCCCTGCGGTTATCGCGGCACGCGCAATGCGGAGTGCCGCTGCGACGATGCAATGGTCGCCAAATACGTCAGCAAGTTATCGGGCCCGCTGCTCGACCGGATCGACTTGCAGATCGAGATGAGCCGCGTGCCGTTCGACGACATGGTCCGTTACGATGGTGGCGAACGCTCGCCAACGATTCGAGCGCGCGTCGTCGCCGCCCGCGAACGCCAGCGCTCGCGGTTTAAGGGAACGTTGTTTACTTGCAATGCGGAAGTTCTCGGAAACGCGATGCAGCGGTACTGCGCCCTCCATGCCGGGGCGATGCACGTGCTCTCGCTAGCCAGCGCAAAGCGCCAGTTCTCCGCGCGCGCTCTCGATCGCATCGCACGCGTCGCGCGTACGATCGCCGATCTCGCAGACGTCGACGCAATCCAATCGGAGCATGTCGCCGAGGCGATTCAGTATCGCAGTTTGGAGCGCGTCGGCTTCGCGGCCTAGGGGAACCGAAGTGGGAGGCACGCCCGTCACGCGGGCGAACAAGCGCGCGTGCCGTTTTTCTTTGCGATGCTCCTTGCGTTGGCTGCGCCGACCGGACTCGTCGATACGTTCGTCGGCACGTCGGGGACGCCGGCCGGCGGCCCGATCGATACGTTCCCAGGCGCCGACCTGCCCTTCGGCATGGTGCAGTGGAGCCCGGACACGCCCTCGCAAAATGCCGGCGGCGGCTACGAGTACAACGACAGTCACATCACGGGCCTGAGCCTAACGCACCTCAGCGGCCCAGGTTGTAACGTCTTCGGCGATTTCGGCATCTTGCCGATTGCCGGCGCGCTGCCGTCGTCGCCCGCAACGGCAGCGGCGCCGTTCTCGCACGCAAGCGAAGAGAGCGCGCCCGGGTGGTATGCGGTCTCGCTCGGTGAGCCCGCGGTTCGCGCCGAGCTAACCGTGACGACGCGTACCGGAATCGGCCGCTTCACGTTTCCCGCGACGTCGCAAGCCAATCTGCTCGTCAACGCCGCCTCGAATCAGGCGGGCGTTCTCGACTCCAGCGTGCGCATCGACGGCTCCAACGAAATCTCCGGTTCGGCGACGAGCGGTTTCTTCTGCGGAATGCCCGATCGGTACACCGTCTATTTCGTCGCGCAATTCAACCGGCCGTTTCGCGCGCACGGAACGTGGCAAGGGAGCCGGCTCTTTGCGGAGGCATCGTCGGCGCAAGGCCCCGCCGCGGGAGCCTGGCTCACCTTCGATGCAACGCTGAACCGCCAGGTCCAAATGAAGGTCGGCCTCTCCTTCGTCAGCACGGCCGGCGCGCGCGCCAACCTTGCAGCGGAGAACTCTGGCTGGAACCTGATCGGCGTACGCGATCGCGCAACCGAACAATGGAGCGGGATGCTGCGCCGGATCGCCATCGACGGCGGCACCACGGCGCAGCAGAAAATATTTTACACGGCCTTCTATCACACGCTGCTCCATCCCAACGTCGTCAGCGACGTGACGGGAGCGTACCGCGGCTTCGACGGCCGCGTGCACCACGCGGCCGCCGGGCACGCCGAGTATGCAAACTACTCCGATTGGGACATCTACCGCACCGAAGTGCCGCTGCTCGCGTTAATCGCGCCCGGTGAAACCAGCGATATGATGCAGTCACTCGTCGATGCGTATCGTCAAGAGGGCTGGCTGCCGCGCTGGCCGCTGGTCAACGGCCCGACCAGCGTGATGGGTGGCGATTCGGTCGACGCGGTCATCGGTGGTGCCTACGCGTTCGGCGCACGCGCCTTCGATGCGCGCGGCGCGCTCGCGGCGATGATCAAGGGCGCGACGAGCACGCAACCGCCGCCGGCGCAGGGCTGGTACTTCGAGCGCTGGGAACTGCACGATCAGTACTTGCAGCGCGGATACGTGGTCAACACGCACACGACTTCGGTCGCTCCGGTCCCCAACGGCGCCTCCGAAACGCTCGAATACGCGCTGGACGACTTTGCAATCTCACGGCTCGCATTGGCAGTGAACGACCGCCCGGCGTATCGCGACTACTTCGCGCGATCGTCGAACTGGGCGACGCTCTTTGACGCGGCAACCGGTTGGATTGCGCCGCGCGATTCGGACGGCGCCTTCATGCAGACGCCGCTGACCGAAAATGGGCAGAGCGGTTTCCAAGAGGGCAACGCGGCGCAGTACACCTGGATGGTGCCGCAAGACCTGCGCGATCTCATCAACGCAATGGGCGGTGCGCGCGCTGCCGCTGCCAGACTCGATGGATTCTTCGCCCAACTGAATGCTGGGGAAGATAAGCCGTATGCCTGGCTGGGAAACGAGCCCAGCATCGGCACGCCGTGGGTCTATCTCTCTGCCGGCGAGCCGTGGCGCGCGCAAGCGATCCTGCGCGAAGCCATGACGACGCTCTACAACGATACGCCCGATGGTCTCCCCGGCAACGACGACCTCGGCACGATGAGTGCGTGGTACGTATGGTGTGCGATGGGCCTGTACCCGCAGAATCCCGCAATGCGCTATCTCGATATTGGCGCACCGCTCTTCCCTTCGGTTCGCGTCCAGTCTCCGAGCGGCCTCACGCTCGAAATCTCGGCGCCGAACGCAGCAACCGGCGCGCAATACATCGAGGCGTTACGCGTCGACGGACGCGCGAGCAACAAGAGCTGGATCGCGCTCCCCGACCGCGGAGACATGCGGCTGGATTTCACGCTTGGCGCCACAACCGGCGAACGCTGGGCCACCGGCGCCGGCGATGCACCGCCGTCGTACGCGCTACACGCCCCGGCGATTGCGGCATCGACGGCTACGGCGTTCGTCAAGCCCGCGAGCGGCATTCTCGTTCGCGCGGGCGACGGCGTGGGCACGCCGGTCACGCTTGAGGTTTCGAATAGCCTTGGAGAAACCGCCTTAAACGTCACCTGGCGCGCGACCTTGCCGCGCGGTTTGACCGTCGATAACTCCGGCGGAAGAATCTCGCTCGAACCACACGGCGAACGCGCGGTCGATCTTCGCGTAATCGCCGATGGAGCGCTGGCCACCGGCTACTACGACGTTCGCTTCGACGGTAGCGCGCAAAACGGCGCGCGCCTCGTGCACCTGGATCTGCCCGTGCGCGTCGCGCGCGGCGACGAGCGACCGTCGATGGCGTATGCGACCAATCGTTTCGGCAACAGCGTCACGCCGATCGATCTTAACACCGGCGTTGCGGCCAACGAAATCGCCGTGGGTGAAGAGCCGCGCGTCGCGGCGCTGAGCGCCGACGGAAATCGGCTGTACGTCGTCGACTCCGGCGCCAACGAGGTCAGCATCGTCGATACACGCGCCGGAAAGCGCATCGCGACCGTGAAGACCGGCGGAACGCCGATGGACGCCGTGCTGACGCCCGATGGAAAGACGCTCTGGGTCGCCAGCAACGACGACGGCACGGTCCAAGCATTCGATACTGCCTCGCTTCACGCGGGCGGAACGGTTCACGTTGGTTCGCATCCGCGCGCGCTGGCGATGGACCCCGGCGGATCGACGCTCTACGTCAGCAACTCGTGGTCGAACAGCGTAACGCCGATCGACCTGGGTACGAACGCCGCCGGTAACGAGATCCCCGTCGGACTGCGTCCCGCCGGCCTCGCAATCAGCCCGGACGGCAAACGCCTCTACGTCGTAAACAGCGCGTCCAACGACGTCACCGTCGTCGATCTCGCCACGCGCCGGCCGGTCGCACAAATCCCCGTCGGCGTGGATCCGCTCGCAATCGCGATCTCACCCGACGGCCGCGTTGCCTACGTCAGCAACCACGCCAACTCTACGATAACGCCGCTCGATCCGCAGACCAACGAAGCTGCTGCGCCGATCGAAGTCGGAGGCGCGCCACTCGGCATCATCTTCACCCCCGACGGCAAACGGGCGCTCGTGCTGCTCTCGCGCGACAACGCGGCCGTGTTCGTCGACGTCGCCGCACGCCGCGCGGGCCAGCCGATTCCGCTCGGAAACGGACCGTACGGCATCGCCGGGCCGCCGGCGGGGCGCTAACTCTCGGGCTGATCGAACTGCGGAATCGCGTCGCCGTCGAGGAACACGGAGAGCTCGCCTGGCGAAAACTGCAGCCCGGCCCAAAACGGACCGAACTCGCCGTACCGCGCGCTGGCTTCGTCAAACCGCATCTCATAAATGAGTTTTTTGAAGACCAGCGGGTCGTCGGCATAGAGATCGACGCCCCATTCGAAGTCGTCGAAGCCGACTGACCCCGAAATGACTTGCGTGACGCGCCCGTGATACGTGCGCCCGACGACGCCGTGCTCGCTCATCATCTTGGCGCGGGCCTCAAACCCGAGGATGTACCAGTTTTGCACCTCGCCGCGGCGCTTGCTCATCGGATAAAAGCAGTGATAGCGCCGCGACGGAATTCTGGCCCACAAGCGCGGCTCGATGTACGGGCTCTCGGCCTGCTTGCGGACGAGTTCGTCGAAGCCGGCGATCCATTCCGGCGATTGCGGCGCGAGCCCGCGCTGGTTGAGCTCGGCGTGAATCTTTCCGGTCGCGTCGTACAGCCCGACCTCCAACACCGATACGTACGATCCGCGCGGCGCGAGAAACTCCCGCAGCTCCAGCTTGTCGACGAGCGTCTGAGCGTACGCGAGCCCATCGAAAGTGCGAGCGTAATGAGTGACCATGAGATCGCCTTTGTGACCGACGATCTGCGCGAGCCCCACGTCGCCGTCGTCGCTGCCTTTGAGGTGAACGACTAGGTCGGCGGCGTGACCGGCGTATTTATTGCGCCGCTTCTCCGGCAGCGAATCCCACGCGCGCCGGTCGAAAGCAAACATGCGATGGAGAATCCACCAGCCTTCGAGCGATTCCGGAACGTTCGGGTCGCGCATGTTCTCTGCGGGTTCGGCTTAGGAGCCTGCAGGCTCCTAGCGGCGGGCTAATACTTTCGCGCGCTTCACCTCGGCCTCGACTTCGGCCTCGAGCCGGTCCGGATGCTCGCGATATTTTGCCCAAAGGGGAGGGGTATGGGCGATGTCGTTGAGGACCCGCGCGTAGACGGCATTGACGGGCACCGGAACGCGAAGCTCGAGGCCTGCGGCGGCGACGGCCCCGTTGAGCACGTCGACCTCCGTCCGCGGCTTTGCCCGTCGCAGGTCGATCAGCAATGACGGCGGCTTGGTTCCGCGTGCGCCGGCGATGTTGTGCGCCAAGAGGGTCCGCGCGACAGGGCTGGGCAGGTTCGCGACGCCAAAAAGCGCGCGGACCGGATAGCGAGGCAAATCGATCGGCTCGATCTTCAGCGCCGCCATCGCGGAGCGAACCTCTCGAATCATTCGAATTTCCAGCGTAAAGATTTTGTCGAAATGGACGAAGCGGTTCGGCAAGACGTTGAGGATCGCGCAACTGGCATTGGCAACGACGTTGAGCGCGAGCTTGCTCCATTTGAGCGAGCGCCAGTCCTCGACGACCTTGACGGCCAATCCAGTGCTGGCAAACGTCGCAGAAAGCCAGTTGTAGGCGTTCGAGCCGAGCGGTGCGAGGCCTAAGCCGCCGTCCTTGGTCGCCCGCGCGTTACCGTCGCGGTCCCGGCCGACCGGCGTCGTCAGCGCGGCGGCTACGACGTTGTCGGCACCGAAGGCGGCGGCCAACTTCTCCTCGTTACCGACGCCGTTTTGCGGCGACACGAAGACGCACTTTTCCGGATAAGCGATTGCCTGGCGCAGCGTCTCGATTGCGCCGTCGGTATCGTAGGCCTTGGTCGCGACGATCGCTACGTCGGCATCGTACGGCTCGACTCGGTCCAGCCTGCGCGGCGCGTAGCAGACGTCGACGGAGACGGCGCGCAGCAGGTCGCCGAGATATGTGCCGACCGCGCCTTTTCCGACGATATAGACCTTCACGAAACGACGCCCGTAGAACCGAAACCTCCATCGCCGCGAACCGTCGGCGGGAGTTCGTCGACGACTTCGAAGGAGGCGCGCGAAACCGGCGCCACCACGATTTGCGCGATCCGGTCGCCGCGATGGATCATTACCGGCGCCGTTCCGAGATTCGCTAACACGACCTGCACTTCACCGCGATAGTCCGCATCGATCGTCCCGGGCGAGTTGAGACATGTGACGCCCTCACGAATTGCCAGGCCGCTGCGAGGGCGGACTTGCGCCTCGTAGCCGGGTGGAATCGCGATCGAAAAACCGGTTGGTACGAGCGCCCGTGCTCCCGGCAACAGCGTAAGCTGTTCGCGAATCGCGGCGCACAGATCGGCACCGGCTGCGTGTTCGCTCATATAGGCCGGCAGCGGAAGGCCTTCGCCTTGCGGAAGGCGTTGGAGGCTGACGCGCACCCGCTCCATTTAGCGGTCGATCGCCATTAGAGCTGCGCGAGCTCTTCGCGGAAGCTTTCGATATCCCGAAAGGACCGGTAGACGCTTGCAAAGCGGATGTAGGCGACGGGATCGAGCTTTCGCAACGCTTCCATCAGCTTCTCGCCGACCGTCGCCGCAGGCACCTCACTTTCGCCGCGAGCGAACAGCTCGCGCTCGAGGTCGGCCGCAACCGCCTCCATCTGCCCCTCGGAAATCGGACGCTTCTCGCAAGCCTTGCGCAAGCCGGTCAAAATCTTGTCCCGGCTGTACTGTTCTCGCCGGCCGTCCTTCTTCACGACGAAGAGCCTGGGGACTTCCATCCGTTCGTACGTCGTAAAACGGTGCTTGCACCGCGGGTCCAAGCACTCGCGGCGGCGACGCACGACGGTCTCGTCGTCGCGAGAATCGACGACGCGTGTTTCACTCTTGCGACAGGTCGGGCAAGTCAGCGGTAAGTCTCCCCCACGGCATATGTTGTGGGCGCACGTATTATACGTCACTAGTGGTGGGTAACGCAAAAAAGGCCGCTGGTAAGCGGTCCCCTCGTCCGAGCCGGCCTGAAGTCGCTTCGCTTTCGATCTAGTCGACGGGCGGCGAATTGTACGAAGTACATCGGCCGCCCGGCAACGTCGACCGGGACGAAATCAGCCTGCCGAGCCGATTTTAAACATCTTGGTACCGCAGACCGGGCACTTGCCTTCGGTTGCGGGTCGCCCGTTTTTCATTGTGATCTGGACCGCGTCTTTGATCTCGCGCTTGGCCTTGCACTTGACGCAATACGCTTCTGCTGCCAACTGAGCTACCTCCGTGGGCCCGCCTATTCCGTTGGGCGCGCCACATTCCCCCCGCTCGTTGCCGATCCGCCCCCTCGCGTGATGGAGAGCGATATGCGAGAGCCGACCTTCGAAAGCCGTGAACGGATCGCGGCCGCCCGTGCCGGCCGGGCCTTCGAGGCTGCCGCGCCTGGTCTCTGGTGCGCCGGCAGCTTGGAGGGTTTGGCCCTCCCGTGCGTCGCGATCGTCGGGACCCGAGCGGCTACGCCATACGGGCGGCGGCTCGCTCACCGGTTTGCGGCCGACCTGGGCCGGGCAGGCTGCTGCATTGTCTCGGGGCTGGCGTTGGGGATCGATGCCGCAGCTCACGAGGGAGCCCTCGAGGCCGGAGCGCCCACGGTCGGGGTCCTCGGCAGTGGGCACTGCTGCTTCTTTCCGCCGCGCAACCTGAGGCTCGCGGAGCAAATTCTCGCCGCTGGGGGTGCCGTTCTTTCGCCCTACCCCCCCGAACAAAAGGCGTGGCCATGGCAGTTCTTGGAGCGCAACGGCATAGTAGCCGCCCTCTCGGACGCCGTCCTGGTGGTGGAGGCACCGGCCCGCAGCGGTGCCCTCAATACGGCGGGCTGGGCGGCCGGCCGCATCCCGGTGCTCGCGGTGCCGGGCGACGTCGACCGAAAGCACGTCGCGGGCTGCTTGGCGCTGATCCGCGACGGCGCGACGCTCGCGCGCGGCCCAGGAGACGTCCTGGAGGCGCTCGGGCGCCTCAACGTCCTTCCTCCGTTGCGCGTCGCTCAGCCGCCACGCGATGCGGCAAGCGCGGCGGTGCTGCTGGCACTCGAGAGCGGCCCGCTGGACTTCGATCAAATCGTCGCCGAGAGCGGCATCTCCGCACCGTCGGCACTCGCCGCACTCTCGTGCCTGGAACTGGAGGGCGCAATCGAATCGCGGGGCGCCACGAGTTACGCGCGGGTCGGAGTTCTACCGGGCGGCGAAGAGCAGGCGCGATGAGAGTCGACGATGCGCTGCGCTCCTTCGCCGATGCGACGGCCGCCGCCGCAACGCAGCAGTACCCCGAGGTGTCGCCGCCGGTCACGTTCGAGGCGCCTCGCCGCCCCGAGTTTGGCGACTTTGCCTCCAATGTCGCCTTCTCGCTTGCCAAAGTTGCCCGGCGGCCGCCACAAGAGGTCGCAAAGCTGCTCGCCGCGGAGGCTTTGCGCTACGCGCCGGAGCTGGCCGAAGTCTTCCAGGAGATCGTGCCCGTGGCGGGATTCATCAACCTGCGCCTCGCTCCGAAAGTGTGGCACGAGGAACTCTCGCGCATTCTGAGCGACGACGAGAACTTCGGAAGGACGCCGCCGCATGGTTCGCGCGTCTCGCTGGAGTTCGGCAGCGCAAATCCGACGGGACCGCTTGTCGTCGTGCAGGGACGCTCGATGTCGATCGGCGCCACGCTGGCCAACGCTATGCGCTTTTGCGGCCACGAAGTTTTTGTCGAATGGATCATCAACGATGCCGGCGGCCAACTCGACGCGCTAGGCCGTTCGGTCTACGCCCGGTACCGCCAATCGTTCGACCCCGAATTTCCCCTCCCGGAGAACGGCTATCCGGGCGAGTACCTGATCCCGATTGCGCTGCGCATCCGCGAGCGCGACGGCGAAAGGTGGATCGGCGAATCCGAAACGCAGTGGCTGCCGTATTTCTCGACCGCCGGCCGCGACGCACTCGTCGCCGAGCAACGCCAGACGGCGAGCCGGTTCGGCGTGGAGTACGACCACTGGCAGAGCGAGCGCGAACTGCACGAGTCCGGCCAAGTCACCGAGGGCATCGAACAGCTTCGAAAGCTCGGTCTTACGTACGAAGCCGACGGCGCGCTGTTCTTTCGTGCAATGCAGTTTGGCGACGACAAGGATCGGGTGCTCCTGCGCAGCGACGGACGCCCGACCTATTTCTGCATGGACGTGGCCTACCATTATCAGAAGCTCAAAGCCAACGACCGAGTCGTCGACATTCTCGGGCCCGATCACCACGGCTACATCGAACGCATTAAGGGCATCTCGGCGGCGCTGGGATATCCCGGCCGGCTCGACGTGGTCATCGCCCAACAGGTGGCGCTCATGCGCGGGACCGAGCAGATCGCAATGAGCAAACGCGCCGGCGAAATCGTAACGCTGGACGAGATCCTCGACGAAGTCGGCGTCGACGCCGCGCGCTTCTTCTTCATCATGCTTGCGGTCGAGTCGCCGCTCACGTTCGATTTGCAGCTCGCCGTCGAGAAAGAGAGCGAGAATCCGGTTTACTACGTTCAGTACGGCCACGCGCGGATTGCCTCGGTCTTGCGCAACGCGCTGCCCGGCGACGTTGCCGCCGCGCGCACTGCGTCCTTGGAGCCGTTGGCGCATCCCTCCGAACTCTCGCTGATCCGCCGTCTCGCCGAGTTTCCGAGCGTCGTTCGCGGCGTCGTCGAACGCCTGGCGCCGCACCGGCTGGCCCGCTACGCGCGCGACGTGGCGTCGGAGTTCCATCAGTTTTACACGGAATGCAAAATACTCACCGACGAACGCGAAGTGCGGCTCGCGCGTCTGGCGCTCTGCTTGGCGGCGAAAAGCGTTCTCGCGCGCACGCTGTCGCTGGCGGGCGTCAGCGCTCCGGATTCGATGTAGTTCGTGTCGGGTTTGCCGGCCGCGCTTTGGCTGCTGGGGCTTTATGCGGCCGCGCCGGCCCTGCGCGCTGGGCCAAACTACCGCTTTCCCGATCGTCTGCGTGATGCGCTCGTCCTCGGAGTTGCCATCCCATTTTCTCTGGGCTTCGTTCACGCGCTCTACTGGGGCGCATGCTGGGCCGCGCTGCTTCTGTGCATCGCGCTCGCCGTTTGGCGAAACCTGAACGAACGCAGCGACGCAGATGCAAAGCCGGCGCACCCGGTACCGTACGTGCTGATCGCGGCGTTGCTGCTCGTCGCTTGGCCGCAGCTAATGCGTCCCCTGCTCGACGGCGATTCGCTTTCATACCATCTGCCCAACGCCGCGGCGTGGGTTCACGCGCACTCGCTGTGGACCGCGACGACGCGCTATTGGTGGTATCCGCCCGCATCGGAGCTTTTCGCCAGCGCGCTCTATGCCGTCGGCAGTCCGTTTTCATTGCCGTGGTGCGGCTTTTGCGCACTGGCACTTCTGGGTTTTCGAATTGCTGCGTGGTCGCGCGAAGGGTTGGGGGCATCACCTCTATTAGCCGACGCGCTTGCCGCTGCGACGGTCAGCGCCTATCCGCTCGCCATTCAAGGTGGAACGCTGCAGAACGACGTGTGGCTTGCAGCCTTTTGGCTCGAGACGCTGTGGTCGTTGCGCGTGCTGCCGTCGAATCGTTTCTCGGCAAGCGCCGCCGTGACGGCCTTGATCAAACCGCAAGGTTGGATACTTGCAGCGATCGCCTTGATGGCATCGCGAGCGCGTCCAATCCTATGGGCCGGAACCTTTTCCGCACTCGGCCTTTGGGCGGTTCGCGACGCGGCGCTTTGGAAGAGCGCTATTGCCTCGCCGGCAGCTAGCGCGGCCGGCGGTGGTTTCTACGGATCGACGATTCTCGCGCACGGCGTGGGAGCGTTCGCGCTGCTCGCGACCGTTGCGGTTCATCTCTCTCCCTTTGCGTTGATCGCGCTTATCGCGGCCTTGCTCGGCCCATTGCTCGCCATCCGCGATCGAGCGCTGGGATGGGCCGCGTTCGCTGCGGTATTGCTCTTCTTCGTGCTGCCCTTCGGCTATGAAACCAGCGTCGCGCAACTCGCGAATGGAGCATCGCTGCGCTTCGCCACACCGGCGATTGCCGCGGGTGCGTTGCTCCTCGCACCCTTGGTGCGCCGCTTCGGCGTTCCCGCCACAGTGTTGCTGTGGATTTCGACACTCTATGGTTGCTGGTTCGTGCTCGCGATTTTTTGGAACGACGGCTCGACCCACGTCGCGCTCGCGATCGCGGTACTGGGCGTCGCAATCGCGGTGATGGCGAATCGAACGCGGTTGCGCTTCGTTACTGCCGCGGCATTCTTGGCCGCCGTCGTGCTTGCGACGCACCTCGCCGCGCGTTACCCACTCGATTATTACAACGACTCGCTAAGCGTGGGCGGCAGGTCGCCCGGCGTCTATCGCTGGATCGAAAGAACGCAACCCGCCGAAATCGGCGGCTGGGGCCTGCGCGCCGGCGTCATCAACGTGCTCTCTCCGCACACCCAGACCCTCGACCTCGCGGATACCGACCCGTGCGCGCAAGCAATCGCGCACGGCGCGTTGCTGGTCGCCGTCGCGCAGAACGACCTGCCTTCGGAAGCCAACGCACAAAGACTACGCACCGCGCACACCTGTGGAAGCATCCTCTACGAAGACGCGATCGGTGTCGTCGCGAAACCATAGCCGGGGAAGGACCATCCGAATCAGTTTTTTTCGAGTTGCGCCGATATCCACGGCTCCATGAAATAGCGCCAGAGTATCTTGATCAACGCCGCGGCCGGAATCCCGAGGATTAGCCCGGGAACGCCGAAGAGTTCGCCCCCGGCGAAGACCGCGAACATCGCACCGATCGGCGAGACGCCGACCGACTGCCCCATGATCTTGGGGACGAGCACATTGTCGCTAATCCGCGCCATCGCGAACATCACGACCTGCACCCACACGACCATCCAAATTCCTTGTGGCGCGCAGAGCGGAATCGCAACGAGTTGCGCGATCAACATTCCGATGATCGGAATCGCGTACGCGATGGCCGAAATGATGCCGAGGATCAGCGAGAACTTGAAGCCGATGATGGCGGTTGCCGTAGCGATGACGGCACCGGTCAACAGGCTCACGATGACCTGTCCGGAGATGTAGCTTCCGAAGACTTGCGTTACCTCGGACGCGAGCTTGCGGGCGGTCTGGCGCTTGCGTGAGGGAAACATCGAGGCAAAACCCTCGGCGATCTGCGTGTCGTTGAGCAAGAAGAAGACCGAAAGAACGATCGACGAGAACGCAATGAAAAAACCGGTCGCGGTATTCAGCGCGATGGCACCGAGCGACGCGACAGCACCGCTGATGAAGCTCGACGTCTGCGTCGCGCCGATGTGGCCGGTGCCGATGCCGTAGGCGGGCAGCTTGAGCGTCGGTAAAAACCGTTGGAGCGAGTTCTCGGCCTGCGCCATCCAGTCTTGAGCGGTTCCGGCATACGCCGGAACGTTGGCAGCCAGGAGCTGCGTTTGACTGATCGCCAGCGGCACGACGATTACCAAGAAGATCGCAATCAAGGCGAGGAGTCCGACGAAGACAATTGCGACGGCCAATGGCTTGGGCATCCGCCTTTCCAAGCGACCCACGATCGGCTGAACGCCGAACGCAATGAACGCCGCGATGAGGAAGATCGAGATCGTTCGGGGGATGTGGGCAGCGAACCAGAGCGCCGCAGCGATCAGAAAGACGCCCGCGGTGATCCAGGCGGCGCGCCGCCAGACGCGGCTGCTTATAGGGGTTTGCACAGCAGCCGCCGTTCGGTGCGATAGCCGGCGCGCTCGTACAGGCGGCGGCCGGACTCGTTCTCCTCAGTAACCATGAGCGCCATAAACGGGAGACCACGCCGTCGCGCCTCATCCTCGGCGGCCGCCAACAACGCCGTTCCCACGCCGGTTCCTTGCCACTTTGGCTCGACGGCCATGTAGGCGATGAACCCCTGATCCATCAGCGTGACTTCGTCCGGCAGCTCGTCGAGCAACAGCGCAAAGCCGAGGCGCTCGCCGTTTTTATGGGCGATGAACGTGACGTGTGACTGGGCCGTCACAATCTCGCAGAGACGCTCGAAGGCCGCGCTCGCCGCCGGTGCGGTTGCGTGGCGCAAGCTGCCGGCACTCGAGATCGCGGTGCGCCGGCCGAGCGATTCCACAAAATCACGGTCGGCCGCCTCATCGGCTCCCGCAACCGCCTTGCGACGAACCTGCACGCTCACGCGCGGCGCGAACCCGGATCGGTCACCGTTTCCCCGGCGCGGCACTGCGGGCACTCGGCGGCATCGTACGAAACGATCGGTAAATTCAGCAACGCATACGTAGGTACCCCAAAATCTTGTTCGGCTCGAGCCACGACCACGCCGATGCCGACAACGTCTGCGCCGGAGTGCCGCACGACGCCGAGCACTTCGCGAACGGAGAGACCCGTCGTGACGACGTCTTCGACCACGAGCACCCGATCGGCGGGCGAGAGCGCGAAGCCGCGGCGCAAAACCGGGACGCCGTTCTCTTTCTCGACGAAGATCGCTTTGGTTCCAAGCTGTCTGGCAACTTCGTACGCGAGAAGAATGCCGCCAACCGCGGCCCCGACGACGACGGTCGGCTTCGCGTCCCGAAACTGCGCCGCGATCAGCTGCGAAACGGGTTCGAGCAGCGCCGGATCTTCGAGAATCCGAAACTTTTGCACGAAACGCTCGCTGTGACGGCCGGAGCTTAAGCGGAAGTGCCCCTCGAGAAGCGCTCCGCGATGCCTCAGCGCCGACTGCAGGTCGAGCTGCGGCTCGCTCACGCGCGTACGCTCATCTCCTCCAAGATTGCTTTCGCGGCAGCCGCGGGATCGGAGGCTTCGACGATCGGGCGTCCGACCACGATAAAGTCCGAACCCGCAGCGACGGCTTCCGCCGGTGTAGTAACGCGTTTTTGATCGCCGTGCGCGCTCCCCGTTGGTCGAATGCCGGGCGTCAGCGTCAGAAAGTCGTCACCGAAAAAACGTTTGAGATCGCGCACTTCGAGCGCGCTGCAGACGACGCCGGCGCAGCCCGCATCGCGCGCCAAGGCTGCCAGGCGAATGGCGTTTTCACCAGGACCCCCTTGCAGCCCCAGCTCGTTGAGATCCTCAGCGGCAATGCTGGTAAGCAGGGTGACGGCGAAGATCTGGGGCGCGGAAAGCTCGAGCTCCGCGGCCCGTTCAGAGGCGGCATCGACGGCGGCGCGCATCATCTCATGGCCGCCGAGGGCGTGGACGTTGATCATCTGCACGGTCGGGCGCACCAGCGCCGAGACGGCGGCTCCGACGGTTCGTGGGATGTCGTGCAGCTTTGCGTCGACGAACGTTCGTACGTCACGCGCTTCGCAGTACGAAAAGATCCGTTCCGGATAGGCACAGAGCGCCTCGAGCCCGATCTTTAGAATAACGTCGAGTTCGTAGAGCGCGTCGACGAGTCGTTCGGCATCCTGCGCGCTGGGCACGTCTAGGGCAACGATCAGTTGCGCCATTGAATCAACCTTCGTCTCCTTCATATTGATGGGCGGTCGCGATCTCCACGTTCGCCCTTCCAACAATTTCTTGAATCGAACCGAGGTTGCGTCGCGTTAGGTAGGCTTGCAGCTCCTCGACGAGACGCTCGGGAATCCGCGGGTCGGTAAAGTTCGCCGTTCCAATCGAGATTGCCGTCGCGCCGGCAAGGAAAAACTCGAGTGCATCCGTGAGATTTTCGATGCCTCCTTGACCGACGATCGGAATGCTCACGGCTCGCGCGATTTCGTACACCGCGAGCACCGCAATCGGACGAATCGCGGGGCCGGAAAGGCCGCCGGTGATATTGCCCAAACGTGGCCGCCACGTTTCGACGTCGATGGCCATGCCGCGCACGGTGTTAATGACCGCCAGCGCGTCCGCCCCGCTGTTCTCAGCTTGACGAGCGACCGCGACGATATCGGTCACGTTCGGGGAGAGTTTGACGATCAGCGTCTTGTTCGTCGTGGCCCGCGCCGCTTCAACGACTCTGGCGGTGAGATCCGGATCGCACCCGAACGTTTCTCCCTCGCTCGCGACGTTGGGGCACGAAACGTTCAGCTCGACGGCATCGATCTCGTCGCGCGCTGCCAGGCGCTCGCAGACGTAGGGATAGTCGTCGATCAGAAATCCCGCGACGCTTCCGACGATCTTACACGGCCGGCCGGCGTACTTGTGAAGCTCGCGCTCGAGATACCAATCGATGCCGGGATTCTGCAGGCCGATCGCATTGAGCATGCCGGCGGGCGTATGAACGAGCCGCGGCGTCGGATTGCCAAGGCGCGGCAGTCGCGTGACGCTCTTGAGCACGATCGCGCCGATCTTCGAAAGGTCGGCAAACGGCGCAAACTCTTCGCCCGATCCGTAGCACCCGCTGCCCATCAAGGTGGGATAGGCCAGCTCGAGTTTTCCGAGCTTAGTCGCAAGCGCCGGCTGGCGATTCACCAGCGCAGCTCGTGCGCCCAAAAGACCGGGCCTTCTTTGCAGACGCGTGCGAACACGACGTCGCTTCCACCACGCTGCGCCGGCGGAAAGCTTGGCGCTTGCGCGCTAGCGCTAGTCAGCGGAACGACGCAGCCCCAACACCCGCCGACGCCGCAGCCAAACGTCTCTTCCAACGAGAGCTGCGCGCGCACGCCAATGCGATTCGCGATCTCTCCAACGCGTCGTAACATCGGCGACGGACCGCAGGCGTAAATCGTCTCGGGCTGACGCAAACGCGCTAATGCATCGGTCACAAATCCTGGCTCCCCGCGCGTGCCGTCGTCGGTGGTCAGGACCAGTTCGCAGCCGGCATCGGCGAATCGTTGGGCGTCTACCAGCAGCTCGGCGGTTCTCGCTCCATAGAAAAGGCGCACGCCGGCGCCCCGGCGCAGCAGCTCGCGCGCGCACAGCCAGACCGATGCGATGCCGACGCCGCCGGCGACGATCGCGACGTCACGCGCGTTGCCAGTGCAGTCGAAGCCGTTGCCGAGCGGTCCTACAACGTCGAGCCGGTCGTCGCGCGCCAAGGTCGCGAGCTCGCGCGTGCGCTTGCCCGTTACGAAGAAGAGAATGCTCGCGCGCTTGCCCTCGGCTTCATAGACGGCCAGCGCGGTTGCGGCGGCTTCGCCGCTCGGCGGAATCGCCATCAAATATTGGCCCGGTTGCGTTGCATTGCGAGTTCCGGAGCATGCAGCGTCACGAGGATTACTCCCCTTGCAAGCTCGCGGCGATCGAGTATCGTCGTCGTGTGAACGCGGGGATGCAAGTCAAGCGTCGCCATGCCAATCGTATTTTCTGCTAATTCTCAGAAAAATCATGGGAATGGGTGAACGCTCTTGCCACTAGAGCCGTTATACTGTATAGAGAGCGTAAGAATCGAGAAAGGAGGTTCCAGATGGCAGGTCTTATCGTCTTCAAATCGTTAGCCGACGCACTCAGAGCGGGCTATCAAGTATACGATCGGACTGCAGATGGATATCTGGTCAGGACTCGAACGACCGCTGGTTGGGCCATGGCCTTGGTAACCTGCAAGTAGTACTTCGTTATTTTTCTAACGTAAAATGCCGCCGGCAACCGCCCGGCGGCATTTTTTTTTATTCGCAAATCAGAAACTCAGCTGCGATAATCGGGCGGCGACGCCGGCTTCTCGATCTCCGGGATCGGGCCTGGGCGCCACCCGCCGTACGTCGGACCGGGCGGCACTGCGGCTCCAGCAGAGTTTTCCGGCGCGGCGCCGGCGTCGTAGCTTGGGCCGAATCGCTGTTGCGCGCCGGCCGCTCCGAACGTCGCACCGCTCAGCACGGCGTTGATAATCTGCGCGATGCCGACGAAGAGCGGGATCAAACCGCCGAGCAGCCACGGACCGTAGACGTATGTCCCATCCCCTCGGTATCCGATGAAGCCAAGTCCAATGAGCAGCGCGAAGCCGATGCACGCGACTTGAATCCCTCTGCGGAGCTGGTGCTGCGCGTAGTAGTCGGCTTGGTACGCGAATTGGTTGGCGGCGGGGCCTGCCGATTGGTTCGGTGACCAGCCGTGCTTCATCGCGCGTCGCATATCGCGCTCGCTCGCCGGGGGGACGATGCCGTGCCGCAGCATCTCCATTCGCTCTTTATGCGCCAGGACGCGCGAGATGATCCAGGCGGCGACGGGTGCTCCGAAGATGCAGACGATCGCGAGTACCGGTATGATAGTGTCAGAATCCGTCACTGTAGAAAATCTCCGTTCGTGTAAATGTGAATCGATCCATCGGAGGTCGCCAGCTTCATCGTCCCCGAGCCGGCGCCAAGACGTATTGTGTGCGGCGCGGAATCGTCACGCGCAAGCGAAGATCCATCGACGTCGATTCGTCCGTCGCTGGTCGATGCCTCGATGGCCAGATCGGAACTCTGCGGAACGCGCAGATTGACCAAGCCTTCGTCGGTCGATAGTTCGTAAGATCCGTTTGGCCCAAAAGTACCCGCTACGCGCAAGGGGCCGTCGTCGCTGTGCAGCGTCGCGTCGGGACGCGCACCGGCGATCGTCAAATTCGTGGCTTCGATGCGCCCGTCGCGGGTGCGGGCGACCAGCGAGCCGACGGTGACGTCCGCAAGCTCGATATGCCCGTCGCTCGATTCAAGCGCGAGGCGATCGCCCCGGACATTGGTTGCCGTGAGGTACCCGTCGTCGCTACTGGCATTCACATTGCCTCGCAGATCGCTCAACGTCACGTGTCCGTCTTGTGACTTCACGCTGACGCCGCCAGTGATGCCGGTGACGTCCGCGCCCGAGCAGCGGGCAATCTGGACGTGAGATCCGCTCGGAACGTCCACTTGGATGGCTTCGATGCTGAAGCCAAAAAGCTCGACGGAAACATTTGGCGCCGCGGTGCGTTCGACCCGTACGCCGTCGGCGGTTCGCGTGACGCGCAGCTGCGGATAGCTCGAAGTCGAGAAGATCGCGCCGCGCATCTCCGTCATATCGCGCACGTGGACGAGCCCGTCGTTCGAGACGCCAACCTTCACGCGCGACGAGGCATCGTCGATCGCGATCTGCGGGGTCTCACCAGCCGCAACCGGGTCGACCGGCGCGGGCGTGAAATCGGCGTGATGCATGGAATGGATGAACATCGGTCTGCCGCCGCCAAGGGCGTAGACGGCCGTGCCGACGATCAAGACCTCGGCGGCGAGGAGCATCGCCACGACCGAGAGGCGCGACATTTAGATCCGCGGGCCCCAACCGTCAAAGGTGGGACGGAGCGACTGAGCGGAGTTCCGCTCGTCGGCCGGCAGCGCGGGGTGCCTCCGGCCGGTCAAAGAGCCGCCGGGAAGGGTCGTGTTCGGGATTGTAGTCATTTTCAGCAGGAACCTCCATGATTGTTGCTGCTTTACTTACGGCCGGGCAAGCCGCATGTTTCGTGGAACGGGCCGCCGGCGGCGGCCGGCGCTGCGAAACAATCGCCGCCTCACGCGCGTACGACTGGCGTGTCGGCACTCTTGGCGGAGGCCCCGCGAATCCGGATGAAAGCCGCGCCGGAAGACGGCGAGTTGGTCGCAATGACGTTGCAAGGCAACTCCGAAGCCTTCGCAACGCTCGTCGAGCGATACGACCGAGCCGTCTATCACCTTTCCTACCGCATGCTCCATAACGTCGAGGATGCCCGAGACGCGACGCAAGAGGCCTTTTTCAAGGCGTTTCGGAGTTTGCGGACCTTTCGAGCCGGCGCCAAGTTCTCGACCTGGATCTTTGCGATCGCCTACCACGCCTGCTGCGACCGTCTGGCGCGGCGCAAGCACGACGCCGGCGACGAGCTCCCCGACCGGGCCGATCCGGCCCGGGGACCGGAGCAGGAGGCGATCGCCCTCGACGAGGCCTCGCGCTTGCGGCGCGCGATCGACTCGCTTCCGGAAAAGTACCGCGCAGTCGTCACACTCTTTCATCTGCAGGGCCGGCAATACGAGGAGATCGCCAGCGTTCTCGGCCTGCCGATGGGTACGGTAAAAACACACTTGTTTCGCGCGAAGGAGCAGCTGCGCAGGCTTCTGGACGGGATGGAGGTAACGGAATCATGACTATGCACGACGCGGATCGACCGCTAGACGCCCTGGATCGCGCCATTCTTGGCCTTGCGCTGGAAGAGCCGCCCTCCGGCCTGCGTGCCTCGATTCTGCTCGCGACGGCCTACCGTCCGGCACCTCCGTTCTCGTACTGGGAACTGGCCCTGCTCGGGGTTCTGGGCGCAGTCGCCGTCTGGTTTGCCGCATTACTGATCCTTGGGGGCGGCGCGCTCTTCGTCCATACCGTCACGACCATCGCGTCGGCGGCAACCTCGGCACTCTCGAACGGTGCGACGCTGGCATGGCTTGCCGCGGGGGGCGCGACGGCCGTGTGGCTGTCACTTTTCACCGTTTCCCAACCGGTCGCGCACGCTTCTCACAGGTCCGGGCCGAGGAACGTCCCATAATCTACCTTCATGGAGAATCGCTCAGCGCCGCAGCGGCGCCAATATAGAATCCTCATCATCGAGGACGATGCGGCGATTAGCCGCGTCTTACAGCTCGAGCTGGAACACGAAGGCTATGAGGTAGACGTCGCACGCGACGGTTTGGCCGGCCTCGAAAAGGCCCTCAAAGAACCCGATCTCGTCGTTCTCGACTTAATGCTTCCCCGGATGGACGGCATCGAAGTCTGCAAACGAATTCGCGCTAAGAGCCGCGTGCCGATCATCATGCTCACCGCACGCGATCGCGTACCGGACCGCATCGCCGGGCTGGACGTCGGCGCCGACGACTACGTCACCAAACCGTTCTCGACCGACGAGCTGATGGCGCGCGTGCGCGCCCGCCTTCGCGAGCGTTCTCCGCAGGGCAACGTCATCGAATATCGCGACGTCGTGATGGATCGCGACCGCCACGAGGTGCACCGCGCCGGAAAAGCGGTCTCGCTTACCGCCAAGGAGTACGCCCTGCTGGAGTACTTGCTCTTGCACCGCAACAAGGTACATACGCGCGACGAGCTTTTCAACGGCGTCTGGGGAAGCGATTTTCTGGGCGACTCAAACCTCATCGACGTTTACATCCGCTATTTGCGCGGCAAGATCGATGACGGATTCGACGACAAGCTCATTACGACCGTACGGGGCGTCGGCTATACGATCAAAGATTGAGGGGCATGTCGCTAAAATGGCGCATAGCGCTGGGGTATTCGGTGCTGCTGATCGTCGCCTTGACGGCGATGAGCGGCCTGATCGTTTGGCGCTTCCAGCAGATCCTTAACGACCAGGCGGAGACCAGCGTGAACGCGACGATGCGGACGATCGTGCAGTTTGCGCAACAGTCCGCCACCCCGTTCTCGCTTGAGGATTCGTCGCTCGGAACGCTCCAATTTCTCTTCAACAGCAGCAATTTGGCGACGTGGAACTCGGCCAATAGTTTCGTCCAGGTCGATTCGAGCGACGGTTATCCGCTAGCAAAAACCGAGAATCTCGGCGCACTCACGATACCGCCGAACCCCAGTCTTTCGCCCGGTCGCGACGTCCTTTTCCGCCATCTTACGCTGGGCGGCCGAGCTTTCTTAGTCGAAGATCGCTACTTGCTCGAGGGAGCAAACGCCGCCATCATTCACGTGGCCGAACCGCTGGATACGCTGCAGCGCACGTTCGCGCGCGCTCGCGAAGCCATCGCGATCGTCTTGGGGACTACCGCTGGGGCCGTCATCGTGCTTTCGATCGTCCTGGCGTCGCAAGCGACGACGCCAATCAACGAGCTGTCGCGCGAGATGGGTGAGATCAGCTCCGATCGGCTCGCGGTTGCCGCGGGACCGGGCGCTCTCGACGGTGCGCCTCCCCTGCAAATGCAACGCCGGCGTGACGAAATCGGACGGCTCGCGCAGAGCTTCAACGATCTGCTGTCCCGCCTGGGCGAAGCCTTCGCGCGAGAACGCCAGTTTATCTCCGACGCTTCACACGAACTCAAGACGCCGCTGACGTCGATCAACTCCAACGCTCAGATGTTGTTGCGCTGGGGCGACCAAGATGAAACGATCCGCCGTGAGAGCTTGGAAACGATCGTGCGCGAGAGCGCCGATCTCGCGGCGATGGTCAACGGCATGCTAACGCTGGCGAAAGCCGATCGTGGCGACGAGATTCCAAAGGAGCCGCTTTCCCTCGCGCAAATCGCAAACGAAGTCACGCAGAACGCTACCCCGCGAGCAGCTGAGAAAGCGATCGAGCTTGATTTCAGCCACGCGGGCACTCCGAGCGTCTGGGGCGACCCAAATCTCATCCGCCAGATGGTCACCAACTTGGTCGACAACGCCATCAAGTTCACCGAGCGCGGGCGCGTGGATGTCCGCGTGGGCAGCGCCGGAGCGCTGGCTTGGGTCGAAGTCGCCGATTCGGGGCCCGGGGTCCCGCAGGAGGAGCTTTCAAACCTTTTCCAGCGCTTCTACCGGGCCGACAAGGCGCGCTCCCGAGACGTGCCGGGAACCGGTCTGGGCCTAGCCATCGTTCGCTCGATCGCCAGAGTGCACGGGGGCGAGGCAACCGCGAGAAGAGGCCCCGCGGGGGGCGCGATTTTCCGCGTGGATCTACCTCTCATGGAGCTTCCGTTCACCGGGAATTCATGATGGGGGACCGTCGCGCTCGATACAATGGAGCCGTGTTCGGAGGTTCTCGGCGGGGAGCGCTGGCGGCGCTTCTCGCCTCATTGTGTTGTCTCGCCTTCGCGGCCCCGGGGTGCGCCGACGAACAGATTGACGTTGGCCCGTCGCCGATTCTCAACGTCCACCTCACCCGAGGTAAGCTGACGATTTCGACCTGGGATCGGCCTCAGGTGCAAATCTCGTCCAACAAGCAGATGAACGTGCGTCACATCGCTCCATCGGAAGTGGACGCCGGGATTCCAAAGCAACTGCAGATCTCGTCGCAACGCATCCAGAGCGAGCATGGGCTGGTCGTGCTTCCGGCCGAGTCGTTCGTATTGCCCGAGCTACCCGGAGAGCACGAGGCCGTCATGGCACAAGGAAGTGGCACGGTGACGATTATGATTCCGCGCGGTACCGCCATGGTAATCGCGCACGTGCGCGCCGGCCACCTGACGCTCGATAACTACCACGGCGTTTTCGTCGCTCACGTTCGAGCGGGCGGCATCTCACTCGACCACGTCGCTGGCACCGGGTTCGTGGAATCGATGCGCGGGCACATCACAGCGACGAACTCGGCCTTCGATCGGCTGCGCGTGCGTACCGCAACCGGAGACATGTTCTTCGGGGGCTGCACGGCACAGCAGATTCAGGCGAGCAGCATCTACGGGTCGATCGTCTACGATAACGGGGCGTTTCAACCCGGTCTGGCCCGCTTCGATTCCGAACACGGCGACGTGGCCCTCGGCGTGCGCGGGGGCGCGCAGATCGGCGCGTACAGCGGTACCGGCCACGTCGTTTCGAGCTTTCCCACCGACACGCAGATTCGCGGAAACCCCAACACGCAACAAGCGACGGTTAACGGCGGCGGACCCGTCGTCACGGCCACCTCAAAGAACGGCTCGGTCTATTTGTATAGCGGTTCGATGAACGAGCATCCCAGCGTCCGCCAAGAGCTCAGCGGCAGCACGCAGCTACCGGTTTCTAGGCCACAGCCGCCGCGACTTCGGTCTCGACATCTAAAACGTAGTCGTCGTACGCGGCGATGACCCGCAGGCCGAGCTCGTCTTCCAGCGCTTCGGCCAGCCGCGGCGGGCCGGCCTCGAGCATCTTCGTTCCAAAGTGCGCGAAGACCGCGACCTTCGGGCGCACCTCGGCGACGATTCGGCGCGCGTCCTGCCACGTCAAATGATCGGCGTTCATTTGGTCCGCAAAGCGTAAAACGTTGATGACGAGCACGTCGGGACGATGGGCGGCGTAGTCGGCGGCCAGACCGTCGAAATAGCGCCCGCACGGAAGATAGGCGACGTCCAGCCCCTCGTGTCTAAAGTGCAGGCCGTAGGTTTGGACCGCGTGCGCGTGCTGCAGCGACGTAAAGATGTCCACCTCACCAACCCGATACGGACCGCTGCTCGCGGTCAAGCGCTCGACGCGCTCGACGAAACGCTGCGCGTAGGGTAAGACGACGTGTTCGTCGTCGAACGCATCGGCCGGCGCCAGCAGCGCGCCACGGCGGCGGAATCCTCCGGAGGTCATCGCCTCGATCATTGCGTTGACGTCGCCGGAGTGATCGAGATGCTTGTGCGAGAGCACGATTGCGTCAAGCTCTCGCGGATTGCACGGCGGCACGTGCGAGAGCGCCCGGACAAGCGCACCGGGCCCGGGATCGACGTGAATCTGCGTCGAGCCAAAACGAAACCATATCCCGCCCGACGCCCGCAACTGGCGAGCGACGACGAAACGCGCGCCGCCGCTGCCGAGAAAGAGAACCGAGGAAGCCACGAGAGGTCCCTAAGCCAGAACTGGAAGCTGCGCGAACGAGCCGCGCAGCACCGAAGCGGAGGGACGGCCGAGCCAACGCTCGAGCACGGTAGCGTAGACGCTGCGGAAGTCGGTGCTATACCGCACGTTGCCCATGTTCGTCGCGCTCAAATCCGGCAGCGTTCCATACATCCCGCCCTTCACGCCGCCGCCGATCAGAAAGAGCGGCGAGGCCTCGCCGTGATCGGTTCCGCGGCTGCCGTTCTCTTCGATCCGCCGCCCGAACTCGCTAAACGTCAGTGTAAGCACGCGGCGCTCGTTTCCGTGCGCGCTCAGGTCGTCGTAGAAAGCGCCGACGGCATTCGAGAACTGCATCAAAAGCTGGTTCTGCGTCGCTTTTTGGTTGACGTGCGTGTCGAACGAGCCGTGTTCGACGTAAATTACCCTCGTGCCAAGGTTGCTGCCGACGATTTGCGCTGCCAGCGCCAGGCTGCGACCCAGACCCGTCGCCGGATACGAAGCTTGCGTCTTATATCCTGCCACCAGCTTGGGTAACTCTTCGGAGCTGCGTTGGGCGTTTGCCTCGATCTCCATAACGTGCGCGAGGTATGGCGATGCAAACGGCAGGTGGGCGTCGGCCGCTTCACGCGAGAAGACACCGCGCGCGGCGACGTTATTGTCGGCCACCATCACGTATTCCCCTAGGCCCGGAACGGCTGGAATGTCGGTGCGCTCCGAGACCAGCACTTCGGGAAGTACTTTTGAAACGGCCACGCCTTCGAACAGATTTCCGCGCGCGGGTGGGGCTTGGTCGAAGTATCGCCCGAGCCAACCGGTGTGCTCGTAACGGTCGGGTGCGGCGGTTTGCCAAATCTCGGTCGAGCGAAAGTGCGAGTGATCCGGATCGGGATATCCGACGCCCTGAACGACCGCCACCATGCCCCTATCGTAGAGCGCCTTGATGGATTGCATTCCGGGATTAAAGCCCACGTTCCGGTCGATGGCCAACACCTCGTGACGATCGATGGCAAGTGCCGGACGGAGCTGATAGTAGCGATCGTTTCCGTGCGGAACGACACAGTTGAGCCCGTCGTTACCGCCGGCGAGATTGAGCAAGACGAGGCACCGGTCGGCGCCGCCTGGTAGTCCCGGAAGCGGCGTCTGCGCCAGCGCGCGCGCAAAGACGTGGCCGGTGTTGGCGACGACCGCGAGTCCGGAGGTCGCTGCGAGCAGAAAGTTGCGTCGTTTCATCCTGTCATCCTGAGCTTGTCGAAGGACTAGTTCAACTGGTACGCCGGTGTCGCCATCGCGAGATACGCGGCACCGCGCACGCGCTGACCGTAGTTCTCCGCCGAGAGCGGTGCCAGCGCGGCGGTGCCGGCTCCGCTCAGGTAACCTTCGAGTTCGAAGAGCGCCTCGGGCGCGGCATCGCCTTGCAAGAGCGTCTGCGCCAGCCGCCGAGCCGCCGTGCTCGAACTGACCGGCATCCCTTGCAACCAAGACGACCCCGCCAGCGTCTGCGAGTCGAGCAGTCGCGTGAGGAAGTTTTGCCGCGCGATCATCGTGCCGCTCGTGAGCCAGTTTTTCCCGCCCGGCCAGCCCGCGACGTTCGGAGGAAAGAAGAGCCGCTGGCCCATTTGCGTGAGTGCCGCCAGCCCGAAGTCGTCGATCTCCGCCAATCCCAGCGCGCTATAGGTTCCGACGACGAACTCGACGGGACTCTTCACCAAGGCCCGGTAGGCCCGCGCGCTGTAAAAGAGATTGCTGGTCAGGATCGTCCCCAGAACCGGCGTCAGCTCGAAATCGTAACGCCGCAAGAGCGCGGCGACGTGGTCGACGAGCTGCGGTTCGGGATCGTTGTACACGAACCAGTTGAGCAGGCTGGCCGCAAAGAATCGCGCGCACTGCGGCTGGGCGAAGATAATGCCGATGATGTCGTCGCCGGTAAAGTTGCCGGTTTTGCCGAGAAAAGTTTTGAACCCCGAGTCGTGCAGCGCGGCGTCGAAGGTGACGGTATCCTTGCGCCGGTTCACGCTCCATCCCGTCCACGCGCGCGCCGACTCGCGTACGTCTTGTTCGCTGTAGTTGTCGACTCCCAGCGTGAAGAGCTCCATCAGCTCCCGCGCGTAGTTCTCGTTGGGGTGCGCGGCGACGTTTTGCGCGCCGTTGAGATACAGCAGCATCGCGGCGTCTTTGGAGACTTCGAGCGCCAGCTCGCGAAGATTCCCCAGCGCGTAGTGCCGGAAGAGCGCGTTCTGATTGTAAGTGATCCACGGATACATCGGCTTCGCGCGCGACGTAAAATGGCCGTGGAAGTAGAGAGTCATCTTCTCCTGGAGAGGGGCCGGCGTCGTCAGCATCCGGTTCAGCCACCAAAGCTGCAATGCGACAATCGCGTCGCGGCCCTCGCGCGCCCGCTTTCGACGCATCGTCTTACGTTGCATGGGGTCGCTCGACATCGAAACCGGGCCACCCAGGTCCTCCAGCTCTTGCGGCGGCGTAATCGAAGAGCCCGGCGGAGCCGCCAGCAACGACGCCACCGCGTCGCGGGCCGTCATCGCACTATAGCGCCGGACCTGCTCGGGCGTGCCGCCGAACCCGGCGCGGCGCAGTAAATGCGCGGCGGCGCGGTCGCCCAGCCGCCCAACGTGCGGCTGCAGCGCCGTTACGAGATCGGGCCGGCCCGCCGGCCGCACGATGCCGCCGACGTCGACCGGAGTCTGTTGTGCCGCCATCACCGCGTAGTTCCGCATCGCCCGCTACGCCGCCCTCGGCGCGCGCCGACGTCTAACCGGGCTCTAAGCGGACGAACGCCGAATGCCGCCGCGATGGCAGATTTTGAGGCAAATGCCGAACGGATGGAGCGGTTAGTCGCCGAGTTGCGCGAGCGTCTCGTCGCGGTGCGAGCCGGCGGCGGCGCCGAAGCGCTCGAAAAACATCGCCGGCGCAATAAGCTCCCCGCCCGCGAGCGGATCGAACGCCTGCTGGATCCCGGTTCGGATTTTCTCGAGTTCTCCGCGCTTGCGGCCTTCGGAATGTACGACGACGGCTCGCCGAGCGCCGGCATCCTCACCGGGCTCGGTGCTGTCGAGGGGCAGCACTGCGTAATCGTCGCCAACGATGCGACGGTTAAAGGCGGGACCTACTATCCGATCACGGTCAAGAAGCATTTGCGCGCGCAGGAGATCGCGCAGCAAAATCATCTTCCGTGTATCTATCTCGTCGATTCCGGCGGCGCGTTCTTGCCGCTGCAAGCCGACGTCTTCCCCGATCGCGATCACTTTGGGCGCATCTTCTACAATCAAGCGCGGATGTCGAGCCTGCGCATCCCGCAGATCGCGGCGGTAATGGGCTCCTGCACCGCCGGCGGCGCGTACGTGCCCGCAATGAGCGACGAAACGGTCATCGTGAAAGGCCAAGGAACGATCTTTCTCGGAGGGCCGCCGCTGGTAAAGGCGGCCACGGGCGAAGTCGTGACGGCCGAAGATTTGGGAGGCGCCGACGTTCACACGCGCATCTCGGGTGTTGCCGATCACTTTGCCGAGGACGACGCGCACGCGCTCGCGCTCGTCCGCGAAATCGTGCGCAACCTTCACCTGGAACGGCCGCGGCAATGGGATCGCGTCGAACCTGCGCCACCCAAGCACGACCCTCGCGAAATCTACGGGATCATTCCGGCCGACAGCCGCACCGGATACGACGTTCGCGAAATCATCGCGCGGCTGGTCGACGCTTCGGAGTTCCATGAGTTCAAATCGCGCTACGGCGCGACGCTGGTGTGCGGTTTTGCGCGCATCGAGGGGCATCCGATCGGAATCCTTGCCAACAACGGCATTCTCTTTAGCGAGAGCGCGCTCAAAGGCGCGCACTTCATCGAACTCTGCACGCAGCGCGGCACGCCGCTGCTCTTCTTACAGAATATCACGGGCTTTATGGTTGGCCGCGAGTACGAAAACCGCGGCATCGCGAAAGACGGCGCAAAACTCGTGATGGCCGTCGCGTGCGCCGAAGTACCGAAGTTTACCGTCGTGATCGGGGGCAGCTTCGGCGCGGGCAACTACGGGATGTGCGGGCGCGCCTACGCGCCGCGCCAGCTCTGGATGTGGCCGAACGCGCGCATCAGCGTGATGGGTGGCCCGCAAGCTGCAAGCGTGCTCTCAACGGTCAGGGGCGACATGACGCTGGAAGAACGAACCGCTTTTGAGGCGCCGATTCTCGAAAAATACGAGCGTGAAGGAAGCCCGTACTACTCAACCGCGCGTCTTTGGGATGACGGCATCATCGACCCGGTCGATACGCGCCGCGCGATTGCGATCGGTCTCGATGCGGCCGCGCACGCGCCGCAGCCCCGCACACAGTTCGGCGTCTTCCGGATGTAAGTTCGCCTACTTCAGAGTTCCTTCACTTCTAACGTTTACTCTGGCGTGAGCCACTTCCACGAGCTCTCGGAGGAATTCTGTGTCTGTTTCACATTTCGGGTCCCTACGCAACGCCGCTCCAGCGCTGGCTGCGATCCTGATCGCGGCGGGCTGCAACGGCGGCAGCGGTAACGGACTCACCCCGCCGGCTTCACAATCGATGCTTTCGAACACGGGCGTTGCGACGAGCGGTGTTTCGCCGGATACATCGTTGCTCAAGCAGTTGACAAAGCAAGTCGTCATCGGCTCGGTCGTCGATCCGGCGAACGGCTCCGGGAACCCGTACGGTCTGACGATCGCGCCGATCACCTCCGGGCTACTTACCGAGGGCGATTTGGTCGTCTGCAACTTCAATGCAAAATCGGGCAAACAAGGTACTGGGAAATCGATCGTCGCGCTCCATCCCACCCCGGGCTCGACCCCGACCCACATCTCCTCGGATAAAACGTTGGTTGGGTGTGATGCTCTAGCGCTCGACGGCGGCGACGGCATCTGGGCCGCCGCCATGGTTGCCAACGACAACCCCGTGCTCTCTCCGAGCGGTAAGCTTATCGAGAACATCTCGGGCAAGCCGTTCGATCAGCCGTGGGGACAGATCTACGCACAGACGAAAACAGGATCGCCCGTATTCTATGCAACCAATGCCGGGACCGGCACGATCGTTCGAATCAATTTGGGCTCAAAGTTTACTTACGACGTCATCGGAAGCGGCTTTCCCGTCAATCACGGCGTGCCCGGAACGGCGCTGGCGCCCTCGGGCCTCGCATACAACGTGAGCAACGACACGCTCTACTTCGCCGACGGTGAAAACGACACGGTCGTCGCCTTCAAGGACGTGACGAAGATTCCCAAAGGCGGAATCAAAGCGAAGAATAACGGAATGTCGTTCTCGGGACCCTCGGCGAGCGATGCCAGCATCGTCTTCTCGGGTACGCCGCTCAACGGACCGATTAGCACCGCCCTCCTGCCCAACGGCAATCTCGTGGTCGGAAATACCCTCGATCCGAACGGCAAGAACTTGATGATCGAACTTTCAGCCTCGGGCAAGCTTCTCGACGTGCGCAACGTCGACAAGGGTGCCGCTGGAGCGCTCTTCGGGATCGTGGCGACCGGAACCGACGACTCTAACACCAAGATCTACTTCAACGACGACAACGACAACAACGTCCAAGTCCTTGAACGCTAGTCAGTGTAACCAGAACCCGTCGGCCTTTCCGTCGGAGCCCACGACGATGAACGCGCTCTTCGTGCCGCTGCTAAAGTCGACCAAGTAGCGGTACTCGGTAAATCCTTGCGATACCGACGAGCTCAGCAGCGTCATCGAACGAACGCTTCCACGCGGCTGAGATTGGGTCGTCAAGTATGGGCGCAAGAGACCGGCGATTGCCGGATCGACTGCGCCCTCGTTCGTTGAAGGCGGATTCGCCGCTACCGCGTTGGGATAGAAGAGCGTCAGCACGGGATCGAGCACGGCTAGGGCCGGAAAGCCGCTGCAGTTCGTCAGGGCGACGATAGCAAACCGCTCGTGCATGAAGAGGGCGTTTCCCGCAACGTAGCCCGAGGGCGTTCCATCGCGAACGATAATCGGCATCCCGGCGCGCGTAGTCGAATGAAAGGCCTGCTGCATCGCGGGTAGCAATGCGGCCGGAACGAGCTTGCCCCCGAAAAGTGCGCTGTCGAATCGCGCGAGGTCGGTAGCAGTCGAGATGAAGTTGCAGCACGGGCGGTTCCAGGCGTCCGTCTGCAGCGCCGCCAGGCCAAAGACGTCGCGCCACTCGTAGTATCCCGATGCGAGCGGCGCCCAATCCGGCGGTGCCCCAAACCACGTGTGGTCCATCCCCGCCGGCGCAAAAACGTGCTGGCTAAGGTAGCTGCCGAGGGGCGTTTCGGCAACGCGTTCGACGACCGCGGCGAGTGCATCGTAATTTGCATCGTCCTCGCGAGGCGAGAGAAGTTGGCGGACCGTCACGCTCGCGTCGGGCATCGCCGCAAAATAGCGCTGTACCGGATCGTCGAGATGAAGTTTGCCTTTTGCGGCGAGCTGCAGCACGGCGACGGCCACGAAGAGCGTGCCGATCGAGCCGATCGGATAACGAGTCTGCGCGGTTGCCGGCACGTTTTTTTCCAGATCCGCGCTTCCTCGCGCTCCGGCGTATACGACCTTGCCGTTCTCGACGATCGCCAGAGAGATGCTCGGCGTGAGCTTCCAGGCGACGACGTCGCGCAGCACTCCGTCGAGCGAAGCTTCGCCGGTTACGCCGTAGGCCACCGGCTCAGCCGGGCTCGCGGCAGTAAGCGCCAACACGATTGTGCACGCCGCGATGCAGGCCCGCTTCAAATTCCCGCGTACCATTCGTAGCCCTGGTCTTCCCAATAGCCGCCGTTTCCGCCCGCAATGGTGGCAAAACTTCCGACGACTTCGATGCGCGCGATCCACTTTGCGCTCTTGTAGCCCAGCTGCGTCGGCACTCGCAACCGCACCGGGGCGCCGTGGTCGGGATCGAGCGGCGCATCGTTGAGGCGCAGGGCGAGCAGCGCCTGAGGGTGGCGGGCTTGATGGAGATCGAGGCTCTCGTAGTAGAGGTTGCCCGACCCGTCGTTGTCCATGCAGCGAAAGACGACGTAGCGCGCGTCGTTGCGCAAACTAACCGCGTCGAGCAGCGCTCGTAGGGGCACACCGCTCCACTTTCCAATCGCACTCCAGCCTTCGACGCAATCGTGGCGCGTGATTTGCCTCTCCTGCGGCATGCGCTGCAGTTGGCCGAGCGAAAAAGCTTGGGGCCGCTCGACGGCGCCGTCAACGACTAAGCGATATGGAGCGAAGTTACGTGCAACGAGATCGGCGTAGTGCGCGTCCGATGGCGTAGCAAATCCATTCACTCGAAAATGGCGATCGACGTCGTTATCGCGGTATTCGCGAGCCAAGCCGCGCGTTCCGATCAAAACGTGATTGAGTCCCTCAACCGAAGCGAGGATGCGGCGAACGTTGTCGTTGCCGTTGAGTGCCGTACCGATCGGCCCGCAGCCCGCCAGCGCCGACACCGCCGAAGCGAGAAAATTCGTCGCCTCATTCGGGCTGATACCAGCCGGTGATCATCGATCGCATCTGATTGACGATGCCTTGCGTGGCGACCTGAAAGGTATGGATCGCGAAGAAGCCCACGAGCAGCGCCATGCCGACGAAGTGCCACAGGCGCGCGAACTGCCGTCCGCCGAACGCAACGGTGAGCGGATTCGCGATCGCGTCGATTCCGGGGGAGAGCGCCAGCCCAGTCAGCACGACCAGCGGCGCAAGCACGAAGAGCACCGACGTGTAGGCGGCCTTCTGCAATGGATTATAGATGCCGTGGGGCGGCGGCTCCTTACGCAACTTTAAGTAGTAGGCTTGCATCGGCCAAAGCTTCGGCAGGTCGCTCGGCCGCAGCACCATTTCGCGCAAGTTCCCTTTGATTGCGCTGGAGATCAGCCAGGCTAACCAGCAGACTGCCGCGATCCACGCGAAAAACAGGTGCCAGCGGCGGCCGGCGGCGAGGTCTTGGTAGCCCGGAATGATGATCGCCGCCGGAAATGCGTGAGCGCTCTTCTCGCCCATCCCGTCGTCGGTCCAGCCCAGCCAACCCGTAGTAACGAAGGAATGACCGAAGATCGCGGTCGTCCCGACGCCGTCGGCCGGCGAGCCGATAGCCAGCACGCGGCGCGCCGGGTCGCTTTTATCGGAGGCATCCAGGTTCGGCGAGGCGTTGAATATCTGGAGCCCGCTTCCGATCAGCACGAAGAACGCGAGCACCCAAAGCCAGTGGCTGGCGCGCGTCAGCAGCGGGTAGCGATAGATGGCCCGGCGCCCAGCGATCTTCATCCCTGAAGTATAACGCGTGCGAGGCCCGTTCGGATGACGCCTCGAACCCCGGCGCCCATGGCCGAGAGCATTCGCCTCGTCGTCTCCGGGGGCATCGCCCACGTCATCCTGGCACGGCCGGAGGTGCGAAACGCCTTCAACGCCGAGATCATCGAGCAGCTTCACGATGTTTTCACGCGAATCGCGGCCGCCGACGACGTGCGCGCGGTCGTCCTCGCCGGCGAGGGCAAGGTCTTCTGCGGTGGCGCCGACATCCACTGGATGCACGCATCGCTCGAGCTGAGCTTCGACGCAAACGTCGCCGACGCGGAACGCATGAGCGACATGTTCCGAGCGATCGACAACTCGCCCAAGCCGGTCGTCGGGCAAATTCACGGCGCCGCGCTCGGAGGAGGCGCAGGCCTCGCGGCCGTCTGCGATATCGCAATCGCCGCCGACGACACGGTTTTTGGATTCACCGAGGTCAAGCTCGGCATCATTCCGGCGGTAATCTCGCCCTTCGTTCTCGCAAAAATCGGCGCATCGAATGCCCGAGCGCTCTTTTTGACGGGCGAGCGCTTTAACGCGCAACGAGCGAAACACATCGGTCTCGTGCACCAAGTCGTGCCCGCCGTCGAACTCGGCGCCGCGGTCGAGCATTGCCTGGAAGAGATCTTCACGGCGGGCCCCGCGGCGGTACGCGCGGCGAAACTTCTGATCCGCCGTGTGGGCGACAATACGTACGACGACTCACGCGCAATTACGGCGCGAGCGATCGCGCAGCAGCGCACCAGTGCGGAAGGCCAAGAAGGCTTGCGCGCGTTCCTCGAACGCCGCCAAGCTTCGTTCGTCAAAGACCTCGAGCGCGAGGATCCGTCAGCCTGAACAGCATCAAACGCCTTCTCATCGCCAATCGCGGTGAAATTGCGGTGCGCGTGGCGCGCGCGACGCGCGAAATGGGCATCGCGCCGCTCGGCATCTACTCGGAAGCCGACGCCGGCGCGTATCACTTGCAGTTCGTCGACGAGGCGCGCTGCGTCGGGCCGGCACCGGCGGCGCAGTCGTACCTCAACGTCGAGGCCGTCATCGCGGCGGCGGTCGACATGAAGGCCGACGCGGTTCATCCGGGATATGGATTCCTCTCCGAGCGCGCCGCGTTTGCGAGCGCGGTGCAAAATGCCGGGCTCATCTTTGTCGGACCGTCGCCCGAAGCGATGGCGGCGATGGGAAGCAAAATCGAAGCGAAGCACCGCGTTCGCGCCGCGTTCGTGCCGACCGTCCCCGGCTACGACGGCGACGATCGGTCGCTGAGGCGGTTGCGCGACGAAGCGGAACGCATCGGTTTTCCCCTGCTCATCAAGGCGAGCGCCGGCGGCGGCGGCCGCGGGATGCGCGTCGTCGATTCGATCGAACGTTTCGACGAAGCGCTCGAAGCGGCGAAGCGCGAGGCGCTTGCGGCGTTTGGCGACGACGCGGTGTTGCTGGAACGCTATCTGCGCGATCCGCGTCACATCGAGTTCCAAATTCTTGCCGACGCGCACGGGACGACGCTGCACTTCGGCGAGCGCGAGTGCTCGATTCAACGGCGTCATCAGAAAGATTATCGAAGAAGCGCCGTCGGTTGCGCTCACGCCGGAGTTGCGCGATCGCATGGGCGCCGCAGCGGTTCGCGCCGCCGAGTCGGTCGGGTACGTCAACGCTGGAACCTGCGAGTTCATGCTCGACAGCGACGGCGACTTCTACTTTCTCGAGATGAACGCGCGTCTGCAAGTCGAGCACCCGGTCACCGAGCTCGTCTACGGCATCGACCTCGTGCAGTGGCAACTGCGCATCGCCGCCGGCGAGCCGCTGGCGATCGCGCAAGCCGACGTGCGCCCGCGCGGGTGGGCGATCGAAGCGCGCATCTACGCCGAAGATCCGGCCAATGGAATGCTGCCCTCGACCGGCGTCATCACGCGTTGGTCGCCGCCGCAAGGACCGGGGATTCGTATGGACTCGGGCGTGACCACCGGCAGCGAAGTGAGCCACTACTACGACCCGATGCTTGCCAAACTCATCGTCTTCGGCAGCGACCGGGATGCGGCGATCGCTCGGCTCGAACGATCGCTGCGCGACTTCACGGTCGATGGCGTGCACACCAATCTTCCACTTCTGCTGTGGATCGCCCGCGATGACGCCTTTCGCGCCGGCGAGACGACGACGAGCTTTCTCGCGCAGCGTCTCGACGAGTCGATCTTCAAGCCGCCGGCATTACCGCGTGAAGCGGTGCTGCTCTGCGTTGCAGCACTGCTCGCCGACGGGCGCGCGCCATGGCGCATCGGCAGCGTCGGCGTTCCACTGCGTTTGCAGCACGAAGGGAATCTCTTCGATCTCACCGCCGACGCAGTCGCGCCCGGCGTGTGGCACCTCTCGGGCGGCTTCACCGGCGAGCTTTGCCCTTCGCGGCGCGGCGATGCCGTGCTCGCAGAGTTTGGCGGCGCGTCGCTGACCGGATCGGTGACCTACGGTGACGATGCCTTCGTCGTTCATTTCAACGACCGCAGCTGGAATCTGACGTTCGCTGCGCCGCCGTCTGCCGCCAGTGCCGGCGCGCACCACGGCGCCGCGCTCGGCGGGCAAGTTACCGCGCCGATGCCGGGCAAGATCGTGAAGGTTGCCGTTCGCGAAGGCGACGCGATCGAAGAGCATGCGCTACTGGTCGTGCTCGAGGCGATGAAGATGGAGCACCGCATCGAAGCCACCGCCGGCGCAACCGTCAAATCGGTGCTCGTCAAGGAAGGGCAGATCGTCACCAGCGGCACCCCATTGGTGGAGCTGGGGTTATAGTGATTGCGCGTGAACGTTAGCATCGCCCAAGCCAGGAACCGTCTGTCCGAGTTAATTCGCGCCGTCGAAAATGGCGAAAGCGTTGTTATTACCCGTCGCGGCAAACCGGTTGCTCAGCTTGCGCCCCGCCATCCGAACGCCGACAGGTACGGTTCGGCACGATGAAAGGCTTGATCAAAATTGCATCCCGGATGGGACGACCCGATAGATCTCGATCGCTTTTTGGAAGGCGACCTGTGAGATGACGACGTTACCGCGACATGTAACGATTTTTGAGATGGGCGCACGCGATGGGCTGCAGAATGAGAACGCGCTCATTTCGACCGACGACAAGGTGCGTTATATCGATTTGCTCGCCGAGACCGGGTTGAAGTGGATCGAAGCGACCTCGTTCGTCAGCCCTAAAGCGATTCCGCAGCTCACCGACGCTACCGAAGTTTTTGCGCGCATTCGCAAAGCGCCCGGCGTGCGCTACCCTGTGCTCGTTCCAAACTTGAAGGGCTACGAGCGCGCTCGCGCTGCCGGTGCCGACGCAATTGCGGTCTTCACGGCAGCGTCGGAGCGCTTCACCAAGCGTAACATCAATATGACCATCGACGAATCGCTCGCAACCTTTGACGATGTCGTGACCGCTGCTAAACGCGACGGCTGCTGGGTGCGCGGCTATATCTCGACTGCTTTCGGATCGCCCTTCGGCGACGAGGTGACGCCGAAGATGGTGGCCGACGTCGCGTGCAAGCTGATGGCGATGGGCTGCGACGAGCTGTCGATCGGCGACACGATCGGCGTAGGCGTACCAAGTCAAGTCGACGAACTCGTGCCATTACTTGCGGCGCGGATTCCGCTCGATCTCATCGCGATGCACTTTCACGACACGCGCGGCACCGCGCTGGCTAATGTGTACGCAGCGCTGCTCAACGGCATTTCGAAGTTCGATTCATCGTCTGGCGGCCTCGGCGGTTGCCCCTATGCGCCGGGCGCCACCGGCAACGTCGGCACGGAGGACGTGCTCTACATGCTCGAGCGGATGGGTATCGAGACGGGCGTCGACATCGCGAAAGTGCGCGCGGCATCGCGCTTTATCGCCGGCGTTGTTGACCACGCGCTCACGAGCAAAGCCTACCAGGCGATGGAAGCCGCCGACTCGCGCGCCGCTGCCCGCTAGAGGTCTCGACGTGCCGCAAAACCTGTTGTGGGGATCGCAACTAGAGAAGCTCGGCGACGGGCTCAGGATGACATCGAGAGCTAGCGGCGGGCGACTGGGATGACGAAGCGTGTCGCGGTGTGTGAGTCGGTGTAGGCGCTGATTTTATTGTCGACCAGACCCGCCGCAATGCCGGCGGATCGCACCTCGGCATCGGCCGGCGATGCGCCGCGGCCCTTGGGATGAAAGACCCACAGCGAACCATTGGGTTCCAGATGCGCGGCGGCGCGCTTGATGCGCGAAAGATCGCGCGGAGCGTCGACGCGCACGAAGATGAGATCGTAGCGCGTCCTCAGCGCTTGCGACGCCGATTTTGCGAGCGCCTCGTTTAGCCCCGTAACGAACGCCTCGTCGTGCGGCCCGACGAGTGCGGCGTGTGCTTCGGCGAAGATACCGAGCTTTTCCAAGAGCGAGCGCCCTGAGTAGTCGCGTTCCACGCGCGTTTTCATGCGAAGTCCAGGTTCTTTGGCTTCGGCGGAATCTCCGTGTAGGCCATCGGCCGGTCCCACCAATCGTGGCGCCGGATCTCTTTAAGGCGTTCGCTGGGCGCGGGCGGAAGGCGCATCTCGAGCGCACGCGCGTACGCGCTCGCGTAACGGTCGACCATACGTTCGACGCTGAACTCCCCCTCGACGCGCGCCCGGCACGCGCGCCGGTCGAGCGCGGCAAGCCGCGGCACGCGCTCGACCGCCTCGTCAACCGTGTCGCACAAGAAGCCCGTCTCGCCATCGAGCACGATCTCCGGAAGCGAGCCCATTCGCGCGCCCAGCACCGGCGTGCCGCAGGCCATCGCTTCGATCAACGTCATGCCGAATCGCTCGGGCCGCGTCGTCATATGCACGAGCGCGAGCGCACCCGAGAGCAGCTCGTTGCGCGCCTCGCGCTCGACGGCACCCAGGAACTGCACGCGATCGCCGTCGATGTGCGGCGCGATCTGCTCGTGGAAGTAGGCCTCGTCCTGCGGAATCGCCGCCATCTTCAAGCGCACGCCGGCGCGCCGGGCGATCTCTATTGCAAGATGGGTCCCCTTCTCGGGATGAAAGCGACCGAGAAAGCAGAGATACTCCCCGGGCTTGTCACTGAAAGTAAATTGCGCGGGATCGATGCCGTTGTACGTAGTCGCCAAATACTCGAGACCCGGATCGCGGTCCGCATCGGAGATCGAGCAATAGAAGCTGCGCTTCGCGCCGGCATAATAGGCGGCAAGAATCTGCGGCGACGAGAAGCCGTGAATCGTCGTGACCATCGGCGGAGAATCCGTGGCCAGGGCGTACGTGAGCGGCTTCCAATCCAGATGGTTGTGAATCAGATCGAACTCGCCCGCGCGCGCGAAGAGCTGCGCGATGTGCAGCGCGGTAAAGACCTCCCCGTTGAGCGCCGGGTCTTCATTCAATCCAACCGGAACGACTGAAGCGAGCTTGCCGTCGAAGCGCGAGTTACCCGTTGCAAAGAGCGTTACGTCCAAACCGCGCCGCCGCATGCCGTCGGCCACGTTGAATGCGATCTGCTCCCAGGGCCCGTAGCCCGGTGGTGGGGCCGGCCAGGAAATCGCGCCAAGCACCGCGAGCCGGAGACCCGTCAAATCCACGAACTATTGGTCGTCGTCGACGATGCGGTTGTCGCGGTCCGCGGCGGCAAGATTGAAGTGCGTCTTGCGGATCAGGCGTTTCATCGAAAGCGCGGAGTACGCCGGTACCGGCGATGCGCGCGTGTAGTCGAACATATCGCTGAGATCGTCGTCGGTGACGTCGCGCTGTCCCATATTGCCAAGGCCCCAGTTCACTTCGATGAACTTCGTTATCGCGGTCGATTCGCGGCGCTTGTGCGATACGAACGGCGCTGCGCTCGGATTGGCCGGATCGTAGTTGGAGCGAGCCCAGGCCGACATGACGATGATTGGGATGCGAAAGCCCCAGGTCGTGCCGTCCGGTCCGGGCTGCGGCGCGACATGGTCGTACCATCCCCCCGAGTCGTCCCAGGTGACGATCATCGCAGTATCCTTGTAATAGTTACACTCCGACGCAGCATGCATCGTTTGGACGATGGCGAGGTAAATCGAGCCGACCCATCCGGGACCGGCAGCACTTAGCGTTGCAGCGTGGTCGGAATCCAGCGCGTTGGGCATGACGAAGGAGACCTGCGGCAAATGGCAGCCCGCAATGTCGCTCAGAACCTTGCCCGAAGGTGTAATGACGTTGTTCTGCCAGTCGGGTCCATAGCGAACCCTGCGAAAAGCATCGTAGACGTTGACGGTTTGATTGACGGTGTCGTCGTACCGGCCCGTATAATACTTCCACGAAACGTGCGCGGCATCGAGGAGATCGGCAATCGTCGGCTCGTCGAAACACGGAAAGACGCCCGGCGTGACGATCGATTCCCCTTTGCCAAAAATCGGTACGGTCGTGTTCGGCGGAGCATCGCAGCCCCAAATGTCGCTGTTCGGGTTGCCGGCAATTCGGCTCTGCGCGGTTGCCATCGTGTAGTGGCTGGGAAGCGTCGGTACCAAGCGCGGCGCGAAGTTCTCATCGGCAAGTGCGTAGTGCCCCGCCAGCAAGTGATAGATCGTCGTCTCGAAGGCCGGCACGTACGCGTAGGCAAAGCCCGGCCCCGGTTTGGGAAAGCCGGGTATCGTCGAGACCCGGTCGTCCGCAAAGCCGTCCATTTTGCCGCTCGCCCACTCGCCTAAGAGCGAGGGGTGGCTGTGACTTGGATCGGACGGGTTCTCCAGCGGTATGGGTTTTAAAGCGACTTGCTCGCCGTCGACGACGGCCGTCTGCGAGGTATTCGCGCCGGGATACGGGGCGCCGTGCGCGAGAATCGAGGACGCAAAAAGATTGTCGAACGTGCGGTTCTCCTGCACCATCACGATCACGTGATGGATCGGACTGCCGCCAACGGCTTGCCCGAGCAGCGTCGGATTCGAAGTCGACGAACCTGTGACTCCGCTTAGTCCGAGCATCATCGCCGCGGCAACCCAGTTTTTCATCATTGGATCAGGCCGCCTTTGAGAACGACTTGCGGCTCGCGTAGCGCGCGCACGTCTTGGCCCACGTCGGCGCGCAAAAGCAGCAGATCGGCCGGCTCGCCGACAGCCAGGAGGCCCTGATGTAACCCGATTAGTTCCGCGGCAACGCTGGTCGCCGCGTGCAGCGCTTGCTGCGGCGTCATGCCGAGCATCGACCACATCAACTCGACTTCGCGCCCGTAATCCTCGTGATAGTTGTACGGCGTGCCGGCGTCCGACCCGCCGGCGATTCGCACGCCGCTTCCGTACGCCTTCCGAAGGTTCTGCGCCATCACCTCGCCGAGTCCGCGGGCCTTTCTCTGCACGTACTCCGGCTGCTGGCCGTCTTCGAGGTGCGCCAAAATGCAGGTCGGCGCGCTCAGCGTCGGGACGAGGTAGACGTTTCGCGCCTTGAAGAGTTCGATCGCTTCGTCGTCGAGCAGCGTTCCGTGCTCGATCGAGTCGATGCCCGCGCGCAACGCATTCTTGATGCCCTGCGTACCGATCGCATGTGCCGCGACGCGCAAACCGTGACGATGCGCTTCCTCGATGGCGGAGCTCAGCTCGTCCGGCGTGAGCTGCGCGTTGCCCGGTACCGCGCCTTTGGTAAGCACGCCGCCCGTCGCGATCAACTTGATGCAGTCCGCACCCGCCCACATCTGTTCGCGGACCGCTTTGCGCGCATCCCACGGTGAATCCACCGCGCGGCCGATCGGCCAGCCGTGGCCGCCGGTCATGCAGAGCACGGCACCGGCCGCACGCATGCGCGGCCCCGGAATGCGCCCTTCCTCGATCGCGTCGCGAATGTCCGGGGCAATCGCGTTGGAACAGCCGACATCGCGAATGGTCGTGACTCCGGCCTTGACCGACTTCCGGGCGTTCTCGACCGCGCGCAGCATCCGCTGATTTCGCGTCGTCGTCGAGATCATGCCCATCATATCGGGCTCGCCGCTTGCTTCGAGATGCGCGTGCGCGTTGACCAGCCCCGGCGTAACGCAGGTAGCCTCGAGATCGCACTGGCCGCTCGCCGCGCGAATTTCTTCGATGCGCCCGTCGTTTAGGACGAGATCGACGTTTTGTTTTGGCGGTTCCAGCGTACCGTCATAAAGAACCCCGGCGCGAACGATCATTTGCCGATATTCCAAGCCGCCTCAAGGCGAGTCCTTTTGTTAAATCTTGAGATTCGTCAGTCCGGCTATGCCGTTGACGACCAGTTGCACGGCGATCGAGGCAACGATGATCCCGACGACCCGGCTAACGGCGTCGATGCCGGTCTCCCCAAACCACATGGTCAGGCGTTCGGAGGCGCGCATGAAGAGATAGGTGATGAAGACGACGATCACGGCGACGGCAACAAAGATGCCGGCATTGAGAAACCGGTTCGGCTGCGTGGGAAAGACCAATGCGACGCTCGCCGTTAACGCGCCCGGGCCGGTAATGATGGGGATCGCGAGCGGAAAGACCGACGGATCGCTTTTCGGAGCCACAGCCTTTGCTTCGCCCGCCGTCTGACGGTCGGTCTTCTCGGCGAAGACCATGTTGAATCCAACTTTGAGCAGCAGCAACCCGCCGGCGATCTTAAAGGCGCCGATCTCCACTCCGAGCGCCTTGAGGAGTGCCTCTCCGATGAAAGCAAAGACGATGAGCGTGACCCCGGCGACGATCGACGAACGCAGCGCAATGCTCTCCTGATCGTCCGTGGAGCGCCCCTCGGTCAAGGTGGCGAACGCCGCGGCCGCTTCGATCGGGTTGAGCATGGCGACCAGCGTGACGAACACGGAAAAGGCCTGGCCGAGCGGTCCGGCTAGCATTGCGACCAGCTCAGTAGTGCGTGGGCGGATTCGGCCCGTGCAATCGCCGCGGAGTCGACCGGTCCGTCGACGAGCATCGTGAAATGCCCCATCTTGCGGCGCGCGACGGCGTGGCGCTTCCCGTAGACGTGCAGAACGATGGACGGATCGCTCAGCAGCTCCGCGATTCCCGTTAGGCGATCGCCCGTGCCGTCGCCGAGCACGTTCATCATGACGGCGTTGGCCAGCAGCCGCGGCGGCGAAAGCGGCAGATCGCAGATCGCGCGAACCTGCTGCTCGTACTGCGAACACGGCGTCACGTCGATCGTGTAGTGGCCGCTGTTGTGCGGGCGGGGCGCGATCTCGTTGACGAGCAGTTCGCCAGCCGTGGAAAGAAAGAACTCCACGCAATAGGTGCCGACGATGCCGAGCTTACGCCCGACGACCGCGGCCATTTCGGTCGCCTGGTTCGCAGTCGCCGCGCTCACGCGGCCCGGCGCGATCGTCATTGCAAGGATGCCGCGATCGTGCCGGTTTTCGGCGACCGGGTAGGCAACGAGTTCGTCGCGTGCGTTGCGAGTGGCGATGACGCTCAACTCGCACGCGAGCGAAACCTTTGCCTCGAAGATCAGCTCGGCGCCGCCGGACTGCGCGAGTGCCTCGCGAGCCTGCTCGATCGAAGCCGCCTCCCACTGTCCCTTACCGTCGTAGCCGCCGCGTACCGTCTTAAGCACCGCCGGGAAGCCGATCCGCTCGGCAGCGCGCGCGAGGTCGTCGAGGCTTTCCACGGCCGCAAACGGCGTGGTCGCAAGACCGGCGTCGCGCACGAACTCTTTCTCGCGCAGCCGGTTTTGCGTGACGTGGAGCACGCTGCTGCCCGGCAGCACGCGATACGACAGCGCTTCCAGATGACGAACCGAGCCGATATCGATGTTCTCGAACTCGTAGGTGATGACGTCGCTGCGACGGCCCAGCTCTTCGATCGCCGAAAGGTCGTCGTAGGCTGCGACGATCTGATCGTCGGCAACCTGGCCACAGGGCGAATGCTCGTGCGGATCGAGCGTGATGACGTCGTAGCCCATCCGCTTCGCGTCGAGTGCGAACATGCGGCCGAGCTGGCCGCCGCCGATCACGCCGATCGTTTGAATTGATTTCAATCGAGCGTGCTGGAGGCCGCCGCATCGTGCATGCGGGTGACGTAAGCCGCAAGCCGCTGCGCAACGCCGGCGTCGTTGAGCGCCACGATGCGCGCGGCGAACAGCGCAGCATTCACCGCGCCGCCGATCGCCATCGTTGCGACCGGCACGCCGGGCGGCATCTGCACGATCGAAAGCATTGAGTCCAGCCCGCCGGCACGCGACGACTGAATCGGAACGCCGATTACGGGAACCAATGTTTTCGCCGCCGTCATGCCCGGCAGATGCGCGGCCCCGCCGGCGCCCGTGATAATCGCCAGCAACCCGCGCTTCGACGCCGACGCCGCATATTCGAACATTTCGTCAGGCATACGATGCGCGGATACCACGCGCACCTCGCAGGGAATCTGAAGCTCGTCGAGCGTATCGCGCGCCGCCGACATCGTCTCCCAATCGGACCGACTGCCCATGATGATTCCGACAATCGGTGCCTTCCCTGCTTGCGCCATCGCGGGGTCCCCTTCGCGGGTACGACAAGGTTGTCATCCTGAGCGGAGTCGAAGGGCCCGCCATGTCGCGCTTTCTTCTCGGCATCAACTACTGGCCGCGCAAAAGCGCGATGTACATGTGGCAGCAGTTCGATCTCGACGAGATCGGAGAGGATATGGCGCGGATCAAGGCACTCGGCCTCCACGTCGTGCGTTTTTTCTTGATGTGGGACGTATTCCAGCCGGAGCCCAACGCGATGGATGCCGACGCGTTGCGCCGCTTCGATGCCGTGATGGACGTCATCGCCGGGACTGGTCTGCAGGCGATGCCCACGCTGTTTTGCGGCCATATGAGCGGCGTGAACTGGCTGCCGCCGTGGACGCTCGAACGCGAAACGAGCCAGGCGCGCTTTCGAACGATCAGCCGCGGCGCCGCGGTCGATCGCTCGATCGGCGATTTCTATACCAACTCGGAGCTGCTGCGAGCGCAAGTGCTCTTGGCGCGGCGCGTGGGCGAACGGGTCCGCGAGCACCCGGCCCTCTTCGCATGGGATCTCGGCAACGAGTTTTCCAATCTTCGCGAACCGGTTCGACCGCAAGACGCCGCCGATTGGAGCCTGCGGCTGAGCGACACTCTGCTCGACGCTTCGGGCGGCCGCGTGACGGGCGGAATGCACGGCGAAGATCTCGAGCGAGATCGCAATATTCGGCCGTCGAGCATCGCGCTTCCGTGGGCGTTCCCGACGATGCACGGCTACTCGGTCTACAGCGCGTTCGCGCGCGACCGTCTCGACACCAATGTCGTGCCGTTCCTCTGCCAGCTGCAAGCGTCGTTTAGCGGCAAGGCCGTACTCTTTAGCGAGCTGGGCAATCCGGAGTGTCCGCCGGCGAGCAGTCGCGTCAACGGCTTCGCTTGTTTGGACGAGACCGAGATGGCGCTGTATGGGCGAGGTGCGATCGATCGACTCCATGCGCGCGGAGCGCTGGGAGCGTTTTGGTGGTGCTGGGCGGACTACGATCTCGCCTTAGCGCACTCGCCGCCATTCGATCGCGCGCCGCACGAACTGCGCTTCGGCGTCGTCCGTAGCGACGGCAGCACAAAACCGGTCGCGCAGATGCTCGCGCAACTCGCCGCCGAAGGTCGCGACGTTGTCGCTCCTCCGCCGGCCCCGATTGCCGATGAAGGCGACCACTATGCCGGCCTTCCGCAGAGCATCGAGCACGAATACCGTCACTACTGCGAAAACTATGCCTGACAACGAGCGCGTTCTCATCGTTACCGGCGCCAGCTCCGGCATCGGCGCAGCGCTGGCACGCGCCGCCGCCGGCGACGGCTATCGCGTCGCGATCGTCGCGCGCCGCGCCGGGCGTCTCGAAGAGGTGGCGCGCGCGATTCGTGAGAGCGGCGGTACGGTTTTGTTGCTCGCGGGCGACGTTACCGCAGGCGATTTGCCGGCGCGAATCGTCAATACGACGCTTGGTTCGTTCGGAAGAATCGATGTCGTCGTCAACAATGCGGGCGGCGGTGCTCTCGGCTCACTCCTCGAGCAGAGCGACGCCGCAATTGAGACACAGTGGCGAACTCATGTCGTGGCACCATTGAGGATCTCTCGCGCCGCGCTGCCGCATCTCGAAGCCACTCGCGGGCAACTCGTCTTTCTCGGCTCGGGCATCGCCCGCGTGCCGCTGTCCAACTACGGCGCCTACGCGCTTGCCAAGGCTGCGATTCGAGCGGCGGCGTCACAGTTGCGACGCGAGTTGCGCGACCGTGGAGTTGCCGTTACGTACGTCGATCCCGGACTAGTCGCCACCGAATTTCACAAAGCCATGGGAATCGAACGCGCCAACGAAGTCCCGGCGGCCTCGCCGGAGCGAGTAGCGCGTGCGATACTACGTGGCATCGCGCGCCGCTCCGCTGTCGTTAACGCCGTGCCGTTGCACACCGCCGGCGCCATACTTGGCGAGTGGTTCGGAACGCTGGCCGACGAGTTTATTATTTCACGCCTCACCCCGCGAGGGGCGGCCGCCGCGCCACCTGTCATCCTGAGCGAAGGCCGCAGTGTCACCCCGAGCGGAGTCGAAGGGTCGTTCGAGGCGGCGCTCGAGCCGGTGGCGCGGCGCATGGAGCGCGTGAAGCTTCCGGAGCAGTTCTTACGCGATGCGCTGCAGCCCGGTGCGACGATCGAACTCAACGCGCTGGCGATGCAATGGGCGGGAATGCCGAATAAGAACGAACGCGCGGCGCTGCGAGAGGCACTCGATGCACTTGCGGCCGGAGGTTATCTGGAACCGCTAGCGGACGAGACTTGGAAAGTTACGCGCGGCGCAGATGCTTGACGCTGATCGCCAAAAAGAAGAGTAACGTCGCAAGCAAGACTATTGTCGCGCCGCTCGACGCCCGCACGTAGTATGAGAGATAGAGCCCGCCCACGGTGCTCGCGGCACCAAAGAGCGCAGCCAATAGCATCATCGGCGAAAAGCGTGAGGTCAGCTGATAGGCAGCGGCCGCGGGCGTGACCAGCAGCGCTGCAACGAGGACGATGCCGACCGCTTGCAGCGCGACGACGATCGTGAGCGCCAACATTACCAGCAGCGCATATTCGTAGGCCGGGGAGTTGATGCCGCTGGCCTGCGCGACGACCGGATCAAACGTCGTGTAGAGCAACCCTCGGAAAAGCACCGCAACGGTCACGGCAACCACGATGCTTAACCCGAGTATCAACCACAGATCCTGCGGCTGAACGGCCAGGATGTCGCCGAAGAGAAAACTCTGGAGGTCGACCGCATAGCTGCGCTGCTGGCTCATCAGAAAAACGCCCAAGGCGAACATCCCGGTAAAGAGCACGCCGATCGTCGTGTCGAGCGATATGCGGCCACGGCGGTGGACGAATCCGATCCCAACGGCGGTGAGCACGGCGACGATGCCGGCGCCGATGTAGAAGTTTGCGCCGCGTAGATAGGCGATGACGATCCCGGCGAAGGATGCGTGCGCGATGCCGTCACCGATGAACGACAGCTTGCGCAGAACGACGTACGTGCCCATCGTCGAGCAGAGCAGCCCAACGGCCAGCGCCGCAACGAACGCTCGCTGCATAAACGAATAATGAAACGGTTCCAACAACAGCGTCACGCTCGTATTTCCGGATGAGCGGCGTGGGCGGCGTGCGGCTCGTGATCGTGCCGCAAGTGCCCGTGCGTGTGGGTGTGCTCGCGAATGGCGCTATAGGCGCCGGACTCGACGACCTCGCGCGGCGTTCCAATCGCCAGGACGCGACGGTCGAGGACGAGCAGGCGATCGAACCAATCGTCGACGCGGTCGAGATCGTGCGTCGCCATGATTACCGGCAGCCCGTCGGCAACGAGCTCGCGAACGATTTCGCGCAACGCCTCTTCGGTTGCCGCATCGACGCCGGTCGTCGGCTCGTCGAGCAGAAGCAGCTTGGGCTCCTGGGCGAGCGCGCGCGCAACGAAAGCGCGTTGCTGTTGACCACCGGAGAGATTGGAGATCCGCCGCCCGGCAAGATCGGCCATGCTCACAACCTCGAGCGCATGATGAACCACCTCGCGATCGCTGGAGCCGAAACGTTGCCAGAAATGCATCCGCGCGAAGCGGCCCATGGCGACGACGTCCCAAACCGTCGCGGGAAAAGACCAGTCCACGGCCTCGACCTGGGGCACGTAGGCGATCGTTCCAGGAGGAAGCTTGCGCGGCGGCTGTCCGAGCACGCTCAACTCGCCGCTCGACGGCAGCAAGAGACCGGCGATCGTCTTGAGCAACGTGGATTTTCCCGAGCCGTTTGGGCCGACGACGCCAAGCGCCTCGCCGTAATGCACCGCGAGCGTCGCGTCGACCAGCGCCGTGAAATCCTCATAGCGCACGTCTAAGTCGCGCGCAAGGACGGCATCTCTCTTCACTTTAGCGCGTGCACGATGACGTTCGTGTCGTAGGTCAACATCTCGATGTAGTTTGCGACGCGCGGATCGGTACCGACCGAATCGTCGTAGAGGTCCTCAACGACCGCAATGCCCGCGCCTTGCGCGATGGCGTACAAAATTTTCGGGCTATACTCGGGCTCGCTAAAGACGCCGTGAACGTGGTGCTGCTTGGCCAGGTCGATCAATTGCGCAACTTGCTGCGGATTCGGCTCTTGGCCGGGATTGCGCTCGACGAACCCGAGCGTCGTGATTCCGAAGCGGTCGTTGTAGTACTGCCAGGCGTTATGGAAGACGATCATGTAGCGATGCGAAGGCGGAACGGTCGCGATCTGCTGCCGGATGTGGGCGATCAGGTCATCGAGCCGCCGGTCGTAACTCGCCGCGTTACGGCGATAGGCGTCGCTGTGTGCGGGATCGGTGGCGATTAGGGCATCGCGGATCTTTTCAACATATCGCTTGGCGAACACCGGGTCCATCCACAGATGCGGGTTGAGATTCTTCACCGGCAGGCCTTGCGCGCAGACGACGACGCGAAGATTGGGCTTGCCGGCATCACGCAGAAGCCGGTCCAGCCAGGTTTCGAGGCCGGCTCCGTTTTCGACCAATACATCGGCATCGGCGACGGTCGCAACGTCCTGCGGCGCGGGCGCGAATGTTTCGGGCGACGCACCAATCGGAACGATGTTCTTCACGCTCACATACTCGCCGCCAACACCCTGGACGAACGAGTTAAGCGTCGAAATTGTGGTCGCTACGCGAATCTTTCCCTGCGGCTGCGCAACGGCGGTAGGCGCCTTATGCGCGCAGGCCGACAACAGGAGCGCAAGCGCGCCCGCGATTACCGGCAGGCGCCGCATTTTCCAAAAAACTCAATCGCGTGCCCGTCGAGCTCGAATCCGTTGTGTGCGCGCAGCGACTCAGCGAACTGCTCCATGGCGGCACAATCGACGTCTTCAACGCGGCCGCACGAGCGGCAGATCGCGTGGTGGTGATGACGAGTCGGTTCGCAGAGCATATACGTCACTTCACCGTCGGCATCGGGGCGCGCCGTAATGTCGCCCTTTGCCTGCAGGCGATCGAGGGTGCGATAGACGGTCGAAAGCGAGACGCGCGCGCCATCGCGCTCGAGTCCCTGGTGGATTTGCGCGGCCGAAAGAAAGCGGGGCTCGCGCGCGAGGATCGACGCGATCCACTCTCGCGGGCGCGTCACATAATCGGCCCTAATCCCCATGGGCTACCTCATTTGCGAACTATTCGCAAAAATCCCGTTTCCCAGTGTCACCCTGAGCGTAGTCGAAGGGTCGGCGTCGGGCTCGGCGTGGGGCATGTCGCCGCCTCCGCCTTTGCTTGGGTGTGGACTCCGTCGCGCCAGTAGGCAGACGTATCGGCCCAGGGCGGCAGCGTCAAGCCGACCGCCTGTGCGCGGCTCTGCACCTTCGGGATTACGCCGGTAAAGATCGCCGGCACGGTCCCTCCCGACTCATTGACGACGTTAGCCATCGAGAGCCAGGCATCCGAGAGCATCAGCTTGGGGAACGCCTGGGCCGCAGCCGGGCACGACGCGTTCAACCGGGCCGCGACGTCGGATTCGAGCGTGAGCGCCCACGCCGTCGTCGCGGCAATTTCAGCGAAAAGCGGGGCTCGCGCCGCGTCGCTGGCGCAGATGCTGTCGAGTATGTCGCGTTCTTCCCGGAGCGTTGCGAGCAGGCCGGTAATCACACCAATCCGCTGCAGCAGGTCGTTCGAACTGCCACCGGGCGCGTTGCGGTCGAAATCGCGAACGCGCGCGTACGCATCGTCCGCGGTCTGGCTGTTGCAGCGGTTCACCGCTACTTCTACGGGAATACCGGCTCGCAGCGGTGCGGTCGCGCCCGCGAGCGCCGCGCATACGAGCATCACGGCGGCGAAAATCGGCGAGCGTTTCCTCATTTACTTTGACAGGTGCCTACTCCGGCGCGTACAATCCTCCACGTCGCCGTTAGCGACCCGTGGGGATGTAGCTCAGCTGGTAGAGCACTTGCTTCGCATGTAAGGGGTCGGGGGTTCGAGTCCCCCCATCTCCACCAAGAAACGCGCCGATTTCATAAGGCTTTTTGGAATCGGCGTTTGATTTTTCGGAACTGCATCCGATTTTTTGACGACCATTTGACGACCAATCTCGACGGTCCCGAAAACGCGATCCATCGTTTCGGCTGCCTGTCGGCGTGCTCCCTCGAACATGTGACCGTAACGGTCGAGCACCATGCGTGTGTCGACGTGGCCGTTGCGTCGCGCGACCAAAATGGGGTCGGCACCCTCCTCAATGAGGAATGAGTTGGAGGAATGGCGCAGCGAGTGAAAGTCCACGTCGGGTAATTCGGCGCGGCGCAGCAGCGGCTTGAAGGTGCGGCGGATGAAGTTACTCTTGCGCAGCGGATTGCCTTGGCTGTCCGTGAAGACGAGCGGGCCATTGTAACCGTCGGCACGGCGGGTGCTATGCCAAGCTCTCAGCGCGCGCAGAGTCAGTTCGGGAAGTTCCAACGTGCGCCGGGAGGCTTTAGTCTTGAGCGGTCCGAGCGTAAGCCTACCGGCGGCATCCTCCGTTAGTTGTCGCACAATGGCGACGGTGCGCTTTTCAAGATCGACGCAGCCCCAAAGCAATCCAAAGAGCTCGCCCTCGCGCATCCCAAGCGTCGCAGCCATGATAACGAGCACCTGGGTTTGCCCCTCGGCCATTTCCATTAGCCGCTTTGCCTCGTAGCGATCGAGGACGACCTTCTCCTTCGGCTCGTAGCGTGGTGCGGACACAAGGGAACAAGGATTGAAGATGATCTTGCGTTCCCGGAACAGCGCGTTCAGCGCGGCATTAAGAGTCGCGTGTACTTGCTTGCGGGTGGCGGTGCCGACCTCGAGCTCCTTCAGCTTCCGGAGCAGCACCTTGACATCATCGACATCCAGGTCGGCAACGCGACGCGCGCCGATGTGCGGGACGATGTGGCGGTCGACGGCGTGCCTTCGCAAGCGATAGGTGTTGGCTCGCCAGTCTCCGTCTGCTAGCCATTGTTCGAGGTATTCTTTTAGCGTGAGGTCGAGATCCATGGGGAGTGCATGGCGAGCCGCATAGCGGCGCATCTGCTCGGTGACGTCCTGGCGCGTCTCACCGTAAAAGCTCTTGCGCGCGAGTTTGCCGGCACGGGCCCCGGTGCGCAGCTTCCCTTCCCATCGGCCGTCCTTCCGCCTATGGAGTGTCCCTTCGCCACGTGCTCGACGAGCCATGACCTAGCGGCGCTTTCTGTAACGCATATCAACGTGACGCTGAATGCAGTCACGGACAGCGGCCGGACGAAAGCGGCGCGAGCCACCTAGCTTCACCGATTCTAAGAGGCCCCTGCCGATCAGCTCGTATAGTTTAGATTTTTTGCAGCATAGGGCGGCACATACTTCTTGGGTGTCCATCAGCGGTTCAACTTCATGATGGCGTTTGGACTCCATGCTTAAGAAACCCTATGGGTAGTGTCATTGAATTGATGCTCGTCAGAGCCGCAAAGCGCGGATCGCCCCGAGTGCCGATTTTCACCCGCATTAATATGCGGGTGAAAGTGCTGCTTATCTCTGCACCACAATTATCGCTTGCCGCCAAGAAACAGTCAAGGCTTGCAGCACCTGTGTAGGAGCGCCTGCAATCCGAACTCGACGTTGTGTGGAGGTCATCGAGTCGTGTATGGCTCACTGTGCCACTTCGACGAGACCGCTCGACCCAAGCTGAGTGCGAGCGCTTTTCGCAATCTGTTAGACAGTTGTTAGATTCCGAGCATCAAGCCCGAGAAAAGTCCACCAGAATAATCGAAATTTGGCCAGCGCGAACGGGAGTCGAACCCGCGAGTCGGGGTCCCGGCCGCTCCCGTCGAATACCCGATAGTCCTGTCCTGTACGGGTTTTCGCGAAAGCGGGTGTGGCGCGCCGCGCCCATACGACAGCACTCCTTTCCACTGTCGATGGGGGGAGCGCTCGCTTCGTCGAAATAACCCGGAGGCGCCGTGGGAAAAACAACAGGAGGGACTTTGCCGTGCAAGAGAGGTTTGAAGCGTTGACTATGCGTCAACCCTTAGAAGACGCATTCGCCGGCCTGGAGCTGGGGGTACTTCGCATGCAAAATGCGATAAAGGCGCTGGCTGCCGAACTCCGAAAATTTGAGGATGCCGCCAAGAAAGGCAATATCTCGGCAATTAGAAAGGCGAAGGAAGCCGTACGTAGTCGCTTTTCGGAACTCTCTGAAGCGACAAAGAGGATGGACGGAAGCCGATATCGAGTCCATACGCCGTGGGATCGGTGATCAAAACCATCTCGAGGAAGTTGTCAAAGCAGCGACCGCACTCGGCTTAAAAGACCTCCGCATCGTAAAAAATGCAATCCTTTCTTATCCGCATCGCGTACTTTTCGAATCTGCAACCACATACCGCTTGGGATATCGCGTCGCTTCGGACCTCCGTCCCAGCGTTATCGCTAAGGCGTTAAAAGAAGAACGCGATAAAGCGTCCTCCATCGCACCCAGCTTCTTAGAGTCGCTTCGCGCCGCATATCTCCTAGTGGGGAAAGGGCAGTCAGGCATTTCAGTTGCGCTCAGCGACATTTCTAATGCATTGACTATGCTGCCAACGACGAAGAAGACCTATTCGGAAGCAGATTTTATCCGCGACATAGGCATCCTAGACGAGGTCGGACCGAAAGTATCGAAGGACGGCTTTCGCGTCTCATTTCCGGCCTCTACATCGGCCCGCATGAATCGCGGATACGCCGCCGTCAACTCAAAGGGGCACGAAGTGCCATACGCAAGCCTACGGTTTGATGCCGATCGGGCCGCGTGATGAGCGGGTCCCTTTCCTACAAAGATTACGCGCGCTTCATCTGAACCAAGCTACCTCCATCGATACATAGTGGATGGCGGATCGACCGTAAAAGTCGTTCTAGCCGAAGAAGCAGGGCGGAGCCAATTCGCAGACGAGCTTTCCGACCGGGCGAAGGCGCTGGGTTACGTCTGCGTGTCGCTTACTTCGGCCAATGTTCGGATAAATAGGCTTGAAGCGCTATGACGCTATAGCTAATCAGATCGATTGGTTAAACCTCGGCCGTCGCTTCCTAGCTTCGGTGCTATTTCCACGATTCGAGCTCCCAGACGGGGTTTCTTGATCGAAGCGATAGCTCGCAAGAATGGGTTGGAGCGCTGGGTCGTCCAGAAGGCGCTGGACGAAATCCTGCACGCTCGTTTAGTTCGACAGAAGGGACTATGAGGCGACGGTTGGCGCGATGTTTAACGTCGTGGGTAGCCTGTTGGCTCCGGTTGGAGTGGTCGCCAGCGCGACACCGTTCGTTCTGGAATGGCTACGCGGAACGCTTACGAGTATGGTTCCAGTAAAACAGGCCATGCTCTATCGGAAGATCACGAAAACGAATGGGCGGCAAATGCTAGTTTCCCTTCCTGATCGCTCAGGGGACTGTCAGTTCCTGGACTGCTCCTTACCATTGATATTGCGAACGTCACGGCCGCAGATAAGTCTTTCACGAGTTTCAATTACACGAAGGCGTCCCGCGCATCGATTCCTTCGAGGTCATCCGCCAGTTCATTGACACGACCGATTCGGTTGATGGTTTAGGTCTTTGGTTCGTCGCTGAGCCGGCGTTTGCCGAGGACGATAGGCGCGGGATGCACATCTATCCTGCGCTGGAAATGCGTTTAACTCAGGACATTACGACGGCAGCGCCCGAATCCGTTTGCGTCCATGGTGCGTTCTCGTGATCTCCGACGGAAGCATTATGTACGCTCGGCGGGCGATCGAAAGCCTTCGTTCCGGAGTCCCCAACCCTCACGCAGTCGAAGCGCTGGGGATCGAAGAGCCCGAAATCATGCGCGCTTTCGAAGAACGTCTGGAGGCGCTTACTATACGCGAGGGCGTCATACAGGGATTTCTGATTGAAGGTGACTTTGGTACCGGTAAATCTCACATTCTTAGGTACCTAGAGCATATGTCGCTAAAACGCAAACTCGCTACCAGCTCTGTAACGATCAGCAAGGAAACGCCGCTTGGCGACCTAGCTTCGGTTTTCCGAAGCGCGATACTTAATCTGACCTATCCCGACAGGACGCATCGCGGGTAGTCTTGCGGAAATATTCGATCGGCTCGACACAGATAGCGCTCCGTACGCTCAGCTTTTACCGATTTGTCTGCGACGATGCTCCGTTAGGCTTAAATCCGCTTTTTCAAGCATCAGATCATTGCTCTACGACCGATACCGCGGCAACCCCGAAATCGTCGAACAACTCGTACAGTTTGGGATGGCGGCCCGCCCCAAGTATCGTTTTGGACGGACCTTTTAAAGAAATGGACGCTACCCCTAAGATAAGGGCAACGTAGCTTGCGGACCTTGCGATTCATAGGTTTCGGTTTGTCTCGCTTAGCCCTTAAGGCGGCGGGTTTTGCTGGCTGGTTTCTGACTGTCGACGAGATGGAGTTGATCGCTAAACTTACGCTCCCGGACAGAACGAAAGGCGTATATTGCTATCGGTCGGCTGTTTAATTTCGGCTCTAGCTCTGCCGCAGATTCCAAGTGCGTCTTTTACAGACGCGATAGCTCGTCGGCGCTATAACTACCAATCTTAATAGGGGAGTTGATATTCTTCAATACTCGAGGAAGCACGCGCGTCTCTTACCACGTCAATTCCGGTATCTCCAATCAGACGATCGTCGAGCTCTTGCGGGATTGGACTCTTTAGCGGAGCACCTAATTGGCGCCACATGATTCGCAGCGAAGTGGACCTTAGGACTAAATGGGATACTCGTTAAGACAGTCTTTACGTGACGGCCTACGCCAAGCCGATTTCAGGAGCGGGGTCGCGGCGACTACGACGCCTCGTTGGCGCGGAGGAATATGCGGCAAAACATCGCTCTTGGATTTGGTCCTGGGACCTTAACATCTAGATCCTAACTATAAATCCGAGATCGTGGCAGACAGCCATATGCTACGATCTTAGTGAAGACGAAGACATCGATATTCCAGATGATGAGGCTTCATTTGAGTCTGCGATTGACCATAGGTCAGGGAATTGCACTAGGCCTCGATCACGGAGAATCTGCAATTGCTGACGCACCTTTTCGGCGATGAAAGGGTTACTCGGGTTTTCGTTGCGCATCGCGTCGAGAAGATCGTTCGAAGATCTCTTAATATTAAAATGGCCGCCCGGTTTGCGAGCCTACAGACGTAAGAGTAGACGATTTCGCGCCATATGCGCTTAGCCACGAAGAGACGCTCCGTATGGTACCGTTGTGAGTGAGGTTAAATATTCCGTAGTCGACCTATTTGCCGGCGTCGGAGGATTGTCCCTGGGATTCGAACCTGCCGGAGCTGCGGTCGTTTCCGGCGGTAAAATCCGATCCCCACCACGCCGACGCCTACAGAGAGCGGACATAGACACGAGGTAATGCTCTTTTACCGTCACCTATCGAGGAGGTCAGCGCTAGCGATATTCTGGACTCAATACTAATCTCATTCTCAGGGGAACTCGAATTTTTGGTTGGGGGTCCTCCGTGCCAGCCTTTCAGCATGGCGGGTAAACGTCACGGAACAGGGACCATCAGCGGCAATTTGGTTTGGGAATTTGATCGCATGCTCAGCGGACTGCAGGCCGCGAGGTTTTGTGATGGAAAACGTCGTCAGACTGATATTCATAACGGTTCACTCTTTAAAGAACTGCTATCCGAAATTCGAACGTTCCGGTTACCTTTGCGAGACGTTCGTATTAGATGCGGCGGACTATGGAGTCCCGCAGAACCGAAAACGTTTATTTATCATCGGCACGGCCAAGACAAAGGCTCCGTTGGGTCTGCCACCCCCTACGCATACCTCCGAAACGATTCGTACTGTGTTAATTATAACCTTAGGCCGCATCGAACCGTCGAGGACGCGGTTTGGGATCTACCCGGATCTCGCTTTCACGTTCTACGCGGAATCGAAGACACCGATCGCCTTCCTTACAATCCAGACCCGCCTTGCGAATATCAGAGCCTCATGAGGGGTCGGGAATCGAGCGTTCCGGCAATGCAACGACGGTGCATTTCCCACACATATTGCAACGCATTAGCAAACGAGCGTTGAAAGAAGGAGCAATCGACGCCAGCACGCGTTACCGCAGACTTTATTGGAAGCGCCCAGCCTACACGTTAAGAGCGGGGAGTGGCTCGTTCACCGCGTTGAGACCGATTCATCCCTCACAAGCACGAGTTATCACCGTGAGAGAGGCGGCTAGGCTACAGTCGTTCCCCGACTTCGTGCAGTTTAGTCCGTACAAATGGGCCTATCAGCAAATCGGCAACTCCGTCCCCCCGTTGCTCGGCGAAGCCATAGCTCGCCACCTAGTCGGGGCGTTATTTCCCGCGTAGGACATTTCCAC